>CANLNM010000001.1 GCA_947492475.1 uncultured Paracoccaceae bacterium
TGATCGAAGGCACAGCCCTGACGACCGGCACGTATTTTGTCGCCGTCGAAGGCACTTATAGCGGCAGCTATACCATCGAATTTGATGCAGTGACGTTACCGGACGATTTGACAGAACTGCGCGATGCACCACGCAGCATCGACACTCCATATACGTTGTCGGTTGGTGAATCCTTTCGCGGCAATATGAACAACGAGGATCTGGATCATCAGACCGGCGATTGGATTCGTGTGGAATTGGTGGCGGGGACGGATTACCGGTTCCAGTTGACCGAGGGCACAATCATTAACGGCGACATCCGTCTTTATGACAGTTTGGGTCAGTTGGTTGCCAACGAAAACGCCGCGTTGACGGATTCAAGCGAATGGGTGATCGAAGGCACAGCCCTGACGACCGGCACGTATTTTGTCGCCGTCGAAGGCACTTATAGCGGCAGCTATACCATCAATTTTGACGCGGTGACGTTGCCAGACGACGTCACCGAACTAACGGACGCGCAAGACGACATCACAACCGGCTATTCGATCGCAGTCGGACAAAGCTTTGGTGGCACCCTGAACTATGCGGATGATTATAACACCGCAGGAGACTGGATCGAAGTGTCCCTCACGGCAGGGGATACCTATCGTTTCACACTCACAGAAGGCACCATCATCAACGGGAATTTGGCGTTGTATGACAGTTCTGGGATGCTGTTTGCGACTGAGGATATCGCCTTAACGGATTCGTCTAATTGGGTGATCGAAGGCACGGTTCTGACGTCAGGCACCTATTATGTGGCGGTCGAAAACAGCGGATATTATGGCAGCTATTCCATCGCAGTTGAAAACACCATAGCGACCGCCACCATTCATGAATTGGCCGATGCAACTGCTGGCACCGACACCATGTATGCGCTTGATTCTGGGGAAACATTCCGCGGGACAATCAACTTGGGTGATGATGACCTTGACGGGGTGACGGGCGGCGATTGGGTCGAAATTTCTTTGGTTGCGGGCCAAGATTATCGATTAGAAGTCACCGAAGACAGCATCTATAGTGGCGATGTTTCCCTGTATGATAGCAGCGGAACGCTGTTGGCAGTGACTGACCCGGCTTTGTCGGATTCCAGCCATTGGGTCATTCAGGGCACGGCCACCACGACGGGCACCTACTTTATCGGTGTGACTGGGAATGTGTATGGCTCATATGAGCTTGCCTTCGATATCACTGGCAGTGTTGCCAATGGGGGCGGCAACAGTGACACAATGGTTGGCACCAATGGCGACGACGTGGTCAACGGGCTGGGGGGGGCGGATCACCTCACCGGAGGCGCGGGCAATGATACGCTGTCTGGTGGGGCTGCGGGTGATTGGCTTTATGGTGGCGATGGGCTTGATGTGCTCAATGGCGGCAATGGGTTTGATCGGCTTTATGGTGAAACCGGCGATGACCAGCTCAGCGGATTTTTCGGCAATGATAGCCTTTATGGCGGGGCAGGTGCCGATACGCTCTTGGGGCAGTTCGGGTCTGACAGCCTGTCTGGGGGGGCTGGCAATGATGTGCTCAATGGTGGCAACGGCAATGATGCGATGGATGGCGGCGCTGATAATGACACCCTGATTGGTGGTCGCGGCAATGACGTCATGAATGGCGGGGCTGGCAATGATACAATCAACGGTCAGGTGGGGTCCGACGATCTGTTCGGCGGAGCAGGCGCGGATTCCATCAGCGGTGGCGCCGGTCTTGATACAATCGAAGGTGGCAATGGGACCGATGAAATCGACGGAGGTCTTGGCGCGGATTCAATTCTTGGGGGTGGGGGTGCTGATGTCATCCATGGGAATGCTGGTTCTGACACAATCAACGGCGGTGCTGCGGGGGATCAGTTGTTCGGCGAAGGCGGCGACGATGATTTGGCAGGCGGCGACGGTGCGGATACATTGCTGGGGGGCACAGGCAATGATGTTTTGAATGGCGGCAACGGATCTGACGTCCTGTTTGGCGGGGCAGGTGTGGATCGGTTTGTGTTCGCCGGTTCCATTGGCTCCAATATTGTGAGCGACTGGCAGAACGGGGTTGATATAATTGACTTTTCCGGATTTGCGGGCGTTTCTGAAACGTCGCATATCCTCACTTTGGCAACCCAGTCTGGCAACGATGTTTTACTTTCCCTTGGGGCGGGGCAGTTGATACGGGTATTAAACGCGAACGTGTCTCAACTCGACGACAGCGACTTTGTTTTTTAGGGATTGAAGTCACAAAACCGCGAAAACAGCGGCTTTTGATGTCGTGATGATGCAAACACAATCCGATATCTCTTTAACGCTGTTCTAAGGCAGATCACTCTTGGGCGTTTGGTTTGCCCTCGGCGAGCTGTGCCAGGCGCTTGGCACTGGATAAAGCCGCATCTTTGGACAAGGGCCACGCTTGCGTTAATCCCTCGATGATCACCAAAAGATCATTGGCGTTGATATCGGTTCCGGCCTTTGCAACGGCCATTTTCGACACCTCAGTCTTGTGTTGCTCTAACAATTTGCGCAAGCAAGGGTCATCAGGTGCCGACGCCACGGCTGCGTGAAACAGGCAACCATGGCTTGCTTCTGTGCGCATCCAATCTGCTACGCGGTCAAGGGTCACGTTCACACCTTGCTGTGATGATCCGGATGCAGCGCCAAATATTTGGATCAGATACCGTTGATGCCGGTGTTCCAGTGCCATGCGGATCATTGCATCACGGGATGGGGCATATTTGTAAAGGGTGCGCAGGCTGACGCCAGCCGCGTCGCGCAAATCTTCGACGCTAGGGGCGGCAAATCCGTGTGCGGCAAAGGCTCGCTCTAATCCACCGGCAATTTTGGTCATCATATCGTTCATGCTTGACGAAGTAGAGTAATCGCTCTACCCAAGCAAGTAGAGCAACCATTCTACTTGAGGTTCACATGGGGCTTCCCATTTTTATGAGCGGCGTTGTTTTGAACGGCCATGGCGGCCCAGAGATGCTTGAGCTGCGGAGCAATCTGCCTGTTCCAACACCCGGGCCAAATGACGTGATTATCCGCGTGGCGGCCGCCGGGGTGAACAACACCGATATCAACACCCGCACCGCATGGTATTCCAAAGGTGATGCCGAAGATGCAGATGCCTCTTGGTCTGGCAACCCGCTGGAATTTCCTCGTGTGCAGGGGGCAGATGTGTGCGGAGAGATCGTTGCCGTTGGAACCAAAGTCGATACCAGCCGTGTCGGCGAAAGAGTTCTGATCGAGCCTTGCATCCGGTTTGCCAACAATGTGGCGCAAACACCGCCTTGGTATTTTGGGTCAGAATGCGATGGTGGATTTGCCCAATTTACAAGGGTCGACACCCGACACGCCTATGCGATCAACAGCGATTTGACGGATGTCGAACTGGCCTCGTTTCCTTGTTCGTATTCCACCGCAGAAAACATGTTAACACGTGCCAATCTGCAAGCAGGAGAAACGGTTTTGGTGACTGGTGCGTCCGGCGGTGTAGGGTCGGCCACGATACAATTGGCACATGCGCGGGGCGCAAATGTGGTCGCGATGACCAGCCCATCCAAAATGGACACGCTCAAGGCCCTTGGCGCGGACCGAACATTGCCTCGTGATGCTGATCTTGTTGCGCAATTGGGTGCAAATTGCATCGACGTCGTGGTTGACTTGGTCGCGGGGGCGAAATGGCCCAATTTACTGGATGTTTTGTGTTCTGGGGGCCGATATGCCGTCGCTGGTGCCATCGGTGGGCCAATGGTCGAACTGGATGTGCGCACGCTCTACCTCAAGGATCTGAGCTTCTTTGGCTGTACTGTTTTAGAGCCAGAGGTTTTTGGCAACCTTGTCGGGCGTATTGAACGATCCGAAATCAAACCGTTGGTTGCGCATGAATTTGCGCTGAAAGATATAAACGCCGCGCAAATGGCGTTCGGCAACAAAGGTTACACAGGTAAGATCGTTATGAAAATTGACTAACAGATGCGCAAGGCGAAACCTGTTTCGGATTTTTATGATTTTTTCAGTGACTTATATCATCTTGGCATGGGGGATGTCGGGTGAAATCGCAACCTTAGTGAGGTTTTCGAATTTTTAAACATTCGCAGATATGCCTATTTGAGAACTTGTTTTTAGGGTTGAATTCGTCATGAATAACATTCGTTTTGCGCATAAACTGCCAATTTGCTTTACATTATTCGCCGTTCTTCTGGCGGCCGTTTTAACAAGCGTTAGTTTTTTTGAAGCCAGAAGCAGCATGGTCAACGAAGCGGAAAACAACTTCAAAGTGATTGTTGCGCAGCGCAAACAGGCGATTGATAAATGGCTTGCTTCTATTGATTCAGACATTCGGTCGCTCGCCGATAGCAGCATGACACGAAACGCGTTGCAAGAATTCGCATCTGGCTGGGATGCGGTTATGGGGGATCATCGCGAAATTCTGCAAGGTCAATATATTGAGGAAAATCCATATCCCATTGGCGAAAAACATCTTTTGGATCGCGCTGAACAACCTTCTTATTACAACATGGTTCATGGGGATATGCATGGCACGTTCCGAACTGTGCAACAATCAAAGGGTTACTACGATATCTTCCTGTTCGATCTGCAGGGAAACTTGGTCTACTCGGTTTTTAAGGAAACGGACTTTGCCACCAATTTCCGCAATGGCCCGTTTGCCGATAGCGGATTGGGTGAGGCGTTCCGCCAAGCCGTGGCCAACCAACAAGGTGAAGTCAGCTTTATTGACTTTAGCCCTTATGCTCCCAGCATGGGTGCCCCAGCTTCGTTTATCAGTATGCCTGTCGTGGATGATCGCGGCACAACGATTGGGGTTCTGGCCTTTCAGATGCCGGTTGATCGCATGGTCGCCATTGTAAATGACCCACTTGGTCTGGGGCATACAGGCGAAATCATTCTGGTTGCTCAGGACGGGACGGCGCGAAACCCCTCTATGCACGGCGATTATGATATCTTGGATCCTGTTCCTGATCTCATTCAGTTCCAAAATGGCTTTTCCGGCGTACAGCAAACGTTACGAGGTGTCGACGGATTGACATCAGACAATGTGCTCGCTGTTTCTAATGCGATTAGTTTTTATGGCACCACATGGTCGCTGGTTGCCGAGGACGCCATGAGCGAATTGCTGGCGCCGGCCAATGCGATGGGCCGCTGGTTGTTGGTTTTGTCGCTGTTGGCCACTGTCCTATTATGTTTAGCAAGTATTTATATCGGCCTGACAATTGCCCGACCGATTTCGGCAATTGCAGATCAGATCAGCCAAATTGCGCAGGGCGACCTTTCGTCTGAAATCGAAGGAACAAGCCGCGGTGATGAAATTGGCGATATCGCTAAGACATTGCAAACCTTCAAAGATGGTCTGAAAGAAGCCGAAGAGGCGCGCGCCGCCATGGCCCAACACGAGGAACAAAAACGCGTTGTCGATTTGCTTGTCGATGGTCTGGCAAAGATGTCGGAGGGGGATTTGACCCAATATATCGATCAACCGCTGCATCAGGATTACGAAATTCTGCGTGAAAGCTATAATCTGACCTTGGACAACATGAATTTGGTCATGGAAGAAGTAATCGGCACCAGCAGTGAGATTAAGCTCGGCGCAGAAGAAATCAGATCTTCGTCTAATTCGTTGGCCAGACGGACAGAAAAACAAGCCGCAACGTTGGAAGAAGCATCCGCGTCATTGAACCAGATCACTGAAGGTGTTCAGCAAACGGCTGACCAAACCAAATCCGCTGAAACACGCGCGATTGACGCCCAAAAACACGCAAATGAAACGATGGAGATTGTGAGCAAAACTACAGATGCGATGGCGCGTATTCAAAGCTCTTCTAACCAAATCGAACGGATCATTTCAGTGATCGAAGACATTGCCTTTCAGACCAACCTGCTGGCATTAAACGCAGCAGTCGAAGCCGCGCGTGCGGGTGAATCCGGTCGTGGATTCGCGGTTGTTGCAATGGATGTTCGCAATTTGGCGCAACGCTCTTCTGAATCCGCGCGCGAAATCAAAGAAATCATTGATGAAAGCCAGGCCGAAGTCGCGAATGGGGTCACCTTGGTTGGTGAAACAGGCGATGCGCTCACCGGGATTTCCACACATGTTGAGGATATTTCAGGTACAGTGACCCAGATTGCCACTGGGACAGATGAACAATCAGGCAACCTTATAGAAGTGAATGCAGGTGTGGCGCATCTTGATGATGTGACGCAACAAAACGCAGCCGCGGTAGAGGAATTCGCCGCAGGAAGCCAAATGCTCTATGATCATGCCAACAATTTGGATGAGCTTGTTTCCAAGTTCTCTATCAAAGGGGGCGGCCAATCTGCGATTGAAGGCGCAAGTGAGGTCGCGGCCTGATTTAATCTTTGCAGCATGTGGTGTCGAAGGTGGAAAATGGAACGTATTCCTTACTTCGCACCGGTTTTAGAGCCAAAACTCTAAGCTGAAACTAAGGTCTAATGTCATGGAAATGCGGCCACTTATCCGATGTGTTTGGATTGGTGGTCTCCATCTTCCTATATTTCAAAGCCGATTTTGGACGTTACCCTAGGATAGTCCCCAATGCTCTGATTTTCATGCCTTGTTGATCAACACCGCGTGACATCAGAATGTCGTTAAAGCCTTAAATTGGAAAACAATAGGTCACTGCGGCAACAAGTAAGTATAGTTACATGTGAAGTAACATCGAAAACGACCTAGTTGTAGAAGGGGGGGTGATCCGTCATTCCTACCAAAGTTTGACCGAGGTGCGATTATACCAGTGCTATGAGCGGTATCAAATGACCGGATTGTCCCCTGGTGGCTGACAGCATCGGATCAATTACATTGCGCCAACGACATTTGCTATTTAGCTTACATGTAACTCAACATAGTCCGATAGCAGAGATTGCTTTGTTCTCGGTGGACACTAACAAATTGACCAAACTCCTGAAGAACAATACTTTCGCATACAGATATGGGTGAGGGGAACAAATTGAGTCTCGTGTTTGTTTGTGAGGTCGGGTATTGAAGCCGCTGGTTGATCGCATTTTATCTTGCAGCACTTCGCCGAAAAACTGGGGCAGCGCTCTGGATCAGTTCAACGAAACGTTTGACGTTTTTGCCAGCTGCATGTTTTCGGTTCATGAGTTCCGCGAATTTCGCATGAATTTTGAATGGTCTGAATTCCATCGAGAACATCTGCCAAAAGAGGTTTTGGAACGGCTCAAACGTGGTGACGACAAAGGGGATGCGCCCGGATACCACATGTTATTCAACAGTCCGCCACAAAAATTCTATGACGAAATGCAGATGTTTGGGGTGGATCACTATCACGAATTGCCACCTTCGGATATCCGGGCCGTGACCGAAGGGCAGGGGATCCGGATGCGCATCGGGGCGGCGCTCAACCAAAAAGGACCGTGGATTGATGGATTGTTTTGCCATCATCAAGAGGAACCGAAATGGCACCAGTTTATGGCGGATCAGAGGGCTGAAATTGTTTTGCCCATCATGGCCAATAGTGTGGAACTGGGGCGAACGCTGCAAGCGTTGAAATCGCGTTATAGCGCATCCTTGTCGATCCTGGATTCACTTGGGTTGGCGGTATTTCTGGTGGATGAAACCGGATGTGTGATCGAAACTAACAAGGAAGCCGAACGCATTCTGGACTTGTCCGATGGGCTGTCTGTGACCAAGGCGCGTCGCTTGAATTTGATTACTTCTGACGAAAACAGTGCTCTGGAATCGATGGTTTTACATGCGAATGGTCTGTTACGCGGCGAGATAAAGCGGAGCTCAAATCTATTGGCAGCAACCCGGCCGTCGGGGGAATATGATTACCTGATTTCAGTTCGCGCTTTGACTGATTCACAGTCAGAATTGGAGGTTGGTTTAAAATGCGCCTTTGTGACAGTGATTGACCCGGCTCGAAAAGGGATTTTATCCGCTGATGGTGTAACGGCGCTAGCGGAGTTGTCCCCTGCCGAAAGCGGAATCGTCGATCTATTGGTACAAGGTTTCCGCCCAAATGAGGTGGCTGAACGGCGCGATGTGAGTTTGAACACGGTTAAATCACAGTTAAAGGCGATTTCTCAAAAATTGCGATGTTCCACCCAAAGCGACATCATTCGGACCGCTGCCGCGACACGCGTTCCATTCATAGATTAGCGTTTTTATCCGTAAAAGAGCTTTCAAACCTTAACGTAGAAAACAAAAACAGCGCCCGAAGGCGCCATCTGTTAACCAATTCGTGCTTCAGAATGAATGCCCCAAAATGGTATTAATTTTGATGTGCTCGTGGGGTTAACTGCCCCAGTTGCGCACAGGGCCGCAATCCATGTGGACAAAGTTGGACCCAGAATAGCGGCCAACACCACCAGCAGAACAAGAGGATGCGGCGCGGGCGATTTGACCAACAGATCGGCCGGATACGCGCAAATCAGCGGCTTGCCCACGCAGGTGCAATGAATTGCGTGCAACACCGGATGACCGAGACCGCAACATTTCATTGGTTTGCGGCGAACGATAACCTGACAACAGCATATAGGGGGCGTTCACATCCAACAGATTGTGAGAAGCCGCCATAATATCAAGGGTTCGCGTGTCGATGTTAATGCGCTGTCCATTCCGCCAGTCCCGCATAAATGCGTTCACTTCGTTGATGGCTTCTTGGATATATTCGCCTTCGATCCAGTAAATCGTATCGATTTTTTCACCGGTTCGGCCAGAAAACATCCGTAGACGACGCACGTCACCGGCGCCGCGCAGAAAACCTGCTGCATTAGAGAATGTGGGGGCGGATACTACAGCTGTAGCTGCAAATGCACCCAGAATACCACGTCGAGTGATGCCCGAAGAGCTTTTGTCGTTCATGATCTCAGCGCCTGTCCCGTCGCTTGCCTCAAAAATCCCGCGTTGCCGCGGCGTTGCCATCTCATCCCCAGATGCAGGGACTATATGCCATAAGTCGAATCAATCGCCAACCCAAGATTAACCGAAACGTGGTTAACAAGAGGGAAATCGGCGGGAATTTGCGCAAATGGCACAGATTATTCAGACTGTGACCAATTGGACAACGCAGCGCCCCTTTTTCGCCTTATTTGACCGGGGCTTTGACACAACATGTAGCCCCCTAATGGCCACTTGGCGAAATTGTGATTAGACTGATGCGCTATAGCTGCCAAAAGCTGTAAATAGCACAGAACATTCTTTTTTGGGGGACGAGTCCATGCAGACGAAATTTCGTCGCACGTTTTTTGGGATAATCATCGCTGCGGTCGCAATGATCGCAACGGTGTTTTCCGCACCACAAGCACAGGCGCAGGTCACTGCGTTTAAGCAAGCTGTGGCCGAAGCCGCAGCCAGAGACGACGATTTGGCGGCGTTTTATCGCGCGCGCGAATTTGAAGGGATCTGGACCGGGAACCGAGATCGGTCGCGACGAAATGCGTTGCTGACAGCGTTGTCGGATGCGGGAAATCATGGTTTGCCCGTTGGTCGTTATGATCCTGAAACGCTGCGCGCTCAGGTTGCTGCCGCCCAAACGCCGGAACAATTGGGCCAGCTTGAGGTCGAACTAAGCCGTGTCTTTCTGCAATATGCGACCGATATTCAAACCGGCGTTCTGATCCCGCGCCAGGTGGTCAATGAAATCCGCCGCGAAGTGCCTTATCGCAATCGTTTGGCGGTTCTGCAGGGATTTGCACAATCCAGCCCCACTGGTTTCTTGCGCTCTTTGCCGCCGTCCAGCCCAGAATATAACCGCCTGTTGCGTGCCAAATTGCAGATGGAACAGCAATTGGGGCAGGGTGGTTTTGGCCCAGAAGTGTCCGGCACTTTGGCGCCCGGCGCGTCTGGTGAGCAAGTTATCAACCTGCGCAACCGTTTGATCACAATGGGTTTCATGGAGCGTAACGCAACGCAGACCTATGATGCATCCGTGCAGGCCGGTGTGCAGCGTTTTCAACAGGCCATGGGGCTGAACCATGATGGCGTGGTCGGCGAAGGCACATTGCGTGAACTGAACCGGTCGATGGGCGAACGCCTGCAAAGTGTGATCGTCGCTATGGAACGGGAACGCTGGATCAACCGCCCGCGCGGGGATCGTCATGTTTGGGTAAACCTGACAGATTTTACAGCGCGCATCGTCGATAATGGCGCCGTTACATTCCAAACGCGGTCCGTAATCGGGGCCCGTGACAGCGACCGTCAAAGCCCTGAGTTTTCGGATGTTATGGAATTCATGGTGATTAACCCCAGCTGGTATGTGCCGCGGTCCATCATTGTTAACGAATATCTGCCCCGTTTGCGGGCCAATTCCCACGCCGTCAGCCATCTGGAAATCACCGATAGCCGGGGGCGGGTTGTGAACCGCGGGGCTGTGAACTTTGCCCAATATAACGAACGCACGTTCCCCTATTCCATGCGCCAGCCTCCGAGCCGGGGCAACGCGTTGGGATTGGTAAAGTTCATGTTCCCAAATCAGCACAACATCTATCTGCATGACACGCCGGCGCAAAATCTGTTTAGCCGTGAAGTGCGTGCGTTTAGCCATGGCTGTATTCGTTTGGATGATCCGTTTGATTTCGCCTATGCATTGCTGGCCAAACAAACATCTGACCCACGGGGTTTCTTTCATTCCCGTTTGGATACAGGGCGTGAAACCCGCGTCGATCTGGATCAGCCCGTGCCGGTCCACATCATTTACCGCACGGCGTTCACATCTGTAGATGGCACAATGAACTACCGTCGTGACATCTATAACCGTGACAGCCGCATTTGGTCGGCTTTGTCACGCGAAGGGGTGGCGGTTCGCTCTGTCGGGGGGTAATCCTGTCCCTGGATTAATCCGGGGAACATGATGGCCTATTCGATCAAAGATATTGCAACGTCGCTCAGGGCAGAGGCCTTGGGCGACGTTTCTGTTTTGGTGACCGGGGCCGCAGAGCCCGCGATGGCCGGGCCGCAGGATCTGGCGCTGGCCATGTCGCCTGCCTTTGCGGATGGGCTATCGTTGGGGCGTGCGCAGGCTGCGGTGGTCTGGCCTGATTGTGACTGGCAGGCGTTGGGTTTAAAGGCGGCGATCATTGCGCCGCGGGCCCGTTTGGCAATGTCACGTCTGACACATATGTTGGCGCGTGGGGATGCGTTTGGTGACGGGATCCACCCCAATGCTGTCATTGATCCAACCGCAACAATCGGGGCTGATTGCAGCATTGGTCCGTTTACGGTGATTGGCGCCAATGCGCAGATCGGCGCAGGGTCACGGATCGGGGCGCAGGTGTATATTGGCGCGGGCGTGGTGATGGGCGCTGGGGCGGAAATCCATGCCGGGGCGCGGCTGCAACCACATGTGCGTGCCGGGGATCGGTTGGTGGTTCAGCCGGGGGCCGTGATCGGCGCTGATGGGTTTTCCTTTACGACCGAAACCGCATCCAATCCCGAACGGGCCAAAGCGACGGGCGGCGCTGAAAAACTGACCCCACCTGACAGTGAAACCTGGCATAAAATCGCGTCACTTGGCGCGGTTATTCTGGGCGATGACGTTGAAATCGGGGCAAATTCCACCGTGGATGCGGGCACGATCCGACCCACGACAATTGGCCATGGAACCAAGCTCGATAACTTGGTGCATGTGGGGCATAATTGTGAGATCGGCAATCATTGTCTGTTATGCGGTCAAACCGGGATCGCCGGGTCGGTGATCATCGGGGATCGTGTGGTTCTGGCCGGGCAAACCGGGGTCGGGGATCACCATAAAATCGGCAATGATGTGGTCACAGGCGCGGGCACAATGATCATGACCAATGTCGCCGCTGGATCGGTATTGCTGGGCTATCCGGCGCAACGAATGGACCGCGCCATTGGCGCCTACAAAGCCCTGCGACGGTTGGGCCGCAAGTAGAGCGACGTCAAGAAACTGTTTCAAAATGACAGTAGAGCCACTAAATGCAATCCTATCGCAGACATAAAAGAAGGCAAAATCGCAGATGGATGTGAAAACCAAAGTCATCGAGATCATCGCCGAACAAGCCGTTTTAGAGCCGTCGGACGTGACCATGACCCAATCCCTAGAGGATCTGGGCATCGATTCACTTGGTCTGGTAGAGAGCATTTTTGCAATCGAAGAAACCTTTGATATCAATGTGCCTTTCAATGCAAATGACCCATCAGAAAGTGATTTTGATATCTCAACCGTGGCCTCGATCGTGGCCGCTGTTGAGGGGCTCGTTAAGGCGCAGGCCTGATCCATGAACCGAGTGGTGATCACGGGGGCGGGGACAATCAACGCCTTGGGGCATTGTGTGGCCCAAACATTGGACGCCATGCGCGAAGGGCGCTGTGGCATCGGCCCGCTGGAATTTCGCGATGTGGATCGATTGTCGATCAAAATTGGCGGACAGGTGCGGGATTACGATCAGGCTGAACATTTCAACCGCCAACAGATCGCTCTTTATGATCGGTTCACCCAATTCGCCCTCATGGCCGCCAGAGAGGCGATGCAACAATCAGGTCTGACGTTTTCTGGTGATCTGGCCCAACAAAGCGGCGTTGTTTTGGGCACATCCGGTGGCGGGATGAACACGCTGGATGAAAACTATCGGTCAGTCTTCGAAGAAGGCAAAAACCGGGTGCATCCCTTTGTGGTGCCCAAATTGATGAACAATGCCGCCGCCAGCCATCTTAGCATGGAATATAACCTAAAAGGCCCGTCATTTACGGTGGCCACGGCCTGTGCATCGTCCAATCACGCGATGGGCCAAGCGTTTAACATGATCCGCTCTGGCATGTGCAAAGCCATGGTCACAGGCGGCGCGGAAAGCATGCTTTGTTTTGGGGGGATCAAAGCCTGGGAAGGGCTGCGTGTGATGTCTCGGGATGCGTGCCGCCCGTTTAGCGCCAATCGCAACGGTATGGTCCAAGCCGAAGGCGCGGCGGTGTTTGTGTTCGAAGACTACGATATGGCGCGCGCACGCGGGGCAGACATTCTGGCCGAAGTGATCGGTTTTGCGATGACGTCGGATGCGGCGGATATCGTGATGCCATCGGCACAAGGGGCGGAACGGGCGATCGCAGGCGCGATGCGGGACGCCAAGATCAACCCATCCGAGGTTGGCTATATCAACGCGCATGGCACCGGCACGGCGGCCAATGACAAAACCGAATGTGCGGCTGTGTCCCATGCCTTTGGCGCAGATGCGGACAATCTGATGATTTCATCGACCAAATCCATGCACGGCCATCTGATTGGCGGCACCGGTGCGGTCGAATTGCTAGCCTGCATCATGGCGGTGCGGGATGGGGTCATAGCCCCGACAATCGGCTACGAAGAACCCGACCCAGAATGCGCGCTGGACGTTGTTCCGAATGAAGCCCGCGAGGCCAAGGTGAATGTCGCACTCAGCAATGCCTTTGCCTTTGGGGGGTTAAACGCCGTACTGGCGCTGCGCGGGATCTGATCAGTTTAGCGGAATGGCTGCGCCATGCTGGATATTTTGCGCGTTTTCCAAAGAAAACGCCGCCCGGATCAACGGACGGCGCTAAATTTCAACTGATGGCGTGTTTATTGTTCTGCGGTGCGGTCCATCGCAGCGGTGAACCCGGTCAACGAAATGTTCAGCTTGATTTCCGTGTCAGGGGACGCTGCAGGGCGCAAAGTCAGGGTTGCTGCATTGCCGCGTTTAAATTGTGCGACGTTATCTGCGCTGAACCCAACCCGTGAAACACATCCAAATGACAGGAACGGTGAAAATGGCCGTGCCGAGCAGAATGTGAACGGGAATTGACGTGCATTTCCGCCATCAACCGTCAGGGTCAATTGACCGGGCAGGTAGGTTTCCAAAGGCGCCACAATATTGGCACCCGCCGCAGCGCGGGATCCTTCGGGCAGTGGGAACATGGTGATTTCAGCCACTGGGTTGCCTTCTTCGTCGTTCAGCAATTGATAAAGCTGACACGGATCGGCCCCTTCTTCGGCTTTGATGCAACGCAGGGTCCAATCGTCAAACACTTCGGCGTCATAGGGTTCCCCAATTTGCGGCCCAACCGGTGTACCCAGATCCAGACCCCCACCCGGAGGTGTCGCGTTTTCGGTAGGCTGTTCGGTGCTTTGATCGGCGGGTTCATCCGTTGCGGCTGTTTCCTGGGCCAAAACGGGATTTGCAAACGCAATGAGGGACAACAATGAAAGTGTTTTAAGGTTCGTACGCATTATGACGTCCTGTAAATTTCAGTCAGGGATTTCCTATCACGCGATTTGGGGGGTGTCAGCGTCTTTTGCAAATCGGGGTGGCGGGGATTTGCCGATCCAATCACGATGGATCAGGCAGAGTTCAAAATGAAAAAAGAGCCCGACAATGCGGACCCTTTTCTACTTTTCCCTGTCGGACTTGGCCGACTTATTGAGGCAAAAGGTAGACATTCATGTGCCAGCCGTCAACCGGAAATCTGCAATGTTTTGTGCGGGTTGCTGACATTTTTGAAATTTGACCACCCCCATAAAAAAACCGCGCCAAAAGGCGCGGCAAGTCTGACAGGGAGGAAGTCGTCCGGTCCCCGAGGACAGGGGATCGAACGGGATTCACTCTGGCAGAAAAGAGTTAAAAATGTATTTTGGACCCGTACAGCGCGGCGGGGACAGCACATGAACGATCGGATTTTTATTGGGGGCGGTGGCAAAGCTTATGGCCAGCCGCAGGATTTACTGTTGGAATACGCCAACCGGCATGGGTTGATTGCCGGGGCGACGGGAACCGGAAAAACCGTGACACTTCAAATTCTTGCAGAAGGGTTTAGCGCGGCGGGCGTGCCTGTTTTCCTGTCGGACGTCAAAGGTGATTTGTCCGGTTTGGCCAAATCCGGCACGGCAGAGTTTAAGCTGCATGAACCGTTCATGAAACGGGCCAACACAATTGGGTTGGACCTGCAATACAATGATTTCCCGGTCACCTTTTGGGATTTGTTTGGCCGTCAGGGCCATCCGATTCGAACCACGGTCGCGGAAATGGGGCCACTTTTGCTGGCGCAATTGCTGGATCTCACCGAAGCACAAGAAGGCGTTTTGAACGTTGCCTTTCGGGTGTCAGACGAACAAGGTCTGCCTTTGCTCGACCTTGAGGATTTGCAGGCGCTGCTGGTCTGGGTTGGACAAAATTCCGATGAATTATCCCTGCGCTATGGCAATGTGGCCACGTCGTCGGTTGGCGCAATTCAACGATCCTTGCTGGTGTTGGAAAATCAGGGTGGCGCGGATTTGTTCGGCGAACCTGCGCTGGAATTGACTGACATTATCGCGACAGAGCCCGATGGACGCGGCCGTGTGAACATTCTGGCGGCGGATCAATTGATGGCGTCGCCGAAACTATACGCGACATTCCTGTTATGGCTGCTGAGCGAACTGTTTGAGGAATTGCCAGAGGTCGGCAACCCAGACAAACCCAAATTGGTGTTCTTCTTTGACGAGGCGCATTTGTTGTTTGATGACGCCCCCAAAGCGTTGATCGACAAGGTCGAACAAGTGGCGCGACTGATCCGATCCAAAGGGGTGGGCGTCTATTTCATCACCCAGAACCCTGCGGATGTGCCCGAGGATGTGTTGGGGCAGCTCGGCAATCGGGTGCAGCATGCATTGCGTGCCTTTACGGCCAAGGATCAGCGGGAACTGAAACAGGCCGCTGACACCTATCGCCCCAATCCGGGCTTTGATACCGCAGAAGCGATCCGGGACGTGGGCACGGGCGAGGCCGTAACCTCAATGTTGGAACGCAAAGGCGTGCCGGGGATTGTTGAGCGCACCTTGATCCGGCCACCATCGTCGCAGCTTGGGCCGATCACGGTTGCTGAAAGATCAGATGTTGTAGCCAAATCACCCATTGCGGGCAAGTACGAGGCGAAACTGGATCGGGATTCCGCCGCTGAAATGCTGGCCCGTCGGGCAGAGGCCGCATCCAAAGAAGCTGAGGCCGCCGAAGTCGAAGAAGAAAAGCTGCAAGAGCGTGACCGCGAGTTTCGCCAGGCGCGCCGCTATGATGGTGGGCGCAGTGGGGGCGCATCCCGCAGCGGGTCATCCCGATCCGGATCAGGGCGCACATGGATCACACGCCACCGCGCCGATGACAGTTTCGGCGAAGCCTTGACCAAAGTTGTCGCCAAAGAGTTAAAAGGCACAACGGGCCGCCGCATCGTGCGCGGCATTCTGGGCGGTTTGTTTAAGGGACGTTAGGGGCTGTTGGGGGTTAAGACTAAGCCGGTGTCACCCCATAGGGTGGCACATCTTATTCAGGCAAGAAAACAGCAACCCGCCAAATTTTAGCGAATTGGCTGTTATTTGTATGTGCTTTTTGTCCATCTGTTGGGCATTGCGACTGCGGTCGCATTGAGAAGTGAACTCAGTTCAAAGCCACCTTTTGCAATGGTCTGATTTTCAGGCTGGCGATGCGGTTTTGCTCTTTGCTCAGCACTTCGAACCGAAAACCGTGGAAACTGAACACCTGACCCACCGCTGGGATCAGTTCGGCCTCAAAGATGATCAGACCGGCCACTGTGTTGGCTTCGTCATCGGGCAGGGACCAGTCTTTGGCGCGGTTCAGATCGCGGATGGTCATCGAACCGTCAATGACGATAGCCCCATCATCGGTATGTTCGATCTGATCCTCATCTTCGTCGTCAAATTCGTCGGTGATTTCGCCAACGATTTCTTCGAGGATGTCTTCTAGAGTGATCAAACCCTGCAAGGTGCCATATTCATCCACCACCAGCGCAAAATGCGTGTGACGCCGCAAAAATTGACGCATCTGATCGTCAAGCGTCGTGGTTTCTGGAATGAAATACGGCTCCATCGCGACGCTGGTCACATCAAAGGACAGCATCTGTTCGATACTGGTTTCGCTGCCTTGGGCGACCTTATGCATGGCGCGCAGCATTTCTTTGGCATGCAGGACGCCGACGATGTTTTCGTGGTCGTCCTTAAACAGCGGCAGGCGGGTATGCGGACTTTTGAGGCAACGCGCCAGAATGTCCTGAGGGGGTAAATCCACGTCGATCATTTCAATGCTGGACCGATGCAGCATGATTTCTTCGACCGCGCGATCCCCCAGATCCAGCGCCCCCAAAATGCGGTCACGGTCTTCTTTTTCCACGACGCCTTCGGAATGTCCCAGATGCAGGGCGCCGGCGATTTCTTCTCGCATGGCGAGGATGTTGCTGTCTGGGTCAATTTTGACGCCAAAGACCCGCAAAACACCCCGAACCAGCAGCCGCACAAACGACACAACAGGCGCAAAAGCGGTCACGATCAAGGCAATCGGGCGCGCCACACGGGCGGCGGCCGTTTCTGGGTTGGTGATCGCATAGGTTTTGGGCAGCACTTCGGCAAAGACCAGCACCAGCAATGTCATCACCAACGTGGCCAAGGCGACGCCACTTTCGCCAAAGGCGCGGGTAAACAGGGCCGTGGCCAGCGATGTGGCCAGAATGTTCACCAGATTGTTGCCCAGCAAAACCGACCCGATCAGGCGTTCATTGTCGTCGGTGATATCCAGCGCTTTGGCGGCGCCTTTGTTGCCTTTGTCCGCTGTGGATCGCAATTTGCCCCGGCTGGCGGCCGTCAATGCGGTTTCTGACCCGGAAAAGAATGCCGAAAGCAGCAACAAAAACGCGATCACCCCGGCGGTGATCCAAAATCCGGTATCCAGCCCGGTTTCTAAGGCGGTGTGGTCCATAATGGCCTCTTGTTAGGTTGTTAGGGTTATGGGGCCGCAACCTTATTGGTTCAAGGGGGCGTCTGGTGCGGATGGCAAAGAATATACTGACCATCACCTGCTGATTTCGGGATACAACGCACGGTGTTCTCGGGGCTTTTTCGTTTTCGGCTTGCGTCGACGAAACGGAATGACGAAGCTTTTGATCAAGTGGATGATGCAAAAGGAATGGCTTGATGTTGGGACGTGTTGTTGGGGGATGTGCAATTTGGGCGGCCAGCATCGGATTTGCAGGCACGCCGATTGAGGAAACCCTGACCTGTCCGATTGGGGGGGAAACATTTGCAATTGTGGGGACTGCATCCTGTACAACATTGGGGCGATATATGTCATTTCGCCCCCAGACCACCTGCGAATTTGTGACCCGTTTGCCGGTATGCCCGTCCAATGATTTCCCCATGTATCAGCCGTTTTCGCCCGACCAAATCACCGCTCTGACGGTCTTTGTTGAAACGGATGAATACCAGGAAATCCGGCAATTGTCGCTGTGGCTGCGGGCCTATGCGATTGCGCAACATATGGGGCAATCCGGGGATCCGGTGACGTTTAGCCTGATGTTGAACGCGTTGTGGTTTACCACAGAGGATGTGATTTCCAACGATGCGCAAATGGATGTGTTTATGGCCGAGGCGGAACAGGAAATGGCCCGCGCTGTCGGGCCTGATCGTGGGTTTTTGGCTGCTATTATTGGGTTCGCATTGCTGTCCGCAGACCGCGAAGCCCAAGCGGCGCCCTATCTGGAAACCGCTGCATCCCATCGGGAAGCGTCGGAATATCTGGATGCCTATCTAACGGCGATTGATGCCTGCCGCGCCGATATGTCCGCCCCGAATTGTGCGATGTCAGCACCGTTTAGCCCTTAGGTCTCATCCGGATCAGCTTTGGGTTCTGGTCCCTCTTTGGCCAATGGGTGATGTTCCAGCACCAGTTGTTTCAGCCGTTCATCCAAAACATGAGTGTAGATTTCTGTGGTGGCCACATCCGCATGGCCCAGCATGGTCTGGATCGCGCGCAAATCTGCACCGCCTTCTAGCAAATGCGTGGCAAAGGCGTGTCGCAACGTGTGTGGCGTGACCTTTTCGGGGGACACACCTGCCAAAACAGCGATCCGTTTGATTTGTTGAAAAAACGCATGGCGTGTTAGGTGGCCGGTCTGGCCACGGGACGGAAACAGGAATTTGGACAAGGGATGCCCATCCTTGTGGGCCAGATCCTGGATTTTGTCCCATTGTTCCAACCAAGCCGCCATCGCGCTGCGGGCCGGGGCAGATAGGGGCACCAGACGTTCTTTGTTGCCTTTGCCTTTGACCAGCAACATCCGTGGATCACCGCGCGCTGATGACACTGGCAGGCTGACCAATTCAGTGACACGCATCCCCGTGGCATAGAGCAATTCCATCAAACACGTATTGCGCAGCGTATCACGGGGGGTGCTGCGTGCGGCGTTCAGCAAACGGTCCACTTCGTCATGTGACAATGTTTTGGGCAACCGCTTTGAACGGCCCGGTCCTTTGATCCGAAGGGCGGGATTGTCCATGCGCCAGCTTTCTTCAAACGCAAAGCGATACAATTGTTTCACCGCCGATAACCGCCGCGCACGGGTGGCATTGGCCAGCCCCTGAGCATCGCAAAACACCAGATAATCTTCGATATGGCTGGTTTGGGCATCTGCAAAATGCACGCCTTTGCGATCCAGAAACGTCGCCACATCCTGCAAATCATTGCCATAGGCGGTCAGCGTGTTGGGGGATGCATCCAATTCCGCCGCTTGCGCCTCTAAAAACGCTTGGATCCAGTGCGACATGGGGCGATCAGCGGGGGTGTTCATTCGGAGCGGTCCAAAACCAGCATCTGAAGTGAAACGCGCCGGGCCAAATCTTCTAATCCGACGAGGCGTAGATAGGCCAAGGATTCCGTCACGGCGACCATGTCACCTGCGGCGGCCAAATTCAGCTGTGCGATTGTGCGTAGTAACGCTTCTCCCAAACGGTCATCTTCTGCTTGATCCAACAAAGCAGAGGCAGGGCGCGCCTCTGTAAAGGCGGCGGCGATGGCGCGTTGTTTTGGGGTGCGCGGGACAATACCGGTCATGTCCCCACGGGCAACCGCGATCAAAAACGCATCCGCAGCGTCCGTGTCATCTGTGGCGAAATCCAGTGCGATTTCTTCGTAATTAGGTCCTAACAGGCCTATTTCAAATGCTAAATGCGCCGCGTCGCCCTGTAATGGCAACCGGGCCAGTTTGTCTGAAAACAGCCGGGCAAAGGCGATTTCTGATTGGGCCTGCTGCATCGCGTCCCATGCGTCGGGCAGGGTTTCGGCAACCGCGCCGGGATCCCCCGCAGTGAGCGCGGTTTCAAATTGTTGAATGGCCTCGGCGCGATCCCAAACCGGACCGGATGCTGCCGGACGACGGGCCGTATAGAGGTCCAGCAAAACGCTGTCTTGGACCGCCCCATGCCGCGCCAGACGTTCAGCGGCGTCCAATTGCGCCTTCCAACCGACATTGGATCGCAAATCCGCATGGGCAAAGGCGCGTGGTAAATTGGACGTTGGCAGGCCTTCGCCAATGGCTTCGCGCATGCGAAACACCAGCGGGCTGATGCGGTCGGGGACGGGCAGGGGTGGTTCGCCTTCAAACAGATCAGGGTCCAGAAAACGCGACAGCAATGCATCCTCTACATCGCTGACATCGCCCAATGCACGCGCTGTGTTTAGTGTCAGCGCCGCTGCGTTCCAATCCCCATTGCGCGCCAGACAAAACACCCGCGCCGGCAGGGTGGGTGCAAATCCGGGATTTTCGCGCATTTGGTTACAGGCGCGGTCTTCGACGCCGGTCAACAGGGCCACATCGAAATAACGGCGGAACAAATCCGGGGTTGAGGGCTGGGATGCCTCTAGCAATTCCAGAGCGGGTTCCACAGCGCCAAGATCCAGCAATTTGTCGATCCGCGCCAGAAACAAATCGCCCGTCACGCTGGCATTGCGGGGCGGCTGTGCCTCGGCCAATAGCAACGTCACCAGAAAATCACGAAGCGCGGGCAGGGCGCTGACATCTTCTGCGCGGATCAGGTCAATCAGAACATCCGTTTCGCTGCCCGACCACAGCTTGACGGGCAATCCCGTCGCCGAAGGGGGCAATAATCCCAGATGATCGGGCGATGGCGCATCCAGTGGTGTCACCGTGATTTCAGGCGAGGCAGCGCTCTGGGTTATGGGGTCTTCGTCGGGCAAAGGGCGCGATGGACGCGTGGCCACGGGGTGCGTTGCGACCGATTGCGACAACCAATCAATGGCCGAAAGCGGTGTGTCGGCGCTGGCGGTTTGGTCTGGGGCCTCTTGGGCATGGGCGGCAATCCCAACACATGCCATCACCAGAGACGCGCCAAATACGCAGCCCGATATTTTGGGGCGCCACGTCAAAAACAAACCGCCTTTCATGTTATTGCCCGGTCAAGGTCACTGGAATTGTCACCTCGCTCTGGGGGGCGGCAAAATCAGCTGGAAAGAAAAACGGGCCGACATACGCATAGGCGATCAGGCCAAGACCGCCCAAAACAGCTAGAAAAAACAAAGCTTTGATCAATCGCCACAGCATATGTCCGGCACTCTCCTCAGGGGGCCCGTTTATTTTGGGCCGTTAGCGGACGCGCCATCACGTCCTTTTCTTTTTGTTTATATATGGCATCTCTGGCGATTTCACGCCATTGAAGTGCAGAATTTGCACAACCGGCGATGGATGGCCGAATTATGACCGAGGATACAGTAAAACCCACCCCCGATACAGGGCTGACTTTGCATCGAACCGTGGTTTTGGTGGGAATGATGGGGTCGGGCAAGACCGCGATTGGCCGGGCTTTGGCGGCGCGGTTGGATGTGGCGTTTCTTGATTCGGATGCGGAGATCGAAAAAGCCGCCAATGCCAGTATTGCAGAAATCTTTTCTCGTGACGGCGAGGATTTTTTCCGGGATCGCGAAGCCGAAGTGATTTCGCGCCTGTTGACGGGCACGCCAGGGGTTTTGTCCACCGGGGGCGGCGCATTTTTGGCGCAGCGCAACCGGGATGCAATCGCGCAATTGGGGGTGGCCGTGTTGCTGGATGCGGATATCGATCTGTTGTGGAGCCGGGTCAAACACAAAGACACGCGCCCATTGTTGCGCACCGCCAATCCACGCGCGACCCTCAGTGAAATCTACGCTGCCCGCGCACCAATCTATGGTTTGGCCGATCTATCCGTCAAAGCGGACCCCGATTTTTCCATCGAAGAAATGACCGATCACGTGATAGACATTCTGCTGACCCGCCCCGAAATACTGGAGAAAACCCCATGAGCGATCTGCGCAAAACCGTATCCGTCAATTTGCCTGGCCGTGAATATGATGTGGTGATCGGGCCGGGCCTGTTGGATGATGCCGCGACATTGATTGCGCCAATGCTGCGACGCCCCAAAGTGGCGATTTTGACCGATGAAATCGTGGCACAGCACCATTTGGCAACGTTGCAATCCAATCTGGACACGGCGGGCATATCATCCAGCGCCTTGGCCTTGCCCGCGGGCGAAGCCACCAAAAGCTGGCCGCATTTTTCCCGCGCTGTGGAATGGCTGTTGGCTGAAAAAGTCGAACGGGGTGACATTGTTATCGCGTTGGGTGGCGGTGTTATCGGGGATCTGGGGGGCTTTGCGGCGGCTGTGATCCGGCGGGGTGTGCGGTTTGTGCAAATTCCAACCACGTTGCTGGCGCAGGTCGACAGTTCGGTGGGGGGCAAAACCGGGATCAACGCGCCGCAGGGTAAAAACCTGATCGGCGCGTTTCACCAACCAAGTCTGGTTCTGGCTGACACCTCAATTCTGTCCACATTGG
The DNA here is from genome assembly GCA_947492475.1 of uncultured Paracoccaceae bacterium. Lineage (GTDB taxonomy): Bacteria > Pseudomonadota > Alphaproteobacteria > Rhodobacterales > Rhodobacteraceae > CANLNM01. The sequence continues at coordinate 22,611 of CANLNM010000001.1, forward strand.
CCCCGCGCGACTATTTGGCGGGATATGGCGAAGTGGTTAAATACGGCATGTTGGGGGATGCGGCGTTTTTCAATTGGTTGGAACAAAACGGACCGGCCGCTGCGGCAGGGGACATGGCTGCGCGGGTGCATTTGGTCCATCGTTCCGTTCAAATGAAGGCCGATATTGTCGAACGTGATGAAACCGAGCAGGGCGATCGCGCCTTGTTGAACTTAGGGCATACATTCTGTCACGCACTAGAGGCCGCGACCGGTTACAGTGATCGATTGCTGCATGGCGAAGGCGTGGCGGTCGGCTGTGCCTTGGCGTTTGAATTATCCGCGCGTTTGGGGCTGTGTTCCCAAGAAGATCCAAGCCGGGTACGGGCGCATTTACGTGAAATGGGTATGAAAACCGATCTGACCGATATTCCCGGAGATTTACCCGATGCGGCGACGTTGTTGGACCTGATGGGCCAGGATAAAAAAGTCGTCGATGGGCAGCTGAGGTTTATTCTGGCGCGCAGTATCGGCGATGCCTTTGTGACCTCAGATGTTTCTGCGGATGCGGTTCTGGCTGTGCTTCGCGATGGGCTGGCGGGGCGGTCTTAGGCCCAGTTTATCGGGCGCGGACTGGGGTTAGGGCGCCACGGGGCGGATCACATGCCCAACCAAATTTCCATTCAGCGTGTATCGACGCGTGGTTTGCCAATTGTGAGATTGCAAAACCGCGTCGATCTGATCATTGCATAGATACCGGGACCTAGACGTTTTGTTGCAGGTCACGATCATGACATCCTGCGTCAGATTTGGGTTTTGACCCACCCAATTTTTCAGGTCTTGCTCTGTCGAAACCTTGATCCGTTTTAGCTTGGGAATGGTCATGTCGTCACCCTGATGGCGTACTTGCTTGTCAAGTCTATCGATCAGGGGGGGGGATCTGGCAAGCGCGATGCGCATTGCCAGATTTGAACGGTCAAACGGCCAGTTTTGACGCCTCAGCGGCCAGTGCGGTGATCCCGTCCCAATCGCCTGCATTCACCATATCCGCAGGGGCAACCCAGCTGCCACCCACACAAAGAACGTTGGACAAAGACAGGTAATCATTGGCATTTTTCAGGCTAACCCCGCCGGTTGGGCAGAATGTCACCTGTGGAATTGGCGCGCCAATCGCCTTGAGCGCGGGGGCGCCGCCATTGGCTTCGGCGGGGAAAAATTTCTGCATTGTATAGCCACGTTCCAACAGCGCCATGGCTTCTGTGGCGGTGGCCACGCCGGGCAACAATGGCAAATCATTGGCTTCGCAGGCATCCAGCAACAAATCCGTCGCGCCCGGTGACACGCCAAAGGTCGCGCCCGCCTCTTTGGCGTTTTCAACGTCCTTGGGCGTCAGCAATGTGCCCGCCCCAACAACACCGCCGGTGATGCTGGCCATTTCGCGGATCACATCCAGCGCGGCAGGGGTGCGCAATGTGACTTCTAATGCGGGCAATCCACCTTTGATCAGCGCGCGGGCCAGATCAGCGGCCTTGGCGGCGTCATGAACCACCAAAACAGGCACAACCGGGGCCAGCTCACAGGTTTTGCGGTTCAGCTCAGAGGCGCGTTCGGGGGTCATATTCTTCTCCGTTTTGGGTTATTTCACAACCACAGCCGCGCCGTCAGCAGCAATGCCAACAGTGTCGCGGAACATGGCAAATAATTCGCGACCAACCCCGGTGCCATTGCCTGATAAATCAGGCGTGGCAGGGGTACGGCCAGTTAAATCGGTCAGGCATTCCAATGTGCCTGCAGTCGCATCAAGCCGGATCATATCGCCGTCCTGGATCAGCGCCAGTGGCCCGCCATCGGCGGCTTCTGGGCAGACATGGATCGCGGCGGGCACTTTGCCGGACGCGCCGGACATGCGGCCATCGGTGACCAGCGCGACCTTTAACCCGCGATCCTGCAAAACGGCCAATGACGGCGTCAGCCCGTGTAACTCCGGCATGCCGTTTGATTTAGGCCCTTGGAACCGCACCACAAAAATTGTGTCTTCGGTGATTTCACCGGCCTGAAACGCGGCTTTGACGCCGTTTTGGTCATGAAACACGCGGGCTTTGGCTTCGATCACGTGGCGTTCGGGGGCAACGGCAGAAATTTTGATCACACCACGGCCCAGATTGCCGCTAAGCTGCGCCAAACCACCGCTTGCGTTAAACGGATCAGCCGATGGGCGCAGGATTCTGTCGTTCGACGATGTGCCGGGACCGTCGACAAATGTCAGGCCATCCTCGGTCAGTTTTGGCTCTTTGGTATAAAGGCTCAGACCTTTGCCGGCGATGGTTGTGACGTCTTCGTGCAGCAATCCGGCATCCAGCAAATCGCCGATCATATAGGCCAGACCACCGGCGGCATGGAAATGATTCACATCCGCCAACCCGTTTGGATAGACCTTGGCCATCAAGGGCGTGATGGCAGACAAATCGGCAAAATCCTGAAGATCAAGGATGATCCCCGTCGCACGTGCCATAGCGGGCAGGTGCAACACCAGATTGGTGGATCCGCCCGTGGCCATCAAACCAACAATGCCGTTCACAAACGCCTTTTCATCCAGAACGGCGCTAACGGGGGTGTATTCATTGCCCAGGGCCGTGATCTGTAACGCACGCTGGGTTGCGGCCCGTGTCAGGGCGTCACGCAGCGGGGTGTTTGGGTTCACAAATGACGCGCCGGGTAGGTGCAAGCCCATGATTTCCATCAACATTTGGTTGGAATTGGCTGTGCCGTAGAATGTGCAGGTTCCGGGGCCATGATAGCTGGCCATTTCGGCCTCCATCAGGGCGTCGCGGTCAATTTCACCGGTGGCAAATTTCTGGCGAACCTTGGCTTTTTCATCGTTGGGCAGACCACTGACCATGGGGCCTGCGGGGACAAATACACCGGGAATATAGCCAAAGGTGGCTGCTGCCATGACCAGACCGGGGACGATTTTATCGCAAATGCCCAGATACATTGCGCTGTCAAACGCGTTATGCGACAGGCCAACACCCGCCGAGAGCGCAATCACGTCGCGTGAAAACAGGCTTAGCTCCATGCCGGTTTGGCCTTGGGTCACGCCGTCACACATGGCCGGAACGCCGCCTGCAACCTGCATGGTGCCACCCGCATCACGGGCGATTTCACGGATCATGTCAGGATAGGTGGCATAGGGCTGATGGGCCGACAACATGTCATTATAGGCGGTGATCACGCCGATATTTGGGGCTTGGTCGGCGACCAATGTGGGTTTGTCGTCGCCCATCGCAGCATAGGCATGGGCCAGATTGGAACAGCTCAGATGGCCGCGACGTGGACCTTGTTGCGCGGCGGCATCCATTTGCGCCATATAAGCACCGCGCCGTTCACGGGACCGTTCAATGATCCGCTGGGTTATATCGTTCAGCTTGGGATGTAACGCCATCAGTCCAATCCTCTTGGCAACTTTGCGTTCGCATAACACGAATAGTTAGCGCTAACAACCTTTGGGTTTCACATTGTGGACTCCAATCGGCAGACAGATAATTGTGGGATTGTAGTCATGCCATTGGATGGTGATTTTATCCGGCACTTAGCAAAAAGCCCCGACATTTGTCAGGGCTTTCTTTACTCGCAGATCGCGTCGCTGGTTTTAGAACGGGATTTCATCATCCATATCGTTGCTACCACCGCCGCCATAGCCGCCACCTTGGTTTCCGCCGCCCTGGTTGCCACCACCATAGCCACCTTGGCCGCCGCCGCCCTGACCACCGCCATAGCCGCCATCATTGCCGCCGCCATAGCCTCCGCCACCTTGACCGCCGCCTTGGCCATCACGGCCGTCCAGCATCGTCAACGTGCCGCCAAAGCCTTGCAGCACCACTTCGGTGGAATAGCGATCCGCACCGGATTGATCCTGCCATTTACGGGTCTGTAGCTGACCTTCGATGTAAACTTTGGACCCTTTGCGCAAATATTGCTCTGCAATGCGCACCAGACCCTCTTGGAAAATCGCGACAGAATGCCATTCAGTGCGCTCTTTGCGTTCGCCGGTGTTGCGGTCTTTCCATGTTTCGGACGTGGCGATGCGCAGGTTGCACACTTTGCCGCCGTTTTGGAATGTCCGCACTTCGGGGTCGCGGCCCAAATTGCCAATCAGGATTACCTTGTTCACACTTCCGGCCATTTTCCGCCCTCGTCCTTGTTCGAATCTTGTAACTTGTTCGCGCCACATTACGTAAGCCTGCAACAAGGGGCCAGAGTAAACGTCGCATCATCGCAAACAGGGTCAGGCCGGGGATTGATGTAACGCTGGCAATGTCCTTAAATTTTGTTAAAGTCCGCGAGATTGCCGGTTGGGGGTAGAGAATGGTTAAGGTTCAAGTTGGGCTGTTTGCCGCGTTGATGGCTCAGATTGCGGGGGGGGCTGTGGCCGATACCGTGTCGTCCAGCAACCGTTCATCGTTGTTTCAATCGCAATTGCAGGTGCTGGATTCCCGCGCATCATCGCAATATGCTAATTCGGTGCGTCTGCAACCGCCCAGCGCCGAAGTGCCCACATCTTATTCCGGGCCCAGCTGGGGGGGGGATTATCGCGGTCCGTTTTTGGATATGGCGCGATCTGCCGCACAGCGCCACCGGGTGCCTGTTGATTTGTTTTTCCGCCTGATCCAACAAGAAAGCGCATGGAACGCCAATGCGCGCAGTCATGCAGGGGCATTGGGTTTGGCGCAGTTGATGCCGGGCACGGCGCGGTATCTGGGGGTTGATCCCCATGATCCTTATGAAAATCTGGATGGTGGCGCGCGCTATTTGCGTGAGCAATATGATGAATTTGGGTCCTGGCGGCTGGCGCTGGCGGCCTATAATGCGGGGCCCGGCGCAGTGCAGCGACACAATGGTGTGCCGCCATATCGCGAAACCCAGAATTATGTGCGCGTTATCTGGGGGCGCTGATTAGCGCCTTAATACATTGATTTCTTATAGGATTCTTCTAATCTTTGGTCCAATTGTTCCATCTGTTTTGGATCATCCGGGGCGGCGTTGACCTGATCCAGCATGATGTTCATCAACGACGGCATTTCGCTGCGATCCTGATGAAAGGCTGGATCCCACAAATGGGATCGACGAAACGCTTTGGCGCAATGCAGGAACACTTCTTCGATTTGAACGATAATGGCCGTGCGCGGCAGGCGGTCATTCACCGCACATTTCACCAATAAATCGGGGTCTGTGGTGATCAAACCCTGCCCATTGATCCGTAGGGTTTCATCAAAACCGGGGATGAGAAACAGCAGACCCACAGCCGGATGGGCGACAATGTTGGCTTGGGTATCCAGCCGATTGTTGCCGGGGCGATCAGGGATCAAGATGGTCCTGTCATCCAACACTTGCACAAATCCCGCTGGGTCACCGCGTGGGCTGACATCTGCGGCGCCGGTTTGTGTTTGCGTGCCAACACAAAGAAAGGGCGAGCGGGCGATAAAATCGCGCGCATGTTTGTCCAGCCCTGTCATCGATTTGGCGGCTGCCAGATCATGCGTGGGCGGGAACAGAGCGCGCAATTCAGCGTCTGAATTAACGATGTAATCTGGATTAATCATAACGTTTTCAGACACCTGTTTGCCTTTGTTAAAGTGGTTTATTCAGCCGCGATTTTAATAACCGGTTCCATCCGAGACAAGATATCATCGGCCAAATGACATTTGACCTGATGGTTATTGCCCAGATCACGCACAGGCGGCACCTCTTTGTCACACAGCCCATTTGGCACCTCGGATTTCCACCGACAGCGCGTCTGGAATGGACAGCCCGAAGGTGGATTCATGGCCGATGGGATGTCGCCATCCAGCACGATATGCTGTTTTTCGATCTTGGTATCGGCGATGGGAACGGCGGATAGCAAAGCTTCGGTATAGGGGTGGTAGGGGGGCGAAAACACCGCATCGGTATCGCCCATTTCCACCACATGACCCAGATACATCACCATGACCCGATCCGACAGATAGCGCACAATCGACAAATCGTGGCTGATGAACAGCAGCGTTGTTTTTTCGTTGCGCTGAATTTCCATCAACAGATCGGTTACAGCCGCCTGCACAGACACGTCCAGCGCGGACACCGGTTCATCCGCAACCACAATCCGTGCACCCCCAGCAAAGGCCCGCGCGATGCCAACCCGTTGTTTCTGACCGCCGGACAATTGTCGCGGCATACGATCGGCAAAGGCGCGGGGCAGTTTCACCAGATCCAGCAATTCCAACATGCGGTTTTTGCGATCTGCCTGCGTGTCGCCAATACCAAAGATTTCCAGCGCTCGGATGATCTGTGACCCGACCGTCATGGACGGGTTCAGCGTATCAAACGGGTTCTGAAATACCATCTGAATGTCAGCGATATTGCGGGTGTTGCGTTCCTGAATAGGGGTGTTCTGGATCTCTTTGCCGTCCAGTTTGATCGTGCCATCTGTGGCGGTTTCAAGCCCCATCAGCACCTTGGCAAACGTGGATTTCCCGCAGCCGGATTCGCCCACAATGGCCAATGTTTCGCTTTCGCGCGCTTCAAAGGATAGGGTTTCGTTGGCTTTGACCACTTTGGTTTCGCCACCGCCCATCAGGCCGCCACCCGCGACTTCGTAATATTTCTTAAGGTTATCCATCGATAGAACAACCTCGCCTATTTCGCCTTTTTCAGTTTGTTCACCGACCTCAATCGGGGCGTTCCAGTCGATTTCCTGATATTTCAAACAACGTGTTTCATGGCTGGCATCCGCATTGGCCGCAGCCATGTAAATCTGCCCTTGGTCACAGCGTCCTTCTTGGAAATAGTCGCAACGCGGGCCAAAATTACAGCCGTTGGGCCGTTCATGAGGCAGTGGGAAATTGCCGGGAATGGCGACCAGCGGGCGTTCGTTTTTATCCGCGCCGGGCAGGGGGATCGACCGGAACAACGCCTGCGTATAGGGATGCTGCATGTCGTCAAACACCTGTTCGATCGACCCACGTTCCACCGCTTCGCCGGAATACATCACACACAAACGGTCACAGGTTTCCAGAACCAGCCCCAGATTGTGCGAAATAAACAGCATGGATGTGCCGTATTTTTTGCCCAGATCTTTGACCAATTCCACCACGGCGGCTTCGACCGTTACATCCAGCGCGGTGGTCGGTTCATCGAGGATCAGCAGCGACGGTTTGGACATCAACGCCATCGCGATCACGATCCGCTGTTGTTGGCCGCCCGACAATTGGTGGGGATAGCTGTCCAGCATGCGTTTGGGATCAGGCAGTTTTACATCCGTGACCACCTCTAGGGCGCGGTCATAGGCTTCACTGGCGCTGATGCCTTCGTGGATCATCGGCACTTCCATCAGCTGTTTGCCGATTTTCATCGCCGGGTTCAGGGACGCCATGGGTTCCTGATAGATCATCGCAATTTCCGAGCCACGAATATCGCGCAACTCTTCGTTGGTCATCTGTGCCAGATCGCGGCCTTTGAACTTGATCGTGCCGCCCACGACACGACCGTTCACGCCCAGATCCTGCATCACGCCCAGCGCCACGGTGGATTTTCCGCATCCGGATTCCCCCACCAGCCCCATGGCTTCGCCCGGCTGTACCGTGACGGAAAAATCCATCACCGCCGGAATTTCACGCAACCGCGTAAAGAACGAAATCGACAGTTTATCGATCTCAAGGATGGGTCCGTCATAATCCCATTTGGCCATGATCTTGCTCCTTAATCCTTGAGGCTTTCTTCGCGCAGGCCATCCGCCAACAGGTTCAGACCCAATACGAGGCTGAGCAAGGCAAAGGCCGGCGCAAGTGCGGCATGCGGGTAGATCGACAACAGGCGTCGACCGGCGTTAATTGTCGATCCCCAATCCGGGCTTTCTGGGGGCAGGCCAAGGCCAAAGAACCCCAAAGTCCCGAGCAGGATCGTGGTGTAGCCAATGCGCAGACAGAAATCGACGATCAGCGGACCGCGCGCATTTGGCAGAATTTCCCAAAGCATGATGTACCACGGACCTTCGCCACGGGTTTGGGCAGCTGCCACATAATCGCGGGTTTTGATGTCCAGCGTCAGGCCCCGCACAATCCGAAACACGGTGGGTGCGTTCACAAACACCACGGCCACAAACACAACCAAAATCCCGGCAGGGACGTTAATAATGCCCAATGGGTCCACATCCCACGCCATGCCCGAATAAATCCAGCCCCCGACAATCAATGTGATCGCCAGAAAAATGTTGCGTTTTCCAGGTTGGGTGAAGAACCGCGAATTGAACAGGATCGAAAAGAAGATCACCGGGAATAGGAACAGGACACCCGCCATATATTTCGGCAGGCCGGTTTTGACGATTTCGGGTGTGACCAATAGGTAAAACAACAGGATAACCGGAAAGGCGAGGATGAGATTGGCCAAGAATGACAGCACAATATCCAGCCGACCGCCCGTATACCCAGCCGGCAGGCCGAGGGTGATCCCCACCATAAACGCAAATACCGTCGCACAAGGTGCAATCAGCACCACAATGCCAGAACCATGCACCATCCGGCTCAGCACATCGCGCGCCAGATTGTCACCGCCCAACAGGTAATGCGGATATAGCCCCTCGGTGGTGACTGGGCTGCCGGGTAGGGCGTTTTTCAAGCCAGACAATTGTGCCAATGGATCATGGGTGATGATCATCCCCATTCCCGCGCCAAAAATCGCTGTAAACACCCAGAACATCACCAGACCAAATCCGATCATGCCCACGGTGCTATCCATCAATTTACCATAAAGGCCCAATTTGCGTTTGAACCGGATCGATAGTCCAAATGTGACAGCCAGCGCGATCCAAACGGGCAAAAACCGTTTGGCCACAGCACCGATGATACCGCTCATGCTGTTTGGCAGTAAAATACCGGTGATCAGATAGGTCAAAACCAAGCCGATGACGGCAAACATCAGGTATTTTACCATCCGGTCCATCATCCCAAACGCGCCGGGTTTGGCCATCAAGGTGCCATCTGCATTCGATTGCAGCTGCAGGTCCGGCTCAAAGAAAGACAGGATAATTTGCGCGACAATCGCGGTGATAAACAGCGCGACAATCAGCCCCGCAAGTGGGTTTAGGAATGTTCCAAAGGAACCGGTCCAGGTCAGTGCGTCCATTTTTCCAGCTCCTTTAAGAAATGCGAATGCGCGGGTTGAGGAAACGATAGCCAATGTCGGATATCAGCTGCGTGAACAGCACAACGACCACAGATACGATCGCGATCCCTTGCAGCAATTCGATGTCATTGCTGCCTGCAGCTTGGACCAAAGTCCAGCCAAAGCCTTTGTAGTTAAACAAAGTTTCGACGATGACGACCCCGTTCAAAAGCCACGGAATCTGAAGCATAATCACCGTAAACGGCGCGATCAACGCGTTGCGCAGGGCATGTTTGATCACGATTTTATGGAAACTCACGCCTTTCAATCGGGCGGTCCGGATATATTGCGCTGTCATCACTTCGGTCATCGAAGCCCGCGTCATCCGTGCGATATAGCCCATCCCATAAAGGGCGATTGTCATCACCGGCAGCAAGAAATTTTCCAACGTGGCATTTTCCATCGCGGCGGTTGCCGTACCTTTGAACAGGGTGCGACCTTCGATCCAGCCCCATTCTGACAGGATCGGTCCCAGCCCGTATTTTGACGAAGCAAGAAGCGCAACAAAGATCACGCCCGAGACATATTCAGGTGTCGCGGTCGTCAAGATGGACCCCGTGGATAGAGTTCGATCCAGCCGTGACCCTTCGCGCATCCCGGCCAGAATGCCGACGATCAACGCGCCCGGAACCATCACCACCATAACCCAGAACATCAGTTTCCCGGTCAAAGCCAGACGTTTGGAAATGATCACACCCACATCTTCTTTGAAGACCGTGGAATGCCCCCATTGGCCCTGAATAATCCCACAAAACCGACGATCAGGCTGATCCAAGGCAATACAGCGCCCTGTTTCTTCGCCGGCCTCATCGGTGCGTGTCCAGCCGGGGGCGATGCCCAGCCATTCGCCATATCGCACAACCATCTGGCGGTCGTAGCCGTTTTTTTCAAGCCAACTGACAACGTCTTCGTCGGTCATACGGGCATTGCCTTCGAATTTGGCCACCTTTTCAAGGTTGGGCTGCATATTCGTCAGGCTAAAGACAACAAAGGTCAGGGCCAGAGCGGTGATAATCATCACCCCAAGCTGGCGAAGGATATATCGGGTCATTGAGGCATCCTGTGACTAGGAGCGACGTTCAGGGCCAGATTGGCCATGCGACAAAAAAGGGCCAACAGCACGTGCTGATGGCCCTTTGTCTGGTCAGTATCAGGCCGCGAAGCCGATATGCTGATACCGAATTTCGAATTGTGGATGCATTTCAGCACCGGCAACACCGGGGCGGTAATGACGGAACAAGGACCGCCAGAATGGCTGAATGATCACACCTTCGTCGCGCATGATGGTCTGAATTTTCAGCATCACTTCACGGCGGGCATCCGCATCCGCAATTGACATTGCTTCGGTCAACAGACGGTCAAATTCTTCGTTGGCAAACCCGGTTTCGTTCCAAGGAACACCGGATTTATAGGCCAAGGCCAGAACCTGAACACCCAAAGGCCGTTGGTTCCATTCTGTGGCTGAGAACGGGTATTTCGCCCAATCGTTCCAATAGGTGGACCCCGGCAGAACAACACGTTCAGCTTTCAGGCCAGCATCCCGCAACTGTGCGGCGACCGCATCACAGGTGTCTTTGTTGAAACCATCATCAAGAGAAGTGATCACATGGGTGAAATCCCCCATGCCGGCTTCTTCCAGCTCTGCTTTGGCGGCGGCAGGATCAAAGACCTGAGCCGGCATTTCAGCATATTCTGGATGGATCGGAGACACATGGTGATTTTCAGCAACCGTGCCGCGCCCGTTATACCCAAGTTCCAGCAGGATTTCGTTGCTGATCGCTTTTTGCAGGGCCGTGCGCACGCGCACATCTGCATAAGGCGCAACGCCGTCCACTTCGGTCTGTTGGTTGGTCCGGATCACCAAAGTCGCCGCAGTGGCCACTTCGGAACGTTCCATGCCCAGATCGCTCAGCAGGTCAATAAATTCACCTGTTGTTTCATAGAGCATGTCCACTTCTTCGGCTTCGATTGCAGCCAACCAAGAGGCAGGGTCGGTGCCAAAGTCAATGAATTCAATGCGGTCCAGATAGGCGCCGTTGCCTTCGTTCCACCATGTGTGATCGGTGTTGCGCACCATGACAGATTTGATGCCCACTTCGTGGCTTTCTGGCAGATAAGGGCCCGTGCCGACAGGATCGCCGATTGGATCGGCATAATCGGCACCGGGATGCGAAATCGCAGCAGGGTAATCGGCCATACCAGCGATCAGGCTAATATCGGGTGCCAGCAAAGTCAGTTTCAACGTATGATCATCGACCACCATGGCAGCGCCTTCGCGCAACTTGCCGGTGCCTTCGTCAACCAGCGCCGCAAACCGTGTGGCCATTGAGTTACCCTCAACTGTGCTGTCACACCACAATTCGATGTTATAAAGCACATCGCTGGCTTTGAAATCGTCGCCATTGTTCCACTTGACGCCCTGACGCAGGTTCAGCGTGTATTCAGTGGCATCGCCGTTGACATCCCAGCTTTCCATCAAAAGCGGTTGGAAAGATCCGTCCGCTTCGTAGGTGACCAGATGTTCCAGCCAGCCGCGTGTGATATTGCCGATTTCGGACCAATCATAAAGGCGGGGTTCTTTCATACCGCGCACTTCCATTTGGATGCGCAATGTTCCGCCAACTTGCATATGTCCTGCCGCAGCGGCAGGGGATGTCATGCCCAACAAACCATAAGCGGCCGCCGATGTAACACCCAATGCAGTCGTCCGTGTCAGAAATTCGCGTCGGCTTAGTTTCCCGGCCGCGTGATCGCGAACATAAGTTTGGACAGCTGGATGACCCGTTGCTGCTTCGTTGTGGAAATTCGTCATTCTTTTCTCCCTGTGGCGCGTCAGTTGTGTCTTGGGTTCAGGGGATGCGCACGCATCTTGAACCATTTTCTGTTGCCTTGCGCTTGAACGCGACCAGTTAACATCTGGCATTGTGGTCATGGTCACCGCGATCGGCGGTTTATACACCGTCTGAAAACGACGTTATACCGGTCCAAATGCGACATCAATGAATTAAACCAGATATTTAAACTTCGCGTTTTCCGATCGCATGACCAATGTCCGACATTTGTCGCAGGTCAAGGAAACAACCCGTAAACATGACGCCATTTATTGGACGGGTGCGGGGCCGCGTTGGCGAAAATGGGTCGGCGTACATCCCGTATGTGTATGAAATGCACGCGTAAAATAGGCCGCCGAGGTAAATCCCAGACCTTCGGCGATGTCTTGGATTCGGTCATCTGTTTCACGCAATTGCACGCGGGCTTCGTATAGAACCCGGTCGTTGAGCAACGCCAAAGCAGAGCGCCCACAGGTGATTTTACAGCACCGGGTCAAATGAGTTGACGTTACGCCAAGTTCAGCCGCGAAATCCGAAACACCTTTGCGACTGCGAAAATCACGTTCCACCAAATCTGTATAAGCCGCCACCAAACGGGCCGGGGCGGTATCCATGCGGTTTTGCGTGCTTTGCCCGGCCACAGCATCGGTATGAAGCAGCTCAATCTGGCGTTCAAAATACACAGAAAGCAGTCCCAAATGGTAATGCGCCGCACGTCCATGGGCAGATTGCGCTGACAGCAATTCGCGTTCCAGAGCGTCAAAAATATGCGCCAGATCTTTTTGGGCATGCACATCCCGCAAACGCAGATGCACGCAATCGTCAGGCCATTCTACGGCCATCGCGTCGGGGATCGTCAATATTTGACCAAACGAAGCAGGTCCCACTTCGAATCCGTACATCGTGTTGGCTGGCACAAAGATTAGATTGTTGGGGCCATACCCGCTGGTCAAACCGGCAATGGTGATGCGCCCCTGACCTTTGGCAAAGAAAATCAAACGCGGCGTCGCATGTGACCGCATGGCCTGAGTGCGCCAGCTGGATTGGCTGGGCAAATGCCCAAAGGAGGTCATGGACAATCGGTTTTTCAGCGCGTCTTCGATCTGCATTTGCGTATCCCAAATGTTCGATTTGTGAAACTTTGGCGCTGAACCCCCCGTCTGGCAAGGATTAGATGGGCTGATTCGTGAAAATAACTGTTGACGATTCTGGGGGTAATTGGGGGGAAACCTGTGGATAAGGTGTGGGTCATTTCATCAGGCGCTCTGCGGCAACGGCACCTGTATCCATGTCTTCATACGCGCACGAAACCATGTGCGCTGGCGTTTGGCATATTGCCGACTGGCGATGATTGCGGCTTGGCGGGCGTGTTCCAGTGACATCTCGCCATGCAGATGCGCCATCAATTCGGGCGCACCAATCGCCTTTGAGGATTGGAAATCCGGGTTCCAATGCGGCAACATGGCCTGGGCTTCTGCCAGGGCGCCTTGGTCTAACATGATATCAAAACGGCGTTCGATCCGGGCGTTTAACCAGTCTTTGTCAGCGGCCATAACAAGACAGGTTGCCTGATCCTCGGGCAACAAAGGCGGTGGTGTTTGCTCCTGCCAATGGGCGATGGATTGGCCTGTGGCGTTCAACACTTCCCATGCGCGCTGCACACGCGCGCGATTTTGCACATCAATGCGCGATTTTGTTGCGGGGTCGAGCTCTGACAACAGGGTATCCAATGTAAGGGAATCACCCTGCGCACGAATTTCTGGCGGGGTCGGGGGGATCTGTGCCAACCCTTGGGTCAGCGCCATGAAATTCAGCCCAGTGCCCCCCACAACGATCGGACGATCAGCGGGACGGTCCCATGTCAGAAACGGTGTCACATCGCGCAGCCAATGCCCGGTGGAATAGGGCGCATCAAACGCTACATGCCCATATAATACGTGACGCGCGCGGGCCTCATCTTCGATCGGGGGGCGTGCGGTCAGGATACGCCAGCCGTCAAACACTTGTAATGCATCAGCATTTACGATCACACCGCCTTGGGCTTCGGAAATTTGCAACGCCAGTTCTGATTTTCCGCTGGCGGTTGGACCCGCGATCAAAACGGGTTTGTCGGCGGGAATATGTGTCAGATCGATCAAAATGCGGCTCCTTTGGCGGGGCTTATGCTTGGCATTCATCTAAAGCGCAAATGGCAGTGATCGGCCATTGAACCCGCGCCTCTTTTGCGACATTTTGCGGCAGCGGAAAAGAGCGGCACAAGGATCGGCACCATGAGCGACGCAATTACAATCACCGACATCAGTGAAACGGACGGCGAAACCACCTTTAAGCGGGTGATGTTGAAAATTTCCGGCGAGGCGCTGATGGGCGATCTGGGCTATGGCCTGCATCCGCCTACTGTTGAACGGATCGCGCGCGAAGTGAAGTCCGTGCATGATATGGGCGTTGAAATCTGCATGGTGATTGGCGGCGGCAATGTGTTTCGCGGATTGTCTGGGTCAGCGCAGGGGATGGAACGGACAACGGCCGATTATATGGGCATGTTGGCCACGGTCATGAACGCGTTGGCGATGCAAAGCGCACTAGAAGAAATGGGTGTGTTCACCCGAGTGATTTCAGCAATCCGTATGGACGAAGTTGCCGAACCCTATATTCGCCGGCGTGCTGTGCGACATCTTGAAAAGAAACGGGTTTGTATCTTTGCGGCGGGGACGGGGAACCCCTATTTCACCACGGATACCGCGGCGACGTTGCGTGCCAATGAAATGGCCTGCGAAGCAATTTTCAAAGGCACCAAAGTTGACGGCGTTTACGACAAAGATCCGGCCAAATTTGAGGATGCCGTGCGCTATGACAATGTCAGCTATGATGATGTTCTGGCCAAACGTCTGGGTGTGATGGATGCCAGTGCGATTGCCCTGGCGCGTGATAATAACCTGCCGATTATTGTATTTTCACTGGACGAGCCAGACGGTTTCAAAGGTATTTTGGCCGGGCGTGGCACCTATACACGTGTCAGCGACTAAGCCTGAGGGAACATAACCCTGCAACCTGTTCAGCCCCCAATTGGGGGCTGTTTTGGGTTTATATGGTAGGTCAAAGCCGCCTTGATCAGCAGTGATAATTGATCTAGCGGCAGGGACGTCATTTGCTGTTTTGACAGATGCAATGCGCGGTTGCCGTCATAGGTAAAATCATTCAAAAACAACTCCTTAAAATCCGACATTAAAGTGGTTTGGCAATGGGTGAACAATGCAATTGCCCCGGTTTCTGTTACGCCCAGTCGCAATGTCGATCCGGATTTCGTTTCGGGCGTCAGATAGGCGGGCTGCCCCCATTTTAGCGTTTCTTTTATGGAACCAACCTGCGGCAATGTCGCGGCCATATCGAAAATATGCGCACGCAAGGACAACATCGGCGCACGGATCGGTTCTGGATAGGTCGCAAACACATCCCAAACACGCGTTTCCTGAAATTCTGGACCTTTGAGGATCATGTGACGCGCTGCCTTGATTTGGTTGATGTCATGACATCCAAAATGCGGAAATTTGCGACCTTGGCTACTGACAATATGAAAATCAGCCAATGTCGGTCATCTGGCCAACCGCGCCGTCAATTTCGAAATGAGCGGCGATTTGCGCCCTAACAAAACCTGCACCAATTCTGATGGGAACATCCCTATACATTATGGCTGCTTTGGGGGTAAAAGGGGCAAACCGCCGCGACAATTATACAGACGGCACAGCAAAATAAGACTCACACTTAGACTGAGGACAGGCACATGGCCGACGATTTTATGCTAGATACCGATGATCTTGAACGCCGCATGGATGGCGCGCTCAGCAATTTGCGGACTGAATTCGCATCGTTGCGCACCGGTCGGGCGTCCGGGTCTATGCTGGAACCCATTATGGTGGATGCTTATGGGTCAATGACCCCGATCAACCAGGTGGGCACCGTCAACGTGCCTGAACCGCGCATGGTCACGATCAATGTTTGGGACAAAGGTCTGGTGGGCAAAGTCGAAAAAGCGATCCGCGAAAGCGGGCTGGGCATTAACCCTCAGCTGAATGGTACGATCATCATGTTGCCGATTCCTGAGCTGAACGAAGAACGCCGCCGTGAGCTGACCAAAGTTGCGGCCTCTTATGCGGAAAACGCCCGTGTTTCGGTGCGCAATGTGCGTCGCGACGGAATGGACCAAACCAAAAAGGCCAAAGCAGATGGCATGTCCGAGGACGATCAAAAGTTCTGGGAAGGCGAAGTTCAGGATATGACGGACAAGTATATCAAACTGGTTGATGATCAGCTGGAAACCAAACAAGCCGAGATCATGCAAGTTTAAGCCAGTCTGAGGAGCGATCCTCAGGGTTATAAGGGGTTGTCCAACGTGTTATACCGCCGCAACGAGGAGGCCGTCATGGCTAAAGATTTGCCACCATCCGGACCCCGCCATGTTGCGGTGATCATGGATGGCAATGGCCGTTGGGCGCAGCAACGTGGAAAGCCGCGTTTGTTTGGGCATCATGCCGGTGCCAAACGGGTGCGTGAAATTGTAGAAGCTTGCCCCGAAATCGGTGTTAAGTATCTGACGATATTTGCCTTTTCGACGGAAAACTGGAAACGCACCCAGACCGAAGTCGCCGGATTGATGTCATTGTTCCGGCGTTACATTCAACGCGAAGCCCAAGATATGCTGCGCCGTGGGGTGCGGGTTCGGTTCATAGGCGATCGGATCAAACTGGACCACAAACTGGTCCGTCTGATGGATGATCTGGAACTGCTAACCGCTGAAAATGACCGGGTTCATTTGACAATTGCGATCAATTACGGTGGCCGTGACGAGGTGACCCGCGCCACCAAACGGCTGGCCTATGACATCGAACAGGGCAAATTGACCCACAAAGATGTCGATGCTGAAACCATCGGCAAATATCTGGATACACATGTCCTGCCGGACCCGGATCTGGTCATTCGCACCAGCGGAGAGGCCCGCATTTCAAATTTCCTGTTGTGGCAATCGGCCTATGCGGAATACGAATTTATCGATACGTTATGGCCCGATTTCAGCGACACGGAATTTAAGAAAATTGTCGGTCAATATGCTGGCCGCGACCGCCGATTTGGGGCTGTCAAAGCATGAGCAGCGCCAATTGGTCGGATCTGCGCGCGCGGGTGATTTCTGCGATTGTAATGGTTGTGATCGGCATTGCCGCAATCGGATTTGGCGGTCTTTGGTTTACCGGATTGGTCATCATTGTCTGCGGATTGATGATCTGGGAATTGTGGAACATGGTGCGCCCAATGGGCAGCGATGCGCAGGTTTTTCCAGATAAATTGGTATTTTGCGCCTATGCGCTGGCAGTGATTGTCACCGGTTTCTTCTTGGTGAGCCTTCGATCCGCGGCGGATGGCTGGGTGTTGATCCTGCTATTGGTGCTGATTGTGGTCACGTCTGATGTGGCGGGATATTTCGCTGGACGCATGTTGGGCGGTCCGAAATTTTGGCCTAAAATCTCACCCAAAAAGACTTGGTCGGGAACCATTGCAGGCTGGGTTGGCGCCGCTTTGATTGGAGCCATTTTTGTCGCAATTCTACCGATTGGTTGGATTTTGGTGCCTTTGACCATGTTTGTGGCCTTTGCCGGTCAATTAGGGGACATCGCAGAAAGTGCAATCAAACGAAAATACGGTGTCAAAGACAGCTCAAACCTGATCCCCGGGCATGGCGGTGTGTTAGACCGCTTTGACGCATTGATCGGTGCAACGCTGGTTTTTGCAGTTCTGATGTTTGGGGTCTGACGTCGTGCCACGCAAGGTTTCTATCTTTGGGGCGACCGGATCCATCGGTCAAAGCACACTTGATCTGATCGCGCGTGATCCATCCGCCTATGATGTGGTTGCCTTGACCGGTGGGCGCAATTTGGACCAATTGGCGGCGGATGCGGTGCGTTTGGGGGCAAAACGGGCGGTCACTTGTTACGATTCCCACTATCATGACTTAAAAAACCGGCTATCTGGCACCGGAATAGAGGTCGCCGCCGGGGCGAATGCGCTAGAAGACGCCGCCATGATGCCTGCCGATTGGACCATGTCCGCGATTATTGGCGCAGCCGGGCTGGTGCCGGGGATGCGCGCGCTGGAACAGGGCAATACTCTGGCTTTGGCAAACAAAGAAACGCTGGTTTGCGCCGGGCCATTGGTGCTGGAACAGGCGCAAAAACATAACGCCATTTTGATGCCTGTGGACAGTGAACATTCGGCCGTTTTTCAGGCCTTGGTCGGCGAAGATATTTCCGCGGTTGAACGGATCATTATCACGGCCAGCGGTGGGGCGTTTCGCGATTGGCCGATGGATAAATTGGCCAATGCAACATTGGCTCAGGCGTCGTCGCACCCCAATTGGGATATGGGGCAACGGATCACAATTGATTCCGCTTCCATGTTTAACAAAGCGTTAGAAGTCATCGAAACGCATGAATATTTCGACGTAACGCCCGACCAGATTGAGGTGCTCGTTCATCCGGAAAGCATGGTCCATGCGTTGGTGGGGTTCAACGATGGCGCGTTGATGGCCCATCTGGGCGCGCCGGATATGCGTCATGCCATCGGTTATGCGCTGAACCATCCAAATCGCGAAAAATTGCCGGTAGAACGGCTTGATCTGGCCAAACTTGGCGCCCTGACGTTCAAAGCCCCGGATGAGGTGCGTTATCCCGCCTTGCGATTGGCCCGTCAGGTCATGGATATGGGCGGTCTGGCGGGGGCGGCCTTTAACGCCGCCAAGGAACGCGCATTGGACGCCTTTATCGCAGGTGACATTGGATTTTTGCAGATGGCGGATGTGGTTGAGGCAACGCTCGCCCAAATGTCATCGGCTGATGGGCTGGAAAATGCCACACTCAGCTTAGATAACGTATTGCAAATCGATCAGCTGGCGCGGGTGCGCGCAGCAGAGATCATGAACACTTCTTTGGTCTGAGGACATTAAATGACTGCGCTATTACCTCAATTTGGTTCTTTGGGGATCACCATCATTGCCTTCATCGTGGCCCTGTCGATCATTGTGGCGATACATGAATACGGTCATTACATTGTCGGCCGCTGGTCTGGCATCTATGCCGAGGTGTTTTCGCTGGGTTTTGGTCCGGTTCTGTTTAGCCGTACCGATAAACGCGGCACCGTTTGGCAAATCGCCGCTATTCCGTTTGGCGGATATGTTAAATTTCTGGGCGATGCCAATGCCGCGTCGGTTGGCGGCGAAGCAGGGGGGCGCAACACCATGATGGGCGCGCCAATCTGGGCCCGGTCAGCGACCGTTTTGGCCGGTCCGATGTTCAACTTTATCCTGTCGGCCATCATTTTTACCGGTCTGGCCATGACCGTTGGGGGGGTGCGTGATCCGTTGACGGTCAAAGACATCCAACCTTTGCCGCAATTTTACGAAAACGGATTGCAAAGCGGCGATGAAATTCTGGCGGTCAATGGTGAAACATTGGTGGAACTGGCCGATTTCAGCACGGCGTTGGACAATGCGGGCACGGATCTGTCGCTGGATTTCACCATCCGGCGGGATGGAACGGAAATGCAGATCGTCGCGCCCAATCCGATGTTGCCCTATGTCATCGGCACGTCCCCGAATTCAGCCGCCGAAGAGGCCGGGATCCAGGATGGCGATGTCGTGCTGAGCGTGAATGATGTGCCAATGGCGACGTTCCAGCAATTGATTTCCGCTATTCAGGCCGAACAGGGGCGCAGTGTGGCCTTGGAAATCTGGCGCGATGGCGATGTGATGACGTTTGATCTGACGCCAAAAATTGGTGGCGCAAGCGACAGTGATGGCTATCTAGAAGAACGCTATCTGGTGGGGATTTCCATCACCAACTATCTGGATTGGCAGACAGAATCGTTGCCCTTTTTTGAGGCAGCCATCGGGTCTGTGGCGCGGGTTTGGGATGTGATTACCCAATCATTGCAGGGGTTGTGGTTGATGATCACCGGCAAAATTTCGTCCTGTAACCTGTCAGGCCCGGTGGGCATTGCGCAGGTCAGTGGTGAAATGGCGCGGGCTGGATTGTTGGAATTTATCAGCCTGATCGCGGTGCTGTCGACGGCCATTGGCATGTTGAACCTGTTCCCGGTTCCAGTTCTGGATGGCGGGCATTTGGTGTTTCACGCCTACGAAGCCGTAAGCGGACGCCCGCCGAATGAAAACGTGCTGCGGATCATGATGATGGTGGGTGTGATGCTGGTGCTGTCGCTGATGATTTTTGGCACATTGAATGATCTGTTGTTCTGCTAATTCTGGAAACGGGCAGGGGTGATCTTCGCAGGATCACCCCAGTTGCGCCACTTTTCTGCCCCATTTGTCGGTCACATTTGTAGAAAGCTCATAGAAACAAGGGGTTTCTTCAATGACTGCTCTGGCACACGGATATCGCGGAATGTCGCTTTTGGTAACGATCAACTGGGATCGGTTGCTATATGCGGGCACCATCATCGCTGCCCTTTGGGCCGGCGCTTATCTTGGTTCGCTTGGCGCGTTCTAAAATAGACCCTAAAATCTGTAATTTTTATCGCGTTCGGCCCCCCGCCGGGCGCGTTCTTGGTTTTGACAAGCCTCGCCAATCCCGGTAGTTGAATATCAAATAGATTGATTGCAGGGGCGGGTAGTATGAGCCGTAAAATTGGGCGTAGCACGGCAAAGGCCATGTTCTACCTTCACACGATTTTGGCGGGTGGTGTTTTGGCAACGCCGATGGTGTTTCCGACCCAAGTTGTGGCGCAGAGTTTTACCTTTTCGACCGTGTCCATTGAGGGCAACCAACGGATCGAAGATGGCACCATCCTGACCTATGCTGGTTTGACACGCGGTGAAACCGTCAGCGCGGCTGAATTAAACGATGCCGGACAACGCATTCGCGAATCCGGATTGTTTGAAAGTGTTGAGATCATTCCAAACGGGACAACATTGCGCATTGTTGTTGTGGAATTCCCGACCATCAATCGGATCAACATCGAAGGCAATTCGCGTCTGCGCGACGAAGAATTGCTGCAGGCTGTGCAATCTCAACCGCGCCGCGTCTATTCCCCGGCACAGGCAGAACGTGACGTAGAAGCAATCACCCAGGCCTATGCCCAGCAGGGGCGGGTCAATGCAACAGTGACCCCGCGCATTATCGCGCGCAGTGACAACCGCGTTGATCTGGTGTTCGAAGTGTTCGAAGGCGGCCTGACCGAAGTGGAGCGGATCAGCTTTGTTGGCAACCGCACCTATTCGGACCGGCGTTTGCGCGGCGTTCTAAACACCAAACAAGCCGGAGTTTTGCGCGCCGTCGTTGGGCGCGACACATATGTGGCGGATCGGGTGCAGTTTGATCAGCAATTGCTGACGGATTTTTACCAATCCCGCGGCTATGTCGATTTTCAAATCCAGAACGTGGATGTCAGCCTGACCCGGGAACGGGATGCCTATTTGGTGACCTTTAATATCCAAGAGGGGCAACAATTCCGCATGGGCGACGTCTATGTCAGTTCCGAACTGACAGAAGCCGACCCTGACGAATTTGAACGCGCTTTGCGGTCCTCATCTGGGGATGTCTATTCACCGACCCGCGTTGACAATGACATTGCCCGGATCGAACGTCTGGCCATTCAAAAGGGCCTGAACTTTGTGCGGGTTGAACCCCGGATTACCCGCAATGATCGTGATTTAACGCTGGATGTGGAATATGTTCTGACACGTGGCGATCGGATTTTCATCGAACGGATCGACATTGAGGGCAACAACACCACGTTGGATCGGGTGGTGCGCAACCAATTTGATGTGGTCGAAGGCGATCCCTTTAATCCCCGTCAAATTCGTCAATCTGCGGATCGTATCCGTCGGTTGGGGTATTTCGGGGATGCCAGTGTCGACGCCCGCGAAGGGTCCAGCCCCAATCACGTTGTGATTGATGTGGATGTGGTTGAAAAACCCACCGGGTCGCTGACCTTTGGGGCCAACTATAATTCTGACGCGGGTGTGTCGCTGATTGCGTCGTTCAAGGAACAAAACTTCTTAGGGCGTGGCCAGCGGGTCAATGCGCAATTGTCGACCGCAGAAACCAACCGCGTTTTGTCATTCAGCTTTGTTGAACCGCAATTGGTGGGGCGTGACACGTCGCTTGGCTTTAGCTTTGGGTATCGCCGCACGGATAATGAAAATTCACTTTATGACACCGAAACGTTTTCGATCCGGCCCAGCCTGACATTCCCTGTTGGTGAACTAAGCCGTTTGCAGGTGTTTTATGGCTTTGAATATCTGAGCCTGTTTGATGTGGATGCCGATGCCAGCCCAATCATTCACGCCGAAGAGGCGTTTGGTGGCATTGGCTATCATCAGCTTGGCTATCAATTCAGCTATGACAATCGCCGTTCTGGGTTGAACCCAGAGGCGGGCGTTTTGCTGCGGTTTGGTCAAGAATTTGGGGTAGGTGAGGATTCTCAATACATCAAAACCACCGCCTTTGCGGCGGCTGAAACACGTGTGTTCCATGATGATGTGACCTTGCGCGCCATCGTCGAGGGCGGCTTGCTGCATTTCTCAGAAGGGGACAGCCGCGTGACCGACCGTTTCTTCCTTGGATCGGCCAAAATGCGCGGCTTTAGCGCCGGGGGCATTGGTCCACGGGACGTGAATACCGGCGACGCGTTGGGTGGGAACGCCTTTGCGGTGGCCCGCCTAGAAGCCGAATTCCCGTTGGGATTGCCCGAAGAATACGGGATCACCGGCGGGGCCTTTTATGACTACGGATCGGTCTGGGATGTAGGCGTCGATAGTGCGGACATTCTGTACAACGATTTCACCCCTCGGTCTGTGGTTGGTTTGTCGCTGTTCTGGACAACGCCAATTGGTCCGCTGCGGTTTAACTTTACCGAAGCGTTGGATGCGCAGGAACAGGATGAAACCCGCGCATTTGATGTGACCGTTTCAACGTCGTTCTAATGCTAAAAGCAGGTGTTATAGCCCTCGCTTGTGCCGGGTTTTTTGCGACCTGTGGATATGCACAGGCCCAGGACGGTGCCGCGTCGGAACAAACACCTGCTTTGGTGCGATCCCCGATTTTGACGATCGATCCGAACACGCTGTTTTCCAATTCGATTTATGGGCAGCGTGTTCAGGCCGATCTGAATTTGCGCGCCGAGGAATTGAACGCAGAAAACCGCCGGATCGAACAGGCCCTCGTCGCAGAAGAGCAATCCCTGACCGAACGTCGCCCGACAATGGACCCGGCGGCGTTTCGCGCCGAAGCCGAAGCCTTTGACGAAAAGGTACAGGCCATCCGGCGCGCACGTGACGTCAAAGAGGCCGAGTTAGAGCAATTGCTGGAAAGCGAACGCGCGGCCTTTAACGCGCGCGTTTTGCCGATCCTCGGGGATATAATGCTGGAACGTGGCGCAGTTGTCGTGCTGGACAGTCGATCCGTTTATATTCGGGCCGGGGTGATCGAAATCACCGACGACGCGATCCGGATGACCGATGAACGGCTGGGGGATGGGACGCAAACCGACATCACCGCCCAACCAAACCCTGCTGATCCTGCGCAAACGCCGGGTCAAAGCGATCAAATCGAACGGTAATGTTGGTGCGGATTGCGCAGCCTTTACTTGCTCCCTTTGGGGGGCTTTGTTAGTCAGAACAAAGGGCTCTGACTTCGGATCGCCCAAAACGAAACATCAATGGCCCACAGGGCAGCCCAAAAGAGGAGGTCCCATGAGCGACATCACCCAAGACACCCCCACAGAAGCCGATATTCAGTTGATCCAAGCGATCCTGCCACATCGGTATCCGTTTCTACTGGTGGACAAGGTGGTCGACATTGAGGGCACATCCAAAGCGGTTGGCATCAAGAATGTCACGATGAACGAACCGCATTTTCAGGGCCACTTTCCCGGCAATCCCATCATGCCCGGCGTTACCATTGTCGAAGCCATGGCACAAACCGCGGCGGTAATGGTTGGCACTACGATGGGCTTGGTCGAAGGCAATCTGCTGGTCTATTTCATGGGCATCGACAATTGCAAATTCCGCCGCAAAGTGGTGCCGGGGGATGTGTTGAAAATGAACCTTGAAACCACCCGTGGCAAACCCGGCGGCAAGGTTTGGAAATTCCGCGGCGTGGCCACGGTGGATGGCGAAATGGCCGCCGAAGCGGACTTTACCGCGATGATGGATATGCAGGGCTGATGGGCGCGCAAATCCACCCCAGCTCTGTCATCGAAGACGGGGCTGTGATCGGGCAGGATTGTCAGATCGGACCGTTCTGCGTGATCGGCGCAGATGTGGTTCTGGGCGATCGGGTTGAATTAAAATCCCATGTGGTTGTGTCGGGTGACACCCATATTGGCGATGATACGGTGGTGTTTTCCTTTTCAGTGATCGGGGAAATTCCCCAGGATCTGAAATTTGACGGTGAAAAAACCCGGCTACGGATCGGTGCGCGCAATCGCATTCGCGAACATGTCACGATGAACCTTGGCACGGCCCAAGGCGGCGGTGAAACCCGCATCGGCGATGACGGTCTGTTTATGGCTGGCTGTCACATAGCCCATGACGCGGTGATTGGCGATCGGGTGATTGTGGTCAATTCATCCGCCATTGCCGGGCATTGCATCATCGAAGACGACGTGATCATCGGCGGTCTGTGTGGCATACATCAATGGGTGCGCATCGGGCGTGGAGCGATTATCGGCGCGGTCAGCATGGTGATCAAAGACGTCGTGCCCCATGGCTTGGTTCAGGGGCCGCGCGGCGAATTGGACGGGCTTAATCTGGTCGGTTTGAAGCGCAAAGGTGTGGATCGCCGTGACATCACCGCGCTGCGGGCTGCGTTTCAGATGCTCAAGGATGGCGAAGGCACGTTTGCCGAACGCGCCAAACGGCTGGGCGATGAAAGTGACAGTGACTATGTGCAGGAAATGGTGGCCTTTATCCTTGGGGATACGGATCGCAATTTCCTAACGCCGGGATAGGATTGCGCAGATGACCTTGGCTTTGATTGCCGGGCAGGGCGCGTTGCCCCGGTTTCTGGCAGAAAAATTGATCGCAGCCAATGATCCGCCCGTGATCTGCGTGTTTCACACATTTGCACCGGACGCGCCAGTTGAATTGCCCCGGCTGCATTTCCGGCTGGAAACTTTGGGCACGTTTTTGGCCACCTTGGTTGAGGCGGGCGTGACACGATTATGTATGGCGGGGGCTGTGCGACGCTATCCGATTGAGGCGGACCTGATTGACGAACGCACCCGGCCATTGGTCGCCCGGCTGACCGATGCCATGGCCAAAGGTGACGATGGCACGTTGCGCGAAATCGTCGCGATTATCGAAGAAACCGGGATCAAAGTGGTGGGACCCAAAGATTTGGTGCCCGAGCTGGTGCTGAGTGCTGGAATTCCAACGGAACAGAAACCGTCGACGGTTCACGATCAGGATGTGACCGCCGGATATCGGGAATTGCGCGTTATGGGGGCGGCCGATCTGGGGCAGGCCTGTGTGATCCGCGCCGGCAAAGTGGTCGCTGCCGAGGAAAAATCCGGAACCAAGGCCCTGATCGACCGGTTCAAAGCCGAACCTGATCCGCGCATGTCGGTTGATCCGGTGGAATGGGCGATGGATGCCGTGGCAGATATTTTCAAATCCGATCCGGTTTATGACGCGTTGCCGGGCGAAGGCATGGTGCTGTTCAAAGGCCCCAAACCGACCCAAGATTTGCGTGTCGACTTGCCCACAATCGGCCCGGACACGGCACAGGACGCCGCCGAGGCCGGGTTTGATGGGATCATCATTCAGGCCGGTTCGGTGATTGTTCTGGATGCCCCATTGGTGATCGACATATTGAACAATGCGGGCATGTTTTTGTGGGTGCATGAGGCGCAAACATGAACGTGTTTATCATCGCAGGCGAGGCATCCGGGGACAAATTAGGGGCGGCCCTGATGGATGGTTTGTCAGAGCTGCGCCCGAATGTTGTGTTCAACGGCATTGGCGGTCAGATGATGACCCAGCGCGGCCTGACATCACAATTTGAGATGTCCGAACTCAGCGTGATGGGCATCGCCGAGGTGCTGCCAAAGTATTTTCACCTAAAACGTCGCATTCGTGAAACGGCGGATGCGATATTGGCGCAGAAACCTGACGTGGTGGTGACCATCGACAGCCCCGATTTCTGCCTGCGTGTGGCCAAGCTGGTCAAGCCCGTGTCCGACATTCGCATCGTGCATTACGTGGCCCCATCCGTGTGGGCGTGGCGACCGAAACGGGCCGATAAAATGGCGGCTCTTGTGGATCAGGTGCTGGCATTGCTGCCGTTTGAGCCCCCTTATATGCTGGCCGCCGGTGTGCGCTGTGATTTTGTCGGGCATCCCGTCACAACCGAAACCGTGGCTGACGCAAATGCAGTGACCGCGTTCAAAGCCAAACACGGATTGGGTGAGGCGACGTTGATTGCATTGCCCGGATCACGCCGTGGCGAAGTTGGCCGATTGTCCGATCGATTTGGTCAGGCGATTGCCGAATTTGGCCGTGATCATCCTGATTTGCAGGTGATCCTGCCTGTTGCGCCGGGCCTAGAGGATTTGGTGCGCCAACAGGTGGCGGACTGGCCCGTGAAACCGATCCTGTTGACCGGCACATTTGACAAATCCGCCGCATTTCAATCTGCACGGATCGCATTGGCCGCCTCTGGCACGGTCTCACTGGAATTGGCCGCTGCGGGCACGCCGATGGTGATTGCCTATGACATGAATTGGCTGTCGCGCCGGTTGATCAAACGCATGTTACGTATTGATACAGTCACGCTGGTCAATCTGGTGGCCGATAGCCGTACTGTGCCGGAATTTATCGGCGATAAGTGCCTGCCAAATGACATCGCAAATGCTTTGACCAAGTTGTGGGACCATCCCGATGCCCAAAATGACGCAATGCAGATCACGATGGAAAAACTGGGGCGGGGTGCGGAAAAACCCGGTCTGCGGGCCGCGCGGGCTGTGTTGGATGGGCTAGAGTTGTCGGCGTGAACGACGCGCGCGGATAAATTCTAGCAATCCCAAAAGGCCCAGCGCCGGAACCAGCGCGACCACTGTCAATAAGTTGAAATACAACAGCCCTGAAAATGTATTTGCATGGGGTTCAAAGACACTGACGGTGCAATTGATCCAGCTCAGCTTAAACCCGTCGCCATCACAGCTATTGTCGATCCACATCAGCGCGCCAATCAGACCCAGTTGAACCAAGGGGATAAATCTAAGCCGGTTCAGGGCTGTGATGTTTGTCAATCTAAGCGCAAAATACGCAGCAATCGGTAGCGCGAGTAGACCCAAATTCAACCAATACATCTAAGACCCTCAAATACCAAAATTAGTGATCGCCAGATCCGATTTCGAGGATCTGAAAAATGATCTCTGCGCTCTGTGCTACATCGGTGATGAAATCGGCTTTTTCAAAGGTGGTCAAGCTGGACCAGGTGCGCCCGGTTTGATCCCCTTGCAAAATCACCGCATCAGCGACTCCATTTTCCACATCCACCGTTAGGCTGAGCGCGTCGGTTTCCATCTGCAAGGCGGATGCGCCTTGGGTCAATTGACGCAAAGCTGCGGAACGTTCGGATTTTAGCTGTGCAATCCGGGCTTCGCGTTCCGCTGCGTTCAACTCTTTGGTCGCGTCCATATCGATGCGCCATGCGCGCATGGCAGCCAAAACCGCGCCGCCCGCTGAAATGGGCAACAATGGCGGGCAGAGCACACCAATCACAACCCCCAATCCAACACCAGCGCCCACCCCGTGTTTCAGGGCACGGCTGCTGGCATGCAAGCGCATCCCGATCGGTTTGGAAATGTTGTCGGACAAAACACCGGCAACGGATTTCTGCAAATTAACAGCCAGTTTTGGCACGGATTGCGCCCGTTCAACCGACTGGCCTGCCTCTTTCTTTAGGCGCCCCATGAACCCGCTGGCCGCAGCAGCGGTTGATTTCGCGCCTTGCCATGTGGCGTTGGAGGCACGTGTCACTCCGTCCATTCCACGCTCAACAAAGGTTGAGGCCATATATGGTGTCTCAGGTTCAGGGGCGTATTTCGCCAACACGTCCAATTCGACCTTTACGGCGTCTAGCTTTGACTGCTCTAGGCGTGATCGCGCGGTTTTGGCCAATTGAGTCGCCCGAAACAGCGATGCGTTGATGTGCTCTACGTCCGCATCAGGGATGGTTTCTGGGGCAACGCTGTCCAACATTGTCATGACGGCATGTAGGCTGGGCACATGAACAACATGAAAGGCGCGGTTCTGACGCCAAAGGCCGGGATCATCGTTCAAGGCATTTGCGATAAAACTCAGGTCATCCGTCAGCGACCCAACCGCGCGCTTAAATTCATAATGATGCGCCGCGCGGTCCCGAACAGCTTGGGCAAGCTGTTCTAATTGGTTATGTCGGTCCCTGGAGATTTCATGCATATTGCGGCCTTTAGACGAAAAATATGAAACTGAATTAGTAGCCGCGCCAGATCCAGCCTCCGCCCAAGATACGGCTGCTGTCCAAATCATAAAACACACAGGCCTGTCCCGGCGAAATGCCTTCTTCGGCGATGGTCAGTTCCACCTCGGCTTCGGTCTCTGAAATCGGACGAATGATGGCCTCGGTTGGGGGGCGGGTGGACCGCACGCGCACACCGACACGCCGTTCTGACAGATCGGTAAATCCACCATCGCCCAGCCAATTGATTTCACGCACCGGCACTTTGCGCGTGGCCAGCATGTCTTTGGGGCCGACAATCACATGACGTTTGTCCACGTCCAGTTTCACCACATAAAGCGGATCAGCCAGACCGCCGATGCCCAGACCACGGCGTTGGCCGATCGTGTAATGGATCACACCATTATGCTGGGCCAACACATTGCCGTCTGTATCAACAATGTCACCGGGTTCGGCCGCACCGGGGCGCAGTTTTTCAATCACCGAGGCGTAATTGCCGTTAGGGACAAAACAAATGTCCTGCGAATCCGGTTTATCCGCCACGCTCAGCCCATATTTGGCCGCCAGCGCGCGGGTTTCGGCCTTGCTTGGCAGATGTCCCAGGGGGAACCGCAGATATTCAAGCTGATCTGGTTTGGTCGAAAACAGGAAATAGCTCTGATCGCGGTTGGCATCAGCGGCGCAATGCAGCTCGGCGCCGTTTTCACCAACTTTGCGCTGGATATAATGACCGGTGGCCATGCAATCAGCATCCAGATCCTTGGCGGTTTCCAGCAGATCCTTGAATTTCACCCGTTCATTGCAGCGAATACAGGGCACCGGTGTGGCCCCCGCTAAATAGGAATCCGCGAATTCGTCAATCACCGCATCCTGAAAAATGTTTTCATAATCCAGCACGTAATGCGGAAATCCCATTTCTTCGGCCACGCGGCGCGCATCATGAATGTCCACGCCGGCACAACACGCGCCCTTTTTGGCCAAGGCCGCCCCATGATCATAAAGCTGCAACGTCACGCCAACCACATCATAGCCTTCTTCGGCCAGTTGCGCGGCCACAACCGATGAATCCACACCACCAGACATGGCAACAACCACGCGGGTTTCGGACGGGGGCTTGGCAAAACCAAGGGAATTAAGAGGGTGATCGAGGGACATGAGGTTTCCGATTTGGATAGGTCATTCAGAATATAGGAAAATGCTAACTACTCTCAAGGGGCGGTTTCACCCCTCTTTAAGGCCTGTGACGGCAATCTGCACGCACATAGCTGGAAATACGGGGTGAGACATGTATTTGCGAAAAGTTGACGGACCACGTTCCGTAACACTGCCTGACGGCAGTACAATGACACGGGCGGATTTACCGCCTAGTAACACAATGCGCTGGGTGGCGTCACGCAAGGCGGCCGTTGTCAAAGCGGTGGCTGCGGGATTGATTTCACGCGAATCTGCAATTGAATCCTATTCTTTGTCCGAAGAAGAGTATGAATCATGGGAAAGCGCGGTTGAAACACATGGCGAGGCGGCGCTTAGGACCACTGCAATACAAAAATATAGACAACCATAGGGTGTGATGCGAAGTTTACGAGTATTGGTAACGTGTGATTAACCATTAACGGTTTAGGTTAATAGTGAAAGCGAATACTCGGAGAAATTATATGCGTGTGCTGCTGGTCGAGGATGATCCTCATACATCGAAAAGCATCGAATTGATGCTAAATCATGCCAACCTCAACGTCTATTCAACAGATTTGGGGGAGGAGGGAATCGATCTCGCAAAGCTCTATGATTATGATCTGATCCTTCTGGATATTAACCTTCCGGATATGTCTGGTCATGAAGTGTTGCGCCAATTGCGTCTGGCCCGGATTGAAACACCGATTTTGATCTTGTCAGGCGAGGATGGAACCGAATCCAAGCTAAAAGGCTTTGGATTTGGGGCGGATGATTACCTGACCAAACCTTTCCATCGTGAGGAATTGGTTGCACGTATTCATGCGATTATCCGTCGCTCAAAGGGGCATTCGCAAAGCATCATCAAAACGGGTCGCATCTCGGTGAACTTGGATGCCAAAACGGTCGAAGTGGCCGGTCAGTCGGTGCATTTGACAGGCAAAGAATACCAGATGCTGGAATTGCTCAGCCTGCGCAAAGGCACGACCCTGACCAAAGAAATGTTCCTGAACCATCTTTATGGTGGCATGGATGAACCAGAGTTGAAAATCATCGATGTGTTTATCTGTAAGTTGCGGAAAAAACTAAGCCAGGCCACCGATGGCGAAAACTACATCGAAACCGTTTGGGGCCGTGGCTACGTTCTGCGTGACCCTGAACCCGTCACAATCGACGAAGAGCGATTGGCCATCGGAGCCTAAATTCTGGCTTCGGTGGGTACTGGACGTCTAACACAACTGGCCCTATCACTTCGCTATACCAATTGAGCGGGGGATAGGGCTATGAGTATTGATCTGCTGGCTGTGTCAGAAATGAACAAAGAGCAGGCAGAGCAAGAGCTTCAACGCTTAAATGCCCTGATTTCCCAAGCAAATATAGACTATCATGAGCAAGATGCGCCGCAATTGTCGGATGCGGATTATGATGCGTTAAAGCGACGAAATCTGGAAATTGAAACGCGGTTTCCAGACTTAAAGCGCCCAGATTCCCCGTCAGACCAAGTTGGATCAGCCCCAAGAGAGGGGTTTGGAAAAGTTCAACACGCGGTGCGGATGCTTTCCCTTGGGAATGCTTTTGAGACAGAAGATGTATCTGATTTCGTTGCGCGCATCAGAAAGTACCTAAATTTGTCCGCAACTGAGCCTTTGACCTTCACGGCTGAACCTAAAATTGACGGGCTATCCTTGTCATTGCGATATGAAAACGGTGTTTTGGTTCAAGCCGCCACACGTGGTGATGGGAGCGTTGGCGAAAACGTCACCCAAAATGCCAAAACGATTTCGGACGTTCCTCATGTCATTGAAAATGCTCCAAGTATTTTGGAAGTCCGCGGCGAAGTATATATGAGACGCACTGATTTTGAGGCTTTGAATAGGCGCCAGGCAGAGGCGGGGGAAAAAGAATTTGCCAACCCTCGAAATGCCGCAGCTGGGAGTTTGCGCCAGCTTGATAGTGAAATTACGAGATCGCGACCGCTCAGGTTTTTTGCCTATGCATGGGGCGCGCTGTCCGAAGCCCTGTCTGAAACGCAGTCTGGAGCCGTTGATCGGCTAAAGTCGTTTGGATTTTCAATAAATCCGCTGACCAAGATTTGCACCGGGTCATCGGAATTAATTGCGCATTATCAAACCATTGAAGAGCAACGCGCGACGCTGGAATACGACATTGATGGCGTTGTTTACAAAGTTGATGATCTTGATTTTCAACGACGATTGGGATTCCGGTCCACGACGCCCAGATGGGCCATCGCGCATAAATTTCCGGCTGAATTGGCCTGGACTCGGTTGGAAAAGATCGAAATTCAAGTGGGGCGTACCGGCGCATTATCCCCGGTTGCCCGTTTAGCGCCGGTCACAGTCGGCGGCGTTGTTGTGTCGAATGCAACCTTACACAACCAAGATTACATTCTTGGCCGTGATAGCAAAGGCGGTGAAATAAGGGATGGGAAAGACATTCGTGAAGGCGACTGGGTCCAAATATATCGCGCCGGCGACGTTATCCCGAAAATTGCAGATGTTGATCTGTCCAAACGACCTGACGATGCGGTTGCGTTTGTGTTTCCAAACATCTGCCCTGATTGCGGATCAAAAGCGGTTCGTGAAGATGGCGATGCCATTCACCGCTGCACAGGTGGCTTAATTTGTCCGGCGCAAGCGGTTGAAAAATTGAAACATTTTGTCAGTCGCGGGGCCTTTGACATTGATGGACTAGGCGCCAAACAAGTTGAGCAGTTTTATCAGGACGGCTGGGTGAAAGAGCCGGCAGATATTTTCACGTTAAAGGACCGTTTTGGATCTGGTTTACAACAGCTGAAAAACCGCGAAGGCTGGGGCGATAAAAGCGCTGAAAACCTGTTTCAATCTATTGAAGACAAACGAAAAATCCCGCTTTCGAAGTTGATTTTTGCGTTGGGGATCCGACATCTAGGAGAAAGCGCATCCTCATTATTGGCCAATCATTATAGATCGTGGTCGAATTTTGAAAAAGCAATGTCCAAAGCCACTCCCAATTCGGGCGAAGCATGGGATGCGTTGATTTCGATCGACGGCGTTGGTGAAGTCATGGCAAATTCCGCGATCACGTCCATGCAGCAAGAGGCGGAACGATCGTCTATTGATCGATTGGTTGCACAATTGGATGTGCAGGATGTTGTTCAGAACACAGCAAACGACAGCCCGGTCACAGGAAATATTGTTGTTTTCACAGGAACGCTGGAAAAAATGACCCGCGCAGAAGCGAAAGTGCGCGCTGAGGCGTTGGGGGCCAAAGTGTCAGGGTCGGTGAGCGCCAAAACGAACATATTGGTCGCGGGGCCGGGGGCCGGATCAAAAGCCAAAAAGGCCGAGGATTTAGGGGTTTTGACCCTTAGCGAAGAAGAATGGCTAGATCTGATTGGTGATCTATGAGCAATCGGCCAGATATCTTATGGCCGTTGTTTGGGGATTTGACAAAACTGTCAGGAATTGGCCCGAAATCAGCACAAGTGCTTGAAAAGGCTGGGATAGAAAAGCCAAAAGACCTGCTGTTTACGCTTCCTTATGCGGGGGTGGATCGCAAATTGCGCCCGTCTATCAACGCGGTTTCTGCGCCCGGAATGGCGACGGTTGAGGTGTTGATAGGGACGCATCAGGCCCCATCTGGTCGTGGCCGTCCGTATCGTGTTTTTGTTGAGGATGCGGAAACTGAATTTCAGTTGGTGTTTTTTCATGCGCGATCTGACTATCTAAGAAAAGAATTGCCGACAGGCCAAAAACGCGTGGTTTCTGGTAAAATTGAGCTCTTTGATGGGCTGGCTCAGATGGTGCATCCAGATCATATGGTGACCCGCGATGTTGTCGATACCATTCCTGAATTTGAACCGGTTTACCCATTGCATGGCGGATTGACCCAAAAGGCGATGTTCAAAGCGACCCGGGATGCGGTAGATATGTCGCCCGATCTGGAGGAATGGATTGATCCGGGGTTATTTGCGCAGGAAAAATGGCCAAGTTGGAAATCCGCGGTTCAGGCCATTCACAGCCCGACATGTGATGCAGATTTAATGGCCGAAAGCCCGGCGCGCACGCGTTTGGCCTATGATGAGTTGTTTGCCCATCAATTGACATTGGCGCTGGCCCGCGCAGTAGAGCGTCGCGGCAAAGGACGTGCGAGTGTCGGCACATCAGCTTTGCAACGTAAGGTGCTGGAAAATCTGTCATATATCCCAACTGGCGCACAGTCGCGGGCGGTTACCGAAATTGCAGAAGATATGGCAAAGCCAAAACGCATGAACCGGCTTTTGCAAGGGGATGTTGGATCTGGGAAAACATTGGTGGCGTTTCAGGCGTTGCTGATTGCGGTTGAGGCTGGCGGGCAGGGCGCCTTGATGGCCCCAACGGAAATTCTGGCGCGTCAGCATTTGGAGGGGTTGCAACCGTTGGCCGAAGAGGCCGGTGTCGTGTTGGAATTACTGACCGGACGTGACAAAGGCGCCGAAAGGCGTGCCAAATTGGCCGCCCTAAAAGAGGGGCACATTCAGATTCTGGTTGGCACCCATGCGGTGTTCCAAAAGGATGTCGAATTTAACGATCTTCGGCTTGCCATTGTTGATGAACAACATCGCTTTGGCGTCGCGCAGCGCATGGAGCTGAGCGCGAAAGGTCAAGGGGCAGACATGTTGGTGATGACGGCCACACCGATCCCAAGATCGCTATCGCTGGCGAAATATGGGGATATGGATGTGTCGGTGCTGGATGAAAAACCACCCGGACGAAAACCGGTCACAACGGCATTGGTCAGCACCGGTCGCATAGACGAAGTGGTGGACCATTTGCGCAAAGCCGTCCAAGAGGGCAAACAAGCCTATTGGGTTTGCCCTTTGGTCGAAGAAAGCGAAGTCAGTGATTTAATCGCCTCAGAACAACGGTTTAAACATCTGCGCGCTGCCTTGGGGGAAGGGGTTGTTGGTCTGGTTCATGGCCAGATGCCCCCCAATGAAAAAGACGCTGCAATGGCCCGGTTTATCGCGGGGGACACACAGGTTCTGGTCGCAACAACCGTGATTGAGGTCGGGGTAAACGTGCCAAATGCGTCAATCATGGTGATTGAACGGGCGGAGCATTTTGGGTTGGCGCAGCTACATCAATTGCGGGGACGGGTTGGGCGCGGCGCAGAAAAATCGACCTGTTTGCTGATGTATCAAGCACCCCTCACAGAAGGCGGCAAACGTCGGTTGGAAATTTTGCGTGAAACCGAAGACGGATTTCGCATCTCCGAAGAAGACTTAGCGATGCGCGGGGCAGGGGATCTAATCGGCACCGCCCAAAGCGGGCTGCCACGGTTTCGGATCGCCGACATCGAACGCCAGACCGGGCTGATGGCATTGGCTCAATCTGATGCGCGCAAATTGCTGCATGACGATCCAAAATTAGAAAGCCCCAGGGGAATGGCCGCGCGTGTTCTACTTTGGTTAATGGAACAGGATAAATCTATTCGTTTAATATCAGTGGGTTAATGTGTTTTTGCGCATTTTGTTCTCAAATGTTCTCATTTAGTTCTTTACTGGGCGTTAACCTTGTGGAACAAAGGGGCAACAACAAAACAGTGAGTGCAGGAGCCCAACATGGCCAAGGAAATCAAATCGATTATTGCCCGTTCCCAGGACACGATCATTTCTGACGCTTTAGGGGTCTTGTCGCTGATTGTGATGTTGTTCGTAGGATTATCCCTGCCCGGATTATTCTAACCTGCCTGCAACCTGTGCCGACACACCGGCCGCCCCAGTCCCAACTTGGCGGCTTTTACGACTGACACTGCCTGTCTTATGTCCATACGGGGTATTGCCTCCCCCTTGGTAGGATCGGATCCCCACAGGATGCCTTTTTCTCCGCCGCCATCCCATCGGATGCGCGGCGGTTTTTTTATGCGATGACAGATATTTAAGTGGTTTTTAGCGCGCTCAAAGTTGCGTCAATTGCCAATAGGATCGATGCGTGGCGGTTTTTGTATTCGCGGGCAGGGATCAATACCTGATACCCATCAAACGGCGCATCTGGCACAGGTCCATCAGCGGTTAACATGGCAAAAAGCTGATCACGCAGCGTTTGAATATCATCCAAGGATTTGCCAATCACATGGCTGGCAAACACAGAGGCACTGGCCTGCCCAAGCGCGCAGGCTTTGACGTCTTGACGATAGTCCGAAATCAGCCCGTCTGTCATATTCAGATCGACAGAAACCGTTGATCCACATAGGGGTGCGCGTTTTTTGGCACTGTGTTGAGGCGCCTCTAGGTGACCTGTTAATGGCATATCCGTGGCCAATGCCAGAATTTGCCCGGAATAAAGTTTGATCAGGTCGGTTTCAGCGGTCACAGGGCTGTTCCTTTGTGTATGTCTGATCTAGATAGGTCGCGGCTTATCAGATGCAAAGGGGTTTCCTATGGGTTTTGATCCCACAACACTGAAATATGACGCTTCGGGCCTGATCCCGTGTATTGCGCAATCTGCGGACACAAACGAAGTGTTGATGATGGCGTGGATGAACGCGGATGCGGTCGCCAAAACATTGGAAACCAAGCGGGTCACCTATTGGTCGCGATCCCGTCAGGCATTCTGGATCAAAGGCGAAACATCCGGCCATGTACAGGAATTGGTGGATTTGCGGATCGATTGTGACCGGGATTGTCTGTTGGCGATTGTGCGCCAAACCGGTGCGGCCTGTCATACCAATCGCCGCGTGTGTTTCTATACATCTGTGATTGACGGCACCGAAGTTGAGCTGATGAAGCCGATGACCTAATCGTGCAGCCCGATCAGGGCGCGCAGGTCAGCCACGTTGTGACCTGCATTGCGATAGACACTCAAAGCCTCAGAATTGCTAATCTTTGCAAGTCGTTGACCGGATTCATCCCGAATGAGATCGTGATGGAAATAGGTTGGGGTGGGCCATCCCATAAGGGTTTGCAACACCACGTGCAGATAGGTGGCCCGCCATAAATCCATGCCACGTACCACATGAGTGACGGATTGCAGGGCGTCATCATGGGGGCTGGCCAGATGATAGGCGGGATCACCGGTTTCTTTACGACGCAGGATCGGATCGCCGATATTTTTCAGCACCTGTTCTGGATCGACGACGTGTTTACCGGGATGTATCGGCCCGATTTCCGTAAACGTCATGGGCGTTTTGATGCTGTCTAATGCTTTGCTTAGGTTCAGGCGCAACGCATCTGTCGGCGCGGCTTGGGACATTGGTTTTGTCCGACAGGTTCCGGGGTAAACCAACCCATCCCAGCCGGTCATTGTGCCCGCGTCTTTGATCTGGCGCCGGGTGCAATCACACGGGTAAAGCAAGCCACACTCAGTCAGGTGGTCAAGGATCGCGGCGTAATCGTCATAATGTTGGGATTGTGTTCGCACCGGCTTGGGCCATGTCAGGCCCAGCCACGTCAGATCATCATAAATGGCGTCTTTGTGGTGGGTGCGGCAGCGGGTGCTGTCGGTATCCTCAATCCTCAGCAACACCTGACCATCCAGCCGCTGGGCCAGATCCCAGACCTGAAAGGCAGAATAGGCATGGCCCAGATGCAGCGGCCCGGTGGGGGACGGTGCAAATCGGGTGATCATGCGAGCCAGTCCGCCCAGTCCAGTTTGGCGCGATCTGTGTAGGCTTTGTAGCGGTCTTTGCGCCCACGTCGGCCACCTTTTAGGCCCTCAACCGGGGGAAACAGGCCGAAATTCACATTCATCGGCTGGAACGTTTTTGCCTCAGCGCCACCGGTGATGTGTTTGATCAGCGCCCCCATGGCGGTGGTTTGCGGCACATCAGATAGGGTGGTGCCCAGGATTTCGGCGGCGGCCATACGCCCCGCCAACAGGCCCATTGCTGCACTTTCCACATAGCCTTCGACACCGGTGATTTGCCCGGCAAACCGGATATGCGGCTTGGATTTCAGGCGCATCTGATCATCCAGCAAAGTTGGCGAATTGATAAATGTGTTGCGGTGAATGCCGCCCAACCGGGCAAAATTCGCATCCTCTAATCCGGGAATCATTTTGAAAACAGCGGTTTGCGCGCCGTACTTCATCTTGGTCTGGAACCCGACGATATTGTAGAGCGTGCCCAATGCATTGTCGCGACGCAGTTGAACCACCGCATACGGTTTGTTATCAGGGGCGTGGGGATTGGTTAGGCCAACGGGCTTCATCGGGCCAAAGCGCAACGTTTCACGCCCACGATCTGCCATCACTTCGATGGGCAGGCAGCCGTCAAAATATTTGGCCGTTTCACCCTCGTGGAATTCGGTTTTGTCCGACGTCAACAGGGCATCAATAAAGGCCTCATATTGGACCTTGGTCATTGGGCAGTTCAGATAGGCTTTCTGCTCTTCTTCGGTGTCGCCTTTGTCATAACGTGACTGACGCCAGGCAACGTCCATGTTAATGCTGTCAGCATAGACAATCGGCGCGATGGCATCAAAAAACGCCAACGCATCCGCGCCGGTTTCTGTGGCAATCGCTTCGCCTAACGTGCCAGATGTCAGCGGGCCAGTCGCGATGATCCAGTGGCCATCCGTCGGCAATTCGGTGATTTCTTCGTAAGATACGCTGATCAAAGGGTGATCCAGCAACGCCTCGGTCACGCTTTGAGCAAATGGATCGCGATCCACAGCCAAAGCCCCGCCCGCGGGCAGTTTGTGTTTGTCAGCCGTGGCCATGATCAATCCATCCGCGGCGCGCATTTCCCAATGCAGCAGGCCCACGGCGTTTTGTTCATCATCATCAGACCGAAACGAATTGGAACACACCATTTCGGCCAGATTGCCGGTGCGATGCGCAAAGGTTTCGACCTTGGGCCGCATTTCGTGAATGACAACGGGCACGCCCGCATTTGCGGCCTGCCATGCTGCTTCGGATCCGGCCATGCCGCCGCCGATAATATGAAGTGTTTTGGTCATGACAGGCATGTAGCGCTGCAGGCCACAGAAGGGAAGAGCGCAACGAAAAACGCCGCCCCAAAAGGAGCGGCGTAAACGGCTTTAACGCGATGGCCGATTATTCAGCTGTTGGGGCTGCGTCATCAGTGGCGTCTGCCTCGTCCTCTTCTTGTTCGGCGATCCAGGCGACGCTGACGACTTCTTCGCCTTTGCCGGTGTTGAACACCTTCACACCACCGGCGCTGCGGGACCGGAACGAAATGCCTTCGATGGGGACGCGGATAGATTGCCCTTTGGATGTGGCCAGCATGATCTGATCGCCCATTTCTACGGGGAAAGAGGCAACCAATGCGCCGCCGCGCATCGCTTTGTCCATGGCTGCAACGCCCAGACCGCCACGGCCACGCACCGGATAATCATGGGACGAGCTCAGCTTGCCCGCGCCGCCGGATGTGATGGTCAGAATCAGGTTTTCTGCCGCTGACATTTCCGCGTACCGTTCCGGGCTGATCGCACCGGCTGGTCCTTCTTCGTCTTCGTTTTCGGCGTCATCGGCCAGACCCGCCATCGCGCGGCGCATTTTCAGATAGGCGGCGCGTTCGTCGGATTCCGCGTCAAAGTGGCGGATCACTGACATCGACACCACTTCGTCGTCGCCATTCAGACGGATGCCACGTACCCCAACCGAGCTGCGCGAATTGAACACCCTCACTTCGGTGGTGGGGAACCGGATGGCACGACCAGAATTGGTGACCAGCATCACATCGTCCTCTTCGGAACAAATGCGCGCGTTGATCAGGCGGGTATCGGCGTTGTCATCCTCAAACTTCATGGCGATTTTGCCGTTTGATTTGACATTGGTAAAGTCAGACAACCGATTGCGCCGCACAGAACCGGCAGATGTGGCAAACACGATCTGCAAATCGTCCCATTCGTCCTCGGGGCGATCAACGGGCATGATGG
This sequence comes from uncultured Paracoccaceae bacterium, assembly GCA_947492475.1. Taxonomy (GTDB): domain Bacteria; phylum Pseudomonadota; class Alphaproteobacteria; order Rhodobacterales; family Rhodobacteraceae; genus CANLNM01. Next base: position 62,173 of record CANLNM010000001.1, read on the forward strand.
CGGCGATCGAAACACCGGGTGGGATCGGCAGAATATTGACGATCGCCTTGCCTTTGGATGTGCGCGACCCCAGCGGCAAACGCCATGTTTTCAGCTTGTAGGCCATGCCATCGGTCGTAAAGAACAACAGCTGTGTATGGGTGTTGGCGACAAACAGGTTGGTGACGACGTCTTCTTCTTTGGTTTGCATCCCCGAAATGCCTTTGCCACCGCGACGTTGCGCGCGGAAATCGGCCAAGGCTGTCCGTTTGATGTAGCCACCAGATGTGATCGTGACGACCATATCTTCGCGTTCGATCAGATCTTCGTCGTCCATATCACCGGACCAGTCAACGATCTGGGTGCGGCGATCAACGGCGAATTTCTCTTTTACTTCAAGAAGTTCGTTGGTGATGATTTCCATGATCCGTTCGCGGGATCCAAGGATTTCAAGGTATTCCTTGATTTTACCTGCCAACTGTTCCAGCTCATCCGTGACTTCTTTGACGCCCAATTGGGTCAGTCGTTGCAGTCGCAATTCCAAAATGGCGCGAGCCTGTGTTTCGGACAGGTAATAGGTGCCGTCTTCGTTCATTTTGTGGGTCGGATCATCGATCAGACGGATGAACGGCGCGATTTCTTCGGCGGGCCAACGACGATCCATCAATTTAGTGCGCGCTTCGGCGGCATCGGCAGAGGCGCGAATGGTGGCGACCACTTCGTCGACATTGGACACAGCCACAGCCAGACCACACAGAATGTGGGACCGTTCGCGGGCTTTGCGCAACTCATAGGCGGTGCGACGGGCGACCACTTCTTCGCGGAAATCAATGAATGACGTCAAAAACGCCCGCAATGTCAGGGTTTCCGGGCGGCCGTGGTTCAGCGCCAGCATGTTACAGCCGAAATAAGTCTGCATCGGAGTGAAACGGAACAATTGGTTCAACACCACATCCGGGGTTGCGTCACGTTTCAGTTCAACCACAACCCGCACGCCGTTGCGGTCGGATTCATCCTGAACATGCGCGATGCCTTCGATGCGTTTTTCACGCGCCGTTTCTGCGATCTTTTCGATCATCGACGCTTTGTTCACCTGATAGGGAATTTCGTCGATCACAATCGCCCAGCGATCTTTGCGGATTTCTTCGATATGGGTTTTGGACCGCACGATCACGGAACCGCGGCCTTCCAGATAGGCTTTGCGTGCGCCTGCGCGGCCCAGCATGATGCCACCGGTGGGGAAATCAGGCCCCGGCACATATTCGATCAGCTGTTCTGTGGACAGGTCCGGATCAACGATTAGCGCTAGCGTCGCGTCACAAACTTCGCCCAGATTGTGGGGCGGAATATTGGTCGCCATCCCCACTGCGATCCCGCCAGCGCCGTTGACCAGCATGTTGGGGAAACGCGACGGCAGAACCGATGGTTCGCGATCTTTGCCGTCGTAATTGTCTTGGAAATCAACGGTGTCTTTGTCGATATCCGCCAGAACAAAGGCGGCAGGTTTGTCCATGCGCACTTCGGTATAGCGCATCGCAGCCGGGTTATCCCCGTCCATCGAGCCAAAGTTGCCCTGACCGTCGAGCAAAGGCAGCGACATCGAAAAATCCTGTGCCATCCGCACCAGTGCATCATAGATCGCGCTGTCACCATGGGGGTGGTATTTACCCATCACGTCGCCAACCGGACGCGCCGATTTGCGATAGGATTTGTCGTGGCTGTTGCCGGTTTCGTGCATCGCATAAAGAATGCGTCGGTGCACAGGTTTCAACCCATCCCGAAGGTCCGGAATCGCCCGGCTGACGATCACTGACATGGCATAGTCCAGATAGGACGTTTTCATCTCGTCAGTGATATTGATGCTCGGCCCATCATAAGTCGACGGGGCGGGCTGATTTTCGTCTGTGTTTTCGGGGATTTGCGGCTCGTCGCTCACGTGGTTCGCCTGTTCTTGCTAGGACTATATGTTGTTAGGCAAACCTATATCAGACACGACGGGTTGGGTGCAATGGCTGGAGGTCAATCAATTGCCCGCCAGACGGCAATCGTCATGGGAATATGGCCCAAAGGGGCCATATCCGGGGGCTGTGACGCCCCATATGGGTTAGGCCCAGTCGGGTTGCCGTTTGTCCAAGAAGGCATTGATGCCTTCGTCTGTGTCGCGCAACAGCATATTTTCAACCATGGCCTGTCCTGCCAAAGCATAGGCCTGTTCGGTGGGCAGCCCGGCCTGTTCATAAAACAGCGATTTGCCAATACGCACCGCAGATCCCAGTTTAGAGGCAACATTCTGGGCCAACTCCATCGTCAGATCCAGAAGCTGATCCGCAGGGGCGATACGATTGATCAGGCCAATACGCAGAGCTTCGTTTGTGGTGACGAATTTGCCGGTCGACAGCATTTCAAACGCCGCTTTGCGATGGATGTTGCGGGTCAGGGCCACCATTGGAGTTGAACAAAACAGGCCAATATTGACACCGTTTACCCCAAAACGCGTGCCTTCGGCGGCCACGGCCATGTCACACGTCGCCACCAATTGGCACCCAGCCGCGGTCGCGATCCCATGTGGCATGGCAATCACGGGTTGCGGGATGGATTGGATGGTTTGCATCACTGTTGTGCAGCGATCAAACAGGTCTTTGAAATAGGCCGCGCCGCCATCGGGGTTGTCACGCCCGGCTTGCATTTCCTTTAGATCATGCCCTGCGCAGAACGCTTTACCTTTGCCTGACAGGATCACAACCCGGATGTCTGGATTGGCCCCAATATCGGTCAGCGTGGATTGCAACGCCGCCAACATGGCGTCTGACAAGGCGTTCAATCGTTTGGGCATGGCCATTTTGATATGCGTCACCGCGCCATCTGTCTGGATCTCTAACAATGACATCGCGTCCTCCCTTGCGTCTCATCGTATTTATGCCAGCCTATGCGCAAATCTGGGTAGGAGGAAGACATGAAGCCGGTGATGGACAAAGGGTCGCTGGAAAAGTTTCTGGCACAGGACTTTCCGCAAGTGTCAGGTGATTTTTCAATCGAAGAAGTGGTCGACATGGGCTGTGTCGTGCGGCTGAAGGTGGCAGAGAAACATTTGCGCCCCGGCGGAACTGTGTCTGGCCCATCGATGTTTGCATTGGCGGATGTGTCGATCTATCTGGCGATTTTGGCGATGATCGGTCCCAAAGCCCTGACTGTGACCACAAATTGTGCCATTGATTTTATGCGCAAACCGGTCGCCGGGGCCGATTTGATTGCCCATGCCAAGCTGCACAAATTGGGGCGGGTTTTGGCTGTGGGGGATGTGTTGATCTATTCAGACGGACAGGATGCGCCGGTGGCGCGGGCCAGTTTGACCTATTCAATCCCACCCAAAGGCTGAAAAAAGGGCCGGGGAAATCCCCGGCCAGTAAGAGGTCCAATAATGGGAGTTACGGCCTCCAAAACGGTTTTTCACATTCCTCATGGGCGCTTATTTGATTTAGCCCAACATCCTTAAGCAGATGTGGCGGCAATCGGTAAAGCGCGGCCCGCGAACGTCGGCGATCCGACCAGCGTGTAAAAAGATCGGCCAATTTGACCGCGACATTGGCCGAAACGGGCAGGGTGGTGCGGCGGGCGAGCCGTTCCAAAGCCATGGTCGGGCTGAATGTGCGGGTCAACATGGGTCTTCTCCTTTAATGTATCGCTCTGATTACGATTGTATTGGTACAATTTGCGTTAATCACACACAATGTGTACCAGTGAAGCACCAGAATTTCGAGGGAAACATTGTTATGGGTACAAATTGGCATCCGGACTTCCAAAAGGAAAAAGGCGCAAAGTACAATGTATTGGTACAATCCATTCGCGGAGCGATTCGTTCTCGGGACCTGAAACAGGGGGAAAAGCTGCCACCGGTGCGGGAAATGGCGTGGTCATTGGGGGTCACACCGGGCACGGTTGCGCGGGCCTACAAAATGGCCACCGAAGAAGGGTTGCTGGAAACCACTATCGGACGCGGGACGTTTGTGTCGGGCACACCGGTCCAGGTGATGGACAGCGAGCCGCCCCTTAGCCCGCCCTCTATTAACGACGGATATGGGTTTCGCAGTTGCAAAGTCCCCAATTTGGGGCAGGACCGGGCGATCCGGGCCGCGATGATGACAATCAGCCAACGCGAACAGTCAAACTTTGTGGATTGCCCAGATGAATTTTCGGATCTGCATGTGCGCGAAGCCTTGGTCAATTGGGTGGATCATGGACGGCATGGGCGTGTGTCATCGGATGATTTTGTGCTGACATTGGGCGCGCAAAACGCCACGCTGATCGCGCTAAAGTCGATCCTGACGGGTCCATCCCCCGTGATCCTGACCGAAGAGCTGGCCTATCCCGGTGTGCGACTGGCTGCGCGGATGCTGCGGGCACAATTGGTTGGTGTGAAAATGGACGAAGAAGGCATCCGTCCCGACAATTTAGAGGAAATGCTGCGCCGTCATGGCGGGCAGGCGCTGATCACCGCCGCCGAGGTGCATTCGCCCACGACAATCCAAACCAGCCCCAAACGCCGTCAGGAAATAACGGAAATCGCCCGGGCCTATAACCTGCAAATCATAGAAGACGATTGCCATTGTATCGCACGTCCCAATCGCGTGTCTTATCGGGCCTTGGCGCCGGAACGGGCCTGGTTTGCCTCATCCCTCACCAAAAGCTTTTCTGCGGCGTTGCGGTTTGGATACCTGATCTGTCCATCCCAAAATGCCCGCGCAGCGCGGCTGGTGGCGCAATCTTCTTTTTATGGTTTGCCCTCGCCGATGGTGGATTTGTGGGCGGAATTGCTCAACAACGGGGATATCGAAAAATACCGACAGATGATCGAGGATTCGATCGAAGCGCGTGTTCAAATGGCCGTAAACATTCTGGGGCAGTGGGAATTGCGCTGGCGTCCAGATGTGCCGTTTATCTGGCTTAAAATGCCGCGTGGCTGGCGGGGGTCTAGTTTTGCCGTGGCCTGCGAAGGGATTGGCATCCGGATCAAACCCGCCGATGAATTTGCATTGCCGGATGGGGCCGCGCCTCATGCGGTGCGGGTTGCGTTAAATGAATGCCTATCTGCGAAAGAACGCGAAGAGGCATTGCTGAAAATGCGCACATTGCTAGAGAATCCGCCAATTTATGAGGGGTTGTGATGGGGTATTATTGTACCTAATTTGTAAGATACTGAAATTACTGCATATTATTGCATTTACAGCCATTGACCGCGCGTTTCAGGTGCTTATAACCCGCTCATCCGAATGAACGGCGGGTAATACCGCCCCAGATAATCTGGTGAAACACATGAAAACCTTTTCTGCGACCCCTGCAGATATCGACAAGAAATGGATCCTGATCGACGCCGAAGGCGTTGTTCTGGGGCGTCTTGCGTCGATTATTGCCATGCGTCTGCGTGGCAAGCACAAAGCGTCCTTCACTCCACACATGGATATGGGCGACAACGTGATTGTTATCAACGCTGAGAAAATTCAGCTGACAGGTAACAAGCGCATGAACAAAAACTACTGGCACACTGGCTATCCGGGTGGGATCAAATCCCGCACAACCGGCCAGATCCTAGAAGGCGAGCACCCAGAGCGCGTTGTCATGCAAGCCGTAAAACGCATGCTGCCCGGCAACCGTCTGTCCCGCGTTCAGATGACACATCTGCGCGTATTTGCGGGTGCCGAGCACGGCATGGAAGCACAGAAGCCTGAAGTTCTGGATGTTGCATCCATGAACAAAAAGAACACGAGGACCTCGTAATCATGGCTGATCAGATCAACTCTCTGGAAGAGCTGGGCAATGTTGCAGAAGGCATCGAAGCCGTCGTAGAAATCGCAGCGCCACGTGAACCCGTGCGCGACGCACTGGGTCGTTCTTATGCGACTGGGAAACGGAAAGACGCGGTTGCCCGTGTTTGGATCAAACCCGGTTCCGGTAAAGTCACCGTAAACGGCAAAGACATGGACGTGTATTTTGCACGCCCGGTTTTGCAAATGATCCTGCGTCAGGCCTTTTCTGTTGCTGGCGTCGAAGGTCAGTTCGACGTGATGGCCACCGTCAAAGGCGGCGGTCTGTCCGGTCAAGCGGGTGCTGTTAAGCACGGGATTTCCAAAGCTCTGCAGCTTTATGATCCCGCTCTGCGCGCCCCACTGAAAGCCGCTGGCTTCTTGACACGCGACAGCCGTGTTGTTGAACGTAAGAAATACGGTAAGCGCAAAGCGCGTCGTTCTTTCCAGTTCTCCAAGCGTTAAGTTTGGGAAATATATACGAAAAGGCGGTCCATTGGACCGCCTTTTTGCGTTTAAGATCTGGCAGGAACGTCATTCGAATAACGTTTACGCATCGATAAATAGAACGTGCGTTTAGTCGTCCTGCGCCACCAGGCCGAGGCCGCGCAAATAAACGCCAATACCCGTTTCCAGCAGGTCTTCTGGTGTGAACGGGCTCTTGGATCCGGGATTGCTGCGCGCAAAGAGTTCAACAACGCCGTGGCTCATGGCCCAGATATGGGCGGAAAACATCTGTGGAGGCGGGCGTTTTTCTGGTGGAATATGTTCTGATAACTCTTCTGCGGCTTTTTCCAGAACCCCCATCGCGCGTTTAGAAACGGCGTGTAATTCGGGGGTACGTTGCATTGAAATTCCGCTTTCGAACATCGCGACGTAATGCCCCGGAAACCGACGGGCAAAGGCCAGATAGGCGCGCCCGGTTGCCTCAAAAGAAGCAAGCGCCGAAGGCTGGCCTTTTTCGTAGGCATGTTCCATCAGATCTGCAAAAATTTCGTAGCCCAATTTTGCGGCTTCTGCGATCAGATCTTCGCGGCCTTCAAAATGGCGATAAACGGCGGCTGGGGTCACGCCGGCCTGTTTGGCCGCCTCTGACAATGTGAACCCCGTTGGTCCCTTTTCCTCAATCAACTTGAGGCAGGATTGTACCAACGCTTCGCGCAGATTGCCATGATGATAACCGCGTTTTGCCACGTCAGGTCCACATCTCTGGGCCGCCAGCAATCAACGGATCGATGTCGCCCAACGCATTGGCATCTTTGTGTGTGTAATCAAGGCTGTGCAGGACAAAGCGGATCGCCGCAACACGGGCGCGGCGTTTATCGTCGCTGCGGATGATGGTCCATGGGGCGACCTGCGAATGTGTCCGGGTCAGAGTTTCTGAAATGGCATCGCTATAGGCGTCCCATTTTTTCAATCCTTCGACATCAATCCACGAAAGTTTCCATTGTTTCAAAGGGTTACTTTCGCGATCAAGGAAACGCTGCAATTGGGCAGCGCGATCAACGTTCAGCCAGATTTTGCAGATATGGATGCCTTCGTCGACCAACATCTGTTCAAATGGCACAACTTGGGTAAACCAATGGTCGCGTTGTTCAGGGGTACAAAACCCAAAAACATGTTCGACAACACCGCGATTGTACCAAGATCGGTCGAAAAATGTGATTTCACCACCCGCCGGAAGGTGCTGAATGTAGCGCTGAAAATACCATTGGGACGCTTCGGTTTCGGTGGGTTTGGACAGCGCCACAACCCGGGCGCCACGTGGGTTCAGGTTTTCCCGGAACCGTTTGATTGTGCCGCCTTTACCGGCCGCATCTCGGCCTTCAAACACGATTGCGACCCGGGCATTTGTGGCTTTCACCCAAGCCTGACATTTGACCAGTTCGATTTGCAACGCCGCCAATGCAGCTTCGTATTTTTCGCGTTTCCAGCGTTTATCATATGGAAAATCGGTCGACAGGATTTCGCCTTTTTGGGCATTTTTGATCTCTTCCCGGATCGCAGTAGGGGCGTCCTTTTGAAAGAAAGCAGAAATTTCACCGTCGAATGGAAGCTCCATGAGCCGCTCCTTATTTTCCAACAATATGCGGACTTTAGGCCGTTAGCGCAATCCCATGTTAGTCGCCGTAACTTTGCAGTGACCCAAAGTCAGGATTTCACACGATCATTCCTATGTTGTGCATTGGCATGTGGTCGATTTCGCAATAGATTTCAAGTCTGGCATCTATCGCCAGTCAGTGGCTGGGCTTAAAATGACGCGACGTGAGGCTCTGATCAGAGCCTCAAATCTGTGGCCTCGATACCGATTTTGGCCATATCATATGGGGTGGTCTGATAGATTTCGCTGATCCAATTGCCATAAAGCAGATGGGCGTGACTGCGCCATCGGTTTTGCGGCGGCTGCGACGGGTCATCATTGGGGTAATAATTGATCGGCACGTTGATGGTGGTGCCCGCAGCGACATCGCGATCATATTCTTGCTTTAAGGTGCCGGAATCATATTCGAAATGGTTAAAGATATAGAGCGCGCGATGCGCGGGATCCTGAACCAGGGCAGGACCCACCTCTGGGGAATCCAGCAGCACATTTAACCCAGAACTTGCTTCGATTTCTGGTTTCAGCATCTCTGTCCAACGGCTAACCGGGATCACGCAATCATCTGAAAAACCACGTAAATACGGGCTTTCGGGCAATAGGTTCTGATGACGGAAACATCCAAACGCCTTGGCATCCAGAATGTGTTTTTGCACATCGTGGAAATAGTTGATCATGGCCATGCCACCCCAGCAGACGCCAAAGGTTGAATGCACGTTTGTTTGCGTCCATTCAAAAACCTCACACAGTTCAGACCAATAGGTCACATCCTCAAACGGCATGTGTTCGATTGGAGCGCCTGTGATGATCAGCCCGTCAAATTTTTGATCCTTAACGTCTTCAAAGGGTTGATAAAATTCCGCCATATGTTCTGCGGCGGTGTTTTTTGTGCGGTGTTCGCTCATCCGGATTAAGGTCAGTTCAATTTGCAACGGCGTTGCGCCGATCAAACGGGCGAACTGATTTTCGGTCTGGATTTTCTTGGGCATCAGGTTGAGCAACGCGATGCGCAAAGGTCGGATGTCCTGATGCTCGGCCGCGCTTTCGCCCATGACCATGACGCCTTCTTTGGAAAGCACATCATAAGCAGGCAGCGAGCGGGGCAGTTTTATTGGCATTGGGATGTCCCTTGGGTCAAAAGGTCAAAGATCGGAGTGGGTTACCTAGTCTTGTGGCGACTGCATCTCAAGTGTTTGGGCGATCAAGTTTTCGAAATCCTCTGCGGATTTCACGCCAGACACGTCATTTGCGCAAAGTGTAATGCCCCATTTGGACATTTTTTCATAAAGGGGCTGGCGATGGGCAAGCGCACGCGCATAGGTCCAGCGGATAAAGGCATCTGGATCAACATCGCCTTCTTGTGCGTTGTTTTCGTTTAAATATTCCGACCACGATTTGGCCAAAAATTCCGGTTGATAGGCCATGGGTTTGGGCGCTTTGTCAAAACGGCGCACCAATTCATCCGTGTGGGCATCTGACCCTTTGAGCCAGATCATCAAACAGTTCTGAGACAGGGCCGTCAGAATTTCATCATTCGGATCATCGGGATCAACCCATTCGCAAATCGATCCGCCCGTGTCACAGATAAAATGGGGATAGCCATATAAGGATTGGCCGCGTTCAATGAAATGCCCCGTATCCAGCAGCGCGTTTTCTTCGGCATGTTGGAATTGGTTCTGACGTTTCAGATATTGGGCCATGGGCAATCCACCCCGATCAGGATCGCCGGGTTTGCCAAGATAAGAAGAGACGGGGGTCAGGTTATCAAACGTGATGTTGGACCCGATATAAATGGAATCCGACATCAGCAATTCACGCAGGAAGGGGACCTTCATCGCCTCTTTTTTGGCGTTGTCCGCGATCAATTCACCCATATAGCGCGTGCCGATGCGGTAATCGATCGAATAGTGAAACCAGTCGCCGCGCGCACGTAACAGATTGGAAAGATAAGTCTTTCCCAGGCCTGACATGCCAAAGAAAAGAACGCGTTTATGTGGGCTGGATCGCCATTCCTGAGCGGTATTGTAAATCATGCAACGTGGGTAGCGTCGCGCGGCGATGCTTGCCAGCAGATTTTCGGGATTTGCAGTTATTTTGTTAAAAATGCGGCCTCAAAACCCAAAAAGCCCCGTCACATTGACAGGGCTTTGAGGTTGTATTGGTTTGGATCAGAACGATGTGGTGAACTGTACCCCAAAGGCGCGCGCGGTGTTGTCGCGGAATTCTGCACCAGTGATACCATCCACAACAGGATGTTCTGTGTCGCCATCACCCAGCCAGATGTGGCGCATGCCGGCGGTCACTTTGTATCCGTCACCCGTATATGTCGCGCCGATGCCAATGGCTTTTGAACCATCTGTCGGGCCAAGGTTCCCAACGAATTCACCATCGCCTGCTTCGTAGGCATAGGTGATTGCACCCGACCAAGTGTCGTTAAACCGGCGACCTATACCGACATTGTAGGACACGACATCGTTGTCATAATCCTGCAAAGCTTCGCCATTGGCGGTGACATAACCAATCGGTTCAAAGGAAAACTGGGTCCATTTGGCGTATCGGATAGACCCAAACAGCAATGTGTCGGCGGCAATACCGGTCTGGAAATCCAGATTGATGGATTCAGGCGTGTCAAATTCGGTGGTTGAATCTGCAAATCCAAGGGATGCGCCAGTTGCGGCGAGCAGGGTGGATTCACGCACATCCATTTCGTGGCCAACCTTGGAATTGTAGGTCAACGCAACACGCAATGCGATGTCTGGTTTTTCGTAAGCGGCCCCAATCAGATAGCCCGTTCCGCTGGAACCGTCGCCATCCACATTATAAAGCGTCGTCGCTGAGCTGGGCAGGGTTACGTTGGCGTCAACTGTTTGATATCGCAGACCGCCATGAACCGAAAATCCGTTGCCCATTTCATAGCGCGCGACGGCGGTGAAGGCGGTTGAATTTACCTCTGCGGCACCACCGGTTGCGTAGTATCCCCCCGACGCATCCGCATAATCCACATTGGCGCCAAATGGCTGATCCATGATGATCGCCAGTGACAAATTGTCATTCAGTTCGTGTTTATAGGCCAGTGACAGCTGCGTATAACTGTCAGCCATATCACCAGACGCACCAGTTAAACCGGGCCCTGTGGCAACGCCAGATACCGTTGGATTGATGCTGCCCAATGACAATTGAAACGTGTTTCCGTCTTCAAAAATGATACCGACGCCTTGGCCAGAGCGGTCAAGTCCGCCGGCATGCGCCAGTGTTGTTGTCATCATTAATACGGCTGTTGCTTTTATGACCTTGTCCATTACGGCTCCCTGCAAGGTTATGTCCCATTGGCGAAATCTTGCCTGACGATAATGTTATCGGTCAATTCTTTACGCAACGTAAGCGAGTGGCAAGCACCGTAACGTCACAAAATTGCAATGTACTATACTGTTTGGTTCATTTGTTGCGCGAAAGATTGAAGTAATTAGCGCCAAAAATAACCAAGCCACCGATAAACACCCAGATATCAATGGCTTCTTGATATAGCAACATGCCAACGATGGCGATCAGTGGCAATCGGGCAAAGTCAATCGGGGTGACGATACTGGCCGGGGCCAAGCTAAGTGCGTTTGTAAGGCAGAGATGCGCCGTGATCCCGGTGACGGCGATCAATACAACCCAAGGGGTGGCAGACAGCGATGGCATAATGATCGTTCCATCATAACCAGCGGTGATCAGCCCAAACCCAACTTGAAACACCGTCAGGTAAAACAAAATCCGAATGATCGGTTCCGTACGGGTCAGGCGGCGTGTGGTCAGAGCTGTAATCCCAAAGGCAATCGCGCATAACGCGGCGGGCAACAATCCGGGGGACAGATTGGTGACATCCGGGCGCGCAACGATCAGTATGCCGACAAAGCCAAGCGCAGCTGAAATCAGTCCGGTTTGGGTGATTTTTTCACGCAAGATGATCGGCGCGAGCAAAATCGCCCAGATGGGGGTGGTGAATTCAAGAGCAAATACTTGGGCCAGTGGGGCCACGGCAACCGCATAAAGCCACAGGTTTTGCCCGGTGAAATGCGCCAGATTACGGGTAAAGTGCAGGCCGGGATGGTGCAGGGCCAGCCGGTGGATTTGCCCGGTAAGTGCCGCAAAAGACACCACAATCAGAAACCCGATCATCGACCGGAACAACATGATTTCAAATGTATCCAGTTCCGCGCTGACATTGCGCCCGGCGATGGCCATCGCTGAAAAAGACAGGATCGAGCCGATCATCCAAAAGGCAGCCCGTGCCGTTGGGGTCATTTAGTCCAGCCCGGTGAGCGTGTAGTCGCGTTCAATTCCCGCGCTGATCCGCCCCCAATCAGAGGCTTTGACCCGCGTCTGATGCGCGGCAAAACTGTCCGCATCTGTAAATTCCTCGGCGACGTCAAAACGGCCGGGAATATCTGGGTTTTCGTCCACATTAAACGAAATACAGCCCGGTTCCTGTCGGGTTAGGCGAATATGATCAACCAGCGCCGCACGGATGTCATTCAGGCGGTCCTGAGGAACCAAAATATAACCATTAAGATGAACAGACATAATCGCCCTCAAACTGCAGAATGTTACCAGCACATCACCAAGAAATAACCCGGATTGCAAGCAACCCGGGTTTGATTTTTTACCTAAACCATCATTCCCATTCGATTGTCCCCGGAGGTTTCGACGTAATGTCATAGGTACAGCGATTGATACCTTTGACTTCGTTGATGATCCGGGTGGCGGTTTCGCCAAGGAATTCATGGGTAAACGGATAATAATCGGCCGTCATCCCGTCCACGGATGTCACGGCACGCAAAGCGCAGGCAAAATCATAGGTGCGGCCATCGCCCATCACGCCAACGGTGCGCACAGGCAAAATCGCGACAAAGGCCTGCCAGATTTCATCATATAGCCCGTGTTTGCGGATCTGATCGATGTAAACCGCGTCGGCTTCGCGCAGGATTTCCAGCTTTTCGCGGGTGATTTCACCGGGACAACGAATGGCCAAACCGGGCCCGGGGAAGGGGTGCCGCCCGATAAAGCTTTGGGGCAGGCCCAGTTCAAGCCCCAAGGCGCGCACTTCGTCTTTGAACAATTCACGCAGAGGTTCGACCAGTTTCAGGCCCATCTTTTCAGGTAGGCCGCCCACATTATGGTGCGACTTGATTGTCACGGATGGTCCGCCGCTGAACGACACGCTTTCGATCACATCGGGGTATAAGGTGCCTTGGGCCAGAAATTCAGCGCCCTCAATGGTGTCCGCATGTTTCTGGAACACATCAATAAACAGCTTGCCGATGATTTTACGTTTGGTTTCCGGATCGGACTGACCGTCCAATTCGCCTAGGAACAGATCGCTTTCATCGGCATGGATCAGTTTGATGTTGTAATTGTCGCGGAACATCGCAACCACTTCGGTGGCTTCGTCTTTGCGCAGCAATCCATGATCGACAAACACACATGTCAGCTGATCCCCAATCGCTTCGTGCAAAAGGATCGCAGTGACCGAACTATCAACGCCACCGGACAGACCACAGATTACCTGTTTATCGCCAACTTGTTCGCGGATTTTCGCTATCATTTCCTGACGATAGGCGCCCATCGTCCAATCGCCCGTGAAACCGGCCAATTTGACAAAGTTCTCATAAAGCTTGGCACCGTTCGGGGTGTGATGCACCTCGGGGTGGAATTGCACCGCATAAAAATGCCGGTTCACATCGGCGGTGATGGCAAAGGGCGCATTGGGTGAGGTTCCATAAACCTCAAATCCCGGCGCGATTTCACTGACGTGATCGCCATGGCTCATCCAGACCTGTTCATTGCCATCAGCAAACCAACCATCCAGAATGTCCAATTTGTTGGCCGGTGTCACAAAGGCGCGGCCGAATTCGGCAGTGCCATGGCCGCTTTCGACCTTGCCACCCAATTGGGTCATCATCGTTTGTTGGCCGTAACAAATGCCCAGAATTGGCACGCCGTAATCAAATATTTCTTGCGGCGCGCGTGGGCTGCCGTCGCGTGTCACGCTGTCAGGCCCCCCCGACAGGATCACCGCCCGGGGCGCCATTTCGCGCACTTTGTCCATGGTTACGGACTGATAGGGGTGAATTTCACAATAGACATTCAGTTCACGCAAACGACGCGCAATCAGCTGCGTTACTTGGCTACCAAAGTCGATAATCAGGAGGCGGTCATGGGAAATATCTGTCATGTCGACGCAATAATGAATCCCCGTCAAAGTCGCAAGATGCGACATCGTTTATTGGGACGGTGATCTTGCTTGGAATCCATGAAGGCAGCGCCTATTGCTGATCATGTTTCTGGAGGGAAGAGTTTGGAAAACTTATTAACAGAATTTGGCATGGGCACGTCGCTGCGCCGTGGCGATTATACTGAGGCCGCAAAACGGGCGCTGCAAAATGCGCTATGGCATAATTCAATCAACCTGGCCGAATTGTTTGGCTTTCCCAAAACCGCCATGCAGATCCGCGTCGAAATCGGGGTGCAGCACCCAGACAAGGTGGATATTTCTGCGTTAGGCGACATTTTCCCCTATGGGCAGACCGATTTTCATGTCGTGCAGGGGGGATTGGACATTCCGCGCCCCGAAGGCACTGGAAACCCGACCATTATTGCCAATGTGGCCTTGTCAGTGTCCTTTGATATGGAGCGTGCAGAATGACAGATCAAAGCACAAATCACGGCCGATTGATCATCGCGATGGGAATGGGCACCTGTTTGTTAGGGCGCGACAATTACACCAAGGCAGCGCTGCACGCGATTGAGGATGCCCACCAACATTCAAAATTGTCGATTTTGAAACGGTTAAACATCGCACCCAAGGATATTCGCGTGAAAATTACCGTTGGCGTGCAACAGCCAGACAATGTCGTCGCTTCTGAATTTCATTCACAATTGTCCGATCAGCCCGAAATCCATGTGGTCAAAGGCGGCTTGAACGTCACAGACCCAGAAACCGGCGCCCCTATGATTGTTGCTTCTGCTGCGGTTGAGGTGTTTTTGCCCCAACAAGACGGCTGGACGTTACGTTAAGCCCGGTCACGTTTTCCGCATATGTCGCTTTTTCGCCAGAATGGCCGTATCTCGTGCGATTTTGGCGAATTTCACCGATAAACAACGATCCAAGATGCACAATAATTCAATCAGAGCATCAAGCGGATCAAGGAAGACAACATGGGCGAAGCGGTTAGAACACGCAGAACACGCGGCGGCGGCGGTGCTGCACGACGTGCCGAACGCACCACATTAAAGATCGAAACGGCCAAGGTGATCAAACGCGAGATTCCGAATTTGGATATTCTCAGCGACGAAGCCTTGGATATTATCGAATATAATGCCGACACAGTGTTAGAAGAAGTCGGGGTCAACTTTGTTGAAAACCCCGAAGCCCTAAAGCGTTGGAAAGAGGCCGGTGCAACCATTGTGGGTGAACGTGTGCATATTCCGCGCGGAATGGCGCGTGAATTGTGCAAAACCGCCCCCAGTTCGTTTGTGCAACATGCGCGCAATCCAGAAAAATCCGTTGAAATCGGGGGCAATAACCTTGTTCTGGCACCGGTTTACGGCCCGCCTTTTGTTCGGGATGCAGACGGTGGTCGCCGCTACGCAACTTTGGCTGATTTCCAGAAATTCGTCAAACTGACCTATATGTCGAAATACCTGCATCATTCCGGGGGCACGGTTTGTGAACCTACGGATGTGCCTGTAAATAAACGACATTTGGATATGTTGCTGGCGCATATGACATTGTCTGACAAACCTTTTATGGGGTCTGTCACCGAACCCAGCCGCGCCCAAGACAGCGTTGAAATGTGCGAAATCCTGTTTGGCAAAGATTTTGTTCAAAACAACACGGTGATGACATCGCTGATCAATGCCAATTCGCCTCTGACATTTGACAATGTCATGATGGGCGCGCTTGAAGTGTTTGCCGCAAATAACCAAGCCTGCATCGTGTCGCCGTTCATTGTTGGCGGGGCCATGGCGCCTGTGTCGATTGTTGGGACTTTGACGCAGGTTCTGGCCGAAGTGATGGCCGGCGTGGCCTATTCACAGCTGGTTCGCCCCGGTGCGCCGGTGATTTTCGGAACCTTTGTCACATCGATCGACATGAATTCAGGCGCGCCGACATTTGGCACGCCAGAAGCGTCCAAAATCACCCATGGGGCAGGGCAGTTGGCACGGCGCATGGGCTTGCCTTATCGCTCCGCCGGAAGCTTTAACGGATCCAAAATCCCAGACGCACAAGCCGCTTATGAAACGGCCAATTCCTTAAACGCGGGGTTGACCTCGGGCGTGAACTTTATGTTGCATTCCGCCGGTTGGCTTGAGGGTGGATTGGTTGCGGACTTTGAAAAATTCGTCATGGATGCAGACCAGTTAGGGGTTCTGCACGGATTGGCCAAAGGCGTGGATATCAGCGAAAATGGCCAGGCGATGGATGCCATTCGCGAAGTCGGACCCGGCGGGCATTATCTGGGATGTGATCACACGCAGGCCAATTACAAAGACGCGTTTTGGCGGTCTGACCTGTTGGATTACAAACCATTTGAAACCTGGGAAGACGAAGGCGCCCGTGATACGCGCACCCTGGCATCTGTCCGTGTTCAAAAACTGATCGATGGCTATCAGCAGCCTCCGCTGGACCCAGAGATTCTGCGGCAACTGAATGAATATGTCGCCGCCAAGAAAGCCTCTATGCCGGATGCGTTCAACTAGGCGGACACATCCGCTGGCCTAGATCGGATCAGCTGCGCGTTGTGGCGCGCAGCACCCGCGCTTCGCCCATCAACGCGATCAAAACCTCAACGTGATGCGCAATGGAATATTCCGCCATCTTTGCTTTGCGCTGATCCTCATGGTCCGCTTCGATTTCCAGCAATTTGAGGATCGCCGCCCCAGAGCGCGGCAGTGATTCGCGTTTTAGAATGCGGCTGAGATGCTGTTCACGTACGTAATCATCAATTCCAAACCGAGCGGCGCGTACCAAGAGTTTTGGACGGCGCAGTGCGTTGATCATTCCGATTAAGTCTTGCATGGTTTTGCCCCTTCAATGTGTCGATGAAGCCACCATAAAACAACTAGAACGTGTGTTGCGTGATGTGGATAAGTTAAGAACGCACGCTTTATCCCTGTTTATACTTTCTAAACCAAGATGGCATTAATGAGGCAAATTAAAACTTAAGTAACCAATGCAACCATAGCGTTAGCACGACGTTTACCTTGGCGACCTGCCATTTCACCCGTCCAAGCGAGCCTGTGGAAAAAGGAAATGCGATGAACGGACCCAATCAGAGTGCCGTGAACTTGTCAGCCTTACCCGGTTGGGTCCCTGTGGCTGCCCGCAACTACCTTGTGCATACGGAATGTGGTCTGCCTATTCGCGCGCTTGCCCGAACAGAAGATTGCCACGCCTCTACGATTTTGCGGCAGGTGCGCCGATACGAAAGCCGGCGCGATGATCCGCTTGTTGATGGGGCGCTGCGCCGATTGTCGCGCATGTTGCCTGATCGAAGCCAACAAAACGATAACGAGGAGACGCGGTCGGTGACCATGCATACAGGCGTGATTGAAAGCGAAACCCCAAGTGCTGAAACACTGGAAATGGAAGGCAGCCGCATCCTGCGTCGGCTTTGTGAAGCGGGGGCCGTTTTGGCGGTTGCACGTGACATGGACAAAGCGGTGGTAGTGCGGGACGGCGTCGATGGCGCAACCAGCCGCACGGCCGTTGTTGATCAACCGATCGCCCAGGCAATGGCCCTAAAGGATTGGATCACATGTGATGATCCAACGGCGCGCATTGCGCGATATCACATCACAACGGCCGGTCGTTCCGCGCTAAAGGAATTGCTGGCCTCACAGGAAAACCGTGCCAATGGCATGGGGGATGCTGCGGTGTCCGGGCTGGGGAACAGTGGTGCAGCGGGCCGGGATTGCGCCGACAATTCAGAGGTGCATCGCATTCGGGTCAATATGGCCGAAAGCCCTCTAATTGGGTTGTCGCGTCGGCGTGACAAGGATGGAAAACCATTTCTTTCCCGTGATTTAGTTGCCGCCGGTGAACGTCTAAGAGAAGATTTTGAACTGGCTCAGATGGGACCAAAAGTGGCGCAGGACTGGGACAGCTTTTTGATCGGGGCTGGTGGTGACTCTGCTGGATCAGGCGGACATTCCGAAGGCAGTTCAGCCAGCGCTGCCAAAGATCGCGTTGGCGCTGCCCTGTCCGATTTGGGACCCGGGCTTGGGGATGTGGCGCTGCGGTGCTGCTGTTTCCTAGAGGGCATGGAGCAAACAGAAAAACGCATGGGGTGGTCCGCGCGTTCGGGCAAAATTGTTTTGCGCATCGCGCTTCAAAGATTGAAACGACACTATGATGAGCTGGGCCAATTCGCGCCGCGAATTGGATAAGTCACAGAACGTATCGGCCCGGTTGTTCCCCACAACCGGGCCATTTTTTTAGCTGGTCAGTTTGGCCAGCGCGTCACGAATACCTTTGCCATAAACCGGGCTAATCTGATCGTAATGATCCAATGCGCGATCCAAAATGATCGCATCAACCCCAACCATGCTGGCGGCGGTGTTTTGATACAAACGCGCCCGTTCCGCGTCGTTCATCAAATCATGCAAGGCCCGCGGTTGCACATAATCGTCATTGCCATCGCGATGATTATAGCGATCGGCATCCCCGGAAATCCGCAATGGTGGTTCTGCAACACTAGGATCTTCGACCGCTCCGCCCATTGTGTTTGGTTCATAATAAGCATCGCCCGCACCTGTCTGTTGGCCCATGAAATTCATGGAACCGTCTTTGTGATAATGGTGAACAGGGCATTTAGGTGCGTTAACAGGCAGGGCTTCGTAATGGGTTCCCAGACGATATCGATGGGCATCCGCATAAGAAAAAATTCGCGCCTGAAGCATTTTATCGGGGCTAAATCCGATTCCGGGCACGATATTGGATGGGCTAAACGCGGCTTGTTCGATCTCAGCGAAATAGTTTTCTGGATTTCTGTTGAGCTCCATCAACCCAACCTCGATCAACGGATAATCGGCATGTGGCCACACTTTGGTCAGATCGAACGGGTTATAGGACGTTTTTTCGGCATCCATTTCAGGCATCACCTGAATGCACACCCGCCATTTCGGAAAATCCCCGTTTTCGATGCCGCCATACAGCGCTTCTTGGTACCCTTCGCGGGTTTGACCAACGATGTTTGCACCTTCTTCATTGGTGTAATGGGCGTGGCCCTGCAGGGTTTTGAAATGGAACTTTACCCAGAACCGTTCGCCGTCATCATTCCACAGCGAATAGGTGTGCGACCCATAGCCATTCATCTGGGCCGGGGATTGGGGCAAACCCCGATCTGACATCAAAATGGTCACCTGATGAAGCGCTTCTGGGCTGAGGCTCCAGAAATCCCACATCGCATTGGGGCTGCGCAGATTGCTGCGCGGATGGCGTTTTTGGGTGTGAATGAAATCGGGGAATTTATAGGGATCGCGCAGGAAAAATACCGGTGTGTTGTTCCCAACCAGATCCCAGTTGCCTTCTTCTGTATAGAATTTCAGCGCAAATCCCCGCACGTCGCGTTCGTGATCCGCAGCGCCAGATTCGCCTGCAACGGTGGAAAAACGCGCCAACATTGGGGTTTCGGTCCCGGGTTGGAAAACCTTGGCGCGGGTGTATTTGGAAATGTCATGAGTTACCTTCAATGTCCCAAACGCGCCCCAGCCTTTGGCATGCACAACCCGTTCTGGGATACGTTCCCGGTTTTGATGGGCCAGTTTTTCGATCAATTGATAATCCTGCATCAATACCGGGCCACGCGTGCCAGCGGTCAATGCGTTTTGATTGTCCGCGATGGGGGCACCTGCGGTGGTGGTCAAACGTTTCTGGGTCATTCTCTGGCTCCTATTTTGGGGTTAACCGGATCATGCGACAGTTGTTTCATAATTAAAAATTGCATTTATTGCTGGTATCTATAGTTAAATATTATGTCAGTTACATTGCGCCAAATCCGATATTTTCTGGCCGTTGCCCAAACCGGGCAAATTGGTCGTGCCGCCGAAATGCTGCACATTTCCCAACCTGCGTTGTCCGTTCAAATCAAAGAGCTCGAAGAGCGGCTGGGCGTGACTGTTTTTGAGCGCCAGCCACGCAAAGTGATTTTGACCCCAGCCGGGCATGACATGCGGCACCACGCCGAACGGGTCATGGCTGAAATGACGGCGCTGGAACAAAGCGCCAGTTTGGCACGCGGGCTGACGGGGCGGTTTTCGCTGGGGGTCATTCCGACAATTGCGCCTTACTTGATTCCGCAGGCATTGCCATTGTTGCGGGCCCAGAATTTGGGGTTGGAGTTGCGGGTGCGCGAGGCGCAGACACAAACATTGCTGTCAGATTTGGAACAGGGGCAGTTGGATGCGGCGGTGATGGCATTGCCAACCGGGGCAGAAAACATGCAGGAAACCCCTTTGTTTCGGGATCGGTTTTTGCTGGCCGGTCACGCACAGCATATCCAACATCTGGTTGATACAAACGCCATCCCCGATCCCGTACAGATCGCCCCGCACCAATTGTTGCTATTGGACGAAGGGCATTGTTTGGCAGATCAGGCGCTGGCGGCCTGTTCGCTCAATCGGTCCGCAACCAAAGTGGATTTGGGGGCGTCGTCATTGTCCACATTGTGTGGATTGGTGGCAGGTGGGTTTGGGGTTACGTTTTTGCCCGAAATCGCATTGGTGCGAGAAATGGGATCAACGCCGGATATGGGCGTGGCGCGATTTGAAGCCCCACAACCGGAACGCCAGATTGGATTGGTGCGCCGCGCGACGTCAAAAGGGCAGGGATGGTTTCAGGATCTGTCCCAGATTTTACAACAGGCGGGCCAAGAGCTGATCGATCAGGCCAAGGCTGACATCGACACATAATCTGAGCAAGTCCTGCACATTCCCCAACGAAATTTTGAAATCAACACTGGCAGGTTATCTCTGAAAGATGAGGTCATCATGGCAAAACACTGCGCGACGCGATCCGTTTCAATCCTATCGGTTTTTATCCTGATCAATGCCTGTATGTTTGCCTATTGCACCACGGCGCTGGCCGTTCAGGGTGGGATTGACGGCATTTCAGGCATCCAAGACGAACATCAGTTTAGCGCGCTTCATCCCATATGGTTTTCGACATTATGGCTGGGCGCATGTGGCGGCGTGGTTGGCTGTGTTCTGGGGCTGATGCGGATTGCTCAGCTCTGGGTTCTGACACTGTTGCGCATACAGAAAAAGGCCCGGCAAATGCTGCCGAGCCTTTCGAATTTGCGACCTCAGAAAGGGCAGGATTATGCCGCGACTTCTGCGTTTGCTTCGACCAACCAGTTCAGAACGGTTTCAGGGGATGACACGCCGTATGGGTCTTCGCCGTGGTTGTCTGACAGGCCTGGCTCTTCGAACCATGCTTCGATCTGACCGTCTTTGACAACGGCGGCATAACGCCAGGACCGCAGACCAAAGCCAACATTGTCTTTGCGCACCAACATGCCCATGCGGCGGGTGAATTCACCAGACCCATCTGGGATCACTTTGACGTTGGACAGGTTTTGGCCCTCGGCCCATTTGTTCATCACAAAGCTGTCATTGACGGACATGCAATAGATTTCATCGATGCCTTGGGCCGCGAAATCAGCAAAGCCGTTTTCGAAACCGGGCAATTGGTATGTGGAACATGTGGGGGTGAATGCGCCGGGCAGGGAAAACAGAACCACGCGTTTGCCAGCAAAGTAGTCAGCGGTTGTTTTGTCTTCCCAACGAAACGGGTTTGGACCTTCGATACTGTCGTCACGCACGCGGGTGTGGAAAGTTACAGAAGGCAAAGTGTAGCCGGTTTTCATCAAAGTCACCTGTTGTTTGGGGGAGGATGTGGTTGCAAATCATCGACCCGGATTCGAAATCGAGGCGAAGTTACTAGAATGGTTCTAAACCGCAAGTGATTTTGGCGCAAAATCCGGGGTTTTGGCGCAGGCGCGCGATTCGAAGTCTGGCGGAATTCGGACCGCTTCGGGGCGGTTAACTATTGGTTAGGTAAACAGCTGTTGAACAGAGGTGCAATGTTGCCGTGCAATCCTGCGCGGGATCCGGGTTTGGTGACGGATCACGAAAGGTGACACAGCAGCACCCGTTTGCGGACACATTTCGGGCAAGTTCTGAGCGCCGAAATGAGGCATCAAATTCAACCGGCTTAGCCTGAAGGAGTTAAGAAAATGTTTCTGCAAATTCGCTCAAATGTCGCCCGCACCGCCCCTGTTTCCATCACCAAAACCCAGCCCAAACTGACCCAGATTGCCACCGCGGGACACCCGTCCAATTCCGATCTAATGGTCCCCAATCCCCACGATCGTCAGCCCGGTTTGATGTCCGGCGCGATGGTGGAAACCGATTGCGGTTGGAAAGCCATCGAACAGGTTCAGGTTGGGGATGTGCTTTGTACCTTTGACGGCGGATTGCGCGCTGTGCGTGATATCATCCGCGACGACGTACCGGCCGCGCAGCATGTGCATATCCCCGGTGGCGTTTTGGGCAGTGATGCGGATCTGACGGTTCTGCCAGATCAGTATATTCTGCTGACCGGATCTTTGGCCGAAACCCGGTTTAAACTGCCTGCCGTGTTGATGGAGGCGCGTAAACTGGTGGGTGAGTTTGGCATCGAATTGTCCCGCTCTGATGCCACGGCCCATGCCACGACGCTGGTCTTTGACGAAGAAGAAGTGATCTGGGCCAATACCGGTTTACTACTGCATTGTCCGGGGCAGGCCACGGTTGGTCTGACGTCTGATGCCTTCCCACTTGCGACGCCGCAATTGCTGGACCCACGCCCAAATGCAGGTGCGATGACGCGCGGTGTCTTTGCGGGCGGAAACTGGGGGCATGCCGATGCGATCGCGGCCTAAAATCCGTTTGATCCATGCGTTCCGGGGATAGCCGTCATGCAAGGCATCCCCCGCATTGGACAAGGGACCATCACAGGGCTACATATCGTCAAAGCCCGGAGGAGCCCCACATGCGAGATCTGAAAATACCTGAGCAGCGCCATCCTGAAAAAGCGCATCGTCCAGACAATGCCCAGCCCCGCAAACCCGAATGGATTAGGGTTAAAGCGCCCACATCCGATGGCTATAAAAAAACCCACGCTATTATGCGCGAACATAAATTGGTCACCGTCTGCGAAGAGGCAGGTTGCCCCAATGCCGGTGAATGCTGGTCGCAGGGCCATGCCACAATGATGATCATGGGCGACGTTTGTACGCGGGCTTGTTCGTTCTGCAATATTGCCACCGGCAAACCGCTAGAGGATCTGGACCCGTTTGAACCGGGTCGGGTTGCCGACGCGGTGGCCAAGCTGGGGTTGAATCATGTTGTGGTCACATCCGTGGACCGCGACGATATCAAAGATGGCGGCGCCGAACATTTTGCCCAAACCATCCGCGCCATTCGCCATCGTTCGCCCGACACAACGATTGAAATTCTGACACCAGATTTCCTGCGCTGCGATCCGTCCGTTCTGGAAATTGTCGTGGCCGCCAAACCGGACGTGTTCAACCACAATCTGGAAACCGTGCCGGGGCTTTATCCCACCGTGCGTCACGGGGCCCGCTATTTCCATTCGCTGCGTTTGTTGCAACGGGTCAAGGAAATGGATCCGACGATGTTCACCAAATCCGGCATCATGGTTGGCTTGGGTGAGGACCGCCAAGGCGTGCTGCAAGTGATGGATGATATGCGCGCCGCCGACATTGATTTCCTGACCATTGGTCAATATTTGCAGCCCACCCCAAAACACCACGCTGTGGATCGTTTTGTGACCCCCGCCGAATTCGAAGCCTATGAAAAAGCCGCATATGGCAAAGGGTTTCACATGGTTTCTGCGACACCATTGACCCGGTCTTCGTATCATGCGGGTGATGATTTTGCGAAATTGCGCGCGGCCCGTTTGGCAAAACTCGGATAAGATCGGGACCAGCCATTGCGCAAACGTCCCGCGTTTTCGCAATGGGTTATTGGAGTGGCCGGTTGGGGCGTATTGGTTCAAGCGTCAGCCAATCCGGCCAGCCCACAAAATATTCGATCCCAAACAAAATCACACAAATCGCAACAGCGCCCAGCCCAATTAACACGCGTGTCATACTAGGTGGATTCTGCACCAATCGTTTGGCGCGCATCATGAATCTAAGTGGATCCATCACGTTTCATCCGTGAACCGCACTTTTCCAATAAAGGGCAGGTTGCGGTTTCTTTGTGCATAATCAATGCCATATCCCACGACAAATTCATCGGGGATCTCAAACCCGGTCCAATCCGCGCGAATGTCCACTTCGCGGCGGCTGGGTTTATCAAGCAAAGCAATAGAGCGCATTTTACGAGGTTCGCGGCTGGCTAGCAGGTTCAGAACATGGCGCAGTGTGAACCCGGTATCGACGATATCCTCGACGACCAAAACATCGCGCCCACCAATTTCACCGCGCAAATCCTTCATGATCCGCACTTCACGGGAACTTTCGGTGCCATCCCCATAAGAAGAAGCCTCTAGGAAATCCACCTCAACCGGCAGGTCCAGTTCGCGGACAATATCGGCGATAAACACAAACGAGCCCCGCAACAGACCCACAACGATCAGCTTTTCGGTATCGGCAAATTCGGCCTCAATTTCATGTGATAGATCTTCGATCCGGGCGGCGATGGATTTGGCCGAAATCATCCGGTCGATAGTATAGGGGCGGTTGGTCATGTTGGGCTCCTTACGTACTAGGCCTGCTACCATGCGTGCCCCATTGCGCCAAGTGTTGGCCAGGATTTTCCCGATTATGCGTTGAATTTACACATCGTTCATAGATGAAGTTTGGGTCGTAACTGTTTGTATTTACGTACTATACGCGTCATGATTGAATTCAGATGATCATGCGCGGCGAAAGGTCCCCCTTGTGTTTATCCCACGAAAAGCCGACATGATCCGTAACCAAGCGCGACAGAGCTGATCTAAACCTATGCCGTCTCATGCCGAAACCCGTATCCTGCCTTATACAGCGTTGCAGATGTATGAATTGGTGGGTGATGTGGCCAATTATCCCAAGTTTTTACCCTGGACGGCCGCCGCGCGTATTCGATCCGTTGAGGACAAAGGCGATCATTGCGTGATGCTGGCCGATCTGGTGATCAGTTTCAAAGTGTTCCGCGAAAAATTTGGCAGCCGCGTGACCAAATGGCCGGCCAAGATGCAGATTGATACGGATTACATCGATGGTCCGTTTCATCATCTGCATTCCACATGGGGCTTTGTCGATGTGGATGGCGGGTGCCGCGTGTCGTTCGAGGTTGATTTTGAGTTCAAAAACCGTGTTTTACAAGGTGCGGCCGGGCTGTTTTTCAATGATGCGATGCAGCGGGTGGTGCGCGCCTTTGAACGGCGCGCAGCCGATCTATATCAGTGATGTCGTGACGGTTTGTCACCATAAACCAACCACAAAATGACGCTGGCACCGGCGAACTGAACCACCAAATAAGCCGTTTCCATAAGGGTAAATTGCCACGCCAAAGGTACGTTTTGTTTGGCCACCAATCCCAGCACATGACAGGACCAATATAAGACACCAATCAACATTCCAAAAGACAAAGCATGTCTTATGCCGCTGAATTTGCTGCGATAATTGGGGTATATTATGGCAATTGTCGCGCCTTGAACAATCATCGTGAGCAGGCCTATGGCAATATTCGGATCATCTTTGAAATAGCCAAATGTCACAAATTTTTCGTGAAACAGAACCAAATGCCAAATAATGGCCAATGGGAACACAAACACGACATAGGCAAATGTGGTCAAGGCAATTTTCCCAAAGATCACGCGGTTGCCCGTTTCCAGATCGCCAATTGTGCGCCACCGGGGTCACGAATAAACGTCGCGGTTCCCGCGGGGCCCACCAGATTTTCAGCCAGAACCTGCGCTCCGTTATTGGTGGCATTTTGCACAGCAGCGGGCAGATCATCGACCTCGATATAGGGGACCCAGCCGCTGATATCGTCCATTGCGTCACAGGTCGCAGCAAAGGGTTGGTCTTGGCCCTGCGCGGTCAAAAAGGTCATTGGACCAATGTCTTGGGTGGTCCAGTTAAGCGTTTTTTTCAAAAAATCGGTCGTTTCGGTCCGGGTGGGGCCGACATTGTCGAACCAAACAAACGGAGACGTCATGGCAATTTCCTCTTTCATTTTGCAAGTGAAGTCATCAAGCCTGATTTACTTGCGTCTTGCAAGTGTTAATTTTTGGATTAAGTTAAGCGCATGACACGTAGAGCCAAACCCCCGTGGCACGGATGCCCAACCCGGTATGCAGCTGGTATTATAGGCGACAAATGGTGTTTTTTGCTGCTGCGCGACGTATTGCTACATGGCAAACGCAGCTATAGCGAATTTTTGGAGTCACCGGAACGAATATCAACCAACATTCTGGCTAACAGATTGGCAAAGCTAGAGGAATCTGGGTTGTTCGACCGACAGATTGATCCCAGAAAAGGCAGCCGGGTTTTGTATTTTCCAACCCATAAGGCACGTGCATTATTACCGGCCTTTTTGGGCATGATGGTGTGGTCCACCCAATTTGATGATCAGACCGAAGCACCTGACAGTTTTGCCGCTGCGTTTTTGGAGGATCCAAATGCTTGCGTGGCATGGTACGAAAATGAAATTGACAAAGTAGATGCGAAAATTAGCGGTTAAACGCAAAACGCGGCCCCCGAAGGAGCCGCGTTTTCCATCCGTTTTGATAGGATTTACGAATTAAGTTCGTAAGCCCGTTCGCCATGTACAGCCAGATCCAGACCACTGACTTCGGTTTCTTCGTCCACCCGGATTGGGATGAACAGGCGCAGGATCAGGATCAGGGCAACGGTGACGGCCACTGTCCAGATGCCCACAACAGCCAAGCCACCCAATTGCGCGGCAAACGTGGCGTGGCCAAAGATCGCAAGCATCAGCGTCCCAAAGATGCCGCCAACGCCGTGCACCGCAAACACATCCAATGTGTCGTCGATTTTGAACACGTTGCGGATCAGGGTCACGGATTCTTGGCACAGGATACCGGCGATGGCGCCGATGGCCATGGCTTCGATTGGACCAACGGAATCAGCAGCAGGGGTGATCGACGCCAGACCGGCGATGGTTCCGGTGACGATGCCCACCAGTGATGCGCGGCCAAACTTGATCTTTTCCCACAATGCCCAAGTCAGCGATGCCATTGCGGCGGAAATATGGGTCACTGTGATGGCCATGGCCGCGGTGCCATTGGCGGCCAATGCGGACCCACCGTTAAAGCCAAACCAGCCAACCCACAGCATCGCAGCCCCGATCATCACCATGCCGGGATTATGCGGCGGAGTTGTCTGGTTTTTGCGTGGCCCAAGAAAAATCGCCAAAATGATCGCAGCCAGACCAGCCGTTTCATGCACAACAATGCCACCGGCAAAGTCAGTCACACCAGAGCCGCCAAACCAGGCGTCGCCAGACAAGAAACCACCGCCCCAGATCCAATGCACAACAGGTGCGTAACAGATCAGCATCCAAAGCGCGGAAAACGCCAATACAAAGGCAAAACCGATCCGTTCCACATATGCGCCAACAATCAGCGCTGGTGTGATGATCGCAAAGGTCATCTGGAAGGCGAAGAACAACACTTCGGGAATGGTGCCCGATACTGTGTCAGCGGTCACGCCGGACAGGAACATTTTGTCCAATCCACCCCAATAGCCGCCCGTCGCGGGGCCAAAAGCAATCGAATAGCCGACAACCAGCCACAGGATGCTCATCAAACAGGCGATGGCGTAACATTGCATAAACACGCTCAGCACATTGCGTGCGCGTACCAAACCGCCATAAAAAAGTGCAAGTCCGGGCAGTGTCATGAACAGGACCAGCGCCGTAGCGACGATGATCCATGCGGTATCTGCTCCATTCATAGTGGAATCCCCTCTGATTTGTCGTTGGACAGGCACAGGCCGCATTCCAAACGCTATGAGAAGGGGCAATGTGGCTCAGGGGCGCTTAAACAAAGGGCAGTTGGCGGATTGATTAAATAATGAGCAATAAATGAGTCAAATGCACATAAAAGGTGCGATCAGGAATCCAGCGCCCGCCCGAGCAGAGACAAGGCATGTTCAACCGATTTCGCCCGCACCTGCGCGCGACCAATCGCGCCGAACTCTATCGTTTCGGTTTGCGTTTCGCCCTGCATGCACCATCCAAAACAGACCCGACCTTCGGGTTTGTGGTCTGATCCGCCGGGGCCAGCAATGCCGGTGATGGCCACAGACAGCTGCGCGTTTGAATTTTTGCACGCCCCCTGCGCCATTTGCGCCGCGACCTGTTCTGACACTGCGCCATAGGTGTCCAGCGTATCAGCGGACACGCCCAACATCTGCATTTTAGCGGCGTTGGTATAGGTGACAAAGCCGCGATCAAACATTGCCGACGATCCGGGGATTTCTGTCAACGCGCCTGCAACCAAACCACCGGTACAGCTTTCGGCGGTGGCGATCAACACACCTTTTGATATTGCGGTTTTCAGCAGCGTTTCGATCATAGGCCCAGCACTCCGTGGCTGAGATAAGCAAACAATCCCACGCCCAAGGCGGCGATGATCCCGGCAAACACATCATCCAGCATCACCCCCAGCGCATCGCCGCGTCGATCGGCCCAACCGATCAGGCTGGGCTTGGTGATGTCAAACAGGCGAAACAAAAGGAACGCTGTCAAAATGCCGGGCCAAAGCGCAAAGATGGACGCGCCCGCATGGCTGGCACCGATCGAAACAGGCAGCAGCGCGATCCATTGACCGGCCACTTCGTCGATGACTATTTCGGATGGGTCATGGTCCTCTTTGCCACGGGTTTCTTGGGCTGTGGCCCACCATCCTAGCGCAAATGACACCAAAACACCGATGGCCAACAACAAAGGCCCGCCAAAGGCATGCAATGGCCACGCCGCCAGCACCGCCGCCGCTGATCCCCATGTGCCGGGGGCAGGGCGCAGATGGCCGCTATAGAAAAACGTCGCAATAATATGGGTCATGATTTCACCAATGTCACGGTGGCCAAGGCGGCGATGCCTTCTCCGCGACCGGTAAAACCCAGCCGTTCCGATGTGGTTGCTTTGACGCTCATCCGGTCCACGTCAATGCCCATGATCCGTGCCATTTCTGTGCGCATCGCTGGCGCATGGGGGCCAACCTTGGGGAATTCACATATCAGCGTCACATCCGCATGGGTAATGGTGAACCCCATTTCGCGGGCCAGGTTACAGGCATGGGCCAGGAAAATTTCGCTGGCAGCCCCTTTCCATTGTGGATCAGAGGGTGGGAAATGTTGGCCGATATCACCCCGCGCCAGCCCGCCATAAATTGCATCTGTGATCGTGTGCATGCCTACATCCGCATCAGAATGGCCTTGCAGGCCGCGGGAATGGGGGATTTTCACACCACATAGGATCACATGATCCCCCTCGCCAAACCGATGCACGTCAAAGCCATTGCCGGTGCGTATGTCCATGTTTTGTCCTAACTTTTGCGTCAGTTTATCATTGGCACGGCCAAAATCATCTGCCGTGGTGATTTTTAGGTTATCTTCTGCGCCGGGGACAATTGTTACGTCTATCCCAGCGGCACGCGCGACGGCCACATCATCGGCGGCGGTGCCTGTATGGCGGCGATGGGCGGCCAAAATAGCGTCAAACCGAAACCCCTGCGGAGTTTGCGCGCGAAACAAGCCCTCGCGATCTTGGGTGCCGGTGACGCGATCCTGCTGACCATGCCATAACGCATCCGTAACGGCCAATGCCGGCGCAGCCCCGTCCGCGTGATCCAGCGCCGCCAGCACCCGATCAATCAATGGCCCATCCACAAGGGG
The DNA here is from genome assembly GCA_947492475.1 of uncultured Paracoccaceae bacterium. Lineage (GTDB taxonomy): Bacteria > Pseudomonadota > Alphaproteobacteria > Rhodobacterales > Rhodobacteraceae > CANLNM01. The sequence goes on from CANLNM010000001.1 coordinate 92,010, forward strand.
TCGGGCGGCGTCATGGATTAACACTTTGGTTGGATGATGGGGCAACAATGCCTCTAATCCGTTGCGCACGGATGCGTCGCGCGTAGAACCACCCGGAACACAGATGACATCGCTGTCTTGCATCAGGTCGAAATCATCCGGATGGAGCACAACAATGATCGGTCCCAGTCCGGCCCGCCGAAAGGCGTCAAGCGTATGATCTATCACACGTTTTGCCCCCAATGGGCGCCATTGTTTTGGCAGGCCTCCACCGGCCCGTTGGCCACGCCCCGCGGCGACAATAATCACGGCATTGGTCATGCGACACTCCTTTGGTCCTTCCTATTGGTTGCCCAAGGCAGGTGCAATTCCCGGATTTGATCAAGTTGTTTTGCTTAATTTATAGGCATTGCATAAATATCGCCCGTTTTTCGGGCGAAACAGCCTGAGCGCGCATTGTGATTGGGCGATGGTGCGCGTAAATCTAATGCATCGCCCAAGTGTTAAGCAGGTGCCTTATTTTGGACCACATAAATCTAGATGACCTAACGTTGACGCCACCTGTGGCGCTTGCGCCATTGGCAGGCATCACCGATTTGCCGTTTCGCCAATTGGTTGGGCGATTTGGCGCGGGTTGGGTTGTGTCAGAAATGGTTGCCTCACAGGAAATGGTGCAGGCGAAACCCGGCGTGCGTGAACGGGCAGAGCTGGGCTATGATCAGTCAGACACAGCTGTGCAAATCGCCGGTCGCGACGCCTATTGGATGGCCGAAGCCGCCCGTCAAATCGAGGCAAACGGCGCCCGTTTCATTGATATCAACATGGGCTGTCCTGCCAAAAAGGTCACAAACGGCTATTCCGGTTCTGCGCTGCTGAAAACGCCGGATCACGCGCTAAGCCTGATCGAAGCGGTGGTCGAAGCGGTGAACATTCCGGTCACGTTGAAAACCCGGCTGGGTTGGGATGACGACAGTTTGAACGCCGCTGATGTGGCCAAACGCGCTGAGGATGCTGGCATCAAACTGGTCACTATACACGGGCGCACCCGGTGCCAGTTTTACAAAGGCGCGGCAGATTGGGATGCCATTCGTTCCATTAAGGATTCGGTGTCGATCCCTGTGATTGCCAACGGGGATATTGTCGATGCCGAAACCGCAGGTTTGGCGTTGGAAAAATCCGGTGCGGATGGGGTGATGATTGGGCGCGGTGCGCAGGGGCGACCTTGGATTTTGGCACAAGTGTCCGCTGCGCTTCATGGCGGACAAGCCCCTGAAATTCCGATAGGAAATGACCTAGTCGATATGGTATGTGAGCATTTTGAAGCTATGATTTCTTTTTACGGCCCTCAATTGGGCAATCGCGTCGCGCGCAAACATCTGGGCTGGTACATGGATGACGCAAACACGCCCACACCCCTGCGCAAAGCCGTGTTAATGGAACGCGACACCACCAAAACGCTGCGTTTGTTGCCCGATGCCTTAACCCAAAGCCAAGGGGTCGCCGCATGATCACCGATCAAAATCTGTGGGCGTCCTTGCCTGTGCCAACCTTGCTGATCGGCCCCGATGACCTGATTGCGGACAGCAATCCGGCGGCGGAATTGTTTTTGAACCTGTCGGCCAAATCGCTGCTTGGCGCGTCGATCTGGGACAAAGTGATGATCGACGCCCCGATCGAGGACCCTTATGCGCGCGCCATCAAGGACCGAACGCCGCTGTTTGTGAACGATGTGGATGTGGGCAGCGGTGAACGCCCGCCCATGCAATGCAACGTTCAGTTTTCGCCGCTCCAAGGCAGTGAACGCCAGTTTTTGATGATGATTTCCCCCCGCGAAATCGCCACGCGCATGACCCAGAACGCCACCACCAGTCGCGCGGCCAAATCCGCGATTGGTATGGCCGAAATGCTGGCCCATGAAATCAAAAACCCACTGGCAGGCATCACAGGGGCGGCGCAATTATTGTCGATGGGATTGGATGCTCAAGATCTGGAAATGACCGATCTGATTGTCGAAGAAAGCCGCCGCATCGTGAAGTTGCTGGAACAAGTTGAGCAATTTGGCAATCAGCGCCCGCCAATGTGCAGCCCGGTGAATATCCACGATTTATTGGACCGGGCCCGACAATCCGCCAGTGTTGGCTTTGGCGCGCATATGAACTTTGTCGAAGATTACGATCCGTCATTGCCACAGACCTTTGTGGATGGGGATCAAATGCTGCAAGTGTTTTTGAACCTTTTGAAAAATGCCAGCGAAGCCAGCAAACAAGGCGGCACCATTCGCCTGCGGACATTTTATGACCCGTCGCTGCGACTGCGGCGCAAAGAGGGTCCGCCTGCGCGATTGCCGTTGCAGATTGAAATCATTGATGACGGGCCCGGCTTGCCGCCTGACATCGCCACACATGTTTTTGACCCCTTTGTGTCGGGCAAAGAAAACGGAACCGGGCTTGGGCTCGCTTTGGTCAGTAAATTGCTGGTCGATAATGGCGGATCGATTTCGGTGGATTCTATTCCGGGACGCACTGTGTTTCGCGTCGCGCTTCCGCTTGTTCCCAAAGGCACCCCTAATTTTGATCCCGCAGGAGAACTGTAATGGACGGTACTGTACTAGTTGCTGATGATGATCGCACCATCCGCACCGTGTTAACCCAGGCGTTGACCCGCGCCGGATGTAAGGTGCATGCCACGTCATCTTTGGTCACGTTGATGCGCTGGGTCGAAGAAGGCAAAGGCGATCTGGTGATTTCAGACGTGGTCATGCCGGACGGTAATGGTTTGGAAACATTGCCAAAAATCACCCAAGCCCGCCCCGGTTTGCCGGTGATCATCATTTCGGCGCAAAACACGATCATGACAGCCATTCAGGCGGCCGAAGCCGAAGCCTATGATTACCTGCCCAAACCGTTTGACCTGCCGGATTTGATGAAACGGGCCAGTCGCGCCCTAGAGGTAAAGCGCCGCGTTCCAACCCCAAGAGGTGAGGTTGACGACGACCAGGGCGAGTTGCCCTTGGTGGGGCGCACACCGGCGATGCAGGCGCTCTATCGTTTGGTGGCGCGGGTGATGAACACCCAGTTGCCAGTGTTGATCACAGGTGAAAGTGGCACAGGTAAGTCACTGATCGCACGTGCTATTCACGACTTTTCAGATCGGCGCAATCTACCATTTGTTGTGGCATCAGCGGATGATCTGATGGGGGTAGAGGGCGCGTCGCAATTGTTAAATCGCGTGCGTGGCGGGTCGCTAGTGTTTGACGAAGTGGGGGATTTTCCTGACGTAGAACAGGCCAAAATCGTGCGGATGTTGGATGTGATGGGCGAAAATGCGCCCCGGATCATGTCGACCAGCCAATCTGATTTATCGTCCGTCATGGAAGCCGGGAAATTCCGTGAGGATTTGTTTTATCGGCTCGGGGGCGTGACCGTTCATGTGCCGTCTTTGCGCGAACGGGTGGATGATATTCCGCTCTTGGCGGATCATTTTCTGTTACGGGCTGAACGCGAAGGCGCGATGCTGAAACGGTTTACCCCGGATGCCTTGGATTTGGTGCGCAGCTATAGCTGGCCGGGCAATGTGCGGCAGTTGGAAAATGTAATGCGCCGATTGGTTGTGACCGCGCTAGAGGCGGAAATCACCCAAAGCGAAGTCGAAGCCGTGTTGGGCAACCAACCCGCAATGGAACCGCTGCGTGCGGGCGGGGATGGGGACAAATTATCGGCCTCGGTTGAACGGCATTTGCGGCGGTATTTCGATCTGCATGGCGGTGTGTTGCCGCCCCCCGGTCTGCATCAACGTATTTTACGCGAAGTTGAGCTGCCATTGATCGAAATCGCGCTGGATGCCACTGGTGGAAATCAGGCCAAATGTGCCGATCTTTTGGGGATCAACCGCAATACCTTGCGTAAGAAGATTACAGATTTGGATATTCGCGTGACACGGCGGCGCAAATTGATGTAAAACCGCAACATAACCGTGGCCCTTTGGTCCCAGTCACAAACTGGGCCAATGCAGGACCACATAAATGGCGGTTGGGGCGGTTTTGCCCCTTGTAAACAGGGCGATGCACGTGCGGCGGTCCCCGACGGGTAGGAATTTGAGCCGGCTGAGCCGGTGGCGCAGGCAGCGTCGCGTTCAAAACGCGGCCACGCTTGGGATGGTGATTCTCGGCCCGATTCTCATTGGTATTACGATTGCTGCCCTTGGTCCGCTGGACCAAGTGGGCGGTGGCAGTACGCTGCGCCTGATCCTGCTGATCGATTTGGTTTACGTCATGGTTGTGGCGTCATTGGTGCTGCAAAGGCTGGCGCAAATGATCGCTGCGCGCCGGGCCAAATCGGCTGGATCGCAATTGCATTTACGACTGGTGGGCGTGTTTGCCTTTTTGGCTTTGGTTCCGACGGTTCTGGTCGCATTTTTCGCGGCAGGCACCCTAAATTTCGGCCTCGAAGGGTGGTTTTCGGACCGGGTGCGCAATGTGGTTGGGGCATCGCTAAACGCGGCCGTCGCCTATAAAGAAGAGCACCGCCAGGAATTGACCCGCGATGGGCTTGGACTGGCGGGATACCTGAATTTGGAACGTCAGCGCACGCCGTTTATGGACAATGGCGAAATTCGTGAATCGCTGGCACGGGTGCAGGGGCAAATCGAACGCAGCCTAACCGAGGCCTATGTGATCAACGGCGTTGGTGAAATTCTGGCGCGCGGTCCACGGTCCTATGAGTTTGATTTTGAACGTCCAAGTGCCGAACAGATCGAGGCGGCGCTTGAAACGGGTATTCTGATCATCGAAGACGCAGATATTAACGAATATCGTGCCATAATCCCGCTCGAAACCTATGTGGACCGGTTGCTATACGTCACCAGAGAGGTCGACGGCGAAGTCCTGACCCTGTTGGATGACACACAGGAATCCGTCACGCTTTATGAACAGCTGGAAAACGAACGTGGTCGGTTGCTGTTTGAATTTGCGCTGCTTTATCTGGGGTTTGCACTGATTTTGATCTTGGCGGCGATTTGGCTCGGATTTTGGTTCGCCGAACGTTTGTCCCGTCCGGTTGGGCGATTGTTGAACGCATCACAGCGGGTGGGTTCTGGTGATTTGAACGTGCGCGTCCTAGAAGATGACGGTGAGGATGAAATTTCTCAGCTCGGGCGAAACTTTAACGAAATGACCGAACAATTGCGGGGCCAGCGCGAGGAATTGCTGCAAAATAACCGTCAGATTGAACGACGCAGACGGCTGTTTGATTCCGTTCTCAGCTCGATCACATCTGGGGTGGTGGGCTTGGATGCCGAGGGAAATATCGCCTTTGTGAACCCGTCCGCCCGTCGATTGTTGGATGTGGACAGCGACAGCGCCAACACCGAATTGTCTGTGGCTGTGCCAGAATTCACCCCGATATTTGACCGGTTGCGGGACGAAAAACGCGAAGTTTTGCAGGATCAGGTCAATCTGATCCGCGGCGGAAAACAAGAATCCCTGTTGGTTCGGGTTTCTCAGCGCCGCAATGACGAAGAACGGCTAGAGGGCTATGTGGTGGCATTTGACGATGTGACCGATCTGGTTTCGGCGCAGCGCATGGCGGCCTGGGGGGATGTGGCGCGCCGCATTGCCCATGAGATCAAAAACCCGCTGACCCCCATTCAATTGTCCGCAGAACGGATCAAACGCAAATTCAGCCCCAAAGTGGGCGAAGATAGCGATGTACTGGAACATATGACCGAAGTTATTGTGCGTCAAACCAATGACTTGCGGCGCATTGTTGATGAATTTTCTAAATTCGCGCGGATGCCAGAACCTGAACGGTTTACCAATGACGTGGTCAGTTTGGTGCGCGATGCGGTGCTGCTGCAAGAGGCCGGTCAACCAAATGTGCATCTGGTGAGCGATCTACCCGCGTCACCGATTTTGGCGGATCTGGATTCAACCATGATTTCCCAAGCCTTGACCAACTTGATTAAGAACGCAGGCGAAGCAATTGAAAGTCTTCAAGAAAAGGGCGCACCCGATGGGCATTCCCCAGAGATACGCGTGCGTCTTGTCCAAAACGAAGACCACGTTTTGATCACAATTATGGACAATGGGATCGGCCTGCCAGAAGATCGGGCAAAACTGTTTGAACCCTATGTGACCACACGGTCATCAGGCACCGGGCTGGGCCTGCCGATTGTCAAAAAAATCATCGAAGAACATGGGGGAACGCTGTCATTGACCGACGCTGACCCCTTTGGCGAAACGTCGCATCAGGGCGCCTGCGCGCTGATCGACCTGCCGGTTAAACCGGCCAATAGTGTAACAGAAAGTGCAGCAGAATGAGGGCGTTATGGGCGATATCCTAATTACGGACGACGAGCGTGACATCCGCGAGTTAATAGCGGATATCCTAAAAGACGAAGGGTATACGACACGTTTGGCCGGTACTTCGGACGAATGTATGGCTGAGATTGAAAAAGAACCTCCTGCGATGATGGTTCTGGATATCTGGCTAAAAGACAGCAACATGGATGGCATCGACATCCTTAAATCGGTCAAACGGGATCACCCGGATGTGCCGATTGTGATCATATCTGGCCACGGCAATATCGAAATCGCGGTCGCTGCGATCAAACAAGGCGCATATGATTTCATCGAAAAACCGTTTAATATCGATCAGTTACTGGTCGTTATTCGCAGGGCCATGGAAACGGCGCGGTTGCGGCGTGAAAATCTGGAACTGAAACGCGGTGAAACCACCAACACAGAAATGTTGGGGGAAAGTGCAGCGTTCCGGGGTTTGAAAATGCAACTGGATAAAGTGACCAAATCCAATGGTCGCGTGATGCTAACCGGGGCCGCAGGAGCGGGCAAAGAAGTAGCGGCACGGTACATCCATGCCAATTCGAACCGCGCTCAATCGCCTTTTGTCAGCGTGAATTCCGCCTCTATTGAGCCCGAACGCATGGAAGAGGTGCTGTTTGGCCGCGAAAGCCCTGATCGGGGTATCGAAAAAGGCCTGCTGGAAGAGGCCAATGGCGGTGTTCTGTACTTTGATGAAGTGGCTGATATGCCGTTGGGGACGCAGTCCAAAATACTGCGCGTTTTGGTCGATCAAAAATTCCAGCGGGTCGGTGGATCTGACAAGGTTCAAGTTGACCTGCGTGTTATTTCAAGCACAAACAAAGACTTATCGGCTGAAATTGAAGCGGGAAACTTTAGAGAAGAGCTGTATCACCGCCTAAATGTTGTGCCGATCGAAGTGCCATCCCTGGAAGAGCGGCGCGAAGACATTCCCATGTTGGCCGAACATTTCATCGAAGTGCTGAACCGGGTGCAGGGGCTGCCTCTGCGCAAAATCGCAGAAGATGCATCCGCGCTGCTGCAAACCATGGTTTGGCCCGGCAATGTCCGTCAGCTGAAAAACGTGATCGAACGGGTTTTGATCTTGGGCGATGGCACGGGCGATATCACGGCAAAGGATCTGCCTGCCTCAGAAGAAGCAGCCGGTGGCGAAGCTGAGGGGCGTGTTGTGTTGTCGGGTGGTTTGGCGACCTTGCCATTGCGCGAGGCACGTGAATTGTTTGAACGGGAATATCTGTTGACCCAGATTAATCGGTTTGGTGGCAATATCAGCCGCACTGCGTCTTTTGTTGGCATGGAACGGTCCGCGCTGCATCGCAAACTGAAATCGCTGGGCGTGGTTACGTCGAACAAATCTGGTGCACGCGTTGCGCATGTCGAGGGCGAATAGGCGCATCAGCTTGTCGCAAATGGGTTTGACCCCCGGCGCTGTTCGGGGGACAACCACATGTGATCACCCGAAGGAGAGACCATGAAGGTCATCATTTGTGGCGCAGGGCAGGTGGGCTGGCAGATTGCCCGCCACCTATCTGGCGAAAAGAACGACGTGACAGTTGTCGATAACAACGCTGAGTTGGTGCGCCGGGCGACGGATACGCTGGACGTTCAGGGGATTGCCGGTCATGCCAGCTATCCTGACATTCTGGATCGAGCCGGGGCGCGCGATGCGGATATGATCATTGCCGCCACCCATTCCGACGAGGTCAACATGGTGACCTGTCAGGTGGCGCATTCGGTTTTCGCGATCCAGCGCAAAATCGCCCGACTGCGGTCGCAATCTTACTTGGATGCGATTTATTCGGATTTGTATCGCCGTGATCACATGCCTATTGATGTGGTGATTTCCCCGGAACGCGAAGTCGCCGAAGCCGCGCTGCAACGTCTGGCTGCCCCGGCGGCGTTTGACACAGAAAGCTTCTTAGAAGGCAGAGCCCAGTTGATGGGGATCACGATTGACGACGATTGCCCGGTGGTTAACACGCCATTGCGCCAATTGACCGATCTGTTTTCAACGTTGCGGGCCGTGGTGGTTGGTATTCGCCGTGATGGGGTTTTGTTCGCACCCGCCGCGGGGGATCAGATTTTTCCCGGTGATGACGCCTATTTGTTCACCGACAATCAGGATATGACCCGCACGCTTGAAATCTTTGGCAAAACCCATGCCAAACAGGAACGTATCGTGGTGATTGGTGGCGGCAATGTCGGTCTGGCCGTGGCAGAGGCATTGGAAAAACGGACCGAACGGGTCCGGGTGAAAGTGATCGAAAATTCCCGCGCAGTCGCCGAAAAGGCGGCAGATACGTTGGAACGGACCATCGTTTTGCATGGTGATGGCTTGGATGCGGCCCTGCTAGAAGAGGCCAGTATTCGCAATGCTGATGCGGTTTTAGTGGTCACTGATGACGATAAAACCAACCTGCTGGGATCCGTGCGCGCCAAGGCGATGGGCGTGCCGATGGCGATCTGTTTGATCAATGATCCGACCTTGGTGCCGTTGATGGGCGCGTTGGATATTGACGCCTATATCAACCCGCGCGCCACCACAGTGAGTTCGATCCTGCGCCATATTCGGCATGGCCGCGTGCGGGGCGTGTATTCGATTGGCGACGCCGAAGCCGAAATGATCGAGGCACAGGTCCTGTCCACATCCCCCATTGCCGGGCGGCAAATCCGCGACATCGATTTCCCAGAAGGCGTGTTGGTCGGCGGCGTGATGAAAGGCGATCAAGTGATCCGGCCACGCGGCACAACTCGCATCGAAGAAGGCGACGTTATCGCGCTGTTTTCCATGGCGGCGGACGTGGCCGAAGTGGAACGATTGCTTCAGGTTTCGATTGATTTCTTCTGATGGTTCGGCTGCTCACCTCTCAGCATTTCTTTGTGCTTTTGATGGGGATTGGCGCCTTTGCCATGCTGGGACCTGCTATGTTGGCTGTGGGGCTGCGGGATTTTGTCGCCGCGCGCGCATTTTCCCAAAGTTTCGTGTTCTTTGCGATTGTCACCTTGCTGATCTCACTCGCGACGCGGTCCTATAAACCGTCCTCGATTATTCGCAGCCATTTGATTGGGCTGTTGTCGGCCTTTACGATTTTGCCGCTGATCTTTGCCTTTCCATTTTATGCGACATTGCCGCGCGTTGGGTTCCTAAACGCTTGGTTTGAAATGATTTCCAGCTTTACCACAACCGGTGCCACTCTGTTTGAAAGTTCAACACAACTGAGCCAAACATTGCATTTTTGGCGGGCCATTGTGGGCTGGTTGGGCGGATTGCTGGTCTGGATCACAGCCGTGGCGATATTTGCGCCATTGTCGCTGGGCGGGTTCGAAGTCAAAGGCGCATCCGCCTTGGGGCAGGGCAGCTGGTTTTCGCAAATCTCGCGTATTACGGATCCGTCAGAACGATTGGCGCGGTATGCGCTTAAACTTGCCCCAACCTATATTGGGCTGACTATCGCTTTGTGGGTGGGGCTGACCATCGCGGGTGATTCCTCTTTTGTGGCGGCCTGTCATGCGATGTCTGTCATGGCCACATCGGGCATTTCCCCCATTGGGGGTTTGGGAAATGCACAATCTGGATTTATCGGCGAAGTGCTGATTTTTGGGTTTTTGATTTTTGCCCTGTCACGCCTGACCTATAGCCGGGGATTATTAGGCGAAGATCGCGGCCGGTTGATCCGGGATCCAGAAATTCGGTTTGCGTTGGTTTTGTTGGTCACCGTGCCAAGCCTGCTATTCCTGCGTCACTGGTTTTCGGCCACCAACAGCGGGGATGCGGACACATTTGTGTCGGCGCTGTCGGCATTGTGGGGATCGCTGTTTACGGTGATGTCGTTTGTGACAACCAACGGATTTGAAAGCCAGTCCTGGGACATCGCCACAGATTGGTCCGGGTTAAAGGCACCGGGTATGGTGCTGATTGGACTGTCGCTGATCGGGGGTGGCATTGCCACATCATCCGGTGGGGTGAAATTGCTGCGGGTCTATGCGCTTTATAAACACGGATTGCGCGAGGTTCAGAAACTGATCCACCCCCATTCCATTGGCGGCGCGGGCCGGGATGCGCGCCAAATCCGCAAACAGGGCGCAACCATTGCATGGGTTTTCTTCATGCTGTTTGCCTTGTCGATAGCGGCCATTATGGTTTTGCTGTCGCTGACGGGGCTGCGATTTGAATCCGCGATTGTTCTGGCCGCGGCCGCATTATCGACCAATGGTCCATTGATCAACGTGGCCGCTGAAACGCCCATTACCCTATCGGGCATCCCCGATTTGGCCAAAATGGTGCTGGCGGGGGCTATGGTGCTGGGCCGGTTGGAAACCCTTGCGATTATCGCATTGCTAAACCCAGAAGTGTGGCGGCGGTGACGCGCATTTAGGCGTTCCACCCCTGCGTCAGTTTTTGGGCTGGTATCCCGTTCCCATCCAAGACATACTTCTTGAAATTCGCGGGAAGGGCCCGTTTTTGGGCGTAAAATAAAAAAAGGGTATTGGTCGATGGCCAACGATAAACAGAACCTGCAGGACGCATTCCTTAATCATGTTCGCAAAACCAAAGTTCCAGTGACTATTTTCTTGGTCAATGGTGTTAAATTGCAGGGTGTCATCACCTGGTTTGACAGCTTTTGTGTTTTGTTGCGCCGGGACGGTCAGTCTCAGCTCGTTTACAAAAGTGCTATTTCAACCATTATGCCGTCCCAGCCAATCAGCCTGTATGAAGGCGAGGAATAAATCCCAATATGGGTGACGATTCTATAGACACCCGGTCGGAACCGACACGGGCATGGGTATTGCATCCCGAATTGAAATCAGACGCAAACCGCCGCAAGGCGGAGCCTGCTTTGGCAGAAGCCATCGCTTTGGCGGCGGCGATGCCGGAAATGGTCGTGCAGGGCGGCGATGCCGTGCCGCTGAAAACCATGCATCCGGGCATGTTGTTTGGGTCGGGTAAAATCGCCGAGCTGAAACAGAAATTCCATGATCTTGAAATCGAATTGGTGCTGGTGGATGGGGCCGTAACCCCGGTTCAACAGCGCAATCTGGAAAAGGAATGGGGCGTCAAAGTTCTGGACCGCACCGGATTGATTCTGGAAATCTTTAGCGATCGTGCCCGCACCCGAGAGGGCGTGTTGCAGGTCGAAATGGCTGCGCTGACCTATCAACGCACCCGTCTGGTCCGCGCCTGGACCCACCTTGAACGGCAACGGGGCGGGCTTGGCTTTGTTGGTGGTCCCGGTGAAACCCAGATCGAGGCTGACCGCCGTGCGATTGACGACCAATTGGGCCGTCTGCGGCGTCAGTTGGAAAAGGTTGTGAAAACCCGCACATTGCACCGCGCTGCGCGGGCCAAAGTGCCGTTTCCAATCGTCGCTTTGGTGGGGTACACAAACGCCGGAAAATCGACGTTATTCAACCGGTTAACCGGTGCGGACGTCATGGCCAAGGACATGTTGTTTGCCACGCTGGATCCGACCATGCGCCGGGTGATCCTGCCGTCTGGCCAAGAAGTGATCATGTCCGACACGGTGGGGTTCATTTCGGATCTGCCCACACAATTGGTCGCGTCGTTCCGCGCCACATTAGAAGAGGTGCTCGACGCCGATCTGGTGCTGCATGTACGTGATATCAGCCACGAAGAAACCGCCAATCAGGCCCGCGATGTGGAAACCATCCTGACCGAAATCGGCCTGCCAGAAAAAACCAAACGGTTGGAAATCTGGAACAAAGTTGACCTGCTGGACGATGACCGCCGCGAAGCGATGGATGTTCTGGCGGACCGCAACGATGACATCTTTTCTGTCTCGGCGCTGAATGGCGACGGATTGGATGTGATGCTGGATGCGGTTTCGGGCGCATTGGTGGATCCCAAAACCCACGAAGATTTGCTGCTGCCCTATGCAGATGGCCGCAAACGCGCATGGCTGTTCGAAGAAGCCGTGGTCGAGAGCGAAGACACCACAGAAGATGGCTATCAGCTAAAACTGTTCTGGAGCCAACGCCAGAAAGACAAATTTAACCGTCTGTAGGGCGACGTTAGATGGGTTGACCTTAGTGTCATCAACGACCCAGAAGTCTTCGTAGATGGCACAACTAAGGTCACAGCGCCGTATTGCAACCAAGTGGACGTCTCGGAGGACAAGAAATCAAATTCCTTAACGAAATATCTCAGGAGTTGGCGCGCTTCGATTTCAATCTCTCAGGTTTGTTTAGATGTCCGACATGCCTTCGTGACCTCCCTGTTGAAAACTTTGGAAGTTCAGATGTCGCCAGAGCTATTAGCGAAGAGCACATTATCCCTGATTCAGTTGGAGGAAAACAAACGACCTTCCTTTGCAAGAGCTGCAATAGTACATTTGGCGGTAAGCAAACAAAATGGCTCGTCGAGTGGATTGAGCTGAACGAAGGTGGTGCGCCATTTCCGTCAAACCCGAAAAAGCAAAAGGCTAGCATCAACGCGAACGGGCGAAAACTGAATGGCTCAATGCATGTTGGCGATGATGGGGCAATTGAGTTTTACACGGACCGAAAACGCTCCAACCCAGTGGACTTCGATGCTCATTGGCGCGAACCAAAGCCCTCGGAAATCAAGATTGAATTCTCGATGCCCGTTTTTAGCAACGAGGAATCGCTGCGAGTGGGCTACTTAACTGCTGCTTATGGCCTTTGGTTTAAAAATTTCGGGTATTCTTTTGTCCTTCAGTCTATAATGAATACGGTTAGAGAGCAGATGCAGCACCCCGAAAAATGCATTATTGATTGGAATTTTCTCATTGAAACCCCCACTAGGGAAATCAATGAGCCGAGTATCGGGCTCATGCGATTTGATGAAGATTACTTCCCGATAGCTTTGATATACGATCACATCGTATTATTGCCCTCAGCGCAAAAATTGCATCCTCCTAACACGTCAGGGGAGAAAATATCCAAGAAGTTATTTAATTTTGGGGAGGAAATAGCCCCCCGCGATTTCAGAATCGCTGCGTAGGACCTGCCGCTTTGATATGTGACCACCAAATTATTATCCAGCCAGACATTATTACTGTTTCAACCATCCCGCCGCAGCATGTACGGATCGAAGGCTGGCTGTAATTGCTGCATCATGGTGCCGGTTGCAGGGTGATCACCCCAACCGCTCCGGCGCGCGCCAATGCTGGATCAAGCGACATTGGGATGTATTCCCCGCGTCGCCAAAGCGATCCCAGATCGTCGTAATACCGGCTTAGCGGATGGCCCGATTGACCTGTGGATGTGATGAACACTGAACTGTCTGGATCGGCGAAATCATAGACCCCGCGATAGGCGCCGGCATGCACGTTCAAAAACGGATTGGGGCCGGACCCGCTGGTGCGGCCGCGATTGATGGTGTTGTCGCCGCCGGATGTGGATTGGCGGATGTTCACAAACCACCGCAACACCGGCACGTCGCCCAGAACGGGATGATCGTGGGTCGCCTCATGGGCATCCCCCCAGCGCAGGCTTTCTAATGATCCGGCATAGGTTTCATCGATCCAGATCAGCGCATCATCCAATGCGATCCGCGCCATATCTGTGCAGGTTTCGACGGGGGCCGATTGGATCACGTCACACCATACGCCCGCGCCGCCAACATTGCGAAACACCCGTTCGATAAACAACGGCTGGACATGGGTATATTCACGGCTCAGCGGTCCCAGTTCGTCTTTGATCAACCGATCCTGCAAGGCCCGCATCCATGCCATGTAAATCAGCGGTTCCGGCAGATGTTCGTTCATTTCACCGTTCCATTCCGCCAATATGGACAGGGCGATCTGACGGCGATGTTCGGGCGTGCCTTCTGGGGCGGATTCGCCGGTGAACCACAGATCAGCGCCGACCAATGGCAGCAACGACCGCGCGGTAAAGCTGACCGTGTCCAGCTGCGTTTCGATGAAACTGTCGCGGGTATGCACTTCTCTTCCTTGCATCAGGCGTTGCCAGCGATGGATGCGCTGGGTGTCGGACCAATAATGGCTTAGATGGTCGGGAAAGGGGCGATCGATGATTTTGTTGTTGGTGGTGCCAATGATGCCGCCAATGGGATCGATAAATTCCGGGTTGCTGGCATAGGGCATCACGCCTTGCCAGCGGTTTTGTGGAATATAGCCAAAGGCGGGCAGGCGGCCTTGGGTCAAATGACCCGGATCGCGACGCGGCACCGCGCCGATCAGTTTCATGGCGATCCCGTTGCGATCCGCCAAAGTCAGATTTTGTGACGGCGCGATATAGCCCTGCGCGGCTGTGATCGCCTGATCCACATTATGGGCGCGCATCAGGTTCATGGCGGCACTGACAGATGTGTCCTGTCCCGATAGCGCGGTCCAGCCCAGCACTGTGACATGTCCGGGCGGGCGAATGGTGCCCAGATCAAACTGATCCGCAGGCAAAACCGGGCCGTTTGTGGTCCATTGCAATTGAATGGTGACCGGAAACTGCCCATCGACCTGAATGATGCTTTCGCGGGTGATGAAATCGGACCAGCCTTCGGGGCTGCGATATTGGGTGGCATCCGAGGGGTTGACCTCTTCTACAAAGATGTCCTGATCATCCAAATAAGACGACGTTAACCCCCATCCCAAATCGGCGCTGCGGCCCACCATAACGACAGGCACGCCGGGGATGGTTCCGCCGATCACGCCGCCCTCTTGTAGTTCTAACCGGGCGAGATACCACAATGTCGGCGCGGTCAGCCCCAGATGGGGGTCATTGGCCATCAATGTGGACCCGCTGGCGGAACGGGTTTCATTGGCAACCCATGCATTCGACGCCCCGGCCAATTCAAACGGTTTTACCGGTGACAAAGGATGGAACGGCTGATGTGTGGCTTCGGCATATTGCGGCAAATCCGTACTCAGATCAGGCATCAAATCCGCATACCGGGGCAGGGCAGCGATCCCGGCACCGGGGGCTTCTGGTAGGATGTCGGACAACCGATCATTGTTTAAAATCAATGAACTACGCGCGCGCAACACTTCGATTTCCAGATGGTTGGACAGCTGCAACGCCATGAGTTTTACAATGGCGATAGAATCCGCGGGCGACCAGGGCGCAACCGCATGGTTAAACATCCACATTTCCGGCGCACCACGTCCACGCGCGCCTTGGTTCACCTCGGTCAACCATGCATTCACACCGGCGGAATAGGCCTCTAACGCGGCGCTGGTTTGGGCATCCTGCGCGGATACGGATTGCACCGACAGATTATACAAATCCAAACGACGCAACAGCGTGTCAATGCGCAGGGTTTGTTCCCCAAACAATTCTGACAGGCGGCCTTGGGCCGTGCGGCGCAGCATGGTCATCTGCCACATACGATCCTGCGCATGCGCATAGCCAAGCGCATAGAACACATCGTCATCCGTCTGGCCAAAAATATGTGGCACATTGGCATTGTCACGCACGATTTCCACCGGCGCAGAAATCCCTGTAACCGTGTAGGTGCCGTTGTAATCAGGCAGGGATCGTGACGCGAAATAATAACCCAACGCAAAGGTGGCGACGGTTAGAACAATCAGACCCGTGGTCAGTCTGAGTAGCCAGCGAAAAATCAGCGCCATAGGAACCTCGGTTGACGTGCATAACAGATGCGGTACCTATCGGTACTAAGGATTGCGATCACGCGAAAGGGCAAGCATATGGCAAAAGTGGCATTTTTAGGCTTAGGGGTGATGGGTTTCCCGATGGCGGGGCATCTGAAGGCCGCAGGTCACGATGTGTGCGTCTATAACCGCACATTATCCAAGGCCGAAGCTTGGGTTGAGAAACATGGCGGAACCTTGGGTAAAACCCCGGCGGCGGCTGCGCAGGGCGCGGATATTGTGTTTGCCTGTGTGGGCAATGACGATGATCTGCGTGGCGTGTGTATTGGGGATGACGGCGCATTTGGCGCGATGGCTGCGGGCAGCATTTTTGTGGATCACACCACTGTGTCAGCCAAGGTGACCGCCGAATTGTTTGAAACGGGCGCCACAACTGGCATCGCCTTTGTGGATGCGCCGATTTCTGGTGGTCAGGCGGGGGCCGAAAACGGGGTTTTGTCGGTGATGTGTGGTGGCGATCAAGCTGCCTTTGACAAGGTCGCCCCCGTGATTGAGGCCTATGCGCGGATTTGTAAATTGATCGGGCCGTCTGGTGCCGGGCAATTGACCAAGATGTGTAACCAGATCGCCATTGCTGGTTTGGTCCAAGGTCTGTCAGAGGCCCTGCATATGGCGGAAAAATCCGGGTTGGATGGGCGCGCCGTCGTCGAAGTGATCAGCCAAGGCGCGGCAGGCAGCTGGCAGATGGCAAATCGGTATGAAACCATGCTGGATGATCATTTTGAGCACGGATTTGCCGTGGATTGGATGCGCAAAGATCTGGGCATTTGTCTGGATGCGGCGGATGAAAATGGTGCGTCTCTGCCGGCCACTGCCTTGATCGATCAGTTCTACAAAGATGTGCAGAAAATGGGCGGTGGACGTTGGGATACGTCATCATTGTTCAAACGTCTGCGCAAACTGGACAGCTAAACGGCGATAAAATCCGGGTCCGCGTAATATACGGACCCGGAATGACGCTTAGATGGGCAAGTGGATGTTAAACCGTGCCCGCAACGCCTGATCCAACGCGCTGTCAAACTGGGCGCGTGATGGCTGTGCCAAAATCGCTTCTTTGCGGGCGATGGCCGCATCGATCAAGCTCGGTTTCCCCGTTTCCGCCCATTCCTTGGGGCTGGTGCGATCGCCGAGCCGCGGATAGACGTAATCCGATTGCATCCGCGCCAATGTCTGCGCCGTGCCCAGATAATGCCCCGGACCATTCAGGCAGACATCTTTGATCTGATCTACAGCCAATGTTTCATCATCCACCTCTATGCCGCGCACACAGCGCAGCGCCTGACCGATCAAATCATCGCCCATGATCAGGCTTTCATGGCAAAACCCTAACAGCGACGCATGCATGCCTGCGGCCTCATAGACCATGTTCAGCCCCGATAATCCGGCCATCACATTGGAACACATCTGTTCCCAGCCGGCCTGCATATTGGGCATTTTCGCATCTGATGCCCCCGCTGCGGCCCCGCCGGGCAAGCCGTAAAAATGATGCATCTGCGCGCAGCCCGCGGTCAGCAGCGCCTGTTCGCCTGATCCAACCGACATCGCCCCGGTGCGTAAGTCCAGCCCAAAGGGCCATGTGCCCACGATGGCGGGATGGCCGGGCACAATCGCGTTGACATAGACGATTCCGGCCAGACATTCGGCCACCGCTTGGGTGATCGCACCTGCAATGGTGGACGGCGCCGTTGCCCCGGCCATGCCCGCGGACAGCAACAAAACCGGCATGCCCGCTTTGATACAGGCCTCCATGACTTCGCAGGCTTCGGTGGCGAACTTCATCGGCGGCACAACAAAACAATTGGTGTTGCTGACAAACGGACGCGCGCGCCATTTGGCTTCTCCACCGGCAATCATATGCAGCATTTCAATGCAATCCGGCACAAAACCGGGTTCAACAAAGGACGTGCCAACGTGTTTATAAGTGCCCGCGCAGCAAGCATAAATTGTGTTTAAATCCAGTTCCAGATTGTTGGTGATATCACGGCACACCATGGGGCGCTGGACAAAGTGGATATTGTCCAACTGGTCTGAAATTCGGGTGGCATCAAACAGATCCTGAACCGTGCTGTCACGGTATTCACGCCCATGCACATCAACCATATGCACCGCAGCGCCCGCGGTGCCAAAATGAACCCGATTGCCGGACAGGTCCAGATCATGGGCCGGATCGCGACCATGCAGGGTCACTTGTTTGGCGGCAATCGCCAACATGTCTTCGACCAGGGCGCGCGGAAACCGAAGCCGCCCATCCGCGCCCAGATTGGCCCCGGCTTTGGTCAGAATATCGATCCCGGATTGGGGGGCATCTGCCAATCCGACCTCTTCTAGCAATTGCAGCGCGGCGTCGTGGATTTTCAACACATCCACGTCACTTAACGGTTTATAGCGGCCGCCATTCATACCGGGGCGGATTGCGCGCATGTCATCCGTCAGGGGGGCGGCACGGGCTGCACGTCGGGCGGCTCGGCCACCAGAACGGGATGGGCGGCTTGGTTGGGTCGCAGAAATATCGGTCATGTTTTGTCCTGTTCAAAGAAAGTGAAGGGTGAACTTCACATCACAGGGCGTCCTCGGGCCGCGCGCCCCCGGCGTGCGCCGGTGGTCCGCAAGACGATATTTATTTGCCAATCACAGCAACACATCATCGCAGCTCCTCCTTGGATCAGTTTGAACCGGAAAATCTGAGATTCTGTCTCAAAACCGACGATGTGTCGTTTTTTGACGTTACCAATTGCCCCCAGCACCGCCACCACCGCCGCCACCAGTGCCGCCGCCAAATCCACCACCAGAAGTCGAAGACCCGCTGCTAGAGCTAGCGGTTGTGAGGATCGGCAAAACCACAATAGAGCGCAGAACATGGTCGCAATGACGACATGAAATCACTTCTTCGGCCTCGCCTTTGCTGGTTTTTGTGGCCGCAGATAATGTGTTTTTCTGGTAATCCATGCCCTGTTTTTTACATTCGGGGCAGGTCATTTTATTGTATTTTCGACGGTTGGCACCCGACAGCCAAGCAATCAGCCCGGCAATTGCAGCAAAAAATGCCCCCAAATAATAGAGGAAATAGCCACCAGATTGGTCACCATCACGATTGGATGTTTCTGTATTTTCGGGTGCAACGGGGGCAGGCGCGCCGCCGTGGTTAGGGGTGATCACCAATTCATTTGTGGCCGAAACCGCAGCCACAATACCGGCATTGAAATCACCGTTGCGAAATTCGGGCAGAATGTGATTGTCGATAATGTCCCACAAAACCGGTTTCCAACCGGCATCATATCCCGCACCCATTTCATACCATAGCGCGCGGTCATCGCGAAATATCAACAACATAAGGCCGTTGTTTTCTGCCGCATCGCCAACGCCCCAATGGTTAAACAGCGCCTCGGAATAATCATCTATGCTCAGGTCGCCCACATATGGCTCCGAAGCATTCAGCGTGACAATTGTGAATTCCACCCCCGTGCGCGTGCGGATTTCGTCCAGATCGGTGATGATCTGCGCCTCTTGGTCGGCGGTTAATAAATCAGCGAAATCATTCAGCGTGTTGGTGTCGTGATCCGGGAAAGTTTGGCTCATGCTGATCGATGGGGATCCGCATAAAACGGCCCAAACCATCAGCGATGACAAAATGGATAACAGGCGCATATCAATGTCTCCGATCTATTTATTGGTCATGAATGCATCCACTTTATCGCCAGAAATGGTTCTGCCAAGTCCGGTAAACCCGCCATTTTCAATCATATCGGTCATTGAATCGGTTATCACCCGATGTGTGGCCCGCGCCAATGCTGATCCCAGCGACACCCGCGCAACCCCGATTTTTGCGAATTGATCCAAATCCTGGTCCGTATATCCCGCAATAAGCGCATTTACGGGTTTTGTGGTTTCGCGACAAATCCGGGCCAGATCGGCCATCGACTTGGGCACGGGCGCATAAAGACAATCCGCACCGGCCTGTTCAAACGCTTGCAGGCGCTGGATCGCTTCATCAATGTCATAAGTGTTGAGCATCAGCCCATCCGCCCGTGCGGTCAGGACAAAATCATGGGGCAGGGCGCGCGCAGCGGCGGCGGCCGCACGGATGCGTTCCACGGCCAGATCAATATCATAGGGGGTGTCGGATGGCAGCATTGTGTCTTCGATACAGATGCCAGCCAGCCCAATTTCAGCTGACAGACGCACCGTTTCGGCGCATGTTTCAGGATCATCGCCAAATCCGTTCTCAAAATCCCCTTGGATGGGAATATCGACCGCCGCGATCATGTCTTGGGCATGGGATAATGCCTCATCCCGGGTGACATTGCCCATATCGGGTCGCCCCAACGTAAAGGCATGGGCCGCCGATGACGTCCCCAAGGCCTGCGCGCCCAATCCTGCCAGCATTTTTGCCGAACCGACATCCCATGCATTAGCCAAAATGAACGGGTTCCCCGGCTGGTGAAGTGCGCGAAATTTTGATCCTAAATCTGACATTTATTATGATCCATTTGAAAGTTTTAAAAATTGTGGCCCCGGACCGGCACGTGCAGCCCCGTCATCAGGATTATAAAGCGCACAGGTATCCAGCGACAAACATCCACAGCCAATACAGCCATCCAATTTGTCCTTTAACAGGTTCAGTTGCGCAATTTGTGCATCAATCCGATCACGAATCCCCAGAGAAATTTCACCCCATTCAGACCGGCTGGGTGCGCGGTGGGATGGCAGATCTGACATATGATGGGCAATTTCCGACAAAGGCAGGCCCAGTTTCTGCGCCGCCATCGCAAAGGATAACCGCCTGATATCATGGCGTCCATATCGGCGATGCCCGCCAGCATTTCGAACCGGTTCGACAATGCCATGGGTTTCATAAAACCGGATCGCTGACACAGCCAAACCGGTGCGTTTGCTCAAATCGCCGATGGTTAATCCGTCTTTGGCCATGATCGTTCCAATTTGCTCTTGATCTAAAGTGCACTTGAGAAATTAGAAAGGAATCAAACGCAGATTACCAGAGGAAACAGGATGCAAATTCACAAAGCACATACCATCAACACCCCGTTGCATGCCGTTTTGCTGCGGGATGGGTTTGTGCGCCAAGAACACGGAAACCTGTTGATCGATGTGCCCAAAAGCATCGGAATTCTGGCGCGTTTACAAATGTTTATCAAAAAGGAGGCCGGTCATGGCTTTTATCGAACACGTCAACGTCACCGTCAAAGATCCCAAAGTCACAGCACAGATGTTGTGTGATGTATTTGGGTGGAAAATCCGTTGGGAAGGCGAAGCCATCAATGGCGGATATACCATCCATGTTGGCACAGACACCCATTATCTGGCGGTCTATTCAGGGCCAGATCACAGCAAAAAAGGTCAGCCCATCGACACCTACATCACCCCAGGAGGCTTAAACCATGTTGGAATTGTTGTGCCCGATCTGGATGCGGTTGAGGTCAAGGTCAAAGCCAAAGGCTATGTCCCCGGCAGCCATCAGGATTATGAGCCGGGGCGTCGGTTCTATTTTACAGAGGAGAATGGCGTGGAAATCGAAGTGGTCTGTTATGACTAGGTGATTATTTCGATGGGACCCACTTTGCTTCATTTGACCGGATCGCCTTGATCCGATCTTTGGTGGCGGGGTGGGTCATCAACCAAGCAGGTAGGCTGGATTTGGCGTTGTCATCCGTAGGTTTTTGGCCCGTCAACGCCCCAAGTTTGTGAAACAGATCAATCTGCGGCGCCGTTCCGATATTGGCTTTGATCAACAGGGCGCTTGCATAGGCGTCTGCCTCAAATTCATCATTCCGTGACAGCTTTGCCCCCAAAATCGACATGGCCGCGCTGACCAAATGCGGGACAACCATGCGCAACACCGGCGGCACCATCAGCATAATCGCCGCGCGGATCGCGTTCTGCCCGGCAAAACCGATCATGCGACGTCGCGAATGGCCCAAGGCCACATGGCCCAATTCATGCGCAATAACGGACGCCAACTCGGCCCCGGTGATCGCGCCATCCTGAAATTTTTTGTAAAAGCCGCGGGTGATGAAAATCCGTCCATCGCTGGCCGCCAAGCCGTTGATCAGGTCGATTTCATAGATTTGCACCCTTATTTTTGGGATATCCAAGGCCCGCGCCAAATCCGCAAGATGAACGTTTAACACAGGGTCATTCAGATCCGATGATTTCGAATCCAATTCACGGGCCGTGCGCCACATTGAAAACCGAAACGCGGCATATCCATAGATCAGGGCGATGAAAATCGGGGCAAATCTGAGCATGTTTGCAATATGGCCATGACGGCTATGCACAACAAGAGGTGCTGATGGAATATCGTGCCCTTGAATTCTGCAATGCAGCATGTAGAACCCCACATAGGGAGGATGTTTGATCGAAGAGGGTCGATGATGACATCCGAATTTATGCGCAACAGCGGGCCGAAAAACAGAGTTTTGGCCAATGTTTCACCCAGTGTTCTTAAGGGACTTCGCTTTGTTGGGCTTTGGCTCGGGGCGGCTGTGATTGCTGTTTTGACCGTCGCGTTGCCATTGCGCGCCGGGTTGGGCTGGCCCATTCCATTGTTGCAAATGACATTGGCGCTGGCGGCATTATATAGCGTTTATGCAATTCTTGCGGTGTTGGCGGGCCTGTTGGGGGCGATGAAACTGCAATTGACGCTGTTTACAGTGGTGGCCGGGCTGGTGCCGCTGGGTCCGTTTTTAAACGAACCTGCGCTTAGGGACTGTCAGGATCGGTGTTCTGATCATCGCCGGCCTGTGCGCGGCGCAATTGTTTCAGCAATAAAAACCCCAAACCCAGCGTAATCGCGCCCGTCGTGAGAAACCCGATGGAATTGCTAAGCAACGTGGCGATGTCAGACAGCCGCGTCGCAAAGCTATAGCCAAGACCGATATAGACCGACACCCAGATCGTTTCACCCAGCACATCCGCGATGCTAAAACGGACCCAGGACAGGCCTGTTGCACCGGCAATGACGTTGACCCATGGTCCCAGCGGCGCAAACAGCCATGTAGAAAAAAACACGCCCCAAGCGCCGTTGTGATCGACAAATCTTTGGGCGCGTTTCAGAACTTTTTGTCGTTTCACACTGTTTTTGGTCAGGTTTTCCAGAATGTTGCCACCCGCACGTCCCAGCTGAAATCCAGTTTGATCCCCTAAAATTGCAGCAAGTAACGCCGCGGCGTAAACCTGCCAGCCTATCAAATCTCCGGTGGCGACAAAGGCACCAGCTGACAGCATGATCAGCGATGTAGGCACGGGTAGGAACAGGCAGGATAAAAACGCCGACGTAAAAACCAGCCAGATTCCATAGCTGGACACAAGGCTGAACAGCGTATCAGTCATTTCGAACAGACCGGTGGGTTTCAATTACCTCGGTCACCTGAGCGATCAATGCCTCTAACGGCACGCCACGTTGGATCGCCAGATCGGTCAATGACATAGGCCGCCCGGCCAAATCAGCGCGTTGAACATCCATGCCATCCAACATCACTGGACGCGGCACCTGCCAGGAATGGGCTACGTAGCCCAAGGTCATCCAGCCCTCTATGGTTTGGTTTTTATGAGCCGGGTCATTCCAGTAAATCCAGCGCGCCGTGGTTTGCGCCCCGAAAAACACCATCACAGAGGCGGATATCAGAAAGGCAATGACCAGCAATTTGTTCTGCGCCCATAATCGTTTGAGCGCGCGGATCATTTTCCCAATTCCTTCATGCCGCGTTCAATCCCGTCCAATGTCATCGGCACCATGCGATCGGGGCCAAAAATCGACTGGATCATCTGGATCGATTGGGTATAGCGCCAATACCGTTCGGGCAGGGGGTTGATCCACATGTGCTGGGGCCATTGATCCCGCGCCCTTTCCAGCCACGTTTGGCCGGCCTCTTCGTTCCAATGTTCATTTGCGCCGCCGGGATGGGCCACTTCGTAGGGGGACATGGACGCGTCCCCAACAAAGATGCATTTGTAATCCGGCCCATAGGTGTTCAGCACATCCCAAGTGGAGGTCTGCGCGTCCCAGCGGCGGGCATTGTCGCGCCACACGCCTTCGTAAAGGCAGTTGTGGAAATAATAATATTCCAGATGTTTGAATTCTGCACGGGCGGCAGAAAACAGCTCTTCGACCACTTTGATATGGGGGTCCATAGACCCGCCCACATCTAGAAACAGGATCACTTTGACCGCATTGCGCCGTTCGGGGCGGGTTTTCACGTCCAGATAGCCATGTTCGGCCGTGGCCTGAATGGTGCCGTCCAGATCCAGTTCGTCATGGGCCCCGTCACGGGCCCAATTGCGCAGGCGTTTCAAGGCAACTTTGATATTGCGCGTGCCCAGTTCAACACTGTCATCCAGATTGCGAAATTCGCGTTTGTCCCAGACTTTAACGGCACGTTGATGGCGGCTTTCGGCTTGGCCGATACGCACACCTTCGGGGTTATAGCCATAGGCACCAAAGGGCGACGTGCCCGCTGTGCCCACCCATTTATTGCCCCCTTGATGGCGGCCTTTTTGTTCCTCAAGCCGCTGTTTGAGCGTTTCCATCAGCTTGTCAAACCCGCCCAACGCTTCGATTTCGGCGCGTTCTTCGGGGGTCATGTGTTTTTCGGCCATCTTGCGCAGCCAGTCTTCTGGCAGATCGACGGCATTCATCACATCCGCGGCGCTGATCTGTTCAAGCCCCTGAAAGGAATGGGAAAAGGCGCGGTCGAATTTATCGAGATTGCGTTCATCTTTGACCATTGATGTGCGGGCCAGATAGTAGAACGCTTCGATGTCATAGGTGACCAGACCGGCCCGCATGCCGGTCAAAAAGGTTAGATATTCGCGCAAAGAAACCGGCACGCTGCCACTTCGAAGGGATTCGAAGAACGGCAAAAACATCAGCGATAGGACCGGTCAATCAGGACCAATGCAAACATTCCAATGATCCCTAAAATGATCGCGCCGACCAAGGCCCATTGTACCATATCAGCGGTTTTACCGCCTTTGCGCCGGGCCTGAAATGCCCCCAAGATTGCTCCGATTATCAGGCCGCCCAGGGGGAAAATCATTGGTTTATCCTCTTAGCCAGGGCCTCAGAGCTGCGATTTCACGCTGGCGGGCCCGTACATTACGTTCGTCGCCAAACCCGTATCGCGCCCAGCCCAAACTGTCCAGACGCACGGCTTGGGCTTCTGAAAAACGACCCTCAATTTCAAGCGCTTCGGCCTGAAACATCATCAAGGTCGCCAAAAGGGCCGCGTTTTCGTGCTGGGCTGCCTGTGGAATGGCATAGCCAACTAGCCGAAGCACCTCTGCGGCGTCGCCTTCGGATAGGGCAAAGGCGGCCAATTGCACGGCCACATGGGCACGGTGAATGCGGGTGTTGTCGCTGCTGGCATAGGCGGCATCAGCGGCTTGAAACGACGCATAGGCGCGGTTTGGTGCGGTGCCGACCTGCAGGCGACCATGGGCGTAATGGGCAAACCCCCGGCGTGTGCCGTCCCAGTTGAAATTATTGGCCAACATCACAGCGCGTTCCGCGGCTGTGCGGCGGGCCATTTGCGATGGACCACTGGACAGCGCGGTTTCCATGCTTTCGATCCAGTCACGGGTGGTGTCATTCAACGGAATGCCGGACCGGCTTTGACCTGCGGGGTTCAGGCGGGCCAACAAGGCTGGCAAACGCGCGGCAACTTCGCCTTGGGTCATGCCATTTTGCAATTCCGGCGCATAATAGGCCCGCAAAATGGTCATATCAAACGGGGTTAGAACGGCGTGAATGTTGTCATCGTTGAACACAGAATCCGGCAAACGATACAGATCATTTAGCGGTCCAAGCGCCTGTGCCAATTCTTCGTGCATACAGTCACGGATTTCTTGGGGGGCGACATCAGATGGTACAAAAATCGCAGCGCGATCCCGACGTGACAGGGTGGCCCAGTCCACTTGGGGCGTGCGGCGTGCAGTCAGGAATTCGTCCCAGCTGGAAATGCGAGGCACCACAAAACATGCGGCACGTGGCACAGCCCGTTGCAACGTTTCAGACGGGATCGCCTGAATAGTGATGCTGGCCGTATCTGCACCGGTCAGGAAAATATCAATGCCGGCCTCATTGCGCAGCCGCTGAAGCAAAGCGCGCAGATCGTCAATCATATGAGGTGGGATTTCACCGACAACCCGCACAGAAACAGGGGCTTCAAACCGGGTCATACGGGGGATCAACCGGCCACTTTCCATACGGAATGTCAGATCAAGGAAATCTTCCATGATTTCTGAATTGGCGCGGGATGGGCCTGACACATGTTGCGGCGCAAAGGTGCGCATCGGTGGAAGGGCAGTGTTTAATCCCAGTGCCCGTGCGGGGGGCGGATCCTGAGGGACCGGGGCACAGGATGTTAGGAACGATAACGCAATCGCAGCGATGCGTTTGGCAACAAGTGATCTCATGTAGCAGCCCTCTGATATTTAAGGAACGGCGTAAGTTCGCCAATCCGGTCATAGAGCTGCCGGGCGTTTGTATTATCAGACTGTGTTAACCAATAGACGGACGACGTTCCGTGTTGATCTGCGGCGGCGTACACCGCTTCGATCAATGCACGTCCAACCCCGGTGCCACGCGTTTCAGGCGTTGCATATAGATCCTGCAAATAACAGACATCTTCGGTTTTCCATGCATGTCGATGAAACAGGTAATGCGTCAGACCAACCAATTGGTCATTCGCCACTGCCACCAGACAGGAAAAATCCCGCGGGTCATCGCCCAATAGGCGATCAAAAGTCGTTTCATAGATTTCTGCGGACACATTGGTGCCGTAGAAACCCAAATAGGCCGTCCACAAATCCTGCCACTGCGCCTTATCGAGGACGCTTAATGGGCGAATTTCAACCGGCATTTTTGCCTTGGTCAAAGTCTGCTCCTTATAGCTCACTCCAAACCTGCCAGAGGAGTGAGGCCGCGTTTTGCCCGGATTTAGGCAAAGTCGCGACAAAGGTATTAAGCAGAATTAACGCTGATTTGTGCAGTCTAAGTTGTTGAAGTTGCGGGATTAGATAAAAGGCGTGGCGCAAATGCCCCAGCCTATTTGTGCCCTAAATGCGGCCACCCCCAATATATTGATTGAGGGTGGCCCATTTTAGCAGGGTGGTCGAAGTCACATGATTTCAAGTGGGAATATTTGCCCGTTCCCAACCAATGGGTTTTGTTTGGATCAAGACAACAATTGTCACAATCGCGACAAGAAGCTCGGCCAGCACCCCAGCCAACCAGATCCCATCGCCCCCAAACACAAATGGCAGGGCCAATGTTAAGGGGATCGAAAACAGATACGTGCGTGACAACATCAACAATCCAGCGCGCGCCGCATCCCCGATCGCCATGTAATAGGTCCCGATCATCAACAAGGGTCCAAACAGAACCATCGACCACGAATTGATCCAGATGATATGCGCTAATGTGTCGATCATGGCCTGATCCGATACAAAAACAGCGCCCAATTCGGGGGCAAAGGCCAAAAACAGCACTTGCATCGTGCCCATATAGACAAAGGCTGCGATGATGCCGATCCGCAGGCATGATTGAACACGCAAGGTTAATCCAGCGCCGTAATTGTTGCTGATCAGGGTTTGAAACGCCATCGACAGGCCCAGCAAAGGTAAAAACACAAAGGTCATCAATCGGGTCAGCAACCCAAAGGCTCCGCTATAGGTTTCGTAATCAGCTGTTTGCCAGATTTGCAGCGCATATAATGTCACGGCCGATCCAAGGCTAAGCCCCACATATCCGAGACTTTGAGGCAGCCCCAATGCAATGATTTGCTGGCTATGGGATGTGGTTAAACGCGAAAACAGGCGCGGTACGGGCATCGACCAGGTGAACAGGATCAGGCAAAAGGCACAGGCCTGCGCCAGCAATGTGCCCATCGCCGATCCAAACACGCCCCAATCCAGCCCGACGATCAGCACCCAATCAAACAGAATGTTCAACAATGCCGCACTGAGCGTTACAAAGGTCATCAAACGCAGCCGCCCCGTTGCGCGCAACGTGTCAATGCCAAGTCCAAGCGCAAAGCCTAACGGCGCCCCCCAAATCAGCACAGACAAATATAGATGCCCCATATCCGCTAAAATCTGGGCTTCGTTTGCGATCCAATAGGTCAGACCACGCCCCCAAATCACGAACCCAGCGATCAGCACCAGACAAACGCCCAATGCCGTCCTGCACGAGGATGTCAAAATGTCAGCGGTGTCCTGACCAGCCCCATGCGCACGGGCAAAAACCGATGAAAATCCGCCTGACACCAAGGTAGATAAGGCGATGATCATCATGAACAAAGGAAACACCAAGGTCACGGCAACCACTGCATCCGGTCCAGTAAATTGTCCCAGAAAATATGCGTCCACGACGTTAAACAGCCCATTGACCAGCATGATCAACACAATGGGCGCGGCGGTTTTTAGAAATGTGCGCCCCAATGGCGCCGTCAGATAAGCATTTGTCATTTTATGTTCCAAAACAGGCGCAGACGTCACGGAACCGCATTCCAACGGATCATTGGAATGGTCCCGTAACTTTGGTCTGCGAAAAGTAAATTAAAGGGTTAGGATCAGGTGCGGTTGCCCATCAGAGGTTTTTTCCAACGTACGGCCTTGCTTGGACACAACTTTGGTGATCCGGCGGCGAAACGAGGAAAAATGCTGCGATGTCACCACATCAATCGCCGTATCAAATTTGATCGTCAGGCGATGTTTGTGACCGGGCAGGGGATCGGCATATAAAACCGTCCCTTCAAAAGCATGGCCCAAATACAGACCACGCAGGCGTTGGCCGGGTTTGTATCCGGGGGTATGATCCGTTTGCGCGGCCTTGGCACGCAATGTGTTCCAATCCCGCAATCCATAGGATTTCGCAATCAATTCAAGCGATTGGGAATGGGTGGTTGGACAACCGGTTTCAATCCGCGTCGATCGAAGTCGCGCAGCTTGGGTTTTTAGATCCTCAATAGAGGGAATAGAATTAGACATCTGGGTCCACTTTCAGGTCAGATGCAGTCGGGTTTGGTCGGGGCTTGCATTGCCGACAGACTGCATATTACTGAAGTCGGTCAGATATTCATCACGCGCTTCACCTTGGACATGCCAGCAAGCGGCCGGGGCGCGAACCCGTTGGCAGTCATGTGGCAGTCAAAGGCAAAGATGTCAAGGGCGCGCGTGATTAACGCCCGCCACGCGCCATAAAGGCCAGTCGTTCAAACAGATGCACGTC
This sequence comes from uncultured Paracoccaceae bacterium, assembly GCA_947492475.1. GTDB lineage: Bacteria > Pseudomonadota > Alphaproteobacteria > Rhodobacterales > Rhodobacteraceae > CANLNM01. Next base: position 121,183 of record CANLNM010000001.1, read on the forward strand.
CTGTTCATTTTTCAGCAACGCGCCGTGTAATTTGGGCAATGCATTGGCCCCATCGCGTTTTAAATCCGCAGTATCTAAATCTTCTGCCAATAGCAATTTCAACCAATCCAGCACCTCGGATGTGGATGGTTTTTTCTTTAGCCCCGGTGTTTCGCGCAATTCGTAAAACTGGGTTAATGCGGTGGTCAGCAGGTCCGATTTAATCCCCGGATGATGCATTTCGACGATTTGACGCATCGTGTCAGCATTTGGAAACTGAATGTAATGGAAAAAACAACGCCGCAAAAACGCATCGGGCAATTCTTTTTCATTATTGGATGTGATGATCACAATGGGCCGCACTTTGGCGCGCACCGTTTCACCGGTCTCATACACGTGGAATTCCATTTTATCCAACTCTTGCAGCAGATCGTTGGGGAATTCGATGTCAGCTTTGTCGATCTCATCAATCAACAAAACCACTTTCTGCTCGGCCTCAAAAGCCTGCCAAAGCTTGCCTTTTTTGATGTAATTGGCCACGTCATGCACACGCTCTTCGCCCAATTGGCTGTCGCGCAACCGGCTGACGGCGTCATATTCATATAGACCTTGCTGGGCGCGGGTGGTGGATTTGATGTTCCATTCATACATCGGCAATTCCAGCGCCTGTGCCACCTGACGGGCCAGTTCGGTTTTGCCTGTGCCCGGCTCCCCTTTGACCAATAGGGGACGTTCCAATGTCACAGCGGCATTCACCGCGATTTTTAGATCATCTGTCGCAACGTAACTCTGAGTGCCGGAAAACTGCATGATTTGCCCGTAGCTTGTAAGATTTCGTTTAGATTGGGACATTATCATCCTGATCCTCAGGTACAACGTGAGAAAGATTGATCAAATCGGGGGGTGACACCCCGCCCAAAGGGGCGTACTACGCCCACATCAAGGAGGTCTGCCGAAGGATTGGCGCCGTATTGCACCAGCTTTTGGCACCTGTAATTTTAGGGAGCAGACATGAAAGCTGAGGTTTTCCTCCCGGACGATTATCGTCCTGCCGAAGACGAACCGTTTATGAACGATCGTCAGACGGAGTATTTCCGCCGCAAGCTACTTTCGTGGAAAGCGGAAATTTCAGTAGATAGCCGTGATACGATCACGGGTATGAAGGATCAGACACGCAATATTCCGGACGTTGCCGACCGGGCCAGCGAAGAAACCGATCGGGCGCTTGAATTGCGCACACGTGATCGGCAACGCAAACTGGTGTCAAAAATCGATGCGGCCCTGCGCCGGATCGACGAAGGCGAATACGGCTATTGCGAAATGACCGGCGAGCCAATTTCGCTCAAACGTCTGGATGCACGTCCGATTGCAACCATGAGCCTGGAAGCTCAGGAACGCCATGAACGACGTGAAAAGGTGCATCGGGACGATTGATGGCGGCACAAAGCGCCAATCGCGGTCGCAAGATCGCAATTATCGGAGGCGGTATTGGTGGCCTGACGGCGGCCCTTGCCTTTGTCCGAACTGGCGCTGACGTCACCGTCTATGAACAAGCGCCCGCCATCACAGAAGTGGGGGCGGGATTGCAAATCACCCCAAACGGCGCGCGGGTTTTGGATGCGCTGGGTCTGGCAGAAGTGTCAGACCGCATGGGGATTCCTGCGCAAGCTGTGGAACCGATGGATGCATTGTCGGGGCGCATGGTGACGCGGTTTGATCTGTCCAATTTGGACGGTCCCCCTTATCGGTTTTTCCACCGCGCTGATCTGATTGATCTGCTGGCAGAGGCCTGTTTCAGCGAAGGTGTGGCGATCAAAACCGGGCATCGCATTGAAAACGTATCGGAAAATGGTGCGTTTGACGTGAACGGTGAAACACAAACCCCTGATCTAACCGTCGGTGCAGATGGGCTGCATTCGCAAATGCGATCCCTGTTGAATGGTGCCGATGATCCGTTTTTCACCGGCCAAGTCGCATGGCGTGCGATCATAGATGCCCCAGATCATCCCCCCATTGCCAGACTATGGATGGCCCCGGGGCGCCATGTGGTGACCTATCCGCTGCGAGGCGGGCGTTTAAATATTGTCGCCGTGCAGGAACGTCGTGAATGGGCCGCGGATGGGTGGAACCATCCCGCAGATCCATCCACACTTCGCAACGCCTTTGCCGGGTTTAGCCCACGGGTTTTGGGCCTGTTGAACCGGGTGGAAACCGTTCATGAATGGGGGCTGTTCCGTCATCCGGTTGCGCCGACTTGGTTTGGCACGCGCACCGCTATTCTGGGTGATGCGGCCCATCCCACATTGCCGTTTATGGCGCAGGGCGCGAACCTCGCCATCGAAGATGCCTTTGTTTTGGCGGCGTGTTGCAACCGTGGCCCGCTGGACAAAAGCCTGCCGCAATATCAGCAATTGCGCCATGCGCGGGTGGAACGCGCGATTGAGGCCGCCAACAAAAACGCGGTGAATTACCACCTGACCGGGGCGCGGCGCAGGGCTTCGTTTGCTGTTCTCAAAGGGATCGGCGCCGTCGCCCCCAAAGCCTGGCTTAATCGGCTTGGCTGGCTATATAACCACGACGTTACGACGCTTTAACGCCCTATTTTTGTTGAGTAATATTATCAATCGCACCCGATCTGAACCGGGATGCGTTATGATTATTGCACCGAACGTGGCTTCATCACCAGCCAGATCAGCGCGCCCCCGGCTAATGCCAAAAACGGTGTCATTGCAAGGTTCACCGCCGTCCAACCATCCACGGCGGACCCGCCCGAACAATTCATTAAGCCACCCGACGCCAGCGATGCCATGGTCACGCAGCCAAACACGATCATGTCGTTGAGTCCCTGAACCACGCCACGTTCCCCCGGTTGGTGTGCTGAGGCCAACAATGTGGTGGCCCCGATAAAGCCAAAGTTCCAACCGATCCCTAGCAGGATCAGTGCGACAAAGAAATTAACCAATTCAACGCCCATCAACGCCACAGCACCAGCGGATGCCAGAATGGCCAACCCTGCGGTCATGATTTTTGTGGTTCCAAAACGTGCAATCAAATGGCCGGTGAAAAAGCTGGGAACATACATCGCCAAAACATGTGCTGACACAATGTCATTGGCCAGATCTTCGCCGAATCCGCATCCAACAACGGCCAATGGCGTGGACGTCATCACCAAATTCATCAAGGCATAAGACACCATTCCAACGATCATCGCGACGATGATTTTGGGATCGCGCAGCAGATCACGTTTGCTGCGTGCGGGCAGGGTGTTTGTTGCCGCCGCATTTGCGTCAGGCTTGGGCAGTCTCAGACCCAAAAACAGCAACATCCCCACCAAATTGATCGCAATAATGGTCAGGTAGGTGCCCAGAAATGGCACAACAAAGGCCATCTGCACTTCTTTGTTTAATTGCGGACCGATTAGGGCGGATAATAAACCGCCCGCCATCACATAAGAAATCGCTTTGGGTTGATAGTCAGCTGATGCGACATCCGTGGCTGCAAACCGGTAAAAACCCTGCGCAGACATATAGATACCGGTGAAATAGGACCCGACCAACATCAACGGAAATGACCCAATATAAAGCGCAAAGGCCGCCAAACCGGCCCCACAGGCCCCCGCCAATGCACCAAGGAAAAACCCAAATTTCCGCCCCCGTTTTTGCATCAAAGGCGACAGCCATGGCGCGGTTGTCATGGACCCGAACACAATCAACGAAATCGGTAGCGTGGCAAAACAGGCATTTGACGCCAACATGCCCCCGGCCAATCCCCCGACAACAAAAATCATGGGCATTTGCGCGCCCAGCAACGCCTGAGCGGCGACAAGGAAAAAGACGTTACGCCGGGCGATTTTATCATTCACTGTGTGCATGAGATATTCGGTAACGCTGCTGTCAGCAAAGTTCAAGCGATGACTTAATGCGCGTTAAGCCACATCAATCACATGTGCATATGACCCTGAAACACGCCCAGAAATCAGTCCCATATCGGGTAGGCTTTGACCTTCAGCGTCTTTGGATTTGAACAAAGGATCGCCCTGCGCAAAAAGTTCGGTCGAATAATGAAATTCATGCCCGTTCAATGGCTGCGAAAACACGCCCCCCAAAGGCGTCAATGACCGATATCCAAGATGCAGTTTTCGGCTGGCAAAGCTGGTGTCTAAATTCAGCAGGCCAGCCATATTATGTCGGTTACCATCGGCGTCCGTAATCGAGTTGCCCAACACCATATAACCCCCACATTCCCCATAAATATCAGAATGTTGCGCGGCGTTTATTAAGCTAGACAAAAACCGATCTGCCTGTGCCAATTGGGCAGCGTGCAATTCAGGATAGCCCCCCGGCAAAAACACAAAATCACAATCAGGAACCGGTTCATTATTTAGCGGGGAAAAGAGGATCAAACTGGCGCCAGATTGCCGCCAATCGCCCAGAATATGGGGATAGCTGAATGCAAATGCTGCATCATGTGCGATGGCGATGTTCTGTGCTGGGGGGGGCATTTTTTTTGACACAGGTGCGACGGGCAAGGGGCGCATCAGGTCACAAAGCTGATCTAGATCGATCGCAGCTTCGACCACATCGGCCGCATGATCCAAAAAGGCGTTTAAATCCGGGTTTTCGGCGGCTTGCACCAGACCCAGATGACGCGACGGCATGGTGATCGACTGTGTGCGATAAACAGCGCCCAAAATGGGCAATCCCAATGGAGTGAGCGCGCGGCGTAACATGCGTTCGTGGCGCGATGATCCGACTTTGTTCAGGATCACGCCCATGACACGGGTTTCGGGATCATGATCCGAAAATCCACGCACCACCGCCGCAATGGATTGGGCCATATGCGATGCATCCACGATCAATACCACCGGCAATCCCAAAATACGGGCCAAATCTGCGGTGGCGCCATCCCCATCCGGGGGGGCACCATCAAACAGCCCCATCGCGCCTTCGATGATCAACGGGATTTCAGACTGCGCCAAGGCCCGGATGCGTTGTTTTTTCATCGCCCATGCATCCAGATTGACACATGCATTGCCACAGGCCGCCTCATGAAACCGCAGATCGATGTAATCTGGCCCTGATTTGGCGGCACGCACAGCCGTTCCGCGTCGTGTTAACGCACGCAAAACCCCCAACGTGATTGTGGTTTTACCGGATCCAGACCCGGGCGCAGAAAAAATGAGGCCCCGCATTTTGTGCCCAACCTAGCCGTTTTCGGCGGGTTTCCCGCGCCCCAACGGATCCAGATTGCGCGGTGCAATTCCGTTTAGCTGTCCTTGCCAATCCAGCACTTGCCGCATTTGAACGGACCGTCCCACACAGATGATCGCAGGCGGTTCAAGCTCTGATCCTTGCAGGTCGAAAACGACATTTCCCAACGTTGTTTCAAGCACTTGCTGGTCATCTGTGGTCGCATTGGCAACCACAGCGACGGGTTCATCTTGGCCGCGCCCGGCCTTTATCAGGTCAGCTGAAATGCGCGCGATATGTTTCATGCCCATATAGATGACGATCACTTGGGATCCGCGGGCGATCCCATCCCAATCCAAGGACGACGGTGCATCCCCGGTTTGATCATGACCGGTCACAAAGGTAACGGATTGGTTCACATCGCGGTGGGTCACTGGAATGCCCGCATAGGCCAATCCGCCAATCCCGGCGCTGATGCCGGGAATTATGCGCACGGGCACACCATGTTGGATCAACGTTTGCGCCTCTTCGCCGCCACGACCAAACACAAATGGATCGCCGCCTTTGAGGCGCAAAACTTTCTTGCCTGCTTGGGCCAGATCAACCAGTTTCAGCGAAATATCCCGCTGTTTAGCAGAGGGTTTGCCACCTCGTTTACCTGCATAGACATGCTCTGCCTGAGGGGCCCAATCCAGAATTCCCTCTTGGACCAATGCGTCATAAATCACCACATCCGCCTGCCGCAGGGCATTTAGCGCATGTAATGTCAGCAATCCCGGATCACCGGGTCCCGCCCCACACAGCCAAACCCATCCAGGTTGCAATTGGGGCCAATCATATTCAGGCAAAGAGTCAGTCATGGGGTCTTTATGACCTGCGTCGCGGGCGGGGGAAAGACAACAAACGACGTGAAATCACAGATTGGCGTCCTGACCAGTATTGTTATAGTCCCAAATCATGAGCAACGCGCAGAAATCCGACCCAAACCGCCCCTTGCGCCGTGGATGGACCACCGGCGCCTGTGCGACGGCGGCCACAAAGGCCGCGTTGACTAAGCTGTGGGGGGATGTTTGGACGGATGACGTTCAGATTACATTGCCGCGCGGTGAAACGCCGGTTTTCACATTGGCCACAACCGGTTCTGGGGTGGATTGGGCAGAGGCGGCGATCATCAAAGACGCCGGGGACGACCCGGATGTCACGCATGGGGCCTTGATCTCTGCTCGGGTTGAACCTTCTGACGGTGCGGTCGTTTTTGCAGCGGGCACCGGCGTTGGGATTGTCACGAAACCCGGGTTGCCAATCGCCGTTGGCGAGGCCGCGATCAACCCGGTGCCACGTGCGATGATGGACGAAGTCGTGGCCGCATTGGCCAGCGAATTTGGCAAAACCCCGGATATCAAAATTACAATTTCTGTTCAAAACGGCGCGCAACTTGCTGAAAAAACGTGGAATCCCCGGTTGGGCATTGTGGGGGGGCTGTCCATTCTTGGGACAACCGGGATCGTGCGACCCTTTAGTTGTGCGGCTTGGATCGCGTCGATTCATCGTGGGGTGGATGTGGCGCGCGCCGAGGGTCTGGACCATGTGGCAGGATGCACGGGGGCGACGTCTGAACGGGTGGTTCAATCGCTATATAACCTGCCAGAACAGGCGATGTTGGATATGGGGGATTTTGCCGGCGGGTTGCTTAAATACCTTAGAAAACATCCCGTAAATCGGGTCACAATTGGCGGTGGGATCGGCAAAATATGCAAACTGGCGCAGGGTGCCATTGATCTTCATTCTGGGCGATCACAAGTTGATTTTGGCCAGATTGCACAATGGCTGGGGGATGCGCGCATGTCTGACATGAATACCGCCCTACAAGTTTTTGAAAACAAAGGCATAATGTTTGCTGATATTGTTGCGAAAAAGGCGTTGATCCAGGTTGAACAGCTGTTGAAAGATTGCGGAACGCGCGCCGATATTGTGGTCACTGATCGCAAAGGAAATATCCTGTCGCGCGCGGGTGATGTGTAAATGACTGTTTTGTTGCTGGCCGGAACCGCCGAGGCCCGCCAAGTCGCCCAAAAGCTGCATCAGCAAAACATTTCAGCCATTGCCACCCTATCCGGGGCCACGCGCCATCCCAAATCATTGCCAATTCCGGTTCAAATCGGGGGGTTTGGCGGCGCTGATGGGTTTAAACAGTTTATTTCGTCGCAAAACATTCATGCGGTGTTGGATGCAACGCATCCCTTTGCCCATAACATTACCGACAGAACACATCGAATATGTCACGATATATCAATGCCATATGCGCTGTTGTTAAGGCAGAAGTGGATACCGGATACAGGCGATGATTGGCATCATATCGCTTGCGAAACACAAGCGCAGCATCTGGTTTCACCCGACGATATTGTGTTTCTGGCAACGGGGCGCCAGCATTTAGATCGCTTTGCGGCATTGAACAAATGTCGGATTTATTGTCGCCAAATTGATCCCCCCGACACAGATTTTCCCTTTGAAAACGGGGATTTTGTCATTGGCCGCCCGCCATTTAGCATAGAAGAAGAGATGCGCCTGTTCAAACGGTTGAAGGTTAGCGTTCTGGTGGTCAAAAATGCCGGTGGGCAGGCCAGTGCGTCAAAACTGGTCGCAGCACGCGCTTTAGGGATCAAGGTGATTATGATTGATCGGCCCAAAACGCCCGATGCGCATAAGGTTGAAACGGCGCAGCAGGCTGTGGATTGGATCACGTCCCTATGAATGAATCTGTGATTGTTTCACCCGATTGCATCGAAAAAGCAGCCCATGAACTTGTTCAGGTGGAACCAAAGTTTTTGCAACCCTATCAATTGCTTGCGCCGCTTCCTTTGCGTTTGAAACCGCAAGGGTTTGCATCCTTGCTTCAGGCGATCATGGGCCAGCAGGTTTCGGTTGCGTCAGCCAATGCCATTTGGGACAGGTTGATCAAATCGGGTCTGACCGATGAGGCAGAAATGCGCAAAGCGGACGAAGACAAGCTGCGAAACTGCGGATTGAGCCGACAAAAGATCAAATACGCCAAAGCTTTGGCCGATGCGCAGTTGGATTATGCGGCGTTCCCGCACCAAGAATCGCGTGACGTGATCAAAACATTGACATCCGTCACTGGCATCGGCACCTGGACCGCCGAAATCTACGCAAAGTTTTCCTTGGGTCGCGCGGATATCTTTGCCGCTGGGGATTTGGCATTGCAGGAAGGGGCGAAAATGCTGTTTGCGCTGCCCGAACGCCCAAACGAAAAACAAATGCGCCACATGGCAACGGCCTGGTCTCCCTATAGATCGGTTGCAGCACGGTTGCTGTGGGCCTACTACAAACATCAAAAGCAGCGGGAAGGGATCACATGACGCGCAGTTTGAACGCTAATCGCAAAGAGGCCCAATCAGGGGAAACCCGGTCAGTTGTGATTTTTTTGCACGGCTATGGGGCCAATGGCGCCGATCTGTTGGGATTGGCGGACCCTTTGGGCGAACATTTGCCTGATACGATGTTTATCGCGCCGGATGCGCCCGAACTTTGCGCCGGGGTGCCCGGTGGGTTTCAATGGTTTCCGATCCCATGGATTGATGGCTCATCCGAAGAAGAAAGCCGGGAAGGCATGTTTCGCGCCGAAGCCGACCTAAACGCGTTTCTGGACGGTGTGATGGTCGACGAAGACATGTTGCCCGAACAGGTGATGTTGTTTGGGTTTTCCCAAGGCACGATGATGGCGCTGCATGTCGCCCCCCGTCGTGAGGATCCGGTTGCTGGGATTTGTGCGTTTTCGGGGCGTTTGTTGGAACCGGATTTGTTAGAAGACGAAGTGGTCTGCCGTCCGCCGGTTTTGTTGATCCACGGCGATCAGGACGATGTTGTGCCACCCCAATCCTTGCCCCAAGCGGCAGAGGCGCTTCAACAGGCGGGATGGAAAGAAGTTTACGCACATGTCATGAACGGCACCGCCCATGGGATCGCCCCAGATGGATTATCCGTGGCCTTAGCGTTTATGCGCGAACGGTTGGGGTATAGCTGATTAGCATATTGTTCAGACCTGTTCCTTAACCTGTAACAAAGTTCAAACGTGAGGGACGCATGGAACGTCTGATCGCAATTGTTACCCCATCGTCCTGGCTGCATTGGTGGGTTAGCTTTGCTGTGCTTCTGGTGTCGATATGTTTGGCCAGCCTTGGTATCCGGGCGGCCTTGTTTGGCATTGCCGAGGTTGAGGTCACGCGCCAAATTATCGAAGCGCTGGTGATCGGAATTCCCTATGTTTTTGTGGCGCAATGGGGGTTGCAGCACCTGAAATCATTGCAGGATAAACTGGCTGTTTTGGCGACTACAGATATGTTGACAGGGTTGCCGAATAGGCGCGCCTTTATGCAGGAACTCAGCGATCGACAGGATCAGAACACCGCCGATTATGTGATGATGCTGGATGTGGATCATTTTAAGCGGATCAATGACACATTCGGTCATGATGTGGGCGATATCTGCTTGTCTCATCTGGCGGATGAGTTGCGAAATATTGTTAGATCAGAGGATGTTGTGGCCAGAATGGGGGGCGAAGAATTCGCCGTTATTTTGTCGCAGGTCAGCAAAGAAACCGCCATCCAAATCGGAGAGCGTATTGCCCAAGGCACGCATTTGCAAATCCGTGATCATCCTGAACATGTGAATTTGACTGAATTAGACCCGCAGCATCGGTTAAAAGTGACCGTTTCGGTCGGTGCCTGTCGACCAAAAACCGGGGACAGCCCAAAGAGTATTTTGCGACGCGCGGATGCGGCCATGTATCATGCGAAACGATCTGGACGTGCCCAATTGATCATACATCAAAAAGGGTAAGACGCTGATGTCACTCTTTTATTTCAGACCATTGACCCACAGGTAAATCATCTAGCCGCCACGCGCCGATTTGTGCGCGGATTAACCGCAATGTGGGATGCCCAACGGCGGCCGTCATTCGGCGCACCTGTCGATTTCGCCCTTCCCGCAACGTCAGCGCGATCCAAGTATCTGGGATCGATTTACGCACCCGAATGGGCGGGGTGCGGGGCCATAAATGGACTGGTTCATCCATGATCTGTGCCTGTGCGGGCAGGGTGATCCCGTCTTTTAGCGTCACACCTTGTTGTAGTTTTCGAATGGCCTCTGCGGAAGGAATGCCTTCCACTTGGGCCCAATAGGTTTTGGGCATCTTGTGTTTTGGATTTGAAATTTTTGTCTGCAATCGCCCGTCATCGGTCAACAGCATCAGGCCTTCGCTGTCTCGATCCAAGCGCCCAGCCGGATAGACACCTTTGACATCGATAAAATCCGACAATGTCCGCCGAGGCCCGTTTTCGGTCCCTTTATCGGTGAATTGTGAAAGAACATCGAATGGTTTGTTAAACATGATTAATTTGCTCATGCGGAATATGTGTCAGGCCGTCGTGATTTGGGCAAGTGCGGAATATTGATGGCATTGTCATACCAAGGTTACGAATTGCCCCTAAATCTGTGTTTGTGCAGACTATATGTAGGGGTTGTCAGGCGATAATCGCGCGATATAGTCAATATATGGCAGGGGCGGGGCTCCCGCTCTGATGCCGGATGGTAGACAGGGCAGGGATGCAATTGCGATGGGTCATGTAACAAATAATACCGATTTCCGATCCCATTTTGTCAGGGAATCCGGCGGGTTAAAGAAGTTTCCAGCCCTTGTTCTCAATGCAGATTATCGCCCATTATCCTACTACCCGCTATCCCTATGGCCTTGGCAAGAGGCAATAAAAGCGGCGTGGTTGGATCGTGTGGATATCGTCGCTGAATATGAAGAAGTGGTTCATTCGCCATCAACAGAGCTTAAAATTCCCTCCGTTGTTGTTCTGAAGGATTATGTAAAACCTCAAAAGCGCGTGGCCTTCACGCGCTTTAATTTGTTTCTAAGGGACGAATTTTGCTGCCAATATTGCGGTGCGCGTGGGGATTTAACCTTTGATCATGTGGTGCCGCGCGCGCGCGGTGGCGTGACGTCATGGGAAAATGTCGTGGCGGCTTGTTCGCGGTGCAATCTACGCAAAGGATCCCAAAGTTTGCGTCATTGCGGTATGAGTTTGCAAAAACCACCCCGCCAACCCACTGCTGAGGTTCTGCGAAACACGGGTCGTAAATTTCCACCAAATTTCCTACATGAAAGCTGGATGGATTTTCTGTATTGGGATGCGGAATTGGACGCCTAATAAATTAGTACATTCTTTTGGCCAACTCGCTGCTAGACTTTGGTTTCTATGTTCATTAGGAAGGCTTCGTTAGCGCTAACGTCACTCGAACGCCGCGAAAGCCACAGGAGAACCCCAATGGTATCACGTATCATTCCGGTCGAATGTTTTGATCTGGTCATTTTTGGCGGCACAGGGGATTTGGCAAGACGCAAGATTTTGCCGGGTTTATTCCGCCGTTTTATTGGTGGGCAAATGCCTGAAAACGCTCGGATAATTGGCGCTGCGCGATCCAATTTGGATGACGCAGAATATCGTGACATGGTTGCGGGCGCCATCACTGAATTTGGTGGTGCAGAAGCCAAAGATACCGAATGCCTGAGCCGGTTCCTAAAGCAGCTGCATTATGTGCAGGTTGACGCGCGCGGCACTGACGGCTGGGCCGATCTGGCCGGTTTGATGAAACCTGACGTTATTCGCGCCTTCTATTTCTCGGTCGGGCCGGGCCTATTTGGCGATCTGGCGGAACGTTTGCATCTGCACAAAATCGCCGATGCTCAGAGCCGGATTGTGGTTGAAAAACCCTTTGGGCGTGATCTGGAAACCGCACGCGCATTAAACGAAACTCTGGCGTTACATTTTGACGAGCAACAGATTTACCGGATCGATCATTATCTGGGCAAAGAAACAGTTCAAAACCTGATGGCGGTACGGTTTGGCAATGTGTTGTTTGAACCGCTTTGGAACAATCACTACGTTGATCACATCCAGATCACGGTGGCCGAAACGGTCGGCGTTGGGGGGCGCGGAGGGTATTACGACAAATCCGGCGCGATGCGCGATATGGTACAAAACCATCTGATGCAATTGCTGTGTCTGATTGCGATGGAACCGCCCAGCATGTTCGAAGCGGACGCAGTTCGTGACGAAAAGCTAAAGGTTATCCGTGCCTTACAGCCTGTTGATTACCATCAAATCGTACGTGGCCAGTATAATGCGACGGACAAGACCCAGAACTATCGTGATGACGCGGAAAATCCACGATCCCACACAGAAAGCTTTGTTGCGCTAAAATGCCATATCAACAATTGGCGTTGGGCGGGCGTGCCATTTTATATGCGCACGGGCAAACGCCTAAAGGCGCGGAATTCCGAAATTTCCGTGGTATTTAAGGATTTAGGTCATTCGATTTTTGAAGGCGACGAGGCGCGCCATCGCAATATTCTGACCATTCGATTGCAACCCAATGAAGGCATTGATTTGCAGGTGACAATCAAAGAACCGGGACCTGGCGGGATGCGACTGGTGGATGTGCCTTTGGACATGACCTTTGCTGATGCGTTGGGCCCGGATGCAGATGGCGGATCGGATGCGTATGAACGACTGATTATGGATGTGATCCGTGGCAACCAAACCCTGTTTATGCGCGGTGACGAAGTCGAAGCCGCGTGGTCATGGACCGATCCGATCATCAATGGCTGGCAGGAACGCAATGACGTGCCCAAAGAATATGATACCGGGTCATCCGGCCCAGAGGATTCATTGATGTTGTTGCATCGGGATGGCCGAAGATGGCATGAGATCAAAGCGTAACCATCTGGGGACGTTTAGAATAAAGGGCAGGGCGCGGCCGGTATGGTAGCGCTTTTGCAACAAACGATAGGACAACCCATGAAGCTGATCGAATATGCCGATGGCGAAATGATGATGATGGATCTGGCCAATATTTTGGCCGGCGAGTTGGAAAATGCGTTGTTCCAAGGCGACAAAGTCACCTTTGCGGTGCCGGGTGGAACCACGCCGGGTCCGATTTTTGATGTGCTCAGCGGTGTGGACCTGAATTGGGCCAATGTTCGGGTGATGTTAACCGATGAACGTTGGGTTCCTGAAACCTCTGACCGGTCCAACACGCGTTTGTTACGGCAGCGGTTTTTAACCGACCGTGCCGCCGCCGCGCAATTGCTGCCGCTATATGCCAATGCCGACATTCCAGAGGCGGTGATCAATGAATTAGAAGCCCAGATCGCGCCCGCATTGCCCATCGATATTTGCCTGTTAGGCATGGGGGCAGACATGCACACAGCGTCCATTTTCCCCGGTGCGGATCAATTACACGAAGCGCTGCATGGGGATGCGATTTTGGTGCCCATGCGTGCGCCCGGCGCAGGAGAGCCGCGGATTACGCTATCTGCCAAAGTGTTGAATGCAGCGATAAACAAACACATTGTCATCAAAGGCAATGACAAACGCGAAGCCCTGGAGGCTGCGCAAAAATTACAACCCGAAGACGCACCCGTTGCAGCGATCCTAAAGGGTGCAACAATCCATTGGGCCGAAAGCTAGAGGCAATTCAAAACCATGTTTGACACGCTGCGCAACCACCAGAAATCGATCGCTCATCGCCGCTTTGAAACCCTGTTTGACGCGCCCGACACCCCAGATCGTGCGCAGGATTTTTCAGCGCAAATGGGGGATCTGGTGCTGGATTATTCCAAAACCAATATCGACAGCGCCGCGCGGGACTTGTTGATTGATCTGCTGACCCAAACTGGTGTGGCTGAAAAACGCGACGCGATGTTTGCCGGTGCGCTGATCAATGAAACCGAAACCCGCGCCGTTTTGCACACTGCCTTGCGCAATCTGGATGGCGGCCCGGTTCATGTTGACGGCCAAGACGTCATGCCCGACATTTTGGAAACGCTCGACCGTATGGCCGCCTTTGCCGAGGTAGTGCGCGATGGGTCCTATATGGGCGCGGGCGGTAAAATTACCGACGTGATCAATATCGGTATCGGTGGGTCCGACCTGGGTCCGGCCATGGCAGTGAAGGCTTTGGCCCCATATGCGGACGGGCCGCGTTGTCACTTTGTGTCTAACGTTGATCCCTCTGATATTGCAGGTGTTTTGCGCGTTTGTGATCCGGCCACGACACTGGTGATTGTGGCCTCAAAAACCTTTACCACCATCGAAACCATGACCAATGCCCGCACGGCTATGGCCTGGATGAGCGATCTGGTCGGCAATCCCGGTCATCAATTTGCCGCCCTCAGCACGGCGGCGGATAAAACCGGCGCTTTTGGCATTGCCCCAGAACGGGTGTTTGGCTTTGAGGATTGGGTTGGTGGGCGTTATTCCATGTGGGGGCCGATTGGCCTGTCGCTGATGATCGCGATTGGACCGGATGCGTTCCGCGCGTTTTTGCGGGGTGGTCAGGCGATGGATCGGCATTTTTGCGCGGCGGACTGGCAGGAAAACCTGCCTGCGATGTTGGCTTTGGTCGGGATCTGGCACAATCAGGTCTGTGATTATGCCACGCGCGCCGTATTGCCCTATGATAACAACCTATTGCGCCTGCCTGCCTATTTGCAGCAGCTGGAAATGGAAAGTAACGGCAAAGGTGTCAGCATGGATGGCGCTGATTTACCGGTGCAGTCCGGGCCTGTTGTCTGGGGTGAACCCGGCACCAACGGTCAGCACGCCTTTTATCAGTTGATCCACCAAGGCACGCGGGTCATTCCCTGTGAATTTCTGGTCGCGGCCCGTGGTCATGAGGATGACTTACATCATCAACATCAATTGCTTGTCGCCAATTGCCTTGCCCAATCCGAAGCCCTGATGAAGGGGCGCGATCTGGAACAGGCCCGCGCAAAAGTTGCCGATAAATTCACCGGAGAAGAGTTGGAACGTCAAGCGCATCATCGGGTTTTCCCCGGCAATCGCCCATCTACAACGTTGGCCTATCCGTTGCTGGATCCGTTTATGCTGGGGCAGATTATCGCGCTATATGAACATCGCGTTTTCGTCGAAGGCGTGGTTCTGGGCCTGAATTCCTATGATCAATGGGGCGTTGAGCTGGGCAAAGAATTGGCCACAGCCCTGCAACCCATTGTTGAAGGGGCGGATGCATCCGGCAAAGATGGCTCAACCGCTAATCTGGTTGCGATGCTGCGTAAAAACGGGCTTTAGACCGCGCTGATTGCGCCATCTTGTTTGGTCAGGATGGTGATCAGGTCGGGTGTCAGCGCCATTTTGCCGCCTTCTGGGGCCAACAGAACCAAAACGGCATGTGACGTGGTGCACAAAACCGGCTGACCATCACGCAGCGCATAAACGGCATAATCCATGGTGAACGATGTGCGACGATAATCGCGCACGCGTGACGTAACCACGTAATCTTCGTTCATGTGCATTTCGCCCAGATAGTCGATGCCAACCTGACGAATGACAAATTTCGGCTGTCCGGGGCCAAAATAGGACAACTTACGCGCAGATAACCATGCAAGCCGGACATTTTCAAACCAGCTGAGATAGGCGGCGTTGTTCACATGCGCCAATGGATCCATGTCCGACCAATGGGTTCGATCTGCGATGCCAAAACTCCATGGATCCGTGATCCCCAGATTGGCCAGATCGGTTTTATCAAAAGGGGTGTGATACGGCACAGACATCGCGGATATTTCCATTGGACAATGGGAATGGGTAAAATTGGAGCGGGTAACGAGAATCGAACTCGTAACTAAAGCTTGGGAAGCTGCCGTGATACCTTTTCACCATACCCGCTCGCTGGGGTGGTGACTAATCCGATGGCTGTGGCGGGTCAAGTCGGATTGCACCTGACAATTTGATTTGAGGGCAATTGCGCCGACATGTGACGCCTTTGCCCTCAAAATGGGTCTTTAACCGCGGCGCCGTCGGCGCCGTCCACCTGCATTATCCCCGCCGCCAGTGTTAAAGTTCACCTGCGGCAGGGTCACAATCGCGGACAGTTCTGGGAATGTATCCGTGGCGTGGGGGATGGCATTGGCATTGACGAAATGCTCTTGGAATTTGGGTTCAATCGCGGTTTCGACTTTGGTGATCTCATGCACCATCGTTTCGATCTGGGCGCGTGCAGCGACGGAACACAGGGCGATCCGCGCGCCAGTGCCAGCGGCATTGCCCGCCGAAAACACTTGGTTCAATGGCGCATCTGGGATCATGCCCAAAACCATCGCATGTTTTGGCGAAATATGCGCGCCAAACGCCCCGGCCAACACCACGCGGTCCACTTTGTCGACGCCCATTTCGTCCATCAACAAACGCGCCCCTGCATAGAGCGCGGATTTGGCCAATTGGATGGCGCGAATGTCACCTTGGGTCACGGTGATCAACGGTCCGCCATCGGCTGTGCCATCATGCAGGACGTAGGAATACGTGCGACCTTCAGGGATGTTGCGCGGCGTTCCGGTGGCTTCGGCCGATCCGATCAACCCGGATGGATCCAGCAGCCCCGCGATGCGCATTTCAGCCACCGCTTCGATAATGCCTGATCCACAGATGCCAGTGATGCCGGACACGGCGATGGCCGCATCAAAGCCGGGTTCGTCTGACCAGATGTCGCTGCCAATGACCCGGAAACGCGGTTCTTTGGTGACGGGGTCAATTTCAACCCGTTCAATCGCACCGGGGGCGGCGCGTTGGCCCGACGAAATCTGCGCCCCTTCAAAGGCGGGACCGGTGGGGGATGAACAGGCCAGAACGCGGGTTTTATCGCCCAGCAGAATTTCGGCATTGGTGCCCACATCGACGATCAACACCAGATCGTCGGATTGGCCCGGTTGTTCCGACAGCGCCACCGCAGCCGCGTCCGCGCCCACATGGCCGGCGATACAGGGCAGGATATAGACCTGCGCGGCCGGGTTGAGCGCGGTTAGGTCCAGATCGCGGGCCTCTATCGATAGGGAATTTGAGGTGGCCAAGGCAAAAGGCGCCTGACCCAATTCCACCGGATCGATGCCCATCAACAGATGATGCATGACCGGATTGCAGACAAAAACCGCCTCTAGGATTTGATCAGGGGAAATGTCAATTTGTTCTGCAATTTCAATGGATAGCGTGTTCAATGCTGCGCGCACGGATTTGGTCATTTCCTGATCGCCGCCCGGGTTCATCATCGCATATGACACCCGACTCATCAGGTCTTCTCCGAACCGGATTTGCGGGTTCATGATACCAGATGAGGCCGCCACAGACCCGTCGCGCAGATCGGTCAAATGCGCGGCGATGGTGGTCGATCCCAGATCAATTGCCAAACCGTAGGGCGTGGAATCGTCATAGCCGGGGGCAACATTAATCAGCGTGTGATGCGTGGCGTTATGGCCTTTGTGCAGGGTCACAGTGACCTGCCATTTGCCTTTGCGCAGGGCCGGTTGCAGGCCGCGCAGAACCGAAATTGGCGCATGAATATCGGTGATCTGCCATTGATCCGCCAAGGCCGCAATCAGCCGTTCCAGATCACCGGTGGGTTCATGCATATCCGGTTCTGCCACATCCACGACAACCTGACGGATTGCGGGATCCATCGCCATCGGGCGGGAATCCACGGCTTTGCGCACAACTTGGCGGTGGACCTGACTTTCTGGGGGCACATCAATCACAACGTCGCCCTGAACCGCCGCCTGACAGCCCAGCCGCCGCCCATCCAGCAAGCCGCGTTTGTCCTGATAGCGTTGCTCAACCGCGTTCCAGTCGCTCAGCGCATCCGGCTGAACCGTAACACCATGTTTGGCAAATTCACCATAAGAGGGCGTAATCTGACATTTCGAACAAATACCACGCCCGCCGCAAACGGAATCCAAATCCACGCCCAATTGACGGGCGGCGGTTAGAATAGGGGTCCCAATCGGGAAATTCCCGCGCTTGCCAGACGGGGTAAAGATCACAAGTGGGTCGTTGGTCATAATATCGGCCTTTGATCACGGTTTTGGGCAAGATAGGTCAACACGTTCCCGAGCAAAGTTAAAAACGCGTCCTGTCAGTGTCGCTTAACGTCATTTATGGCTGGTGCCAAACCATTCCATCACGCCTGTGATGACATCCGGCCCCCAGAACCAAACCACCAGCGGAAAGGGCAGGGTGGATATCCCAATGGCCAAAACCGTCACCCATGGTGTGAAAATCCGCGTAATTCCGGCGATCACCGCGATACCGCCACCCCCGCCCAACAAGGCGTTGCCCGGCAGGTTAAACAGCAACCCCATGGCCATATAACGATGTGACGTCGCCAAGGGACGCAGCCATTTAGGCAGGTTTTGCCTCAGATGATCCAGCCGATTGGCCTGTGGCACATCGGCAAAACGTTGGATCAACAGACAGGCGCGGCGCATCCTGAAATCAGCGAAAAATTGATATAAACGGTCATGTGACAGCATATAACCGGCAAAAAACGCCAGGGTCAGCCCGCCAAACGTCGCCAACCATACCCAAGGCGCGGTTTGCGGCCCCATCATGATCACCACGCCAATTCCTATTTCAATGCCCGGCACAAACGGCAGGCTGATCAGCAGTGCATAAACCAGCATCACCAAAACAAAGGTTGTGGCCGAACCGCCGCTTTGCATCATCATGATCCACGAAATGGACCAATTGGCCAATGCAATCACAGCCCCAGCAACACATAGCCGCACCAAAATCCGCCCTGCAGATTGGCGCCAAGGCGGTGGGATAAATTCCGCATCCCGGTGTGGTCCATTTTCCGTCATAGAGGCATCTTGCGCGACAATGGTCCAAATGACCCGTTCAAATCATCTTTTTCAATGAAAAGTATAAAGATTGCTAATTTCCAGCCCCGTTCTGTGCAAAGGGGGTTCCACAGATCGGGTTTCCGTGAAATAGCGACGTGCCAAACGATGCCATCC
Source organism: uncultured Paracoccaceae bacterium (assembly GCA_947492475.1). Classification (GTDB taxonomy): domain Bacteria; phylum Pseudomonadota; class Alphaproteobacteria; order Rhodobacterales; family Rhodobacteraceae; genus CANLNM01. The sequence continues at coordinate 140,239 of CANLNM010000001.1, forward strand.
AAGGAGTATTCCCCATGGAGATTCGCGAGGCTCTCACCTTTGACGATGTCCTACTTGTGCCAGGCGCTTCTAGCGTTCTGCCATCCACCGCAGATACCCGCACCTGGGTGACGCGCAGTATCGCGCTGAACATTCCGTTGCTATCCTCAGCGATGGACACCGTCACCGAAGCGAAAATGGCCATTGCCATGGCGCAGGCCGGTGGCATGGGCGTGATCCACAAAAACCTGAACGTCGAAGAACAAGCGCGCGAAGTGCGCCGCGTGAAACGGTTCGAAAGCGGGATTGTTTATAATCCGATCACATTGACCGCGGATCAGACATTGGCGGATGCCAAAGCATTGCAAGAACGTTATCGCGTCACCGGTTTCCCGGTTGTGGACGGGCAGGGCCGCGTTGTTGGTATCGTCACCAACCGCGACATGCGGTTTGCCACTGATAATGACACGCCGGTTTCCGTGATGATGACCAGCAACGATCTGGCCATGCTTCAGGAACCCGCCGATCTGGAAGAGGCCAAATCCCTGATGAAGTCCCGCCGGATCGAAAAATTGCTGGTCAGTGATGGCGACGGCAAATTGACCGGGCTTTTGACGCTAAAAGACACCGAAATGGCCGTCCTAAACCCAACCGCCTGCAAAGACGATCTGGGCCGGTTGCGCGTAGCGGCGGCGTCTTCGGTTGGGGATAGCGGTTTTGAACGCACCCAAGCGTTGATCGATGCCGGGGCTGATATTGTGGTGATTGATACGGCCCATGGCCATTCGCAGGGTGTTCTGGATGCCGTCACACGCGCCAAAAACCTAAACAGCAACGTGCAGATCATCGCCGGTAACGTCGCCACCGGGGCGGCAACGCGCGCTTTGATTGATGCAGGCGCAGATGCGGTCAAGGTGGGCATTGGCCCCGGTTCGATCTGTACAACACGTATGGTGGCCGGTGTGGGCGTGCCGCAATTGACGGCCGTAATGGATTGCGCAAATGCTGCGGGCGACACGCCGATTATCGCGGATGGCGGCATTAAATTCTCGGGTGATTTTGCCAAAGCCATCGCCGCGGGCGCGTCCTGTGCCATGGTTGGATCGATGATCGCAGGCACAGATGAATCCCCCGGCGAAGTGATCCTATACCAAGGCCGGTCGTTTAAATCCTATCGCGGCATGGGCAGCCTTGGCGCAATGGCGCGCGGATCTGCGGATCGGTATTTCCAAAAAGACGCGGCCAGCGACAAACTGGTCCCCGAAGGCATCGAAGGCCAAGTGCCCTACAAAGGCTCTGCCAATGCGGTAGTTCACCAATTGGTCGGCGGTCTGCGGGCGGCGATGGGCTATACGGGCTGTGCCACCGTTGATGAAATGCGCAAAAACTGCAATTTCGTCAAAATCACCGGCGCCGGTCTAAAAGAAAGCCACGTGCATGATGTTCAAATCACGCGCGAAAGCCCGAATTATAGGATCGGATAATGACACCAGCCGCGCGGGTCGCCGCAGCAATCGAGATTTTGGATCAGGTGATCGACGGACAGTCTGCGGAACGTATTCTGACCGGTTGGGGCCGCCAAAATCGCTATGCCGGGTCCAAAGACCGCGCGGCCATTCGGGATTATGTTTATGACGTGTTGCGCCATATGCGCAGCTACGCCGCCATGGGCGGGGATATGTCGGGCAGGGGGCTGATGATTGGGGCGTTGCGCGCCAATGATATCGATCCCGAAACGATGTTTACCGCCATCGGGCATGCGCCCAGCGAATTGACCGACACAGAGCGCAATTTCACAGCACCCACCCTGTCCGAAGGTGAAGCTTTGGATTGCCCGGATTGGTTGCTGCCCTATTTCAAATCCGGCTTGGGCGCGGATTTTGAACCCTCAATGCGGGCCGCGCAAAATCGCGCTCCGGTGTTTTTACGTGTCGCAACAGCGCGCGGCACCCGCCAAGAGGCGATGGACATTTTGGCCATCGATCAAATCACCACACAGATGCATCCAGATGTGGATACCGCCTTGGAAGTGTTGGAAAACCCCCGACGCGTTGCCCAATCCGTGGCCTATCTGGATGGCTTGGTTGACCTTCAGGATGCGGCCTCTCAATCGATCACCGCGTTGCTGCCGCTGGTCGAGGGCGATCATGTGCTGGACTATTGCGCCGGTGGTGGTGGTAAAGCGCTTGCGCTCTATGATATCACCCGTCGTCCGGTTCATGCCCACGATATCGACGCCAAACGTATGACGGATATCCCTGTACGGGCCGAACGTGCTGGCGCGCAAATCCATACCAAACTAAAGGCCGATCTGGGCACCTATGATCTGGTCCTGTGCGACGCGCCCTGTACGGGCAGCGGCACATGGCGGCGTGATCCGCAGGCCAAATGGCTGCTGACGCCTGACGGCCTAACAGAAATGACTAACCTGCAAAAACAGGTGCTGGACGACGCAGCACCCTTTGTGAAACCGGGCGGAGTGCTGGCCTATGCCACCTGTTCGGTGTTTTTGGAGGAAAACCAATCCGTCATAGACACGTGGCTGTCCCAAAACCCCACTTGGACAATTGAAACCCAAACAAAAACCGCGCCATCCGAACGGGGCGATGGGTTCTTTGTTTGTGTGATGCACCATAAACTTGGTTAATCACCCCAGTAAATGGTCATCGCAACTATAGGTTGCAACGAATTGATTCTACGGTAATACTTAAACTTGTGATCGCAGATTAATGCCGGGTTAAGATTTATGGTGTCCAGTTGACCAAGATCGAATCGAAGGGGGATTGCGAGTGACACAGGCCGAATTGCCCGTCCAGTCCACCTTGACTGGAGTTGACCGTATTGTACCGCGCGTCGGTATTATCTTAGCGTTGGCTGTTGGCATGGTGGCGGCAAGTTTCTTTGTCGGGGATGTTCTTATGGAACTGGGGCTACAAATCGCAGGCGGTGTGCTGGCGACGACCGGCGCATTCGTCGGGGTTTTACGCCTATTGCGAACGAAACGCCGTGCCGTGCTGGTGGAAACCGTTAAGCGGCTGATCGAACACGAAAACGCCGCAGGATTTGTCACCGATTTTGAGGGAAAAATCCTATCTCAAAACCTGTCCGCACAGGGTCGGTTTCGCGATCAGTCACATGATACGTTGTCATTCTGCCTGTCAGATTTGTTCGCAAATCCCGGCGCCGTTTTGTTTCGCCTGCAATCCAAAGCCCAAGCTGTGGGTGCTGCACGCGAAGATTTGGTAACCCGTCGCGGTCATGTCCGTTTATCCGTCCAAGATGCAGGTGAATCCATATTCGTCTGGCGTTTGGACGATGTTGTCGAAAAAATGGGGGCGGGTCGCGGCGCAGATGCGCTTGGGTTGCCCATGCTCACTGCTGGGCCATCTGGAACGATCCTTTATATGAACGAAGCGTCGCGTCGTTTGGTCGGTGGGCGCGCCAAAAGCCTGGATCGGGTTTTTGCAGAGCAGCCTTTGGTGTCCGGGCAATTGCATCAGGTCAAAGGTGTTGACGGTTTGGTTGATTGCCTCGTTGCCGAGCTACGCGGCAATGGCGGACGCCGTGAAATCTATCTTTTGCCGGGCGAAGCAAGTACGCAGATGCGCGGTGTCGCCGCGGCATGGGACGCAGTCGAAGATTTACCCGTGCCATTGCTGAAAATCGCAGTTACAGGCGAAGTTGTCGGTTCCAATCGCGAAGCGCGCCAATTGCTAAACAACCAAATTCCAAACGGCACCCGGCTTGCTGATTTGATGGATGGTTTGGGCCGCCCAATCGTCGACTGGCTACGCGAAGCCGCAGAAGGACGCGTCGCCCCATCGCCAGAGTTTTTGCGCAGCACAGGAGATCGTCAGGACACCTTTGTTCAAGTGATGTTAAACCCTCTTGAGGGCGAAGAAAGCTGTAACCACGTCATCGCCGTGCTTAATGACGTAACAGAGCTAAAGTCATTGGAAGCGCAGTTCGTCCAAAGCCAAAAAATGCAAGCGATTGGTCAATTGGCCGGTGGTGTCGCCCATGATTTCAACAACCTTTTGACAGCAATATCAGGGCATTGCGACCTTTTGCTACTTCGCCACGATCAAGGAGACCAAGATTACGGTGATCTGATCCAGATTCACCAAAATGCCAACCGTGCGGCCAGTTTGGTTGGACAATTGCTTGCCTTTTCTCGGAAACAAAACTTGCGTCCCGAACTCTTGGATTTGCGCAATACTTTGTCCGATCTCACGCATCTGCTGAATAGATTGGTCGGTGAAAAAGTAACGCTGACCCTCAATCATGATCCGGGTCTATTAAATATCCGCGCCGACAAACGTCAGCTGGAACAGGTTATGATGAACTTGGTCGTGAATGCGCGTGACGCAATGGCGACGGGTGGCGAAATTCGTGTTGAGACTGAAAACTCGACGCTCAAACAACCTCTGGAACGGGACCGGGCAACGGTACCGCCGGGCGATTATGTCATTGTACGCGTTGTGGATGAAGGATGCGGAATTCCTCCCGAAAAGCTGCCTAAGATTTTTGAACCTTTCTACACAACAAAGCGCACGGGCGAGGGGACTGGCCTAGGCTTGTCAACGGCTTACGGGATTGTGAAACAGACAGGTGGCTTCATTTTTGCCGACAGTTCGGTTGGAACAGGATCCGTTTTCACGATCTTCCTTCCTGCCTATGACATGCCGGTTCCAGTTGAAAACACAAACGATCGTCCAGAAGACCGAGGCCGTCTGGCCGTGCAAAAAGGGGACGGGGTTGTGTTGCTGGTCGAAGACGAAGCACCGGTTCGCGCCTTTGCTTCGCGGGCTTTGCGCCTGCGTGGCTACACTGTTTTAGAGGCTGAGAGTGCAGAAGCAGCATTGGATATGCTTGCGGATCCAGAACTGAGTGTCGACATCTTTGTGACGGATGTCATCATGCCGGGAATGGACGGTCCAACCTGGGTCAAAAAGGCGCTTGTTACCAGACCAGATACCAAGGTTGTGTTTGTTTCTGGCTATGCAGAGGATGCATTTGGTGATGATCAGGCAGGGGTTCCAAACTCTGTTTTCCTACCCAAGCCGTTTTCTCTCACAGATCTGACCAGCACAGTTCAACAACAACTGCACTAACGATTTAGGTTCCGACGGTGTTTGCGCAGCCTGTCAGTGCTGCGTAATCATCTTCGACAACAAACACGGAAAATGCCTTTAGGAATTCAGACATGCGACCTTTGGATGTGAACTGATCGTTAAACCCAAATGTGTCTAAGTACGGGGTTAAAGCACGCGCCACACCTCCGACCAAATATATGCCTTGATAAGGAAGGTGGGTTAGCGCCAAATCGCCGCAAACACGACCTAATATGTGGACGCAAGTTTCTACAGTCATCCGTGCATATTTATCATCGCCACGTGCATAATCCTGCATGATCTGATGCGACGTTTTGCGAGACCCGTCTTCGCGGGCATGCCAAGCATATACTTGTTCTAACCCGCGCCCGGATAGGACCTCTTCGACCGATGCGAATCCTGAACCTGTCGCCAAATGATCCCGCATATTCAAATCCTGTTCAGAATAAACCGGCAACGAAATATGTCCGCATTCAGAAGGGACAACAATTGTTGATTGTGCTGAATTGTGAACCGGTGCTGCGTTAAACCCAGTCCCAATGCCCACAACCAGCTTTGCACCATCGGTGCTTTGAGTGGTTCCGCGCATTATGGATTTCAGGTTTTTCGCCGGAATATCAGACAATGCATGCCCCTGCGCCTGCAGATCGTTGATCACGGATACAGATGAGACATTAACTGATTTGGCCAAAGAATCCTTTGTTATGCGCCAATTGAGGTTGGTCAATTCGGTCACATCCGGCAACACCATACCCGCCACCGCGACACATAGGGCAGATATATCAACCTCAGAATTGTGCCTCAAAAACTCAATCAAAACAGCATCTAGGCTAGGGAAATCTGCGTTTTTGAACCGCTTGATCGATGCGTTTTGAACAATGCCATCAATTGCAAAAGCAACACGTGAATTCGTTCCGCCAACATCGGCAACAAGGATATGAGAAGGTGTTTCAGTCATGTCATTTCAAATGTTAGCGTTATCAGTTCTTAGCAGATAAAGGCTCTGCTCGGTTCGGGCAAGGTAGATCACAAAGGAGCAGGGCCCGTCGAGGTGCCAACGGTTAATTCTGCTTCTAACAATTTGTGAACCGGTCCTTCTGTAGGTGTGTTGATTTGATGGATCAACATATCGCCTAAACAACGGCCGGCGTTTCGAACCGATGATTTAACCGAGGTAAAGACAGGAATATCCCCGTCGGTCTGCAGATAAGATAAACAATCGTCATGGGTGATCACACTGATGTCGCGCCCCATTTTTTGCCCTGAATCTTCGATTGCGCGCCGTGTGCCAAGCGCACAAATCATTGATGAACACAAAAATGCGGTTGGTGGATCGGATAGGTTCAGTATATCCCTAGCGGATCTATACCCGTGGGCTTCGGTCATTTCATCGCTGCGCATCAGGGCAGGGTCAACTGCGACACCCCAGGTTTTCAACGCCGTTTCATACCCGGTGCGCCGTCGATACGCGAAATCCATAATTTCATACCCGTTGATTAAACCTATCCTTTTGTGCCCCAAATCCAACAGATACGAAGTCGCCTGTTCAAAAGAGCTGCGACTGTTCACATCAACCCACGAATAAGGACCCGTTTGATTGCTTGATCGGCCATGCACCACAAATGGCATGTCCAGTTTTCGCAACAAATCAATGCGTGGGTCATCCATTTGCGGCCCATGCACAACCACGCCATCTACCGAGCGGCGCATTTTTAACTTTGTGTAAATGTCGCTTTCACTGCCGTGATCAAACAGGGACAGGTGCATATCATACCCATGCCGCGCATAAGATTCCCCCGCACCAGCGATAAAATCGCCAAATACCGGATTCACCATCTCATGCTTTTCCGAAACGGGAATCACATGACCAATCGCCATAGAACGCCCCGTTGCGAGGCTTTTGGCGCGCGTGTTGGGGCTATATCCATATTGATCAGCAACCATTTGAACACGTTGCCGGGTCGTTTCGGACACTTCCGGAAAGCCATTTAACGCCCGACTAACTGTTGTTTGGCTTAATCCCAAAATGTTCGACAGCTGTTTCAAGTTCATGGGCGTCTCACCAAAGCGATTTGAATACCTTCAGTTAGGGCAGTTTTTACACCCGATGTCAAAACGGCAACCCCTTTCGCAAACTGATTAAAGCTGACTAATATTTTACCCGTAACAGGTTTGGCGGCGCCATTGGGGTGTGGAACCCGCGATTTTGAGCTTGAAAAAATTGCTATGCATCAAATTTCTGTCGATTTGGACAACCACGCAAAGGCGATTAGCAAGGAAGAGCAATATGGCTTTTTCTGATCTTTGTATTATCGTACCAAAACACGATCCATTTCGGACCGGTGTTTTACCTTAGCTTTGGGTTGGATATGGCTGATAACAAACTGAAAAATGCACTTGCAAACAATGAACTGCAACGGGGGATTTGGCTGACATTAGGATCGATGGCAGCCGCCGAACTGGCAAGTAAAACCGGGTTTGACTGGTGCCTCATCGATGCGGAACATGGACCAAATGGATTGGCCCAAATCCAGGGGCAATTGATGGCCTTGGCAGGATCTGACACCCAGACCGTAATTCGAGTGCCGGTGGGACAGGATTGGGTTCTAAAACAGGTGTTGGATTTAGGGGCCCAGAATATTCTGGTGCCTTTGGTCCACACCGCCGAACAGGCGCGTCAGATTGTTGCGGCAACGCGCTATCCACCAAATGGCACACGTGGCATGGGGGCGACACTTGCACGTGCCTCTGGCTATGGCAGCACCCCCGATTATGCCAAAACGGCCGATAAAAACATCTGCGTCATGGTTCAAGTTGAAAGCGTCGAAGCCGCTGAAAACATTGATGGAATTGCAAACACCGAAGGCGTCGATGTGGTGTTTATCGGGCCTGCTGATTTATCTGCGGATATGGGGTTTCCCGGGCAATATCGCCATCCTGACGTTCTGGCAGAAATCGAACGGCTCACCACACGCATTTTGGCTGCGGGCAAAACGGTGGGTGTGGTTTGGTTTGATCCAGACCATGCCCGCGAAGCTGTCGCCCAAGGGGCCCGTTTTGTCGGATTGGGGTCTGAAACCTCAACCCTGATGGCAGGGTTGAGGCAGCTTTCAGAACTGGATTTATCCTAGCAACTGTTTAGGCGCGGCGGCGACGACGGCCACCGCGTCCGCCCTTATCTTCACCCGGAGCTTTGTTGGTGCGGATCCATTCCGCGCCTGAATCATCGTTATCGGTCAAGAAGTTAGCTGCGCGGATCGCTTCCATTTCTTTGCCAGCGCGGGGTTTGGTCGACCCCAGCCCAAACATCTGGCAGAATGCTTCGTCATCCAAACCGTCCGGCAAAATAATCCCTGCAGCTTCAATCGCAGCTTTCTTTTCGGCGATTTTCTTGGGGCCGACGGGCAGGGCGACCGGGTTCATGATCGCACTGGTCATGCCAGATGCCATTGCCATAGGCAAAAACGCGTTGTTGATGCCATGCCGGTTGGGTAAACCAAAGGAAATATTGGACGCGCCACAGGTGGTGTTTACACCCAATTCTTCGCGCAGACGCCGCACCAACGCAAAGACCTGCAAACCCGCAGTCCCCATTGCGCCAATTGGCATAACCAACGGATCGACAACGATATCATGGGCCGGAATGCCAAAGTCGGCGGCCCGTTCAACGATCTTTTTGGCCACAGCGAACCGCACATCCGGGTCCTCAGAAATGCCTGTGTCATCATTGGAAATTGCCACAACGGGGACGTTGTATTTTTTGACTAACGGCAGCACCATTTCCAGACGTTCTTCTTCGCCGGTGACCGAGTTGAGCAAAGGACGGCCCTCGGCAGCGGCCAGTCCGCGTTCCAATGCGCCGGGCACCGAACTGTCGATACAAAGCGGGGCGTCGGTGACGGCCTGAACCACATTGATCAGTTTTTCCATCAGGGGTGGCTCAACAAAGTTGTTGTCCGCATAGCGCGGATCTTCGGCCATTTTGTTGGAAAACACAGCGCCAGAATTGATGTCCAGCACGGTTGCACCAGCCGCAACCTGAGCGATTGCATCTGCTTCGACACGGCTAAAATTATCCATTTCCAACTCAGCGGCCAGAATTTTCCGACCCGTCGGGTTGATCCGCTCGCCAATGACACAGAACGGCTCGTCAAAGCCGATGATCGCGGTTTTAGTCTTTGATTCTATGACGGTACGGGTCATTCTTTATCCTTGGATTGGGGTGACTGGAACGCCAGAAGCGCCGCCATTTTCTTGGGTCCACTTGGCATTTGTTTTAATCCCACCCAGTGGGAAGAAATGCACAGAAGCTATGTTAAAGTCGGGATTGGCCGCTTTGTGTTCAGCCAAATCAGTGAGGAATTCTGTGGGTTCATAGGGCAATAGCAATTTGGACACATCCATGGCCCGTTTTTGCAGCACTTTCAATGATGCACCCACGCCGCAAGCGATTGCGAATTTGATCAGCGTTTGCAGTTTGGCAGGGCCAGCCGTACCGATATGAATTGGAATATCAATTCCCGCGTCAGACAGCGCATTTGCCCATTCAATCACCGGCCCGGATTCAAAACAGAACTGCGTGGCCAGCGCCATTTTGGCATCCGTCCGCTCGCTGAATTTCTGTTTCCAAACAAGTGCTTCGCCAACGTTTTTATCAGAACCATCTGGATCGATATCTTTGTTGCCTTCGGGGTGACCGGCCACATGCAGATTTTCAAAACCGGCTTTGTCAAACAGGCCAGTTTCCAACAATTGCATAGAGGAATGGAACGCGCCTTGTGGTTCGGACACGCCACCGGCCAGCAGCAACGCTTGTTTGACGTTAGCTTCGCCTTGGTAACGGGCGATCCAATCGGCCAAGGTAGCCTGATCCTTGATGATCCGCGCTGGAAAATGCGGCATCACGTCATAACCTTCGCTGGCGATGCGGGCGGCGGTGCTGACCATTTCTTCGATGGGGGTTCCATCAATATGGGCGATGTAAACACGGCTGCCAGCGGGCAACAAAGCGCGAAAATCATCAACTTTGGCGGCCGTGCGCGGCATCACCTCGATCGAAAATCCCTTCAGGAATGCTTCTAACTCTGCCGAAACCGGAGCAGGCGCCTCTTTGCGGCGGAAATTCAAAAGAGCCATAATTCTCTCCTTCAGGGTGGGGGGCAGGCCTGTCTGGCTCATGCCCACCCGTCATTGGCAATCAACGTCTTAATGCGTTCGACGTCATATTCCGCGTCCAGCCGCGCGGCCTCGGCCTCGGCGACGGTTTGATCATCCCCTTCGATTTCATAGGCCGGGGCTTTGCGCCATTCAGCCAGATAATCATCGGTTTCCGCGGCGCCGGTTTTCATAGCGGCGCGGTCAATAGCCTGTTCAAACCGTTCCGGTAGCTGGATTTTTGCCGCACGCCGGCCTTTGCCGACGATAACTTGTGCGGGGATGTCGCGCCAATAAACGAGTGTGACCAGAGCCATGTGATTCTCCGTTGCAGATGATCATTTCTAATCTGCGTTATTTTTAATCCGACGTTCGTTTTCGACATTCGCCCGCCAATGAACGACCAACCCCCTATCGCGATTGCCCCGTAATGCGCCAGTGCACAGAGGGATCGAAATGTTCATGACAATCATGAGCCAGCCGATGATCGCAAAAAGTGATCGACCTATTCATGACAGACCTGTGACAGAGCTTGCCAGATGGGGATGTCCTGCCTAGATTAAAGGTAACTCGAAATGGAGGGCGTAAAGATGGCGCCCAAGCGTCCCAAAGGTGCGGGCGCGTTCCCAATAGCGGTCGAAAGCCCCGCGCCAAATCCGCCTGATCCATTGTCGCTATATGCGGCTCTGGATTTAGGTACCAATAGCTGTCGCATGTTGGTTGCCCAACCCAAAGGCAATCAGTTTCATGTGATCGATAGCTTTTCTAAATCCGTACAATTGGGCCATGGGCTTGAAAGTACGGGACGATTGTCGCGTGCGTCGATCAACCGAACGGTGCATGCCATTCGGATCTGCAAACAAAAGCTAAAGCGGCATAATGTGGACCGAATGCGATTGGTCGCAACCGAAGCCTGTCGTCGTGCGCGCAATGGCGAACGGTTTATCCGCCAGATCCGCCATGAAACCGGTTTGCAGCTAGAAATCATCAAACCCGAAGAAGAAGCGCGTCTGGCGGTGGTGTCCTGCGCGCCTTTGGTGTCGACGAAAACCGAACAATTGCTGGTGGTGGATATTGGTGGTGGATCAACGGAACTGGTTTGGATCGACCTGACCAAAGTGCCGCCACTGGAACGCCCGCGTGCGATCATGCGGCTTCATGCCGGGTTCATTCAGGACCCCGGCGTGTTTCCCGCTGCCAAAGTTGTCGACTGGATTTCCGTACCATTGGGTGTGGCCACGTTGCGCGATCAATTTGCCGATGTCGAAGATGACAGCGCACGGTTTGCGCTTATGTCCTGGTTTTTTGAGGAAAACCTGTCTGAGTTTTCACCCTATGCCCATGAACAAGCCCGGGACGGGTTTCAGATCATTGGCACATCCGGCACCGTGACCACCGTTGCGGCCAGTCATCTGGGGCTGCGCCGGTATGATCGCAACAAAGTGGACGGATTGCGCATGACATCCGATCAGATTGATGCGGTGATCCAGGATTACCTGTCACTTGGACCACAGGGGCGCAAAGCAGACCCCCGGATTGGCCGGGATCGTCAGGCTTTGATCATGTCGGGCGCGTCGATTTTGCAAGCTTTGATGCGGGTATGGCCCACGGATCGGTTAACCGTAGCGGATCGTGGCCTGCGCGAAGGCCTGCTTTATCAACAAATGTCGGCCGATGGTGTCTTGGAAGGCGGCGCTTTTTAAGATAGGGCAGGCGCTTGCGATGCGCAGGCGACCTGCCAGAGTGGCAAAGGAAATCAGATGGCGAAAAAAGAAAAGAAAAGTTCCGGACGCGGATTGCGTGATTTGACCGTCAAAGTCAAAACCGCGCGTGGTCGGAAAATGTCATCGACTTTGTGGCTGCAACGTCAGTTGAACGATCCTTATGTATCGCGCGCTAATGCCGAAGGGATGCGTGGACGCGCTGCCTATAAAATATTGGAACTGGACGACAAATTCCGGTTCTTGGTGCCCGGTGCGCGGGTTGTCGACCTGGGCTGTGCGCCGGGGGGATGGTTGCAGGTGGCTGTGCCACGGATCAACGCATTGGGCGACAAATCCGGCAAGAAAGTCGGCACATTGCTGGGTGTCGATTTGCAAGAGGTCGAAGCCGTCGCAGGCGCCGAGGTACATCAGCTAGACTTTATGGAAGACGACGCCGATCAAAAGGTCAAAGATTGGCTGGGCGGCAAGGCGGATGTTGTGATGTCCGATATGGCCGCATCTGCATCGGGACATAAACAGACCGACCATTTGCGCATCATGGCTCTTTGCGAAGCCGCCGCTTATTTCGCCTTTGACGTTCTGGACGAAGGCGGCACCTTTGTGGCCAAGGTTTTGGCCGGGGGCGCCGAAGGTGATTTGCAAAAATTGCTGAAACAGAAATTCACCAAGGTGGTGAATGTCAAACCCCCGGCATCCCGGTCGGATTCATCGGAAAAATTCGTCGTGGCAACGGGATTTCGGGGCTGAACCTGCGCGCCGATTTGTCCCGCCCACGGGTCTTGACGATCTGTGCGCCGCATCTATGGTAGCGCAATCATATCCATAGGGGGGATACTATGCGCAGCATTCTGGCGATTGATCAGGGCACCACATCCACGCGGGCCATTCTTTTTGATGAAAAGATGCAGATCACGCATACGGCGCAGCAGGAATTCCCCCAACATTTCCCGCAATCCGGCTGGGTCGAACATGATCCCGTTGATCTGTGGACAACCACGCTGGCCACATGTCGCGACGTGATTGCCAAGGCGGGTATTTCCGCCACAGACATCGCCGGGATCGGCATCACCAATCAACGCGAAACCACCATTGTCTGGGATAAATCCACAGGCGAACCGGTGACCAATGCCATCGTTTGGCAGGACCGACGCACTGCTGCGTTTTGTGACACGCTCAAATCCGAAGGCTTTGAGGCAGAAATCACCGCCCGCACCGGATTGTTGGCGGATCCCTATTTTTCGGGCACGAAACTGGGCTGGGTTTTGAACAATGTTGACGGCGTGCGCGCCCGCGCTGAGGCCGGCGAATTGCTGTTTGGAACAGTTGATTGTTACCTGATCTGGAAATTGACCAACGGCACATCGCACGTCACCGACGCCACCAATGCCGCCCGGACGATGCTTTATAATATTGTAGATGGGGAATGGGACGCAACCATCTGTAAACGTTTAAATATCCCCATGGAAATGCTGCCCAAAGTTCTGGATTGCGCCGCTGATTTTGGGGTTGCGGACGCCGAATATTTGGGCCAAGACCTGCCTATTCTGGGGGTCGCCGGGGATCAGCAGGCCGCCACATTGGGGCAGGCCTGTTTTGAGCCGGGCATGTTGAAATCGACCTATGGGACGGGTTGTTTTGCACTGTTGAACACAGGCGATCAGTTGGTTGCCAGTAAATCACGGTTGTTGGGCACCATTGCTTATCAGTTAGATGGCAAAACCACCTATGCGTTGGAAGGGTCGATTTTTATCGCAGGGGCCGTGGTTCAATGGTTGCGCGATGGGATGAAAATGATCGCAGATGCAAGCGAAACCCAAGCTTTGGCAGAAGCCGCGGATGAAGGCCATGAATTGTATCTGGTTCCTGCCTTTACCGGCATGGGCGCGCCTTATTGGGATGCGGAATGTCGAGGGGCCGTTTATGGCCTCACCCGCGCGTCTGGTCCGGCTGAATTTTCCCGCGCAGCATTGGCGCGCAGCATTGGAAAGTGTCGGGTTTCAAACCCGCGATCTGTTGGATGCGATGAAGGCCGATTGGGCTGGGTCATCCGATGACAGTGTTTTGCGCGTCGACGGCGGCATGTCCGCATCCAACTGGGCGATGCAGTTTTTGTCCGACATTATTGGCGCGCCCGTGGATCGCCCGGTTGTGCGTGAAACCACCGCATTGGGTGTGGCTTGGTTGGCGGGGATGCGGGCCGGGATTTACCCGGATCAGGCTGGATTTGCACAAAACTGGGCACTGGATCGCAAATTTGAGGTTAAAATGGACGCATCCACACGGGATCGCCGCTATGCAGGCTGGCAGGACGCTGTGTCGCGCACATTAACCAAACCTACCTAAACATCTGGCGGGGTCATTTCTGACGCGGAAATCGGAATGGTGCCATTTGCGGCCTTTTCGCAGGCCAAATAGGCAACGCCAAACCCCACAGAACTGCTGGGATGATGCACGGTTGCGTCATCCATATGGGTGCGTTTGATCGTTTGCCCCTGCAGGCGCACATAATAGGTCACATATCCCGAATAGCCGCCAAACCCATTGCGCGCATTGATTTCACCACACACAATTTGATCCCCATTTTCCATCACATAGGTGGTCAAATTGCGAAATTGCGCGCTGTCGGGATCGCGCAGCTGATGGGTGATCGCGGCTTGGGCAAATTGGACCTGCGCATCGGGCAGGGACGCAGGCTGGGTCAGGACCGGAACAGAAGCACCGCACCCTGTTAGCATCCCCCCCACGAACAGTAATGTCATTTTTGATATGGTGCGAATTCCCATTTCCGGCCTCCTGTTTGACCAGAAGTGAACCGTATACTCGGTTAATGATGGGTTAATGGCCGGTTAATGATCCGCAAGACGTCGATATTCACGCAAGGTCATATCGTATTTGGCGTGAATAATGGATTTGGCGCGCAGCATCACATGTTGTTCAGGCGAGGATAGTTCAACTTTATCCGCCCCATGCGCCGCCAATCCAGTAGCGATCAGATCAAAGTGGGCGGCATCAATTTGACCATCACATCCGACACCAGAACTGTTGTCAAAGATGTATCCTGCTATCGACCCAAGGTGGAACCGTGGCCGTGTTAGGTCCCAATGGTGCAGGAAAGTCCGAATTGGTTTTGGGCATCTCTTGGGTACTGCCCCTGACGATTTGTCTAGCCAAAAACAAAGGCATTTCGATCCCGCAATATATTTTCGAACTTTTTCCCACGCGCAAGTTCATCAACCAATTTGTCGAGATAGCGGATTTCTTGCATGAGCGGGTCTTTGATCTCTTCAACTCTAACGCCACAAACCACACCTGTGATCAAACGCCGTTTTGGGTTTTTCACGGGTGCCTGCGCAAAAAAGGCTTCGAAATTACGTCCATCTTCCAGCGCGTTTTCCAGACCCACTGCATCATATCCCGTAAGCCAGAATATAATCTCATCAAGTTGGGCTTTGGTTTTTCCTTTTTTCTCAACTTTGCCAACAAGCAAGGGATAAACCTTGGCAAAACGCATCTCAAAAACCTTGGAAGTCATGATCGCCGTCCTCCCAAATGCCATCATAATGGACATTATCGTATTTTGTGCACCAGGTCCGGGTTTAGCGTGCAAAGCAATCCCTATATGGCGGTCAGCGATGTTGCGCGTTTAATGGCGGAGAGACAGGGATTCGAACCCTGGGTCCCCGTGAAGGGACAACGGTTTTCGAGACCGCCCCGTTCGACCACTCCGGCACCTCTCCGCGAAGGGTCTGGATGCGTCGTGTAATCCCGTGTTTAAAGAGGCGCAAGGCCCAATTCACGAATTCTGCACGGCTTTGTGACAAAGCTACGCTGAAAACAACGATATAACCAATTGGTGGGGTTTGCATTTGATGGCATCCCCCCCAAATGACAGATCAGATTGTGCGTAAAGCGTCTGGATTGAAAGGAAAACTATGTTTGGATCTCGCCTTTTTGCACGGTGGATGGTCAAGCTGCCCATGCTGGCTTTGGTTGCTGGGGTTTCGGGCCTGCAGATGGCCAATGCGCCCCAAGCATTGGCCCAAACAGCGGTGCAAACCGACAGACAATCCGACAGATTATATACCGCGCTGGACCTGGCTGGCGTGATCGACATCATGCAACAAGAGGGGATCGCCTACGCAAGCGAGCTTGAAACCTCGATGTTCCCGGATCGTGGCGGGGCGGCGTGGCAGGACGTTTTACAACAAATCTATCGTGTTGATCTGATGAATGCCCATGTTCAGGGCGCATTCGCGCATTTGCTGAGCGACAAGGACATTCAAGACGCCATCGCGTTTTTTGACAGCGATCTGGGGGTGCGGATCGTGACATTGGAAATCTCCGCGCGCCGCGCCATGTTGGATTCTGATGTGGATGCCACAGCGCGGGAAACGGCCATGATAGCGGTGATGGATGAAACCCCACGTGTGGAATTGCTGCGCCGTTTCATTGATGAAAATGACCTGATCGAAACCAATGTGGCTGGCGCGATGAATTCCAATTTCGCGTTTTATCAGGGGTTGATTGCCGGCGGTGGCTTTGACGGGGATCTAACCGAGGATCAAATTCTAAACGATGTTTGGTCACAAGAACCCGATATTCGCGCTAGCACACAGGAATGGCTGATGGCCTATTTGTTGTTGGCCTATGATCCGCTGAGCGATGAGGAACTGGGTCAATATCTGGCATTCACGCAAACCCCCGCTGGAAAAGCCATGAACACGGCGCTCATGCGCAGCTTTAACGGGTTGTTTGATCAGATCAGTCACGCATTGGGCCAGGCGGCGGCACAGCAAATGCAAGCGTTCGATTTGTAACCCTTTTTGTGATCCTCGTGGGGGCGTTGTCACCGGCCGTACACCATCAACGCCACCACCAACGCGCCGACATTGGCCGTATAAATCCCGACATCGCCCTGCAATTGCACAATGCGGGCAGGGCGGTCCTCAGCGGGCACTTGGGCAATGTCCATCGCAGCACTCAGATGCGGGCCCGATCCGGCCTGAATGTCATGGATCATTTCCGTATGGTGTGATTTAACATAAACCTCAACCGCGCCGCGTCTTTGTTGATAAACCGCATTTTGGGCCGCGCTGGTGCCTGCGTGAAACGGCCATAGCAATGGATTGCCCAAATGGTTGGCGCCATCGCTGCAGGCTGTGACCAAAAGGATCGGAATTAAGGGAAAAAGGCGCATTTGAACCTCGTTTGAGGGGTTGACTTGAGCCCCAGATGGTCAGATAAGCCACCGTCCCGGCAAGTGCTTTGTTTGGGGCTATGCGATTATTCGCTTATTGCCGCATATTGCGGTGCATTGAAATGAATGTCCTGAAATGGGCACGCAGTCCACGGGTGGCGATGTTGGAAACAACCGCCATGAACACCAAAACCGGCAACGGTAAAGGGACCCCAGAGACGCGGGATACGAAGGAAGACAAGATGTTTGCGGTTCTAAAAACCGGCGGCAAGCAATACAAAGTCGCAAGTGGCGACGTACTGCGTGTTGAAAAGCTGGCTGCAGATGCGGGTGAAACCATCCAATTCAACGAAATTCTGATGGTAGGGTCCACTGTTGGCGCTCCGTTTGTCGAAGGGGCAGGCGTGCAGGCCGAAGTGATCGACCAGATCAAAGGCGAAAAGACAATCAACTTTGTGCGTCGTCGTCGTAAACACAGCTCCAAACGCACCAAGGGCCACCGCCAAAAGCTGACCCTGCTGCGCATCACCGAGATTCTGGAATCTGGTGCGGACAAAACCGGTGTCAAAGCAGCCGTTGGTGGCACTTTGAAATCCGTTGCTGACGCTCCGGCCACTGCCGCAGCCAAGCCCGTCAAAAAAGCCGCGAAGAAAACTGAGGCACCTGCCGCAGCTGCAACCGCTGGCGCTGACGATCTGAAAAAACTGTCTGGCGTTGGTCCGGCTCTTGAGAAGAAATTGCTCGCCGGTGGCGTGACATCTTTTGCTCAGATCGCCGCATGGAACGCAGATGATATTGCCAAGTTTGACGAAGTGCTGTCCTTTAAGGGCCGCATTGAACGTGAAGGCTGGGTAGAGCAAGCCAAAGAACTGGCTAAAGGCTAAGGAGAGACCTAATGGCACATAAAAAAGCAGGCGGTTCATCCCGTAACGGTCGCGACTCAGCTGGTCGCCGCCTTGGTATCAAAAAATTCGGTGGCGAAACTGTCATCCCAGGTAACATTATTGCACGTCAGCGTGGCAACAAATGGTGGCCGGGTGAAGGCGTTGGTGAAGGTAAAGATCACACAATCTTTGCAACTTCCGAAGGCGCAGTTTCCTTCCGTAAAGGCTTTAAAGGCCGCACATTTATTTCGGTTCTTCCGGTGGCGGAGGCCGCTGAATAAGCCGAACCTAAATTGGTGAAAAAATTAGGGGATCGGCAATAGCCGGTCCCCTTTTACGTTTTCGTCAACAAAGTTGTGTTGAAGCGTTGTTGACGAGGTTTTCATGATTACGTGGCATGTACCTGCAATCCGGAAGAGGAGCCGTTGCGCAGGATTGGCCAGAAGGAGGAAAGAGCAATGATGTTGGATAGAGTAACAAATCAGGCAGATATCGAAACGCCGCGGTTTACGCTGCGCCCTTTGCGTCGATCTGATTCTGGTTTGGTGGAAATGTATGCCGCCGACGAACGCGTCGCCCGTATGACCAAGGATATTCCACACCCGCTGCCCCCCGGCGCGGTTGCAGCGATGATCGAAAAAGGCATGAAACCTGATCGCGACGAAGATATCTGGGTCATAGACGGATTGCGCAGTGATTTTAGCGAAGTGATGGGCCTGATGGTTCTGAAACCGCTGGAACGCAAACAATCCGAAGTGTCCTATTGGATTGCGCCTGCATTTTGGAACACCGGCATCGCCACCGAAGCGGTGACTGCGTTGATTGCGGCCAATCCGCAGAAAAACGATCAGATTTTCGCAGAGGTGTTTCAGGACAATCCGGGTTCTGCCCGTGTGCTGACCAATTGCGGTTTTGACTATCTGGGCGACGCCGAAGCCGTGTGTGTATCACGCGACGCGACTGTCCCGACATGGACCTATATTCGAAAGATGTGAGTGATGGCTGTTCCCACTTTGACCACCACGCGGCTCACACTTCGGCCCTTGGTGGTCAAAGATGTGGACGCAATTACGGATGCCTTAAGCGACTTTAACATCACGCGCTGGTTGACCAACGCGCCGTTTCCCTATGCCAAATCCGATGCGCAATGGTTTGTGCAACATGTCGCCAACCATCCAGACGACATGAACTGGGCCATTGATGCGGGGGACGGTCTGATCGGGATGATTGGAGTGAAACCGGATCTCGGTTATTGGTTGAATGCCAATAACCACGGTCAAGGGATCATGACTGAGGCCGCAAATTGCGCGGTGGCCTGGTATTTTCAAAATTTTTCCAAGCCGTTGGCGTCTGGGCATTTTCAGGGCAATCACGCATCGCGGGCCATTTTGACCAGGTTAGGGTTTCATGACACCCATGTGGAACAAGTGGTGCCCAAAGCGACAAATGCAGAAATCACGCTGCACCGCATGTCGTTAAGCCAATCCGATTGGGCGAACAAAAATGACTGACGATATTATACGCACCGACCGGCTGTTTCTGCGGCCACTCGCCCATAGTGACATCGCACGGCTGATTGCCTTGGCGTCAAACGAACATGTCGCCCCGATGATGAGCTCGATCACGCTGCCTTGGCCCCATAACGCCGTCAAAGACTGGATTGATCGCGCCCAATGGCGCAATGGTCCATCGGGTCGTTTGGGCGTGTGTCTGTTGGACGGGACGTTGATCGGATCGGTGGGCGTGTCCCCGGGCGATGCCATTTGCGGCTATTGGCTGGGACGCGATTATTGGGGGCAGGGATACGCCACCGAAGCCATGGGCGCGATCATCGATCATTTGGTGGACCAGCATGGGCTCACTCATTTTGAAGCGGATCATTTCTCTGATAATCCCAACTCAGCCAAAGTTCTGCTCAAACTTGGTTTCAAACCCACCGGAAACACGTCCCTTGGTCAAAGCGCCGCCAGAACAGAGCCATCAACATGTGTGGAATACGTCCTGAACCGGGCCCCAAACCCGCAACAGGCTTGAGCAACCCCAAGCAATAGCGTATCGCCTGCCCAACCAAATCCGAAAGAAGTCAGATGAAATTCCTCGATTTTGCCAAAGTCTATGTTAAATCCGGCAACGGTGGGGGTGGCTGTGTGTCATTTCACCGTGAAAAATTTGTGGAATATGGTGGCCCCGATGGCGGTGATGGCGGCCGTGGCGGTGATGTCTGGCTAGAGGCCGTCGAAGGCCTGAACACGCTGATCGATTTTCGCTATCAGCCGCATTTCTTTGCCAAAAGCGGCCAGCCCGGAATGGGCCGTCAGCGCACCGGCAAAGACGGCGATCATGCGATCCTAAGGGTGCCGGTCGGTACAGAAGTGCTGGATGAAGATCAGGAAACCTTGATTGCGGATGTCACCGAAGTCGGCCAGCGTGTGTTGCTGGCCAAAGGCGGCAATGGCGGTTTCGGCAATCTGCATTTCAAATCGGCCACCAATCAGGCCCCAAGACGCGCCAATCCCGGCCAACCCGAAGTCGAACGCACGCTTTGGCTGCGCCTGAAACTGATCGCCGATGTTGGCCTGCTGGGCATGCCCAATGCCGGCAAATCCACGTTTCTGGCCACCACGTCCAATGCGCGCCCCAAAGTGGCCGATTACCCCTTTACCACCCTGGTGCCCAATCTGGGTGTTGTGGGCGTGGATGGCGTTGAATTTGTGGTCGCCGACATTCCCGGCCTGATCAAAGGCGCCTCAGAAGGGCGCGGATTGGGCGATGTGTTTTTGGGCCACGTAGAACGCTCTGCGGTGTTGTTGCATCTGGTTGATGGCACATCGGGGGATCCGGTGCGCGATTACCAAACCATCATCGGCGAATTAGAGGCCTATGGCGAAAACCTGGCCGATAAACCCCGTGTGACTGTGTTGAACAAAATTGACACGATGGACGAAGAAGAACGCGATTTCCTCAAAGAAGAGCTGGAAGCCGCCGTGGGTGGGCCGGTTATGTTGATGTCTGGGGTGTCCAGCGAAGGCACGGTGGATGTGCTGCGTGCATTACGGACACAGATTGATGATGACCGGCTGCGTCGCCAAAAAGGCGACGAGGAGGAAGAAGCGTGGCGTCCCTGAAAACGGCCAAACGGGTTGCGGTGAAAATCGGGTCTGCCTTATTGGTGGACCGTGATACCGGGCAATTGCGCGTCGAATGGCTCGCGTCTTTGGCGCAGGATGTGGCGGCTTTGCGTGCACGCGCTACAGATGTGATTTTGGTGTCGTCTGGTTCCATCGCTTTGGGGCGTGGCGTATTGGGGCTGCCTTTTGCTGATTTGCCTCTAGAACAAAGTCAGGCCGCCGCTGCCGTGGGCCAGATACAACTGGCCCAAGCCTATCAAAATGCCCTTGCACAGCATGGGATCAAAACGGCACAAGTCCTTGTTACATTAGAGGATTCCAGCAATCGGCGCCGGTATTTGAACCAGCGTGCGACGCTTGAAACGCTCTTGAAATTGGGTGTTGTGCCCATCGTGAATGAAAACGACACCGTTGCCACCGACGAAATCAGATATGGTGACAATGATCGCTTGGCCGCTCAGGTCGCGGTTACAGTTGGCGCAGATAATTTGGTGCTATTGTCGGATGTGGACGGGTTTTATTCGGACAATCCTAACATTAACCCAGACGCGCAACGCTATGATGTTATTGATAAAATAACGCCCGAAATCGAAGCTCAGGCAGGGGATGGCGTGTCAGGATTGTCCAAAGGTGGGATGATCACCAAATTGATGGCTGCACGTGTGGCGACCGAGGCGGGATGCGCGATGGCAATCACATTAGGATCGCCTCTGAACCCTCTGGAAAATCTGGAAAATAACGCGCCCGCAACTTGGTTTTCTGCGCAGACCACACCACAGGCGGCGCGCAAAGGCTGGATTTCAGCCATGAAGCCCAAAGGCCAGATCAAGGTCGATCAAGGGGCAAAAACCGCGCTCAATTCCGGGAAAAGCTTGCTACCGGCTGGTGTTGTAGACGTTTCCGGCCAGTTTGAACGGGGTGATCCGGTCGAAATATTGGCGGCGGATGGTCAACGTCTGGCCTTGGGCTTGGCGCGATATACCGCGCAGGAATCCCGTTTAATTCAAGGGCGTCGATTGGCTGACATAGAAGGCATTTTGGGATATACGGGCCGCTCGGTCCTAATCCATCGCGATGATATGGTGATATGATGAAAGATTTGCACGACATTCCTGCCTTGATGGCAGAGATCGGAAAACGCGCCAAAGCCGCGAGCCTGGAGCTGGGGTTTGCACCGTCTAAAGTCAAACAAAGGGCGTTGGAAATTGCTGCGGATACCGTTTGGGACCGCCGTTCAGATATCATCAACGCAAATGCATTGGACATGGAATATGGCCGCGACAAAGGCCTGAGCCCGGCAATGTTGGACCGTTTGATGCTTGACGAGGCGCGGATCGAAGGCATTTGCGCCAGTTTGCGCGCCGTGGCCGCCCAACAAGACCCCGTTGGCGAAATTATGACCGAATGGGATATGGAAAGTGGGCTTCATATCAAACGGGTCCGCACACCGTTGGGGGTAATTGGCGTCATATATGAAAGCCGCCCAAACGTCACCGCGGATGCCGGCGCGTTGTGTCTCAAAGCGGGCAACGCCGTCATTCTGCGCGGCGGATCAGAGAGTTTCCATTCGTCTGGTGCCATTCACGACTGTCTTGTTGCGGGGCTAAAGGCGACCGGCCTGCCAGAAGATGCAATTCAACGTGTTCCAACGCGCGATCGTGCCGCCGTTCAGGAAATGCTGACCATGACCGATACAATTGACGTGATTGTACCGCGCGGCGGCAAAGGTCTGGTTGGACTGGTCCAACGCGAAGCTCGTGTTCCGGTTTTTGCCCATCTGGAAGGGATCGTTCATATCTATTTGGACAAATCTGCGGATGAAGACAAAGCATTGCGCGTTATTCTTAATGCAAAAACCCGCCGCACCGGGATTTGCGGATCAGCGGAATGTTTGTTGGTGCACAAAGACGCTTTGCCGCTTGGTCAAAAGGTAGTCGATGCCTTGATTGAGGCAGGCGTAGAGGTGCGTGCGCAAGGTTTGAATGGCACAATCCCTGCGACGGATGAGGATTGGGGAACCGAATATCTGGACATGAAGATCGCCGCGAAAACCGTTGATAACATTGACGAAGCGATCAAACATATCCAAACCTACGGGTCAAACCACACAGATTGCATCATCACTGAAAACGACCAAGCCGCGGCGCAGTTTTTCACACGATTGGATTCCGCAATCCTGATGCAAAACGCGTCGACGCAATTTGCAGATGGCGGTGAATTTGGCATGGGCGCAGAGATCGGGATTGCAACCGGGAAAATGCATGCACGTGGCCCGGTTGGGGCGGCGCAACTGACCAGCTTCAAATATTTGGTCACTGGTGACGGCACCACGCGCACATAATGCGCGTGGCTTTGGCCTTAAAACGTTAAGCTTAACCCCGTGTCATCAGCAGAAATGTTCATTGATCGACCCAGCGCTGTCAGCGCTCTGGGAAGCAATGCAAACTGAACCTGGGCCGAGCTGACTTTGTAGTTGGTTTCCGGGTCCATCAAACTGTTCCAAAGGTCCCCATCCTGACGCAGGGTTTCGGTTTCACTCCGCAAGGTCCAGATATCGCCGTCTTTCGTCACCGAAATTGTTCCCCCCGCCGGCATCGAGGCTTCCATGCACAAAATCGCCAAAAACACACATTGGACTTCGGCGCGATCTGGGTCGCCTTCGATCGACAGCGAATGCTGCACACGCCCGCCTCGTGAAATCGCTTTTAGTATGGACGCCACTTCGTTGGCACCAATCGATTGCCCCGATCCGGGCGACCCAAAGGCCACGCGAAACAGACGTATGCGTGCATTGGCGTTTTCGATGCTTTCGGAAATCAACGCCATTTCAGGGCTTTGGGCGACGCCGGTCAGTGTTAACAATTCAATTCCATTGCCAATCGCCCCCAAAGGGCTAATAAGATCATGGCAAATGCGCGAGCCGACAAGCGCGCTCAGGTCCTGCGGGTTCATAGTAAGGCTCCGATATTTATGGCGGGTGTGATGAACAATCTGAACGAGTTCCTGGAACCAGGGATGCTCGTGCGCCATCCCAACCAACCGGATTGGGGGGATGGACAGGTGCAATCCAATATTGATGCACGGATAACGGTGAATTTCCAAAACCAGGGGAAAGTCGTTATTGATGGCCGCCATGTGGCTTTGGTCATGTTGCCCTCGCGTTAACCATGCACAACCTAGGGTAGCATTACATTAAGTCTTGTCAACAACTTAGGTGCAGTTGCTTTTCTTTACCTGCCCGCCTAGTAATTCGGCGAACGAATTGATGGGCCATTTATGAACCAAGTTCCCGTAGAATATGAACTGCGACTGGCCGTCTGCGAAAAAGACAAAATCGCGGCGCAGCGTTTGCGTTATATCGTATTTGTAGAAGAATTAGGCGGCGATGGGCCGCTCGTTGACCATGATGCGCGTCTGGAAAAAGATGAATATGACGATTTTGCCGCGCATTTGGTGCTGATTGATAAATCAAACGGCGATCCACATAACGTCGTGGGTGTCTATCGGTTGATGGATTCCGATATGGCGCAACGGGCCGGTCAGTTTTATTCAGCTGGCGAATATGATCTGGCACCGCTTTTGGCCAATAATCGCCCGGCATTGGAACTGGGGCGATCTTGTTTGCACCCTGACCACCGTGGCGGCGCGGCGATGTATCATTTGTGGCATGGATTGTCGGAATATGTGGCCAAACACGGGATCGAAATCCTGTTTGGCACGGCCAGTTTTCATGGCACCGACATTTCATCCCTCGCACAGCCATTGTCATTGTTACATCACCGCCATTTGGCCCCAGAATCCCTGCGGGTGACAGTTTTGCCGGAACATGGCGTGCAGATGGATGTATTGCCGGACGATCAAATCAGTCGCAAAGAGGCAATGCTGCAAATCCCGGCCTTGATCAAAGCCTATCTGCGGATTGGCGGCTATGTCGGGCAGGGGGCCTTTGTGGATCATGCGTTTAACACCACGGATGTTATGCTGATCCTGGACACGGCCCAGATGAATGACAAACAACACGCGCTTTATACTGGGCGGCGTAAGGGTCAAAAAACGTGACCTGGACCTCTGATGATCCACCTGACAGCCACCAGATCCCTGTATCCGGTTGGATCCGGGTGATTTTACGCGGCATTGTATTGATCACGTTGGTGTTTTGCGGACTGATTATCCTGTTGTTGATACGGCTGATTGAACGGCCTGCCTTTGGGCTTGGTCGTCCGGTGACGCCCTATGTTACGCAATTTGTGTGCCGCAATGCCTTGCTGATCATTGGGATCACCTATCAAACATCCGGCACGCCGATGGCGGGGCACGGCGCGATTGTTGCCAATCATTCCAGTTGGTTAGATATTTTTGTTCTTAACGCCCGCAAACGTATTTATTTTGTTTCCAAATCCGAAGTGGCGGCATGGCCGGGCATTGGCTGGTTGGCGCGCGCGACGGGAACCGTCTTTATTGCCCGCAATCGCAAAGAGGCAGGCACACAGGTCAAAGTGTTCCAAGACCGCCTGAATGCGGGTCACAAATTGCTGTTTTTTCCAGAAGGCACATCGACCGATGGGCGGCGGGTTTTGGCGTTTAAACCGACTTTGTTTGCCGCGTTTTTTGCACCGGAACTGCGCGAAACATTGTCAATTCAGCCGGTCAGTGTGGTGTACCAAGCCCCCAAAGGGATGGGTCCCCGGTTTTATGGCTGGTGGGGCGACATGGATTTTGGCCCGCATTTTCTGGCGGTGTTAGCGGTGCAAAAACACGGATCCGTTCACGTCGTTTATCACGACCCGATCCCGGTTTCGGATTGCCCCAACCGCAAAGACATGGCCGCAAAGGCGCACAACATCATCCGCCATAGCGTTGAACAACGGCTTTTGGGTCAAAATCACCCAAACGCTGAATAAAGTGTTTTCAACGCCGCGATTGGGTCATCCTGCGACCAGATTTCATCACCAATTGCAAAGAAATCCGTAAAGGGCGCAAGGGTGCGAATGATGTCCGCATCCAGCGCGCCCTCGGCGACGATTGGCACTTCGACCACTTGGGACCACCAATCAAACAATTCCGCCTCTGCCTGACGTCCATCACCCAGTTCCGTCACACCAGCAGGGCCAAAACTGACATAATCCGCGCCGATTTCACCAGCATTCAATCCATCATGCCGGGAATTGCCACAGAATGTGCCGATGATTGCGTCATCGCCCAATTCTTTGCGCACGTTGCGCACAGATCGCGCCCCGTCCAGCAAATGCACACCATCCAGCCCCAATCGTTCCACCATCAGAATATGGCTTTCGATCACCAGCGCCACGTCGCGATCATGGGTGACGCTGCGACAGGCATCCGCGGCTTTGGCGATCCGGCTTTCGTCTTTGGTGGCCAAAGCCAGCCGCACACAGGCCACATCCACGTCGTCCAGCGCACGTGCCAACAAATCGGGATAGGTCGACAATTCAAATTCTGACGGCGTGATCAGATAGAGCTGCGGAATTTCGAGCGGCTCAGAAGCGGCATCAGTCATGGCGGTCTCACTTTGATTTTTGTGCCGTCACGACGACATCAAGTTGGTTGTGACGCTATAACGGTAAGTCTATTTCGGAGGCAAGGAAGATGCGTTCTCCAGCGCCATTTGCAACAATTTTGCCCGTCTTTGATCATCTGCCAACAGATCTTCGTCGACGGACACCATGCCGCCCATGGGACGACCGGTAAAATCCAGTGGGCGCGCGCCCTCAATGGCTAACGCTTCTGCTTCGCGGGATTTGCCGACGCGAAACATGCCGCCATCTTTGTGCACGCCGCAGACCATATTGCCGTTCAACAGAAAACATAGGCCCCCAAACATCTTTTTGCTGGTGATGCCCATATGGCCGTCCAAATCTTCGCCCATCATTTGGGCCAATCCTGCGTCATATGCCATTTCGGTCTCTCTTCGTGTTGCTTACCTTGTATTGGTCGTCCCAACAGCCTATCACGCCACGCGACATCCATGAAAGCACCCAAACCATGCCCACCGATACGCCTCAGCCGTCCTTTGTTTTGATCCGCCCGCAAATGGGCGAAAATATCGGCGCAGCTGCGCGGGCCATGTGGAATTTTGGGCTGGATCGGATGCGGATCATTGCACCGCGCGATGGCTGGCCGAACCCAAATGCGGTGGCCATGGCATCTGGGGCGGGGCGGCTGTTGGACGAAGCACAAGTGTTTGACAACACCGCCGATGCGATCAGCGATTGCACCTATGTGTACGCGACCACCGCGCGGCCACGGGGATTGACCAAACCGGTCCTAACCCCCGAAGCCGCCATGGCTGAGGCCGCGCAACGCATCGCATCGGGTGAAAAAGTGGCCGTGATGTTTGGCCCTGAACGCGCCGGTATGGAAAACGATGATATCGCGCGTGCCAATGCCATTATTTCAGTGCCGGTTAATCCGGAATTTGCGTCGCTTAATCTGGCGCAATGTGTGTTGCTAAACGCCTATCAATGGCGTCTGGCCACGTCAGAAATTGAACATCGCAAATTGGATGGACACCGAACCGAAGTGGCCGAACAGATCGAAATTGAAAAACTGGCTGATCATTATGAACAACGGCTGGGGGATGCTGGGTTTTTCTACCCCGAAGCCAAGGCCGACCACATGAAAATCAACCTGCGCAATCTGTGGTCACGTATGCCACTGACCCGCGCAGATGTGCAGATATTACATGGCATTATGCGGCAAATGGTGCGTTGGAAAGAACGCGATTGATCGCAAATCCAATCAGGTGCTGCGGGTTTTCATCCGTAGAAATGCGCGGCAACCTTCTTGCCCTTCCTGTCCCATCCCCGTAGCGTTCGCCAAAGAATTGGAGACTTAAATGGCGCAGAAACCCCGTTCCATTTTCGAAGACGTATCAACCGACGACAAAACCCAGATTGCCGCAGCCGCCCCCGGTGGGATTGACCGCGGCGGGCAGGGCGCGCGGGGTCCGATCCGGGTCTGGTTGATTGTACTGGCGGCAATGGTGGCTTTGATCATCGTTATCGGTGGCCTGACCCGTTTGACCGATAGCGGATTGTCGATCACCGAATGGAACCCGATTACCGGCACAATCCCCCCGCTGGATGCGGCCACATGGCAGGCTGAATTTGAAAAATATCAGGAAATCCCTGAATTTCAGCTGCAAAACCGCGATTTTACCATGGATGAATTCAAAACCATCTATTGGTGGGAATGGGGGCACCGTCTGATGGGGCGGATGATTGGGCTGGTCTGGGCGATTGGCTTTGTCGGATTTGCCGTGACAAAACGCATCCCCACAGGTTGGTCAAACCGGTTGCTAATCATCGGCGTGCTGATCGGAATTCAGGGCGCGATTGGCTGGTGGATGGTGCATTCTGGCCTGCAATCGGGCATGTTGGATGTGGCGTCTTATCGGCTGGCCACCCATCTGGGGTTGGCCTTTGGTATTCTGGGGCTGATCACGTGGTACATTCTGCGCATTGAACGCCGCGAAGTGGATCTGCTGCAGGCCCGCCGATTGGGCGCACCAAAACTGTTTTCCATGTCCACCGGGCTGATGCATTTTGCGTTTCTGCAGATCCTGCTTGGGGCCTTGGTGGCAGGGATCGATGCGGGGCGTGCCTTTCCCACTTGGCCTTTGATGGGCGATGGGTTTTTTCCCCCTGAACCGTTCCTGATCACCCCGATCTGGCGTAATTTCTTTGAGGATGCGGGGCTGGTGCAATTCATGCATCGCTGTTCTGGTTATCTGCTGTTTATCTTTGCCATCGTGGTGTGGAATCGCGGTCGCAAAGTGGCCAATGCCAAAACCAAATTCGCCTTTAATGCGGTTCTGGCGGCGCTGTCGCTGCAAATGGTGCTGGGCATTGTCACAGTGCTGTATTCCGCGCAATTGCATATTGCCATCACCCATCAGATCGTTGCGATCCTGATCTGGGTGTTGATCCTTCGGGCCCGGTTTTTGGCCCAATATCCCATTGCTCAATCCGTAAGAGGGTCCTGATCTATGCAAGCTTTTGATGATCTGATGCGTTTTCAACGCGAAACCGAAGCTTTGGGCCAAATTGCCGGCCGGTTGGGCTGGGATCAGGAAACGATGATGCCACGCGGGGCTGCGGCGCAGCGGTCCGAAGAAATGGCCGCAATTGAGGGCGTTTTACACGGCCGTCGCACCGATCCGAAACTGGGCGACTGGCTGTCGCAGATTGATGACGCGAATTTGGACAATGTCGGCCAGGCGCAAATGCGCCATATTCGCCGGTCCTATGATCGCAATATGAAAGTGCCGGCCGATTTGGCGGCGGATATTGCGCGCATCACGTCCAAAGCCCAAGGCATTTGGGCACAGGCCCGTGAAAACGACGATGTTGCCACCTTTGCGCCGATCCTGAACGATGTGCTGGACCTGCGCCGCCAAGAGGCCGCGGCCCTGTCTGGCGATGGCGATGCCTATGACGCATTGCTGAACGATTATGAACCCGGCGCAACTGGGGCCGAATTGGCGGCGATGTTTGACGCGCTGCGCCCCCGATTGGTGGCATTGCGCGCTGCCATTTTGGACAAACCCGAAATTCCTGGCGTCACTGGCACGTTTGACGAAGCCAAACAAATGAAACTGACGCGCGTGATCGCCAAGGCGTTTGGCTATGACATGTCCATGGGGCGCGTCGACAAGGCTGTGCATCCGTTCAGTTCCGGGTCGGGGCAGGATGTGCGCATCACCACCCGCACCAATCCCACCGATCCGTTCAATTGTTTTTATTCCACAATCCACGAAGTCGGCCACGCCGCCTATGAACAAGGCATTGATGATGCTTATCTTTTGACGCCATTGGGCGCGGGCGTATCTATGGGGGTTCATGAAAGCCAGAGCCGGATTTACGAAAACCAAATTGGACGGTCACGTGCCTTTACCGGGTGGTTGTTTGGTCAGATGCGCGATGCCTTTGGCGATTTTGGGATCACAGACGAAGACGCTTTTTATGGCGCGGTGAACCGGGTTGAAAACGGCTATATCCGCACCGAAGCGGACGAAGTGCAGTACAACCTGCATGTCATGTTGCGGTTTGATCTGGAACGGGCGTTGATTTCTGGGGATTTGAACGTTGTCGATCTGGAAACCGCATGGAATGACCGGTTTAAGGCTGATTTCGGCTATGATGTGGACAAGCCCAGCAATGGCGTTTTGCAAGACGTGCATTGGTCCGTGGGCCTGATGGGCTATTTCCCGACCTATTCGCTGGGCAATGTCTATGCTGGGTGTCTGTACCAAGGGCTGCGTGTGGCGGTGCCCAATCTGGATGATCAATTGTCGGTTGGGGACACATCGGCGGCCACGGCGTGGTTGCGCGAAAATCTGCAACAGCATGGCGGGCTTTATGAACCGCGCGACGTGATCAAACGCGCCAGCGGAATTGACCCAAGCGAGGCCCCATTGCTGAGCTATCTAGAAGACAAGTTCAGCGGCATATACGGGCTGTAAAACAGAAAAAAGGGGCGCGACAGTGAATGTTGCGCCCCTTTTTTGTTAAAGGTTTTTGCCAACAAAGATCAGCTGGCGCGGAACAGCATCCCAAACAGATCCCGTGGATCATCCGGGTCCGCCAGCATATCCAAAGGCTCAAAGAAATCCGTGCCTTGGATCGCGTTCTTGACGTATTTCAAGGCGCTGAAATCTTCGATGGCAAAGCCAACTGAATCAAACAAAGTGATCTGTTTTTCATCAGTGCGTCCCTGAACCTGACCTGTCATGACCTGCCACAGCTCGGTCACATCATGATCTTCGTCCAACTGCTGAATTTCGCCTTCTATCCGGGTTTGTTCCGGGTATTCGACAAAGATTTTGGACCGCAGAAGAATGTCGCGATGCAGTTCGGTTTTGCCCGGACAATCCCCGCCGATGGCGTTGATATGAACACCCGCGCCCACCATGTTGTCGGTCAGGATTGTCGCGTTTTTCTTGTCCGCGGTGCAGGTGGTGATGATCTGCGCGCCCTCAATTGCGGCCTCTGGCGTCGTACAGATGGTCACATCCAAACCGCGCCCCGCCAGATTGCGTTTGCATTTTTGGGATGCGTTGGCGTCGGTGTCATATAGGCGCACATGGGTGATGCCGCAGATGGCCTTGAACGCCAGACACTGGAATTCAGATTGCGCGCCATTGCCGATCATCGCCATGGTCGTCGCACCCTTGGGAGCCAGATACCGCGCCACCAACGCAGATGTCGCCGCCGTGCGCAATGCGGTCAGCATCGTCATTTCCGTCAACAGGATCGGATAGCCGGTATACACATCCGCCAACAGGCCAAAGGCCGTGACCGTTTGCAGGCCCTCAGATGTGTTTTTCGGATGGCCGTTTACATATTTGAACCCATAGTTTTCGCCGTCCGATGTGGGCATTAATTCGATCACACCATGGGGGGAATGGGCCGGAACACGCGGGGTTTTGTCGAACAATTCCCATCGTTTAAAGTCTTTTTCGATTTCATCTGCGATGGCTGAAATCATCTGTTCAACACCAATGTGGTGGATCAGTTTCATCATGTCATCGACAGAAACAAATGGCACGAGGGCCTTATCAGAAGGGGCAAGTGTCATGGGATTACCTATGTGAGAGATGAATGCCAGCGATCATGCACCGCACGGACCCGCCAGCGGTTTCAATCGTTGGAACTGACAACGGCAACAAAGTTGCGCTGTTGGTGATGATCGCGGTTTGGTCTGGCCTAAGCGCCGCCAAAGCCCGCGCGGAAATCGCCAATACGGGACCATTTTTTCCCGTTAATTCAATGGCGTTTCCGGCAAATTCGTTGATTTGATCATGGCTTAGGTCGATCACGGTTTTTCCGGTTTCTTCCAACCGGGATTTGACCATCGCACGGCGGTCTGGTTCCACGATCATGTCCAGACAAATCAGGGCATATTCCGTGCCAATCCCCATCAGAACATTGGTGTGATACACATCACGCCCCTGTGCATCGCGGGCATCAAACGCAATGGGTTCATAGTTGAAATGAGTACAAAACCGTTCCAACAAAACCGGATCTGCGCGGTGGGATTTCGCCGTATAGGCTATGCGTGCAACATGATCCAAAACCATTGCACCTGTGCCTTCGAGCGCCAGATCATCCTGTTCCAGACCGGAATAATCGATCACATCCTGAACGCGGTATTCCTGCTTTAACAGCTCAATCACATCCGCACGCCGTTCGCGCCGCCGGGATGGGGCAAACATCGGATAGATCGCAACGTGACCACCAGAATGTGTGGAAAACCAATTGTTTGGAAACACGGAATCCGGCGTGTCACGATCCCCATGATCATCAAACACATGCACGGTGACACCGGCATCGCGCAACTGGGCCACGGCGGCGTCATGTTCATCGCGCGCGGCACGTGACGTCACATCGGCAGACCGGTTAGACAGGGTTTGAAACGCATTATCGTCATGAGTTTCTGGGTTCGACGCAAAAGCATGCGGGCGCACCATAACCACCGCAGAAGGGGCTTGAATAGAATGCATCAGAAGCCCCTTGTCGGACGATCAAAGATACGACGCCCCATCAAAGACGCCGCCAGATCCACCATCAGTCGCGCTGTGCGACCACGTTCATCCAGAAACGGGTTCAGTTCGACCAGATCCAGCGATCCAACCAGCCCGCTGTCATGGAGCAATTCCATAACCAGATGGGCTTCGCGTTCGGTGGCACCACCAGGAACGGTTGTGCCCACGGCGGGCGCATAGATCGGATCCAGGAAATCCACATCAAGCGAAACATGAAGCATCCCATTGGCCGCCCGCACTTTTTCCAGAAACGCAACCAAAGGCGGTTTGATGCCAAATTCATCCAAGGCCCGCATATCCGCCAAATGGGCGTTGGTTTGCGCCAAGGCTTCGTGTTCGGCGATATCTACGGATCGCAACCCAATGAAACAGACGTTTTCCGTCGGCACCACATTGTTCAATTTCGGAAAAGCATCAAAGCCGGGCCGCCCGGTGAAATAGCCAACCGGCGTGCCGTGCAGGTTGCCGGAATCGGTGCTGTCCGGGGTGTGGAAATCGCTATGCGCATCCAACCATAGCACAAATAACGGACGGTCCTGTGATGCCGCGTAATCCGCCATGCCCGGCACGGTGCCCAACGACAAGGCATGATCCCCGCCCATAAAAATCGGGAAACCATGGGTGGCGGCGGCGCGCGCGGCCTTGGTCAATGCCCGGGTCCAACCCACGGTTTCTGGCAATTTCACAAGGTTTTCTTGCTGCGGTATTTCAACCGTTTCGGGCGTCACATTGCCCAAATCCTGAACGTTATGTCCCAGTTCAGACAGGGCTTGGCCCAGTCCAGCGGTGCGGTAGGCATCCGGTCCCATCAGACAGCCTTGGCGGCGTTTGCCCGAATCTTGGGGGATCCCGAGAAGAAGGATATTTTGTGTCATACCCTTTGATGGCCCGACAAAGCGCTTGTCGGAACCCCGCAAAATGCGCAAAAGGAAAGGTAATTGACCAAAACGGAGGTTCAAATTGGACGATTTGGATTTACGGCTGATGAATGCGTTGCAACGCGACGCCCGCGCATCCCTGTCAGAGCTGGCCGATCAGCTGGGCGTGACCCGCACCACCGTGCGCACGCGGATGGAAAAGCTGAAACTGGAAGGTGAAATTGTCGGGTTCACGGTGATCGCGCGCAAAGATGTGGCCACCAGCCCCGTGCGTGGTTTGATGATGTTGGGCATTGAGGGACGCGGAACCGAACGTATCATGGCCCGCATCGCCGCGATGCCGCAGGTACGCGCGGTGCATTCCACAAATGGCACATGGGATTTGATCGCAGAAATCGGCACCCGCACCCTAGAGGAACTGGACGAAGTGCTGTTTGCCATTCGCCGCATGGATGGCGTTACACGGTCGGAAACCAACCTGTTGCTGTCCACACGGCGGGGGCGTTTGTAACTAGGACCGACGTAGAAACATGACCCATGCGGCCATAAACACCAAAGATGCCAAGGCGTTATAGCTGGCCATCGACAGGCCAAATAATTCCCAGACCACATCGTCACATAGGACAACATGCACGTCCTCTAAGCTCAGAAGATTGTCGCTAGAAGACAAGCCAGAGCCGGTGCAGCTGGACGGACCTTCCCAAAATCCCCGTTCAACGCCGGTGTGGTAGATGCCCAAACCTGCCGAAACGGCCATGGTAACCGCCCCGATGGCGGGCCAGATTTTGGCGCCCATTTTCCAGGCCAACAGGCCCAGAGCGATCCCAATCACATGCGGCCAGCGCTGCCATAAACACATGGCACAAGGCTGATATCCCAACATCTGAAATCCAAACGCCCCAAGCAGAAGCGCCGCCGATCCACCGGCCGCAATGAGGATCAAATGAAGACGTGTCATAGGAATTTCACCGCAATAAACCCACCTACAAGCAACAGACAGAAAACCGTAAAGACAAGCCCCAAACGGCGTTCAATGAAGTCACGAATGGGTGATCCAAATTTCCACAACAGGGCGGCAACGATAAAGAACCGCAACGCCCGTGCAACAATGGCCGACAGAATAAACACCGGCAAATTCAATGCGGTAACACCGCTGGCGATGGTGATCACTTTGAACGGGAATGGTGTGACGCCTGCGATCAAAACGGCCCATGCACCATATTCATTATACCGCTCTGCGAAATGATCGAAATCTTCGCCTTTGCCGTAAAATTCCAATATCGGCTGGCCCAATGTTTCGAATAATCCATACCCGATCCAATAGCCAAACAGCCCCCCCAAAACCGATGCGATCGTCGCCACTGCCGCGATTTTCCAGGCGCGGGTCGGCGCGGCGATGATCATGGGGATCATCAAAACATCCGGTGGGATTGGGAAAAATGAACTTTCGACAAAGGCGACAATTGCCAGCGCCCACAGGGCGCGCGGGCTGTCGGCCAGAGAAAGGGTCCAGTCATAAATACGTCTGATCATAATCTGCTCGCTTTTTTAGCTCTTAGGCCATGTGTCTGGTTCAACGTCAAGCATAGGCTGAGTTTTGCCACGGGGCTGATTTGGCTAAGTTGGATGTGAACGAGGAGGATTCCGTATGAAATGGCTAGGACGCCGGACCAGCCGCAACATAGAAGATCGCCGTCGATCTGGACGCGACAGCATGGGCGGTGCCGGGGGCATTGGCGGGCTGGGATTGGTCGCAGTGCTGGTTCTGGGCTTTGTTTTTGATGTGGATGTGTCGGCCTTATTGGACGGGCAGGGCGGCACGCCATCGACCTCAAATACGAACCTGAGCCATGCGGATCAGCAGATGGGTGAATTTGTGGCGGTGGTTCTGGCCGATACCGAAGAGGTTTGGCACAGTATTTTCCAAAGCCAAATCGGTGAACCATACACAGCACCGACTTTGGTTTTGTTCAAAGGCGCCACGCAATCACGATGCGGCGGCGCAACCGCGGCAACCGGCCCATTTTACTGTCCTGCCGATCAAAAGGCCTATCTGGACACGGCATTTTTCACGATCTTGTCGCAACGGCTGGGGGCAGGCGGCGATTTTGCAGCGGCCTATGTTATCGCTCATGAAGTCGCCCATCATGTGCAGAACGAATTGGGCATTCTCGGTCAGGCCAACCGTATTCGCGCCCAAGTCAGTCCTGAAGAAAGCAATGCGATTTCTGTGCGGATTGAATTGCAGGCGGATTGTTTTTCCGGGGTCTGGGCCAATCATGCCCAACAAATGTTTGGGTCACTGGAACAGGGTGACATCGGTGAGGCCGTGAATGCCGCGCGTCAGATCGGGGATGACACATTACAACGCAATGCAGGCCGCGTTGTGCAACCACATACATTTACCCATGGGTCAAGCGCGCAGCGGCAACGTTGGTTTGAACGCGGATTGGAAAGTGGTGAGCTTTCTCAATGTGATACGTTTTCGACGGACCAATTATAAGAAAAGAAGAGCCGTGAAAAAGACATGCATTTTTTGCGCGATTTGGCGTTGACGCCCCCGAGCGGGGAAGCTAGAAGCGCGGAACTGGCCGGTGTGGCGGAATGGTAGACGCAGGGGATTCAAAATCCCCCGCCTTCACGGGCGTGAGAGTTCGAATCTCTCCACCGGCACCAGTATTCTCAGATAGTAATTCTGCGTCGTTGAAACGAAAAACGGATCGCAATCGCGATCTGTTTGTTTGTTATATGTCGGGGATATAGCCGCGTTTCAAATGTTTCGGCAACAGCGCCACGTCTGCATCAAAAACAACCCAAAATGACATCCCTTTATAATTGCCCATCAATCATCCAATCGGTTGGTGTCAAAAGGGGGCGTCAATAAGGGCAGATCCATTGTGACGCTTTCGGCAAATCTGACAGAAAAAAGGCGCGGCCATTCGGCGGCGCCACATTTGCGCCAATACAATCATACCATTGTCTACAGCGGCCAAGTAATTGAAGAAATTGACGTTCCGATTCGCCTGTTTCATGGCTAATTTTTTGAAAGCAGCACCAATAACAGTAGAATATCGCCATTGGTTCCGTTCTGAGAACAAGCCAATTCTTGCCGGAAATAAGTCAAAACTAAGATGATTGCAGCCAATGACGGCGGTCCATTGTCGAACATTTGGAAACAAAGTGTATGAATTCGGCGTGCAAACCTCTGCGCTATTGCAAGTTTAACGAGAGTTTTATGCGTTTTTGGGCAGGTTTGACATCAATTTGAATAAAATTTGTAATGAATCCCCAAATGATTGTTTACGTTTTAAGCCCTAATCGATCCTTTCGATTGCGTTTAAACAATGGCGAAAATTGTCTGAAAAGCTGCCACAAAGTTGAATTTCCCCTTTGAGCAGGCCCGTGGCTCGGCTAATTCTGACATTGCCCAACTGGGGGGCATACCGACATTGGGGTGTCGGGCTTTGATGCGAAAGCATCCTGGCAAGTGATGGTGTCTGCGTAAGGGTTTCCCTTTTACGACAGAAGAAATTTTAATGGATCGGTTTGCGCCGATCGTGCCCGCATGGGTCTGATACCGCCGACGTGCGGACGGACCGGGCGTATTTATTTGCGTCGGTTCGCCCGACGGCGGGAAGGGCTTAGGAGACTGATATGTCAGACTATCTTTTGAACTGGGACAGCGCTGCGCTGGACGGAAACAACACAATCGGCACTGGCAGCAACACTGTGGGCGTGTCCATTTCGACACCTTCTAATGGTGACGGCGACAATTGGGCCCGTGGCAATATTGATGGCCAGACCGAATTGCGCAGCTCAAGCGTTGATGATCCAACATCGGTGATCATGACCTTTGACGAGCCCGTCGAAAATCTGTCATTCGAAATTTTCGACATTGATTCAGACAATTACACATGGGACGACCGCGTCACCGTGATCGGGCGCGATGCCAACGGCAATATTGTTCCAATCAATGTCACAGACCTGGCTGGTCATCACCACGTGAACGGCAACCAGATCGACACAACAGGCAACACCAATCCGGGTGTTGACGGGTCCGGCGATCCGGATTCTGTAACAGTTTCCATCGCAGGCCCAATCGTAAGTCTGGAAATCATTCACAATAACGGCGCTGGCGCGTCGGTTTCGGGGACGGTTGGCATCAGCGACATCGCGTTTGACAGCGCTGCACCTGATTTGGACGGTTATGTTGACGGCACATCCGGCAATGACCGTATTGATGTGGCTTACACTGGCGATCCAGAAGGCGACCGTGTTGATAATAGCGACGCAATTTTGCCCGGTGAAAATGGTCAGGATGACGTGATCCTGGCGGGTGGCGGCAATGACTTTGTGTTGGCCAATGACGGCGATGACGAAGTTTATGGCGGGTCCGGCGATGACACATTGTGCGGTCAGGACGGCGATGACGTTCTGTATGGCGGCGCAGGCAAAGACATTCTGGAAGGCATGGCCGACAATGACGTTGTGATCGGCGGCGCCGGTGCAGACACCGTATACGGCGATGCAGGCAACGACATCCTGTCTGGCGGCACCGGCAACGACGTGATGCGCGGCGGCACAGGCGACGATCTGGTCTCTGGCGGCTTTGGCAATGACAACATCAAAGCTGGCTCTGGCGACGATGTGGTTTATGGCGGCAAAGGCAACGATTACATCGAAGGCAATGCTGGCAATGACGAGTTGTACGGCGGCTCCATGGATGTGGACACCACGCTGGACTTTAACGATCTGGCCACGGGCGAACTGGTCGACGGTCAATATGTGGCCGACGGCGTTGTGATCTATTCCGCTGATCCACATAACCCGGTGATGGCGTTTGACACAGCCAACCCAACGGGTGGTGACAACGATCTGGCAACCGGCAATCTGGGCAATGTTCTGATCCTGTCCGAAGACCGCGATGGCAACGATCCAGATGACAACGCATCTGGTGGCACGTTCAACATCGAGTTTGAAAACTGCGCAACCGTGAACAGCATCACATTGCTGGACGTGGAAGAAACCGCTTGGGTCAAATTGTTTGACGAAAACGGCAACCTGATCGGCCAACAAGATGTGTCGACAGCCAATAACGGCCAAGTCGTTGTAGACTTTGGCGTATCTGGTGTTGCGTCTATGGAAGTGATCCTGGCCGGGTCCGGTGCGATTGACAACCTGTCCTATTCCATCGACCCAGAAGAGGGCGACGGCGCGGACACCATTCTGGGCGGCGACGGCGACGATTTGATCGACGGTGGCGCAGGTGCGGATGTTCTGTCTGGTGGCGATGATCGCGATACATTCATCGGCGGCGCGGGCGACAACATCGATGGCGGCACAGGCGGCAACGATTATGACGTTCTGGATCTGACCGGCAAAGGCCCGTTCTATCTGGAAAATGTCACTGTTGATGCAGATGGCGATTCAACCAGCGGCACCGTGGTCTTTGTGGATGGTTCGGGCAACCCAACCGGCGACACAATCACTTTCGCTGAAATCGAAGAGATCATCGGCGACGAAATCAACCGCGGCCCAGATGCCAATGATGACGCTGCCGAAGTCGACGAAGACGGCTCTGTTGTGATCCCGGTTCTGGATAACGACACTGATCCAGATGGCGATGACCTGACAATCACATCTGCGTCTTCTCCGAATGGGGATGTGACCATCAATGCCGATGGCACGCTGACATTTGAACCAGATGCGAACTTTAACGGTGAAACAACAATCACTTACGAAGTGTCAGACGGCAATGGCGGCACAGATACAGCCACGGTGACGGTCACAGTTAACCCAGTGAACGACGATCCGGTTGCCAATGATGACACAGCCAGCACCGATTACGGTCAGCCTGTTGTGATCCCGGTTCTGGACAACGACACAGACGTGGACGGCGACGCCCTGACTGTTACAGATGCCACATCCCCAGACGGTGATGTGACCATCAATGGCGACGGCACGTTGTCCTTTGCTCCGGCGCCGGGCTTTAGCGGTGAAACCACCATTTCCTACTCCGTTTCTGACGGTAATGGCGGCACAGATACAGCGATCGTAACAATCACTGTTGGTGACGCGCCTCTGGATGGCACTGTCGAAGGCACAGCCGGCGACGATGTGATCGACGGAACCTATATGGGTGATCCTGATGGCGATTTGGTCGACAATGGCGATGCGATCATTGCGGGCCACAACCCAGATGATGACCTGATCGAAGCCTATGGCGGCAACGACACAATTGATGCAGGCGCTGGCGATGACACCGTTTATGGTGGCACTGGCAACGACATGATCGACGGCGGCGTTGGCAACGACACCATGTTTGGTGAAGACGGCAACGACAAAATCGAAGGGTCCGGCGGTGATGATGAACTTTATGGTGGCGCTGGGGACGATGATCTCTGGGGTGGTGCCAATGAGGACATCGTAGAAGGCGGCGACGGCAATGACACAATCGGTGGCGGCGGCGGCGATGACCTGATCGACGGTGGCGCTGGTGATGACATCATCGAAGGCGGCAACAACAACGACAGCATCCTTGGTGGCGCTGGCAATGACAGCGTTGATGGCGGTACAGGCGACGATGTGATCGACACATCTGATCCAGATTTCGTCAATGCGCTGCCCGATGTCGGTTACCCCGGTATCTATGGTGCGGATAGCAATCCAAATAACGATCTGGACACCGTCGAAGGTGGAGCCGGTGATGATACAATCACCACAGGTGACGACGACGATGTCATCTACGGTGGGTCCGGCAATGACACGATCGATGCAGGCTTTGACGATGACTATGTCGAAGGTGGAACCGGCAACGATGAAATTATCGGGTCCGAAGGCAATGATGAAATCCACGGTGGCGAAGGCAACGACGTAATCTACGGTGGACTTGGTGCAGGGGCCCCTGATTTTGTGAACATTGCGGATGTTGATGGTGATCTGGTCACTGACAATAACAGCGACGTTCTGTTTGGCGGCGACGGCAACGACACCATCTTTGGTGCGGATGATGCGGATACGCTTTATGGTGGCGATGATCGCGATTATCTGGACGGTGGCGTTGACGATGACACAATCGAAGGTGGCGAAGGCAACGACGTTATCATCGGTGGCCAAGGTGCAGATGACCTGACAGGTGGCGCGGACCGCGACACATTCATCGGCGGCGACGCTGGGGATCACGTGGACGGGTCCAGCACAGGTGACGATTATGACACCCTGGATCTGACCGGTTCTGACGTTGATTTCATCACCTACACATCGGCAGACAACGAAGACGGCGTTGTGACATTCGGTGACGGATCAACAATGACATTCGAAGAAATCGAAAATGTCATTCCGTGCTTTACGCCGGGTACAACAATCGCCACACCACGCGGCGAACGTCTGGTCGAAGAGCTGCAAGAAGGTGATCGGATCATCACACGTGACAACGGCATTCAGGAAATCCG
Source organism: uncultured Paracoccaceae bacterium (assembly GCA_947492475.1). Classification (GTDB taxonomy): domain Bacteria; phylum Pseudomonadota; class Alphaproteobacteria; order Rhodobacterales; family Rhodobacteraceae; genus CANLNM01. The sequence goes on from CANLNM010000001.1 coordinate 181,314, forward strand.
TTGGGTTGGCCACAAACAGATGAAAGGCACGGATCTGGTCCGTAACCCACATCTGAAGCCTGTTCTGGTCAAAGCCGGTTCCTTGGGCAACGGTCTGCCAGAGCGTGACATGCTGGTATCGCCAAACCACCGTATGCTGGTGGCCAATGACAAAACGCAGCTTTATTTCGAAGAGCGTGAAGTTCTGGCCGCTGCCAAACATCTGGTTGGCACACCGGGCATCCACAATGTGGACGTGATGAACACGACCTACATTCACTTCATGTTTGATCGCCACGAAGTGGTTCTGTCAAACGGGGCATGGACCGAAAGCTTCCAGCCGGGTGATTACAGCCTGAAAGGGATTGGCAACAGCCAGCGCAACGAAATCTTTGAACTGTTCCCAGAGCTGAAGTCTCAGGAAGGGCTGAAAGATTACCACGCAGCGCGCAAATCTCTGAAGAAGCACGAAGCACGGCTTCTGGTTCAATAAGCCTAAAACACGAATCAATGCCGGGGAAAATTTTCCCGGCATTGTATTTACCCTCGTTAACAGCGGGAGTTTAAATGGTTAATTGTTGCCCAACTTGATCCAATAAATTCCTGACGGGCATAATGTCGCCACAAATCGATTGTGAGTGACGTTAATTCAATTTCCCCATTCCTTTGCATCAAATTAGAGCTAAAACAGATCTGTCGTTGGGGGACGACATTCTGTGCCTTTAGCTGCCAAAGGGTTTTGATATGGCTGACATCGTGGGAACCACCAATAATGACGTAATCGAAGGTACGATTGCGGATGATACAATCACCGGATTGGCCGGTCAGGATGTGATTTCTGGCGAAGGCGGCGACGATAGCATTTCTGGTGGTGCGGGTGATGACATTCTTTATGGGGATGCCGGTGTTGGCACCTCTCCTGGGTCTGACAGCACCCCACTGGATTTGTCGATCGGCAATCTGGTTTCGGACAGTTCCAGCGGCAACAACAATGCCCAGCCCAATGATTTTGCGATCTACAGCAATGTTGCGCAATTGGATGACGGCACCTCTGTATCCGCGCGTTTGGTTCTGGTCAGCACGTCCGATCCCAACCTGAACGTTGATCTATCTGGCGGAAATGGCTACGAAATTTTGCTGAACTCCGGCTCTGGTTCCGGCAGAAGCTTTGGGGGTGAAACCGCGACTTTCCGGATGGAATTCTTTGATCCAGCCACCGGTAATCCCGTTGCGTTGAATTCAACCGCGACGTTCAACGATCTGGACCGAAATTCGCCCGGTGATCAGGAATCTGTCACCTTGGATGCCAACAGCTTTAATGCATTTGGCGTCAACAGCGACACATCGCTCAGCGTCACAAACCAACCCGGTAGCGTGACGGCCGCAGGAACGGAAACCAATAATCCAAACGATCAGGATGCGTGGTTCAGCGCGGAATTTGAAAACCGCGACTTTATCGAATTCACATTGGAAACCCGCAGCACACAATCCGGATTTTCGATGAATGGCGACCTGATTGATGATCCGGTTGTGGAACCAATTGAACCCGGAAATGACGTCATTGATGGCGGCACAGGGCAGGACGTGATTTTTGGCCAAGGGGGCAATGACACGCTGACCGGTGGCCAGGGGGATGACACGCTTTATGGCGGCGCGGGTGAAGATACGTTAACGTTGCAAGACGCCCAAGACCAAGTTTACGGCGGCACCGGCACCGATACGATCACCATTGACCCAATCGGTCCCATGGGGTCCATGACGGTTGTTGGCGGCGAAGATGCCGACAATAGCGACGTGGATACTCTGGATCTGTTGGCGGGTGTTCAGGCCGGTCACTACGCGGATTTCAACATCATCGACAATGATGCCAACCCAGAAGACGGCCAAGTTGAGCTGTTGGATGATGCGGGCAATATCATCGGTCGGATCGATTATTCTGAAATCGAAAACATCGTGATCTGTTTCACACCGGGCACCATGATTGCCACGCCGGGCGGTGAAAAAGCCGTCGAGACTCTGCGCGAAGGTGACAAAGTGTTCACCCGTGACAGTGGCATTCAGGAAATCCGCTGGATCGGGTCAAAAACCCTGTCCGCCGCGGATTTGGCCGTACAGCCCGACCTGCAACCTGTGCTGATCAAAGCCGGTTCTTTGGGGGCTGGCCTGCCGGAACGGGATCTGATGTTGTCACCCAACCACCGTCTGTTGCTGTCTGGGCCCGAGGCACAGATGATGTTTGACGACAGCGAAGTGTTGGCCGCGGCCAAACATCTGACGGGTCGCGCTGGGGTTTCGAGCGCTGCAACTCAGGGTGTCACCTATATTCACGTCATGTTTGATCACCACGAAGTGGTGTTGTCCAACGGCGCTTGGAGCGAAAGCTTCCAACCGGGGGATTACAGCCTGAAAGGTCTGGGTGACGCACAGCGCGATGAGATTTTCAAACTGTTCCCAGAGCTGAACCTGCCGGGCGGCGTTGAAAACTACGAAGCCGCACGCCGGGTTCTGAAAAAACACGAAGCCCTGTTGATGGCGTCTTAACGACCTGTTTCAGAACGGTATTTTTTCCATTCTTCGGGCGTGTCGATATCTCGACGCGCCCGATTTCCGTTTAACGGCACCATGGTGACGTTATGATTTTTCAGGATCGCTTTGGCCCCGCTATCGCCGGTCAGGGTTTGAAACTCTGAGCGATATTTTGCATCAAACCAAACTGGATGCCCCGGTTTTCCATCCTGTGTCATGCCGCGTGCAATCGGGCCTGCGGCAATAACAGACGCCATATCGGCCGCAGTAAGATCGGGCATATCGGCCAAAACCACCAGAAAACCGGCACATTCGGGCAATTGCACCACCGCGTCACGCAAACTGACGGATTGACCTTGGGCGGCATTGGCGATCGGTAAAACGGTCACGTCCAAATCCGACAATACATTCACACGCGGGTGTTGCAGATCAGGTAACGCGACAAATGTCGGCGCAACCTGCGTCGCCTCTAAGGCGACATGCCGCAACATGGGAATATTATAGATTGGTTCCAATAGCTTGTCCCGACCTTTCATTCGTCGGGACAAACCAGCAGCTAAGATCAATATCAGGTTCATTTGCACAGTTTAGCCGCGCATGATCATCCCGTCAGGATCAAAAAGCGCCTCGGTGATCAGTTTTGCAGGCCGCATCGATCCCAATATTTCGATTTCCACCTTTAATCCGTCTGCGACCTCTTGGCGTGGGATCAGACCCAAAGCGATGGATTTTCCGGCGTGATGTGAATATCCGCCAGATGTGCAGAATCCGCGCACTTCTCCGTTGATGAAAATCGGCTCATAGGCGATCACATCCGCATCCAAGGCATCAACCTCAAACGCGCAAAGCTGACGGGCAGGGGGCGTTGCGCGCTCTGCCTCGGCCAGGGGGCGACCTATGAAATCTGTGTTTTTCTTAAAGGAAATGAACCGGTCCAAGCCGGTTTCGGCGGCTGTGTAGTCGGGCGAAAATTCCGACAGCCACGACCCAAAGAACCGATCCAATCGTAACGACATCATGGCGCGCATGCCAAAGGGGGTGATGCCCAACGGCTGACCAGTTTTCCACAGGGTTTTCCACAAGTGGCGTTGGTCCATAGGGTCACAGTAGATTTCATAGCCCAGATCCCCAGTATAGCTGACCCGCTGCACCCGGCAATTGACCTGTCCGATCACCATGTCGCGCAAATCTAAAAACTTTAGATCAACCGCATCGCGTGAACAGACGGCCAGCAAATCACGCGCCTTGGGGCCTGCGATTTGGAACCCGTTCATTTTATCGCTGATATTTTCGACCCTTACGCCGTGTTCTTTGTGTTTCTCAAACCAGCGCATATGCACCGATTGCGCCCCATAAGAGGCCGCCAAATCAAAGTGATCCTCGGCGAGACAAGAGACAGTAAAATCCCCCCAAAGCCGCCCCTTTGGCGACAACATCGGGGTCAAAGAAAGCCGCCCCGGTTTGGGAATACGACCCGCCATTATCCGATCTAGCCAAGCCCGCGCATTGGAGCCTGTGACCCGGAATTTTCCAAAATTGTGCACTTCGTTGATGCCAACACCCTGGCGCACGGCATTGACTTCGCGCGCGGTGGCGTCAAATGCGTTGGATCGACGGAACGACGGCGTTTCATAGGTAGGTTCATCGCCCTGCGCAAAGTAGTTCACCACCTCTAGCCCAAATTGCTGGCCCCAAACCGCGCCCATGTCCGAAAAAATGTCATACATAGGCGTTGTGCGATGGGGGCGCGCGGCGGGCAGCTCTTCGTTTGGATAGGTGACACTGAACCGGTTTTGGTAGTTTTCGATCACTTTGGGGCGGGTATATCCCGGTGAAATCCAGTCGCCATAACGTGCCACATCCAGCGCTGTAACATCGCGTTCGGCTTCACCTTCGATCATCCATTGCGCAAGCGTCAAACCAACGCCACCGCCCTGACTAAACCCGGCCATCACACCACAAGCGGACCAATAATTTTGCACCCCCGAAACCGGACCCACCAATGGGTTGCCATCCGGGGCAAATGTGAACGGCCCATGGATCACCGATTTGACGCCCGCACGTTCCAGAACTGGGAACCGTTTATAAGCAAATTCAATGCTTTCGGTGATTTTATCAAAGTCATCGGGCAGCAATTCGTGTCCAAAATCCCAAGACGTGCCATCCACGGCCCACGGACGGCATTTTTGTTCATAAAACCCAATGCACAAACCGCGCCCTTCTTGGCGAAGATAGCTTTCGCCCGCGGGGTCCATAACATGGGGATGTTCACGGCCCATTTCATAGATTTCGGGAATGTCATCGGTGACGATATATTGGTGTTCCATCGGATGTAGCGGGAAATAGATCCCAGCCATTGCGCCCACTTCTCGGGCCCATAAACCTGCTGCATTTACAATATGTTCGGCGTGAATAGTGCCTTTGTCGGTCACCACATCCCACGTGCCATCGCTGCGTTGATTGGTTTCTTTGACCATACAATGGGTTTCAATTGTCGCCCCGCCCATTCGCGCGGCTTTGGCATAGGCATGTGTCGTGCCAGACGGGTCCAGATGGCCATCCAAAGGGTCAAATAATCCCCCGATAATCCCGTCTATATTGGTCGTCGGGGCCAGTTTGGCGATTTCTTGGGGGCCAATAATTTCGGTTTCCAGCCCCATATACCGATGTTTGGCCCGTTCAGCGACCAGCATATCAAACCGATCTTGGTTATCGGCCAATGTCACCCCCCCGACGTGGTGCAACCCACAGGACATGCCGGTCAGCTCTTCTAATTCGCGATAAAGCTTGATCGTGTATCCCTGCAACGCGGCCATATTTGTATCGCCGTTGAGCGTATGAAAACCACCGGCGGCGTGCCATGTGGACCCCGAAGTCAGTTCAGACCGTTCCAGCAGCATAACGTCCGACCATCCCAATTTGGTCAGATGATAAAGCACAGAGCAGCCGACGACACCGCCCCCAATAACGACAACACGCGTGGTGGTTTTCATGGTGGTCTCCTTTGAGTTTGGTCAAAGGGTTCACCCGTTTGAAATGGTTCGCATAGCGATTTGCGACATGATCTGTCGTAAATTGCATTTCACATACCCACATCAAAACACGCCGCAAAAACGCAAAAGGCCCCGCAAAAGCAGGGCCTTACATCGTGATATTCAAGTGATTTATGGAATGATACGCGTATATTTTGTGCCTTCAAGCGTTGCACCGACTCGCAAACCAGCCTGTGCAAATACAACCGCAATCACCGGGGCCAGTGATGTTGTTGTTTCCGCGCGCAGGCTTTCTCCTGCATCACTCAGCGCATATTCCAGATTGGCGCCAGCGGCCCAACCGTCAGAGGTGCGAAAATCCATCAGCGCGTCTTGGGTCATAAAGAACAGCACATGCGAATATTGCTGCGCCCCAATTTGAAACCCTGCACTGGCGGATGCTGCGGAATAGTAATCCACGCTGGTCTGGCCGACACGCAATGCGCCACGCCCAAAGGACCCGCCAAACCCCAATCCGGCCTCAGTAACGACGGGCATCACCAACATGCCAACAGATTTACCCGCCAAATCCCGGGTGCCGGGATAACGTGAATACATATAGTTCAGGGTTTCATCGACGCGCGCGTCGATCATCGGACCGCCATTACCGCCGATTCCGTTGCCACAGGCGGCAAGCCCGGACATTGCCATTGCGCCGAGCGCGAAGTTGCGTCGTGAGAAGCTGCTCATTTAATTGCCTCGTTTTATGCCTTTTGGTTCGGACTTTGTGCCCGATTGCCCATGACTATAAGGGGGTTGTCGCCCCTTGTCAGCATAAACTTGTCAGCAAAAACTGGCCGATTGCGCGGCATTCAGCCATTCAAAATTTCGGCGGCACGCGGGGCAAAATAGGTCAAAACACCGTCACAGCCCGCACGTTTAAACGCCAAAAGGCTTTCGAGCATAACCTGATCCCCATTCAACCAGCCATTTTGCGCCGCGGCCTGCAACATCGCGTATTCTCCGCTGACCTGATAGGCAAAGGTCGGCACCCCAAAGCTGTCTTTGACGCGTCGGCAGATATCCAGATAGGGCATTCCCGGTTTCACCATGACCATATCCGCGCCCTCACGCAGATCCCGTTCAACCAAACGCATCGCTTCGTCGGAATTGGCGGGATCCATCTGATAGGTGTTTTTGTCGCCCGACAGCGCCGCGCTGGCCCCCACGGCATCCCGAAATGGGCCGTAAAACGCACTGGCATATTTCGCGGTATAAGACAGGATCGTAACATCCTGATGTTTATGACTTTCCAGCGCTTCGCGAATAGCACCAACACGGCCATCCATCATGTCAGACGGGCCTAAAATATCCGCGCCCGAATCCGTCTGTGCAATGGCCATTTTCACCAAGGCTTCGACGGTGCGATCATTCACGATCTGTCCGTTTTCAACAAATCCATCGTGACCATTGATGTTATAAGGATCCAGCGCAATATCGGTCATCACCATCATATCAGGCACTGCCTCTTTGATGGCGCGGATCGCTTGGTTGGACAGGTTGTCTGGACTCCATGCTTCGGCGCAATCCTCGGTCCGATTGGCCATGGACGTGTATGGGAAAATGCACATTGCCGGAATTCCCAGCGCATGGGCCTGACGGGCCGCATCCGCCACCCGGTCCACGGTGCGACGCACCACACCGGGCATGGACGGCACGGGTGTTTCTGTATCTTTGCCCGCCATCACAAAAATCGGCCAGATAAAATCCGCCGGAGACAGCGCATTTTCACGCACCATCGCCCGCAAACCCGGTTTAGAACGCAACCGACGCAAACGGGTTGCCGGAAAAGAAGCTTGGGTCGGACGCATGGTTTGGCCTTTCGATCTGGTGTTGAGACCGGGCAGGGCTATGAAACGGGCCTTTCTGGTCACAATTGTGTGCCTGCCAGAGAAATTCATGCCCGTCCAGTCTGGCGATTGCCGCAGTCGCAGGTTAGTGTCACGCCAAGGCAGAAATCCAGCCTAAATGATACGATAATTAACGGACAATCCCTTGAATTTGACCCAAACAATCTTCGAAGTGATCGACATGCGGTCCTTCTCGAACCTTTGGTTCTGGATCGCCCTTGCCGTGGTGTGGTCCACAACCAGCCATTGGGTACTGGGTGTGCCGTTTGACATGGTTGGACGGGCCCGCAAACACGGCGATCAGGCCATGACCGACCTAGAAGAGATGGTTCGGATCAATGTGGGACGATTGCTTTATATTTCGCGGGTGTCGGGGCTGATTTTGCTGACATTTGTGATGTTTCTGCTGACATCATTGGCCATCCTTGCCTTTTGGTATTCCGTTGAATTCGCCCAAGCGGTGATCCTGATCCTGTTCCCATTGTCGATTGTTGGTCTCTTGAGCATTTCAACCGCTCGGCTGATTGAATTGCAACATCCCCGTGGTGAAGATTTGTGCAAACGACTGACGCGCCACCGGGTCTATACGCAGATGATTGGCATGGCGTCGATTTTCATCACCACGATGTTTGGCATGTATCAAAACATGGTCGTTGGCCCCGGTTTTTAAGGTCCCTTTTAGATGAGCAAATCCCAGCACATTCAAATGGGCGGTGCGCCCGAAGGCTTTGATGCCGCTCTGATTTTAGCAGAAGTGGAAAAATCCAACGGGCCGGTTTTGCACGTCGCACGGGATGACAAACGGCTGGCGGCCATGCGTGCTGCGCTGGCGTTTCATGCACCTGACATGCCTGTTGTTGTGTTTCCGGGCTGGGATTGTCTGCCCTATGATCGCGTGTCGCCCAATGCGGATGTGTCTGCCACGCGCATGGCCACGCTGGCGGGGTTAACCCATGGTATGCCGGCGCAGTTTATTCTGCTGACAACGCTGAACGCGGCCACCCAATTTGTGCCTGAACGCCAATTGCTAAAAGAGGCGGCCTTTACCGCCACAGTTGGCAGTCGCATTGATGAACCCGCTTTGCGCAACTTCTTGGTTCGGATGGGGTTCACCCAAAGCCCAACCGTGATGGAACCCGGGGATTACGCCGTGCGCGGTGGTATCATTGACATTTTTCCCCCCGGTGACAGCGGCCCGGTGCGACTGGATCTGTTTGGCGATGTGCTGGATGGCGCGCGCCGGTTTGACGCCGCCACTCAACGCACAACCGAAAAACTAAAGGTGGTGGATCTATCACCGGTTTCCGAGGTGATCCTGGACGAGGCCGCAATCACCCGGTTTCGCCAAAATTACCGGATTGAATTTGGCGCGGCGGGCACGGATGACCCATTATACGAAGCGGTGTCAGCCGGGCGCAAACATCAAGGTGTAGAACATTGGTTGGGCCTGTTTCACGAACGGTTGGAAACGCTGTTTGATTATTTGCCGGATGCTTCGGTAACCTTGGATGATCAAATGGATGCGGCGCGCGATGCCCGCTGGGCCAGTGTTGCAGATGCCTATGATGCCCGCGCTGAGGCGATGAAGGCCAAAGGGCGCATCGATTCTGTTTACAAACCGGCCCCTCCGCAGACGTTGTATTTGGATGATGCAGCCTGGGAAACGGCCATTGCAGGGCGGCGCGTTTTGTCGCTGAACCCATTGCCACAGGCATCTGGGCCGGGGGTGATTGACGCAGGCGGACGCATCGGGCGTAACTTTAGCCCGGAACGTCAACAGGAAAACATCAGCCTTTTTGGGGCGTTAGCCGATCATATTCGCCAAAAAATGAACGAAGGTCCGGTAATAATCGCATCCTATTCCGAAGGTGCGCGTGAACGATTGTCCGGTCTGATCGAAGACGAAGGTCTGGCTGAAACCATCCAAGTGTCTGACATGTCGCGGGTCGGAAAATCAGGTCTGCATCTGGTCGTTTGGGCGCTGGAACATGGGTTTACCACCCCCAAAATGACGGTGATTTCCGAACAGGATGTTCTGGGCGACCGTCTGATCCGCGCGCCCAAAAAGAAACGCCGCGCCACCAATTTCCTGACCGAAGCCCAATCCCTTAGCCCAGGTGATCTGGTGGTGCATGTGGATCATGGTATTGGTCGCTACACCGGCATGGAAGTGGTCAGTGCGGCCGGGGCGGCTCATGAATGTTTGCTGCTGGAATATGCAGAAAAGTCAAAGCTTTACCTGCCGGTTGAAAACATAGAATTGCTGTCGAAATACGGCAACGAAGTGGGTCTGCTGGATCGGTTGGGCGGGGGCGCTTGGCAGGCCAAAAAGGCCAAGCTGAAAGAACGCATTCGCGAAATGGCCGAAAAGCTGATCCGCGTGGCCGCCGAACGGGAATTGCGCACCGCGCCTGCGATTTCGCCCCCAGATGGCATGTGGGAACAGTTTTTAACGCGGTTCCCCTATCAGGAAACCGACGATCAGCTCAGCGCGATCGAAGACGTGTTAAACGACATGGAAGCCGGCCGTCCGATGGACCGATTGGTTTGTGGCGATGTGGGCTTTGGCAAAACCGAAGTGGCGTTACGCGCCGCATTCGTGGCAGCCATGTCGGGCATGCAGGTCGCCGTCATTGCGCCCACAACTTTGTTGGCGCGTCAGCATTATCAGAACTTTGCCGAACGGTTCCGGGGCTTTCCGATCAATGTGGCGCCTTTGTCGCGGTTTGTGTCCACATCAGATGCCAACAAAACCCGCGACGGCATGTCATGCGGCATGGTGGATATTGTCATCGGCACCCATGCCTTGCTGGCAAAAAACACACGTTTTCAAAACCTTGGCCTGTTGATCATCGACGAAGAACAGCATTTTGGCGTGCAACACAAAGAACGCCTGAAACAGATGCGATCTGATGTGCATGTGCTGACGCTGACCGCGACGCCAATCCCGCGCACATTGCAATTGTCGCTGTCTGGCGTGCGCGATTTGTCGATCATTGGCACGCCGCCGATCGACCGTCTGGCGATCCGCACCTATGTCAGCGAATTTGACAGCGTCACCCTGCGCGAAGCGTTGCTGCGCGAACATTATCGCGGTGGCCAAAGCTTCTTTGTGGTGCCGCGCATTTCCGATTTGCCGGAAATGGAGGCATTCCTAAAGGAACAGGTGCCGGAGGTCAGTTTCATCACCGCAAATGGCCAAATGGCGGCGGGCGAGCTCGATACGCGCATGAATGCGTTTTACGACGGTAAATTTGATGTTTTGCTGGCCACGACAATCATTGAATCGGGCATCGATATTCCGACCGCCAACACGATGATCGTGCACCGTGCCGATATGTTTGGCCTGTCGCAGCTGTATCAAATTCGCGGACGTGTGGGGCGGTCCAAAACCCGCGCCTATGCTTATCTGACCACAAAACCGCGTACCAAATTAACGCAAACGGCTGAAAAACGGCTGCGGGTTTTATCGTCGCTGGACACATTGGGAGCTGGATTCACACTGGCCAGTCAGGATTTGGATATTCGCGGGGCAGGGAACCTGCTGGGCGAAGAGCAATCCGGCCAGATGAAAGAAGTGGGCTATGAGCTTTATCAATCGATGTTGGAAGAACAGATTTCCAAGATCAAATCGGGCGAAGCCGAAGGCCTGACCGATGACGGGCAATGGGCGCCACAGATTAATCTGGGCGTGCCAGTGCTGATCCCGGACAAATATGTACCGGATCTGGATGTGCGTTTGGGGCTGTATCGACGGCTATCGGGCCTACATACCAAGGTCGAGCTGGAAGGGTTTGCCGCAGAATTGATCGACCGGTTCGGGAAATTACCACGAGAGGTCAACACGTTGCTGTTGATCGTTCGCATCAAGGAAAAATGCAAACAAGCCGGGATTGCCCGTCTGGACGGGGGCCCCAAAGGCGCGACCATTCAGTTCCACAATGACAAATTTGCCTCGCCGCGTGGGCTGGTTGAATTTATCAATGATCAACAGGAGCTGGCCAAGGTCAAAGACAACAAAATCGTGGTGCGCCGCGATTGGCGATCAGAGGCGGACAAAATCAAAGGGGCCTTTGCCATTGCCCGCGATCTGGCTGCCAAAGCCAAGGTCAAATAGGCCAGAAAAGGCCCGCGAAACCTAGCTGATTTCGCGGGGGCCCAAACGCTGCATCAGCGTATAAGCGATTGCGACATATACAAAAACGCCGATCACCAATGTCCGGGGTGTGCCGTCAAATGACAGGCTAACCGGAATGGACAACATCGCAGAAATCACCGTCGAAACAGCACCCGAAATACTGGCTGCCATGCCTGCAATATGACCCAATGGTTCCATTGCGAGGGCGTTCAAGTTGCCAAACGAAAATCCAACCAACAGCATGATTGTGGTCACCCAGCAAAAGAACAGCCAGACCGGCAGCCCCCACAGCGTCTGAATTATCAGCACAGCGCAGACCAAAAACAGCTGAACAATCAAAGCGGTTTTGACAATTTTGCGCATGCCAAGGCGTGCCACGATTTTGGCGTTGATCAGGCTTGCTGGCATGGCAAGGATCGCCATAGCCGCAAACCAAAGCGGAAATGTTTCGCCCATGTCATAGGATTGCTCATAGATCGGCTGAATGGTTGAGATCACCGAAAACAGTGCTGCATATAACATGGTCTGAACGGCCACCGAATACCGAAACACCCGATTGGCAAAGGCTTCTTTTAGGGCGGCTTTGAACGGTGAAAGGCGCAAGGGTTTGCGTAATTCTGGGGGATGCGTTTCGGGCTGGCGCACAAACATCCAAACACTGACGATCGTCGCAAACAGGGCCAATGCGTAGAAAATAGAACGCCAACCAAAGGCGTTCATCACCAACTGACCCATTGATGGGGCAATCGCGGGAACCAGACCAAAAACCATCATCGAAAATGACATGATCGACGCCATACGATCCCCAGAATAAAGATCGCGCACCATGGCCATCGCCGCAATCCGTGGCCCGGCAACGGCCAGACCTTGGACCAAACGCCCCAACAGTAATAATTCCAACGATTGCGCCATTCCTGCGACCAATGCCCCCAGAATGTACCCGCCAAAAGCCCACAAAATCACGGGCTTACGTCCCAATGCGTCCGACAACGGCCCGGCAAATAACGTGCCAATGCCCATTCCAAAAATAAACACGCCAATCACCAAACCAGCACGGTTGGGATCGGTGGGCGACATTTCCTGACCGATGATCGACAAAGCCGGCAACATCGCATCAATTGAGATCGCAATAGAAGCAAAAAGCATCGCGGTCAGCGCTACAAATTCGCTTTGCGACAGTCGTTTAGGGGTCATTTCGGCTCCGGATATACAAAGAAGCTGCGATCACCCAGATCGCGATCTCGGCAACAAACACAGGATGTAAGATGAAATTCAGCACCCAATGATCGTAATGCGCGGGCACTAAAATGAATTTGAAGAACTGATCAGAAAATGGCCAGCCCCACAAGATGTCTCCTGACAAGGTATCTAAAATCAGGTGCAGATAGATAGCTGCGAAAAAGCACAATGCAATTGTCAGAAACGCACGGTTCATCAGGTATAGCGTGGGAACAACCACGGTCATGATCATCCCCCAAAAAGCCGGAATATGCACCCAATATCGATGATGATGAAAGGCGCGGTCATCGATGAAATAGAACCAGATGATATCAAAATTAGGGAGGATTCCGCCCAAAACGGCTGCATAGAAACCCCATTTGGACACCGGCAACAATTTTCCCAGCACATATCCAGATGGCAGATGCGCCGTGATCATGTCGCATCCTCAGATTTGTCCTGTGCCTCACGGATTTTACGACGCGCATTAAGGCGGCGCTGTAGTGTCACCTGACTAAACTGTTGAATTGCCGCGGCAAAAATACCCAGCCCAACAAAAATAAATACGGTCGTTGCGATCTTTCCGATGGCGGTGGCGGGCACCAATTGACCATATCCAACCGTCGATAAGGTCACCACGGTGAAAAAGTAGCTGTCAATCCAGCTCCAGCCTTCGACGAAATGAAAAAACACCGTGCCCACGGTGATGATCCCAACCAAAACTGAGGCGATGACAATTGCGGCGTCGTTTCGCAAAATCGCGCGGATCAAGTCGTGGCCTCGATTTGCTCCATGATATCGTTGATCACCTTAATCCACATATCGGTGGTCTGGGCGCCGGGCACGGCATGTTGGTTGGCAACAATAAATGTCGGGACCGATTGAACGCCCATTTCACGGGAATGGCGGTCACGTTTGGCAATGTCGTCGCGGTCCGCATCAGACGCCAGCAACCGGCGCACCATTGAGGCATCCATGTCAACGGAATCGGCAATATCTGACAGCACGTCATGATCGCCGATGTCCCGTCCATCGGTGAAATAAGCGTCAAAAAGACGTTGAACAACAAATACTTGTTTCTGCTCGATCCCCGCCCAATGGATCAAACGATGTGCATCCATCGTGTTTGGGGTGCGTTGGATTTTGTCCAGATGCAGCGGCATGCCCAGCTTTTCCCCCATCTCAACAATCGGCGCATAGGCCCGCATGGCCCCTTCTTTGCCGCCGAATTTGGTTTCCAGATAGTCCCGGCGATCCATGCCGCCAGCGGGCATATCAGGGTTTAGTTGAAACGGATGGTATTCGATGGTGAAAGGATGCTCTGGCAAAGTGGCCAACGCTTTGTCCAGATTGAATTTTCCAATAAAACACCAAGGGCAAATTGGATCCGAAATAATATCAAGTTTGACCATTTTCGGCCTCCCAGCTTTGCCGCAGGGCGCGGCGCAAAAGTTTGTTGTTCCCTCCGCGAGGCAGGGACGACACGGGCGTTATCAGGCGTGGACATTTATAATGTGCCAACCTCTCTTGCAGGTAAGCCTTAATGTCTGCCTCGTCCAGAGCCTGATCCGAGACATAAAACAACCCAATCACACTGGCATCAGACCGAACCGGCAATTCAACCGCTGCGCATTCCTGAATATGGGGATGGGTGTTAAACGCGGATTCCACCTCTATTGGGGACACACGATAACCGCCCGCATTCATCATATCGTCATCCCGTCCGTGATAGGTGATTGCCCCATCTTGCGACATTGACCCGACATCTCCGGTCAAGAACCACTGATCTTGGAACCGGTTTTGCGTGTCTTGGGCTGCGTTTAGATAGCCCAGCATGACGCCAGGATCATTGCGATCAATGGCGATCATCCCGGTCTGACCCATGGGGACGGGGCCCTGCGCGTTCACAATGGCCACGTTGCGCCCCTGTTGCGGATAGCCAAGCGTGTTGGGCGGGGCGGGTTTGGCTGGGCTGCCAGAAATGAACGTTGAACATTCCGACATGCCAAAGGCTTCGAAAAGCGGGGTCTGGGTTGCGGTTTCCCATTTCTGACGTAAGGATTCCGGTAGTTTTTCCCCCGCACAAAGCCCATGACGCAATTGCGCGACATCTAAATGAGGTGACTTTAGGAGCTTGCGATAAACCCCTGGGGCAGCTGCAAAAATGCTTGCATTGTATCGGTTCAACAGCACCGCAATGCGATCAATACCGATCCCAGAGGCAGGGATCAAAGCCGTCGCGGCCAGTGTCCAGGGATCCAACAGGCCGGTGCCCAATGTGTAGGTCCAATTGAACGCGCCGGCATGCAATAGCCGGTCATCTTTGGTCAAACCTTCCCAACCCTCAAACATCATACGACGTGCCCAGATGGCCCGATGCGCATGGATCACGCCGCGCGGAGTGCCAGATGTGCCAGAGGTAAACACAATATAGGCCGGGCGATTGGGCTCCCCCATTTGAAAATCACTTGGCGGGAGCCTGTGAAAGGCGTGCAAGTGATCCGTATCAATGACCTGCGCCGGATGGTCCGGCAGCGTAAGACCACGCCCCGCAATCACCAATGCCGGTTCAACATCATCCGCAATCAAATTGATTTCACCTTTGGTGAGTTGCGACGAGGTTGGCACCGGGACCAAACCCGCTGCAATTGCACCTAAAAATGCTAGTGGAAAATCAACGTCATTGCCCAATCTCAGCAACACGCGGTCCCCGGACTGCAACCCCAATCCGCGCAATCCTGTTGCGATCCCGCACACCGCTTGGGTCAGTTTGGCATAGGTCCAGCTTTGAGAACGGCTTTGCCCTAGGATCATCAATGCGGTTTTATCGGGTGTTTTTTGCCCCGCGGCCAACACATATTGCGCCAGATTAAACGGGCTGGGGCAGGGGAACGTGGTGTGGGGCGCGCAAAAAGAGACCATCAGAATTGCCTAAGCATGGACGGGATTGGTTGCAAGCGTTCTAAACCGCAGGCATAAACAACGACATGAGTGATAAAGACCCAAAGAGCCTGATCCGGATTGCCCGCGAAAGTGGTGGCACAGAAATTGCCCAACCTCTGGATTTGGGCGCGCGTGTACGTGAGTTGCGCAAGGCGCGGGATTGGACGTTGGAACAGGCCGCATCACAAGCGGGTTTAGCGCGGTCCACATTGTCCAAGATCGAAAACGGGCAAATGTCACCAACCTACGAAGCGCTTAAGAAGCTGGCCATTGGGCTGGAAATTTCGGTGCCGCAATTGTTCACCGCCCCGTCGCGGGAACAGGTCAATGGTCGTATGGCCATCACCCGAAATGGCGAAGGCGCAGCGCATGTGACGGCAACATACGAACATGAATTGCTGGCGGAATCGCTGACCAAAAAGCGGATGCTGCCCTACCGCGCCTATGTTCGGGCGCGTAATGTTGATGAATTTGACGGTTGGGTCCGCCACGACGGAGAAGAGTTTTTATACGTTTTGACCGGGCATATTCGGCTATACACGGAATTTTATGAACCGATCGAAATGAAACGCGGTGACAGTGCCTATTATGATGCCACGATGGGCCATAATGTCGTGTCTGTCAGCGCCGAAGATGCGATGATTTTATGGGTCACGTCATTGGTTGACTAAGGTGACTAACCGGGCCGCTGTGACCCGAATGCCCTGATCAGGCCGCCTGCGTTTCCAATGTTGTGCGGCCATTGCGTTCAAACCACATTTTTAAGGTTTCACAGGCTTCGCGTTCCGTCAGATCATGGGTTTCCGCCAAATACGTCACCATTTTTAGGCGATCCCCGCGAAACCGCACCAGCGCCGCTGGCTCTAGAAATCTAAAATCTACACATAGTTGGTCAACAAATAGGTGCCACTGCGCGGTAACCGCATTCCAAGGCATATCGTGTCCTCCTGATCTCCGTCCCTCTGCACCTATAATGCGTAAGCAATAGGCCCTTACCAATGGTTAACCATGTTGCAGTTTACAGGAGTTTACACATATCCTCCTAACCAACTGATAGATATTGTAAATTTTGAGTGTAAATAACTTTCGGCGGAAAATTTCGCAAAATCCCGCAGAAACGTTATTAAGTTTCGCACTGACCTGTGCGCCATTTGGCGCGTTTCTGGATCGCAAATCATTTGGAATGCGCCCGTCGATTCGCATCCCTATCTGTGAACCTCAAAGAAAAGGCCGCCCGAAGGCGGCCTGATCGTTAGTCTTCCCACCACCAAACATCTGGCTGCCAACCGGGCCAATCCCCAAAGATTGGCATGGTTTCCGGGTAATGCAGCTGACGGGCATGGCCGATCCGGCTGATGTTCCACTGATAAATTGGGATCACATAACGCCCGGCCATCAATGTACGATCCATTGCGCGCACCGCCGCGACAAAGTCATCCTGACTTTCGGATGTCACAAGGTTCTGCACCATCGCGTCAATCGCAGGGTCCTGCACCCCGGCCAAGTTGCGCCCACCGACAATATCAACCGATCCGCTGCCCCAATATAACGCCTGTTCATTGCCCGGGCTCAGCGACACGCCACGACGATAATAGGTCATATCAAAGTCATACGCGTCGGTGCGCTCTTTGTATTGGGGCGCATCGACGATTTCGACCGTCGGCGTGATCCCCAGTCGCGACAGGCTTTCAACATACATGTCGATCATGGCGATGTTTTCCGAAGACCCGGTTTTTAGCAAAATTTCAAAGGTAAACGCAGTACCATCCGCATCGGCCATCACCCCGTTTTGAACGGTGTACCCCGCCGCTTCGAATTGTGCCAAAGCGGTGCCAATGCCTGCACGATTGCGTTCTGACCCATCCGAAACGGGCAGGGCGTAGCCCTCTAAGGCGCCGGGCAGCAATGTATCGCTAAACGGTTCTAGGAATTCACGCACGCGACCTGTTGCGGGGCCTTCTTCCATTCCGAGGGGCGAATTTGAGTAATAGGACGTGATGCGCGGCTGCGCTGATCCGGTCATCGCTTCGTTGATGAACTCAAAGTTAAACGCATGGATCAACCCATCACGCACCCGCCAATCGGTAAATTGATCCTGACGCGTGTTCATCACAAACCCTGTGATCCCAGAAGGGCGGGAATGCGGCAGGATCGACAATTCGACATCACCGGACTGGATCGCCGGGAAATTATACTGGCTGTCCCATTTCGCGACGTTAAATTCACGATTTGAATTGACGATACCGGTTTTGAACGCCTCAAACGCAGCGGTTTCGTCCCCGAAATATTCAATCCGCACTTCGTCTAGATTGAACGTCCCATTGCGGAACGGAACGACATCATTGCCCCAATAATCGGGATTGCGACGGAAACTGATATAACGACCAAATTCGACATCATCGACGATCATCGGGGATGACGTGATCGGAATGATTGAATCGCCTTCTTCTGCAAAATCGACGCCTTCGAATTGGGCTTTTTGCAGAATGGGCCGCATCCCAGCCAATAGGGCCAATTCGCGATCTTCGACATTAAAGGTAAACCGGATCGACCGATCATCGGTCTGTTCCATGGTTTCGATTTTGCTCCAGAACCCGACATATCGCGGATGCCCAACCGTCCCGAGCGTTTCATAGGACCACATCACGTCTTCGATGGTGACGGGGCTGCCATCGCTGAATGTTGCCTCTGGGCGCAAAGTGAATTCGACCCATTCGCGATTCGGCCCGGTTTCAATCGATTCGGCCAAAATCCCATACAAAGAGAACGGTTCGTCCAGCGACCGCCCCATCAATGTTTCGCCGATCATGAACCGCATCTGCCATGGCACGGTGCCTTTGCGGATGAACGGATTGACGCTGTCAAAGTTTCCAATGTTGGAAATCACCAGCGATCCCCCCGTTGGCGCGTCTGGGTTCGCATAAGGGAGCGCCACAAAATCCGGTGGTAGGGCGGGCTCTCCGTACATAGCTATGCCATGTTGCGGCTCGGCCAGGGCTGATGTTGCCCCGATGGCCAAGGTCACAGACAAAACACCGCGGTGCAGGGTGTTGTACAGTTTGGGGAAAAATACTGGTCTCATTTTGGCGACAATCCTTCAGTTCCCTGTAATCATTAAAGTTCACGCTAAACATGTGAACAGACAGTTTCAAACTTTTAGCTTGGATGCAGGCGTGAGATTGCTTATAAAGACTTCACTGCTCGATAGGTTTCTTGCCTGTATGAAACCTGCCTCAATAACTTCAACGCCAGCTTCGTGCTGGCGTTTTTTTCTTTTCAGGGGGCCGGTCATTTCAGCCCTATGCGCAAAAGACACCATGCGCGTCCAATAAAATAAGCAGCTCAGGCGTCATTCCTAAAACTTACGAAACATCGGTTTGAATTTCCGTCGTTTCGCAATGCAGGGGCTTGGATGCTGACATCATTGAAGAATCGATATGTCTGTTGGAACTCGAATCGCGTTCTCGTTGATTGACCATGGGGTGCCGCGTTTGGGGTGATTTGTGGATCGAAACTGTTACGTAAAATGTGGTTCAAATTGGCTGCGGCATTACGGATGCCTTTGGCGGGGTCAATCGACTTGTGATGCGGGTCTGCTGCGCTAAAAGAAAGGATATCGTTTACGTAACTCAAATTGGTGCACCCATCTGACGATGCGCCAATGTTGATCAAAACCGCCGACCAATCAGGAGAATGCTCATGTCACTACAAGGAAAAACCGCCATCATCACCGGTTCGAATTCCGGGATCGGACTTGGAGTTGCGTGGGAATTGGCACGCGCTGGCGCGGATGTTGTTCTAAATTCATTCACCGACCGAGACGAAGATCACGCCATTGCCGATGACATTAGCCGCGAAACGGGTACCAAAGCCCGCTATATCAAGGCGGATATGTCCAAAGGCGCGGAATGCCGTGATCTGATCGCACAGGCCGGGGCCTGTGATGTGTTGATCAACAATGCCGGCATTCAGCATGTCGCGCCCATCGATGATTTCCCACAAGACAAATGGGATGCGATTATTGCGATCAACCTGACCTCGGCATTTCACACCACGGCCGCTGCATTGCCAATGATGCGCGCCGCCGGTTGGGGACGGGTGATTAACATTGCATCGGCGCATGGTTTGACGGCGTCGCCCTATAAATCGGCCTATGTCGCGGCGAAACACGGTATCGTTGGCATGACAAAAACCATCGCACTGGAAACCGCGCAGGAACCGATTACGGCAAATGCGATCTGTCCGGGCTATGTTTTGACGCCATTGGTCGAAGCGCAAATCCCCGACACGATGAAAGAATACAACATGTCCCGCGAACAGGTCATCAAAGATGTGATGCTCACCCGGCAACCATCCAAAGAGTTTGCAACCGTGGAACAACTGGGCGGCACGGCCGTGTTTTTATGTTCTGACGCTGCTACACAAATCACTGGTACGACGCTCAGCGTTGATGGCGGCTGGACTGCGCTCTGACCCTTAAATCAAAAGGCCCCGCTAAAAACGGGGCCATTTATGGATCATTCTGTCAGATCACTCTGGATAAGACATCGAGCCGCCATCGCTGTCGCCGTTGCCACTACTGGCGGCGACTGCGACCAACGCCAACAGGATCAATGGAATGATCAAGTTGGTGCTAGAAGAGGGCGCATCAACAGGAATGATCTGTGGAGGTGGGGTTGTGCTATCTGGCTCAGACATCCCGCCTGCAAATACACTAGACGTTGCAATAATACCGGCAGCGGACAGAGCTGCTATCGTTTTAATTTTCATGGCTCATCTCCTAAAAATGATTTGTGCCAATACTCTGCCACCCGCATATGCATAACGTCAACAAATCGTAAAATTCAGACCGCAAATCGTGGTTTTTTCAGAGGAAACTGGCAATTATGTCCACAAAATACAACTTAGCCTTGCAGGGCGGCGGTGCGCATGGGGCATTTACCTGGGGTGTTTTGCACCGCTTATTGCTTGAATCATCGCTTGAAATCGCTTCGATATCTGGCACCTCGGCCGGAGCGTTAAACGGCGCCGCAGTCAAATCCGGACTGGCAAAAGGATCGCGCGAGGCCGCGATAGAACAGCTTGATCTGTTATGGTCCGATGTGGGTGCTATCACAGATGACCGGTTTTCAGGTTGGATCAACGCCATGATGCCAACGATGCAAAACGTAACAAA
The DNA here is from genome assembly GCA_947492475.1 of uncultured Paracoccaceae bacterium. Taxonomy (GTDB): domain Bacteria; phylum Pseudomonadota; class Alphaproteobacteria; order Rhodobacterales; family Rhodobacteraceae; genus CANLNM01. Next base: position 202,176 of record CANLNM010000001.1, read on the forward strand.
GTCGCTGGACCATTCCCCCGGCTATATGTGGTTTGATATGGCGTCGCGGGCATTTTCGCCCTACGCCTATGGCCCGTTTTATCGCAATCCATTGGACCCCATCGTGTCCAAATTTCACTTTGACGATGTCTGCGCCGAAAAGGGGCCTCAGCTGCATATCTGTGCAACCAATGTGCGCAGCGGCAAAATCCGGGTCTTTACCGGGGCCGAAATCACAGCGGATGTCATTATGGCCTCGGCCTGTTTGCCAACGATGTACCAAGCTGTTGAACTGGACGATCCCAAAACCGGCCGAACCGAAGCTTATTGGGACGGTGGTTACACAGGCAATCCGGCACTTTTCCCATTGTTTGACAGTGAGTTGCCCGACGACATTGTGATCGTCAACATCAACCCGCTTTACCGGCACGCCATTCCTCAAACCCCTCAAGAGATCCAAAATCGGATCAATGAAATCAGCTTTAATTCATCGCTGTTGCGCGAAATGCGGGCGATCCGGTTTGTAAAACGCCTGCTCGAAAACGGGTCGTTAACCAGGGGCAGCATGAAGGACGTCAATGTACACATGATTGCGGATGACACATTGATGACTGACCTGAGTGTTGCGACCAAAATATTGCCAAACCCGGTCACACTAGAACGATTACGCAAGGCCGGATTTGAGGCGGCAGATCAGTTCGTGTCAAAACACGGCGACAAAATCGGGCGCGAAGGCAGCGTGGATTTGGCAGAAATGTTCGACGAAACCTAGGCTTACATCTCGTGATGGACCAGCTTTTCGACTTCGGCGGCGACTTCTTCGGGTGTGTCCGCTTCGGATTGGCCCGGATAAACCAGTCCAGCGGAAATAACCAATTTGGCGGCATCTTCGATCGACATATCTAATTCGATCACGTCTTTGCGTGGGAAAAACAGTAAAAATCCAGATGTCGGGTTTGGTGTTGTCGGTACAAAAATCGACAACATATCCGACGTGTCTTTGGCTTTGCTTAGAACTTCGCCTTTGGTCGGGGAGGAAATAAAGCCAATCGCCCAAATCCCTTTGCGTGGATATTCGATCAAACAGGCTTTTTCAAAGCTCGCTTCGTTTTTGGCAAATACCGTCTGCGCCAGCTGTTTCGCGCCATTATAAATGGAACGCACAACAGGCATCCGCCCGACAAGTCCTTCGCCCCAAATGATAAAACTACGTCCAATAAACCCTTTGGCCAGCCAGCCGACAAAGATGGTAAAGATCAAAAAGACGATGACACCCACGCCACGCACGTTGACTTGGATCTGATCGTCCCCCGTTAGACCCAGCAACCGGTTCAGGATCGCATCAGGGTGATATGCACTGGGCACAAAGGGCCACACAAACCCATCAACCCAGCCAACAACCGTCCAGATCAACCAAACGGTCAAGCCAACAGGCGCAATCACCACGATCCCCGTCAGGAACGAGTTTCTCAATCCACCAAGCAGACTAAACCTGCGACGAGGGGCACGATCCGGATCAGGTTTTGTCACTTTACCACCAATGTTAGCATTTGTGGCTTATGTAAGGGCAGGGGATGCTCACAGCAACGGGGTTCCGCCGCTATGAGCGGAAATGGCTCACTTTTTTCCAAGTTCGCACATTTCGACCGCAATTTCAGCCGCCAATCGGGCATTGTTTAACACCAACGCAATATTTGCCGCCAAGGAACGCCCTTCGGTCAGTTCATAAATGCGGCCCAGCAAAAATGGCGTCACATCTTTGGCAGAGATGTTTTTGGCATCCGCTTCTGCCAAGGCCTGTTCGATGATCGGCGCCAGTGTTTCGGATGGGATCTGTGCATCCACTGGGATTGGGTTCGCGATCAACTGCCCACCGGGCAGCCCCATTTCACGATGCAGAATGTGCGCTTTTGCGATGTCAGCAGCAGTGTCCATGCGCAGCGGGGCCGCCAAATCAGAGGATACCGACCAAAATGCAGGCAAATTGTTTTGCCCATAGGCAATCACTGGAACACCAAGAGTTTCAAGGACTTCGTAGGTTTTGTTCAAGTCCAAAATCGCCTTTGCCCCGGCGGCGACAACTGTGACCGGCGTTTGCGCCAGTTCCTGCAAATCCGCAGAGATATCAAAGGTCGTTTCAGCACCACGATGCACCCCGCCGATGCCGCCGGTCGCAAAAACGCTAATACCGGCCAAACGGGCGGCAATCATGGTCGCAGCTACTGTGGTTGCGCCCGTGCCGCCAGTTGCCATACAGGCGGCAATATCTGCGCGGCTCAACTTGGCCACCTGTGTTGCTTTGCCCAATTTTTCAAGCTGTTGCGCGGTTAAACCAACATGCAACACGCCCTCAATCACCGCCATCGTCGCGGGCACGGCATCATTGTCACGAATGCATGCCTCAACCCGTTGAGCGGTTTCCACGTTTTGGGGATAGGGCATGCCATGGGTGATGATTGTGCTTTCCAACGCAACAATAGGTAGGTTTTTCTCTTTTGCATCAGCAACTTCTGGGGCGTATTGAATGTTGATCACAGTGGTGTCTCTCCGGAAACATAGATGGCTGCGGAATGGATAGCGCGCGATAACGCGTCTGACGCAGTCGCGCCACCTTTTTCCGCCGCAATATGGGCCGCCATAAAGGTATCGCCGGCACCGGTCACCCGTGTGACCAGCACTTCGGGTGGTTTTTGGGTAATCACTCCTGATTTATCCGCAACAGAGGCTGAGTTTCCGCCATCCGTCACCAAAGCCCGAGCTGCGCCGCGGTCAACCAAGGCCAGCGCGGCTTCGGCTGAATTGTCAAAGCTGGAATGCACCAACAATCCCGCCTCTTCGAGGTTGACGTATAAGGTCGCCGAAGGATGCCCCAACAAAGCCAGCAGGCGCTCTGCCTTGCCTGGAGAGGCAGGTGCCACGTGCAGGTCAGCCTTTGAAAACAGGGGGGATTTACCGATTTCTGACAGCAATTCACGGGTCAAGTTTCCGTCAAGTGCAACCAAACCTTCAAAAGGGGCCTCAGCCGATCCCAATCTGGAATCTTCTAATGGTCTCAGTATCTTATCACCAGCTTGTTCAAGTGAATGCGCATCTGCAATAGCCGCGATCAGCCCATTGGCACCTTCTACGGCCATGTAATTGTCTGTAGGCAAATCTTCGGATTGATAGACATATTCCGTGATCATCCCCAGCCGTTCTGCCTCTGACATCAATGCGCGCCCGTCGGCATCAACGCCAACCGAAGTCAGCAAAGCAGGGCGCATCCCAAACCGGCTCAGGGTCATGGCAATGTTCATCGCCACACCCCCCGGAATACGACGAATCCGGCCGGGCACATCCGACCCTACCCGCATAACGCTGGCCGAACGACCAATCACGTCCCACAAAACGGAGCCGATACATAAGATATCAGGCTTAACCAGTTGATTTTGCGATTTTGTCATTCAGGAACCTCAAAAGTTAATGACGCCCAGAGCGTTTCCCAGACTGCGCCCGTTTCAGCAACAACATTTGCGTTGGGTTCGCGTAAAACCACAGCATCAACCAAGTAAGAATATCCCGGTTTCACGGGAAAATGCGCAATGCCATCCCCATCAGTGCGGTAAAAGCTAACATTGACACTGTCATCAGGTGCTTTTTCAAAGACCTCAACTTGTGCATTTGCACGGACGTGATCCCGATACCACAATTGCACGCTCATGTTGGACATGAAGACCGGGTCATAAGGATTTGTAATCGCAACAAATTCGGTTTCCAGATTTGTCCTCAGATCTGCACCTTCTCCGTGGCCGGCTGCAACCAGAGTTTTCGCGTATCGCGTGTAAACCTCTGTGAAATCTGCATCAGGCAAGGCACGTTCCTGATGACGGTCAGCAATGTCTGCAAAGTCTTTGTGATCTGCAAATCTTTGAAATTTTTCAAAGGTTTGATAGGTTAGCGTTGCGGCGTTAGATTTGTAGATAAAGATCTGCAATCCTTCGCCCAGCGGTTCGACATTCAGGGCAGGGCGATCGCCCAGACGTCCCATCACTGGCGCAACACGTTCCCCTGAAAACTGCATAAACAACTGAAACTGCTGCGGAAGATAAGATAATTCAACCCCATCAAAATTCTCACCGTTGACAATGGCGGCCTGAACCCTACCGTCTGCATCGATCTGATAGGCGCTTGGTTCCAGCCAAAATTCATGGGCAGATACCGGGACCGCGACCGGCATGGCGATCATAGTAAAAGCAAAAGCGAGACGTTGCATGAAGTTTTCCTTGTTGACCCTAATCAAAGTGTCTGTGTGGGCCGTGATGTCAAGCATCTGTCTGTCAGCACCTGCCGTGAATGCCCACGGGGTGATCCCAGCGATTGCAGACGTGGAAGTGACCGACGGGCAAGTTGAGATGCGTTTGGAATTGGACGTCGAAGCGATCTTGGCTGGCATCGATTTGGATGGGGTTAGGGACACCGACGAAGTGACCGAAGGCACGTCATATGAACAGTTTCGCGCGATGGATGCCGCCCAATTAGAACAAGCAATACGCGACGATCAGGATACAATCCTTAACGGTATCAGTGTGTTGCAAGCCGACGCAAAGGTAACTCTTGCCTTGTCAGACATTGTAACCGAACCAGCAGGTGACACAGAACGGCGGCGCACGACGACCCTCACCTTGGTTGGGGATGTACCGCCGGGCGCGGATCAAATGCAGGTTGGGTGGCTCAAAGAGTTTGGCACATTGGTTGTGCGCCAAATTGGCGTGCCAGACCCATATAGCGTCCATTTAGAAGGTGGCGCGCTGTCGGATCCTTTTGCCATTGCCGGGGGGTATCAGCAAACTGGGTTTGAGGCGTTTTTAGATTACATTCCCGTGGGTTACGAACATATCGTGCCATTGGGACTGGACCATATTCTGTTTGTGTTGGGGCTGTTTTTCTTTTCTACAGCGCTGCGTCCATTGCTGTGGCAGATCACTGCCTTTACGGCCGCCCACACGGTTACGCTGGCGCTCGGTGCGCTGGGGATTGTCAACATTCCCGGCCATATCGTTGAACCCATCATCGCCTTGTCGATCGTTTATGTCGCCGTTGAAAACGTGTTCCATCAACGCCTAAACCCTTGGCGTCCGGCGATTATTTTCGTCTTTGGCCTGCTGCACGGGCTTGGCTTTGCATCAGTGCTGGGGGAATTTGGCATTCCTGAATCGAACTTTATCCCGGCTTTGCTGGGGTTCAATGTGGGTGTTGAGATCGGTCAATTGTCGGTCATCGCCGCCGCGTTTCTGTTGGTCGGGCTGTGGTTTGGCACCAAAGAATGGTATCGCCGCGTCATCGCAGTGCCCGCATCCATCGGAATCGCGATTGTTGGGATTTATTGGGTGATTGAACGGGTTTTCCTGTAGTTTCTGCTTGCCATCCCGACCCACTCGGATTAGATGCGCGTCATTCAATCCCGCAGGCGGGGTCGGGTGGTTTGGAGAGACATCCCAAAACATCCACCGGTTGGGCAAATGCTCCAATCCCCGCTGAGGCTAAACCGGAAAGGAAAAGACATGGCTCTTCCCGAGTTCACCATGCGTCAACTGCTTGAAGCAGGTATGCACTTTGGTCACCAGACACAGCGCTGGAACCCCAAAATGGGCCCATATATTTATGGTTCCCGCAACGGCATCCACATCATGGATCTAACACAGACTGTTCCAATGCTGGACCAGGCCCTGCAAGCCATCCGTGACACCGTCGCCAAAGGCGGCCGGATCCTGTTTGTTGGCACAAAACGCCAGGCACAGTCCCACATCAAAGATGCGGCTGAGCGTTCGGCACAATATTACATGAACCACCGTTGGTTGGGCGGCACATTGACAAACTGGCAGACAGTTTCTCAGTCAATCAAACGCCTGAAAGCCATCGACGAAGCATCCGAGCGCGGTTTCGAAGGCCTGACCAAAAAAGAGCGTCTGGGCATGGAACGTGAGCAAGGCAAATTGCAAGCGTCTTTGGGTGGTATCAGCGACATGGGCGGCGTGCCTGACCTGTTATTCGTTATCGACGTGAAAAAAGAAGACCTGGCCATCGCTGAAGCCAACAAACTGGGCATCCCAGTGGTTGCGATCGTTGATTCCAACTGTTCCCCAGATGGCGTTGACTATGTGATCCCAGGCAATGATGACGCGGCTCGTGCGATTTCGCTTTATTGCGATCTGGCCTCTCGCGCTGCTCTGGACGGCATGTCTGCGCAACTTGGCGCTGCTGGCGTTGACTTGGGCGAAATGGAAGCCGCTCTGGAAGAAGAGATTGCTGCACCGGCTGCGGAAGTTGCCGAAGCCTAAACACTTTTGGTCCCGCTAATGGGGCCAATTGTTGCAAAACTGATACCGGGTGCGGGCTAAACCCCACCCGGAACAATCATTTGGAAAACCCTCCAAGGAGACGTGAGATGGCAATTACCGCTGCTATGGTCAAAGAACTGCGTGACACAACGGGCGCAGGCATGATGGACGCCAAAAAAGCACTGACTGAAACCGCTGGTAACATGGAAGAAGCCGTTGACTGGCTGCGCACCAAAGGTTTGGCCAAGGCTGCTAAGAAATCTGGCCGCACCGCCGCCGAAGGTCTGGTTGCTGTTCATGTTGAAGGTGGCCGTGGCGTCGCTGTCGAAGTGAACTCTGAAACCGACTTTGTTGGTAAAAACGCTGAATTCCAAGAAATGGTTGGCACAATCGCAACTGTTGCTTTGGGTGTGAACGACGTTGACGCGCTGAAAGCGGCAGACGCTGGTGGCAAATCTGTCGAAGCTCTGGTCACAGCAAAAATCGCCACAATCGGTGAAAACATGTCTGTGCGCCGCATGGATGCACTGGAAGGCGACGTTGTTGTTTCTTATGTGCATAACGCTGTTGTCAGCGGCATGGGCAAAATCGGCGTTCTGGTTGCCATGCAGGGCGGCGACGAAGCACTGGGCAAACAGATCGCAATGCATATTGCAGCCGTGAACCCCGCCGCATTGTCCGAAGCGGACATGGACGCCTCTTTGGTTGAAAAAGAAAAGCAGGTTCAGATGGATATCGCGCGCGAATCCGGCAAACCAGAAGCTGTGATCGAAAAAATGATCGTTGGCCGCATGAAGAAATTCGTGGCTGAATCCACATTGCTGAACCAGCAGTTTGTTGTGAACCCTGACCTGACCGTTGGCGCCGCAGCATCCGAATCCGGCGCAACCATCACTGGTTTTGTCCGTCTCGAAGTTGGCGAAGGCATTGAGAAAAAAGAAGAAGATTTCGCAGCAGAAGTGGCAAAAGTCGCCCAAGGCTAAGATTTTTTCGATACCTGTCCATTTGGGGCAGGGGTGTTTGAGGCCGTTCACAGTTGTGGACGGCCTTTTGCGTTTAAGGTTTGTTCATACTTGTGACTATAAAATGAAAAAACGACGCATCTGTCAGGAAACACAGACACGCCGTTTCTCAGTTTGACGCATATCCCGGGGATGGGATGGAATGGCGACAAACATCTTCGGGGTGCTGGACTGTCATGACGATTATTCCAAAACAGCCCAGCGTCCGGTTTCCCGGTACGGATCTGCTGGCCTTGAAATCACAAGGGGTCCGACCCGCCGTTCCCTGGCCAAAGGCCACCACTCACGGAACAGTTAATTAATGCCAAATGACGTGACGTCGCGATAGTCGGGGATTCCGTACCTTGTTTAGAAAGCTTGCGAACGACGTGACGGAAAACGCAATAAACTTACGTTAACGTCAAACGTCTAGCACGAACATTTGGTTGTAAAACGCGGCTTTCAACACGGCCTGTGCCGTGGTTTCCACATCCAACGACTCTCGGGCGAGGCGCAGATGTTTTTCGACCGTCGCGGCGGTTAGCCCCAGCAACAAAGCAATGTCTTGGGTGGTTTTACCGTCGCCAACCCATTCCAGTACCTCACGCTGCCGCTTTGTCAGGTTGCGCGAACCGGAATAGGGCAGGGTCAACAATTTGAGATGCACCACATTGTTCATCACAATGATATCGTCACCATGTTCGTCCCACATGGCATCAACATCCTCTTGGGGGGTGTCTGCCTTTGCCGTCAGAGCAATCGCACCTTTGTAGCGATCAGACACTGAGCGGAACGAAATCGTATATCCACTGGTCACACCCATGGACCGGTTAAAATCCATAACACGCTGTTCTGACGCGGTAATATTAATGCGACGATACATGTCCTTTAGCCAAGACCACGAACATGCACCGTTATTTTCAATCGCCCAACGCAGCATCGGCGCGTGGAAATACAGGCCTTCGTCGATGAACACATCCATATAGTCCGGAGAATGGTTGGTCAGGATCACCCAATCCTGAGGATCCCCCAAAGAGCTAGAGGTTTTATACCGCGTAAAGCCATAAATCAGCCGATCAAACCCATAAGAGGCCATTTTTTCGGTGTGCATGTTCCAGAGATTTTCGATCGTCTGCGTGTTCGTGACGTCGTCCAGATATTTGCGCAGCGCAAATTGGCTCATGATTGCGCCTCCAAATGGGTTTTCATGGCGTTCATCGCCAATGTGTAACCGGCCGCGCCAAATCCACAGATCTGGCCCAATGCGACAGGCGCAATAAAGCTTTTGTGGCGAAAACTCTCACGGGCATGAATATTACTCAGATGCAGCTCAATAACCGGAAGCTCAATAGAAGAGATCGCATCCATCAGAGCAACGGATGTATGTGTGTACGCGCCGGCGTTAAATATCACACCATGATGCTGTTCGCGGGCTTGGTGCAGATAATCGATGAGAACACCTTCAGAATTGCTCTGTTTAAAATCAAGAGCAAGTCGAAGTTTTTTGGCCTCAGATTCACAGGACTGTTCAATGTCCGCAAGGGTCGTCGCGCCGTAAATATCGGGCTGACGTGTTCCCAAAAGATTCAGATTGGGGCCGTTTAAGATTAAAATAGAATAAGTCATGACACTTTAGGGATTAGCATCTTTGAACCTTTGGTCAAAAGCAAAATGCCCAAATGCCGTAAGGTTGTGCTATTAATTCTGTATAGTTAACGGGATTGGTGTCCAAATTGATCGGTAAGCAAACATATACGATATTTATTTACCATAATACCTATTATGCGCCCTTGTGTCATATTTGCCGTGTTTCTTTTGGTGCGCATGTTGTACGACAGACAATTTCTAGTTGTCAAATGCTTTATGGACGCTGCATATACCCCTACAGCGTCCATAAGTTGAACATTTAAACGCCTTAATCAACCACGCCAACACGCCGCGCAAACAGCCCTTTGAGGTCTGGCATCGCTTTGCGGGCAAATGCGAAGCTGATCGACGCCATGATTGACCACTGATACCAAACAGGCACAGTTTCCAATTCCTGAAAGCCTTGGTCCACATACCCTTGAAATTGCGGGAAAAAGCACAGGACCAGTGGCACAGACAGAATCAACGTCCAGTATTCATCTTTCCAGCTGTTCGCGGCCCCTTGCGCCGCCATTTTTTCCCATGCGCCTTCCGAGTTGGCCGCAACGGTGATCGCTTCTGACTGGGCGTTGATTTCGGCAACGCGAAGGTTTGTGCGAGCAGCGACGATTTCCGGTGCAATTCCAAGCAGTTCTTTGAGCCAGTTCATGTAATTTCTCCTGTGATGTGGGTTTGTAATTGGCCAACGGTGACGGCCAATTTCGTTGCAGTTGCGGTCACGTGATCCAGCTGCGCGACGATCCGGCGCAAAATCCAGCCGCCGAACAATAACAACAGCCCCCAAAGCACTGAAATCACGCCTAAAAACAGCGTTGTTTGTTCCATTAGCGCCGCCCCATGAACCGATAAACGCCATAAGCGGCCAACGCGCCAAGGGCATATCGGCCAAGCGGTGTCAGGGTGAATTTCTGCGGATCTATCAAATCAATTTCCCAGATGATTCCCCGGCCCGGAATTTTGCTGGCCATTTCGGCGCTTTCCAGCGCGTCTGCCGCACTCTCTGCCGCCGCCGTTGCTGTGTTGGCAATGCCATCCCCCAGCGCTTGCACTGATCCCAGCAAATCCATTATTTTCTACCCTTCATGGCCGCATAAACCAGCAGCGAACCAGCGGCGACGGGCAAGGCGACTTTAAGCCCCTTTTCCAGCCCCTCGCCCAGTCCTTCACCGGCTTTGAAGCTGCCCGCGCCCGTCCCGACGCCAACCGCCGCGATCCCAAGGCCAACGGCCCAAACAATAATCGGAATAGCCATTAAGCCGCCCTCGCTATTAGTTGATTATACCGCGCCCAAACCGCGCGGCTGTGTCCTTGATTTTCCCGGTACGCGCGCGAACCCGGCCTTAGGTTCACCCAGCCCGGTCCGCCGCTATATGCGTGAATGATCCATTGGGGCGTTTGCCGGTAAGTCGTCGCCAACCATTGCAAATAGCCGGTGCCAAAATAGACCGAGCCACGGATCGTCAGTAGGTTTTCCCGAGTTGGGGCCATGCGCGTGTAATTCAGGTCACTGTGCATCCATTCCGCCGTGCGTGGCATCACTTGTGCAATTCCATGCGCCCTATGCCCGTCATTGGCCCCACCAACCACCACAGGCCCGCGTATTCGCGGGTTTTGGCTATGTGCGCTCTCATGGTAGAATAGTGCTGCGGTCAGTTCCAAATTTGCGGCTGACCACGCGCTTAACAGATCAGAATTTGCCAATAGCTGCGCCTCTTCCCAACTCACACCGGGTGACGGGGCCACTGGGGCGCTTGCTGGCGTCGGATCAGGGACCGGGTGCGCGGGTTCTGGCTCTGGTGGGGTTTCGTCCCCCTGCCCTACTTCCAGCGCGTCACGCAACGCCGCAAGGGGCTGGTCAAGCCAGCCCTGCGAATGCGCGTAATACCCGGCCCCAGCCAGCACCAAAAGACCCGCCGCGTTAGCCATTAAGCACACGCGGGAACTGGCCAAGGTCCATCGCGGTCACATCAACCCGCGCATAAGACCCAGATGATTTGGTACAAAAAACAGCCATGCCGGGTTCCAGCGTCACGTTGATCTGACCGCTATCATTGGACAAAATCCGCTGCCCACCGGCCAAGTCATAGCCCGCAGCACTCGCCCAGCCTGTTAAATCGCTGCTTGTGTAACCGCCATACATGCCAACGAAATTCGGGAACGTATCCCCAGTTGGGTGACTAATTTCGAAGGCATGAGGCATAAAGTCCGCCGGTTTCAGGTCCAAGAACCCACCCGCAACCGAGGGCAAAACTTTCACTTCGTAAACCGTCGATCGGTCAAGCGTGACCCGCAAGGAACCGCTTGTTACCATCATTGCAAGGCCCTTGCGATTGTTGCCCGCGTCTTGGGCTACGTCGTTAATGACGTTTGCGTGATAGGTCGTAAAATCGCGCTGCATGATCTGGGTTGTGTAATGGTTGGTAAAGTTGGTTCCCGGCTCTGCATCCCGCATCAGCTCGACGACCGCCGTGCGGCCAAAGGGATTGAGGATTGCAAGGTCTTTAGCGTTGCTTGTGGCCATTGTGGTTCCCTGCACCAGCCGAAACCATTTGCCATTGATCCGCACAAAAATGTGGGGCAATTCCCCGTGAAAATAGCCAATCCCGTCCGTTTCGGAAACTGATACAATGGTGCGGGGTGCCAGTTTGTAAGTTCGCATCACCGGCGCCGGTTTTTTGGGAAACTGAACGTTCACAATTTGGGGCGGCGCTTCAAAGGCAGATTTTGGTTTATAATCGCGCATGGTCATACTTTCTGGGTTAAAAGGTACATGCCGCCGAGGCCAAAAACGGTCACGAGCAGGGCAAGTGTTGTTACGGTTTGTTGGGCGTCTGACGTCTTCACCTGGGCGACAAGATCAAGGGCCTTGTTCAACCCGTCTTGGTTGCCATTCACTACGTCGCCAGCCAGCGAAAAACTCTGCCCCACAGCCTGCGCGGCAAAGTCGATAACGTATTTTCCTTCTGCCTTTGAGGCTTCCAGAAACTGCATGGCCGTTTGCAATTGCTGATAGGCAAAGGCGTGCATATTGACCTGTTGCGCATCTGCAAGGCGCAAAACATCGGTCCCCAGATCAAGCAAGCCCTCTAGCTGGATCGTGTTCTCGCTCATCATCGTTTGAAACGTCGCGCGGTGCTGATTGATCGTTTCAATCATCACCGTGTCGGACGGGTCAATTATGATGCTGTCCAGAATTTGATTGCCTTCGCCATTGGTGGCGGATGCATCCAAAGCAAGGCTGTTGGTTTCACTCGTGGACGTGCTGCGCGCTCTACTGCCCATGAAATACCCCCATTGGGATACCGTCCGTGTCGAAGTCCTTAAAGGCCTGTTCCGCGCCAATTGTCCGCGCAAACGCCGCCACCCGGTCACAATGGACCGCCATGGGCGTTCCTATGATTTGTGAAACGCCAAACATGGCCTTCAGGGCCATTGGCCCAAACATACCGCCGCCAATCACGCGCGCGGCGTAAAGGGTTAGCCATTCGTGATCGTCGCGGCCAAAAACCACGTAGGCAAACAGCTTGCCTTTGTCGATGTCCGTAAGTGTCAGGGTCACGGTATCGTCACGCGCCGAGGTTTCAGCGACGTTTTGACGTTCGGTTTCGTCGGGCAATTCGGCCAGAATGTCCGCCGGAAAAGGTTGCTTAGAAACGCGGAATTCTGTGTTGGTGGGAAGGCCCATCATTTGATTTTGCTCCATAAAAACTTAGCCGACAAAGCGACAAAAAGGGCCATTCCAGCCTCGCGGATTAGACCGGTTAGGATTGTTGAACCGCCGCCGCCAGACGACGCGCCGGAACCTGTCACCTTGTCGCCAAAGGTCACGTTGAACCCATTTTCAAAAAGGTTGTCCCCAGTATCTGCCGACGAGGACGGATTTAAGGACAGGGAAAGCGGGGGGGATGTTGCTGGCATGATTTACCTCAGCTCATAACAACGACGATTGCGACAGCAGCAGCAGCGGCGGCAAAATAGACGATCTTGTTGTCTCCGCGTTGAACCTTGATTTTGTCTAGAAATTCGTCGTTTTCGAATTGTTCCTGATCCCGACGCAATTCCCATGGGGCGCGGCGTGCATCTGTCAGGTTGCTTGAAATGTCCGCGACATCGCCGCTGATCCCTTCCACGCGGCCCGTTAAGGCGCTGATCCCGTCGAAGAAACCCAAAATCGGGCGGAATCCGGGGGACGTGTAATTGGCGTCTGGATCAATGGGGGCCGCAATGCCGGTTGCATCAGTCATAGGTTCACCTTTGGGAATTTATGGACGCCCGCCCCGTTAGGGACGGGCAAAACCGGCATCGGCTTAGTTTTGGGTGGCGTAGCGCCCGCATTGCAGCATGGTTGCGACCAGTTCGGTATTGGGGTTTTCCAACTCCAATTCGATTGTGATGTCTGCATTCCGTTTGCGTTGGGCGGCTGATCGCAGCCCCATCAAACCCTTGGTGGCCTCTGCACCGCGCCAGAAATCGAAAAACACATGATCCCCCAGCGCCGTTGTGTCGTTGCCATACAAGGCACAAGACGCCTGAAGCTCGTAAACGTCACCTTCGAACATCGTTTGATCGTCAATGATCAGTTTGGCGGAAGTAATGCCTTCCCCAGTGATCAAGATCCCTGACAGGTCAGAATTAACGCTGATATTGGGCAAAACCACAGGTCCAGCGGCGGTGAATTGGTGCGGCTGTGTCTTGTGGGTTTCGATCCATTCCAGCGGACGGGATACCGGCGCATATTCCGTGATCAACGAAATTTTCATGTTTGTTTCATCCCAATCTGAGGACAATTCAAACTGCAAACGCAGATCGTTCACGTTGGCCGTGCCGAGCATGTAGGCATCTTCTTGGCGTTCATTGGTAAACAGGTTTGGACCACCAAATTCCATAAAGACAAAACCGTCGATCACGTCCAAACCACGATACCCGTTCAAGCGAATAAATTCGGGCATTGTCATGGACCGCTCTGGCGTCCCGTCGATCACCAAATCCACCTTTTCGATGAACTCGTGCAAGTTTGCCGTTTTGACGTAGTGTTTGCCACCACGTGCAATGGTTTTGCCAGCAATGCCAATCTTGGACACAAGACCAATCTGGAAATACTGGTACGTATATGGCCCGGTATCAATGTGGGCCACGGCTGTCCCATCCGAATACATGCCCTGCACGCTGGCACGTTTTGAAGAAACGCGGTGAAGGAAATTCGCTGTTTGCGTTTTCTTCATCGCTTCGCCGGACATGCCGGTATTGCGTAGGCGTCGGCGCATGGCCCACCTCCTTTGTTAAATTGGGGGTTGGTGGGTTAGCCGATCAGCTGGCGACCAAAGGACGTTTTTTCGAAAACGGAAAACAAGGCCATGCCAACGGCAACGCCAATCGAAGTCGAAACCAGAACTTTATTGTTAATCATTTCTTACCTCTAAAGGTTGTTGGGATCGTGATTGATCCCCCCTTAGCTGCGCGAAAATTTCCGACCGAAAAAGCCTCATTATCCCTTATTTTCATAAGGATAAGCAAGAATTAGGCTTTATAGGGATTGCCCGTTTTGGTAGTATTTCTGAGTTAAAATTAGTAATTCGGGGATAAGATATGCTTAAGTCATGGGAGGCGGCGCGGAACGTCAACGGCCCGTCACAATCGGCCATCGCAAAAGCCGCAAATTGCAGCACTCAAGCAGTTTATAGTTGGCAATGTGGAATCAATCGCTGCCCGGTCAAAAAACGCGCAAGCGTGGAACGTGCCATGGGGACACAACTTGATTGGTTTGAATACGATCAGGAAGTGGACGCGCTGAAAACGCCCCCTGAGGCCCCAAGCACGGTTTCGGACCCTACCCCGGCCCAAACGCCACCAGAGACCCCCACGCCGCCCGCTCAGCGTGTGGTGGATGAATTTGCCGACTTCTACGGGGTGAATTGATGGAAGCTACTGGAATAAGGGACGCACACGCCGAAGTTAGCGCGCTGATTTTTTCTTCGCCGCCGGGTGAAGCCTTGCATATTCCCGAACATCTTTTTCCAGATGATCCGGTTACTAGCCCCATTGTTGAGGGTCAGAATGGCGCAGTGGAAGCCATTCAAGAAATCGAACCGGAAAAACCCAAAATTGTCATCATGAACGAGGCGTCATTCGTTGATCAGTTCGTGACTATGCACCAGCTCTTGGGTTGGCACCTTACCAACCGCAATGGTGTTCCTTGCGATCTGGGCCAACTTGCGTCGAACCCAGCGGGAATTGAAGCCGGTCAGGGGCTTTACCAAATCTTGTACAAAAACGAGCGCATTCGAAACATCGTTTTAGCCGAGAGCCAAGGCACAATTGCAGCGATCATAGCCATCGTTATGCACGGCAATAATTGCCGGTTGGCCATCAGAGAAAGCGCGCAGTTGGGCCGTGAGGAACGGGAACGCAAAGCCGCAGAAGCCGCAAAGGCAGAAAGCGCGATAGAGGAGTCTAAAGATGAGTGATTATGACTTTCCCCCAGACGTCGGCACAGAACCTTTCTTTGAGGAAAACACGGCCATTTATGCGGGACCGGGGGGCGGCAAGTCGTTCCTCTGCAAGAAGCTGATTATGCAACACAAGCCGCCTATTGTGGTCTGGATCGACACCTTGCAGCCGCAAAGTATGCGGCCCAAAGAATTGCAACAGCGTATCGACAGTGGACAAAAATTGATCACGGCATCTGCCTTTGAGGACTACGATCTGGCAAAGCTCTTTATTGAAATCTGCTATGCCAAGTCCACAAAATCGCGCCGTATTTTTATGGTTTGTGATGAGGCCGGGGATTACTTGAACGTCAAAGACGAACGCCTAAAGCGCGTGTTTCGGACCGGTCGGCACTATGGCTTGGGTTCAATCATTGCGACCCAGCGCCCCGCCATGATTGATCAAGATTTTCGCGGCACTGCCCCCGTCCGCTATTGGGGCAAACTTTGCACCCACCCCGACGTTGCGCTTGCAAAAAAAGAACTCGGACCAATGGCGGACAATATCAACAATTTCGCCCCCGGTGAATTCATCCATTTCCCAACGCTCAAGCGTATTGAGCCAGACAAAAGGTAACCATTATGAAACTTTATGACGTAGAATTTGCAAATTATGCCGACTTCCCCGCGGCTAAATGGCGGTGGGCGAACTTCTCACCCGTTGAAATGGCATGTCGTGGCGATGGCAAGCTGATGATTAATAAGCATTCCATGGATTGCCTGCAAAAGCTGCGCGATGCATTGGGCCTTCCGCTATACATCAACAGCGCCTACCGGTCACCCGACTACAACACGCGGATCGGCGGAGTGCCTAACTCCAAACACAAAAAGGCTTTGGCTTTTGACGTGAACATGAGCAACCACGACCCGGCCACATTCGAAGCCGCCGCCCGCGCCGCCGGGTTCACTGGTTTTGGGTTCTATAAAGACAGCAATTTTGTCCATATCGACACGGCCCGCGCCCGTGAATGGGGCAAGCGCTGGTGGTCCACAAAGGACGCCCCAGCACCAGTTAAGGACGAACCCGCGCGGGTTCCTAAGTATGAGCGTGAACGCCGCGCATCATGTCAGGGGGTGTAATATGAGCCAACATGACGACTTTAAATTGGTCGATGCTCAAGACCGGCTCGACTCTGAGGTTTCGGAGTTCATCAAAAAAAGCCGCAATATGGACGAACTAGATGCGGCATTTGCGACATTTGCTGAGGAATCCAAACACGATCCGGCTTTTCGAATAAGCGCAATGACAATGGCAAACCGCCGCATCGCGAATTTAGTTCGCTAACAAAAAGCCCCCGCGAGAAAAGGAAGGCCTGATATCTTGCACCTAAAATCAATTCACAGCTTCTTGATAACAGTTGCCATTGCGTGCTTTTATTGTCCGCCGTCGATTGATCTGGATGACATGAATATCGGTGACAAAGTACAATCACCACCTGTTAACAGAGCCGTGATAATTGCACTTTGCATCTTTCCGAGCATCCTCGCCATTATAGCAATCTGTTTCGCTCTAAAGTTCGCAATATCGTTGACCTAAAAAAGCCCCCGCCGAGATCATCGGCGGGGGCATCGGCCTTAGGTTCAATAACTGGTCATCAAATCGGCACCCGCCACAGTCAATTCCCATCCACAGCTTTCATCAAATCGGATTAGGCCGGCCCTTCTGGCGGCGTCCAGTTCTCCAACTGTGCAAATTTCAACTTTGCGGTTCATCACAGCCCGCACAGCGTTTCTAAATCGGTCCAAAACTCAAACCCCTCGCTTTTCATTGCGGGCCGAAGGCCCCCCTTTGGTGACCACGTAGCCAAAATAAGCCAACGCTTCGTCGTTTATCCCTGCACCCACGCTTGCCACCGTCGTGTTGATCCCTTTGCGGGCCAGTAGCCCAATTGCATCAATCGGATTTATGGGGATCGGCACGTCGGTACTCGTCGGGGCCTCGCTACTTGCCACTTTTTTATCAACTTCCCCCCGACTAGGGGGGGCCTCATTCCCTTCTTCTATATTTTTCTCTCTACTTGGTGCGGACTCTTTGACCGTGGTATCGGGACAGAATGACCGTGGTTTAGGGACAGAATGACCGTGGTTAACTTCGTCTAAAGAACCGTCTTTCTGACCGTGGTTAGCAAGCGCAAAGCCAGCGTTATGGGCGGGTTTCTGATAGCCAATGTGGGGGGGGAGCGGAAAACGATACTCAACCGCCTTGCCTTTGCCACCGTTTGGGTAGGCGTAGGGGATTATGACCCCTTTGGCTTTCAGTAAAACAAGGTGGCGATCTAACGTTTTTTTGGATACGTGGGCGCGTTCCATGATCTTTTGATTACCCGGCCACGCCAGCCCGGTTTCTATGTTGGCAAACGATGCAATGGCACTGGCGATCACAATGGACGTTCGCGGCAATCCGCGACCCTTTGCAAAGCCTTCCAGCGCCGCCCGAAAATCACCGCCAAACGGTTTTCTATTGCTCCCGCTCATTGTTCCCGGCCCTCGTTTTCTCGCCGGTCTTTTATGATAATTGCACTGACGACTTGCTTGCTCAAATTAAGCTCGCGTCGTATTTGTGACTGCGGTTTGCCCGCTTTGTGTTCTAGGATAATTAGCCGCCTAATCAGCGGTTCTACATGCGGTCCTTTTGACACCGTTTTGCCCTCTTTGGTAAGGCAAACATGACTTGCTTTATGGACGCTATTTTACTAGATGTTGTGCCGAGACCTAACGGTCACAAGCCCCCCGCCGCCGGTTTCTTTTGGTATAGCGCCCTTGGTGGGGGGCAATTAAACCCCTCACAAGATTGCCTTTTTTATAACAAAATCAGTGGCCTAGTACCTATTATGCGCAAACGATCTGTACGGATCAGACCCCATCACCCATTGCGAATATATGAGAATCCATTGAAATACGCCTGCTTGGCACGCCCGGATACATCATACGCAAACATACCCACAAAAGCGCCTGTGAACGACGAATGCTCGCCCACGCCACCTTCGTCAGAGATCAGATATGCGGGCATCGCCGGACCGATGGCTTGCCAATCGGTATCTGCGGACTTCCAATAAAATTGTTGCGTCGCATGATCGACATCAACACGCAGCTCGACATCACCATCCGGAATGGCAGTCAAAGCGCCGTCAATAAAGCTGAGCTGCGCATTTGGCACCCCCAACATCGACATGATCGACAAACAACGGCCCAAACTCGAATCATAGCTAAGAACAAGGGCGTGGAATTTTGACGTGTTGTAATACGTCGTTAAACCGGCACCTTGTTGATAGGTATCGGGGACAAAAGCCACGCTTGTTGTGGCGCTGTATTTGAAATCTTCCTGGCGTCGTGCCACCAATGCCGTTTCAAATAAGCTGCCGAGGCTTTCTCGTCCCGTTAAGGTTAGAACGCCTTGATTTAATTGAAACAATCGATCAGGTTCCGGGCTGCGTAACCATTGAAATTCTGGTGGCATCGCTGCTGGAAATGGCACATGAACACTGTCACTCAGGCCTTTGATTTCAGGTCCATAATCGATTTCAGACCTTGGTAAAAAACCGCCGTTTTTCAAGTATAACCAGTCATCTTTCCAAACCACTTCTTCGATCCCGGTTTCACGTCCCAACGGGCAAAACCGACCCCTGCCCTGATCATCCGGGATCGGACGCCCGATAAGGAAAGTATGCCAATGCCGGCCATCTGCGGCTTCGACATATTGGCCATGGCCTGTCCGCTGGATCGGATGATCTGTGTCCGCAGCGCAGATCACATGTAAATCAGGATGATCCTCATAAGGCCCAAGGATCGACCGCGACCGCGCCAATGACACTGCGTGTTGATAGCCAGTGCCGCCCTCGGCTGTGGTCAAATAGTAATACCCATTGCGTTTAAACAGATGTGGCGCCTCAGTTAAGCCCCGGGATGTACCGGGATAGATTGAAGTGATCGGGCCAATTAACCCCTGCCCCGGCTTATATTCCTGTAACAATGTGCCATCAAAGGCAGAATGCGTCGCGTTTTGACCGGTTCCGGGGCCACGATGGTTCCATTGCGGGTTCACCCAGTATTTTCGACCGTCATCATCATGAAACAAAGAAGGATCAAACCCGGACGAATTTATGTATTCCCGCGTTGACCATTCCCCATCAATGTCCGGACAAGTCACTATGTAATTATGGGCATCTTTGAACGACCCGCCCAACCGTTTGACATCCGTGTAAACCAGCCAAAACACACCATCGGCATGGCTTAGACATGGGGCCCAAATCCCACCGGAATCCGGATTGCCCCGCATATCAAGCTGATCCGCACGGTTCAGCGGCCGAGACACCAAGGTCCAATTCACCAGATCCCTTGAATGATGGATTTGAACCCCTGGATACCATTCAAAGGTGGAGGTCGCGATATAGTAATCCTCTCCGACCCGGCAGATGGACGGATCTGGATTAAACCCCGGCAAAATCGGATTACGGATCATCGCGACCTCCTTTTATCTTAGCTTTACATCATAACGCATTGTTTAAACGTTACTTTAGCAATGCACGCGCCTCATCGGGTCCCAGAGGGTCCGGGCGTTTACATGTGGTGCTAAGCGTTACAAATTCGCCGATCTCACCCGATTTCAGGATCGATGTCATGATATCAGTGGCATGAACCGCGATCTCTAATCCACAGCGATGTGGGCGATCTTCGGCAATGGCAACAACCATATCTGCCAAACCTGCGCAGCGATAATTGGCCTGTTTTTGGTCGCCGTGATCCTCATTTGGGATACCAAACGGATGATCCCACGCCTGAACCGGAACAATATCATTGTTTTCACCCGACATTTCCAATTCGCCGCCAAAGAAATTCGGATCGGGCACAAACAGACTGCCTTTGGTCCCATACAATTCCATATTTGCATGCCGATGCGCCCAAACATCCCAAGACGTTGAAATCGTTATCGTCGCCCCTTGTTCAAATTCCACCAATGCGTGGATATTCGTTGGGGTTTTGACCGGAATTTCCTCGCCCGCGCGGGGTTCGGACAAAATGGTACGTGTCGGCGACGCCATCGATGTCAGCGCCCCAACCCGTTTTGCAGGCCCCAGCAATTGCACCAAATTGGTGATGTAATACGGCCCGATATCAAGCATCGGTCCCGCCCCAGGCAGAAAGAAGAAATCTGGGTTCGGGTGCCAATGCTCCATTCCGTGGCTCATGACATGCGCCGTGCCAGCCACGATCTGGCCAACATCACCTTGGTCAATCATCGCCCGAACCTGCTGATGGGCACCGCCCAAAAACGTATCGGGGGCCGATCCAACCCGCAGACCCTTTTCGGCGGCCAATGTCGCCAATGCCTTGCCCTGTTCCAATGTCAGCACCAAGGGTTTTTCGGAATAAGCATGTTTGCCATGTTCAAGAATGCTGCGCGTGACATCATAATGCGCGTCAGGAATGGTAAGGTTAACGATAATGTCGATGTCACTGCTGTTTAACAGATCATCGATGCTACGTGCCTGAACGCCAAATTCATCGGCGCGCGCCTGAGCCGCATCTGCATTCAGATCAGCCACCGCAATGATGTGAACGCCTTTGAACATCGGCGCCAATCGCAAATAAGCCGCAGATATATTTCCGCAGCCGATTATTCCAACATTTTTCATTTTATTATTTCCTTAGAATGATTTAGCGGACGCAATTGCGTTGGCTGCGAAACGTTTGTCATCATTTGGATTGTCATGTTCCATCACAAAGTGATCCGTTCCAACCGCAATCAAAGCCGTATAAATCGAAGGCCAATCCATCACACCCAGCCCGACATCTGCCCAGCCATCTTCGTCCTGATTTTGACCATCGGCTGCGATATCTTTGACATGTGCGGCTTTGATCCGGGACTTGTATTTGTTAATTGTGGTGAATGGATCTGATCCTGCGCGGACGGCCCAGGCCACGTCAAACTCAAATTGAAGACGCTCATCCGCCCCCAACATATGGTCAATGGGCAGGCTGCCGTCAGGCAAAGCCACGAATTCAAAATCGTGATTATGCCACCCAAAGACCAAACCGGCGTCCCAAAACGGTGCTCCAGCAATGGCCAAACGACGCCCAAATTCTGCCCAACCCGCAGCGTCACTTGGGCGGTCCTCTTGGGCAAGATGGGGTACAAAAACCATCTCAATTCCAAGAGATTTGCAAATATTCAGCACGCTTTGGGGATCGTTTTCAATCTGATCCAACCCCATATGCGCAGACCGCATCGTCAAACCCGTTTGTTTGAGCGATTTTGCCAGTGCCGCGACGGATTCGTCACTGGTATATAGACCGCCATAGCCTTCGCCTCCGACATAGCCAAGGCTTTGGAGCATGTCGAAAGTATCTGAAATCGTTGGAAAATTCCGTGAGGAATAGAGCTGATAGGAAAAACTGCTCATGTCGTTATCCTTGAACATATGTAGGGTAAGTGGCCGAATGCAGGTCGCGCGATAGGAAGCGCGGTTTGGCGTCCGGCGAACGAGGTGTGAATGCCACAGTGACGGGGGCATCGGGTAAAACCGTGAACGCATTGTTTGAAAAACGCCCGGGCTGGTCGGCTTCGATTGAAACGCAGAATGCCGGTTTTTTCACAGTGAGGGTCAACTGATAAATCCCCTTTGCAAACACGACATCTATATCGATTTCGGGCGCAGATAAATCATAGGATTTCCAGGGCTTAGGCGTTACGACCTCTTGCACGTTTCCGGCGGGGCTGGTCCAATCCAGGATCAGAATTTCCTGATCCCCAATATCGCTGCGCTGGATAAATCCGCCTGACATTGCATCTTGTTCGGTAATCGGCATTTCCTGTGTTAAAACAGACCGTTGGCCCCCGTCGGGGGTCACTGCACGGATCGAAACCAGCGACGTAAACGTTTCAGGACCATCATTTACGGCCTTTACGCGCCAACCGTCGCTGTCAGGGACAAGCGTCGCCATCACCGGCGCAAAAAAACGGCGCGCGGCATGGTGCAACAATTTCCAGCCGCCTTTGTGATCAAGGCTTGCCCAGCTGGCCACAGGCCATGAATCGTTAAGCTGCCAAATCAACGTTCCCATACAATTGGGCTTCAAGCTGCGCCAATGTGTAACCGCGGTGCGGATAGCTTCGGCTTGTTGAATTTGACTTAGGTAAACGAAGTTTGGGAAATCCACAGGGAACCGATAATACCGGAACATGGTTTCAGCGATGCGAGCATTTCCGCCTTCGTTTTTCTGATGGCTTTCCATGACCGGCGACGCGATATTCATATCCTCGGTCGCGGCAAACCGTTTGATCACATCCATTGAAGGATAGGATTGAAACCCAAATTCGCTGCAAAACCGCGGTGCAACGTCCCGGTAATGCTCAAAATCTTTGCCTTCATGCCAAACGGACCAAAAATGCATGTCCCCTGCACTATCGTCATGCCATGCATCCCCAAAACTGAGCGGCCCCGGCGACGGGCTGGACGGCCACCAATTTGCGTCTGGATCAGTCTCTAACAAGGCGGTTTCAATCGTGCGATTTAGACGATCGTAAGCCACCAAATAGCGATCTCGGTCTTTGAGACTTTCTTCATACCACGTCAATGCGCCGATCAGTTCGTTATCGCCGCACCAAAGCGCAATGCTGGGATGATGCTGCAAACGACTAACGTTATCGCGTATTTCGGCATCAACCTCAGCTAGAAAGGCGGGATCCGCGGGGTATAGATTGCAGGCGAACATACAATCCTGCCAGACCAGCAGACCCAATTCATCACACAGGTCATAGAACCAATCAGGTTCATAGCGCCCCCCACCCCAAATACGGATCATATTCATATGGGCATCAACAGCGGATTGCAGCAATTCGCGCGTTTCGGCCCTGGATATTTGCCCCGCTAACGCGTCAGCTGGGATCCAATTCGCACCACGCGCAAAGATGTCTTTCCCGTTCACTCTAAAATTAAACGAACGGCCGATTTCATCTGGTTCACTGATATGCTGAATGTCGCAAAAACCCATGCGCACAACACGATGCGAATTGGCAAAAGACACAACAACATCATGCAATTTCTGATCGCCCAAACCAACAGGCCACCAAAGTTCTGGCGCATCAAACGAAAACTCTGCTTCGACTTTTCCCCCTGAACTTATCCCCCTTACTGTTTGACCATAAAGAGAAATCTCCCATTCTCCCTGGCCCTCAACTTGGGTGGAAACCCTAACGTTAACGCGCTGATCGATATGGGTTTGGTGGATGTGAATATCCCCAATTTCCGGGCCATTTCTGGTTAAAAATATGGGATCATTCACACCTGTTGGGCCCAAGGCGATGTTCCAGTCCCAGCCAAAATCACAGGCAGGTTTGCGCAACATGTTACCGTTTGGGATCGGGCAATTCTTACTATAGGGCTGATAAAAATCCTGCTCAGCTTGCCTTTGATCAGCACTACGTGCAGCGCTGTCTAACTGGACAACAATTGTATTTTTTCCCTCGACCAAAACCTGCGATAAATCAACCTTATAGCGCCGATAAGCGTTCTGGGATTGGTGCACGACAACGCCGTTCACGGTGACCTTTGCAACACAATCAAGCCCAGCCAAATGCAGCTGCATATCAGTATGTGTAAGCGTAAATTGACGTTCTAAAACCCAGTCTCGTTCACAAATCCAGCGCAGGTCGTGTTCATTACGCCCCCAATACGGATCCGGAATGACCTCAGCCTCTGCCAAAGCAGTGACCACATCACCGGGTATACGCATGTCGACATGGTAGTCACCGCTCTGATCGCGAAGCGACCAAAGTCCAGTTAAATCAACACGATCGACTATGTCCTTCACAGCCGTTGCTCGCTCTTTTTATCAAAAAGTGAAACCTTGGATGGATCAATCCCGATCAGCAGCCTGTCCCCAGACTGGATTTTTGACTGCCCATCCATCCGAACACGAAACGGGATACCATTAAGTTTGGACCAAACCAGCGTGTCCGCCCCCATGGTTTCGACCAATTCCACGGTGATTTCGGTATTAAACGTGTGGTTTTTGGCCGCTTCACCGGTTTCGACATGTTCAGGGCGCACCCCTAGCACCGCCGGGCGATCAGTCACGCCTTGGGAAAATGCGTAACCGTCCAACGGAATGGTCCCGGCGTCCATTTTAAAGCTGTTGCCAACGAGCTCTCCTTCAAAAAACGTCATGGACGGAGACCCAATAAAATCAGCGACATAAAGATTTTGTGGACGGTTATAGATTTCGTCCGGACTGCCCAATTGCATGATCATCCCGTCTTTCATGATCGCAATCCGATCCGCGAGCGTCATTGCTTCAATCTGATCATGAGTCACGTAAATCATTGTATTTTCAAGCTGTTGGTGCAGTCTTTTCAACTCAACTCTTAAGTCTGCTCGCAACTTTGCATCAAGGTTTGACAATGGTTCATCAAACAGAAAAACATCAACATCACGCACCAAGGCACGACCAATTGCCACGCGTTGCCGCTGACCACCAGACAAGGCCCCCGGCTTTCGTTTTAGCAAAGGTTCGATTTGCAGCACTTCTGCGGCACGTGCCACCCTTTGCTTGATCTCTTCTTTGGGCATTTTCGCGTTTTTCAAGCCAAATGACAGGTTTCCTTCGACGCTCATCTGCGGATAAAGCGCATAAGATTGAAAAACCATACCAATCCCGCGATCAGACGGTTCAGCCCAGGTCACATTTTCACCATTGATGAAAATCTGCCCGTCTGTCACATCAAGAAGACCGGCTATGCAATTGAGAAGAGTGGATTTTCCGCAACCAGATGATCCTAACAACACCAGGAACTCACCTTGCTGAATGGACAGATCCAGCTGCTTAAGGACTTCTACAGCCCCAAACCGAAGGTCTAATTGACGGATTTCTACAGAAGGTTGAGACATAATTTAGCCTTTCACCGCGCCGGCAGCGATGCCGCGCACAAAAAGTTTGCCAGAGGCAAAGTAGATCACGAGGGGGACAAGTCCGGTCAACAAGGTCGCAGCCATATTGACGTTGTATTCTTTGACCCCTTGAACAGAATTGACGATGTTGTTCAGTTGAACCGTCATTGGGTAGGTTTGCGGCTTTGCATAAATGACACCGAACAGGAAATCGTTCCAGATTCCAGTTACTTGCAAGATGATCGCAACGACAAAGATCGGCAAAGCCATCGGCAACATGACCCGGAAATAGATCCCCCAAAACCCAGCCCCATCCACACGAGCAGCTTTAAACAATTCGTCTGGAACAGAGGTAAAGTAGTTGCGAAACAACAAGGTCAGGATCGGCATGCCAAAGATGGTGTGAACAATCACAAGCCCACTGAGACTGCCCATCAACCGCACGTCGACACCGGGGATCAGGGACAGGGCCTGACCGCTTTCTCGGAGCAGAATAACAATCGGATAGATCATCACCTGATATGGAATAAAAGCGCCAAAAATCAGGATGGTAAAGAACACTTCTGATCCTTTAAATTTCCAATTTGCCAGCGCGTAACCATTTACAGAAGCAACCGCGATCGAGATGACAACAGACGGGATCAAAATCGCGATAGAATTCCAAAACCCCCGGCTTAGCCCTTCACAATTGATACCAGTGCAGGCTTCGGACCATGCTTTGACCCACGGTTCAAATGTGACCTCAACCGGTGGCGAAAAAATGTTGCCCATTCGGATTTCGGGCATGCCTTTCAGCGACGTTACGACCATCACATATAGCGGTAGCAAATAGTAGATCGATACGATGAACAACGTGCTGTAAATCATTATGTTCGTTGAGGAAAACCGCCGCTTTGGTTTTGCGCCACGCGGGCCCGCCTCAAACTTTGTGGATGTATTAGTCACGTTTGCGACCTCCGAATTCGAGATAAGCCCAAGGGATCAAAACAACCAAAACAGAGACCAGCATCATTGTGGATGCCGCGAAGCCCTGCCCCAGATTTTGGGATTGGAACATTTTTTCGATCACGTATTTTGCCGGAACTTCTGATGCAATTCCCGGCCCACCAGAGGTCTGCGCAACGACCAAATCGTAGACTTTGATGATGCCAGCTGCGATCAGCACGAGTGCGGTGACAAAAACCGGGCGCATCATTGGAATAACGATGAAAATGTAGGTCTTCCAAGTTGGAATACCCTCGACGCGGCTGGCCTTCCAAATATCTTCGTCAATGCCGCGCAATCCAGCCAGCAGCACAATCATGATGAACCCAGAACCTTGCCAAATTCCGGCGATCAAAATGCCAAAAATGACGATTTTTGCATTGTTGAGCGGATCAAACGCAAAGCTTTCCCAGCCCATGCCTTGAACAACGCTTTGGATGCCAAAATCCGGGTTCAAAATCCACTGCCAAGCCAGCCCAGTCACAATAAAGCTGAGCGCAAATGGGTAAAGGAAGATAGAACGAAACACGGCTTCGCCCCGGATTTTTTGATCAAGCAACGCAGCCAAAGTAAAGCCAATCACGAGGCTGAGGATCAAGGAACACAGACCATAGATCGCGAGATTTTCAATAGAAACCAACCACCTACGTGTGCTCCAAAGACGCTCATATTGATCCAAACCGATCCATTTATCAGGCGCGGGCAGCAACCGCGACTTGGTAAACGAATGGTAAATCGTCCAAAGCGTACAGCCAACAAACACCACCAATGCGGTAAATACCATTGGGATCGATGCGATCTTGGCTGATTTATTTCTGAATAATTGGGTGGGTCGTTTGGCTGGCGATTTGTGCCCAGCCCGCCCCTTTTGTGCCAATGCCATCGCGCATTGCCCCTTTGCTTTTGCGTCCTTTGACCGGACGTCTTGAAAGGAGACGGGTCCGCGCGAAACGGACCCGCCAAGCTGATTTAGTCAGCTTCGGAAATGATTTCTGCGTACCGCGCCTGAGCGTCAGCAGCGGAATACTCCGGGTCATTCCAGAATTCGACCATCAGATCCTGAATTTGCCCCTGCGTGTCAGGTGTCAAAGTCTGATCACCTTCTGGCAGTACGTTGCCAGCCGCCAAGATTTCAAGACCTTTTTGCATGCAGTCATTTGCCGCGGTCATGTCGATGTCTCCGCGCACTGGCAGTGACCCTTTGGCCAAGTTGAACGCAACCTGGACCTCTGGTGAAATCAGCAACGACGCCAGTTCTTTTTGAGCGGCAGTGATCGCGGGATCATCATTCACAGGGAAATAGAACGCATCCCCACCGGTTGAAATGATCTCGTTCACGCCCAAACCTGGCAAACATGTGTAATCTTCGCCAGCAACCTGACCAGCGAGCTGGAATTCACCTTGTGCCCAGTCGCCCATGATTTGCGCGCCCGCTTGGCCCGTAATCACGAGGTTTGTGGCTTGGTTCCAATCCTGAACGTTGGACTCAGCCGCAAAGGAACGGGCATTTGCTGCAGCTTCGAAAACAGCCGCATATTCAGGGCCAGCGGCCACATCAGCGTTTTTGTCAATTGTCACAGCGGACCAAGCATCAATCCCGGCGATCGCGATGCTCATCACACTGAATGCGCCCGCGCTCTGCCAAGGCTGCTGCCCCATGGCCAATGGAATTTTGTCTGCGGCTTCCAATGCAGGTGCAGCGGCAACAAATTCGTCCCAATTTGCAGGAACATCAACACCCGCATCCGCAAAGGCCTGATGGCTCAGCCAAATCCACTGCCAAGAATGAATGTTCACAGGCACGCAATAAACTTTGCCATCAACGGTACAGCTGTCCAGCAACGCAACGGGCGTTACGATATCGCGCCATCCTTCGGCTTCAGCAACATCACTCAGGTCAAGCATCAGGCCGGCTTCGATCAGCTCTTCGGCTTGGCGACCGTGGTTCAACTGCGTGGCGCCCATTGGATCACCGCCCAAAATACGGCTGATGATGATCGGACGCGCAGTACCACCGGACCCGGCAATGGCCCCATCGACCCAATCGTGATCTGTGTTTTCATTAAACGCTTTTGCAAATTCAGAAACGGCGGCAGCTTCGCCTCCGGACGTCCACCAATGGGTTACTTCCAGTTCTACGCCATCAGCAGCTACCTGAGACGCCGCCACAAGAGCCGTTGCGGCCAACATTTTTGTTGTAAGTTTCACGATCCAACCTCCCTGTCTAAATCGTTACAGTTGAGCCTATAACGATTTAGTTTGCGTAAACAAGATTTTTTTGCGATCTTAATTAAACAATTTTCACGGACGCGGCGCCTTGTCTCTTGGCGAAACCGCCCCATATCTTTAAGAGGCCCCATGGCCCAACCATATGAAACAAAGAAAAAACCGACGCTCAAAACCATTTCGAGCCTAACCGGGTTGGCCGTGCCGACGGTTTCACGCGCATTGAATGATGCCCCCGATATTGGCAAGGAAACCAAAAAACGGGTTCAGGAAGTTGCGCGCGAAATCGGTTACGTACCGAATCGGGCCGGGGTTCGGCTGCGTACTGGACGAACAAATGTGATCGCTTTGGTGATGTCGACCGAATATGACATCATGAACCACACATCGAGTTTGATCACCTCTATCTCGGGTGGGTTGCGCGGAACCAATTTCCATTTGAATGTCACGCCCTATTTTCCTGTCGATGACCCGATGGCGCCTGTGCGGTATGTGGTTGAAACCGGATCTGCGGATGCGATCATTCTAAACCAAACCAAACCCGACGATCCCAGAATTCGGTATTTGTTGGAACGTGGGTTTCCGTTTGCGACCCATGGTCGGACCAACCTGGCAGATAAACACCCCTATTTTGACTTTGATAACCGCATCTTTGGCGCCAAAGCCGTTGATATGTTGGCGGATCGTGGTCGAAAGAACCTGTTGTTCATCACAGCGCCTTTTTCACAGTTTTACGGTCGTGAAATGATCGAAGGCAGTCAGGAGATGGCAAAGGAATTAGGTGTAAACCTTTGTATTCCCGAACATATCACATCCGACAATACCAGCGCAGAGATCAAAGAGTTTGTGGCTCAAAAAGTGGCCCAACATCCAGAAATTGACGGCATTATCACCGCATCGACCAATTCATGTATGGCATCTGTCGCCGGTATGGAGACGCAAAATCGATTTGTGGGACCGGATATGGATATCTGCGCCAAAGAGGCAATCCCGTTCTTAACACTGTTTCGCGAAGGGATTTTGGCGTTTCAGGAAAATGTACATATGGCGGGCGATTTTTTGGCAAAGGCCGCCGTGCAGGCTATCCGTGACCCTGAAAAAGCACCATTGCAACAAATTGAAACGCCCGAATTTCCGGACGTTTAATCTATATTACAATTCGTTACACGGCAAAGTTAACCCAGCGCATACCCTGCGCCACGCACGGTTCGTAACGGGTCGTTACCGCCATTTTGCGTTAAAACTTTGCGCAAACGGCCGATATGAACGTCAACGGTGCGCGTATCGACGTAAATATCGCGCCCCCAAACCCGGTCTAACAGCTGTTCCCGGCTCCAGACGCGGCCAGGTTTTTCCATAAAAGTGGACAGCAATCTGAATTCGGTCGGCCCCAATTTTAGGGAATGTTTATCACGCTTTACCCGATGTGTTTCACTGTCCAAAATGATGTCTTCATAGGTCAGAACCTGACCAACCGTTGACGGACGCACCCGGCGCAATTGCGTGCGCACACGGGCCATCAATTCTGACACGGAATATGGTTTGACCACATAATCATCCGCACCAGTTTCAAGCCCGCGCACTTTGTCGACCTCTTCGGATCGGGCGGACAGCATGATGATCGGAACATCACGCATTTCGGGGCGGGTTTTCAGCTGGCGGCAAACCTCGATCCCAGACACATTTGGCAACATCCAATCCAACACAATCACATCCGGCTTTTCCTCTTCGACCAGCAACAGGGCTTGTTCCCCGTCTTCGGCCTTTGAGGTACGAAACCCTTCTGCTTCTAGGTTATAAGATAGAACTTCACGTTGAGCGATTTCATCTTCTACAATTAAAACATGAGGTTGCGTGGCGGTGTTCATGGGACTTACCTTTGAATTTACTATTCGTCAGATGATAAAAATGCGGTGCTGTTGGCCTTTGGTCTGGGTTCTTCTGGCATGGTTCCTGTGACCAGATAGATCACTTGTTCGGCCATGTTGGTGACCAGATCGCCCATCCGTTCGACGTTCTTGGCGATAAAGTGCAGGTGCATACAGGCCGTAATGTTGCGCGGATCTTCCATCATAAAGGTGAGGAATTCACGAAACAGCGCATTATACATCTGATCCACATCGTGATCGCGTTCGATCACCGCTTGGGCCAATGCAGCGTCGCGTTGGACATAGGAATCCAACGTGTCTTTCAACATTCCCTGCACTTCTCGGGCCATCCGGCGCAAAGCCGCATCCGTATCGGTGATGGGACGTAATTCCACAAGGATTTCAGTACGTTTCGCCATGTTCTTGGCGTAATCACCGATCCGTTCCAAACTGGCTGAAATGCGCAGAACCGTTAGGACCACGCGCAAATCCTGCGAAACAGGCGCGCGCAAAGCAATCGTGCGCGCCGCTTCTTCGTTGATCCGTTCCTCAAGTTCATCGACGGCGCGATCACCGATCTTAACCTGTTCGGCCAGTTCAACGTCGCGCGTAACCAATGATTTGGCACCGTCTAGAATGGCCGCTTCGACCAGACCACCCATTTTCATCACCAGCGCCTGAATGGCCTCTAGGTCACGGTCATAGGCGGACGCAATATGTTGTTCACTCATGGTCATGTCCTTTGTTAGCCGATCCGGCCGGAAATATAGCTTTCGGTACGGGGATCTACTGGGTTGGTGAAAATTTTGCCGGTTTCACCAAATTCAACCAAATTCCCCAAATGGAAAAACGCGGTTTTCTGTGATACACGTGCGGCTTGCTGCATCGAATGTGTCACGATCACAACCGAATAGCTTTTGCGCAATTCGTCAATCAATTCCTCAACTTGCGCAGTCGCGATTGGGTCAAGAGCCGAGCATGGTTCGTCCATCAACAACACTTCTGGTTCGGTGGCGACGGCGCGCGCGATACACAGACGCTGCTGTTGGCCACCCGACAGGCCGGTTCCGGGCGCATGAAGCCGATCTTTGACTTCGTTCCAGATCGCACCGCGACGCAGGGACTTTTCGACGATCACGTCCAGATCAGCCTTGGATTTGGCCAATCCGTGAATGCGCGGTCCATAGGCGATGTTGTCGTAAATGGATTTTGGGAATGGGTTTGGCTTTTGAAACACCATACCAACCTTGGCGCGCAATTGCACCGGGTCCACCCGTTTGTCATAGATGTCTTCGCCATCTAGCAGAATTTCACCGGTCACACGACACACATCAATGGTGTCGTTCATCCGGTTCAAACAGCGCAGAAATGTGGATTTCCCACAGCCTGACGGGCCGATGAACGCAGTGACGGTGTTGGATTCGATCCGCACATCCACGTCTTTGATGGCGTGGTTTTCGCCATAATAGACCTGCACCTTGTTGGCAGAAATCTTGATATCTTTCATGTCAGCGGCTCTTTCAATGAGTCTCATATCGTTCATAACGGGTGCCCCTACCAGCGACGTTCAAAGCGGCGGCGCAGGATGATGGCGATGATGTTCATCGTCATCAGGAACAGGAGCAATATAATGATCCCACCCCATGCGCGTTCATAATAAGCCGGATCTGCACGTTTCGCCCATTCATAAATCTGGGCCGGCATGGCCGAGTTTGGATCAAGGAAACCTGACGCAAGTCCATCGGGGGCGTTTGAGGCGATAAACCCAACCATCCCAATCAAAAGCAACGGTGCGGTTTCCCCCAAAGCCTGGGCCAATCCGATGATGGTTCCAGTCAGGATGCCGGGCATGGCCAGCGGCAGAACATGGTGGAAAACCGCCTGCATTTTGGACGCTCCTACCCCCAATGCAGCATCCCGGATGCTGGGTGGCACTGCCTTTAGTGAGGCGCGCGTCGAAATGATGATCGTCGGCAATGTCATCAAGGTCAGGACCAAGCCACCCACCAAGGGGGCAGATTGCGGCAGATGTGCAAACTGGATGAACACAGCAAGGCCCAGAATACCAAAGACAATCGACGGCACAGCGGCGAGGTTCGAAATGTTCACCTCAATGAAATCGGTCCAGACATTTTGCGGTGCGAACTCTTCTAGGTAGATAGATGCAGCAACCCCAATGGGCAGAGCCAGCGCCAGCACCACAAACATCATGAACAGCGATCCGATCATCGACACGCCGATCCCGGCCTGCTCTGGGCGGCTTTCTGAGGCGTCCGCCCCAAAAATAAAGGCCCAGTTAAATGTTTTGGCCACCACACCGCTATCCAGCAATGCATCCACAATATCAAGATGTTGCGGGCTGAGGTTGTTATCACGTGCCAGGCTTTCGCGGCTGACGCGTCCCTTTAGGTACCCATCCACACGGGATGATGCGAGGAACGAAAATGTGACGGTTTCGCCAATCCGATCCGGGTTTGCCAACACAAATTCACGGATCTGGCCCCCGACAGAGGATGACATCATTTTGCGCAGCTCTTTGCCGCTGGTGATGTCGGTTTCCACGCCACTGTCCGCGATGGCCGCGATCAGCACATCCTCAATCATGGCGTTGTATTTGGACGTTTTCACAATCGACGCTTCGGCCGCGTCAATGCGGTCTTGATCCAAAGTGATGTCCAGTTTCACAAAGGTTTGCGTAAACGCGCCGGTGCCGTTGCTGATAATCGTTGTCAGCAGAACAACCAAAAACAACAGACCCACAGCGATGGCGGTTAAGCCATAAGCTTTGAATCGGGTTTCGGCGGCGTTGCGTTTCTTTGTCCGCGCATCCACCGTCAAAAGAGACGATTTGGGGGCCGCGGCCGGGGCGCCATTTGGCATATCTACAGAATTGTCGGTCATTCGTACTGTTCCCGATATTTGCGCACGACATACAGCGCGACAATGTTCAGCGCCAAGGTGATGACAAACAACGTCATCCCCAGCGCAAAGGCGACAAGAGCTTCTGGTGAGGCGAAATCGCTATCACCGGTCAATTGGCTAACCACTTTGGCGGTGACGGTGGTCATGGCTTCGAAAGGGTTCATCGACAATCGGGCGGCGGCCCCTGCCCCCAACACCACAATCATGGTTTCACCAATCGCCCGCGACGCGGCCAGCAAAATGGCGCCAACAATGCCCGGCAATGCGGCGGGAATGACGACTTGGCGCACGGTTTCTGATTTTGTCGCGCCCAGCCCCAACGATCCGTCCCGCATGGATTGGGGCACAGCGTTGATGATGTCATCAGACAGCGACGACACAAACGGGATCAACATGATGCCCATGACCAAGCCAGCAGTCATCACAGCGGTGCCGCCCTTCATCCAGGACACGCCAAACGTCCCGCCATCCCCGAACAAGGTCACCAACATTGGGCCAACCGTTAACAGGGCAAACAGACCATATACGATGGTGGGGATACCGGCCAAAACTTCGAGCAACGGTTTGGCAAAGGATCTCAGCCTTGGGCTGGCATATTCGGATAGGTAAATCGCGGCAAACAGCCCGATTGGCACCGCAACCAACAGCGCAATTACAGAGATGTAGAACGTCCCCCACAGCAGCGGCAAAATCCCAAGTGACGATCCACCCCCAAATGATGGTGACCAGATCGTACCCCAGAAAAAGTCAGCGGCAGGATAAAGCTTAAAGAATTCGAGCGTGTTGAAAATCAGAGATAAAACAATGCCTAATGTCGACAGGATGGCAATGGATGCCGCGCCGATCAACAGCGATTTAACGCCCTGTTCAACAACGTTGCGGGCGCGAAACCCTTTGTTGGTACGCATCCATGCATAGACGGTGCCCAATACGGACAAGGCAATGATCACAATGGATTTAAGCAAGTTGGCGGTTTTGGAACTTGCGCGATATTCTTGGGCTGCAACCAAGGTTTCGCCGGTTACATCCGACCCCAACGCCACCCCAATTTCACCGAGCAACCCACGCACATCCAGCGCGGTTTCATCGACGCTCGATGAGGCGGCCGGGTCCAAAACATCAAGCGACACAGCCAGGTCCAGCCCATCTGCGATCCGACGCACATCTGACATCGCCAAGCTGAGCGATCCTTTGTCTTGGATCATTTCAGCGCTGATAGACCCCGACACTTTGGCGTTGATTACCAAAGGTTGCGCAATCAACCAGACCAGCAAAACGCCAACCGCTGGGACCAACCCAGCCAAAGCGACGTAGAAACCATAATAGGACGGCAATGAATGCAGATTGCGTATGTTGCCCTCAGCAGAGGCCATCGCACGGGCGCGCCCAATCACAAAGCCAATAACGGCGATTGCGAGCACAATCAAAAGGATCCAGGCAACGGGCATAGCAGCTCCACTCGCATCTAGGTTTCAGAGAAAATCAAACCACTTAATCCCCAAAGGGCAAAAATAAGGAGCGCCAAACAAGGGCGCCCCTCGATCTTAGGGTTCGCTCTTAGCGTGCGAACAGTTTTTCTTCGTCGATCATGGACTGTGTCGCTGCCAGTTCTGGATCAGCAACCAGACCATATTCAGCCAACGGACCTTCTGAACCGGCGATTTCGTCAGCCATAAAGAACTGAGCGTATTCTTTCAGGCCAGGGATCACACCGATATGAGCGGCTTTGATGTAGAAATACAAAGGACGCGATACAGGGTACTCACCGGTTGAAATGCTTTCGGTGGATGGCACAACACCAGACATTGTCGCAACTTTCAGCGCATCTGTGTTGTTTTCGTAAAATGCCAGACCAAAGACACCGATGCCGTTTGCGTTTGAGTCAACGCGCGCCAGTGTTTCTGTGTAGTCACCGTCGATGTCAACCGAGGAACCATCGGTGCGAACAGACATACATGCGGCTTCTGCTGCATCTTCGTCGCCACCGTTGATTTCCATGATCGCATCAAATGCGCCGGTGTCTTCGCAGCCCTGCAGCAGCACTTTTTCTTCGAAAACTTCACGTGTGCCGTGCTTGGTGCCTGGGATAAAGGCCAGAATGTCTTCGGCTGGCAGGTCGGCGTTTACATCCGCCCACTGCGCGTTTGCGTTTGCAACCATTGCGCCGTCAACAGGCAGCTCAGCGGCCAGCGCTGAATAGATGTCAGATGGCTCAAATGCGTTATAAGCAGGGCCGTTCAGTTGCGAAGCAAAAACGATCCCATCATAGCCAATGCGTACTTCGATGATGTCAGTGACGCCGTTTTCAGCACATGCAACGATTTCTTTGTCTTTGATTGCGCGGGATGCGTTTGCAACGTCGATTGTGTTTTCACCAACACCTTCGCAGAAACGCGCCAAACCAGCAGAAGATCCGCCAGATTCAACAACGGGTGTAGGGAAATCAGTGTTTTCACCGAATGCTTCTGCAACGATGGATGCATAAGGCAGAACAGTCGAAGAACCGGCAACTTGAACGTTGTCACGTGCAGCAGCGGCGGTGGCAGTTACGGCAGCAATCGCCAGAGTGGAAACAGACAGTTTCGCAAAGGACATGGAGTAGCTCCTGAATTTATCATAACGGACCGGACAATTCGTTAACACCCGATCTCTGCCGGGGTGACTAAGCCCCGCTCAAAACGCTTTTGTGACAGCAATGTAAAAGTAATGTGACACGGGCCAATTCCTTTCTACAAAGTTAAGAAAAAGACGAAAAAGTCCGAATTTTTGTGTCTTTCCTTAAGCGCACCTAGCTAAGAGGCAATACCACCGTGAAACACGTGCCCTCACCCAACACAGATTCGATTCTCAATCGGCCGCGATGTCGGCTTACGATATGTTTTACGATCGCCAGTCCCAGCCCAGTACCGCCGACCTCTCGGGATCTGTGATCATCGATTCGATAAAACCGCTCGGTGAGTCGGGCAATTTGATGGGGCATGATGCCCTCCCCAAAGTCGCGCACAGAAATCCGCACACCTTCGGTTCTAAGCGCAGGCTCGGGCTGAGGGCCGGACAATCGCACCTGCACTTTGCCACCCGATGCCCCATACTTGATCGCATTCTCGATCAGATTGGTCATCACCTGCCGCAATTGTTCGTCCTGCCCGCGAATTTCGATGTCTTCGACGGGCGTTTGCACATCCAGTGTCAGGTCAGATTTCTGGGCCAAGGGGGTCAATAGATCGCCGACGCTTTGAATCAAGCCAGCAATCTCGACATTATCCATCGGCCGCACACGCTCTTCTTCTTCGACTTTGCTGAGCGATAACAGATCATCCACCAGTCGGGCCATGCGCCCCGCTTCGTTTTCCATAATGCCCAAAAACCGATCCCGCGCCTGTGCATCATCACGTGCCGGGCCTTTGAGCGTCTCAATGAATCCAACCAAAGCCGTTAAAGGTGTGCGCAGCTCGTGGCTGACATTGGCGACAAAATCGCGACGCATTTGCCCGGCTTCTTCGACGGCTGTGACGTCCTCAAAACTCAGAATTGCGCCTCTTTGTTTATCTAAGACCACTGACGCGACGCTGACTTGCCATGTGGTGTCACGGCCACTTTCATGCCCCAGATAGCGACACCGCTGGGTTTCGCGGGTTTTAAAACAGGCCTCAACCGCATCCAAAACCCCTGGTTGGCGCAGGCCAGTAATATAGTGTCGGCCCAACCCATCTTGTGCAAGCAGTTGACGTGCCTCACAATTTTTGGCTTTTATCTTTTCATCGCCTCCGATCACAACCACCGGAAAAGGAAGCCCATCGACGAAGGACTGCATTTCGTTAACGTTCATTTGGCTCTTTCTGGGTTCAAGAATCCGCGTTGGCGCAACAATCTTTCAGAACAACATTGTTTACCACCCGCTTCTCCTTATAATTGCGTCTGTGGGAACGGCGCTCGCGCAGAAGTATTCGACGTGCAACCGTATTTCTCGATATTTTAAAGAGGGACACCACCTTGGAAGTCAAGTTAACCCGCATTGGTTCACATCAACCAACGATGCTTGTCGTTGGGAATCTGAGCTCTTGGCGGCGTAACGGACGGGTTTTACCCGAATTAGACGGCTTTCATTTC
The DNA here is from genome assembly GCA_947492475.1 of uncultured Paracoccaceae bacterium. Classification (GTDB taxonomy): domain Bacteria; phylum Pseudomonadota; class Alphaproteobacteria; order Rhodobacterales; family Rhodobacteraceae; genus CANLNM01. The sequence goes on from CANLNM010000001.1 coordinate 239,602, forward strand.
ACTGGTTTCAACGATCTCGGCGAATCCCTGCTTAAAGATGTGCAGCCTGATGTGATCATTTCTGCCTTGATGGGCGAAGATTTTGACGCAATTGAACTGGCCATTGCATTGTCTCAGCTCGGCTTTTCTGGGCGCTATCGCGCATTGGTTCGCAACCTGCCAAATCCACGTGTTGTCAAACGTGAGGTGCAAAATGCAGCGCCCGATATTGATTTTGACATCTTGGAATTGGACACGGTTTTTTAGGCCCGCACCTCATAAATCACTTTAATATTGCGCTATAATGCGTTGATTGCGCTTGCCAATTCCCGTGCAACCAATCCAGTTTCTTCGACACCGACTGACACCCGGAAAAAGCCTTCGCTAATGCCCAATGCCATCCGTGCCTCTGCCGTTAACCCGCGATGCGAGGAACTGGCCGGGTGTGACAGGGTTGTTGCCACATCCCCCAGAGTTGGCGCAAATGGGATTTGTGGCACCGCGCGGGTCAGGGCGTTGGCGGCCGCTCGCCCCCCTTTCAGCTCAAAGCTAACCATGTTGCCGCCACGCCCGCCCAGCAATGCAATGGCCCGATTGTGATCCGGGTGATCCGTCCGCGTTGGGTACAAAACCCGCGATACATTTTCACATTTTGACAGGCTTTCGGCCAAGTCCGCGGCATTTGCCTCCGCTTTGTCCAACCGCAGATCAAAGCTTTGCAAACCACGTTCGGCCAACCAACAATCAAACGGGCTGGGCGTAAAACCCCATGTTACATTCGCAGCGCGGATCGCGTCGTTTAGGGTCGGATCTTTGGCGGCAACATATCCCAAAGTCGCGTCCGAATGCCCGGCCAACAATTTGGTCACGGAATGAATGACGATATCCGCACCATGATCGAACGGCTGAAACAAACGCGGGGTGGTGAATGTGTTGTCGACGGCCAGCAAAACATCGGTTTCTTTGGCCACAGCCGCAATGCCTGCCATATCCGCCACGCGAATTGTTGGATTTGAGATCACCTCAACTAGAATGAGCTTTGTGTTGGGCTGAATTGCAGCCTTGATCGCAGCAGCATCTGTTGGATCAGCGAGCGAGGTTTCGATGCCCAATCGCGGCAGATCCTGTGTTAATAATCGTAAAGAACGACCATAAAGCTGATCGCCACCGACAACATGATCCCCCGCCTTTAGGCACCCCAGTAACGTCGCCCCAATCGCACCCATCCCCGATCCGAGCACAAACCCGTCTTGCGCACCTTCGAGCATGTCAATTTTTTGCGCCAGAACATCCGCATTTGGGTGCCCTTCACGTGCATAAGTATAGCCAGAATTCTGGTCATATTGCGCATCCAACGCATCAGGATCAGGGGATGCATAGACCACAGAAGGCTGCAGCGGCGTCGCCACAGGACGGGACACCGAACTGGGCCAATCAACGCGACGGATCAGGCTTTTGTCAGTCATTTCAGATACTTTCAGGTTTATTCTGGAATTTTCTTTAGGCCGGATCTGAACCGAAGTGCATTTTGTTGATAATGCAAAGCAGAGGCACGCAGGTTCTGGATTGCGGCCTCATCCAGTGCGCGCACCACTTTGCCCGGCGTGCCCATGACCAAAGATCCATCCGGAATGGTTTTGCCTTCGGTTATCAATGCACCCGCGCCGATAAGGCAGTTTTTGCCAATCTTGGCCCCGTTCAAAACCGTCGCCCCCATGCCGATCAGTGAATTTTCACCGATCACACAGCCATGCAACATTGCCTTGTGCCCAATGGTGCACCCTGCCCCAATCGTTAACGGAAATCCCATATCTGTATGAAGAACAGCATTTTCCTGAATGTTGCTACCGGCGCCAACGCTGATCATTTCATTATCGCCGCGGATCGTCGTTCCGAACCAAATAGACGTGTCAGCTTCTAGTCGCACTTTGCCGATTATGTGACATCCCGGGGCAATCCAGGCTTTGGTATCGACATGCGGTGCGAATCCATCCAGTTCATAACAACTCATGACATTTCCTCAAATTCTGCATGTAGATTGCGCACATGTTCCTGCAGGCCGGGCTGTTGTTCGCGGCGCATTCTTTCGGCTTGAATGATGGTTTTCAATTGGGTTTCGGTGTGATCCAAATCGTCATTGATCAACACATAATCGTATGCGCCCCAATGGCTTATCTCATCCCAGCTTTTCTGCATTCGCTTGGTGATCACGTCTTCGCTATCTTGGCCACGGCTGATCAACCGGCGGTGCAATTCGTTGATAGACGGGGGCAAAATGAAAATCGACAATGCGTGTTTCCCCAGATCAGAGTTGCGAATTTGCTGTTCACCTTGCCAATCCACGTCAAACAACACGTCACAGCCCTGATCGATTTTGGTTTTGACCGGACCGGCGGGGGATCCATAAAAATTGCCAAAAACATGGGCGTGTTCCAGCATTTGACCTTCTGTAACTTGTTGTTTGAAATCGCTTTCATCCAAAAAATAATATTCGCGACCGTGTTCTTCGCCCGGCCGAGGCGCCCGTGTGGTGGCCGAAATCGAAAAACTAAGCTCTGGGTCCCATTCCATCAAACGACGGGCCAAAGTTGATTTTCCGGCACCTGAAGGTGAAGAAAGGATTACCAAAAGTCCGCGACGTGCCATGATTATTCCACATTCTGGATTTGTTCGCGCATCCGATCGATGCAGGCTTTCAGGTCCAGCCCAATGGCTGTTAACCCTTTTGACTGCGCCTTAGAGCACAGCGTGTTCGCTTCTCGGTTGAATTCCTGTGCCAGAAAATCAAATTTTCGGCCCACAGGTCCGTCTTCGATCAACAACGCCCGCGCGGCCTCTACATGGGTTCGCAACCGGTCAATCTCTTCGGTGACGTCTTGTTTAACAGCAAGCAGAGCCAGTTCCTGAGCAACACGGTCCGGTTCAACATCCGCGATGTCATCCACAACCCGACGCAGCGCGGCGCGCAGATTTTCACGAATCTCGTTTTTGCGAGCCACCACGGCCTCGGCAGCGGCATCTGTCAAACGTTCGATTTCATCAAGTTGACCGGCAATGACATTCTCAAGCGCTGCGCCTTCGGATTCACGCATGGCGACAAACGCATCGATCAATGGTTGAATTTCGCCGTTCAACGCCTTGATAATATTGTCTGACATCGTGTCTGACCGGCCCTGAACGATAACGCCGCGCTGGTTCAAAACATCCGCAGGCGTCGGCTGAGCAAGTGTCACGCCGGTTGTATAGGCGCGGGTTTCAATTTGTACAAAAGCCGCCAAAACGCGGTCCAGTTGATCCTGATCCAACATCAATGCCTGGGCTGACTCGTCTTGGGTCAAACGCAATCCGATTGTCACATTTCCGCGCCCCAATCGCTGGGTTACCGCTTTGCGCAGATCGGCCTCTAGCCCCGTGATTCCGTCGGGCAATCGTATCCGCAGATCCAAACCGCGGGCATTAACACCGCGCATTTCCCAGGCCCAGTTGGCCCCCTCAGCCCCCCCTGTAATGGTAGCAAAAGCTGTCATGGATCGGATCACGGGCGTCTCCTTTTTGAACACTCGTCTAGGGAGTAATGCCAAATTAAATGCGGGGCAAACTGTTTACCCGTTAACCCGTTAACACTTTGGGCAGAGATTTGTTCTAAATGAGACGCTATATTAACCCCATGGTAACGATCTTGGGTCGGTTCGCGACACAGGGTCACAAGTTTAAATCAGCGGGGGCTGAGCAAATGGACAAGACAATGGATACGGCAAAGCCAACCATCAATCGCCCTTTAATGACCGGAAAATCCGGGCCAACATTTCGGGTGCTGGAAAACTACTGGCAGGAATTAAAGGGCGCACGCACGCTGCCATTTCGCAGCGAAGTGAACCCTGCCCGCATCGATGATGCGCTGCCACATGCCTTTATTTTGCAACGCGTTTCGACCTCTATGGGGCGGGTACGAGTGGGTGGTCAGCAATTGAACAACCTGTTGGGCATGGATCCCCGTGGGATGCCACTGACCACGTTTTTTACACCTGCCGGGCGCATGGTGGTCGCAGAATATCTGCGCCGCGTATTTGAAGACCCTGCAATCGTTGAATTGCCGTTGTTTTCACCGCGCACGATGGGGCGTCCTCGGTTGTCGGGGCGGATGATTTTGTTGCCGATGAACGGGTCCGATGGCCAAGTTTCCATGGCGATGGGCGCGATTGTGACCGATGGTTTGACAGGTCGCAGCCCTCGTCGGTTCGAAATTCCCGCCGAAGGGTTCATTCGCTGTGATCACGTCAATGACCTGAAATCAGTATCACCTTTGGCGGAAACACCATCGATGAACGTGATCCATGGCGGACGCAGCCGGTTCCAAGCAAAAGGGCCAAGCGCTGAACGCCCGGCCCTTCGGTTGATCGTGAATAACGGCTAATTAGCCTGCTTTAACCTTGCTAAGTCCGTTCCGGCGGGCTTGCAATTCTTCGGCAACGAGGAACGCCAGTTCCAAAGATTGCGACGCGTTCAGACGTGGATCACAGGCTGTGTGATAACGCGCGGACAGATCTTCGTCCGTTACGGCACGCACACCACCGGTACATTCGGTCACATCCGCACCGGTCATCTCAAAGTGAACACCACCTGGGATGGACCCTTCGGCCTGATGAACGCCAAAGAATTCGCGCACCTCGCGCAGAACCGAATCAAACGGACGGGTTTTATAGCCCGTGGCCGATTTGATCGTGTTGCCATGCATCGGATCACAGGTCCAAACAACGTTGGCGCCTTCTTCCTGAACGGCTTTGATCAGACGTGGCAGATGTTCACCAACCGACCCTGCCCCAAACCGTGCGATCAAGGTCAAACGCCCGGCTTCGTTTTGCGGGTTCAGTTTGGCCATCAGCGCCTTAAGGTGACCAGAGGTCATGGTTGGCCCACATTTCAGACCGATTGGGTTTTGCACACCTGAACAGAATTCGACATGTGCCCCATCCGGCTGGCGTGTCCGATCGCCAATCCAGATCATATGGCCAGACCCGGCCAACCAATTGCCTGATGTGGAATCCAGACGCGTCAACGCCTCTTCATATTCCAACAGCAACGCTTCGTGGCTGGTGTAGAATTCAACCGATCCCAATTCGTGGTTGGTTTCGGATGTCAGGCCCGCAGCCGTCATGAAATCCAACGCATTGGAAATCTGCAACGCCATATCGCGGTATTTGCCGGCTTCGTCCCCATCCGTGAACCCCAGCGTCCAGGCATGAACGCGGTGAATATCTGCAAATCCACCCGTTGAAAAAGCCCGCAACAGGTTCAGCGTCGCCGCCGCCTGTGTGTAGGCCTGCAACATTTTGCTGGCATCGGGGATACGGGCCGCTTCGGTAAAGTCCAGCTCGTTGATGATGTCGCCGCGGTAGCTGGGCAATTCGGTGCCGTCTTTGACCTCGGTTGGGGCGCTGCGCGGTTTGGCAAACTGGCCGGCCATACGGCCGACTTTGACCACCGGCACTTTGGCGCCATAGGTCAGCACCATCGCCATCTGCAACATCACCTTAAAGGTGTCGCGAATCCCATCCGCTGAAAAATCCTTAAAGCTTTCGGCACAATCGCCGCCTTGCAGCAAAAACGCCTCGCCACGCGAAACAGCGGCAAGGTGATTCTTAAGGCGTCTGGCTTCCCCCGCAAAAACGAGCGGTGGATATGAGGCCAGTTTGCCCTCGACTGCGTTCAGCGCGGACTGGTCCAAATAGTCCGGCATCTGAACCCTGGGTTTTGCACGCCAGTCGGTTTTCTGCCACTCGGTCATCGTTTTTGCTCCGTATTCATAAGTTCGAAAGTTGTGGTTAGCGTTATCAGCGTGCCCTTATAGCGTTCACCCTGCCTCTGGCCAATGGAAAAAGCAGCCGTCGGAATGCGAATGCCCTCTTGCAAGTGACACAAATCGTATTCAAGACTGATGCATTGAACGTTTAATTCGGGAACACAACCACCCATGGCACAAAACCATGAACTCATCAAAAGCACATCCGAGGATACAAAGCCGCGTCGGTATGTATTTGTGTTGTTAAATGAGTTTACGCTTTTGTCATTTGCAGCGGCCATTGATTGCCTGCGTTTGGCAAACCTGATGTCTGGTCAGGATCTTTATCATTGGGAAGTTGTCGGAGAAACCGGTGACGAAGTGTCGTCATCCACGGGTGTTCGATTCAAATTGGATGGTGGTCTGGATGAATTGCGCCGGGATGATGTGATCATTTTGTGTGGGGGGCGCGCGGTTGCTGCGAATACGTCACAAAAGGTTCTGAATTGGCTGCGACGGGAATCCCGGAAAGGTGTGGTTGTGTGCGGGCTTTGCACAGCGTCTTATACAATGGCCAAAGCCGGGCTGCTGAATGACAAACGCGCAACGATCCACTGGCAAAATCAGGACAGTTTCACCGAAGAATTCCAAGACGTGGAATTGACCAAATCGGTATTTCAGGTCGATGGTAACCGGATGAGCACCGCCGGTGGGACCTCTTCGATTGATCTGTTTTTGCATATTATTGCAGATGATCATGGCGAAGAGCTGGCCAATTCCGTTGCGGACCAACAGATTTATTCGTCAATCCGCACCGATCAGGATACCCAGCGTCTGTCGATCCCAACCCGGATTGGCGTGCGTCACCCCAAACTCAGCCGGGTGATCCAGATCATGGAAACCAACATAGAAGATCCGATCAGCCCGTCCACGCTGGCCAAAGATGTCGATATGTCGACCCGGCAATTGGAACGTTTGTTTCGCCGCTATCTGAACCGGTCCCCAAAACGCTATTACATGGAGCTGCGTTTGCAAAAGGCGCGCAACCTGCTGATGCAGACAGATATGAGCGTTATAAACGTCGCGTTGGCCTGCGGTTTTTCATCCCCATCCCACTTTTCTAAATGTTATCGCTCACATTATAACACCACCCCTTACCGCGAACGAGGTGCGCTGGCATCGCGGTTGTCGATCTAAGTGGATTTTCCCTAAAATCGGTCCGATGTGGTTGAAGAACATGGTGTTTTCACTACAAATCCGGTTTTTTCGCGCTTTTCTTTTCAACAAACGCCGCTTAGCATCCTTGGCAGGATGAATATCCAACAGGGAGACAATTCATGAAAAATCTGCTGATGGCCACTGCGGCCTCTGCGCTTGTTGCTGGTGCAGCTTTTGCTGACGGCCATGCCAACGAAATCAAATTGGGCGTTATTCTGGGCTATACTGGCCCCATTGAATCGCTGACACCACATATGGCGGCTGGTGCTGAAATGGCCATGGCCGAAGTCACTGAATCCGGCGCATTGCTAGATGGCGCAACTGTGACGCCTGTGCGCGCTGACTCGACCTGTGTTGATGCAGGTGCGGCGACAGCCGCGGCGGAACGTCTGATCACATCCGACGGCATCAAAGGCCTGATGGGCCCCGATTGTTCCGGTGTGACCGGCGCGGTTCTGGCCAACGTGGCTGTGCCAAACGGTGTTGTGCTGATTTCACCATCCGCCACATCCCCCGGCCTGTCCGAAGCCGAAGATAACGGCCTGTTTTTCCGCACAGCTCCGTCAGATGCGCGTCAGGGTGTTGTGATGGCTGAAATCCTGATCGAAGAAGGTGTGACAGAGGTTGCTCTGACATATACCAACAACGATTACGGCAAAGGTCTGTCCGACGCGTTCCAAGCCGCATACGAAGCGGCCGGTGGGTCCGTCACAATCGTTGCAGCCCACGAAGATGGCAAAGCTGACTATTCCGCAGAAGTGGGTGCCTTGGCGGCTGCGGGCGGCGAACGTCTGGTGGTTGCGGGCTACGTTGACCAAGGCGGCAACGGCATCGTCCGTGCAGCCCTGGATTCCGGCGCATTTGACATGTTCCACTTCCCTGATGGGATGATCGGTGCAAAACTGACCGATGATTTTGGGTCGGACATTGACGGTTCTATGGGTCAGCTGGCTGGCACCGAAAGCGAAGGCGCTAGCGTATTTGTTGATCTGGTTGGCGATGCCTTTGACGTGTCTTCGCCTTATACCGGCGAAAGCTATGACGCGGCTGCGTTGATCATGTTGGCCATGCAGGCCGCTGGCTCTGCGGAACCGGGTGATTACAAAGACCACATCATGGACGTTGCCAACGCGCCGGGCGAAGAAATTCACCCCGGTGAGCTGGCCAAAGCGCTGGAAATCCTCGCTGGTGGTGGGGAAATCAACTATGTGGGCGCCACGGCGGTTGAGTTCCTCGAAGGGGGCGACGCCTCTGGTGGGTTCCGTCAGGTGACGGTTGAGGATGGCGAATTGGCAACGGTTCAATATCGTTGATTTCGGTCCGATAACGTAACACCAAACGGCGCGGGAAATCCTGCGCCGTTTGCACAAGATAAGACGCGATCTGGGTCTGGCCGGAAAATGGGTCATAATCGCGCGGGGGAAAACATGATAAAAGTGGACAACGTCGTAAAGGCGTTTGGCGGCTTTAAGGCCGTTGATGGCGCGAGCCTCACAATTGAACCGGGGTCCATCACCGGGCTGATCGGCCCGAACGGTGCGGGAAAAACCACGCTTTTCAATGTGATCGCGGGCGTTCTTAAACCGACATCTGGGACGGTGACGATGGCAGGTGAAGACATCACCGGCCTGCCCCCACATGAATTGTTTCACAAAGGATTGCTGCGCACATTCCAGATCGCGCATGAATTTGACAGCATGTCCTGCCGCGAAAATCTGATGATGGTGCCCGGTGGTCAAACCGGTGAAACCCTGTGGAACACCTGGTTTGGACGCAAACGCATCGCCAACGAAGAACGCGCATTGCGCGCCAAAGCCGACGAAGTGTTGGAGTTTCTGACGATTGAGCATCTGGCGGATCACAAGGCGGGATTGATCTCGGGCGGGCAGAAAAAGCTGTTGGAACTGGGCCGCACCATGATGGTGGATGCCAAAATCGTGTTTCTGGACGAAGTGGGCGCCGGGGTGAACCGCACTCTGTTGATGACCATTGGGGATGCGATCCTGCGTTTGAACAAAGAACGCAATTACACTTTCGTTGTGATCGAACATGACATGGATTTTATCGGCAAAATTTGTGACCCGGTCATCTGCATGGCCGAAGGCAAAGTGCTGGCCGAAGGCACCTTGGCGGAAATCAAAGCGAACGAACAGGTGATCGAAGCCTATCTGGGCACCGGCCTGAAAAACAAAGACAAAGGTGAGGCATGAGCAGCGAACCGTTTCTGATCGGCCAAAGCATGACCGGCGGCTATGGCAAAGGCCCTGATATTCTGCATGATTGCACCATTGCGGTGAATCCGGGCGAAATTGCCGTCATCGTTGGCCCAAATGGCGCCGGTAAATCCACCGCGATGAAATCTGTGTTTGGGATGTTGAACCTGCGGCAGGGACACGTGCATCTGGATGGCGAAGACATCACCAAATTGTCGCCCCAAGACCGTGTCATCAAGGGCATGGGCTTTGTGCCGCAAGTGCGCAATATTTTCCCGTCAATGTCCGTCGAAGAGAACCTCGAAATGGGGGCGTTCATTCGCAAGGATGATTTCAAATCCACCATCGAACAGATTTATCATCTGTTTCCGATCCTGCGCGACAAACGCAATCAGGCGGCGGGCGAATTGTCCGGTGGGCAGCGTCAACAGGTGGCCGTCGGGCGTGCGTTGATGACCCAGCCAAAGGTTTTGATGCTGGATGAACCCACTGCGGGCGTTTCCCCGATTGTGATGGATGAATTGTTTGATCGCATCATCGAAGTGGCCCGCACCGGCATTCCGATCCTGATGGTGGAACAAAACGCCCGTCAGGCGCTGGAAATTGCCGATCGCGGATATGTTCTGGTCCAGGGCGCCAATGCCTATAGTGGCACCGGCAAAGAGCTTCTGGCGGATCCAGAAGTTCGCAAATCATTCCTGGGGGGCTGAGATATGTATCTGAACCCAATCAAAGTTGCGGCTGCCTTGGTGGTTATCGCTACGCCCGCGCTGGCCGATTATAGCTGTGCGTTTGACCGTGAATGTGTGGATGCGGATGCCTGTGCGACCACCGATTTCACCGTTGACGTGCAACAAACCGCGTCCATTCTGGGCACCGTGTTTGGCGATCTGATGATCATTGCCTCAAAGGGCGATGACAATTTGCACACCTATATCGCGGCTGGTGATGGTGCGGACTATCTGATGAGCGTGACGCCAAATGGCGCAATTTTCACCACCCATATAGCAGATGGCCCGATGTCCATTACCTATCTGGGCACCTGCCAAGGAGCGTTTTAATGGATTTCCTAAACGCATTGGTCGCTTTGACCCAATTTGTCATCATCCCGGCCACCACCTATGGGTCGCAGCTGGCGCTGGGTGCGCTTGGCGTGACGCTGATCTACGGGATTTTGCGGTTTTCGAACTTTGCCCATGGTGACACGATGGCCTTTGGCACGATGTCGACGATCCTGTTTACGTGGTGGCTGCAATCCATGGGGGTCAGCTTTGGCCCGCTGCCCACGGCCCTGCTGGCCCTGCCCTTTGGCATCGCGGCGACATCACTGTTTGTGATCGGCACGGACCGCGTTGTTTATAAATTTTTCCGCGCCCAAAAGGCCGCGCCGGTGGTGTTTGTCATCGCCGCTATGGGGGTGATGTTTGTCTATAACGGCGTGGTGCGGTTTATCATCGGTGTCGGCGATCAGAATTTCCTGGATGGCGAACGGTTCATCCTGCGCGCCCGTGATTTCAAGGAATGGTCCGGCCTGCGCGAAGGTTTGACCATCAAAACATCCCAAGGTCTGACCGTCATCACGGCAGTGATCGTCGTGGCGCTGTTGTTCTGGTTCCTCAACAAAACCCGCACCGGAAAATCCATGCGCGCATTTTCCGATAACGAAGATCTGGCGCTGCTATCAGGCATCAACCCTGAACGGGTGGTGATGGTCACGTGGATCATCGTCGCAGCCCTCGCCACCATTGCAGGCACGCTTTATGGCTTGGACAAAAGCTTTAAGCCGTTCACCTATTTCCAACTGCTGCTGCCCATCTTTGCCGCGGCCATCGTGGGCGGGTTGGGCAATCCGCTGGGGGCCATTGCCGGTGGTTTCCTGATCGCCTTTGCTGAGGTGACCATCACCTATCCATTGAAAAAAGTGTTGGGCTATCTGATGCCCGAAAGTTTGGAACCGGACGGGTTGGTGCAACTTTTGTCCACCGATTACAAATTCGCCGTCAGCTTTGTCATTTTGATCGCTGTCTTGCTCGTGAAACCCACGGGCCTGTTTAAGGGGCAATCCGTATGAGCCAGTCACTTCGCACACCGTTATTGTTTACCTTTGTTGCGTGTTTGATCATTGGAACCGGATTTGTTCAGGGCTGGAATTCGGCCTTGTTGATCCTGAATATGGGGCTGATTTCCGCGATCATGGCGCTGGGCGTGAACCTGCAATGGGGGTTCGCCGGGCTGTTCAATGTTGGGGTTATGGGTTTTGTCGCTTTGGGTGGATTGGCCAATGTGCTGATCGCAATGCCCCCCACCACCGAAGCCTGGGCCGCAGGTGGGTTAAAGGTTTTCCTAGGCTTGGCCATTGGGATCGGCGCGATAATTGCTGCGGTAAAATCCCATGCGCGTCTGTCCGGGCACACCCGCATCTGGGCGATTGTTGCGATCCTGATCGTCGGGTTCTTTGCGTTTCGCGCGGTGTTTGATGCAGGCGTTGCCGCCATCGAAGAGGTCAACCCAGCCGTCACAGGTTACCTTGGTGGGCTTGGCCTGCCGGTTCTGATTGCTTGGCCTGTCGGGGGTCTGTTGGCCGCGGGTGCGGCTTGGGTGATCGGAAAAACCGCGCTGGGTCTGCGCAGTGATTATCTGGCAATTGCGACGCTGGGCATTGCGGAAATCATCGTTGCGATCCTGAAAAACGAAGTTTGGTTGGCGCGAGGCGTGCAAAACGTTTATGGCCTGCCGCGCCCTGTTCCTGATGCGATTGAGCTGCAAAACGATGCGGGTTTTGTCGAACGCGCTGCCGAATTTGGGCTCGATCCGATCACGGCATCGACGCTTTATATCAAAATGGGCTATTCGGTGTTGTTCACCATTGTTTTGGTGATCCTGTTGGTCATGGCGCAGAAATCGTTAAATTCGCCTTGGGGTCGCATGATGCGCGCCATCCGTGACAACGAAGACGCCGCCCGTGCCATGGGCAAAAACGTCACCAAACGCCATTTACAGATCTTTATCCTCGGTTCTGCTGTTTGTGGGATTGCCGGGGCGATGATGACCACGTTGGACGGTCAATTGCTGCCCGGCGCCTATCAGCCGCTGCGCTTTACCTTTTTGGTCTGGGTGATGGTGATTGTCGGCGGGTCCGGCAATAACTTTGGCTCGGTGCTGGGTGGGTTTCTGATCTGGTGGCTGTGGGTTCAGGTGGAACCCATTGGCGCAGGTTTGATGCAGGTGATCACCGCCGGCATGGCCGAAGATAGCGGATTGCGTCTGCACCTGCTGGACAGCGTGGCGCATATGCGGCTGCTGACCATGGGCATCATCCTGTTGCTGGTTCTACGGTTCAGCCCGCGCGGCTTGATCCCGGAAAAATAAACCTAGCATCCAGAAATTACAAAAAGGGCGGTCCAGATGGGCCGCCCTTTGTTGTTGATCGTTTAGATGCTTTACCCGGATACCGGATCAGAAGCTATAAGCAGCACGCAAGCTGATTGTGTCTACTTTAAACTCAAAGCTGTCATCGAAGTTGTCATTTTCGCCAATCAGGTATTCCGCGCCAACACGAATGCTGTCGGTGACTTGCATGTCTGCACCAACACCATAAATGGTAACGGAATCAGTCACATCATCACCGCTCACGCTGGCAACGCCCGCAAATGCATAGGGCAGAACTGTGCCCAGATCATAGCCAACGCGTGCTTTCAGAGATGTCGCATCAACATCCTCAGCGTCATCCGCTGAGTATCTGCCATAGGCCAGTTCACCACCAACAACAATGTTGCCCATGTCGTGCATGTAGCCTGCAAAACCACCAAATGAATTGACGTCGTCTTCTACGCCATCGAGTTCTGCATTTCCTGTACCGATTTCAGCACCGAGGTAAAAACCGGTCCAGTCAGTGGCGTCCTGTGCAACAGGAACAATCGGGGCGGCAGGTGTCGCAGGCGCAACAGGCGTGTCCAAACCGCCAGCAAGTGCTGCACCAGCGGAAAGTGCAAATACGGCTACGGATTTCGCGAAAAGATTAGTCATAGTAACGTCCTTAGAATTTCTGCCCAAACATGTGGGCCTGAGGCGCACATATTCCTAAACGATGCGACTTCAAGACTTGCGCAGGTGCAAATGTTAACATCGGATGAATTGTAGTCTATTCGCCACAACACATTTGTCTTTGAATAACTTAGGGCGACCCAAATGGGCCGCCCTAAGTGCGATAAACCTGATGTCATCCTTGTGATTTAATCAATTCTCACAAGGATTTGGGCCAGTTTAAAAAGTGTAAGCCGCCCGCAAGGAAATAACGGTCGCATCCTCAGAATAATCTCCGCCTTCGGGCAGAGAGAAGTCACCGGAACCGCCATCAAAAATCGCGTCACGACTGAAAGACGGTGCATCCTCAGAACCATCGATCGACCCGGAAAAGGTGCTGACCCCATATTCCAAACCCAGACGTAACCGGTGATTTACAGCAAATTCGACGCCAATACCGCGGGATGTGATTTTGGCATCATCAATGTCATCATCGTTGATCTGCGCGGTCCCAACAAAGGCATAAGGCTGAACTAAGCCCGCATTATATCCGGCACGCAAACGCAAACCTGTCGTGTCAAATGTCGCCCCACCGTCGGAATCCTTGATCCGCCCCAGCTCAGCTTCGCCGCCCAGAATGAGACGGGTTTGACCAAGTTCATGACCATACCCCGCATAAATCCCCAGCGATGTAGAATTTGAATCGTTATCTGCTGACAATGCGCCATAAGACAGCCCCGCATAGGGCCCCGACCAATTCATGGGCACAGCTGTATGCCGTGCCATAATTTCCGGCTGGGCAGTTTCGGGTGCATCCAATCCCCCGGCCAATGTGGCAGTCGCAGTTACAGAAAAAACAATGCAAATTGCAGACAATCGTATCATTTCAAAATCCTCTTCGTAAAAAACGCATTCTTAATATTATCAATTGGTCAAAAATCAACAAAAAACTTTACGTAATCAGTCCCTTGGCGTGCTAAGAGTGCCACCACCCACCGCGGCCCCCACCCCTGTGGTTGACGGACAAGAGGTCGGTAAACCATTGACCACACGCACTGCCAAATAGGCAAAGGCTTGCGCCTCTAACATGTCGCCATCCAGCCCGGCGGTTTCGATCGGGTCGACCGGCAATCCCAAACCAGCGCGCAACATATCCATCAAAGTGGTGTTTTTACGCCCGCCCCCGGTGACCAAAACGCGCGATGGCGGCGCAGGACACAGATCGATCCCCGACACTACTGACGCGGCAATGCACGCGGTTAACGTGGCCGCTGCATCCGCGTCACTCAGGTCTTTGACCGCGTGGCTGAGATCGCCAAACGTATCGCGATCCAGCGATTTCGGCGCCATGCGATAAAAATACGGATCCGCTAAAAACGCCCCTAAAATCTCATCTGACACGTGCCCTGTCCGCGCCAAAGCCCCCTCTGCATCAAAGCTTTGGCCCAATCGATCCTGCATCAGATCATTAAGCGGCGCATTGGCTGGCCCTGTGTCAAATGCCAGCAACGCACCCGGTTCCTCTGGTTTTTCAAATCTTGGATCGATCCAAGTGATGTTGCCAACCCCGCCCAGATTGAGCATCGCAAGCGGGGCATCTGCTTTGATATATTTCGCCAGCGCAAAGTGATAAAACGGTGCCAGCGGCGCGCCTTCGCCCCCTAATTTCACATCCGCCGAACGAAAATCCCAAACCACCGGCTTTTGCAAAACCTCTGCCAGTATTTGGCCATCCCCAGCTTGATGCGTGCCTTTGTTTTTGGGGTCATGCGCCAGGGTCTGCCCGTGAAATCCGATAATTTCAGCCTCATCAAATGGTTGTAAGGCATCCGCATGCACGGTCTCAATCAGCTCGACCAACGCGTCACTGACCTGATCGGGCCATTGCCCCAGACCAGACCGCAACATCGCCCGTTCCGCGGCGCTATATTCACGATAGGCACTGGGGCCAAAGCCCGAAATGGTGACGCCATCGGTGGTAATTTGCGCCACATCGACCCCGTCCAACGATGTTCCCGACATCGCACCTACTGCTTGAACTGCTTGACCCTTCAACATCCGCTTTTCCTTGGCTTGTCTGTCGCCTATAGATGCCGGGCAAAGCAAACGGGGACAAGACAAATGACCTACCATCCCAAATCCGATTTTATGCGTGTCATGATCGAACGCGGCTTTTTGGCCGATTGCACGGATTATCAAGGCCTGGACGAGGCATTGAGCAAAGGTGTTGTTCCCGCTTATATCGGGTTTGATGCGACTGCGTCGTCGCTGCATGTGGGATCGTTGATCCAGATCATGATGCTGCGTTGGTTGCAAAAGACCGGACATAAACCGATTACGTTAATGGGCGGCGGCACAACCAAGGTCGGCGATCCGTCGTTCCGTGCGGATGAACGTCCACTGCTAACCCCCGAAAAAATCGACGAAAATATTGCCGGGATCAAACAGGTTTTTGCGGCGTATATTGATTACGACACGGATCAGCCCAATCAGGCGTTAATGTTGAACAACGCCGAATGGTTGGACAATCTAAACTATTTAGATTTTCTGCGCGACATCGGTCGGCATTTTTCGATCAACCGGATGTTATCCTTTGAAAGCGTCAAATCCCGCCTTGATCGTGAACAAAGCTTGTCCTTCCTTGAATTCAACTACATGATCTTGCAAGCCTATGATTTCCTTGAACTTAACCGTCGTTATGGCTGTGCCTTGCAAATGGGCGGATCGGATCAATGGGGCAATATCGTCAACGGGATCGACCTGACTCGCCGTGTGTTGGACAATGAAATCTACGGTCTGACTTCGCCATTGCTGACCACGTCTGACGGCAAAAAGATGGGGAAATCCCAATCCGGCGCGATCTGGCTCAACGGGGATTTGTTGTCTCCGTATGAATTCTGGCAATTCTGGCGCAACACGACGGATGCGGATGTTGGCCGGTTTTTGAAATTATACACCGAACTACCGATTGAAGAATGCGAACGCCTGGGCGCATTGGAAGGATCCGAAATCAACCAAGCCAAGGTTGTTTTGGCCAATGAAATCACAACACTACTCCACGGAGCTGATGCAGCAGCCGCCGCAGAAGCCACCGCACGTGAAGTGTTTGAAAAGGGCGGCGTTGGCGACGATTTGCCAACCCTGACTTTGTCCGCGGATGAGCTGGGCGACGGTATTTCTGTTGTGCAATTGATTGTAAAATCTGGACTGGCAGGATCAGGCAAAGAAGCCAAACGTTTGATCGCAGAAAACGGGGCTCGGATGAATGATGAACCACTGTCGGATGCGGGCCTGTTTTTGACACCGGACCAATTGGCGCAGCCGATCAAACTGTCTGCTGGTAAAAAACGGCATGCTTTGGTTCAGTTAGGCTAAACAGCGACGCGGGGTCCCCCCGCGCCCTAAAACAAGACGGCCCAGACCACCCCAATGATGGCCCCGCCCGGGATGGCGACGCAAATGGCGATCAATGCAGCCCCAAACGGTGTTAGTCGGGGCGTTGGCGCAGATTGACCATATACGGTCTGTGCTGGATCAGTTTTCATCGCCTCATTAACCCCACATTAGGTTTATGGGGTCTTAACAGAGCTATGGAAAACACTGCCTCTCTTGCTTTGCCGTTGCAGCAACATCCCATCTTTGGCCGCGCCTTAACCCTGATCGGCAGATCTGTGTTGCGCGTTTCATTGGGGGGAAATGCACATCAGATTGGGCGCGCACAGCTCATCGAACGGCCAATCCTATCTAAAACGATTTCACTGGCCTCTCGTGGCCCGGTTTGGCGACAATCCGTGACCCAAAACGATAAATTTGATGCCTATCGCACCCTAACCCAATCCGGGTTGCGGTTGGTAAATGCGGAATCCCCAGACGATCGGGCAGCATTGCGCAATTGCGGGTTTCGACAGGTGATCGAAAATGCACATTTAGCCGAAATCGATTTAAATCCCGACATCGACCTGCTGCGGGCGCAAATGAACGGCAAATGGCGCAATCAATTGGTTCGGGGTGAAAAACGCCTGACAGCGAAACACCTAAAACTGGAACATCGCGCATTTGAACCGGTGATGGATCGATGGTTGCTGGCAGAAGAACACAAACAAAGGCGCGCGCGGAAATATCGTGCCGTTGCCCCCGAATTCACGTTGGCATTGGCGGAAATCGATGCGGATCAACTGCGCATGTTTGTGTTAAAAAAACGAAATCAGCCATTGGCGGCGATGTTGTTTATCAAACACGGCGTCAGTGCGACCTATCACATCGGCTGGACCAGCCCGGAGGGACGCGAATTGCGCGCCCATCAGCTGCTGTTATGGCGAGCCATGCAGGACCTGAAATCATCCGGCATTCAAATTCTGGATTTGGGTCAGGTTGATACGGAAAACGCGCCTGGCCTTGCTCGATTTAAGCTCGGATCAGGTGCAAAGCTGCGTCAATTGGGCGGAACATGGATACGATTGTCACCTTTTCCAGCCTAATTTTGCATGTTTTTCTCAATACATAAGCCCCTCATCTGATTGGTGGTCCAAACCAGATTTGCATGTTATCTCTGCCTTAGTTTATCGCCGGAGAGACTGATGAATATCTTGCAAATTGCCTCGCTTTTAATTGTTTTGGCCGGTGTGTTCGGCGCAATCAATTACCTATTTCTAAAGCTGCCATCCGCGATCGGAATTTTGGTCGTCGCATTATTTGCGTCATTTTCAGTGCTGATCACCGATGCCATTTTCCCCGCATTAACGATCGCCGAACAGATCCGAGGTGAGGTTTTATCGGTCGATTTCTCTGATGCTCTGCTCGAAGGGATGTTGGGATTATTGTTATTTGCCGGTGCGTTACACGTTAAACTGTCGGATTTGCGCCGCGAATGGATGGTCGTTTTATTGATGGCAACGATGGGTGTTGGCCTGTCGACCGCGATTGTCGGATTTGGGTTTAGTTGGATTACCGGCATGCCGCTGATGATCGCGCTGGTGTTTGGATCGCTGATTTCCCCGACGGACCCGGTCGCTGTTTTAGGGGTTTTGCGTGAGGCGAATTTGCAAAAAAGCCTGGAGACCAAGATTGCCGGCGAAAGCCTGTTTAATGACGGTGTCGGCTATGTTGTATTTTTGGTGCTGGTTGGGCTGGCCTTTCCGCATGGGGATGCTCATCACGGCGCAACCGGAGACGAAAACGCTCTGATGGGCGCGGCGATGCTGTTTATCCAAGAGGCCTTTGGCGGTGCGATCCTTGGATTGGTTTTGGGTTGGTTGACCTTTCGTGTCATGCGCCGCATCGACGATTATTCCCTCGAAGTTTTGATCACCTTGGGGCTGGCTTTGGGCGGCTATGTGCTGGCGGTAGAGCTGCATGTCTCTGCTCCGATTATGGCGGTTTGTGCTGGGCTGTTGATTGGCGATATCGGCACCAAATACGGCATGTCAGAAGAAACCCGTGATTATGTTGACGCCTTTTGGAAAATGATCGACGAAATTCTAAACGCCGTCCTGTTCCTGATGATCGGGTTTGAGGTGTTTGCCGTCGCATTCAACATTGAATTCTTATCCGCGGGTGTGATGGCGATTGGGCTTGCATTGACGGCACGTCTGGCCGCTGTGGCGGTCCCCGTTCTGATGCTAAAACCGTTTCGTGAATTCAGCCGCGGTGTGATCCCGATCATGACTTGGGGCGGCCTAAAGGGCGGGATTTCTGTCGCGTTGGCCCTGTCATTGCCAGACGGTGAATGGAAACCTTTGATCCTGACCGCCACCTACGTAGTTGTGATATTCTCGATCATCGTTCAGGGGCTAACTGTAGCGCAATTAGCAGGCCGTGTCGGCCGCGAACCAGAGCTGCGCACATGACACAATATCGCGTTTATGACGTTTTCACGGATCAGCCTTTTGGCGGAAACCAACTGGCGGTCATTCCCGATGCAACGGGATTGCCCGAACCGCAATTGCAACACATCGCGCGTGAATTCAATTTCTCTGAAACGACATTTGTGTATCCCCCAACAGACAACGCGCACACCGCCAAGGTTCGGATTTTTACCCCAACAATGGAGGTGCCTTTTGCCGGGCATCCAACCATAGGAACTGCGGTTGCCCTGGCCGATTTAGGATACGGGGGCGCGCAGATCCTGGAACTCGGCGTGGGACCAATCCGCGCACAGGTCGATGGCAATTCCGCATCCTTTGTCACGGATGTCCCACTGAGCATTTTGGCCAATCCGGATGTTGATCTGGTGGCGCGGGCATTGGGGATCGCGTCAGACAAAATCGTCGTCACCACCCACGCCCCAGTGCAGGCTGGTTTGGGGTTGGATTTTGTTTTCGTAGAACTGCAAAACAGCCAAGCATTGGCCGCCATACGCACCAGTACGGAAACGTTTACTGAAGGAAAACGCAAATTTCCGGCTGGATTGGATTTTG
This sequence comes from uncultured Paracoccaceae bacterium, assembly GCA_947492475.1. Classification (GTDB taxonomy): domain Bacteria; phylum Pseudomonadota; class Alphaproteobacteria; order Rhodobacterales; family Rhodobacteraceae; genus CANLNM01. Next base: position 259,230 of record CANLNM010000001.1, read on the forward strand.
CGATCTTTGCGTATTGCCGCGAAAATACCGCCATACGCGCGCGTATGTTCGCCCCTTTGGACAATATCCCAGAGGATCCAGCGACCGGCAGCGCCAGTGCCGCGCTGGCTGCATTGCTGCGGCAAAAACTGGGCCTTACTCAGACTTTGGACATCCAGCAAGGGATCGAAATGGGCCGCCCATCCATCATCAAAGCCACCGCCGATATGTCGGGCAATGTCACAATTGCAGGCCAAGCCGTCTTGACAATGCAGGGTACATTGATGCTCTAGCCCCCGGAACCGGGACCGGTTAAGATGTTGTTCCATCGGGCGGAGTGAATTTATGGGCAAAACCATCCTTGAACGTTGCCAAGCAAAAGGGCTTAGGATGACGGGGCAACGGCGCGTGATTGCCGCCGTGTTGCAAGAGGCCCATGATCACCCCGATGTTGAGGAACTTTATGCGCGCACAGCCAAGGTGGACCCGAACATTTCGCTGGCGACGATGTATCGAACAGTAAAGTTGTTTGAGGAATCTGGCATTCTGGAGAAGCTGGATTTTGGCGATGGCCGCGCCCGGTATGAAACTGCAGATCGCGCTCATCACGATCATCTCATTGATATGGAAACCGGCAAGGTCATTGAATTTGTCGATCCCGAAATCGAAGCGCTTCAGGAAAAGATTGCCGCCAAACTTGGCTACCGATTAAAGGGGCATCGTTTGGAACTTTATGGTGTGCGTATTCCGTCTGCGCAGGACGACACCTAGCTCAAAACCGGTACAATCCACAGGTACATTCGGCCGCTTTCCAAGCCCCCTGCAACCGGCTATGCCGTTTGAAGAGTTTTGAAAGGCGTTTCATGAACAATTTCCGCGGCAGCCTGTTGATGGTTGGATCGATGGCTGGGTTTGCCATCGAAGACATGTTCATTAAATTGCTGGCAGGTCAAATGCCGGTTGGGCAAATTCTGATCCTGCTTGGGCTTGGTGGCGGTGCCATTTTTTGGGGCCTATTGGCACGCCAAGGCAAAGCCTTTTGGACCCGCGATTTGCTGCATCCAACGCTGATGCTTCGAAATGGGTTAGAAATGATCGGCACAATGGGGTTTGTGACGGCGCTGGCAACGATCCCATTGACCTCTGCCACCGCAATTTTGCAAGCCACGCCGTTGGTTGTGGTTTTGGCCGCAGCCCTGTTCCTAAAGGAAAAGGTCGGGCACAGACGCTGGAGCGCGGTGTTCATCGGGCTGTTTGGCATGTTGTTGATCGTGCAGCCGGGCCAAGATACCTTTGATCCGCAATATTTATATGCCGTCATCGGCGTTTTGGGATTGGCCGGGCGCGACGTGATCACACGGCGGGTGCCGACACATTTCCCGTCTCTGCAACTGGCGGGATCGGCGTTTTTTATGGTGGTGCCCGCCGGCGTTGTTTTGTTAATATTGTCGGATCAATCCATGCGCATGCCAGATCCAATGGGTGTTTTTCTGGTCGCCTGTGCCATTGTCACCGGCTTGATCGCCTATTTAACCATCGTGGTGGCGACCCGTATCGCAGAAGCCAGCGCCATCGCGCCTTTTCGTTATGCGCGTTTGGTGTTTGGGTTGTTGATCGGAGTCCTGATTTTTAGTGAGGAACCAGACATCTGGACCTATATCGGCAGCGCAATTATCGTTTCGTCAGGTTTGTACACGTTTGCGCGCGAATCTCGGCTTAAGCTTCGTCGCTAACATCCGTTCGGCCCCTTTTCAGGCTCAAACCGCTTGGATATAGCCTGACATAGATAATTCACTTTCGTTACGTCACGATATCCTGTATCCGGTGGCCGACCGAATTTTAGCGCTAACAGCGACCGGAAGGGCCTAAATATGAGCACCATCATCGATATTCACGCACGCGAAATCCTAGACAGCCGGGGCAACCCGACGGTTGAGGTCGATGTGACCCTCGAAGACGGCACAATGGGCCGTGCTGCGGTTCCATCTGGCGCGTCCACAGGCGCATATGAAGCGGTTGAAAAACGTGACGGTGACAAATCCCGCTACAAAGGCAAAGGCGTTTTGCAAGCCGTGTCAGCGGTAAACGATGAAATTGCGCAGGCGATTTTGGGCTTTGATGCGACCGAACAGGTCGCCATTGATGGCGCGATGATCGAATTGGACGGCACCGACAACAAAGCCCGCCTTGGCGCCAACGCCATTCTGGGCGTTTCGATGGCCGTCGCCAAAGCCGCCGCAGATTTTACCGCGCAACCATTGTTCCGCTACATCGGTGGCACATCTGCGCGCACCCTGCCCGTTCCCATGATGAACATCATCAATGGTGGTGAACACGCGGATAACCCGATCGACATCCAAGAATTCATGATCATGCCCGTTTCCGCAACTTCCATCGCCGAAGCTGTGCGCATGGGATCCGAAGTGTTTCACACCCTTAAAGGCGAATTGTCCGCCGCGGGCCTGTCAACTGGGATCGGCGACGAAGGTGGCTTTGCTCCGAACTTGAACTCCACCCGCGATGCGCTTGATTTTGTTCTGAAATCCATCGAAAAAGCTGGCTTTAAACCCGGCGACGATATCCACTTGGCGTTGGATTGCGCAGCAACCGAATATTACAAGGACGGCAAATATGTTCTGTCTGGCGAAGGCAAAACATTGTCGTCAGATGAAAACGTTGCCTATTTACAGGCGTTGGTGAACGACTATCCGATCATTTCCATCGAAGACGGCATGTCTGAAGACGATTGGGACGGTTGGAAAGCCTTGAACGACACAATTGGCGACAAAGTCCAGCTGGTTGGCGACGATCTGTTTGTGACCAATCCAGAACGTCTGGCCATGGGGATCGAACGCGGCAGCGCCAATTCAATGCTGGTCAAAGTGAACCAAATCGGCACATTGACCGAAACGTTGCAAGCCGTCGAAATGGCCCACCGCGCACGTATGACCAACGTCATGTCGCACCGGTCTGGTGAAACCGAAGATGCAACAATTGCCGATCTGGCTGTTGCAACCAATTGTGGTCAGATCAAAACCGGTTCTTTGGCGCGCTCTGACCGGTTGGCAAAGTATAACCAACTGATCCGTATCGAAGAAATGCTAGAAGAGACCGCGATTTATGCCGGTCGTTCTATCCTTCGGTAATGCTCAAAGACGGATTATATGACGTGCCAATGGGCATGCTGGCGTCGGTCGTCACGCATTTGGAAATGTGTGACAAACCGGCGGACCACTATGTGTCAGGTCGCACAGACCTGAAATTGGTACGTCATAGATCCCCGTCATTGGATTGGTATCGTGCGCTGTTCAAAGAAATCGGCGCGCATTGGTTGTGGTCGTCTCGGCTAGAAATCGACTCTGCGGATCTGGAACAGATCATCACCAATCCTTTGGTTGAGATTTACACGATCCAGCTGAACAATACGGACCTCGCCCTGCTTGAATTGGATTTTCGGGTCGATGGCGAATGTGAGTTGGGTTTTTTCGGGCTCACCGGCAAACTGATCGGAACTGGTGCGGGACGTTGGCTGATGGCCAAAGCGATCGAGATCGCATTTTCCAAAGAAATCAATCGCTTCCATCTGCATACTTGCACGTTGGACAGCCCTCAGGCGTTAGAATTTTACCGCAAAGCTGGGTTTATCGCCACGCGTCGCGAAATTGAAATTGGCCCTGATCCGCGTGTTTCCGGGCATCTTCCCACAGACACGGCTCCGCATGTCCCGTTGATCAAATGACTGCGGATGACCTGATTACAGCCCTATCACTGGAACCCCACCCCGAAGGTGGGTTTTATCGCCAAACTTGGGCGGGTGAGGAGGTTGAAGGTCGCCCCATAGGTACCTGTATTTATTTCCTTTTACGTGGATCAGAACGCAGTCATTGGCACATGGTCGATGCGGCTGAAATGTGGCTCTACCATGCCGGAGCGCCCCTGATTTTGTCGACATCAAAAACAGAATCCGGCCCCGCACAACACGACCTACTTGGGCCGGATATTGCGGCTGGGCAATTGCCACAACGCCTGGTTCCACCACATTATTGGCAAGCGGCGCGCAGCACAGGGGATTACACCCTGGTCAGTTGCACCGTGACACCTGGCTTTCAGTTTGAGCACTTTAAGCTTGCGCCAGAAGGCTTTGATATCCCTTAACTTACTATGCAAATTCCGGAATAAAAAAATGGGGGCCTTAGCCCCCATTTGAGTCTCGCCGTTCAGGCTCATTTATTGATTACCGCTCGGTTTTTGCCTGCGGCCTGAACGTCGTCGGGGCGAGCGCACTCGCCCCGTGTTCCGTTAGCTACACCCAGAGGTGCCGCCGCAGGTATTACATTTCATGCAGGTGCCGTTGCGCACCAAAGTGTAATTGCCACATTCGCCACATGGATCCCCCTCATAGCCCTGCATTTTGGCCTTGTCGCGGGCCGAAATCGACGCCGTGCCAGTCGCCACAATTGAGGAAGTGCTGACAGATGTTGTGGTTGATGTGGTCACTTCTGGCACCAGTGTTTCCAATGTCGCCACCGGATCCTGCGTACCGTTCAGTGCAACCGCCCCGTTTTGACCGCCCTGCAGCACCACCAATTCCTGTGGCATGCGTTTGCGCAAATAACCGGTCGATGAAATTTGCTTCAACACTTCGAGCGGGCTGGCGCCGCGGCTGTCTGGCACTTCTGAGAAGTTCTGAACGCCTTCTTCTTCGCCACGGCCCAGATCGTCAAACGACACGCCTTCTGGTTTGACGTGCGCCAGATCGGTACGATCCAAGTAAGACACGGCCAATTCCCGGAAAATATAGTCCAAAATCGAGGTCGCGTTTTTGATCGAATCGTTGCCCTGAACCATGCCGGCCGGTTCAAATTTGGTGAAAGTGAACGCATCAACAAACTCTTCGAGCGGAACGCCATATTGCAGGCCAACCGACACGGCGATCGCAAAGTTGTTCATCATGGCGCGGAAACCGGCGCCTTCTTTGTGCATATCAATAAAGATTTCGCCCAAAGACCCGTCGTCATATTCGCCGGTGCGCAAATACACTTTGTGCCCGCCAACATTTGCCTTTTGGGTGTAACCCCGACGCCGTTGCGGCATCTTTTCACGCTCGGTTGACCGGATTTCTTTGACAATGATCTTTTCGACGATCTTTTCCGCCAGAACATGCGCTTTTTCCTGCGGTGTTCCGGTTTCCAGTACTTCTGCGGCTTCATCGTCATCCTCAACCAAAGCCGAAGCCAGAGGCTGAGACAATTTCGATCCATCCCGATAAAGCGCGTTGGCTTTGACACCCAAGGACCAGCTCAGCTCATAAGCTTTCTGGCAATCCTCGATTGTGGCCTCGTTTGGCATGTTGATGGTTTTGGAAATCGCGCCGGAGATGAACGATTGTGCGGCGGCCATCATGGTGATGTGGCTGTCCACAGACAGAGACCGCTTGCCTTTTTTACCGCAAACATTCGCACAATCAAAGACGTGGTAATGTTTCGGATCCAGATGCGGCGCGCCTTCTAGGGTCATGGTGCCACAAACGTGGTCGTTGGCCGCATCGATGTCCTGCTTGCTGAACCCCAGATGACGCAGCAGGTCAAATGTTGGATCCATCAGCTTTTCTGTCGGGATTCCAAGGGTTTTGGTGCAGAACTCTTCGCCCAAGGTCCACTGGTTGAACACAAACCGGATGTCAAAGGCGCTTGGCAATGCTTCTTCGATCTTGTCGATTTCCGCTTGGCCAAATCCGTGCCCGACCAAAGACGTGTGGTTGATCCCAGCCGCGTTGCCCAATGTGCCGTGGCCCACGGCAGACGATACGATTTCTTCGATTTGGGCGGACCCGTAGCCTAGTTTTTCCAGTGCTGCAGGCACAGATTGGTTGATGATTTTGAAATAACCACCCCCGGCAAGCTTCTTGAACTTCACCAGCGCAAAGTCAGGCTCGATCCCGGTTGTGTCGCAATCCATGACCAGACCGATGGTGCCGGTCGGGGCAATCACAGTGGTCTGAGAGTTGCGATATCCGTGCTTTTCGCCCAGATCCAGCGCCTCGTCCCAGCAGGACATGGCGATATCAATCAAACGACTGTCGGGGCAATTGGCGTGATCCAGCGGCACGGGTTTGATGTCCAGACCATCATAGCCATCGGTTGCGCCATAGGCAGCATTGCGGTGGTTTTTGATGACGCGCAACATGTGGTCGCGGTTTGCTTCAAACCGATCGAACGCGCCAATTTCACCCGCAATTTCAGCCGAGGTCGCATAAGCCACGCCACACATGATCGCCGTCAGGGCGCCACCCAATGCGCGACCTTCGACGCTGTCATATCCCAGCCCCATATTCATCAACAGACCGCCGATATTGGCGTAACCCAGCCCCAATGTGCGGTACTGATAGGACCGTTTCGCAATGGCGGGTGATGGGAATTGCGCCATCATCACCGAGATTTCCAATGTCACGGTCCACAGACGTGTGGCGTGCATGTAATCTTCGACGTTGAAATCGCCGTTTTCAAAGAATGTCAGCAAGTTCATCGAAGCAAGGTTACAAGCCGTGTCATCAAGGAACATGTATTCAGAACAAGGGTTTGAACCACGAATTTCACCATCAACCGGGCATGTATGCCATGCATTGACGGTGGAATGGAACTGAATGCCCGGATCAGCACAGGCCCAAGCGGCATGGCCAACTTTTTCCCACAGATCGCGGGCTTTGATGATTTTGCTGACTTCGCCATTGGTGCGGTTGATCAGCTTCCAATTCGCATCTGTTTCGACGGCTTTCAGGAATTCATCTGTGACGCGGATAGAGTTGTTTGAGTTTTGCCCAGACACGGATGAATAAGCATCGCTATCCCAGTCGGTGTCATAAGTCGGGAATTCGATGCTGGTATAGCCCTGACGCGCATAATCCAGAACCCGTTTGATATAAGTCTCTGGGATTGCGACCTTTTTGGCGGCGCGCAACGCCTGTTTCAGTGTGTCGTTTTTGGCGGGATCATAGGCATCTTCTTCTTTGCCGTCCCAGGCTTTCAGCGCTTCAAAAACAAGGTTCAGTTTTTCTTCGTGCATCTTGGAACCGGCCACAATCGAGGCAACCTTTTGCTCTTCGACAACCTTCCAGTTGATAAATTCTTCGATATCTGGGTGATCCGCATCGACGATCACCATTTTCGCGGCGCGACGGGTGGTACCGCCCGATTTGATCGAACCGGCAGCCCGGTCACCGATTTTCAAAAACCCCATCAGGCCGGATGATTTGCCACCGCCGGACAGACCTTCGCCATCTGCACGCAGGGATGAAAAGTTGGTGCCTGTGCCGGAACCATATTTAAACAAACGTGCCTCACGGACCCACAGATCCATGATGCCCCCGTCATTTACCAGATCATCGCTGACCGATTGAATGAAACAGGCATGCGGCTGGGGATGTTCATAGGCAGATTTCGAAGCGACCAGCTCTTTGGTGAACGGATCGACATAATGGTGACCTTGGGATGGACCATCGATGCCATAGGCCCAGTGTAGGCCGGTGTTAAACCATTGCGGGCTGTTTGGGGCGGCACGCTGGGTCGCCAGCATGTTGCGCATTTCGTCGTAATAGGCCTGCGCGTCTTCTTCGGTGCTGAAATAGCCACCTTTCCAACCCCAATAGGCCCAGGCCCCCGCCAGACGGTTAAACACCTGACGCGCTGAGGTTTCGCCGCCCATGGTGGCGCCTTTGGCAGGTTTGCTGCGCCACAGGAATTCAGGAACGCCGTCTTCTTTGATCTTTTCTAACTTGCTTGGGACACCGGCGCGGCGGAAATATTTCTGCGCTATTACATCGCTGGCAACTTGGCTCCAGGATGCAGGCACGTCGCAATCATCCAATTTGAACACAATCGACCCATCCGGGTTGCGAATCTCAGATCGCGTTTTGCGAAATTCGACATCTGCGTATGCGTCTTGTCCAGCTTTGGTGAATTTGCGTTCGATTTTCATCGTCGTGCCCCTGTCATCCTGACTTATCGTCAGGTTTGCCGCTATGTCTTTGCCCAAGCAAAGGTCCCTAACGCCGACATCAAAAACACGCATATGATCGTTCACAAAAAAACACGGGGTCAAAACGTCCCTGTCCTCAGAACACGCGTTCTGGGGTCACTCACACTATGATTAAAGACTACGCTGTCTGTCCCGTGCCAATCCGTAACACAATATGTAGTGTTGTCCCCGTCGGCCCGCACAAATTGCGCAACTATCCCTTGGGGGTCAACGAATTTTTTACCCTATATGAGCCAATAATAGAGTTGACGCGTTTCACAAACAGGTCCTCCACCGATTCCTCCACAGAGGCATTCACAGAGTGTTAACATCTCAGACCACATCTCATTAATCCGGGCTCAAAAACGAAATAATCTGTAAACGGGGCGGCTTAGCCGCAACTCTTGAGGGACAGGTTTAACCAAATTTGAGAGAATCATCCCGGTTGAAGGTTCTTGCTTTTCCTCGCCTCCAGACTGTGTCAGCTTTGTTTCAAAATTTTTTGGAGGTTCCCTTGCGTTTTTTCGTTCTTGCCCTTGGTCTGGCCGTTTCCGGCTGTGTGGATGTGGCAACCAGCCCAGTCGAAGTGGCCGCTTCGGTCCAAGCGGGCGCTCCACAGGCCCATTATGATACCTTTCCGACCGCATTATTCGCCGGGATGAGCTTTTCTTGTAGTAACCCCGGTCAGACATTGGTCCGGCCCAATGCAAATGAAATCCGCTGCGAAAGCTACCTTGAGCCGGATGCAACGGCCGGGGCGATCCTGGAATTCAATGGCACGGTGGACAATTTGCCGAAATTTGTGCTGTCGCTGATCTCTCAGCCGGCCAGCTCTGGCTATGTTGTTACCGCGGACACGTATTTACGGGTGCCAAATCCAAACGGCCAAGTTGCCAAGGTGCGATTCGAAGATCGCGAGGTCACTCAGGACCTACACGAGCTGTTTGAACTGACCGGTGGCCGTCCATTGTAAATGACATTGCAGATCAGGGGCCTAAGGAATGATTTGGGCCCCTGACCAAGCGACAAATGCCAAATATATATGGGGCTGATAGGTACATAGGTGAAAATCAAAGCCTGAAACAAAAGAAGCGCCCCAAGGGGCGCTTTCTTCTTTCCGGTCTGTAACCCGAGTGGGCTAAATCCGGTTAAATGGTCGGGGCGGAGAGATTCGAACTCCCGACCCTCTGTTCCCAAAACAGATGCGCTACCAGGCTGCGCTACGCCCCGAAACCATGAGGGGGTCATAAGGGGTACAAACGGGTTTGAAAAGCAGAAATTTACATTTCTGTGCAGGAATCTTCATCTAAGGTTTTTACGGATGGATGATGCAGGCGATCCCCAACCGAAATCCCAAGCCGAGATGACATTCCTCCATTGATTTCAAGCACGTATTGCACGTCCCTGCCCCCATCAATGACCGTATCATCCAGCGGAATGGCGTTGTTGTGAATATGTGTGACGCGTCCAGATGCATCGGCAAATATCATATCAAGTGGAATCAGCGTATTGCGCATCCAGAACGTGGCATGGCGCGGTGCATCATAGACGAACAACATGCCCGACATGGTCGGCATTTGGTCCACATGCATCAATCCTTGGGAACGTTCCTGATCGTCATCGGCCAAATCAATGGCAAAACGGGCCCGGCCAAACGCGCCGCGCACCGTTACATGTTCAATATCGCAAACCGGCAAAGCCTGCGCCGGATTGGGGGGCGATTCTTGTGCTGTTGAAAATTGCGCCAGAACACTTAGTCCCACACTCAAAACAACAGCCCGCATCGTCACTCCTCGCTTAACTCTCTCGCAGCCATGTCCCATGACAGGATTTCGGTCGCCATACGTCCCCGGCGGCCTTCGACCACCCGCAATCCAACGGCTTCGCCCGGTTGCAGATCCGCAAGCCCGGACCGGCGCAACACTTCGATATGGATAAACACATCCGCATCAAAGCCAAAGATATTTGCAAACCCAAAACCCTTGGCCTTATCGAACCATTTGACCCGAGCGGGTTCAAGGGGGGCATTGGCCAATTCTTCGGGGTCAAACGCCTCAAAGTCCGAAAGCCCGGCCGTCGGTGGTGTTGACGGCGGTGTGATCGCATAGACTTCGATGGCTTGCATGCCGCGATCCGTTTGCTGGACCAGCAATTCAATCTCTGATCCGTCAGCGACAGAACTTTGACCAAAATTGCGCAGCACGTTCGCGTGCAACAAAATGTCAGGTCCACCGTCGCTGGCTACGACAAAACCAAACCCTTTTGCAGGATCGAACCATTTGACCTGCCCAAGGATGGCATGCCCCTCATCTTCTTCATGTAATACTTCGTTCATTTTTCCCCTACACCGAGTGTCCCCATACACCAAGTGGTCTTTGCGCTGTGGACCTACCGAAAATCGGATTTTTTCCAATAATACAAGCCCTGTCATTCACGAAGCGTGAAATTCAGGGGCTTAATCGGTCAATTTTCCATGGCTCGTCGGCAGAATTGCGACACCACCGGAAGCGATCGTGCAACCGGAAGGCGCCATCTGCCCAGAACTCTATCTCAATAGGTGTAATACGGAATCCCCCCCAAAAAGGAGGGCGCTTAGGTTGCGCCCCCTCACGGGCCGTTACTTTTGCCACCTCAGCCATCAACGTCATGCGCGACGATAATGGTTGCGACTGTTGCGAGGCCCAGGCCCCCAACCGGCTTTTGAGAGAACGAGAGTTGTAGTAGTCATCCGCCTGCTTGTCCCCAACAGTCGAAATGAGCCCCCGCACACGCACTTGTCGACGCAAAGATTTCCAATGCATCACAAAGGCAGCTTTGCCCGATTGAGCCAGTTCCTGACCCTTTGCTGATTCAAAGTTCGTGTAAAAAACAAAGGCATCTGCCTCTATTTCTTTTAGCAACACCATTCTAGCATTGGGCATTCCGGATTGATCCACAGTGGACAATGCGATTGCATTGGGATCATTCGGTTCAGACTTTTCAGCCTCTTCCAGCCAGTTGCGCGCGATGATGAATGGATCATCCCCCGCAAATTTTCCGGTCCGGTCACTCATGTCTCGATCTCTCTTACATTACTGATACGTCACACGACCGTCTGCCTTCATCATCCCATCGTCAAGAACAGCCTTCTGGCGGCCCCTGCATCCGATGACTTGATGAACACACATCAATCCCCTACACCGGACCCCAAAATGGGGGACATATGCAATGTCCACTAAAGGACAGAAGGAACGAAAAATGACGTCGAACCTGATGCAGGGCAAAAAAGGCCTGATTATGGGTCTTGCGAATGAAAAATCCATCGCTTGGGGCATTGCCAAAGCACTGAGCGACGCAGGTGCCGAAATGGCTTTTTCCTATATGGGAGAAGCGTTTAAGAAACGTGTAGAGCCGATGGCAGATAAATTGGGCGTGTCGCAATTGTTTGACTGTGACGTGTCTGATCCCGATTCTGTCGACGCTTGTTTTGATGCGATCGAAAAAGAATGGGGTCAGATTGATTTCCTCGTTCATGCCATTGGTTTTTCAGACAAAAACGAATTGCGCGGCCGCTATGTCGACACTAGTCGGGATAACTTCCTGATGACCATGGATATCAGCTGCTATTCCTTTACGTCAGTTGCGCAACGCGCCGAAAAACTGATGAAAGACGGCGGTTCGATGCTGACCCTGACCTATTATGGCGCCGAACAGGTTATGCCGCACTATAATGTCATGGGCGTGGCCAAAGCCGCGTTGGAAGCGTCGGTCAAATATCTGGCCGAAGATCTGGGCAAAGACGGGATTCGCGTGAATGCGATTTCTGCCGGCCCAATCAAAACCCTTGCAGCCAGCGGCATCGGCGATTTCCGGTATATCCTGAAATGGAACGAATATAACTCGCCGCTGCGCCGCAATGTCAGCATCGACGAAGTCGGCAATTCTGCGCTTTATCTGCTGTCTGATCTGGGCAGTGGTGTGACCGGTGAAAACCTGCATGTGGATGCCGGGTATCACGTGGTTGGGATGAAGGCGGTGGATGCGCCGGATCTGAACAAGCTCTGAAACCAGTCATATTCTGAAATGAACGGACGCAAATCGCTTGCGTCCGTTTTTTGTTGCATGAACAACCTGTTGCAGCGCGTTGTTTTATTTCAATTTATCGCACGGACGATCACATCAATATTTCAAAAATCGATGTTGGGCATGCGGTTTGGCCGAATGTCTTGAACGGCGATACAATTCGCGGCATGGTTTACGTCAAATCTGCATAGGAAACACACCATGGCCACGAGCATTTTCATCTCTATCGCTCTTATTCATCTGGCCGCCGCGATTAGTCCGGGACCATCGTTTATTGTGTGTATCCGCACATCCATCACCGATGGGTTTTGGGCGTCGACCGGTTTGGCCGTTGGGTTTGGGCTGGGGGCCGCTTTGTGGGCCTGTGCGGCATTGGCCGGGTTGGCGGTGCTGTTTGAACTTGTCCCACAAGTGTTCCTCGCGATGAAATTGATCGGCGCTGGTTTTCTGTTTTTCATCGCGTTCATGATGTGGCGCCATGCCAAAGACCCGATTGATTTCAAATCCGGCGCCGCCCCCCGGGGGTGGCTATCGGCACTGCGATTTGGGTTCTTAACATTAGCCAGCAATCCCAAGGCGGCGGTGTTTTTCGGGGCGATTTTTGTCGGGTTGGTGCCAACGGATGCGTCTTTGGCGTCTTTGGCATTGCTGGTTCTGGTGATTTTCCTCAATGAAACCTTATGGTACATCATCGTTGGTCGCGTCTTTTCCTTGCCACGCGCGCGCAGTGGATATATCGCGCTCAAACATCATCTTGACCGCGCCTTTGGATCGCTTTTGGCGCTGTTCGGTCTGAAAATAGCTTTAGGATAGGAAGTTCCATGTCTGATCGTTTGCCCCATGAAAAAGGTTTCCATGTCAGCTGGGACCAGATGCATCGTGATTCCCGCGCCTTGGCATGGCGTCTGGACGGCAAAGGCCCCGGTGAAGGGGGCGCATGGAAAGCCATCGTTGCCATCACCCGTGGCGGCATGGCACCGGCGATGATCATTGCCCGTGAACTGGATGTGCGCACCGTCGATACAATCAGCGTCAAAAGCTATGATCATCAGGCCCAATCCTCGGCCGCAGTGTTGAAAAGCCCCGATCCAGACATGATGGGCGATGGCACCGGCATTCTGGTCATTGATGATCTGGTGGACAGTGGCAAAACGCTGGAACTGGTGCGGTCGCTTTATCCAAACGCACATTTCGCCACCGTTTATGCCAAACCCAAAGGCGAACCGATGGTTGATACATTCATTACCGGAGTGAGCCAGGATACGTGGATTTTCTTTCCTTGGGATATGGCGCTGCAATATGTCGAACCCTATCGTGGCAAAGATTAAGGCCCCGATATGAGCCGGACCAAAGCGACATTTCTGCCCCCCGTCATGGAAGCACGCCGTTGGCTGGATGGGGTGGATTTTTCCGATCGCCCCTTGATCAACGTCTCACAAGCCGCACCAGTTGACCCGCCGCCACAGCAATTGCGTCAGGCGATCGCGGATGTGGCACTCAACGTCCCGGATGCGCATCTATACGGTCCCGTATTGGGCCTGCCCGCGTTGAAATCCGAATTGGCCGCGCAATGGTCAGCCGCCTATCAAGGGTCCATAACGGCTGATCAGGTCGGCATTACATCTGGCTGCAATCAAGCATTTTCAGCAACGATTTCAATGATATGCGACCAAGATGACGAAGTCATCCTGCCGATCCCCTACTATTTCAACCACCGTATGTGGCTGGATATGCAAGGTGTGAAAACGGTGCCACTTCAAACCGGGCCAGATATGCTTCCTGATCCGGCATACGCTGGCGAATTGATCACACCACGCACCCGTGCGATTGCTTTGGTCACCCCAAACAACCCCTGTGGCGTTGAATATCCTGCTGAATTGGTCCGTGCGTTTTATGACCTTTGTCAGGACCGTGGCATTGCTCTGATTTTGGACGAAACCTATCGCGACTTTGACAGCCGCACCGGTGCGCCACATGATTTGTTTGCTGATCCCAATTGGGCAGACACGCTGATCCATCTTTACTCTTTTTCCAAGGCTTACCGCCTGACCGGTCACCGCGTCGGCGCAATGGTATCAAGCGTCGCCCGTCTGGAAGAAGCGGAAAAGTTTTTGGACACGGTTGCCATTTGTCCAAACCAAATTGGCCAATATGCAGCACTATGGGGCATGCAGAACCTAGGCGCATGGGTGTCTGGTGAACGCGATGAAATTCTGGACCGACGCGCCGCAATTGCCGAAGGATTTCCAACGCTGGAACAACAGGGTTGGAAACTGCGCGGGCTTGGGGCGTATTTTGCCTATCTGGAACATCCCTTTGCTATGGATTCGGACGATTTGGCACGTGAACTGGTGAAACAGGCCGGGATTCTGGTGCTGCCCGGCACCATGTTTACCCCTGATGGTGACGCGGATGGCAAACGCCAAATTCGCATCGCATTTGCCAATGTTGATCGCGCAGGCATCACCGAATTGTTCACACGTCTGGCAGGGCTTAACCTCTAGCCTTGCACCCCTCGTCTGACCGCCCTATTCAGGTGCGGATAACGAAACCGACGGGGGCCCAATCATGGCTGAGAGCAAAGCACGCAGAGTTGGCGTATGGATCATCATGGGGCTGCTGCTCGTTGGGTTGATGGGGTTTGGCGCGTCAAATTTCGGCGGCACCATACGATCTGTTGGAACTGTTGGTGATCAGGAAATTGGCCTGAACGAATATGCTTCAGCGCTGACCCAAGAAATCCGCGCCTTTGAGGCTCAGGCGAACACCCCGATTTCATTCCCTCAGGCTCAGGCGATTGGGCTGGACCGGATCGTGTTACAGCGGTTGTTGTCAACCGCCGCGCTGGACAATGAAACATCGCGATTGGGGCTGTCGGTTGGGGATGACTTGATCCGCAATCAATTGGTTCAGATCGATGTTTTCCAAGGCTCGGACGGGAATTTTGATCCCGCAGCCTATGAATTTATTCTGGAACGCCAAGACCTGACACCCGCGCAATTCGAAGCGACAATGCGACGCGAAATGGCCCGCACATTGCTACAAGGCGCAGTGATCGGCGGCATTCCATCCTCTGATCTATATGCAAAAACACTGGCGACATTTGTGGGCGAACAACGGGATTTTGGTTGGGTTAAACTCACCGAAGCCGACCTGACAGAAACCCTGCCCGCCCCAACCGAAGAAGAACTAAGCGCCTATTACGACGCCAATCCTGACCTGTTTACGAGCGCAGAAATTCGCGTCTTTACTTATGCTTGGCTGACCCCTGACATGATTTTAGAAGAGGTCACAATCGACGAAACCAGCGTGCGTGAACTGTATGATGATCGCATTGCCGATTTCGTGCGCGCCGAACGCCGTTTGGTGGAACGTCTGGTCATGCCTGACCAAGCCACCGCCGACGAAGCCATTGCCCAAATCGAAGTGGGTGGAAGCACCTTTGATGCGCTGGTGATTGATCGTGGTCTGACCCTGACGGATGTTGATATGGGGGATGTGGCAATCGATGAATTGGGCGATGCAGGCGAGGCAATTTTTGCCGCTCAGCCCGGTGACGTGGTTGGCCCGTTTGACACCAATTTCGGCCCTGCCCTGTTCCGTATGAATGCGATCCTATCCGCGCAGGAAACCACATTCGAAGAAGCCGCACCCCAGCTGCGCAACGAATTGGCCGCTGGCCGGGCTGTTCGCGTGATCGAATCTGCACGTGACGGTATTGAGGATTTGATGGCTGGCGGTGCAACGCTTGAGGATCTGCAAAGCCGCACTGATTTGGTTTTGGAACATCTGGACTGGACAGAAACGTCGCAATCCGGGATTGCCGCTTATGCTGCCTTCCGTGACGCGGCGCAGGCTGCCGAAGTTGGGGCATATCCTGAATTGATGGAACTTGAGGATGGCGGTGTTTTTGTCCTGCGTTTGGATGAAATCCGCGCCCCTGAGCTGATCCCGCTGGAGGATGTGCGCGATCAATTGACCCAAGCTTGGAATGCGGCCGCGGTTCAAACTGCGCTGAAAACCCAGGCCGATGACTTGGCCGAAGCGCTGAAAGCTGGGGAAACGCCAGAAGGCATTTCACTGACGGCCGAAACGGACCTGACTCGTCGCGCCTTTGTCGGGGGCACACCGCGTGCTTTCCTGACCGAAGTGTTTGCAGCTGAGATCGGCGATGCGATTGTCATCGAAGACGTTGACGGGATCATCGTCGCACGCATTGATGCCAGCCGCCCGCCCGCATCAGATGACGCCGCTGTGGCCGCTGAAACGCTGCAAATTTCGGATCAAACAGCGGCCAGCATCGCGCAGGACCTGTTTGATATCTACATGAACGCCTTGCAATCCAACACAGATGTTCATGTGGATCAGGCCGCCATTAATGCTGTGCATGCGAGCTTTCAATGATCACAGATTTTGAGACGTTCAAACGCGGCTACGAAGCAGGCGAAAATCAGGTTGTTTACACCCGTTTGGCTGCAGATTTAGACACGCCGGTTTCCCTGATGTTGAAATTGTCCGGCGCGGGCAAAGATGCGTTTGTATTAGAAAGTGTGACCGGCGGTGAAGTGCGCGGGCGCTATTCGATTGTCGGCATGAACCCGGATTTGATCTGGGAATGTCGCGGGGAAATCAGCCGGATCAACCGGTCTGCCAGATTTGACGACGCCGCCTTTCAGGACATGGAAGGGTCGCCCTTAACGACGTTGCGCGCGGTTCTGGCCGAAAGCAAAATCGATCTGCCCGATGGATTGCCGGCCGCCGCCGCAGGGCTGTTTGGCTATCTGGGATATGACACGATCAGATTGGTTGAACATCTGCCAAACGTAAACCCAGACCCGCTGGGATTGCCGGATGCGCTGATGTTGCGCCCATCTGTTGTGGCCGTGCTGGATGGCGTCAAAGGCGATGTTATTCTGGTGGCGCCTGCTTGGGCTGGATCTGGCCAATCGGCCAAGGCCGCCTATGCGCAGGCCGCCGAACGGGTCATGGATGCCCAACGCGCCTTGGAACGTCCGGTTCCGGTTGATACCCGCGCCCTGTCTGATTGCACCGACGATCCCGCGGAACCTGTTTCGAATTTCACCCACCAAGGTTACCTGCAAGCCGTTGAAAAGGCCAAAGAATACATTCGTGCGGGGGATATTTTTCAGGTGGTTCCAGCCCAGCGTTGGACCCAAGACTTTGCCGAACCGCCATTTGCGCTTTATCGGTCGTTACGCCGCACCAACCCGTCGCCGTTTATGTTCTATTTCAATTTTGGCGGCTTTCAGGTTATCGGCGCCAGCCCAGAAATTCTGGTGCGGGTTTTTGGTCGCGAAGTAACCATTCGCCCGATTGCGGGCACACGCCCCCGTGGCGCCACCCCAGAAGAAGACAAAGCACTGGAAGCAGATCTGCTGGCAGACAAAAAAGAGCTGGCGGAACATTTGATGTTGCTGGATCTGGGCCGCAATGACACCGGCAAAGTGTCCAAAATTGGCACGGTCAAACCCACCGAAGAATTTATCATCGAACGCTACAGCCACGTCATGCATATCGTGTCCAATGTCGTCGGGGAATTGGCCGAAGACCAAGACGCCCTGAGCGCATTTTTCGCAGGCATGCCCGCTGGTACCGTGTCAGGCGCCCCCAAGGTGCGCGCGATGGAAATCATCGACGAATTAGAGCCTGAAAAGCGCGGCGTTTATGGCGGAGGTGTGGGATATTTCAGTGCCAATGGCGATATGGATATGTGCATCGCCCTGCGCACGGCCATTGTCCAGAACCAAAAACTTTACATTCAGGCAGGCGGCGGCGTTGTCTATGACAGTGACCCCGAAGCTGAGTACCAAGAGACCGTGCATAAATCCAACGCCATCCGCAAAGCGGCCAAAGATGCCACACGGTTCCGCGAAACTGGGAATTAATCGGTCATTGGAACAGGGTAGTTAGTGTTTGCTGGATGTCTCTGTTTTGATTTACGGTCCTAAATCCAATTGCGACCGACCGAACATGCATTGTGCCTTTGATCGTTGGATCAATGCCGGGACAAGCTGATTTCGGGCCCGGTGATTCGGCTAATCACACCACCGGTATTCACAGCGCGATAAATTGATCGCGGCGGACGCGCTGTTTCATCTACGCTGCGTTGCACCCAGTCTTTGACCTCCATCGATTTCAACGATTGGGACAATGCCCGATCGGTGATCGTATGCAGATTTCGTTTGATATCACTGAAATGGCACGGTGTTTGCAGCGACGTTAGCACCGGCAACGTCCATGTTTTACGCAACAATCGCTGATCGTCCTCTGTTGAAACGCGCTGCACTTTGTCAGCAATGGCTGCCGCCTCTTTTCCAAGCTGGGTTAGGCGAAACTCTGGTCGCAAGGGGTGGCCATGCCCGGGATTACGTTCCAACAGCCCAATATTAATCAAGTGATCCACGCTCTGGGCGAAGGCCGTCCTGCTGGCGCCCGTCGCGGTCAGCAACGTCGCCTGCCGCCCGACGACGCCTGAATGCAGGCTCGATAAAATTGGGATGGCCCAAGCCCGAGAAGTGATGTTGACAAGTGATTTAATGTCCATAAAGTATAGTTAGTATATTTTTAAACAGAAGGAAAGCCCATGGCTCTTGTTACTTTGGATAAAACAATCAACATCGCGATGTCGGTCAAAGATCGTCACGTGAGCGCTGCGTGGTATGAAAACATGTTGGGCTTTGAAACCATGTATCACGTGGACGAAGCTGGCTGGTCAGAGCTGCAAACAAACACACCCGGCGTGACAATTGGGCTGGGGGAACATACCAAACCGGTCCCCGGCAATTGCGTGCCTGTGTTTGGCATCGCTGATCTGGACGATGCCCGCGAAAAATTGGAACAGGCTAACGTCAAATTCGACGGTGACACCGATGTTGTCGAAGGCATGGTCAAAACGGCCACATTTTATGATCCAGATGGCAATGCCCTGATGCTGGCCCAAGATTTAACAGGTGGGGCTGAATAATGCGGTTTTTGAAACATGCCATTGGCGCGCTGTGCTTAACCTCGGGATTTGCCATGGCGGAACCGTTCCAAGAGGTGACAATCGGCGTTCCTGTGACCTCTATTGTCGAAGCAGAGGCATGGTATCTGCAACTTTTGGGCAGCGATGTAGAGGTTCTAAGACCCTACCCCGGGGTCGTCGAATTCAAAGCCGCGCCCGGGATGTGGTTGCAAATCTTTGAAACCGATGACCAACAGACATCGGGCACGGTTATCCGTTTTCTGGTCGAAGATATTGCGGAAACCCAAACCCAGCACGCTGATGTTGGCCTTCAATCGGGCGAAGCGATCGAAGTGCCAAATGTCGTGACATTTTCAGAGTTTAGCGATCCGGATGGCAATGCTCTGGGGCTGTATGATCTGCCCTGACCATTCAGGTTATTGACCTATCTAGCGGCCATTTCGTGCAAATGACGCCATGGCCGCTGGACCCCCAAAAACACGCCCAAAGCCGACCCGCCCACAATCGTGCTTGGGTCGGCTTGTCGCTAATTGATTATTCTGCGGGGTTCAAAATCGCAGAGACCGGCACCAAAGCCACCTGCCCTGCACGATTGGCCGTGCCCCACAGGATCAGCGCCGAAATGGTTTCTGGCTGTACACGCGCCAACAAAACCACACCGCTTTCTTGACGGGTGCGAAACGCTGCTTGGTCCAAAAACCGGCGAATGACCCGCGCATCCTGACCATCACCGTCTAAATCCCGATAGACGATCACCGAGGGCACATCGACCCTCTCGGCTTCGCGCAATGCGGTGTTCAGCCCCCGTGAAATGGACACAAATCCGCGCCCATCTTCGGCCAATGCAGACATTGCCTGACGCAATGCCCCTTGGTCAGACGGCAGCCCGCCTTCTCCGACATCGATCAACGCGACACTTTCCGGCAAGGTCGCAAAAGCGGCCTCAAAATTCACCGCCACATCGGACGCAGAGGCCCGTTCAGGCAGGTTCGAAATCACGGCGACTTCCATGCCCGCGTCGCGGTAGGCCCGCATCGCGGCCTCAGCCCCATCGCGGGTTGGATCAATGGCAATCGTCACCGGAAACGGCAGTGTGGACAATGCGGTGACGGCTTCTGCTACTTGGCCATCATCCATCAAAACGACGGACATCATCGGTTTGCCATCCACAGTGCCAGCATCCGCCGCATGAATGACCAAGGCGGGGCCGTCTTCTATGATGACGACCTGTTCGGCGTCAGGATCAGCGTCAGGATCAGCCTCAGCGTCGCTGGTTTGTACCGGTTCATCTTGTTCTGTGTCTGGCGTGTTTCCAGGGCGCAAAACAACCACGCCATTTTCAACAACAGATTCGATGCCACCGGCATTTGCGTTCTGGCGCGGTTCCTGAACCTCTTCTTGAATCTGGTCCGGGGCCTGCACTGGGGCCTGATCTGCAGCCAGCACTTGGGCAACGACCTGCGGCTGTTCCTCTGGGGCCGCGGCGGGCGGTGTCACATCCTGCGCGGCTTCAACATCGTCAGCAGGCAGGTCCGGGGCGACGATCACCGGTTCATCCGTAGGCTGATCGGCCGGGGCAACCTCGGTCACCTCAAAATCGGTTTCTAGCGGCGCTTCAGGGGCTTGTGGCTGCGCGGGAAGGGTCGAAATGCTCAGGTCATCTTCGTTTGTGGGCAATTGCGGGGCGGTGGATTGGGGATTCGGCAAAACCGGCGCATCTGCTTGGGCTTCGATGTCAGGGGAAACACCCGTTTCCGGGGATTCCAGATTGCCCTCGATGCTGATGACATCCGGTATTTGGGCCGGATCTGTATCCGCCATTGGGGCGCTGGCATTGGCCTGTGGGGTGTTCACATTGGGCGTGGCGACCACATCGGTGATGTCCGTTTCGCGCTCAATCGGTTCCGGCACAGATGTTTCCTGCGAAATCGCGCCCGTTTCCGGTGCATTTACCAAAGGTGTTTCTGGCGGTGTACTGCCTGCGGGTTGTTCCGCCATCAATGATACCACTGACAGGACCACACCCGATAAGATGCCGCCCGTCGCTACGCCGCCTAATAGCCCCCTAAACACAATCCTGCTCCCTGCCCGCTTGTTCACGTTCTTGTGGACCTTGACCTTTCCCGGTCTGCTGGCCCATGTATGTGCGAACTATACTGCCTCTTTCACCCGAGGTGGTAGCCCCCAATTTGCAAGGCAGGCCAGGCAGATGCTGCTTTTGATCGATAATTACGACAGTTTCACCTATAATCTCGTTCATTATCTGGGCGAATTGGGTGCAGATGTAGTGGTGCGGCGCAATGATGCGCTGGACGTCCAAGAGGCCATGTCGATGGGCGCGAGCGGAATCGTGCTGTCCCCCGGCCCCTGTGATCCGGCACAAGCTGGGATTTGTCTGGCTTTGACCCATGCGGCCGCCGAAACCAAAATGCCGCTATTGGGGGTTTGTCTGGGCCATCAAACCATCGGAGAGGCCTTTGGCGGCAACGTTATCCGCGCCCATGAAATCGTGCATGGCAAAATGGGCACTGTGTCTCATACAGGCAAAGGCCTGTTTGCCGGGCTGCCATCCCCGTTTCAGGCCACGCGGTATCATTCATTAACGGTTGACCGCGACACCCTGCCCGATTGTCTGGAAATCACAGCAGAGCTGGACAATGGATTGATCATGGGGCTGCAACATCGCGACCTGCCCATGCATGGCGTTCAGTTCCATCCCGAAAGCATCCGGTCCGAACATGGTCATGCGATGCTGCAAAACTTCCTCAACGTGATGAAGGTGCCCGCATGAGTGATGCTCTAAAACCGATCATTTACGCCGCTTCCGAAGGCCCGCTTAGCCGGGCCCAAGCGCAAGAAGCCTTTGAAATTGTGTTCGAAGGTCAGGCAACCCCCGCGCAAATCGGCGGATTGCTGATGGCAATGCGCGCACGTGGTGAATCCGTGGCCGAATATTCCGCAGCTGCCGCCGCAATGCGCGCCAAAGCAGTGCCGGTGACCGCGCCAGAGGGTGCGATTGATATTGTCGGCACGGGCGGTGACGGCATCGGCACATTGAACATTTCCACCGCCACGGCCTTTGTTGTGGCGGGCGCGGGTGTGCCGGTTGCCAAACACGGGAACCGCAATCTCAGCTCCAAATCCGGGGCGGCTGACGCATTGGCGCAAATGGGCGTGGATGTCATGGTCGGCGCTGACATCGTAGAAACCGCTCTGGCCGAGGCCGGCATTGGGTTCATGATGGCTCCGATGCATCATCCCGTGATGAAATACGTTATGCCGGTTCGTCAGGAACTTGGATGCAAAACGATCTTTAACATATTGGGGCCATTGACAAATCCCGCCGGAGTGAAACGGCAATTGACCGGGGCATTTGCGCTGGATTTGATCCATCCGATGGCAGAAACCCTACAATCACTGGGGAGCGAAAAGGCTTGGTTGGTTTACGGTGCGGATGGCACAGATGAAATGTCGATCACTGGCAAAACTTCTGTTGCGGCGCTTGAAAATGACCGCATTCAATCGCTCGAAATCCATCCAGAGGATGCAGGCCTGCCGACACATCCTTTGGCGGCCATTCTAGGGGGCAGCCCAGCCGAAAACGGTGTTGCCTTTCGCGCCTTGTTAAACGGCACCAAAGGCGCCTATCGCGATGCGGTATTGTTAAATGCCGCCGCCGCGCTGGTGGTGGCAGACAAAGCAAACGACCTAAAGCAAGGTGTTGAAATCGCAGAAGAAAGCATCGATTCCGGTCGGGCACTTGCATCTATAGAAACACTGGCACGCATCACATCGGGGACCGCATGACCGCAACGATACTTGATAAAATCAAAGCCTATAAATTGGAACATGTTGCCGCGTGTAAAGCTCAAAAACCGATGGCCGAAATTGAAGCCGCCGCCAAAGCGGCCAGTCCAACACGTGGTTTTGCCAATCGTTTGCAGGACGCCGCGCGTGATAGCTATGGGTTGATCGCAGAAATAAAGAAAGCGTCGCCATCTAAAGGGTTGATCCGAGTGGATTTTAACCCGGCAGAATTGGCAACCGCCTATGAAAAAGGCGGCGCAACTTGTCTGTCTGTCCTGACAGATGCGCCCTCTTTTCAGGGGGCGGATGAATTTTTGATGCAAGCCCGCGAAGCCACGTCACTGCCTGCTTTGCGCAAAGATTTCATCTATGACCCGTACCAGGTTGCCGAAGCGCGCGCGCTTGGTGCTGATTGCATCCTGATCATTCTGGCCTCCGTCGAAGATGGCCAAGCCGCCGAGCTAGAAGACGCAGCCTTGGGGTGGAACATGGATGTTCTGCTAGAAGTGCATGACGAAGCAGAGCTGGAGCGTGCTTGTATGTTGAAATCCCCACTCATGGGGATAAATAACCGCAATCTCAATACGTTCGAGACCACTCTTGATACAACTCGTCGGCTGTCGCGCCTTGTGCCCGGTGATCGGCAAATCGTCTGCGAAAGCGGCTTGTTCACACCTGACGATTTGTCTGACATGGCCCGTTACGGTGCACGAACTTTCCTGATCGGCGAAAGCTTGATGCGGCAAGATGATGTCGAGGCCGCTACAAGAGCTTTGCTATCTAACCCGTTGAAACCACAGGTAATGTGATGACAGGATTGACACATTTTGATGCATCAGGTCAGGCGCATATGGTTGATGTGTCGCAAAAACCCGTCACTGACCGCATCGCCACGGCAGAGGGCTGGATCAAAACCAACATCGACACATTGGCCATCATCAAATCTGGCGATGCCAAAAAAGGCGATGTGCTGGGCGTGGCTCGGTTGGCTGCAATCATGGCCGCAAAGAAAACGGCCGATTTGATCCCATTATGCCATCCGCTTCCTATTACCAAAGTGACGGTTGACCTGTTACCTGATGACGATTTACCCGGTATCCGCGTGATCAGCACCGTCAAAACGTCTGGGCAAACTGGCGTAGAAATGGAAGCATTAACAGCAACTTCGACGGCGTTGCTAACTGTTTTTGACATGGTCAAAGCCGTTCAAAAAGACATGGAAATCGGTGGTATCAAAGTTACGTTGAAAGACGGTGGAAAATCCGGAAAATATGAAGCGCCATGATATCAGTTTCGCAAGCATTGGATGATATTTTCAGCTTGGCCGGCGTTTTGGACCCAGAATTGGTCTCATTGTCAAAAGCCTCGGGTCGGGTTCTGGCCAAACCGGCAATTGCCCTGCGAAATCAGCCGCCATTTGCATCATCTGCGATGGATGGCTACGCCTTAAATGCTGATGACGCGCAGGCGCAGACCATACTAAATGTGGTTGGGGAATCCGCGGCGGGTCACGGATATACGGGCACCCTAGGCCCCATGGAATGCGTGCGGATTTTTACAGGTGCACCAGTGCCCATAGGTACAAATTGCGTTATAATTCAAGAAGATGTAGATCGAAGCGGTGACAAGATCACTTTGAACACGAATGGACATCAGGGCCAAAACATCCGTGATTTGGGCATTGATTTCAAAGTTGGATTTACCATCGACGCCCCACGGCTGTTAACATCTTCCGACATAATGTTGCTGGCCGCGATGAATGTTAGTGATGTTTGGGTGACGAAAAAACCGGACGTTGCGATTATCTCAACCGGGGACGAATTGGTTCAACCGGGTGAGACCCCAAATCATGACCAAATAATTGCCTCCAACGCCTTGGGATTACATGCTTTATTGGAATTGAATGGTGCGTCCCCCCGTATCCTTCCGATTGCCCGGGACAATGAAAATTCACTGAAATCAGTGTTAAACTTGGCCAATAGCGCAGATTTGATTGTGACGATCGGTGGCGCGTCAGTTGGCGATCATGATTTGGTAGGCTCAATATCTAAAGCCTTGGGAATGCAGCAGAAATTTTACAAAGTTGCCATGCGCCCTGGCAAACCCCTCATGGCTGGGACATTGGGAAACAGCGCGATGATCGGGCTGCCAGGCAACCCCGTTTCATCAATGGTATGTGGACATATTTTTATGCTTCCACTGATCCGAAAAATGCTGGGACTAGGTCAGGAACCTGCATCAACAACACCCGCTAAACTACTGTCCTCCTTGCAGGAAAACGGTCTACGGGAACATTACATGAGAGCACATCAAAGCCCATCTGGCGTGCGCGTTTTTTCACGTCAGGACAGTTCATTGATGAACGTTTTGTCAGACGCAAATTGCCTGATTAAACGCCCCCCTTTGGATAGTGCTTGCAACATTGGTGACACAGTTTCGATTATCAAGTTGTAGAACAAACAGCGCCCACTTGACACAAAACAAGAACATGCGTAGAACATCAGGAAAACGCGCCGTCCTTTAGGCTGATCATGAGGTTCTTCGATGCTGACCAAAAAACAACTCGATTTGCTGGAATTTGTGAATGCGCGTGTTCAACGCGATGGTGTGCCGCCGTCTTTTGACGAAATGAAGGACGAACTTAACCTTCGTTCGAAATCCGGTATTCACCGTTTGATCACCGCTTTGGAAGAGCGCGGTTATATTCGACGTTTGGCTCACAAGGCGCGTGCACTAGAGGTGGTTAAACTGCCCGATGCATTGGCATCAAAATCAACTGGGTTTACACCCAAAGTTGTTGCCGGTGATCGCGACGATACCGCCGCGCCTCAAACAACAAAAACGGCCTCTGCGCTGGAAATCCCTGTTATGGGCCGCATTGCAGCTGGGGTTCCCATCGCAGCAATTCAACATGCCACGCATAGTGTGCCCGTCCCCCATAACATGATTAGCCAAGGCGAACATTATGCCCTCGAAGTAAAGGGCGATTCCATGATCGAGCTGGGGATCAATGACGGTGACGTTGTGGTGATCCGGGAAACCACAGTTGCGGATGACGGTGACATCGTTGTAGCGCTGGTCGAAGACGAAGAAGCGACGCTTAAGCGATATCGCAGAAATGGATCCTCAATCGCGCTTGAGGCTGCGAATCCGGCCTACAAAACTCGCTTTTTTGATGAGGATCAGATCAAAGTTCAGGGTCGTTTGGTCGGTCTCATTCGCTCGTACTGAAATAGTCCGAAGCCATCGATGGATTGATTGAGGGCGTGTTCCAAATTCTGTTTCCGGCCAAGGATTGAGCGGTGATTATGTTGGCGCGATCCTGATAAAGTGCCAATGATCCTGTCGATCTGAGCCGAGTAGGATCATACACATCACATGGGCGGTCCGTTTGATTTTCGACGTTCATGATCAAAATATCCGCTCCACCACACCCTTCTAATGACGTGCTTTGACGCTGGCCGCGGATTTGTAGAACACGAAATCCATCAATGTTGTGAATGCGTTGCTCCCATGCGATCGCCGCATGCTGTTGATCACGCGCATCCCCATCGTTTTCAAGCCAAGACCGCGCAGAAAAGCTATCGGAACGTTCACGTGACAACACCCGTTCTCCGTTGATTAAAACCCCGACCAGATTTCCGTTATCTGAAACAAGCAAAGCAGGTCTGTCGGTTTGGGCCCAAATGACCCCCGCAAACAGGACTGGCGCCACGCCAATGAGACGTGACCGGCCCCGCCACAAAATCAAAAACAAAAAACCTAGGGTCATGATGGGTAAAACCGCCGAATTAGGCGCGACAATCCGTCCGACGGAACCATCAAGATGCGCAACTTGATTGGCCACAAACAGGATCCAGCGCAATCCAATTTCCATCCCCCAAAGGCCAATAAATTCCAGGCCAAACGGCCATAGGCACGCGGCAATGACTGCAGAAGGCATCACCAAAATCCCCATCACAGGAACGGACAACATATTGGCGAATAAGCCATAATGAGAGATCTGGTTAAAATGGGCCGCAGAATACGGCGCGGTTGCTAACCCAGCGATCAGCGATGACAAGAACACCGCCACAACAGGGCGTAACCAAGTGGGGATTTTTGATTGGTCCATGTTTCGCATTCCACCAAAAACCGCGACCAGTGCCGTTGTTGCGGCGAATGACATTTGAAATCCGGGGCCCGTCACTTGTTCGGGACGGCGGACCAAAACGATGATCGCGGCGATCGCAACTGCACGTAGCGTGAGGGCACGCCGGTTAAGCAGGATCGCCAAAAACATCACTGCCACCATAATAAACGCGCGCTCTGTGGATACATTCCCGCCGGATAGTGCCAGATATCCCGCCCCGCAGATCAGCGCGGCGATTGCAGCAATCTTTTTCGATGAAAACCGAAGCGAGATTTTTGGGATCAACGCCAATCCGTAGCGGATCAATGCGAACACAAACCCGGTTAACAACCCCATATGCAACCCTGATATCGCCAGCAAATGCGCAAGGTTTGACGCGCGTAGGTCGGCCAATGTTTCGGCCCCCATTGCTGATCTTTCCCCTGTCGTAATCGCAGCGGCAAACGCCCCAATCTCTCCGTCTATACGGTCGCGTATGGCGTCAGAAATCTGTATTCGAAACCGATATAGATCAAACCCATCGGCGGGTGGTTCCAATTGTAAAACTGGGTTTTGAGTATATCCAACCGCCCCAAGCGATTGAAACCAAGCCATAACTTTGAAGTCAAAACCGCCCGGCTCAACAGGTCCGGCTGGTGGTGATAAGTGGCCCGTGGTCATAACAAACATGCCCGGAGTTGGCGCGATCCAATCCTGTTCGTGATGAAGCGAAATGCGCACCTTCTGCGGCGTACGGTGTGGCGACATGTTGTCCAGAACCACATGATCAAGCGTGAGCCTAACCTTATCACTGGCAGATCGATCAAGCGTGACAACCCGGCCTTGGATTGGTCCGTAATATCGAAACGTTAAAACAGGTTCGGCCAGCGAATGCGCCCGATACCCGGCCAACAGCATCCCAAGAGAAATCAGTGCAACCCCCAGCAACGCGGGGCCCAACATTTCGGAATACCGGGCACCAATCAGGCACATTCCCATGACGATCGCCAAGGCGCTGTAGTGAATGAATTGCGGTTCAAACCCAAAGGAAAACCACACACCAATGCCCACGCCCAGAAAAACGGGCGCCCATCCAAATAAATGCCCACGTTGCATCAACAGGGCATTGGCAATTTGTTCGCGTAGGTGCACTTGTCCTTTGACCCCGGCCTCCTGTATCCCCCGGATCAAAGCCGCTCATGGTTAGCAAAAGGTTAAATTCATATGTCCCAAGCACCTGTTGTCACCCGATTTGCCCCGTCCCCCACCGGAGCGTTGCATATTGGCGGCGCACGCACCGCGCTGTTTAACTATTTGTTTGCCCGTCACCATGGCGGTCAGTTCTTGTTGCGGATCGAAGATACGGACAAAGCGCGCTCTAGCGCCGAAAACACACAGGCCATTTTGGATGGTTTGAACTGGCTGGGTTTGGATTGGGATGGCGAACCGTTGTCACAGGCGTCGCGCGCAGACCGTCATATAGAGGTCGCCCATGAATTGCTGGCCAAAGGTGCCGCGTTCAAATGTTTTTCTACCCAAGACGACATCGAGGCGTTCCGCGAATCTGCCCGCGCCGAAGGAAAATCCACAATGTTCCGCTCACCTTGGCGGGATGTTGAGACCGCGGATCATCCTGATGCGCCGTTTACGGTACGGATTAAGGCGCCGCAATCCGGATCCACAACAATTTCGGATGCGGTGCAGGCCGATGTGACATGGAAAAACGATCAGCTGGATGACATGATTCTTTTGCGGTCAGACGGCACGCCTGTTTATATGCTGGCCGTTGTTGTGGACGATTTTGACATGGGCATCACCCATGTGATCCGCGGCGATGACCATCTGGCCAATGCGTTCCGTCAAAGCCTGATCTACACTGCGATGGGATGGGATCTGCCGGTTTACGCGCATATTCCCCTTATTTTTGGACCAGATGGTAAAAAACTGTCCAAAAGACATGGCGCAACCGGCGCGGCAGAATATCAGATGATGGGCTATCCCGCGGCAGGGATGCGCAACTATTTGACCCGGTTGGGTTGGTCGCATGGGGATGATGAATTTTTCACCGACGCGCAGGCAATCGCATGGTTTGGTCTGGATGGCATTGGCAAAGCCCCTGCCCGTTTTGACTTTAAAAAGCTCGAAAATATCTGTGGATTGCACAATGCAGCGACCGATGATGCTGCACTGCTGCACGAAATCGAGGCCTTCCTACACGCTACGGATGCGCCTGCCCTAACGGAAGCCCAACGCGACGGGATGTCACGGGGCATGTATTGCCTGAAAGAACGGGCCAAAACTTTCCCTGATCTTCTTGAAAAGGCTCACTTTATCCTGACTTCGCGACCTATCACGCCGGATGACAAAGCTGCAAAACATCTGAATGATGTATCCCGTGGTATACTGTCGGAATTGACGCCGCACTTGCAAAATGTTAGCTGGTCCCGAGACGCGCTTGAAGACGCAGTTGCTCAATTGGCAGCGGCGCACGAAACCAAGCTTGGGAAGCTGGCAGGACCGCTCAGGTCTGTGTTGGCTGGACGGGCTGTTTCACCTTCAGTGTTCGACATGATGTTAGTCATCGGCCGAGAAGAAACCATCGGCCGCCTGACTGACGCTACGGGCTGAAACTTTTTCGTTACCCTTTGTCGGTATCGGGGTTCTGACCGGATACAAACCGCAGCCGCCCAAGCATCGTGCTTGGGTGTGCCTCAGAAGGGGATCACTATGACCGAAACGCAAAAAACCGCGACGCTTACCATTGATGGTGAGAGCTACGAGCTGCCGATTTATTCGCCAAGCGCGGGCCCTGATGTGCTGGATATTCGCAAATTGTACGGCACCGCTGGTGTATTTACCTATGATCCCGGCTTCACCTCTACTGCGTCTTGCGACAGCACCATCACGTTCATTGATGGTGGCAAAGGCGAATTGTTGCATCGTGGCTATCCCATTGATCAATTGGCAGAAAAATCACATTATCTAGAAGTGTGCTATCTGCTGTTGAACGGTGAATTGCCCTCTGCAGCTGAGCTGGAAGAGTTTGAAAACATCGTCACTCGTCACACGATGATCCATGACCAGATGCATTATCTGTTCCGCGGTTTCCGTCGGGACGCGCATCCAATGGCCATTATGGTGGGTGTTGTGGGCGCGATGTCTGCGTTTTACCATGACAGCACCGACATCACTGACCCACGTCAGCGCGAAATCGCAGCATTCCGTTTGATCGCGAAAATGCCAACCATCGCGGCGGCGGCTTATAAATATTCAATCGGCCAGCCATTTGTGCATCCCCGCAATGATCTGGATTACGCATCCAACTTCTTGCATATGTGTTTCAGCGTTCCTGCCGAAGAATACCAAATCAACCCAATTCTGGCCCGTGCGATGGACCGGATTTTCACACTGCACGCGGATCACGAACAAAACGCATCCACATCCACCGTGCGTTTGGCGTCGTCTTCGGGCGCGAACCCATTCGCCTGTGTGGCGGCCGGGATCGCCTGTCTGTGGGGCCCTGCCCATGGTGGCGCGAACCAAGCTTGCTTGGAAATGCTGGGTGAAATCGGGTCTGTGGACCGTATCCCTGAATTTATCGCCCGCGCCAAAGACAAGAATGATCCATTCCGTCTGATGGGCTTTGGTCACCGCGTTTACAAAAACTTTGACCCACGCGCCAAAGTGATGAAACAATCCGCGGATGAAGTTTTGGAACTGCTGGGCGTTGAAAATAACCCCAAATTGCAAGTTGCCAAAGCCCTGGAAGAAGCCGCAATCAACGATCCATATTTCGCGGAAAAGAAACTGTTCCCGAATGTGGATTTCTATTCCGGCATCATCCTAGAAGCGATGGGTTTCCCAACATCTATGTTCACACCGATCTTTGCCCTGTCGCGGACAGTGGGCTGGGTCAGCCAGTGGAAAGAGATGCTGAACGATCCGCAAAACAAAATCGGTCGCCCCCGTCAGCTGTATCTCGGCGAAACAGAGCGCGATTACACAGATATCGAAAACCGTTAATCTTCGATCATATCGATTTATGGGCTGCCAATTTGGCGGCCCATTTTTGTTTGTAATCAGGGCCCCTAGATTCTGGTCTAAAGTTGCCTGTTTAGATACAAGTTGTTTCAACTATTAGGGTTTATGGCGACGTCCCCGCTGATATGGTCGCGCCATTGTGAAATAGGATTATAACGATGCTGGCTCTTCTTCCTGTACTTTTGATTGGTGGTGTTTTGTTGTCTCTGATTGGCGGGGATGACAGTTCGGATAGCTCTGACGATGATTTGGAGCTGCGCGGTGACGCCGACAATGACACCCTAACTGGGGGCAGCGGCGATGATTTGCTGATCGGAAAATCCGGCAATGACCTGTTGGTTGGCCAAGCGGGGGATGACGACCTGCAGGGCTGGACCGGGAGCGACATCCTGGACGGTGACGGTGGCAATGACACCCTTGATGGCGGCTACGGAGAAGACCTGTTGATGGGTGGCACCGGCGATGATGTCCTAAGTGGCGGCGCGCAATCGGATCTGCTGTTTGGTAATGCGGGCCAAGACATCCTAAATGGCGGCGCTGGCGAGGATGGTTTGTTTGGGGCTGATCTGATCGATGAAGCGCTGGTTCAGTCGCTGATCGAAAACCCCGACCCCGAGGATGATACGCTGTTTTCGCATCTGACCCTCACCGATAATGGAGAAAGCGATACCCTGAATGGCGGGGATGGTGACGATCTGTTGGTGCTGGGCAATGGGGATGTGGCCCAAGGTGGCCAAGGTGGCGATGATTTTGTGCTTGGGGATTGGATCGTTGCAGGAAATCCGGCTCAGGTCACTGACTTTGATCCGACCCGCGACGCGCTGTCATATGGCTATGATGCCGCCAAAGATGGCCCTGACCTTGGTCTCGTTTATAACGGCTATGGGGATGCCAGCGTGACCTTTGACGGTGACGTGATCGCAAATCTAAGTGGCGACTTTGACGATTCAAGCCTTGAGGGGCTGATCGTCACATTCACCTATTAACCACGCGCCATTTAACGGCCCCCCTAACGGTGGCGGGGTCAATCTGGGTGGGCTGCAAATGTTAATGACAAAACGGTTGATCCTGAGGGGGCCAAAGCAAACAGACCTAGAGGATCTGTTTGCGCTGTTTCATGACGCCCGCGCGATGAAATATTGGTCGACCCTGCCCCATCCTGACAAATCGGTGACCCAAGAGCGATTGGATTTGATGATCCAGGGCTTTGCCGACCGGCCACTTTATTTCATGATCGAAAAGGACAACCGCGTTATTGGCTGCGCCGGTGCCCATCACGGCAACGAAGTTGGGTTTATTCTGCATCCCGATCACTGGCGACAAGGGATCGCATCAGAAGCGATGAATTGCCTGATCCCTCATATCTGGCAAACGACAGATTTCGCTGACATTTTCGCAGATTTGGACCCGAACAACGCCGGTTCATTAGCGTTGCTCACATCGCTTGGTTTCCAGAAAACCGGCTATGAGAAAAACACGTTTTGCATCGCCGGGAATTGGAGTGACAGCCTCTATATGACGCTCAAACGTCCGCAATAGTGCCCTGCCAATCCCGGCAGATTGATTTAACGCCCTTCATATTTTGGTGGGCGTTTTTCCTGAAAGGCGACGACGCCTTCTTTGAAATCACGGGTCATGCCACATTTGCCTTGCAGCTTTGCTTCTAGGACCAATTGCTCATCCAACGAATTTTCATAAGTTCCGCGCAGCGCTTTTTTCAGTTGCCGATAAGCGAGCGTCGGACCATGGGCCAATTGCGCAGCGCGATCCCGCCAATGCTGGTCAAATTCGGCCTCGGGGATGGATTCATAGATCATTCCCATATTCGACGCATCAGAGGCCATGATTTTATCCGCAAATAACGCGGCACCCATGGCTTTGGCTGCACCCATTTGACGGGGCAACCAATAGGTCCCACCTGCATCCGGGATCAGGCCAATACGTGTGAATGCCTGCACAAAATATGCCATTTCTGATGCAATCACGACGTCACAGGCCAGCGCCAGATTGGCCCCCGCGCCCGCCGCTGCCCCATTCACCGCCGCAATGGTCGGGATGCGACATTCAAAAATTGCGCGCAGCATTGGCGTGTATTCGTCCCGCAATGTGCGTTCCAAATCGATGGATGCCGCCGTGCCATCCCCCAGATCCTGCCCCGAACAAAATGCCGGGCCAGACCCGGTCATGACCAAAACGCGTGCCTCGCTTTCAGCGGCTTTCACCGCATGTAGGATTTCGGCCCGCATCTGGGTGCTGAGCGCGTTCATAACCTCTGGTCGGTTTAACGTCAGGACGGCCATGCCATCGTTGATGTCCAAGGTAATGGTTTGATAGATCATTCTGGCGCCCTCAATCTGTTGTTGCCCACAACCTAATCACGAAGCCGCGATCTAAAAGGGCAACATAACGTCACCGATGTAAAATTTCTTCCAAACGGGCTTTTTCTGCGTCGCTGAGCGTTTCTGGCGCGCCAGTTTGCGCCCGTTTGCGCACTGTTTTATATCCGATCCCCAATCCCATCAACAAAACAGCAGGACCGGCCAGCCAAAGGATCCAATTGGCCCCAGAGGTGGTTGGTTTCAGCAGCACATATTCCCCATACCGATCAACAATATAGGCAATTGCTTCCGCATCACTATCCCCGGCCACCAACCGTTCCCGCAGCAAAATGCGCAGATCACGGGCCAGTGTTGCGTTACTTTCGTCGATGGATTCATTTTGGCAAACCGGGCATCGCAGCCCCGCCGAAATATCGCGCGCACGACGTTCCAAAACAGGATCGTCCAAGATTTCATCAGGCTGCACCGCCCAAACCGGGCTGGCGATGGCCACCAGAACCGTCAGAACAAAGACAAGATGTCTGATCAGATGTTTCATACAGCGCCCACCGTTTTGGCCGATTTGGAACGCGCCCCGGCCGCCACACGCAATCGACGGTCAGACAAAGAAACAAACCCGCCCAACGCCATCAGGATCGAGCCCCCCCAAATCCAATTGGCGAAAGGTTTGATATATATCCGAACCGCATATCCGCCACCGATCTGAGCATCGCCGATCACCACATAAAGATCACGCAGGATGCCATTGTCGATATCCGCCTCTGTGGTTGGCATCTGTGCAACCGGGTAAAACCGTTTCTCAGGGAACAACGTCGCGGCGATCTGTCCGCCGCGATATAGAACAATCTCAGCCTTGGTTGTCAGATAGTTCTGCCCCTCTTCTTGAAAAACATCGCGCAGTTCCACCTCATAGGCGCCAACTTGATATCTTTCTCCGATTTGGGCAGTGCGAATGTCTTCTTGTTGCCAAGCCATCAATGTTGCAATGCCAAAAACGGTAATCCCCAATCCCGCATGTGCGATCGATTTTCCCCAATCAGCGCGCGGCAATCGTGCAAGGCGCAGTATGCGGTCAAACACAGATTTGCGCCCCGTGCGTTGCCACATATCCAGAGCCGCGCCAAAAACGACCCACGCCCCCAGAGCAACACCAATGGGTCCCAATGCAGATCGTCCCGATTGCAGCGCAAAGGCCAGCCCCCCCAAAGCAACTGCCAAAATCGCAACCGGCACCATTGACAGGCCTGCGCGGCGCAGATTGCCACGTTTCCAAGCCAGAACCGCCCCAACAGGCAAAATAACCGCCAGCGCGGTCATAAACGGCGTGAACGCCGACTCAAAGAACGGGGGCCCGACAGATAAGGTACGTTCAAACAACAGCTCTGCGATCAAAGGCCACATCGTGCCGATGAACACGACAAAACACGCCACAGCCAACAGGATATTGTTCAACACCAGCGCGCTTTCACGGCTGACCACGCCAAACACACCTTTGGATTCCATCGTGCCTGCGCGGGCTGCAAATAGCGTCAATGCCCCGCCCAAAAAGATCGCCAAAATGATCAGGATGAACACACCGCGTTCAGGGTCATTGGCAAAGGCATGGACCGAAGTCAAAACACCCGACCGCACAATGAACGTTCCCAACAGCGAAAACCCAAATGCCAGAATGGCCAGCAAAATGGTCCAGCTTTTCAGGCTTTCGCGTTTTTCAACGACAATGGCGGAATGCAGCAATGCCGCCGCCAACAGCCAAGGCATAAAGGACGCATTTTCAACGGGATCCCAGAACCAGAACCCACCCCAGCCAAGTTCATAATAGGCCCACCAAGATCCAAGCGCGATGCCGATGGTGAGAAAAATCCAAGCCGCCAAGGTCCAGGGGCGCACCCATCGTCCCCAAGCAGCGTCAACCTTGCCTTCGATCAGGGCGGCGACGGCAAAGGCAAACGCCATGCTCAGCCCGACATATCCTAAATACAAAAACGGTGGATGAAAGGCGAGCCCGGGATCTTGTAGCAATGGGTTCAAATCTTGGCCATCCAATGGCGGCGTTTGCAGCCGCAAGAACGGGTTTGAGGTGAACAAAATGAACGCATAAAATGCGACGCTAATCGCTGCCTGCACCGCCAATACCCGCGCCTTTAGCTTATCGGGCAAATTGCCGCCAAACCAACTGGCGCATGCGCCAAACAAGGTCAGGATCAACAACCAAAGCAGCATTGACCCTTCGTGATTTCCCCAAACGCCCGAGATTTTATAGAGCATCGGTTTCAGCGAATGGGAATTGGAAAACACCAGTTGTAGCGAAAAATCAGACGTCACAAAGGCCCAGGTTAATGCGGCAAACGAAAACCCCACCAAAATAAATTGGGACGACGCGGCGGGATCCGCCACAGCCATCCACCCCCGCCAGCCCTTATGGGCGCCTACCAACGGCGCAACAGACTGCAAAATGGCGATGCCAAATCCCAGAATCAGCGCAAAATGTCCAAGTTCATTTATCATGCCGCTAAGATAGAGCATGTGGCGCTGGTGACCACTCAAATCACGGTGTCGCTGTGTCGCATCCGGCACCTTAACGCATCACGATTTCGCGCGTCAGATCACCCCGTGAATCCGCCACGTAACGCATAGGCGATAACGCCCATAATCAGCGCCCCCAAAATCAAGCGCACCAGCCATTTCAACGTATCCTCGATGGATGTCAGGCGTTTTTCAACATTTGCACGGTGCACATCATCAACCGCACTGCGCGTTTCAAGCGCATGCAGTCGGGTGTGAATTTTAGTGATCTGTTCATCCATCTGAACGTCTTTCTTGCCAGGCGTCCAATGCGGGGTTTGGTCCGGCGCCGTCGCGGTCGACACGTTCTGCGCTCTGGCTGACCTGTGATCCGGCATCTAACGCCTCTAGGGCGCGAATGTTGCTGGTCACTTGGGTTGTGCGCGCCATGGTATCAGCGATAGAGCGTTGAAATTCTTGGCCTTTGACCTGATGACGTGCGCCAAAGTAGAAACTGACAATTGCCCCCATCAACCACCATAACGGCTCTGGCACCAAGGCGATCCCCTGCATGCGCGCAGCAAACCAAATCGGATTCACCATCGCGGATACAAACAATCCCAACGTCCCAAAAGCCAATAACGGGCGTGGCAATCGGTTCAGGCCATCAATAAAACGGTCGAATAATCCCTTTCTGGGATGGGTGAATTCGGACGCAAATTGTTTTAATGCGGCCCCTTTACCCTCTGCCTCTCGAATGGCGGCGGCTTCGGTGTTTTCACGAAACACATGCGCCGTTTCAGCGATGACATTTCGGCCATCCCCAAACAAAGCGGTAAACACATTGGCAATTAAACCCATTGTGCCACCCGTGCGCGATGTTGCTCATCCGACAGATGATACCGCTCTGATAAGAATTCTTCGGCACGCAAAATCCACCCGCCTTTGCCCCCGTCCCGACGTCGGGCATATTTTCGGCTGGCAGGGCGTCGATCGGCTAAATTGTAATAGTAGTTTCGACGCGCAATCCCGTAGGCATCGACAAAGTGATCCGGTGCCGCGTCCATGGCCTGATGCGCGGCTTGGATCGTCTGGGGGCCAATCTGACCATCGATATCAACCTCAATGCGCATATCGCGGATCAAACGCTGCAATATCCGAACGGCATTGGCACCAGAATTGACATACATATCAAACACAGAGGCCTGAATGGGTTCGGGCAATTCTGCAATGCGAGGCGTTTCAAAATAATGCCGAACAAAAATATCGACAGCATGGGCCCGCGTCAGCCGACGCACATCAGATTGATCAATGTCGCCGTCTTGGTCCAAATCCAGTCCCAAACGCCGCATCGTATGAATGGTGACACCAAATTTTGTGGCTCCACCCGGATCATCCGGATCATCCACATATCCGCCTTCTCGGGCGACAATTTGATTTGCGATTTGTTGTACAGATTGCATGATCTAACCCCGCGCAATTTCGGGATTAGGCTGCTCTTAAAATGTTAAAGTGGACCCAGCGCACCGTTCGGTCGGGGTTAATTGGCGATGACGTGACCGTCCGATGCATCCTCTGGATCGCGATACATGTCCTGCTCTTTCAATGCATCGATCACTTCTTTGGGCATGTATGTTTCGTCATGTTTTGCAAGGATTTCAACAGCTTCGAACGTGCCGTTAATGTATCGCCCCTGCCCGATCATGCCTTGATTTTCTGCAAACAGGTCTGGCAAAATTCCGGTAAAAGTCACGGGAATGGTCGCGCCGCCATCGGTGACGTTAAAATATGCCACATCCCCTTGGCCGCGCACCAAACTGCCTGCTTCGACCAAACCGCCAATCCGAAACAATTCTGTCTCGGGGGGCGGATCAGCGGCAACTTCGGTGGGCGAACGAAAGAAATTGATCCCATCTTTCATCGCAAAACCGATCAGACCGGTGGCAATTGTCAGAGCGACAAATGCCAGCACAATCACTTGGATGCGGCGCTGTTTTTTAAGCGTCTTCATGGGAATACAGGCGCCATCATCAGGCCCGCCTCTTCGTCCAGTCCCAGCATGAGATTTGCGTTTTGCAAGGCCTGCCCGGACGATCCTTTGGTCAGGTTATCCAAGGCCGCGATCACAATCACGCGCCCAGCAATCCGATCCGCAACCACACCGATATGACACAGGTTAGACCCACGGATATGGCGTGTGCTTGGGGTCTGGCCAAACGGCAAAACCTGTACAAACGTTTCGTCAATATAGGCCGCAACCAAGGCATCATGCACAGCTTGGGCATCACCCTGCACATAGGCCGTGGCCAAAATACCCCGATTGGCCGGAACCAAGTGTGGCGTGAATTGAATATGCACTGGACGCCCGGCTAAGGCGCTGAATTCTTGGTCAAATTCGCCCAAATGCCGATGTGTACCACCCACAGCATAGCCATGATACCCCTCAGACAATTCCGCGTGTAACAGGTTTTCCTTTAGGCTGCGACCAGCCCCGGAAACGGCGCATTTCAGATCCAATATGATCTGGTCCAAATCAATCACACCGGCTGAAATCAATGGCCGTAAAATGAATTGCCCGGTCGCCGCATTGCACCCGGTGCCGGCCACCAACCGTGCCGCGCGAATGTCTTCGCGGTAAAACTCGGTCAGGCCATAGACAGCTTCTTTTTGCAATTCAGGTGCAGAATGTGGCTGACCGTACCATTTTTCGTATTCATCCACGTCTCGCAGCCGAAAATCCGCTGATAGATCGACGATTTTCAACGTTTTCGGCAGTTTGGAAATCACCGCCTGCGACGTCACATGCGGCAAGGCACAAAATGCCAGATCGATCCCATCAAAATCGACATCTTCGATGCGGGTGAGCACCGGCAAATCCAAATGGCGCAGATGCGGAAACACATCCGCCATTTTTCGCCCAGCTTTGGAATTACCGGATAACGCTTTGATTTCAATATCAGGATGATTGGCGATCAGGCGTACCAGTTCGGCGCCTGTATATCCAGATGCACCTAGAATTGCGACATTTTTAGCCATGGGGTAGCTCCCGTGAATTGGCCCGTTTAACGGCAAATAAGATCAGATTGAACGCGGTGCAATGCGCACCATTGCCGCATCACGCGGCTGTAAAAGCGATCTTTCGTCGCAAAAACTGCGTTGCGCGCGCCGACACCGCGTCTGGATCACCGCTGGTCAGGAATGCGCTTTCTGTTCCTGTGCCCAACATGGCCGGGCGGCGGTCCAGATAATCGGCCAGACTTTCGGCAACCAGATTGGCTTGGCTGAACACTTTTACATCCTCTCCCAAAGCGGTCTGAAACTCTTGGGCCATCAAAGGATAATGGGTGCAGCCCAAAATCGCGGCATCAGGATGCGGCATTTTGCGTTTTAACGCGTCAACATGGGATTTCACCAAGGCTTCGGCCAAGATCAGATCGCCATCCTCAATCGCATCCACAACACCGCCGCAGGATTGCGCTTCGACGTCGACGCCAATGGCGCGATAGGACAATTCCCGCTGAAACGCCCGGCTGGACACTGTTGCAGGCGTTGCAAACAGCGCCACATGTTTTGTGGTCACTTCGCGCGGCGGGGAATTGTCGCCCCATTGCCGTTCGGTCAGTGCCTCAATCAGGGGAACAAACACGCCCAGAACCCGTTTATCGGTTGGGATCCAGTTTTCCTGCATCCGACGCAAGGCCGCGGCAGACGCCGTGTTACAGGCCAAAATCACCAGATCGCAGCCTTCTTCCCACAGCCGTTCAACCGCTTTGGTGGTCAGATTATACACATCATCCGCATCACGTACGCCATAAGGCGCATGCGCGTTGTCGCCATAATACACAAACGGCACATCGGGCAGACGTTTCTGCACCGCGTCCAAAACCGTTAATCCCCCAAGACCGCTATCGAATATTCCGACTGCCATGACGCACCTTGTACTTTTCTTCGAATTCATGCCCCAGCCGATCGGCGGCCAGTGGCGTTAGAGACAGGTCATACGTGGCTTTGCGCAGGAAATCCATGCACGCTTTTGCATCGGTTTTGACAGTGTCCAATTTCTGCCGATCAATCGGTTCCCCGATCACCACATTCACAGGTTCATCCACCCGACGTTTAAATTCACGGATCAGCATGCTAAGCCGCAGATTGGCATGCATATGGCTGGCCAATTGGAACAATCGACTGTTTGCCCCCTCAAAGAAAACTGGCACCACAATGGCATCGCTACGGGCGATCATTTTGGCGGTAAAGTTGCGCCAACTTGGATCCAGTGGCGTCGAAAACGGTTTTTCAGAGGTAGAAACCGTTCCGCCGGGGAAAATACCAACGGCGCCGCCGTCTTTCAGATGGGCCAATGCATCCGACCGCGTGCGCAAATTCAACTTTGCCGCCTCTTTGGTTTCATCAAACGAAACCGGCAAAATCACCTGTTCCAACTCTGCACTGCGCTGAAAAATGCGGTGTGCCAGAATTTTGAACGCGGATGGTCGACGCTTGGATAGGATTGCCCCCATCATCAGCCCATCCAGAATGCCATAGGGATGATTGGCGACTAAAATGACGGGACCAGTTGCGGGAATATTGTTCAATGATCCGCCCACCACGTTCAGGCTTAGCCCATAGCGATCACAGACCACGTCCCAGAAATTTGCCCCCTGCGCCACGTCATCGCTGTAACCTTGGACACGTTTGATCAGTTGCAACCGACCGGTGGCGTTTTCAATTGTTCGAATTAACGCCCGCCCCCCCCGCGAAGACGCGGAGCTGGCATAAGATATATCGCGCGCCACCTGACGGTCCGCTTTAGAAATTTTGGTCATTCGTGTCATGGAATGTCACCTAAGCGTTCCGCCCCCGTTCACAAAGACCAAAATTCTAGAATCAGCATCCCAGTTATTGGGCCGCTTGTGTGTGGTTATCGGGTGACATTTTTAACGCCGCCAATAACTCTTCTCGACGTTTCGCGGCTTTGGTTGCGGCCTCTTCCTTCACATGGCCAAACCCACGGATGTCCATCGGCAACCGGGCCAGCGCCAAGGCGGCGTCTTTCTGATCCGGTGTGATATTTGCCAATGGGGCCAGATCGCGTTCGTATTGTTTGATCAGGTCCCGTTCCATCCGGCGTTCCGCAGTTTTGCCAAACACATCCAACGGCGTGCCGCGCAGACGCTTCATTTTGGCCAAGAGAGGCAGGAACCGTTCCAGACCCGCGCCAAATTCACGTTTCACTGGAACGCCATCTTTGCCTTTGCGCGATATCATCGGAGGCGCCAGATGATAGGTCATTTTGATATCCCCATCAAAGGTTGCCTCAGCCTTTTTACGGCTGTCCAACATCAACCGCGCCACTTCATATTCATCCTTATACGCCAATAGCTTATGATACGAACTTGAAACCGCTTCTTTCATATCTACATCGTCAAATTTGGAGACGAAATCGCGATACTTCCGACCCAGCCGGTCCGATTGATACATCGCCAAATGATCCGCACGCATGTCGATTTTCTGTTCCAGCGTTTTGGGCAAAGCAACCGGCTCAACCGGCGCGATGCTACGCGCGGCGTCTTCTGGATGGGCGATTGCCCAACGGCCGATGTCAAACGCGCGCAAGTTCATGTCAGGCTTGGCCCCGTTCATTTTGATCGCATCACGGATGGCGTCCAATGTCACGGGAATAGATCCCATTTGCCATGCCGCACCAAACATAATCATATTGGAATAGATGCTGTCACCCATCACATTTGCAGCCAGACCTGTGGCATCAAACAGAGTCACATTTTCACGCAGACG
Organism: uncultured Paracoccaceae bacterium; assembly: GCA_947492475.1. Classification (GTDB taxonomy): domain Bacteria; phylum Pseudomonadota; class Alphaproteobacteria; order Rhodobacterales; family Rhodobacteraceae; genus CANLNM01. Next base: position 300,865 of record CANLNM010000001.1, read on the forward strand.
CGCCTCTAGTGCCAGTCCCAGACGGTCATGCGGGATTGTAAAATCCCGGTCGATGGCAAATTGCCCCGTCATCGTTTCATGGGAATTCACCGCAGCTTTGGTACGGCCTGTGGCCATCAAGCCAAGGGTTTTTGCCCCAGCTGACACAACCAGATCCCCCCCGATCAGCGCATCACATTCCCCGGTTGCCACCCGGATCGCGTTGATGTCTTCGGGTCGATTGGCCAGACGGCAATGGATGTGAACCGCCCCCCCCTTTTGGGCCAAACCGGCCATTTCCATCACACCGGCACCTTTGTCATCCAAATGTGCCGCCATGGCGAGGATCGCGCCGATGGTGACAACGCCCGTTCCGCCAACCCCGGTGATCACCACGTTATGTGTGCCATTGATTTCTGGCAAAGTTGGCATTGGCAAAGCAGGCAGTTCAAAATCAGCCGCGGATTTCTTGCGGATTTTTGCACCTTCCATCGTCACAAAGGACGGACAGAACCCTTTGACACAGGAAAAATCTTTGTTGCAGCTGGATTGGTCAATCGCACGTTTGCGGCCAAATTCAGTGTCCACAGGCACAATCGCCACACAATTGGATTGCACGCCGCAATCACCACACCCTTCGCAGATATCGGTGTTGATAAACACGCGTTTGTCTGGATCTGGGAACGTGCCCTTTTTACGACGACGCCGTTTTTCCGCAGCACAGGTCTGAATATAAATGATCGCAGATACACCTTTGATATCGCGGCATTTATCCTGCACCAGAGGCAGCTCATCACGTGGATGAACCGGCACATGGGATGGGAACAAAGACAGGTCCACATCTTCTTTTTCGTCATAAACCAAGAATACGTTTTTGACGCCCATCGCAATGACTTCGTTCATGATCCGATCGGCCGACAATCCGCCTTCGTGGGGTTGACCGCCGGTCATGGCAACCGCGTCATTATACAGGATTTTGTAGGTGATATTGGTATTGGCCATCAACGCAAACCGAATGGCCATCAAGCCAGAATGGTTATAGGTGCCATCGCCCAAATTCTGGAACACGTGATCGCGTTTCGAAAACGGGGCTTCGCCAACCCAATTGACCCCTTCGGCCCCCATATGGGTGAAACCACTGGTGTCACGATCCATCCACAACGCCATGATATGACAGCCAATTCCGGCATATCCACGTGACCCATCCGGCAATTTTGTGGATGTGTTATGAGGACAGCCCGCGCAGAACCAAGGCTGGCGCACGGCGATTTCTTCGGCATTGTCAGACCGGCGCGCTTCGCTGATTTGGGCCAGTCCGGCGCGGATACGATCCGTGTCGCGCCCTTCTTCGATCAGAATTTCACCCAGCAATTCGGCAATCTCAACCGGGTCCAACGCACCATGGGATTTGAACAAATCGGTGCCAAATTCGCCTTTGGTCGCGCCATAAACGCGGCGTCCCTGACGATTATCAAACAGCGCTTCTTTGATTTGCACTTCGATCAGTTTGCGTTTTTCCTCAACAACAATGATCAGATCCAAGCCTTCGGCCCAATCCTGAAAACCGCGCATATCCAGCGGCCAAACCTGGCCAATTTTATAGGTGGTCACGCCCAGTCGCTCTGCCTCGGCGGCATCCAAACCAATCAGCGACAGCGCATGGTTCAAATCCAACCAGTTTTTCCCAGCAGCAACCAACCCGATTTTTGCACCCGGTTTACCCCAGACCCGATTGTCAATTTTGTTCGCATGCGCAAAGGCTTCTGCGGCGAACCTCTTGTGTTTTTGCAACCGAACCTCTTGTTCGATCCAATGATCAACAGCCCGGATATTCAACCCGCCCTCAGGCATATCAAATTCCGGTGTGACAAAATTCATCCGCGCCAATGACGCATCCACAACCGAGGTCACTTCGATCGTGTCTTTCATCACTTTCAAGCCACTCCAACAGCCTGAAAACCGGGACAATGCAAATCCGTATTGCCCGTAATCCAGAATTTCCTGCACCCCCGCCGGCGACAGGATCGGCATATAGGCATCCACCAGTGCAAAGTCGGATTGGTGGCACACTGTCGAGCTTTCACCGGTATGGTCATCCCCCATCGCCATCAATACGCCACCATGCGCAGATGTACCCGCCATATTGGCATGGCGCATCACATCCCCGGATCGATCAATCCCCGGACCTTTGCCATACCAAAGACTGAACACACCGTCATATTTGCCTTCGCCGCGCATTTCGGCCTGTTGCGTGCCCCAAACCGCGGTCGCGGCCAAATCTTCGTTTATGCCTTCTTGAAATGTCACATCCGACGCCTGCAACTGCTTTTGTGCGCGCGTCATTTGCATATCAACCGCCCCCAATGGCGAGCCACGATACCCACTGACATATCCGGCGGTATTCAGCCCTGCCCGTCGATCCCGTTCCTTTTGCATCATCATCAGACGCACCAGCGCCTGTGTGCCATTCAGCAAAATGGTCTTTTTTTCCAGATCGAACCTGTCATGCAGTGTAATATCGGTCTTGCTCATCGTCGCCCTCCCAGCGGCCATCGCGTTTGCCACAGTATAGGTCAGATATTATGACCTACAAAGCAAAAATTTCCCCCCCCACCTTGTTGAAAATCGTTTATAAGGAACGTTATGAAAGGTTGCGCCGTGGGCGCTAACACATTTGCAGACAGGCAAGTTATGGACTGGGACAAGTTAAGAATATTTCATTCAGTGGCGGATGCAGGCAGTTTGACGGCGGCCGGCGAAACCTTGCATCTGAGCCAATCTGCGGTCAGCCGACAGATCCGTGCCCTAGAGGAATCGCTCAATACCACGCTTTTTCATCGTCATGCGCGTGGACTGATTCTCACTGAACAGGGGGAATTGCTGTTTGATGCGACCCGGTCGATGAACAAACGCCTCGAAGCGGCCTCTGCCCGCATACGAGACAGCGAAGAAGAAGTGTTTGGCGAGCTGAAAGTCACGACCACCATTGGGTTTGGGTCCCTTTGGTTGGCGCCACGATTGGCAAAGCTCTATGAAAAATACCCTGATCTGAAAATTGACCTGATGCTCGAAGAGCGGGTTCTGGACCTGCCAATGCGCGAGGCAGACGTTGCCATTCGTATGAAAGAGCCCAGTCAGGCGGATTTGGTGCGCAAACGTTTGATGTCGGTGCGCATGCGGCTTTATGCGACCCAGACTTATCTGGAAACGCATCCTCCGTTTGAAACCATGGAAGACATCCGCAATCACCGGCTGATTTGTCAGAATGTCACCACAACCCAAGTTGCTGCGGGTGCATCGTTAACGCAGCATTTACTGAGCTATGATCTCAATAGTTTGCTGACCGTAAACAATTATTTTGGGGTGTTGCAGGGCGTGCTGAACAACCTGGGTGTCGGAGTTCTGCCGGATTATCTGGTCGAAGATTTCTCAGACCTCAAACGGGTCCTCCCAGATGTCGAAAGTGCAGAAGTCCCCGTGTTTCTTGCCTACCCAGAGGAATTGCGCCAATCCAAGCGGATCGCAGTGTTCCGCGATTTTGTCCAAGAGGAACTGATCGCGCATCGCAAACGCATTCGAGAAGCCGCCGCATTGGAAAATTCTTAAGCCATGCATCAGGCGCATAACGGCAATGTTGTCGCATCGCAGCATAAAGACTTGATCGAACAAAGAACGCCGCTTATTTGATCACTCGAAGCCGATGATGCTTACATCATCACCTTCATACCTCCCTGTTGGACTTCGCCGGGCATTGCCCGGCGTTTTTTTTTTGACTTTCTCAAATTTCCGCATCTGCATCATCACGGATTGTGCATCAGCGCCGAACGTCGTTTTTGTAGATACCGGATATCAGTCTCATTCCGACAAAGCGCGATCGCCTGATCAAATGCATCCAGTGCAGCACATTTATCCCCTGCCCGTTCCAGCATATCTGCACGTGCGGCATGAAACGGTTGATAAGATTGAAGCCCTTCTGCGATTTGATCCAAGGCTTGCAACCCTGCCTTTGGCCCACATAATTCAGACAGCGCGACGGCCCGGTTTAGATGCACAACAGATGTAGGTTCAAAAACCAACAGCGCATCATATAGCAATACGATTTGCCGCCAATCCAAAGGATTTGCCAAATGCAACGCCGCAATCGCAGCTTTGATCTGAAATGGCCCCCGATCCGACCGCGCCACGGCACGGTCCAGCAACGCCAAACCGCGTGTGATCATAGCCTGATCCCATAGGTTTCGATCCTGCAGCTCCATCGGCACGGGCACGTCATCGGGTCCAATACGCGCTTTATGGCGGGCATGGATCAACAACAGCAACGCTTTCAACCCTTCTACTTCGGCGCGGTCTGGCACCAATTCCACAACAATCTGCGCCAAAAACAAGGCCTCTTCGCATAATGTCCGCCGAATGGGCGCATCCCCTTGGTTTGCGGAATAGCCTTCGTTGAAAATTAGGTAAATGACATCCAAAACGGAATTCAGCCGAGCATCCAATTGATCCGCCTCTGGGACACGAAACGGGATGCCCGCCGCGCGAATTTTCGATTTCGCCCGAGTGAGCCGCGCGCCCATTGCCGCACTTTTATCTAGAAAAGCATGGGCAATTTCATCTGTGCTTAGCCCACCCAACATGCGCAGCGTCAGCGCCACACGTGATTTTTCATCCAAAGCCGGATGGCAACAGGTAAAAATCAACCGCAGACGTTCATCAGGAATGTCATGACGATCGGGCGCGTCAGGATCGGCCAAAACCGCCATTTCATTGGTTTTACGTGCATAAACCGCTTTGCGTCGCAGATGATCCAGACCCTTGCGCCGCGCGACTTGTAACAACCAGCCATTGGGCCGCGCTGGCAAACCAGATTTTCCCCAGTCAACAAACGCCATTTCCAGTGCCTCTTGCAGGCAATCCTCGGCCAATTGGAAATCCCCTAATTGGCGGATCAACGCAGATAAAAGCCGCCCCCGATCCCGGCGCAAGACATTGCTGAGCGTCAGCGCAATCGCATCGGGGGCGGCGTTCATTTAGCTCAGCACCATCAACGGGCGCACCTCAACAGTGCCGTATTTGGCGGATGGGATCATGGCGGCGTATTTCAGCGCCTGATCCAGATCACTGCATTCAAAGATGTAAAACCCGCCCAGCCGCTCTTTGGTATCAGCAAAAGGTCCGTCCATGACCTTGGTTTGACCATCGCGAATTTGCACGCTGGTGGCTTTGTCGATACCTTCTAGGGGTTCGCCAGCGACAAACACACCGTCATTTTTGTAAATCTCGTTGATCTTAAAATAGTCGGCCATATAGGCGTTAAACTCATCCGTTCCGGGCGTCGGTTCCAGATCGGGATTGCTGTAAATCAAAGCCATATATTGCATTGGGTTTCTCCTTGTGATCGCAACAATGTGTGCGGTTTTGGGTAAAGTGAAGTGGAATTGTAAAATTTGTGAGTGTCAGGTCAGCATCATTTGGCGCGCCAGCACGCCCATCAGGATCAAGACCGCGAGGATATTTGAAGAATTCCCCACAATGCGCGCCGGATGGGCCGCATTTTGGGCCCGCAATCCAAACGGATGCACCAACCGACCAAACAGGCACAGCCCACCGGCCAGATAGAGCCAGATCGCCGATGCGCCCTGTAATTCAGCCAGCGCCAGCATCAACACGCTCAGCGGCACCCATTCCACAAAATTACCATGCCGGCGGATGCGTTCATGTAGCTGCGTGTCGCCACCATCGCCGATGGACACGGCCATCGCCGCGCGGGTTTTGGTCACGTTGAACCATAAAACCAACATCAGCACCGCCAGCGCCAATATAAATGTCGTCGTAATTGGTAAAGTCATCGTCGTCTCTCCGATTGGGTTTGATATGGATAAGACGAACGGCCATGCCCGATTTCGACACGCCCCCACAAAAAAGTTGAAAAAACGTCTCTCAATGCCCCAGCGGCCTTTCCCCGCGCAGCATTGTGTCATAAAGCAGGGCGCATCTTTGCTGCCCCGTCGCCGCCACTTTCATCGGCCACATTCACCGGCCAGCCGATTTTTGAGGAACATGATCCCATGCAAGACCCAGCCATCACGCCCGAACTGCTCGACGCCCATGGTCTGAAACCCGACGAATATCAGGAAATTCTGCGTATCCTGAACCGGGAACCGTCCTTTACAGAAATGGGCATCTTTTCGGCGATGTGGAACGAACATTGTTCCTATAAGTCGTCCAAAAAATGGCTGCGTCAATTGCCGACCACTGGCCCGCAGGTCATTTGTGGCCCCGGCGAAAATGCAGGGATCGTTGACATTGGCGACGGCCAAGCGGTTGTTTTCAAAATGGAAAGCCATAACCACCCGTCTTATATCGAACCCTATCAAGGTGCGGCAACTGGGGTTGGCGGCATCTTGCGGGATGTGTTTACCATGGGTGCGCGCCCCATCGCGGCGATGAATTCCCTGTCCTTTGGCCAACCGGATCACCCCAAAACCAAACAATTGGTGTCTGGCGTTGTTGCAGGTGTGGGCGGTTACGGAAACTGCTTTGGCGTGCCAACCGTGGGTGGCGAAGTGCGCTTTGACCCCGCATATAATGGCAATTGTCTGGTCAATGCTTTTGCGGCGGGCTTGGCGGACACTGACAAAATATTTTATTCGGCGGCGTCTGGCGTCGGCATGCCGGTTGTGTATCTGGGCGCAAAAACCGGGCGTGACGGTGTGGGCGGTGCGACAATGGCATCGGCTGAATTTGACGACACAATTGAGGAAAAACGCCCCACCGTTCAGGTCGGTGACCCGTTCACCGAAAAACGCCTGATGGAAGCGACGCTGGAATTGATGGCCACGGGCGCTGTGATTTCCATTCAGGATATGGGCGCGGCTGGCCTGACCTGTTCGGCCGTTGAAATGGGCGACAAAGGCAATCTCGGGGTGAAACTTTACCTCGAACAGGTGCCTCAACGCGAAGAAAACATGACAGCCTACGAAATGATGCTGTCAGAATCCCAAGAACGCATGTTGATGGTTCTGAACCCTGAACTAGAAGCAGAAGCCCGTGCCGTCTTTGAAAAATGGGATCTGGATTTCGCCATTGTTGGTGAAACCATCGACGAAGACCGGTTTTTGGTCATGCATAATGGCGAATGCAAAGCCGACCTGCCACTAAAAACCTTGTCCGGCTCTGCCCCAGAATATGACCGCCCTTGGGTGCCAACCCCTGCGGCTGAACCAATGGACGACGTGCCAAATATCGATCCAATCGACGGTCTGCGTGCCTTGATTGCGTCGCCAAACTATGCGGCGAAAAACTGGGTCTATGAACAATATGACAGCCAAGTGATGGCCGACACCGTGCGTGCGCCGGGGCTGGGTGCAGGGATCGTGCGCGTCCATGGCACCGATAAATCACTGGCATTCACGTCCGATGTAACCCCACGCTACGTCAAGGCAAACCCGGTTGAGGGCGGCAAACAAGCCGTCGCAGAAGCCTATCGCAACCTGACAGCTGTGGGCGCTAAGCCATTGGCCACAACCGATAACTTGAACTTTGGCAACCCCGAGAAACCCGAAATCATGGGGCAATTTGTCGGTGCCTTGGATGGGATTGGTCAGGCGGTTGCGGCCTTGGATATGCCGATCGTTTCGGGCAACGTGTCCCTTTATAATGAAACGGATGGTCAGGGGATCCTGCCCACACCAACCATCGGCGCTGTTGGCCTGATCACGCATCCGGATCAGATGATTATCGGAACCGCGCGCGAGGGCCATGTTGCACTTTTGCTTGGGAAAACCGATGGCCATTTGGGCCAATCCGCGATCTTGGCAGAGGTGTTCAACCGCGTCGAAGGCGACGCCCCAGCCGTCGATCTGGCCAGCGAAAAGGCAAATGGCGACTTCATCCGCGAAAACGCGTCGATGATCCGCGCCTGTAGCGATTTGTCCGATGGTGGATTGGCGTTAGCCGCCTTTGAAATGGCCGAGGCGGGCAATGTGGGCGTGCAACTGGACAGCGCCGAAACCGGCACGTTGTTCGGCGAGGACCAGGGCCGCTACCTGATCGCTTGTAACTTTGATCAAGCCGAAGCCTTGATGATTGCAGCAGGTGCCGCCAATCTGCATATCGAAACCGTTGGTAAATTCAGCGGAACAAGTGTGCGCTTTGGCGCCTCTGAGGCGGAATTGTCTGATCTGGCAACAACATTCCGTTCCGGATTTGAAACGGCCATTTTCGGGTAACCTGCCCGATTGTGACGACGCCAAACCACCGCCGGATGTGACATTTCCTCCGGCGGGGTTGAAGCCCCCGACGCCCCGACCTACTTTGGGGCAAAGATAGGAGTTGCCCCAATGGCCCTCACCGCTACTGACCTTGAAACGCTGATCCGCGAAGCGTTCCCTGATGCACAAATCACAGTCCAAGGCGACGATGGTGTGCATTTCGCCGCCGAAGTGATCGACGAAAGCTTTCGTGGAATGAACCGCGTGCAACAGCACCGCGCCGTAAATTCCGCGCTCAAAGGTAAAATCGAAGGTTCCAATGCCGAAATTCACGCTTTGGCTCTGACCACCAAAGCCCCAGAATAGCATGCGCGGCCTAACAACAGGCCCCAACCCAAAGGAAATCCAATGTCCGCCCAAGATCAAATCAAAGAAACCGTGACCAATAACGACGTCGTTTTGTTCATGAAAGGCAGCAAAGACATGCCACAATGCGGGTTTTCCAGCCGCGTGGCCGGTGTTTTGAATTTCATGGGCATCGAATATTCTGATGTGAATGTTCTGGCCGACGAAGAAATTCGCCAAGGCATCAAAGACTATTCCGACTGGCCCACCATTCCACAGCTTTATGTCAAAGGCGAATTTGTGGGCGGATGCGACATCATCACGGAAATGACTTTGTCCGGCGAACTGGACACATTGCTGGCGGATAATGGCGTTGCGTTCAACAAAGAAGCCGCCGACAAAATCCGCGAAGCAAACGCGTAAAACCTGATGGGCGATCTGGGTCTTCTGGTCGCCCTTTTTCTATTTTGCGGGCTTGGCATCGTTCTGATCTATTGGGGTGTCAAACGCGGCAATTCCCACATGTCCCAAATCCGCAAAGCCGTTGAATCCCGCGGCGATGTGTTTGAATTGTTGCCCGGAAGCTATTCAAAAGGTTTGGAAATTCACATTCGTGCCTCTGATGGGGCGTGGAATTTGACCATTCATCAAGGTCAGCCAAGCGGACCCTCCAAATCCCGACCATCCTGGAGCGAATGGTCCACACCATACGCCGCCGTATCGTCCGGTGCCGCCATGTGGGCCCCGAAATCTGAGGTTGGATTTGGTAGGAAATTCGGCGCTATAAATGGGCCGGTTCAATCTTTTGTATCAAACGCCCTGCGCCGTGGTCTGACCCGTGCATTGGATTTGCCGCATCAGAAAATGGATGTGATCCCCACGCCGGGCCGCGCCGGGATATTACTGGCGACATCAGATGCAAAACAGGCGTTAGATAATGTGCTTGATCACCCACAATTGCTGGCGCTGCGCCAGGGGCGCCGTTTGTCGCGCCAACCCAGCGTGGTGCGCGACGTCAATGGATTGCGCATTCGCCTGCAAACACCGCTCAACACTGCCCAGGATGTGCTGGATGTGATCGATCTAGGCTTGACCCTAAGCCAAACATTGGATCCGCATCAAACCTGATGAACGGGTGCCCTGCCCGCTATTCGTCGGCTTTAACGGTCTCTTCCACTTCATCGGCCAGCGATTCCGCGCGGGCGGCCAATTCTGCCAATGTATCCACCACATGGCTTGGCACAACGGGAACTTCGACGCGATCTGGCTCTGCGGCTTTGGCGGCCAAAGTGCCCATTTTAGATTGCATTTCAGCGGCTTGGCTTTCCAAAACGCGTACCTGATCCTCAAGTGCTGCAGTTTTATCTGCCAACATTAGGCCCGCCATCAACAACATGCGCGCTTCTGGCATCCGGCCAATTTGCGCGGCCAATGTGGACGCTTCGATATCCAACATCCCGGCTGCGGATTGCAGAAAATGCTCTTCGCCTTCCTGACAGGCCACTTCGAAATTGCGACCACCAATGACGATTTCAACTTGGGGCATTACGCACTCTCCTGTTCGGTAATCAACTGGCGCAATTCGCCCATGACCACGTCGACTTCGGTCATGTCAGCGGCGCGGGTCGCACGCAGCGCTTCTAGCTCGGCCAACATGGCTTTGTTGATCAAATGCGGCTCGGCGATGTCTTCGATCATCGCATCCCGCAGCTTTTCATTAATGCCGCGCAAATCCGCATTGAGCGCACGCAACCGCTGACTTTCATCCAGCGCTTTGGCGGCAGCTCCGCGATGATCTTCGGCTTCGCTGGTCAGATCCGCGATCAATGTATCTTGCCGTTCTTTCAAGGCTTTGACCCGCTCTTCGAGCTGGGAATTTACCACCCGCTCTTCGTCGAGCTTGGCTTCTAGTTCTGTGATTTTCGCGGCCATTTCATCTTGGGCGCTGGTATCCGCAGGGGCGGCCACGGCCAAATCTGGCATGGCTTCGATCCCGTTGCGGATGCGGTCCAACGCCGCCGTCAGCCGACTTTCAAGTTCTGCAATATCACTCATATGCCTGTCGTCCCTGCAATCTTGGGTCCCCTTCGGCGGCCATTTCCAACATCTTGCCCCAGATGTGCAGACCGATAGCCGAATCGTACCTCATTACCCAAAAGCCTATGCCACCTTTGTCCTCTCGGCAAATCGCTCTACGCATTCTATGGGGTTTTAACACTATATATAGGCGGAATATCCCGGCTTGGGCGCTCATATACCAACAAAGCAACCTTGATCTCAGGCTTTTCCCTGTTATGACCGCTGTTGATCAAACGCTGTCCATCTGCCTTTAGGAGCCTCACTTTGGATATTGCAGCCTTGCGCGCCGCGCACCCCGACCATTGGATGAAAGCCGCCGCCATCCGGGCCCTGACCTTGGATGGTGTTGCCGCCGCCAATTCAGGACATTCCGGAATGCCAATGGGCATGGCGGATGTGGCCACGGTTCTGTTTGAAAAACACCTGAATTTTGACCCCAAGGCCCCGAATTGGCCCAACCGCGACCGGTTTATCCTGTCCGCAGGTCATGGCTCGATGCTGATTTATTCACTGCTCTATCTGACAGGGTACGAACAAATGACCCTGGACGAGGTGAAAAACTTCCGTCAGTGGGGCGCGCGCACAGCGGGTCACCCTGAATTTGGCCATGTGGAAGGTGTCGAAACCACCACCGGTCCCTTGGGTCAGGGGATCGCCAATTCCGTGGGCTTTGCCATCGCCGAAGAAATCATTCGCGCGCGTTACGGCAAAAAAATCATGGATCACCACACTTATGTGTTTGCTGGGGACGGCTGCCTGATGGAAGGCGTGTCCCAAGAGGCCATCGGTCTGGCGGGCATGCAGGAATTGTCAAAACTGATCGTCTGCTGGGATGATAACAACATCACCATCGACGGCACTGTAGATATTGCCGACAAAACCGATCAGCTGAAACGTTTTGAGGCATCCGGTTGGCATGTTCAGGCCATTGACGGTCATGATCCGGTTGCAATCGATGCCGCACTGACCGCCGCTAAGGCAGATCCGCGCCCATCGATGATTGCCTGCAAAACCCACATCGCCTTGGGTCACGCTGCACAGGACACATCCAAAGGCCACGGTGCGCTGACCGATGCGGATCAGATGAAAGCCGCCAAAGACGCCTATGGTTGGACATCTGCCCCCTTTGAGGTGCCCGCCGACATCAAGGCCCAGTGGGAAGCCATGGGCGAACGCGGCGCCGCAGCAAACGCTGCTTGGCAGGCGGATTTTGCGAAGCTGTCCCAGACCAAACAGGACGAATTTAACCGTGCCTTCGCATTGGACGCGCCGAAAAAACTGTCCGCCGCGGTAAAATCGTTCAAAAAATCCCTGTCCGAAGATCAGCCAAAATTGGCGACACGCGCGGCGTCCGAAAAGGCGTTGCAAGTGTTGAACCCGATCTTGCAGGAAACTGTGGGTGGGTCTGCCGATTTGACCGGGTCCAACAACACGAAAACCGATGATCTGGGCGTGTTCCACCCCACCAACCGCGCGGGCCGTTACGTCTATTACGGCATTCGCGAACACGGTATGGCGGCTGCGATGAACGGTATGGTTCTGCATGGCGGTGTGCGTCCTTATGGTGGCACATTCATGTGTTTCACCGATTACGCCCGCGGCGCGATGCGTCTGTCCGCGTTGATGAACGTGCCCACCACCTATGTGATGACCCACGATTCCATCGGTCTGGGCGAAGATGGTCCAACCCACCAGCCGGTGGAACATCTGGCTATGTTGCGCGCAACGCCAAACACCAATGTGTTCCGTCCCGCCGATGCGGTCGAAACCGTTGAAGCTTGGGAAGTTGCGCTGACATCCAAAGGCACGCCATCGGTTCTGGCCCTGTCGCGTCAGGGTCTGCCAACGGTGCGCACAGATCATAAAACCAAAAACCTGACCGCTCAGGGCGCTTATGTTCTGGCCGAAGCGATCAGCAAACGTCAGGCGATCCTGATGGCATCCGGGTCTGAAGTCGAAGTGGCGATGAAAGCCCGCGACATCCTAGAAGCCGAAGGCATTGGCGTGCGCGTTGTGTCCATGCCATGCTGGGAATTGTTCGAAGCCCAAGAAGACAGCTATCGCAAACGCGTGCTGCCTGCGGGCCCTGTGCGCGTCGCCATCGAGGCAGGCGTGCGTCTGGGTTGGGACAAATGGTTGCTGGGCGAACGCGGCCGCGAAGCCAAGGCCGGCTTTGTCGGCATGGACAGCTTTGGGGCGTCTGCACCAGCGGGTGAATTGTTCGAAAAATTCGGGATCACCGCCGAAGCAACAGCCCAAAAGGTACGCGATTTGTTGAAATAAATCAGCGCCTTGTTTTAGTTTTGAAACCCGCCTTCCGTTTGGAATGGCGGGTTTTCTTTTGGGTGTCCTATGCTAAGTCTTTGACATTCTCCCACAGGCTGGGGAACATGTAGCGATGGAATATACCAACAGGAGCACGGGATGCGTAAGGTTTTTGGGGCGATCATTGCCTCTGTTTTGGTTGCGGGTTGCGCGGATGTTCCGACCTCGGGTTACTCGCCCAAAGGCGAACCATACTTTGGCGATCCCAGCAATAATTCTGGCCCGTTTCAAGGGCAATCCGTGGCCCCACATAATGCGCCTCCGACCCGCGTTGCGGACCAGTTTGCTGTGAATTTCCTCAATTCACTACAGGCGCGATCCTTTGCGGAGCGTCGGGAATATTGTGGGTTTCTAATCGTGAATGCCGCAGGCCAGATTTCTGCCACCCCGCCCCGGCCCGGCACATTTGCGGGCTGTTCCCAAGACGCGCCGCGTCCCGGAATGGGCATTTTTGCCTCCTATCACACCCATGGCGCCTATGGGCGCAACTACGACAACGAAGTGCCCTCGCCCACGGATTTGGAAAGTGATTTCCATTTTGGCATCGATGGCTATGTCAGCACGCCCGGCGGCCGCATTTGGCAGATCGAATTTGACAATCGCACCGCGCGTCAGGTCTGTGGCCAGGGATGTGTCGCCGTTGACCCCGGTTTTGTCCCCCAAGGCGAAGCAGGTATTCGCGCCACCTACACTTTGCCAGAGCTGAACGCCCGCACACGTTCGTTCCTAAATTAACGAATCGCAATTCGTGCTGCTCTGCAGCATAACACCGGGCCGTTAGCGCAAAACGTTAGCGCTAGACGTCACATTTATCGCTAACATATTGTGGTAAATACGTTTTTTCCTTGGCCCGACGTAACCAAGCCGCCTATACCGCGCCAAACGATGTTTGCACGCGGAAGGATCACTTTATGACCGTCACTGTTGGTATTAACGGATTTGGCCGTATTGGCCGCTGTACTCTGGCTCATATCGCAGAGAGCGCGCGCAATGATGTGCAAGTGGTTAAAATCAACGCGACCGGCCCGCTGGAAACCAGCGCCCACCTGATGCGTTATGATTCAATTCACGGACGGTTCGCAAACGACATCAAGGTCGGCGACAACACGTTGGATCTGGGCCGCGGTCCGATTGACATGATGTCGACCTACAACCCGGATGAGCTGGATTGGGGTGGCGTCGATGTTGTGCTGGAATGTACCGGTGCGTTTAATGACGGGATCAAATCACAAGTCCATCTGGAACGTGGTGCCAAAAAGGTGCTAATTTCCGCCCCTGCCAGCAATGTTGACCGTACTGTTGTGTATGGTGTGAACCACCGCGACCTGACACCGGATCAGCGGATGGTTTCAAACGGGTCCTGCACCACAAATTGTCTGGCCCCATTGGCAAAGGTTCTGAATGACGCAATCGGCATCGAACGCGGCATCATGACCACAATCCATTCTTACACGGGCGATCAGCCAACGCTGGATCGCCGCCACAAAGATCTCTATCGTGCCCGCGCCGCTGCGATGGCGATGATCCCAACATCAACCGGCGCTGCCAAGGCTTTGGGCGAGGTTCTGCCGGAAATGAAGGGCAAACTGGACGGAACCGCCATGCGCGTGCCAACGCCAAACGTGTCCGCAGTTGATTTGACCTTTGAGGCGCAAAAAGACGTCACCGTGGCCGATGTGAACGAAGCCGTTGCCGAAGCCTGCGCCGGTCACATGGGGATGGTGATGTCCTATGATCCGGAGCCCAAAGTGTCGATCGACTTTAACCACACACCACAAAGCTCCATCTTTGCGCCTGATCAGACCAAAGTCATCGGCGGCCGCACCGTTCGGGTTCTGGCTTGGTATGATAATGAATGGGGTTTCTCAGTGCGCATGGCTGATGTGGCCGGCCATATGGGTCGTCTGATTTAAACTGACGCAACTTCGCCCCTATTCAATTGTCGTGACCCGGTCTAAAACCGGGTTATGACCAACACTCTCGCCATTTGGCTCTTTTTGTTCATTATCGGTTTTTTCCTTCTCGACTACTTTGTCTTTGAGATGGAAGTCGGGCTGTTTGTGGCGCGCAAAGGCATCGACCTTATTCAAGTTCTCGCGATCTGGCGATAATCCGCCTCAAAATCCACCGTTTCAACGTTTTTTAAGGCGTTTGACGGTTGACCTTTTCGTTCAAAAGGTGATGTTAGCGCCAACAGTGGGCGCTAACGGGTCCACCCATTCTTTTGGTAAATCGGAGGGGTCGCTATGACCGTGAAAGTCGCAATCAATGGATTTGGCCGGATTGGACGTAACGTATTGCGTGCAATCATTGAATCAGGTCGCACGGACATCGAAGTTGTCGCGATCAACGATCTGGGCCCCGTAGAAACAAATTCGCACTTGCTGCGGTTTGATTCGGTTCATGGCCGTTTCCCAGCAAACGTGACCACCACCGACAGCACGATTGACGTTGGCCGTGGTCCAATCGCCGTCACCGCCATTCGGAACCCCGCTGACCTGCCTTGGGGGGACATCGATGTTGTGTTGGAATGCACCGGTATTTTCACCTCCAAAGAAGCCTGTCAGGCGCATCTGGAAAATGGTTCAAAACGGGTTCTGATTTCTGCACCCGGCAAAGACGCCGACAAAACCATCGTGTTTGGTGTGAATGACAACCAACTGACCGCGGATGACATCGTCGTTTCCAACGCGTCCTGCACAACCAATTGTTTGGCCCCTGTTGCCAAGGTTCTGAACGACACATTGGGCATCAAACGTGGCTTTATGACCACCGTGCATTCCTATACTGGCGATCAGCCCACTTTGGATACCATGCACAAAGATCTCTATCGTGCGCGCGCCGCTGCGATGTCCATGATCCCTACCTCGACAGGCGCCGCCAAAGCGGTGGGTCTGGTTCTGCCCGAATTGAACGGCGTTCTGGATGGCGTCGCAATTCGCGTCCCGACCCCAAATGTTTCGGTTGTTGATCTGACGTTTGAAACAAAACGCGACACCAGCGTCGAAGAAATCAACGCAGCGATCCATGCCGCAGCGGCCTCAGGCCCCCTCAAAGGCATTTTGGGTGTCACTGACGAAAAATTGGTCTCTATGGATTTCAACCATGATCCACATTCTTCGATCTTTGCCACGGATCAAACCAAAGTCATGGACGGCAATATGTGCCGCATCCTGACATGGTATGATAACGAATGGGGTTTCTCTAACCGGATGAGCGATACAGCCGTCAAAATGGGTCAATTGATCTAAGAGATCCCGGAACCACAATATTAAAGCCGTCCTTTTGGGGCGGCTTTTTTGTTGAGCATTTCTTAGGCTGACTTGCAATCAGCGCAATCCGGTTAGCGCCAAACAACAGTGGTTCTGCACTGCAGCATGCCCCATATTGAAGACAGGAGGAACGCAACCCATTAGGAGATTTGAAATGCAAATCATGACCAACCTTCGCAAATACGCCCACTACGTCCGCACCAAACGCGAATTACAAAACATGCCATTGGATGTCGCTCTGGATCTGGACATTGACCGCGCCGCAGCAAGTCGGATCGCACACAAAGCCGTCTATGGTTTCTAAGAAAACCAACGATGTAAGCCGCCCGATGGGCGGCTTTTGTCATTAAACAACGCTGTTGGATTTAGGTCGAAAATTTCTGACTCAGTGCGTCATGAACAGCCGGGGTGACAAACTTTGACACATCCCCCCCCAGACGCGCGATTTCTTTGACCAGTTTCGACGCGATTGCCTGATGCTGGGCTTCGGCCATTAGAAACACAGTTTCAATTTCATCATTCAACTGTCGGTTCATCCCAACCATTTGATATTCATATTCAAAATCAGCAACAGCCCGTAGCCCACGGATAATAATCTGCGCCCCAACATCCTGCGCACAATCGATCAACAGATTTTCAAACGGATGCGCAATAATCTCAACACCGGTTTCGCGTGCCAGTTCAGCGCATTCCGCTTCGACCATGGCGACCCGCTCTTCTAATGAAAACAGCGGGCCTTTGTCGCGATTGATCGCCACGCCAATGACCAAACGATCCACCAACGCGCAGGCGCGACGAATAATATCCATGTGGCCTAAAGTGACCGGGTCGAACGTTCCGGGGTACAATCCTACGCGCATGATGTCCTCGCATGTTTTTTCATGCTGCAACGCAACATTATTGCGCGGCGAATTGCAACCCAACAAAAGACAAACACCTCATCTGCGACAAGATGCCGAAATTTAGTGACCCATAATCATGCCTTGCAGGGCATCTTTTTCCATCGACAACTCTGCCAGGCGGGCTTTGACGACGTCACCGATTGAAATCAACCCAATCATTTCGTCGTTTTCCATCACGGGCAGATGGCGAAACCGCCCCTCAGTCATGATTTCCAGCACCCGATCGGCGGATTCGTTTGGGGTACATGTGATGGGATTGGGCGTCATCAGGTCGCTGACTTTATCGTCGATACATCCAACGCCCCGAATGCCGATTTCACGCACGATGTCGCGTTCGGACAAAATGCCATCGGCGGTTTTGCCATTTGTGGACACAACCATCGTCCCGATCCTCTTGTCCGACATGACCTTCGCAGCCTCAGAAACCGCCGCATCGGGTTTCAGATATAACACACCACTGGTGTCTTTGCCTTTCAGGATCTGCTGAACAATCATGAGGACCTCCCTTTTTTCATTACAATTACAGCGTCCACTCAGACATGACCTAATGTCAAGCCAGCTCTGCCTCCAACTGCGTAACCTCAGCCTTTAATCGGGCAGAAAAGGCTGCGGCAAATTGGCCAAGACGCTGAGAATGCCGATCAGAAGCGTGCCGCACCAGATAAAAAGAACGACATAATGAATAATGATCCATTAACACCCGCTGCAACTCCGGGGCGCAATGCAGCGCAAAATCATGTACAAACCCAACGGCTTGGGAATGGCGCAACATATGCATCTGCACCGACACCGAATTAGAGGCCAAATGCACACCCCCTGCCCCTAAATCCCCCAGATAATCCAATTCCTTGTCAAAAATCATATCGGGAATATAGCCCACGACAGGAATGCCTTTCAGGTGGGGTTTGTCGTGAATATGGGCCGCCATTTCGCTGCGTGCGGCGAGGTGTAGCCGGTAATCCGTCACCTTTTGCACCAGCAACCTCCCCGTATCAGGCGGGCTAACGGTGACGGCCAGATCGGCTTCGCGTTTGGATAGGTTCACGACCCGAGGTAGGGCCAGAATTTGCAATTCTAAGCCAGGATTTTCAGCCTGAAGCGCCGCACAGACCTGTGGCAACAGAAAATTTGCAGCCCCATCTGGTGCGCCGATGCGAATTTGACCGCTTAACCCCGCATTCAGGGATGATTGTTCCTCTGTGGCGAGGTTTAGCGCCTCTTCTGCGGTGCTGGCATGTATGCGCAATCGCTGTCCCAGATCGGTCAAGGCATAGCCCTGCGGTGATTTGGTAAACAGCGCCGCACCCATACGTTCTTCGAGGCGCAAAATGCGGCGCGAAATGGTTGCCGGATCAAGTTTTAACACTGGCGCCGCAGCAGAGAGCCCCTCTGCGCGTGCAACAGCCAAAAAAACCCGCATATCGTCCCAGTTCATGTCACGCCTTTATAAAATTGATCCATACCGTGTCGTATGGCGACCGTACCCTTGCGTTTTTGCAAAATGATTTTGAAAACTTCACCCTTTTACGGGCAAAAACGCAAGCCTATTCTGCCCCCCAACGGATCCAATCGTTTCTAGGAGGAAACCCATGCAAGAGCTGACGCATTACATCAACGGTGAACATGTCACCGGAAATTCCGGACGTTTTACAGACGTGTTTAACCCCGCAACGGGTGAAGTTCAGGCCAAATGCCCGCTGGCCAGCGCTGACGAGCTGAACCACGCCGTTGACATCGCCGCAGCAGCACAGCCCGCATGGGAAGCCACAAACCCACAACGCCGGGCCCGGGTAATGATGAAATTCGTCGACCTGCTGAACCGTGACATGGATAAACTGGCCGAAGCGTTGTCTCGGGAACATGGCAAAACCTTTCCGGATGCCAAGGGCGACATTCAACGTGGTTTGGAAGTTGTTGAATTCTGCATCGGCGCGCCACATCTGCTGAAAGGTGAATTCACCGACAGCGCAGGCCCCGGCATTGATATGTATTCCATGCGTCAGGCTTTGGGTGTTTGCGCCGGGATCACACCGTTCAACTTTCCTGCGATGATCCCGATGTGGATGTTTGCGCCCGCCATCGCCTGTGGCAACGCCTTTATCCTGAAACCATCCGAACGCGATCCCTCTGTGCCATTGATGCTGGCCGAACTGATGGAAGAAGCCGGCCTGCCCAAAGGGATTTTGCAGGTTGTAAATGGCGACAAAGAATCCGTTGATGCGATTTTGGACCACGATGTGATCCAGTCGATTGGCTTTGTTGGCTCAACCCCGATCGCCGAATATATCTATGGTCGCGGCTGTTCCAATGGCAAACGTGTACAATGTTTTGGTGGCGCGAAAAACCACATGATCATCATGCCGGATGCCGATCTGGACCAAGCGGCCGATGCCTTGATTGGTGCAGGTTATGGGGCCGCTGGCGAACGGTGCATGGCGATTTCCGTGGCGGTTCCTGTTGGTGAAGAAACCGCAGATCGGTTGGTTGAAAAACTGATCCCGCGTGTCGAGGCGCTAAAAGTCGGGCCATATACGGCGGGGGATGATGTGGATTACGGTCCCGTTGTGACCGCCGCTGCCAAGGAAAACATCCTGAAACTGGTTCAATCCGGTGTTGATCAAGGCGCGAAACTGGTGGTTGATGGTCGCGATTTCAACCTGCAAGGCTACGAAGACGGGTTCTTTGTTGGGCCGCATCTGTTTGACCACGTGACCCCAGACATGGATATCTACACCAAGGAAATCTTTGGTCCGGTCCTGTCAACGGTTCGTGCCAAAACCTACGAAGAAGCAATCAACCTGGCGATTGACCACGAATATGGCAACGGCACCGCGATTTACACCCGTGATGGCGACACGGCCCGCGACTTTGCCAAACGTATCAACATCGGCATGGTTGGCGTGAACGTGCCGATCCCTGTGCCGCTGGCCTATCACAGCTTTGGCGGTTGGAAAAAATCCGGGTTTGGTGATCTGAATCAACACGGCACTGACAGCTTCAAATTCTACACCCGGACCAAGACAGTCACAGCGCGCTGGCCATCCGGCATTAAGGAAGGTGGCGAGTTTAACTTTAAACAGATGGATTGATCTGTTTAAAATGATGTGATTTTTTAGCCCGGGGAGTGTTCCTCGGGCTAAATTTTGTTGGAGAGAATGAGTGCCAGTATCATTTCGTATCCTACCCAGCCTTGGATTGGTTTATGTCCGATACGAAGGCTTTGCAGACGTCGCGGATTCCATGAAGGTATTCGGCGAATATGCACAACACCCTGATTGCCGCCCCGGACAAAAACAGTTTGTCGATTTGTCACTTGTAACCGAGGTGGAGCAGGATTTTCCCAAGCTTATGGAGCTTCAGGCGCAAAAGGCCGGGGTATTCATGAACTCGCAGGCGCAAACGTTAATCGTTTACTATGTCACCGATGAACTAACACGTGTGATGGCCAGTTTGATTGCCCGATCATGGGAACCTTTCCCATGGGTTATTCCTGTCGTTTATGAAAACGAAAAAGACGCGCTCGAATTTTTAGGTCTGGCTGCAACTTCGATCTCTGAGTTGTTAAATCCAGCCAATTAGCGACGCAACCCAGGACAAATTGGGGCTATACGCAAGCGTATGGGGGCTTTTCCTTTGCGAAATCTCATTGCAGGGTAATTTTACCCAAAAGGAGAAATCGAATTGCGCATCACAGAACCGAGTTTCACCATCGGCGTAGAAGAAGAGTACCTGCTCGTCGACACATCCACATTTGAATTGGTGAAAACACCAACCAAATTGATGGAAGAGGCCGAAGCTGAACTTGGTGGGCAGGTTAGCCCCGAATATTTGCAATGTCAGATCGAAATTGGCACCAAAGTCTGTTCAGGTACCCAGCAAGCGCGGGACGAATTACGACGCCTAAGAAGCGTCATAGCTACAGTTGCAATGCGGCATGGTCTGGCCCCGATTGCGGCATCCTGCCACCCGTTTGCCGATTGGAAGGACCAGCCCCACACGGACAAAGTTCGGTATAATCAACTGCGTCAGGATCTAGGCGGGGTGGTTCGTCGGATGCTGATCTGTGGAATGCATGTGCATGTCGGGCTAGAAAGTCAGGCGTTGCGGATCGATTTGATGAACCAGATGTCCTATTTTCTGCCGCATCTTTTGGCGCTGTCGACGTCATCCCCGTTCTGGCAGGGCGAAGACACCGGTTTGGCCTCTTATCGGCTGTCCATTTTTGACAATTTACCACGCACTGGGTTGCCGCCACGGATTGATTCTTGGGGGGAATATGAACGGTCAGTTCATGCGCTAACAGATGTGGGTGTGATCGAAGACAGTTCAAAAATTTGGTGGGATTTGCGCCCGTCAGCTCAATATCCAACCCTAGAAACCCGGATTTGTGACGTTCAACCGCGGCTAAATCACACATTGTCATTGGCGGCTGCGATCCAGTGTTTGTCACGGATGCTCTATCGTTTGCGGGTCAATAATCAGCGTTGGCGGACCTATGAAAACTTCTTGATTTCAGAAAACCGCTGGCGTGCGCAACGGTATGGTATTTCAAATGGCCTGATCGATTTTGGTCGCGGCGAGATTGTCCAAGTTTCTGATTTGGTGGATGAATTAATCGAAATGTTGATGCAGGATGCAGAGGCATTAGACTGTGTCGACGATCTGATTGGGCTGCGCGACATCGTTGAAAACGGCAACTCAGCCGACCGGCAACGACAGGTCGCACACAAAGCCCAGGATCAAGGCAAAAGCCAATCTGATCAAATGCGCATGGTTGTTTCTCACCTGATACAAGAGTTTTCCACCGATCTTTAACTTGCACTTTGTGCCCATCCGAGCGAGAATTAAACAACTGTTCAATTCAACGGAAGGGAGGAGCCGATGGATTTTGCTCTGAGCGAGGAACAAGAAGCAATTTTTGACATGGCGCGGGCCTTTGGAGAGGCGGAAATTGCACCATACGCCAAAGAATGGGAAACAGCTGGCACCATCCCCAAGGATCTGTGGCCAAAGCTGGCAGAGCTGGGATTTGGTGGTCTGTATGTGCGCGAAGAAAGCGGTGGGTCCGGGCTGACAAGGTTGGATGCGACCTTTGTGTTCGAAGCCTTGTCGATGTCTTGCCCATCCGTCGCGGCGTTTTTGTCCATTCACAACATGTGCGCCAAAATGATTGATACATTTGGCTCAGATGACCTGCGCGCGCGGTATTTGCCAGATGCGCTAACCATGAACAAAGTGCTGTCCTATTGCCTGACAGAGCCTGGCAGCGGGTCCGACGCTGCCGCGTTGAAAACCAAAGCTGTGGCAACCGATAGCGGTTACCGGCTGAATGGGACCAAAGCGTTTATTTCAGGCGGCGGCTACTCTGACGCCTATGTCGTAATGGCCAGAACCGGTCAGGATGGGCCCAAAGGCGTGTCTGCGATGGTGATCGATGATGGCACCCCTGGCCTCAGCTTTGGCGGGTTAGAGGACAAAATGGGCTGGAAAAGCCAGCCGACCCGTCAGGTCCAGATGGATGATTGTGATATTGCGGCAAACAACCTGTTGGGCGAAGAAGGCCGCGGGTTTAGCTATGCGATGGCGGGTTTGGATGGCGGCCGGCTGAATATTTCTGCCTGCTCGCTTGGTGCGGCCCAACAGGCGTTGAATTTGACACTGCAATATATGTCAGAACGCAAAGCATTTGGTCAAAGTATTGATCAATTTCAAGCACTTCAGTTCCGTCTTGCTGACATGGAAATAGAGCTTCAGGCTGCGCGGACATTTTTGCGACAAGCGGCATGGAAACTGGACAACAACGCCCCTGACGCAACCAAATTCTGCGCGATGGCAAAGAAATTTGTCACCGAAGCCGGGTCGAAAATTGCGGATCAATGTCTGCAACTTCATGGCGGCTATGGGTATCTTGCGGATTATGGGATCGAAAAAATTGTCCGCGATTTGCGTGTGCACCAAATTCTGGAAGGCACAAATGAAATCATGCGCCTGATTGTTGCTCGTCAGTTGGTAGCAAAATGAGCGACATTTTCATTCGCAAAGAAGGCCGGGCGGGTCGGATCACATTGACCCGCCCTAAGGCCCTGAACGCATTGAGTTATCAAATGTGTTTGGACATTGACGCCGCCTTAACCGATTGGTCACAGGACGATGATGTCGCGCTGTTGATCATCGATGCAGAGGGTGAAAAAGCGTTTTGCGCCGGGGGCGACATTTCGGAAATGTACGCAACCGGGACCGCCGGAAATTACGATTACGGGCGCAAATTCTGGCGTGACGAATACCTGATGAACCGGAAATTGTTCCGGTTTCCCAAGCCTGTAGCGACGTTCATGCAAGGTTTCACCATGGGGGGTGGCGTCGGTGTCGGATGCCATGGGTCACATCGCATCGTCGCAGAATCGTCAAAAATCGCCATGCCAGAAGTGGGGATTGGCCTGATCCCTGATGTTGGAGGCTCTTTGTTACTGGCCCAAGCGCCGGGACGTTTGGGCGAATTTCTGGGTATCACGGGCGACCGAATGGATGCCGCGGATGCAATTTACGCCGGATTTGCGGATTATTATGTCCCGCAGGCCAACTGGGAATCCCTCAAATCTGAGTTGACCCAACATGGGGATGTCACAGCGATTGATCGGGCAATGCACCCTGCCCCATCACCACGGCTTGCAGACTGGCAATCTGCGATTGACGCCGATTTTGGAGGTGAAACGCTGGCTGACATATTTCGTGGTTTGGCCAAAGAGCCCCACGAAGCCGTGGCGCATGCCTTGGTTGCGATGAACAGAAACTCTCCTCTATCAATGGCTTACACCGTTGAAATGATCCATAGGGTCCGCATGCGTCCCACAATTGAAAATGCTCTGGATCAGGAATTTCGGTTCACCCATCGTTCAATGGAACAGGGTGATTTCCTAGAAGGCATTCGCGCCGCCATCATTGACAAAGATCGCCAACCAAAGTGGCGACACGAAACATGGGACCAGGTTTCGGCCGGCGAAGTCGTTAAACTGGGGCTGCCTTTGGGCGATGATGCATTAAATTTTGAAGAGGAAACGTCATGAAAATCGGGTTTATCGGACTTGGAAATATGGGTGCCCCAATGGCCCTGAATCTGATCGCGGCGGGTCATGATGTGGTTGGATTTGACCTGATGGCGAGTCCTGATGGCATGGAAATGGCTCAAACCGCCGCAGCCGCTGCCAAAGGTGCCGACGTGGTTATCACCATGTTGCCAAACGGCGATATCCTTCGATCCGTTGCCGCAGAAATTCACCCTGAAATGACCGCAGGGGCCGTGCATCTAGACTGTTCCACCGTTGACGTAGACAGCGCGAGGTTCACGTCGCAACAAGCTGAAAAACATGGGTTATCTTCGGTTGACGCCCCCGTCTCAGGCGGGATCGGTGGCGCCGCTGCGGGCACATTGACATTCATGGCGGGTGGGTCGGATGACGCTTTTGCCAAAGTGGCGCCTTTGTTTGACATCATGGGCCAAAAAGCCGTGCATTGTGGCGATGCAGGTGCGGGGCAAGCGGCCAAAATCTGCAACAACATGATCCTGGGCGTCACAATGATTGCCACCTGCGAAGCCTTTGCTTTGGCGGACAAATTGGGACTTGATCGGCAAAAAATGTTCGACGTGGTAAGCACTTCCTCAGGATATAGCTGGACGATGAATGCTTATTGTCCCGCCCCCGGCGTGGGTCCGGTTAGCCCGTCTGACAATGCGTATCAGCCCGGTTTTGCTTCTGAATTGATGCTCAAAGATCTGAAATTATCACAGCAGGCCGCGGTCAGTGCCGATGCGGATACCCCGATGGGGGAGCTGGCGCAAAAACTATATGCGCTATTTGTTGAGGATGAAGACGGATTGGGTAAGGATTTTTCAGCAATGTTACCGCGATTTGAGAACAGAAATAGGTCGTCATAACGCGGTGTGACCAATTTCGGCCCCACAATTGATTGGCTATTCCGGCTTACAAAAATGTTTTTAAAACAATAAGTAAGCCGGTTTCCCCTCGTCCGACCTATTGAAGGTAAACGGATCCGCCACTGGACACGTTTTGGCTGGTCATTTGCGGTTGACCCGATAGGCGAATTGACCCGCCGGACGACGCATGTGCTTGGGCTGTTTCGCCTGCATGTGCCGATAAGGATGCGCCGCTGCTTGCGCGAATATCGGCGGTTTCACACGTCAATTCTTGGGCGTTCAGGGAAGCCCCCGAAGAAGATCGTGCATCAATCGATGTGCAAGTTCCATCAATGTTCAATGATGCTCCGCTGCTGCTTTGGGCGCTGACGTCACCACCATTTAACCCGAAAACGCGCAGCGACGCGCCACTTGCTGAGGATGCGATCAAGCCGTCGATTGCATGCGCATCAACGGTTACCGACACACCAGACGTCGCGGTAACTTCTGTTAAGTCGGGCATTTTCACCGTAACTTCAAAGACATCGCGCCGGCCTGAGTTAAACAATCCCATGCCACGGCGGCGATCCACCACCAAAACATCGCCACGTTGACGAACACGTAAACGGTCAATATCCCCGCGGATCGCTTCTCCTTGAACCGAAAATTCCATTCCGGTTTCAATGACCACGGACACCCCTTCTTGGGCTTGAATGGCAGAAAAGCCATTCAAATCATACTCTCGCTGATCCGCCAACAATGGTGATGCCAATAACAATGTGCCCAAGGCTACGGTTAGTGAATTGCGCATTCGAAAATTCCTCCGATGAATGTGTGACCAAAGGTATGTTAATTGCATTCACATTCAAGGGAGGAGATCAAAAATCAGCTATTCTGCGGCGACCCGCTTGGATTTCAGCATTGGTTTCAGGTAAAATCCAGTATGGCTTTCTGCAACGTCTGCGACCTTTTCTGGTGTGCCCGTCGCCACAACTTTCCCGCCGCCATCGCCGCCTTCGGGGCCAATATCGATCAGGTGATCCGCCGTTTTCACCACATCCAAATTGTGCTCAATCACAATAACGGAATTGCCTTGATCCACCAATTCGTGCAGCACTTCCAACAACTTACGAACATCTTCAAAATGCAAACCAGTCGTTGGCTCATCTAGAATATATAATGTGCGGCCCGTGGATCGTTTGGCCAATTCTTTAGACAGCTTGACCCGTTGCGCTTCGCCGCCAGACAATGTTGTCGCTTGCTGGCCAACCTTAATATAGCCCAAGCCAACCCGCATCAGCGCATCCATTTTGTCCCGAATGCTGGGCACTGCTTTGAAAAACTCTTGGGCGTCTTCCACCGTCATGTCCAGAACATCCGCGATGCTTTTGCCTTTGAATCGGATTTCCAATGTTTCACGATTATAGCGCGCGCCGTTGCAGGTTTCACAGGTCACGTAAACGTCCGGCAAAAAGTGCATTTCGATTTTGATAACACCGTCGCCTTGGCAAGCTTCGCAGCGGCCGCCTTTTACGTTGAAACTAAACCGGCCGGGTTTGTATCCGCGTGCTTTGGCCTCTGGCAGACCGGCAAACCAGTCGCGTATCGGCGTAAATGCCCCGGTATACGTCGCCGGATTTGACCGTGGTGTGCGCCCAATTGGACGTTGATCGATATCGATCACCTTGTCCAAATGCTCCAACCCTTTGATGGTTTCGCAGGGTGCGGGCGTTTGGCGCGCACCGTTTAACCGCATCGAAGCCGTTTTGAACAAGGTTTCGATTGTCAGCGTCGACTTTCCCCCACCCGAAACGCCGGTGACACAGACAAATTTTCCCAGCGGGAAATCGACAGTCACGTTTTGCAGGTTGTTTCCGGTCGCCTTGACAACTGATAGCTTTTTCTTGTTCCCTTTCCGACGCTTAGCGGGCACTTCTATCTCGCGTTTGCCGGATAAATAGGCGCCCGTGACGGATGTTTCATGCGCCACAATTTCTGCGGGCGTCCCACAGGCAACCACTTTGCCGCCATGCACACCGGCCCCCGGACCAATGTCAAAAACATAATCGGCCTCACGGATCGCTTCTTCGTCGTGTTCGACAACGATGACCGTGTTGCCCTGATCGCGCAGGTTTTTCAGTGTGGTTAACAGGCGCCCGTTATCGCGCTGATGCAGCCCGATCGACGGTTCATCCAGAACATACAACACCCCCGTAAGCCCAGATCCGATCTGGCTGGCCAATCGAATGCGCTGGCTTTCGCCCCCCGACAACGTGCCAGAATTTCGGCTAAGCGTAAGATATTCCAAACCAACATTGTTCAAGAACCCAAGCCGTTCGCGAATTTCTTTCAGGATCGCACGTGCGATTTCGTTCTTTTGGTTGGTCAGACTTTCCGGCACAGAAGCGCACCAATCAGCGGCCTCTCTGATCGACATTTGAACCACTTGCCCCACATGCAGGCCTGCAATTTTTACGGCCAGCGCTTCGGCTTTCAGACGATAGCCACCACATGTCCCACAGGACCTATTGTTTTGATAACGCTCAAATTCTTCGCGAATCCAGTTGCTATCAGTTTCGCGATAGCGGCGTTCCATGTTGGGAATAACCCCCTCAAAGACACGCTCAACCTCGTAGACCCGCCCACCTTCGTCATATCGAAATTTGATTTCTTCTTTGCCGGATCCAAACAAAAACACCTCTTGGATTTTGCGGGGCAAATCTTTCCAACGTGTATTTTTGTCAAACTCATAATGTTTGGCAATCGCTTCAATAGTCTGCAGGAAATAGGGCGATTTTCCCTTACGCCACGGCGCCAATGCCCCGTCATAAATTTTCAGCGTTTGATCAGGCACCACCAAACGTTCATCAAAAAACAGCTCACCCCCCAGCCCGTCACAGGATGGGCAGGCCCCAAACGGCGCGTTGAACGAAAACAGCCTTGGCTCGATCTCTGAGATGGTGAAACCACTCTCAGGGCAGGCAAATTTTTCAGAAAACGTGAACCGCTCGGCCTCGCCTTCGGAGGGCGCAGTTTCCAAAATCGCGATGCCATCAGCCAAATCCAGCGCAGTACGGAAACTATCGGCCAAACGGGTTTCCAACCCTTCGCGGATCACAATCCGGTCAACCACAACATCGATGTCATGGCGAAATTTCTTATCCAAAGTTGGCGGTTCATCCAGTTCGTAGAATTCCCCATCAACCTTAACGCGCTGGAAACCTTGTTTACGTAATTCGAGGAATTCCTTGCGATATTCACCTTTGCGATCACGCACAATCGGCGCCAGCAAATACCCTCTTGTGCCTTCTGACATGGCCATGGTGCGATCAACCATATCTTGCACTTGCTGCGCTTCAATCGGAAGCCCGGTCGCAGGGGAATAAGGCGTGCCCGCACGTGCGAACAGCAATCGCATATAATCGTAAATCTCTGTCACAGTACCAACTGTCGAACGCGGATTTTTCGACGTGGTTTTCTGTTCAATTGAAATCGCAGGGCTAAGACCGGAAATGTGATCAACATCCGGTTTTTCCATCATATCAAGGAATTGGCGAGCATAGGCGCTTAGGCTTTCGACATATCGGCGCTGGCCTTCGGCATAGATCGTATCAAAGGCCAATGATGATTTCCCTGACCCGGACAGGCCTGTGATCACCACCAGTTCGTCCCGTGGAATATCCACATCAATATTTTTCAGATTGTGCTCGCGCGCACCACGGACTTCGATCTTTTTCAGCTCTGCCATAACGGCCCCCAATTCACACCCCAGCATCAGACAGTGAGTCGGGGTCGTTCTGCCAGCACAGATTTAGAACATTAATGGAACATTAGGAAGTATTTTACACATTTTCCTGAAAGATACATTTACCAACGCCCTTTCAACACCTTCGTTCAAAAAGAAACGGCACCAAGACGATGCCTTGGTGCCGCTCTTTGTGGTTTTAACAGTCTTCCGGGCAGATCGCGCAAAAATGCCTACCCGTTGATTTACATGTGAATGACGCGATCAAACGCGTCCAAGACGCTTTCATGCATCATCTCACTCAACGTAGGATGCGGGAATACCGTTTCGAACAGGTCTTCTTCTGTGGTTTCCAGCTTGCGCCCAATTACATAGCCTTGGATCAATTCGGTGACTTCGGCCCCGATCATATGCGCGCCCAGCAATTCGCCGGTTTTTGCATCAAATATCGTTTTAATTAGACCCTCTGGCTCTCCTAACGCGATGGCTTTGCCGTTGCCGATAAACGGAAATTTACCAACTTTGATGTCAAAGCCCAACTCTTTGGCTTTTGCCTCGGTATAGCCCACGCTCGCAACTTGAGGGTGGCAATACGTACATCCGGCAATGGTTTCTGGCTTCACCGGATGGGCGGCAAGTCCGGCAATCATATCAGCGACCATCACCCCTTCATGTGAGGCTTTGTGCGCCAACCATGGCGCGCCGGCGATATCCCCAATCGCATACAAACCATCCACACCCGTGCGGCAATACGCATCCGTCACAACATGGGTTCGATCAATCGTGACACCCAATGCCTCTAGGCCAAGGTTTTCAACGTTACCGACAATTCCAACCGCAGAAATAACCGTGTCGAAATCGATTTTTTCGACTTTTCCACCGGTTTCGATATGTGCGGTGACTTTGCCTTCTGAGCGATCCAATTGCTTGACCATGGCTTTCTCCATGATCGTCATGCCTTGCTTTTTGAATTGCTTCTTAGCAAAGGCAGAAATGTCTGCATCCTCTACAGGAAGCACGCGGTCCATGACCTCAACAACTGTGGTATCTGCACCTAACGTATTGTAAAAACTTGCAAATTCAATACCAATCGCACCGGACCCAATCACCAACAGCTTTTTGGGCATATGTGGCGGGTTCAGCGCATGTCGGTAGGTCCAAACACGTTTGCCATCGGCCTCCAAGCCAGGGAGTTCCCGCGCACGTGCACCTGTCGCCAGAATGATGTTTGCGGATTGAAGTTGCTCAACACCTTTTGCGGTGGTGACACTGACTTTGCCTTTGGCGGGCAAAGTTGCCTCCCCCATGATCACGTCAACTTTGTTTTTCTTCAACAACCCTTTGACGCCACCGGACAATTGCCCGGCAACTTTGCGCGACCGCGTCACAACATCATTCAAATCGTAGCCGATGTTGTCAGCCTTCAATCCAAACTCTTTGGCGCGCTCCATCAGGTGAAATACCTCAGAGCTGCGCAACAACGCTTTGGTTGGAATACATCCCCAGTTCAGGCAAATCCCCCCCAAATTTTCCCGTTCAATCACGGCAACTTTCAGGCCCAATTGCGCACCGCGAATTGCGCTTACATAGCCACCGGGACCAGCCCCGATTACGATCATGTCATAGGTCTTGGCAGCCATCGGCTTCTCCTCGTCTCCAATATAGTTTGACATTAAACTATATTTTTCAACGCGGCTAGTGACCTGAGGTCATGACGGCCTTTCCTGTGGTGCAATGCAGGTTAACGCCCTGTTTTTGTGAGTGACTTCTTCTTTTTTTGGGACAGTTTCACAGCTGCGAACGCAGTTTCGACCATCATCTTTTGCCTGATAAAGCGCCTGATCTGCGCGTTTTATCAGAATATCTGGGGAAATTCCGCTTTCGGGATAGCTAGAAACACCCGCCGAAATCGTGATCGGTGGTAGCATGCCATCAACATATCTGATCTGGGTTTTTTCAATCTCAATGCGCAGAATTTCGGCTAATTCCATCGTCCGCTCGATGTTTGCTTCTGGAACAAGAACGGCGAATTCTTCCCCTCCGACGCGACAGGCCACCTCACCGCGGACCATCACATCCTGCAAACGTTCACCAAGGGCGCGCAGAACCATATCCCCTGCGTCATGCCCATGATTGTCGTTAAAGCTTTTGAATTTATCCGCATCAAAGGAAATCAATCCAAAGCTCCCATTTTTGCGTTCTGTTAGACTAATTTCCCGCAGCAATGCATCCAGGAAATACCGTCGATTAAACAAGCCCGTCAGCGGGTCGCGAATGGATTGGTCGCGCAGTTCGTCACGCAACTTCACATTGGCGATCGCCATCGAAATATGTTCCCCGCAACGAATGGCAAATGTGCCAACATTGTTAATCTTGGCCGCATCACCCTGTTTGGTATCAAACCGAATATGCAACAGACCAACCGTATCGCCGTGGGCCACTATAGGCACACAAATGTATTCGTCGACGTCATCCCCCAACCCTTGTTCTGATACGTGATCACACACGAAACACATGCCATCGCGTTCAAATTCATAGGCGCGGCCACGGCGCAACGCCCAGCATGTATCGGCAACAATATGTTTGTGCAGCGTGTCACAGGACCAACTGCAAACACCGTCCAGAACGTCCCGGGAATTAGAGTAAATATATAATTCGCCAGAACTGCTGGGCAGAAGCTTATCCATGAAATGGGTGACAATCATGAACAATTCATCCAGCGATTTACAGGATTGCAGCCATTCATCCAGCTGAGACAGCATTTTGGCTTCATGTTGGCGCGCACGTTCCGTCGTCAAAATGTCTTTGGCTTTCATTTCAGCGGCTTCAGCGGCGCGTTTGGCCTCGCTTAGCTCTTTGGCGGCGCGACGCGCCTTGGTCACATCGGTAAATGTCACCACATAGCCCCCGCCGCGGGTCGGACGGCCATTGGTCAACACAACACGACCAGATTTTAGTGTCACATCAAACGAATACGGCTGGCGTGCGCGAATGCGCGCGTCAGATTCATCCTCATCTTTTTTGGAAATTTGCCCGTCACTCAGGGCTATGCGACGAAACTCATCCCGTTCCGTCCCGATCATCAAGTCTTTGCCATCCAGCTCCAACACTTCGAAAATTCGGGTGTTGTGCAGATCGCAACTGCCGTCTTTGGACCAGACAAGAATGCCTTGTTCCATGATATTCATGATTTCGGTCGCAAGCTCCAAATCGCCAGATGGACCTGCGGACACGCCAGCATCCCAGCCAGCGCCGTTTTCCGGAAAGAGAGGTTGATGTGTCAACTATTATCCCCACGCGTAGAACATCGTGGGAACATTGTGATTGATCTGAGTTGTTGGTTTCTTAACAGCCCTGTCAAAGACCGCGAAAAACGTTTCAGATTTTCATCAATTAAGCGGCAGAAGCGGCCTCTTTGGATTTGATTTCTTCTAGGACGGATCCATAGCTGCCATTTTCCAGAAATTCCTGTTCAGGCTGTGTATTGTCACGCCCAAGCGCCGCATTGCGATAGGGAAACCGGCCAAAACGGCGAATGATTTCTCTGTGAACTTTTGCATGTAGCAAATTGGCTTCGCCGGTGTCGGGCATACGTGTGCAAAACAGACGCACAGCACGATCCTGATCGATCAGGTTTTCGGAATGCAGCAGTGGCATATAGAAAAACTGTCGGGCAGGTTCGGGAATTTTCAAATCCCAATCTCTGGTAATGGCGATTTTAGACGCGGCCCGGGCCGAGCGATCCGTGTCAAAGGCCTGACCATTGTCACGATACATATTGCGCGGCAATTGATCGGTTAAGATGATAAAGGCCAATGTGCCGATTGGGTAGGTCAACCACAACCCACATGCGCCACCTTTGGCTTCGTTCAGGACATCCTCAAACCGATTTCGGATTTCTGTGTCCAGTTCCTCACCGCCACCATACCATCTGCTTGGTCCAACTTCATTAAGCCAGAATTCCAGGATTTCTTCAGGGTTGACCATTGGCCATATTCCTCGATCCATTCATGTCCCTGAATGGAGCTTTGCAAAAGTTTTACATTTCAGCAAGCACTTAGTCGTGCGTATTTGCTTCTTCTTCCAATTCCGTTTCGATGTAGACTTCTTGGGCAACCTCCACAGCCAAGGGCGACGCATTCACACTAACCGGCGAATACGGAACAGTGTTTTCCGGTGACACCGAGGGTCGCTGGCTCGTCCGATAGAGCCCATAAACCGCCAACAATGCCATCAAGACCGCGATGAATGTCCAATATCCATTAGGTCCGTAAATATCCATGATCCAACCGATTAGAATCGGCCCCATAATGGCCCCAACTCCATTAACAAACACAAAACCAGCCGAGGCCGCCGCCATGTCTTCGTGTTCCAGAAAGTCATTCGCATAGGCAATCAACAGAGAATACAACGGATTGGACGTCCCACCCAGCATCGCGGCCGAAATCAAAAGCCAGGTAAAGCTTGCGGATGAGAACATCCCAATAATCGCCGACCCCGCGCCCAAAGCGGCCACCACAATGATCAACATACGCCGATCCATGCGGTCCGACATCCAGCCGATCGGGTATTGCGCCACCAAAGCCCCCATATAAATCGCAGAAACAAAAATCGACAATTGCGCCACGCTTAGGCCAATCCGGGTCGCATAGATCGCCGACATCCCAAATTGCGCAGCAAACACCCCGCCCAACAGGATCATCCCAGTGGATGACAACGGCGAGGCGCGCATCAATTCACGCAATTGCATGGGTTTTGTGGTGTCAAAAGCAGGGGTTGGCGATACCGTTAGCAGAATTGGCGCAAATGCGAGCGACACCAAAACCGAAGGCAACACAAACAAAGCATAGCCAGACGGATCCCCCGTGAGCAGCAAAAACTGTGCTGCGACAATGCCGGCCATTTGCACAATCATGTACAAAGACAAGGCCTTGCCACGGGTTTCGTTGGTTGCAGAATTGTTCAGCCAGCTTTCTGCAGTCACATAAACGCCAGAAAAACAGAACCCGATGACAACCCGCCCGGCGGTCCAGGCCCATGGTTCTGCCAGGGTCGGATACAGGATCAAAACCGCTGAAATCATCGATCCCAACGCGGCAAAAACCCTGACGTGCCCCACACGTCGGATCATATCCGGCGCCATACGGGACCCGCCCAGAAAGCCCACAAAATAGGCCGACATCACAACGGACATTTCAAGCGTAGAGAAATTTTCAATCTCTCCGCGCACCCCCAACAATGTCCCCTGAATACCGTTGCCCACCATCAGCATCATCATGCCCAGCAGCAATGCCCAAGAATTTCCAAGGACTTGAATCATGTCATTTCGCCTATTTCTGTCGCGTCTTTTGCCAAACTAGAGTGACTTACAAAGTCTCCCTTAACGAAAGACGACAATCTTGGGCCGCAAACGGCCATTTCAGGTTTTTCTACCCAGCGGGGTCGCGCCCAACTGCTGGCAAAACGGAACCAATTATTGATGAGGGAACAGAATTGATGAATCCCCATAACTAAAGAAGCGATACCCCTGCGCGATGGCGTGGGCGTAGATATCTTTGATGTGCTGTGTGCCCACCAAAGCCGATACCAGCATCATCAATGTCGATTTTGGCAGGTGAAAATTGGTCATCAGCCCATCGGCCACATGAAATGTGAAACCCGGCGTGATAAAGATGTCTGTTTCCCCGACCCACGGCGCCAAAGTACCTGTTTGCGCGGCACTTTCGATCAATCTCAGCGCGGTGGTTCCAACTGGAATGACACGCCCCCCTGCGGCTTTGGTGGCGTTGATATCATCCACGACCTCTTGGGTGACGCGGCCCCATTCCGCATGCATTTTGTGATCGTTGATGTCGTCCACTTTGACGGGCAAAAACGTGCCCGCGCCAACATGCAATGTGACATGACTAAAATGAACGCCTTTGGCCTCTAGCTGATCCAGAAGGGCCTGATCAAAATGTAGCGAAGCAGTCGGGGCGGCCACCGCACCCTTGTGACGGGCCCAGACGGTTTGGTAATCCTGTTTATCGGCCTCATCCGCGGGGCGTTTGGCGGCGATATAAGGGGGCAATGGCATCGCCCCGGCCGCATTCAATGCCGCATCAAAATCATCGCCCGTCAGGTTAAAACGGACCTGCCCCTGCCCATCTGCGCGGCTTTCTAACGTGCAGGACAGATCGGGCGAAAACGCAATCACTTCGCCGTCACGGATTTTGCGCAGCGGTTTAATCAGCGCGCCCCAACTGCCATCAGCACGCGGGTCAAGCAGCGTCACCTCCATCTTTGAGGCCGTGCGACCTTCGGGGCCTTCTCGGAACCGTTGACCGCTCAGGCGGGCGGGGATGACCTTTGTGTCGTTCAACACCAACCGATCCCCTGGACGCAACACATCCAACAAATCCGAAACGCGCCGATCCTGAATGGTCCCGCCTTCGCTGACCAACAGCCGCCCCGATGTGCGGGGTTTGGCCGGGCGGGTGGCGATCAAATCATCGGGTAGGTGAAAATCAAAGTCTGAGAGCTTCACTGTTGTACCTCTGGGGGCTGGACTTGCGGGGGCGGTCTGCGAAAAATTTCGCGGAACATGCCGGGCGTTAACGCCGACAATGGGTTCACTGCAACCCTTGTTTGGCCTTCTGGGCCGCGCAATGTGAAATTAAACCCAATCAACCCTTCGCCCGGCCGAGTGAGGATCGATCCAATCCCGTTCAACAGGTAAAAAGGCGACACCACACCCTGAAAATCCACCACCTTGGTGCGCAGATCATAGGTGCCGTCCAATGAAATCCCCATCGATGCACCAATTGCGCTGAATTTTGTGACAACAATCTGTTGTGGCGAGATGAAAAATTCACTGTCGACATCGCTAAATGCCAATCCCTGCCCGTCCAATTGCTGAAGCAACCCAACCACGCTGATCGCATCCAGCAATCCTGCAAGAGCTGGGGCATTTTTCACCCGGATCTGTCGGATTTCCAAGTTGCCCGCATAATGCCCATCCGCCCCGCGCGGGGTCAGGGTCAGGTCCAAATTCCCGCCTCGGCCATTTTCCAATAACCCGGCAGCGGCGACCACTTCTCCGGCGCGATCACTGACGATGCGAATGGCGGACCGACCCGATTCCGGCACAACCGTTCCGCGCACAGGCGCAATTCCATTGATCATGGCGGTGAATTCCCCGGAAAAGCCACCCAATGCCGAGAAATCCCCAGAAAAGTCAGTCAACGCAATGCCTTGGGTCACTTGCAACCGCCCCAAAGATAGCGACATCGACCCGCCATCACCAGAGCCGCCCCCAAAAGAGGCCCCTCTGAGGTCGATGCCGTTTCCGGTGACCTCAATAAGGGGTGCAACCCCTGCCCCACGGGATCGCAGCACCGCGCCCACATCCAGCCAATTGCCCAATTGTACCCGATCAAATTCCGCGCGGTTCAAGGTCCCATTGCTGTTCAAAACAACGCGGCCATTGGTGGACAACCCCGCTGCGGCCAAACGTAATGCGTCCACTCGCGGCACCGGTCCCAATTGCCCGGACACCACCAATTCGCCGGTTTGTCCTGTCGATTTTGACCAGCCCAAACTGGCCAATTGCAACCCAATCCCACGCAAATCGGATCGCAGCGCAAAACTGGGCGCCTGATCTTTGGGCAGTTCTACCTGTATCTGGGCAATGCCACGTCCAGACACGGACCCGGGGGGCAAATCGATGTTAAATTCATCCAGAAACCGCTCTGACAATTCTGCTGTGGCCTCAATGCGACTGGTGCGATTGTTGCCCGGCTCAAACGACTGGCTCCAACGGCCATCCACGGGCACTTGTCCAAAAATCATCGGACCTTCGATGGCGATCCCGTCATTATCCGCGCGCAATGCCAGATTAGACGCAGTTAGCACCCGATTTTCGACCAAACGATCGCTGCGCACATCGCGCAATTCTGCGGCCATGTTAAAAATGACGTCGCCGTTTTCAACACGCGGCTTAAGCGGCACCATCAAGGCCCCTGAAATACGCGCGCGCCCATCGGCGATGGCCACGTCCATCCCAGCTTTGGTCAGCAATTCAAGCGGCGGTTGATCCAAAATCGACATGGCCGCCGTGATGGTGGATTGAATGCGCAATGCGACCGTGGCAGGCGGCGCGGACACTGTGATGTCGGGGATATGAAACACAGACCCGGCCAAATCCAACTGGCCCCCCTCAGGGGCATTGACCCGGCCCCGTTCCAGAGACAGGGTGAAATTGTTCCGCTCAATCTGGGCGATGCCGGCCCCCTCGGTAATCGGGGGCATATCGCGTAAAAAACGCACATTTGCCTGATCAAATTCAAAGCCAACAAACAAATCCGTATCGGATTGCGCGCGCGTGCGAAACGACGATGTCACCCCGCTAAGATCACCGGTGATGATATTGTTTTCAAACCAGGTTCTGGTGCGAGGTTTGATCGATTCAGGCCAGAACTGCATCAAACGGGCCACCGCGATCTGGTCAATCCCCATATCCAGCGCCAGCGCCCATCCATCGGGTGTTGCCATCACGGTGCCGTCGGCTTGGATCCGGCTTTGATCATCGCGCAATTGCACCTGCCCCAGTTCAATCAAAAACGGGCTTGGTTGCAGGCGAAATTCAACACTGGCATCGCTGAATTTCAAAGGTGTTTCAAACAATGCATTTGGGTTCACCTCAATTTCGCTAAGGTTGAACTGCCCCAACAACGCATTGGGCCAACCATCCGTGACATCACGTAAATAAGCTTTGCCCGACCCGGTTAATTGCCCCCAATCACTGCTTAGATTGACCTGTTCAAACCTGATTTCTGACCCACGAGGCAGATAGTTCATATGCAGGCTGGCATGGTCAAACCGGATCGGTCGGGTCTGTTCGGTTGGCTGCAGCGCACCTTCGTCCAGTTGCAGCACCGCGCTGAGCGGGCCCAAGGCGCCGGTTGAATCGATTGATCCGCGCATATTGGCCGATAAGGGTGCCTCTAGGACCGACATCCAGCTCAGCGCTGGGGATTGAGACGCCAAATCACCGGCCACCGCATCGGTGATTGTCACCCCAAAGGTCGCGGCACGGGCGTTGCGTGGGCTTTCGTAATCCAATCGCAATTCCGTCGGATATGAACGCCCTGATAGCAACGCCAATTGCGCGCTGAACTGGGTTTTCTGACGGCGCAAATCCAGATCAATCTGACCGCCATCCACAATCCAACTGCGCCCTGCGCGCGCATCGTCATAATTGATGATCAAACCATCAGCGCGCACCTGCGCCAAGGCTTCAAAATCTTCGGATTCAAGGGTTTGCTCGACCAAATCCATCAATTCGGTGAAACTTGACGCTTCGCTCACGCTTGGTCCGGATAGGTTAAACGACAGGGCCACCTGCCCGTCTTGGGCGCGGCGTAGCGCGATTTCAGCGCCGGATAGGTGAATTTCCTGCGCAAGCACATCACCCTTGATCAGGCCCCGCGGCGAAATCAGCCCTTCGACACGCGGCACCTTGGCCAAAATCGCGCCATCCTGATCCTGAAGTTCCGCCCCTGCCAGTAAAACGCGCGGGTGCAAATCCGTACCCAACGTCACGGTGATGTGGTCAAATTCAAGCGACCCGCCGTTCAAAATCAACGCGGCGCGGTCTTCGACCAAATGTTTGATCCAGCTGGGGGCGGTGATTTCGCGCCCTAACAGCGACAGGCCCGCAATCAGCACAAAAACAATGGGCGACACCAGAACGAGCCACAGGATCCGCAAACCATGACGCCGCACACGCCGTTTCACAGGCGCCGCGGGCGTGGGGTCTGGCGTGATGGCCTGAGGGGCATCATCCTCTTGGGTTTGTGCGTCTTCGGCCTCAGTCATCTTGTTTTTGGCACTCTTTTCACGGCATTTTGGCCCCGGCTTTGTCCTGCAACTGGTGTTTACCGCTTTATCTTTGCGCGTTGTGACCTAAAACGAAACAACAAAGACAAAATCAAGGAGAAACCCCGTGGCACAATCCCCAGCACTTGTTATCGGCGCGAATGCGCCTGAATTCACGTTACCACGGGATGGCGCGGGCGACATTTCCCTGTCAGATTTGCGCGGACAGGCCGTGGTTTTGTATTTTTACCCCAAAGACGATACGTCAGGGTGCACCAAACAGGCCATCGCGTTTTCAGAACGATTGGCAGAATTTGACGCCTTGGGCGCAGTCATCCTTGGCGTGTCCAAAGACAGTGTCACAAAGCACAATAAATTTCGCGACAAACATTCCCTAAAGGTGGCGCTGCTATCAGATGAGGACAGCACAACCTGCGAAGATTATGGCGTCTGGGTTGAGAAAAAGATGTATGGCAAAACCTTTATGGGCATCGAACGCGCCACGTTTTTGATCGCCCCGGACGGGAAAATCGCCCATATCTGGCGCAAAGTAAAAGTCGCCGGTCACGAAGACGCCGTTTTGGATCAGCTAAAAGCCCTGTGATGACTGCGATCTTGCCAAACCCCTTCCTGACATCTTCAAAGGCCATTTTATGACCCATCCCCCAAAAACCCTGACCCAAATGGCGATTGAGGTCCTGACAACGGCAGATGGGGCCGAAAAAACCGCATTGTCACGCCGCCATGCCGCCACATGGCAGGCCGCGCGAAAATCCGGTCAACATATCGAAATCGGAACGGCCACACCGCCGCTGCATCCGTCCCGCCCGGCCAAACCCGAATTGTTAAATCCACGAGATGTGCCAAAACGCAAACCCGGCTCACCTCAGGGGCGCATCGCGCTATTGCACGCCGTTGCACATATTGAGTTGAACGCAGTTGATTTACACTGGGACATCATTGCGCGATTTGGCCATGTGGACATGCCGCTTGGGTTTTACGATGACTGGGTTAAATCCGCTGACGAAGAATCCAAACATTTCAATCTGATATGCGACTGTCTTCATGCGTTGGACAGCCATTATGGCGCTCTGCCAGCCCATGCAGGCATGTGGCGCGCCGCCGAAGATACCGCCGAGGATCTGATGGGGCGATTGGCCGTGGTCCCGATGGTTCTAGAGGCCCGCGGGCTGGATGTGACCCCCGGCATGATCAAGGTGTTTCAACAGGCCAAGGACACAAATGCCGTTGAGGCGTTGAATGTGATCTACGCCGAAGAGGTCCACCACGTCGCCTATGGTTCAAAATGGTTCCACTTTTTATGCGGGCGTGGTGGGCTTGATCCGACGCCCACATTTCATGATCTGGTCCGCCGGTATTTCCATTCACAGCTGCGCCCGCCCTTTAACGAAGAGAAACGCGCCGAAGCCGGTATTCCCCCGGATTTCTACTGGCCATTAACCGATGATGTGCCCGCCGCCTATCGCACCCGCTGAAAAACGCCCGGTAGACAGGTGATAAATAGGCAGAAATTCGCCATTTACCGTGTATTTCCGCATCGTTGCCTCGCAAATTTGTGCAAAAACCTTGCGACAGATTCACGGTCTCGTTAACAGGTTATGAAACGAACCCGTGCTGGGGGCTGGCTCGTTTGACTGGGATGGGTACGGGACATAACACGTGAAAACACGCGCGACACAAAAATTGCATGCGGCGCTCGAAAAGCGCTTTCCTGAAAAACGGCTGTTTATCCGGTCCGATACGGAAACGCGTTTTGTGCGGCTAAAACCGGAAACACAGATCATCGCATGGGCCGGCGCAACTGTGACGGTTGCATGGACGATTATCGCCACGGCGGTTTTGTTGATGGATTCCATTGGTGCTGGAAATTTCCGCGCCCAGGCGATCCGCGATCAATCCATCTACGAAGAACGCCTGCGGGTTTTGTCCGAAGAACGCGACATTCGCGCCGCCGAAGCCATGGCCGCGCAAAACCGGTTCAGCTCTGCGCTGGAACATGCCTCTGATATGCAATCCCAGTTGCTTTCGGAACAGACTCGTCTGCGCGAATTGGAAACCGGGATCGATGTGATCCAATCCACATTGCGCCGCACAATGAACGAACGCGAAGATGCGCGTGAAGAACTCAGCACCCTGCATGCTCAGCTTGAAAATGATGGCGAAGGCGCTGGTGCCTTGGGCATGAGCCAGGATGCGTCCGGAACCGTGAACCTGTTGGCCAGCGCATTGGCGGAAACGGCCCAGGAACGCGATCAGATCGCGTCTGATGCGGAATTTGCCCTGCGTCATGCGGCGGATATGGAATTGGAACTGCGCCTGTTGCAGGAAAAGAACGATTCAATTTTCCGCCAACTCGAAGACGCGATGTCAATTTCTGTAGAGCCACTGGATAACATGTTTCGCGCCGCTGGCATGGACCCTGATAACCTGATTGCCGAAGTGCGCCGCGGCTATTCCGGCACTGGCGGCCCGCTGGTTCCGATGTCATTTTCCACCATGGGGGGCGATCCGGACCCGGATGCAGAACGCGCCAATGCGATTCTCAATTCCATGGATCGGATCAATCTTTATCGCATCGCAGCCGAACGCGCGCCGTTCGAAATGCCCGTCAAAGACAATTTTCGCTTTACCTCTGGGTTTGGAATGCGTTGGGGACGGATGCATAATGGCACCGATTTTGCCGCTCCAATTGGCACCCACATCTATGCCCCGGCGGACGGTGTTGTGACTTTCGCTGGATGGTCCTCAGGATATGGGCGTCTGGTTAAGATCCAGCATGCCTTTGGTGTTGAAACCCGCTATGCCCACCAGAACCGCATCCGC
Organism: uncultured Paracoccaceae bacterium; assembly: GCA_947492475.1. Taxonomy (GTDB): domain Bacteria; phylum Pseudomonadota; class Alphaproteobacteria; order Rhodobacterales; family Rhodobacteraceae; genus CANLNM01. The sequence goes on from CANLNM010000001.1 coordinate 342,336, forward strand.
GTCGAAGTTGGACAAAGGGTCTCGCGCGGGGATCATATTGGTGATATTGGAAATTCCGGAAGGTCGACCGGCCCTCACCTGCACTACGAAGTACGTGTCGGAGGACGGCCCATTAACCCCATGATCTATATAAGAGCTGGACAAGATGTTTTCTAAAAGCAAAATCAACGAGCCCGGACCCAAAACAGCAGATGCACCGGCCACAGCCGAAGCAAAACCCGCGCCTGCTGCCCCTGCTCCGGAATTTAAGCCCTCAGCCCCTAAGGCCAAGCCACCAGCATCGACGCTGTCGGCTGACCTGATGGTCAAAGGCAACCTGAAGACATCAGGTGACATTCAGATCGAAGGCCAAATCGAAGGCGATATCCGAGCGCATCTGTTGACTGTTGGCGAAGGCGCCACCGTCAAAGGCGAAGTTGTGGCCGATGATGTTGTGGTCAATGGCCGTATCATTGGGCGCGTGCGCGGCCTGAAAGTGCGCCTGACATCCACAGCCCGCGTCGAAGGCGACATCATCCACAAAACCATCGCCATCGAAAGCGGTGCACATTTTGAGGGTTCCGTTCAGCGTCAAGACGATCCACTGAACCCCGGTGGCAATCGCAAACAACAAGCAGCGCCTGCCAAACAGCAAGGCTAAGTTCCGGGTGAACGATCCGTAGATTTCGAAAAGGCCCTGCCATTTGCGCGGGGCCTTTTTTGTATCAGATGTCTGGATATGCGTATTTAGATCAACAAAGATCTGGCGTTACACGGGATCATAGAGCGCGCGACGATAAAGATGCCACGTGGCATGCCCCAAAATTGGCAACGCGACCATCAAGCCAAGGAACAACGGGGCCAGCGCGATCAGGCTGACGACGGCGATTAAAATCGCCCAGACCAGCATCACAAAGAAATTTTCCTGCACCGTGCGAAAGCTGAGCAGCATGGCAGAGATAAAGTCGATTTCTTTTTCCAACAGCAGCGGCAAACTGACCACCGTGAGCGCAAAGAGCAGGAACGCAATCGCCGCGCCAACGGCCAGTTCCACCGCAATCATCGTCAGGCCATCCGCCGTTAGAAACGCGTCATAGCTGGTCATGACATTGGTCATGGTCGAGACCCCCATGAACAGTGCAAAAATCATATGCGCCAAAAACGTCCAGAACAGGAAATAGATCACGATGATCGCCCCCATCCAAGGGATTTGCCGATGCCGTTCCTGCCAAACCACGCCTAAAACGTCGCGCCATACAAGTGGCTGATCAGATTCCAACCGGCGGCTGACTTCGTAAAGGCCCACCGCCGCAAATGGCGCATAAAGCGGGAATCCAAGCGACGTGGCCAGCACCCAAGTCACATGCCCTGCCCCAAGCCACAGCATCAGAAAACCGCCGACCACATAAATCGCACTGAAGAAAAGCCCAAATTGCGGCGCGCGGCGGAAATCATGCAGGCCGGCCTTTAGCGACGCCCATAATTCGTGCAACGTAATCTGGCCAATATCGGGCAACGGCGAAGCAGCGGGCGTATCGGGCAATTGGGTCATGGCGTCTCCTCAGACTTAGATCACCCGCTTTGCCCTTGTTTTGTCAAGCAATTCACACCCCGAATTGCATTTTATCAATCGATCGCCCAGACGCCCCGAACGGGTGTTAATCGTCTGAATTGGCCTCGGCCCGGCTTTTGCCAGAGACATCCATCGCCAAAGTTGCCGCCATGAACCCATCCAGGTCGCCGTCCAGCACACCTTTGGTATCTGAGGTTTCAAAATTGGTGCGCAGATCTTTGACCATTTGATAGGGCTGCAACACATAAGACCGGATCTGGTTGCCCCAGCCCGCATCGCCCGCGTTTTCATGGGCCTCGTTGACCAAGGTTGACCGTTTGTCCAATTCCATCTGGTAAAGGCGCGATTTCAACGCCTTCATCGCGATGTCGCGGTTCTGGTGCTGGGATTTTTCCGATGACGTCACCACAATCCCAGTGGGAAAGTGGGTGATCCGCACCGCGGAATCGGTGGTGTTCACGTGCTGACCACCCGCCCCAGACGACCGATAGGTGTCCAGCCGGATATCCGCCGGGTTCACTTCGATTTCGATATTGTCGTCCACCACAGGGTACACTTTGACCGAGGTAAACGATGTGTGCCGTTTCGCAGCGCTGTCAAAGGGCGAAATCCGCACCAAACGATGCACACCGCTTTCGGATTTTAACCAGCCATAGGCATTATGGCCTGAAATTTTATAAGACGCTGATTTGATCCCGGCTTCGTCGCCTGCGCTTTCGGATTGCAGCTCAACTTTGTAGCCTTTTTTCTCGGCCCATCGCACATACATCCGCGCCAACATGCTGGCCCAGTCGCAGCTCTCGGTGCCCCCGGCCCCGGCATTGACCTCCAAAAAGGTGTCATTGGAATCTGCTTCGCCGTCCAGCAACGCTTCCAACTCTTTCTTGGCGGCGGTTTCTGACAGTGATTTCAGTGCCTCTTCGGCCTCGCCAATCACTTCGTCGTCTTCTTCCATTTCGCCCAATTCGATCAATTCGATATTGTCGCTCAGATCCTGCGCGATCGAATTATGGGTGTCCATCGCATCCACCAAATTCTGGCGTTCGCGCATCAATTTCTGCGCGGCTTCTGGATTGTCCCACAGGGTGGGATCTTCGACGCGGGCGTTAAATTCTTCGAGCCGATAAGGCGCGGTTTCCCAGTCCATCCGCTGTTTCAACAGCGCCAAAGATTTTTCAATCGCTGCAACAATATTTTGTGTTTCGGCGCGCATGGGAAATCCTCGGATTGGGTGTGCAGGCTGTGATACCGCAGCCCCTGATCCACGACAAGCCCCAGCACAATCAAAGATATGCAGGGGCTGAGTGGTGCAAAATAGGGTTAGTACAAACCACCAGAGCTGAGCGTGCCCAACGTGGCGCGCGGACCAATGACGGCCGTGCCGCCGGTGGCATTGGTGGCGCGTTGTGGCTGACCGCGCTGTGCTTCTTCGAAAATTGGAATGTCACCCGCCATGGCAAAACCGCCATCAAATGTCACACCAAACAACGGCGATTCCCCTTCGCGGAAACATTCAGCAACGACATTTTCACCGCTGGCACTGTCAGGCAGCCGTGACCCGGTGAACCGGTCGATTTTAATGAACTCGCATTCTGCCGGGGCGCGGAAATCCGTGCCCCCATATTGCTGAATGGCCTCTTGCATGAACCGGTTAAACACGGGGCCACACATGCCACCACCTGATGCGCCGGGCATGGTGCGTGGCACGTCATAGCCGATATAGCAACCCGCGACGATGTTGGACGAAAACCCAACAAACCATACATCTTTGGCATCGTTGGTGGTGCCGGTTTTGCCCGCGATCGGCACTGGCAAATTCACGGTGCGCCGCGCGGTGCCGCGTTGAACCACGCCCTGCATCATCGACGTCAATTGATAGGCGGTGACCGCGTTCATTACCCGTTCTCGGTTGGACAGGATCGAGGGTGCCTCACCATCACGCAGGGATGTCCGCCCGCAATCCACGCAATCGCGCTGATCGTGACGATAGATGGTTTCGCCATACCGGTTCTGCACCCGATCCACCAAGGTCGGTTCAACCCGTTCGCCACCATTGGCAAACATCGCATAGGCCGCCACCATGTTGAACAAAGTGGTTTCCTCAGACCCCAGTGACGCCGACAGATATTCGTTCATATCCTCATAAACGCCAAACCGTTCCGCATAGCCTGCGATGACGTCCATGCCGACCTCTTGGGCCAATCGCACGGTCATCAGGTTGCGCGATTGTTCGATCCCTGTGCGTACAGGCGTTGGGCCGTAAAACTGGTGTGATGCGTTTTGCGGGCGCCAGATTTCGCCACCTGCGCGCACCTCAATTGGGGCATCAACCACGATGGTCGCAGGCGTGTAGCCGGAATCAAGTGCGGCGGCATAAACGAACGGTTTAAACGAAGACCCGGGCTGACGACGGGCTTGGGTGGCGCGGTTAAACACGGAATGCTGATAGGCAAATCCGCCTTGGATCGCCAAAACGCGGCCCGTATTCACATCCATCGCCATGAACCCGCCCTGCACACGCGGCACCTGTTCCAACGTCCACCGCACAAAGGCCCCGCCTTCGGTCCGTTCGCGGACATGGATCACATCGCCGGGGGCAAAATTGTCAAATAGATTACCACTGAACCAGCTGGTGTCACTGCGCGGCACAACATTTCCGCGCGCATCATCCGATGCCACATCTTCGATGCCGATGATCAATTGCTGATCCTGAACATCCAGCACAACGGCCAGATACCAGTGGTCCAGATAATCCACGTTGCGCGGCGCTGTCACATCAGCCAAGGCGTCGCGCCAGGTTGCTTCATCCGTTAGCGTTTCAACAGGAATTGTCACGCCCGTTCCACGCCAGCGCCCTTGGGACCGATCAAAGTCCCGCAGCGCCCGTTGCAGCGATTCCCGTGCAACAACCTGCAAATCTGGGTCGATCGTGGCGCGAATGGCGTAACCTTCACCGGAAAATTCGGTGGTATCCAATCCAAATTGACGGGTCATTTGACGGCGAATTTCATCCGTAAAGTAATCCCGGGGCGGCAATTCCGATTGATAGCTGGCAAAGTCGCCATTTTGCACGGTCAGCAACGGGTCCGCGATGGCGGTATTGTATTGATCTTCGGTCAAGTACCCATTTTCAAACATCTCTTCGAGGATAAAGTTGCGTCGTTCTAATGCATCCTCACGGTCGCGTACCGGATGATAAGAATAAGGCGCTTTGGGATGTACCGCCAAAAATGCCGCCTCGGCTGGGTTCAATTCATCCAAGGTTTTGTTGAAGTAAGACCGCGCCGCCGCCGTCACCCCAAAACTGCGCACCCCTAGATCAATCTCATTCAGATACAGCTCAAGGATATGCTCTTTGTCCAGAACCTGTTCCATCCGGGCGGCCAGAATGATTTCACGGATTTTCCGTTCCGCAGAGCGATCAGAGGATAGCAGGAAATTTTTCATCACCTGTTGGGTAATTGTGGACGCCCCACGCAGATTTTCCCCCCGTGAACGCACCGCTTCGACAAAAGCGGCCCCAATCCCGCGAATGTCATAGCCTTCGTGGGTGTAGAAATTTTTATCCTCGGCGGAAATAAACGCCTGTTTGACCAAATCGGGGATTTCTTCGGCCGGGGTAAACAGCCGACGTTCCACCGCAAATTCATCGATGATGTTGCCCTCAGATGAATAAATCCGGCTGATAGTGCGCGGCGTGTATTGCGCCAGCACCTCATGACTGGGTAAGTCCCTGCCATACATATAAAAAACAGCACCAAGCGTAAGCGCACCCATGGCGAGCCCGAGGGTGATCATCGAAAAAATTGCCCCGAAAAAGGACATGATAGGACGCAAGATCACGTGGTTTTCCCCAATGGATAGCCCAAACAACCCATGCGTTATACGCCCCACAATCGCTGGGGTCAAAAGCCCAAAGGTGCAAATCGGCTGGAAAATGCCTGCATTTGTTTCGCAGGGATTTCCCCCCTTGCGGTACACGCCCAGACCGGTCCAGATACCCCGATGAAGCCTGATGATATATTGCCCACTTATAACCGTGTTGCACCTGAATGGGATCGCCGCCGGGACCGGTCCCTGTTTGAACGCAAATGGATGGATCGGCTGATCCAGCACACGCCGCTGAATGAAAAACGTCGCCGGGTGTTGGATCTGGGCTGTGGGTCTGGGCGCCCTATTGCCAGTTATTTGCTGGAACGCGGGCTAGATGTGACCGGCGTGGATGGGGCCGCCGCCATGGTGGAGCTGTTTAAACAGAACCTGCCCCGCGCAAAAATTGTCAATGCAGATATGCGTGGATTGGATCTGGGGCAAAAATTCGATGCGGTTATGGGGTGGAATTCGTTTTTTCACCTCTCAGCGGATGATCAACGGGCGATGTTTGCGGTATTCGCCCGTCACGCAGCCCCGCGCGCGGCCCTGATGTTTACCAGCGGCACCAGCAACGGAGAAGCAATCGGTCATGTGGCCGATGAACCCGTTTACCATGCCAGTTTAGACCCGCAGGAATACCGTGATCTGCTGACCCAGCACGGATTTGAAGAGCTCGCCTTTGTGCCAGAAGACCCAGAATGCAACCAACATACAATCTGGCTGGCACGTTATGTGGGTCTGGGCTAAGATCGCGGGATGATAGACGTTTCAATCAAACGACTGGGTCCGGGTGATCTGCATTTGCTGCGCCAAATGAATGTGCTGTTTGGCAATGTTTTTGACATGGCAGACGAATATACCGCCACACCGCCTTCGGATCGATATTTGCTGCGTTTGTTGTCCAAAGACACGTTTATCGCCATGGCAGCGCTGCATGATGACGATGTCATCGGCGGGATTGTCGCCTATGAAATGGAAAAGTTCGAACAGGAACGATCAGAAATTTACATTTATGATCTGGCAGTGGCCAAACCCAATCGGCGCACAGGTGTCGCCAAAAAGCTGATCAATCAAGTGCGGCATCTGGCCGGCGATATCGGCGCATGGGTCGTGATGATCCAAGCGGATAACGACGATGAAAAACCCATCGCCCTATATTCAAAACTGGGCACTGGCGAAGCTATCAAACATTTTGACCTCACCCCGCTGCCGTAAATTTTGATGCGTCCCCCTGTAAATAAACAGGTTTTCTGCGTTTATTGACGCACAAGCGGCGCAAGGCTGTCTTCTTGTGCAGCCCACGTGAACAGCCCGGCGACAATCCCGTTGACGATCTTTTCACGACCCTGCGGCGATAGCAAACGCGCGCGATCTTCGTCGCTGGATAAAAACCCAACTTCGATCAACACCGATGGGAAATCGGCCGCGTTCAGCACCGCCAAAACCGCTTCTCGGCGGGGACGGGAATGCAACGGAGATTGATTGTTTTCAAACCCCGATACCAAAGCAGATGCCAGCCGAGCCGTTTGTGGACGGGTTTCCAAACGGGCCAAATCCATCAAAACCGTGGCGATTGTGTCGTCTTGTTCAGACAAATCCAAACCAGCGATCAGATCGGCACGATCATGACGTTCCGCCATGCGTTGCGATGCGCGATCGGCCCCTGCTTCGCTGAGCGTATAAAACGACGCGCCCGATGTTTGTTCCCCTTCCAGCGCATCCGCATGAAGCGACAGCAACACATCCGCCCCCGCAGCACGTGCCAAAGTCATACGTTCCTCAAGCGAAACAAAACTATCGTCATTTCGCGTCAGAACCGGGATCATGCCCGCACGCGCAACGGCTTCGGCCAACTCAAACGCCAATTGCAGCATCACATCGGCTTCGTTTATGCCTGCGCGCTGCGCCCCGGGATCAATCCCCCCATGCCCGGGATCAATCACAACAACCAAGGGGCCATTTGGATCCTTGGCCGGTGCAGATTGTGTGGAATCGGCCATCAGAAACGCCCATTCAGGATCATTCGGTGCGCCAGAACGTTCTGCAAAATCAACGGGATCGGTTGATTGCATCACCACCCGCAACCGGGCTGTGCCATCAATATCGCTAACCTCCATCCCGGCGCTGTCCACACGCAACGCATCGTTCAGATCAACAACCATGCGCGACCAACCGGGCCGCAAAACGCCAAACCGAAGATCGCTGACACCTGACGCTTTCAGCATTCCATCCCGGCTGGCGCCGCGCCAATCCACTTCGCGAAAATCCAGAACCAGCCGACGCGGGTCGTCTAATGTGAACACGCGATACGGCACCACCTGGGACAGGTATAGATCAACCTCAATCCCGCGGTGCAGGTCACGCACGACGCTTTGATCGGCATCGATCCGCGCCAATGCGGTAAAATCCTGCGCCAAAGCTGCGCCAGCAAAGGACAGACTTAACAACGCGCTATAGGCGACTGTTTTTATGTACAAAAACATCATTCACGCGCCTCCATATAGGTCTCTAGGCGTGCCAAACCTTCGACAATGTCGTCAGTGGCGCGGGCATAGGAAAACCGCAGCCATTTATGCCCCTCTTGTGGATCGAAATCCAAACCGGGCGTGACCGCAACCCCCACTTTTTCAAGGATATCTTCGGACAAAGCTTTGGAATCTGCTGTGATGTCACTGACATCCGCATAGACATAAAACGCCCCATCAGGCGGTGCGACCTTGGTGAACCCAGCTTTGGGCAAGCCTTCCATCATTAAGGCGCGATTGGTGCGATAAACATCGACATTTGCGTCCAATTCATCCGTGCAATCCATCGCGTGATAGGCCAAACGTTGCGATGCATGGGGTGGACAAATGAACATGTTTTGGGCCAGTCGTTCAATGATCCGCACGTGATCGTCAGGAACCACCATCCAGCCAACGCGCCAGCCGGTCATCGAGAAATATTTGGAAAACGAATTGATCACATAGGTGTCGTTGGTGACTTCTAACGCGCTGACTGCTTTGGCTTCGTATTCCAATCCGTGATAGATTTCGTCGGATATAAATGCTGCATTGTGATCACGACATGCATCGGCAAGGCTGGACATTTGGCCATGATCCAACATGGTTCCGGTCGGGTTGGCTGGCGATGCGACAATCAGACCGTTTAGGTCATAATTTGCCACATCCTGTGCGACGGGCTGTAAACGGTTGGCCATACGGGTTGGTATGGCGACCGGATTAATGTCCATTGCGCGCAAAATCTGCCGATAGGATGGGTAGCAGGGCGCCCCCAGTCCAACCCGTTCACCCGTGTCGAACAACGCTGAAAACGCAAGCAAAAACGCACCTGACGCCCCAGCTGTGACAACAACCCGCTCGGGGTTCAGATCAACGTCATACCATTCCCCATACAATTGCGCGATCCGCGCCCGCAATTCCGGCAGACCCAACGCAACCGTATAGCCCAACGGTCCGGCCTCTAAATCAGCGGCCAACCGCCGACGGGCCTCAGATGGGGCTCCGGTGCCCGGTTGCCCTACTTCCATGTGGATTATATGGCGTCCAGCGGCCTCTGCGGCACGGGCGGCTTCCATCACATCCATCACAATGAAGGGATCAATCACACCGCGTCTTGAGTTTCGCATATTCTGCCGCCTATGGTTGGCCAAGTTTTATCATGTTTGTCGATCTTGGTCTTGGCTAAGGTTTTCAACCCAACAGCGAGCCTCGTCAATGTGCTTTCCTTTTGTTCGGCATCTGATTGCCGCGACCGTGATCTGGATGCTGGCCCTGCCCGCGCAGGCCGTGACGTTTTTGCGGGATTCAGAAATTGAATTTGCCCTGTCAGAACTGGCACGCCCCATCCTGAACGCGGCAGGATTGCCCGGCCATACCAAAATCATTGTCATTCAGGATCGCAGCCTCAACGCCTTTGTTGTCGATACAAGAGCGATTTATCTGCATTCCGGGCTGATCTTAGAATTGGAAAGCGCAGCACAGCTTCAATCTGTGATCGCCCATGAGGCCGCTCATATCGCCAACGGGCACCTGACACGGCGATTGGCCAATCAGCGCAGCGCCAGCACGCTCACCACACTTGGATTTGCGCTGGCTGCTGTTGCAGCCGCATCCGGTAATGGCGACGCTGCAGGGGGAATTGCCCTGGGCACCACTGGATCCGCACAGCGAAATTATCTGGCCCATACCCGATCAGAGGAATCCGCCGCCGATCAATCCTCGTTTCGGTATTTACGCGCCGCCGGGGTCGACACATCTGCCGCTGTTGAGGTTTTAAACATCTTTCGCGGCCAAGAAGCACTGTCCGTATCACGCCAAGACCCCTATGCGCGGTCACATCCGTTGACGCGGGACCGCATTCGCGCGTTCGAAGGTTTGGTGGCGGGCAATCCGTCCCCGGTTGCAGAGAGCGACACCGCTGATTACTGGTTTGCGCGCGCACAGGGGAAACTGTCGGCCTTTACCCAAAACCCCAGCTGGACCTTGCGGCGCACACGTGGGGCAACGGACACAATATCGTTGATGCGCCAAGCGGTTGCCCATCATCGCGTCCCCAATACAGAACGGGCCATGGCCGCCATCAACGCCTTGGTCGCGGCACGCCCAAATGATCCATTTGTGCATGAACTAAAGGGACAAATCCTGTTAGAAAGCCGGCAAGCCGCAGGCGCGGTTGCTGCCTATGCCCGGGCAATTGAACTGGCGCCAAGCGACGCGCTGATCCTGGCCAGTTACGGTCGGGCCTTGTTGGCATTGGATACCGCAGATGGAAACCGTCGCGCGTTATCAGTTTTGGAACAATCCCGTGCAAGGGATGACCGAAATGCCAATATGTTGCGTGATCTGGGCTTGGCCTATGCGCGTAATGGTCAGAACGGTCAGGCCAGTTTGGCCGTGGCAGAACGATATGCCCTGCGCGGGCGATTTTCTGACGCCGCCATCCATGCACAACGCGCCGTGGATCAATTGCCGCGCGGATCCGCCTCTTGGCAGCGCGCCCAAGATGTGCTCAGAACAGCAGAACAAATTTCCGGGAGATAAACCAATCATGAACCGCCTTGCCGCAGCTGCACTTTCGTTTGGTCTTGTTATTGGGGCGGGTTTTCCGGCCTCTGCCACCGATCTGGACGCCCTGAGCGACGCCGAACGCGATGCGTTTCGCGCCGAAGTGCGGGCCTATCTGCTGGATAACCCCGAAGTGTTGATGGAAGCCATCGATGTGCTGGAAAGCCGTCAGGCCGATGCACAGGCCAATGTTGATGTGAATTTGGCGCGGGCCAATGCGGATGCCCTGTTTGATGACGGTTTTTCCTGGGAAGGCGGCAATCCGGATGGCGACATCACAATCGTCGAGTTTCTGGATTACCGGTGCGGTTATTGTAAACGCGCCCATCCCGAAGTGGCAGAATTGGTCAGCTCGGACGGCAATATTCGTGTCATCGTAAAAGAATTTCCCATTTTGGGCGAACAAAGCATGTTGGCCTCTCAATTTGCCTTGGCGGCACAAATTGTCGAAGGCAATGAGGGATACAAACTGGCCTCTGACGCATTGATGACCATGCGTGGTGAAATTTCTGGCGACAGCCTCACCCGGTTGGCCGAAGCGCTGGGGTTTGATTCCGAAGCAATTCTGGATGAAATGACCAGCGATGAAGTTGGCAAAATCATCGAAGAAAACCGCCTGCTGGCGCAGCGTTTACAAATCAGCGGCACACCGACATTTGTTTTCCAAGATCAAATGCTGCGTGGATATGTACCGTTGGATGGCATGCGCAATGTGGTGCGTGATCTGCGCGCCGAAGGGTAATGCTGCACTTGCAAAGCTATGCTGCGAGTGCAAAGCGGGCTTGCTGAAACATGCGTTGTGGCCATAGGATCAAAGCCTTAGCTTCATAACCAAGGGAGGCGATTAAGCCTTTAGGAGTTATGACAATGGCCGCAACTGACACACACACAGCACACATTTCCATCTTTGACATCCTGACAGCGCCGTTTCGCGCAATTGGGAACGCCATCATGTATCTGTCCGAAAACAACAGCCGCGTAAAAGAAGTTGAGCGTCTGCAAAACCTGAGCGACGACAAGCTTGCGAAAATGGGTCTGGAACGCAGCGACATCGTTGCCCATGTTTTCCGCGCACACATGTACATCTGATAGTTCAGGCTGGGTTGATATTGTTCCCAGCCTTTGAACCAGCACTCAGTGTTATTCCGACGAAGCGGCCTCAATCAGGGCCGCTTTTTTCTCGACCTCTTCGATGATGTGTTCCACCATCTGATCGTTGGACATTTTGTGGCTGGCTTTGCCTGCCAGATAGACCATCCCGTGCCCGGCCCCGCCACCGGTAAAGCCAACATCGGTCATCAATGCTTCGCCCGGACCATTGACCACGCAGCCGATGATCGACAGCGACATTGGCGTTTTGATATGTTCCAAACGCTGTTCCAAGGTTTCCACAGTTTTGATCACATCAAACCCCTGCCGAGCACAGCTGGGGCAAGAAATGATATTCACACCTCGATGCCGCAATCCCAGGCTTTTGAGCATTTCAAAGCCGACTTTGACCTCTTCGACGGGATCAGCAGAGAGGCTCACGCGGATTGTATCGCCAATCCCGGCCCATAACAGATTGCCCATGCCAATCGCGGATTTGATTGTGCCGGATGTTAGTCCCCCCGCCTCGGTGATCCCCAGATGGATCGGCGCATCGGTGGCTTCGGCCAGTTTTTGATAGGCCGCGGTCGCCATAAAGATATCAGATGCTTTGACGCTGATCTTAAATTCATGAAAGTCATGGTCCTGAAGGATTTTGATATGGTCCATCCCGCTTTCGACCATCGCATCCGGGGTCGGTTCGCCATATTTATCCAGCAGATGTTTTTCCAATGATCCGGCATTGACGCCAATTCGGATGGAACATCCATGATCGCGCGCGGCATTGATGACGTCTTTGACCCGTTCGGGGCTGCCAATATTGCCGGGATTGATCCGCAAACAGGCCGCGCCTGCCTGCGCCGCTTCGATCCCACGTTTATAGTGAAAATGGATATCCGCGACGATCGGAACGGGGCTGGCTTTGACAATGTCCTTAAGGGCGGTGGACGATTCCACATCCGGCACAGACACACGGACAATATCCGCGCCCACATCCGCGGCCGCCTGAACCTGTGCAACCGTAGCGGCCACATCGGTGGTCAAAGTGTTGGTCATCGTCTGAACCGAAATCGGGGCATCCCCCCCAACTGGCACATTCCCCACCATGATCTGGCGGCTTTCACGGCGATAAATATTGCGCCACGGACGAATTGAGTTCAACGACATCAGGCAACCCTTTGCGATCTGCGATACGCAACATCTAGGCCGATTAAGCCCGAGGAACAACGACACATTTTTAGGATTTATTGTGCAAATGCGCGCTTATTGCGCCAGTTGCAATTCCGCCGTGCGCACGGCCTCTTGTAATTCGCGATCCGCCGCAATATCCGCCGCCGCGTAATTCTGCGTGACGTTATCCGCAGACAAAGCCACGTTCGACGACACCTGCCCCCGCGGGCCAACCGGGCCATAAGCCGCGCCATTTACGGCAAAAAACACCGCGCCAGATTCGCCGATCCGCAAGGTTGCCGGGTCTTCTGTTTTGGGGACGATATAGGTGTCACCGGCATTCATTGTTGCCTCAAAGATCACCGCACCATCGGCCGCACGGACCCGGACCCAAGCCGGACGCACAGCAATCAATGCGACTTCTGGGGCGGGTCCTTCGGTGACGATGACGCTGTTCAGATCTGCCGTCGGCGCTTCGTTGATGGCCAACGCGACGGCATCGTTTACCGCATCCGTTACAGGATGTTCATCCGACAGAACCCCGAGCGATCCAGGGTGCAAACTGGCGATTGGCGCATCACGAGCCACCATAACCGGCGTGTCCAAAGCCTGTGGACGATATAACCGATCCAATGCCTCTGAGGATGGGGCAGTGAACGTATTGGCAACTTGGTCCGGGGACGCAGATTGTGGGGTCAGCCCCCCACCGGCCAGCGGATCAACATGCAACTCAGACACAACAGTTGGGGTCTGTTCAACCGGGGCAAATTGCACACGCTGCACCTCTTGCAACACGGAATAGCCGCCGTAGCCCAGCCCACCGATCAAAGCCACCAGAACCAGCACCGAACCAATGGCCCGGGGTTCAATATTGGCCATAAACGCATCCCCGGCCGGTACAAACGGTGTCGCCGGTGAGGAAAAAATGTCATTGCCTTTGGATTGGTTCAGCCGATCGTCACGTGAAGGTTTCGCGCTGGATGCTTCGGCGGACATACCATGTGCCGTTGCAAATCCGCTTTCGGCGCAAAAGGTATCAAATGCCCAATCAGGATCCATATTCAGATAGCGCGCATAAGACCGCACATAACCGGCAATAAATCCGGGTGTGTCAAAAGCAGTGGGATCGCAATTCTCAATCGCGGCGACATAGGCCGCCTTGATTTTCAGTTCGCGTTGAACATCCAACAGGGATTTGCCCATTGTCGCACGTTCACCACGTAGCGTATCGCCCAAACGCAATTCGAACGCATCGAACCCCGTCTGAGGTTCAGCGTCTTGAACCGGTTTGTCGCGCCAAAAGCTTCGACCGATCATGACAATGTCCCGTTTGCTCTTTGCCCCGAACATAGCCCAATCGATTCGTGATTTTGGCTATGGATGAATCTTAAATATCACAGGATCTTGTATCGTGCATCATTAGAACCGGGTTAACCGGCCAATTCGGCACGATTCAGCGCACAATGGGACCACAACGCGTCCAAGGCAGTGATCAATGCATCCATTTCACGCGGACCGTGCACAGGCGACGGGGTAAACCGTAGACGTTCAGTGCCGCGTGGAACGGTCGGGAAATTGATCGGCTGCACGTATATTCCGTGATCTTCCAACAGCATATCAGACAGTTTTTTGGTGTGAACCGGATCGCCCACAATCAGCGGAACGATGTGGCTGCCATGGTCAATAATCGGCAATCCCAGCCCTTTGAGACGGGTTTTCAAGATTTTTGCCTGCGTTTGATGGGTTTCACGCAAGGCAGAATCAGTTTTCAGATGTGCAACTGACGCTGCCGCCCCAGCCGCCACGGCAGGGGGCAAAGAGGTGGTGAAAATGAAGCCCGGCGCATAGGACCGGATCGCGTCACACAATTTGGCAGAGGCTGCGATATAGCCGCCCATCACGCCAAAGGCCTTGGCCAATGTGCCGTTGATGATGTCCAAACGATGCATCAGGCGATCCCGTTCAGCAACACCTGCACCACGTGGCCCATACATGCCCACGGCGTGGACTTCGTCGATATAGGTCAGCGCGCCAAATTCATCGGCCAGATCGCAAATTTCTTCGATCGGGCCAAAGTCACCATCCATTGAATAGACGGATTCAAACGCAATCAGCTTGGGGGCTTTGGGATCATCTGCGGCCATCAATTCACGCAGATGCGCCACATCGTTATGCCGGAAAATACGTTTGGAGCCCCCATTGCGGCGCACCCCTTCGATCATGGATGCATGGTTCAGCGCATCCGAATAAATAATCAACCCTGGGAACAACTTAGGCAGCGTACTTAATGTGGCATCATTGGCAATATAGGCGCTGGTAAACAGCAGCGCGGCCTCTTTGCCATGCAGGTCAGCCAGCTCTGCTTCGAGCTGTTTGTGATAAACAGTTGTGCCGGAAATATTGCGTGTTCCGCCCGATCCCGCACCCGCGGCATCAACGGCTTCGTGCATGGCGTTTAGAACAACCGGATGTTGCCCCATGCCCAGATAATCATTGCCGCACCACACGGTGACGGGTTTTTCCGTGCCGTCCTCACGACGCCAAGTCGCATGAGGGAAATGACCGCGCTGACGCTCGATGTCGATAAAAGTCCGGTACCGGCCTTCCTCGTGAAGCCGACCAAGCGCTTCATCCAGCTTTGCATTATAGTCCACGGATCTTCCCTTCTCTTGTCGGCACGCCCGTTTTTCGTCTGGTTCATTTCCATCCAATTTACATTCAGCGTTATGAATGCGGACCGGGCGCAAATTTCGGACGACAGGCTTATACATGTGCAGGCACTTTTCTATCAGTCAATACGACACTGGACAACTCTCATCCGATGCCTAAGGTCGCCTTGATTTGGATCAAGGAGAAATGAATGTCACTGGAAAAAGTGCTGGCGCGGATTGACGAAACAATTGACGACGCAACCGATAGGCTATTGGATTTTCTACGAATTCAGTCAATTTCGACCGATCCCGCATACAAAGATGACTGTGATCAAGCCGCCGATTGGCTGGTGGCAGAATTAACCAATCTTGGTTTTGACGCGTCCAAACGTCCCACCACAGGTCATCCTATGGTGGTCGCACATTCCGATCATGACGCCGATACGAAACCAAATCTATTGTTTTACGGTCATTATGACGTGCAACCCGTCGATCCGTTGGAATTGTGGGACAGCCCCCCATTTGAACCGATCATTACTGATTCCCCCCACGGGAAAATCATTCAGGGCCGCGGATCATCCGATGACAAAGGCCAGTTGATGACATTTGTCGAAGCCTGCCGCGCCTGGAAACATGTCACCGGCACCCTGCCCACCAAAGTTACGTTTTTCTTTGAAGGCGAAGAAGAAAGCGGGTCACCGTCCCTGATTCCATTCCTGAACGAAAACAAAGCTGAGCTAAGCTGTGACATCGCGCTGATTTGTGACACTGGTATGGTCAGCCGGGGCGTGCCATCGATCACCACCCAGCTGCGCGGCATGCTCAAAGAAGAATTCACCCTGCACGGGCCGAAAATGGATCTCCATTCGGGACTGTATGGTGGTCCTGCCCTGAACCCGCTGCGCGAAATGTCCCGCATCATTGCCTCACTTTATGACGAAGAAACCGGCGCTGTGACCGTGCCCGGGTTTTATGATGGGGTCAGCGAAACCTCTGACGAGATAAAACAACTTTGGGCGGGCTGCGGGTTCGACGAAGCGGCCTATCTGGGCAATGCCGGCTTAACCCAGCCTCATGGCGAAAAGGATCGCACGACGTTGGAACAGGTCTGGTCGCGCCCAACCTTGGAAATTAACGGTCTGTGGGGCGGATATAACGGTGCAGGGTCCAAAACCGTCATCCCAGCCGAGGCCCATTGCAAAATCACTTGCCGTTTGGTGGGCGACATGGACCCGGATGCGCTGCAAAAATCGTTGCGCGCCCATATCACGGCACAGCTAAAACCAGACTGCACCATCGAATGGGACAGTGACAAAGAAGGGTCGCGCGGGTCCGTCATGGACGTCACACAGGCTGAATTTGTTGCGGCACGTCAGGCCCTTAGCGACGAATGGGACCGCGAAGCCGTGTTCATCGGCACCGGGGGATCGATCCCTATCGCAGGGTTCTTTAAATCCATTCTGGACATGGAAAGCATGATGATCGGCTTTGGTCATGACGACGATCGCATCCATTCTCCGAACGAAAAATACGACATGGAAAGCTTCCACAAAGGCATTCGGTCATGGGCACGGGTGTTACAATCCTTGGCTAAATAACATCCCAGAACGCTCGGTTCATTGACCGGGCGTTTTTTCAGCGATTGGATCAATCATGGTTATACGACAATTTTTACGCTGGGCACTTCGGGGGGCTCTGTTATTTTTCGCCGCATTTGCAGTGACTTGGCCATTCTTTGGCCCGGATCGCAACATGCGCGGCATTTGGATGACCCAGGGCTATGGCTACATTTTAGATATCGGGCGTTTCCAAATTGACCTTTATCAACACAGCGATGCGCATTGCCTGATCGAAGGCAAAGTTCCGGCCCATTCGGTCATGATGTCCGTTTTGGCGGGCTACCGATTTGAGGCGTCACAGACCGAATTAGTCGCCCGCGTCGAGGGGGCCGTTAACCCAATTCGCGCGGATCGAATTGACGCTCTGCCCCCGCTATGCGCAGAGGGTACAACCCCAATTCCGGGTTCTAGCTTTGCCAATTATCACGCCTTCTGGACCATTTTTGATCAACATTATCCGTTTTTTGCGCTTCACAATGTAGATTGGAACGACCGACAGGCCCAATTGGCCCCGTCTGATCAGGAAACCCTTACCAATGACGCGCTCTGGGATCGGATGGTCCAATCCATCGAAGGGCTGGATGACGGGCATACCTATATTTATCGCCCCGATGCCGGGATTGGTTACAGCCCCGCCAATGACGTTCCCTGGGAAGAAGACCTGCCCGCATTCCGTGATCTGCAAATTGCGCGTGGATTGACTGACATCCCCAATACAGGCCTGTCATTTACGATTCTGGACGGCAATATTGGCTATGTTTTGCTGCGCCACATGGAAACCAAATCAAACATTCTGAACACCAGCACCGGCGTTGCAAACAGCGGCTTTGGCCAGATCGCAGAAGCCCTGCAAGGCACCAACGCGATCATCTTGGACAATCGGTTTAATCCGGGTGGTTCTGATGATATTTCCATGGCTTACGCGGCTTTTTTTGCCGATGACACGGAACGCCTCGCCTTTAGCAAACGCACGCGCATGTCAGGCGGGTATAGCGAACCCACCGAAATAATTTTGCGCCGCAATACCGACACTGAAATCCATTTGGATCAGCCCGTTTATCTACTGAATTCCGAATTCACCGCCAGCGCTGCTGAAATTTTCACGATGGCCATTCAGGATTTGCCAAATGTCACCATTTTGGGGGAACCGACAGCCGGACACTTGTCGGATATTTTGGAAATGCGCCTGCCAAATGGATGGATCGTGGGTCTGTCGCATCAGATTTATTTGGATGGGCATAATGTAGGTTACGAAGGGTTGGGCGTGCCCCCTGATCAGGCGATTGCCATGCCCACTGACGCCCTACGCAACGGTATGGACCCAATGATCGACGATCTTTTGGCCGAACTGCGCCCATAGAACATGGCGGTGGCTGGGAAATGATCAAAACCTCTCAGCCGCCGCATCCCTGCCTCTATTCCGCCGCTTTCAACGTTAACCATGTTGTAACAACTCAGGTGATCAAAAGAGGCAGAGATGAGCGTCAAAGTCCAATCCACATTTAATGATCGGATCAAACGGATCAGCCGCAATCCGCATGCCCAGCCAGAAGATTTGGTTCAAATTGCAAAGCAAGCAAAGCGCCCCTTGAAAGTGAGCAAACGCTCTGGAAAAATCAAACCTATCAAACACTTATTTCAAGGTGCAATGTGGATGGCACCCGCCGCCTGCGCCCTAAAATTCAAATCTGAAATATTGTCACAGGCCCTAAAATTCGAAGAGGTTCAACCGTTTGAGGCGCAGATTACGCTTGCGCATACCGGTGTTGTCGCTGCCTTTTTGATCGGCTTTGCATTTACCCTGCGAAAATCAGGAACCGGGTTTTGGTTTGTGGTATTTGGTGCCATCGCAGCGATCCTAGCCACATTGGGACCTGAGGATGTCATGACCCGAGGCCAGGCGTTTTTGGACTATTTGCTAGCTTCAGAGGACGCCTAGTTCCCATACGCTAACGTATGCCCCACTTTGTTTGCTAAGAATTACAATAATATCGCTGCCGAACACGCCATACGCAATAGTATGGCACGTTTGGCCAAGCACATTGCCGAACTCAGACATGATAGACATGCGACGTCAAATGCCAAATTCATAATTAGGGATGAAAGTGGCGCGGTTGACGGGACTCGAACCCGCGACCCCCGGCGTGACAGGCCGGTACTCTAACCAACTGAGCTACAACCGCGCATATGTCTTTCGACGTGGTTCCGTTAACCCGGAACCGGGGCTGACAGTGATGGCGCGGTTGACGGGACTCGAACCCGCGACCCCCGGCGTGACAGGCCGGTACTCTAACCAACTGAGCTACAACCGCCCACTGTCCGCTCTAATTTCATTCAAAGCGTGAGGGAGCTTCTATGGCCACGCCCCGGTGCCGTCAAGCGCCTTTGAACGAAAAAACATTCTTTTCTGTCGCAACTTAATTGAACGCTTAGTGAATGGTTTCCACACCGTCTTTTATCTCGATAACGCGGCCCTGCGGATGATCCAGCGCCGCAATTTGATCGCGGTTCAATCCCATAAGGTGCCCACGCAGAACAGAAATTGTGATCCCGTGGGAAATTACGATGCTTGGTTTGCTTAACTCCGTTAGGAAATCGGCAGTACGGGCCTGCAGCTCCGCTTCGCTTTCGCCATTTGGCGCCATCAGGAATCGATCATAAACACTGATCTCACCAGAAAAAATTTCGGGGTTTTCGGCAACAACGTCGTCGCGTTGGCGCCCTTCCCAATCGCCGACACCAACCTCCATGATCCGTGGGTCATGGCGCACGGGCCACACCTGCCCGCGTAGCACCAAATTGGCCGTTTCAACCGCACGTCCCAACGGACTGCAGATCACTTCTGTCTCACTGCTGATGTGCAGCCGGGACAGGATTTCCCCCTGTCTCTTGGCTTGGACCCGCCCCAAATCCGTCAGATCAGAGTTCAACTGCCCCTGCATACGGCCGTCTGCGTTCCAGACAGTCTGGCCGTGTCGCAACAAATAAATCGGTGGAAAATCTGGCATTTCACGCAAACCTTTAATGTCTTCCCTTCTTCTTTGGCAGGCAAACAATCCGCGTTCAACAGCTTTGTCTGATCGTGTTTATATGCACGTCTTTGTAACATGTTTTTGTTTCGCGTTTGCCGTGAAACCTGAGGAATACATGACCTGACAAAAGAGGTTTGATTTGCTTTAATCCTCCCATTCAAAGGAGTTATTTATGGAAATCTGGTTCGTTCTCGTATTGATCGCTGCAAGTGGTATTGGATCAGGTTTGATCTATCTGGCCACCAAAAACAAAGGCATCAAAATTGAACAATATCAAAACTTTGCCAATGAACAAGGCTGGAAATTCCACCACGATAAAAGCCCGACCAATACTGGAAATGTTCAATTTTCCGACCCTGATGAAACCTGGAGCCTTAGTGTTATTTTTACACAAAGTGGCGCGCTGGATGGGATGACCAAACGGCGCATTGAATGGCACAGTCCACATGGGGCGCTGGACAGCGGCGAAGCGGTGTTGGGCATGCCCATCCCAGCCCAAAGCGTGGCG
This sequence comes from uncultured Paracoccaceae bacterium, assembly GCA_947492475.1. Taxonomy (GTDB): domain Bacteria; phylum Pseudomonadota; class Alphaproteobacteria; order Rhodobacterales; family Rhodobacteraceae; genus CANLNM01. Next base: position 362,896 of record CANLNM010000001.1, read on the forward strand.
ATGCTGCAATCCGGCGGCGCAATTGGTCAGCAAATCTTAAAGACCGCTCTTAAATCGACCTTACACGCGCTGGGGCAATCGCGTTTTGATTTGAAAATAGACGAATCCAGTGCTGGTGATCCCGGTGGAATCGTCATGGCGTCACAGAATCAGCATCAAGCGATGGATGCATTGCGCAAAAACCAAACCTTGGCCCAATTTCGCACAACCCATAAGCCCGCGACGGTCCCTGTGATTATCCGCAACGAAACTGGGCTAATCTTGCGCCGCCCCGGCTCTGCGACGGATATCAACGATCTAAGTGAACTGGTGGCTCTGGGAATGTCATTGCGCGCGGATATTTAACCTGCGCAGATCACGCCAATGACAGTTTAGAAACAAACGCCACATCCCCGAATAAGGCAGATATCTGCCTGATTGTTGGTACATATCTGGGGATGAATGGTGGGTCGTGAGAGGCTCGAACTCCCGACATCTTCGGTGTAAACGAAGCGCTCTACCAACTGAGCTAACGACCCGGTACGCGCTCTCTAACGAATGCTTTGGCGGGCTGCAAGAGGCTCCAATGTCAAAAATGAACTTTTTTTAAAAAGGCGCAAAAACTTTGTGTTTTTTGTCGATCACGGCGTTGATAACCCCCTGCCCGCCCGGCACGATTTGCAACTGATCCAAACCATAGCCCATGGCACGTGTTCTAAGGAATCGGCTTGTGATTCCGTGGGTTATGATGATCGTTGGGCGTTTAACTTTGCCCAGGACCTGACCAACACGGTCCCACATCACATCAAAACTGTCACCGTCTGGTGCACGCGCATAAAAGTCTAGAAAATGCTCATGAGGATCCGTTGGCGGCCAGTTTGCGTTGATTTCAGCCCGCGTTAGGCCCGACCATTGGCCAACGGATATTTCCCCCAACAATTCATCTGGCTGGGCCGTAACGCCAAGGTCTGCCAAAACCAATTCGGCGGTATGGATCGCACGCAATTGCGGTGAGCACCAAAAATCAAACCCGTCTTTGGTGATCCCTAACTGCGCCAACACTCCACAGATCGATTTGGATTGCGCTATGCCCGTTTCGGTCAATGGGGAATCCATGATGCCCTGCATCCGCCCCGCACGGTTCCATTCTGTTTCGCCGTGGCGGATCACATAAATCGGAGGTGTCGACATTCCGCAGTCTCAGTTTACTTGGCGCCACGTTTCCCGGCTTGGCAAACCGTTATTCGGCTGCCTTTGTCAGGTCGTTTGTGATCGATGCGTTTGCATCAGAGGCATCTGCCCCAGCAGGCGAAACAGGTTTGGGCTGACGGATTTTACAAATCATCACCTTACCGTTGGCCAATTCTTTGCTGCGGTTGGTTTTCAATTTCCCGAAATCAGGCAGATTGAGCTCCTCTCCATTGGCGATCGCTTTGCCCAGCTCAACCAGCATCGCTTCGACGATCGGTTTTACGTCTTTTTTCTTTAGGCCCGATGCTTCAACAACACGGTCAATCAGCTCTGGTTTCTTCAAAACCGGCCCTGCAATGACCGCTTTGTCCTGAACCAAAGTTGCGGATGGAACAGTCGTTTTGGCTGAGACCGGTGCGGTCTTTGCGATTGGAGCTTTGGCCTTCGTTGTTTTTGCGGTCGTTGTTTTGGCCTTGGTCGTGCGTTTTGTCGCCGTTTTTGCGCGTGTCACCTTTTTGCGGGGACTACTAGATTTAGTAGGGGTCGCCATGGGATACCTGCCTTATTGTTGTCGTTAACCCTGTGTTTATCGCAATTCTTGCTAAATTCCCATGTTTAATTCCAATGCTTTGCCTAAACCAAATATCCAATGTCATATCATCTTAGCTGATCCGGCCATCGCCCCGGCAATAGGCGAACCACCGCCACCTGCGCACTTATGGGTTGAAAAAACGAATTTGGCATTGATGTTCTAGATTTCGGTGCATTCTCGTGCTAAGAAAAATTTAGTTTAAGAATTTGTTCATTTATTAGGAGAACAAGACGTGAAAAAGTTAGCTGCAGCCCTCTGTGCTACATTCATTGGAACTTCAGCTGCTGCTGTTCCAGTTCAATGGAGCTCTGCTGTTGGGGGAAATGACCATTACTATGATGTGATCGTTGGCCCTATCGATTGGTCTGACGCGCGGGCCGCTGCGACTGGGTCGACCCATGCAGGGCAACAGGGCTATTTGACCTCTGTGACTTCTGTTGACGAACATGATTTCCTTCTCGATTTGATTGCGCCCCTTGTTGACGGTGGAATGCGCCTGTTCTGGCTTGGCGGCACAGACGAAGCCACAGAAGGTGATTGGGCTTGGGTTGATGGGCCAGAAGATGGCCACATTTTCTATTCTGGCTCAACTGCGCTTGATTTTAATGCGTTTCGCCCTGGGCAGCCAAGTGGCACATCACCAGGGGGTGGTGAAGAAGATTACCTGCAATTGGGTTTCTTCCGCGACTTCTGGAATGACCATGGCGGCGCCGGTGGTCAGGCTTATATCGTTGAGTATGGCGGCCTACCGCCCGTTCCCGTCCCAGCCAGCGCTTTGCTGCTGCTGAGCGGTATGGGTGCATTTGCTTTGCGTCGTCGCAAGAAAAGCTAATCCGTTACAATAGAATACGAAAAGGGCGCCGTTTTGGCGCCCTTTGTCGTTTGTGGATCTAAACAACACCGTCTGGTGGTTGACTGGCGACACCAAAGCCCCGCCAGTTGCAGTTTTTAATGCGCCATTGCACCAGCTCCACCTTCGCGACCCCGCAATACGGCTTCTGCGGCGGCGGCTTCTTCGGCGGCTTCGTCCCATTCGATAGCTTCGGGTTGACGGATCAGCGCATGTCTCAAAACCTCAGACACGTGTGACACAGGAATGATTTCCAACCCTTCTTTCACATTGTCTGGGATTTCCGGCAGATCCTTTTCGTTTTCCTGCGGGATCAGCACAGTTTTGATCCCACCGCGCAAGGCGGCCAACAGTTTTTCCTTTAGCCCGCCAATGGCCAATGCATTCCCGCGCAATGTGACCTCGCCTGTCATGGCGATGTCTTTGCGCACCGGGATTTGCGTCAGCACTGAGACAATTGAGGTCACCATGGCCAGACCGGCACTTGGCCCATCTTTGGGGGTCGCGCCTTCTGGGACGTGAACGTGGATATCCCAATGGTCAAACCGCGGTGGTTTTACCCCGATCTGTGGCGCGATAGAGCGCACATAGGAACTGGCAGCATCGATGGATTCTTTCATCACATCGCCCAGTTTCCCGGTGGTTTTCATCCGACCTTTGCCCGGCAGACGCAGACCTTCGATCGACAGCAATTCGCCACCCACCGAAGTGTAGGCCAACCCGGTGACAACGCCGACCTGGTCTTCTTTTTCGGCCAAACCATAGCGGAACTTGGACACGCCCAGGAAATCGTCCAGATTGTCGGCAGACACATTCACACTGTCTGTCTCTTTCTTAACGATTTTGGTCACGGCTTTACGCGCCACCTTGGCGATCTCACGTTCCAGATTCCGCACGCCTGCTTCGCGTGTGTAATGCTGAATGATCGATGTCAGCGCGGTATCGTCCATGGCAAATTCCTTGGCTTTCAAACCATGGTTTTTCTGCTGTTTGGGCAACAAATGCTGCTTGGCGATTTCGCGTTTTTCGTCTTCGGTGTAGCCCGACAATGGAATGATTTCCATCCGATCCAGCAACGGACCCGGCATGTTATAGCTGTTGGACGTGGTCAGGAACATCACGTTGCTCAGGTCATATTCAACCTCAAGATAGTGATCCACAAATGCGGAATTCTGTTCCGGATCAAGCACTTCTAGCATGGCAGACGCTGGATCACCCCGGAAATCCTGCCCCATCTTGTCAATCTCATCGAGCAAGATCAGCGGGTTTGTCGTCTTGGCCTTTTTCAATGCCTGAATGATTTTACCGGGCATGGACCCGATATAAGTCCGACGGTGACCGCGAATTTCGCTTTCATCGCGCACCCCCCCCAGTGAGATGCGAATAAATTCGCGTCCCGTGGCTTTGGCAACCGATTTCCCAAGCGACGTTTTCCCAACACCCGGAGGGCCAACAAGGCACATGATCGGGCCTTTCAACTTGGCAGAGCGTTGTTGCACGGCGAGGTATTCTACGATGCGTTCCTTAACCTTTTCCAGACCGTAATGATCCGAATCCAGCACGGCTTCTGCTTTGCGCAGATCCTTTTTGGTGCGCGATTTCACGCCCCACGGGATCGACAGCATCCAGTCCAGATAATTGCGCACAACGGTGGCTTCGGCAGACATTGGGCTCATGTTTTTGAGCTTTTTCAGCTCAGCATCAACCTTTTCGCGCGCTTCTTTTGAAAATTTGGTCGCTTCGATCTTGGCTTCCAGTTCGGCGATTTCATTCGCCCCCTCTTCGCCATCGCCCAGCTCTTTCTGAATGGCTTTCATCTGCTCATTCAAATAATATTCACGCTGGGTGCGCTCCATCTGGGATTTCACACGGGTCTTGATCTTTTTCTCGACCTGAATGACGGACATTTCACCCTGCATCAGACCGTACACTTTTTCCAGGCGTTCGCTGACAGACAGCGTTTCCAGCAATTCCTGTTTCTGGGTAACATCAATCCCCAGATGACCGGCCACCAGATCGGCCAGTTTATCAGGTTCAACCGCTTCCCCAACAGCGGCAAGCGCTTCTTCGGGGATGTTTTTCTTGATCTTGGCGTAGCGTTCAAAATCATTGGCAACAGAGCGCACCAGCGCGGGCACTTCTTCTTCGTTGCCGGGCATTTCGGTCAGATATTCAGCGCTAGCTTCAAAGAAGTCATCGTTTTCCAGATATCCAGTGATACGCACACGGCTACGCCCTTCGACCAGCACTTTGACGGTGCCGTCGGGCAGTTTCAGCAATTGCAGCACATTGGCCAGAACACCTGCTTTGTAGATGCCGGATTCATCCGGATCATCCTCGGCCGGGTCAATCTGGCTGGACAATAGAATTTGTTTGTCGTCCTGCATCACCTCTTCTAGGGCGCGAACAGACCGTTCACGTCCAACAAAAAGAGGCACAATCATATGTGGAAACACCACAATGTCGCGCAGGGGTAATACGGGATAAGAGGGGCTCAGAGGCTCTTGCATGCTCGGTCCTTTTATTGGCAAAGCGACGCGGGTCCCACGTGTGGCAACCCATTGGCCGCTTCCTGTCTAGACGCCATATTTGGGGCTAGTGATCCCGGGTTTCAATGGGCCGGGATCATCGGCAATGGCGCGTTTTTGTTTCTGACGCTTGTTTGTTTGGCTGATACTGTGCCTGCCCCAATCCAAAACAACAAGGTTTGAAATCCTAAATTGGTAAAGCAGGTGTCAAATTTTTTGCCAAACCCAATAAGGTTAAAGCGGGTCAATATCCCCTTGGGCACGGGTGGCATGAAAATCAGATTCCCAAGCGGCAAATGTCCCGGCGGCAATGGCATCGCGCATGCCCTGCATAATTTCCTGATAATAGTGCAAATTATGCCACGTCAGCAGCATGGAACTGATCATTTCCTGAGACCGGAACACATGGTGCAGATAGGCGCGGCTATAGTTGCGGCAGGTTGGGCATGTGCAATGTTCATCAATGGGGCGCGGATCGTTTTGGTGACGCGCGTTTTTGATATTCAACTGCCCCAACCGGTTCCAGACCTGCCCCGTGCGCCCCGACCGTGACGGCAAAACACAATCCATCATGTCGATGCCGCGTTTCACAGCGCCCACGATGTCATCGGGTTTGCCAACCCCCATCAGATAGCGCGGTTTATCCTTGGGCAACATGTCAGGCGCATATTCCAACACGCCAAACATCGCCTCTTGGCCTTCGCCGACGGCCAAACCGCCCACAGCATATCCATCAAACCCGATATCCACCAAAGCTTGCGCGCTTTCACCGCGCAAATGTTCGGTCACGCCCCCCTGCTGAATGCCAAACAACGCATGGCCCGGCCGGTCGCCAAAGGCATCTTTGGATCGACGCGCCCATCGCATCGACATGCGCATGCTTTCGGCCACTTTTTCGTCCGTGGCAGGCAATGCAGGGCATTCGTCAAAACACATCACAATGTCAGACCCCAGCAATTTCTGGATTTCCATGGATCGCTCTGGGGTCAACATATGTTTGGACCCATCAATGTGGGATCGGAACGTGACGCCTTCTTCGGTCAGTTTTCGCAGATCAGACAGGGACATAACCTGAAACCCGCCACTATCCGTCAGAATAGGGCGATCCCAGTTCATGAATTTGTGTAGCCCCCCAAGGGCGGCAACCCGTTCCGCCGTGGGGCGCAACATCAGGTGATAGGTATTGCCCAGCAAAACATCCGCCCCTGTGGCGCGCACACTTTCGGGCATCATTGCCTTAACGGTTGCCGCCGTGCCCACGGGCATAAAGGCCGGTGTGCGGATATCACCGCGAGGGGTGTTGATCACACCGGTGCGGGCTTTGCCGTCAGTGGCGTGCAAATCAAAGGAAATCGTCTTGGTCATATCTCACCTGTCAGTAGGCGCCCCGTTTAGCCCGATTGGTCCCCCTTGAAAAGCCACCCCATGCGGCCAATACGACCGGTTGCCATGTCTTTGCGTTCCGCATCTTTACCTTTTGGGGGGCTTTTCCTATATGATTGCTCAGGAATAGCCCCGAGGACGTCATGACCGATCAGAGCCAACAGCCTGAAACCCCAATGGAAGGCACGCCAATGATTGCGCCATCCAGCACCGATCACCCGCTTTACGACACCATCGTCGAAGCGTGCCGGTCTGTGTATGACCCGGAAATCCCGGTCAATATTTACGATCTTGGTCTGGTTTATACCATTGATATCAACGCCGAAAGCGAGGTCAAAGTCATCATGACCCTGACCGCGCCCGGCTGCCCTGTGGCCGGTGAAATGCCCGGTTGGCTAGCGGATGCGATCCTGCCCGTGCCCGGTGTGAAAACCGTGGATGTGGACCTGACATGGGAACCACAATGGGGCATGGACATGATGTCTGACGAGGCCCGCTTGGAACTTGGTTTCATGTAAAGATAGGGGCAAGCCAAAAGACTTGCCTTTTCAAAAAGAAAGCGATATAACTTGCCTTCATACAGGAGGACAGAATGTCGCTTGCCGTCATCACAGGGGATCTGGTGGGGTCCACGCAGCTTTCGACATCGCAATATGATGCGGCGCTATTGGCGTTGAAAACTGCGGCGCACCAACAAGTCGGATCCTTTTATTCGTTGCGTGGGGATGGCTGGCAATTTGCCGGACCAAAACCGGACCACGCATTGCGCATCGCCCTGACGTTTCGCGCGTTTCTGAAATCTCAATCCGACGCGCTGGACAGCCGGTTCGCCATTGCCATTGGTGATGAAACCATGATGCCAGGCCAAGACATTCAAACCAGTAACACCGCAACATTTGTGGCCTCTGGTCGATTACTAGATTCTATGAATTCTCAGATACTTATGGCGCATTCTTCAGGTGAATACGCCCATGCGGCCACCGTTTTGGCCGACCATATCAGCCAACAATGGACCCAAAAACAGGCCCGCACCATCCTGCCGTTTTTGACCGCCACCTCTAAACCGACCCAAAAACAAGTTGCCGCCGATTTGGGGGTTTCTCGTCAGGCGGTTGGACAAGCCTTGGATGCGGCTGGCTTTGCCGCTATTCAATCCGCATTAAACGCCATTGAAACGCAAGCTAAATGACTTTCCTATCGCCAAAGCAAGTGATTTCACTTTCTAAACAAGGCTGCGCCCGTGATTGAAACCCTGATTGCCCTTTTTGCCGCCCATGTTGTGGCCGATTACGTCGTTCAAACCGGATGGATGGTGCAAAACAAAGCCAAACCATGGGTGTTGGCGCTGCATGGGGGCATCGTTTTGGCCACTGCGATTGCCATCACGGGCAATGCCACAGCGTGGCAAATCTATGCGCTGGGCGCGGCACATTTGGCGATTGATGTCTTTAAAACCTATGTTTTACGCGACGATATCAACGCCTACTTACTGGATCAATGCGCACATCTGATCACCCTCTTTGCGGTGGCTTTGGCGGTGCCAGACCTCTGGTCTGATGGGATCTGGATGACCCTGACACATGAGGTTCCCAACTGGGTCCTGCATGCGATGATCCTGATTGCGGGCGCAATTTACACCACACGCGCGGGCGGCTTTGCGATTGGAAAATTGATGACCCCGTTTAGTGACAACGCCCTAAAAGAAGGGCTGGAAAACGGCGGTGCACTGATTGGATTGCTGGAACGCGGCCTGATTTATCTGATGTTGATGGCCGGTCAGCCCGCCGGAATCGGTTTTTTAATCGCGGCGAAATCCGTCATGCGCTTTGAAACCGCATCAAAAGAACAAAAAGCCGCCGAATATGTTATCATCGGCACATTGGCATCGTTTGGATGGGCGATTTTGATTTCTTTGGGGGTGATTGCGCTGCGCAATGCCCTACCCCCGCTTGAGATCATGCAACCGACATCCTAAATAGAAAGCCTGAAGGAGAAATTCATGTTTTCAATTCCCGGCAAACAGGCCGTTACCATGACCCCCAAAGCCGCTGGCCAAATCGCCAAGCTGATGGAACGTGATGGCCATAAAGGTCTGCGCATTGGCGTCAAAAAAGGTGGCTGTGCGGGAATGGAATACACGATGGATTATGCGAACGACGTGGATCCGCTGGACGAAGTTGTCGAACAGGATGGCGCGCGGGTGATGATCGCCCCTATGGCGCAGATGTTTCTGTTTGGGACGGAAATCGATTATCAGGTGTCCCTGCTGGAAAGTGGGTTCAAATTTCGCAACCCCAATGTGACGGATGCCTGTGGCTGTGGGGAATCGATCAAGTTCAAAGACATCGATGAACTGAATGCCGACCAAGAGGATCAGCAGAATACTGCCCCAAATGGTGCGCCTCTGCTCTGATCCCCCTTCCCCCTGTGCGCGTCGCTTGCTACCAAGCAGTGAACGCTAACAGGAGATACTCATATGCGCCGCAAACTTGCCGCCGGGAATTGGAAAATGAACGGAACGCTGGCCTCGCTGGGCGAAGTCCAAGCCCTGAGCCGCAGCCATACCGCGCCAAAAGTTGATATTCTGCTCTGCCCGCCAACGCCGCTGATATGGCCAATGGCCAGTGCCCGTGATGGTGATCAGGTCATGGTTGGCGCGCAGGATTGCCACGCCAATACATCAGGTGCCCATACCGGGGACGTGTCCGCCGCCATGGTCAAAGAGGCAGGTGCCACAGCCGTCATTCTGGGTCATTCCGAACGTCGCACAGATCATGGCGAAACGTCGGAATTGGTCGAAAACAAGGTGAACGCTGTCTGGAAACAGGACCTGTTGGCGGTGATCTGTCTGGGCGAAACCCTGAAAGAACGCGAAGATGGCGACACATTGGCTGTGGTTGGCGAACAATTGGCCGCCTCTACCCCAGAAGGGGCCAATGGCGAAAACACCGTGATCGCCTATGAACCGGTTTGGGCCATCGGCACGGGTTTGGTGCCAACATTGGACCAAATCGCCGAAGTGCATGATTTTCTGCGGGCTGAACTGACTGCGCGGTTTGGGGAAACCACCGCCAATGACATTCGCCTGCTTTATGGCGGGTCGGTCAAAGCCAGCAACGCCGCCGAGATTTTTGCCGTGTCCAATGTGGATGGGGCCTTGGTTGGTGGGGCGAGCCTGAAGGCCGATGATTTTTCCCCGATTGTAACGGCGCTAGAAGCCAGCGTTTAACCAATCATACCCACCAATAAAAAGGGCGCCGCGGATAACCGGGCGCCCTTTTTGTTTTCAGTTAGACCGTTTGGATCAATTGGTGATCACTTCTGGTCCCATGATCGAATGCGGCAAATAGGTCGACAGCCACGGGATATAGGTGATCATGATCAGGAACACGAACAGCACCAGCAGGAATGGCAATGCGGCGCGCACCACGGCCATCATCGGCATGCCCGCCACGCCTGACGTGACAAACAAGTTCAGCCCAACTGGCGGTGTGATCATGCCAATTTCCATGTTCACCACCATGATGATGCCCAGATGGATCGGGTCTACGCCCAGCTCCAACGCGATTGGAAACACCAATGGAGCCACGATCACGATCAGCCCCGATGGTTCCATAAACTGACCACCGATCAACAGGATCACGTTCACAATAATCAGGAACACGATCATGCCGAACCCAGCTTCTAGCAGCGCACCGGCGACCTGTTGCGGGATTTGCTCTTCGGTCAGAACATGTTTCAGGATCAAGGCGTTGGCGATGATAAACATCAACGTCACCGTCAGTTTCCCGCCCTCAAACAGCGCATGTTTGGTGTCTTTGTGCACCAGCACGGTCAGGGCCGTCCAAGGGGCCGACAGGAACCGTCGGGTTGGCCCGTCTTCGGTGGTGGCTTTCAGCGGGCCCATGTCTTTGTAGATGAAACTGGCGACAAAGAACGCATAGACCGAGGCCACAGCGGCGGCTTCTGTTGGGGTAAACGCACCAGGGCGCCAATAAATCCCAAAATTGTCCATGGCAGCGCCGGCTGCGTCTTTGACTTCGTGGGTGCCGATCCAGGGATGGCCGTAAATGCCGCCCATGATGATCACGATAAGCAACAGCCCCCAAGCCGCATCGCGCAAGGATGAAAAGATTTCCCCCCAGCCCAACCATTCGCCTTTGGGCATGTTTTTGATCCGCGCCATGATGTAAATGGTTACCATCAACATCAGACCCGCCAAAATACCCGGAATGACCCCGGCTAGAAACATCCGGCCCACGGACACATCTGTGGCGGTGGAATAGACCACCATCACAATCGATGGCGGGATCAAGATGCCCAATGTGCCCGCGTTACAGATCACACCAGCGGCGAAATCCTTGGTATAACCAACCTGACGCATGGCCGCGATCACGATCGACCCAATGGCCACAACGGTCGCCGGGGATGACCCGGACAGCGCCGCAAACATCATACAGGCCAACACGCCCGCAATGGCCAAACCACCCTGCAAATGCCCCACACAGGCAATGGCAAATCGGATGATCCGTTTGGCCACACCTCCGGTCGACATAAACGTGGATGCCAGCACAAAAAACGGGATCGCCAGCAGCGTGTAATGCCCCGCCATCGCCTGATACAGCGACTGCGCAACCGACGCGAGCGACGTGTCCGAATAGGTCAGCAGAAAGATAACAGAGCTGAGCCCCAGCGAGATGGCGATGGGCACACCGATCAGCAACAGGCCGACGATCATACTAAAAAGAAGAACAACTTCCATGACTTAGTTCTCCTTATTGAGCGCGGACACTTCTTCGACCGCGTCTTCGGCTTCGTGGGAAACAATCAGACTGTCGGCGCGTCCACGCAGGATGGCGACGGTGGCCTGAAGAATGCGAAACAGCATCAGCGCAATGCCAAAGGGCAAAATCGCATAGGGGATAAAGCGCGGCATTTTTTCGTATTCTTCGCCCAGATTATAACGATTTTCGAGGAATTCCTGCCCAAACGGGATCGGGATTTGTTCGGTTTCATACCACGCCTGATCACGGGTGCGGTCGTCAAAGCCGATCGGAATGATGCGGCCTTCGGTTTTTTTATAGCCCGCAAAGGGCGCCCAATAATCCCACGCGCCTTTCATCATCAGACCGCCATAGGCAATGCAACAAAGCGCCGAAATCAGCACCAAGGTTTTGCGCACAGGGGCGGCAACAATATTCAGGATCGCGTCCACGCCCAGATGCGCCGTCACCTTGAACCCATAAGAAATGCCAAACAGAACCAGCCACGCAAACAGCACCAAAACCGTTTCCAACCCCCACAAAAGCGAAGGTGGAAAATCAACGCCCAACAGGGTTTCCAACGTGGTGTTGATCCACGTGCCGTTCGTATAGCGCAACACAACGTTTACAAAGGTCACCAGCACCATCAGGCCCAGCAGCAGCGCGATAAAAGTTTCTTCGATGTTTGAAATCAGACGGGCAAATTTACCCTGTGGCCCGCGGGCCTTAGCGGCACTCATGGCGCGCCCTCCTCTAAATGCTCTGAGGAAACCGGCCCGAAATATCGGACCGGTTTTGTTCACCCTTCAGCGATTAAAGTGAATCGTTGATCGCTTGGGCTGCGTCGATGTTTTCTTGGCCAACATCGCTCACAAACTGGTCCCAAACTGGTTTCATCGCATCCACCCATTCAGCACGTTGTTCTGGGGTCAGTTCCCGCACAACACCGCCCGCATCGATGATCGACTGACGCGCAGCTTCGTTCACAGCAAAGGCTTCGGCGTTGCGCACTTCGGTCACTTCGGACATGATGGTCAGGAATTGATCGCGCACTTCTGGCTCAAGGCTGTCCAACCAGTCTGTGGAGGTCACAACCAGATAGTCCAGAATACCGTGATTGGTTTCGGTCACGCCATCCTGAACTTCGAAAAACTTCTGACCATAGATGTTGGACCATGTGTTTTCTTGGCCATCCACAACGCCGGTCTGCAGCGCGCCGTAAACTTCGGAAAACGCCATTGGCTGTGGGGATGCGTTCAACGCTTCCATTTGGGCGACCAAAACGTCGGATGTCTGAACGCGGAATTTCAGACCATCCGCATCACCGGGACCTTCCAATGCGACATTTGCAGACATCTGTTTCATGCCATTGTGCCAGAATGCCAGACCCTGTAGCCCGCGACGTTGCATGGAATCCAGCATCGCCTGACCGGCATCGGACCCTTGGAACGCATCCACGGCGTCAACGCTTTCGAACATAAACGGCAGATCGAAAATGCGGAATTGCTTGGTAAAGGCTTCGAACTTTGACAACGAAGGCGCGGCCAGTTGAACGTCGCCGTTCAGCATCGCTTCCAGCACTTGGTTATCGTTATAAAGCGTCGAGTTCGGGAACACCTCGATGCACATCACGCCGTCCATCTCTTCGTTGACGCGCTCCATCAACAGGCTGGCTGCGATCCCTTTGGGGTGACGATCAGTGTTGGTGACGTGGCTGAATTTAACAACGATTTCACCGTCGTCACAGGCTGCGAATGCAGGGGCAGCGGCGGTGGTCAATGCAACAGCAGCGGTTGCAGCGAGAAACTTTTTCATAAGGAACCTCCCATAAAATGTTCACACCCCTCCCGGGTGCTGCATCTAAACAAGGCCAGCACTGCTGTTGAAACAAGCGTGTTTGTCCAAATATCTGGCAGAATGTGAAAACGGCTTTGTTTCAACGTGTTAATGCACGCCGCACCCATTACATTGTTTGGACAAATGCAATGCTGGGCGGATAATCACACAGCCGTGATCCAGTTTGTGCGGATTTCCGCACAGTTCTGGATTCGCCCCGTGCGTGGGACGCCCTTAACTAGGATCGCGATAATCATCCGCCTTGATCCCATGGCGCGTTAATTTGTCGTAAAACGTCTTGCGCGGCAGCTTTAACGTATTGGCAGCTTCGGTGGCGCGCCCCTGTGATCGGCGCAACGCATCCTCAAGCAATGTCTTTTCCACACGCGCCATTTGATCGGCCAATCCTTCTGCCTCAGACATCGGGGCATCCCCAACCCCCATGGCAAACCGCATCGCCGCATTCATCAAGGCCCGCGCATTTCCGGGCCAGTCCTGCCCCATCAGGCTTGCCAGAAAGTCAGCAGAAATTTGCGGATTTGGCAGATTGGCCTGTTCACACGCGAGGGCCACATAATGGCGAAACAGCACCGGAATATCATCGGGGCGTTCGCGCAAAGCCGGAATACGCACCCGCATCAGATCCAGACGATAAAACAGATCTGCCACAAAACGCCCCTCGGTCACTTCAGTTTCCAGATCCCGCGTAGATCCGGCCAATATTCGTACCGCACCGCCGGATTCCAGCTGTTCCAGCAGCGCATATTGCACCGACAACGGCATGGTGGCGACTTCGTCGATATAAAACGACCCTGCCCCGGTTGCATTTAGCGCGTCTTGCAATGTTTCTGGTGTTAGCGCCGCCCCGGCCCGTTTGACAAATGGGTGCCGGGCCGCGGGTGACAATAAATGGATCACTTCGGCGACTTTGGGCGTGCCACTTCCGGCCTCGCCGATGACCAAAACCTCAGCCGAGGCTTGCGCCACAGATCGCACCCGCTGGCGCAATTCCTTGGACAGATCTGACGTGCCAAACAACATGCGCGAAGCCGCATCGCCGCTTTCTAATTGCAACCGGTGTTGTCGGGCCTCTAGCACGTTGTGGCGCACCAATAATGCCTTTTGAACCACTGCGACCAAATCCGCCGGCGCGCATGGTTTTTCCAGGAAATCATGGGCGCCTGCACTGATCGCTTTGACCGCCATGGGAACGTCGCCTTCTCCGGTCAACAGGATCACGGGCAGGTCCGGATCCACCTGACGCGCCTGTTCCAACAGGTGAAATCCGTCGCGCCCGGGCATACGGATATCTGTGACAATGATCCCGTCAAACCGATCGGTAATGTGATCCTTTGCCTCGATATAACTGCCCGCCAGAACCGGATTTAAATCCGCCAATTCAAGCGTTTGTCCCAAAGCTTCGCGCACTTCGCGATCATCATCTACCAGCAGAACCTGTTTGGTCATGTCTGTTCCTCTACCGCGTCCAATTCGACCGAAAATTCGGCCCCGCCCGCATCATGATTGCGCCCACGGATCACCCCGCCAAAACTCTGAACCAAGCCATATGAAATCGACAGGCCCAGCCCCATGCCCTCTGATACGCCCACTTCTTTGGTGCTGTAAAAGGGGTCAAAAATCTTTTCTGGTTCGGCGATACCGGGGCCAGTGTCGCGCACAAGGATCACCACGCGGCCGTTGACGCTGTTCACAGAAATGTCGATTTGTTTCAACGGACTGTCGACCATCGCATCCATGGCATTGCCCAATAGGTTGACCACAACCTGTTGCAGGCGCACTTCTCCGCCGCGCACCATCACGGATGTATCCGGCGCATCCCAGTTCAGCGTCACCCCGGCCTGTCGCGCCTTGGCATCGGAAATTTCCAACGACACCGCGATCACACCGATGATGTCCACATCCGAAATCGGTTCATTTTCCTGTCGTGCAAAGGCGCGCAGGTTTTTGATGATCCGATCCATGCGGTGCGCCAGCCCCGATATGCGGCCTAAATTCTGTTCCGCCTTGTCGGCCTGACCCCGTTGCAGGAACGTTTCTGCATTTTCCGCAAAAGACCGGATCGCCATCAAAGGTTGGTTCAGCTCATGGCTGATCCCGGCGCTCATCTGGCCAAGCGCACTGAGCTTACCGGCCTGAACCAGATCGCCCTGCGCCTTTTGAAGCTCATTTGTGCGCTGTGTCACGCGCGCCTCTAGTCGCAGGTTTGCCTCTGCCAAAGCGCGGCGTCGTTCTGTAGCCAAAAACAACATCGCGCCAAAGGCCAAAAACAGCGCTGCGGCAACAGCGGATTGCAGATTGGCCTGTTGGCGCGCTGGCCCCAGATCGACCAAAACATCCCCCACCATATCGATCACAGGTAAATCCAGCTGCAAATGCAAGGCTTTGGACGGTAAATAACGCCCGCCATCCACATTCCAATAGGTCCGCCCGGCCAGGTCATTTTCCGAGAAATCAAAAAACGGCTGCAACAATTCAGACGGGTATTCGCCCCCCTCACCGCGAATTTGAGGGGGCCAAACGCGGCTGCGATACAGCAACTCGGTCCGATTGGATACAAACACCACGCCCAGATCACCGGTATAGAAAATTGTCTGACGTCCGCCACGCCAGTCAAATTCCAACTCGTCCACATCCACGGCAACAATCACCGCGCCAATCACCGGTCCGTCACCGGAAAACACCGGGGCCGAAAACAAAAACGCGCGGCGGGCCCAGCGATCAGAATAGAGGTGATACACCCCCATCGCCCCATCCAAAGACCGTTCAAAATAAGGTCTGCCCGCATGCAATCGCGGGACTGTTTGCTGGGCTGTGGCCAATTCACGCCCCGTGGCATCCACCACCAACACATCCAGCGCCCCGGATCGATCCCGCGCATCCACCAACAGATCTAACGCATCACCAGTGCTGATCTGTGTGTCAAACACCTGATCCAACGTGGGATGATCCGCCAAAAACACCGCCATTTCCCGAAAACGTTGCAATTGGCCCGACAATCTGTCGGATGCCAGCGCCAAATCGGCCTGACCCTGTTGTTCTAATTGATCAAACGCTTCGCGGTAGCCATACCACCAAACCCCACCCGAAAAGGCAGCTGCCACACATAGATAGGCCAGCACAAAGATCAGTCGCATCGGCAAAAAGCTCATATGCGCAACTTAGAAAGCCAAAACCAAAATGACCATAGGCTGTCAAATCGCATGGATGCGCCTGTCGAAACCCGCTTGCGCTTGGCGTGCTGACAATGGAATGTACCGATATGAAAACATTGTCCCAATCCCCCACCGACCCCGACTTTATCCAGAACCCATATGCGTTTTATGATCGTGCGCGCGCCGTTGGGGACATGTTTTTCTGGACAGAATATGATCAGGTTGTCGCCACTTCTTATCAGGCGGCGACGACGATCCTGAAAGATCGCCGTTTCGGCCGCGAAGCCCCGCCCGAATTTGCGCCTCAGATTCCCGATCACTTAACGCCGTTTTACGCGTTTGAATCCCATTCCATGTTGGAGCTGGAGCCACCAACCCATACCCGGTTGCGGTCGTTGGTTTTGCGCGCCTTTACCACCCGTGGCATTGCGGGTCTGGCCCCCGACATCACCGAATTATCCAATGAATTGATCGATAAGTTCCCTGATGAACCCTTTGATCTGATAGAAAATTTCGCAAAAATCATCCCCGTTGTGATCATTTGTCGGCTGCTGGGTGTGCCCGAACATCACGGCGATCAATTGCTGGCTTGGTCCAACGATATGGTCGCCATGTATCAGGCCCGTCGCACCCGTGAAATTGAGGATGCCGCCGTCGCCGCCACCAAAGCCTTTTCAGACTTTATGCGCGGCCATATTGACGATCGCCGCGGCAATCCCGGCGACGATCTGATCACCCGATTGATTGCCGCCGAAGAAGACGGTGAAAAGCTCAGCACGGATGAGTTGATCACCACCTGCGTGTTGCTGCTGAATGCAGGTCATGAGGCCACGGTTCACACATTAGGAAACGGCGTTAAGGCACTGCTTGAAAACGGAAAACCCGACATCACCGACAAAAGCGTCGAAGAGGTGTTTCGGTTTGATCCACCGCTGCAATTGTTTGGTCGTTGGTGTTATGAGGAGGTCGAAATGTTTGGCCACACCTTTCAGCGTGGCGATCAGGTTCATTGTGCTTTGGCTGCGGCCAATCGCGATCCTGACACCTATCCAAATCCCAACATGTTTGACCCCAATCGCACCGGCCCCACCAATACCAGTTTTGGCGGCGGGCTGCATTTTTGTGTCGGCGCGCCCCTGGCCCGCTTAGAGGTCAAACTGGCGTTAACCGCCCTGTTTGATCGCTGTCCAAACCTGACATTGTCTGAGCCTGCAAAATATGCAGATGTCTATCATTTCAGGGGCTTAACCAAATTGATGGTCACCAAATAATCAAAGCGGCAAAGCCACCGTCGATTTGATCTCTTCCATGGACAAAAGCGCCGTAACGTTGTGCACGCGTACCTCTGAAATCAGAGCTTGGTAAAACACATCATAGGCACGCGCATTGGCGACGCGCACTTTGAGAATGTAATCGATATCCCCGGCCAAACGATGTGCCTCTTGCACTTCGGGGCGTTCACGCAGCGCGTTCAGGAATTTCTGTTGCCAGTCCGCTTCGTGTTCTGACGTGCGGATCAAAACAAAGAAACACGCCTCAAATCCCAGCGCTTCGGCGTCCAGCATCACGGTCTGATGCCCGATCACGCCAGCCTCGCGTAATTTGCGGATCCGATTCCACACAGGCGTCTTAGACGACCCCACTTCTTTGGCAATATCGTCCAAACTTTGCGCTGCATCCCGCTGTAGGCTGCGTAGGATTTTCCGATCCATATCATCTATGCGAACAGACATTCGGCGTTTCCCTTCATTCCGAAAAAGATGTCCCGATTGGCACCTAACCCAGAACATACGTCCTTATCAGCCGCGTGCAATAGGCAAATTGGGGGAAAATATTCTATATAGAGAGGAGCGAAAGGAGCAGCATGCAGCATTATCCCATATATCTGTCCACACGCGGCCAAAAAATCGTCCTATCGGGCGGTGGCGAAGCGGTGATGGCAAAGCTGCGCCTGTTGCTCAAGACTGAGGCAGACATTCATGTGTTTGCGCAGACGCCCAGTGCGGAACTGTATCGCCTCTTTTATGAGGATCGCCTGACATTGACTGCGCGGGCGTTACAAAAAGGCGACGTAACAGGCGCGGCGCTGTTTTATGCCGCCGATGAAAATCCAACCGAGGATGCCCGCACGGCTGCCATTGCAAAATCCGAAGGGGCGCTGGTCAATGTGGTCGATAACCTAGAAGCCAGTGGGTTCATCACACCAGCCATGGTTGATCGTGATCCGGTGACCATTGCCATCGGCACCGAGGGCGCTGCACCGGTTCTGGCCCGCCAGATCAAATCCCAGATCGAAGAAATCCTGCCCAGCAATCTGGGTTTGCTGGCACGGATCGGCAAAACCTTTCGGGATGCGGCCACCGCCCTGCCCTTTGGCAAGGCGCGCCGCGCGTTTTGGTCCGATTTCTATACAACGATTGGCCCACGCGCCCTGACCAAAGGCCCAACCGAGGTCACACCGGCCCTGCATGATCTGCTGCGCCAGCATTTGCGCCGCACTGAAACCACCGGGCATGTGGATTTTGTCGGCGCGGGTCCCGGTGATCCGGAATTGCTGACACTCAAGGCGCGCAAAGCGCTGGATCTTGCGGATGTGATTATCCATGACCGGTTGGTGGCCCCGGAAATTCTGGAACTGGCCCGCCGCGAAGCAGTGTTTGTTGATGTGGGGAAACAGGGGTTTGCCACATCCACGGCGCAGGCGGACATCAATGATCTGATCGTTGAACATGCCCAAAACGGCCACCATGTTGTGCGCCTAAAGGGCGGCGATCCGGTTGTGTTTGGTCGTCTGGACGAAGAGCTGGACGCGCTGCGCGGCACCGATATCAGCTATGCCATCATTCCCGGCATCACGGCGGCCTCTGCGGCGGCCGCCGGCATGGGTCAAAGCCTGACCCGGCGTGGTCGCAATTCTGGCCTGCGTCTGCTGACCGGCCACGACACTCAGGGTTTTGCGGATCACGATTGGCGTCAACTGGCCCAGCCCGGTCAGGTTGCCGCGCTCTATATGTCAAAGAAAGCCGCGCGATTTGTGCAATGTCGCCTACTGATGCATGGCGCCGTTGATGCCACACCCGTTTCGATCATCGAAAACGCATCCCGCGCCGATCAACGCGTCATTGGCACCACCCTGTCCGAATTGGACCGATGTTTCACCGGGGCCGAAATCCCCGGTCCCGCGATTTTAATCTATGGCATCGCGCCCCGCGCCTTGTCCCTGACCCTAACACCAAAGAAAGAGGAGACCGCCTGATGGCCCGTCCCTTTACACCCAAAGTAATCACCGCAAACGCCCTGCTAGAAGGCGATGCCATCTGGCTGACGGCCGATGATCAATGGACCCGCGTTATGTCTGAGGCGGAATTGATCGAAGACGAAGCCCATGGCGATCTGCGCATGCTGTTCGCCGCCTCTCAGGCGCATGTAGTTGTCGGCCCCTATCTGGCCGATGCCAAAGCCGGTGAAAACGGCCCCGAGCCCGTTCATTTCCGTGAAAACTTCCGCACAACCGGACCGTCCAATTGCGCCCATGGCAAACAGGTGGAGCTGTAAAATGTACCATTATAACGACTTCGACCAAGACTTTGTTCAAGAACGGGTTTCTCAGTTCCGCGCACAGGTAGAACGCCGCATCGACGGGTCCCTGACCGAGGATGAGTTTCGCCCACTCCGTTTGATGAACGGGCTATATCTGCAATTGCACGCCTATATGCTGCGCGTGGCTATTCCATACGGAACCGTTCGGCCCGATCAGATGCGCATGTTGGCGACGCTGGCGGAAAAATGGGACAAAGGTTATGGCCATTTCACCACCCGTCAGAACATCCAATATAATTGGCCAAAACTGGCAGATGTGCCGGATATGCTGGACGCGCTGGCCTCTGTGGGCATGCACGCCATTCAGACATCAGGCAACACAATCCGCAACGTAACCGCGGACCATTTTGCCGGTGCCGCTGCGGACGAAATCGCCGATCCGCGCCCCGTCGCTGAATTGCTGCGTCAATGGTCCATGGATCACCCGCAATTTCAGTTCCTGCCACGCAAGTTCAAAATAGCCATCACTGGTTCACCTAATGATCGCGCCGTAACCAAGGCCCACGATATCGGCCTGCGCATGGTCGAAAAGAACGGTGAACCCGGCTACGAAGTGGTCGTTGGCGGCGGGTTGGGCCGCACGCCGATGGTGGGCAAAGTCATCCGTGATTTCCTGCCTCAGGCTGATCTGTTGCCTTATGTTGAGGCGGTTGTGTCCGTTTGGAACATCCTTGGTCGTCGCGACAACAAATACAAAGCCCGCATCAAGATCACCGTGCACGAACATGGGATCGATAAAATCCGTGAGCTGGTCGAAGAAGAGTTTGCCCAGATCCGCCCGCAATTCACCGGGGTTGATCAGGCTTTGCTCGCCAATATCGAAAGCCAATTCACCACGCCGACATTCCGCACCGCCCCTATTGAGGGATATCTGGCGGAACGTGATGCGAACCCTGCTTTCCGGTCTTGGTCTGACACCAACCTGTCAGATCATAAGGCCCCCGGCTATGCCATTGTGTCTGTCTCCCTAAAACGTCATGGGGCGACGCCGGGGGATGCTTCTGCGGATCAGATGCGGGTTCTGGCCGATCTGGCCGAAACCTATGGCCATGGGGATCTGCGCATCAGTCACGAACAGAACGTGATCCTGCCCCATGTGCATAAATCTGACCTGCCTGCGATCTATGCCGCGCTGCGCGATGCCGATCTGCACACGGCCAATATTGGCCTGATCAGCGATATCATCGCCTGCCCAGGAATGGACTATTGCGCGCTGGCCACTGCCCGCGCCATTCCCGTGGCCCAGGAAATCGCCACCCGCTTTGATGAACTGAAGCTGGAACACGAAATCGGCGCGCTGAAAATCAAAATTTCAGGCTGCATCAATGCCTGTGGGCACCACCATGTGGGCCATATCGGGATTTTGGGTCTGGATCGCGCTGGGGTGGAAAACTATCAGATCACCTTGGGCGGGGACGGCACCGAAACCGCTGTGATTGGCCAACGCGCAGGTCCCGGATTTGCCTATGACCAGATCGTTCCAGCCATCGAACGTCTGATCACCGCCTATCTGGAATTGCGCACTGACGAAGAGGAAACCTTCCTTGAGGCGTATAAACGCCTTGGGGTGGCGCCGTTCAAAACGGCTCTTTATCCAGAGGAAAAAGCCAATGCCGCTTGAAGCTCCTTTAGCACCGGTTGAGACGCGCATCGCTGCGCTGAACACCCGGTACAAACATCACAGTGCCACGTCCGTCATCGAACGCGCGCTCAGTGACGCCGAAGTGGGCCGAACCGCTATGGTCAGTTCCTTTGGCGCGGAATCCGTTGTGTTGTTGCACATGGTGTCGATCATGGATCGCACCACGCCGGTGCTGTTTATCGACACAGAAATGCTGTTTCCCGAAACCTTGGACTATCAGTCTGAGCTGGCAGAGAAACTGCACCTAAGTGACATCCGCACAGTAAAAGCCAGTCGTCAGGATATCCTGATCCATGACAACGAAGGACTGTTGCACCTGCACGATTCCGACGCTTGCTGTGATCTGCGCAAAACCCGCCCGCTGGAAAAGGCGCTGGAGCCGTTTGATGCCTGGATCACGGGGCGCAAACGGTATCAGGGCGGCAAACGTGTGGAAATCGAGTTTTTCGAGAACGAGATGGATAAACGCATCAAAATCAACCCATTGGCCCATTGGTCACGGGACGATTTGCAGGATTACATCACCGAAAACCGTCTGCCCCGCCATCCCTTGGTGGCCCAAGGCTATCCATCCATCGGATGTAAGCCATGCACCAGCAAAGTGATGCAAGGCGAAGACGAACGCGCCGGTCGCTGGCGCGATCAGGACAAAACAGAATGCGGCATTCATTTTTTGAATGGCAAAATGGTTCGCGGCTCGGCTGCGTGAGGACATGAACATGCTTTTGAACAATACTCAGCTGATTAACGATACCGGTTTTGTGCCTGAGGACTGGACCGGTCAGTTTTACGAACTGAATGCGCTGCCGGCCAATGATGGGGCGGTGGATTGGGCTGTGGATGTGCCTTCGGATGGGGATATTTCCCTGTTGGCAGAACGCGTTGGCGACATCGCACTGATCCGGATTGATTTCCCCAGCTTTGCAGATGGGCGCGGCTTTACGCTGGCGGCGCGTTTGCGGCGGATGGGGTTCACCGGGCGTCTGCGCGCCCGCGGTCATGTTATCGCCGACCAATATGCCATGGCGCGTCGGTCCGGTTTCGACGAAGTCGAAGTCGACGGCGCCCTCGCCGACCGTCAGCCCGAAGCCCAATGGCTGGCCCGCGCAAATTGGCAGGCCCACGATTATCAGAATCGCATGCGCGCCTGATCCAAGCCTGATACAGATCAAAGACGACGAAAGGGTGCGGTGTGATACATGCCGCACATCACATATATTATGACCGAGTTAAAACCCGTGACCGAAGCAAACACCGCACAGGCTGTGAAAGCCAAACCCGCCATGCCCGATGCGCAGACCGTCACCGAGGTCAAGCATTACACCGACCGCCTGTTTTCGTTTAAAATGACCCGCCCGGCCTCTATGCGGTTCCGGTCCGGTGAATTTGTGATGATCGGCCTGATGGGGGATCCTCATCCTGAAACCGGCAAACAAAAACCTCTGCTGCGCGCCTATTCTATTGCATCGCCCAGCTGGGACGAAGAGCTGGAATTTTATTCAATCAAGGTTCCAGATGGTCCCCTGACATCGAAGTTGCAGCATATCAAAGTGGGCGACGACGTGATCCTGCGCCCCAAACCCGTTGGCACATTGGTGCATGATGCATTGTTGCCGGGAAAACGGATTTGGTTCTTTGCCACCGGGACTGGATTTGCGCCTTTTGCATCGCTGCTGCGCGAACCACAAACCTATGAAGATTATGACGAAATCATCATCACCCATACCTGTCGCGAAGCGGGCGAATTGACCTATGGTGCCGATCTGATCGAAGGTCTGAAATCTGACGAATTGCTGAACGAAGTGATTGGCGACGGGTTCTGGAAAAAGATCAAATATTACCCCACCACCACCCGCGAAGAGAGCCCTAAAATGGGTCGGATCACGGATCTGATGCGATCAGGCGAAGCGTTTGAGGACCTTGGTGTTCCGCCTTTGAACGCTGAGACGGACCGGGCGATGATCTGTGGAAATCTGGCCTTTAACCTAGAGCTAAAGGACATGTTTGAGGAATATGGGCTGCAAGAAGGCGCCAATTCTGACCCCAAACATTATGTGGTCGAAAAAGCGTTCCTCGATTAAATTGTCCTTAAATTGTTGTTTCAGGGCAGTCCGATTGGCCTGCCCTGTTAAACACGCATTCACTTTGGCGTGGCTAACGTTTGGCCACGAACCAAAGGATACAGAATGTATATCACACAAACCCATGGTGCCGCCGCGCCCCCATTGACGCGCGCCCACCCTGCCCGCGACATACCCCCAGCCCCAACATTTCAAACGGATCAAACCGCGGTTCCGCCCGAGCCTGATCCCACAGGTCCGGCGGCCGTTGCCCTGATCAAATCCGAATATGACATGACCAACATTTCGCCGCGCGAAGTGGATGAAATGGTCGATCGGATGATCAAAGCGGGCGATGACATGAATGGTGACTTGCTGATGTTGCTGACCCATGGCGAAGGGTTCCGACAACATCTGGCCAACACATTTGGCGGCACATTTGATCCCAACGAAAAACAAGATTTGGTGGCGCAATCAAAGGTGCAATTGCAATTGGCAAAACAATTCGGGGACCCAACTGAATATTTGACGCGCTTTATCGCGTTCCTCGACACATTTGGTGGGCAATCTGGCGAAGCCGCCCAAATTTCTGAAACCTCAACGGTTGCGGCAATTGTTCGTGCCAACGCTTCGACCTAAACGCAATACTGGGTTGCCTAGCGCGCCAGCCTAAAGAGTAGGAACGTCCCAGCGGCGCGCTGCCCCCTGAAACGCGGTCATGTTGCGCGATGGCGGTATTTTTTACGCAAAACCCTATGATCTAAATACAAAAAAGGCCGCAGAAACCTGCGGCCTTTTCTAAGTCTATGGGCGGGGCTTACAGGCCCATCGCGCCTTTGATGGCGTCAATCGCCGGCTGGATCAGCTCTGGATTGTCGATCGCACCTTGAACTGCGGCGGTCAAAGTTGTCTTCTGGATCGCGCCCAGATCAGAACCGTCAATCATTTCCAGGATTTTCTCGCCGTTGAATGTGTCAGGTGTCAGCAAGCTGGCCAGACCACCCTCTGCGGCTTCTTCTGCAACTTCTGCTGTTGCTTCCATTGCATCACCCGCAGCTTCAGTTGCTTCTTCGGTTGCAACTTCGGCGGCTTCTTCTGCTGCCGCTTCGGTGGTTTCTTCAACAGCTTCCGCGACGGCTTCTTCTGTTGCTTCTACCGCATCCGTGGCTTCTTCAACTGCAGTTTCCATCGCTTCTTCTGCGACTTTTTCGGTTGCGGCGGCGGCTTCTTCAGCAACTTCTTCTGTTGCTTCAACGGCGTCTGTCGCTGTTTCCATCGCTTCTTCGGCAACTTCTTCTGTTGCTTGCGTTGCCGTATCCACAGCTTCTGCGGCTTCTTCTGTCACAGCTTCAGCTGCATCCGTTGCGGTTTCGGCAGCGTCTTCAGCGACGTCTGCTGCACCGTCAGTTGCACCTTCAACAGCGTCTGTTGCGGCTTCGACGGCGTCGTTTGCCGTTTCAGTGACGGCTTCCATTGCGTCATTTGCAGCCTCGGTTGCAACATCTGCTGCATCCGCAGCCGCGTCTGTCGCAGCGTCTACCGCGTCATTGGCTGTTTCAACAACAGCGTCTGCAGCTTCTGTTGCTGCTTCTGTTGCGGCGTCCACGGCTTCGTCTGCTGCTTCGGCGACGGCGTCCATCGCACCTTCGGCGGCTTCGGTTACGGCCTCAGTTGCGCCTTCAACGGTTTCGGCCACGGCATCTGTCGCGCCTTCTACGGCTTCTGCTGCCGCGTCGGTCACGGCATCAGCGGCACCTTCGGCGGCTTCTGTGACTGTTTCGGTTGCATCGCTTGCGGCTTGTGTTGCGGTGTCTACGGCCTCTGCGGGGGTACGTCCCTCAACCAGATACTGGTAGCCAAAAAACCCGGCAACAGCCAAGACGGCAATGATAATTATCGCTCTCATAGTATTTCCTTCCAATGACTTGGCTCACAAAAGTGTGCCTGGTCCGCAGCGGACTCGGGCTGTGATATGTCAGATCATATCATAAGATGGAAGCGGGAAGCAGGTGACACTTTTCCCCGCGGGCGGGATTCTGGTTAAACAGGCAAAATCATGCTGTTTTGCGGGTTGATCCGGGCGCAAGCCCTGTCTATTTTAACCTCGACATTCAAATGACCGAAAGGACACGGCTATAGCCCGCAGACCTCATAACGCACCTCCGGTGCGTGACACTGGCCCCCGCATAAACGATCGCATCCGGGCCAACGAATTACGCCTTATTGGCGCAGATGGTGAAAATGTTGGCGTTGTGACGCCCGCACGCGCGTTGGTAATGGCAGAAGAGGCCGGGCTTGACCTGGTTGAAATTTCGCCCAACGCCACGCCCCCCGTTTGTAAAATCATGGATTTCGGCAAGTTCAAATACGAACAGCAGAAACGTGAAAGCGAAGCGCGTAAGAAACAGAAAACGATTGAAGTGAAAGAGGTCAAATTTCGGCCCAACACGGATATCCACGATTACGAAGTCAAAATGCGTAACGTGTTTAAGTTCCTAGAAGCCGGCGACAAAGTCAAAGTGACGCTGCGGTTCCGGGGACGGGAAATGGCGCACCAAAATCTGGGTCGTGAATTGCTGTTGCGTGTTGCAGAAGACATCAAAGAGCTGGGCAAGGTCGATAACATGCCCAAGATGGAAGGCCGTCAAATGGTCATGATGATTTCCGCATTGGCCAAGAAATAATCGCTGTTTTACAACGCGATAGTTGATTGAAACCCCGGCTTTGGCTGGGGTTTTTCTTTGGGCTCAACGGGATTAATGCTTTCCGAGCAACGTTTTAACCAACAATCCCCCGCGCCGTTGCAATTCAGATGTTTCAAGCGTGCCATCCGCCACCAAGTCCGGGGATTTCACCGCTTGTTTCAGCAATAAGGCGCTGCGCCAACCCGCGCGGATCGCAGGGGTAGCCGCGCCAAATTTGGCCCCACGTGCAGATTTCAATTGATCCAAACCAGATTGGGCCAACGCGCGCACGCCTTCTGGGCGTCCATCGACCAAGGGCACGCGGTTCTGATCCGCCAGCCCCGCAACTGCGCGTAACCACGCCGCAATGCCCATGGCAAACCCGATGTCACGCGCCGGTTTTTCCATGTGCTGTGACGCATCCAGAGCCAGTGCAGACACCCACATCAAATTGCCTGCGCTGTGCATCAAATGCCGGTCCATATCCGCCTGATCCTCAAAGGGATCGCGGTAAATATCCCAGCGCCGCGCGGCAATTATCTGATCCAACAGCTCAATCGGCAAATTCTGGTCACGGATCAATGTGGCCAACGGACCGGCCACTTCGTGGGATCGGTCTTTGGTTGCATTCGGCGCCTCTTCGACGACATCACGCCACCATTGCAGGCGCATTTCTGCGATCATTTCTTCTTTGGTCACCCAAGGCGCGCGCGCCACCTCTAGGTTAAACGCGTATAACACAAATAACCGACCACGCAGTTCGGCAGGTGCAGCCATAGCAGCCAAAAACCGATCAGGGTCCCCGCGTTCCACCATCGCGGCACAGGCATTTATGCTCATGCTTTGGCGCCTTCTTGGACCAATTTCCACGTGATCGCATCCACCAACGCATCAAAAGACGCATCCACTATGTTGGCGCTGACGCCAACGGTGGACCAACGCCGCCCTTGCTGATCTTCGCTGTCGATGATCACGCGTGTGACCGCTTCGGTGCCGCCATTTGTGATCCGAACCTTAAAATCAACCAGTTGCATATCCCGTATAAGCCCCTGATATTCCCCCAAATCTTTGATTAACGCCTGCGACAATGCGTTTATGGGGCCGCTATCCTGGCCCTCATTTGGGTTTTCGTTTTCATAAAACGACGTGGTTTTGCCCTGTCGGGTTTGCACCGTCACGACGGCTTCGGACACGGTCACAATTTCGCCTTTGGCGTTGCGGCGGCGTTCCGATATCACCCGGTATCGTTCCACTTCGAACAGTTTGGGCAACAACCCCATTTCAGCCCGTGCAATCAGTTCAAAACTGGCCTGCGCGCCGTCATAGGCATAGCCCATCGCTTCGCGGTCTTTGATGATATCCAGCAATCGCGGCAAAGCAGGGTTGCCTTTTTTAACGGCAATTCCGGCCTCACTCAGGCGGCGGATCAGATTGGACTGACCGGCCTGATTGGACATCGGAATCTGGCGTTCATTGCCCACCAAAGCTGGATCGATATGTTCATATGTGCTGGGATCTTTGAGGATCGCACTGGCATGCAGGCCTGCCTTATGGGCAAAGGCCGACGCGCCAACATACGGGGCTTGTTTTTGCGGAACCCGATTAAGTATGTCATCCAAGCGTCTGGAAACACGTCGTAAATCCACCAACCGGTTGGGGTCAATTCCGGTTTCCAACTGATCGCGATAGGGCTGTTTTAGCAACAATGTCGGGATCAATGTGGTCAAATTTGCATTGCCACACCGTTCACCCAGCCCGTTTAAGGTGCCCTGAACCTGACGGGCCCCCGCATCCACCGCGGCCAGCGAACAGGCCACCGCATTTTCCGTATCATTATGGGTGTGGATGCCCAGATTGGTGCTGGGGATGCCAGCGTCGATCACGGCTTTTACGATTTGACGCACCTCGGCGGGCATGGTGCCACCATTGGTGTCACATAAAACAACCCATCGCGCCCCGGCATCATGTGCGGCACGAATGGCGCGCAGCGCGTAATCCGGATTGGCCTTATACCCGTCAAAGAAATGTTCCGCGTCAAACAGCGCCTCACGCCCCTGCCCGACAATATGCGCCACAGAGGCGCGGATATTTTCAATGTTGTCATCCAACGAAATGCCAAGCGCGGTGGTGACATGAAAGTCATGGGTTTTGCCAACCAGACACACGGCGGGCGTTTTGGCGTTCATCACAGCGGCCAGCACATCGTCATTATCTGCGCTGCGCCCGGACCGTTTGGTCATCCCAAAGGCCGTCATCGTGGCGCGGGTTTTGGGGGCGGCATCAAAGAAATCACTGTCCGTCGGATTGGCACCGGGCCAGCCACCTTCGATGTAATCCAACCCCAAATCATCCAATAAAACAGCGATTTCCTGCTTTTCTTGGGTCGAAAATTGCACGCCTTGGGTCTGTTGCCCATCCCGCAAGGTTGTGTCGTAAAGATACAGACGATCACTCATGACAACGCCTCCAACTTGGCTGGGTCAAAGTTCGGCCCCGGTTCTAGATCCACACCCGTTTTAGACATGCGCACCTCAATCCCGGCCCCAATCAACGCCGATTTAAGCGTATCTACGCCAGAGAAATCCTTGGTTTGCATGGCCGTTTCCCGCAATTCTGCCAACTTTTGGGCCAAGACAGATAAATCGACATCGGGCATTTCTGCCCATGCCCCCATTTCATCGCTTAAAAATCCAAGAAACTGCGCCGATGCCAGCATGACGCCTTTTTCATAGAAGCAATCCTTTTGCGGATTGGCAGAAATTTCGCGGGCCATAGCGTGCAATTTGGTGAGGGCCCCTGCCGTGTTCAGATCATCCGCCAACGTATCAAGCAGACCTTGATCCACCCCTGTCGGTGCCACATCCGCCAGTAATGCACGCCATTTCCGCAACGTCGCCTCAGCCTCGGCCCGCTTCTTATCGGTCCAATCCATAGGCTTGCTATAATGGGTGCCCAACATCACAAACCGGATCACTTCGCCCGGCACACCCTGATCCAACAAATCGCGCACGGTGAAAAAGTTGCCCAGGGATTTGGACATCTTTTTGCCCTCAACCTGCAACATTTCATTGTGAATCCAATACTTTGCGAATTCCCCATGCGGATGGGCGCATTTGGATTGAGCGATTTCATTTTCATGATGCGGGAATTGCAAATCATTGCCGCCGCCATGAATATCAAAGCTGTCACCCAGCAATTCATAAGCCATCGCCGAGCATTCGATATGCCAGCCGGGCCGTCCATACCCCCAGGGGCTATCCCAACCGGGCGTGTCCGCATCCGACGGTTTCCACAATACAAAATCCATTGGATTGCGTTTATAGGGCGCCACTTCGACACGGGCACCGGCGATCATATCGTCGATCGACCGGCCCGACAGCTTGCCGTAGTTCAGATAGCTTTCCACCGCAAATAACACATGGCCTTCGGCGGCATAGGCATTGCCGGTTTCGATCAGCCCCGCGATCATGTCTTTCATCGCGCCGATCCATTCAGTGGCGCGCGGTTCCTGACTGGGGCGCATGGCCCCCAACGAATCCATATCCGCGTGATACCAATCAATGGTTTCATCACAGATATCGCGGATCGTCCGGCCGGTTTGCGCGGCTTTGGCGTTAATTTTGTCATCCACATCGGTAAAGTTGCGGATATAGGTCACAGCCCCGTCCCCATAGACATGGCGCAACAGCCGAAACAGCACGTCAAACACCAAAACGGGCCGCGCATTGCCCAGATGGGCGCGGTCATACACCGTGGGCCCACAGACATACATGCGCACGTTTTGTGGATCGATCGGCTTAAACGGCTCTTTGGTGCGGGTTTTGGTATTGTGCAGATGGATCAAAGTCATAACAGCTCTCGGGACGGTTTGCGCCCGCGCGGTTTAGCAAGTTCTGAGTTTCGATGAAACGTGAAAGAGCGGCCCGCGCGACGGATGTCAGCAGGAAATAATAATGCAACAAATAATGCTGCTGATTATGGTGGTTTGGCTCTTCATACCCACTGGCTAGCAGGATCAGCCGCGCGCGTCCAGCATTTCGATCAGTTTGTACACAGTCCGTAAATTACGGGCCGTGGCATCCACCCCCAGCACTTTGGACATTTGTTCGGCCAATTTGGACCGCCCGATCCCTGATGGCGCATCCAGATAGGCGGCGTTTTGGGTCACGTTTAGGGCTTCATCTGGGGCCTTGATGTGATCCAACCGATCTGTGTCCAGGTTTGGGGCATCAAACAGGAACCAGATATGGGCATGTTTCGGATCGTCAGGTTGAAATGGATTTTGCGCCGCAATGTTGCGAAAACCAGGCGCGCAAAGGATGAGAATGGGCACATCAACCCCTAGATGCACCTGCACCTCAGCATTCAGTGCCAACGACAATTCCGAAATGTTTTCAGATGCTTCTGCATCAAAGATCATGTTGCCCGATGCAATATAGGTTGCGATATTTTGCCATCCTAGATTTGATGCAATTTTACGTAACTCCGCCATCGGCACTTTGTTATTGCCGCCAACATTGATGCCACGCAACAGCGCAATATACGTCTGCAAAGCCATATTCCCTAAACCTTTGCGATTTTCAATTGCACCAGATTAGGCCATTCTGCCCAAGGTGCAATTCCAGTCACGAGGTCCCCCATGTCACAATCCGCAATCCAAAACATCTGCGCCGCCCAAGCCGGGGCAGAAAAGTCGTTCCCGTTTGATGAAACCACCGAAGTCTGGAAGGTCGCTGGGAAAATTTTTGCCGCCGTCACGGGCGATGGGACCAAAGTGTCGGTCAAAACGCCGTCGGTCGAGGATGCGCAATTGCTGATCGAAATGGGACGCGGTGAAAAGGCGCCCTATTTTCACAAATCATGGGTGCGGGTCAGCGCAGACATCCCGTTGGATGAATTAACCGACCGGATTGAGAAATCATATGGGATCATTCGCGCGGCCCTTCCTAAAAAGGTACAAGCCACGCTGGCGTAAAATCCCGCCCTGCCCGTCGGTTTAGAATTTGCCAAACCGTCGCGCGATACGCATGGCCTGACGGGTGCGTTTCACGCCGTCGCGGCCTTGTTTGGCGCGATTGCGGTCTTCATTGCTCATGTCTTCGGGGTTGCGGCCCCGATTGGCGACGTGATTGATGCCCGCATTGATCCCGCGGTTCATCAGCCGGCGAAGAATCATCGAAATGATACGATCCATGTGCAGTTCCTGCTGTTGGTCCAATCTAGATATAGGCACAATCCGCCCATTTCCCAAATCCTATCGCAGGATCGTGGCGATTTCAGGGCTGGTCAGGTTCAAACATATCCACCTGATCGGACGTCGTATCTTCGTCGTCAATCTGGCCCAGACCCGGTGTTGGGCGGCTTTCCAGCAACCCGGCTGATCGCAATTCCTTAAGCCCCGGCAAATCACGGGCCGTTTCCAGACCAAAGTGATCCAGAAAGCCGGGCGTGACCACAAAAGTGATCGGACGGCCGGGGGTCATTTTACGACGCCCAAAGCGGATCCATTCCAATTCGATCAACTGATCAATGGTGCCACGACTGACGGACACGCCGCGGATTTCTTCGATTTCGGCGCGTGTGACGGGTTGATGATAGGCAATAATCGCCAAGGTTTCGATGGCTGCACGGCTTAGCTTTCGCGTCTCAACCGTTTCTTTTTGCATCAAAAATCCAAGGTCCGAAGCGGTGCGGATCGCCCATGCATCCCCCACGCGCACCACATTGATCCCGCGCCCTTCGTAACGTTTACGTAAATTTGTAATGGCTTGATCCGGCGCACATCCATGTGGCATCCGACCGGCCAATTCCCGCAAAGTGACGGGATCAGCCGTGGCAAACAGGATCGCTTCGACCATGCGTTCCTGTTCGGCCATTGGCGGGGCTTCAAACAGGCTGGGATCATCTACATCGTTTTCGCTGGATGAATTGGGATTGGGATCAGAGGTCATTCAGGCAACCTTTTACGAATGTGAATAGGCGCGAAACTGTCGGATTGGCGGATATCAACGCGGCCCTGTTTCACCAGTTCCAATGACGCGGCAAAGGTTGCAGCGGCAGCGGTACGGCGTTTTTTGGGATCACTTTCCCAGCCTTCGGGCAGATAGGACATGATATCGGTCCAATCCCCGGCAAACCCGATCAGATTGCGCATGCGATCCAACGCTTGTTCCATGGTCATCAATGCGTCGCGATCCATCACATAGGGGCGAAATTCGTCCTTTGTGCGAATGCGGGCATATCCCTGCATCAAATCCAGCAATGTCGCCGTATAGGTCACGCGCCGCACACGGGCGACATCTTCGGTGATGCCACGGGCAAAGAAATCGCGCCCCTTTTGGTCCCGCGCCATCAATTTGGCGGCGGATTTACGCATCGCTTCTAACCGTTCCAGCTGAAACGCCAAATGGGCCGCCAATTCTTCGCCGGACGGGCCCTGTTCGGTGGGATCGGGGGGCAGCAACAGACGTGATTTTAGAAACGCCAGCCAAGCGGCCATCACCAAATAATCCGCCGCCAGTTCCAGCCTTAGCTCGCGGGCTTTGTCAACAAACGCCAGATATTGTTCGGCTAAGGCCAACACAGAAATCTGACGCAGGTCCACTTTTTGCGTGCGCGACAAGGTCAAAAGCAGGTCCAACGGCCCCTCAAATCCCTCCACATCCACGATCAATGCCTCGGCAGCAAGTCGATTGCTGACGCGGGTGGCATCATCTTCTTGGAACATGTCGTCGGTCATTGGGGCCTGTTAATTGCCTGCGAACTGGGCTTCAAACTCGGCAAGTGTGGCGTCGATGTCAATCTCGATTGGGGATTTGCGTTGCGACAGGGCCGCATCAGCCCGTGCATTGCCCGCCTGCGTCAGGGGGCGCGCCACATCTGCCAACGCCAGCATATCATCGCGTTCGCCATTGCAATGCAGCACCAAATCACAGCCCGCATCCCAGGATGCAATGGATCGTTCGGTGATCGATCCTGACAGGGCCTCCATTGAAATGTCATCGGTCATGATCAGGCCGGAAAACCCGATATCTTCGCGGATGATGTTCATCATGATCGGGCTGGTGGTGGCCGGCGCATCCGGGTCAATGTCGGAAAACACGATATGGGCGGACATGCCCATGGCGAAATGGTTCAGCTGTTTGAACGGGGCAAAATCGCGCGCATATAGCGAGGCGGCAGGCACATCCACACGCGGCAGATCTTTGTGACTGTCCACCGCGGCGCGGCCATAGCCGGGGATGTGTTTTAGGATCGGCAAAACGCCCCCCGCCATCAGACCATCTGCGGCGGCTTTGCACGCGGCAACAACCACGTCAATGTCACGCCCATAAAGCCGGTTCAGCAAAACCGGATGGGTTTGGCTTTCGACCAGATCGGCCAGAGGTGCGCAATTTACGTCAATGCCAACGTCGTGTAATTCCCGCGCAATCAACAGGTTACGCAGATATTGCGCATGGACCGGGTTCTGGGCCATCGCCATTTGATCACGTGCGGGCAGATGTTCGCGCCAATGCGGCGCGCGCATGCGTTGGACACGTCCACCTTCTTGGTCAATCAGGATCGGGGCATGCCATCCCACAGCGTCCCGCAAATCGCCCGTCAGTTTACGCAGCTGATCAGGATTTTCGATATTGCGGGCAAACAGAATAAAGCCCCAGGGGCGCGATTGCGCAAAAAAGCCGCGCTCCCAATCGGAAAGCACGGCCCCTTCACATCCAAAGATGTATGCATTTTCTGACACTTAGCGCACCACAACCGGGATGCAGGCCGCGTCTTCGGCCATTAATGCCGAACAGAACCGACGTGCATCAGACAGGTCGGTGAACCCAGATACGCGCAGGCGATAGAATGTGCGCCCCCCGGATGACGCCTGTTGGATCACAGGATCATGGCCGGCAATCAAGGCGTTAAAACGTGTGGCCAGACGCTGCCATTCGGAATTGGCCAATTCGGGTGTATCAAAGGCCCCAAGCTGCGCCAATTTGGTTCCGGTTGGCAGGGCGTCCGTGGAAACCGGGATGGTGCGGGCCGCAACAGGTGTGGGCGTTGTGTCAGCCAATGGGGCCAAACCGCGATCCGGGCGCAATTGTGGGCGCAATGACACGGATACGCCGGGTACAGACGCTGGGATAATGGCGACTTGGGTGTTTGCATTGGCAGCCACTGCATTCAACACAACCGCCGAAGCATCCGTTGTTTGGGGTGTCGCCAGAGGCGCAGATGTTTGCGCGGCAATCTGATCGGCCAATTCCAGAATTTCATCCGCCGTCAGCGGCGCATCATTGTTTGGAGCTTGGAAATTGGCCTGGATTTCTTGTGGGGCTTGCGGGGTGACGTCAACGGCACCGGCCAAACGATCAACCGTTTGGTGCGTTGTGGTTGGGGCGGTTTGCACATCCTCAGCCGTCAGGTCCACGCCGCCGGGGGCCAGAATCAGACGATCTTCGGGGCTGGCAGCGCCGCCCACAGCAGCAACTGCATTCACCGACAGGCCGGTATGCAGCGCCAATTCGCCACCGGGATTGTCAGGCGCCACGCGCATTGGGCCCAGCTGAGCCTGCACGATCGGCACGCCGGACACATCCCGTGAAATCATTTTATAGCCCCAGACAACGATCCCGGCGGTCAGTGCCAATGACACAACCCCGCCCATCAACGTTACGGCACGCCCTGTACGGCTTGCTGCCAAGGGCGATCCGCCCAAAACTTCTTCCGGAGTTACTTCCGCCATTTTGCCTCACTTCGCCCCGATGTTGGTCATCGGTGGTCGATCTTGGTGTCTGCTCAGCCCGGCGTTTTGGTTTTGAATGCGTTATCGCATCTCATTCGCGGGCGTTACACCAAGGATACCAAGACCACCGGAAATCACAACGGCCACGGCAGAAATCAGCGCAATTTTTGACTGTGTTGCTGCCAGATCACCCTCTTGCAAGAACCGCAAGCTCGGTTCGTCTTTGCCCCGGTTCCACAATGCATGGAAATCGCTGGCCAATTCATACAGATAAAACGCGATCCGGTGGGGTTCGTTGGTCCGTGCAGCGATTTCCACCAAACGCGGCCATTCGGCGATTTTTTTGGCCACGGTGATTTCGGCGTCATGGGTCAACCCAGACAGATCCACCGCGCCCAGCGCGGCATGGGATGTGTCGATGTCGGATTTGCGCAGCACCGATTGAACCCGGGCATGGGCGTATTGCACATAGAAAACCGGATTGTCTTTGGATTGTTCGGTCACTTTGTCAAAATCAAAGTCCAGCGGCGCGTCGTTTTTCCGGGTCAGCATGTGGAACCGGGTCACATCAGCGCCCACCGCATCCACCACGTCGCGCAGCGTCACAAAGGTCCCTGCCCGTTTGGACATTTTGAACGGTTCGCCGTTTTTATACAGTTTTACCAGCTGGGTCAGTTTGACATCCAAAGGCACAGCCCCATCCGACAGGGCAGACACGGCCGCCTTCATCCGTTTGACATAGCCACCGTGATCGGCGCCAAACACGTCGATCAATTCGTCAAAGCCGCGCGATACTTTGTCATAGTGATAGGCAATGTCGGGGGCGAAATAGGTCCAAGCCCCGTCAGATTTCTGCACGGGCCGATCCACGTCATCGCCATGTTCGGTGGATTTAAACAGGGTTTGCACCCTTGGTTCCCAATCATCCGGCTTTTTGCCTTTTGGCGGTTCCAGCACACCTTCGTAGATCAGACCTTTGGAACGCAGATCGTCAATCGACGCTTCGATCCGACCAGTGCCATATAGCGACTTTTCGGAATAAAACACGTCCATTTCAACGCCCAGCGCCTTTAGGTCAGCGCGGATCAGGTCCAGCATTTTATCGGTGGCGTATTCCCGGATTTCTTGCAGCCAGACATCTTCGGGCTGGCCCAGATATTTGTCGCCAACTTTGTCTTTCAGGTCCTGACCAACCGGGATCAGATAATCGCCGGGATAGGTGCCATCCTCAAATGCGATGTCCTGACCGTGCGCCTCTTGGTAGCGCAGATAGACCGACCGCGCCAAAACGTCGACCTGCGCGCCGCCATCGTTGATGTAGTATTCCCGTGTGATGTTATACCCGGCATAATCCAGCAGACTGGCCAAGGCGTCGCCAAACACCGCGCCCCGTGTATGCCCCACATGCAGGGGACCCGTTGGGTTGGCGGACACATATTCCACGTTGACCTTTTTGCCCTGCCCCATTTGGGACCGACCATAGCTGGCATCAGTCAGCGCGGATGAAATCACGCCATGCCAAACAGGCGCTGCAAGCCGCAGGTTCAAGAAACCCGGCCCGGCCACATCGGCGGATGTAATCCGGTCATCTTCCAACAGCTTCACAGACAAAGCTTCGGCGATGTCACGGGGTTTCATTTTGGATGGTTTGGCCAGCACCATGGCGGCGTTGGTGGCCATATCCCCATGGGCTGCGTCTCGGGGTGGCTCGACCGCAACATTGTCCAACACCAGCCCGGCGGGCAACGTGCCTTCGGTCATCATGGTGTCCAGACAGGTCACAACAAGCGCCCGGATATCAGCAAAGAGGTTCATCGGTTTTCCTTTCGGGGTTCGCGCGGGGTTTACCAGAGGCACAGGCCACGTCAATGTGGCAGGCAAAAGAGATGAGGGTCAGAGAGCAAAATGCAGCGAATTTCCGGAATTTTGTTGGCGGTGACGCTGTTTGCGATGTTTGCTGTCTTGGTGTTGATCCGCGCCGAACAAAGCTGGGCGGGAATACAGCTGTTCAAAATGGAGGCCATTGGCTGGATTCCCCAGAGCGGCCAGGCGCCCCCGCCGCTGATGTCGTTTGACGACGGGATCAGCCTGTCGCCGCATTTGTTCAACCAGCTGCTGGAACTGCATATCGTGCTGGTGGTTGGGGTTCTGGCCCTCACAGGGGCCTATCTGGGGGGTGTTGCCTATGCCCAGCGCAAACGGCTGTTATCCCGTATTGCAGGATGGAACGGATTGGCGATGTATTTTGCGCTGATGGGGTATTTGGTGATGATCTATACCGTCCCTCAGATGCGGCTGCCGCTGGACACGTTGGGGCAAACATTGTCGCTTGGCACGTTTGACCAAGATGACACCGGAGTGTTGTTCCGATTTGGCGATCGACACTTTGAAATCTTGATGTTGACCTTGGGGACCTTGGCGCTGCTGTTGGGGATTTTTGCGCTGATAAGCATTCATCATCCACGTCTGGGGTGGCTGGGGGCGTTCTTTTCAACTTTCACGTTGCTCTCATTCTTCGCTCCCGACTCAACCCTTCAGGCCGAATTACCGGTTCACCTCATGTTTCCGCTCTTGGTGATTATTGGCGTCACGGCATTCCGCCTCAGTGATGGTGACGACCCGGCAAGCCCGTTCCTGTTTTTCGCGGCGTTCGTTTCCCTGGTCGGGATCATCATCGTCATGAGCGTCATGGTCACGCTTTATGACGCGCTGGCAGAGCTATTGGTGGCCTCAATGCATCTAATTATTCTGCCGCTTTGGGTGGGTGGATTGGCCGCGGGTATCCGACAACGTGCGCGCCGTGTTCCCACCGGGTCTGGCATCTGGATATCATGTTTAGGATTGATGACAGCAACCATGAGCATCGCCATGGCGCTGGTAAATCTGATGCATGACGGTATGCCAGCCCGCTATCCAGATTATCCGAGCTTTTTTCAAACCGGCCAAGTGATCGTCACGCTCAGCTTTGCCGGTTTGGTTGTTTTCGCCGCGATTGCGTTTAGGCGGTTGCGGGCGGCATCACGCGCCCAACATGCGGCGCGCCAGTAAGCTGTTCGTGGGTTTCCAGCGCAAACCGGTCGGTCATACCCGAAATGTAATCTGACACAATCCGCGCCAATGCCACCTCATCGCCTTGGATCAGCTCAACGTCCTTGCGCCATTGCTTGGGCAACAGGCTTGGATCATTCATGAACGCTGGAAACAGGTCCACGACAGCTTGGGTTACCTCTTGGCGCATTTCGACCACAGATGGGGCGCGGTACATGCGGGTAAACAGGAATTTACGCACCACTTTCAGATCGCGCCACATATCCGGTGAAAACTGCACCATCATTTTGCCAGCGTCCCGAATGTCTTGTGGGCATTGGGGGTTCAGTGCTGCCAAGTTGGCGCGGCTCACGGCCAGCACATCTTCGACCAATAGGCCAAAGAACCGGCGCAACGCTTCGTGGCGACGGCGGTAATAGTTCAGACCGGGATATGTCTGATCCACCAGACGGAAACAATCGCCCACAATCGGCAGGTCCAACAGATCATCGGTGCCAAACAATTCGGCGCGTAACCCGTCATGGATGTCGTGGTGATTATAGGCGATATCATCAGCCAGTGCGGCCACTTGGGCTTCGCCACTGGCATGGGTGTGCAATTCCAGATCGTGGCGCGCGTTATAGTCGGTCAACGCATAAGGTATATCGCCCACAACCGGCCCGTTATGTTTGGCAATCCCTTCTAGCGTTTCCCATGTTAGGTTCAGCCCATCCCATTCCGCGTAATGCCGTTCCAGCCCCGTGACGATCCGAATGGCCTGTGCGTTGTGATCAAATCCCCCATAGGGCGCCATCAGATCAGACAGGGCGTCTTCGCCCGTATGGCCAAACGGCGTATGTCCCAGATCATGGGCCAGCGCCACCGCTTCGGCCAGTTCTTCTTCGAACCCCAGCGTTTTGGCCACGGTGCGGGCCACCTGAGCGACCTCAATCGAATGGGTCAGACGTGTGCGGAAATAATCGCCCTCATGTTCCACGAATACTTGGGTTTTGTGTTTCAACCGCCGAAAAGCGCTGGAATGGATGATCCGATCCCGATCACGCTGAAACGGAGAGCGATGCGCGCTCTCTTCTTCTGGATAGAGCCTGCCCCGCGTTTGCATCGGATCACAGGCATAGATGGCTGCCATAACGCGCCTGCCTCTCAATTTTCCCAGATGGGATGTCCCTAATGTGACGACATGCCTTGCCGCCTCTGCCTGTCTTTCCTATATTTGGTCCCTGACCCAAGCGATAGGCCTTAATATGCTGACCCTGCCCCCAAAAGTGACTGAACGTGCGTTTGAACGCCTGTCTGAAATTGGCGCTGCGTCCCAAGGTAAGGCGCTGCGCGTGGCCGTCGAGGGCGGTGGTTGTAGCGGGTTTCAGTACGAAATTGATCTGGACGAAGTCAAAGCCGATGATCTGGTATTGGAAGGATCGGGGGAAAAGGTGGTTGTCGATTCCGTTTCCCTGCCGTTTCTCACTGACGCGGTAATTGATTTCTCAGAGGAACTGATCGGCGCGCGGTTTGTGATCGAAAACCCCAATGCCAGTTCGTCCTGCGGATGTGGGACATCCTTTTCGATGTAAGCCATGTGGGTGAGTTTATGTGCCACCGTTTAAAAAGTATGAAAAATGGCATGCGCGGATTGGGTGTCTTTCTGGCGTTGGCGTTTCCAACTTTGTCAACGCCCACCCCACTGCGCGCGGACACATCGCAATTGATCGCGCCCAGTCCAGAATTCCTTTATACCTATTACCAAGAAAACGCACCCCATTGGACGGACCTACCGGACCATGTCTTGCAAGCTTTGATGGCGGCTGAGGATCTTCATTTTTTAGATCGGCCACTTAAACAGTCCACATTGGCAACACAAATGTCCAATTGGCACAACCCAAGCGACACCAATCACCCAGCTTTTCGGTCACTTTATCAGGTCGCATTCGCATTCTCGCTCTCAGAGGCCTTGAGCCATGAACAGGTGCTCAATTGGTACGCAAACGAAATCTATCTGGGCCAAGGCTGCTATGGGGTGGCACATGCCGCGCAAGCCTATTGGGGCAAACCCGCCGCGGATCTTAGCCTTGCCGAAGCCGCCTATCTGGCCGCCCTGCCCAAAGCCCCTGCATACTTTCATCCGATCAGAAATCATGATGCAGCCGTAACCCGCCGCAACTTTGTCCTGTCAGAAATGGTCGTCCCTGGGTTTATCACCCCACAGATGGCGCAAGCCGCCATGTCTGAACCGCTGGCGGTGATGTCCCCGCTTGGACAATGTCAGGACCAAACAGAGTAATCTGTTATTCCCGCAGCCATGCCACAATCGACCGGGCAAAGGGCACATTGGACACAACCCCATCCACAAACCCATCCGCCATATTGCGCGCAAATGCCCGTGGATCCAGCGATGCACGCAGGCGGTCGGCGGCGGCTTCGGCGCGGGCAATTCCGTTCACATCGCCGCCAATGGCATCCGCCACGCCCTGCATGGCGTCACTGGCGTGATCCCATGCCTGACGGGTTTGATCCAGCTGCGCGGTGACAATCCCCGCGGGTGCCGCAAAGGGCGCTGTGGGGGACAAAATAGCCGGAGACGTACCGGCGGCATCATTGATCACGCCCATGATGTCTTTGGCACGTGGGTCATCGCTCTGGGCCAGTTCCAGCAAACCGGCGGCGGCTTTCAACCCATTCACAGACCGCAGCAATTCTGATGGCGGGCTGATCGGATCGGCCAGATCATCGCGCAGCATTACAATGCGCTGCGCCATTGTTGCCAGATCACTGAGGGTCTGATCCTGATCCGCATCGGTCGCGATCAAAGGCGCCAAATGGCCCATCCGATCCAACAGCCCCCATTGCGCGGCATCTAGCAATGCATCGCGCAATGGTCCGGGCGCCAGTACTTCCGCTTGGTTCAGCAATGGAATGATCGGGTTATTCTGAAACTCGGTGCGTTGTTCCAGCAATTGCAACACCTGCACCAATTCTTGGGCTGTGTCACTAGGATAGCGGGCCTCGACACGCCGTGCCTCGGTCAAGGCCCGGCGCAAAGCAATCGGATCCCCCGTTGTGACCGCATGTTCCGCAGACCTATTGGCCAGATCATAGGCCCAATCGCGCCCGGTTACGATCCGCCCCTCGGCATCTGGCACCATGGGCAAAACAACGATAGCGCCCATTTCGTTGGGGCTGGGATAGGTCGCACCATCATGTACGTGATTGGCCAAATCGGTGTAATAATCCGCCAATTCCTGATTGCCCGCCAAATGCGCCGCATGGGATCGATCCAACAACCGGGCCTTTTCAGCCTGATTGGCAATATATGCGTCAAACCATCCATGCATTTGCCCATCCACCTGATGAAAGGCCCGCATACCTTCGCTAAGGGCGGCCGATACCAGCGCATGATCATAAGGTCCGGCATGCAACGCGCCCTGCCATGCCCGCAATGTTTCATCAGCCCGGTCATGGAATGTGTTGGCATGATCCCAATCCACAAACAGCCAACTGCCCCAATCCGCCAGATAGCGCTGCGCCCAATCCACGCCTTGTGCCTCAAACGCAACCGCCAGCGTCGCCGGGGCGGCATTGTATGACAGCTTTGCATCATGGGCCGCACGTGCGGCGGCCACTTGGGCCCGCATGTCACCAATGTCATCAAAGATATCCGCCCAGCCGGGCAACGGAACACTCATCACAATTGTCGATAGAACCATCAGTGCTCTGATCATCATGATCCCCTTATGCCTTGCCCCACCTTAGCGCATTCCCCATTGTTATGGGATATCAGACTTGTCAATTGGTCGCCCCGCGCTAAAACACGAAGCGAATGACCGTCAGGAGCACGCCCCATGAAAATTGCGACCTTCAATATCAATGGTGTAAAGGCGCGTGTTGGGGCACTGACACAATGGCTGGATGAAAGCCAACCGGATGTCGCTTTGTTGCAGGAAATCAAATCCATCGACGAAGGTTTCCCGCGCGAGATTTTCGAAGAGCGCGGCTATAACGTTGAAACACATGGGCAAAAAGGGTTCAACGGTGTTGCGATCCTGTCGAAATTCCCCCTAGAGGATGTCACACGGGGCCTACCCGGTGATGACAGCGACGAACAGGCCCGCTGGATCGAAGCCACCGTGGTTGGCGAACAGGCTGTGCGGCTATGTGGGTTATATCTGCCCAACGGCAACCCGGTAGAGGACGGCACCCACCCCAAATATCAGTATAAAATGGCGTGGATGGAACGGCTTTATGCCCGTGCGCGCGACTTGATGGCCGACGAAGCCCCGGCCTTGATGGCGGGTGACTATAACATCATCCCCCAAGCCGAAGACGCCGCGCGGCCCGATGCATGGCGTGAGGATGCTTTGTTTCGCCCAGAAAGCCGCGCCGCGTTTCGCCGGGTTTTAAACCTTGGATTCACCGAAGCCTTTCGGGCGCGCGTCAATGGGGGCGACCATTATTCATTTTGGGATTACCAAGCGGGCGCATGGAATCGCAATGACGGGATTCGCATCGACCATTTTCTGCTGACCCCGCAATGTGCCGATTTGTTGCGTGATTGCTGGATCGAAAGCGCCGTCAGAGGACGGGAAAAACCATCCGATCACGTTCCGGTTTGGGTTGATTTGGCGGTGTGAACCCAACGCGCTTGATCTAAAAGTCATAGGCCGACAGACCATGGCAGCATTTAGGTTTTGTTAACCTAAACTCCTTCAACTCGTCCCCTAACCGGCCAGTTCTTGCCGCATTTGGTGGTCAATTTTGGGCAAACGGGTATGATCCAATTAGATCAAAAACCGACACGGGACCAAAACGGGACAAATTGAATGAATAC
Source organism: uncultured Paracoccaceae bacterium (assembly GCA_947492475.1). Taxonomy (GTDB): domain Bacteria; phylum Pseudomonadota; class Alphaproteobacteria; order Rhodobacterales; family Rhodobacteraceae; genus CANLNM01. The sequence goes on from CANLNM010000001.1 coordinate 405,781, forward strand.
TGGCGTGCAAACAGGCGTAGAAATCGAATCTGATTTGACAGATATGGAAGCGCAGGATTGGCTGGATGCTGTCGACGAAATCGCCGAAGAACTTGGCTATTTTGAACCACTTGGCCCAGATCATTCCGCTGCCTTCATTGATGCAGGCCCCAAACTGATCGTTTGTTTTGAAACCATCCAACATATCCGACGCGGCAACCGCGCCGAAGAACCGTTTGGCTGGCGCTTTGCGCGTAAACACGGCTGGTCCTCGCTGACGATTCTGGCGGATGGCGATACGTTTTTCCGGCATCGCGCAGTCTATGGCTATTTTGACCGGTTGGTTGATGATGGCTTCTTTGAGGATTTTGATCAGGTGCTGTTTGTCGGCGCCCATTCCGGGGCCTATGGTGCAGCGGCCTATTCAGTTGCGGCCCCCGGTGCGCATGTTTTGGCCATTCGGCCCTGGGCCACATTGGACCCTGCCGTCACAGGCTGGGACAAACGCCACAAAGAATTGCGTCGCACATCGTTTACCGATCGCTATGGCTTTGCCCCTGACATGATCGATGCCGCCGAAAAGGCATGGGTCATTCATGATCCCGATCAGGTTCAGGATGCGATGCATGCAGCTTTGTTCACGCGCCCCAATGTGACGTCCCTGCGCACCCCCCGTCTGGGGTGGAAAATTGACCGCGAAATGGATGCAATGGGCATCTTTGAACCTGTCATTGATCAGGCGATGGAGGGCACACTGAATGTGCACAGCTTTGCCAAACTCTATCGTGCCCGCCAACGCCGCCTGCCTTATCTGCGCGCCACGCTGACCAAGCTCGAAGAGCAGAATCAGCCATTACGCGCAGCAAAATGGTGTCGGGCGATTCTACGTGAAAACAACCGACCGCATTTTGGCCGCAAGATCGAAGAAATGATCGGGAAAGGTGTGATAACACCGGAATTCATGATGGAATTGCAAGAACCAGCCGAGTAGCGACTGGCGTCATTTCAACAGATTGTGTAGGACGGTGCCATGACAGATGCACCGATTTCCCGCCTGACAATCCGCCGTCCTGATGACTGGCACTTGCACCTTCGTGACGCAGAGATGCTCAAAGGCGTGCTGCCCCATACCGCTGCGCATTTTGGCCGCGCGATCATCATGCCCAATCTGGTGCCCCCCGTGGTGACAGCCACGCAGGCTTCTTATTATCGCGATCGCATCATGGCCGCCCTGCCCGATGGCATGTCATTCACCCCGCTGATGACCCTGTATCTGACCGAAGAGACAGATCCAGCCGATGTGGAACGCGCCCATGCGGACGGCATCGCAACTGCGGTAAAACTTTACCCTGCCGGGGCAACCACAAATTCCAACAGTGGCGTGCGTGATTTTGACCGAGTGCGCCCGGTTCTGGATAAAATGGCCGAAATTGGCATGCCGCTCTGTGTCCATGGCGAAGTGACCGACCCAGCTATCGACATTTTCGATCGCGAAGCGGTTTTCATCGACAAAGTGTTGAAACCAATCCGCAAAAAGAACCCCGACCTGCGAGTGGTGATGGAACATGTGACCACGCAGGATGCGGTGGATTACGTGCGTGATCATCGCAAAAACCTAGGCGCGACGATCACCACGCATCATCTGATCATCAACCGCAATAACATCCTGGCCGGCGGCATTCGCCCTCATTATTATTGCTTGCCTGTGGCCAAACGTGAACAGCATCGCGTGGCTTTGGTTCAGGCGGCTGTGTCTGGCGATCCGCGGTTTTTCCTGGGCACCGATAGTGCGCCGCATACGGACCCCAACAAATTGCAGGCCTGTGGCTGCGCAGGTGTGTTTTCGTCGATCAACACGATGTCCTGCCTCGCCGAAGTGTTCGATGTGGCGGGCAAATTGAAGAACCTCGAACAATTCGCATCTTTGTCTGGGCCTAAATTCTATAATTTGCCCCCAAACGAAGACACGATCACATTGGTGCGTGGCGATGTTGTCACCTATCCAGACACCATTCAAACCGGCGAAGGCCCGGTCACTGTCTTTGATCCGGGTTTCCCGCTTCATTGGCATGTAGAAGATTAAGAATACCCCATAACCCACTGACAAAGAGATGTAATATGATTCCCAGCAGCTTCCCCCCGAAGGACGAAATCGCACGCCTGACCGCCCGGATGTTGCTGGAAATTGGCGCGGTACATTTTAACGCACGTGAACCGTTCACCCATGCCAGCGGCAAACAGGCCCCGACCTATATCGATTGTCGCAAACTGATCTCTTATCCGCGCATTCGATCCACTTTGATGGATTTCCTGACAGTCACCACCATGCGCGAAGCCGGGTTTGAGGCCTTTGACAACATTGCAGGTGGTGAAACGGCCGGCATTCCGTTTGCGGCTTTTGTGGCTGAACGTATGGCGCTGCCCATGACCTATGTGCGCAAAAAACCCAAAGGTTACGGCCGCAACGCCCGCATCGAAGGCGCAATGAGCGAAGGCCAGCGCGTGCTATTGGTCGAAGACCTGACCACCGATGGCGGTTCAAAACTGTCCTTTGTCAACGCAATCCGCGAAACCGGGGCCACCTGCGCCGCCACGGCGGTAATTTTCTATTACGATATTTTCCCAGAAACGACCAAAGTGTTGGGCGATCACGGTGTTCAGTTGATTTCGCTATGCACATGGTGGGATGTTCTGGCCGAAGCGCGCGCGCAAAACGCCTTTGATACGGAAACGCTGGACGAGGTTGAAACCTTCTTGCGCGCCCCCAAAGACTGGGCGCCAAAAGGCTAATCGTTAACTATTTGTGACCGAAGTATAGACGAAACCATAGCCTATATTGACGAAATACCCCTTGCACCCCCATCATGTGGGATGTGCGAGTTATCCACAAAAATATACAATTTGCTGCATAACAAACCTATGCGGTATGTCACGCAGCACGGGGCAGAGACAGGGTGGCTTTATGAATGAAATAGCGGCGTTTAACGCAACGGGTATCGAAGAATCCGGCGCATCCGGTGAATTGCCCCATTCCATCGAAGCCGAACAGCAATTGTTGGGTGCAATCCTGACCAACAACGACATGTATGACCGGGCTGCGTCAATCATCGGCCCTGAACATTTCTATGACCCTGTTCATGCCCGTATCTACGAAGTGGCCGCAGCGCGCATTTCGAAAAACGCGCTTGCCTCGCCCGTCACGTTGAAGGCCTTTTTGGAAGAAGAAGAAGGCCTGAAAGAACTGGGCGGCACCGCCTATCTGGCCCGTCTCGCCGGGGCGGCGATTTCGACCTTTGCGGTGCGCGATTACGCCCAGATGATCTATGATTTTGCGATCCGGCGCGAATTGATCAGCCTGGGCAACGACATCGCCGCCAAGGCGCAGTTGGTCGATGTGAAATCCGAACCCAAAGAACAGATCGTCGAAGCCGAACAATCGCTTTATAAATTGGCTGAACAGGGCCAAACCGAAAGCGGGTTCCAATCGTTCCTGAAATCGGTCACCGAGGCGGTGAATGTGGCAAACCAAGCCTATCAACGTGGCGGCGGTATGGCCGGTATTTCCACGGGGCTGGCGGATTTGGACAAACAGCTGGGTGGCCTGCACCCGTCGGATTTGTTGATCCTTGCCGGTCGTCCTTCGATGGGGAAAACCTCTTTGGCGACCAACATCGCCTATAATGTGGCCAAAGCCTATAAAAAGGGCATCAACCATGACGGCGTCGAAGGCGCGGTGGATGGCGGCGTGGTCGGTTTTTTCTCACTTGAGATGAGCGCAGAACAGCTGGCTGGCCGGATTCTGGCCGAAGCGGCTGAAATTTCGTCCCATAAAATCCGTCAGGGTGATTTCCAAGAGGACGAATTCCGTCGCTTTGTCGAAGCGGCGAAAGAGCTGGAAAGCTGCCCGCTTTATATTGATGACACGCCTGCCCTGCCAATTTCACAACTGGCCGCACGTGCACGCCGGTTGAAACGATCCTACGGGCTTGATCTGTTGGTGATCGACTATTTGCAACTATGTCGGGGCACGGCGGAAAACCGCGTGAACGAAATCGCCGAAATTTCGATGGGGATGAAAGCGATCGCCAAGGAATTGAACATCCCGGTGATTGCCCTGTCGCAGTTGTCACGTCAGGTCGAAAGCCGCGATGACAAACGCCCGCAACTGTCTGACCTCAGGGAATCGGGGTCGATCGAGCAAGATGCCGATGTGGTGATGTTTGTGTATCGGGGTGAGTATTACAAAGAGCGTGAAAAGCCCGATGAATCCGATTTGGTGGCAATGGAAACGTGGCAGGGCGAAATGGCCAATCTGCACGGCAAAGCCGAAGTGATCGTTGGCAAACAACGTCACGGTCCCATCGGAACTGTGAATTTGTCGTTTGAGCCGCAATTCACCCGGTTTGGCAATTTGGTTCAGCAATGGCAACAGGGCGGTGATCAGGACGTTGGTTTCTGATCTTTCGCTTGACCTCAGTGATGCGGATGTCAAAAACACGCGGATGAGTACAGGTATCTTAACAATTGATCTCGATGCGGTGGCCGCCAATTGGCGGGCGCTGGATGCCATGACAGCTTGCGAAACTGCGGCTGTTGTAAAGGCGGATGGATATGGGCTTGGAGCGGGGAAAATGGCCCGCGCTTTGCACAAAGCGGGCGCACGTAAGTTTTTTGTTGCCGCCGCCGAAGAAGGTGCCCAAGTGCGTCAGGCCTTGGGTCCGAACCCGGAAATCTGCATCTTTTCAGGGCATTGCGCCGGTGACACCGATATGTTGTCGGATTTGCACCTGACCCCGATGATCAATTCGCCGCGTCAGTTAAAACGGCATCTGGACGCCATGCCGGGACGCCCGTTTGGCATTCAGCTGGATACAGGCATGAACCGTCTGGGCATGGAATTGACCGAATGGGCCAGCATTGCCGAAACGGCGCTGAACGCAAAACCGATGCTGGTCATGAGCCACCTCGCCTGCGCAGATGAACCTGACCACCCGATGAATGCCCAGCAGCTGACCCAGTTTCAGCTGATGACCGATGGTATCGATGTGCCCAGATCGCTGGCCGCAACCGGCGGTATTTTGCTGGGGTCAGACTATCATTTTGACATGTGTCGTCCCGGTGTCGGGCTATATGGTGGGTTTCCGTTCGAACAGGCCGCACCGGTGGTTCAGTTGGACATTCCCATCATTCAGACCCGCGATGTTTCGGCGGGTGAAAGCGTTGGCTATTCCAACACATGGATCGCGCCACGCGATTCGAAAATCGCAACTCTTTCAGCCGGTTACGCGGATGGATTGCTGCGATCCCTGTCTGACAATGTGACCTTGTGGTCTGGATCCTCACCCTGCCCGTTGCGCGGGCGCGTGTCGATGGATCTGCTGACCGTGGATGTCACGGATTTGGATGAAGTCCCCAGCCACCTGTCCTTGTTGACCCCTGATCAAGGCGTGGATGATCTGGCCGAAATTGCCGGAACAATTGGCTATGAAATTCTGACCTCAATGGGGGCCCGTTATCGCCGGCGTTATGGCCCAATCGGACCCGCAGAATGAACGTCACCGAACCTTTGGCAGCTATTGGGCGTTGGGGCATCGGATTGCTGGCCGCGTTAGGTCGGTTTTTCCTGTTTACGGCCAACAGCCTGAGCCATTTGGTGCGACCACCGTTTTATCCACGTGAATTTGGCCTCGCCATCATGCAGATCGGGTGGTTTTCCCTGCCCGTAGTTGGATTAACTGCCTTTTTCACCGGCGGCGCATTGGCGTTGCAGATCTATGCAGGCGGCGCACGTTTTTCCGCCGAAGCGGTTGTTCCTCAGATCGTGGCCATCGGCGTTGTACGTGAATTGGGGCCCGTGATGGTCGGGCTGATGATCGCTGCGCGGGTGACATCATCGATTGCGGCAGAAATCGCGACGATGAAAGTCACCGAACAGATCGACGCTTTGGTCACGTTGTCGACCAATCCGATGAAATACCTCACGCTGCCACGTGTTTTGGCCGCCACTTTGGTTGTGCCTATATTGGTCGGCGTCGGAGATGTGATCGGTATTTTGGGCGGCTATGTCGTTGGTACAGAGCGGCTTGGATTTAACGCCTCAACCTATGCGATCAACACAGTGAATTTCCTCGAACAGATCGACATCATTTCATCCCTCGTCAAAGGCGCGGCCTTTGGCTTTATCGCGGCCTTGATGGGCTGTTATTACGGGATGAATTCACAACGCGGCGCGATGGGGGTTGGCCAAGCCACCAAATCCTCCGTCGTTGCGGCGGCGGTGTTGATCCTCGCGGCGAACTTTGCCCTGACCGAGGCGTTCTTTTCCTCATGATCACACTTTCAGACGTTCATAAATCATTTGGAAACAACGCAGTATTGCGCGGTGTTAATGTAGCCGTCCCCCAAGGGAAAAGCCTGGTTGTGATTGGCGGCTCTGGCACGGGTAAGTCTGTTTTGCTGAAATGCATCCTTGGATTGGTCACGCCTGATCACGGTGAAATCACCGTTGATGGACATGACATCACCCGGACGGATCACACGGCCTTTTTGTCCAATTTTGGCATGTTATTCCAAGGGGCCGCCCTGTTTGACAGCCTGCCGGTTTGGCAAAATGTGTCGTTTCGCCTGCTGCGCGGATCGTTGAAGCGTCCCAAATCCGAAGCGCGGGAAATCGCGATCGAAAAATTGCGGCGTGTCGGGCTGGGCCCGGATGTTGCGGATCGTTTGCCCGCTGAATTGTCGGGGGGAATGCAAAAACGCGTTGGGTTGGCCCGCGCGATTGTGGCCGATCCTAAAATCATCTTTTTTGACGAACCGACCACCGGGCTCGACCCGATTATGGCGGGGGTCATCAATGATCTGACCCGTGAAATCGTCACAGAAATGGGCGCGACGGCCATTACGATCACCCACGATATGTCTTCGGTGCGATCCATCGCCGACGATGTCGCGATGCTGCATCACGGCAAAATTCGCTGGACCGGGCCGGTTGGGGATCTGGATTCCTGTGGCGACCCCTATGTGGACCAGTTTGTGAATGGCCGCCCCGTCGGCCCCATTGAAACGCTGCGATAAATGCCCGGCTTTTTAGAAATTGATCCGATTGTTGCGGCCTTCTTTGGCTATAAACAACTGCTGTACCTTGAATTGATTGCCGTTCTGGCGCTGATCCGGATCATCGTGACCCGGAACCACGCGCGCCGCATGGCAATGGCGGCCTTTCTGTTTTGTGCCGCAATCATCGCGGGCAAATATGTCCCTGTCCTACTCGGGACCTTTGATGGATTGTTTGTCATCATCACCGGGCAAATCAGAAATTATGCAGGTGGCATGGCGGCACTTTTGCTGGCATCTGCCTTGTTGCTGGGGTCGGGCATTTTAACAGGTCGGCGCTGGTGGGGCATTGATCTGCTGCATGGAATTTTGCTGTCAGCTTTGCTGGGGCTCTGGGGTTACAGCCTTATTTAAGCCGCGATTCGCAGGAAACGACGCCCGAATTAGAAACAATCCCCCCAGAATTTCCCGCATTGTTTACAATCGCTTCGCTTGATCCGATCAGAAAACCAACAATTCTCAGAGGTCCTGCTTTCTCAACGGGAATTGCCGGTTTTTACGCTACAGATCACGGGAAATTCAGCAAATGGGCGAAATGCTACAGAATTCCCCTTTGGTGATCGGCGAAACCTCGCCTATGATGGTTAACAGTATTTGTAATCCTGGGGGGGATTATCCCGTGTCTATCAGGGCTCTTTATCAGACCGCAATTCGTCTGTTTCAATTGATTTCGGTTTTTCTCATTCTCATCATGGGATTGGGCGCCGTTCTTTACACAATTCTGAGCGCCTTTGGACAGGTTCCCTGGCTGACGTTTACCGCGCATTTTGGCGAATGGCATATCCCAGAAGCCGGCCAGGCCACGCAGATCGTGTTAACCATTTTGATGGTTTCAATGGTGTTTTTCCTGCCATCAAACAGCCGGATCATGTCGCTGGAAAACAGCCATCGCAATTTTCATATCAAACTAGAAGACGTCGCACGCGCCTATCACATTTGCCATACGGCTGACCGTGCTGGGGTTTTCAGCCTCAGTTCCGAATTTGATGCGGTGCGCGAACGTCTGGCCTATTTGCGGGACCATCCAGATTTGGAACGTTTGGAACCTGACGTGTTAGAAGTAGCCGCACAAATGAGCCAGCAAAGCCGCGAATTGGCCGATGTCTATTCCAATGACAAAGTCACACGTGCCCGCGCCTTTTTGCAACAGCGCCAAGAAGAGGCCGAACGCCAGCAGCAACTGATCGTCGAAGCCCTGCATGCCACAACCGAGTTGCGCAAATGGGCGCAGCAAGTTGAGCTGGAAGAAAGCGTCGTTGCCAGCCAATTGGCGCAGCTCGAAGATGTGATGGACAGCACCCTGCCCGCGCTGGGATATTCCTTTGGCAAAGACAGCGCCAACATTGTGCCAATCGGTCAAAAACCCGCCGCGGAATAGGGTCGAAACTTGTAATTTGATATCCCCGCCCCAATGTATTTCTCAACAAATTCAGAGGGGTCGTCGATGACTAGAATATTACAAGCGGCCAATCTGACACTTTTGATTTTGTTTCCAATCGCGTGGTTCGCCCCCCTGTTGCGCGCCGGTTTGTTACCCCTCTTTGGATTGAGCGAAATCAGCGTCATTTCCGGCCTGCAATCCCTATGGGCCAGCGACGTGATTTTAGCCCTGTTGGTCACCGGATTTGCGTTATTTGCCCCCTATCTAAAAACAATCGGTCTGGCCTTGGTGCATTTTGGGCTGCTGGACGGGCGCACTTTGCCCGCATTGAATTGGCTTGGAAAACTGGCCATGGCGGATATCTTCTTGATTGCGCTCTATATTGTTGTGGCCAAAGGCGTCGGAGTTGGCCGGATTGAAACGGCTTGGGGGCTGTATTTGTTTAGCGCCTGTATCATCGCATCTTTGTTGATTTCTGGGCTGACTCCGCGCAGGCCCGCTAATCAGGACTAGCCACGCCAATCGGTTTGGGCCAAAACACCCCTATGGCCAAAGCATCCACAAAATCCGCTCATTTTACCTGTCAATCCTGCGGTGCAACCAGCACCAAATGGTCTGGCCGCTGCGAATCGTGCAAAGAATGGAACACCATTGTAGAGGAAAAGCCCCTGTCGGATGGGCCTAAATCCTCCAAAGCAATGGGCGGCATCCGGGGCAAACATCTGGAACTGACCGATCTGGCAACCAAACAGGCTGCGCCGACCCGCACAACGGCGGGCGTGGACGAATTGGACCGGGTATTGGGCGGTGGCCTGGTGGCTGCTTCTGCGCTGTTGGTGGGGGGCGATCCGGGGATCGGGAAATCCACATTGCTGTTGCAAGCCGCCGCGCGATTTGCCCGTAACGGGTTGAAAGTCATTTATATTTCCGGTGAAGAAAGCACAAATCAGGTGCAAATGCGCGCCGAACGGCTGGGCCTAACCGAAAGCCCGGTCCTGTTGGCCAGCGAAAGCAATCTGCGCGACATCCTAACGACGCTAGACAACGAATCCCCTGATTTGGTCATCATCGACTCGATCCAGACCATGTGGCTGGACACGGTTGAGGCGGCTCCGGGATCGGTCAGTCAGGTGCGATCTGCCGCCCATGAATTGACGACCTTTGCCAAACGCAACCACATCGCGGTGATCATGGTGGGCCACGTGACCAAAGACGGTCAAATCGCGGGGCCACGGGTGATCGAACATATGGTTGATACCGTGCTTTATTTCGAAGGCGAACGCGGCCATCAATTCCGCCTGTTGCGCGCTGTGAAAAACCGGTTTGGCCCCGCAGATGAAATCGGCGTGTTTGAAATGACCAGCAAAGGTCTGGCCGAGGTTAAAAACCCATCTGCGCTGTTTCTGGCGGATCGTGGCAAACCGACGCCCGGATCGGTTGTCTTTGCCGGGATCGAAGGGTCGCGCCCGGTTTTGTGCGAATTGCAGGCGCTGGTGGCCCCGTCCCCGACCCCCAATGCGCGGCGGTCAGTGGTTGGCTGGGATGGCGGCCGCTTGGCGATGATTCTGGCCGTGCTCGAATCCCGGTGCGGCGTGCCGTTTACCGGTCTGGATGTCTATCTGAACGTTGCAGGCGGCATGCGGATCAACGAAACCGGCGCTGATCTGGCGGTGGCGGCGGCGCTGATTTCTGCGCGCGAAGATGCCGCTTTGCCGTCAGATTGTGTCATTTTCGGCGAAATCAGCCTGTCAGGTGCCCTGCGACCGGTCGCACAAACCGAAAACCGGTTGAAAGAAGCCCAAAAACTTGGTTTCACAACAGCAATATGTCCCCAACAGAAAAAACGGGGCGGCGACGCTGGGCTGGATCTGAAACAAATGACGGATTTGCCCGAATTCGTAGAACAAATTTTTGGCGCGCGCGACGTGTCTGGTGCGTAAGTAAGACAGGAGAGAACCATGGAAGGTTTCACCTATATCGACGGCATTGTTGCCGTGGTCATTGTTCTGTCAGCGTTGCTGGCCTATTCGCGCGGTTTGGTGCGCGAAGCCATGGCGATCGCTGGCTGGATCGGCGCAACCATTCTGGCATTCATCTTTGCCGATCAGGTTCAACCTTTGGTGCGCCAAATCCCGGCCATCGGATCCTTCATCGGTGATTCGTGTGAATTGTCGATCATCGCCGCCTTTGCCGCCGTGTTTGCGGTTTCCCTGGTGGTCGTGTCGATCTTTACCCCGCTCTTTGCGTCGGTGATCCAACGTTCCGCTTTGGGTGGCTTGGATCAGGGGCTTGGTTTCTTGTTTGGGGTGCTGCGTGGCATCTTGTTGGTGGCGGTCGCGTTCTTTGTCTACAACACCGTCCTGTCTGCTCAATCGTTCCCCCCCGTCGAAGACAGCCGTTCTGCACAGGTATTTTCCCGTATGACTGGGCAATTAGAAGAGCGGAACCCAGACGAAGCACTGGGTTGGATTACCAAGCAATACGAACAATTGGTTGGCGGTTGCAGCGAAACAGGCCAAGCAGTCACAGGCGAAACAGCACCAAGCGCGGATCAATAATCCAGCGTTTTTCACCTTATTCAATCGATTTGGGCCCGCACTTTTGTGTGGGCCTTCTTTTTTGCACAAACATCTATGATAGTTTCGTGACAGTTCAGCTTTGATTGACTATGAGGGGCGCAATTCATGCTGACTGAATCTCGGAGCTGCCAAACGTGTCCACCGACCTGTTCATGCCCCCCGCCCATCCGTTTGATGATGATAAGTTAAAAGAGGAATGTGGCGTCTTTGGCGTCATCGGCGTTTCAGACGCTGCCAATTTCCTTGCGTTGGGGCTGCATGCCCTACAGCATCGGGGCCAAGAGGCCGGCGGCATTGTCACCCACGATCCCGAAACCGGGTTCAATTCGGTCCGCCGCTTTGGCTATGTCCGCGATAATTTCACCGACCAAGACACGATGAAAATGCTGCCCGGCCCGCTTGGGATTGGCCATGTGCGGTATTCCACCGCCGGGTCCAAAGGCCAAACCGCGATCCGCGATGTGCAGCCGTTTTTTGGCGAATTTTCCATGGGGGGCGCGGCGATCGCCCATAATGGCAATATCACCAATGCCGATGCTCTGCGCCGCGAATTGATTGAACGCGGATCAATTTTTCAAAGCTCATCTGACAGTGAATGCATCATTCACCTGATGGCGCGGTCTCTGCAGCGCAACATACCCGAACGTATGGAAGACGCCCTGCGCCGTGTCGAAGGCGCCTTTTCCGTGGTCGCCATGACCCGGACCAAATTGATGGGTGTGCGGGACCCGCTGGGGGTTCGCCCACTGGTACTGGGTAAAATCGGCGATGGTTACGCGCTGAGTTCTGAAACATGTGCGCTGGATATCATCGGCGCTGAGTTCATCCGTGAAATTGAACCGGGCGAAATGGTGGTCATTACGGATAAAGGCGTCGAAAGCCATTTCCCATTCCGCCGTCGCAAATCTCGGTTCTGTATCTTTGAACATGTGTATTTCTCGCGACCTGATTCCATCCTTGGTGGTCGGTCTGTGTATGAAACTCGCGAAAATATCGGACGCGAATTGGCCAAAGAATCCCCCGTTGAGGCGGATTTGGTTTGCCCCGTGCCCGATTCCGGCACCCCGGCCGCGATTGGCTTTTCCCTAGAAAGCGGCATCCCCTATGCAATGGGTATCATCCGCAACCAATATATGGGCCGCACATTTATTGAACCCACCGAAAGCATCCGCAACATGGGTGTGCGCCTGAAGCTGAACGTGAACCGGGCGCTGATCAAAGACAAACGTATCATTCTGGTGGATGATTCCGTTGTACGTGGCACCACATCGCGTAAAATCAAGGAAATGATCCTGGATGCGGGCGCCAAAGAAGTGCATTTCCGCATTGCGTCGCCCCCCACGGCTTGGCCCTGTTTTTATGGGGTCGATACGCCACAACGCGAAAAACTGTTGGCCGCGACCATGACCGAAGAAGAAATGCGTCAGCATTTGGCAGTGGATAGTTTGAAATTCATCTCGCTTGATGGGCTTTACCGCGCGGTTGGCGAAGCAAATGGACGCGATCCCAAGGCGCCGAAATATTGCGACGCCTGTTTCTCGGGTGAATATCCCGTTGCCCCCTCTGACATGATCGACAAAGGGTTCGAACTCAAAGCAGCGGAATAGTCATGGCATTTCCAAAGAATGTTTTTGTATTAAATACAGGGCGTTGTGGATCAACGACCCTGTATCAGGCCTGCTCTCACTTTGACAATTACACCGCCGAACACGAAGGTCTGACCCATCAGGTCGGCCCTGCCCGGTTTGATTTTCCAACGCATCACATTGAAATCGACAATCGATTGTCATGGGTTCTGGGCCGTTTGGAACGCGCTTATGGGAATGATGCGGCCTATGTGCATTTGACTCGCGATTCAGAGGCGGTCGCAGCAAGTTACGCAAAACGATCCCAGCAAGGCATCCTAAAATCCTATCGCGACAGCATTTTGATGAAATCAAAACACAAAAGCAAACACATCCCGTTGTTGGATTTTTGCCATGATTACATTGATACCGTCACAGCAAATATCGAATTTTATTTGCGCGACAAAACTCATGTCATTGATTTCAAACTTGAAAACGCCGCTGTAGATTTTGATCGGTTTATCGATTGGATTGGCGCAACTGGGGATCTAACGTCGGCGCGCGCGGAATTTGACGTGCTACATAATGCCTCAAAGACCTAAGCAGCGGCCGCCCCTCTTGACCTTCACAAATGATCGGACCAAACCCGTCTCATGACTGATCCTGTTTCCAAAGTAGCGCTGGTCACCGGCGCGTCCCGCGGTCTTGGTGCTGCGCTCGCCGAGGCGCTAGCGCCCGACTATCACGTTGTGGCCGTGGCCCGAACCATTGGCGCTCTTGAGGAATTGGATGACCGTATCCAAGCCAAAGGTGGCGAAGCCACCCTCGCGCCGATGGATATCTCAACGGATGCAGCGATGCAGCAATTGTGTCGGTCAATTTTTGATCGCTGGGGCGCGGTTTCGCTCTGGGTTCACACCGCCATTCATGCCGCCCCCCTGTCCCCAGCCGGTGACATTTCGGCCAAAGATATGGACCGATCCATCGCCACAAACATGACGGCAACGGCCCGGTTGATTTCTTATGTCGCGCCTTTGCTGGGCACGGATGGGCGGGCTGTTTTCTTTGATGATACCCATGCCGGAGAGGCGTATTTCGGCGCGTATGGCGCCACAAAGGTTGCCCAATTGGCATTGGCGCGCAGCTGGCAGGCCGAAACGGTGCGCACTGGACCTCAGGTGAAAATCGTCGCGCCACAGCCGATGGCGACGGGGATGCGGGCACGGTTCCATCCCGGTGAACCACGCGATGGTATGGCCGATATTCACGCCGAGGCCGCACGCTTATTACCTGAAATTATTGACTAAATCTGATTGGGACCGCGTTTGCACCCCTCACATCAGGTCCAACAAAATCAATCGCTCTTCTCGACCACTGCCCCCGCCTGCGGCGGCCAGTTGTTCCAATCCGATATGTGCGGCGTAAAACAAACGCGCCTTTTGCGCAGCGTTTGGCCCCATCAATCGCAACTCCTCTTCTAGGAATGTGATCCGGTTTGCATCGACATTGGCAACGGCCACTTCGGCTTCGGTGTCAAACCGCGCCCAATCCCGAATAGCCGTTTCTGCGACATAACCACCATGTTCCTCTGACACATAAGACGCGGCCTCGATCAGTGCGCTCAGCCGGCCATGCCCCGGTGGAATTTGGTCCAGACCTGCAATGATCGCATCAGTGGCCTGGGATTTCCAAAACGCGAGCATATCGGATTTTAGGGCCTTTAAATCCTTGAAATGCCAATAAAATGACCCCTTTGTTGCACCTATTTCCCGGGCAATTGGTTCCACTTTGATCGCAGATGGCCCGCCTTTGGCCAATGCTCGGAATCCAGCGCTGATCCAATCAGCTTTGTTTAGGGATTTTGTGGCCGTGGACTGAGTCATCGTGCATTACTTTCATTTGTTCCAGCAACATACGCATTGGTATGGTTAACATTCAATAAACTTCACGCACCATACCATACCGTATGGACTCATTTCACGCCCTGCGATACACCATACGTAACCGTATGCTGATCAAAGGTCGCAAAATGTCTAAACCTCTTATTGCCGTAACGGCGCTTATGGCGCTGACAACACTGGTTCACGTCTTTTTAGGGGGGCCGGAATATGCCGACAGCTTTCGCGCGACACTTCCGGCAGATCACCTTAGGTCAATGGCCATGGTTTTGTGGCACGCAGTCACTGTGAACCTCATTGTTTTTACATGCGCCTATGCATTCCTGTCGCGTCATCAAAACCTACCATTGCATTACGCGCTGGCCGCCATCCAGATCGGTTGGTCGGGACTGTTTTTATGGTACGGCGCCACAATGCTCGGCAGCATTTGGCCGATGCCGCAATGGGTAATCTTTGTCATGGCCCCTGCACTGGCCCATTGGGGCCACACTCGTTCACTGTCGCGTTGACCAATGCTTGCCGCCCCCGCTGATCCCGCTTAGGAAGGAGCAAAGAAAAAGGGGCAATCATGCGTATTCTGGTCACCAATGACGACGGCATCAACGCGCCGGGTCTAAAGGTTTTGGAACATATCGCACAGGACATCGCCGGACCTGACGGCGAAGTTTGGGTTGTGGCACCCGCATTTGAGCAATCGGGTGTTGGCCATTGCATCAGCTATGCCCACCCTTTCATGATCGTGAAATTGGGCGAGCGTCGCTATGCCGCCGAAGGGTCCCCCGCTGATTGCGTGCTGGCCGGATTGCATGACGTCATGAAAGACACCCAACCAGATTTGATCCTTTCCGGGGTCAACAAGGGCAATAATTCAGCCGAAAATGTACTTTATTCCGGGACTTTGGGGGCCGCGATGGAGGCCGCATTACAGGGCTTACCTGCTATTGCCTTGTCACAATATTTTGGCCCAGATAATGCGAAACTGGACGACCCATTTGAAGCGACCGCACACCATGGTGCACATGTCGTGCGCACGCTTTTAGCGCAAGGAAAGTGGGATTTGGATCAGGATTACCGCCTGTTTTATAACGTCAATTTTCCGCCAAAACCTGCCAAAGATGTCAAAGGGATCAAAGTAGTCCCCCAAGGGCGGCGCCCGAACACCAATTTCGCACTTGAACCCCAAACAAGCCCGTCGGGGCGGCGGTTTTTGTGGATTAAAGGTGGCAACCAACATGTTGAAGTTAAACCTGAAACAGATGTTGGCGCCAATCATGACGGGTTCATCTCTGTCACGCCTTTGCGGGCCGATTTAACCGCATATGACACCGTGAATTCCCTGCAAGAGGCGTTTGCGTGACCACGGAAGCCGAACGCAAAATGCAATTTTTGTTTGCCCTTAGATCAAAGGGCATAACCGATACGCGCGTTTTAACGGCGATGGAACAGATTGATCGCGCGCCCTTTGTCAAAGGCATCTTTGCGGATCGCGCCTACGAAGACATGCCCCTGCCGATTGCCTGCGGGCAAACGATCAGTCAGCCCAGTGTGGTTGGCCTGATGACCCAAGCGCTGGACGTTTCGCGACGTGACAAAGTGCTCGAGGTGGGAACCGGGTCTGGGTATCAGGCTGCTATCCTGTCAAAACTGGCCCGGCGCGTTTATACGGTGGACCGCCATAAACGTCTGGTGCGCGAAGCGCAGGCCAATTTTGACGCGTTGGATTTGGCCAATATCACGTCCATGACCGCGGATGGGTCGTTTGGTCTGCCTGATCAGGCCCCGTTTGATCGCATCCTTGTCACCGCCGCCGCCGAAGACCCGCCCGGGCCGCTCTTGGCGCAAATGCGGATCGGGGGTATCATGGTGTTGCCCGTGGGCCAATCGGATCACGTCCAAAGCTTGATCCGGGTCACACGGCACGAAACAGGTTTTGACTACGAAGAATTACGACCGGTACGCTTTGTCCCTCTTGTCGAAGGGCTGGGATCAGAGTAACGCCGCAGGAAACAAAGCCCCGGAAAACAGGGGCCGAACGAGGAAAAGAGCATGGTTATGCACTCTCATTTACGTGTGGCGCTGTTGGCTGGCGCATCGGCAATTGTCTTGGCGGGCTGTGATTCCTCCTTGGATTTGGATTTCCGGGGATTGGCCAACGGTCTGGACACATCCGAAGCCGCCACAAATGTCACCAGCCGCCCACGCCCCGATGCGCGCGGCGTGATTACCTATTCCGACTACCAAGTTGTGGTTGCCCGGCGCAATGACACGGTACGTATCATCGCGGATCGGCTTGGGATCAATGCGCAAGAACTGGCCAATTACAACGGGTTAGACGCGGATGTCCCGCTGCGGCGGGATGAAATTGTCGCGCTGCCTGCCCGCGTTGGTGTTGCCGTTCCTACCGGTACAATTGCGCAGCCGGATGCCATTGACGTGACCGATTTGGCCTCTAGTGCCATTGATCGGGCGGATGCTGCCAATCCCGCCGGTGTCGCAGGTCCGGTGCAATCCGGCACCATCGCGCCGACCAGTTCTGGCACGGCTGAACCGATCCGGCATCAGGTTCAACGCGGTGAAACGATTTACACCCTGTCACGCGCCTATGGTGTTCCGGTGCGCGGCATTGCCCGCTGGAATGGGCTTGGGCCAGATTTAGCGATCCGCGAGGGTCAATATCTGTTGATCCCCGTTCCCGGCGCGGCTGATCCTGTGACGCCTACAGTGACGCCCTCATCCGCAGAAACAACTGTGACCGAACCGGGCATCGGCAGCGTCACCCCAACCCCGCCAAGCGCGCAAACGCCCCTGCCCGACGAAGCCCCAAGCGTCACAGCACCATTGGCCACCCCAACCGCGCCGATTGCCACACCAGAAGTGCCCGATTTGGGCAGTGAGCAAACCGAAACGCGGAACGATGCCCGACTGCGCCGCCCGGTTGAGGGCCCCATTATTCGGGCCTATTCACGTGGGCGCAATGACGGGATCGACATTGGCGTTGCGGCAGGCACCCCCGTTCGTGCGGCAGCGTCTGGAACCGTGGCTGCGGTTACATCCAACACAGATGGCGCATCAATTGTCGTGATCCGACATTCCGATGGGTTGCTCACGGTTTATGTGAACCTCGAAGATTTGAGCGTTGAGAAAAACGACACGGTCAGCGCCGGTGAAGTGATCGCAAAAATCCCAGCCGGCGATCCCAGCTTTTTGCATTTCGAAGTCCGCAATGGATTGGAAAGTGTCGACCCGACTGGATATCTTCCATAAATCACAATGGTTTGGGGCGGCGGTTAGGCAATCACCTTGCCGCGTCGCCCTGCCAGATCTGTGAAATATTGCCAGGCCACCCGACCGGATCGTGACCCACGTGTGGCCTGCCATTCAATGGCTTCTGCGCGCAAAGTTGCATCGTCAATTTCGACCCCGTAAGCGTCGCAATACCCCCGGATCATTGCCAGATATTCGTCCTGATCACAGGGATGAAAGCCAAGCCACAATCCAAATCGATCTGACAATGACACTTTTTCTTCGACCGCTTCTGAGGGGCTGATCGCACTGGATCGTTCGTTTTCGATCATGTCGCGGGGCATCAAATGCCGCCGGTTGGATGTCGCATACAGCACCACATTATCGGGCCGCCCTTCGATGCCACCGTCCAAAACCGCCTTTAATGATTTGTAATGCGCATCGTCATTGGTGAATGACAAATCATCACAAAACAGCACAAACCGTTCTTTGGCACCGCGCAGCATGGTCAGGCATCGACCAATGCTTGGCAGGTCTTCGCGTTGAATTTCGACGACCTTTAACTGTGGGTAATCCGGATTAAGT
This sequence comes from uncultured Paracoccaceae bacterium, assembly GCA_947492475.1. GTDB lineage: Bacteria > Pseudomonadota > Alphaproteobacteria > Rhodobacterales > Rhodobacteraceae > CANLNM01. Next base: position 424,124 of record CANLNM010000001.1, read on the forward strand.
TTGCCGTGCACCGCCTTGACAAGGCTGGATTTTCCCATCCCACGTGCGCCCCATAGCAAGGCGTTATTTGCAGGCAACCCACGGGCAAATTGTTCGGTATTGGCCATCAAAGTGTCACGCGATCGGTTCACTCCAATCAACAGATCCACATCAACGCGGTTCACGTGATGCACGGGTTCCAACCGGTCCGGATCAGAATGCCAAACAAAGGCTGGCGCCGCATCAAAATCAGGCGCGGACAAAGGCGCCGGAGCCATCCGCTCCAACGCCTCTGCAATGCGTTTCAAGGTCTTTTTCGTCACGCTTGGGGTTCCTCGTGATCTTCGTCATATAGATCTTCATCATCTTCGAACCAAGTCCCATCCGCGCGCATTCTAGCTTCGCGTTGACGCTCCACGCGGGCGACCAGTTGGATCGAAATTTCGTACAATCCGTAGACCACTACAAACAGGATCGCTTGGGTGATCACATCAGGGGGCGTGACCAACGCGGCCAAAACCAGAATGCCCACGATCGCATATTTACGCACATTGCGCAGGCCAACTGCACTGACCAGCCCCGCCTTGCCCATCAGGGTCAACAGGACCGGCAATTGGAAACACAGACCAAAGGCGACGATCAATTTCAACGTGATATCAAGAGTTTCATTGACCTTGCCGTTGAATACAATCGCGATGCCTTGTTTGGCTTCGCCGACCTCATCCCCAACGATCAGCGTCGAAAGGATGGATGCAGCATCAGCAAATCCAAGGAAAAACTGCATGGCCAAGGGCGTGACCACGTAATGCGCAAAGGACGCGCCAAGGATGAACAACAAGGGTGACGCGATCAAAAACGGTAAAAACGCGCTTTTTTCGTTTTTGTACAATCCCGGTGCTACGAAACGCCATAACTGATTGGCGATAAACGGAAAAGACAGGCCAAGTCCAAACACCATCGAAATCCGCACCAAGGTGAAAAAGTATTCCTGCGGCGCAGTGTATTGCATCACCGGGTTCGGATCACCCAAAGCGCGCATGGTCTTTTCAATTGGCACCAGAAGAAAGTCGAGGATCGCGCTGCCAAACGAAAAGCACAAAACCATCCCGATCAAAAACGCCAAAACGGCCCGGATCAGTCGGGTGCGCAGTTCGGCCAGATGTTCGATCAACGGCGCGGTGCTGTCTTCGACGTCGTCTGTTTGGGTCATTCTTTTACCTCAGTCGCAGCGGGTGGAACCGCCGTAGTGGCAGCATTTTCCGCTTGTTTGTCAGCCGCTTGCTGCGCTTTACGCTCCAACGCTTTTTGCGCCATTGCCGCGTTCACTTTGTCCTTGGCGCTCTGGCGTTCTTGGCTCAGCTTGGCTGTTTCAGGACCCATTTCAGGTGTTTTTGCCCCATCATCCATGTTGACCGCATCCGTGACCGTATCCCGCAAAGCGTCGGTGCTGGCTTTCAATGGATTTGTCGCTGCGCGCAGGGTTTTGTTGATGTCATTCACCCCTGCTTCGTCCGCCGCTTGGTTCATTGCGGTTGAAAATTCGCGCGCCATGCCTTTTAGGCGGCCGGTAAATTTGCCCAATGTACGAAACATGACGGGCAAATCTTTGGGGCCGACGACGATCAGCGCCACGATCCCAATCAACAGCAATTCGGTCCAGCCGAGATCAAACATAGTCACCCTTTCAGTCGATCAGCAGACCCGAAACCGGATCTGTCACTTTGGTCTAAATCAGGATTAAACCTTGTCTTTTTCGACTTCTGGTGTGATGTCAGCCGCCGCTTCAGCTGCTTCGTTTTCCAGCTCTTCTTTGCCATCATTTACACCGCGTTTGAACGCTGTGATGCCTTTGCCAACTTCGCCCATCAATGACGAAACTTTGCCGCGTCCAAACAGGACCAGAACGACAACAGCGATCAGCAGAATGCCGGGAATACCAATATTATTGAGCATGGGAATCTCCATTTAACTTAGTGATTTGCATTAGGCGTATGACCAAAGCGGCCCTCGGAAAAGGCAAAATAAATTGAAAACGACTGTGCAAACGCAGAAAATCGCGATATTACTGACAAAAAGATGTCAGGAGCGCCATGCCCAAACGTTCAGACCGGTTAATGCACCTTATGACCCGTTTGCGGGACGGCACATTGCTGCGCGCAGAGGATTTGGCCGCCGAATTATCCGTCACCGAACGCACCATCTATCGTGATATGGATGCGTTGCGGCGTTCCGGTCTGCCGGTCGAAGGCACGCGCGGCGCGGGCTACAGGATCACCGCAGAAATCACCCTGCCGCCGCTGAACCTGACCATCGAAGAATTGGAGGCCTTGCATCTGGGACTGGCCGCCGTCGCCCAAAGTGGGGATGCGGACCTGCAAAACATCGCAGAAGGTTTGGCCGAAAAACTGGATGCCGCCCTGCCCGAAGATGGGCCAAATAACCCTGCCGGAATGGGGCTAAGCGTGCATCCCTTTAGCGCGACCGGTTCTGGCACCATTCATCAGGCGGCGCTGCGACAGGCCATCCGCGCACGTCAGAAATTATCGCTGCGCATTGGAACAGAACCCCGCATCATTCGCCCGCTTCGGCTTGATTATTGGGGCCGGTTCTGGAGCATCGTGGTCTGGTGTGAAACCCACAATGGTTTTGATGAAATTCGATTGGACCAAATCCAAGAGCTGACCCCATTGCCCCATCTATTTGTTCCGGAAACGGGGAAACAACTCAGTGATTTTGAACGTCAGGCGACCTAGAATGTGCCCTGTTGAATTAACCCTGAGGGAACACAAAACAGCGATCGCGACGGATCATCAGCCATAATACAGTGCCTGGTTTGGGCAAAAACACAGATGGCACCTGAGCCGTGACCACATTGCCGTCCAGTTCCATTTGAAATTCAATCAGGCTCATCTGTCCTAAAAACCGGGACCGCCGTACAATCGCGCGGGCGGGGACGCCTTCTGTGGTGGTGGGATTGGGCCCACGACCATTGCGGTCAAAGTCGATTTTCACGTGCTGAGGGCGAAAAACGATGTCCACTTTGGTGCCGTCTGGCTGGCCCGGCGTCAGGAATTGACCAAACGGAGTATCCGTCAACGCCCCTTTAATTTCGCCGCATATCACATTGATATCACTGAAAAAAGCAGCGGCTTCGCGATCCACCGGGGAATTGTAGATATTATAAGGGGCGCCCTGTTGCACAATTTTCCCGTGCCGCATCAGCGCAATTTCATCCGCCATGCGCATCGCTTCTGTAGGTTCATGTGTGACCAGCAGAACGGCCGCACCTTCGGCCTTTAGCAAATCCAATGTCTGATCGCGGATGCCATCGCGCAGCCGGTCATCCAGCCCCGAAAACGGTTCATCCATCAACATGATCCGCGGCTTGGGGGCCAAGGCACGGGCCAACGCAACACGCTGTTGTTCGCCGCCAGACAATTCATGTGGATAAGAATGCATATGGCTCAGCATTCCGACCTTTTCCAACATTTCCTCAACGCGATGTTTGATATCGCCTGTGGATTTTTTCAGGCCAAAGGCGACATTTTTGAACACGTCCAGATGCGGAAACAGCGCAAAGTCCTGAAACATCAACCCAATCTGGCGATCCTCTGGGGGGATACGAAACACAGTATCACATACCAGATTGCCATCCACATAGATTTCGCCGGAATCCTGCATTTCGACGCCGGCGATCATCCGCAAAGTCGTTGATTTCCCGCACCCTGACGGCCCCAACAGACAGGTCACCTGTCCGGGCTGCACGCTTAGCGACACATCATCGACAACCTGTTTGCCTGAGTAATCACGACGCAGGTTGCGAATTTCCAATCTGGGATGAGCAGTGGCGTTGGGCACGATAAGTCCTAGAGAAAGGCTCGGATATGACTTGCTCCTAGCAAGCCCGTCCCGCGAGGGCAAGAACACCTTGGTCAGATCGCGGGTGGGATGCGGTTAAACCAGTTCGAAATCCTGACCACCCAGCACTTTGCCATTCACCTGAATGTCGATGCGATGTGTGCCGGGATACAGCGTGAACGTCGTCGCGTTGTCTTTAAACCGGTGGGATTTAGCAAAGGTCATCGGCGTATTTGGGGCCAATTTGGCCTGTTTCAGCTTGAACACTTTGGGGGCGGTGGACCCGTCGGATTTCACCGAATGCAGCACAAAATCCACGATCACAGGTTCGCTTTGAGGCGCAAGAAGCGTAAATTTGATGTCCTGAACCCCGCCACGTGGAACCGATGGCAACACCGTTAAATCCTGCAAAGACACGTCGGCATCAACGCGATATCCCAGCACATCCATCGCGCCCGGATGCCCCTGTTTGATCAAGGTGCGCAGCGCATGGCGGGTCATCCATGCCAGTTCCTTGGGCTTTTGTTTATCCGCCTTTTCCCAGCGACGCAGCGTGGTGACCACCAGATCAGGATGGGATTTGGCAATGTCATTTAGATGATTGGCCACCGACCGGGTGACATAGCGGGTAGGATCGCTATGCAATTGATCTAAAAACGGAATTGGGTCACAAACGTCCAGATTTATCCGCCCGGCCCAAGGCAACCGTGCCCGGGTTCCTTCGCTGACCAAGCGGCGCACGTGATAATTGTCATCCCCCGCCCATTGCTGCAATCGGGCCAGCGTTTCATCCGGCCATCGGTTGATAAACGGGCGAATGTAAAATTCCATACTGAACCGCTGCGTCGCCTCATAGATCAGATCCAGCGCCAAATCACGGTGCCGTTCCAACCCATGCCGCACTGCCAGAATTCCGGGCACCGCGTGAATAAAGCGCCCGAAATCATCATCGGTTTTTGTATGGTCCAGCTTAGGTGGCATGGCCGTGATCAACTGATCCACCATGGTCGGAAAATCATCGGACAGACGGGACTGAACGCAATCTGCGATCCAATCCAGCCGTTCCATCAATTCGCGATCCGGCAATCCGCCCATCACATCTGAATGAAAGCGCGGCCCGTCAAATCCCGGCAAAACAGCAAATTCATCCGCCAAATCCTCAATAGATGACGCGTTAAACAGATGATCTTTCAGGCTAAACTTTTCAGACATTTGTGCCCTCAATCACATGGTTGTATTCACAGCGCCACCATCCAGCAGAATGTTCTGCCCGACCATGTACCCCGCATGTTGCGAACACATAAAGGCACATGTCGCGCCAAATTCGGCCGATGTGCCATAACGCTGCGCAGGAATGGTGGCTTCGCGGTTGGCTTTGGCCTGTTCCATTGAAATCCCCTGCTGATTGGACACACCTGAATCCAGTGAAACCGCGCGATCCGTGGCATGGATGCCCGGTAACAAATTATTGATGGTGACACCGTTGGGTGCGACCTGTCGGGCGGTTCCGGCTACGTAACCGGTCAAACCTGCACGCGCAGAATTGGACAGGCCCAGCACGGCAATCGGGGCTTTGACCGATACAGATGTGATGTTGACCACCCGGCCCCAGCCTTTGTCGATCATGCCGGGCAGCAATGCCTTCATCAGCGCAATCGGCGTCAGCATATTGGCGTCAAGTGCGGCGACAAAATCATCCCGATCCCAATCGCTCCACATTCCAGGAGGCGGCCCACCCGCATTTGTAACAAGGATATCAACGCCTTGCGCCTCTTTCAAAACAGCATCTTGACCATCTTGGGTGGTGACATCCGCCGCAACGGTCACAACGTTCACACCGTATTTCGCCCGGATTTCTGCGGCTGCGGCTTCTAACGCTTCGGATCCGCGTGCGTTCATCACCAGATCAACGCCCGCCTCTGCCAGCGCGTCTGCACAGCCGCGCCCCAATCCTTTGGATGAGGCACAGACCAAGGCACGTTTTCCAGAAATTCCAAGATCCATTATGTTCCCCTTTACAGATCGATTTTATCATAGTGTGAACAATCGCCCGGATATGGTCCGATCGTTGACGATTTTACGCCCCATTGTCCGGGCATTGATGTATAAAGTGTGACCGATAGCAGAAAGTCCAGACATGACGAACCAAACCCAAGCGATTCAGACCCTACCCGTTTACGCGGCTGAGGATTTCGTCGTGACGCATGGGGTTGCTGAGGGCGAAGCGTTGTCCTTTGCGGACGAATTGATGGTCGATGACACATATGGGCTGGATGATCGGGCCCGCCGTTTGCGGTTGACGATTTCAATGTTGGAAGACAGCAAACATTTCAGCATTGCCCCCGGATCAGAGGTGGGAACGCTTGATAACACTGTGGTTTTGGACAGTTGCATCACCTTGATGGCGCCCGACAGCACCACCTATGAGGCATTGATTCTGGTCGAAGTTGAAAACAACGAAGTGGCAGGCCTGTATCTGCTGCCTTTGGCCTCTTTGGTGCCGGATCTGGAATATCGACTGGTCGGTGTTGACCGCGACGCCGCCGCATCCAAATTTTCCGAAGTGGCCTGCGTTTCCTTTACCCGCAACACAAAAATCACCATGGCTGATGGCACACAGGTCCCGATTGAGGATCTGCATATCGGTGACAAAGTGCTGACCCGTGATGCGGGCGCACAGGAAATCCGCTGGATTGGTCATTCTACCGTGCGGGCCGTGGGCGCCTTTGCCCCGGTCGTGATCCGCAAAGGCACATTGCATAACGAAAATGACCTGATCGTCAGTCCTGACCATCGGATTTTTGTCTATCAGCGTCGCGATCGTCTGGGCGCTGGCCGTTCCGAAGTGTTGGTCAAAGTGCGCCATCTGATCAACGGAACCTCGGTTTATCAACAGGATGGCGGGTTTGTCGATTATTACCAATTGCTGTTTGATGACCACCAAATCATCTATGCAGAAGGCATCGCCGCAGAAAGCCTGCTGGTTGATCAACGCACCAAAGGCGCCCTGCCCCAGCATGTGCAGGACAATCTGAACCAAGCACTGGGTGGACATATCAGATCCCATCATCTGGACTTTGAGGTCACCGAAAGCCTGCTGAGCCAGCCAGACGCAGTAGAATTGCTGAAACGCGCCTCTTCCAGCTAGATTACATTGCCCTTTGGCCCGTGCCGCGCTAACAGGCGGCATGACAAATCGCCCTGATCTACCGCCTGAAATCGCCCGCCGTCGGACATTTGCGATCATTTCGCATCCCGATGCCGGGAAAACGACGCTGACAGAAAAATTCCTGCTTTATGGCGGTGCCATTCAGATGGCCGGTCAGGTGCGCGCCAAAGGCGAAGCCCGACGTACCCGGTCAGACTTTATGCAGATGGAAAAAGACCGCGGTATTTCGGTATCTGCGTCCGCTATGTCGTTTGATTTTAACGGCAACCGGTTCAATCTGGTCGACACGCCCGGTCACTCGGATTTTTCCGAAGACACCTATCGCACATTGACGGCTGTGGATGCGGCCGTGATGGTGATTGATGGCGCCAAAGGTGTCGAAAGCCAGACCCAGAAACTGTTCGAAGTCTGCCGTCTGCGCGACCTGCCGATCCTGACTTTCTGTAATAAAATGGATCGCGAAAGCCGCGACACATTTGAAATCATTGACGAAATTCAGGAAAACCTCGCGATTGATGTCACTCCGGCCTCTTGGCCGATTGGGCTGGGTCGCGATTTTATCGGCTGTTACGACCTGTTGCGGGACCGGCTGGAACTGATGGATCGGGCGGACCGGAATAAGATTTCCGAAAGCATCGAAATCAACGGATTGGACGACCCCAAACTGGCCGAACATGTGCCCGCAGAGCTGCTGGAAACATTTCTGGAAGAGGTCGAAATGGCCAAGGAATTGTTGCCAACGCTCGACCCGCAGGCCGTCCTAGAGGGGCATATGACCCCAATCTGGTTTGGCTCTGCGATCAATTCGTTTGGGGTGCAGGAATTGATGAACGGGATCAGCAAATACGGCCCCGAACCGCAAATCCAAAACGCAGAACCCCGCAAAATTGCGCCCGAAGAACCCAAAGTCGCAGGCTTTGTGTTTAAGGTGCAGGCCAATATGGATCCCAAACACCGCGACCGGGTTGCCTTTGTGCGCATGGCGTCGGGCCATTTCAAACGCGGCATGAAACTAACCCATGTGCGGACCAAAAAACCGATGGCGATTTCCAATCCGGTTCTGTTTTTAGCATCCGACCGTGAATTGGCCGAAGAAGCATGGGCCGGTGACATCATCGGCATTCCCAACCACGGGCAATTGCGCATCGGCGACACCCTAACCGAAGGCGAAGCCCTGCGGGTGTCGGGCATTCCGTCCTTTGCGCCCGAATTGTTGCAAGGCGTGCGCGCAGGCGATCCGATGAAGGCCAAACACCTGGAAAAGGCCCTGCATCAATTTGCCGAAGAAGGGGCCGCCAAAGTGTTCAAACCGTCCATCGGATCAGGCTTTATTGTCGGTGTGGTTGGCGCGTTGCAATTCGAAGTTCTGGCATCACGGATTGAGCTGGAATACGGCCTGCCCGTGCGGTTCGATCAATCTCAGTTCACCTCCGCCCGCTGGGTCAGTGGTGACAAAACGGCCGTGGATAAATTCTGTGACACCAACAAACAGCACATCGCCTATGATCATGACGGCGACATTGTGTATCTGACACGGTTGCAATGGGACATTGACCGTGTGGCGCGCGATTACCCGGATGTTAACCTGACCGCGACCAAAGAAATGATGGTCTAGGCGCGTTAACCTTTAAAATTGTTAAGCAGCCGCAACATATTGGCTGTTTAACGACCTATACCCCTAGGAACGACGACGTTTCCTTGACCTTTTAGTCCTTTGCGCGTAAGGGCTTGGTACCATTGACGCCCGACAATACGGTCGGTGCGGGTCGCCCAAGATTGCGGCCATCAGAGCCGCAATAGCGAAAGGCACAGTTTGACCAAATTTACTGATCTTAATCTCGGACCCAAAGTACTTAAGGCGGTCGAGGAAGCGGGCTATGAAAGCCCAACCCCAATTCAAGCCGGAGCGATTCCATCTGCCCTAGAGGGACGTGATGTTTTGGGCATTGCCCAAACCGGCACCGGCAAAACAGCATCATTTACATTGCCAATGATTTCGATGCTGGGCCGTGGTCGCGCGCGCGCACGCATGCCGCGCAGTTTGGTACTGGCACCGACACGTGAATTGGCCGCTCAGGTCGCTGAAAACTTTGATGTTTATGCGAAATACACCAAACTGACCAAAGCGTTGCTGATTGGCGGTGTTTCGTTCAAAGAACAGGACGCCCTGATCGATCGCGGTGTTGACGTGTTGATCGCAACGCCGGGTCGTTTGCTTGATCATTTTGAACGCGGCAAACTGCTGCTGACTGGCGTGCAAATCATGGTTGTCGACGAAGCTGACCGGATGCTGGATATGGGGTTTATCCCTGATATTGAACGCATTTTTGGCCTGACACCGTTTACACGCCAAACGTTGTTCTTTTCCGCGACAATGGCGCCTGAAATCGAACGGATCACCAATACGTTCCTGTCAAACCCTGCCAAAGTCGAAGTGGCACGCGCTGCGACCACCTCTGAAAATATTGCGCAGGGCGTGGTGATGTTCAAAGCGTCGCGCCGTGATCGCGAAGGATCCGAAAAACGGTCCATCCTGCGGGCGCTGATCGAAAAAGAAGCCGAGAATTGCAAAAACGCGATCATTTTCTGTAACCGCAAGGTTGACGTAGATATCGTTGCCAAATCGATGAAAAAATACGGTCTGGACGCGGCACCTATTCACGGTGATCTGGATCAGGCGCATCGAATGCGCACATTGGATGGCTTTCGCGACGGATCCTTACGGTTCCTTGTGGCATCCGATGTCGCCGCGCGTGGGCTGGATATTCCGGATGTGACACATGTGTTTAACTACGATGTGCCCGGCCATGCCGAGGATTACGTGCACCGGATTGGCCGCACAGGTCGCGCGGGCAAAAAAGGCACCGCGATGATGATCTGCTCTCCGCGTGATGAAAAGAATTTTGCCGCGATCGAAACGCTGGTCAAAATGGAAATCCCGCGCATCGACAATCCAAAGCCTGCCAAGGCACCGCGCGCGGTTGAACCGACGTCAAAACCAGCCCCAAAAACTGCGGCTGAAAACGGCAAGCGGGACAAAGTGCAGGAACCGCGTCGCGACGATGCCAAACGCGACGAAATGCGCCGCGATGATGCTCAAGCGCGTGATAACAATCGCAAATCCCGTTCACGTGGGGGCCGCAAAGGTCATCGTCACGAACCCATTGTGGGCATGGGGGATGACGCGCCTGGCTTTATCTTGATGGGGTTTGATGAACGCCGCGCGCTGAGCCGCCCTGCTGTCGAACAATCTGGTGATGCGCCCGAAGAGAAAGCGCCGCGCAAACGTCGCAGCTCGACCCGTCGTAAATCTAAGGATGTCGTGGCTGGTGAAGAGCAAGTCACTGACACTGTAGAGACCACAGAAGACGTGACCGCCGACGCGACGGTGCAGGTTGATGCCGAAACACCATCAAATGAAGCCCCCGTTCAGGCCGACATTGAGACTGCAGAAGTCAAAGTAGAAGCGAGCGAAAACGGTTCAACGGATGCAGCGCCCGAACAGGTCGCAGAGCAGCAGGATGAACCTTTGGCCGAACAAGAGACAGCGCAATCGGATCAAAAAGAAGATCCAAGCGCTGCCTAATGCGATCTAAATGATTGAAAAGCCCGGTTTTTGACCGGGCTTTTTTATTTTGACCTACTTCTTTTTGCGGCGCATGACGCCAAACCCGGCCAGTCCAGCCAGCATCAACGGCAAAGATGCCGGAACCGGAACCGCGGGCAATGACAGCTCAGCGCTCAGCTCAACCGCCCAGTTGCCCGTGCGATTATCAGCGTCCACGTCACAAAACCCCCCCTGGCTACATCCGTGCACGGTCGTAAAGGACAATCCACCCAGCCCGTCTTGTTCGTAACCATTGGCCAGATAACTGCCGATAACGTCGTTGCTAAACTGAGAAATCACCAGGCTATATGTCCCTGCCCCCAGAAACATTGAAATCATGGAATCAAAGCCAATTCCGCCATCGTCGTCGCGCACCAATATCCGCCCGTCGCTGTCAAACAATGTGAAAATCGTGTCAAAACCACCGCCGGTGATCGTGTCCCCCATCAGGGATGTCCCACCTGAATAGCCATAAGACGTTGCCGTAAAAAGTGCATCTGACGTCAATTCAAAACCAATGGTTTCCAAATCGTTGTCAAAGACAAACGTCCCTTCAAAGAGCTCGCTGCCGGACAAAGTAGACGCAGAGGCGGACGCCGCGGCGGCGCAGAATGCCGCTGCTGTGAAAAAAGTTTTCATGAATAATCCCATCTTAACTAGCACGCCAAAATCAGCGTTGGTTAGATACTAGCACGCCAAAATCAGCGTTGGTTAGATGTTTACGATTTGAAAACCATTTCGTCCACTTTTCAGGAAAATATCACGCCAGCCGACTTATGATCACCGTCACTTCTGGTTTTTTACCGATTTCCGATTGGGCGGTGCGCCGGGTTATGGTGCGCAGCTCTTTTTCTAATGTGGCATCATCAATCAGGGTTTTGTCGCTGGCACGCATCAGAAATTGGCCCAGATCGTTTTCCAGCAAATCCTGCAGTGGCGCATTCGATGTGCCCACTTCAGGCAAGCCCATGATTTCGCACCAAGGTTCGCCCAAGGGTGATCCGTCTTCGTCGATGATCAAAGTGACCAAAACATGCCCGTTTAATGCCATGCGGATACGATCCCGCACAATGCCATCCATCGCACCGATTTTGACCGATCCATCCAAGTATGTCCGCCCGGTTTCGATATATTCCGCCACGCGTGGTTCGTTTCCGGTCAGATCGATCATCATGCCATTTACGGCAACAACGCCTTGTAAGCCTTTGGAATCGGCAATTTTTGCGTGTTCACGCAGATGCCGATGTTCGCCATGCATGGGCACCAAAATCTGTGGATTTACAATGCGATGCATTTCTTCCAGATCGGGGCGGTTGGCATGGCCGGACACGTGATAACGCCCGCCATGATCGTCGATCACGTCAACGCCCTTTTCGGACAATTGGTTCATGATCCGGATCACGCCACGTTCATTGCCGGGGATGGTTTTTGAACTGAATAGGAACGTATCGCCCTCTTTCAGTGTCAGGCCCATATATTTGCCATTGGCCAATTGGGCGCTGGCGGCGCGGCGTTCGCCTTGTGACCCGGTGACCAGCAAAAACAGGTTTTCGCGGGGGATGGATTTGGCATCCTCAGGCGACACCACTTTGGGGAAATCGGTCAGAATGCCGGTTTCCAACGCCGCTTCGATCATCCGGCGCATGGCCCGACCAAGCAGACAGACGGAACGCCCCGCACGGGATGCGGATTCAGCCAATGTTTTCAAACGCGCAATGTTAGATGCAAAGGTGGTCGCCACGACCATGCCCTTCATTTCGCCCATCAACGCCTCGATTTCATAGGCGATCGACGCTTCTGAGCGGCCTTCGGCGATGGAAAACACATTGGTGCTGTCACAAACCAACGCTTTGACGCCTGGTTTTGACACCTCAGCCCATAAGTCACGATCAAAAGGGTCGCCCACCACCGGGGTTTCGTCGATTTTGAAATCGCCGGTATGCACAATCCGCCCGGCAGGGCTGTCGATCACCAATCCCGCGCTTTCGGGGATGGAATGGGAAACTGGCAAGAACCCCATTTTGAACGGGCCAAGGTCCAGCATTTCTGGATAGGGCGACACGGTTTGAACCACATCCTTGGGGATGCCGTGTTCGTCCAATTTGCGCCGCGCGATATTGGCGGTGAACGTCCGGGCCAAAATCGGCGCGCCCAGCTTGTTATATAGATGACCAACCGCGCCAACGTGATCTTCGTGCGCATGGGTGATGACCACGGCTTCGATCCGATCACGGCGTTCCACCAGCCATGAAATATCCGGCAGGATCAAATCGACACCGGGCGTGGTATCCATATCAGGGAACGTAACCCCCAGATCGACCACGATCAGCCGTTCCTGATCTGGTTTGCCATAGCCGTAGACATAGCAGTTCATGCCGATTTCACCGGCGCCGCCCAAAGGCAGATATATCAGTCGTTCACCGCTCATGTCCGGTCCTTATTATATTGATGGATCACGGTCAGACCGTGCATCGTCAGATCGTCCTCGATGGTGTCAAACAAGGTTTCGCCCTGCGCAAATAAAGGCGCCAGCCCCCCCGTCCCAACAACCTTCATTGGACGTCCGTATTCGGTTTTAACCCGCGTGATCAGGCCTTGGATCAGACCGACATAGCCCCAAAACACCCCGGATTGAATACAATTCACGGTGTTGGTGCCAATCACCTTGGCGGGTTGTCGGATATCCACATGCGGCAGCGCGGCGGCGCCTTGGTGCAATGCCTCAAGGCTGAGATTCACACCGGGGGCAATCACGCCGCCCACATAGGCGCCGTCATGGGCCACAACATCAAAATTGGTCGCCGTGCCAAAATCCACAACCACAACATCGCCGCCATGCCGATCAAAGGCACCGGCCGCATTGGCCAGCCGATCCGGGCCAACCCCGGTCCCGGCATCCACGCGCGGGGCATGAGGCAGCAGGCATTCTTCGTTGCCAACCACCAAAGGGCGGCAGCCGAAAAACCGATCTGCAAACACGCGCAGGTTAAACACCACACGTGGCACGGTCGCAGAAATCACCACATCGGTGATATCCACATCCAGATCGTAATGTTTCACCAACGTCGAATACCACGTGAAATAAGCGTCCGCCGTGCGGGAATGGTGGGTCGAAGTGCGTAACGTGCACAAAAATTGGGACCCGTCCCAAATGGAAAACACGGTGTTGGTATTGCCGCAATCGATAGCAAGAAGCATCTGGATCGCCTCCTAGAAAAAGATATCCGCCGCAGGGATCACACGTGTGCCCCGGGCTGTGATCAGGATCAGATTGCCGTCATCGTCCACATCGTCAAAAATTCCGGCAATGTCCTCTTGGGTGGTGCGGGCGGTGATAACTTCGCCCTTTCGGGCTGCGTGACGCAGCCATTCTGTTCGGATACCATCAAAGCCATGTTTCACCATACGCGCCTCTTGCGCGGCAAAACTAGCGGCCAGATGGGTCAAAAAGGTTTCAGCATCCGGCGCGTCTGCTTCGGATGACAGGGCGACGGGCGGGAACGCTGAATCGTGCACGTTGTCTGGCGTATTGGACAGGTTGACCCCCACCCCAATCGACAGCCAGTCAACTTGACCACCCTGCCCGCTGCTCTCTAACAGGATACCTGCGATTTTGCCGCCGGCCAGTAAAACGTCGTTGGGCCATTTCACGGCCAATTTGTAATCCGGAACAAAATCCGCCAGCGCAGAATACAGCGCATTGGCCATCACAAAACTACGTTTTGCGGCCTCAGCTGGGGGCACATTGGGACGATAGATCAGCGTCGCTGCAAGATTGCCTTTGGGGTTGGCCCAGACCCGCCCACGACGACCGCGACCGCGGGTTTGTTCATGGGCTAAAATCCAAGTCGGGCGGGTGATATCACCCACCCGACGAGAGGCTTCTGCCATTGTGCTATCAACCTGATCGAGGATCAGACGATCATATCCGTCAGGCCAGATCGCAGCTTGGCCCGGTTCAGTTGACAAGCGTACCTGCCGCAACCTGTGCCAGTGCTTCGATGCCAAACAGGTTCAGACCGGGCAACCAGCCGATGGCGATCACTGCGGCGGATGCCATCAGCAGCCCCCACAAAATCGGAGAGGAACCACTGTCCAGTTCGTCACCTTCTTCGCCGAAATACATGTAGAACACGATGCGCAGGTAATAAAACGCCCCGATCACGGATGCGATCACACCGGCCACGGCCAACCATGCGATGCCGCCTTCTACTGCGGCGCGCAGCACGTAGAATTTGCCAAAGAAACCCACCATGGGCGGCACACCGGCCAGGCTGAACATCAGAACCAACACGGCCAGCGCCTTAAGCGGTTCGCGTTTGGAATACATTTTCAGCGCGCCGATATCAGTGACGGGCATCCCGTCCTTTTCCAGCGACAGGATAAAGGCGAATGTGCCTACATTCATGGTCACGTAGATGGCCAGATAGATCAGCATCGCCTGCACGCCAAATTCGGTACCAGCGGCCAGCCCCATCAGGGCAAACCCCATATGCGCAATGGATGAATAGGCCATCAGACGTTTGATATCTGTCTGACCGATCGCAGCAATGGCGCCGACAAACATCGACAACACAGCAAGGAAGGCCAGAATTTGCTGCCAATCGCCAACAACACCGCCAAAGGCATCATGCAGCACCCGCGCAAACAGACCCATCGCGGCCATTTTCGGCGCGGTGGCAAAGAACGCGGTCACGGGTGTGGGCGACCCTTCGTAAACGTCAGGTGTCCACATGTGGAACGGTGCGGCCGACACTTTGAAGGCCAAACCGGCCATCATAAAGGCCAGACCAAACAGCAGACCCAAGGATGCGCCGTGATCCATCGCTTCGATGATGCCGCTGAACAATGTTGTACCAGCGAAACCGTATGTCAGCGATGCGCCATACAGCAACAGACCAGATGACAACGCGCCCAGAACGAAGTATTTTAAACCGGCTTCTGTGGATCTGACGCTATCACGACGCAGCGACGCCACGACATACAGCGACAGGGACTGAAGCTCGAGGCCCATATACAGCATAATCAGGTCGCTGGCAGACACCATCACCATCATACCAATCAGCCCGAGCGTGACCAAAATAGGGTATTCAAACCGCAACATGCCCCGTTTGGACATGTAGTTTTCGCCCATGATCAACACAGCCGAAGCTGAGACAAGGATCACAACCTTGGAAAACCGGGCAAAGCCGTCATCCGAGAAGGATCCGTCAAACGCCATTTGCGCGTCCCCGCCCCGTGTGCCGATCCACAAAGCAACCGCAAGAAACACAGCCGATGTGACCCAGACCAGAAGCGAAGCCATTTTGTCTTTGGTGGTGTAAACGGCCGCCATCAACGCAACCATCGCATAGATGGCCAGCGTGATTTCCGGCAGGACAACCTGAATATCAGAAGAGATCATGTGCCCGTCCTCTTAGTGGCTTGCGGTGGCCGTTTCGGCCATCATGGTTTCTGGGCCAAAGGCGGCCTGTGCGGTGGTGACTTGGCCAACCAAGGCTTCGACACTTGGACCGATGATGTCGGTGATCAGGCTTGGGTAAACACCCAGCAGGATCGTCATGAAAACCAGCGGCGCAAAGATCGCCTTTTCGCGGGTTGTCATGTCTTTGATGGTTTTCAGGCTTTCTTTGATCAGATCGCCCATCACCACCCGGCGATAGAGCCACAGCGCATAAGCGGCTGAGAAGATCACACCAGATGTGGCAATCGCAGCAACCCAAGTGTTGGCCTGGAACGCGCCCATCAGCACCAGGAATTCCCCGATGAACCCGGATGTGCCCGGTAGGCCCACATTGGCCATGGTAAAGAACATGAAGATCAGCGCATAGGCCGGCATCCGGTTCACCAGACCGCCATAAGCGTCGATTTCACGGGTGTGCATCCGGTCGTAAATCACGCCCACACACAGGAACAACGCGCCTGAGATAAAGCCGTGTGACAGCATTTGAAAAATCGCGCCGTCAATCCCCTGTTGGTTGACCACAAAGATCCCCATCGTCACGTACCCCATATGGGCCACGGATGAATAGGCGATCAGTTTTTTCATATCGTCCTGCACCAGTGCGACCAGTGACGTATACACAATCGCAATCGCTGATAGCCACAGAACCAACGGCCCCATCACTTCGGACCCAACCGGGAACATGGGCAGGCTGAACCGCAAGAAGCCGTAACCGCCCATTTTCAACAGGATCGCCGCCAGTACAACGGAACCGGCTGTTGGCGCCTGAACGTGTGCGTCCGGCAACCATGTATGAACCGGCCACATAGGCATTTTCACCGCAAAGGATGCAAAGAAAGCGATAAACAGCAACGTCTGCATGCCGCCGACAATCTGAATGCCAAGCACGCTGAACGTTTCTGTACCAAACGTGAAATTCATCAAGGTCGGGATGTCTGTGGATTGCGCCTGATAGAACATGCCCACCATGGCGACCAGCATCAGAACCGACCCAAGGAACGTATAAAGGAAGAACTTGAACGATGCATAAATGCGGTTCTTGCCGCCCCAGATGCCGATGATCAGGAACATTGGGATCAGGCCTGCCTCAAAGAACAGATAGAACAGAACCAGATCCAGCGCCATGAACACGCCAAGCATCAGCGTTTCCAGCAGCAGGAACGCGATCATGTATTCTTTGACGCGTTTGTTCACATCCCAGCTGGCCGCAATCACCAGCGGCATCATGAACGTGGTCAACATCACAAACAGGATCGAAATCCCATCGACACCCATTTTGTACTGCATGCCCAGCAGCCAGTCGCGTTCTTCTACCATCTGGAAACCAGTGTCAGACGCATCAAACTGGAACAGGATAAACAGCGAAATCACAAACGTCGCCGCCGTGGTGGCCAAGGCCACCCATTTGGCGTTGCGCTGTGCAGCTTCGTCTTCGCCGCGCAGGAACAAGGCTAGGATCACGGCCCCCAAAAGTGGGAAAAACGTGGTGAGCGAAAGTAGATTGCCCATTAGTGAGCCCCTCCGGCGAGTGAGAGCCATGTCAGCAGCAAGGCAATGCCGATGACCATAGCGAAGGCGTAAGTAAAGACGTAGCCAGATTGTGCCCGGCCAGCGAGACGGGTCAGGAAGGGCACGATGCCCAAGGCCAGACCGTTCAGACCCCCGTCAATGACAGTGCCGTCGCCGCGTTTCCAAAGGAAACGACCAATGGCCAAGGCAGGTTTGACAATCAAGAAGTCGTAGATTTCGTCGAAATACCATTTGTTCAGCAGGAACTGGTACAGATGCGGCTGGTTATTGGCCAGACGTTCGGGCCAATCGGGCCGACGGATATACATCTGATAGGCTGTGGCCAGCCCCAGCAACATGGCAATGAACGGCGCGATTTTGACCCATTTGGGGACGTAATGCGCGTCATGCAGCACGTGGTTATCTGGGTGCATGTAAATCGCACCCTCCCCCGGAGCCGCCATTTCTGCGCCATGCCCATCATCTGCATGATCATCGCCGTGGCTGTCTGTTGCATGTGCATCATCTGTGCCCGCCGCATAAGCAGGCGCAATCAGGTTAAACCCGGGCTCAACCGCGGCATGTTGTTCCGCATCCCCACCAAGGTGGAAGAACCGGTTCACATTGTCGCCAAAGAAGCTGCCGTACCAAACCATACCAGAGAAGATCGCGCCCATCGCCAGAACACCCAGTGGGACCAACATGACAGTTGGGCTTTCATGGGCATGTTCATGGGTGTGCTTGTCGCCACGCGCTTCGCCAAAGAAGGTCATGAACATCAGGCGCCATGAATAGAAGGACGTGAACAAGGCCGCGATTACCAGCAACCAGAAGGCATACATCGACCCGCCGGCAAAGGCGCTTTCGATCACCGCGTCTTTGGACAAGAAGCCCGCGAACCCGATCGTCGTCAGCGGCACACCAACACCGGTGATGGCCAGCGTACCGATCAGCATTGCGTAATAGGTATAAGGCAGCTTTTTGCGCAGCCCGCCGTAATTCCGCATGTCCTGTTCGTGATGCATGCCATGGATCACCGACCCAGCGCCCAGGAACAACATCGCCTTAAAGAAAGCGTGTGTGAACAAGTGGAACATCGCAACCGAATAGACACCAACGCCCGCGGCCACAAACATGTAGCCCAGCTGCGAACAGGTTGAATAGGCGATCACACGTTTGATGTCGTTTTGCACCAGACCCACGGTCGCCGCAAAAAACGCGGTGGTTGCGCCCAGCACCACGATAAACGCAGTTGCCGCAGGGGCAAATTCAAACAGCGGCGACATCCGACAGACCAAGAATACACCAGCCGTCACCATGGTCGCGGCGTGGATCAGGGCGGACACGGGTGTCGGACCTTCCATCGCGTCGGGCAACCAAGTGTGCAGGATTAATTGCGCCGATTTACCCATGGCACCGATGAACAACAACACACCCAGCAGGTTCGCCGCGTTCCAGTCGGTCCACAAGAAATGCAATTGCGTTTCGGCCAGCATTGGCGCGGCGGCAAATACATCGTCAAAATTGATGCTGTCGGTCAGATAAAACAGCCCAAAGATCCCCAGCGCAAAGCCGAAATCCCCAACGCGGTTGACCACAAAAGCCTTCATCGCGGCAGCATTGGCGCTGGCTTTTTTGTAGTAGAACCCGATCAACAGGTAGGATGCGACACCCACGCCTTCCCAGCCAAAGAACATCTGAACCAAGTTGTCCGACGTCACCAGCATCAGCATGGCAAAGGTAAAGAATGACAGATAGGCAAAGAAGCGGGCTTTGTAATGCTCGCCCTCTTTGAAATTGTCATCATGGGCCATATAGCCGAAAGAATATAGATGAACTAAGGCCGATACCGTGTTGACAACAATCAACATAATCGTTGTCAGACGATCCACGCGGATAGACCAAGACGTGTCCAAACTACCGGATTGAATAAAGGTCAGGATATGGACCGGATCGTCCATATGCGCGCCTTGCAGGAACACGATCCACGACAGGAACGCGGCCAGCATCAGCAACCCAGTGGTCAGATATTGCGCGGTTTTTTCGCCAATGATCCGCCAGCCAAACCCGGCAATGATCGCTCCGATGAGAGGCGCAAAAAGGATGGTTTTAAAGATCATCAGATCAGCCTTTCATCACGTTGACATCTTCGACGTCGATCGTGCCACGGTTGCGGAAGAAACAGACAAGAATGGCCAGACCAATCGCAGCTTCGGCCGCGGCCACGGTCAGGACCAACAGGGTGAAAATCTGACCAACCAGATCGCCCAGATGACTGGAAAACGCGACCAGATTGATGTTCACCGCCAGCAGCATCAATTCGATGCTCATCAACAAAATGATGATGTTTTTACGGTTCAGGAAAAGCCCGAAAATCCCGATGACGAACAACGCCGCCGCAACGGAAAGATAATGTTCAAGTCCGATCATTATGACAGCCCCTGCCCTGGTTTGATGTCTTTGAGTTCCATCGCATCCGCCGGATCACGATAGATCTGTTCCAGAATATTTTGACGTTTCACGTCTTTGCGATGGCGCAGTGTCAGCACAATGGCGCCGATCATGGCGACCAGCAGGATCAGACCGGCCAGTTGGAACAGCGCGATATATTTGTCGTAGATCAGCATGCCCAATGCATGGGTGTTTTGATCATCCCCGGCAGGCGCTGCGATCCGCGATGTTGCGCCTTCGCCAAATTCCCAAGCGCCCATGGCGATCCCGAGTTGCATCAGGATGACGACCCCGATCAGCAGAGCCAGCGGCATGTATTTGGCCATTTCTGCCTTTAGCTCAGCGAAATCAATGTCCAGCATCATGACCACAAACAGGAACAGGACCGCGACCGCGCCCACATAGACGATGATCAACAACATGGCGACAAATTCGGCCCCCAGCAGAACGAAAAGCCCCGCCGCAGACAAGAAGGACAAAATCAACCACAGGACCGAATGGACCGGGTTGCGGCTGACAACTGTCATTAAACCGCCGGTGATTGTGCTCACCGCAAAAACGTAGAACGCGATTGCTGCTGGTGTCATTTTCCCTCGTCCTCTTCGTCGGCCATGGCCGCTGTGGCGATTTCCATCGCTTTGGTCATTGCCGGAACGCCGCCAAACATCGCGGCTTGGGCGATGGTTTCGGCAATTTCCTGTTTCGTGGCACCTGCAACGCGCAGATTGCGCACCGTCAGGCGAATTTGGCTTTCGGCGGTTGCGCCGGCGATGGTCAGGCCCATCAATGTCAGCAACAGCCGGGTTTTTGCATCCAGACCTTCTGGGTTAAAGGTCTTGCCCATAAAGGTTTCCATGAACTCTTTGGGCATGGTTGGGAACAGGTCCTCAAACCCTTTGGGCGAAAAGGATTCCAGATCAGGGTTCAAGGATTTCGCAAAATCCTGCCCTGCCTTCATCATGGCCTCAAATGGGTTGGTGGGATCGCTCATCGGTAAGGTGCATCCAGTTCCAGATTCCGCGCGATTTCGGCTTCCCAGCGGGCACCATTATCCAAGAGCTTCTCTTTGTTATAAAACAGCTCTTCGCGGGTTTCGGTTGAAAACTCAAAGTTAGGACCTTCGACAATGGCATCCACTGGGCAGGCTTCTTGGCAGAAACCGCAATAGATGCATTTGGTCATGTCGATGTCATAACGTGTGGTGCGGCGGCTGCCATCATCGCGCGGTTCGGCGTCGATGGTGATCGCTTGGGCCGGGCAAACGGCTTCGCACAATTTACAGGCGATGCAGCGCTCTTCTCCGTTTGGATAACGGCGCAGCGCATGTTCCCCACGAAAACGGGGACTTAGCGGGCCTTTTTCATGTGGATAATTCAACGTCGCCTTGGGGGCGAAGAAGTATTTCATCCCCAGCTGGAATCCTTTGATGAAATCCGCCAGCAGGAAATATTTTGCGGCGCGGGTGTAATCGATCTGCGTCATAGATCAGCCTCCAATCGCCCAGCGGGCCCAGAACCCACCGAGAACTTCGAATTTCGCAAGGAACGACACCAGAACAACCCATGCCAGCGACATTGGCAGGAACACTTTCCAACCCAAGCGCATCAATTGGTCATAACGGTACCGCGGGGTGATCGCTTTGATCATCGAGAAGATGAAGAAGCAGAACAACATTTTGCCGACCATCCACAGAACCCCATCTGGCAGGAATTCAACGGGGGACAACCAACCGCCCAAGAACAGCAGCGTGACCAGTGCGCACATCAGCACGACGGCGGTCAATTCACCGATCATGAACAACAGGAACGGGGTGGATGAATATTCAACCTGATAGCCGGCGACCAATTCTGATTCTGCTTCGGGCAGATCGAATGGGGGACGGTTGGTTTCAGCCAGCGCCGAGATAAAGAACAGGAACAACATCGGGAAATGCGGCAGCCAATACCAGCTGAACACCCCTGCCCCGTCTTGGGCCATGACGATGTCGGTAAAGTTCATCGAACCGGTGGAAATGATCACACCGATGATGATCAGGCCGATCGACACTTCGTAGGAAATCATTTGCGCGGCGGACCGCAGCGACCCCAGGAATGGGTATTTTGAGTTGGACGCCCAACCGCCCATGATGACGCCGTAAACTTCGAGCGACGAAATCGCAAAGACATACAGAATGGCGACGTTCAGGTTGGAAATCACCCAGCCTTCGTTGAACGGAATAACCGCCCAAGCAATAAAGGCCATGATCAAGGAAATCATCGGCGCAAGGAAGAAGACAAATTTGTCAGCCCCTGCCGGCACAACGATTTCTTTGACGATATATTTCAAGAAATCCGCAAAAGATTGCAGCAGGCCATAAAACCCAACCACGTTGGGGCCCCGACGCATCTGCACAGCAGCCCAGACCTTGCGGTCCATATACATCAAAAACGCCAGCGAGACGAGGAGCGGCACCAGCAAAAGCAGGATTTGACCCAAAGTCAGCAGGACAATCCCCAGATTTGTGGTGGTGAAAAACTCGATCATGTTGTTCCCCAGTATTCCTCAGTAGTCACTGGCCTCTCGGCCTCTTAAACCGTTGGTATTCCCGTCACTTCGCAATCAGCGACGGTCACTTCGGCGTCTATGGTGCGCAGCCCCCGCGGGAGAGCTGGCGAGATGGTGTAAACAGCATCCGCCCGCCAGATGCCAGCGCTTTCATCGACTTGTGTGCGGACATGCCGCGCAAAGCCGTAGCCCCGGATCAGTGCATATTGCGCGGCGGCGCATTCTGCATATTTGATGACATCTTCGTTGCTGCGGGCACCGCCCATTTCAACTCGGAAATTCACCAGATCCCCATCTAACAGACGGGTCTCAACACCTTTATATTCGGGTGCAAAGGGCTCTTCTCCACCGGATTGTGGATCTGTGCAGGCCGCCAATGCGACTGCGCAGAATATAAAAGCCCCCTGCTTCATCATTCCGCCGCGATCGGCGCCTCGGCGCGGGCTTTGGCATTTGCCGACAATTCCGCCATCAACTGGCTGGCCCGTGCAATTGGATTGGTCAGATAGAAATCTTTGACGCTGGTTTGGAACTTGCCTTGTTTCAGCTCTTTGGTGGGCAATGCATCCCAGCCATTGTCGGCCACTTCGTCGATCCGTTCCAGATGCGGCAATTCCGCAACCATCGCGCTGCGCAATTGCGCCAGCGAATCAAATGGCAACGCCTGCCCCAGTTCCGCAGAAAGCGCGCGAAGAATCGCCCAGTTTTCTTTGGCTTGGCCCGGTGCAAACCCCGCGCGCTGCGCCAATTGAGGCCGCCCTTCGGTGTTTACAAACAGGCCGGGTTCTTCGGTATAGGCGGCTGCGGGCAGAATCACATCGGCGCGGTGCGCACCGCGATCCCCGTGGCTGCCTTGGTAGACAACAAACGGCCCCGCCGCGATGTCCAGCTCATCCGCGCCCAGATTATAGACAACGTCTGCACCTTCCAGTGCAACATCCAGCCCGCCTTCGGTGGCGGCCCCCAGATCCATCGCGCCAACCCGTGATGCTGCGTTGTGCAGAACCAGCATTTTGCCGCCCAGTTTTTCTGTCAGCGCCATGGCCTGCCCCAGAACGGCAATTCCGTCGCCTTCTGAAACCGCGCCCTGCCCAACAATCACAACCGCATTTTCAGTCGCGGCCGCATTGGCAACCAGGTCGTTCAATGGTTTCCGACCCGGTCCAACATAGGTGTAGTCATAGGTCAGGTCGGTGTCTTTGGGCCCGATGAAATGCACCTCAGCGCCATTCAACCAAGCACGACGAATGCGCGCGTTCAAAACCGGCGATTCTGTGCGTGGATCGGTGCCAACCAGATAGACAACCTTGGCGTCGTCGATATCTTCGATTGCGGCGTTGCCCACATAGGCAGACCGGTTGCCGATTGGCAGAACCGCACCGTCAGTGCGGCATTCAATGGTGCCCTCAACAGATTTGACCAATTCGCGCAGGGCATAAATCGCCTCAGTCGGGGCCAGATCGCCAATCAAGGCGGCAGTTTTCTTGCCCTTCATGGCGTCGGCAACTTTGCTCAACGCTTCGGGCCAGGTGGCCGGGCGCAATTTACCGCCCTCACGCACATAAGGTGTGTCCAGACGTTGACGACGCAGACCATCCCAAACAAAGCGGGATTTATCTGAAATCCATTCTTCGTTCACACCGTCATGGTTGCGCGGTACAAACCGCATCACTTCGCGTCCCTTTGTATCCACACGGATATTGGACCCAAGCGCATCCATCACGTCGATTGATTCGGTTTTGGTCAATTCCCATGGACGGGCGGTAAAGGAATAAGGTTTCGATGTCAGCGCCCCAACCGGGCAAAGGTCAATGATATTGCCCTGCAGGTTCGAATCGAGCGTTTGGTTCAGATAAGAGGTGATTTCAGCATCTTCGCCGCGGCCCGTTTGGCCCATTTGGGTGATTCCGGCGACTTCGGTGGTGAACCGCACGCAACGGGTACAGGAAATGCAGCGGGTCATCGCGGTGCCAACCAGCGGCCCCAGATCCAATTCATCAGCGGCACGTTTGGGTTCCGTAAAACGGGACCCGGACACGCCATAGGCCATGGCCTGATCCTGCAAATCGCATTCGCCACCTTGATCGCAGATCGGGCAATCCAGCGGGTGGTTGATCAACAGGAATTCCATCACGCCTTCGCGGGCCTTTTTCACCATGGGTGAATTGGTCTTGACCACGGGGGGCTGACCTTCTGGTCCGGGGCGCAGATCGCGCACTTGCATCGCGCAGCTTGCGGCTGGTTTTGGTGGGCCGCCCACAACTTCGACCAGACACATGCGGCAATTGCCAGCGATGGACAGACGTTCGTGGTAACAGAAACGCGGGATTTCAACGCCGGCTTCTTCGCAGGCTTGTATCAGGGTCATCGCCCCCGGTACTTCAACCTCTTTTTCGTCGATAATGATTTTCCGCAAATCGGACATGCCCGAGCCCTTTGTTCCCGTGTCTCTTACACGTCGGGACCGAGCGTAGCTGTGGCTCCGACCGTGGCTGATGCGGTTCTAACGCGGGAATTTACGAGACGCCAGTGTGAACCAGCGATTTCAAGGGCAGTTATGTGGAAAAATCGACGCGGGGCGGCATTTCTGCACACCCCGCGTTAAGGTTCTGTTCACAAACGGGACATTTTAACGCAGCAAACGCCCAATTTCGGTCCGCGCATCAATCTGCGCCTGACCAACCGCGCAATAGCTGGCCCCGTTTCCGGGCACCGCCCCCAGCGCGACCAAACGATCCCGCGCGATCGCCTCCAGGCGATCTTTTTCGGCGTCATCATCTGTATAAGCCTCAATTTCAGCATCGGAATAGCCGCGGTCACGCGCGTCTTTTTCGATGTTCTGCAAAAAGCTATAACCACGCACCAGCCGCATCGAAATGTCATCACATTTTTCATCAATCTCAACGACCATTCCGGCGGTGATCAATGCTTCGCGCACGGATTCCACTTCGGCCAATGGCGGGTTGGCCAAGGCTGGACTGGCAACAATAAAACTGGCCGCGATGGCCGACATAAAAATACGCATAAAAGCTCCGTTTGGATGCATAAGGTCTGGGGTATAATTTGGCTTTTGGACGCTGTTATTCAATATCAGACCAATGAAAAGCTCTGACATGGCAAGGACCTGCCGATTATGGCAAACAATTTGTGCCTCATAAAAAACGGCCCCTCAAAGAGGAGCCGCAAAGCATTTCGAAACCGTATTTGGGTCAAAGAGGGGTGAAAACCAACTTGCCCCAGAATTCGTATTGGTTGTGACCAATCGAACGTATTCCGCCAAATGTGTTTTCCCCGGCCTGAACCGAATACACTTTGCCGCTGGCATATCGCGACCCACGAGTGAACAATTCACGGTGGCCGGTGCTGGAAAATTGCTGGCCGGATTGATTGGTGCACACAATCGTCGATGTCAGGATCTGACCCGCCGCGTTAAATCCGGTGCCCATCATATTCTGGTTTTGCTCAATCCGCAGACCTTCGCCTTGCAACGTGCATTCCGCAGATCGTGGGAACGCAAACAAAAACCGCGCCTCGCCCGGCCCATCCAGAACCTCTGGCCCCGACATACAGCCCGAAAGCGCAGCAACCCCAGCAAAAAAAAGTGCTTTGACAGCAATGTTCATACCCAAACCCAAACGCGTTTTATTCAGCGGCGATCGCGCGCCCTTTGATGCGATCTTCGATTTCATCGCGGAAATTTTTGATCAGGCCCTGAATTGGCCAAGCCGCCGCATCCCCCAGCGCACAGATTGTGTGGCCTTCGACCTGTTTGGTCACATCAAACAACATGTCGATTTCTTCGACGCTGGCATTGCCCTGCACCAAACGATCCATCACGCGCATCATCCAACCTGTGCCTTCGCGGCATGGGGTACATTGGCCACAGCTTTCGTGTTTGTAGAATTTGCTCAGACGCCAGATCGCTTTGATCATGTCGGTGGAATTGTCCATCACGATCACAGCAGCGGTGCCCAGCGACGATCCTTTTTCCTTCAGCGCGTCAAAATCCATGATCGCGTCGCGCATGTTTTCGCCACGCACACATGGTACGGAGGAACCACCGGGAATCACAGCTTTCAGGTTGTCCCAACCGCCGCGAATACCGCCGCAATGTTTGTCGATCAGCTCTTCGAACGAAATCGACATGGATTCCTCAACCACACAGGGGTTGTTCACATGGCCCGAAATCGCAAACAATTTTGTGCCTGCATTGTTCGGGCGGCCAAATCCGGCAAACCATTCCGGCCCGCGGCGCAGAATGGTCGGCACCACAGCGATTGATTCGACGTTGTTCACCGTGGTCGGACAACCATAAAGCCCCGCCCCGGCTGGGAATGGCGGCTTCATCCGCGGCATGCCCTTTTTGCCTTCCAGGCTTTCGATCAATGCGGTTTCTTCACCACAGATATAGGCCCCGGCCCCGTGATGCAGATATAGGTCAAAATCCCAGCCTGATTTGGCGGCGTTTTTACCCAACATGCCTGCGTCATAGGCTTCGTCGATGGCAGCCTGCAAAGCTTCGCGTTCGCGGATATATTCGCCACGAATGTAGATATAACAGGCATTTGCATTCATCGCGAAAGAGGCAATCAGACAGCCTTCGATCAATGTATGCGGATCATGGCGCATAATTTCGCGGTCTTTACAGGTGCCCGGTTCGGATTCATCGGCATTCACCACCAAATAGGCGGGACGCCCGTCTGATTCCTTGGGCATAAACGACCATTTCAGACCGGTCGGAAACCCAGCGCCACCCCGGCCCCGCAGGCCAGATGCCTTCATCGTGTCAATAATCCAATCCCGGCCTTTTTGGATGATCGCGGCCGTCCCATCCCAGTGGCCCCGTGCCTGTGCGCCTTTCAGCGAACGATCATGCATCCCGTAAAGGTTCGTAAAAATCCGGTCTTGGTCCTTGAGCATCGTGGCTTTCCTCTCGCGAGTGTCGTTTGGCGCGAATATCTTGGCTCTTTTTGGGGCCCCGTTGGGGTTTACCCGTCTTGTTTGGCCTTTTGCCAGAGTTTCACAGCGACGACCAGAGCCCAAATGAACGCAGCCATCGACATGAGGTAAAACAGAAACTCGTAACGCGCGGGTAAACCCGTCATCGAAATGATCATTGGCGCCAAAATCGTGAGCAGCCCCGCCGCCACAATCACCATCGCGATGTTGCGTCCGGCGCGGGCGCGAATAGGGTCAAACCCATTGTTATCATTAGGGTTTGACCGGTTGTTAGCAGGCTCTTGTGACATTAATAAACGTCGCCTTTTTTCACCCGAGCGGAAAATTCAGTGGTGCCGCCAGCCGCCAGAGTTTTTGCCTGATCGACCCAATTGTCGCGGGTCACACGACCGCGCGCACCTTTGACATTTTCATCGATCCACGCCGCTTCTTCTGGGCCCCAGGCGGCAATCTGATCAAAATGGAAATATCCCAGCGAATGCAGCATCTTTTCCAGAACCGGCCCGACGCCTTTGATCTGTTTCAGATTATCAGGCCCGCCGTCGCGCGCCGCATCCAGACCGGCAGGTGCCGCAGCATCCGATTGCGCAACAGACGTGGGCGCAGGTGCCTTTGGTTTTGCGGTTTTTGTCTTAGCTGTACCGTCTGATTTGGACTGTTTTGCAGGCGCTTTTTTGGCGGGATTTTTCTTGGCGCTGGCTTTGCTCTCAGCTTCGTTGCTCTCAGTTGCTTTGCTTTCTGTGGTCGTTTGGGCAGACGCAGCGGCGCTTGTGCTTTTGGGCGCATCTTCCGCCTCAGCTGTGTCAGCGCTGGCCGCTTCATCCGCTGCATTGTCCAGTGCAACCGCCGTATCAGACGCAGTTGTCGCCGCAGCAGTCGTCGATTGCGAAGCATCAGCCGCCGTGGCTGTTTCAATAGGCGCAGCTTGATTCGCAGATGCGGCGGATGCCGGCGTCGGGGATACATAGGATGGCGTCGCAGCAGACGCCGTCGAACGCGGGGCAACATTGGTCTGGCAGAACAACCAATTGAGCAGCACGCCCAGCCCGATCACCACCAAAGCCCCCAGAAACAGCGCCGTAAAGAACCCGCGATGCCCAGTTGTCAGGGCCAGCAAAAACGCCAGCACCCCCAACAAACCCGCAATGATCCAACAGCTGCGGGTGCAGCTGGCTGAGCTATTAAAATCAATCATAAATCATCCCCATTTTTCACATCCCGCTTTTGGCAGATTTGCGGGGTTAACCAACATTAGAACCGGTTTTGCCCAACACAAAGGGGAAATCTATGCCAATGGGATCGTTTTCGCGGTGTTTTTGCCGATTTTTGGCCCGAAATGACAAAAGGCGCAGCCAGTGCCGCGCCTTTCGAACTGATTTTTGAGGATTGGCTTAGTCTTTCTTTGCCAATTCAGCGGCTTGCGCCATCCAATTGTCGCGCTCAATGCGGCCTTTGAACTTCAACCGGTTATCGACCCAAGCAATTTCTGCCGGGCCCCAGGCCGCGATCTGATCAAAGTGGTAGAACCCTAATTCGTTCAAAACACCTTCTAGCTTCGGACCAACACCTGAAATCAGTTTCAGATCATCCGCCCCGCCATCACGGGCTGCCGCTAGGGTTTCTGGCTGGGTTTCAGCCACATCCGCAGCGGCTGGTTTGGCATCCGCTTTTGGCTTTGCGGCGGCCTTTGGTTTGGCCTCAGCCTTTGGCTTTGGTGCCGCCTTTGGGGTGGCAGGCTTTGCCGTTTTCTTTGCTGCGCGATCTTCGTCCGCTTTGTTGGCGGGTTTGCGATCCGCGGCCGTTTCCGCAGGTGGCACGGATTCATTTGCGGCCTTCGCCCCATCGCGCCCCTTCAACCAAGGCGTCAGCAGTGGCACTTCGGTGCCATCAATCCGTTTGATCGTATCCCCAATGTCGGTCGCCAGTTGAACAGATGCATTATACTGGGTTTTGCCGCTGTCATATTCGGTCAGACTGGACAATCCGGACAATGGTTCAGCCGCATAACGACCGTTCTGCGGGCCCGGCACAGGCACCTGACCAGCGGCCATTTGATCAATCAACTCACCCATTTTGGCGGCCGTTAGATCTTCGTAATAGTCTTTGCCGATCTGAGCCATGGGTGCGTTGGCGCAGGATCCAAGGCATTCAACCTCTTCCCAGCTGAATTTGCCATCTGCGGACAATTGATGTGCATTTGGCGCGATTTTGTCTTTGCAAACCGCAACCAGATCTTCGGCGCCGCAAATCATGCAGGATGTGGTGCCACAAACCTGAATATGTGCAACAGAACCAACCGGTTGCAGCTGAAACATAAAGTAGAATGACGCCACTTCGAGGACCCGAATATAGGCCATGTCCAGCATGTCACCCACATATTCAATCGCCGGTTTGGTCAACCAGCCGGTTTGTTCCTGTGCGCGCCACAATAGTGGGATCACAGCCGAAGCCTGGCGTCCCTCTGGATACTTGGAAATTTGCCCTTCGGCCCAAGCAAAGTTCGCGTCTGTGAAAGCAAAGCTTTCGGGTTGGTCATGGTGTAGTCGGCGCAACATCGTATGGCTCCGTTTTCTAATCTCTGGCGCTTGGCGCCGCTATTCTTACATCCCGGCCCAAATCGCGCCTGTGGTCAATGTGGCAAAAATCGCCATGGGTACGATCTGTGTGCCAAAGCCTGTCGTAACAAACAGCACAGCGGGGATCATTCCCAAAACCATCATCGATCGATTTCTCCGAATACGACGTCCATTGTCCCGATAATCGCGGCAACGTCGGCCAATTGGTGCCCGCCTGCCACGTGGTCCATTGCCTGCAAATGCAAATAGCCCGGTGCGCGGATTTTGCTGCGATACGGTTTGTTGGTGCCGTCAGATTTCAGGTACACGCCAAATTCGCCTTTGGGGGCTTCAACGGCGGCATATACTTCGCCTTCGGGCACGTGGAACCCTTCGGTGTAAAGCTTGAAGTGGTGAATCAACGCTTCCATCGAGGTTTTCATATCGCCGCGTTTGGGCGGTGTGACCTTGCCGCGGGCCAAAACATCGCCCTGCCCTTCGGGGGCACGCAATTTTTCGATGGCTTGCAGGATGATCGACGTGGATTGGCGCATCTCTTCCATGCGGCAGAGATAGCGATCATAGCAATCGCCGTTTTTGCCAACCGGGATTTGGAAGTCAAATTCGTCATAACATTCATAAGGTTGCGCGCGACGCATATCCCATGCCAAGCCAGAGCCACGCACCATGACGCCAGAGAACCCCCAATCGAGGATATCCTGTTCGCTGACCACGCCGATATCAACGTTACGCTGTTTGAAAATCCGGTTTTCGGTCAACAGGCCATCGATATCGGCCAGCTTTTCCGGGAATTCATGCGCCCATGTTTCGATGTCATCCAGCAACGCATTTGGCAGATCCTGATGCACACCACCGGGGCGGAAATAGGCGGCGTGCAGACGCGCTCCACAGGCGCGTTCATAGAACACCATCAGTTTTTCACGTTCCTCAAAGCCCCAGAGCGGCGGCGTCAGCGCCCCCACATCCATGGCTTGTGTTGTCACGTTCAACAGGTGGTTCAACACCCGGCCGATTTCAGAATAAAGCACCCGGATCAGTGATCCACGACGCGGCACAACCGTGCCTGTCAGCCGTTCAATCGCCAGACACCAAGCATGTTCCTGGTTCATCGGCGCCACATAATCCAACCGGTCAAAATACGGCAGGTTTTGCAGATAGGTCCGGCTCTCCATGAGCTTTTCCGTGCCACGGTGCAGCAATCCGATATGAGGATCACACCGTTCTACAATCTCGCCGTCCAGTTCCAGCACCAGACGCAAAACGCCGTGGGCCGCTGGGTGTTGCGGACCGAAGTTGATGTTGAAGTTGCGGATCTTCTGTTCGCCCGTCTGAGCGTCCTCAAATCCTTTGCCACCATCCATCATGGGCCTATCCCCTTGCTAAAGATGCCTGCCAAGCGGCGGGCATGGGGCCGACATGTTCGGCCACCCATTCATATTGATCTTTCAGGAACCGCACGGTTTGCGGCACCAATTTATCACGCATCTGCGCGGCGTCACCTTGGTGAACGCGTTCGTTTTGGTTCTGTGCGGGCACGGAAATGCGCAAAAATTCACAGATTTTCGCCAGCCCCGGAACCGTGAACATGGATTCCGTAAACGCGACCATCAATTGTTTTGCCGGGATCACCTGACGCAATTTTTCGATTGTGCCTTTGTAATCGCCACGCTCCAGCAGATGTGTTTCTTGGCCCTTGTTGAGAACCCGCCACAACGTATTGTTGGCTTTTTCGGAATAATCTTCGCCATCGAGCATCTGCCGTTTGGCCTGCATGCGAACATGAGACCACAAACGCGCCAATGGATCGCGGATCAGAAACAGCACACGGGCGGCAGGATTATCGGCGACCATACGCTGATAGATACCCACATCAACCGTGGCATAACCGGGCGTCATATCCGCCACCAACGCCGCATCCCCAAGCCCATCGATCATGTAGCGCCCATAGGCCAGATCATGGCTGCGATCGGCGTTTAACATGGTGATCAAATCGCCCATATCGCGAATGCGGCGGTCCATATTTCGCACTTTCCAGCCCTGTTCAGCGGCCAATGCGTCTTCGCGTTGGGCTTTGAACTTCAGCAGGTTGGCGTCTAGCATGACGACCTGTTTGTCGCGTTTTTCCGCGTCAAACGTATCCCAATAATGCACTTCTTTGACCGCCCGAACGTGACATTCGGGATGCTCATGCAAGGTGCGATATAGCCAAGACGTGCCCGCCTTGGTCGCGCCTACACAATAAAGAAATGTTGGGTCGCTCATGCTGGGTTAGCCTTTGGCTTTGTCATCACCAGGAAGGATATATTCGGCCCCTTCCCAAGGCGACATAAAGTCAAACTGACGATATTCCTGCACCAAGGATACCGGTTCATAGACAACGCGTTTGACTTCTTCGTCATAGCGCACTTCGGTATAGCCCGTGGTTGGGAAATCTTTGCGCAGCGGAAAGCCACGGAACCCGTAATCGGTCAGGATGCGGCGCAGATCCGGGTGGCCGGAAAAGATAATGCCGAACATGTCGAACACTTCGCGTTCAAACCAATTGGCCGATGGATGCACGTCGATGATCGAAGGCACCATTTCGTCTTCTCGGATGGACACCCGCAGACGAATGCGGTGGTTTTGATACATCGACAGGAAATGGTACACCACGTCGAACCGCTTGGCACGGCCTACGTAATCCACGGCTGTGATATCCACCAACGATGAAAATTTGCACGTTGGGTCGGATTTCAGAAATTCGACAAAGCCGGTGATGTTGGCCGGGGCCACATCAACGTTCAGCTCACCATGGGTGACATCCCAGCCCAAAACACAATCAGACCGTTTGGCATCCAGATAAGCGCCCAGTTCATTCAGCGCGTCAACATTTGCGTGTTCGGTCATGGCTTACCTCACAATCGTGCCGGTACGGCGCATTTTGCGTTGCAGTTGCAGGATACCATAAAGCAGCGCTTCGGCTGTTGGAGGGCATCCGGGCACATAGACATCCACCGGAACAACCCGGTCACAGCCACGTACAACAGAATAGGAATAGTGGTAATAGCCACCCCCATTGGCGCAGCTGCCCATGGAAATCACATAACGTGGCTCTGGCATCTGGTCATAAACCTTGCGCAGAGCGGGGGCCATTTTGTTGGTCAGCGTTCCCGCCACAATCATCAGATCCGATTGACGTGGGGACGCACGCGGCGCCGTGCCAAACCGTTCCAGATCGTAGCGCGGCATAGATGTGTGCATCATTTCGACCGCACAACAGGCCAGACCAAACGTCATCCAGTGCAGCGACCCGGTCCGGGCCCAATTCACGATGTCAGCGGTAGACGTGACAAGGAACCCCTTGTCCTGCAACGCGGTGTTGATGGCCTGTGTCGCAACTTCGCGATCTGCACCGGCCGTATTCGAACCCGTCATCACTCCCATTCGAGCGCCCCTTTCTTCCATTCGTAAGCGAAGCCAATCGTCAGCACGCCCAGGAACACCATCATCGACCAGAACCCAACCATCGACATATCCCCAAAGGCGACAGCCCATGGGAACAGGAACGCGATTTCCAGATCAAAGATAATGAACAGGATCGACACCAGATAGAATCGGACATCAAACTTCATGCGCGCATCATCAAACGCGTTGAACCCACATTCGTAGGCGGACACTTTTTCAGGGTCCGGGTTGCGCACGGCCAACACGGCAGCGGCTAAAATAAAGACGAGACCAATAACAATAGCTAGTCCCAGAAAGACGATGATGGGGAGGTATTCCCTCAGAAACTCTTCCATTGGCGGTTTCCTTGTTGGGCGGGATGCTGACCCGCTGACGTTAGGCTTATTCAGGCTTTACCCCTGCCGGTTCGGGGGGTCAACCAAGCGGAGGGCAATCTAAGGCGTTTTGCCGCGTTCTCATCACTTCTTTGGTCAATCCTGCCCTGTCAACCGCGTGCCAGCGGCCAAGTAGATACAATTGTCTTAAAACGTTAACGGCATTTTTTGATGTTAACGTTTTGTTAGAACTTCAACATTTAAAGTGACCGCATTCTTCGGAGGGTGGAATGGATAAGTTCATTGCGTATGTCGCACCCAAGTCAACTTGGGAAAAGGTTTGGAAAGGTGTATTTTTCCTTGCCCTGATCATTGCGACCGATCTGATCCTAGAAATTGCTATGTTCGGCGTCGAGGCTTTGCATTTGGAAACGCAAATCTTCATCGTTGCCGCCGTCGGGTCACCCTTCACGGTGTTTGCGATTGTGATGATATCACATCAATATAAATTGCAACTGAAACTGGAACAATTGGCCGCCACAGATATGTTGACGGGATTGCACAATCGGCGGGCCTTCTTGAAAAAGGCCAATTCCCTACTCTCGGATGAATCAGCCCCCGCGAAACAAGGTGTCGTTTTGCTGCTGGATGCTGATTATTTCAAAACCGTCAATGACACTTATGGGCACGGCGTCGGTGATATTTGCCTTCAGGCCATCGCGGATCGTTTGCGCGCGGAAATTCGCGAAACTGATATCGTGGGCCGGATCGGTGGCGAAGAATTCGCAATTTTCCTGCATGGCGCAGATCGCGAAGATGCGACAATGATTGGGCAACGTCTGACCAGCGGCATCCAGTTTGAAACGGTGACCGAGGAAAAACCATTATCCGTCACCTTGTCGATTGGTGCCGCGATCATCCAATTCGGGGGCAAAATCGAGGCGGCCATCAGCAACGCTGACAAAGCGCTTTATGCCGCCAAAGAAAACGGACGCGCCCGATTGGAATTTGCAACCGCCTGATCCGCCTCATGATTCTGCTAGGCCCAGCTGGCCGGGCGTTTTTCAAAAAACGCGGCGATTCCCTCTTTGGCCTCATCACTTTCCCAGCGCGTCACCAAACCATCAATGGTTTCTTTGATCGTCGCTTCGTCAACCACTGGCCCCAAACGTCGCGTCAGGGCTTTGGCTTCGGCCACGGCCCCCGGCGCCACAGAAAGATAGGGTTTCACTTCCGCTTCGATCGCGTCGCCTAACATCTCCGCTGGCACCGCTTTGGCCAACACCCCCAACGTGACCGCTTCGGCGGCGTTGAAAATCCGGGCGGACATAAACACGCGCCGCGACATCGCTTCGCCAAGGCGGGCAATCACATAGGGGCCGATTGTGGCCGGGATCAGGCCCAGTTTGGTTTCGGTCAGCCCGAATTTGGCGCTGTCCACACCGATGGTTACGTCACAGACGCAGGCCATGCCGACCCCGCCACCAAAGGCGTTGCCCTGCACATGCCCGATCAATGGTTTTGGCATTTCGTTAAGCGCCTTTAACATCATCGCCAATTTGGTCGCCTCAATGCCGCGGGTCGTGGCGTCAGCGCGCATCTGATCCTGCATCCAGCCCAGATCCCCCCCCGCGCAAAACGATTTTCCGGTCCCTGACAAAACCACCACACGCACCCCAGGATCAGCGCCCAATTGCGCGGCGGCTTGGGTCAACTCAGCAATCATTTGCGCGGACATTGCGTTGTGTTTTTCGGGGCGCGCCAGCACCAATTGCGCCACGCCACGTGCATCCACGTCGATCTTGATCGTTTCCATATTCTGTCCCACTTTGCTTAATTGGCGCGCATGGCCAATGCCATCGCCCCAGCCCGATTGATCAAGTCGCGATTCACGCCCGTTTCAAATCCAAGCGTGTCCAAACGATCCAGAACCAATTCCGTCGCGACATTGCCCTGTGCGCCCGGCGCATATGGACACCCGCCCAGCCCCCCCACGGCCGCATCAAACACCCGCAACCCACGATCCAGTGATACTTCAATGTTATCAAGAGCTTGACCGCCAGTGTCATGAAAATGACCGGCCAATTCATCCGCTGGGGCAACATCAAGCACCGCTTGCAGCATCGCATCCACGGCGTCGGGTGTGCCCCGCCCGATTGTGTCGCCCAGAGAAATGGGCATGACCGCGAGGCCGCGCAACATTTCTACGGCGCGAGCCACATCCGCCGGTGCAGTGGGGCCGTCATAGGGGCAATCGGTGACGCAGGACACATAGCCCCGCACGGTGATTCCGGCCTGAATTGCCGCCTGAACCACGGGCCCCAAACGGTCAACAGAATCGGCGATGGTGCAGTTCAAATTGGCCTTGGAAAACCCTTCGGATGCGGAAATGAACACGGCGATTTCATCGGGCGATTGCGCCAGACCAGCACGTGCCGTTTCAAACCCGTCCCAGCCGCGCATGTTGGGGACCAACACCGCGTATTTCACACCGGGCGCATATGTGATCTGGCTGATCACCTGATCCGTGTCGGCCATTTGTGGCACCCATTTCGGTGACACAAAAGAACCAACTTCGATCCCATGCAACCCAGCCCCTGATAATATATCGATCAATTGCACCTTGTCGGCCAAAGAAATGACCGATTTTTCATTTTGCAATCCATCGCGTGGCCCCACTTCGTAGATGTGAACGTGTTTGTTCATTTTGGCATCTCCCATGGGGTATAAAATTCTTTGTCATAGAGGGTTTGCGCCCCGGCGGGCGGCAGTGATTTCTGGAATGCAGGCCGGTCCGTGATCCGCGCATACCATGCGGTCAGGTTGGGAAACCCATCCAGATGCGCAAAATGACGCGACATATAAATGGCCTGCCCGATTCCGATATCCGCCGCGGAAAACCCGGATCTAAGCAGGTAATCCCGCCCTTCGAGCTGCGATTCAAGGGCCTCATAGTTTTTGGCCAATCGCTTTGCCTCTAGGTTCATGACAACCGGGCTGCGTTGTTCATCGTGATAGATGGCGACATGTTGCTGAGTCAGGGCGGCGGAATGTTGGGAAATGCTTTCGGCGAAATGCAGCCAGACCAGATATTCCATCCGTTCTGCATCCCCCGGCAATCGCCCCAATCCCGCATCGGGGAATTTTTCCGTCAGATATTCGGCCATTGCGCCGGTTTCAAACATCGCGGCATTGTCAATTTCCAATGCAGGCACGCGGCCCACCGGATGCAACGCGCGATATTCAGGACTGCGCAGGTTTTTACCAAAAGCATGCACCACAACATCAAACTCAACTCCCAATTCATGCAGCAACCACAATGTGCGCATGGATCGGGTTTGATGGGCGTGGTGCAGGCGGATCATGCCTCTTCCTCTAGTGCGACCAGCATTGCGCCTGCTTCGACTTGGTCGTCCTGAGACACCGCAAGCGTGGCCACGACGCCATCACGCGGCGCGCGCATGACATGTTCCATTTTCATCGCTTCTAACACCACAAGCCGATCGCCTTCGGACACGGCATCGCCCGCTTTGACGGCCACTTGTGTTACCAAACCGGGCATCGGTGCCTCAATCACGTTGCCCCCAGCACCACCGGACGTATCCACATCCAGCGCGTCAATCATGGTCAGTTTCTGCCCGATGCCATCAAACAATGTGACATGCGCCCCGTGCCGGGCAAAGGCAACGGCGCGTTCCCCATCAAAGGTCCAGCCATGGCGCCCCAAACGGGCATCCACCGCATGATCGGACACCACAATTGTGTGGTGATCGACGGAATGGGATTTGATCACAACATCCCCCGTTTCAAAACGGATCGTGCGATCCAGCGGCGCCCATAAGGTGAAACCGGTTTTTGGATCGTGTGCCCCAAGCAAATCTGCGGTGATCAGGGCCGCCTGCGCCATCAATTGAGGGCTCATTTCAGGTTGTGCGACCAACATGTCCAATTCGCGATCAATCAGGCCAGTATCCACATCCCCACGGCCAAATCCTGCGTGATCAGCCAACGCCTTTAGAAAGGCCACATTGGTCACGGTGCCCGCCACATGTGTATCTGCCAGTGCATTTGACAGTTTTTTCAATGCCTGCGTCCGGTTGCGCCCATGTACGATCACCTTGGCAATCATCGGATCATACCACGGTGAAATGACATCCCCCGCAACCACGCCGGTATCTGCGCGGGCATCTGACGGAAATGACAAATGATCCAGCCGTCCGGTGGCAGGCAGGAACCCTTTGGGCACGTCTTCGGCATAAAGGCGCGCCTCAAAGGAATGACCGGTGATGGTCAGATCGGATTGCGCCATTGGCAGGGCTTCGCCGCTGGCCACGCGCAATTGCCATTCCACCAGATCAACGCCGGTGATCGCTTCGGTGACGGGATGTTCGACCTGAAGGCGGGTGTTCATTTCCATGAACCAGAATTTATCCGCATGAAGCCCGTCCGAGCCATCAACGATAAATTCGATGGTCCCTGCCCCGGCATAGCCGATGGCCTTTGCTGCTTTGACGGCGGCGTCGCCCATGGCGGTGCGCATGATTTCGGTCATGCCCGGTGCTGGCGCTTCTTCGATGACTTTCTGATGGCGCCTTTGCAGGGAACAATCGCGCTCAAACAGATGCACCGCATCGCTGCCATCACCGAACACCTGAACCTCGATGTGACGGGGGGATAAAACGAATTTTTCGATCAGAACAGCATCATTGCCAAACGCTGTGCGCGCTTCAGCTTGGGCGCTGCTCAGGGCTTCGGCAAACTCATCTGATGTGTTGGCCAGTCGCATGCCTTTGCCACCGCCGCCTGCGACCGCTTTGATCAGAACGGGATAGCCTACTTTTTCGGCTTCGGCGGCCAACAGATCGGGGTTCTGATCTGCACCGTGATAGCCCGGAACGACCGGAACGCCCGCCTCAACCATCAAGGCTTTGGCGGCGTCTTTTAGGCCCATGGCACGGATCGCATCCGCCGAGGGACCGATAAAGACCAACCCGGCAGCGGCCACAGCATCCACAAAATCAGGGTTTTCAGACAAAAACCCATAGCCGGGATGGATCGCCTGAGCGCCGGTATCCAATGCCGCCTGAATGATCACATCGCCGCGCAGATAACTGTCCGCAGGTGCGGGTGCGCCAACACACACGGCCTGATCGGCCAGATGGACATGGCGCGCTTGCGCGTCCGATTCGGAGTAAACGGCAACAGTTTGCACGCCCATTTTGCGGCATGTTTCCATGATCCGGCAGGCAATTTCACCGCGATTGGCGATCAGAATCCGATCAAACATCTTGCATATCCTTTGTCGTCGGGTCGCTTTGTAACCGCTCAGGTGCCCCTTGGGTCAGCGCCGAATATTTCCGAAACCTGTGCCGATAGATGAAATTGGGCCGCTCGCCCTCTAGCAGATAGCCCAGAATGCCAAACGCAATCAGCCCATCCACCAGCACCAGCGGCGTGGCCGCGGCGCGCAAACCTTGTAAAAATGAATAGGCGCCAACCCCGGCCAAAACCACAGCCAGAATGATCGACATCGGCATGCGTGCGATCAGGCCAAGCCCCGTGATGAAAGGCAAAATTCCCCCCAAAACCAACACCCAAATCGGCACGGATTGTCCGGCCAAAATCCAGACCTTGGCCCCGCCCGACAACAACAGATATGCCGCAATCAACCAAAGGGCGGCGTTTAACTTGCCTTTGGGATGCGCGCGCACCTGATCGCCTGGAACATGTTCCCAAGGGATCCCTGAATAGACATCGCGTTTGCCAGCCATGCTGTCTTCTCCGACTTTGGTTCACATTTGGGCACATGTTGCGCCCATCGCCATAAGGCGTTGAAATTACATTCTAAACACGCCGAATTTCGTGTCTTCGATTGGGGCACATAGGCTTGCTGATAGGCTCAGCGCCAACACGTCCCGGCTTTTGCGTGGGTCAACAATGCCGTCATCCCACAACCGGGCCGATGCATATAATGGATGGCTTTGCTCTTCGAACATGTCGATGGTGGGTTGTTTAAAGGCCGCCTCTTCTTCAGCCGACCAGTCCCCGCCAGCACGTTCAATCGCGTCCCGTTTCACGGTGGCCAAAACGCCTGCCGCCTGTTCGCCGCCCATCACAGCCGTGCGCGATGTGGGCCAGGACCACATAAACCGAGGGCTATAGGCGCGTCCCGACATGCCATAATTGCCGGCCCCAAACGACCCGCCCACCAACATGGTGATTTTGGGCACATTGGTGGTGGCCACGGCGGTCACCATTTTGGCCCCATGCCGGGCAATGCCTTCGTTTTCGTATTTGCGCCCGACCATAAAGCCGGTGATATTTTGCAGGAAAACCAGCGGGATTTTGCGTTGGCTGCACAATTCCACAAAATGCGCGCCCTTCTGGGCCGCTTCGGAAAACAGCACGCCGTTATTGGCCACGATCCCAACAGGCCAGCCGTCAATATGGGCGAACCCACAGACCAGCGTTTCGCCAAATCGCGCCTTAAATTCATCAAACCGGGACCCGTCCACAATGCGCATAATCACTTCGCGGATGTCATAGGGCGTACGCAGATCTGCGGGAACGATGTCCAGCAATTCTTCGGGATCAAGCGCGGGCAATTCGGGCGTTTCGCGTTTGACCACCATTGGTTTTTCGCGGTTCAGGGACGCAACCGCCTGACGCACCAGCGCCAGCGCATGTGTATCATCTTCGGCCAGATAATCAGCAACGCCAGACAGACGTGTATGCACGTCACCGCCGCCCAGATCCTCTGATGTGACCACTTCGCCGGTCGCCGCTTTGACCAAAGGCGGTCCGGCCAGAAAAATCGTCCCCTGTTCGCGCACAATGATCGACACATCCGCCATTGCCGGCACATAAGCGCCCCCAGCGGTGCACGACCCCATCACAGCTGCGATTTGCGGGATACCTTTGGCGGACATGCGGGCTTGGTTATAAAAAATCCGGCCAAAATGGTCGCGATCCGGAAACACTTCGTCCTGATTGGGCAGGTTTGCGCCGCCGGAATCCACCAATGAAATCACCGGCAGATGGCATTCTTCGGCAATTTCCTGTGCGCGCAGGTGTTTTTTCACGGTCAACGGATAATAGGTGCCGCCTTTGACGGTGGCGTCATTGCAGATCACCATACATTCGATGCCGTGGATGCGGCCAACCCCGGCGATCACACCGGCACAGGGCGCTGCACCATCATACATGTTATGGGCGGCCGTGGCCCCGACCTCTAGGAAGGGTGATCCGGGGTCCAACAGATTGGCAACCCGTTCACGTGGCAGCATTTTACCCCGGCTGACATGGCGCGCGCGGGACCGTTCGCCCCCGCCCAGCTCGGCCGCCTGCGCCGCCTCTGCGACACGCGCACGTTCTGCCCCATGACCGGCCCGGTTTTTGGCCTTGGTCTCAGGATCAACAATCGCTTTGGACTTCAAAACTGCCATCTTCGTCTATCCCTCTTGCACCCGCTTGGGTGTCACATCTCTTGCCACATAAAATGCAGCTTTAGCGTTCGTGTTGCGGTCATATCCAATTGGCATCCGGCATGGGCCAAACTGCGCATCGATCCGGCGCCCCATTCTGCATAGGCCAAACCGCATTCCGCATCCCGAAACACGATCCAAGCCCGCTGCGCATCACGCAAAGAATCCGCACGATTGGCATATTCAGGAAAGGTTTCAGCTTCTTCTGCGTCCAACACGCGTGCGGTGGACATGGCCGTTTGGTAGTCCCGGTTCAACAGTTCATCCCAAGCCTGATTTTCGGCCAAAGTGCAGAATGACATGCCGTAATTCGACCAACCGCCCTCTTCTGTTTCCATGCAAGCGCTGGCAAATAATCCGACGCATTCTTTGGCAGCAGCCAAGTCGGACGCCCCATCAACACAGTCAGGCAAGGCGGTCATATATGGCATCAAACGATCAATATCCGAATTGGTCTGCGCCACGACTGCGCTGCCCCCCAATACAGAGATCGCGATCCCAATGACGCCCCCCCAATTGCGCATTACATCGCGCCCATCAATTCGCGGCCGATCAGCATGCGGCGGATTTCGGATGTGCCTGCGCCGATTTCCATCAGTTTGGCGTCCCGGAACAGGCGCGACACCACGCTGTCGTTCATGAACCCTGCCCCACCCATGGCCTGAACCGCTTGGTGGGCCTGCACCATGGCCTGTTCAGACGCATAAAGCACACATGCCGCCGCGTCCTGACGGGTCACTTGACCGCGATCACAGGCGCGCGCCACTTCGTAGACATAGGCGCGTGCGGAATTCATCGCCGTGTACATGTCAGCGATTTTGCCCTGCATCAGCTGGAAATTACCAATCGGTTGGCCAAATTGTTTGCGTTCGGCCAAATAGGGCATCACTTCGTCCAGACAGGCGGCCATGATGCCGGTGCCAATGCCCGACAGCACCACACGTTCGTAATCCAGACCGGACATAAGAACGCGCACGCCTTTGCCTTCTTCGCCCAGCACGTTTTCAAACGGCACTTCGACATCTTCGAAAATCAGTTCGGCTGTGTTTGATCCGCGCATGCCCATTTTGTCGAAATGCGGTGACGTGCTAAAGCCAACCATTTCTTTTTCAATGATAAAAGCGGTCATACCTTTGGCGCCCGCATCCGGATCGGTTTTGGCATAAACCACCAACGTATCCGCATCAGGGCCGTTGGTGATCCAGTATTTGTTGCCGTTCAGGCGGTAATGATCGTTGCGTTTTTCCGCGCGCAAGCTCATGGAAACCACATCAGACCCGGCCCCAACTTCGGACATGGCCAGCGCGCCGACATGGTCGCCCGAAATCAGACGCGGCAGGTATTTTTCTTTCTGCTCTTGGCTGCCGTTCAGCTTGATCTGGTTCACGCATAGGTTGGAATGCGCACCATATGACAGGCTGATACTGGCGCTTGCGCGGGCCATCTCTTCGACGATGATCACATGTGCCAGATAAGACATGCCCGCCCCGCCGAATTCCTCAGGCGTGGTGACCCCCAACAGGCCCAATTCACCCATTTCTTTCCACAATTCATTGGGAAAGGCATTATCGGCGTCGGTTTTAGCTGCAATGGGTTTGATCCGGTCCTGAGCCCAACGATGCACCATGTCGCGCAGCGCGTTAACCTCTTCTCCCAAATCAAAGTTCATCGAATGCGTGAACATCGCGGCCTCCCTTGCAGCTTTATTGAACGCTCGTTCATTTCTAAGCCGACAAAACGCGATCCGTCAATCATAATTCGCAAAATTCCCACGTTCATCCCCCAAAGACAGGTGCAAACGTCGCAAGGAACCAGCGAAAATCAGGTCTGAGATTGATAAACGGCGCTGACTTCGGAGCGAATGATCCGCGCGATCAGGGCGCAATCATCCGTTGAAAATGTCAGGGGTAAACGCATGTCCAAAATCCCCTGCAACACCCGATCTGTGCGCGGCAATTTAGGGACAGGCGCGTAACGCCATGAATCGTAACGGCTTGTAAATGCAGTGGGTTCTGCGCCGCCGAACCATTTCAACTCAACCCCGCGGGCCAGACAGCGTGCCACAACATCCTGCACCGCATCAGGCGTCCAATCCACCAGCAGGAATTGAAATGATGACGCCACAAACGCTTCTTTGTCCGGGCGATGCAGCAATGTCAGACCCGGCACATCCCGCAATCCATCCTCAACCGCATGATAAAGCGCGTTCCAGCGGGCCGCCTGAACCGAAAGATCGCGTAATTGCGGTCGTAGAATCGCTGCACGCAGATTGTCCATCCGTCCCGAAATATTCGGCGTTTCATAGCGGATTTGGTCAAACGCCTCGGCCGGTGGCGCCGCCAGATGCCGTTCGTACAACATATAAGACCCCGACAGAATGATCGCCCGCGCCATCGCATCGGGATCATCCGAGATCAGCAATCCGCCTTCGCCCGAATTGACATGTTTGTAGGTCTGCGTCGAATAGCAGGCAAATGTCCCAAACCGCCCCGACGGCACGCCGTTCCAGGATGCCCCCATTGTGTGGGCGCAATCTTCGATGACGGTCAGGTTGTGATCCTGCGCGATCTGCATCAGCCGGTCCATATCACAGATATGGCCGCGCATATGGCTCAGCAGCAGCACATCCGCCATCGCCGCCTTGTCGGCCAGATCGTCCAGATCAATGACCAGATCTTCGGTCACTTCGACATAGATCGGTTCCGCACCCACCGCCGCAATGGCACCGGGCACAGGGGCCAGCGTAAAGGCATTGGTCAACACCTGGTCGCCATGTTTCACCCCAACGGCGCGCATCGCGGTACACATCGCATAGCCACCAGATGCGACGGCCAGACAATATTTGGCCCCCACTTGGGCGGCAAATTCCTGTTCCAACAGGGCCGCTTCGCCATATTCGCCTGCGGCATTGTTATAACGATGCAAACGCCCGTGACGCAGCACATCTAAGGCGGCGTTAATTCCATCTTCTGGAATGGGCTCTTGCTGGGTGAAACTACCGGTAAATTTTTCAGTCATAGCCATGAAAAAGCAGCCCAGCTGGGTTGCGTCAATCCCAATTCATAGGTCCAGTTGGGTCACTATGTCGGGCAATTCATCAAAATGCCCGATCAAAGCGTCCGGATTTAGCGCCGCGACATCCATTCCGGCGGGGCCAAAGGTCACCAACACACTTGGCACCCCTGCGGCGCGGGCCGTGTCG
Organism: uncultured Paracoccaceae bacterium; assembly: GCA_947492475.1. Classification (GTDB taxonomy): domain Bacteria; phylum Pseudomonadota; class Alphaproteobacteria; order Rhodobacterales; family Rhodobacteraceae; genus CANLNM01. Next base: position 468,684 of record CANLNM010000001.1, read on the forward strand.
CGATCGGTGATCGTATCCCCAATCAGGCATGTGCGTTTTGGATCACAGCCCAGCCGGGTCACCGTTTCGATCAACGGCGCTGGATTGGGTTTGCGAACCGACAAAGTATCCGCGCCAACCAAGGCGTCAAACGCATCGCGAATGCCCATGCGCGTCAACAATGTCTGTGCCAACGCTTCTGGTTTGTTGGTGCAGATACCAACGGGATACCCCGCAGATTTCAAATCCGCGACGGCCTGCATCGCCCCGGGATAGAGCGTGGTATGCACATCAATCGCATCCCCATAGGCCTGCAATAAAACGGGATATTGCGCCTCAATCGCTGCATCACCAAACCCGTCGACACGCGAAAACCCAAGCGTCAGCATCGCCCGGCCGCCGTGAAACGCCGTCACCGCGTCGGCCACGGGATCCAACAAATCCCCCAAACCCAGCCCGCGAAAGCAGACATTGGCCGCCTCGATCAAATCGCCGCTGGTATCCGCCAATGTTCCATCTAGGTCAAACACCACTGATCGCATGAGATTTCTCCGTTCCACACCGCATTTAGTGTCTTCTGTAACGAAAAGACATGTCATGTGAACCCCCCACCCTTGCGACAATCCCTGCACACGCTAGAAGGAGGCAACACATAACGAGGCAAACGCATGAGCACGAGTTTGATAATCCTGGCCGCCGGCCAAGGCACACGTATGAATTCTGACCTGCCCAAGGTCTTGCACAAAGTGGCGGGCGCCCCGTTATTGGTGCATGCCATGCGCGCGGGCGCGGCACTTGAACCGGAACGGACCGTGATTGTTACCGGCCATGGTGCAGATGCCGTTGCCAAAGCCGCGATGGATTTTGATCCAGATGCCCAAGTTGTGTTGCAGGATGAACAATTGGGCACAGGCCATGCCGTGGCACAGGCGCGCGAGGCCTTGGCGGATGTAACGGGCGACGCGATTGTTCTTTATGGGGACACGCCGTTTATTCAGCCCGAAACCCTGACCGCAATGGCCGCAGCCCGGATGTATTCCGATGTGGTTGTCTTGGGCTTTGACGCCGCTGATCCCGGGCGCTATGGGCGGCTGATCACCGACGGTCAAACCCTGACAAAGATTGTTGAATTCAAAGACGCCACAGAAACAGAACGCGCCATAACGCTTTGTAATTCTGGCGTTATATCTGCAGATGCAAAGGTGCTCTTTGACCTGATTGACGCGGTTGGCAATGACAATGCGGCGGGTGAATATTACCTGACCGACATCGTTGAAATTGCCCGTTCACGCGGGCTATCTGCCAGTGTGGTACGCTGCGATGAGGCCGAAACACTGGGGGTGAACACCCGTGCTCAACTGGCTCAGGCCGAAGCGGCCTTTCAATCGCGTGCCCGCGCCGAAGCATTGGAAAATGGCGTGACCATGACCGCGCCAGAAACCGTGTTTTTCGGGTTTGACACCTATTTAGGGCGCGACAGCATCATTGAACCCAACGTGGTGTTTGGCCCTGATGTGACCGTTGAATCAGGCGTTGAAATTCGCGCTTTTTCCCATTTAGAGGGCTGTCATGTGTCGCGCGGATCGGTTGTCGGGCCTTATGCCCGCCTGCGCCCGGGCGCGGAATTGGCCGAACATGTCAAAATCGGCAACTTTGTCGAAGTCAAAAACGCGCAGATCGCGGATGGCGCCAAGGTTAATCACCTGTCTTATGTGGGCGACGCGTCTATTGGCAAAGCGACAAATGTCGGGGCTGGCGTGATCACCTGCAATTATGACGGCGTCTTTAAGCACCGCACCACCATTGGTGAAAACGTATTTGTTGGCTCGAACACGATGTTGGTTGCACCGGTTACATTGGGGGACGGATCGATGACGGCCAGCGGGTCCGTCATTACATCTGACGTGCCAGCAGAAGCATTGGCCGTGGCCCGAGCGCGTCAGGCCAATAAACCGGGTCTGGCCAGACGAATGTTCGAAAAGTTAAAGAATCTAAAGGCAAAAGCCGAAAAAGGGGCGTAAAATGTGTGGAATTGTAGGAGTCCTCGGCAGTCACGAGGTTGCACCCCAATTGGTAGAAGCGCTGAAACGGCTGGAATATCGCGGCTATGACAGCGCAGGTATCGCGACGATCCAGGACGGCGCATTGCGCCGCCGCCGGGCTGTGGGCAAGCTGGCGAACCTGTCAGATTTATTGGTGCATGAACCGCTATCGGGCAAAGCCGGCATCGGACATACCCGCTGGGCAACCCATGGCGCCCCCACCATCGACAACGCCCACCCACACCGGTCCGGCCGCGTCGCTGTGGTGCATAATGGGATCATCGAAAACTACCGCGAATTGCGGGCGGAACTGGCCGAAAAAGGTATCGCACATACCACCGACACAGACACGGAAACCATCGCTCATCTGGTTGAGGACGGGTTAAACCGCGGTCTGTCGCCGCGCGATGCGGCCCATGAAACCATTGCGCGATTAACCGGCGCATATGCGTTGTGTTTCTTGTTTGAAGGCGAAGAAGATCTGCTGATCGCGGCGCGCAAAGGGTCCCCATTGGCCATTGGGCACGGGGATGGCGAAAACTTTGTTGGATCAGACGCGATTGCATTGGCGCCCATGACCAACCGGATCACCTATCTGGAAGAAGGCGATAGCGCGATCATCACCCGAAACTCTGTCGAAATCCGCGACGTGAACGGGCAACAAATCCATCGCGAAATTTCGACCATCCGGGTGGATGCCGCCCGCGTCGACAAAAGCGGCTACAAACACTTTATGGCCAAAGAAATCGCCGAACAGCCCACCGTTCTAAACGGAGCGCTGACCCATTATATCGGGCGCGATGGCCAGATCACCCTACCGGATCCGGGGCTGGATTTCACTCAGATCGACCGGCTCAGCCTCGTTGCCTGTGGGACGGCCTATTACGCCTGTCTGGTTGCGAAATATTGGTTCGAACAGGTCGCGCGCATCCCGGTAGATGTGGATGTGGCCAGCGAATTTCGGTATCGCGAACCCCCCATTCCGGCCCGCACCGCCGCTTTGTTTGTGTCGCAGTCCGGGGAAACGGCTGACACATTGGCCGCCTTGCGGTTTTGCACCGGAAAAGCCGACAAAATTGTGTCTGTCATCAATGTAGAAACGTCGTCGATTGCCCGCGAAAGCGACCTGCCATTGCCAATTCTGGCGGGCACCGAAATCGGTGTTGCCTCGACCAAAGCGTTCACCTGTCAGCTGACCGTTTTGGCAATTCTTGCGCTAAAGGCCGCCAAAGATCGCGGTGAAATCAACGATGCTCAACTGGCCAAACATGTCGCTGATCTGCGTGGTTTGCCGGGATTGATGAACCATGCCTTGGGCATTGATCAAGCATGTATTGATGTGTCTGCCAAACTGGCCGAAGCCCGCGACATTCTGTTTCTGGGACGCGGAGCGATGTATCCCCTCGCCCATGAAGGTGCGTTAAAACTAAAAGAAATCAGCTATATACATGCCGAAGCTTATGCTTCTGGAGAGTTGAAACACGGCCCCATCGCACTGGTGGATCAATCGGTGCCGGTCATCGTGATGGCGCCGCGGGATGCGTTGTTCGACAAAACCGTCAGCAACATGCAAGAGGTCATGGCGCGGTCAGGCAAGGTTTTGTTGATCACCGACGCCAAAGGGTTCGAAGAAGCCGGAGACGGTGTGTGGGACCATATCATCATGCCTGAAATCGACCCGTTCCTTGCCCCGATCCTCTATGCTGTGCCGGCGCAATTGCTGGCCTATCACACCGCCATGGCCAAAGGCACGGATGTGGATCAACCCCGCAATCTGGCAAAATCGGTGACGGTCGAATGATGCTGGAACAGGCGCTTGAAACTTTGCGCAGCGCCATTGAACCGGGCCGTGCCGCGCAAATGGCGGCCTATCACAAACAAACCCGAGACGTGTTGGGGATATCCAACCCCGACATCAACCAAATTGCGCAAAACTGGCGTCAGACACTGGATGTTCCGGCGCGTGTTTCGCTGGCTAGGGACCTGTGGGATACGGATATCTTTGAGGCGCGCATCGCGGCGGCTAAATTGCTGACCCAAGCACGGCTGCGCCCGGATGAAGAGGCCTGGACGCTCATTCAATCCTGGGTGCCGGACTTTGATTCATGGGCCATAGCGGATCATGTTTGCAGCGCGGGATCAAAACGCCTGATCGCCGATCCAACCCGTGTTGATCAGGTCGAAACATGGACCAAATCAGATCACATGTGGACGCGCCGTGCTGCGTTGGTGATCATGTTGCCATGGACCAAACAGAATTTTCCGAAACCGGCCGAATTGGAAATACGCGACCGGGTTTTGGGCTGGGCAGCTGGCTATGTGACCGACCCAGATTGGTTTATTCAGAAATCCGTATCGTGGTGGCTGCGGGATTTGTCCAAACATGACCCCGACCGCACCCGTGCCTTTTTGGCGCAATATGGCGATCAGATGAAGCCATTTGCCCGCAAAGACGCCGCGCGCAAACTTCCTTAACTTTTGAAAACGCTCAGCTCGATCACACCTGTCAGCGGGGCATTTAGCAATCGCATGGCAGGCAGGCTGATTTGACTGCCCGACCCGGCATCGCCACCGCTGGGGCGCAGTTCAACATTGATGCTTTCGCCTTGGTATTCGACGCGCCCTTGGGTCAATGCATCCACCAACGGCGTTTTCACCCAGATACCGGGATCTGTTGGCGATCCCAATGTGGCCAAAGTCACCCCCAACGCTTGCTCTCCCGCCGGTTCTGGCGCGGCTTGTGCCTCGGCGCGGTCCTCAGCGGTTGTGGTGTCGAATTGCTCAACTGTTGTGGCAGAGGTCGGCGGCGGAGGTGGGGGTGTTGGATCCAGTGTCTCAACCGGCACTTCGGCCACTTCTGGCGCGGGTTGCGCGGCGGCAACCACAGCGGTGTCAGGTGCAGTTGGGGTTTCAAACAAGCCCTGTAACGAAGGAGACGTACAAGACATAAGGAACAGGCCAGACAGGCTAAGAGCAACACGTTTCATACGTGCAAATTACGCAGACCCACGAAACAAAACAAGCGTGTTTTCAACCTTGCACGTCGGCCCGCGCATCCCTACCTTTGATCCATGACAGCACCCCTGATAGACCCGTTTCAACGCCCCATTTCATATCTGCGCCTGTCGGTCACTGACCGCTGCGATTTTCGGTGTGTGTATTGCATGTCCGAACAGATGACATTTCTGCCCAAAAAGGACCTGCTGACCCTCGAAGAACTGGATCGGCTTTGCACGTCGTTTATCAATCTCGGGGTTGAAAAGCTGCGGATCACGGGGGGCGAACCTTTGGTGCGGCGCAATATCATGAGCTTTTTCAATGCGATGTCGCGGCATTTGGACACCGGCGCATTAAAGGAACTGACCCTGACCACCAATGGGTCGCAGCTGGAAAAATACGCCAAGGATCTGTTTGCCGCCGGGGTGCGCCGGATCAATGTGTCGATTGATACGTTGGAGGATGCCAAATTTACCGAAGTGACCCGCTGGGGTCGGTTGTCACAGGTTTTGCGGGGGCTTGATGCCGCGCAGGATACAGGTTTGCGGGTGAAACTGAACGCGGTTGCGCTGAAAAACTTCAACGAAGACGAACTGTTCACCATGGCCGAATTCTGCGCCAAACGCGACATGGACATGACATGGATCGAAGTCATGCCCATGGGCGATATTGGCAACGAAACCCGCATTGGGCAATATTGGTCGCTCAAAGATTTGCGCGCCACATTGGCGGAAAAATACACCCTAACCGACCTGAGCGAACGCAGCGGTGGCCCGGCCCGATATGTGCGTTTGGAAGAAACCGGTCAGAAAATCGGCTTTATCACGCCGCTGTCACATAATTTCTGCGAAAGCTGCAATCGGGTGCGGATCACCTGCACCGGGTCGATCTATACCTGCCTTGGCCAAGAAGGAAATTCGGACCTGCGCGCCCCGCTGCGCGCCAGTGACGATCCCGATGCATTGGCCGACGCGATCCGTGCGGCCATTTCGCTAAAACCCAAAGGGCATGATTTTGACTATTCCCGTCAATCGGTTGACGGGCGCGTTTCACGTCACATGAGCCATACAGGCGGTTAGTTTTGTCGGTTCAGTCAGGTCTCTATTCCGGGGCGACGTTCCTCGCCGCGCCCATTTTGCGCTATGCCATGCGGCGCAAACATCAAAAAATGTCGGCCCCTGCATCGCGTTTGCGCGAACGGTTTGGGCATGCGACCCTGCCCCGCCCGGATGGCACGCTGATCTGGTGCCATGCCGCGAGCATGGGCGAATTGCGCGCGGTTCTACCGGTGATCCAAGACCTGATGTCACGCCGCAGCGACGTCCATTTTCTGATCACCACCACCACCCAGACCGGGGCAGATATGGCCGAAAAACTGGGGGACCGCGTTATCCACCAATTTGGCCCATTGGACCTGCCCGGCATTGCAGCCCGGTTTGTGGCCCATTGGCGTCCCAATATGGCGGTGATCGTTGAAAATGAATTACTGCCGCGCGTTACCCGGCATCTGAGCGCAAAAAACATTCCCCAAGTCACGCTGAACCTGCGCCCCTCCCGCACACGCCAAAAACTGCCGACTTTGGCTGGAGAAGTGCTGAACAGATCGGAATTTATCACGGCCAATTCGGCATCTTTGATCGACGAAGCGCCCCAAATGGGGCTGTCAAAATCCAAATACCTCGGGGGTGCGGATCTAAAATCATCGGCGGATCCTTTGCCGATTGACCCCGTCATGGCGGCGGATTTGGCACGACAAATTGGCAACCGCCCCTGCTGGCTGGCCTGTTCGGTGCATCCAGAGGACGACGAAATCGTCCTGCAAGCCCATGAAAAGGTATTACAAAAACAACCTGATACATTGTTGATTCTGGTGCCCAGACATCCCGATCGTGCCGCGCAATTGGCAACGATGATCGACGTTTTAAGCCTGAAACATATGCGCAGATCAAGCGGTCAGGATTTGGCTGAGTCGGATCAAATATTGTTGGCGGATACGATGGGGGAAACGGGTCTGTTTTTCGCGCAATCCGCCGTCACTTTGCTGGGGGGATCATTTGGCCAACGCGGTGGTCATAACCCATGGGAACCGGCTGTTTTGGGCAGCTATACCCTCTATGGTCCTGATGTTAAAAACGCCGCAGAAGCCTATGAAAAGCTAAGAAAAATCGGGATGGCCCAAATGGTGCAAACCGCTGATGACATCGCATCCCTTGCCTTAATGGCGCGAAAATCGACGCAGAAACTAGACCAAGTGACACAGGCCGGGCGGGCCTTGCGTGGGCAAATTGTTGATCGGATATTGGACCTGATTTAGGCCCATTCAGCGCCCAAATCAGCGGTTGCGCGATCAATCCAATGATCCTGCAACCACTCACAAGGTTTCGCATAACGAAGCCACGACCCAGAATAGCCTTCAACCGCTTCGGGCATTTTGGGGCGACCATGAAAACACACAACCCGCGCATTTTCCGGCATCCGGGCGGCACGCAGGTAATTCATCGGCGGCAAATCCAAACAATCATGTTTAAACGACACCACCAAATCACCCGGAATATAGACATAATCCCCACGTTCCTGCGCCTTGGTCGATGTATAGCGTTGCTCAGATCCGCGCGCGATTTCAACCTCTTGGGTCGGGTTTGCTGCCAGATCGTGATAAAGATAGGGATGCGCCACGGGATCAAATCGAAACACCGATCCATGCCCTGTTTTGCGCCCACGGCGCGCTTCGACCCAATCAGCGCGCATGGCGACTTTGCCCGGTTCCAGTTCCAGAATTGGAGTCAGATCGCCGGTAATCACCACATCCAGATCAAAGCCAAGCACCGGCCCCTCTAAGTCTGCAATCAGACCGGGGCGAAACAGGGACACTTTGCGCATGGCGCCCTGCCGGTTCGCCACTGCCAAAGCCGCGTTCATCGCATCGTGAAACGGTTCGACCGGCAAGGGCAGAATTTCCACGTCAGGATGGATCCCCTGTGCATGTTCGGTCATGCAGATAAACCGCACTGGCCCGCGAATATGTCGACGCACACCTGAATACAGACGGTTCACATATTCAGGACCAAACAAGGTGCCCCATTTGATACAGGCCACATTTGTGACCGGCATATCAGGCGAAGACGGGGCATAGGCGGTGTGTTGTGTCATGTGCTGCGCGTACCCTTTTGTCATCCTGATCGCAAGCCTGAGCCGGCCCCAGCCCCCTATTCAACGGGCATGCGCTGTTCGACAATGCCGGCCCACCACGAACATCCGGCGGGGATTGCTTCGTCGTTGAAATTGTATTCCGGGTGATGAACCGGGGCCGTTTCCCCATTTCCAACCAGAATATAGGCCCCCGGCCGTTCATTCAGCATATAGGCGAAATCTTCGCCCCCCATCACCAAGGGCGCCTCTTCGCAGGTGCCCGACACAGACGTCGCAACCTGGGCTGCAAATTCGGTCTGTTCCTCGGAATTGACCATAACCGGATACCCACGTTCATAGTTTATTTTGGCCACGCCACCGAACACGGCCACCGTGCCCTGAACAACTTCGCTTAGCCGTTTTTCGCATAGATCCTGCACATCATGATCCATCGTGCGCACGGTTCCGCGCAACGTGACCCGCTGGGGGATCACATTATGGGCCTTGGTGTCGGTTTCAAACGACGTGACCGAAACAACCGCCTGTTTCACCGGATCCACGTTGCGGCTGACGATGGTTTGCAAAGCCAGAACCACATGGCTGGCCATGACGGTGGTATCAATCGTTTCTTGCGGCTTGGCGGCATGGCCCCCTTTGCCTTCGATTTCGATGTGAAACTGATCCGCAGCCGCAAAAAAGGACCCCGGACGGATTGCGAAACTGCCAACCGGGCGGCCGGGCCAATTGTGCATGCCGTACACTTCTTGGATGCCGAATTTGTCCATCAAACCGTCGTCGCACATTTCTTTGCCACCGCCGCCGCCTTCTTCGGCGGGTTGGAAAATCACCACAACCGTGCCGTCAAAATTGCGGGTTTCCGACAGGTATTTCGCCGCGCCCAGCAACATCGCCGTATGTCCGTCATGCCCACAGGCATGCATGGCCCCGTCCGTTTTAGAGGCATAGTCCAGACCAGTGGCTTCGTGGATCGGCAATGCGTCCATATCGGCGCGTAACCCAATGACTTTGCCCGATTTGTTGGTTTTCCCTTTGATCACCCCAACAACGCCCGTGCGCCCCAATCCGGTGACGATGTCATCCACACCAAATTCGGTTAATTTGGCCTTTACGGCGGCTGAGGTACGGATTGTATCAAACAGAATTTCGGGATTCTCATGCAGATCCCGACGCCATTCGGTGACCTCTGGCAACATTTCAGCGAAACGATTCTTGATAGGCATTTACGGCTCCTGTTGGGTCAAACACCCTGATTTCAGGCTGGATTCAGTCCAAACAAAGTGCGATTGCGGCGCCAAAACAGACACCAAATTGAAGGGCGGATTGGATGAACCGTGCCTAGAAATGGTCCGGTTCACAAGTCCCGCACAAAGGGTTTTGATCAAATTCTCAGTTTTTTGATCAGATTTTCCATAAAGGTCTCACCTGCTCTGAGTTGTGAAATCTCTAAAAATTCGTTGGGCTGGTGTGCTTGCGCGATGTCACCGGGACCACAGACAACCACGGAATATCCCCGCTCTTGGAATTGCCCGGCTTCGGTTGCGTAACTGACCACATGGCTGGCATTGTCACCGGTCAATTGCCGCGCCAATTGTTCGGCCAATCCATTTTCCTCAGGGCGCAAGCCGGGCACGCCAAACCCTTGGGTCAGGGTGATGGCCGCATCTGGGTGGATGGCTTTCATTTTGGCCTCAAGCGTTTTGACTTCGGCCCGCAGATTTGCCTCCCATTCTGCGGGGGTTTCATCGGGGACGACACGGAAAGACAGATCGAAATAACAATCCTTGGCCGTGATATTATGGGCTGTTCCGCCCTGAATTTTACCCACATGCAGGGTGGTAAAGGGCGGGTAAAACGCCGCGGCCATTGGCGTCGGCGGCGTGGCCTGTAGCCGTTCGTTTTGCGCATTGGCCCAGTTGATCAAACGGGCCCCTTCCAGAACCGCGCTGACCCCTTCGGGCAAAAGTGACGAATGCACTTCAAATCCTTGCACATGGACCTGAAACCCGATGCCCGCTTTGTGACCGGTGACCACCTGCATATTGGTCGGTTCCCCCACAATGACAGTGCTGGCCTGCGGCATGCCATTGGCCAGCATATGGTCGATCATCACCGGCGCCCCGGTACAGCCGACCTCTTCGTCATAGGACAGGGCAATTTGCAGGGGGCGGGTTAAATTCTGCGCCTTGTGCTGCGCCACGGCCAGCGGAACCGCCGCCAGAGCAAGCGCCACAAACCCCTTCATGTCACACGATCCCCGCCCATAGAGACGATTATTTTTCTGTGTCAAAACAAATGGATCGCTGTCCCAATCCTGCCCCGCCACAGGCACCACATCCGTGTGCCCCGACAGCACAACCCCGCCGGGAATATCCGGTCCGATATGGGCATAAAGCGCGGCTTTGATCCCGTCTTCGTTGGGCACACGAACAGAATTCACACCCCAAGACGACAAATATTGTTCCACAAAATCGACCAATTTCAGATTACTGTCCTCACTTACGGTCGCAAACCCAACCAGATGTTCCAATATCTCTTGTGCGCTTTGTTTTTGGCCCATTTCATCCCTACCCTGAATTTTCGCCCTAACGTTGAACGTCAACGACAGAAGGTCAAGTGGCCCGTTACGCAGCGGAATCCAGACCGAATGACCTAAACTGGGGGCTTGCGGGGGGAAAAATCCGTGCTAACGTCTGGCGATCTGATGGCGGTAACATAATCGCCACGCCAAAAAAAGACGACACATAGGAACCAAATCAGGGAGGTTCTGTATGCCCGATGGGGGCCAGTCCGTTCTGCATGTGCAGGGCCTAAAGACTGTATTCAAAACGCGCGCCGGCGAGGTGCACGCGGTCAATGATGTGAGCTTTGACCTCAAACCCGGCGAACTGCTGGGCGTTGTCGGTGAGAGCGGATCTGGAAAATCGGTGACGATGATGTCGCTGATTGGATTGCTGCCGACCCCACCCGCGGATGTCCGTGCTGGTACGGTGATGTTTGACGGCCAGGACCTGCTGCAAATCGGTGCCAAGGATATGCGCGGGGTGCGCGGTGGCAAAATCGGATTTGTGTTTCAGGATCCGATGACGTCGCTCAACCCGGTGTTTACGGTTGGCTATCAATTGCGCGAACCTTTGATGACCCATATGGGCCTGTCCAAAAAAGAGGCCCGCGCCCGGTCCAAAGAATTGCTGGAACTGGTGGGCATTCCGGACGCGGATCAACGGCTAAAGGATTATCCGCATCAGTTTTCCGGTGGCATGCGGCAGCGGGTGATGATTGCCATCGCCTTGGCCTGTGATCCCCAAGTGTTGATCGCCGATGAACCCACCACCGCGCTCGATGTGACCATTCAGGCGCAAATCCTTGAACTGATGAAGGAATTGCAGACCAAGCTGGGCATGGGCGTCATTTGGATCACCCATGATCTGGGCGTCATTGCCGGGATCGCGGATCGGGTGATGGTGATGTATGGCGGCCAAGTTGTGGAACAGGCGCCGGTGCGGGAATTGTTTGCCAATCCTCAGCATCCCTACACACGTGCCTTGTTAAAAACCGTGCCCTCGGTGCGCGGTGAACGCGAGGACCGTCTAACCGTGATCGAAGGTCAGCCCCCCATGATGCATACCGCGCCCAAATCCTGCGCATTCCGGGATCGGTGCGACGTGGCCTTTGATCGTTGTGCGATTGAAAACCCTGTGCGCTATGCCACCGGGCCGGGTCATGATGCCGCTTGTTTCCATGTGGATCCGACCCAGTCAAAGGGGATTGAAAATGTTTGATCTACCAAAAGATGCAACACGCACAGAGACGCCTTTGGTGCAAGTCAAAGACCTGAAAATGCATTTTCCTATTCAATCGGGATTGTTGCGCCGTCAAACCGGCGCGGTAAAGGCGGTGGATGGGGTCAGTTTTGACATCTATCCGGGCGAAACCCTTGGATTGGTGGGGGAATCTGGCTGTGGCAAATCCACCTGCGGGCGGGCTGTGCTGCGGTTATATGACATCACCGGCGGCACGATCACGGTGGATGGCGACGAAATCGGCGATGTGCCTCAGGCCAGTTTACGCAGCAAACGACCAACTATGCAGATGGTGTTTCAGGACCCGCAGGCGTCGCTGAACCCACGTATGACCGTTCAGGCGATTATTCAGGAACCGCTGGATGAACACACCAAGCTATCCAAGAAAGAAAAGGCCGAAAAAGTCTATGAATTGATGGATGCGGTGGGGTTGAACCGTCGGTTTGCCGCGCGGTATCCACATGCGTTTTCCGGGGGGCAACGTCAACGGATCGGCATTGCGCGGGCTTTGGCCTTGAACCCGAAATTCATTGTCTGTGACGAACCGATTGCGGCGTTGGACGTGTCCATTCAGGCGCAGGTCGTGAATTTGCTTGAAGATTTGCAAAAACAATTTGGCCTGACATTCCTGTTTATTTCCCACGATCTGTCGATGGTGCGCCATATCGCAACCCGCGTGGCGGTCATGTATCTGGGTAAAATCGTCGAATTGGCCGAACGCGAGGCGCTATATGCCGACCCATTGCACCCCTACACAAAGGCGTTGCTGTCGGCGGTTCCCGAACCCGACCCTGTGCTGCATGACAGCGCCGAACGCCAGATCCTGACCGGCGATGTCCCATCCCCATCCAACCCGCCGCTGGGGTGCAATTTCTGCACCCGTTGCCCGGCCGTGATGGAGATTTGTCACGAAAAAGACCCTGAATACAAAGAGGTGCTGCCCGGCCGTTTTGTGGCCTGTCACCACTATAATCAGACCGCGGGCTAACCTGCGGCACGAGGCGAACAAGAGCGCTCAACATGGAGAAAACAATGAAACTTAAGACAATTCTGATGGGAGCTGCGGCCAGTTTCGCACTTGCCCCGATGGCCTTTGCGGATGGCCATGGCGGTGAACGCGGACGTGACGGCGAATTGCGGATCATCTATTGGCAAGCGCCATCCACGATGAACCCGTATCTGTCGGGCGGCACAAAAGAAACCGAAGCGGCGTCGCTGGTTATCGAACCGCTGGCCCGTTTTGCCAATACAGGTGAACTGGTTCCATGGTTGGTCGACGAAATCCCAACGATCGAAAATGGCGGCGTGGCCGAAGACCTGACCTCGATCACATGGAAAATCTCCGAAGGCGTGACCTGGTCTGACGGCACAGCCCTGACCGCTGCGGATGCGATTTTCACTTGGCAATATTGTACCCACCCCGAAGGTGGCTGTGCGCAGGCATCCTACTATGATGGCGTGACCAACGTAGAAGCGATTGATGACCGCACGATCAAAGTGACCTTTGATCAGCCAAAACCATTCCCCTACACTGCTTTTGTTGGCTCTGAGAGCCCGCTGATCCAAGCCGCGCAATTTGCCGATTGTCTGGGGGCGTCTGCGCCGGAATGTACGGATGCGAACTTTAGCCCCATTGGCACAGGCCCGTTTGTGGTTGACGAATTCCGCGCCAATGACGTGATCACCCTGTCGGCCAATGAAAACTTCCGCGAAGAGGGTAAACCTGCCTTTGCTAACGTGGTGTTCAAAGGCGGCGGTGACGCAGCTGCGGCGGCTCGGTCGGTGCTGGAAACCGCTGAGTTTGACTATGCGTGGAACCTGCAGATTGATCCAACCGTTCTATCTGACATGGAATCCGCCGGGAACGGCACTGTTGTCACGGCATTTGGGTCCTCGGTTGAACGTCTGATGATCAACCAAACCAACCCTGACAGCGCCCTTGGCGATGCCCGTTCCACCGTCGAAGGCGGCGCGCATCCGTTCCTGTCCGACAGCGAAGTTGTGCGTGCATTGTCCATGGCGATTGACCGCGAATTGCTGGTCGAAGTGGGCTATGGTTCCGGTGGTCAGGCCACCTGTAACGTGCTGCCTGCCCCTGCGATCTATGCCTCGACCGCCAATGATGCCTGCCTAGGTCAGGACATTGCCGGAGCGAATGCCCTGCTCGACAGCCTTGGTGTTGTTGACACAGATGGCGACGGTATCCGTGAAAAAGACGGCGTGCCATTGCGGGTTCTGTACCAGACATCCACAAATGCTGTGCGTCAGGATACCCAAGCCCTGATCAAACAGTGGTGGAGCGAAATCGGCGTTGAAACCGAGCTGCGCAATATTGATGCATCTGTGTTCTTTGGGGGTGATCCAGCAAGCCCGGACACATACCAGAAGTTCTATGCAGATATCGAAATGTACACCAACAACTTTGCCGGTGTTGACCCAGAGGCGTACATGGCCAACTGGCGCTGCAGCGACATCCCTTCCCCAGAAAGCCAGTGGCAAGGTGCGAACATTCAGCGGTTCTGTTCCGAAGAATATGACGCATTGGTCACCGAAATGGCAGGCACAGCATCGATCGAAGATCGCGCTGAGTTGGCCAAGAGCCTGAATGACCTGTTGGTTCAGTCCGGTTCCATGGTGCCGCTGGTGCACCGTGGTGGTGTATCCGCGCATGCCAATTCCCTAGAAGGCGTGTTGATCACCGACTGGGACAGTGAAATGTGGAACATCAAAGATTGGTCCCGTGCGGCTGAATAATCCAATTGGATAAAAAACGCACATCCACACTGGATGCCCCGGTTTTACCATTTGAACCGGGGCATCTGACCAAGACCAACGCCCAAAGCGGCATTCCGGGGACCTGATGCTGAATTTTGCAATCCGACGGCTGGCCATGGCCATCCCGACATTGATCTTCATTTCGTTGATCATTTTCCTTTTGCTGGACCTCGCGCCCGGTGATCCGACGGCGAACCTGCCGTTGACGATCTCGCACGAAGTTCGCGAACAAATCCGTCAGAGCCTCGGGCTCGGGGAACCTGTTCATATTCGCTATGTTTTATGGCTCAAACAGATCGTCTGGACCGAACCGATGTTCTATCTGGCGGATCTGGGCTGGGTGGATGCCCCTGAATCAGCGCGGCTGATTTCATGGCAAACCCGCGCGCCGGTGATGGACACTATTCTGGAACGCCTGCCCCAAACCCTAAAGGTTGTGGGCCTGTCATATGTGGTTGGGGTGCTGATCGCCCTGCCCATCGGCATCATTTCCGCCTATCGCCAATATTCGGTGTTTGACCAGGTTGGGACCTTTGTGTCCATGGTTGGCTATTCCGTTCCACCGTTCTTTTCCGGTGTTCTGGCGATTGTGATCTTTTCGGTTTTGATCCCGCGCGACAGTATTTTCTGGCTGCCCTCAATCTATGATACCACGCTGCAAGTGGTTGATTGGGAAAGCTTTAAGTTACAAGCTCGTCAGATGGTTATGCCCGTGATGGTGCTGGCGTTGCAAACCACGGCACAGATCAGCCGGTTCATGCGTGCATCCATGTTGGATAACCTGAACCAAGATTACGTGCGCACCGCCCGCGCCAAAGGCCTGACCGAAAGCGTCGTGGTCATGGTGCATGTTTTGCGAAACTCGATGATCCCGGTTGTGACGGTGATTGCGCTGGGTATTCCGTCGATCTTTGGCGGGGCGATCATCACCGAACAAGTGTTCAAAGTGAACGGCATCGGCCAATATCTGATTGTCGCCATTCAGGCCAATGACATGCCGACCGTGCAAACAATCACCTTCTTATTTGCCTTCTTGATTGTGATGTTCAACCTGATTGCCGACCTTCTTTATGGCGTGCTGGACCCGAGGATTCGCTATGACTGATCAAACGCAGATGCCCGAGGTCCGCAACCAATGGTGGGACGTCTGGGACCAGTTCAAATCCCACAAAGGCGCGTTAATTGGCGCGGCCTTTTTCATCCTGATCGTCGGAGGCGTGTTTCTGGGGCCATTTATCTGGTCCATCGACCCGACCTATATCGACATTCGTGCGCGCAATCAGGGGCCCAGCTGGGCGCATCCGTTTGGCACGGACCAATTGGGACGGGACACGCTGGCCCGCATGATGAAAGGTGGGCAAACGTCGGTCGCCGTTGGGATGACGGCCATGTTGCTGGCCCTGTTCCTTGGCACGTTGATTGGGGTTGTTGCGGGGTATTTCAAACGGTTGGACGGTGTGTTGATGCGCCTGACCGACCTGTTTTTAGCCCTGCCCCTATTGCCGTTGCTATTGGTCATGGTGATGCTGTTTCGCGACAGCCTGAACGCCGCCTTTGGCCCGGAACAGGGGATATTCCTGCTGATCGTCGTGGCCATCGGGGTGACATCATGGATGCCAACCGCGCGGATTGTGCGCGGCGATGTCTTGGCGATCAAAGAACGGGAATTTGTGCTGGCCGCACGGTCCATCGGCACCCGGCCGGGGCGGATGATCATGCGGCATATCCTACCCAACGTGCTGTCGCCGATCATGGTCTCGGCCACGTTAGGGATTGCCAACGCGATCATCACCGAAAGCGCTTTGTCCTTCTTGGGGCTGGGCTTTCCCCCAGATTTCCCGACATGGGGCCGCCTGCTGTTTGATGCTCGTGACTTTATGCAGCAATATCCCGAACGGGTGATCTGGCCGGGTCTGGCGATTTCGCTGACCGTGCTGTCGGTGAATTATATCGGCGATGGGCTGCGCGATGCGCTGGATCCCCGGATCCGTGGCCTGTGACACCAGGCTAGATCCCACAATGTGACCAACAAAACGCCAGTTGCCCCGATTTGCAGCTGGCGTTTTTTAGTCCGCGCGCAGGGCAATACGGCGTTTCTGAAACCCGGTTCGTGATTGTTCGAACCCGGCCTGTTCATAAAACGCGTATGTCGTGGGATTTTTCGAACCGGTGCTCAGCATGATTTTATAGCAATCATGTTGCCAAGCGCGCGCACATGCGGCGTCCAAAATCTGGGTCCCATAGCCCGCCCCACGATGATCGGGATGGGTAACAACATTTTCGATCACAGCAAAGGGCGCGCCGCTGCGGGTCAAATTGGGGATGATAATCAACATGCAGGTGGCCGCGACAATGCCCGCAACTTCCCCGATAAACACACAAGAGCCGTCAAATGCCATCAACTTGGTCAGGTTTTTATGTGCGACGTCAGGTGGACATCGCGTGTCGTCCAAAGTCAAATGCGCCAACAAATCCAGAATCCGCTCTGAATCGTCAGGATCTGCAATTCGGATTGAAAACGACTGGGTCATTGCCCCCTCTTATCGGACCCGTTCAACAGCTTTGTGACCAACCTAGTTTTTGGGATCTCCAAAGTGCTGTTGCCAAATACGGGTGCGTTTTTGATCACGGGCGTCATAATCTTTTATGGCCCGGCGAATATCCAAGTCCCACCCCGCGTCTTCTTCGCTGAACCCTCTGACAAGTTGGTCCGTCGCGTTAAGTTTCACCGCGATTGGGAAATTGGGCCCGACTGCGTCCCGGATTGCGATAATTGTGTCCAGCAAAAGCCGGGCACGATTGGCAATTGTGCCACCATAGCTATCCTGTCGTTTGTTAAACAACGGCGACAAAAACTGGCTAAGCAAAAAGCCATGGGCCGCATGGACCTGAACGCCACCAAACCCAGCCTGTTGCGCCAAACGGGCCGTTTGCGCAAATTCAGCTGGGATTTGTGCAATGTCGTCTGTGGACAATGCTGCACAGCTCAGTCCGGGTAAATCAAGCGCGCTTGGTCCTTTGGCACAGCTGGTTGGCGCATATGACAGCGCGCCCGCATGCCCCAATTGCAGCCAAAGCTGCGCGTCATTTTCACGCCCCGAGGCGGCCAATGTTTGAAAGCGATCCAGATCAGCCGCGGCGTTCAGCACCAAATTTCCGGGCTTTTCAGCAAAACCGGGCTGCCCCTGCACCTCTCCGATGATTGACGCGGCAACACCGCCAGAAGCCCAGCGTTGATAAAGCCGAAATTGCGAAACTGTAGAATGCCCGGTCCCGTCCCCCAAGGAATCAGACATGGCTGATTTCACGATCCGGTTCTTCAACACCACCCCACAAGGCAATGTCAGGGGGGCAAACAGAAGTTCATTTTGCGGCGTGAGGTGTCCATTTGAAAACGAGGTTTTCAAAGCATCGCCCCCCCGTCAGCAATTGCAATCGCATGCCATTTTAATGGAATTTGTTTCGGATCGCCCGGACCATCAGCCAGACCAGAACCAAAACAGGGACAACCAGCCCTGCGGTGATCAATTCCTTGCTGATCCCGGCCCATTTCCCCAGCGGATACAGCGCATAAGCCCCCAGAGACACAGCATAATAGCTGATCGCAACGACGGATAATCCTTCGACGGTTTGTTGCAATCGCAGCTGCAAATCGGCGCGTTTGTCCATGCTTTCTAACAAAGCTTGGTTCTGGGCAGACCGTTCCACATCCACCCGTGTGCGCAGCAATTCCCCCGCGCGACGGGCACGATCGGCCATGACTTGCAGGCGATCTTGGGTGCTGGCGACGGTGCGCATGGCGGGATCAAACCGGCGCATCATAAATTCGCCAAAGGTCTGACGCCCTTTGAACCGTTGTTCGCGCAGCACAGCAACGCGTTGGTTCACAATGGTTTCATAGGCCCCGGTTGCCCCGAATCGAAACGATGATTTTGCGCTCAGATTTTCCAGCTCTGCCGAGACATCAATCAAAGCCGACAATGTGACCTCAGGTGCTGTGCCGGAAATTTCCTCCATCAGCTTTGACAGGCGCGCATCAATGGCCCCCATTTTGGTGTTCAATTCACCTGCCTGAAAATACCCCAACATGGCCATGGCTTTGTAGGTTTCGATTTCGCACAGACGCTGGACCACCCGTCCCACCCGACGGGCCCCACATTCAGGGCGCACAAAAACCGCAAAACGCATATGTCCGGCTTCGTCGATGCGAAAATCAGCCCCAACCACCAAATCATCGTCCAGCACCCGTGACATTGCCAGACTTTCGGGCACAAACCATGCTCTGGTTTTTTCCGGGATGCCTGTGTCGTCTGTCAGTTGCTCAATCCGGATCAAGGCGGATGTGACCCGAACGCCCGGCGCTTGGGCCAGCCATTCTTCGGGGAACAATTTGAACGTGGCCGCATTAAAAGGATCATCCGCCACGCCATCACAGTGAATGGTATATGTCACAAACTCTGTGTGGCTTTCCCATTTCAGAATATGTCGGCCGATTTGCCCAGAATAATGCGTGGCATTGGGTTGGGGATGCGGTGCGCCAAAGCGATCCAACAACGCGATCAGATGCGCCCGATCTGCATCCCGATCCCGCCCTGCAGCATTTCGCGCGGGCTTGATTGCCAGATAGGCCGCCCGACCGGGCGCTGCGATCAAAGGAAAAGGGCGCGCATGCAATTCATTGGCCATTGCATAACGTTTGGGATGATCATTGTTGGAATTCATAGCGGGTTTCCGTAGCGGCAGGTCCCGCCAAACTAGGGGAAATCCACAATCTGTAAAGAATTTTTATTATATTTTGCAAGGGGTTAGTGGGATACGACTGTATACCACGATCCATCCACCCCTTAAATCAAACATCGCGAACCGTAGTTTCGCCAACACATTCAGTACCTTACGCCATAAACCAAAACCCAGCTCACGATGGCAGTGTGGCCTTTTGCGGGAACCCGGTATCAGCGCTCCAGCCCTGCTGTTTCCAGTCTTCGGCAACCTTGTGCAGCGCATCCAATGCCCCGCGCAACGCCCGCGCCTGTTCGGTCAATTCATAGGACACTTGTGGCGGTCGTGTGGGTTCAATGTGACGTGTCACCAGCCCAGCATTTTCCAGTTCCCGCAGCCGCTCCGTCAGCATTTTGGCCGAAATCCCCGGTACCTGATTTTGCAAAGCGCCAAACCGAATGCCCGGATGGTTTTGCAATTGCCAGACAATATAGCTGGTCCAACGAGAAGAAATCAGCCGCAGCAAAGGGTCCATCGGACAAAGGTGATTATTGGCATCAATTGGCATGGCGCTTGCTCGCAACAGTTACGAAAATGAAAGTATTACTTACGAAAAAGTACCTCCTTACGAAAAGTAAGTAAAGCCCCTAACTGAGGTGATGTAACACGATCCAACGATAGGAATCACATCATGGCAAAGATCGAAATCATCTATTTTTCAGGCTACGGCCACACCACAAAACAGGCAGAAGCCATCGCACAAGGGGCCGGAGATCAGGCGCGGCTCTGGCCCATTTCTGAGGATGGAACGCTGCCTGATGAGGCATGGGATGCGCTGGACGGCGCAGATGCGATCCTGTTCGGCAGCCCGACCTATATGGGCAATGCCGCATGGCAGTTTAAAAAGGTTGCAGATACCAGCGCGCAACGTTGGTTTACCCGTTCATGGCAGGACAAATTGTTTGGCGGCTTTACCAATTCCGGGTCCCCCAGCGGTGACAAAGGCATGACCATGGCGTGGTTTCAAACCTTGGCAGCGCAGCATGGCGGCCTCTGGGTCAGCCTGAACCAGATGCCCGCCAATACCAAAGCCAATACCGCCGCTGACATGAACCACTTTGGCGGATCAGCTGGGCCACTGGCCACGTCCCCATCGGATGCCTCCCCCGAAGAAGGCCCCTTTGCCGGGGATCTGATCAGTGCGCGCACCTATGGTGAACGTGTGGCCACCCTCGCGCAGGCCCGCCAAGCGGCCTAATCCATCAACGCAGGATCAAAAACGTAAGGCCATAAACGCAAAACGCCCCGGTCGCGAAACCGGGGCGTTTTTTGATGTTAGGTGACTGTCGATTATTCGATCAGACCCAGCAATTTGTTCAGGCTGTCTTTGGCGTCGCCATAGAACATGCGTGTGTTTTCTTTGAAGAACAGCGGATTTTCGATACCGGAGTAACCGGTGCCCTGCCCGCGTTTGGAAACAAACACTTGTTTCGCCTTCCAGCATTCCAGAACCGGCATACCGGCGATGGGGCTGTTGGGGTCTTCTTGGGCGGCGGGGTTCACGATATCGTTGGACCCGATCACGATGGCCACATCCGTTTCCGGGAAGTCATCGTTGATTTCATCCATTTCCAGCACGATGTCATAAGGCACCTTTGCCTCGGCCAGCAGAACGTTCATGTGACCGGGCAAACGACCCGCAACCGGATGGATCGCAAACCGCACGTTTTTGCCTTTGTCGCGCAAACGTTTGGTCAGCTCAGACACGGCTTGCTGGGCTTGCGCCACCGCCATGCCATAGCCCGGAATGATCACGATATTGTCGGCCTCATCCAAGGCCGTGGCAACGCCGTCCGCTTCGATCGCGACCTGTTCGCCTTCGACCTCCATTGCGGGACCAGCAGTGCCGCCAAAGCCGCCCAAGATCACGCTGACAAAGGACCGGTTCATCGCCTTACACATGATGTAAGACAGGATCGCACCGGACGAACCAACCAGCGCGCCAACCACGATCAACAGATCGTTGCCGAGGCTAAAGCCAATCGCCGCAGCCGCCCAGCCGGAATAGCTGTTCAGCATGGACACTACCACCGGCATATCCGCGCCGCCGATCCCCATGATCAGGTGATAGCCAATGAACAACGCCGCCAAGGTCATCACAAACAGCGGAAAGAACCCGCCAGTGTTGAAGTACCAGACCAGACAGATCACCGACAATGCCGCCGCGCCTGCGTTCAGCATATGCCCACCGGGCAGTTTTTCCGCCGAGGTCGTCACTTTGCCTGCCAGTTTTCCATAGGCAATGACCGACCCGGTAAAGGTGACCGCACCAATGAATACGCCAAGGAACACCTCAACCCGCAGGATGGCGATTTCGACGGCGTCTTTTTTGGCCAATAACGCTGCGAACCCGTCCAGACCTTTTTGGGTTTCGGCATCCATGGCCATGACACGGCCCAGTTCAATATGGGCGATAAAGCCGACAAAAACCGCGGCCAGACCCACCAGCGAATGCATCGCGGCGACCAGTTGCGGCATTTCTGTCATCTGTACCTTGGTGGCGACCATATAGCCGATCACCCCACCGGCGCCGATCAGCACCAGCGACAGGAACCACAGGCCCGAGCCGGGGCCGATCAGGGTTGCAAACACCGCCAGCGCCATGCCGACAATGCCATACCACACAGCGCGTTTTGCGCTTTCTTGACCTGACAATCCGCCCAAGGACAGAATGAACAGGACTGCTGCAACGACATAAGCCGCTGTTGTAAAACCAAAATCCATACTTCCGGCCCCCTTAAGATTTCTGGAACATGGCGAGCATGCGCCGTGTCACGAGGAAGCCGCCAAAGATGTTGATCCCGGCCATAAAGACCGAAAGCGCGGCAAGTAAGATCACCAGGAAACTGCCCGATCCGATTTGCATCAGAGCGCCCAGAATGATGATCGAAGAGATCGCATTGGTCACAGCCATAAGCGGTGTGTGCAAGCTGTGGCTGACATTCCAGATCACCTGGAAGCCGATGAACACAGACAACACAAACACGATAAAGTGCTGCATAAAGCTGGCCGGAGCCACCAATCCAACGCCCAGCAGGAACGCAGCACCAACGCCCAGCAGAATGACCTGCTGTTTGGTCTGCGCTTTGAATGCGGCGTCTTCTGCGGCGCGTTTTTCAGCGGCTGTGAGCTCTGGCACCACCTCTTTGGGTTTGGCTGCGATGGCCTGCACTTTGGGTGGTGGCGGTGGGAATGTGATTTCCCCGGCAAAGGTCACAGTCGCGCCACGGATTACGTCGTCTTCCATGTCGTGATTGATCTGACCGTCCTTTTCAGGGGTCAGGTCAGTCATCATGTGACGGATATTGGTCGCATAAAGCGTCGATGCCTGCGCGGCCATCCGGGATGGGAAATCGGTGTAACCAACGATGGTCACGCCATTATCTGTGACGATTTTTTCGTCCATGACGGTCAATTTGCAATTGCCGCCTTTTTCCGCAGCCAGATCGACAATCACCGAACCGGGCTTCATCGCGGCGACCATGTCTTCGGTCCACAGCTCTGGGGCTTCGCGGTTGGGGATCAGCGCCGTGGTGATGACGATATCAACCTCTGGGGCCAGTTCGCGGAACTTGGCCAGCTGGGCCTCGCGGAATTCAGGCGATGACACGGCGGCGTAACCACCTGTGGCCGCACCGTCTGCCTGATCTTCTTCAAAGTCCAGATAGACAAATTCAGCGCCCATCGATTCGACCTGTTCGGCCACTTCGGGACGCACATCAAAGGCCAGCGTGATCGCGCCCAGTGATGTGGATGTGCCGATCGCAGCCAATCCGGCCACGCCCGCGCCCACAACCAGAACCTTGGCCGGGGGCACCTTGCCCGCCGCCGTGATCTGACCGGTAAAGAAGCGTCCAAAGTTATTGCCCGCCTCAATCACCGCGCGGTAGCCGGCGATATTGGCCATGGATGACAGCGCATCCATTTTCTGCGCGCGGCTGATCCGTGGCACCATTTCCATGGCAATCACGTTGGCGCCTTTGGCTTTGGCGGCCGCCATGCCGGTTTCGTTGGCACCCGGATTAAAGAATGAAATCAATGTCTGACCTTCGGTCAAACGCTTCATTTCCGTCGCGTCTGGCTGGCGTACTTTGGCGACAATGTCAGCGGCTTTGTAAAGCGCCGCGCCGGTTTTTACGATTTCCACACCTGCCGCAGCATAATCCGCGTCAGAAAACCCAGCGGCCAAACCGGCCCCGGTTTCAATCGCGCAATCATATCCCAGTTTTTGCAGATCTTTGGCGGATGCAGGTGTCATTGCGACCCTGTTTTCGCCTTCGAAAGTCTCCTTTGGAGCACCGATTTTCACGGAACGTTCCCCTTCCCTTGCTAGCTTCGCGGCATTCACCGCGAAATAATATTGCCAAATGGATCGCGCAGACGCAGCACAATTACCCACCTATACCCGCTGCAACGCAGCAATTCAAACCCATCGTCGCGTTTTTTCACTATATTGAAAAAACACCTTACCGAACTTTGTCCGCAGACCGCGTTCTTCGGGGATGACAAACCGACGTTCGATCCACCATAGAAACACAGGAACCAATGGCAAAGCCGCCACCGCATCCCAGCGCAAAATCACCCCCAGCAGGATCAAAACATCCCCCAGATAGATCGGATTGCGGGTGCGTTTAAATATTCCTGATGTGACCAGTCGCGCCGCTTCTTGGTGGGGGATGACGGTGGTGCGCATTTTGCGCATTTCCACAAACGCCAAAAGGATCAGGATCACCCCGCCCCCAATCGCAATGCCGCCTAAAAAATCGGACCACGCTCCGCCAAAGCTAAGACGGAACAGCTGCGCCTGACCGACAAACCACGCCACACAAATTGCACCGGCCAGCCAAACAGGCGGCACATCAATCCATTTAGAAATCGGCATTTTGGCAAAAGACGTCACGGGCAGCGTCCCAAAGGGTTCTTTAGCGCGAAGATACCCGCCCCAACAGGAAGCGCAAGCACCCCTTTAATAACAAACACCCCAAGAAAAGGTGAAAACGCAAACAAACGTTTACGATTTGGTTCATTCTGAGAATGGGTTTGAATGGGTACAACCGGGATTCTGTCCGGTTAGACCAAAACGCGGATCAGGCCAGCCATGTTTTATAGTCACTGACCAGCAAATGAGTGGGCGCGACATCCTCTTCGATGTCGGCAAATCGGCCAATTGGGTCACGGAACACATTGTCGGTTTCGTCATCATTAACTGTCGACACTTCTCCGATCAGAACGTCCCCGCCTTCGCCCCAAAATGCGTGCCAATCGCCGGGCATCAGGGTCACGCTTTCACCGGGGGCAAATTTTAGCTTTTCACCGGGGGCAAAATCTCGGCGGATCCCGTCACAAAACACTGTCCCCCCCGCAGTTTCATCAAAATTCCCATCCGCATCCGAGCCAAACAGCTCTATCACCATGGTGGCGCCGCCCCGGTTGATGATGTCTTCGGCTTTGATCACATGTGTGTGCATCGGGGACAGTTGATCTTGTTTGGAAATCAGCAGTTTTTCCGCATAACACATCCCACCGCCGCGTTGCAGATCGGCCAAACGGCCATTGCGCAGCGTAAACAGGAACAAGCCCATCTCGTCGTAACGCCCAGCACCATAATCAGTAATATCCCAGCCATTGCGCGCATCAATAACGGCGCGCGCTTCGTCTTTGCGGGATTTGAATTCATCCGGCGACCAATAGGCCCAAGGCGGCAGAACAAACCCAAAGGATCGGATCATTTCATCGGCTTCTGCCATGATGTCATTGATGCGCGAACGTTTCATCGGCTAATCCTCAAACGGCTATTACGGATATGTTTGCGCTATCAGTGCCCAATCCCCAGACCAAGAGCAAGCATGATCCACGAAACATTTCCGAAACTTTTACCGCCGTCAGATCAGGCGCTGCGCTGTAGGACCGCGTTTTGGGTTGATCGCTGCGCAGAAAAGGCGCGCGCCGCATCCCCAAACGCTTCGAATAAAGGGCGCGATACCGGATCATTGGCTGCATTCCATTCCGGATGCCATTGTACAGACATGGTAAATCCCGGTGCGTCCTGAATATAGATCGCTTCGGGGGTGCCATCGGGGGCGTGCCCATCAATAACCACCCTCGGGCCGGGCTGTTTTATCCCTTGGCCATGTAAGGTGTTTGTTAAAACTTCGGTTGCACCAAACAGGGTATGAAACGGGCCATTTTCCGTGACTTTGACCACATGACGCAGGGCAAATTTTTCTTCGAGCGTCCCATCAGGCGGCATGCGGTGATTGCTGCGGCCCGGCAGATCGCGGATTTCCGGATAAAGCGTCCCGCCCATGGCGACATTCACCTCTTGGAACCCACGACACACTCCTAAAATGGGTTGGCCACGCTCCACACAGGCCCGGATTAACGGCAACGTAATTGCATCCCGCCCACGATCAAAATCACCATGCGCCTCAGTCTCTGCCTCGCCATACTCAGATGGGTGTACATTCGGGCGCCCGCCCGTAAACAAAAACCCATCACATATCGACAGCAATTCGTCGACCTGCACCACGTCCGGGCTGGCGGGAATAATCATCGGCGCACAATTTGACACGTGCGAAATCGCACAGGAATTCATCGTGCCCCCCGCATGGGTTGGGTATTCATCGTTGATCAGATATGAATTGCCAATAATTCCAATAACAGGTCGCACGCGTCCATCCTTATACTTCCTGTCAAAACATAGACCTATGTTGATAGACAGAAAACCCTTACCGTTGATGAATACCCTCTGCAGTGGCGCACATGGTTAATTTGGATGCGAATATGGTTCACGACCTCAATAATACCGATTTTTTACGCAATCCCGGTCCGAAACTGCGCGCATTACAGACCCAAGGCGCATTTGTTCAGGTCAAGCTGCCGTTGGTCGGTGTCGTTTGGGCCACGACCAATGATGAAACCGCGCGTCAGGTTTTGAAAGACACCGAAAATTTTGCCCGCAACACCAAAAATGCAACCGGGCGCAGCATGGCCAAGACGTTTTGGTGGATGCCACCGTTTTTGCGCCCTCTTCTTAGGAATCCTGCCCAGCTGGATGGCGCAGAACATATTCGATTGCGACATTTGGTGACCGCTGCCTTTACCAAAACGGCCATGGAAACGCATATTCCGGCCATTCAACAGATCGCAAATCAGCTATTGGACCAGATGCCATTGACCCAAGAGGTGGATCTAATGGGGGCCTATTGTCAGAAAATCCCGATGTTGGTGATTTGCGATGTGATGGGCATCCCAGAGGCGGACCGCGCCAAAGTTGCCGCCTGGGTTAATCCGATGACGCTGATTTCCGGGGGGCCTAGCTTTGCGCGCGCCCTGCCCGGTATTTGGCGCATAGCACGGTATTTTCGCGCGGAATTTGAAAATGTGCGGCAAAATCCGCGACCGGGCTTGATCAGTGATTTGGTGCAGGTCGAACAAAACGGAGACCGCCTGAGCAACGATGAATTGCTGGCCATGGTGATGGCGCTGTTTGTCGCGGGCCATGAAACCACCGTCAATCTGATGGGGTTTGCGATCGCGCATATGCTGGACACACCAGAAAATGTGATCCCGTTCAAAGATGACCCAAGCCGGTGGAATGCCTTTACTGAAGAAGTGCTGAGACACGAGTCACCCGTGATGTTGACCAATATCCACTATGCGAAAAACAACATTAACATTAGCGGCCATGAGTTTGAAAATGGGGATAAAATCGTTCCATTGCTTATCGGAGCGAACCGGGATCCGAACAGGTTTCCGGATCCTGACCAGTTTCAACCTGATCGCGTCCGCAATCCCCATATCGGGTTCGGATATGGGCCACATATATGTGTGGGCATGCAACTGGCACGGGTCGAAATGCGGATGGCCTTGCAAACTCTTTTTGAACGTTTCCCCGAAATCCAACCCACCCTCAAACAGGCGGAATTGCCGCTGCTAAAACGGGTGGGATTGCGGGGATATAAACGTTTACCGGTGCGTTTACGCCAATCCAGTTAGGCCCACCGCGTCGATCCCGGCCAATCCGACAATTGCATCATTGTCGGATGTATCACCGGTAACCCCAATCGCCCCAACGGTTTTTCCAGATTTGTCCTGCACCAAAATCCCTCCGGGCACTGGCACCACTTGTCCGCCATAGACCCCATTCACCGCATTCATAAAATAGCCCTGCGCCTCGGCGCGCGCCATCTGGGCCGATCCAGGCATACCCAGCATAACCGCCCCATAGGCTTTGCCATGTGCGATTGCAAACCGCCCCGGCGCAGCCCCATCCTGACGTTCAAACGCTTTGACATGCCCACCTGCATCCAGCACCACAACAGAAAGCGGCTTTAGGTCCAGCTCTTTGCCTTTTTCAAACGTTTTACGAATGATGGTACGCGCACGATTTAGTGAAATTTCTGCCATATTTCATATCCTTATTGGATGAAGCTAAAGTGTTATGCTTGGGTCTTTTTCTGCAGACGCCGCTGATGCAAAACCGGTTCGGTATATCCCGAAGGCTGGATACGCCCCTGGAACACCAAATCGCATGCTGCTTGATACGCTATTGAATTATAGCCCGGCGCCATTGGTAAATAGCTGGGATCGTTGGCATTTTGCGCATCAACCACCAATGCCATTTTTTCCAATGCGGCGCGCACCTGCGCCTCAGAAACCACGCCATGATGCAGCCAATTCGCCAATGCCTGCGACGAAATCCGACAAGTTGCGCGATCTTCCATCAGGCCAACATCATGAATGTCTGGCACTTTGGAACATCCAACCCCCTGATCCACCCAACGTACGACATAGCCCAAAATGCCTTGGGCATTGTTTTCCAATTCTTGGGTCTTTTCCGCGTTTGAAAACACACGATCCTGTTGCACGGTGGGAATGGTTAGCAAATCGTCCAAGGAACCGCGCGCGCCGCCGGATTGCAGTTCATCCTGACGCGCCGAAACATCAATTTGATGGTAATGGGTCGCGTGCAACGTCGCAGCCGTTGGCGACGGCACCCAGGCACAGGACGCACCGGCCTGCAGGTGGCCAATTTTGGCCGCCAGCATGTCGCCCATCAGGTCGGGCATGGCCCACATACCTTTGCCGATCTGTGCCCGGCCTTTTAGCCCACACGCCAGCCCGATATCCACATTTCGATCCTCATAAGACGCAATCCAAGCGGCGTTTTTCATCTCACCTTTGGGCACCATGGGCCCTGCTTCCATAGAGGTGTGGATTTCATCACCCGTACGATCCAAAAACCCGGTATTGATAAAGGCGACCCGCGATTTTGCTGCGCGAATACATTCCTTTAGGTTCGCCGACGTGCGGCGTTCTTCGTCCATGATCCCGATTTTCACGGTATTTTGCGGCAGGTTCAACACCGCCTCAACCCCCGTGAATATCTGATCCGCAAAGGCGACTTCCTCGGGGCCATGCATTTTCGGTTTTACGACGTAAACGGACCCTTTTGTAGAGTTTCCACCACCCCGTTGCAGGTCATGCATCGCGATAAGGGTGGTTATCATCGCATCCATCAGACCTTCGCCAATTTCGGCGCCGTCCCTGTCCAAAATCGCCGGGTTGCGCATCAGATGGCCGACATTACGCACCAACATCAACGCGCGGCCTTTCAGGGTGACATCATCGCCCTTTGGCCCGGTGAAAACCCGATCCGGGTTCATGCGCCGCGTGACGACATGGCCCCCTTTTTCAAAGCTTTCCTCAAGATTTCCAGTCATCAGGCCAAGCCAATTTGTATAGGCCAACACCTTGTCTTCGGCATCCACGACGGCGACGGAATCTTCGCAATCCATGATCGTCGAAACAGCGGATTCCAACAGGATATCGCTGATATTTGCCGGATCATCTGCGCCAATGTCGCTGGTCGCATCGATCACAACTTCGATGTGCAAACCATTGTTTTTCAACAAAACAGATGACGGCGACTGGGCATCCCCCCGATACCCAACAAAGGCGTTCGGATCTGTTAGCGCGGGGGACAGTTCCCCATCCTGAATGGTGTATTGTGTCACATCCGCATGACTTTGGGATTGCAGTGGAACCGCCTGATCTAAGAAGTCTTTGGCCCATGCGATCACTTTTGCGCCGCGTGCAGGATCATAGTTTTTACCAGCCGGCAGGTCCCCCAGCGCATCCGTACCATAGAGCGCATCATACAAACTGCCCCAACGGGCATTCACCGCGTTCAACGCAAACCGCGCATTCATGATCGGAACCACCAGTTGCGGGCCCGCTATTTGAGCAATTTCAGGGTCCACATTTTCGGTTTCAATCGAAAAGTCCGGCCCTTCTGGAACCAAATAGCCAATATGGTTCAAAAACGCCTGATACGCTGCGGGGTCATGGGGCTGCCCGCGATGTGACAGATGCCACTCATCAATCTGGCGCTGCAAATCTGCGCGTTTTTCCAACAAATGCAGGTTTTCTGGGCCATTTGAATGCACCAGCTCTGAAAACCCTGACCAAAATGCGTCAACCGCAACGCCGGTTCCCGGCAACGCTTTGTTTTCAATGAAATCTGCCATCAATTTGGCAACTTTGAGCCCACTTCGTTCGACGCGTTCAGTCATGGTTTTCTCCTATTCTCCGAACGGAATAGAACAAAAGTTTCCGATAGGCAACAACGTGGTCAAAAAAAATGACCAATTCAAAACAATGCAGTGACACGCCCCTCAACATCCCCACTTGTTGCTTTTCTGGTGGCACCCTAAGCTCGGCTCATATGGTAAATCAGCGAGCCCCAGATGAACGTCGACGCCCCTCAGAAAATCTATCTTAGCGACTATACCCCCCCTGCCTATTTGGTTGAGGATGTTCATCTGACGTTTCAGCTGTCAAAGACGGCGACGCGAGTCATTTCCAAAATTCGGTTTGTCCCCAATCCCGATGCAGTGTCGCGTGATTTTTTCTTGCATGGCCTGGAACTTAGCCTGATTTCTGCCGCGATTGACGGCAAAGCCATCACGCCGGATTTATCCGCTGACGGGCTGCGCTGTGACGTGCCCGACGCACCGTTCACATTTGAGGCGATCGTCGAAATCAACCCGGCCGCAAACACGGTCCTCGAAGGGCTGTATATGTCGGGCGGGATGTATTCGACGCAATGCGAAGCCGAAGGGTTCCGCCGGATTACCTATTACCCCGACCGCCCCGACGTCATGAGCGTTTTCACCGTCCGCATCGAAAGCGACGCGCCGGTTTTGTTGTCCAACGGCAATCCAGTGGCCGCCGGGGATGGATGGGCAAAATGGCATGACCCATGGCCCAAACCGGCCTATCTGTTTGCCCTGGTTGCCGGGGATTTGGTGAATTATCCCGGCCAATTCACCACACGATCCGGGCGCGACGTGGAATTGAACATTTGGGTGCGACCGGGGGATCAGGACAAATGCGCCTGGGGCATGGAAGCGTTAAAGAAATCAATGACCTGGGACGAAGAGGTCTATGGGCGCGAATATGATCTGGACCTGTTTAACATCGTCGCCGTGGATGACTTTAATGGCGGGGCGATGGAAAACAAGGGGCTCAATCTGTTCAATTCAGCCTTGGTTCTGGCCAGTCCGCAAACCGCAACGGACAAGGATTTTGAACGTATCGAAGCCGTTATCGCCCACGAATATTTCCACAATTGGACCGGGAACCGGATCACATGTCGCGACTGGTTTCAGCTTTGTCTCAAAGAAGGTTTGACAGTATTTCGCGATCAACAATTCACCGGTGACATGCGCAGTGCGCCTGTGAAACGGATTGAGGATGCGATCCTGTTGCGCAGCCGTCAGTTCCGCGAAGATAACGGACCGCTTGCCCATCCGGTGCGCCCCGAAAGCTTTGTTGAGATCAACAACTTTTATACGATCACGGTCTATGAAAAAGGCGCAGAACTGATCCGGATGCTTAAAACTCTGGTGGGGGATGCAAACTATGAAAAGGCGCTCAATCTGTATTTTGATCGCCATGACGGGGACGCCGCCACAATCGAAGATTGGCTCGCGGTGTTTGAGGATGCCACCGGCCGTGATCTGAGCCAATTCAAGCGCTGGTACGCGCAGGCTGGCACGCCACAAATTCACGTGACCGATAGCTTTAACAACGGCACATATCAGCTTCATTTCAAACAAGAAATTCCAGACACAAACGGACAAGCTAACAAGGCGCCACATGTGGTTCCAATTGCTGTTGGGTTGCTTGGCCCTGATGGGACTGAAACCCATAAAACCACGATTTGTGAACTAACCGAGCCGGAACAAAGTTTTGAATTTGACGGGCTGCAGGACCGTCCCATCCCGTCAATCCTGCGGGATTTTTCTGCCCCCGTCATTTTGAAACGCAACACCAGCCCAGAAGAACGCGCCTTTTTGTTGGCCCATGACACGGATCCGTTCAACAAATGGGACGCGGGACGTGCGCTGGCGGTGGATGTATTGCGCGACATGGTCACCACCAATGCCAGCCCAAATTCTGCATTTATAGAAGGTTTGCGATCCGTTTTGCGCGACCCGCAACTGGATCCTGCCTATCAGGCATTGGTTTTGGCCCTTCCGAGCCAAGAAGACACCGCGCAGGATTTGCACGCAAACGGGTATGTGCCGGACCCGCAAGCGATCTATGACGCTCATGAAACGTTAAAGCTGCATATCGCTGAAAATCTACAGGATACGCTGGTTCGGGTTCAGGCCGATTGCACCATCACCGGCCCCTATTCGCCTGACGCTGCTGATGCTGGTAAACGCGCGCTTGGCAATCAGGTCCTATCCTATCTAAGCAAAATCGATGCGGGCAAAGCTGCGACTGCGCAATTTGAAACCGCAGACAACATGACCCAACAACAGGCCGCGCTGACTTGTTTGTTGTCCATCGGCAAAGGGCAGGATGCCTTGGACGCGTTTCAGCAGCAATGGCAGCAGGAACGGTTGGTGATGGATAAATGGTTCAGCCTTCAGGTGATCTGTGCCGCCCCCGATCAAACCGCGGCAACGGCCCTGTCGCTGACCAAACACGCCGATTTCGATCTAAAGAACCCAAATCGCGTTCGGTCCGTATTTGGCGCGATGATCAGCAACCCGGCCGGGTTTCACCATAAATCCGGGGCTGGCTATGCATTGCTGGCCGACCAACTGATCCTGCTGGACGCGTTGAACCCACCGGTTGCAGCCCGGATTTCCACCGGGTTTGAAACGTGGAAACGCTATGATGACGGGCGCAAAGCCTTGATCCAAGAGGCATTGTCACGTATTGCGGCCAAAGATAATTTAAGCCGTGATCTGGCGGAAATGGTCGGGCGAATGCTTGGGTAATTTGGCCCTGACGTTAAAAAGTTTTTTAGGAAGAGTGAATTTCAGATGCCGATACTCATTGCCGTTTTAGGTGGGCTTGCCGCTGTTTATTTCTTTGTGAACCGGGCGAAAAACGCAGCGGATTTGTCCCATGATTTGCTAGGTGTGGCCAATGATGTGCGGCTCGCGGCGCGTCGGTTTGGGTTTCAGCGGCGCAGCAACACCCACCCCGCCGACAGTATCGAGGACCCCAAACTTGCCATTGCGACGATCGCAATTGCGTTTTTGGAACTTGATGATCTGCCAACCAAAGAACAACGCGGATTGTTGGACGTGCAATTGCGTTCAACCCTGCGGGTCAACGCGCAAGATTCCAGCGAATTGCAGATTTTGGGGCGGTGGCTGATGAACGAATGCCAAGGCCCCAAGCCCGCAATCACCCGTCTGGCGCGCGTCTTGTTCAAACTGGATGGCGCAAATTCGTTTGAACCGCTTTTGGCGATCCTAAAAGGCATCACAACCGAGGATTTATCCGGCGCCCAGCGCGAAGCAATCAACGACATTCGTCGCGGGTTCAAATTACACTAACCCCGCCCGCACATTCTGATCCTTAACGGATTGTCATTTTCCCATCATGGGGATGTTACATGCCCGTGGTGTGAACAATCATGCAAGATCGGATCGACCCATTAATCCATGAACGCGCCCCGTGGCTGAGCTCTGACAGGCTGGGAACGCGGATCATGCGTGCGGCACTGAATGATACCCTATCATATCGCGAAACGGTGCAGATCGCCCAGTCGCTGGAACATATGCCATCGCGGGACATCATGGATCATATGGGGCGGCGTCTGGCTCAGGACGTTTGTGCGCAGGGGTTGGCGCAGGTGCCGCGCAACGGGGCGGCGCTGATTGTGGCCAATCACCCGACCGGCATCGCGGATGGTATCATATTACAGCATCTGCTGACCAAGGTGCGCAAAGACGCCTTTTTCTATGCCAACCGTGACATCCTGCGCATCCTTCCGCAAATGGCCGATTTCATCGCCCCGGTGGAATGGCGTCAGGAAAAGCGAAGCCATGGCAAAACCCGCGAAACCATGGCGTTTACCCGGCGCGCTGTTGCCGCGGGACGCATCGGGGTGATTTTCCCGTCAGGACGTCTGGCCAAACGCCGTGGGCTGCAATTGATCGAACGCCCATGGATTGCCTCGGCGGCGATGCTGGCGCGCAAATTTCACTTGCCGGTCATTCCCGTCAACATTCGCGCGCGCAATTCCGCATTGTTTTACCTGTTTGATCTGGTTCATCCGACGTTGCGCGATATCACGTTGTTTCATGAAACCCTGAACAAGGATCGCCAACCGTTTCATGTGACATTCGGCACGCCCATTCTGCCGAACGCGCTGCCAAAATCATCCGAAGACGGGATTGAAATGTTGCGCCAAGCCACCCTAGCCCTTGGTGGGACAGAGGCACCAGATGTGTCACTGGTGCGCGCGACCCGCAGACCGCTGCTGCGATTGTGATGCATTATCCGCGTATTGAAACGGCTTCGACAATTGGCAGCGACGTGGGGTTCAATCCGTTTGGACGCAATTGCGGCCGCAGGCTGGCGGTTAGGCCGGACTGGCGTTCGCAATAGGGTTGCTGCCGTGTCCAAGCCGACATTTCCGCGATTTTGGATCGGTTTGTCATGGGCCCCCAATCGGCCGCGACACCACGCCAGCGTGTATCCCGCACCGCGATTGCATTGTCGCGCCGCACCGTGACGGCCATGATCCGCACCGCACAGGACAGATTGTCGGTTGCATCCTTTAGATCCGCACCCGTGCGGGCATAACATCCATACCGCCGGGCCGTGTCTGGATAGATTTGCAGCAATCCATACCACAAATCCCCTCCGCCCACGGCTTCGGGACGCCATGTGCTTTCGTGTTTGGCCAGCGATGACATCATCCCAACCCAAAACGCCCGGCGCAATTCAGGTGAATTGTTAGTATAGCCGGGGCACCAAGCGTCTATGTCGCGCGGCACCAAGGTTTCTAACCCATTGCCGTGGCTGACAATCGATGACAGGGCCGCGCGGGTCCAAACCTCGCCTCCTGGGCGATGATCCCAACGGGCGGGCGGGTGATAATCATTGCGCGCCAGAGGGCGGATCGCCGGTGCCTCATTTGGGGCATGGGGTGGATAGCGCAACATGAATGTCGGGCGCGCAGCCGGGCGATACCCGGCCAAAGCCGCGCGCTGCGCCGCCACGCGCAGCACAATCGCGTCATCGCGCGAAAACGGGCGTGTTTCAGATGTTAAATCTGGGCTGTCGGGCGCTGTGTTGGCGATGACAGGAATGGCAGTTCCCATCATCACACATGCCGCAACAATCCCCCCAAGGATGGTACGCGATACAGACATGCGCGCCTCTATGACGGGTTTGGCCCCATTTTTCAATAAAATTGAGTCATTGTCTTTTCATTTGCCAAATTTACAAATGGGCGACCTAAGGCAGCGCACAATAGGGTTGCGCGCGGATCCAGTTGCGCATGTCTTGGCGTTTGCTGGCTTGATGGAATGGGCCCCAATCGGCGGCGATGCCCTGAAATCCGGCGGATACAACACCGTCGCGGGGCACGGTATGGGCCCAGATGCGGATGGCGCAATTGATATTGGCATGTCCGTTTTTCAGCTCTGCCCCCGACCCGGCGGTGCAGCCATAGCCCCGCGCAGTGGCGGGTGCGATCTGAACCAATCCAAACCAGCGGCCATTGCCCCCAACAGCGTCTTGTCGCCATGTGCTTTCGTGTTTGGCGAGGCTGGATAACATCCCCGTCCAAAAGGCACGTCGCATCTGTGTGGTTCCACCCGTATAGGCGGGGCACCATGTGTCGATATCCTGAGGCACCAGCGTCAACAATGCAGCACCCTGATCATCCAACGCCGCAAACGCCGTCTGCGTCCAAGCCGCCCCATTTGGCAAATGATCCCAGCGCATCGGCGTTGCAACCGGCCCAGATTGATCAGGTGTTTGCGCAATATCACCACGCCCCCCACCACATGCCATCAAAACAGACAGGGCCATCACACCTATCGCACCTTTGAACCCCATTATGTCACGCTCCTTATTTGGGGCAGACTGGCCCAAAACCCGGCAAACGCGCAATCAAACCGCTGAAAACATCGAAACTTTGGCGGCACTCCGCCCATGCCCTCTTGCACGCCTAACCCAGCCCTCATAAAACCACCGCTGAACATCGTGCCAAAGCTGTGCCGAACCAAAGGATGCTGCAATGCTTGACCTGACTTATGACGCTCCAAAACCCAAGGTGATCCAAGGGGCCAAATCCGATTGGGAATTGGTCATCGGGCTAGAGGTACATGCGCAGGTTGCCACGCAGGCAAAACTGTTTTCCGGCGCATCGACCCTGTTTGGGGCCGAACCCAATTCAAATGTGGCCTTTGTGGATGCGGGCATGCCCGGCATGTTGCCCGTCATCAACGAAGGTTGCGTCGAACAGGCTGTGCGCACGGGTCTGGGCCTCAAGGCTGAGATCAACAAATTTTCCGCCTTTGATCGCAAAAACTATTTCTACCCAGACCTGCCGCAGGGCTATCAGATTTCGCAGCTTTACCACCCGATTGTGGGCGAAGGCGAAGTGTTGGTGGAATTGGGCGATGGCACGGCCCGTCTGGTGCGGGTTGAACGGATCCATCTGGAACAGGATGCCGGGAAATCCATCCACGATATGGACCCCAACATGTCCTTTGTGGACCTGAACCGAACTGGTGTGGCGTTGATGGAAATCGTATCACGCCCCGACATTCGCGGCCCCGAAGAGGCCGCCGCCTATGTGGGCAAGCTGCGTCAAATCCTGCGCTATCTGGGCACCTGTGATGGCAATATGCAAAACGGCAACCTGCGCGCGGATGTGAACGTGTCCATCTGTCAGCCGGGCCAGTATGAAAAATACCAAGCAACGGGTGATTTCAGCCATCTGGGCACACGTTGCGAAATCAAGAACATGAATTCGATGCGGTTCATTCAGGCCGCAATCGACGTCGAAGCGCGTCGTCAGATCGCCATCGTCGAGGATGGCGGTGAGGTCACGCAGGAAACACGTCTGTATGATCCGGATAAAAACGAAACCCGGTCAATGCGGTCCAAAGAAGAAGCGCATGATTACCGCTACTTCCCCTGCCCCGATCTGTTGCCGCTGGAATTCGACCAGGCGTTTATCGACGACATCGCCGCGACTTTGCCCGAATTGCCTGACGCCAAAAAGGCGCGGTTCATCGCCGATTTCGGTCTGACGGATTATGATGCCTCAGTGCTGACCGCCGAAGCCGAAAACGCCGCCTATTTCGAAGCCGTGGCCGAGGGTCGCGACGGGAAGCTGGCCGCCAATTGGGTGATCAACGAATTGTTTGGTCGCCTGAAAAAAGAAGACCACGCCATCGGCGACAGCCCCGTTTCCCCGGACCAGTTGGGCGGCATCATTGCGCTGATTTCCAAGGGTGACATTTCCGGAAAAATCGCCAAGGACCTGTTTGAAATCGTCTATACCGAAGGCGGTGACCCAGCCCAGATCGTCGAAGATCGCGGCATGAAACAGGTCACAGATACCGGCGCCATCGAAGCGGCCGTTGATGCTGTCATCGCGGCAAACCCGGCGCAGGTTGAAAAGGCCAAACAGAACCCCAAACTGGTTGGTTTCTTTGTCGGTCAGGTCATGAAAGCGACCGGAGGCAAAGCCAATCCAAAGGCTGTGAATGAAATGGTCGCGGCCAAATTGGGATTGTAACTGAATTCCAACCTGATTGCCTAAAAACGAACCAAATGGGGTCATGCAGCAATGTGTGGCCCTTTTTTGTTGATTTAGCACGTCTCATTGGGAACAAGGAAAGGTGCTTAATGAGTTAATATTTAACAGAGGATTTTCATGAGCAAATTACTAAAAAAACGAATGGCTTGCGCAGTTTTGGCACTGGCCACAGCCAATTCGGCACAGGCAATTGTGTATGATGTGTCGATCGATTGGGAAAATTACCTGAATTGGACTGGCGTGGTTGATACAACGACAGACACTTTCACGCTGACCAGCTGGACAACAATCGAAGGGCGAACCTTCACCCCCCTTGCGGATCAGTTTCCCATAACCTTTACCGCACAGACCGCAACGGGGTCTTTTGATGTTGCGGATTCCTGGGATGGAACCATTGGGTCGGATTGGGCGTTTGTGTCGTCTATGACGCTTGCTGATGTCGATTGGATCGAGTCGTTTTATTCGTCTTTCTCAGACTTGTATCTGGCATGGGGGGGACGTGCGGGGCTATTTGCACCGTTTGATTATAGCGACAACGAAGGAAGACTTGGCTGGGTGCCAACCGGGGCTGGCTTGCTCACCTCACCTCACAATGTTGTCTCTGTTGTTACCGAAGCTGGCGCCCCTTCCTTGCCCGCTGTTCCAACGCCCACGAGTTTCCCGTTGATGGCGACGTTACTGGGCGGGGCGGGATTGTTCCTGCGACGCCGTAAAAAAGCGCGTTAAAGGCAGATTTGAACGAACTGACTCAAACGTCACTCCAGTTGCAGCCCCCCGTTGCGGCTGGTATTTTTCCGGGGATCATTCCCAAAAATCTGAGATGAAAAACATCATCCTCTTTCCAGAAAATTTGGATTTAAGCCCCAAATGCGTGATACGACGTCATTAACCCGCTTTTTCTTGCAATTCCTCGTCAATTACGGATAGATTAACGCCATTGTTGTAGGCGTTAATCCTTTGTTCACTTAATGGGAAATTGCGCATGCCGTTTCGTCCACGTGACATAGCCGCTGGAACATTATTCCTTTGTGCGGCCTCTTTGCCAGCGCAAGCAACGCTATATGATGTGACGTTGTTTTGGCCGCATCACATGGAATGGCAAGGCGTCGTTGATACAACAACAGACACATTCACACTGACCAGCTGGACCAATATCCTAGATGCGTTGTCCGAACCCATTTTGGATCAAATGCCCATAGTGTTTACGGCACAGACCACCAGTGGTTTTTTCGATGTGCCTGACGATTGGAACGGCACAATCGGGAACAATTGGGGGTTTGTTTCCAATTCATCCTTTGGGGAAATCGACTGGGTTGTTGACCCAAACCTGCGCTACGAACATGCGCAACTGGGATGGGGATCGCGATCAGATGCCAGAGGCGGCTTTATCGACTTTTCCTACCGCGAACGCAGCTTGGGATGGGTCGCCTATGACACGTTTTCAGCCCTGACCGCCGATGGCGTTCGGGTGTCCGTCATAGAAGCCCCGCGCGCATTGCCCCCGGTGCCCGCGCCTGCCGGTCTGCCTTTGGTTGCGACGCTGATGATCGGCGCCGGATTGTTTATCCGCAAACGCCGCAAACACATAGCCTGATCGCAGGCATCTGTTGCTGGCACTTGTCGTAGACACCTGCGCGGTGCAATGGGCCATTCACCGCCCGACCATCCTATATATCGCGGCCAAATCCGCGCCAGATACAACACATAGACCCGTCATAAGAAACCGCGCAACACCTTGGATTTACGGGGCGTTCTTGATACTGTGCCGTCCAAGCGCGCGTGGGAGCAGATGATGAATACGTTTGAATACAAAGTGGTGGCCGCCCCGAAAAAGGGGATTAAGGCAAAAGGTCTGAAAACCGGCGAAGCTCGGTTTGCCAATGCCTTGGAAATGGTCATGAACGACATGGGGCGCGATGGTTGGGAATACCAACGCACCGATACACTGCCCAGCGAAGAACGGTCCGGTTTGACCGGCAAAACCACTGTATTTCAAAACATGTTGGTGTTTCGCCGCACGATCCAAGCCCAAGAGACGCCAGCTGTGAGCGCACCTGAAATCGCGCATGGTGCCGCAGCAGACATCCCTGCGCAAAACACCCCCGAAGCCCCTGCTGTGACAAAACCTCGGATTGAGGCTGCCGTGTCTGCGCCGCTTGCCGCCCCTGCCGCGATCACGTTTGAAACGGATAACACCGCGATGGTCACCGGGGTATCCGAACAAAGTGCCGGTAAACCCGATGGGGAAAAACCGACGGTCGCAGCTGAATAACACGATCTGCCACTCACAATTTGCATGAAAACACCGCCCGGTTTTAGGGCTGCGTTGATAAATACACAGCTATGTTGTGATGGGCAGGTTTTGGTGCGCAAACGCAACCTTAGGCAGAGCAACTTTGATCAATTTATACAGATCAACCCCGAAAAAATTTAACTTTAGACTTCACCTTGGTGACCAGAGGTTTAAAATCACGCGTCCGAGTCGGTAAGGAACGTAGAATGGCCAAATCAGATCCCTTTGGGTTCGACATGTCTGTGTCGACGTCCAAAAAGAAAAATCCGCGCGGACGGCGCGGCATGTCGGGGGCGTTTGAAACCTCGACCCGCGTTTGCGCCCATGAAGGCTGCGAAGATGCAGGCAAATACCGTGCGCCCAAATCGCCTGATATTCTGGATGAATATCTGTGGTTCTGCAAAGATCACGTGAAGGAATATAACCTCAAGTGGAACTTCTTTGAGACGTCCACAGAAAAGGACGTTCTGGAACAGCAGGACAAAGACCGGGTTTGGGAACGTGAAACCAAGCCGTTCAAACAGTCAGAGGAACAGCGCGCATGGGCGCGTCTGGGGATCGAAGACCCCCATCAGGTTCTGGGTGAAAACGCGACGCAAAACCCCGGTAAATCCATTACCGGCACGCGCCGCCTGCCCCCCACCGAACGCAAAGCGGTGGATATCCTTGAGGCTAAGGATCATTGGACCAAGGCCGAAATCCGCAAGCAATACAAAGCCCTGATCAAGGTGCTGCACCCGGATATGAACGGTGGTGATCGATCCCAAGAAGAGCAACTATCCGAAGTTGTCTGGGCTTGGGATCAGATCAAATCAAGCCGGTCCTTTAAGGCCTAAACGCCTGATAAAAAACCTTAATGCGGGTCAACTCGCATTGAGGCCCCTCTTGCTTTGCGGCTGTTATGGGCCGATTGGCAGAAATATTCCCCTCACAATATGACGCGCGCCTCTTAGGGTCGGCCAGGTTAATCAGTGAGGGAAGAAAATGAACAAACAAATCGCAGAAGCGCTTGGCACCTTTACGTTGGTGTTGATTGGCTGTGGGGCCGCGGTGATTGCGGGCGGGGAAATAGGCCTGACCGGGATCAGCTTTGCCTTTGGGTTGGCGTTGATCGCCATGGCCTATGGGATCGGCCCGGTGTCAGGATGCCACATCAACCCGGCCGTATCATTGGGCATGGTCGCCGCAGGGCGCATGACGATGCCAGAGGCGGTAAAATACATCATCGCGCAGATCATCGGCGCCATCGCGGCGGCCTTGGTTCTGTGGGTGATTGCATCCGGCAAAGCCGAGTACAGCATCGCGGAAAACGGGCTGGGCCAAAACGGCTGGGGTGCGGGATATTTGGGTGAATATAGCCTGATCGCCGCCCTGATATTCGAAGTGGTGGCCACGTTCCTATTCATGGTGGTGATTTTAGGTGCAACAGGCGCCAATGCACCGGCGTCATTGGCCGGTTTGGCGATCGGACTGTCATTGGTGGTGATCCATTTGGTGGGAATCAATGTGACGGGTGTGTCGGTGAACCCGGCCCGGTCCATTGGTCCGGCACTATTTGCGGGCACAACTGCGTTGGCGCAGCTTTGGCTGTTTATTGTGGCCCCTGTGATCGGGGCGGTAGCCGCAGGTGCGTTATTTAAAACGGGCCTGTTGGACGCGAGATCAACCGATTGATCTAAAACGCAAAACAGCGGGTGCTGAGACACCCGCTGTTTCAAAACCCACCTCGGCGATGCGGTTTAGTCGTAGGGCACAGCCACCACGTTATTGCCTTTGGCCACCAACGCGACTTTGCCGTCACATAACAGCAGCGCATCATTGCCAAACACCTCTTTGCGCCAACCTTTTAGGGCTGCTACATCGCGCCCACCGGCGGCGATCACATCCAGATCGGCAGAGGTTGCGATCAGTTTCTGCGCAACTTTTTCGCCTTCAGCTTTGGCTTTCAACAACACGCGCAGCAAATCCGCCAATGCCGGATTCACCTGCAATTTATCCGCGCCTTTGGTGTTTTTGGGCATATCGGCTGGATCAGCCTCTAGCCCGGCGGTCACAGCGGCCAAAATACCGTCCGCAATTTCTCCTTTGCGGGCTTCGCGTAGCAACAGGCGTGAGCGGCCCAAATCCTGCATGGTCCGGGGCTTGGTCGACGCCAGCTCCACCAGCGCGTCATCTTTGAACACCCGATTACGCGGCACATTGCGCGACTGAGCGTAACCTTCGCGGAACCGCGCCAATTCACGCAGAATGGTCATAAATTTCCCCGATTGGGTGCGGGTTTTCACCCGTTTCCACGCATCGCCCGGTTCGACCCGATAGGTGCCCGGCGCGTTCAGCACGGCCATTTCTTCGGCGACCCATTTTTTGCGACCGGATTTATCCAGCTCGGCAGACAGGAATTCATAGATACCACGCAGATGGGTCACATCCGCCAGCGCATATTTCTTTTGGGCATCCGTTAAGGGACGGCGCGACCAATCGGTAAACCGGCTGGATTTATCAACGCTGTCCTTAACGATTTTGCGCACCAGGGTTTCATAGCCCACCTGTTCGCCAAACCCGCAGACCATCGCCGCCACCTGGGTGTCAAACAACGGTTCCGGGATCAGCCCCGCATCCACAAAGAAGATTTCCAGATCCTGACGCGCCGCATGGAACACTTTGACCACGCCATGATCGCGAAACAATTCATAAAGCGGCTCGAGCGACAGATCGGCCACCAATGGATCCACCAGCACTGCATTTTCATCGCCTTCGCCCGGATAGGCCAGCTGGATTAAACACAATTTCGAATAATAGGTCCGTTCACGCAGAAATTCTGTATCCACGGTCACATAAGGGTGCTGCGCGGCGGCAGCGCAAAACGCGGCCAGTTCTTCGGTGGTGGTGATGGTCTTCATTCCGGCCCATTCTGATGCATATGCCTGTCGGCCATGTTGATAGGCATTTTGCACCCATAAGGAAAGAGACCGCGCCGAAATTGTCTGCGTGCTATGCGCCCAACACCGTCATTTCGCGGTTTCCAGACAGGTATTTGCGCAAAACCGCTGGATAAAGCTGATGTTCAAACGGCAATATCCGCGCCGCCAGATCATCCGCATTCTCGCCCGGCAAAATCGCAACCCGCGCCTGCCCTAATATCGGGCCTCCATCCAGTTCGGCGGTCACTTCGTGCACGCTGCAACCCGCCACATCATCCCCCGCATCAAGCGCCCGTTGATGCGTGTTCAGACCTTTGTATTTGGGCAGCAATGAGGGATGAATGTTCAGCATCCGCCCCGCGTAATGACCGGTGAACCCATCGGTTAAAATGCGCATGAACCCGGCCAGACACACAACATCGGGTTGATGTTGGTCCAACACATCGATCAAAGCCGCCTCAAACGCTGCGCGATCTATGCCAAAGGGTTTGTGATCAACAGACGCGGTGGCGATGCCCATATCGGCGGCCTTGGACAGACCACCGGCATTGGGATCATTTGACAGCACCAAACAGGGGCGCCCCGGGTGATCCCCTTGCATGGATTGCGCC
Source organism: uncultured Paracoccaceae bacterium (assembly GCA_947492475.1). Taxonomy (GTDB): domain Bacteria; phylum Pseudomonadota; class Alphaproteobacteria; order Rhodobacterales; family Rhodobacteraceae; genus CANLNM01. Next base: position 512,131 of record CANLNM010000001.1, read on the forward strand.
AGCGCAACCATGTTGGATCCCCCACCTGAAATCAGGATCGCGACGCGTTTTTTTGATGCTGTCATGTCACTGCTCAGATCAAGTTGCCGGAATAGCTGACGCCTTCGCCGGCATTCACGGTCCCCAGACGCGCAACGGTTTCGCCCTGCTCTGTCAACAATTCAGTCAACGCATCGGCGCGATCAGCGGCCACAACCAAAACCATGCCCAGCCCCGAATTGAATGTCTTCAGCAATTCAGATTCAGCCAAGCCACCATGCTGGGCCAACCATTTGAACACAGGCGGCAAATCCCAAGCGTTTAGATCAACGTTGCAGCCCAAACCATCGGACAGAACCCGCGGCAGGTTTTCTGTCAAACCACCGCCCGTGATATGGGCCAAGCCATGCACACCGCCCGCGCGGATCGCAGCCAAAGCTTGTTTCACATATAGGCGGGTTGGCGTCAGCAATGCCTCGCCCAGTTTGCCATCGGCAAACGGCGCGTCGTCATTCCAGCCAAGGCCTGCAACTTCGACGATTTTACGCACCAAGGAATAGCCGTTGGAATGCACGCCATCGCTGGCCAACCCCAACAGAACATCGCCTTCGCCGACATTGGCGGGCAGTTCCGTACCACGTTCCATTGCGCCAACGCTAAACCCGGCCAGATCAAAATCACCCGCTGGATACATGCCCGGCATTTCCGCCGTTTCACCACCGATCAGCGCGCAACCACTGTCGCGACAGCCCTTTGCGATCCCTTCGACAATCCGCGCCGCCTGATCTGTTTCCAGCTTGCCTGTGGCAAAATAGTCCAGGAAAAACAGCGGCTCGGCGCCTTGGCAAACCAGATCGTTCACACACATCGCCACCAGATCAACGCCAACGCCGTCTACAAATCCAGTATCGATCGCGATCCGCAATTTGGTGCCAACACCATCCGTGGCCGCGACCAAAATCGGGTCATCAAACCCGGCGGCTTTGAGGTCAAACAACCCGCCAAAGCCCCCAAGACCGGCCATCACGCCAGACCGGTTCGTTGACGCAGCGGCCGGTTTGATCCGATCCACCAGCGCATTGCCCGCATCAATGTCCACGCCTGCTTCGGCATATGTTAGGCCGTTCTTTTGGCCATTTTTCTGGGTTTTGTCCTGTGTCATCGCTTGTCCCCCGAGGTCACGTTTGCGTCGCGATAGCCCAATCCGGCGCGCGGTGCAACGAATGTGGGCCACTACAATCAAATTCAGGCAAATTCAGACAATTTCGGGCGAAATCTGCCGCGGTTCAGGGGCGATATTCACATATTATTAAGATGCGTTCGACATGTGTATGGCACCGGGCGCGTAACCGGCCACTGAAAAATGGGGGTATGAATGTTCAGAGAATCCACAATTCACTCTGATTTTCTGCGATCTAAGTTTGTTGTTCCAGTATTTCTTTGGGCTGTTTGTACTGCCACAATTATAGCATCCAACGCATGGGCGATGCCTGCGGATGTGCGCTATGAACCTGACGATCCCAATCATGATATGTTCCAACAACAACCTTTGGTCCAATTGCAGCCCAAAATGCCGATCCCGTCTGTGGTGACCCGGGCCGATTTGCTGGCTATGGCCGATCTGGATGGCGATCCAACCAACCTCACCGAAGAAGAGGCGCAGATGCTTGAAGTTTTGCTTCAGGTGCTGGGCGGTCCGCCTTTGGGTGAAATATTCAGCGATTTCCCCGACTTATAATTCCGCATCCTGTGGTCTTGACCTTGCCAGCCTGTCTGCTAGTCACAGCCATGGCGGGCCTGTAGCTCAATTGGTTAGAGCAGAGCGCTCATAACGCTTTGGTTGGGGGTTCAAGTCCCTCCGGGCCTACCAGATATGGCAAGGATTATTCCCGCTTTTGCCAACATTTAGATGAGATTTTGTCAATTCTTCAAAGGCAAATAGCGAACCATGATACGGTCCCCCCATTCGTTGCTTCCCTCCAAGATGCTTGCCCCGTATCAAGGTGATGAAACCGGTATTGTCAGCATGTTGCTCACGGATGGGGATTGCGCGTTTTCTGCGTTGGGAACAATTCCGCCCGCAGGTCAAACTGCCCCCCAAGATTTGCTATTCGAAATTGGATCGATCAGCAAAGTTTTCACCGCGCTGTTGCTTGCTGTGTTGATCGAAGAAGGCAAAATTGACCCCAATCGCGCCATCCAAGACGTAGACCCCGGTCTGTCAAATGTCCCAGACTGGATCACATTTCAAACCTTGGCGACCCATACCAGCGGATTGCCCAGGATCCATGTGCCGATTTGGAAAGTGCTGTTCAAACCTTTGCCCGATGATCCTTATGCAACTTTTACGAGGAAAGACCTCTTTGACTGGTTTGATGACCGGGCGATCACGTCCCAACCTCGTCATGTACGGCATGCCTATTCCAATTTGGGCATGGGCCTTTTGGGAGAGGCGATAAGCCTAAGAGTGGGGAAACCATTTTTGGACCTTTTATCCGAAAAAGTGATTGATCCTATGGGGTTGCGCGACACCGGCAGCCTTCTGACATCAGATCAACAGGCGCGGTTCATGCAGCCCCATGATGCCAAAGGCAAACCCGTGGTTCCTTGGACATTCCAAGCCTATGCTGGCGCAGGATGTTTGCGTTCCACCGCGCGAGACCTAGGGAAATTCGCGCATTTTGTTCTGCGCGCTTTGGAAAACCCCATTACATCGCTGGATCGTGCAATCAAAAACAGCGTCACGCCATTATTTGGATTAGGACGACGCGGGGCGACCAAACCTATCGCGCAAAGTCTGGGATGGTTTTCGATAGAATTGCAAAATGACGCTCCGTTGATGCTGTTTCACAATGGGGGCACGGCTGGATCGACATCAACCCTGTATATCTGCCCAAAAACCAATTCCGCGGCGGCCATTTTGACCAATCGTGGTGTGGCCGCCAACATTTGGGCCGGCATGAAACTGAACAGATCAAACCCGCACCAAACCATCAGCGATATGTTCAAAAGCATAGCAACTTCAAACACCTAGCAATTCTCACGATGTTTTACCCTATTTAGGGTTCTCAACGCGTTAACCGTTTCCCTCACTCGAAACATTTGCGCGCCCAAAACGTCGTTTAATACTGCAAACTTTGGCCACCTTTGCATCACGGTTCGGGCTTTTCCCCAGATAAACACGTGTTTCCCCGACCAGCGCCCAGACCAAACAAGCCAAAGTGAACGCCGCCTTAACCAGATCGGGGTAAACTGATGGTGTTTAACAAATCGGAGTGAAGGAGATGCACAAAGTTAATATCTTTTTGTTTGCGCTGCGCCAAATGTCTGAAATGGGTATTTGGATGGCTGGGGCTGAATTTGCCGGAGGTGAAAAACGTCGCCAACGCGCCATGGCCCACAAAGCCCTCTATTCCAAGGCAATGGATGCCGTGATTGATCGCCCTACCTTGGACGAATAGTCCGCTTTGACGGCTGTCATTGTGAAAAAGTACGAAATATCAGCTCACAACCCGGCATTCCGTCAACTTTGGGAAAACTAGATTTGTGATTGGCGTCTTGATCTGGGTTGGTTGACCAACCACTTGCCGCTCTCAAACAGTTAATTTCTAAACAGTTTTAGAAACACGGATGTGCGCTGATCTCTCAACGTTCAACAGACGTTTACATTTGCCTTGATAGCGTGGCCTCGTCAGCGATGTTCAATCCAGTTTTTTGAATGTCCTCCCTCATCATCAAAGGACCTTCAATATGACTTTCAGCTTAAAAAAACTCTTTGTATCTCTGATCGCGGCGCTCACGCTAGGGATGGCCAATATTGCAGTCGCCGCTGAATACAATTTTGTGCGTATTCAGGGCCTTGCAGAGCAAGCCGTAGGCGCGCGCTTGCTAGAAGAAGTATATAATCGTGCGGGTCTGGAAATTACGATTACAGAAATGCCCGGACGTCGCGCCCTAGAAGAAGCGGCCTCGGGCAGAATGGATGGGGAAACTTTGCGAATTTTTGCGTTGGGGGAAAACCATCCCACCTTGATCCGGGTTCCCACACCATTGTCTGATCTGCAAACCGTTGCGTTTCGCCAAGCGGGCACAGATATGCAAGTGACAAGTGCGCAAGAGTTGGAGAACTATTCAAATGCGATTGTGATGGGGGTTCTTCACACACGAAACATCACCCAAGACGTTGATAATGTTCACGAAGTCCGAAATTCAGACGCGTTGTTCCGTCTTGTTCAGTCAGGCCGCGTAGATTTTGCATTGTCCAGCAATCTGGATGGTCGTGCCAATCTGGCACAGCACGGCATTACCGGCGTCGAAATGGTTTCCCCCGCGCTGGCGACGCTGCAACTTTATCATTATGTGCATGAATCCAAAGCTGATATCATCCCGATGATTGATGAAATCATCATAGAAATGCGTGATTCCGGTGAACTCGCACAACTTAGGGAACAGTTTGAGGCTGAATTTATTGCGGCCGCCGCTGCCCAATAATTTAGAGATGGCAATTTGGAATGGTCATATTTGCCATTCCAAGTTGCCTTGCCTTTAATCATCGTGGGAAAATCAAATCGACCCGCAGCCCACCCATTAGATCGCTATCAGCAAGTCGGATTGCGCCGCCATGTACGCGGGTAATATCAGCCACAATCGCCAATCCCAGCCCAACGCCGCTGCCGCGATTCTGATTGCGGGACGGATCAAGTCGGGTGAAAGGCTTCAACGCCTCGTCGCGTTGTTGTGGGGGGATGCCGGGGCCGTTATCTTCGACAGAAATTTTTAGCGCCCGGTTGGATACGGAAATCGAAACAATCGCCCTGCCCCCATAGCGCAATGCGTTGCCGATCAAATTTTCAAGCGCTCGGCAAATCGCCATGGGCCGCAACGGCATCGTCCCCGGAGCAGGCAAAACGCCGGATATCGGCCCCAATTCGACGTCATCCCCAGTTCGCGCCGCGTCTGCCACAACCTGTTTTATCAACGCAACCGGATCGGTTTCCTCTAGCGCGTCCAAAGCTTCGTCGCGGGCGAAATCCAAAAACGCATCGACCAATCGCTGCATGTCATCAACGTCGCGCAACAACGGGGCTGCGTCCTGTTCATCCATCAGGCTCAGCTCTAACCTAAGGCGTGTCAGCGGCGTGCGCAGGTCATGACTCACGCCAGACAGCATCAAGGTGCGCGCCGCCACCTGACGTTCGATCCGGTTGCGCATGTCTAAAAATGCATTGCCTGCTGCACGCACTTCGGTGGCGCCAGACGGTGCATATGGCACAATCCGCCCTTTGCCATATTCAGCCGCCGCGGCAGCCATCCGTTTGATCGGTCGCAGCTGATTGCGCAGATAAACATAGGCAATCAGCGTCATCAGAACACCCAAAACAACCATCAAAACAATAAGTTGGTGCGGATTACTGGCCGAAACACGTTGACGATCAAAACTGATCTGCATAATCCCATGTGGCGTTTCAAGCCACAGTTTCACCCGGCGCGTGTCGCTCAGATCAACGGGGCCCATCCCCAAAAGCTGAGGACGCAACGTTCTGATCACTTCCCGCCCGGACAGATCGTAAAACGCGCGAATGTCCTGCGCAGGCACATCGCCAGCCGGTAAGACAACATTCATTTCCAAGGGCGATGCACGTTCCAGAACAACTTGTTGCGCCGCCTCAAAGCTGTCTGCTTGGGCCACACCTTCGGCCAGATAAGACAGCTCGATAAGGATTGATTGGCTCATTTGGCGGGTCACACCTTCGAAATGGCGCTGAATAAAGGTGACAGACACCACCAATTGCAGGGTGACCACCGGCAAAATCAGGATCAACGCGGCGCGCCCATACAGGCTTCGGGGCATATAATGTTTGAGCCAGGTAAAGAACATGTGCCAAACGTAATGCGCGGTGCCCCAAGTGAAAAGCGAAACCAATATGCAAACAGAATTTGATCCCACCCCCGGTATCGCCGAACAGTTGGATCCCGGTCTGACCCGCATTCTGGCCCCCAACCCATCGCCGATGACGTTTATGGGGACCAACACCTATCTGTTGGGCGATGCGCGTCTGACGATCGTCGACCCGGGTCCAGAGAGTTCAGAGCATCTCTCTGCGATTTTGGCCGCCATCAAGGGCCGCCCCGTGGACCAAATTATCGTCACGCATTCCCATTTGGATCATTCCCCGCTCGCGCGACCATTAGCAGGTGAAACCGGCGCAAAAATTCTAGCCTTTGGCGATTCTAACGCAGGTCAGAGCCCCGTAATGCAGCAACTTGCCGCGCAAGGATTGGCAGGTGGGGGCGAAGGCGTTGATGTGAACTTTGAATTTGATCAAAGGGTTAACGACGGAGAGATCATTGATGCCGAATGCCCTATTCGCGTCATTCACACGCCCGGCCATATGGGCAACCATATTTCGCTTAGCTGGCAGGATGTTGTTCTGACTGGGGATCATGTGATGGGCTGGGCGTCGTCGTTGGTATCGCCGCCTGACGGGGATTTGACCGATTTCATGCAATCTTGTGCTAAATTGCAGTCAATCCCAGCGCGCCGCTACCATGCCGGACATGGGGCCCCGATGGACGACCCACATGGTCGGCTGGCGGAATTGATCCAACATCGCAAATCTAGAGAACAGCAAATTTTGCAAGCCCTTTCAACGGGCTGCACGACCGCATCCGAAGTCACACAAACCGTTTATACAGATGTGAACCCCCGTTTGTTTCCAGCAGCAGAGCGAAACGTTTTTGCGCATCTCGTTGATTTGGTGGGGCGTGATGTAATCACCGCGCAGCCGCAAATATCAATCAATGCGCGCTTTGAACTGAGGCGGTAAAAATAATCTGTCATCCAGATGACATTTTCGCATTTCCCCTCTTGCCGCCACTGAATCACGTCGCTATATCACCCCACATGTTCCGGCGTAGCTCAGCGGTAGAGCAGTTGACTGTTAATCAATTGGTCGTAGGTTCGATCCCTACCGCCGGAGCCAATCATCCTGCAAGGCACTGATTGGAAACAAAAAACCGCCTCGAGAAATCGGGCGGTTTTTTTGTATTCAGACCAAAGTGGTGATCCATCTGCTGCGGTCCATTCTCCCTACTCACATTGCCACTCTCCCGGCCTTCATTAACCGCGGTGCTCCATTGCCCCGACCAAATTGTCTTGGATTTGACACAATTGCGTCTTTTTCCGGCCATCCTCTTTGAGCAGCCTGAATTTATGGCCCACCAAGAGGCCCACAGGGATTAACGGGCATTGGCCCCTGGCATAAAGGTAGACGCAGTGATGAATACAGTTTTCAAAAGCATTCGTAGCGCACAGAAACCCACCCCGACACCACGGACGGCGTCCGGGGACAAAAAACCTGCCCCCGCGCCAAAACCCATTGTATTCAAAGACTACGCAAGCATCTGATCACATGTTGAACGCCCCCGATGCGGAGGGGCCGTTCCATTTGACCCATAGGATTCCCGCCCTTATGCGTTCTCCCTCGCACGGGGCGGCTAGCTGACCAGCGAATTCCCTGTTCATTCTCCTTGCAGGGACGCTGGTCTTTTTCCGTTCAGCGGTTAATTTAACGTCAACACTTGGCTTTAACATTGCAGGCCCCTGCCCGATGACCGCGATTTCCAGCATTCGAAACCTTGGCCCAGCCTATGAAAAGGCGCTCAAAGAGGTCGGCATTCATACGGCTGAGGACCTATATGATGTGGGGGCGGATGCGGCCTATGCGCAACTGCTAGCCAACGGATCACGCCCACATTTTATCGGGTATTATGTGTTGGTCATGGCATTGCAGGGGCGCCCGTGGAACGATTGCAAAGGCAAAGAAAAGGACGCCCTACGGGTCAAATTTGACGCCATGAAGGCCAAACATTTTGACAAAGACCTGTCCGAAATTGAAACCATCCTAGACCAAATCGGCGTTTTGCCTGCTGTAAAGTAAGGAAAACCTGCCACGCAGCATAAAGTAAAAGGTATTTACATTAATCCGCCCGCCCGGTATGTTAATGCCATGAACATTAAACCTGATATCATCGACCAAGATCCCCAAATTCAAGATTTGGATTATGAATTGGCCCGCCTGCGCAAAGTTGCATGGCGCATGGACGCGTTGTTTTACATCCCGCGCACAAACATTTCCGTGGGTCTGGACAATATTCTAGGTCTGATCCCGGTCATCGGGGATGTCGCCACGCTGGGCCCGTCAGTCTGGATGGTCTGGCGCGCGCATAAATTGGGGGCCACACCCGGCGCGCTGGCCTTTATGATCAGCAATCTGTTGATGGATGTGATCATTGGGTCGATCCCCATCGTCGGCGACGTCTTTGACGTGATCTATAACGCCAACATCCGCAATTATCGCCTGCTGGAAAAGAACCTGAACAAAAAAGCCGCCCGCGCCAGAATGGTGCGAACGGCCATACCAGGACCCAGACGGTTCCCGAATTTGTTGGCAGAATAGGGCGCGCCCTACCCTGCCGATATCGGCTTAGCCAACCAGTTCAAGACCGGAGAAGAAGTAAGCGATTTCCTGAGCAGCCGTTTCTGGCGCGTCGGAACCGTGAACAGAGTTTTCACCAACGGACAGCGCGAATTCTGCGCGGATTGTGCCGGCAGCTGCGTCTGCTGGGTTGGTTGCGCCCATAACTTCGCGGTTTTTCGCGATGGCACCTTCGCCTTCCAGAACTTGGATCACGACAGGCTCGGACACCATGAATTCACACAATTCGCCGTAAAATGGGCGTTCGGCGTGAACTTCGTAGAATTTGCCCGCTTGGGCCATTGTCAACTGAACGCGTTTTTGCGCGATGATGCGCAGACCGGCATCTTCGAACTTGGCGTTGATTTTGCCAGTTAGGTTGCGTTTGGTTGCATCGGGTTTGATGATCGAAAGTGTGCGTTCAGTCGCCATGATAGACCTCTTGGGAAAGTGTGAATTTGGCCGCGAACTAACATGGTCGAACTGCTTTGAAAAGCGTTTTGCGCCTTGTGCATCGCTCTGTTAAGCCCAGCCCATGTTAAAGATTTCAGACATCTCTTATTCCGTCCAAGGCCGTCCTCTGATTGAGAACGCATCGGCGATGATCCCAACAGGCCACAAAGTGGGCTTGGTGGGCCGTAATGGAACCGGCAAAACCACGCTGTTCCGCTTAATTTACAAGGAATTGGTGCTGGAAACTGGATCCATCTCAGTTCCGCGCGGTGCGCGCATTGGCGGCGTTTCCCAAGAGGTGCCGGGATCGGATGTGTCACTGCTGGATACGGTTCTGGCGGCGGACAAAGAACGCGCCGCGTTGCTGGCCGAATCCGAATCTGCGACCGATCCGATCCGCATTGCCGATATTCAGACCCGTCTGACCGATATTGATGCCTGGTCCGCAGAGGCGCGCGCGGCTTCGATCCTCAAGGGTTTGGGCTTTGACAATGACAAACAACAACAGCCCTGTTCGGCGTTTTCGGGCGGCTGGCGGATGCGGGTTGCGCTGGCAGCCGTGCTGTTTTCCGAGCCTGATTTGCTGTTGCTCGATGAACCGACCAACTATCTGGATCTCGAAGGCGCGGTGTGGCTGGAAAGCTATCTGGCGAAATATCCGCATACGGTTTTAATCGTGTCCCATGATCGCGGATTGCTGAACCGGGCCGTTGGCGGGATTTTGCACCTCGAAGATCGCAAACTGACCTATTACGGCACGCCATACGACAAATTCGCCGAAATCCGGCAGGCGCGTTTGGCTGCGGCTGAATCTGAAAACGCCAAATCCAAGGCCCGGATCGCCCATTTGCAAAGCTTTGTGGATCGGTTCCGTGCCAAAGCGTCCAAGGCGGTGCAGGCCCAGTCCCGGTTGAAAATGATCGAAAAGATCAGCCTGATCGCCACCCCCCAAGAGGCGGCTTTGCGGGCCTTCAGTTTCCCCGAACCAGAGGAATTGTCGCCCCCCATTATCAATATGGAAGGCGCGGCTGTCGGCTATGACGACAAAATCATTCTCGACCGGCTGAACCTGCGGATTGATCAGGATGACCGCATCGCGCTGCTGGGCCAAAACGGTCAGGGTAAATCGACTTTGTCCAAATTGCTGTCGGATCGGCTTCCGGCGATGAAAGGCAAAGTTGTGCGGTCCAACAAGCTGCGCATTGGCTATTTTGCCCAGCACCAGCTGGATGAATTATATCCGGACGAAACCCCGCTGGACCATGTGCGTCGACTGCGCCCCACCGAAACACCTGCGCGGTTGCGCGCGCGGTTGTCTGGGTTTGGGTTGATGGCGGATCAGGCCGAAACGCTGGTGGGCAAATTGTCTGGTGGGCAAAAGGCGCGTCTGTCGCTGATGCTGGCCACGATTGATGCGCCGCATTTGCTGATCCTCGATGAGCCGACAAACCACCTAGATATCGAAAGCCGCGAAGCGCTGGTTGAGGCATTGACGGCCTATTCCGGTGCGGTGATTTTGGTCAGCCACGACATGCACCTGCTCAGTATGGTTGCGGATCGTCTGTGGCTGGTCAAAGACGGTCGTGTCGCCCCCTACGAAGAAGATTTGCAAGCCTATCGCAAGCAATTGTTGTTGGGCGACAAACCCGCCAAGCCAGCCGCCCCGGTCAAACCCAAGGTTCAAAAAGCGTCGCGTGACACATTGCTCGCATTGAAATCTGAGGTGCGCAAAGCCGAAGAACGTGTGAACAAAATCAATGGGATGCGCGACAAGCTGGCTACCAAACTGGCCGATCCCGATCTGTATGACAGCAGCCGTATTGGCGAGCTGGAAACATGGAACCGCAAATACGCCGAGGTGATGCAAGGGCTGGAACGCGCCGAAGCCATGTGGATGGCCGCGCTGGAAAAACTAGAAGCCGCCAAAGGCTGATACGTCAAAACACAGCGGTTCAACGCGACAAGATCGCGCTGGACCAATGCCCCCGCCTATGATTGGCTGGTCAAATACATCGATCAAAAGAGAACGAAATGTACGACTTAGCGGCCCTGATTGCGGCATTCACCACCCTGTTGGTGATTATCGACCCGATCGGTTTAGCGCCTCTTTTTGTGGCCATGACCCAAGGTATGGATGCCAAGAAACGGCGTGCAATTGCCGTGCGATCCTGCCTGGTTGGGGCGGGTTTGCTGGTGATGTTTGGGCTGCTTGGCGAATCCGTTTTGGGCTTTGTCGGGATATCAATGCCCGCATTTCGCATTGCCGGTGGTGTACTGCTGTTTTTGACCGCGCTTGATATGCTGTTTGAACGCCGCCAGACCCGGCGCAGCGACACGGCCGACGAAGGCGCGCAGGAACATCACGATGACCCATCGGTTTTTCCTTTGGCCATCCCCCTGATTGCGGGGCCCGGATCGATTGCGACAATCATTTTGCTAACCGGTCAGGCCGAAGGCGTGACGGATTACGTCACCGTTTTGGGCGTCATGTTGTCTGTGATTTTTATCGTCTATTTGTTTTTTATGGCGGCCGGCGTCATGGAACGCCTGTTGGGCAAAGTTGGGATCAATGTGATCACCCGCTTGCTGGGGATGTTGCTTGCGGCTTTGTCCGTGCAGTTCATCCTGGATGGGTTACAATCGTTTGGGTTTCTTGGGGCGTAAGGGGTATTCATGGACGGGGATCTGATCGCAAGGCTGGCATATATGGTGTTGTTGGGCACCGCGGTGGTCGGCTGGTTCATAGCGCAAAACCGCACCAGTTTGGGCAAAGTCGCCCAGCAGGCGATCATCTGGGTCCTGATTTTTGTCGGCATGATTGCCGGTTATGGTCTGTGGCAGGATATGCGTGGGGACATTCTGGGACGCCAAACCGTGCTGGATGGCAATGCCATCGAAGTGCCGCGTGCCATTGACGGGCATTTTTATCTAAGCCTGACGCTGAATGCCGTTCCTGTGAATTTTGTCGTGGATACAGGGGCCACCGACATGGTGCTGAGCCTGCCGGACGCAACCGCCATCGGGATTTCTACGCGTGATCTGGCCTTTACCGGGCGCGCCAGCACGGCAAACGGCATCGTGAAAACCGCGCCGGTTATTCTTGATGAAGTGCGGCTTGGTCCGATTGTCGACCGGAATGTACACGCTGTCGTCAACCAAGGCGAATTAGAAGGATCCCTGCTGGGGATGGGGTATCTGGAACGGTTTGCGCGGATCGAAATTGTCGGCAACAAACTGGTTCTGACGCGCTAGAGCCTGCTACGCGGTTTCAGCTTTCTTTTCCCAGCGACCGGATTCCTGGCTCCAATATTGGGCTGTGCAACCCGCATCTGCTAGCGTTTTCCACTGGACCCGCGCATGGGCCACGGCCGCGCCGTCGTGACCGTCAAACAGGATACAGACCCGTTCCAATGCGGTCACGTCATGTGGGGTGACATCCGCGCCATAGACCGACATAACGCAGGTCGGATTATTGCCCGCTGCCTGACCAAAGGTCAGCAAAACCGGCTGGTCCGCATCATAGTCGCCCCCGGCCAAACCATGCGGATCAAATCCGTTTTCATCCCCAAGCCATAGCTGTTTATCCAGCCGTTCCATATCGTCGGCATGTTGGCCGCGCACCTCGATCCGCCATCCGGCCTGACGCGCCTTGCCCAATAACATGGGCAAGGTTTGTTCGATGCTGGATTGCGTCACATGATAGAAATATGCAGCGCCCATAATGGTTTATGCCTCGTATGTGTCCGCGATAAACCGGTTAAGCGTCATCACGCCCCAGCCAGTCGCGCCTTTGGGGGCAAAGGTGGACGGTGCAGACAAAGAGGCCACACCGGCAATATCCAGATGGGTCCATGGCATGTCATCCTGAATGAACCGTTTCAGGAATTGCGCGGCTGTGATTGATCCGGCCGGGCGCCCGCCGATGTTTTTCATATCCGCAATGCGCGATTTCAACAGATCGTCATAGCCCTGCCCCATCGGCATGCGCCACGCGCCTTCGCCTTCGGCCTTTGCTGCCTTTAGGATATTGCCAGCCAGCTGGTCATCATTGCTGAACAGACCCGCATTTTCATGGCCCAAACCAATGATAATTGCCCCGGTGAGCGTCGCCAGATTGATCACACCGCTGGGTTTGAAACGGTCCTGCGCATACCATAGCACATCCGCCAGAACCAAACGCCCCTCAGCGTCCGTGTTGATCACCTCAATTGTGTCGCCCTTCATGGATTTCACCACATCGCCGGGGCGCACAGCATTGCCCGATGGCATGTTTTCCACCAACCCGACCAGACCGACAACATTGGCTTTGGCTTTGCGCAGCGCCAAGGTACGCATCAGCCCCGCAACAACGCCCGCGCCGCCCATATCCATGGTCATTTCTTCCATGCCCGCGGCCGGTTTCAGGCTGATCCCGCCCGTGTCAAACACCACACCTTTGCCAACAAAAGCAAACGGCGCTTCGTCGCCGCCGCCATTCCATTGCATGACCACCACTTTGGATGGGCTATCGGACCCCTGCCCGACGCATAGCAGCGACCCCATGCCCAGTTTTTCCAGCTCAGCCTCTTCGAGGATTTCAACCTCAAGCCCGAGTTCCTGCATCGCGGCCAAACGCGCGGCAAAATCATCCGTGGTCAAAACATTGGCCGGTTCATTGGTCAAATCGCGGGTGAAAAACACACCTTCGGCGATGGCGGCCATCGGCGCGGCGGCTTTGGCCACGTCTTCGGCGTTGCGGCACATGATGGTCACAGGGGCATTGGCCACGTGATCGGCGGTTTTATGATCCGTGAATTCGTAATCCCGCAAAGCCAACCCGAGTGAGATATCTTCGACCTTGGTGGTTGCCCCAGTGAGCAGCAAAAGCGGCGCTTTGGATCGGGTTTTGGCCAGATTGGCCCCGGCTTTGCGGGCTTGATCGACGCTGGGGCGGCGAGGCAATTTGATCACCAAAACCGCCTCGGCCGCCATTGCAGCCGGATAGGCGATCGTCATCACGTCCCCCAATGCGGCCTTTTCAAACGCATCGCTGGCCACCAGACGTGCCACAGCTTTGCGTGTCAAACCATTCACACGACGTGCTTCGATGCCCAGTTTTCCGTCTTCGCTGGCGATGATTGCCACCTGCCCAACCGTCTCGGCGAGGTTTTCCAATTCTACATCTTTAAAGTGAATTTCGACTGGGGTGGTCATGGCGGCTCCTTTTGAACAACATCGGCCTTGAAATAGGCAATCCTTGGGCCCAAATCCCCATCTCAGCGGGGCGAAATTGAACCGATAGGCAATGACTAGCTTGGCAGCGCCGCCTTGACCAGTCTGCACTTGGGTCTGGGGGGTAAATCGGATAGCGTCGCGCAAACGTAAGCAAGCAAGTCAAACAGGAGAGAAACGTGGGACGATTCGACAGATATATCCTGTCGCAACTCATGATGTTGTTTGGCTTTTTCTCGCTGATTTTGGTGATGATTTACTGGGTCAATCAGGCAGTTGCCCTCTTTGATCAGCTGATTTCCGACGGGCAATCCGCCTTGGTTTTTCTGGAATTCACCGCATTGTCATTGCCCAACATCGTGCGGCTGGTGATGCCGATTTCGGCGTTTGTTGCCTCAGTTTATGTCACCAACCGGCTGGCGGCGGATTCCGAATTGGTTGTGGTGCAATCCACCGGGTATTCGCCTTATCGCCTGGCCCGGCCTTTTCTAGCATTTGGCGTGATCGTCGCGGCGCTGACGACAATTTTGGCGCATCTGCTGGTGCCACTCAGCACCCATCAATTCGAAGAGCGATCCGCCGAAATTGCGCAAGATGTCACTGCCAGAATGCTCACCGAAGGGCAATTTCTAAACCCGTCAGACGGCGTGACCTTTTACATCCGCGAAGTCACCCCCGAAGGCGAATTACTGGACGTTTTGCTGTCAGACACGTCGAACCCGGATCAACACCTGATCTATTCCTCAGCGCGGGCCTATTTGGTGCGCAGCGATCGCGGCCCGCAATTGGTGATGCGCGACGGCATGGCCCAGACATTAAGAGGCGACGGTTTGAACCTTGCTGTGACGACATTTGATGACTTTGCCTATGACGTCAGCGCCGCAATCGAAGTGGACGACAACCGCAATCGGTCTTTGCGTGAATTGATGACGTTGGATTTGCTGAACCCAACACCCGACATCATGTCAGAAACCAGTCGCAGTGCCGGGGCGCTGATCGCAGAGGGCCACAACCGCATCACCCAAGCCCTGCTGGCCATTGTCGCCTCTTTGTTGGGATATGCGGCATTGATCACCGGGGGGTTTTCGCGGTTTGGCGTGTGGAAACAAATCCTAGGAGCGGTGATTTTAGTGATTTTTATCAATGCGTTGGAAACTGCTGGCACCGGGATCGTGCGCAGCAATCCTGATGCATGGCCGGTGGCCTATCTGGCGACAGGGATTGGCCTGTTGCTGATCCTTGCCATGTTATGGCTGGCCGCCCGACCCAAACGGCTGCGCCGCTCTGCCGCCCCTATTCCCGCGGATGTTTCGGGGGTCAGCTCATGATCCTACATCGTTATTTCGCCCGCCGTTTCACACTGACCTTTTTGGCTGTTTTGCTGATCTTTGGGCTGATGCTGGGATTTTTGGATCTGGTCGAACAAATCCGGACCTTTTCCAATTCCGAAGCGCAATTTAGCGGTCTGTTGACCCTCACATTGCTGAATTTGCCGGGATCATTGTATCAAATTCTGCCTTTGCTGATGATCATCACGTCGATTTCCTTGTTTTTGGCATTGGCGCGGTCCTCTGAATTGGTGGTCACGCGCGCCGTGGGTCGGTCGGCAATGCGTGCCCTGGTTGCCCCGGTGGTGGTGACATTATTGGTTGGCACATTGGCGGTGGCGGCCATGAACCCTATCGTCGCAGCGACCAGTTCAGAATATGACAGCCGTCGCAATGAAATGCGCGGACGCGGCACAAATGTTTTGCAATTCACAGGGGATGCCGTGTGGCTGCGCCAAGGGGATGAGTTGGGTCAAACCGTCATTCGGGCCGCCGGCGCAAACCTAGAAGGCACCCTGCTGCGGGGGGTGACATTTTTGGAATTTAGCGAAAATGGCGGGCCGTCGCGACGTATTCATGCCAGTTCTGCCCGGCTGCAACCGGGGGAATGGGTTCTGCTGAATGCCAAAGTCTGGACCTTGGCCAATACCCCCAACCCAGAGGCCACCGCCACATCCGTATCCCGTCTAAGCGTGCCGTCCAGCCTGACAGCGGATGAGATTCGCGATAGTTTTGGCACGCCCTCGTCGATCCCGATCTGGGATTTGCCAACCTTCATTGAACGGTTAAAAACCGCCGGTTTTTCCGCGCGCCGCCATCAGGTCTGGCTGCAAATGGAACTGGCATTGCCCTTGTTTTTGGTGGGAATGGTGCTGATTGGGGCGGCTTTCACGATGCAGCATCAACGCGGCAGTCGTACCAGTTTGATGGTGTTGTTTGCTTTGATGCTCAGCTTTGGCTTTTACTTTATCCGCAATTTCGCGCAGATATTGGGCGAAAACGGCAATATTCCGGTTTTGCTGGCTGCATGGGCGCCACCTTTGGCGGCTTTGGGGTTGGCGATGGGCCTGATTTTGCACCTTGAGGATGGGTGATGAATTTACTGCGCACGATGTTTCTGTGTTTGGCGCTATTGGGGGTCAGCAACATGGCCAGCGCCCAAGGTGTGGCCAATTTGATTGCCGACCGGGTGAGCGTTCAAAACAACGGCGTGCTGATCGCCGAAGGCAATGTCGAGGTGTTTTTTGACGGCACCAAATTGACTGCCCAGCGTTTGGTCTATGACCAATCCACCGACAGATTAACGATCGAAGGCCCCATTTTCATCATCGGGGCCGATGGCACCATTCTGACCGCAGATCAGGCCGATTTGGACCCACAATTGCAAAACGGATTGCTGCGAGGCGCGCGGTTGGTTCTGGATCAGCAGCTGCAATTGGGGGCCAACCAAATCAATCGGGTCGATGGCCGATATTCGCAGCTTTTTCAGGTGGTTGCCACATCTTGCCGTGTCTGTGGTGACGAAGCGCCGCTATGGGAGATCCGCGCGCGGCGGGTGATCCATGACGAACAAGAACAGCAATTGTATTTTGATGGCGCGCAACTGCGTGTGGGCAATGTTCCGATTCTTTATCTGCCGCGTCTGCGCCTGCCCGATCCGACATTGGAACGGGCAACGGGGTTTCTGACCCCTCGGTTTCGCAGCACCGATCAATTGGGAACCGGGATCAAAACGCCCTACTTTATCCGGCTCGGCGATCACCGCGACCTAACATTCACCCCCTATTTGTCCCGCGAAACCCGTACGTTGGACCTGCGTTACCGACAGGCGTTTCACAATGGTCGCCTCGAATTAAACGCCGGGATCAGCCAAGACACGATTGTCCCCGATGACACACGTGGCTATGCGCAATTGCAGGGACAGTTTGATTTGACGCGTGACTTTGAACTCAGCTTTGATTTGATCACAGTGTCGGATGATGGATATTTGTTGGATTACGGCCATTCATCTAACGATCTGTTGGACAGCCAAATCGCGATCACACGCACGACCCAAGACCAGTATATCGAAGCCTCGCTCAATCATTATCAGTCGCTGCGCGATATTGACGACAATGCCACGCTGACCAGCTGGGTTGGGGCGTTTGACTACCAACAACGGCTTCATCCCAACCGCTTGGGGGGTGTTTTGACGTTGTCGGGTGGCGGGGACACTCTTTTTCGAACATCGCAGGCCGATATGATCGGTCGAGACGTGTCTTGGCTGGGTGTCGATGCGCAATGGCAGCGCAACTGGATTGGCCCCGCCGGGCTGGTCTTGGATTTTGAAACCGGGTTTCAGGTGGATCTTTATGATGTTGCCCAAGACAGCAACTATGAGGACACGTTGATGCGCACTGCCCCGCGGGCTGGGATCACATTGCGTTGGCCATTGGCAAAAACCAACAGCAACGGTGTGGCGCATCTGATCGAACCCATGGCCCAGATCGCTTGGTCAGACGCCCATGGGGACACGCCCCCAAACGAAGACAGCATCCTCAATGAATTTGACGAATCCAATCTGCTGTCGCTGACCCGTTTTGCAGGTCAGGACCGGGTTGAAACCGGGCTGCGCAGCGCGTTCGGTGCGCGCTGGACCCGGCAATCCCCCCAAGGCTGGCGCAGCACGCTTACATTTGGGCGGGTGTTTCGATCACAAAACCAAGACGACCTAAGCCTGTCCTCTGGGTTTTCCGGGACCGCCTCTGATTGGCTGGTCGCCGGTCAGCTGGATTTCGCCAATGGGCTGAGCGTTGATTTACGCACATTGCTGAACGAAAATGACGTGACCAGCAAATCCCAAATTCAAGTCAACTGGCTGCGGGACAATCTGAATATGACCGCTGGATATCTATATTTGCCAATAGATACTGGGGAATCCCGCGATGCGGCCATTTCTGAATGGACCTTTGATGCGGATTATCAAATCAACGACGTCTGGTCCGTAAATGGCGAAGCCAGCTATGACATTATCGCAGACTCGGCCGCAAAAACCGGATTTGGCATTGGCTGGCGCAACGAATGCGTCGAAGTCGACCTTTCGGTCTCGCGCCGGTTTACGTCTTCGACTAATGTAGACCCAACAACCGATATCGGTCTGTCCGTCGGAATTGCCGGGTTCTCAGCGGGACGATCGGGCGCTTTTGCTGCCCAATCCTGCGATGAATAACGCAATGATGATGGCCAGAAACCAACCGCGACCCAAGGGGTGACCATGCGCAGCAGACCTTTCCTTGCACTTCTACTTTCAGCGGGGCTTGCCGTTGGACTGACGGCAATACATTCAAACATGGCGATGGCGCAGAACCTATTTGCCCCCGTTGTGACCGTGGATGAAACCGCCATTACACAGTTTGAGATCAATCAGCGTGCCCTGCTGTTGCAGGTGTTCCGCACGCCGGGCAATCACCTGCAATTGGCGCGGGAACAATTGATCGAGGATCGCCTGAAAATGGGTGAAATGCGCCGCGCTGGACTTTCACTTCCAGAAGAGGCAAAGCGCCGCGCAATGGAAGATTTTGCCGGTCGTGCAAACCTGACATTGGATCAATTCCTGACCCTTCTTGAACAGAACGGCGTCGAAGAAGAAACCTTTCGGGATTTTGTCGTCGTTGGATTCACGTGGCGTGATTATATCCGATCCCGGTATCGCGGCCGTGTGCAGATCACAGAGGCCGAAATTGACGCCGCCCTTGGGGCGGCCGGTGGATCAGGCAGCCAAATAGAAGTGCTGTTATCTGAAATCATCATCGCCGCGCCGCCTCCGCGTGCAAATGCGGCCATGGCAACGGCACAGCGTATTTCGCAATATACCAGCACCTCTTCGTTTGAGGCCGCAGCCCGTCAACATTCAGCCCTGCCATCCCGTGGTCAGGGCGGGCGTCTGCCTTGGCTGCCATTGTCAAATTACCCCGCCGCGATCCGGGCAATCCTGCTGGATCTAGCCCCGGGCGAAGTGACCGCCCCATTGCCCATCACCAACGGTGTCGCCCTGTTCCAGATGCGCGCCGTGCGCGAAGCGCCCCAGCCCATCCCGGAATCCGCCGCAATCGAATATGCGGCCTTCTACATTCCCGGCGGTCTGAGTGACGCAGGTCTGGCCGAAGCCGCCAAAATCAATGACCGTGTCGACAGCTGTGATGATCTGTATGGGGTGGCCCGCGGATTGCCAGCCGAACAATTGGACCGGGTGACATTGCCCCCCGCAGAAATTGATCAGGACATCGCATTGGAATTGGCGCGTCTTGATACGGGCGAAACATCCTTTGCGTTGACCCGCAATGACGGCCAGACATTGGTCTTTTTGATGATGTGTGGCCGCACGCCGCAACTGGATGCCGAAATCGACCGCGAAGCCGTGCGAACCCGCCTTTTGTCGACCCGTTTGGCCGGATATGCCGATGCGTTGCTGGCAGATTTACGCGCAGATGCAACCATTCGCGACGTCAACTAACCCCACATGAGGGCGCCATGCAGAACGACATGAACCCAATAGCGATTTCTTGCGGGGAACCTGCTGGTATTGGACCCGAAATTGCGGTCTCTGCCTGGTCGCAATTGCGCGGGGATATCCCCATGCTTTGGATCGGTGATCCCAAACATCTGCCGGATGGCACCCCGTTTGAAATCATCACCGACACGTCCCAAGCCAGCGCTCTCTGTCCTAATGCCCTGCCCGTTCTGGCCCGCGATTTTGGTCCTGATTTGACGCCGGGGGTGGCGCAACCGGCCCATGCTGCGGGTGTGATCGATGCGATTTCCACCGGTGTTAAATTGGCGCAATCAGGGCAATGCAGCGCATTATGCACAGCGCCGATCAACAAAAAGGCGCTGATTGACGGCGCAGATTTTGCCTATCCGGGGCACACAGAATTTCTGGCCACATTGGCCGGAGTGGACCGGGTTGTGATGATGCTGGCCTGCGATGAATTGCGCACCGTGCCCACAACCATCCACATCCCATTGGCCGAGGTGCCGGACCAATTGAACGCGGCCTTGCTGACCGACACGATCCTGATCACCCATGCGGGATTGCGTCGGGATTTTGGCATTGAACGGCCCCGTTTGGCCGTCGCAGGATTGAACCCACATGCAGGCGAAGGCGGCAAAATGGGCACCGAAGATGACGCGATGATCGCACCCACATTGGATGCGTTGCGCGCCGAAGGGTTCAACATTGCCGGCCCCCTGCCCGCTGACACGATGTTTCATGCATCCGCGCGTGCGCGTTATGACGTGGCGATCTGTATGTATCACGATCAGGCGCTGATCCCGGTAAAAACCTTGGGCTTTGACCAAGGCGTCAATGTCACATTGGGCCTGCCGTTTATTCGCACATCCCCCGATCATGGCACTGCCTTTGACATCGCGGGCAAAGGCATCGCAGATGCAAGTTCGATGATCTCTGCGCTGCGCATGGCCGCAGATATGGCGCGCAAAACCCGCTGACGCGTTTCGCGACTTGCCAATCTGCCCGCCACAATCGCATAAGGGCACATGGCCCAAATCGACAACCTGCCCCCGCTGCGTGACGTCATCCAGACCCACGGTATCGCCGCCAAGAAAAATCTTGGTCAAAATTTCCTGTTGGATCTGAACCTGACATCCAGCATCGCCCGCCAAGCGGGGGATCTGACAGCCTGCGATATATTAGAGGTCGGGCCCGGACCGGGCGGATTGACCCGTGGATTGCTGGCCGAAGGCGCGCGGCGTGTTCTGGCCATCGAAAAAGACAGCCGTTGCCTGCCAGCCTTGGCTGAAATCGCAGCACAATATCCCGACCGGTTGGATGTGATCAACGGGGATGCGTTGGACATCAATCCGTTGGATCATCTCACACCCCCGATCCGGATTTGCGCCAACCTGCCCTATAATATCGGAACCGAGCTGTTGGTGCGCTGGCTGACCCCGCCTACATGGCCCCCTGTTTGGGACAGCCTGACCTTGATGTTTCAACGCGAAGTGGCCCTGCGGATCACCGCCACACCGGGGTCCAAAGCCTTTGGCCGATTGGCAATTCTGGCCCAATGGCGCACGGATTGTCAGGTGGTCATGGACCTCCCCCCCGAGGCATTCACCCCCCCGCCCAAGGTCAACTCAGCCGTCGTACATTTCAAGGCACTGCCCGAGCCACGTTTCCCCGCCGAGGCAAAAACCCTGTCCCATGTGGTGGCGACGGCGTTTAACCAGCGCCGCAAAATGTTGCGCGCCTCATTAAAAGGCGTCGCCCCAGATATCGAAGATCGCTTGATCGCGTCCGGTATCAAACCCACAGATCGGGCCGAACAAATTGATCTGGAACGTTGGTGCGCCTTAGCCCGTGCGGTTAAATCCTAGACCTAGGCCCGCCCAGACAGCAACCTAACCAACATAAAAAAACGACGCCCAAACTGGACGCCGTTTTTTGGATTATATCGCAATTTTAGTGCTTATTCAGCCGCTTCTGCGGGACCGCCATCTGCGGGGGGCTGTGGTGCATCAGCTGCCGGTTCAGCAGGCTTCGCACGCGGTTTGCGTGGGCGGCGCGGTTTTGGCTTGGGGGCGGGCGCGGCTTCTGCGGCGGGTTTCGGCGCGGCCTCAGGCGTTTCGACCAAACCAGATTCTTGTTTTGGGGCGTCTACGATATCAGGCTGCGATTGTTGCGACGGATCTGCGGCGGCGGCCTCTTGGGCTTTCAGGCGATCGGCGCGTTCGCGATCACGTTCGGCTTGGCGTTCACGGTTTTGCCGTTCCTGCTCTTCGCGCTTGGCTTCGACTTCGCGGTTCGCCTCGGCCAACATACGTGTGTAATGTTCGGCGTGCTGCGCAAAGTTTTCCGCATCAACCCGGTCCCCAGACAGGTGTGAATCCCGGTGAAGCTGGTTGTATTTATCAATAATCTGCTGCGGGGTGCCGCGCACTTTGCCATCAGGGCCAGAGCTGTCAAAAACCCGGTTGATGATATTACCGCCCGAAGGACGATTACGGTTCTTATTCCCACGCGAACGCGATTTGGATTGTCTCATGAACGTGTTCCGTTCCGCCTGATTAGCGTTGCGTTCAGCCGATCTTCGCCAGTGCGAGATTGTTTTGGCCGATACGATGTTTGGCAACTGATCGGGGGGAGAACATAAACTCTCTGCCCAGCCGATACCCGTGAGTAACCAATCCAAGGGGCGTAGGGCAAGAGGGCGTAAGCAATTTTATCTGTTTTCACGCCAATTTGGATGAAAATATGCGCTTTTTCGCCATTTCACACCGGTTTGATGCCCTCAACAACACGGTCGCGCCCATCGATATCGGTTGTGACGCGGATTTCGCCGAATCCAGCCGTTTCCATCAGGGCGCTGACTTGGGCTGCTTGGGTTGGGCCAATTTCGACCATGAACCGCCCAGCCGGGGTCAAATAATCCATGACATCCGCACAGATCGCACGATAGGCCAACAACCCATCCTGTTCATCGGTCAATGCCATCCGCGGCTCAAACAGACGCACTTCGGGTGATAAATCCGCCATTTCATCCAGCGCGATATAGGGCGGATTGCTGACGATCAGATCAAAGCGGCCGGTGACGGGCGAAAACCAGCTGCCAGACGCGAATTCCGCCGTGATATTCAGCTGCGCTGCGTTTTGTCTGGCGACATCCAGCGCGGCCTCTGACACATCCACGCCAATGCCGGTTGATCCGGGCCTTTCAGCGAGCAATGTCAACAATATACAGCCCGATCCGGTCCCCAGATCCAGCACCCGCTGATAGGGGTGGACCAATGCGCGGGCGATCAATTCTTCGGTTTCTGGACGTGGGTCAAGCACATCCGAACTGACCTGAAACGCGCGGCCATAAAACAAGCGCCGCCCAATCAAGTGAGACACAGGAACGCGGCGACACCGCTGTTCGATCAGGGCATTAAACCGGGCCAAAACATCGGCGGCGACATCATCATGCAACGCCAAAGTCAGCCGCGATGGATCAATCGCCAGCGCATGGGCCAACAATTGACGCGCATCACGCGCCGGGTCATCCACCCCGGCACTGCGCAATTGCGCAATCGCCGGGATCAAAACCTGAGTGCCGGTACGCAGGGGCGCGACATTCACGCGATTTACCCTTCCATTTCGGCCAATTGGCGGGCTTGGTGTTCGGAAATCAATGCATCGATAATTTCATCCAGATCGCCCTGCATGATGGCATCCAGTTTATACAGGGTCAGGTTGATCCGATGATCTGACATGCGCCCTTGGGGAAAATTATAAGTGCGAATGCGTTCGGATCGATCCCCGGATCCCACCTGTGCCTTGCGATCGGCGGACCGTTCGCCATCAATCCGTTGACGTTCCAGATCATAAAGCCGGGTTTTCAGAACCTGCATGGCAATTTCACGGTTGCGATGCTGGGATTTTTCGGCGCTGACCACAATAATCCCGGTCGGGATATGGGTGATGCGCACCGCGGAATCGGTGGTGTTTACGTGCTGGCCCCCGGCTCCAGAGGCGCGCATCGTATCAATCCGAATATCGGTGGATGCGATCTGAACGTCGACATCTTCGGCCTCGGGCAACACCGCCACGGTCGCCGCAGATGTGTGCACGCGCCCGCCGCTTTCGGTTTCGGGCACGCGTTGCACCCGGTGCACGCCGCTCTCAAACTTGAGCCGGGCAAAAACGCCGTCGCCTGCCACCCGCGCGGTCACCTCTTTGATGCCACCCAATTCTGTGACTTGCTCTTCGATGATCTCAAACTTCCAGCCCATTGTGTCAGCATAGCGCTGATACATCCGCAGCAGATCGGCGGCAAACAAACCGGCCTCATCCCCGCCTGTGCCGGGGCGGATTTCGATCATGGCGGGCTTGGCGTCGGCGGCATCTTTGGGCAGCAGAGACAGACGCAACGCCTGTTCAACCACGGGCAATTGTTCGCGCAATTGCGGCAATTCCTCTTGGGCCAGTTCCGCCATGTCGGGATCAGCCAGCATTTCTTCGGCATCGGCCAGATCCACATTCAGCTGCCGCCACGCGGTGATTTGATCCACCACCGGGCGCAAATCGGAATATTCCTTGGCCAATTTGGCAATATCGCCGCCCCCTTCGGCCATTTGGGCCTCTAGGAATTGAAATCGGCTGATGATCTGATCGAGCGTATCTGAAGGTATCATAGGGTCATGTCCCCTATTGGGACCACAGGGTCAAGCCTACTGGCCCGCTAGCATGTGATCCGCGGCGGTCAATTGATCCAGCCAAAGCGCGACACGTTTGGCATTCACCCCAAAATCTTTGCGCCCAAAACGCAGCCGGGCTGTGATGGCCAAGGCCACGCCGTCATCTG
Source organism: uncultured Paracoccaceae bacterium (assembly GCA_947492475.1). Classification (GTDB taxonomy): domain Bacteria; phylum Pseudomonadota; class Alphaproteobacteria; order Rhodobacterales; family Rhodobacteraceae; genus CANLNM01. The sequence goes on from CANLNM010000001.1 coordinate 536,920, forward strand.
TCTGACGGGTTTCAAACGTGGTGTAATCAGGAAAACCCCAGCCCCGGCTACGGGTTTGAAACGTGTAGCGATTGCCATCTTGGGCGATCAGTTTTGTGCGGGGGGTCGCGGTTGCGATCTGCGCCAAATCCTGCGCCACATGGTCGGCGGATCCTGCGAAAAATCCGCTCTGCTGACCAGATTGATCGGCAACGCCGCCCATGCCCGGATCTGGCGCCGTGAATGGATCAACATGCCAGCGGTCCACATCAACCGGGGCCAAACGCACCCGCGCCATCACAGCCAGAATAAGGATGATCGGGATCAACAGGGCAATTTTCATCTCCGGCTCCGGGCATATCACTTGGTTTTGTCGCACATGCCCGCGACTTAATCTGAAACCTGTCAGAAACAACCCTTAGCGTTGGGTCAGGTTGGTTTTGCGGTGGTTCCACAATGACAAACAGATCAGTTCCATAGCGACATGCGCCCCTGCGATCGCTGTGGCGCCGGTTGTGTCATAGGGTGGGGAAACCTCAACGATATCGCCGCCCAACACATTGATCCCGGCCATATCCCGCAGGATCACCGCCGCCTGCCAGGACGACAGTCCCCCCCAAACCGGCGTGCCCGTACCCGGCGCAAAGGCAGGGTCCAACCCATCGATATCAAACGAAATATAGGTGGGATTATCGCCAACGATGGCTTTGATCTGCTTGGCCACTCTGGCCGCGCCTTTTTCGTGCACGTCACGCGCGGAAATTTCATTCATGCCCAGCGTGTCATCACACACTGTGCGCACCCCGACCTGCACCGACCGCGCCGGATCGACCAGCCCCAGTTTGATCGCCTTGTACATGAATGTGCCGTGATCGATCCGGTCCATATCGTCGTCTTGCCAGATATCGGAATGGGCATCGAATTGAACAATCGACACTGGGCCAAACCGATCCACATAGGCCTTTAGGATTGGCAGCGTGATGAAATGATCCCCGCCCAGCGTAATGGACCGCGCGCCCGCCGCCAAAATACCGCTGATATGGGCCTGAACCAGATCGGGCACCTTGGGGACATCCGCATAATCAAAGGCCAAATCGCCATAATCGATGATGGAAAATTCACTGAGCGGATCAAACCCGTCCCACCCCCATGGCGGATCATAGGGCTGAAGGCTTGATGCCTCTCGGATGGCGCGGGGCCCAAACCGCGCACCGGGCCGATTGGTCACGGCCTGATCAAACGGCACACCCGTGATCGCCAGATCAACCCCGGTCAGATCCTTGGTGTATTTCCGCCGCAAAAACGACGTCGCCCCCCCAAAGGTGTTTTCATAGGCCAATCCACGGGTTTCTTGGCGGGTGAATGTCACATCAACCTGCGATTTTGCGTCTTCCAGCGCCATAAAACGTCCTTGCAATGACAAAACAGGGGCGATTTACCCCGGCTGGAAACCACTATGTCAACTTTTGATCAAATTTCAAGGAGCCAAGTTAATTCCCGGTCAATATGGCTGCTATTTCGCGAAAATCACTTGATCGCGGGCATAGATTTTTCGATCAAACTTGCGAAAAAGCTGGCGCCATAGGGGGCTGTTTCATCACAGAAATCATAGGCCGGATTGTGCAGCCCGGCCGTGTCGCCATTGCCCACAAACAAATAGGCACCGGGGCGTTTTTCCAGAAAATAGGCAAAATCCTCGGCGCCCATCTCTTTGCCTGCATCCCGTTCCACCGGTGCGATCCCTTCGGCCACATCACAGGCAAATTCGGCGCGCGACGGGGTGTTGATCGTCGCGGGATAGCCCTTTTCGTAATTCAGTTTGACCTGCACCCCATAGGCGGCGGCCTGACCATCGACAATTTCCTGCAACCGTTTGATCACCATGTTCTGAACCGCGGGATCAAAGCTGCGCACTGTGCCATTAATAAAGGCCGTATCGGGGATGATATTATCGGCGGATCCGGTGTGAATTTGCGTCACAGACACAACCAGATCGTCGCGCACATATAGGTTACGGCTGACAATCGTCTGGATCGCCTGCACCATCCCCACCGCTGCCATGATCGGATCAGCGGTATCATGTGGCATCGCGCCATGTCCGCCAACGCCCTGAATATCAATGTAAAACGTATCCACCGCGGCCATTAGCGGGCCGGGGCTGGTGCTGAATTGTCCGACGGGTAGCCCCGGCACATTGTGCAGCGCATAGATTTCATCAATGCCAAACCGGTCCAGCACACCTTCTTCAACCATCACACCAGCGCCGCCGCCATTTTCCTCAGCCGGTTGAAAAATCAGCGCCACACGGCCCGAAAAATTGCGGGTTTCCGCCAGATATTTCGCCGCGCCTAGCAACATAGTTGTGTGCCCATCATGACCACAGGCATGCATTTTCCCGCTGATTGTCGACGCGTATTCCGCCCCGGTGATTTCATCCATCGGCAAGGCATCCATATCCGCACGCAGCCCAATCGTGCGCCCCGTGCCGTCCCCCTGCCCGTTCAGGATCGCCACCACCCCGGATTGCGCAATGCCTTCGTGGATTTCATCAACGCCAAATGCGCGCAGCTGCTCAACCACAAACGCTGCCGTGTTGTGGCAATCAAACGACAATTCCGGGTTGGCATGGATATGCTGACGCCATTCTTTCATTTCATCGGCAAAAGCGGCGATTCTGTTTAAAACGGGCATTGTTGGGCCTTTCGAGCTGCGTTACCCAATTGGTAGACCCGCAGAGAAAGGCCCGCAATGTCTGACGATCTGATTAATGACCCCAAAGGTGGAATGCCGCGTTTGGTTGAAATAATGCGTCGCCTGCGTGACCCAAAAACAGGCTGTCCGTGGGATATTGAACAGAATTTCAGCACCATCGCCCCCTACACAATCGAAGAAGCCTACGAAGTGGCGGATGCGATCGAACGCGAAGCCTGGGACGAGTTAAAGGGCGAATTGGGCGATTTGCTGTTTCAATCGGTGTTTCACGCGCAAATGGCCGACGAAGCGGGCCTGTTTAACATCGACGATGTGGCCAACACGATGTCGGATAAAATGGTGGCGCGCCATCCGCATGTGTTTGGCGATGAATCCCGTGAAAAATCCGCCCAGCAACAAAGTGCGGATTGGGAACAGATCAAAGCCGCCGAACGGGCGGCCAAATCCCAGACACGGGTTCTGGATGGGGTGGCTCCGGGATTGCCTGCATTGTTGCGCGCGCTGAAATTGCAGAACCGCGCTGCGCGGGTTGGGTTTGATTGGCCTGATACGTCGCATGTGCTGGACAAATTGATCGAGGAATCGCGTGAATTGATCGAAGCGCGGGACCAGATGACGCAGGATGCGGTCGAGGATGAAATGGGGGATCTTCTGTTTGTGCTGGCCAATCTGGCCCGACATATGGGGGTGGATCCAGAACAGGCCCTGCGCCGCACCAATCAGAAATTCATTCGCCGTTTCAACGCGGTAGAGGATGCCCTGACCGCCAAAGGATCCTCACCTGCGCAATCAGATCTGGCTGAAATGGATGCGCTTTGGAATGCGGCAAAACGGGCGGAAAAGAAATCCGATTAAAAAAATCGGGTATTGACCCGATCAAATCACTCAGGTTTAAGGGCGCCAACAGAAATTGGAGCCTAACATGACCCTTCGCACTGCCCTTTTTGCAACTCTTGCTGCAACAACCGCCCTGCCCGCGCTGGCCGATGTCAACATCTATACGACCCGTCAGCCCGAACTGATCCAGCCTGTTATGGATGCGTTCACCGCCGAAACCGGCATCGCTGTGAACCTTGCTTTTGTGGATGGTGGCATTGTGGAACGCCTGCTGGCCGAAGGCAGCCGGTCACCCGCCGATCTGGTCATGACCGTGGACATCGCCAACCTGAAATCGATTGCGGATGCCGATGTTCTGGCGCCGGTATCCAGCGAAACACTGGACACAGCCGTGCCTGCAAATCTGCGTGACCCAGAGGGTCTGTGGTTCGGTCTGACCACACGCGCACGCATCATTTATGCCAGCCGCGATCGTGTGGCCGACGGCGAAGTCACCACCTACGAAGATCTGGCCGATGACAAATGGGAAGGCCGCATTTGTACGCGCTCTGGCGTGCACAATTACAATCTGGCGCTGATGTCAGCGATCATCGCTCATCACGGCGAAGAAGGTGCCGCAACTTGGGCCTCTGAAGTGCGTGACAATCTGGCCCGCACCCCCCAAGGCAACGACCGCGCTCAGGTCAAAGCCATCTGGGCCGGCGAATGCGACATCAGCTTGGGCAACACCTATTACATGGGCAAAATGGTCAACAACGAAGAACAGATCGAATGGGCCGATTCCGTGCGCATCGTGTTCCCGACCTTTGAAAATGGCGGCACACATGTGAACGTGTCCGGCATCGGCCTGACCCAATCCGCCCCCAACCGCGAAGAAGCGGTTCAGCTGATGGAATTCCTTGTTTCCCCGACTGCGCAATCAATCTACGCCGAGGAAAACTATGAATATCCCGTGCTCGACGGCGCAGACGTTTCTGAACTGGTCGGCAGCTGGGGCAGCTTTACCGCCGATGAGACACCTTTGACCGATTTGGCCGGTCATCGTGCGGATGCGTTGCGCATTATGGAAGAAGTAAACTTTGACGGCTAAGCTACCTTTGTAAGCGGCTTGCCGCAGGTTAATGATCAATTTGGCCCTGCAAACTTATTTTGTTTGCAGGGCTTTTTTGCGCGGCAGCCGGTCGCATTGTCGCGCGCCTGCATTAATATAAATCTATGATGCAGCTTTAAGGAGCCCATCATGGAATCGCAAAACCCAAAACTTGATCCCCAAGAACGCAACATGTGGCTGGCCATTCTAGGGCTGGTTGCTGTGCTGATGATCGCCTTTCTCATTTGGGGACTACCCGCTCTGGGGATTGCAGCACTGATCGCGGTCCCGGTTGTGTTTGTTCTGTTGATCGCGGTGTCCCTGCCAAACAGCTAGTTTCTGAACGAACGTTCAATTCCCACTTGATATGACGTCCATTCACTGGCACCAAAGAGCCAACTGGGAGGAATGTTATGGATATCACCAAAGTAAAAGCCGTCGTCACAGGGGGCGCATCCGGTCTGGGCAAAGCCACAACCAAGGCCCTGCGCGATGCCGGCGCCAGCGTCACGATTTTCGATCTGGACCCCAAAGGCGCGGATTATGCTGCTGAAATTGGGGCCGAATTTGCGCAAACCAACGTCACTGACGAAGGGTCCGTTGAAACGGCAATCGCCTATGCTGTCGACAAAATGGGTGGGCTGAACACGGCGATCAATTGCGCGGGAATCGCCACCGCCGAAGGCACAGTGGGGCGCAATGGCCCCCATGCGCTGGACAGTTTCCAGCGCACGATCGACATCAATTTGGTCGGCAGCTTTAACGTTGGGCGTTTGGCTGCGGCGCAAATGGCCGAGGGCGGCGTGATCATCAACACCGCGTCAATCGCGGCCTTTGACGGCCAGCGCGGCCAATCCGCCTATGCCGCCTCAAAGGCGGGGATCACAGGTTTGTCCCTGCCCATGGCCCGTGATTTGGCCCGCAATGGCATCCGCGTTATGGCCATCGCGCCGGGGGTTTTCATGACCCCCATGCTCGAAGGATTGGGGGACGAAGTGCACGAAGCCCTGGCCAAAGATGTCACATTCCCCAAACGTTTGGGCAACCCGGCTGAATATGCGGCCTTGGCGAAATTCATCATCGAATGTGATTATATGAACGGCACCACCATCCGGCTGGATGGCGCGCTGCGCATGCCTTAAATGACAAAACCCACCGTTGATTTTGGATCAACGGTGGGTTTTTTGGATGTTTTGCCCCACAAAAAGCAGACAAATTTAACTGTTTTCAGCCTTTTCTTCTAAGATCAGCCATTCTTCTTCGGCTTCGGCCAGTTTGGTGTTGCGCTCGACCAATGCATCCGTGGCTTTTTGGAACTTGACCGGTTCACGTGAAAACAGGTCCGGGTCCGACATCAGCGTTTCCAGCTTAGCGATTTCAGCCTCTAGACGTTGCATCACACCGGGCAGCTCTTCGAGCCGGTGTTTTTCGGTGAAACTCAGCCCGGTTTGTTTTTCAGTCTTGGTTTTTTCGGACTTGGTCTTGGGTTTCGTCGATTTTTCAACTGCCGCATTGTCGATCTTGCGCTGGGATTGATAATCCGTCCAGCCCCCCGCATAGGGCGTGGCCTGACCGTTGCCTTCCATCGCGATGGTGGTGCTGGCCAAACGGTCGATGAAATCCCGGTCGTGACTGACCAGCAGCACCGTGCCGGGATAGTCGCCGATCAGATCCTGCAACAAATCCAGCGTTTCGATATCCAGATCATTGGTCGGTTCGTCCAGCACCAATAGATTGCTTTCGCGCGCCATCAATTTGGCCAGCAACAGGCGCGCCTTTTCCCCACCAGACAGGCTGCGCACGGGCGCGCGGGCCTGAGCTTCGTCAAACAGGAATTCCTTTAGGTAGCCGACCACGTGTTTGGGATTGCCGCGCACCATGATCTGGTCCGCCTTGCCGCTGACGCCCATGGCCGGATCGCTGGTCAGGTTGTCCCAAAGCGACATATCGCCATCCAGCTGGGCCCGGCTTTGGTCAAACACCGCCACATTCAGGTTGGTGCCGTGTTTGACAGTACCGCTATCTGGTTCAACGTTGCCCAGCAACATGTTGATAAGCGTGGTTTTTCCCACACCATTGGGGCCAACAAAGGCGATGCAATCCCCCCGTTGAACGGTCAAATCCAGCCCGCTGACAATGCGTTTTTCATCAAAGGATTTGATCAGCCCCTTGGCCTCGATCACCTTTTTGCCGGATGCCTGCCCGCCCTCAAACGCCATGGCGGCGGTGCCTTGGCGACGGATCATGGCCCCGCGTTCAGCGCGCAATTCCTGCAAGGCCCGCACCCGGCCCTGATTGCGTTTGCGGCGCGCAGAAATACCCTCAACAGCCCAGCGCCCTTCGGATTTGATCCGGCGATCCATTTTGTGACGCGCCATATCTTCGTCTTCCCAGACCTTGTCGCGCCAAGATTCAAACGCATCGAATCCGCGTTCCTGACGGCGCACATTGCCCCGGTCGATCCACAACGTCGCACGGGTCAGATTGCGCAAAAACGCCCGATCGTGCGAAATCAGAACATAGCCCGCCTTGGTCGATGACAGCTCAGCCTCTAACCAAGCGATGGCTTCGATGTCCAAATGGTTGGTCGGTTCGTCCAGCAACATCAGCGACGGCCCTTCGGCCATCAATTTGGCCAAGGCCGCCCGACGGCGTTCCCCGCCTGAGGCGACGTTCACATCGCGCGACGGGTCAAATTTTAGCCCCTCGGCCACCATTTCAACTTTGTAGGCTTCGGATGGGTCCAGACCACTGGCAGCGTAGTCGCCCAAGGTGGCGAACCCTTCCATGGTGGGGTCCTGTTCCATGTAGCCGACACTGACGCCGGGGGACACAACCACGCCGCCGGAATCATGTTCGACCAATCCGGCCATGACCTTCATCAAGGTGGATTTGCCCGACCCGTTGCGCCCCACCAGCGCCACACGGTCGCCGGGCTGCACCACAAGGGACAGGTCATCAAAAATCGGATCGCCGCCAAATGTCAGCGAAATGTCGGTCAGTTGTAATAAAGGTGCTCTAGCCATGCCCCCGGCTAATCGGCCCAGCGCCAAAGTTCAACCGGCAACCGCACGCAGGGCCCGCGCACGTGCCGGGGGGATGGCAGAAATTTCAAGCCCGGTGAACACATGCATCGTGTTCATGTGATCATCCACCACCGCATGATCGCTGACCCAGCCGCCCATAATCAGATAGGTTTTTAACATCGGTGGCATCCGAAGCATGGCCATTTTCCGATCACGCGTTTGCAGACGTTGTTTGGCGAATTGGAAAACTTTGGGCGCTTTGACCCGCGGCAGCCAGCGTTTTGGCGCAAGATGACGTTCGGCCAGCATATCAAACGCATCCAGATAGGTGGCGCTGTCAGTGCCTTGAAACGACGAACAGCCAAACAGCATCTCAACATTGTGATCATCCACATAACGCGTCATCGCCGCCCAAGCGACCCGCAGCACATTTGGGTCGCTGACATCCGGGTGGATGCAAAATCGACCCATTTCCACCATGGCACCATCATAGCGGTTCAAGGCGTCCAATTCGTAATACTGGGCGGAATAGCTGCTGTTGATTTCACCCCCGCCTTTTAGGGGTAACATCCTGTAACAACAGACCAATTTACCGTCATGACTGTCATGGATCAGCACATGTTCACAACGATCATCAAAGTCATCCGCATCCCGGCCATTTGGGCGCAAAACGCCGCCGGTTTCCTTGATGAAACACAGATGGCGCAATTCTTGTGCGGCGGCGATATCTGTCGCTGCCCGGCTAAAGCGCGCGGTGTAACGCCCTGGGCGCTGGCCCAATTTCATGACGCGCCTCCTTGGTCATTGCTGGTTTCTAAACTAGATAGAGCATAACAATGGCAAAGGATAAACACGTCATGGACAAAGTCGTCAAATCAGATCGGGAATGGAAAGAGCAACTGAGCGATCTGGCGTATAAAGTCACGCGTAAACACGCCACAGAACGGGCCCGCACACATGACAATTTCCCTAAGGATCCGGGCGTGTTTCGCTGTGTGTGCTGCGATGCTGCGCTGTTTGATCAGGATACCAAGTTTGAAAGCGGCACGGGATGGCCTTCGTTTTTTCGCCCGATCGATCCTGAGGTGATTGGCGAACAAGAGGATCGCAAATTGTTTATGCGGCGCACCGAAGTGCATTGCGCGCGCTGTGATGCGCATTTGGGGCACGTTTTCCCCGATGGGCCGGCCCCAACCGGGCTACGATATTGCCTGAATGGTGTCGCGCTGACCTTTGACCCGCAATAGGGGCAAACACGCCCCTTAGGCGGTGACGGCGATCGCGGCCTGTTCGCGGATGCGTTCGACCATGGCACGCAAACCGTTTGATCGCTGCGCAGACAGATGGTCGTTCAATCCCAGACGTCCCAGCTCAGCGGGCGCATCCACGGCGCCAACTTCGGTCACGCTCAGCCCATCATAAAGGCAATGCAAAACCGCAATCAATCCGCGCACAATCATCGCATCACTTTCGCCGCGAAAATGGAACACCGCATTAGGGCCTGTGCCGTCGATCTGGGGCAGCAACCACACTTGGCTCGCGCATCCGTCAACCTTGGTGGCGGGCACGCGAAACGCATCTTCGAGGGGATCCATCGCTTTGCCCAGATCAATTACATGGCGATAGCGATCTTCCCAATCGTCCAGAAATTCAAAGGTCTCAGCAAGGTCTTCAAAGGCGGCCTGTGCCATTATCGCACTCCTTAGATTGGTCACACCCGATCTAGGCGGCCCGCCCCCAAAGGTCCAGACCCCGGTGGAAATTGTCAGCCTCCCTGCCCGTTTGGGGTGCTTTTCAACGGGGCAACTTTGAGCTAGGCATTGGGGCAAGTATAGAAAGGCCTATCCATGCGTATCGCTTTGCTGTTGACCTGCGCCACATTGACCCTGTCGGGCTGTGCCCGCATTTCAGACTCTCGCATCAACCCGCTGAACTGGTTTGGTGGATCAACAAGTCAGGCCCGCATCGAGGCGCGCGAAGCCCAGCCTTTGCGCCCATTGGTGCCCGAAAATCGCGTGATTGTTGAAACCGAAGGGCGTGCCCTGGTTCAAACCGTCACTGGATTGACCATCGATCGCACACCGGACGGCGCCATCATTCGCGCCACAGGTCAGGCGGCCAGTCAGGGCTATTTCAATGCGCAATTGGTGTTGGAAACCATGGAAAACGGCGTTGCGACCTACGGGTTTCGGGTGGAACAACCCGCCGGGACACCCGCGGTTGGCACAAACGCATCCCGTCAAATCACTGTCGCTTTGGTTCTAAGCCAGTCTGAGCTGAACGCCATCCGGGTTGTTCGGGTCAATGGCGCGCAAAACAGCCGCACGGTGCGCCGCTAACGTCCCTAACGGGACCGGTAGGATTCGATCCGACCATCCTCGAACGCTGTGAAAATTGTGTCACGTTCGCGCCGCCAATGGTTCAACAATGAATGCGCCCCCATCAGGTTCAGCACCCAGAGCAGCGCCAATAAGGGCGAGCTGGCCAAGGTGACCAGCAACGTAAACGGGCCAAACATCGTGCCATAAAACGGCAACATCAGGGACCCGCCGATCACCGATCCAACAAAAGATACCCAAATCGTCGCCAACATGGCCCGGCGCAATCCCGCCCAGCCCGGCTGGCCAAATCTGTCACCGGCCAAATACAGCCCCGCCATGGAGCCAATGGCCGCCGCGACGATCATCCAGATGTCATACCCACTCAACCCGTTGATGACGCTGAACCCCAATGACAGCCGCAACACCACCGCATATCCGACGATTGCGCCGCATAGGGCAACGACCATATATGCGAACAATCGGCTTCTTTCGCCACGTGACATGGACAGGTCATAGAATCGTTTGTCTGCGCGCATTCCGGTCCTCTTGAATTGCTGGGCCAAAGTCGCTGCCAAACGCGGCAACACCATGGCAAAAACACGACAATCCCCCCACTTTAAAGGACAAATTGGTGAACAAATTGTTAAGGTTTTAGAAACTCAGCAGAGGCGGATCATCCGGCAAATACAGGGTTATGCCGCGCGAAACACCAAAGACACCCCGTTCAGACAATGCCGTTTGCCTGTTGGGGCGGGTCCGTCATTGAAAATATGACCTAGATGCGACCCGCAACGGCGGCAATGCACTTCTGTGCGGGTGCGCAATAGGCGATTGTCCTCTCTGGTGCCAACGGCATTGCGCAGGCTTTGATAAAAGGATGGCCACCCGGTACCGGAATCGTATTTCGTCGCCCCATCATACAGCGCCAGATCACAGCCCCGGCAATGATAGATCCCTGCATCATAAACCTTATCCAGGGGGGATGATCCGGCCCGTTCCGTGCCCTCTTGGCGCATCACATGATATTGCAAATCCGTCAGCATCGCACGCCATTCGGCATCTGTGCGGGTCACTTCGAACGTGTCTGCCATGCCAAATGACGGCATGGCGGTGCTGGCGGCGGCCCCGGTCAGGGCTAGGAATGTACGGCGTTTCATGAGGGGCTCCTCTGTTTGGGGCAGTGTGCCCCTGTCACTTTGGTCAAACAAGCCGCCGCACAAGTTTGTGATCAAGCGTGAGGGGTGTCAGGTGGGATGTAATCACCGGTGAATTTCTGCAATCTGTCGTCGATCTCATACCAATCCGGCTTTGACTCTGTGTGGATATGCGCACTGGGCCGGATTTTGGGATCATCATCCAAGGCCGAGGCCGCCACCACATACACATCCCCCGTGGCCAAATCCCCCAGCGACGTCCCGCATTCTTTGCAAAAACAACGCTCAAACTTGGCATCATCAGCCGCTTTGAACCGGGTAATGACGTCTGCGCCTTGATCCAAGTGCAGATCTTCGGCTTTGCCGATCAACACAGCAGAAAACACGCCCGCAGCTTTGCGACAGCGGGAACAATGGCAATAACTTAGGGAAAATGGATCCCCGGTGATGTGAAATTTGACCTTTCCACATAGGCAGCTGCCGTTGATCATGGCGTTCTCCTTAATAAACATTAAATAAGAACATAACGTGAACAATTTATTTGCCAATCCCTCTTTTGGCTCTATGAAATCTATCCAAGATCAGATTTTGACGTGGCACATTTAGCGACACAAACGCTCAAATGTGCCGCTAAATGCCTGCTCTGTTTGGTCGACAATTGTACCAATACAAACATCTGTCCTGTTCCCCTTGCAGCATCGCGCAATTTCAGGCATCCCGAGCGCATAATAGAGATGCAGATAAGGGCAGGACCATGTCGAACGATTTGATGGATTTGAACATTAAACCCACCGAAGAAATTTCCGTCCGGGATGTCTTTGGCATCGATTCTGACATGAAAATCAAAGCCTTCCCTGAACGCACTGACCGCGTACCGGCGATTGATCCCACCTATAAATTTGACCCCGACACCACGTTGGCGATTCTGGCCGGGTTTGGCTATAACCGCCGCGTCATGGTGCAGGGCTATCACGGGACAGGGAAATCCACCCATATTGAACAGGTTGCGGCCCGTCTGAACTGGCCCGCCGTGCGTGTGAACCTGGACAGCCACATTTCGCGGATCGACCTGATCGGCAAAGACGCGATCAAGCTGAAAGACGGCAAACAGATCACCGAATTCCACGAAGGCATCCTGCCATGGGCGCTGCGCAACCCGGTTGCGATCGTGTTTGACGAATATGATGCTGGCCGCGCGGATGTGATGTTTGTGATCCAGCGGGTTCTGGAAACCGACGGTAAACTGACGCTGCTGGATCAGAACAAAATTCTGGAACCGCACCCCTATTTCCGCCTGTTCGCCACCGCCAACACTGTCGGTTTGGGCGACACAACTGGCCTGTATCACGGCACACAGCAAATCAACCAAGCACAAATGGACCGTTGGTCCCTCGTTGCGACGTTGAACTACCTGAGCCATGATGCGGAAGCCAACATCGTCCTGTCCAAGGCACCACAGCTGAACACCGAAGATGGTCGCAAAAAGGTAGGCCAGATGGTCACCGTGGCCGATCTGACCCGGACCGCGTTCATGAATGGCGATCTGTCGACGGTTATGTCCCCACGTAGTGTGATTGCATGGGCGGAAAACGCCCGTATTTTCAACGATGTGGGCTATGCGTTCCGCCTGTCGTTCCTGAACAAATGTGACGAATTGGAACGCCAGACAGTGGCCGAATTCTATCAGCGGTGCTTTGACGAAGAACTGCCAGAAAGTGCTGCAAACGCGACCCTGTCCTGATCACAGCACCTGTGATGTTGCAAAAGTTACTGGTGTTATCCAGCGCGATCGGAGTGCTGGCATTGGGCTGTGTTCCGGTGCCAGAAAATGCCACCAACCAAGTCACCACCGGCCCGTCGCAATGCCGCGTTGTTGATATTGTTGACGGCGATACGGTGGATTTATCCTGCCCCGGACAACCCCGCGAACGGGCGCGCCTGATGGGATATGACACACCGGAAACCTATGAACCGGGCTGTCGGCAGGAATTGGCGCTGGGACGCCAAGCCACCCAAGCCATGCGGCAATTGGTGCGCCAGGGTCAGGACTTTGATTTCGTTTTCGAAGGCCGTGATCGCTATTCCCGGCTGCTGGTCTGGATGACAATTGATGGTGAAAACGTCGCTGACACGATGGTGCAACAGGGATTGGCGGTACGCTATTCCGGTGGGCGACGAATCAATTGGTGCGACCGACTGAACGCCTAAGGCGCAACTATGTATCCGTTTTGCGACAAAACCTGATCTAAAGGTCAATTTTTCAAATCGCTTAATTGATTGGCAAGTTTTCAGCGCGCAAGATCAGCAAATGGGCGCTTTGAAAACATATCGCATCCCGTATTTTGTGGCTCTTTGTCTGTTTGTGGTTTTTCAGACTCTGCCAGTGCGCGCCAATTTCAGCCCTGATTTCAGCACCTTTGACGTCACGCCGGATCAACAACTTAGACAGTTTGCAATCTGTGCCGGGCGTCTATCGGCCATTACAGAACATGAACGCCTCTTCGAAGGCGGTGCCTCCGAAGCGATGACCGCACAACGCAGCGCCATGTTGGAATTGGTGGACGCGATTATGCCCCCCGACCAAGGCCGCGAAGTCCTCAGTTGGCGGGTGAATGCCAAAGCCGCACAAGCCGCGTTGCTGTCGCGTGCAACATTCAGTTTCGACGCAACCGAAGCGCAATGGGCGCAAACCATATCCGACAGATTGCTGGCAGAATGCACCGGGTTTCTTTTGAACTAAGGATTGTGGGCAAAGCGCGAATTATGCTTTCCATCATCGGTGCACGCGCCTAGATTGCGCCCATGAGCAAGCCCAATGACAACCCCGCTGATCCGTTCAAAAAAGCCTTGGCCGAGGCCACCAAAGTCATGGCCGATGACCCGGACCTGTCAGTCACCTATTCTGTTGACCCTCCGGGGGCGACCAATGACTCGGTGCGCCTGCCCCAAGTCAGCCGTCGCATGACCCGAGAAGAGGTTCTGCTGGCCCGCGGCACAGCGGATTCATTGGCGCTGCGCCACAAATTCCACGATCCCGCCACCGCTTTGCGCTATCAGCCCGATGGCCAGATGGCGCGTGATTTGTACGACGCAATGGAAACCGCCCGCACCGAAGCCGTGGGCGCGCAATACATGCCCGGCACGGCCAGCAATATCGACGTAAAAATCGAATCTGAGGCCCGCCGCAAAGGCTATGGCGATATCCGCGACAAGGCACAGGCCCCACTGGCCACCGCCGCCGGTTATTTGATCCGCCATCTGGCCACCGGCCGCCCCATGCCTGCAGGTGCCGATAATGTCATGGAATTATGGCGTGGCTTTATCGAAGAAAGCTGCGGCGGCACGTTGGATAATCTGGAAACGGTTTTAACCGACCAACAGGCCTTTGCGAAATTTGCACGTCAATTGATCGAAGATCTGGGATACGGCGATCAGTTGGGCGAAGACCCGGATATGCCCGAAGATGACGCCGAAGACGGATCATCCGAGGACCAAGATGAACAGCCTGATAGCACCGGTCAGGATGATGGTGACGAAGACGAGGATATGGATGCCGCCCCTGAGCAATCTCAGGAAGAGCAACAAGACGCCTCTGAGGCCCAAGTGTCTATGGACGAATCCGCCGATACGGAATTCGAAGACGACGCAGAAATGCCCGAAGGCGAAGCCCCGCTAGAGCCACCTGCCCCACAGCCTGTTTCGCAAGCGGATCCAAATTACGCAGTCTATGTCACAGATGATGACGAAGAAATCGGCGCAGAAGAGTTGGCCGAGCCACAAGAATTGGAACGTTTGCGCGCCTATTTGGATCAGCAGCTGGAACCGCTCAAAGGGGCGGTTTCCCGGTTGGCCAACAAATTGCAGCGCCGGTTGCAGGCGCAGCAAAACCGGTCGTGGGAATTTGACCGCGAAGAAGGCATTCTGGATGCCGGGCGTCTGGCGCGGGTTGTGGCCCAGCCGACAACCCCCCTGTCGTTTAAGGTCGAAAAAGACACCGAATTCCGCGACACAGTTGTGACGCTGTTGTTGGATAATTCCGGGTCCATGCGCGGACGGCCAATTTCGATTGCCGCGATCTGTGCCGATGTTTTGGCGCGCACGCTGGAACGCTGCAACGTCAAGGTTGAAATCCTCGGATTTACCACCCGTGCCTGGAAAGGCGGCAAAGCCCGCGAAAAATGGCTGGCGGATGGCCGCCCCCAACAGCCCGGACGTCTGAACGATCTGCGCCACATCATCTATAAAGGGGCCGATGCCCCGTGGCGGCGCACGCGCGACAATCTGGGTCTGATGATGAAAGAAGGCCTGCTGAAGGAAAACATCGACGGAGAGGCGCTTGAATGGGCGCATCGCCGGGTTGTGAACCGCCCCGAAGCACGCAAAATCCTGATGGTGATTTCCGACGGCGCGCCCGTGGATGACAGCACATTGTCTGTTAACCCCGCGAATTATCTGGAAAAACACTTGCGTGACGTGATCGCGATGGTCGAAAAACGCAAAGCGGTGGAACTGTTGGCGATTGGGATCGGCCATGACGTGACCCGGTATTACGACCGCGCGGTGACCATTACCGATGTGGAACAATTGGCCGGGGCCATGACAGAACAGCTGGCGGGATTGTTTGACAGTGATCCACGTAAACGGGCCCGTGTGTTGGGCATGCGAAAAGTCGGATAAACCACGGCTTGTCCGGCTCGATGATCTGAATAATTTGACCACAAAACGGGGTGACCATGTTTCAGGATTTTGATGTTTCGTCGCGCCCTGAACAGGGCATTGCCCGTTTGGACGCATTGCGGGTTCAGATGAAAACCGCGGGTGTTGACGGGTTTTTGGTGCCCCGCGCAGATCGGTTTCAGGGCGAATATGTGGCCCCGCGCGATGCGCGTTTGGAATGGTTGACCGGCTTTTCCGGGTCGGCTGGCTTTGCCTGTATTCTGGCGGATGAGGCCGGTGTTTTTATTGACGGGCGATACCGCGTTCAGGTCAAAGATCAGGTGGCATTGGATGTTTTCACACCTGTGCATTGGCCAGAAACGTCGCTGGATCAATGGGTTCGCGAACGTGCCGAAAAAATAGATGTTCTGGCCTTTGATCCCTGGCTTCATAGTGCGACCCAGATTGAAACCCTAAAGACCAAGTTTGAGGGAACAGGGATTAAATTGCGCGCGGTTGCCAATCTGGTGGATCAGATTTGGACCGATCAGCCTGCGCCGCCCACGGCCCCATTCACGATGCAACCCCTTGAATTTGCCGGCGAAAGTTCGATTGATAAACGCGCGCGCATTGGTGATCTGATCAACCAGTCAGGGGCCAAATCCGTCGTGATCACCCAGCCAGATTCCGTGGCGTGGCTGTTGAACATTCGCGGCCAAGACATCGAACGCAACCCTGTCCCACACGCCATGGCGTTGCTGCGCGATGATGGGCAGGTCACATTGCTTTGCGATCCGCAACAGGCCAATGGGCTGGATCTGGGGGGCGATGTGCATGTTGCACGCGAACAGGATTTGGCCGATCACTTGGCGAATTTACCGCAGCCGGTTCTGTTTGATCCGCAATCCGCGCCCTACCAATTAACAGAGCTGCTGACCGGCGCCGAAACCCGCCGGGGTGCCGATCCCTGTTTGCTGCCAAAGGCCTGCAAAAACCCCGTCGAAATTCAGGGCGCGCGCACAGCGCATCTGCGTGATGGTGCTGCGATGGTCCGTTTCTTGGCTTGGCTGGACGAAACCGCCCCCAAAGGCGGGCTAAGCGAGATCGACGTTGTCACCCAGCTAGAAAGTTTTCGCCGCGATACCAACGCGTTGCGCGACATTTCCTTTGAAACGATCTGTGGTGTGGCCGACCATGGGGCCATCGTCCATTACCGTGTGTCCACCGATACAAATGCCGATATTACTGCAAATGAATTGCTGTTGATCGACAGTGGTGGCCAATACCAAGACGGCACAACCGACATCACCAGAACTGTGATCATTGGCAATCCCAATCCTGATCACATCGCCTGTTACACCCGTGTCCTGCAAGGGATGATTGCGGTGTCGCGGGCCCGGTTTCCCATTGGCGTTGCGGGGGGGCATCTGGATGCCTTGGCGCGGTTTCCTCTTTGGACGGCTGGGTTGGATTATGACCATGGCACCGGGCATGGTGTTGGATCCTACCTGAGCGTCCACGAAGGCCCGCAACGGATTTCGCGCACATCGGATTTACCGCTAGACGTGGGGATGATCCTGTCCAACGAACCGGGATATTACCGCGAAGGTGCGTTTGGCATCCGGATTGAGAACTTGATCGTGGTGATCCCGGCCCCTGAACTGGCCGGGGCGGATGATCGCCAAATGCGCAGCTTTGAGACGTTAACTTATGTGCCATTTGATCGGCGACTGATTGATGTTTCTCTGTTATCAGCCGCTGAACGCGATTGGATTGACACCTATCATGCGACCACTTTGGCGCGGATCGGCCCACGGGTTGACGGATCCGCGAAACGTTGGCTCAACGCGGCCTGTGCGCCACTTTGACACTGTTGGATTAACATGTCTGTTGCATAGACAGGCTAAGCGCGGGTGATATAGTCCGCGCAACACATATTGAGGAGACCCCCATGGCTGACCACATCACGATCCGACCGGCACAAGGCACCTGGACCGTCCGGGCCGGGGGCGCAGTTCTGGGTGAAAGCAACGCAGCGCTGGAACTGACCGAAGGGGACTATCCCACGGTCACCTATTTCCCGCGCGCCGACATCGCCATGGCGTTTCTGGAACCGTCTGACACCGTGTCGACCTGCCCCCATAAAGGTCAGGCAACCTATTATGGGATCGTCGCGAAAAGCGGGCTGATCAAAGATGCGGCCTGGTCATATGAATCCCCCGTAAAAGGCATGGAACAGATCGAAGGGTATTTGGCGTTTTACCCGTCCAAAGTGGCCGTCGAACAAATCTAAACACCCTGAAATCCTTGAAAACACGGGCGGTTGCGTCCGTGTTTTTCGATTCTAAGCGCTTGTTTACGAATGCTCTTCGGCGGCTGTCGCGGCCAAGGCACGGTTAAACGCCCGCAATGCATCGACCTGAAACAAAGCCCCCCATAATTCGGGCGGTTCATCATCATTGCGAAACACTACAACCGGGATAAAAGCCGCATTTGTGGCGTCAAAAATCGGCATGGCCTGTTCCAACGTGGCATTTCCATCCACACAAATCCCGTCGCGGATCATATCCCAGCATTCTTCCCGTGGTGCAGCGCGTGGCGCATCAGCGGCCCGCATCACACTTGCGACTTTGAATGTGGCCAGCAAATAGGCCTGTGGTCCTGCCGCCAAATGCACGTTGCGCCGTTCCAGCTGGGTGAGGAAAAACGACATATCCACCATGCGCGATGAAATTGCAGTGGAAATCGACACCGATACCATCACTGCCAATCCGGTTTGCCAATCTCCGGTCAATTCAAACACAATGAGCGTTGTCGAAATAGGCGCGCCCAGAACTGCGGCCGCCACTGCCCCCATCCCCGCCAAGGCATAAAGCGTTTCTTCTCCGGACACGGTGGGGAAAATGCCGGTTGCCACAATGCCAAAGGCCAAGCCCGTCAGCGCCCCCACCATCATTGCCGGTGAAAACACGCCGCCGCCCATGCGACCGCCCATCGTGATCGACACAGCGATGATTTTCAGGATCACGAATATCACCGCTTCGTGCAGGACCAATTGCCCGGTCAATGCCAGCGACGTTGTTTCGTAGCCAACCCCAATAATATGCGGAAAGAAAATCGCGATCCCGCCCAACAATGCCCCCGCCATCGCGGGACGTAGCGCGCGGTGCATGCGCAATTTGTTTTGCAATGTTGTGCCCAGATCTTCGACCCAGAAAATCGCGCGGATCAAGACAACTGCGACCAATCCACATAGAATGCCCAGCATGATAAACGCCGGTAATTCCACATAAAATGCTAGAAAGTTATCGGTGGGTAGAACAAATTCGGTGACATCACCATAGGCCAATCGGTTGATCACTGTGCCCGCCGCACTGGCGATGACAATCGGTGCAAATGCGTGGACCGCAAAATGGCGCAACACCACTTCGAGTGCGAAAAGAGCGCCGGCAATAGGCGCGTTAAAACTGGCAGATACCGCCGCTGCGACCGCACAGCCCAGCAGATCGCGGCCGGTGATGCCATCCGCGCGGATGATCCGGCAGATCGTGGTCGACACCACCGCAGCCAGATGCACCACGGGACCTTCGCGGCCCGATGATCCACCGGTACATAACGTGATGAATGACGCCACAGCCGAGGCCAGCCCTTGCTTTACCTCAACCCGGCCGTTTTCCAGTGCGGATCCTTCGATCACATCGCCAACGGACCGCACACGCGCATCCTCGGTAAAATGATGCAAAATCAAACCCACGACCAACCCGCCAAAGATCGGTAATAAAAGGATAATCCACCAATCCAGCCCCGCCGCAAAGGAATGCAGCTGGTTCACATCATCAGTGCCATAGGCCCAAGCCTGTAGGTTTTCGATCCCCATCCGAAACAACAGGGCGACAAACCCGGCCACCACACCGATGAGCAATGCGATGAACCAGAACTGAACCTGTGACGGCCCCTGTGATCGCACTAGACGCCATGCTTTGCTGACCTCAGCCCGAAATCCATCGACCTGCACCTTCAGAAATGACGTCTTTTCGGTCTTCATAAAATAACGAACTTTCTTTTGGGTCACCCGCTCATCAACGCTTTGGCGGCGGCGCGGGCTTCGTCGGTCAGGCGGTCGCCGGAAATCATCCGGGCAATTTCATCGGTGCGGGTCACATCATCTAATGGCACAACACGTGACAACGTTTCCTTAGCGGATTGAAGTTTTTCCACCCGCCAATGATGTGCGCCCCGTGCGGCCACTTGGGGGGAATGGGTCACCACCAGGATTTGACCTTTTGATGCCAGCCCTTCCAGGCGGCGACCCACCGCGTCGGCAGTCGCACCGCCGACGCCACGGTCAATTTCATCAAAGATCAGGGTTAGGCCGCTGTCTTCGCCGGTCAAACAGACCTTAAGCGCCAGCAAAAACCGCGACAATTCCCCGCCCGATGCGATTTTATCCAACTGCCCGGCCGGGGCGCCGGGATTGGTGGCCACGCAGAATGTCACAGCGTCTGTTCCGTCAGGACCGGCATCCTCGGTGGTGATTTCGACTGTGAAAACAGCGCGTTCCATTTTCAGCGGTGCCAATTCCGCGCCCATGGCTTTTTCCAGCGCGGTGCCGGCTTTGCGGCGTTTCGCGGTCAATGCACCTGCGGCTGTGTCATAGCTGTTTTGGGCTTTGTCCAGCGCGGCTTGCAACACATCCAGATCACCGACCGAGCTGTCCAAGGCGGCCAGGTTTTCACGCAATCCTTCGGTGAAGGTCGCCAGATCATCGGGCAGCACTTCGTATTTGCGGGCCAAACCACGGATCGCAAACAGGCGCTCTTCGCAATTTTCCAGCGCAAGGGGATCAAAATCCAGCACGTTCAGGCATTGATGCACGCCTTGTTCGGCCTCGTTTAGGGCATCAATTGCGCGGGTCAGCGCCTCTAGCGGGGCGTCCAGCTGGCCTTCGACGCCCTCGGTGGCGCTATCCAGCCAGCGCATCGCGTCCCGCACCTGCCCTTCGACCCCGTCGATGGCCAGAATGGATGCAGCTCGCGCAATGTCGCCACGCACCTTTTCTGCACCCTGCATGCGGCGGCGTTCCACGTCCAGCTCTGCCTCTTCACCGGGCATCGGGCCCAGTTGGTCCAGCTCAGCCACGGCGTGACGCAGGAATTCCTCTTCGGATTTCAACGCTTCGACCTTGGCCTGCGCCTTGGCCAATTCTTTGCGGGCGACACGCAACTTGGCCCACGCTTTGCGCACCCGGTCAAAGGCAGCCGGATCATCCAAGTAAGCATCCAGCAAGGCCCGGTGGCCGCGCGGGTTCAGCAATCCGCGATCATCATGCTGACCGTGTAATTCCACCAATGTTGCGGATAATGCGCGCAACACATCGCCCGAAACACGCCGATCATTGACCCACGCGGTTTTGCGGCCATCCCGGCCATTCACCCGACGCAGGATCAGCTCATCCTCGGTGTCGATCCCGGCCTCTTGTAATACCGCCCACGCCGCATGTCCGGGGGGCAGGTCGAATTCTGCAATTACTTCGCCTTTTTCGGCACCGTTGCGCACCAATTCCGCGCGCCCACGCCATCCCAGCACAAATCCAAGACTGTCTAGCAAAATGGATTTCCCGGCCCCGGTTTCCCCGGTCAGCACGTTCAAACCGGGCTGAAATTCAAGTTCAAGCCGGTCAATGATCAACATGTCACGAATGTCTAGCGCGCGCAGCATCAGGAAATCCAAGCCAAGTTAGGGGCCGATATAGGGCAAAGATGGGCTATGCCCACAGAATATGGTCTAACCCCTCTTTTGGCTGAGCCGCTGACAGGTTTCAACCCACCAAACACAAATGGCCTACAGCCATTCCCCACGCACCACCTGACGATAGATGGATGCCAGCCAATTATCACCTGTAGATTGCATCGACAGGCCCTGCCCCGTCAGCAAAGCGTGGCTTTCGGCGTACCATTCCGTGGATTGGAAATTATGGCCTAGAATCGCGCCCGCACTTTGAGCTTCGTCGGTCAGGCCCAGCGATAGGTATGCCTCAACCAAACGATGCAACGCTTCTGGTGTGTGGCTGGTGGTTTGGAAATCCTCGACAACCACACGGAACCGATTGATCGACGCGGCAAAATGATCCCGGCGCAGATAATAGCGTCCGATTTCCATTTCCTTGGCCGCCAGATGGTCAAAAGCCAGATCAAATTTCAGGATTGAGGACCGCGCATATTCGCTATCTGGATAGCGTTCAATCACGACCCGCAACGCTTGTAACGCTTGGAAGGTCAGGCCCTGATCGCGGCCAATTTCATCGATCTGATCATAATAGGACAAGGCCAGCAAATATTGCGCATATGCGGCGTCTTCATCCGTTGGATAGAAATCAATGTAACGTTGCGCTGCAGCGCGGGAGGACGGGTAATTACCCTCTCGGTGATAGGAAAACGCCTGCATGATCAATGCGCGTTTGGCCCACTGAGAATAGGGATAGAGACGTTCAATTTCCCCAAAATAAAACGCCGCATCTTCGGCACGATTGCGCTCTAACTCAAACTCACCACGTTGAAAAATCTCTTCGGCAGAGTAATTTTCAAGCTCTTCTGGTGAGACATCTGATCCAATATTTGAACAGGCAACCAAAACAGCCAGCGCGGACACGGCACCAGCACGGCGCAGCCAGACAGTCATCGACCGGCCCCACGAAGGTGTCAAAGCGTTCAAACGGGAATCCCGCGCAGATAGATCAGTTGGTTCTGTACCCATTTGGGTCGCGCCTCATGTCGTTTGAGATGGGTTTAGCACAGAAGATTCGAAGGCAAAACGGCAATTTGATCTGTAAGGTCAAAGTGATCAGGCAACCGCCGACAGATCAGCCAAACGCACACCCACACCCGGCAATTGCGCCGCTGTCATCGCATCGGCCCGCACCCAGCGCCATGCATCGTCTTGGGCAAACAAAACCCGCAGCAATTCATTGGTCAGCGCATGCCCGGCGCGAATGCCGGTATATTGCCCCAAAATCGGGGCCCCCGCGGTGTAAAGATCCCCCAGCGCATCCAGCATTTTATGGCGCACTGCTTCGTCGGCGTGGCGCAGACCGCCGGGGCTAACCACATGATCACCGTCCACGACCACCGCATTGACGCCCGGAACACCGCCCAGAGCCAGACCATTGGCCTGCATCGCATCGACATCGGCCTGGCGGCAAAACGTCCGGCTATCACATAATTCGCGCACAAAGGCACCATTGGCCATGGGCAGGTTTTTACGTTGCTGGCCAATCGCCCCATCGTCAAAATCAATGGCAAAGTCGATCTGCAATGCACGGGCCGGTTCAATCCGGGCCGTGGCGTCGCCGCGCTGCACTTCGACGGTTTTCAACACCTCGATCACATAAAGGGGCGCATCAATGATCGCATTGCCCGCTTTGACCAATTCCTGAACAAACCCGGCTGATGATCCATCCATGATCGGCACTTCTGGTCCGTTTAAGGTCACATGCGCATTGTGGATACCGCAGCCCGCCAAAGCGGCCATGATATGTTCGATCGTTGAAACGGTCACATCGTGGCTGTTGACGATCCGCGTATTCAGAGGCGTCTGGACCACATGATCCCACAGCGCCGCAATACGCCCTGTGCCCTGCGCAACGTCCAACCGTTCAAACACGATCCCATGCCGCGCGGGCGCAGGGTTCACGACCATTTGCACAGGTTCGCCCAGATGAAGGCCAACGCCGTTAAAGGTCACAGAGGTCTGAAGGGTGGTTTGCAAAGGATTGCCAACATTTGTTTCGGTTGAATAGTCAGCTAAGGGCTCTGGCCGGTGATCTCAATTCACAGTTTGCAACGTTATGTAACAACTAATGCCGCAATGCAGCTAACCCTTGATAAATAAGCAAAAAGGCCACCCGAAGGCAGCCTTTTAAAAACTTTATTGCAACAGATGTTACAAAATTAGTTTGCCTGACGACGCAGGAATGCCGGGATTTCGATCCGTTCTTGCTCTGGATCGGCCTCTACTTCTTCTTCGTGCAGGTTGCGCACTTGGGGCTGGGCCCGTTCCTGTGCGCCATGCGGCTGGGCAGCTTCTGCGCCGTGACCGGTCATGCGGTTGATCAGGGAATTGATCCCAAACCGTGGCTTGTCTGCATCGGATGCAGCAGGGGCCGCCGCCGGTTGCTGTTGCGGCGCAGATGTTGTGCGGGCCTGAACGGCTGGGCGCTGCGGCTGCGACGACACTGCGGCATGCAAACGGGCCATTGCATCGGCGGATGGCGTACCAGCGGATGGTGCACGAGGCGCAACAAACACTTCTGGTGTGGCATCCATGGCTGGTTCTGGACGGGGCTGATAGGCAGGCGGAGGCACATCATCTGTGGCCGCTTGCTGATAGCTGTCCATTTCGCGCTGCATGGGTTCAAAGATATCCTCGGCCTGTTCTTGGGCCGTTTCCTGGAAATCATCAAACAGTGGCTCTTGGGCTGGTGCCGCTTGTTGAACAGGCTGTTGGGCAACATGTTGCGCAGGCGCAGGCGCGGCCACTTCGGTCATTTCAGCGGTGGTTTGCTGAGTCAAAGGGGCGGCCATAGACCGGCGCGGCAATGGTGTTTCGGCGCGGCTTTCGACCGCATCGATGCCTGTTGCCACAACGGAAACGCGCATTTTGCCTTCCATGTTGGTGTCCAGCGTGGACCCAACGATGATGTTGGCTTCTTGGTCGACTTTTTCGCGAATTTTGTTCGCGGCCTCGTCCAATTCGAACAATGTCAGATCGTAGCCACCGGTGATGTTGATCAGAACACCACGTGCGCCTTCGAGGCTGATTTCGTCCAGCAATGGGTTGGCAATCGCTTTTTCAGCGGCCTGAACAGCGCGGTTATCGCCGTCGGCTTCGCCTGTGCCCATCATCGCCTTGCCCATTTCGTCCATCACAGCACGAACATCCGCAAAGTCGAGGTTGATCAGGCCCGGACGGACCATCAGGTCAGTCACGCCTTTAACACCTTGATACAGCACATCATCCGCCAGCGAAAACGCTTCGGTGAAGGTGGTGTTTTCATTGGCCAAACGGAACAGGTTCTGGTTGGGAATGATGATCAGCGTGTCGACCACTTTTTGCAAGGCATCCACGCCGTCTTCGGCCTGACGCATGCGTTTTTGGCCTTCAAACTGGAACGGCTTGGTGACAACACCAACGGTCAGAACACCCAATTCACGCGCGGCTTGCGCGATGATGGGGGCTGCACCCGTACCGGTACCGCCGCCCATGCCAGCGGTGATGAAACACATATGTGCCCCCGCCAGATGATCGACGATCTGTTCGATGCTTTCTTCTGCGGCGGCGGCGCCGACGGTTGCGCGGGCCCCTGCCCCCAAACCTTCGGTCACTTTGACACCCATTTGAATGCGCGCTTCAGATTTCGATTGCTGCAATGCTTGCGCATCTGTGTTGGCAACGACGAATTCAACACCTTCGAGCTGTTGCTCGATCATGTTGTTAACCGCATTACCGCCTGCGCCACCCACACCGAATACTGTGATGCGCGGCTTCAGTTCTTCATGTCCCGGAAGGGAAAGATTCAAAGTCATGGACCAGTCCGCCTGTCTGATTGATTCCACCCGTCCCGGGGCGGTTTTATCCTTATATGACCGTGATCCTAGCGGCGTGCGACTAAAAGGTCACGTCAAAAACACAAAAAGACCACAAAATGTGGTCCTATTTTGGGGGTAAAATCGCTTAATTTGGCCCAATCGGCAAAATCTTGCGTATTTAGCGCCCGCAATACATAGGAAATCCGTCCGCATCCCGGTCAGGCGCGGTGATCCCATTTTTGTGTTCGAAGATACTGCTATCCTCATTTTTATCTCAAACGGGGCTCTTTTGGCCCCTGCTTGATAGTCTATACACCTATATCTAGGCTGCCAATCCGAAAAGCCCACCACCAAAGGTATAATTTGGCAATGGTTGCAGGATTACCAATTATCGCGGAACCAACGCACGGCCCGTTTCAGGCTGCGGGCCGGATAACGTTCGGCGGGAATTTCGAAATCCCACCATTCGTCTTGGGGATGCGCGGCAAACAATGACAGCCCCACAGCAGAGCTAAAGGCCGGACCAGTGGCCGCCTGAGGCAGACCCTGCACCCGCAACGGACGTCCAAGACGCACTTGTTGACCCAAAATGCGCGACGCCAAACCGTCCAGACCGGGAATTTGGCTTGCGCCACCGGTCAACACAATCTGTTGGCTGGGCAGATGTTCAAAGCCCGCCGCATCCAGACGCAGGCGCACCTCTTCCAGAATCTCTTCGACGCGGGGACGCATAATGCCGATCAGTTCTGCGCGGCTCACTGTGCGCCGATCATGTTCCCAATCGCCGGTATTGCCGCCGATTTCGATCTGATCGCGATCATCCATCCCAGTGGCGACAACGCCGCCATAAAATGTCTTCATCCGTTCGGCCGTGGCAACGGGCACTTGCAGACCCATCGAAATATCACCGGTCACGTGATCGCCGCCCATCCGCACAGAATCCGCATAGATCATGTGTTTCTTCATGAAGACGGTCAGTGTCGTCGATCCGCCACCCATATCAATACAGGCCGCGCCCAGTTCCTGTTCATCCTCAACCAGGCTCGACATGGCGCTGGCATATCCGGCGGACGCAATCCCGGCCACCTCCAGATCACAGCGTTTGATACAATATAGAATGTTCTGAATGGCCGTCGCTTCGACCGTCAACAGATGCATATCCGTGGTCAGCTGATTGCCGATCTGCCCGCGCGGGTCACCCAAACCCGACCGGTGATCCAAAGCAAAGTTCACCGGCTGCGCATGCAGCACTTCGCGGCCCATACCAATGTCTGGCACATCGCATGCGGCCAGAACCCGGCCAATATCAGCATCCGTGACATTGCCGTCCTGAATATCCACCGCTCCGTCCAATCCGTAGGATTTAGGACGCGCGCCAGACAGGCAGGCAATCACGTGGTCAACACGCACATTGGCCATTTTCTGAGCCGCCTGAACGGCGGTACGGATCGCACGTTCGGTTTCCTGCATGGCGTCCACTTCGCCGAATTTCACGCCACGCGACCGGGTTGTCGCCGCACCGATCACCCGAAACGAAGACTGCCCCGCCATGGATCCAACCCCGTCGGAATCCTTAAACTGTTCCGGGCCGTCAAATCGCAAAACCAGACAGGCCACTTTGGATGATCCCACATCCAAGGCCGCAATTACACCACGTTGCATCGCCGCTTTGCGCATGGTGCGCATGGCTCTCTGGGTTTCGTATAGCTCGCGCATTACTTTATTCCGCCTGCTTGTTTTTGTTTTTATTCAATTACTTGCTTCTACGGGCGCCCGAAAAAACGCCTGTGCCATTTCATTTAGTCGGATGGTGGGGCGCGCCATATTGCGCATATCCACAACTTTGATGTCCCGGTTCAGCATTTCCTGCGCCTGATCAAAGGCAATGACCCGTTCCAAGGCCGCCACAGGATGTTCATCCGGTAGCAAAATACGTTGCTCGCGGTCCAGAACGATATCCCAGCGGCGTTCACCCATGCGCACCAATCCGCGCATCCGGTCCCCCAATGGGGCCGCAGCGGCGTAGATTTCCAACGCCTCGCCTAATGCTTCGCGTGCGCCGTCCCCGACAACCAGCGGCAAATCGGCCCGATCCGCACGTGCGTGCAATGGCCCGATGATGGCGCCGGTCATATCCACCAACCGCAGCCCATCTGAGGCGCGCCAGACCGCAACCGGTGTGCGCTGCACAACATCGACCTGCAAAACACCGCCGGGGCGAATGCGAATGGTGGCCGATTCAACAGCACCAAGCGCGGCGACTGTTTCACGGTCGGCTTCTAGGTTCAGATCAAAGGACGAGGTCGGGAATTTGATCGGCAAGACCCGACGAATTTCCGCAACCAGCGCATCATCGGCCCCGTCCACAGCCATCATCTTGACGCTGAATTCTTCGCGGCTTTCGATGGCGTCTTTGGCCGAAGCAATCTGATCGACCAGCATTTGCCGGTTTGCATCATTGGAAAACCAAACGCCCGCAATAAACACGGTGACAAAAACCGGCAGACCGATGCGCAAAAACGCGCGGAATAGCGGCGTCAGCATCAAACGGTGCAGTTTATAACGCCACCTGGATGGGGCCGGATCACGATAAGGGGTTTGGTTTACCGGTCGCATGAGGCCTCCTCGACCAACTGGGCGCAGAGTTCGGGGAAAGTAACCCCGCAAAACGCCGCCTGTTCAGGGGCCAGTGATGTGGGCGTCATGCCCGGCTGGGTGTTGGTTTCAAGGATGATCAAGCCATCCAACCCTTTGGTATCGTCCCAGCGGTAATCCGTCCGGCTCAACCCGCGACACCCTAATGCGGTATGCGCGCGCAATGCATATTCCATACAGGCGTCAAAGATGTCTGACGGAATATCCGCAGGCAGCACATGTTTGGACCCGCCTTCTTTGTATTTGGCGTCATAATCATACCAGGTGTCAGTCAGGATATCGGTCACCGTCAGGGCACGATCCACCAAAACGGCCGTTGTCAGTTCGCGCCCCGGAATGAAATCTTCGACCATCAGGGTTTGTGGCATGTCCGCGGCCAGTTTGGGCGGCGTATTGGCCCCATCATGCACCAAATAAACGCCGACAGATGACCCTTCGTTATAGGGTTTCACCACATAGGGCGGGTCCAGCACATGCTGCGCCTCGACCACATCGCGATCCGCCAGAACGCTGTTGGCGACGGGCAATCCCGCAGCGCGCAGTGTTTCTTTGGTCTTTTCTTTGTCCATGGCCAGCGCCGACGACAAAACGCCCGAATGTGTATAGGGAATGCGCATCCATTCCAGCACGCCCTGCACCACGCCGTCTTCGCCCCAGCGGCCATGCAATGCGTTAAACACCGCATCCGGCGCAATCGCTTGCAGATCGGCCACCAGATTGGGACCGGCATCCAGCTCAACCACGTTGAAACCAGCGACGCGCAGCGCTTCGGCACATTCCTTGCCCGAGCTCAGAGACACCTCTCGCTCGGCCGATGGTCCACCCATCAATACACAAATTTTGCGGGTTGCCCTGCTCGACATTCCCACCGCCTCGTTTCCGGGCTCGCGCTTCGCTTGTTGCGATTATTCGCTTTTGCCCTGTTGGGGGTCTAACCTGCCGTTAGATCCCTAAATCCGCACCATTTATTCTGGGGTCGTTTCGCCGACCCTCATAATTTCCCATTCTAGCGTGATACCGCTTGAATCGTAAACCTTTTTCCGCACGTCTTCGCCCAATCCTTCTAGATCGGCGGCGGTTGCGCCGCCCGCATTGGTCAGGAAATTGGAGTGTTTCACATTCATCACCGCGCCGCCACGTGTAGCCCCACGCATGCCAGCGTCATCAATGACCTTCCAGGCTTTCAAATCATGGGTGTCATCCGCACGCCCGGTGGAACTAAATCCAGCCGGATTGCGGAACGTGCTGCCAGCGGTGCGGTCCTTTGTGGGTTGGCTTTCATCGCGTTTGGCCAGTTGATCCGCCATCCGCGTTTCCAGTGTTTCTGGATCCCCGGCGGGGGCCTTCATTGTGACGGATGTGACGACAAACCCGTCGGGCATGTCGCTGTGACGATAGGCAAAGTTCAGATCAGACGCCGTTAGGGTCATCGCCTCTCCTGTGCGGGTAAATCCACGCGCAGAATGAAACACATCCGCCATATAGGCCCCATAACAGCCTGCATTCATCCGTACAGCACCGCCAATTGTGCCCGGAATTGTGCGCAGAAATGTCAAATCACGCCCCGCAGCCGCCGCGATCCGCGCCACCCGTGCATCCAATGCCGCTGCGCCCGCAACAACATGGTCACCATCCACATCACAGCCGTTGAACCCACGGCCCATACGGATCACAACCCCGCGCACACCGCCATCCCGGATGATCAGGTTGGACCCGACCCCCATGGTGAACACCGGCACATCCGCAGGCAATGCCGCCAGAAACGCCGCCAGATCATCGCTGTCAGCGGGCTGAAACAACACATCTGCCGCGCCGCCAACCCGCATCCAGGTTAGATCAGACAGGTCACGATTTGGGGTCAAAGTGCCACGCACAGGTGGTAAATCAAAATTTAACATGCTCTGAATTAGCGGCAATCGCGCCCGTCCTGCAAGGGGCAATTCGTTTGCAACACGCGCCAACGGTACGGCCCGTCAGGGTCGTGCTAAACCTGCGTGCCGTAGGCACCCAATTGGATCACGTTATTGGCCTGAAACCCGACGCACCCACCGGCCCAGATAAATCACCGGCCAACGCAGCACCGACAGTCCGGCAATCAGAACAATCACCCCAATCCAGACCGGGTTTTCCCAAAACACCCACCCCAAAACAGGGATGCCGACGCCAATCAACACATAGGCCCGACGCCAATGATTGTCTTTGCTGGGCAACATCCCCAACAGATTGGCCGCGATCAGCCAAACAAAGGCCGCCATCATCGACCAAGTCATTGCGGTGTCCGTTCTTGGCTATCGCGCCCTATCGCTTTGCGCAGGTAATAGGCCAGCGGCCTGCGAAACATCGACACAAAGGCAAAAGCCCCGATTGCCGCATAGGTCCAGCCATGTTCCATACCAATCCAGCCGATCAGGATCGGGGCGGCAATTAGCAGGGCGAAACCGGGGATAAACTGAAACCGCATCGGCAACATCGCAACACATGTTGCGGCCAATACCCAGAAACAGCCAAGGATCAATGGGGTGCTCATACTCCTCCTATACCGGAAAAAACCAAGGCTGCAAACGCTGCCAATAAGCCTGCCCATGGGATCCATGTGGCCACTTTGAATGGGGCATCTGGTTCACGGCGTTTCAGCCGGATCAGGGACAAGTTCACCAGCAAAAACACCGACAGCAACAAACCCGATGCCAATTCTGCCAACGCAGCGACAGGCAGCATCAACGCCGCAAAGATCACACCGCCGCCCAATAGGATGGTGGCCCGCAAAGGCGTGCCAAAACGGGGGTTTACCTGATGAAACAGCGCCAAACGGGGGGATCGCTTGCCTAGGCCAAACATCACCCGCGCCGCCATCACGATCTGCGCCAAGGCGCCATTTAACGCCGCAACCAAGGCGATCACGGCCAGAAACTCTGCGCTGCGCCCTGTTCCGGTTTCCCAAACCAACACCAGCGGGCGATCACTGCTGGCCAAGGCCTCCGGTGGCACGCCGCGCAATGCCGCGATTGTGACCAGCATATAAAGCGAGGTTGTCACAATCAGGGATATCAAAATGGCGCGGGGCAAGGTGCGGGTCGGATCTTTGACCTCTTCGGCCATGTTCACGATGTCTTCGAACCCGATAAAGGCAAAAAACGCCAAACTGGCCCCCAGACCAATGCCCACCAGCATGGTTTGATCCGGCAAAACCGACCAATCCGCCAGAACCGGCGCGTTAAACCCGGCACCAACGACCAAAAACAGGCCGATCACTTCGACGATGGTGAACAACGCCGCCAAAGCAAGGCTTTCGAGCACGCCAATAATGGCCACACCGGTTAAAAACACGCCCAATCCGATGATCAACCATGTTTGTGGCACATCCAGAATGCCCAGCAAATACCCCGTGCCGCCCCGCAATACGGCCGCAGATGAAATCGTCCCGGCCATAACAATCGCCAGCCCAACCAACACCGCCAGATGGTGCAAGCCCAGCCCTTTTTCGATATAGGCGGCTTCGCCCGCGGCTTCGGGGATGCGGGTAGATAATTCTGCGTAAGAGAGCGCTGATGGCGCCGCGATCAGCCCGGCCAGCGCAAAGGAAAGCGGCGCCCAAATGCCCGCCGCCCCGGCCACCGCGCCCACCAAGACGTAAATCCCAGCCCCCACCATGACGCCCACGCCATAAGTGATCAACAGGCCCAACCCGATGCGACGTTTTAGATATTCAGCCATGGTGCAGCTCCTTTTCGTATCGGAGTCTATCCCACAGCCCAAAAGGAGCCATGACTTGAATCAAGCGCCCATTTGATGGTTTGGATTTGGATCAGCCGAGCATGGATCGAAACAGAATGCGTCGCACAGGCCCCACAACTGACAGGCCGCCGCCAAGGGCAAACAGCGCGCCCGCACCGTCGCCGCCTGAATAGACGTTAAACGCTAAAAGGCCGAAAAACATCAACGCAAAGGACCAGACCAACAGGCGCAGATATTTGCCAAACGCCAAAAGCGCCGACAGCACCATGACCCCTGCGATGATCCATTCCGGTGCCATATCAGAATTGCCCAATCTGGACGTCATCATGCATGACCGCGTCTTCTTGCCATCCCAGATGGGTGCGCAACAGGTTGGTCCGATCATAAATTGGGGTGATTTCCCAAGACGACACCGTGATCTGGTCGTAATTACAGTCCGCCCATAGCGTGTTGGGCAAGGCTGTCATCAAACCAAAAATCGCGGCCCGCAATTTCATTTGCCGTTCAACCGTTGCGGCAATCCATTGGCCCAAGTGCTGATGGTCCCGGCGCCAAGACACACGACAATATCCCCTTCGCGCGCTTGTTCGCGCACCAGACGTTCCAGATCTGCCTCGTCGTGGATGGCGCGTGCATGACGGTGCCCGGCGCGGATCAGACCGGCAACCAGATCATCGCGCCCTGCCCCTTCGATTGGGTCCTCGCCCGCGGCGAAAATATCGGCAATGGCCACAACATCCGCATCGTTAAAGCAGTTGCAGAAATCCCCGAACAGATCGCGCAGACGGGTGAACCGGTGGGGTTGATGCACGGCAATCACGCGGCCTTCGCAGGATTGACGCGCGGCCTTTAGGGCGGCGGCGATTTCAACCGGGTGGTGGCCGTAATCGTCGATGATTGGGATGCCTTTCCATTCACCAACCTTGGTGAAACGGCGATTGACGCCTTTGAACCCAGCCAGTGCATCGCGGATTTCATCCAGCTTCATGCCCAGATGCCGCGCCACGGCCACGGCCGACAAGGCGTTGGACACGTTGTGTTCACCGGGCATGGGCAACATGCAGCCTTCGATCACGGCGTCTTCGTTTTGCAAGTGCACGTCGAAATAGGATTGGCCGTTTTTGAACGTCAGATTAACCGCCCGCACATCAGCCTGCGCGTTAAATCCATAGGTCACCAGCCGGCGATCGGTGATTTTCCCGACCAAAGTCTGCACATCCGGATCATCGGTACAGCACACAGCCAGACCGTAAAACGGAATGTTGGACACAAAATCAAGAAAACCTTGGTGCAGGTTTTCCTCGGTGCCCCAATGTTCCATATGTTCAGGGTCGATATTGGTCACAATCGCAATGGTGGCTGGCAGGCGATTGAATGTGCCGTCGCTTTCATCGGCCTCGACAACCATCCATTCGCCGTCGCCCACACGGGCGTTGGAATCATAGGCGTGAATGATGCCGCCATTGATCACGGTGGGGTCAAAGTTGCCGTGATCCAGCAGGGCCGCAACCATGGTGGTTGTGGTGGTTTTCCCATGGGTGCCCGCAACGGCCACGTTGGATTTCAACCGCATCAATTCGGCCAGCATTTCGGCGCGGCGCACAACCGGCAATCCGCGACGGCGCGCTTCGTCCAGTTCGGGATTGCCCGGTTTAATGGCCGATGAAATCACCACAACTTCGGCGCCTTCCAGATTTTCGGCGCGTTGGCCTTCGAACACCAAA
This sequence comes from uncultured Paracoccaceae bacterium, assembly GCA_947492475.1. Classification (GTDB taxonomy): domain Bacteria; phylum Pseudomonadota; class Alphaproteobacteria; order Rhodobacterales; family Rhodobacteraceae; genus CANLNM01. The sequence continues at coordinate 570,393 of CANLNM010000001.1, forward strand.
GCGCCCAGCGTTTCCAGCCGTTTGGTGATCTTTGACGATTTCAGGTCAGATCCCTGCACCACATAACCATGGTTCAGCAACACTTCGGCGATGCCAGACATGCCAATACCGCCGATGCCGACGAAATGAAGGGCGCCCACATCAAGAGGCAGTTTTGTTGCAGCATTCATATCCGGGCGTCCGTCCATTTGTTATTTTCCTGCTCTTTACACATCAGCCAAGTCCAGAACCATGGCCACCAGACGATCCGTTGCGTCCGGTTTGCCAAAGCCCAAGGCCGCCTGCGCCATCATGGTTGCGGCACGCGGCTGGCTGAGAACCAATTCGATTTGTTCGGCCAGCGGGGCAACCTCTAGCTGGCTTTCGGGGATGATAATGGCCGCGCCTGCATCCACCAATCCGCGCGCATTGGCGGTTTGGTGATCGCCTGTTGCGGCGGCAAAAGGGATCAGGATCGATGGCCGCCCAATGACCGAAATATCCGCCACACTGGACGCGCCTGATCGTGAAATGACCAATTGTGCCTCGGACATGCGTTCGGGAATATCGGTGAAGAAGGTCTGCACATCGGCATTGATGCCTTCGTCAGCGTAATATTGCGCCACACGGTCCAGATCTTCGGCGCGGGCCTGATGAGATACACGCACCAGATTTCGGATTTCGCGCGGCAATGCGGAAATGGCCGGGGGCACGATGTCTGACAGGATACGCGCGCCTTGGGATCCGCCGATCACCAGGATCGACATCGGGTAATCGCCCGGCGCGATATAGCCAGACCCGGCCCGGTCCAACACGGCGGATCGCACCGGATTGCCTGTATCCACGCCAGTGATGCCTTCGGGCAGATCGGTCGGCCACGTACCGCAGGCAATGCCATCCACACGCGACACAAACACTTTGTTCACCCGGCCCAGCACGCCGTTTTGTTCATGGATCATCCGGGGCAATTTCATCAAAAACGCAGCGCCCATGGCCGGGATGGTCGGATAGCCACCAAACCCCACAACCAAGGCGGGGCGCTGTGCGCGAAACCGTTTCATCGCGCCCAAAACGCCGCCCAGAATGCGAAACGGCACAGCCAATTTGGCCACGATCCCGCCGCGCGCAAAGGTCGCTGAATTCACCTGTTGGATATCAACCGCGTCCGGAAACCCGCCAGCATAACGTGCGCCGCGCGCATCCGTTGACAGGCGCACCCGCCAGCCCCGTGCCAGCATCGCTTCGGCCAAGGCTTGGGCCGGGAACATGTGACCACCGGTCCCCCCGGCTGCAATAATCATCAACGGAGCAATCTGGCCAGTTTGTGGGGCAGTCATGACTTAGCGTCCCTTACGCAGGATATCCTCAATCTCGCCCTGTGGACGCGATCTGGTAAAGGCCAGCAACATCCCCAATGCAATCCCCCCCGCAATGAGCGAAGAACCGCCGTATGACACAAACGGAAGCGTCATGCCTTTGGCGGGCAAAATCCGGATCGCCACACCCATATTGATAAACGCCTGCACGCCAAACGAACAAGCAAGCCCCGTGCCAGCCAGCCGGATAAACGGGTCACGTTCGCGCACCAGTCGCAGCAGCGACCGGATCACAATGGCGGCGTAAATGGCCACAATAACCAGCACCAACAACAGGCCGTATTCTTCTGCGGCGACAGCGATGATGAAATCCGTATGGGCATCTGGTAGCGACCATTTCACTTCGCCTTCGCCCACACCAACGCCGAAAAACCCACCTTCGCGGATGGCATTGGCGGCGTATCCCAGCTGCGTGGTGGGATCGACTTCGGGGTTCAAAAACCCATCAATGCGGCGGGCAAAATGTTCGGAATTGCTATAGGCAAACATGCCCGCGACAATCACCAGACCGGCGATCCCCAGCAACAACGCCATCGACGCACCGCCGACAAAATACATCACGCCCCAAGCAAACAAAACCAAGCAGGCTTGGCCAAAATCAGGTTGCAGCGCCAGCATGGCGACAATCATAATCGCTAGGATAAAGGAGTAAAGTTTGCCCGGTGGGCCGCCCAATTCCTGGCTTGCGGCCATGAACCATGCGGCGATGATCACAAATCCGGGTTTTAGAAATTCTGATGGCTGCACCGAGGCAAAACCAAACGAATACCAACGCACAGCGCCTTTGCCAAAATCAGTCCCCAGCCAAGGCAGAAAGGCCAGCGCGATGAACGCGCCGATAAACCCGATCACCCCCAAACGGCGGACCAATTGCGGCGACATCATCGACGTCACAAACATCACGATCATTGCGATCGTGCCAAATTGCGCCTGACGTTTGACGTAATAAAACGGCTCTAGGCCATTATCGGCGGCCAAGGGCGGTGAGGATGCAAACCCCAACAACAAGCCGATCCCGAACAGCGACAAAATACATGTCATCGTCCATTTATCGATTGTGCGCCACCAACGTGGCAATACGGGATCACCCGCCACCACTGGAATCGTGCCATGGACCATCTCTGTCATGGGAAATACCGCCTATGCCTCAAATACCTGCCCGTTTTCCGGGTCTGACCCCAACCCTACCCCAAGTGATTCGCGTTTTCCAGTCCTTTGACGCAAGGCGCGCGGGGAAAATGCCCAGCCCGATGCCCCCTTGTCAGCGCGGCGACAAACAGGCATCCCCTGCGGATGCAAGTAAACACACTTATCCTTGGTGCGGGGGCCGCGGGCCTGATGTGCGCAGCCCATGCCGGGCCTGACACGATGCTAGTAGATCACGCCAAAGCGCCGTGTGAAAAAATCCGCATTTCCGGCGGTGGACGCTGTAATTTCACCAATATGTATGCCGGGCCTGCGAATTTTCTGTCGGGCAATCCGCATTTCTGCAAATCCGCCCTCAGCCGATATACGCAGTGGGATTTCCTTGATTTGGTCAATCGCCACGGCATCGCCTATCACGAAAAATCGCTGGGTCAGCTGTTTTGCGACAATTCGGCCAAACAGATTGTTCAGATGCTGGTGGATGAGGCTAAAAAGGCCGGCACCGATTTGTGGCTGCGCACCAGCATTCTAAACGTCACCAAAACTGCGGATGGGTTTGCCGTTGCGATGAAACGCGAAGGCAAAGTGCACAAAGTCACCTGTCGTAATCTGGTACTGGCCACGGGCGGCAAATCGATCCCGAAAATGGGCGCCACCGGGCTGGCCTATCAGATCGCCGCGCAATTTGACGTGCCGGTCACAGACACCCGCGCGGGTCTGGTGCCGTTCACGTTTTCGGATGCGCAATTTGCCGGATTGTCGGGGCTGGCCCTGCCGGTACAGGCGCGCGCTGAGCGCGGCGACATATTCCCCGAGGCGCTGTTATTCACCCATCGTGGCCTGTCTGGCCCGGCAATGTTGCAGATTTCATCGTTTTGGCAGGACGGCGAACAGATCCATCTGGATTTGGACCCGTCGGGGCAATTGTTGGACACTTTGCGCCAGCAGCGCCAGACATCCGGACGCCATGATCTGAAAACCGAACTGTCCCGGCACCTACCGGCGCGGTTGGTTGATTTTCTGGCCGATGATCTGGGGGTTCAGGGGCGTCTGGCGGATCAAAACGATGATACGTTAACGACGCTGGTGACGGCGCTGCGCGACTGGTGCCTAAAACCCACCGGCACCGAAGGATACCGCACCGCCGAGGTCACATTGGGCGGCATCGACACCAATGCGCTGTCATCCAAAACCATGGAGGTCAAAGCCCTGCCCGGATTGTATGTCATCGGCGAAGCGGTGGATGTAACCGGCTGGCTGGGGGGCTATAATTTTCAATGGGCGTGGTCGTCTGGACATGCGGCAGGCAATGCCATCCAGAACCGGGCCTAAATCACCCGGTGACTGCGTTGACCTGCGCCACGAAATCATCGCCGCGTTTTTCGAAACTGTCATATTGATCAAAACTGGCCGCCGCAGGCGCCAACAGCACCACATCCCCAGATTGCGCATCCGCCGCCGCCTGTTGCACGGCATTTTCCATGGACGTACACACGGCCACCTCAACGCCTTTCAATTGCAGGGCAAATTGTGCAGCTTCGCGGCCGATCACATAGGCTTTGGTGACCGACTTGGTGAACGGCAATAACGTGTCCAAACCGCCTTCTTTTTCCAAACCGCCACAAATCCAGCGGATATTGTCAAAGGCTTGCAACGCTTTGGCAGCGGCATCAACATTGGTGGCTTTGCTATCGTTCACATAACGCACCCCGTTGATTTCAGAGATCATTTGCGACCGGTGCGGCAGGCCGGGATAGGATTGCAATCCGGCCTCGACCTGACGTGGGGCCAATCCCAGCGTGCGGCAGGCCGCATAGGCGGCGCAGGCATTTTGATGGTTATGTGCACCCGGCAGACCGGCAATTTTGCGCAGATCAATTGACGCCACCTGACGGCCTTTGCGGTGTTCGGACAGGAACCCTTTGCGGGCAAAAACCGACCAGCCCATTCCGGTGATTTTCTGTGCTGATGACACGCGGATCAGACGATCATCGGCAAAGGTTTCGACCAGTTGGTTGGCCAGATACTGGCCTTCTGGTTCGTCGATACCAATGATGGCCCGGTCAGGGCCGCCTTCGGCAAATAGGCGGCGTTTGGCGGCGAAATAGCCCCCCGGACCGGCATGCCGATCCAGATGATCCGGGGATAGGTTGGTCAGGATCGCCACATCCGGGGTCAGGGACCGCGCCAGATCGGTTTGATAGCTGGACAATTCCAACACCACCACATCGCCGTCCAGCGGCGGTTCGATATCCAGTACACCGATGCCGATATTGCCCGCCAATTGCGCCGGACGCCCCGCCGCATTCAGTATGTGATGGATCAAGGCCGATGTGGTTGATTTCCCATTGCTGCCCGTGACGGCGATCACCTTGGGCTGGGTTTCGAAATTGTTCCATTCGGGCGTCGCAAAAGACCGGAAAAACAGACCGATGTCATTGTCCACCGGCACCCCGGCCACCCAGGCGGCTGCAATCACAGGGTGGGCTGTTGGATAAAGATGCGGAATGCCCGGCGACGTGATCAACGCGGAAATTCCGTCAAACGCGCCTTGTTTGTTCAGGTCACGCAGGGTGAAGCCTTCTGACTTGGCCCGTTCCTGACCCGCGACGCCGTCATCCCAACAAATCGGGGTTGCCCCCCCCGCCTGCAACGCCCGCGCAGCGGTGATCCCGGATCGGCCTAACCCCAAAACAGCGACATTCTGGCCTTTGAAACCTTGGACTGGGATCACGTGATGTTCCTTTTTGGTGCCGCATCGAAACGAATTTAGTGCGCGGTGCGGGTCGTTTTGTCTGGGCTATACTTTGGATCAGACACCGAAATAGCAACACGCTGCCCCGGCGCTGTTTTGACGTAGCGCTAGTTTTGCGCTGGTGCAACTGGGTTTTGCACGCGGGCCAGCAGCTCTAGCAATGTGATTTCGATGCGGCGCAGATCAACAAGTGACGCCTGATCGCGCGCCTTAAATGACAGGCCATCGATCGAAAATTCCTGCCTGCAATCCCCCGCAATCAGCAAAAAATGCGATGTGCGCGTATCTGCAAATTGCCCAAAGGCCGGGGCAGAATCCGCCCGGGATTGTGCGTTTAGAATTGCGGTCTGCGCCTGTTGCAAGAGGTCCATTGCGGCATCTGCGGATTGCGTGCCCGATAGAATATCTGTGCTGTCAAACGATTTGCGGGCGGCATATTCGCCGGAACCAAACACCGTGATCAATGCAGGATCACGCAATTCGTCAGCCCCGTTCACATCCAGTTGCAATGTCGCATCGGCGTCAAATGTACAAACCTCTGTAGAATGGGTTTGGGCCATAGCTCTGGAGGCAATTGAATTGGGGGCCAAAACGACAATCAGCGCCCCGATCAGGGACGCTGACATAAATCGTTCAACGTAGCGCACCACGCTTAGGCAGATTTACGACGACGGCGACGCAACCCGGCAAAGGCCACCAGCCCCGACCCCATCAGGGCCAGACTGCCGGGAACCGGAACCGCAGGCAAAGACGGCGCTGGGATCACTTCGTATCCCAGATCGGCAAATTGCGCGATCGACGTGTAGGTTACAGTGGCCGGACCACCCAGATAGCCAGTCATCAACGCATCCGGACCACAGGCCCAGTTTTCATCCCAATGAGCACCTGCCGTCCCGGCGCCGCCGTCTTCTTCGACGGGGATATAGGTTGCAGAGGCATCACATTCGTTTTGATAGGCTGCCAAGGCATGCGCGCCGGTATATTGGCCAGATCCCTCAACATAAAGATTGCCCATCAAGCTCCAAACCGTGCCCAATCCAAGCACATGTGCCATTTCATGCACAATCACATCAAGCAAACGACCGCTGCTTTCCAGTGCCAGCAAATCTGCGGTGTCAAATTCCATGATACCGGTCGTCGCATAGGCATATGACCCCGCGATCCCACGTCCTGATAATGGCCCAGCCCGGCCCAGCGTGCCACTGACACCATCAATGGCCACGCCAGATGCACTGATCTGAACCGGATTAACGATCCCCGCATCAAAACGGTATCCCAGAATCACGCTTTCCCAGAAATTTTCGGCCGCCGTGAACACGCTTTGTTGGCTAGAGGTCAGCCCGCTGCCAAAGTTGACATCAATGCTGAACGCAGATGCAGGCATTGACACCATGGCGAGCAAACCCGCAGCCGCGGTCGTTTTTAATTTGGACTTAAAAGACATTTGACGTTCTCTCACTTACAATAACTTGAGACAATTTCGTGCGCCTACTCTAGCGAAGTCCAAGTCACATGTTAACCCGCTATTAACGCAATTTCAGCGTCGCGAGCCCGATCAGTGCCAGCACAACCGAAATGATCCAGAACCGGATTACGATGGTTGGTTCCGACCACCCCTTTTTTTCATAATGGTGATGGATCGGCGCCATCAAAAACACGCGTTTGCCGGTGCGTTTGAAATAGAACACCTGAATGATGACGGACAGGGCTTCGACGACAAACAAACCGCCCACAATGGCCAGCACAATTTCATGTTTGGTGGCCACGGCAATCGCGCCAAGCCCACCGCCCAGTGCCAGCGATCCGGTATCGCCCATGAACACGGCCGCAGGTGGGGCATTATACCAAAGAAAGCCCAAACCGCCGCCGATCAACCCCATAGTAAACACCAGAATCTCACCGGCGCCCGGCACGTAATGCACGTCCAGATATTCCGAAAAATCGACCCGACCCACAGCGTAGGCAATGATCCCAAACGTCCCTGCCGCGATCATCACGGGCATGATCGCCAACCCGTCCAGACCATCGGTCAGGTTCACCGCATTTGCCGCGCCGACAATGACGATCACTGCAAATGGCACAAAGAAAAAGCCCAGATTGATCAACGTATCCTTGAATACCGGCAGCGCCACCGCGTTTTGCAGCCCTTCGGGGTGGTATTGCGAGGCCCAGAACCCGGCAATGGCGGAAATAACCAGCCCCAACAGGATGCGGATTTTGCCAGAAACACCGGCGGTGTTTTGTTTGCTGACCTTGGCATAATCATCGGCAAACCCGATCAACGCAAAGGACATGGTTACAAACAGCACGATCCAGATAAACGGGTTGTCCAGCCGCGCCCATAGCAGCGTGGACGTCAACAACGCCCCCACAATCAGCAGCCCACCCATGGTGGGGGTGCCGGCTTTGACGAAATGTCCTTCGGGGCCGTCATCACGAATGGGTTGGCCTTTGCCTTGTTTGCGGCGCAACACGTTGATCAGTGGTTTGCCAAACACAAACCCAAAGATGAGCGCCGTCATAAACGCCCCGCCTGCGCGGAACGAAATATAGCGGAACAAGTTAAAGAAATCCCCGCCATCCGACAGTGCCGTCAACCAATACAACATATATTCAACCCTCTTCGTTTTTCTTGGGGGTCGCATGCCCCGATTTGCGCAGGGCGTCAACGACGCGCGACACATAAGAGCCCTTTGATCCTTTGATCAGGACAATATCCCGCGGCTGCACCAGATTTGCCGCACTTTGCGCCAGCACATCTGCGGTTTCGCCCCATTGGCCACGTTTGTCGGCAGGCAGCGCGTCAAACAGGTGTTTCATCCGCAATCCAGCACAATGCACCACGTCAATGGCGGCCATAGACGGATCATTGGCAATGTCGCGGTGCATCGCCGCCTCATGTGGCCCCAGTTCCAGCATATCGCCCAGAACCGCCACCCGACGCCCGCCCGGTTTGGGGGCAAGCGCGGCCAAAATGCCCAGTGACGCAGTCAGCGATGTGGGATTGGCGTTAAACGCATCATCGATCAGGTCAATGTCACCCGTCGGTAGGCTCAGAACTTCACGGGTGCCACGCCCGGTTGGGGGCAACCAATTGGCAATCCCCGCCAAGGCGGCGTCAAAATCAGCCCCCAGCGCCTGTGCCACGGCCAACGCGCCGATGGCATTGACGGCAAAATGCGCGCCTTCGGTGCTGATCAACAGGTCAAATGCCCCGTTGGGCCCCTGCCCTTGGGCGGTGGTTTGACCCGGTGTGATCGCGATGTTGTCCAGCCGCCAATCATTGGCTGCGTTTTGGCCAAAGGTCTGTATGTCAAACCCGTTTGCGGCATCGCGCAGAATGTCACTGGTGGGCAGATCCCCGTTCAGGACCGCCACGCCGCCGGGTTCTAACCCCTGACAGATGGATCCCTTTTCGCGGGCAATCCCGTCCAGACCCTCAAACGCCTCTAGGTGGGCGGCGGCGACGGTGGTGACCATGGCTACATGCGGTTTGCCCATATTGGACAGCGGTGCAATTTCGCCCGGATTGGACATGCCCATTTCCAGCACGGCGTAATCCGTGTCCGCAGGCATCCGCGCCAAGGTCAGCGGCACGCCCCAATGGTTGTTGTAACTGGCTTCGGCGACGTGAATATTGCCCTGCCCGGCCAGCGCGGCGCGCAACATTTCTTTGGTCGATGTTTTGCCAACCGATCCGGTGATCGCGGCCACACGTGCACTTGTGCGTGCCCGGGCGTGGCGGCCCATGGCCTCTAGCGCTTCCAGAACATCTGCGACGATCAACAGCGGCGCGTTTTCATCCACCCCCTCCGGGATATGCGTAACCAAGGCCGCCCCGGCCCCAGCGGCCAGCGCATTGGCGACGAAATCATGCCCGTCACGCGCCGCTTTGAGGGCGACAAACAAATCACCCGGTTGGATCGTGCGGGTGTCGATGGACACGCCATTGGCCACCCAGTCGCAGGTCACAGTTCCGCCCGTTGCCTCTGCCGCTTCGGCGCTGGTCCACAACGTCATGTCATTCATATCCGGCCATCCAGCGCAGCCACGGCCACGCTTGCTTGTTCCACATCATCAAAGGGCAGCACGTCGTCCCCGACGATCTGCCCGGTTTCATGGCCTTTGCCCGCAATCAACAGCGCATCGCCGGGTTCCAGCATATCCACGCCGCGCAGGATCGCTTCGGCACGATCCCCGACTTCGATCGCATCCGCCGCGCCAGACAGAACCGCCGCACGAATGGTGGCCGGATCCTCTGAGCGGGGATTGTCGTCGGTGACAATCACGATATCGGCCCATTCCGCCGCCGCCTGCCCCATCAATGGCCGTTTGGTTGTGTCGCGATCCCCACCCGCCCCAATGATGGCAACGATCCGCCCCATCACATGCGGGCGCAGCGCCTGAAGTGCCGTGGCCACCGCATCGGGTGTGTGGGCGTAATCAACAAACACCGCCGCGCCATTGTCGCGCATGCCTGCGCGCTGCATCCGGCCCCGCACGGTGGTCAGATCCGGCAGCACGTCAAACACCTCTTCGGGGTCAGCGCCCGATGCGATCACCAGCCCAGCGGCCAGCAACACATTGTCGGCCTGAAACCCACCGACCAAGTTCAGCCGTGTGACGTATTTCTGCCCTTGCCAGTCAAATCGCAGCTCTTGTCCCGTGCCATCAAAACGCTGGGTCAGCAGTTGCAGGCGCGCAGCCGGGTTGCGGCCCACGCCGATCACCTCTTGGCCGCGGGCTTCGGCGATTTTGACCACATCGGGGCCTTTGGGATCGTCCATATTGATCACCGCCACGCCGTCTTCGGGCAGGACCCGCGAAAACAGCCCCATTTTGGCGTCAAAATACGCCTCAAAGGTTTCGTGGTAATCCAGATGGTCCTGCGTGAAATTGGTGAACCCCGCCGCGCTGAGCATGATCCCGTCCAGCCGCCGCTGATCCAATCCATGCGAAGATGCCTCCATGGCGACATGGGTCACATCATGGGCCAGGGCCTGCGCCAGAACCCGGTGCAGCGTAATAGGTTCGGGCGTGGTGTGTTTTAACGGATGGGACCAGAACCCTTCGACGCCAGTTGTGCCCAGATTGACGGCGTTTTCTTCTAGCGCAAGCCAGATTTGACGGCAAAATGTGCTGACAGATGTTTTGCCATTGGTGCCAGTGACCGCCACCACATTGCTGGGATGGGGCCCGAACCACAGGCTGGCCGTTTGGGCCAAGGTCTGACGGGGGTCTTCTGCGATGATCAACGCGGCATCGGATTCGGCCAGCTCATCCGCGGCGATTTGTGCGCCTGTTGCATCCGTCAGGATCGCGCCGGCCTGTTGGCGCAGCGCATATTGGATAAATTCGCCGCCATGTACATTGGTGCCCGGCAGGGCCACAAACAAATACCCCGGCGCCACTTCGCGGCTGTCCACGGTGATGCCCGTAATTGTCACGTCGCGCCCGCCCATTGCGGTCAATCCCAGATCTGACAGGGTTGCCGTACGGTCAGAGGATGTATTTTGTGTCATGTTCGCCCACCTCAATTTGAGGTGAGTGATACACTGGTCGGCGCAAGGGATTCAACTTCTGGTCTGAGACCTAATAATGGTGCCACACGGCGGATCATTTCCGCTGCAATCGGCACGGCGGTCCAGCCCGCGGTGCGGCGCGGTTGATCGCCCGATGATTCCACCGGTTCATCCAATGTTACGATCAAAACATAACGTGGATTATTGGCCGGAAACACGCTGGCAAAGGTGGCGATGACTTTGTCGTCGTAATAGCCGCCACCGCCTTCGCGGGGTTTGTCGGCGGTGCCGGTTTTACCCCCCACCTCATAGCCGGGCACTTCGCCAAAGGATGCAGTGCCGCGCACCACCACTTCGCGTAGCATCATGCGGGCCATGGCGGATGTTTCTTCTGACACGACACGCGGACCATTTTGCACTGCATCACGGCGCAGCAATGTGGGTTCTACCCGCGTGCCGCCATTCAGAACCGACGCATAAGCCGCCGCTAGATGCACAGGAGACGTGGAAATACCGTGGCCATATGAAATGGTCATGGTGGAAATTTCCGACCAGTTTGGGGGCAACAAAGGCCGCCCAGAGGACGCTTCGGCCATTTCAACAGGCGTTGCTTCGAGCAGGCCCAATTCGCCCAGAAAATCGCGCTGGCGTTCGCCGCCGATCTGCATGGCAATCCGGGCGGTGCCGATATTGGACGATTTCACGATCACATCCGTCGCGGTCAATTCGCGGCCGTAATCGTGGAAATCCCGAATGCGGAACCGGCCCCATTGCAGCGGACCTTGGGTGTTGATCATCGTATTGGCGTTCAGCAATCCCAGCTCGTTGGCCTGCGCCACAGCAAAGATTTTAAACACCGATCCCAGTTCGTAAACGCCCTGCACCGCGCGGTTAAACAGCGGGCTGTCGGATTGGTCACCGGTCGTCAAAACCTGTGGGCGATCATTGGGATCAAAGTCAGGCAGTGAAACCATCGAAATGATTTCACCGGTATGCACATCCATCAAAACCGATGACGCGCCTTTGGCATTCATCAGCATCATGCCGCCCTGCAGCACCCGTTCGGATGCGTCCTGCACGGTCAGATCGATCGACAATTGCAACGGCGCGCCTTCGTTAGAGGGATCGCGCAGAAAATCATCAAACCGTTTTTCAACGCCCGCAACACCGATCACTTCGGCGCTGGCCACCGCTTCGCGACCATAAGACGCGCCGCCCAGAATATGCGCCGCCAGGTTGCCATTGGGATAAAGCCGCATTTCACGTGGCCCAAACAACAGACCCGGTTCGCCCAGATCATGCACGGCCTGCATCTGTTCGGGGCTGATCTGACGCCTGATCCACAAAAACGCCCGTTCGCCGTTGAAATCTTCGACCAGTTCTTCGATTTTCAGCTCTGGGAAAATTTCGGCCAGCCCCATGGCGGCAGCGGTGGGGTCAATCATGTCGCGCGGATGCGCATATAGGCTGTAGGTTTCGATATTGGTGGCCAAAATGCGGCCATTGCGATCCACAATATCAGAACGTTGCGCCAAAATCTGACTGCCATGGGCCGCAGCCTGTGGTTCACGTGGGTCAGACGCAGAAAGGGCACCCATTTTGGCCCCCACAACCAAAAACAGCCCCATAAAGGCCACGCCCAGCATCAGCAGGCGGCCTTCGGCGCGTTTGCGGGATTTGTCACGCATGTCTTCGTGGCGGCGGCGCAGATTTTCCGCCGCGATGTCATCGGGGTTTTCGCCTTCTGCGCGGGCGCGCAGAATAGACGCCAGCGGGCGAAGCGGTTTGCGGATCATAGCGGGTCCACCTCTGCATTGTCGCTGGACACCATCACGCCGCCCTCAATCGGCACAATCGGCGCCAGCGGAAACGACACCTGATCCAATTGACCAAAGGCATCCGGCATCAGTTCCATCAGTTCCAGACGTTCAAAATTCAGTTCAGCCAGATCACGCAGACGGTCGGGGCGGTTCAAATAGGCCCATTCTGCGCGCAATATCGCCAGCCGTTCATGGGCCACCCCGATGTCACGATGCAGACCACGGACGTCTTTCAACGACGCTTGTGTTCGATAGTTTTCGTTATAGGCCCAATAGGCCAGCCCAATCACTGCCAGCGCTGAGAAAACGTAAAAAACGCTCCGCATCACACCATCCCCTTTACCACCGGCATGCCCAACGTCTTGGCCATGCCTTGTTCACTTATCCCCTCTGCGGGGGCTTTGGTTCGCCGCGCAACCCGCAGCTTGGCTGACCGCGACCGCGGATTTTCAGCCAGTTCTTCGTCGCCTGGACCCACCGCTTTGCGGGTCAGAATATCAAAGGCCGGTGCGGCCTGTTCAATTTCGGGCGCATAGCGGCTGACGCTTTGGGATTTGCCAGCGCGATGCTGGAAAAACCGTTTAACCATGCGATCCTCGACCGAATGGAACGTCACCACAGCCAACAAACCGCCGGGTTTCAGCGCCCGTTCGGCGGCCATCAGCCCTTGGGCCAATTCGCCATATTCATTGTTTACCGCAATGCGCAGCGCCTGAAAACTGCGCGTAGCTGGATGGCTTTGACCGGGCTTTTTGCGCGGCAGGCATTTTTCAATCACGTCGGCCAGTTGCAACGTGGTGTGGAACGGGCGCGCCGCGACAATCGCTTTGGCGATCCGGCGGCTGGCGCGCTCTTCGCCATATTGAAACAACACGCTGGCGATCACAGATTCATCGGCATTGTTCACCAAATCCGCCGCTGATGGCCCGTCTTGGGACATGCGCATATCCAGCGGTCCGTCGCGCATGAACGAAAACCCACGTTCCGCCAGATCCAACTGCATGGATGACACGCCCAGATCCAGAACAACCCCATCCAGATCGGCCCCATATTCATCCAGCCGCGAAAACGTGCCTTCGACCATTTCGATATTTGGAAAATCACCGATCCACGGTGCGGCCATTTCAAAGGCCAGCGGATCGCGATCCACGCCGATCACTTTGTCAGCGCCTGCCTTGATCAGTTCGCGGGAATAGCCCCCTGCCCCAAATGTCCCGTCCAACCACGTGCCAGAAACCGGCGATACGGCGGCAATCAAGGGGCGGATCAGGACCGGAATATGGGGTTTCTTATCAGCTGTGGCAGCAGCGTCAGACATGGCTCAGACCTCCGCGCCATCTAATAGGGATAGCGGATCAAACCCATCTGGCATGTCCGACAAGAACGCTTCTTCTTCTGCCGCCTCAACCTCTGCATAGGTCTCGGCGCTCCAGATTTCGAAATAGTCGCCCATGGCAACCATCTTGGTTTCGCCGATCAGACCGATTTGTTCACGGCGATCTTTGGGCAATACGATGCGACCATCTTTGTCAACCTCGGTTTCCCAAGATTTCCCAAGGATCATCCGACTGGCCTGTTTGCGCGCAGCGGATCCTCGGGGCAATTTTTTGATGTCTGCTTCGATCTCGGCCATGGCCTCGATAGTATAGGCGTGGAGGCATCCCTGAAGGTGGGGGCCGTACAACACAACCATGCGTGGCAGGGGGTTTTCGGGGCAACGCGCATCACCATCTTCGAGCACACGACGAAAATCAGCCGGGATCGACATGCGTCCCTTGCTGTCAACCTTTTGGTTGAATTCGCCTCTAAAGCTCAGTGCCACGGTCCCAACGTCCCTTTTGCCGTCAATTCAATTCATGTCCCGGAAAGGAAAACGGCGGATTGATCTGCTGCCACTGATCAATCCGCCGACCTCGTCCCTTGCGGGATGTCCAGCTGCGCGCGCCACCTGGGGGGATGTCTGCTCGCTCGCGCGCCGGATCTCTTTGTTCAAGGAATGGGGGCGCCTGTATGAAACCTGACTTTTCGCCGTTGGGGTTCTTTTGCCCCGGTTTGTTTGTCTGCCCGTCTTCCTTGTGATGTTTATGCCTTGGGAAATCATGGGAAGCAATGGATTTCTTGGGAAATCATGGCACCACATCCTGTTTCTGCGGGGCAGCAAAAACAACATATAGTGTCATTTCGAAACAAATTTGGCGAAAAAATGCAGAATTCGCCGATACCAAACGCAACATATAGTGGGCCAAAAAAGTTCCATAAAATCCCGAAAAAATGGGGCGAACCACGGAAAACACCCCATTTCCCATCCAATCCCACCCTCATATAGGGGGCATTCCCATGCGATTCACCCATATTTCACGTAATTTCACGAGCTGTTGATTCGAAACCACGCCTGAGGTTCCAGAATTTCCCAACTTGAAGACCCCAATCCCATTTTCTAACCTGCCCCAGACCATAAAGGCCCTGACACAAAAGAGATTTGATGCAATCGAGCGCCGTTTTTCTGGCTTTGACCTGCGCCAGCCCCATTTGGGCAGAGCAATCCCATTTCCCCTACCCCACATTGATTGTTTCGGGGGCCGAGGCCGAACAAGAATGGCGCCGCCTGCGCGATGCGCCGGGAACACCGGTCATTTTGGGGTCCATTGATGACTTTAGTAACGTCGCTGACGCGTTTTCTCCGGACTACGCCGAGTTTTATCCGCATTCCCCCGCTGAATACATCGCCCTATCCGCGGATTTGAACCATCCCAGTGATCTTTATGCGTCGCGGCAGGCAGAATGGGATCGCTATCTGGAATGGCTGCGCGAAAATGGTGACGCCGCCGATATCGCAGAGCTAGAAGACTATGATCCACTGGCTCTGGATGATGAGTTGATCGGGCGCATCCCGTTATACTATCCAGCCACCATTACCCCAATTGGCTATGAGGATTGGCAAACCAACCGCCCCTATGATCAGGTGGTCATTGCCATATTACCGACGGAAAATTCATGGGAAGCCCCGGCCTATCTGCGTTTTGGCGGTTGGAACGAAAACCCGAGCCCAGAATACCACGTGGCCGCATTGCGGGATTGGCATGAACGCTATGGGGCTGAGCCGATTGTCATATCGACAGACCTGATGGAATTATGGGCCCCGCGTCAGCCCAACACCAATGAGGACGGCATCAATCTAGCGATTGAGCATTTTCACTATGATAATGACATTGTGTATCAGGGGGTGGGGTCAATAGGTGCCTTGGCGGCGGATCGCATGCGCAGCACCTATTGGTTTTTCTGGTGGGACTAGACCTTAGCCCATCCCGCCTTCGATAAAGCGACGCGCCAAAGCGAGATAGGCATCCGCCATCGGGCCGTCGCCCGTGGCAATGGGCGCTCCGCCATCGCCCGCCAGCCGTGTGTCCAGATCCAGCGGCAACGCGCCCAGGAATGGCAGGTCCAGCGCTTCGGCTTCGGCGGCGACACCGCCATTGCCAAATAGATGTGCTTCGTGTCCGCATTTGGGACATATATAAGTGCTCATGTTTTCGACCATGCCCAGAACCGGTGTGTTCAGGGTTTTGAACATGTCCAGCGCCTTGCGGGCATCCAACAGCGCCACATCCTGCGGGGTGCTCACCACCACAGCGCCAGTCAGTTGGGTTTTCTGACACAAAGTCAGCTGCACATCGCCAGTGCCCGGCGGCAGATCGACGATCAGAACGTCCAATTCACCCCATTGCACCTGCCCCAGCATCTGCTGCAACGCGCCCATCAGCATGGGCCCACGCCAGACAACGGCCTTTTCGGGCTCAACCATCAGACCGATTGACATGATGGTGACGCCATGGGCCTGCAATGGGATGATGGTTTTGCCATCCGGTGACGACGGCCGTTTGGACACGCCCATCATGCGCGGCTGGGACGGGCCATAAATATCGGCGTCCAGCAGCCCCACTTTGCGCCCTTCACGGGCCAAAGCCACCGCGAGGTTCGACGACACGGTGGATTTGCCAACGCCGCCTTTGCCGGATCCAACGGCGATGATGCGATCCACACCCGGCACCCCCTGAGGGCCGGCCTGCGGTGTGGGGTGACGACCAACCTTAAGGCTAGGCGGATCCCCGGCCGGCGTTTTAGGGGCGGCGGGTTTGGCAGCACCTGCAGGCATATGGGCCGTAAGAGCAACCGAAACCGCATCCACACCATCCATGGCCTGAACAGCCTCTTGCGCTGCCAATCGAGCCGATTCCATCTGCCGGGCTTTGGTCGCATCCTCAGCTTCGATCACGAATCGCACTGAATTTCCCTGAATATTGACCGCGCGCACCAGATCGCGACTCACTAGATTGCCACCTTCGGGCAGTTCGATCCGCGCCAGAACGTCCAGAATCTGTTCTTTGGTGATGCTCATGTTCAGCCTTTCCCCTTGATTTGACCTATACGTCGCACAGGTTTTAGGGGGATGCACGTGCCCGATCACGATTCGGCCCGCAAATTAACCAAGATCAGGGTTAATTATATGATTTTGCACATTTTATAAGCGCGTTCTTCATATGCATTTTCTGCATAGCGGCATTGTTAATACTTTCATTGTGCATGCGCAGCATATGCTTATGTTAATCGCTAACAGCACAGCGCAAGCGCTTTGAAACGCATAAAACGAGACGACCAAGATGGCATACGCAACAAACACAGCTGCAATCAGCACCCCAATCCGCGACCGCGCGGCGTTAACCCTAAATGCATTGAAGGCCCGCTACGCAGCCTACCAAGTATACCGCTCAACCGTTAACGAGCTGGAAAGCCTGTCCACACGTGAACTGAACGATTTGGGCATTTCACGGTCAGGTATTAAGGCGATCGCAATGGAAGCGGCTTATAACACGTAATCAAGAGCTCGGAACTCTCTCTCCTCCTCCCTGAGAGTTCTGACAAGCGGTTCGCTCTCTCCTCCTCCCTGAGCGGGCCGCAAAACCTGAAGCGGCGACACCTCTCCTCCTCCCTGGTGTCGCCGCATTCAACCAAAACAGAATACGACTGGGTCTCTCCTCCTCCCTGATCTGGTCGTCGAATGAACGGCGACGCCTCTCCTCCTCCCTGGCGTCGTCGTTTTTTTATGTCTGGACCTGTGTTCGCGGTCAGGTCAGCCCCCGCAATGTTCCAAGATGTTTGTCCCACCCTTCGTCCAGCGCCAGCACCAAACCGTATCCTTCGGCCCCCGCTGGCAGGCCGGTATGTTCCAGCGACAGCATCACGCCCCCGTCGACCGGGGTCAGGGTCCAATCCACAATGCTGACGGTTTCCGCCATGATATGGATGGAAAATTCATATGTGAGCCGGGTGAACGGATCCGCGCGCAACACATTGCCCCACATCAATCGTTCCTCGCTGTCTTTCTTGATCACCTGATAAGGTTCGCCCGCCTTGAGCGGCGCTTGGGGTTTGTGGAACCATTGCGACAGCTTATCGGGATCGGTCAAAAAGGCCCAAACCTGTTGTGGGCTGGCCCGTAGATGGATGGATTTGCGAATGATTTGATCAGTCATTTTGGGTCTCTCCGGATGTGGTTTTTGGATTGGATTGAGGTAGGTCTGTTTCGATGGCAGATTTTAGATCACTCAGGGCGTCGTCCCAGAATTGGTCGAAATACCCCAACCAATCGCGTACGGGCTGCAACCCATGCGGCGACAGCGCATTAAAAACCTCGCGCCCTGCTGCGCGGGTTGTAATCAGCCCGCCATCGTTCAGAATATTCAGGTGTTTTTTCACGGCCGCGCGGGTCATGTCGAAATTTCCGGCCACCTGCGCGATGGTCATTTCATTGCCTGACAGGATTTTCAGGATCGATCGCCGCGTCGGATCAGCGAGCGCTTTGAACACGTCCGGCGGATGGGTTTCGGATCTGGGGGAATGTGGCATAGGCCCTCCGATATGATTCCATTTGGTATCACATCAATACGAAACCAAATGGTATCACGTCAAGGGTTTTGCCCCCTCCCCCTAGGATCGCGCGTCTTTGGGGGACCCCATCACCATATAAGATGTGATCGATCGCACATGCGGCACCGTTCCCAAACAATCCGTATGAAACCGTTTATAAGCCTGCATATCCGCCGTTTCGACGCGCAGCAGATATTCGAAAACGCCCGCTACATTGTGGCATTCACTGACCTCTGACGCATTTTGCATGGCGCGTTCAAACCCCAATTGGGCTTCTTTTGTGTGTTCAGCCAATCCAACAGTCACGTAAACCAAATAGCCCCGCCCGGTTTGGTCCGGGTCGAGCCGCGCGCGATAGCCCTTTATCACACCTTTGCGTTCCAATTCCTGCACCCGGCGCAAACATGCAGATGGCGACAATCCAACCCGCTCTGCCAACTCAAGGTTGCTCATCCGGCCATCCGCCGAAAGGCAACGCAATATCTCGTCAATAATGCGGTCTTTGTCCGACATTTATTGCATCCTTTCTTAATTTACCGGCATCTTTGCAATTTCATTTGCCGTTACTTACCGCATTATTGCAACCATGACATATGAACTTCTTCCGGCTTTGATGCTGTTTGCCTTTACGTCCTCGATCACACCTGGGCCAAATAACCTGATGCTGATGGCGTCTGGTGCCAATTATGGCTTGCGGCGCTCCCTGCCCCATATGTTTGGGATTTCGCTGGGCCATGGGTTCATGGTGCTGGTTTTAGGGCTGGGTCTGCTGCAATTGTTTGACACATTGCCATGGCTCAAAACCGCGCTCAGCTTGGTTTGTTCGCTCTATTTGCTCTATCTCGCATGGAAAATCGCCAGTGCTGCACCGCCGTCAGACGTGGAACCGACGGGGAAACCCTTTACCTTTTTTCAGGCGGCCGCGTTCCAATGGGTCAATCCCAAAGCCATCTATATGGCGATCACCGCCCAAACCAATTACAGCCCGGACAATGCAGGCTGGATCGGCGCGGTGTTTGTGGCGCTGGTGTTCGTTTCGATCAATTGGCCATCCGTTGCGGTCTGGGCATGGATGGGCACCAAAATACGTGCCTGGTTGGGCACATCAGGACGATTGCGCGCCTTTAATGTCACCATGGCGGCACTGCTGGTCTTGACCCTATGGCCGATCCTTAAGCCCTTGATTACAGGGGAATCCGGCTAAAACGGCACATCATCGGCGCGGTCCGCTGCGACGATAAACTTGGCAACAACCTTTTTGCTGCCCGCTTTGTCAAATTCGATTTCCAGCTTGTCACCCTCGATCCCCATGATTTCGCCATAGCCAAATTTCTGGTGAAACACCCGGTCCCCAACCGTAAAGGATGCAACCGCATCCATATCAATCACATTGCTGCGGCTGGTTTGCGGCTGGGTCAAAGGGCGCATGTTGGATCGCGCTTGCAATCGTTTCCAGCCCGGCGAATTGTAAACATTCGCCTCTGCTGCGCGGTCATGCAGATCCGAAGTGGCAGTGGTTTCTCCACCATATCCCCCGCCAAACAGCCCCGGAGGCGTCAACACATCCACATGTTCCGCCGGCAATTCATCAACGAAACGCGACGGCATCTGGCTCTGCCATTGGCCATAAACCCGCCGGTTCGCAGCAAACGAAATCGTACAGATTTGTTCCGCCCGCGTGATCCCCACATAGGCCAGCCGACGCTCTTCTTCTAATCCTTTTAGACCGGATTCATCCATGCTGCGTTGCGATGGAAATAGCCCATCTTCCCAACCCGGTAGAAACACCGCCGGAAATTCCAGCCCCTTGGCCCCGTGCAACGTCATGATCGTGACCTTTTCCCCGGATTCCTCGGTTTCGTTGTCCATGATCAGGCTGACATGTTCTAGAAAACCTTGTAAATTCTCAAAGTTTTCAAGGGCTTTAACCAGTTCCTTAAGGTTCTCTAGCCGTCCGGGCGCCTCAGGGGTTTTGTCATTCAGCCACATCGTCGTGTAGCCGCTTTCATCCAGCACCATTTCAGCCAGTTCCACATGGGTGTCGGCCTCATTGACAACCTGTCCATGCCAGCGATCCAGCGCTTGAACAAGCTCGGCCAACGCCTTGGCACCTTTGCCTTTTATCAAACCGCCCTGCACGGCCAATCTGGCACCCTCGACCAGAGAAACACCATTGCTGCGCGCTGCGGATTGAATGGTTTGCACCGCCTTATCGCCCAATCCGCGTTTTGGCGTATTAACGATCCGCTCAAACGCCAAATCATCCTCTAGCGACACGGCCAGCCGGAAATAAGCCATCGCATCGCGGATTTCCATGCGCTCATAGAAACGCGGCCCACCGATAACGCGATAGGGCAACCCGATCGTTAAAAACCGATCCTCAAAGGCGCGCATTTGGTGTGATGCACGAACCAAAATCGCCATATGATCCAATGACATAGGCGACATACTTCGAGTGCCGCGTTGCATAGCCTCGATCTCTTCTCCAATCCAGCGCGCTTCGACTTCGCCGTCCCAGTGGCCGATCAGACGCACCTTTTCGCCCTCTTCGGCCTCCGTCCAAAGCTCTTTGCCCAGACGCCCGGTATTGCCCGAAATCACACCAGATGCCGCAGCCAGAATATGCGGGGTTGAGCGATAATTTTGCTCCAACCGCACCACCTTGGCCCCCGGAAAATCCTTTTCAAACCGTAGGATATTGCCCACTTCCGCACCGCGCCAGCCATAAATCGACTGGTCATCATCCCCAACGCAACAGATGTTTTTATGCCCTTGCGCCAACAGCCGCAGCCACAAATATTGCGCCACGTTTGTATCTTGGTATTCATCCACCAAAATGTAGCGAAACCAGCGTTGATATTGCTGCAAAATATCTTCGTGGCGTTGAAAAATCACCACCATATGCATCAGCAAATCACCAAAATCCGTCGCGTTCAGTTCGCGCAGGCGTTGCTGGTATTGCGCATAAAGCTCGACGCCGCGGCCATCAAACGCCCCGCTTTCGGCAGACGGAACCGCATCGGGCATCCAAGCCCGGTTTTTCCATGCATCAATAACGCCCGATAACATTCTGGCAGGCCAGCGTTTTTCGTCAATCTTCGCGGCAATAATCAACTGTTTTAGCAGCCGGTTTTGATCGTCTGTATCAAGGATCGTAAAGTTTGATTTCAACCCGACCAATTCCGCATGACGCCGCAGCAATTTGACACAAACCGAATGAAACGTCCCCATCCAAGGCATGCCTTCGACGGTTTGCCCCATCAGATCCCCAACACGCACCTTCATTTCGCGCGCCGCTTTGTTGGTAAAGGTCACAGCCAGCACTTCGTTTGGACGTGCGCGCCCGGTCACAAACAGATGCGCAATCCGGGTGGTTAACGCCTTGGTTTTACCCGTGCCTGCCCCAGCCAGCATCAAAACCGGCCCATCCAACGCCTCAACGGCATCGCGCTGCGCGGGGTTTAGCCCATCTAAATAGGGCGTGGGACGCGCAGACATGGCCTGACGTGACAAGGGAATCGCGGCCTCAAAGGCCTCTTCTTCGGAATAGCTGCTCATGCTGCAACCTACCCGTTGGAGCCCCGCGATAAAAGAGGTGTTCCCCGAATGTTCGCAACTTTTCGGTCAGAATTCGCACAAATTAGCGAAATGTTAATGCGCGATGTCGAATACTAAAGACGAACAGGGCGTAATCCATGAAACAGATTGATCAAAATTCTCCGATCGATGTTGAACGACATCGGGTCAAAATGCGTCCCATTTTGATCGGTAGCTTGCTTGCTCTATTAGGAGTTGCTTCGTTTTTCATCACCCGCACGTTGCCCCAGCCGATTGTGCATTGGATGCTGCATACCGGCGTGCCTGCGCAGGCTGAAATGTGGATTGGTCGCATGCAGGCTAATCTAACCCGCCTGCCCGAAATTGTCGAAACGGGTGAGGTTACGTTTGAAGAAGACGTGTTTTTGCAAGCCGCAGCGCAGACCTCGGATGTGTTTAGCATCACATTGATCCGGATTGATGGCACCGTGATGTGGTCCAATAACCACGACACGGCCAAAGGATCAGTGATCGACAACATGGGGTATCATGAAGTCTTAACGACAGGTGAACCCTGCTATGATCTGGTCCATGTTCCCCATGGTGGACTTGACCATCAAGGTTTTGAGGATCCAAGTACGCATAACGAAGAAAGCGGTCATGCCGTATTTCACGTGTATTACCCGTTGATTGAACGTGGCCAATTAATCGGAATGGTGCATTTTGCGTCAGATTTTACGTCGCTGCACGACACATTTATTGGCCGTATCAGAACAGGCTTAATCGCGGTTCAAGCTTTTATCGTCATAACGTTGCTGATCAGCCTGACGTTCATTTATCGCTCTGCGCGTCATCAGGAACGTGTGTTTCAAAAACAGGCGGATCGCGAACGGAAATGGGTTGATAACCAAATCAGTCTGGCCCGCGAAGTGAAGCTGATCAGCGAACTTAACGAGTGGTTGCAAAGCTCAAAATCCTTGTCGGAATTATTTGACATGGTGGCCAGTTTTATGACCAATCTGCTGCCCGATTGTGAGGGCTCGCTTTACGTTTATTCCAATTCACGGGATGTTTTGGATGGCTCTGTCAGCTGGAACAACGGGGATCACCGTGACCACATCCACCCCGATGAATGCTGGGGGTTGCGACGTGGTAGACCTTATTATTACGGCCAAAGCGAGGTAAATTTTTCCTGTGGGCATGTCTCTCATAACGACAAGAGACCCTATTATTGCATCCCAATTCTGGCGCATGGTGAAACGATTGGATTGTTGCACCTGCGCGCCATCGAAGGCGTTTCAATCGAACAATTTGAAACCAGCCGAAAACTGGCGCGGTTGACAGCAGAACAGATTTCAATGGCCATTGCTAATGTTAGAATGCGGGATCAATTGCAGGATCAGTCGATCCGCGATCCATTGACGGGTTTGTTCAACCGCCGTCATCTAACGGAATCGTTGCGCCGTCTGATCCGCCGATCAGAACGCAATGACGAACCTCTGTCGATCGTCTCAATTGACGTGGATGACTTCAAAAAGTTCAACGACAATCACGGCCATGATGCCGGTGATATGGTGCTACGCGCCGTCGGTGGCGTTTTGGAACAAGGCTGCAACGGGGATGAGGTGGCTTGTCGGTTCGGCGGAGAAGAGTTCATGCTTCTTATTCCAAAGCTCGACCAAAAACAGATGATGAAACGGGCCGACGAAGTCAGAGAGGCCGTCAGCGCCATCGCCGTTAGATACGGAGAGCGGGAGCTGCCACATATTACAATATCTGTAGGTGTCGCTATGTTCCCCGATCATGGGGATCTACCACAGGATCTGATGAATGCTGCGGATCGCGCCTTATACCAAGCTAAGACACAAGGGCGAAATCAGGTTGTTTTGGCAAAAGAAGATGGAATATTTCCAATTCCGGCAAACAAAGGCGACGCGGCGTAAACACCCCACTTTTCTGACAAGTCCACAAATTCAAAGGCTTTGTGCTAAATCGTTGCATTGGCAAGGTTTTACTACCCAAAAATACCCGGTTTACACCGGATAAAGAATGTTCATAGTCGCGCTGCGCCTGAACTAGGGGAAGATATCGTGCCAGATTTCAAGAAGATTCTGATCGCCAATCGCGGCGAAATTGCCATCCGCATCATGCGGGCCGCCAATGAGATGGGTAAAAAAACCGTCGCCGTTTATGCCGAAGAGGATAAACTGGGACTGCATCGGTTCAAAGCTGATGAAGCTTATCGGATTGGTGAAAATCTAGGCCCTGTCGCGGCTTATCTTTCTATCGAAGAAATCATCCGGGTCGCCAAGGAATGTGGCGCCGATGCAATCCACCCCGGTTATGGGCTGTTGTCTGAGAACCCTGACTTTGTTGACGCCTGTGCAGAAAACGGCATCACGTTCATTGGCCCCAAAGCCGAAACCATGCGCGCTTTGGGCGACAAAGCCAGCGCACGTCAGGTTGCCATTCAGGCAGACGTTCCTGTGGTACCAGCGACAGATGTGCTGGGCGACGACATGGAGCTGATCAAAAAACAAGCCGCCGAAATTGGCTATCCCCTGATGCTCAAGGCGTCTTGGGGCGGTGGCGGCCGCGGTATGCGCCCGATTTATGGCGAAGACGAGCTGGAAGAAAAGGTACTGGAAGGCCGTCGCGAAGCGGAAGCCGCCTTTGGCAATGGCGAAGGTTATCTCGAAAAGATGATCACCCGCGCCCGCCACGTCGAGGTTCAGATCCTGGGCGATAGCAACGGTGAGATTTACCATCTTTGGGAACGGGATTGTTCGGTTCAGCGCCGCAACCAAAAAGTCGTTGAACGCGCCCCTGCCCCTTATTTGTCCGGCACCCAGCGCGAAGCGATCTGTAATCTTGGCAAAAAAATCTGCCAGCATGTGAATTATGAATGTGCCGGAACGGTCGAATTCCTGATGGATATGAATTCCGGTGAATTCTATTTCATCGAGGTGAACCCCCGCGTTCAGGTGGAACACACCGTCACCGAAGAGGTCACGGGCATTGATATTGTGCGCGCACAGATCCTGATCGCCGAAGGGAAATCCCTGGTCGAGGCCACCGGTTGCGCCAGCCAATATGACGTTGTTCTTAAGGGGCATGCGCTGCAGTGCCGTGTGACGACCGAAGACCCGACAAACAACTTTATTCCCGATTACGGACGAATCCAAACATATCGTTCGGCCACCGGGATGGGCATTCGTCTGGACGGTGGGACGGCCTATTCTGGCGCGGTCATCACCCGCTATTATGACAGCCTGCTGACCAAAGTGACCGCATGGGCCCCAACCCCCGAAGCGGCGATTGCCCGGATGGACCGCGCCCTGCGGGAATTCCGTATTCGCGGCGTCAGCACCAATATTGCGTTTGTCGAAAATCTGCTAAAACACCCGACATTCTTGTCAAACGAATATTCCACAACGTTTATCGATCAGACCCCTGACCTGTTTGATTTTAAGGCACGTCGGGATCGCGCGACCAAAATCCTGACCTATATTGCCGACATCACCGTCAATGGGCATCCCGAAACCGAAAACCGCCCGCGCCCTCATGCGGATGTAAAACCGGCGCGGACGCCTGCGCTGAAATCTGATGTGGTCACACCGGGCACCCGCAATTTGCTGGAAACCAAAGGCCCGCAAGCGGTCGCTGACTGGATGAAAGCCCAGAAACAATTGCTGATCACCGACACGACCATGCGGGACGGGCATCAATCGCTTTTGGCGACGCGCATGCGGTCGATTGACATGATCCAAGCGGCGCCAGCTTATGCGGCCAACCTGCCGCAATTGTTCAGCGTTGAATGCTGGGGCGGTGCGACATTTGATGTGGCCTACCGGTTCCTGCAGGAATGCCCGTGGCAACGGCTGCGCGACATCCGCAAAGCGATGCCAAACCTGCTGACACAAATGTTGCTGCGCGCGTCAAACGGGGTTGGGTACACCAATTACCCTGACAATGTGGTGCAGGAATTTGTCCGTCAGGCCACCGAAACCGGCGTTGATGTGTTCCGCGTCTTTGACAGCCTGAACTGGGTTGAAAATATGCGCGTGGCCATGGATGCGGTCGTTGACAGTGGCAAAATCTGCGAAGGCACAATTTGCTATACCGGCGATTTGTTTGACGCCAACCGGTCCAAATACGACCTGAAATACTATGTCGGCATGGCCAAAGAGCTGGAAGCCGCCGGCGCCCATGTTCTGGGCGTCAAAGATATGGCAGGCCTGCTAAAAGCCCCCGCCGCAACCGCCCTGTTCAAAGCCCTGAAGGAAGAGGTCGGCCTGCCGATCCATTTCCACACCCATGACACATCCGGCGCCTCAGTGGCGACGGTACTGGCTGCGGCCGATGCGGGTGTTGACGTTGTGGACGCCGCCATGGACAGCTTTTCTGGCAACACGTCGCAGCCCACACTTGGCTCTATCGTCGAAGCCCTGCGTCACACGGATCGTGACACCGGGTTGGACATTGGCGCGATCCGTGACATGTCGAACTACTTTGAACAGGTGCGCGCCCATTACACGGCGTTTGAATCCGGCCTTCAGGCCCCCGCATCCGAAGTGTACTTGCACGAAATGCCGGGTGGCCAGTTCACAAACCTCAAGGCACAGGCACGCAGCCTTGGGCTTGAGGATCGCTGGCATGAGGTCGCCCAGACCTATGCTGATGTGAACCAGATGTTTGGGGATATCGTCAAAGTGACGCCGTCTTCGAAGGTGGTGGGTGACATGGCGCTGATGATGGTCAGCCAAAACCTGACCCGCGACGACGTTGAGGACCCCCAGACCGATGTCGCCTTTCCGGATTCGGTCATTGATATGATGCGCGGCAATCTGGGCCAGCCTCCGGGCGGGTTCCCTGACGCGATCGTCGCCAAGGCGCTGAAAGGTGAAAAACCAAACACCGATCGTCCGGGCCAAAGCCTGCCGCCCGTCAATCTAGAAGACGTGCGTGCAGAATTGTCCGCCCAATTGGACGGGATGCAGATCGATAACGAAGATCTGAACGGCTATCTGATGTATCCAAAGGTGTTCCTGGATTATATGGGCCGTCACCGGACCTATGGCCCAGTGCGCACATTGCCTACGCAGACGTTCTTTTATGGGATGGAACCGGGCAACGAAATCAGCGCTGAAATCGATCCCGGCAAAACCCTGGAAATTCGCCTGCAAGCCGTTGGGGAAACCAACGAAGAAGGCGAAGTTAAGGTGTTTTTTGAGCTGAACGGTCAACCACGCACCATTCGCGTGCCAAATCGCAAAGCGGCGGCAACCACGGCCAAGCGCCCTCAGGCGGAATTAGGCAATGCCAACCACCTTGGCGCGCCAATGCCGGGTGTTGTGGCATCTGTGGCGGTGACAGCGGGTCAAAACGTCAAACAAGGCGACCTGCTGCTGACAATTGAAGCGATGAAGATGGAAACGGGCATCCACGCGGAACGTGATGCGGTCATCACGGCCATCCATGTGCAGCCTGGTGGTCAGATCGATGCAAAGGATTTGCTGATCGAACTGGAATAAACCACCTCACTTTGAACGGATTGGGGCGCTTGGATTAATCTGAGCGCCCTTTTTATTTACCGATTTGCGAAAAATGCCAGAACAGGTGATTTTCCTCTTGCGGCCAACGCTGTGATTTCATATCTCACGGCTCACCAACGGAAGCGGGCGTAGCTCAGGGGTAGAGCATAACCTTGCCAAGGTTAGGGTCGGGCGTTCGAATCGCCTCGCCCGCTCCAATGGTCAAAATGTCTGAAGCGCGGGCGTAGCTCAGGGGTAGAGCATAACCTTGCCAAGGTTAGGGTCGGGCGTTCGAATCGCCTCGCCCGCTCCAGACATCCTTTCGATTGAATTGAATAGCAAAACGACCTAGCCCGTTGCGGGTTAGGTATTCGAAGGCGGTCATATCCGGTTGCAAGCCCCGACCCTGCCCCAACTTGCCGGATAGGAAATGGGACCGCAAAAGCGATCCCAAGCAAACCTGGTTTAGAAATCGTGCCAAACGCCGCCTTGCGCCATTTGAGCAGGTTGTAGCGGCTCATCGACCTCGTCCCATTCAGAAGGGTCATAAGCGGGCTTTGATTCCTGAGGGGGCGCTTTTACTACCGGCGTTTTTTCCGGTTTAGAGGTTTTGGCAGTGTCGTCCTTCGGTTTTGCGCGCACCTCATGTGATTCCTGCGCGGCCACTTCTTCAGTGTCAGATGCGGGAACGGGCTTGGGTTCTGCAACAGGAACATCCAGCTCCACCTCAACGTCAAACATTGCCATCAACTCAGACAATCGACGAGAATCCGCATTCAACATATGACCCGCTGCAGTCGCCTCTTCGACCATGGCGACATTTTGTTGAGTGACTTGCTCCAACTGCATCATACCAGAGTTGATTTCCCCAAGGCCATTTGCCTGCTCTACCGTCCCCGTCGCAATGCCGGAAATCAGCTCTGAAATGTCGTTGACCCTCCCAATAATACTGTTGAGCGCTTCGCCCGCCTTCGCTACCAGATCAACGCCGTCGTCGACTTGCTTAGAGCTGTCAACAATCAGGTCTTTGATTTCGGTTGCGGCATCAGCGGAACGCTGTGCCAGCCCGCGCACCTCAAAGGCCACAACGGCAAACCCTCGACCTGCCTCGCCTGCGCGTGCCGCTTCGACGCCTGCGTTAAGCGCCAATAGATTGGTTTGGAACGCAATATCTTCGATCACACTCACGATCTGAGAAATTTCAGTCGAAGATTTTGCAATACCCGTCATGGCTGACACGGCATCTTGAACAATTTCACTGCTGCGATCTGCATGGCTTCTGGCATCGGCCATTGTTGTGCCGACACTTTTGGCGCCTTCCGCTGCGGAATTAACCGAATTGGTCATCTCTTCTAATGCGGTTGTGGATTCCTCTAGAGTTGCGGCTTGGCCTTCTGTTCGTTTTGCTAAATCGTCAGCTGCCTGACTAATCTCGCTCGCGCCATTACTGATGCTCGCAGCGGCGATGATCACATCCGTTATCGTCGACTTCAACGTCGCAACGGTTTCGTTAAAACTATTGCGCAGTGATTCATATTCCTCGGGGAACGCCTCTTCAATCTCACATTTCAAATCCCGCTGTGCCAGTCGATCCAAATGCATTGCCAATGTTCCAACGACGGCCCCACGATTTGCAATTCTGGCGTCTTCGACCTGCTGCAACTTCAGCTCCGCTTCTTCCAAAGCCTCGCGAGTGATTTCCATTGCTTTGCTGAGGTTGCCAATTTCAGTTTTGCTCTCTTGGTTTTGGGGAATAAAATCAAATTCTTTACGCGCCAGTTTATTCAGATCACTTTGTAATGCGCCAAACTGAGACGTGAACATCATCATCAGTCGGGCCCCAATCACCGCGCTGACCAACAACGATATCGCAATGCCAGTCACAGTAATCATCAGCGCGATTGTCGCGGCTTGGGCTTCGATTCGGGCCAGGTTGGCCATTTCAGTTGTGGCCTGCACTTCGACCGCATGAAGATAGGTCAACCAATCAGTCGCCAGTTCAAACCATCGTTCCGCCGTTTGGTTGGGTAATGCCCCTTCCGGGCCAGCCTCCAGAATTGCGGTACGTAAGCGTTCAAACTCACTTTGCGATAAATAGGCCTGAAAATCTAACTCGGGGAAAAAATCGAGCAAAGTTAAAGTCGCCACTTCAAGAAGTTTTGCTTCAAATGCTGCGGAATCCGAGAATTTTCGATAACTTTCTAGCGGAAAGTCCCCTAGGGCGAGCCCGGTTGCGCCCGTGGCACGGAGCAGTCCAGCCGCTTCTTTGGCCGAAGAAAGAGCAACAAGCCCAGATCCAATTTGCGCCATATCTGGATTGGATTGATGCACCAATCTTTGATCCGTTAAGTATAAAAGATCATTGATGATTCCTGTGTA
Organism: uncultured Paracoccaceae bacterium; assembly: GCA_947492475.1. Taxonomy (GTDB): domain Bacteria; phylum Pseudomonadota; class Alphaproteobacteria; order Rhodobacterales; family Rhodobacteraceae; genus CANLNM01. Next base: position 600,366 of record CANLNM010000001.1, read on the forward strand.
AAAATCGCCCGACTGGGCCAACCGAACACGTTGATCGCTGATCGCCTGACGCATATCCCCCAACTCTGCGAGTGCTTGAGGATGATGATCTGAGGAAATTCCCGCCAGCGCCTCATCCACGATCAGGCGTGTTTGCGTCAATTCCTCAGATAAAAACTGCCCTTGTGATGTGACAAATACCGCTGACTGCCCCCTTTCGACCTGCAAATAATGCACAAGGTTAATGAACCCCTCACTGAGAGTTGCGGTTTCGATCGTTGTACGTGCGGCCTGCAAACGCTGCCAGTCAGAAATGCCTTTTATGCTACCGATTCCAACCAAAGCAACAAACGGCACGGCAAGTAATGTCAAAATTTGCGACCTAAAAGTCATTCTGAACGCCTTCTAATAGAGCAGTTTCAATCTGACCGTATGTGTATGCCACGAGTGTCAAGCATTGGTAAAAGCGCGCAACATTAAAGAAATATGGGCATTTTTCTCGTTGTCCCATTCTTCAAGCTATTAATGGGAACCAGTGAACGCATCCAGATAGTGGCAAGTCCTGTTCTTTAAACAGCGTCGTTATCGCAGTCGACTACACATGAGAAAATGAAGGTTCTTGTTGGTGGAAAGTAGGAAATCTGTTCTGAACGCAATTTGTACCTGGCATGTGTTTAACGACAGGAGTTGCAGGTCGCGAGCAAATCGCAACTTAGGAATATCCCCAGAGAACTTGAAATGGTGCCCCCACACGGACTCGAACCGCGGACCTACTGATTACAAATCAGTTGCTCTACCAGCTGAGCTATAGGGGCACTGGGCGGGGAATTAATATGGTTTTATGACGGTTGCAACCCCTAACGATTAGCACGCGCCAATAAAGCGACGGCAACCAGTCCGACGAGGCAAATGATCAAGGCTGCGGGGGCCGCATCGGTCAAGTTTTCAAGGGATGCCTTCTCATGTACGCGGGTTGCGAGCGTGTCGTAATTAAATGGTCCACGCAGCAAAATTGTCGCCGGAAGTTCCTTTACGCAGTCCACAAACACCAACAAAAGCGCCGAACCAATGGTGCCACGAATCAACGGTAGGTGCACTTCGCGTAATGTGTCCCCTGCACCGCGGCCCAACGACCGCGAAGCCATCGACAAACTGGGGGCAACGCGCCCCAATGCGGCATCGGACGCGCCCTGCGCAATCGCAAAGAAACGCACAAAATAGGCCAGCACCAATGCCCCGGCCGTGCCAGTGATCAACAGGCCCGGATCATAGCCCGTCCACGCCAAAACAGTATCGGCCACTGCGTTGTCCAGCGTCGCCATGGGAATGAGGATCCCTAACCCCAACACAGCCCCCGGCGCAGCATAGCCAATCGACGTCACCGGCATCAGCAATCGTGGCACCCGCGATTGCGACAATCGCACGCCATAGACCATAAACAACGCGCCAAGCACCGTCAGGATCGCCGCCGCCCCGCCAACAAAGATGGTGTGCCACATGGCGTCCAGCAGGCCAGGTTCGGCCCAAACATGGGAATCAGACGCATGGGTCAGCAACACGGCCACAGGCAGCACAAACCCAAACCCAAACGGCAGGAAACACGCCAATGCGACCCCTGCCCCCCAAACGCCCGTCAATTTGTGCGCAACGACGGGTCGCGTGTTGCGCGCAGTCTGGAAAAACCGGCTGCGGCGACGGCTATAGCGTTCTAACAACACGCAAATGACGATCAAAACCAATGCAAGCGTGGCGATTTGCGCCGCGCCTCCGACGTTCCGGGTTTGGAACCAAGTTGAAAAAATCCCCGTGGTCAGGGTTTGAACCGCAAAATAATCCACCGTGCCAAAATCATTCACGGTTTCCATAATCGCAACGATCGCCCCGGCAGCAATCGCCGGACGCGCCAAGGGCAAACCAACCCGGACAAATCGGCCCCATGGACCAACCCCCAGCGCCCGGGCCACGTCATATCCAGCAGAGCTTTGTTCGCGAAATGCAGCGCGGGCCAGGATGTAGACATAAGGGTACAGCGCGGCGCTTAGGACCAGAATGGCGGCAGTTCGGGATCTGATTTCAGGGAACCAATAGGACCGCGCATTTTCCCAACCAAAAAGACCCCGCATCGTGGTTTGAACTGGGCCGGCATATTCCAGAAAATCCACCAATGCATATGCCCCCACATAGGCAGGCACGGCCAATGGCATCAACAAAGCCCATTGCAACCAGCGTTTGCCCGGAAAATCATACATCACCACCAGCCATGCTGATCCAGTGCCAATCGCAGCGGTCAACACACCGACACCTGCCATTAAGATGCCCGTATTTGCCAGATATCTCGGCAATGTGGTCGCCAACAGATGGGGCCAGATGTTTTCGGTGGGATGGGCCGCCAACCAAAAGACCGACAATATCGGCAAAACCACGATCAGGGCGATAACGACCGCCCCAACGGTCCAGCGGTTGGGTAATTTCAGGCCTATGGACGGCTTCATCTGCGCACTTATCCGAGTAGTTTGCTCAGTCATCCTTTGCGACTATCCGAAACTGGTTTGCCTGTCCAGAAAGGAGCGACTAGGGTAGGCCCAACAGGCAAAAGGCAAAAATTATGCAAATCGTCTTTCATATCGGGGCGAACCAAACCGACGAAGAGAGGTTGTTGAAATCGCTGTTGAAAAACGGCGATGTGTTTTCACAACAAGGGATCAAAGTGCCCGGCCCCGGCAAATACCGTCGCCTTTTGCGTGAAACCATCAAGAACCTCCAGGGGGCAACCCCCTCAAAGGACACGCGCGACATCCTGATTGATGCGATTTTGGACGATGAACAGGCCAACCGTTTGGTGATGAGCCATGTCTCTTTCTTTGGGGTTGCGCAGTGGATTTTCGACGGTGGCGAATTCTATGGATTGGCAGAACGCAAGCTCACTGGATTACGCGCCCTATTTCCCGACGATGAACTCGAACTACATTTTGCGATCCGCAACCCGGCGACGTTTTTGCCCGCCATCATGAAAGAGGCAAAAAGCAATGACATCAACGACTTCATGCGCGGAGTTGATCCAATGTCATTGCGCTGGTCGAATTTGATCACCCGGATAAAAACCTGTTTGCCCGACGTGCCTTTGACCGTTTGGTGCAACGAAGATACGCCGATGATCTGGGCGCAATTGATCCGGGAAATGTCTGGGGTAGACCCGCTGACAAAAATCGTTGGGGGGTTTGATTTGCTGTCCGCCATCATGAGCGAAGACGGCATGAAACGACTGCTGACCTATCTGAAATCTCATCCCCCACAAACAGAGGTGCAAAAGCGGCGCATCGTTGCGGCGTTTTTGGACAAATTTGCCCTGGATGATCAGATCGAAGAGGAACTGGATGTGCCCGGCTGGACCGACCACACAGTGGCGCTTTTGTCGGATCAATATGAGCAGGATATTGATCTCATTGCCCGTATGTCGGGCGTTAACTTTATTGCGCCCTAGATCATGAGCGTGCGGGATCAATACGAAGCCTATCCCTACCCGGCCCGTGATCCAGCGGATGAAAAAAAACGTCTGGTGCAAGGGTCGCCATCGCTGCCCACCGAAATCGACCATTTTCTGTTTGATGGCAGCCGCGATTGGACACGCCCGTTGCGGGTTTTGGTTGCGGGCGGTGGCACGGGCGATGGGCTTATTCAGCTTGCGACCCTGCTGACCAAGGCCAATCGCCCTTATCAAATTGTCTATGTGGATTTATCGACGTCTTCTCGGAAAATTGCCGAAGAACGCGCGCAGATCCGCCAGTTGACAGACATCACATTTCTGACCGGCAGCCTGCTGGACGCGGCGAAACTTGGCCAATTTGACTATATCGATTGCTGCGGTGTCTTGCATCACTTGCCTGACCCTGATGCCGGGTTTCACGCACTCAGATCTGCGCTTGCCCCCGGTGGCGGCATCGGTTTCATGGTCTATGCGCCTTATGGCCGCTCTGGTGTTTACCCTTTGCAAGACGCCTATAACGCATTGTTTTCTCAGCTATCTCCAGAAGAAAAACTAGCGGCAGCCAAATCTGTTCAGGAAAAATTGCCGGCCGGACATCCCTTTGCCAACAATCCCAATCTCGGGGATCACAAAGCCAGTGATGCGGGGTTTTATGACCTGTTGTTGCATTCGCAGGACCGATCCTATGATGTTGTGCAACTGACGGATGCCTTAACCCGCGCTGACCTGTCATTGGTGTCCTTTGCCACGCCCGGATTGTATCAACTTCAACGTTTTGCCCCCCGGCCTGCGGGTATGGATGACATCACCGCAATGGCCATCGCAGAAAAGCTTAACGGCACGATCAAGACCCATGTGGCCTATGCCGTGCCCATCAGCGAAGCCCGAAATCCAGCACGACCCAACGGATCAAAACGCCCCCATATCCGGGGACCGATTACTAAAATTGCCCAAGTGGTGGCCAAAACTGGCATGCTGGCCCTTCAGGGCCAAGATCCGCGGATCACCCTGAATATTCCGCGCGCAGCAGCACCGCTATTGGCGCGTGCAAATGGTCAGTTTACCCTGGATCAGATCCGGGCCAAATCCGGGCTGGATCCAATCCAGTTTACCATGCTCTGGACACAGGTCGACAAGGCCCTCACGCCGTGGGGGCTCTTGCACTATTCGAACATTATCGCGTCGTTTTAGCTCACATACCCAGTGCGGATTTGTACATATCCATCACTGCCTCTTCTTCTGCGATGTCATCTGGTTCGCGCTTACGTAGGGCTACAACCTTGCGCAAAACCTTTGTGTCATACCCGCGCCCTTTGGCTTCGGCCATCACCTCTTTTTGCTGCTCGGCGATGTCTTTCTTCTCGGCTTCCAGCCGTTCGTAACGCTCAATAAACTGGCGCAATTCATCTGCGGTGACACGGTATTGGGCGTCGGTGACGGAATCTGACATAGGAACCTCAAGGCTGTTTGTTTGTTTTCTTCTGTGTGTTTCCTACAATCCCATCGCATTTGCCGCAAGATGGGCAAACAAACATTCCAAATCCGCGCGGATTGTGCATCAGAACCGTTGAAAACTTGATCATCTGCGTTACATCCGATAACGCCTGCCACAGACCCAATTGCACCGTTCAAAGGACCTAAAATGCAATATCTGATCTGGATTGGCGCCGCGATCTCTGCCCTTGGACTTGCTGGGATTTTCACATCAATTTACAAGGTGAACAGCGCCCGCAAACAGGGTTTATCAGACGAAGATCTGCGCGCACGCATTCAAAAAATCCTGCCGCTGAACCTGGGATCGCTGTTTTTGTCCGTGATCGGGCTGATGATGGTCATTCTGGGCATTTCGTTTAGCTGAGCATCAATGCCCGCCGACCCAGCGCGTCAAAGCCATCGGCGTATTTCGTCGCATCCGTGACCAATTCCGGCACTGCCCAAAACGGCGCGTCTTTGGACCAATCGGCCATGTCACGCTGCAAACGGGTCAACCCCATGATCTGTGCTGCCATCATCGGCCCGCCGCGCCAGCGCGGAAACCCAAGCCCGTGGATGGATAATGCATCGATATCAGCGCCTTTGGCGGCTTTGCGATCCTCAATCAACTTGGCGCCTTCGACCATCAATGCCGAAATGATGCGTCGCTGAATTTCGTGACCATTGGGGCCAATGCGCGCATCAACTGCCCCAAAAAGCGGACGTTCAAAACCGTAATCCACCAATGCACCATCAATGTCGCGTTCAGAATATCCGTGATCGACCAGATAATTTGCAACCGCGCCAAACACATGCTGCAGACGCGACACGACGCCCCGCCCATCTGGATCCACAATCCGACGATTGGGCCCCTCGGCCTTCATCAGCTCTGCGCCAATTTCGCGTTCCGCCAGAAAAACATGGCGCAAAGCGGTGGATTGCGGCCCATTCATACATTCATCGGCCGCCGCTTTTTCAAAACTCAGCCCAGCATCAAACGGCAAAAGCAAGGCCGCCTCAACGCAATCGATAATTTTGGCCGGGGCAAGCAAAGGCGAGGTTTCAAGCGCCTTTCGCCGTCGCAGCGTTGTTTTCAGAAACACCTCACCTTGGCTAAGATGGGTGCGAATATCACGCACGGGGCGCGGCGCGGCTCCGTTATCCATCAGCCCCATTGCATATGCAAACGCCCCCGTATGCAGATGCCCCTGCACCATTGAATCAATCAATCCAAGGGTTTGGGCCTGTTGCCCGGTGACATGTTGCCCCCCTAACATCAAATCCAATGCAGCCTCAGCGCCACATAATCGCGCCAAACGTTGGGTTGCGCCCCCTTCTGGAACAATCCCCAATGTCACCTCAGGCAAACCAAGCGTGGCCAAAGGCGATGCAACCCGGTGATGCGCCGCCAAAGCCAGCGACATGCCGCTACCCAATGTTGGCCCATGCAATCCCGCAACAACCGGATGGGGGCATGCCTCAATCAGATTACACACATCACTAAGGCTGGGTTGGTTTTCAGACGATTTGCCCTGTGATCGGCCCATCGTGCGGATGTCATCCCCCGCCGAAAACAACTTTCCCTCAGCGATCAGGGTCACGGCTTTGACGTCTGGATGGGTTTCGATTTTCTTGAAAACCTCAAACAACCCGGACAACACATCTGGTTCCAGCGCATTCACCGGCGGATTGGCCAGCGTCACAATAGCGATACCGCCCCGAATTCTGAATTTTACCAGTTTAGCCACAATTAATTACCTTTTCACAGACCCTTAGCCCATTAATGAGAGGATACGCCCTCTGGGCAAAATACTTCGTAAACGCGTTCCAAAATAGGAATGACGCGCGGATCGGCCAATGCATATCGAATGATGCGCCCATCTCGGTTGGCCTGAACCAACCCTTCGCTACGCAACCGCGCCAATTGCCCGGACACATAGGATTGGCTGGCCCCCAGCACAATTTCCAATTCCCCCACACTGCGTTCACCCGGCACCAAGGCACACATCAATCGCAATCGCGACGGGTTCGACAGCGCCTTTAGCAATGTGGCGGCTTCGTCTGCTGCGGCGGCAATGACCGCATCGGGAATAATAAAATCTTCAGGCATGGGCCTCCTGCTCACTGGAATTGCCGCAAAATAAAAACATTTTAATATTGAAATGTTTCTGCGGCCAGCCTATTTTTGTCATCAAAGGAGAAATCATCATGTCCCCTATCGTAAAAGCTTTCTTCGACAACGCAACCAACACTGTGTCTTATGTGGTGCGCGATCCACAGGGCAACCAATGCGCCATCATCGATTCCGTGCTGGATTTCGACTATGCCTCTGGACGCACCGACACGGCATCGGCAGATCAGGTGATCGATTGGGTGCGCGATCAGGATCTGGATGTCACATGGATATTGGAAACACATGTGCATGCCGACCACCTTTCTGCAGCGCCCTATATTCAACAACGCGTCGGTGGTAAAATTGGCATCGGGGATCAGATCACCGTGATCCAGGACACATTCGGAAAAGTGTTCAACGAAGGCACCGAATTTCAACGTGATGGCAGCCAGTTCGATCAGCTCTTTGTCCAAGGCGATACATTTGAAATCGGATCGCTCACAGGGCGGGTTTTACACACGCCCGGCCACACGCCGGCCTGCCTGACCTATGTGATCGCAGATACTGCGTTTGTCGGCGACACGATGTTTATGCCCGATTTTGGCACTGCGCGGTGTGATTTCCCCGGCGGATCCTCGGAAATGCTGTTTGCATCGATCCAAAAAATCCTTGCTCTGCCGGACGCCACCAGAATTTTTGTCGGGCACGACTACAAAGCGCCCGGGCGGGATGATTTTGCGTGGGAAACCACCGTGGCGGAACAAAAGGCGGCCAATATCCACGTCGGCGAAGGCAAAAACAAAGCCGCATTTGTGGAAATGCGCGACGCGCGGGATGCGACTTTGGCGATGCCAAAACTGATCATCCCATCGCTTCAGGTTAATATGCGCGCAGGCCAAATGCCCCCCGAAGACGAACAAGGTGACGTGTTTCTAAAGGTGCCGGTTAACAAGATATAACAAGGGCCTATCGCAAGGCCGTCATAGAATGGCCAGCGCAACAAAACGCCCCAAATACCCGTCGCATAAAGGAGAGAACATGCAAACGGACTGGATTTACGGCCTCATCGGAGGCGGCTTGATCGGTGTGGCGGCGGCCATCTATTTGCTGGTCAATGGCCGGATCATGGGCGCGTCAGGGATTATCGGCGGCGTTGTGGATGGCTCTGCAAAAGATCAAACGTCTGAACGGATCGCATTTATCGCCGGGCTGGTTGGCATCCCAACGGTGATTGCGTTGTTGATGGGCGGGGCTGAAACGCATGCCACGCAAAATCTAGCGATCATCATTGCCGCGGGCCTGTTGGTTGGTATCGGCACACGGATCGCAAATGGCTGCACCAGTGGGCATGGCGTCTGCGGTATCTCTCGTTTTTCGCTGCGTGGCATGGTTGCAACCGTGTTTTACATCGGTGCGGGTGGGTTGATCATGATCCTGTTCCGCCATGTTTTGGGGCTAATCTAATGCGCAAAATTTTTGCTTTTATCGCCGGTGGTTTATTTGGCACCGGGCTTTTGATTTCAGGGATGACCGACACTCTCAAAGTGCAGGGCTGGCTGGATGTTTTTGGCGACTGGGACCCGACATTGGCCTTTGTTATGGGCGGGGCGATCATCCCTATGGCAATCGCTTGGCGGTTCACTGCAGGGCGCAATCCGGCGCTGGGTGGTTTGTTTCCCCCCAAACCAAAGGCAGAACTGGGCCGCAATCTGGTTGTGGGGTCTATTCTGTTTGGCATGGGCTGGGGATTGGCCGGTCTGTGCCCCGGGCCCGCCATTGCATCCCTGTCTTTTGGTGGGCTTAGCGGGATCGTGTTTGTGGTTGCCATGGTTGCTGGTATGATCGCCGCGCCGCCCCTTCGGGCAAAACTCGACCAGATGCAGGCCACTCACTAATCAGGACGCTTTTTATGAACATCAACTACCTTTCGCCGAACTATGCCGTCAGCCCCCAAATAGCGCCGGATGATGTGCCTGCCCTGGTCAAAGAAGGCTTCACCACCGTTATTTGCAACCGACCAGATGCGGAAATCCCTGCATCGATCTGCGCGCAAAATATGCGTTCCGTGGTCGAACAGGCCGGGTTGAAATTTGTCGATAACCCCTTTTCTCATCAGGATTTTTCGATGGATTTGGTCACAACCCAAGCCGCTGCGATAACGCAGGATCAAGGCAAGGTGTTTGCCTATTGTGCGTCTGGAAACCGGTGTTCAGTTTTGTGGGCGTTTGGGCAGGCACAAGCCGGTGAACTGGATGCAGATCAGATTATCGATGCCGCTGCGCAGGCGGGATATGATCTGCGAGGCATGAAACCTCAGCTGCAAACGCTGGCGCCGTCAAAACCAAACCAAGCGTAACTTGGCCTCGTCCCGATTGGGGTTAGTCATCGTCGTCAAGCGGTGGCAGCTCCATCGGGAAACCATCCCCAAGCTCTAGACCAGTGTCAGAGTCTTCAGCGCCCGCATCAGGATCAAAGTCAAGATCAAGCGCGATCCCACCGCCACCAATATCCGGTAATTCATCGGATTCCGACGGCGCGTCATCCATGTCACCGATATCCAGCGGCATCGCGGCGGGCATATCTGGGTCAGGCAGATCGATACCGGTATCGTTGCCTGGATCAAACGCCCCCATTTCCATTGCCATTTCTGGCCCTGCATCAGCGGCCATCATCCCACCAGCTTCTAGCAATCCGGCGCCACCTCCGGGGGAAACGTCATGCATTTCCGGTGTTTCAGGATCCTCGATCCGAATGGCGCACATACCATTGACCTGCCCCAACCGACCACGTGCAATTGTACGGCCATCCGAATCCGTCAACTTCAGATCTGTAACCTTACATCCATGGAGCGGCAGGACCTGCCCCACTTCGAATGATTCCGCATCCTTCAGCGTGAGCCGCATTTTGTGCAACACCGCGTGCAATTGCGTCGGCGCGGTTGAAACGACGCCGGTCAATTCCTGCTGCCAACCGGTTGGCGCATTGTTTTCGCCCACATATTCGACCTCAGGGGGCAATGCCTGCGCAAGTGTCAGTTCCCCGTGCCGATCCCCTGCCCCAACGTCCAAGGCAATGCGCACAAACCGATATTTTACGGATTCAAGCATCAAACTGGCGGCGCGTGGATCTTGAATTCGCGCCTTGGAACGGACCAGATCAAGCCAGCCAATCAGTTCTGACTCATCTGCATTGCTGCTGACGTCACGCACAAATGTGTCCACCACGGGTCCACACAGCGCTGCATCCACAGCAGAAACGGCGCGTTCGCTGGCGGGACCATTGCCCAATCGACCCATAGTTTGCATTTCGACAATTGCGGTGCGCAGTTGCAAATCCATTGCGCTGACGCCGCTCGGACGTCCCCGGATCGCAAGGCAAATCAGCAAATCATCCGCATTCAGGCGCGATATAACCTCAGCCAGAGATAAGATTTCGACCTGAACATTGGTCACCGTCACCAACAGACCCGCCGCACGTTCAGCCGCACGTTCCCATCCCAACCGCAATAGTCGCGTTGGGGAATTGGCAGATTCCTCGTTTACTCTGTCCTGAGTCGACGCCATCTGCCCGAGAATCGATTGTCCACCGTCCATCGTTGCCCGATACTCACTTGATCTGTTCTTTCGCAGATTAATTCGCCAAGGTTACCAGTAACCTAACACAATCCGGTTTCCTGCAGATCAAATCACCTAAGGCAATGTCACCCGAAACGCTGCACCGCCCTGCCCGGGCAAATAAGAGACTTTGCCGCCCAAACGGTGCATGATTTCACGGCAAATCGCCAATCCAAGCCCGGCCCCACCCGCAGTACGATGATCTGCAAGCCGAGAGAATTTTTCAAATATCAGTTTTTGGCTTTCCACAGGGATTCCATCGCCGTTGTCAACGAAATCAACGACATACCGACCAGATACCCGGCTGGTTCGGATTTCTAACGCGGGCCGTTGCGCCAAACAATATTTTTGCGCGTTTGAAATCAAGTTGATGAATACCTGCCCAAGGCGGTCCAAATCCGTATCCAGCATCACGCCGATTTCCTGATCGAAATCCCGATGAATCACCATCTCAGAACTGCGGCCCTCAGTTGCGGCAACGGCACGGTCGATCAAATCTCGCAGCGACCCGGTTTGCTGTTGCAACGTCACCTGACCATTTTCCAGCACACTCAGGTCCAGCAAATCATCCAGCAATCGCGTCAAACGAATGGCTTCGGCGTGAATGATTCCTGCATATCGATCCAAAGAAGCCTGATCCAGATCACCTTCGCGCAGGATTTCGGAAAAGGATCGGATCGACGTCATCGGCGTGCGCAATTCATGGCTAATCTGGCTGAGGAAAGCATCCTTTTGGATCGACAATTGCGTCAGCTTTTCATTGGCTTCTCGCAGGGCACGCGCGGTGCGGTCCTGTTCGGCCGACTTCGCTTCGAGCCGGCTGGAATATTCCATAATCTGCGCGGTTTCATCGGCCACCGCGATCAAATCTTCGACTGAAACGCTGGCGCCTTCGGTCAGCTGGCCAATCATGGCATGCGCCGTCGCTGCCCCAACGGACCCTGACAGAACCTTTTCTAATCGTTCAATAAAATCGGACGTCACATCGGGCAGATAACCCTCTTTGCCTTGGCGTGCCGCTTCGTTTTCAAAGAAAGTCTGCGCCTCGGCGGGTCCCAGAATGCGCTGCACCATGATCAACAGATCCTCGGCGGCCGCAGCACTACGTGTCCATGTGGGAGCGGCGGCGGAATGTTCAAACACATTGACAAATTGCGCGCCCTGCAACCGTTCCAATGGTGTGGGAAAGGTCATGATCGAAATGATCATCATCGCCAGCGTGTTCAGCATCATTGACCAGAATAATGCATGCACAACCGGGTCCAGACCTTCGATGCCAAATAGGGCCTGCGGACGCAGCCAGTCAAACCCCCATGGACCATGATCCAGCACCGCCTGAGAAATCACCGCATCGGTGCCAAATGACGGCAAAAACAAGGTCCAGGCCCAGACGGCAAACCCGATCAGCAAACCAGATGCCGCGCCCAAACGGTTGGCGCCGCGCCAAAACAGGGCGGCAAAAACAGCGGGCAAAATTTGCGCGACCCCGGCAAAGGAAATCAACCCGATTGCGGCCAATGCTTCTGATCCGCCAGACAATCGGTAGTAAACATACCCCAGTGCCAACACGCCCGCGATGGACATGCGTCGCGCGCCCACAACCACCGAACGCACATCACCAGACAGCATCGCCCCCGTCCCCGAAGACGACAGCCATATCGGCACAACAATGTGGTTGGACACCATGGTTGCCAACGCAATGGTCGCAACGATCACCATAGATGTGGCCGATGAAAAGCCCCCCAAAAAGGACAGGATCGCCAATCCTTCGCGTTCTTGGCTCAGGGGAAGGGTCAGCACAAACAGGTCCGGGTTCGATCCCTCGGGCAGCAGGTCCAGCCCAATCACCGCAATTGGCACAACAAATAGCGAAATCGCTGCAAGGTATAGCGGAAAGGCCCAACTTGCCGTGGCCAAATGCCGTTCATCGACATTTTCCACCACCAAGACCTGAAACATGCGGGGCAGACATATGATCGCGGCAGCCGACAGGAATATCAGCGCAACCCAGCGCCCGCCCGGCTGTTCCCATTCCCCGATCGGGGAGGCATCAATACGCGTCAATGTATCTTGGACCCCATCCGCGATGCCCCAAACCACAAAGGCCCCAACCGCCATTAGCGCACCTAATTTGACCACCGCTTCGACGGCAATGGCCATGACGATGCCGTTATGGCGTTCATTTGCATCCAGATTACGGGTGCCAAATAGGATCGTAAACACCGCCAGCCCCCCCGCAACCCAAAGCCCAGCGGTCGACAATTCTTCGGTGCCCCAATGCCGGCCTGCGGCCTCTGCAAAGACTGCAAATGACAGGGTAACCGATTGCAATTGCAGCGCGATATAGGGTGTCGTGCCAATCACAGCCATTAAGGTGACAATCACCCCCAGCATGGTGGATTTGCCGAACCGTGACGATATCAAATCAGCGATGGATGTGATGCGTTGGCTACGCCCAATGCGCACCAATTTGCGCAGGATCCACCACCATCCAATCAGGACCAAACTGGGTCCCAGATAGATCGTAATATATTCCAGACCGGATCGCGCCGCATATCCAACAGCGCCATAAAATGTCCAGGCGGTGCAATAGATCGACAAGGACAACGTATAAATCGTCGAGGATCGCAAAAAGGCCCCGCGCCCTTTTTCAACCTGACGTTCTGCGGCAAACGCGACGATAAACAGGAACGCCACATAGGCAATGGCGACGGCAACCAATAGGTTAAACGACACCATTTATGGCCTCTCTTGGTGGGATTTTGGTGCGGTTTGGGTCGGAAAATCAGACGCGCCTTCAGTGGGTGTCATCCCATCCCGAAGCTTGCGCGACACAGCCACAGCGACGGCCACCAGCACCAACCACACAAAAAACAGATACAGCAACGCATCTGCTGTCCCATGATCAGATTGCGCACCCCCCGGCCAAAGCAGGGGCATCAACACCAAAATCACCCCGATAATGGGCAACAATCGGGCAAAATCCCGAATGCGCCGCTGTCGATACCCGGATCGTTCCAGAAATATCGGAGCTTGGCGCGGCGTGTTCATGCTGAATCTTGCCCAGCCAAGGCCCGCACATGTTCCAAAATCTCAGAATTCGAAAATGGCTTGGTCATGAACCGAGTGACCCCCAATGCTTCGGCCAATTCACGATCTTTGGTTTGACCGCGCGCCGTCAACATCATCACCGGCAGGTCATGCATATCCGCATCCCCGCGCAAATCGCGCAGGATGTCATAGCCCGACCGCCCCGGCAACATTACGTCCAAAATCACCATATCAGGTGGTGATGCGCGCACTTTGTCCATCGCAGTTGTGCCATCCGAATGGGTGTGCACCGTCCAGCCATCCCTTGATAGAATAAAGCTGATTGCCTCGATGATGTTTGGCTCGTCCTCGATCAAAAGAACGCGCCGCCCCATTGCCTGCCCTTCCCGGCCAGTGCTGGTCATGCCCGTGCTGGTCATGGATGTGTCCTCCCCGTCTTCGAACTATCGCGTCAAAGTTATGCACTTGTAAAGAACAGCAAACCTTGATGTGTCGCAGATTAACCAAATTGGTGGTCTACGATTCAGCATTTTCTATCGGTTTCTCCCCAAGTTCCGACAGAATGGACGGTTCACGCCGCGCCACGCAGTCCGTTCTGGGACAAACGCGACACCCGATACCCACTGGCCGCGCCTCTGATTGTGGTAAATCCGAGGCCGGCAAAACAAGCATCGTCGCCTCCATAACAGGTTCGCGATCAAATCCCGCTGTGACTCTGGGACGCGCAACCGCATAACATAAAAACCGCTCAGAGGGTTCGCCCGGCAATGCCACATGCCCCCGAATGGGAAAACCCGGTCGCGCCAAGGATTGATAAATCGGCCAAAGCGGACAGGACCCGCTGGCCCGCGGCAATTGAAACCCGCCCAGTGGTTTTTGATAAATCAACGCCCCCGACATGTCACAAATCGCCAAGCCACGCTGGGGTTTGCCCGGTTGATCCGGCAAATGGGCCAGACGGCGCAGAATTTGATCCATAGGCACATCAAACATGTCCGCCAATGTATCCGGGTTGGGCCCCACATCATTCACGGCCTGAAAAAACGGCTCAAATGGCAACGCCCGCGCATCCGCCGAATATTCCCTTAGATGCGCGCGCAAAATACGCTGCGACACCCGTGATGGCGGCGTATCTGCGGCCCCCAACACATCGCTGATCACTGCTGTGCTATCACCAGCCAATGCAGCCTGATCCAAATCCGGCAACCAATATCCACGCCGCGCCAAGAACGATTCAACCTCTTCTTGGGGCAACAAAGCAGTCCCGCCTTCGTCTTCGGCGGTGTCCAGATACGCCACCAAAGATTGCGAACTTTCTGCCAAACGCTGGCTGTCTTTGTGAATATTGCCATGAAACCGGTTCAGCCAATCCTGATCCAATGTGTCATCTTCGACCAAAATCGACGCCGTGGACCGGATAGAGGTCACAGCTGAAATCACTTCATGCAGGGCCTCGGCCAATTGGGGGTCATGGGCCAAACGGTCTGCCAGAACCTTGATCTGTTCCTCAAGCTGGCCGATGCGACGGTTCTGTGCGGCGATCAACCCGGCCCAGCCCGGAAACCGGCCGGCAAATTCTTCGGATCGGGTCAGTTCGACGCCCCTGTCAGAAACCCGTGCCGCGGCCTGCCCCAGCGCCTCGAGCACCCCCGCCTCGGCCCCATCCGTTAAGGTTGTTCGTTCAACCCCCAAAGCCTGCGCGATGTCTTGCAACAATTTGCCGCCGATTCTGCGCCGATTATGTTCAATCAAGTTCAAATAGGATGCGGAAATCCCGGCCTGACGCGCCAGATCTGATTGGCGCATGCCCCGATCCATGCGCCGTTCACGGATGCGGGTTCCTGTCAGCTGCTTCTGAGACATTGCTGGTTTCCAATTTCCTGAGGCTTTTCATGTCCATTCTGCAGTCGCAAGAAAATGAATTTACACACTTCGCACCTGCAGTGTGCAATTCTTTACAAAAATATTGTTGCGTCAATGGGCCTTGTTGAAAAATTTACGAATTCGTAACGATACTTAAAACACAGTGTAAACTGTACGCAGCAGGGCAGAGGAGGCCCAGCTGCACCACAAACAGGGAGGATTCTAATGTCCAAAACCAACTTTACACGTCGTCGCGTGCTGAAATCTGGTGCCGTTGCTGGCGCTGCTTTGGCCACACCGACGATCTTTACGGCGTCTTCGGTTGCTGCGTTCACCAATGAACCAACCGGGTCCACCGTGACCTTTGGCTTTAACGTGCCACAGACCGGTCCATATGCGGACGAAGGCGCGGACGAATTGCGCGCATATGAACTTGCGGTTGAGCACCTGAATGGCGGTGGCGATGGCGGCATGCTGAGCACATTCAGCTCTAATGCGCTGGAAGGCACAGGTATTCTTGGCAAAGAAGTGAACTTTGTCACAGGTGACACACAGACCAAATCAGACGCGGCCCGTGCATCGGCCAAGTCGATGATCGAAAAAGACGGCGCCATCATGATCACCGGCGGGTCATCCTCGGGTGTGGCGATTGCGGTTCAGGGTCTGTGCCAAGAAGCTGGCGTGATCTTTATGGCCGGTCTGACACATTCGAACGACACAACCGGCAAAGACAAGAAAGCCAACGGTTTTCGTCACTTCTTTAACGGCTACATGTCTGGTGCGGCTTTGGCACCGGTGTTGGCCAATCGCTATGGAACAGACCGCAAGGCCTATCACCTGACCGCTGACTACACATGGGGCTGGACACAGCAAGAATCCATCGCGGCTTCAACAGAAGCCATGGGTTGGGAAACTGTTAACGACGTGCGCACGCCGCTCGCCGAAACAGATTTCTCTGCGTATATCGCGCCTGTGCTGAACTCTGGTGCGGATGTTCTGGTTCTGAACCATTACGGCGGCAACATGGTGAACTCGCTGACCAACGCGGTTCAGTTTGGCCTGCGCGAAGCATCTGCCAATGGCAAAAACTTCGAAATCGTTGTGCCGCTCTATTCGCGTCTGATGGCGCAGGGTGCGGGAGCCAACGTGGCCGGGATCCTTGGATCGACCAACTGGCACTGGACGCTGGATCGTCCGGGAACTGCTGAATTCGTTCAGTCGTTTGGCCAAAAATACGGTCGCCCACCTAGCCAGGCTGCACACACGACATATTGCCAGACCATCCTTTATGCGGATGCGGCACAGCGTGCGGGGTCCTTTAACCCATGTGCGATTGCCGAAGCTCTGGAAGACTTTGAATTCTCTGGTTTGGGCAACGGTGACGTTCTGTACCGTGGCGCTGATCACCAGTGTTTCAAAGACGTGCTGGTTGTGCAGGGTAAAGAAAACCCTGAAAACGAGTTCGATCTTCTCGAAGTTGTGGAAGTTACACCGGCGGCTCAGGTTACATATGAACCTGATCACCCGATGTTTGCAGGTGGCTCTTTGGGTGAATGTAACCCAGGCGCTTAATCTATCCATCAAATGGGCGCGCGCAATCCGCGCGTCCATACCTGCCATAACCCACTGAAAAACTGCGCATATTGGCAGCATAGCAGGCCCGCATGCACGCAAAACCCCCGGATCAAATCGGGTCTACGTGCGCGCCCCGCCTGACTCCTATGACAAAGGAAGAACAATGACCTCTCCAGGGAATGGACTGATAAAGGCGGCCACCACTCCGCTTATTCTCGTGGTAATCGTCGGCTTATTGCTGGCCTTCATTCCACTTAATGAACTCATTCTTCAGCTGCTTAACGGTCTGGACAAAGGCTCGGCTTATGCCTTGATTGCCCTCGGACTGACGCTGATTTTCGGCACGCTTGGTGTTGTGAACTTTGCCCATGGGGCGCTGTTTATGATCGGGTCGTTCTGTGCGGTGACGCTGAGCCGTATCCTGTCTTTGTCTTACGAAGTGATCGACCCGGAACGCAAAGATTTCCTTGGCAACCCCCTAAAGGTGGATGTGCCCTATGTGGAAAAATGGTTCGGCGAAGCCACGGGCGCGGCCATTATCGACTGGGCTGTGCCGCTGGCGATCCTGTTTGCCATTCCGGTGATGATCGCCGTTGGTTTCATCATGGAACGCGGGCTGATCAAACATTTCTACAAACGTCCCCACGCGGATCAGATCCTTGTGACATTTGGTCTGGCGATTGTTTTGCAGGAAATCATCAAAGCCCTCTATGGCGCCAACCCGATCCCAACCCCTGCCCCAGAAGTGTTCAAAGGCTCGTTCGACTTTGGGGTCTGGATGGGATTTGACGCCAACAAAATCCTCTATCCTTACTGGCGCATCGTCTATTTCTTGTTCTCAGCGGCCATCATCGGCGCAGTCTTTGCCTTTTTGCGGTTCACCACCTTTGGGATGGTTGTGCGCGCAGGGATGGCTGACCGTGAAACCGTGGGTCTGCTGGGCATCAACATCGACAAACGCTTTACCATGATGTTTGGCATCGCCGCCGCCGTCGCTGGTCTGGCCGGTGTGATGTACACACCGATCAATTCGCCAAACTACCATATGGGCATGGATTTCCTTGTTCTGTCCTTTGTTGTGGTGGTTGTTGGTGGCATGGGATCGCTGCCCGGTGCGGTTCTGGCAGGCTTTATGCTGGGTATCCTGCAAAGCTTTGCGTCCATGAACATCTTCAAAGACATCATCCCCGGCATCGACCAAATCATCATCTACGTCGTTGCTATTATCATTCTGCTGACCCGTCCTCGGGGCCTGATGGGCCGCAAGGGCGTGATGGAGGAATAAGCCATGCTCGGTCTTACCAAAAAAGACACTACCCTCTTGATCGTTGTGGCCATCCTGTCCATGTGCGCACCGTTCATCCTGAACCCCTTCCCCGAAGGCTCCGCCCTGGCGCAGTTCAACGCAGGTTATCCTGACTTGATGCAACGCTTTGTAATCTTTGGCATCTTTGCCGTCGGGTTTAATCTGTTATTCGGCCTGACAGGCTATCTGTCCTTTGGTCACGCCGCGTTTCTGGGTGTGGGGTCCTACTCAGCCGTTTGGATGTTCAAACTGCTATCCATGAACGTCCTGCCCGCCATTATCCTGTCGGTCATCGTGGCCGGATTGTTCAGCCTGCTGATTGGATATGTCAGTCTGCGGCGCTCGGGCATCTACTTTTCGATCCTGACGCTGGCATTCGCGGAAATGTCATTCCGGTTGGCCTATTCGGTGCTAACACCGCTGACCAACGGCGAAACCGGCCTGCAATTGGCGCTGGATGACCCCCGCATTCTGGACGGAGGCGGCACGCTGACTTCACTCCCTGTTACCAACCTGTTTGGGCTGGAAATGCGGTCGACCTATACATTGGACGTGGCGGGCTGGTCGTTTGACTTCTCGGTTGGCTACTACCTATGTGCGTTGATCCTGATCGCGGCCTTCTATCTGTCGATCCGCATCTTCCGCTCGCCGTTTGGACTGATGTTGCGGGCGGTGAAATCCAACCAGCAACGGATGATGTATACAGGTCTGAACCCCCGTCCCTACACATTGGCTGTGTTTGTGATTTCTGGCATGTATGCCGGTCTGGCCGGTGGTTTGATGGCGTCGATGGATCCTTTGGCTGGGGCCGAACGGATGCAATGGACCCAATCGGGCGAAGTTGTTCTGATGACGGTTCTGGGCGGCGTTGGCACTTTGATCGGTCCGGTGCTGGGCGCGGGCTTTATCAAGTACTTCGAAAACATCTTTTCGAAGATCAACGACACCGTGTTGCATGGCTGGTTTGAATTCCTGCCAGACGGGCTTGAAAACCTGATCGTCACCATTCTGCACCCGTTTATCGGCAAAGGCTGGCACCTGACATTGGGCATCATGTTCATGCTGGTTGTGACCTTCTTGCCCGGTGGTCTGGTGGATGGCGGCAAACGGATCGGCAATCTGCTGAAACGCAAAAAAGCCCCCGATGAAACCGTCACCCCCAACACAAACCCCGCCGAATAAGGAGCACGACCTATGGGTATTCTCGAAGTCAAAGGCGTGAACAAACGCTTCGGTGGTTTGCAAGCGCTGGGGGATGTGAACCTCAGCGTAACCGAAAACACCTGCCACGCAATTATCGGCCCAAACGGGGCCGGTAAATCCACCCTGCTGAACTGTTTGGTGGGCAAATTGATCCCCGACAGCGGATCGGTTAGTTTTGATGGCCAATCGGTGCTGGGACGTAAACCGTTTGAAATCAACCAGATGGGCATATCGCGCGTGTTCCAAACGCCAGAAATCTTTGCGGATCTGACGGTGTTGGAAAACGTGATGATCCCTTGTTTTGCGCGTCGCGATGGGTCCTACCGGATGCATGCCATTGAATCTGTGGGCGACGAAAAAGACATTCTGGAAATGGCAGAAAAACAATTGTCGGACGTCAAGATGCTGGACAAATCCAACATCACCGCGTCGTCCCTGTCACGTGGGGATAAACGGCGGTTGGAAATGGCCATGTGTCTGGTGCAGGAACCGCGTCTGTTGCTGCTGGATGAACCCACCGCCGGGATGGCCCGCGCGGATACGGAAAACACCATTCAGCTGCTCAAAGACATCCGTACGGAACGCGGCCTGACCATGGCGATCATCGAACACGATATGAATGTTGTGTTCAGCCTTGCCGATCGGATCACCGTTTTGGCACAGGGCACCCCCTTGGTCGAAGACATCCCGGAAAACATCAAAGGCCATCCCAAGGTACGCGAAGCGTATCTGGGCGAAGCGCAGGTCTAAGGAGCAACATTATGACGTCCAATCCAAATTGGGATCCAAATGCCCAACACGCGTCGCACGCCCCTGCTTTCCTCAGTGTGCATGAAATCGAAGCCTATTACGGCGAAAGCTATATCGTTCAAAATATCAGCTTTAACATCCACGAAGGCGAAATTCTGGCGCTGCTCGGGCGCAATGGGGCCGGTAAAACATCCACCCTGCGCACCATTGCCCGTCTGGACGATCCGGAATTGCGGCACGGGGAAATCTGGCTGGATCACCAACCGTTGCACAAAATGAAATCGCACGAAGCGGCATCCGTAGGCATCGGTCTGGTCCCCGAAGACCGGCGGATCATCCCCGGCCTCACGGTCGAGGAAAACCTGCAACTGGCCCAGATCGCCCCACCTGTGGGATGGTCGCTGGAACGGCTCTATGGCTTGTTCCCGCGTCTGGGCGAACGCCGCAAACAAGAGGGCGTGACCCTGTCTGGTGGGGAACAGCAAATGCTGGCCATTGCCCGCGCCCTGGCCCGCGACATTAAGGTATTGTTGCTGGATGAACCCTACGAAGGTCTGGCCCCTGTGATCGTGCAAGAGATTGCCAAAACCCTTAACGTCATCCGCGATCAGGGCATCACAACCGTGATTGTGGAACAAAATGCGGTGGCTGCGCTGAAACTGGCGGATCGCGCCGTGATTTTGGACACCGGCAAGGTGGTCTTTGATGGCGATGCCAAAGAAGTGCTGAACGACGAAGCTTTGCGCCAACAATATCTGGCGATTTGACGATACTCCCAAGCGTTTATCGACGCTTACTCTGGCAGGCTGATCTTGGATTGGCCTGCTTTTTTAACACTTCCTTTACCCTGTGGTCAGTTTCCCCCCTGATTTGGGCGATTTTCATCCTCCGATTAACACTTCCCGCGTTTGGCTTTGCTAATCTCATCCTTGGTGGGGGCTCTGTTAAAGGAGCCTGAGATGGAAATTCAACCGACAACCCAAGTGCCTCCGGCGCCGCGGCTTGTCGCTGATCAGCGACCTGTGGCCGATGTGGCCGCAACGGTTCGCGATCCGCAACCCAACGTGCCTTTGGCGATCCCGCCATCAACATCCCAACAAGCCGTGGTATCAGCCAGCATGTTGGAAGCCAGCGAAACGGGTCACAATAACCGCACTGAAATCAAAGAAATTGAACGCGTCCTAAAACCATATGGCGTTACACTGCTGCCGCATTCCGCGCAGACGGCCGAAAAACGCCAGGCAGCTGAAGATGCAGCACAAGAGGCGGAAACCAAACAAGCCGATGCCAAAGATGCCAGCGCCAAGGCTGAAACCGCCGCTGTAGAAGCCAACGAAACCGAACGCGCCGAAGAAAACAGCGCCGCAGATGCAGAGCGTATTGAAACCGCTGCTATTGAACGGGCAGATGCGCAAATCAGTGACGCACAGACCCTAAGCGAGCCAAAAGCCCTGATTTCCCCCAAACAAGAGGAGAATAACTAACCCGTTTTCCGCACCGACCTGCTTTCCCCTGACGGGCTTGTGGCATATAAGCCCTAAATCAGATGACTTTCCCCTAGGACAGTCGACCGGTTTGCGTATAAATCACGCAAACCCATGAAAACAGGCAACGGGCCGAGGACGACAGATGAGTGAAAATTCCAAGCACGAAGGCGACGTAAGTTTTATCCGCGCATTGGCTGAACTTTTGCAGGAAAATGACCTGACAGAGTTGGAAGTAAGCCGCGATTACGGTGAAAATGACGGGTTAAACGTCCGTGTGAGCCGTCAAAAACAGGTTGTACACCAAGTTGCAGCGCCGGTTGCCGCCGCCGCCGCACCTGTTGCTACGGCCCCTGCAGCCGCGCCTACCGCGGTTGAGGCCCCCGAAGATCCGTCCAGCCATCCCGGCGCTGTGACCTCTCCGATGGTGGGCACTGTGTATCTGCAGGCAGAACCCGGCGCGCCAGCGTTTTCGATCGTTGGCAACCAAGTGTCCGAAGGCGACACATTGTTGATCATCGAAGCGATGAAAACAATGAACCAGATCCCCGCCCCTAAATCCGGTACAATTAAACGGATCCTCGTCGAAGATGGCAGCCCAGTCGAATATGGCGCGCCTCTTGTGATTATCGAATAAGGCGCTGTCCATGTTCGATAAAATCCTGATTGCCAACCGTGGCGAAATCGCCCTGCGCGTGATCCGCGCTGCCCGCGAAATGGGAATTGCATCGGTTGCGGTGCATTCCACTGCGGACAGCGATGCGATGCATGTGCGCATGGCCGACGAAGCCATCTGCATCGGCCCCGCCCCTTCGACACAAAGCTACCTGAACTTTCCAGCGATCATTTCCGCCTGCGAAGTGACCGGAGCCCAAGCGATCCATCCCGGCTATGGTTTCCTGTCTGAAAACGCCAATTTTGTCCAAGTCGTCGAAGATCACGACCTGACATTCATTGGCCCCACAGCGGAACATATCCGCATGATGGGCGACAAAATCACCGCCAAGGACACCATGAAAGCGCTGGGCGTGCCCTGCGTTCCAGGATCTGACGGCGGCGTTCCCGATCTGGAAACCGCGAAACGCATTGGTGACGAAATCGGCTATCCTGTGATCATCAAAGCCACAGCTGGTGGCGGTGGTCGCGGCATGAAAGTGGCGCAAACAGCCGCTGACATGGAAGAGGCCTTTGGCACCGCACGGTCCGAAGGCAAATCCAATTTCGGCAATGACGAGGTCTATATTGAAAAATATCTGACCACCCCCCGTCACATCGAAATTCAGGTTTTTGGCGACGGCAAAGGCAAAGCTGTGCATTTGGGGGAACGCGATTGTTCCCTGCAACGCCGCCATCAAAAAGTGTTCGAAGAAGCCCCCGGCCCCAGCATTTCTGCCGAAGAACGTGCCAAAATCGGTAAAATTTGTGCGGATGCTTGTGCCAATATCAACTATATCGGCGCGGGCACCATCGAATTTCTCTATGAAAATGGCGAATTCTATTTCATCGAAATGAACACCCGTTTGCAGGTGGAACATCCCGTCACCGAGGCTATTTTTGGTGTCGATCTGGTGCGCGAACAAATTCGCGTGGCCGAAGGCCTGCCAATGTCGTTCACGCAGGATGATCTTTCTATCAACGGCCACGCCATTGAGGTTCGGATTAATGCGGAAAAGCTGCCGAATTTTGCCCCATGTCCGGGTAAAATTTCAGCCTATCACGCTCCGGGCGGCTTGGGCGTTCGGATGGATTCTGCGCTGTATGACGGTTATTCAATCCCGCCTTATTACGATTCCCTCATTGGGAAACTGATCGTACATGGCCGGGACCGTCCAGAAGCCCTGTCACGATTGGCCCGCGCATTGGGCGAATTGATTGTGGATGGCATCGATACGACTGTTCCGCTGTTCCATGCGTTGTTGCAAGAAGAAGCCGTGTTATCAGGCTCTTACAACATTCACTGGCTGGAAAAGTGGCTGGAAGAAAACCTGTAATTCAGAGGCGGGCGTCATGAACGCCCCCCTCACCCCAGAGCTGCTGCTACATGCCTATGCCAGCGGCATTTTCCCCATGTCCGAAGGCAAAGACGATCCAGAAGTGTTCTGGGTTGACCCAAAACGCCGTGGAATTCTGCCGCTTGATGGGTTTCACATTTCGAGATCCCTGGCCAAACGCATTCAGCGTGGTGGATTTGATGTGACGCTGAACCAGGACTTCACTGGCTGCGTCCAAGCCTGTGCCAACCGTCCTGAAACCTGGATTAACGACACGATTTTCAGCCTTTATACGGCGCTGCACATTGCTGGCTTTGCCCATTCTATCGAGGTCTGGCAGGGCAAAAACATGGTTGGCGGCGTTTACGGCGTTGCCCTTGGCAGCGTGTTTTTTGGTGAAAGCATGTTTTCCACCCAAACCGATATGTCAAAGGTCGCGCTCGCTTATTTGACATGTCACCTGACCAATTCAGGGTTCACGCTGTTTGACACACAATTCATAACCGACCACTTGAAAAGCCTCGGTGGGATTGAGATTTCTCGTGCAGAATATCGCCGTAGATTGGCGCAAGCAATTGAAAGTGAAGCGCAATTTCAGGGGGTATCCCCCCTGCCCTCGGCTCAGGATGTGGTACAGCGCAGCACCCAAACGTCATAGCGCGGATGGTCCATTGCATTCAATGCAGGGCTGGACGCGACCATCCAACCACGAAAGGCCAGCTCATCCTGCCCCCGTGGCAAAATCGCCAATAACGCAAAGGCGTCACCGGATGGGTTCCCGGCTGGATATCGGCAATCGCCCAGATAAATTTCCAGCCGACCTTCGTGTTTGGTTTCCCCGACGGACATTTCCAAATCCACAGTGGACCCTGTGGTTTTGTCCAAGACGCGGATCATTGCGCCGTTTGCACTGCTGGCCTCTTGTGCCAAAACGGGCGCTGTGAACAGGCAAAATACGGCGGTGGCGATCGCGCGGATCATGCGCCTTCTTCTCCGCCGCTCACAAACTTAACCAGCAATTGGATTACGCTAACCGCGCCTTGGGTGTTGGTGATTTCATCGCCAGCTGCAAAGTTTTCGAATGACCCACCGGGCGAAATTTCAACGAATGTTCCCCCCAGCAATCCTTCGGATGCGACAGCGACAACGCTGTCATCGGGGATCAAAATCCCGTCCTGAAACGTCATTGTCGCATCGGCGCGATAAGTTTGCACATTCAGATCCAAGCCCGTCACAGACCCGATCTTAACCCCTGCCAAACGGATATCCGTGCCAACGCTCAGCCCTTCGGCGGACCGAAAACTGGCCGTTAAATCATAGCCTTCGCTGGATCGGCTGAGGCCAGCCGCCTGCGTCAGATAAAAGAGAAACGCCAAAGCGACACATAAAATGGCCGCGCCGGTTAAAACTTCTGTGGTATTTTCGCGCATGACAATTGTCCCTTATTCAGGGGACCAAGCCTCATAATCGGATCGGTCCGCAGGGCGGGATTGACGCAAAGACCCGTCCGGCGCATAGGCCAAAACCGTCCCGGTCAGGTTATCCTGATGCGGTTTTTCCCAATCTTTGTGCACCAAAGGTTGATCCGTAGGCGGCTGATCCCAGGTGCGGTGAATCCAACCATGCCAATCAGGGCTGATCCGGCTGCCTTCGATTTCGCCGTTGAAAATAACCCAACGTTTTGAATCATCTTGGTTTTTGTAATAGACATTGCCCTGCCCATCTTCGCCCACACGGACGCCTTTGCGCCATGTGAAAATCTGGGTGTTCAGGGTTTGCCCGTCCCACCATGTAAAGATGCGCTTGATAAAGTTAAGTACGCCCATGGGATGCTCCGTTGCTTGGCTCACTCATGCCGTAAAAAACCGCCAAGGTCCAGTGACATGAGCGCACATTTGCCGTCATTCAGGGATGCGAGCCGTGACTTCGATTTCGATTTTCATCGCCGGCTCCATCAAGGTGGCCTGAATCATTGTCGCGGCTGGTTTTGCCTTGGCGAAAACCTGCGATGTGATCGGCCAGCACGCCGGAAAATCCGCCCCATCTGTCAGGATGTAATTCACCCGGACGACGTGGTCCAAACTGGACCCCGCTTCGATCAGCGCTTTGCCAATTGTGTCGAGCGTGTTGCGGCATTGATCCTCGACGCTATCTGGCAATGCCATCGTGGCGTAATCATAGCCCGTTGTGCCAGAAACAAAGACCCAGCCATCCGCAACAACCGCGCGGCTATAGCCGATTTGCTCTTCGAACGGGGATCCGGTGGAAATGTGACGAACGTTCATAAGTCCCTCTGTAGAAAAGAAAAAGGCGACCCGAAGGCCGCCCCTTTATCACGTTGAAAAGATTAACTTGCGCTTGCCGGTTCTTGGTCCGCATCCGCATGGATCATTAGCGGCGCGGCGTCTGGGCCCACGGCCTCTTCGTTGACGACCACTTCGTTCACGCTCTCCATGCCGGGCAGGTCGAACATGGTATCCAGCAGGATATCTTCCATAATGGATCGCAGACCACGTGCGCCTGTTTTGCGTTCAATGGCGCGGTTGGCAATCGCCTGCAGCGCATCATCGGTAAAGGTCAATTTGGCATCTTCCAGTTCAAACAAACGCTGATATTGCTTGATCAACGCGTTTTTAGGCTCGGTCAAAATGGTGACCAGCGCATCTTTGTCCAAATCTTCCAACGTGGCGATCACCGGCAGACGACCAACAAATTCAGGGATCAAACCAAATTTCAACAGATCTTCTGGTTCCAGATCCTTGAAATATTCGCCAACTGTTTTCTGGCTTTCATCCCGCACATCCGCACCAAAGCCCATTGCAGAGCCTTTGCCACGTTGCGCGATAATCCGGTCCAGACCTGCAAATGCACCACCACAGATGAACAGGATGTTCGTGGTGTCCACTTGCAAAAATTCCTGCTGTGGATGTTTGCGTCCGCCTTGCGGAGGCACAGAGGCAACGGTGCCTTCCATGATCTTCAACAGGGCCTGTTGCACACCTTCGCCAGAGACATCCCGCGTGATCGAAGGATTGTCCGATTTACGCGTAATTTTATCTACTTCGTCGATGTAAACGATGCCGCGTTGGGCGCGTTCGACGTTATATTCGGACGCTTGCAGCAATTTCAGGATGATATTTTCAACGTCCTCGCCAACATAACCGGCTTCGGTCAATGTGGTCGCATCAGCCATTGTAAACGGCACATCCAGAATGCGCGCCAAAGTTTGCGCCAACAACGTTTTACCACAGCCCGTTGGACCGATCAGCATAATGTTCGATTTCGCCAACTCAATATCGGTTTTGTCAGCGTGGTTCAGACGTTTGTAGTGATTGTGCACCGCCACAGACAGCACGCGTTTCGCATGGCCTTGGCCAATCACGTAATCATCTAGAACTTCACAGATTTCTTTGGGTGAAGGCACCCCTTCACTCGACTTCAATCCGGCAGATTTCGTCTCTTCGCGGATAATATCCATGCATAATTCGACGCATTCATCGCAGATGAATACGGTCGGTCCCGCGATCAGCTTGCGCACTTCATGCTGGCTCTTGCCGCAAAAGCTACAATAGAGCGTGTTCTTGCTGTCACTGCCTGACGAATTCGTCATATAACTTAACCCTTCGGCCTAAGGCCCTTGTGTCCGTTCTGGACGGTCGAACTGACCTAATCCTAGGCCAGCCCGTTCCGGTCCACAACGGCAAAATCGTCGCGAATTTGTTACGCGTCGTCGTCGTCACCTTTGCTACGGGATTCAACGATCTCATCGATCAACCCCCATTCTTTGGCATCCTCTGGTGACATGAAATTATCACGTTCCAGACCCTGCTCTACTTCTTCATAGCTGCGACCGGTGTGTTTTACGTAAATTTCGTTCAACCGGCGTTTCAGTTTCAGGGTTTCCTCGGCGTGGATCATGATATCCGTGGCCTGCCCCTGATACCCACCGGATGGCTGGTGCACCATCACGCGGCTATTTGGCAGGGAAAACCGCATGCCTTTTTCGCCAGCCGTCAACAACAGCGACCCCATAGATGCGGCCTGACCGATCACCAAAGTGGACACTTTGGGTTTGATATATTGCATCGTGTCGTAGATCGACAAACCCGATGTCACAACGCCGCCGGGGCTGTTGATATACATCGAAATTTCTTTGGATGGGTTTTCAGCCTCCAGGTGCAAAAGCTGGGCCACGATCAGCGATGACATGCCATCATGCACAGGACCGTTCAGGAAAATAATCCGCTCTTTCAGCAGACGCGAAAAAATATCATAGGCGCGTTCACCACGGCTGGTCTGCTCAACCACCATGGGAACCAAGTTCATATATGTTTCTACCGGATCACGCATCGTTCTGCTGCCTCACTATATTGGACGACTACCGTCCTAATGGATAAGTCCTTTCAAGAGTCTTAGTGACCCTTCAGGGGGGCTTCAAGGGCATCAAATAATTTGACAGAATGTAAGCCACAACTTACGGTAAGTCATGACTTACGCAATCGCAACCCCAGAAAAGATCATCCACGCCTTGGCCGACCCGACCCGGCGGGCGATTGTGTCGTCCCTGTCGCAGGGCGCATCTGCGGTTGGGCAATTGGCCAAAGGTCTGCCGGTCAGTCGCCCCGCTGTGTCGCAACATTTGCGCATTCTGACCGATGCCGGGCTGTTGACGGTCACCCAATGTGGCACCAAACGCCTGTATCAATTGGCCCCGGACGGCGTCGCGCCATTGCGACGCTATCTGGATTTGATGTGGAATGATGCACTGGCATCGTTTGAACAGGCGGCGATTGCGCAGGCCAATACAACGGCCAATACGATGGCAAACAAATCAAAGGACAGCTGATGGACCCGATCCGTAAAACCCTGACGATCCCCCTGCCCCCAGCGGACGCCTTTCACCTGTTCACCCACGGTATCGACACGTGGTGGCCCAAAGACAGCCATTCCCTATCTGCCAATGACGGCGATCTGCCGCAGAAAATTGACATTGAACCCAAAAAGGGCGGCAAAATCACCGAAACCAAACCCGACGGCACCAAAGCCCCCTGGGGCCGCGTCACCCGTTGGGACCCCGCGCGCGCCTTTGGCATGGATTGGCATGTGGGCCGCCCCGCCGATCAGGCCACCCAAGTTTTGGTAGTGTTTTCACAGGTAGAGGCCGGCACACGGATCGAACTAACCCATTCGGGGTTCGAAAACCTGACAACCAACGCCATTGCAACCCATGCCGGATATCAAACAGGTTGGGATTATGTGCTGGGCCAATGTTATTTGGATCGCGCTAAAGCGCGGGTATCTATTCCCATGTAGCGCGCTTTGCCGGTCGAAATACGCGCAACAAAACCAGTTAAGAATAACTCGAAGTTACTAAAGTCATAACCTTTTTTGTAAACGTTTGTCCTTTTGTCTTGTCATTTTGAACCCCTTAAATTCCGGACGTGCAGTAATAACAACCACACCACTTTCCTCCAAAACACTTTGAACATCGGTCAAATTCTTCGATTGGTAGCGATCTCCTAGAACTACCTCTTTAAGAGGAGTTACATGATTCCAATCGGCGAAGTAGAGACTTCCCTCTTTAACACAATTGCTAAGCTCCCGAACTAACCTCACTTCTTCTTCGTACTGCCAATTTTCGTGTTTTGATTTAAGCAACAAATCAACAACTCTTCTCATTTCCTCTTTGTTTGTACCAACATCAAGGGGAACATCAATTCTATCGGCAATGTAGTCTATACATGTCAGTAGCCTATCTGGAATTTCAAAACCAAGAGCCATTCCTGTGTGAGACTGTGCGTAGTGTGCCCACATCAATGGTTCACGCCAGCTTCTAGAAAACGAAATAATTCCATTATTTTCAGAAACTTCTTTTCTAACTTTAGCCGCCCAAGCTCGGACGCTTGTTTCCCCAACATTCAATGAAAGATATTCAAACGGGTCGTTCAACTCATCAATCGGGGACACTTTGAACCGAAGTTTCAACAATGATTCCCACGCGTATTCTGGTGGGTAGAATTTATAGACTAGCAATCATATACCCCTGATTAACACCATTCTGGAAAATGCGATGCGGCTTTGTAAAACTTAGATTCTGAAATTCTCCCTTCATTCAACCTTGCCCACGCATATTTGAAACATATTTCCAGTAAAAGTTTTACAAATTCCCAAATCGATACCGACAGCTTAAGCCGTCGCCTACGGCTCGTGCAGGGCCTCGCGGGACCGGTAGAGCGGTTTGGTCAGGTATTGCAGCACGGTTTTGGACCCGGTGTGCAATTCGACCTGCGCCTGCATGCCCGGGCGGGTTTCGATGCGTTGCTGGCGGTCGTCCAGATTGGTCAGGTCCACGGAAATAGTCACCCGGTAATGGGCGTCACTTTCGGGGCGGCGTTCGTCTTTGAATGTATCCGCGGACACCATCATCACTTCGCCCGTCAGCGATCCATAAATGGTGTAATCATAGGCGGTTAGCTTGATCGTTGCCTGTTGGCCGGGGATCACATTGGCGATGTCTTCGGGTTTGACCTGAGCCTCAACGAACAGCTCATCGTCCAGTGGGATAATCGTAAAAATCTCTTCTCCGGGGCGCAGCACGCCGCCGATCGTGTTGACCCCAACCGAATTCACAATGCCCCGCATTGGCGATGTAATCACGGTGCGCTGCAATTGATCCTGAGACAGACGCAGATTTTGGCGCAACGTGGCCAGCTCTGACAGCGTTTCGGAAAACGAATTGGCCCGGTCCAGTTCCGCACTGGTGATCAATTCATTATACCGGTTTTCCGCGTCCTGATGGGATTTGCGTGCATCGGTCACCTCGATCAAGGCGACGATATTGCGGTTTAGCAAATCCTCCATCACGTCCAATTCACGCTGGGTTTCCTGCATCACACGACGCGCGCCTTCGGTGCGGCCCACATAGTCGGATTGGCGCGCATTCAGCAGCGCCCGTTCAGATGCCACCATGGCCGGGCTGCGGGCTTGGTATTCCTCAGGCACAACAAAATCGAACTGACCGGCGATTTCCGCCTCAAGCCGCAAGCGGCGAATATCAGCGGCGATAATCTGTTCTTCTAGATCATCCACATTGGTCGAAAACTGTGTCCCACGCAGGCGTGCCAACACATCGCCGGGTTCAACGATGGACCCTTCATGCACCAGCAATTCCGCCAGAATCCCGCCTTCGAGGTTCTGAATAATCTGCGGGCGCGATGACGACACCATTTCACCTTCGGCGCGGACAATTTCATCAATGGGCGCGAATTTGGCCCAGATCAGAAAAACCAAAACCGTCGCGCCGATCAAATAAATGATGACGCTGGCGCCGCGGGTCTTTTCTTCTAGATGCTCACTGACGGACACAGCCGGTCTACCCTTTTCGTGTCTTAAGATGTGCCAACACTTCTTCGCGTGGACCATCCACCGTCAAGCGGCCATTTTGCAAAATCATTGTGCGCTGCGTCAGCGACAGGATCGGCACACGGTGTGTGGCAATGATCGCGGTGCGGCCTTTCAGCCAATGCTGTAGCCGTGACACGATTGTGGCCTCTAGCGTTTGGTCCAATGCTGCGGTGGGTTCGTCCAGCAGACAAACCGCCGGATCCTGAAGCCACAAACGTGCCCAGCCGATGGATTGACGTTGGCCAATCGACAGACCTTCGCCGCCGTCGCGGATTTCCAGATCCAGCCCTTTGGGGTGGTTGCGCACAAACGGTCCCAGCCCGGCAAAATCTAGCGCCGAAAGAAGCCGTTCATCGTCGCGTTCAAGCAATGTCAGGTTCAGGTTTTCCCGCAAAGTACCGGCAAATAGGCGCACTTCTTGGCTCAGATACCCGATCGAGCGTCGCAGATCGCGCGGCATCACCTGCCCCATATCAACGCCGTCAATCAAAACCCGGCCTTTGGTGGGCGCATAAATGCCCGACAGCAATTTCAGCAGCGTTGATTTGCCCGACCCGTTGGCCCCCAGAACAGCGATATGTTGACCGGGTTTGATATTCATCGCCGGAATATCCAACGTCTGGCCGCTTTCTTCGTCGTAACAGAACGCAATCTCGCGCAGCTCAAACGCGCCTTTGATGTCTTCGCGGCGCAGATATTGACGGTCCTCGTCCATATCCTGGGGCGCATCAGCCACCTGATCCAGCGCATCCAGCGCGGCGCGCACGTTTGACCAGCGCGCCAATGTGGCGGCCAGCTGGGTCAATGGACCCAAGGTACGAGATGTCAAAATACCCACAGCGATGATGGTCCCGACGGTGAAATCCCCGGTGAACACCATGAATGTCCCGGTCACAACGGCGGCGATATAGGTCGCCTGTTGCACGCCTTGGGACCAGAATGTCAGGGTGGATGCCAATTTGCGCTGTTCGGACGTCGCCATGGATGACAACGCGTTCAATTCACCCCAAACCCGGCGGAACCGATCCTCGCCGCGTTGGGCTTTGATTGTGTCGGCTTCATAGATGACTTCGTGCAGCAACCGGTTGGATTTCGCCGACGCGCCTTGGGTTTCCTGCGTCAGTTTGATCATCTTTTTCTGCAGGAAAAAGCTGGGCAAAACCATGAGGATACCGCCAATAAACAACACCCAGACCACATTGCCCCCGATAGAGGCAACCAACGCCAGAAACAGCACGATAAACGGCAAATCGGTCAACGTCCCGATGGTGGATGCGGTGAAAAATTCACGCACGGATCCAAATTCACGCACGGCGGAAAACAGCCCCGAAGGCGTTTGCCCCGGTGTGCCGCGCCGCATGCCCAGAATGCGATCCATCAACAGGCTTTGCACCTGAATTTCCATTTTACGGCCAGCGCCATCCATCAAACGGGCCCGCGCGATGCGCAAAAACGCCTCTAGCAACATCGCCATGCCTGCGCCGATTGACAGCACCCATAACGTGGCCACGGATTGATGCGGGATCACACGGTCATAGACCTGCAAACTGAACAGCGCGACAGCGACCGCCAACAGGTTGGCCACAAACGACCCCAGCGCCACTTCGATAAAGTGACGTTTGAATTTCGCCAATTCCCCCCAGAACCAATGGGATTTCTTGCCTTTTTTGGCATGACGCCGGCTAAGCTCTTCGACTTTTAGATCGGCGCGCAGGATCAGGCCGCTAAAATAGGGCGTGAAATCCGACAGGGCCACTTCGGCTTTGTTGTCTTTGCAGGTCGTGTCAAACACCACCAGAACGTCATCCAGCTGATCCAGCACCAGCAACATCTGACCACTGGTCATTTCAACCAAGGCAGGCCACTGATCGCGGGTCAAATGCCCGGCCGGGTTCAGCGTGGTCGCCAGACCGGTCGCACCCAATGCTTTGGCAATATCCAGTGGCGTGATGTCAGCACCGGATTGAATTGTGATATGTTCCAACAGGTCGGCGCGGATAATATCCACCCCCAACAACCCGGCATAAGTCGCGGCCAAATCGGCGCGATGACGGGTTTTTTCGCTGAACCGACTGTCGCCATTGGATGACGGAATGTCGGGCGATGTGTCAACTTCTGCTGGCAATTCTTCAACCCGGGTCAGCTTGCCGCCCCGGGTTGCGTTAATATCAAATGCCAAAACTGGACCGCTCAAATCTGATCTCCATCGACCAGGGACCCACGGATCGCTGCGATCTGCAATTTAAGCCGGGCTACTTCGAACCCCAACACCACTGCCTCGCGTTCCGTTCGTACCTTTGTTTCAAATACACCAACTGCATCTGGCACTGTTCTGCGTCCAGCTTCAAGTTGTTGTGCAAAGATATCGTAGTTTTCGGCGGCTTGGCGCGCTAAACCTTGGGCTTGGCTGGCTTGACGCTGGGTGGAATCCAATTCAGCCTGCAGGGCCAAAAGGCTGCGATTGGCATCTTCTTGGGCCTGACCGATCCGGGCTTCGGCGCCTTCACGGGTCGCTTCGATGGCGCGCAGGCTGGCGCCCGTGCCAAAACCGATCCCATTGGCCGCGCCCACATTCAGGCCCAGACCGGATACGCCATTGCCCACATCCCCGCCCAACGACACGCCCGGCAGATATCCGGCGCGTTGTGCGGTGGCATGCGCCACGGCGCGGTTGCTTTCTGCGCGCGCCTTAAGCACGGCCAAAGGATCAATAGCGTTGCTGGTGGTGCCAATTGCGGACACACCGCTGAGCCCGGTCAATGACCCGGCGGACATGGCCGACAATTCGCCCATTGCTGCGCCAGCCGCTTCGCGGTCGGTGGCCAAATCGCTGCGCATTTGGTTCAGACGTTGGGTGACAATCGCCAGATCTGCGCGGTCGCTAACGCCTGCATTGACCCGTTCGGTCATGATATATTCAAAATGTTCCATCCGGGCCATGGCAGCGGCGTTCACATTGGCCCGCGCCGTGGCAGATTCCGCATCCAGATATAGCTCTAGCGCTGATAAAACCCGTTCATTGGTGTCCTGCGCCAGCGCGATGGCGGCCACTTCGACGTCCGCGGCGGCAAAATCGCGTTCAGCGCGTTTGCCCCCATTGTCAAACAACACCTGATCAACAACCAATTGCGTGACAACATTGCCCAGTGAATTCAGCGATAGGCCCGGCCCCAATGTGGGCAGCCAATTGGTGCTGGCCGCCTCAGCGCGCAAGGTTGCGGCCCGAAGTTCAGCCTCTGCGGCGCGGCTATTGGCATCCAGAACCGAATCCGCCACCCGCGCCAATGATCCGCCCTGCAACACAGAACGACGCGCCAAAAGCCCGTCGATAATGGCGGATCGCTCCCCATTTTCCATTTCGGATGACAACGCCGGCGCGCCCGGATCAACCGGCGCAGTTTCAGCCCCAAACAGGCCCCGCGTTGTTAAATTCTCTGCAAAACCGGCCCCGCCGTCTTGCTCACTCATACATGCCGAAAGCATTGTGGCCAGAACCAAGCCTGTTGCGATCTTGGTTGGTGTTTTGCCTGCTTTCGTTACCCCCTGCGTCACGTCGAACTCCGCCGTTATTATTATGTGACAAATGGGACGAGGCCGCCCGAAAGCGGCCCCATCAAGATCAGATAATGACGTTGATATCGTCGTCGATAATCACCGTCCCGCCTTCGTCTCCGAGGCTGTAGATATCGTAGGTGCTGCCGTCGATTGTTGCACTTTGACCGGTTGCCAATGCACCCGACATTGTGACCGTATCGTCCGAACCACCATGCACCGTCAGCGCGTTGCCGTTGTCAGACAGGTTGTTCAGCATATCAGCCGTCAGAACCAGTTCGCTGTCATCGGCCACTTGCAGATCAATCGCATCCAGGTTGACATCGTTCAGACCTGCACCGGACAGATCAACCGCGTTGGTGCCGCTTTCGTTGGCCACAAACAAGGTCGAGCTGGAATTGCCGGACGTATCTTCTGCGCTGACAATCAGATGCGACCCGTCGGGTGTATCTGTGTTGAAGTCAAAGAAGATCCGATCGCCCAGATCAAACTGGCTGCTGGACAGGTCAGAAACGTTACCCGCATTGTCCAGTTCGGACACAGACAGGGTTTCGCCATTGTCATCCACAAACACGCCGCCGATGCCGCTGCCGCTTTCGTTGATCGAGTCGATCATCGGTGTTTCGGGCACGGTTGTATCAACGCGGAACGTATCCGTGATGGATGCGGTGTTACCCACAGCATCTGTCGCATCGATGGTGACGTTTGCGGTGTAATCCCCGGCGGGCACTTCGGCTGCGGTGAAATCCACGCTCCAGTTGCCAGCGCCATCAACCGTCGCTGCGCGTGTGACGCCTTCGAATGTGACGTTCACGCTGGACCCGACTTCGACCATACCGGTCAATGTCAGACCATCGCTGGCCTCAACGAAGTTGACGATGTTGTCGCCCTCAACAGGATCCGTTGCCGACAATGTGTTGACGATTGTGTCGACCTCAACGCTGTCGGTGATGGTTTCAACATTGCCAGCCCGGTCAGTTGCTGTCGCGGTGACCGTTTGCACGCTTTCGCCTGCTGGAATGTCGGATGCCGCAAAATTGGCGGTCCATGTGCCGCTGGCCGTTGCCAGAACCGTTTGGGTTGCCCCGCCCAGTTCCACAACCACAACAGAATGAGGCTCCACAGTGCCGGAAACGGTCACACCATCGGTGGCTTCTGCACCGCTGATGATGTCATCGCCTTCGATTGGGCCATTCATGGTAAAGTTATCAACCTGCGTGTCGATATGAACGGTGTCGGCCACTTCTTTGAAGTTACCAGCCGCATCCGTGATCGACGCTGTGATCGCCGCGTCATAGGTGCCGGTGGGCACTTCTGATGCGGAATAGGTTGTGGACCATGCGCCGTTTGCACCGGCCATCACCTGATGGGATACGCCACCCAAAGTGACCGTTACGATCAGACCCGGTGTTGCTGTCCCGGAAATAATCACGCCGTCGGCGGCTTCGACACCGTTGACAACGTCATCAATTTCAATCGGTTGGCTGGACAAAGCCACATCACCTGCAACGGTGTCGACATTGACCGTTTCGGTCAGGGTCGATGTGTTGCCCGCCGCATCTGTTGCGGAAATCACGATATCGCTCTGATATTCGCCCTCAGCCAATGTGTTGGCCGCGAAATTCACGGTCCAGTTGCCATTGGCATCCACAGACGCTGCCTGAGTAGAGCCACCCATGGTTACCATCACGGTGGACCCAGCTTCGACGGTGCCGGTCAATGTGATGGGCTGCCCCACTTCGGCGGCATTGATGTAGCCATCGCCATTGGTAGGATCGCTGCCATGTGTCAGCGGATCAACCAGCGTGTCAAAGGTCACTGTGCCCGATGTCATCGCCACGTTGCCAAAGCTGTCTGTTGCGGTCACGTCAACGCCCGCATCCAGTTCGCCGCTTGGCAATTCATAGGATGCGAAATCAACGGACCAAGACCCATCAGCACCGGCTGTTGTTGTATGTGTGAACCCGTTCATGACAACGGACACAGCAGATCCAGCCTGCGCTGTCCCGGTCAAGGTCACGCCATCGCTGGCCTCAACCATGTTGACCACGCCGTCGCCTTCGATCCCGGATGTGTTCAGGGTTACGGTGGCTTCGGTATCGATCTGAACCGTGCCGGATGCAGTTGCGCTGTTGCCCGCAGCATCTGTTGCAACCGCAGTCACGGTAGCCTCATATGTGCCTGCCGCCACTTCGGCCGCAGTAAAGGTCGATGACCATGATCCATCCGCACCAGCGGTCACGGTATGTGTTGCATCGCCAAAGGTCACAACAACAGTTGCGCCCGCTTGGGCTGTGCCGGTCACTTCCATGCCGGCGGCATGTTCCACACCGTTCACCATGCCGTCGCCACCGATGGTCGCGGACGAAACAGTAACCGAAGTTTCCGTATCAATAACAAGGGTATCGGTGATGGAGTTCATGTTGCCATGCGCATCTTTCGACGTCACGGTGACGTCCAGATCGTATTCGCCGCCTGCGATCACGCCCGCACCCAGTGCCAGCGACCAGCTGGACCCTTCGACGACGGCGTCATATGTCTGACCGTCGATCTGAACCGATACGGTTGACCCGGCTTCGACCGTGCCGTTCAGTGTCACACCGTCAGAATTTTCGACCGCATTAACGGTGCCGTCAATTTCAACGGTTGAGGCGTCAAATTCCAGACCGGCGATTGTGTCGACAACCAAAACATCCGTGATGGTCGATGAACCGTTATCATTGGTGATGGTGACAGAAACCGGTGTTTCATATTCGCCGCCAATCACTTGGGTGGAATCAAACACAACATCCCAGGTCCCGTCTTCACCGACGATCACCTCTTGGGTGGCGTCGCCGATGGTGACAACAACAGTTGCACCCGCATCACCAGTCCCACCGATTTCGACGCCGTCTGAATGATCTTCGTCATTAACCACGTGACCCACGGATTCTGTACCATGGGTGATCGCAACAACCGGGGCTGATGGATTGGATCCACCGCCACCACCGCCGCCACCGATGATCACGGCACCAACACCGGCCGCCGCAGCCGCCGCACCAGCGCCACCAAATCCACCAAGCGCCATCAAAGGCGTGGCCAACATGCCAACCTCTGGATCGCCACCAACATAAGCGTCAGCCAGCATCACATCAGGTTCGCGCATAAAGTAAAGCGACTCGTCCGCGCCCCATTTCCCAGCAATCTCTGCTTCGGAATATTGCGCGTAATACATTCCGGTGCCATCTGCGACCAGATCCACCTCGGCCAAGGCCCCGCCAGATGACAGGAACAACCGGTTTTCGGCAATTCCGTCTGTGGCAAAGAAACCTTCGACTGTGACAACACGCCCATCGATCAGCGTCACTTCTAGTGCCTGACCCTGACGTGAATACGACGTTACCTGACTGGCATGCAGGTTGAGCGATACATCAGCATCGGCCCCAACTACAATTGAATCGGGTGCGCCGTCTCCGGCAACAACGCCGCGTTGAATAGTGCCCGCACTCGTGCGGACAACGAAATTAATCGCTGACATGGTACTCGCTCCGCCTCATACTGCGGCTCAGAACTGCTCGGCCGCATTTTTTGTACAATTTATTGACACCCAACCTAGACGGAACGAATCGGTATTTCTAGGGGGAATTTTCCGAAATATCGGACCGATGCCCGATTTTCGCTACATTTTCGCCACAGTTTCGCCTTATGCGGCAACACGATCTCTTGAGGTGCGCAACTTTTCACGCGCAACATTCAGCGCAGCCCCCAATAAAATCAGGTATGCACTAATATAGAGCCACATCAAAAGCGCAACCACAGCGCCCAATGATCCGTAGACTTCGTTGTAGCTGCCAAAATTCGCCAAATATTCCGAAAACCCCACCGACGCGCCCAACCACAACACAACTGCAACACCTGCCCCCGGTGTTATCCAATGCAGGCGTGCTTTGGTTCGGTTGGGGCCAAATCGATACAACATCCCTAGCGCCATCACCAATGCCACCAAAGCCGCCACCCAGCGCAAAGCATCGATCATTGGCAGGCTTTCCATTGTGGCTGGTAAAAACGCCAACACGATGGGGGCAATGATCACCACGCTCATCGCCGTGAGGGCCAGCCCGATCAGGCATAGTGTCATCAACAGCGCCACCAACGTATGCCATAATCCGTGACGGTTTGGATGCCCAAATACGGCGTTTAATCCGCGGATCAGCGATGCAACCCCGGCCCGCGCCGACCAGAGCGCCACCAACACCGACAATATAGATGCCAATCCCAATGTATCAGGCCGCGCCTGTAACAACCGGGTCAACTGGTCCACCACGATCACATAGGCAGAGGCTGGCATGATGTCTTGCATCAGCTCAACCTGCGCCAAAACCAGCGCCGGATCCGCAACCAACCCAAACAGGGCCACAATCGCTGCCAATCCCGGAAAAATCGACAGGATCGCAAAAAAGGCAACGCCCGCAGAAATCAGGGACAGGTTGCACTCTGACGTAATCACATAGGTTTCGCGCGCCAATGCGACAGGATAGGACTTCAATATCTGCATTTGGGCCTCAAATTCCTTTGTGTCCTTCATGCCATTCTTGCGACCAGCGCAACAGGCGGAAAATTGTACGTCGGGCAAAGCATCCCTCGCGCCTGCTGCAACCTTGGGTTAGCCTGTCCCAAAAAGGCAGGAGCAAGCAGTGAGCACCTTGATCGATCAAGTCGGTGAAATGGCCGATGCTATTCATGAGGCACGTGTG
Source organism: uncultured Paracoccaceae bacterium (assembly GCA_947492475.1). Lineage (GTDB taxonomy): Bacteria > Pseudomonadota > Alphaproteobacteria > Rhodobacterales > Rhodobacteraceae > CANLNM01. The sequence goes on from CANLNM010000001.1 coordinate 639,941, forward strand.
GGACAGGCCCGGTTGGTTGTGGCCTTGTCCGGCGCGCCGGGTGTAGGGAAATCCACCCTCGCCGCAGAGGTTGCCAAACGTCTAAACGTCCAGAAATGTTCCGCGATTGTTGTTCCGCAGGATGGGTTCCATCTGGACAATCGGCTGCTGGAACATCGCAATCTGTTACAACGAAAAGGCAGCCCCGCCAGCTTTGATTCCGCTGGTTTTCTGCATCTGGTGCGGCGTTTAAAAACCCCCGCCGGTGTTGTGTTTCCGATTTTTGATCGGGCCAAAGACATTGCCATCGCAGGTGCCGGGCATGTCCCCGCTGAATGTCAGGTGGTCATCGTCGAGGGCAATTATGTGTTGCTGGACGAAGCGCCATGGTCTGATCTTGCGCCGCTTTGGGATTTAACCGTGTCGTTGCACTTGCCCCTGCCCGATTTACGCGCAAGGTTGATCCAACGCTGGCTGGACCAAGGCCTAAGCCGGGCTGCGGCCACGCGGCGTGCAGAACAAAACGACATCCCAAATGCCGAACGGGTCAGTGCGCGCGAATTGCCTGCTGATATCGTTCTTTAGGTCACGGATATGAGCACGGGCCAACTGACAATGGCCCGCAGCAACAGATGTAGCCAAACGACATATCCTCTGACAAAATACGCTTATATTTTGAAGAAATGTTTCGTTTGTCATCTGCATATCATTTTCTGGGTTCATTCCAGCATTGAAAGGGGCACCCATGTCTGATTTCACGCGATTTGCACTATATTACGTACCAGAACCCGGTGCTTTGGCCGATTTTGGCGCATCCTGGTTGGGCTGGGATTTGGTCAAAGCGGAAAAGGTCGCTGCACCCGAATTTCCGGGCCTTTCCGCCAACCACATTCATAAATTGACCCAAACGCCGCGAAAATACGGGTTTCATGGCACTCTGAAACCTCCCTTTAGGCTGGCCAATGGCTGTGATTTGACCGGGTTGGATGCGGCGGTCCGACAGGTTGCACAGACCTTGCAGGCCACGGAAATGACCGCGTTAAAATTGGATCGGATAAACGGTTTTCTGGCCCTGACACCCGTTGGCGACGCTACGGGGCTAAACGCCATTGCGCAGCGCTGTGTCGAAAAACTAGATCCCTTTCGCGCGCCCAGCACCGAAGAAGAGCTGGAACGCCGGCGCAAAACACCTTTGACGCCGGTGCAGGATGCCAACCTGTTATTGTGGGGGTATCCTTATGTCTTTGACGATTTCAGGTTTCACATCACGTTGACCGGGCAAATGGACCCGGCACGTGCGCAGGATTTGCGGTATATCCTTGCCACCTACCTAGACGAATTCCTGCCGCGTCCGTTCTGTCTGGATCAGATTGCGCTGGTCGGGGAACGGCCAGATGGACGGTTTCAACTGATCCAACGCTATGATCTGACCGGGTAATATCCGACAAAGCCCAGTTCCGGCCCAGATTTTAGGGCCGAAACCTGTACAGCCCAGCGATCAAAAGGGATGGCATTCATTGGCTTTGTTTCAGGAATAACATCCAGCCGTCACATAGACGAAACATCCGCTTTGTAGGGTCGACAAAACACAAACCACCCCACGAGCAGTCACATGAAATACCGGCTACCCCCATTGCGTCTGACAGGCGCGACGATCCTTCGGGACAATGAATTGCAGGATCGTTCACTTGCAATTGCAGATGGGCGGATCACCAAGGGCAGCTATCGGGCGGTGGATTTGTCGGGGTATTACATCCTACCGGGGATCATTGACCTGCATGGGGATGTGATCGATCGACATATGGCGCCCGATGCAACATCCCCACAATCTATGATGGCTGGATTGGCGGGCGTGGACCGGGACGCCGCCGCCAATGGCGTCACCACCGCATGGGTGGCGCAACATTGGTCCTGGCAGGGCGGCAGGCACGGCCCGGATACCGCCGAGGCCATGCTGCAAGCGCGCGATGCCTATGCCACAGACGCCATGACCGATTTGCGGGTGCAATTGCGCTTTGAAACTCACACATTTGACAGCACTGATCGATTGCTGCGGGCTGTGCGCCAGCATCGCGTGGATTATCTGATGTTCCAAAACAGTTTGGACAAAGCCCTATTGATGAAGGATATCGACCCTGACGGGTTCGCCACAAAGGCGCGCGCATTGGGATGGCCCCCAATCGAATACGGGCAAATCGTCAATGAGGCGCGCAAACGTGACCAAGAAGTGCCGCGCCGATTGTGCAAAATGGCCGAAGCCTTTGATCTAATGAAAACAATTTACGGATCACATAATGATCCGGATGGTGAAACCCGCGAAATGTACGCCATGTTAGGCGCGCGCATTTGCGAAATTCCCACGACATTTTCCGCAGCATCCGTGGCGCGCGCGGTCGGGGACCCGGTGCTGATGGGTGCACCCGATGTCCTGCGCAAAGCAACGCAAACGGGCCACGTTTCAGCCATGTCTCTGATCAAGGCCAGCAAATGCGACGCGCTTGTTTCGCAGTCCTTTTATCCTGCTCTCAGTCAGGCGGCCTTTGCCCTGGTGGATCAGAACCTAAAATCCCTGCCCGCCGCATGGAGGATGATTTCGCAAACCCCAGCATCTATTCTGCGCCTGACGGATCGCGGCATCATCGACATCGGAAAACGCGCGGATCTGGCGATCGTAAACAAAACCACCCGCAGGGTTGAGGCCACGATTTCGAACGGGCGTTTGTCCCATCTATTTGGCGAAGCTGCCTATCGGTTTGTCAGCGGCCAAACGATAAACAGCATGGCTGCGGAATAGGATGTCGGGGCAGATTTAGGCGTTCAAATCCTCAACCAGGTTTTGATGTTTGCGCATTTCGGTCAGGCATTCCCCAAAACGGGTCACATTCTGCGCCGCCAGTATGGGCAGCAGATGGGACAGAACCTGTGCAGTTGCCACCGCGTCGCCCAATGCGGTGTGGCGCATGTCAGGCGGGATCGTCACCGACAATCGATCCGACAAAGCGTCCAGCGTATGCACGTCATGCGCCCCAAAAACCACCGCCGACAGCAGGACCGTGTCCAGGACCGGATGTTCAAACGCCAATCCCATTTTTGCGCCGTATCGTTTCAGAAAACTGACATCAAACGGCGCGTTATGTGCCACCAGCACAGCACCTTCGGCAAAGCGGGCAAATTCCGCCACCGCCGCCACCGGATCAAGTGCGCCCTGCACCATGTCATCGGTGATTTTATGCACCTTGGTGCTGGCCGCCGGGATCGGGCGACCCGGATCAACCAACATGTCAAACACTTCGCCTGCAACGATTTTTCCATTGACCACCCGCACAGCGCCGATCTGAACGATGTCGTCATGTTTTGGATCCAACCCGGTGGTTTCCGTATCAAACACCACATAGCTGAGCGCGCGCAGATCAGTGGTCGCCAGATCAGCCCCCTGACCATGAAACAGCAGATCAAAATCATAGGTCAACGGGCGTTCGGCATTGGGATCCAGCGGATCAAGCATCAGCATATAACCGGCATTTGCCCCATCCGCGCCCTGCCCCATGGATCGGATATATCCAGTGTAAACCTTGCCCGACACGGTTGAAATTGACACCGCATGGCGCGCCATATCTCCGTTTTCCAATTCTTCGAGCGCAAATGCGACGCTTTCTTGATCCAGATATTCAAACAGGGATGCATTCAGCCGCGCGGGGGCTTCGGCGGCCAACATTTCCGCCGCCTGCCCATCATAAAGCACCAATAAATGCGCCGGACTGATGATCATGACGGCTGTGGGAATGCCAGTCAGGATTTCGGCCAACTTTTCCTTTTCCGCCGCCAGTGATGCGGTTTGTTGGGCGATCATCTGGGCTGTGTCCATCGTGGATGACGTCAATTGATGGGTCACCGCCGCCATGGCCGGGGCCAGATCCCCCAGATATTTTGCCTGCCCGACATCAATTTCCTGCCCCACACCCCCATGCGCGCGGGCCCGCATTTGGGCAGCCAGCCGTTCCAATGGACGTGCCACGTTTTCATCAAACAGTAGCCAAATCCCAGCCGCCAATCCCAACAATCCAAACACCGACACGGCCCCTGCAGTGACAAACGCGGACAGCGCTTTGGGGGTGGCCAATTGCCGGTATCCCATCCACAGGCCCAGCCCCATCACAACGCCGCCGCCCACTCCGATCAGTGCAAAAAACAGCAGGATCCGAAATCTGAGCGACAGACGGTGCATATCAGGTCCCCCCGGTGCAGATTGTGGACACAACCGGATCATCCGTGCCCAGCGCGGCCCATGTCATATTGTCCATGCTCCCATCCGCCAAAAACGCCTGCACATTGGCCAATGGTGACAGGCGGCCTTGGGCGCAATCAACCAGCGCGGGCACAACCTGCAACGCCGCCCAGCGCCGGTAATGATAGGTTTGCGCGATGGCAAAATCGGGCTGTTCCTGGTTGCGCAACACGCTGTCCACATCCACCGCCACAAAGCTGGACGTCATCGGATAGAAAAATGTCCAAGGCCGAAACAGCGCGGCGTCGGATGCGGTGGATGCAACGGTCAGACCGTCCGCCAATGCGCGTTCTGTGCGTTCAAACCAGCCATATTCCAGTGAAATCGTTGCCGCGATCATCGCACAGCCCGCCGCCACCGGCATGACCCATTTCGCCAATCGACCGCCCAGCAATCGGTTCAGTGCATAGACCACCAACCCCGCCAGCGCCCCTGCAAACACGATGCCAATCAATTCCAGAAACATAGTTTTCCTCCCTCATTCGCGAATGGATTATCCCAGAACGCCACGCCCCTGCATCAAGGCCGATTGCATGGTTTTTACCACCACAAACGCATCCCTTAGATGGCTGCGTTCAAAATCGGACAGCCCTGACGGGGCCATGTAATTATCCGGCTTTTCCCCGGCTTTGATTTGTGCCGCCTGATTTTCCAGACGGGTTTGGGCAATCATATCATAGGCATCCAGCAAATCCCGCGCACCGCTGGGCGACACGGCCCCCCTGTCAGGGGCGGCCTGAATACGCGCGCGGGTATTGGCGACGGTGATTTTGCCCTGCAGCGCATACATCCGCCCCAGATCAACAATCGGCACGACGCCGTTGGATTTCATATCAATGTGATTGCGATGTTCACCTGATCGCACCGTGGCAAAGCTTCGGATCAGCCCCAAAGGTGGCACATGGCCCACCGCATTGGTGGCCATATGGGCGGTGAAAAACGAATTGCGCGACGTGGCTTTCAACACATCCGTTTGCAACGGCGTAAACAGGGTTTCGTCCCCGTCAATGACCCGCAGATCAAACATCACCGATGCCAGCATCTGCGCCTCTTTGCTGGGGCGGGCGATCCAATCGTCGAAATAGCCCTGCCACGTGGATTGACGTGCGCACCAACGCAGGTTGGTCGCCATCATATCGCCGGGGCAATAGACATATCCCGCCACGTTCAGACCATCACAAACGAACTGGGCGAATTTGGCGAAATAGTCCATGTCACGCGGGCTGGCGGCATTGTCGATGATCAGGCAATTGTCCTGATCGCTGACGCCAGTTTGTTCCTGGCGCCCCTGCGATCCACAGGCCGCCCAACAAAACGGCACAGGCGCGGGGCCAAACTGGTCCTGCGCCAATGCGATCAACCGGCGGGTCACCCCATCGGCCACATCTGTAATCAGACGGGTGACCACTTCGTGGCGGTTCCCGGCCCCGACCAATTGCACCAACAGATCGGGGATATTAGCGGTGATTTTTGCCAGATCAGCTGGGGATTTTGCGCGGCGCATATCGGCCATCATGCCCGCAGATGTGCTGGCCATGAACCGCATCAGATCGGTCTGCGTAACCACCCCGATCAGCTTGGTCCCATCCACCACGGGCAAATGCCCCATATGCCGTTCCATCATCAGATGCAGCACATCCGATCCGATGGCCGAACTGGGCAACGTGATCAGATCGCGTGTCATGATTTGATCCACGGTGGTATCAATCGGCAGCCCACCCGCAATGGCGCGGTTGGACATGTCGCGCACGGTCACGATGCCTTTTAGGTCATCCCCATCCGCGACAAACAGGCTGGAAATGCGCGTATCACGCATGATCTGCGCCGCCGCCTGCAATGTTGTGTCAGACGGGCAGGTTTTGGGATCACGCACCATCAAATCGTCAACACGGGTGGTGGTCAATTCGCCCGCGCGCGTGGTGCTGCGATCCCGCGCAATGTCCCCCCGATCAAAGAACCGGCGCACCGGATCATGATCCGCCATCAAGGTCGCAAACAAATCGGCGGGGATCAAAAACAGCTTTGTCGGCTCTAAGGTGCGCGCGGATGTGACGGCGCGCCCATCCTTTAGCAATCCGCGTTCGCCAAATGAATTGCCCCCCGACAGATGCGACAATTCCTGCCCCGTATCGTCAAACACAATCACAGTGCCATGTTCGATCACATACAGCCCGCGCAGTTTGTTCCCGACGGAATAGACATCGTGATCAGCGGGCAAATCCAGTACGTCGATCCGGTCCGCGATCTGCGCGCGCATCGTTTGTGACAGATGATCATAGGGATGCTGGCGCGACAGAAACGTCTGAATTCGGCCTAACATGTGATCCGTTTCGGGTTTGGTCATGGGTCTCTCTCAAAAGAAAATCCTGCGCCGGGTTATCCGCCGCAGGATGCGTTTGTTCAATGATCTAGCGCAAGGCCAGCATTGGTTTAGTGATCCTGAGCCGCACCTGCGCCACGGGGCACACGCACGCTTTCGACCAGATCTTGGATCTCTTTGGGGGTTTCTTTGGTCATATTGGTCACAATGAACGCCGTGGCAAAGTTCAGCATCGCACCCACGGCCCCGAAGGATGTGGATTTGATTGTGCCCAACAGAGGGTCCGCATCCGTAAAGGAATTGGTGCCCGGAACAAAGAACCAGCCTTTGTGCAGGAAGATGTAGATCAGGGTGACAACCAGACCAACCAGCATACCGGCAACAGCGCCTGTATTGTTGATACGTTTGCTAAAGATCCCCATCATCAATGCCGGGAAGATCGACGCCGCCGCCAGACCAAAGGCCAGAGCAACCGTTTGCGCCGCAAAGCCCGGAGGGTTCAGACCCAACCAAGTGGCCACACCAATCGCGACTGCCATGGAAATCCGGGCTGTCAGCAATTCGTTGCGCTCAGACATGTTCGGGGTCAGTTGACCTTTGAACAGATCGTGGGACACAGCGGACGAAATCGCCAGCAACAGACCCGCTGCGGTGGACAATGCCGCCGCCAGACCACCCGCAGCCACAAGGCCGATCACCCAACCCGGCAGGTTGGCAATTTCTGGGTTCGCCAGAACAAGGATGTCGCGGTTGAATTTAACCAATTCATTGCCGGACCAGCCATTGGCCGCCGCACGTTCCTGCAGCTCAGCATTGCTATCGTTGTAATACTGAATTTGGCCGTCGCCGTTTTTGTCTTCCCAGTCCAGCAGACCGGTTTTCTGCCATGTGGCCATCCATGCATAAGCATCATCGTTTTCGATCATTTCAACCGTAACGGCCTGACCATCCGTGCCATTTGGCCACATCAGTTCAGAAATGTTCAGACGCGCCATCGCCCCCACAGCCGGAGCCGTCAGATAAAGCAACGCAATGAACACCAACGCCCAACCGGCAGACCAACGTGCGTCAGACACTTTGGGCACCGTAAAGAACCGCATGATAACGTGGGGCAGACCCGCCGTACCGATCATCAGGGACAAAGTGAACAACACCATGTTCAACGTGTCGGCGTGATGGGCCGTATATTCGTTAAACCCCAGATCGGTGACAATCGCATCCAGCTTCGCCAAGAGCGGCTCGCCTGATGCCACGTGATCGCCAAACAGACCCAAAGCTGGGATTGGATTGCCGGTCAGTTGCAGCGAAATAAAGATCGCAGGGATTGTATAGGCCAGGATCAGCACGCAGTACTGGGCCACTTGGGTATAGGTCACACCCTTCATGCCGCCAAACACCGCATAGGCAAACACAACTGCCGCGCCGATGAACAGGCCGGTATCTGTGTCCACTTCCAGGAAACGACCAAAGGCCACGCCCACACCGGTCATCTGACCAATCACATAGGTGATCGACGCGGTGATCAGACAGATCACAGCCACCAGACGTGCGGTTGGCGAATAGAAACGGTCGCCGATAAATTCTGGCACCGTGAACTTGCCGAACTTGCGCAGATATGGCGCAAGGAGGAGAGCAAGAAGCACGTAGCCACCGGTCCAACCCATCAGGAAGGAAGAATTGTCATAACCGGTAAAGGCAATCAGGCCGGCCATCGAAATGAACGACGCCGCAGACATCCAGTCTGCTGCTGTTGCCATGCCGTTGACCACAGGGTGCACACCCCGGCCAGCGGCGTAAAATTCAGATGTAGACCCGGCACGGGCCCAAATCGCGATCCCGATATAAAGCGCAAAAGACGCGCCCACAAACAGGAGGTTGAGGGTAAACTGATCCATGAAACTTACTCCTCGACGCCGAATTCACGGTCGAGCTTGTTCATGCGCCATGCATAGAAAAAGATCAGACCCAGAAAGACCAGGATCGACCCTTGCTGAGCAAACCAGAAGCCCAGATCGGTGCCGCCCACGGAAATTCCCGACAACATCGGGCGCAGCAAAATGCCGAACCCAAAGGACACGACGGCCCAGATGACAAGTGATATCAAAATGATGCGCACATTGGCTGCCCAATAGGCTGCATCACGACTAGATTGGTCCGACATGCGGAGTCCTCCTCTGTTCCCGCGCCCGGCATGGGGTGCGGATGGTATGAAACATCGTTTCGGTTTTTGGGGTCTGCGGATCAGATCCGCAGACAGGTATTCGGCTTTAGGCGGATCGCACGATCTGCTGCAAAGCCTGTGCAATGTCGTCAATCGCCCCCATCGCGGGCACGGATTGCAGGTTGCCCTGCGCGCCGTAATAGGCGATCAGCGGCGCGGTTTCGGCATGGTATGCCTCTAGTCGAGAGGCAACCGTGGCGGCGTTGTCATCAGCGCGACGTTTGAATTCTTCGCTGCCGCAGCTGTCACATTTTCCGGCCTCGGCAGGCTGTTTGAACGTGTCATGGAACCCTTCACCACAATTGGCGCAGGTGTAGCGCCCGGAAATCCGGTCGACCATCGCAGCATCATCCACTTCTAATGACACCACCGCGCTGATCGACTGGCCTTGTTCGGCCAGCAATGTGTCCAGCGCTTCGGCTTGGGCTGCGGTACGGGGGAACCCGTCCAGAATGATACCGGCGGCCACATCATCATCACCCAAACGATCTCGCAGGATGTTGATGACGATGTCGTCACTGACCAGACCGCCTGCTGCCATGACAGATTGCGCGGCTTTGCCAGCGTCGGTGCCAGCCGCCACCGCGGCCCGCAACAGATCACCGGTGGACAATTGCACCAGACCAAATTGGTCCTGCAACATCCGCGCCTGTGTGCCTTTGCCAGCCCCCGGAGGCCCCAGCAGGATCAGAACAGGGCTTTGTGTGTTGGGCGTTGCTCCGTCCATCATTCCGACCCCTTGTTCATGCGGTTTTCGATCAGCTCGTCGACCACGGATGGGTCGGCCAGCGTCGATGTATCGCCCAATGCGCCATAATCGTTTTCCGCGATTTTACGCAGGATGCGTCGCATGATCTTACCCGACCGGGTTTTTGGCAGGCCAGGCGCCCATTGGATCAGATCCGGCGCCGCAATCGGCCCGATTTCAGTACGAACCCAAGTGCGTAGCTCTTTGCGCAGCTCTTCGCTGGGTTCCTGATCATTCATCAAGGTGACATAGCAATAGATGCCCTGCCCTTTGATATCATGCGGATAGCCCACCACGGCGGCTTCGGCGACTTTGGCATGGGCGACCAGCGCGCTTTCAACCTCAGCCGTGCCCATCCGGTGACCGGACACGTTGATCACGTCATCCACACGGCCCGTGATCCAGTAATCGCCATCTTCGTCGCGCTTACAGCCGTCACCGGCAAAGTAGTAGCCTTTGTAGTCGCTGAAATAGGTTTTCTGAAACCGTTCGTGATCGCCCCAAACGGTGCGCATCTGACCGGGCCAGCTGTCTTTGATACACAGCACGCCTTCGGTTGGATATTCGTGGATTTCCTCGCCCGATGTGGGTTCCAGAACCACGGGTTGCACCCCAAAAAACGGCTTCATCGCGGAACCCGGTTTCATCGCATGCGCACCGGGCAGTGGCGTCATCATGTGCCCCCCCGTTTCGGTCTGCCACCATGTGTCAACGATAGGGCATTTCCCTTTGCCGACCACTTCGTTGTACCAGTTCCACGCCTCGGGGTTGATCGGTTCGCCCACGGTGCCCAGCACCTTTAGGTCGCTCAGGTCATAGCCTTCGACGAAACTATTGCCTTGCCCCATCAGGGCGCGCAATGCGGTGGGGGCGGTGTAGAATTGGTTCACTTTGTGTTTTTCACAAACCTGCCAGAACCGGCCTGCATCAGGATAGGTTGGCACGCCTTCGAACATCACGGTGGTCGCCCCATTGGCCAGCGGCCCATAGACGATATAACTGTGCCCCGTGACCCAGCCCACATCGGCCGTACACCAGAACACATCGCCATCGTGATAATCAAACGTGATTTCCTGTGTCATGGACGCAAAAACCAGATAGCCACCAGATGTGTGCACCACGCCTTTGGGCTGACCGGTAGAGCCTGATGTATATAGCACAAAGAGCGGATCTTCGGCGTTCATTTCCGCGGGCGTACAATAAGAGGACGCTTCGGCGGCCAATGCGTTATAATCGTGATCGCGGTCCTGAATCCAAGTGGTTTGATCGCCGGTGCGTTTCACCACCAGAACCTGAACGGTGTCTTTGCAATGCAGCAAAGCCGCGTCGGTGTTGGATTTCAGCGCGGTTTTGCGGCCACCGCGGGGGGCGGTGTCAGCAGTGATCACCACCTTGGCGTCACAGCCATTGATCCGGGCCCCCAACGCATCGGGGCTAAAGCCCGCAAAGACGATGGAATGGATCGCACCAATGCGCGCACAGGCCAGCATCGCATAGGCGGCTTCGGGGATCATCGGCAGATAGATCACAACCCGGTCGCCTTTGCCCACGCCCAGACCTTTTAGGACATTGGCCATGCGGCTGACATTTTCCAATAGCTGAATATAGCTGATATGCTGCGCGGATTCTGCTGGATCATCCGGCTCAAAAATAATCGCCGTTTGATTGCCGCGTGTGGCGACATGGCGGTCGATGCAATTGGCAGACACGTTCAATGTGCCGTCTTCGAACCAATTGATGGCCACTTCGCCGAAATTGTAGTTTGTATTCTTGACCTTGGTGAACGGTTTGATCCAGTCAATCCGTTTGCCATGTTCGCCCCAGAACCCGTCCGGGTCCTTGATCGAAGCCGCATACATTTCATTATATTTCGCCTCATCAACATGGGCGTTGGCTGCGAAATCCGCGCTTGGCGGATAAACAGACTTCTGAACTGTTTCGGTGGTCATGGCTTCCCCTTATGTCTCCTGAAATGGGTTCTTCCGCTCCTACTCGGCAGAACCCTCCCTCTGGTTGCAATAAACGCGTTTTGGGGGAGATTGTATATAAGTGGCTCTTATTTCGATCTTATTGAGTAAATAATTTTACAGCTTTTTCGTTAAATCAGTAAACGAGACATAATCAACCCCTGCAAACCCCTTTGAATTTGCAGAAATTTCGCCGTGATCCATGGCTCAGCTTGTCAATTTTTATCCGCAATACTGGGTAGAACAGACAGATCAGGCCCCGCCTGCGACACCTTGACCTGTCTGTTATATCAATAAATCTGGCGGTCTGATCGAATCTGCCCCGCCCCATCAATCGGTTCAGCCCGCCCAGATGGGATTGGCCCGCATTAGGCGGCAGGAGCCGGTTTCGGGGCGGCCTCTTCCTTGAAAATGGCGCCCGAAATCACCCCGGCGCCGGTCTTTGTTAACAACACAGCGACCCCTATGATCAGGACCACCAGCAACACTGCGCCAATAGCCACATGTGGGGTTGATCCGGTGGCCTCAGCAAATCGGAAACTGGCAATTGATGCGGCGGCAATGGGAAAGGACAGCGCCCAAAACGACAGCGAAAACGGCAGCGACACCATGCGTGGCAATTGCACGGCGACAATCAGCGTAAACAAATAGGCCCCATTCAGCAAAATCCGCGCAAAGCCATCAACCACTCCGCCATTCAGCTGCATCCAAGCGACAAAAGCCACCGCAGGCGGCGCAATCAGAATAACCAAAGTGGGCTGCAAACGCCCGGGCATTGGATCGTGGAAAATCAGCCGGTTCACCACCAATGTCATCAAGATCACCCAGAAAATCAGCCCAACGGACATAAAATACCAAGACGTTTCAATATACCCCAACGGCACCCCCGCCAGCGGCACAATCACATTGCCCACGGCCGGAATGAACCATGCCGGGGATAATGCACCGGTTTGAAAACTGCGCATGCCTATCCAACCTGATACCACGGCAATGGTCAGCCCCCCCTGCCCGATCATCCCGATGATCCACAACGGCAATGCCAGTACAGGCGCATGCGTCAAACTGGCTGTGGACAACAACAAAAGCGATATGGAAATGGCCGGAAAAAACGCAAGCTTCACTGGGTGGTGCCATTCGGATCGCACAGCATCTGGGTGTAATATTGCCTTTGTGGTATAGGTGATCGAAATCAAACCAAACAAAGAAAATGCTATCAAATATGCGGTCAACCCAACCCAGATTGGCACACCAACCGCAGACGCCGCCGCCTGCAAAGCAAGCGCTAACCCGGTCATCCCCATCACAATTGCAAATAGAGGAACCGGTGCGTTTTTGAGGCGGTTGATTGGGTCAGAAGTCATCTTCACGGTCCTTTTGATCGTCGCAATCCCACAAATGGGACCATCTAGGTAATCGCACGGGGTGCAATATACATTTACAAAGTGACATATGTCATTTCACCATCCAGTCACAACATGCAAAACCTACAGACACGTTAAAGTGAGCAAACAACCATGCCCGCGCCCGGACAGCCCATTGATCTATCGAAAAAATAGCTTTTTGCACGCAAACCCTGCGTCATATTGACTTAGATCAACCTCAGCATCGGCAAATAGCTGCATAATTCACCTAACTTTAGGGGGGCAATATGCGGCTGACGGTTCGAACAAATCTGGCGATGCGGGTTTTGATGTTTTGCGCAGTTCATCCAGGGGTAAAGGTGCGAAAACGCCAGATCGCCGAGAGCTGCAACGCCTCAGAAGCTCATTTAGGCATGATTATCAATCAACTAAGCCAGACGGGCTTTATTGAAACGATGCGCGGACGAGGCGGCGGTATCCGGTTGGCCTGCCCACCAGCTGACATAACTGTGGGCCGTGTGTTTCGGGTGTTTGAGGCAGACACGCCGTTTACGGAATGTTTTGCGGGGCGCGACAATCATTGCCCGATCACCCCGGCCTGCCGGCTGCGCGGCGCATTATCGCGGGCGCTGAACGCGTTTTATGCAGAGCTGGATCAGGTCACATTGTCGGAATTGGTCGAAGGCAATACCGGGCTGGAACGAATTTTACAGTTCGAAGGTGGCTGCCCCGTTTCAACAACCTGATCCACAAGATTGAATTCAAAGGAAAAACGCCCACCCAATGGCGGGGAGGGCGTTTCTTTTTGTATCATGTAGTGGCGGTGTTACGCCGCCGCTTCGCCCGGCTTTTTGCCCAAAATGATCATGCTCAGCAGATCATCGTCCGTGACATCATCAATGTCGACAGTGCCAACCAATTGCCCGTTTTTCATCACGCTGGCCCGATCACATAGCTGCATCACCGAATGCACATCGTGATCGATCAGGAAAATCCCGATCCCTTCGGCTTTTAGTTGTTGGATCAGTTCGGCAACCATCTGGGTTTCGTGAGGGCCCAACGCCGCTGTGGGTTCATCCATGATCAGGATACGCGCGTTAAAATAGACCGCACGGGCGATGGCCACTGATTGGCGTTGCCCACCTGACAGGGCGGAAACCGGCTCAGAGAATTTCTGAAAATTCGGGTTTAATCGCCCCATGATCTGGCGGCATTCTGCCTCCATTGCGGCGTCATTAACCAACCCAAATGGGGTGACCAATTCACGCCCCAAAAACAGGTTTGATGCCGCATCCAGGTTATCGGCCAGCGCTAAGGTCTGATAAATTGTTTCAACATTATAAGACCTTGCATCCCGCGGATTGTGGATTTCGGCCCGTTCGCCATTGATGCGAATTTCGCCGCTATCCATGGCATAGGCGCCCGACAGGATTTTGATCAGCGTCGATTTCCCAGCCCCGTTATGGCCCAGCAGGCCCACAACTTCGCCGGGATGCAGATCGACGCTGACGTGATCCACCGCTTTGACACCCCCAAAAGAAATTGAGATGTCGTTCATTTCAACCAGCGGCGTTTCACCCGCTGCACGATGTTTGTTACGCGCCATCACTTTGCCCCCAAACGTTTGCGGTACTGGATGTCGATGAACACAGCCGCCACCAGAACGGACCCAACAACGATGTTTTGAAACGGTGCATCCACGCCCACCATTGCCATACCGGATTGCAGGCTTTGCATAATCAACGCGCCCAGGATTGCCCCATAAATGGTGCCAAACCCACCCGACAGGGCCGTGCCGCCAATCACCGCAGCCGCGATGACCCGCAGTTCATCCAACGTACCGATGTCGTTGGAATGGTTGGCCAATCGCGCCGATGCCACCACCGCAGACAAGGCACATAGAAACCCCATCAGCGCAAAGATTTTGACCGTCAATAACCGCGTGTTGATGCCCGACAATTCCGCCGCATCCGGGTTGCCACCGGTGGCAAAGATATAGCGCCCAAACCGGGTGCGTTTGGCGATGATGGTCATCACAATCGCGACCGAGATCAGGATCAACACCGAAATCGGCAAGCCATAGCCCACAACCAAGCCTTCGGGCATCACTTCTCCGCGTGCCTCAAACATGCGGGCAAGGCGGCGTTCGGGGATGTTATAGGCGTTCAGGATCGCCACAAATCCAAGGATCGCCCCGACAACAATGGTCGCCATTGTGGCTTCGGCCCAGATCGGTTTGACCGGAAAGCCATGCGCCATTTTGGACCGGCGTCCGTTCAGCAACGCCCAGACCGCCAGCGCCGCCGCGATCAAGCCAATCGCCCAACTGACCGACGTGCCCAGCGTGCCGTTGGTGCCGCCAAAGATCATGAATGTGCTGTCCAATGGCCCAATTGTCTGACCGCTGGTCAGATACCAAGCCACGTTGCGCCAGACCAGAAACCCGCCCAGCGTCACGATAAAGGCCGGAATGGTCAGATAGCCGATCATCCAGCCGTGAAACGCCCCGATCAGCGTCCCAGCCGTCAGCCCGACCACCAATGTGATCAGCCACGTGGCCGGATGGTTTAACCCCAGCCCTAACATATTGGGCAGGATATCGGTTTGGGTCATCGCCATGATCGCCGAACAGGTCGCCAGCAGCGCCCCCACGGACAGATCAATGTGGCGGGTGACAATCACAAACACCATGCCCGTGGCCATGATAGCGACGGAAACGGTCTGAATGGTTAGGTTGAATATGTTGCGCGGCGTCAGGAAACGCCCATCCGTCATCAGATCAAATCCGATGCAAAGAACAACAAAGGCACCAATCATTCCCAATAGCCGCATGTCCAGTTCCAGTTGCTGAAACAGGTTGCGCTTACTTTGGGACGGGATTGGCTGAGACGTGGTTTCGGTCATGTCCGAACTCCAGAAATCAGCAGAAAGCGTCAAGAAGTGTCAGGCGCGCCCCATCATCATAACAGGGGCGCACCGATGCACCAAATCAGTGGTTTCACCGATTGATTACAACATCTTAGTTACAGGGCGCAGGACCGTTGGTCACACCTTGGCACAGGGCCTCTTGGGTGATCCAGCCAGCGTCTACAACAACCGACAGGTTGTCAGCAGTCACCGGAACCGGGGCCAGGAAAACAGATGTCATGTCTGTGCCGCCTGGGGATGTCCATGCGCCAGCGCCCTCGACGTCAGCCATCATCGCACCACCGGCCAAGGCCACGGCGATTTCACCAGCAGCCGCGCCCAATTCACGGGCGTCTTTCCAGACAGATACGGTCTGCGTGCCCAGTGCGACGCGATTCAGCGCTGCGTGATCGCCATCCTGACCGGACACGGCAATGCCTTCCATGCCTTGAGCCGTCAGCGCGGCAACAACACCACCAGCCGTGCCGTCATTGGACGCCACAACCGCATCAACATTGTTGTCTTGCGCAGTCAGGATCTGTTCCATGTTGCGCTGTGCGTTGGCAGGCAGCCAGCCATCTGTGTAGGCTTCGCCGACGATGGTGATGTCACCGCTATCGATCGCAGCTTGCAGGATTTCCTGCTGACCACCGCGCAGGAAATCTGCGTTTGGATCGGTTGGCGACCCTTTGATCATCACGTAATTGCCGGATGGCTGCGCCTCAAATACGGCGCGGGCCTGCATGCGGCCAACTTCGACATTGTCAAAGGTCAGGTAAAACGCGCGGCTGTCTTCGATCAGACGGTCATACGCCACCACAGGAATGCCTTCGTCAGCGGCCGCTTGTACTGCGGGGCCGATGGCTTGGGTGTCTTGCGCCAGAATGATCAACGCATCGACGCCTTGTGCGATCAGGCTCTCAACATCTGATAGCTGCTTGGACGAAGATGATTGCGCATCCGCGGACAGGTAGGTTGCGCCGCCTGCTTCCAATGCGGCAACGATCGCTGCCTCATCGGTTTTCCAGCGCTCTTCTTGGAAATTGGACCAGCTCACGCCAACTGTCAGGCCGTCCGCAAAAACAGATGTTCCCGCAAACGCGACAACAGCCGCAACCGAAATTGCACTCAAAGTTCTCATTGTATTCCTCCCGTTTCGCACCAGACCGAACCCTTTTGGGATTCGCAGCACGTCCTAAATATTTAGCACTATTTTTTTGGTTCGCAAATTAAATAATGCTTAATCGGAACCAAACCTTGCCTAATCACTGGTTTTCCTAGATAAATAGGCAAATTCTAGGGGGAGTTATTGCGATGACCGAAAATATTCGGCTGTCTCATTCAGGGGAACAACGCGAAACCGGACGCCAACATGTGTTCGATGCAATCCGAAATGCGGGCAATATCGCGCGGATTGATATTGCGCGCGCAACCGGCGTCAGCCCGGCCACTGTCACGGCGATCACATCTGAATTGATCGATGCCAACCTGATCGAAGAAATCCGCCCAGACACGCCCCCCACCGCCGCCAAACGCGGCCGTCCGCGTGTGGCGTTAAAGGTCAAAGGCTCGGCGTTGAAAATCGCCGGTATCAAAGTGTCGTTCCACGCGATATCCGCCATGGTCGTCGATTTCGAAGGCAATTCCATTGTCGATCACGAAATGGCCCTGACCGAAGGCCGCATGGAACCAGAACAATTGGCCCAAGCCATCGTCAAAGCCTTGGAAGAAACCTGTGCCAAAGGTGGATTTGAGGTCGCCGATATCGCCGGTGTCGGCATTGGGATTGCGGGGCTGGTCGATGCGCCCAACCGATCTGTGCACTGGTCGTCATCCCTGACCAAACGCAACGTCAATCTCGGCGCTTATATGGATGCGGTTCTGCCCTGCCATGTTTACATCGATAACGACGCCAATCTGGTGGCCATGGCGGAACAATCCTTTGGGTTGGGGCGCAATGTCAGTGATTTCATCGTGATCACCATCGAACATGGGGTTGGGATGGGGATTGTGATCAACAATGACATTTATCGCGGAACGCGTGGTTGCGGCGCAGAATTTGGCCACACCAAGGTCCAGCTGGAAGGGGCGCTGTGTCAATGCGGGCAACGCGGCTGCCTAGAGGCATATGTCGGGGATTACGCCCTGCTGCGCGAAGCCAACATCATTTCAACCGGCCAGCCGAAACAAGAGCTGGCAGCGCTGTTTGGCGCGGCGCAATCGGGCAATCAGATGGCGGCGTCGATCTTTGATCGGGCGGGCCGGATGTTTGCCATGGGGCTGGCCAATGTCATCAATATTTTTGATCCCAAACTGGTCATTCTGGCCGGTGCTCGCATGTCGTTTGATTATCTTTATGCGGACAAAGTGATCGAAGAAATGCGCCGATCAGTGGTGCAAACTGATGCCCCCCTGCCAGAAGTACGCATTCACAAATGGGGGGATCTGATGTGGGCCAAAGGCGCAGCCGCCTATGCGATGGAACAGGTCAGCGCCCTAAAGATCAAGGAACTGGCCGCCAATGCTGGGTAGAATATGCGTGACCATCTGTATCGCCAATGCCGCCGTAGCAGAGCCGTTTTCCACCCCCAGTTTTGTTGCGCGGGACGTGCCCCAACACATTTACGCCGGGGGATGGGAACATTTCGTTGGCGGAGGCGTGGCAGCGTTTGATTGCAACGGTGATCATTTGCCCGAACTCTACGCTGCGGGCGGGTCCAACCCGGCCCAGTTGATGGTCAACACCACCACCGGCCCCGGCGCGGCGCTGACATTTACACAGGACACACCAGAAACGCTGGCATTAGCGGGCGTCATAGGCGCCTATCCGTTGGACGTCGATGGAGACGCTGTGCTGGATCTGGCGATCCTTCGGGTGGGGCCAGATGTGTTGATGCGGGGGCTTGGCGATTGCCAGTTCGCCCCGTTTGACACGCTGGGCTTTGCCAGCGGTGATCACTGGACCACCGCGTTTTCCGCCACATGGGAAGGTGACAATACCCTGCCGACGCTGGCCTTTGGCACCTATGTGGATCGCAGCGACCCCGACGGCCCGTTTGAAGCCTGTGACGACACGCTGCTGTATCGCCCCAATGAGGGCAAATACAGCGAACCGACACGTCTGACGCCCGGATATTGCACCTTGTCGATGCTGTTTTCGGATTGGAACCGCGACGGCCATGCCGATCTGCGGATCAGCAATGACCGGCATTATTATGTGCGCGACGGGCAGGAACAGATGTGGGCGATGGATGCGCAACCCCGTCTTTACACCCAAGCCGATAACTGGTTGCCCTACAGCCTGTGGGGCATGGGGATCGCATCACGAGACGTCACAGGCGACGGGTTTGCCGACATGTATCTGACATCGATGGGTGATCAGAAATTTCAGACCTTTGATCCACAAACAGGCGGCCCAACCTGGCGGGATGCGACCTATGAATTTGGCACCACCGCCCATCGCCCCCATACCGGCCCCGATGGACGACCGTCGACCGGCTGGCATGCTGCGTTTGGGGATGTGAACAATGATGGGATCAATGATATTTTTGTGGCCAAAGGCAATGTCGAACAAATGCCCGACGCCGCAATGCAAGACCCCAATTCCCTGCTGATGGGGCAAACCGATGGGACCTATCAGGACCTGTCGGTCATTGCCGGGATTGCCACTATGGATCGTTCCCGTGGCGCGGCCTTGGTGGATATGAATCTGGACGGAAAACTGGATTTGGCGGTGGTGAACCGTCGCGCGGCGCTTGAACTTTATGAAAATGACACCGCGCCCGGCCATTGGGTTATGGTGGATGTTACCCCCCTGCCCGTCGGCAGCTTTGTTGAACTGCGCCAAGGCGATCAGACCCAAGTGCAGGAAATCACCATCGGTGGTGGCCATGCCAGTGGCCATTACGGCATGCTGCATTTTGGTCTGCAAAATGGCGACGATATCCAAATGCGGGTGCTGTCCAGCCGTCTGAGCTGTGTTGATCCAGACTGGACTGACTTTGCCGCTGATCAAATCGTCAACCCGCCCGCAGGTTGCCCCTAACGATCCACGGGCAAACCGCTGGGCACCGTTTCGGGCACGCCCATACGTTCAACCGGATCGGTCAACGCCGCCAAAAACGCCAACAGATCGGCGATCTCGGCCGCGCTCAGATCAATGGGGGCCAGTTCATTGGCCGCTGCAATCGCGGCCATTTCCTGCGGATCATCCAAAACATTCCAATCCTGCGCACCGGAAAAATCATGCAGAACCGCCTGATTGCGGTCATAGGCCATCAGTGACGCAACCGGATCCAAATGATGCCGCACAACCGCATCCAATGTCGCATAGGCCCCGTCATGCCCATAGGGTCCGGTCAATGTCACATTGCGCAGCGACGGTGTGCGGAACCGATAGGCATCTGCCGCGTCCCCCGTGACCCGCATCCGCCCCACATCCCGGTTGTGATTTTCAAACCGCGCCGCTTTGCCCGGCCCGATCTGAGGCATCGCGATCGCATGAAAATCATGATCCGTCTGAAGCCACCCGGAATGACAATCTGCGCATTGCGCCTGACCGTAAAACAGGTCCATCCCGCGCATTGCAGCCGCACCCATCGGCGTGCCGCTGATCATATATCGATCAAACGGGGCATCATCCGCGCGACATTCCGCCGCGATGAAATCTGCGACGACATTGGAAATATCGGTAAATGTGACCGGATTTTGCGCGCCGTTTATGTCGGCAAAGGCATCGCGATATGCAGGGATCTGCGCCACCCGCAGGGCAATCAGATCCCATGCGCCGTCTTGCAGCGACAAATGCCCCAACCGAACCGCTTGGGCGATTTCGTTTTCCGAATAATGCCCGGCCATTTCATCGCTGGATAAAACCGGGAACATCGCCTGTGCGGATAGTACGCTATCAAACCCAGCGATCATCTCGGCCCCCAAAGGCGTGCGCATTCCACCGGGCTGTGACGGATCAGCCTCAAGTCGGCCATCGTGAAACATGACCTGAAATTCATCCGCGCCAAGGTTAAACAAAGCCGGCGCATTGCGCCCGATCCGTTGCTCGGGGGGATTGTCGGGGTCCATATGTCGATCTGGCCCCAACCCAATGCCGCCATCCCCAATCGACAGCGACATGCCATCGCTGGTGCCCAAGCGAGGGTGATGGCATGTCGCACATGACACGCTGCGATTGCCCGATAGAATGGGATCATAAAACAGCAATTGCCCCAATGCGATCTGCGCCTCAGAAGCGGCTTCAAATTCTGGCCGCGCGCCCAGGTCCTGCGCATGTGCAGACCCCGCCAAACACATTAAGATCGCCGCATATTTCATTGTGATATCTGCTTTATCTCTACTTCCAGAACCTGCCGATAAGGATGTTCAGGCGTGGCGATCACGCTGGGGAATGACGGGATATTCACCGCATTTGGATGCCCCTGCGGTTCAAAACAAAACCCGGCCGCAGCTGGATAAGTCTGACCATTCAGGCCCCCGCTCAACTCTGGCATGCCCGCGGCATTATAGATCTGCGCCCCCGACTGATCTGACCAGACCTGCATTGTAACCCCGTTATCGGCCCGAAAACAGGCAACAGGCGCATCAGGATCACGACCCTTGGGGAACACCAAATGCCCATCCAGCACGCCCCTGTCTGGACTGGTCTGATCCGGATGGGCCTGATCAAAACGACGGGCTTGGCGGAAATCAAACGCGGTCTGCGCCACAGGATCGATTTGCCCAGTGCTGACATTATCCGGCCCCTTGGCCAGAACGTGATCGGCCACACAGGTCATCTGATGGCCCCAGATATCCCCGTGCCCCATCAGGTTATAATAATTGTGTTGCGCCAAAGAAATCGGTGTCGGTCGATCCACCTGTGCCTGCAATTCGTAGGTCACTTTGGCCCCATTCAGATGGATTTTGACATGAAAGGTCACATTCCCCGGATAGCCATTTTCGCCATGTGCGGATTGCAATCCAAGCTGAACCGTTTGGTCATCAACCTGTTCAATGTCCCAGAATTTTGTGTTCAAGGCATCAGGGCCGCCATGCAATTGATTGGTGCCTTCGTTGGCGGCCAAAACATGGTCCTGCCCATTCAGTGAAAACCGCGCGCCCCCAATCCGGTTAGAAACCCGCCCAGCAATGGTGCCCAAAAAATAAGGCGAGGTCAGATAATCCGCCGGGTTCTGAAACCCAAGGATCACAGAAACGGGTTTTCCGTCCACAGGCACAACCCAGTTTCGCGTCACAGCACCGTAATTCAGCACGCTCAGCATGTGATCGCCATCCCGCAAAACCGCCTCTTGGATGTTTGGACGATTGGCAATGGGGTGCTGAATTAACTGTGGCATATCAGGGTCTTTCGAACGGCAAAAAAGCATGGGAACGTTTGGGATGCCGCACCAAAGGGCCATGCGTCAACCAAATCATTGGCCCAGCGCCGCCTTTAGGTTTGGATAAAGGGCGCGATATGTGTCATGCGCGCGGGCATAATCCGCAACCAAGTCAGAACGCGGCGCCACCGTCCGCGCAATTTCTGGTTTGGTCATGATGGCCGCCAAATCCGCCCCCGGCTGCGCCGCCATGGCCAATCTTGCCGCCCCCAAAGCCGCGCCAAATTCACCCTGCGCAGGAATGTCGATTTGGATATTGAGAACCGACGCCAACGTCTGAACCCAAAAATCGGATTTTGTCCCGCCCCCAATCGCCAAGAGCCGTTCAAACTTTGTACCGGTGGCCTTTAACGCATCATGGCAATCGGCCAGCGCAAATGCGACGCCTTCCATGACGGCTTGGGTCATGTCCTGCGGCGTGATTGTCACATCCAGACCGATGAATGAACCGCGAATTGCGCTGTCATTATGCGGGGTCCGTTCCCCCGATAAATAGGGCAAAAACAGCAATCGCGACGGTCCTGAAATGGTGTCAGGCAACGCGTTCGCCAAGTCTGCCGGCCTAGCGTTCAAAACCTCCGCCAACCAATTCAAACAATCGGTCGCGGCCAAAATCACGCCCATCTGATACCAAGTATCCGGAACCGCATGACAAAACGTGTGAACAGCCGTTGCCGGATCAGGGGCGAACCGATCCTTGGCGGCCAATAGCACCCCAGACGTGCCCAACGAAACAAAGCCATCGCCATCCTGAAAACAGCCAACACCACATGCCGCCGCAGCATTGTCCCCCGCGCCCCCAGCCACGATAACGGTGTTAGAAATTCCCCATTTTTCCTGCAATTCTCTGCGCAAATGCCCAGCTGGGGCTGTGCCTTCGACCAGAGTGGGCATTTGATCTGCGCGCATGTCACTGGCGTTCAACAATTCAGGCGACCAATCACGCGCGCCCACATCCAACCACGCGGTGCCTGCTGCATCAGACATGTCCGACACATCCCCCCCCGTGAGCCAGAACCGCAGATAATCTTTGGGCAGCAATACTTTGGCGATTTGGGCAAAGATGTCTGGTTCGTGTTTGGCAACCCAGGCCACCTTGGGGGCGGTAAATCCGGGGAACACAATATTTCCAGAGAGTTCCCGGACATGTTCAGCCGCGTCCAGCTCTGCTGCTTGGGGTGCGGATCGCGTATCGTTCCACAACATACATGGCCGCAGAACGTTGAAATCAGCATCCAGCAACGTGGCGCCATGCATATGCCCGCTGAGGCCGATCCCAGAAAGTGCAGCCAATTCCGTTGGATAGCTGCCCTGCAACGCCGCCAAACATGTTTCGCAGGCGGCAATCCACTCCGCCGGGTCCTGTTCGCTCCAACCGGAATGGGGATGGGACACGGAACAGGACGCCTCTGACCAGCCGATCACAGCGCCGCCTGAATCCACCAAAAGCGCCCGCAATCCGGACGTGCCAAGGTCTAACCCCAGAAACATAATGCCACTCCCTTGTGCATCTGCGATGCTGATCTTTATTTCAGTTTGTGAAATTAATCATGGTCGCGCCGGTCTGTCAACGTATTGAACACGGCACCAAGCGCTGAAAAAGACGCCATCACGCGCAAAAAGCAGGCGTTACGCACAAAAAACGGGCAAATCATCCCAATATGCCCCCCAATTCATCTGTTCCCGCTGTCGAAACGTTGCCCAATTTTCCAGCGCCGGGAACGTTTGTGGCGAAAGGTTTACAGATGAACGCCCCGCTTAATAATTTGCCGCAATCGGCCCCACCCCCCGCTGCGCCCCAACGCAGTATTGGGAATGCATCTGTGCAAATGGGGCGGGTCAACGGTCAGGCACGGCTGCGCGATCTGCATCAATCAGGGTCCGCCAAGGCGATTTTACCCCATCAACATAAGCCCCCCCCCACAGGTCCAGAGGTCGTGTTTTTAAACACTTCAGGCGGATTAACCGGGGGGGATCATCTGACATATGCGTTAAAGACCGGCGCAGATGTGCGGGTGACCGCCACCACCCAGACCGCAGAACGCGCCTATCGCAGCCTTCACGGGGCGGCGCAAATGGACGTTTCTTTGCGGGTGGATGACGGCGGGCATTTGGATTGGCTGCCGCAGGAAACCATTCTGTTTAACCATGCAAATCTAAAACGCAAAACCCGGATTGATCTGTTTGGGACCGCCACCTGCCTTTGCGTTGAAACCATCATACTTGGCCGCTTTGCCATGGGGGAAAGCCTGACTCATCTGTCCCTACTGGATCAGCGGGAAATATGGCGGGACAATCGCCCCATTTTACTGGACCCGTTGCGGATCACTGGGGCGACCTTATCCGCCGGACCTGCGGCGCTTGGAGCCGCCCGTGCCATGGCCAGCGTCGCGATGATCACCCCGGATGCGGGCGATATTCTGGCCGCGTTGCGCGCCGAATTGACCGATCCTGATTGCAGCGCGTTTGCCTCGGCCTTTGACGGGAAATTGACCATCCGCATCACCGCATTGGACGGGATGCCGCTGCGTCGTCAGCTGATCCGAATTCTGGACATCCTACGCCCCGGGGCCCTGCCCCGCGTTTGGCAAATCTAAGAGGACCACATGAACCTGACCCCCCGAGAAAAAGACAAGCTGTTGATCAGCCTCGCCGCCATGGTGGCCCGCGATCGGTTGAACCGCGGCGTCAAACTAAACCACCCCGAAAGCATTGCAATCATTACAGATTTCGTCATCGAAGGCGCAAGGGATGGGCGGTCTGTTGCGGATCTGATGTCTGCGGGGGCCCATGTCATAACAGCTGATCAATGTATGCCCGGCATTCCTGAAATGATCCATTCCGTTCAAGTCGAAGCCACCTTTCCGGACGGAACCAAATTGGTCACCGTTCACCACCCCATTCGTTAGGTCCGTATCATGTCAGACACATTCATACCGGGTCAGATTTTCCCCGCTCAGGGCGCTGTGACGCTCAATGAAAATGCCGAAATGGTCACGATAATCGTCGCCAATACCGGTGATCGCCCTATTCAGGTCGGCAGCCATTACCATTTTGCAGAAACCAATGCCGGGTTGGAATTTGACCGGGCCGCAGCGCGTGGAACACGCCTGGACATTCCCGCCGGCACCGCCGTTCGGTTTGAGCCCGGCCAATCGCGTGAGGTCCGGCTGATCCCCCTGTCTGGCACCCGTCGCGTGTTCGGATTTAACCAAGCCATCATGGGAGACCTATAATGCCCACATCCATGAACCGCGCTGAATATGCTGCGATGTTTGGCCCAACCACAGGCGACAAAGTCCGGCTGGGTGATACCGACATCATTATCGAAGTGGAACGGGACTTCACCACCTACGGCGATGAGGTGAAATTTGGCGGCGGCAAAGTGATCCGCGATGGCATGGGCCAAAGCCAGATCACCCGCGTTGAGGGGGCGATGGATACCGTGATCACCAATGCGTTGGTGCTGGATTATACCGGGATTTACAAAGCCGACATTGGCCTGCGGGATGGAAATATCGCCGCGATTGGCAAGGCTGGAAACCCGGATACACAGCCCAATGTGGATGTGATCATCGGCCCCGGCACCGAAATCATCGCAGGCGAAGGCCGCATTTTGACCGCCGGTGGCATGGATGCGCATATCCATTTCATCTGCCCCCAACAGATCGACGATGCGCTGCATTCAGGCATCACCACGATGTTGGGCGGCGGCACAGGTCCGGCCCATGGCACGCTGGCCACCACCTGTACGCCGGGGCCGTGGCATATCGGTCGGATGATGCAGGCGGCGGACGCATTTCCGATGAATTTGGCCTTTGCGGGCAAAGGAAACGCATCACAACCTGCGGGGTTGATCGAACAGATCAATGCCGGGGCTTGTGCGTTGAAATTGCACGAAGATTGGGGCACCACGCCCGGCGCAATTGATTGCTGCCTATCGGTGGCCGATGACATGGATGTGCAGGTGATGATCCACACTGACACCCTGAACGAAAGCGGCTTTGTAGAAAACACATTGGCCGCCATCAAAGGCCGCACCATTCACGCCTTTCACACCGAAGGCGCGGGCGGCGGCCATGCCCCCGACATCATCAAAGTGGTGTCCGAAGAGAACGTCATTCCGTCCTCGACCAACCCCACAATGCCCTACACAATCAACACAATAGAAGAGCATCTGGACATGCTCATGGTCTGTCATCATCTGGATAATAAGGTGCCAGAGGATGTCGCATTCGCCGAAAGCCGCATCCGGCGCGAAACCATTGCCGCAGAGGATATCCTGCATGACATGGGCGCGTTCAGCGTGATTTCCTCGGACAGTCAGGCCATGGGCCGTGTGGGCGAAGTCATCACACGCACATGGCAAACCGCCCATAAAATGAAGGTACAGCGCGGCGCGCTGATCGATGAAGTTGGCGACAACGATAATGCCCGCGCCAAGCGCTATATTGCGAAATACACCATCAACCCCGCCATCGCGCACGGCCTGTCGCCGCATATCGGATCGATTGAGATCGGCAAACGCGCCGATCTGGTCCTGTGGTCACCTGCGTTTTTCGGGGCCAAACCGGAAATGGTTCTGTTGGGTGGCACCATCGTTGTGGCGCAGATGGGCGATCCAAATGCGTCGATCCCCACCCCACAGCCCGTCTATACCCGCCCGATGTTTGGGGCCTATGGCCGGTCGGTGGAACGCAATGCCGTTGTGTTTGTGTCAGGCGCTGCGCAGGCCAATAATATCGGCGACACACTGGGGTTGGCCAAACAAACCCTGCCGGTGATCGGCACGCGCAATATCGGCAAATCGCAGATGAAACTGAACCATGCCAAGCCGCAGATCGAGGTTGATCCAGAAACCTACGAAGTGCGCGCGGATGGGGAATTGCTGACCTGCGAACCGGCAACTGTCCTGCCGCTCGCGCAGCGTTACTTCATGTTTTAGGGGGACACATGTCTGATTATCCAACCGCACATGCCATTGTTCTGGCCCCGGATGTGACCCAATCGCCGATGGATCAGGTGGTGCTGGACTACGATGCGCGCATCCTGCGTCGCAAACGGCTAACCTGTGTCAGTGGCACACATTTTCTGGTGGATTTGCCCAAAACCACCAACCTGAATGCTGGCGATTGCCTGTCCACCGATACGGGCCTGATCAAGGTGGTGGCCGCTGATGAACCTGTGCTGGAAATCACCGCCACGGATCCCGGCGCGCTGTCCCGGCTGGCCTGGCATATCGGCAATCGCCACACGCCCTGTCAGATCGAACCGGATCGGCTGATCATTCGCCAAGACCACGTGCTTGAGGAAATGTTACATCTGTTGGGGGCGCATATCCACCGCATTACGGCCCCTTTTACCCCCGAAGGCGGGGCCTATGGCCATGGGCGCACCATGGGCCATTCCCATTAGGATATTGGCCCTATGCGCGATCTTTTGACCTTAATCCAATGGTTGTCCCCTGCCTTTCCAACCGGGGCCTTTGCCTATTCTCATGGGTTAGAGGCGGCGATGGCGCAGGGTCAGATTTCGAATGCGGACACGCTGTTTGAATGGTTGTCCGATATCCTGATCTATGGCGCAGGCTGGCAGGATGCAGTGATTTTGGCACAGGCGCTTGCTCCGGATGCAGATTACGCATTGCTGGCCGATTACGCGACCGCGTTGCAATCCTCGGCTGGGCGACGAAACGAAACCCTAAATCAAGGCACCGCATTGGCGCGCACGGTGTCACAAATCACCGGACAGACCATTGCCCCGGCCCCTTTGCCGGTTGTTCTGGGCCAAGCCGCCGCCACGTTTGCGGTGTCTAACCAACAGATCATCGCGCTTTACCTGCACAGCTTTGCCTCTAACCTGACATCCGTGGGGGTGCGTTTTGTGCCATTGGGCCAAACCGAAGGCCAACAGGTGCTGGACAAATTGCACCCAATCATTGCCGATATCGCCCTAAAGGCGGCAATGTCGGATTTAGAGGATCTGGGCGGTGCAGCGATCGGCGCTGATATGGCGGCCATGGCTCAGGAAACGTTGGATGTAAGGTTGTTCAAATCATGATCTGGATTTTATCGGGTGTTTTGCTGATCTTGGCCGGGCTTCATGTCATGTGGGGATTGGGCATTTGGTGGCCCAATCGCGACAAAGCTACGCTCGCGCGGACCATTGCAGGGTTCAAAGGCATCGACAGGATGCCCGGCGCCATTCCCTGCGCGATTGTCGCGGTTGCCCTTCTTGCTGCGGCGCGCTGGCCACATCTAGAGGATAGTTTTCTGCGCAATTTGGGGATGCTTGGGTTTGCCGCGGTGTTTTTGGGGCGCGGATGTATCGGGTTCACCAAAAAATGGGCCGACATCACCCCAGAACAGCCATTTCGCCGGTTGGATCGGCACTTTTTTTCACCGCTCTGCCTGCTGATTGGGGCGGGCTTTTCCCTCTTGTTATTGCAGGCTCTTACATGACCAAACAGATACATAACGGCCCCTTGCGCGTTGGAATTGGTGGGCCGGTCGGGGCCGGGAAAACATCCCTCACCGAAGCCTTGGCCCGCGCCCTGGCAGCACGCTGTTCCATGGCCGTGATCACCAATGACATCTACACAAGCGAGGACGCAGAAGCATTGGTGCGCGCACAGGTTCTGCCAGCCGACCGTATCCGGGGCGTGGAAACTGGCGGATGCCCCCATACCGCCATTCGAGAAGATGCCTCTATCAATCTGGCGGCCATTGATGAATTGAACACCGCCTTTCCAGATCTGGATTTGATCCTGATCGAAAGTGGCGGCGATAATCTAGCAGCCACCTTTAGCCCGGAACTGGCGGATCTGACGATCTATGTGATCGACACAGCGGCGGGACAGGATATTCCACGCAAACGTGGGCCGGGATTGACGAAATCGGACCTGCTATTTGTCAACAAAACCGACCTGGCACCCTATGTTGGTGTGGATTTGACCCAACTGGATCACGACACGCAAACCGCACGTTCCACGCGCCCCTATATTCTAGGGGCTGTGCGCGACAATAACGGCATCGACGACGTCGTTACCTTTTTGAAAACCCAAGGCGGCCTGTCGCTTTCACCCAGTGCCTAGGCCCGGAGCGGCACTCACTTTTTATTGTCGCGCGCCGCTTTTTCTTCTTTGGTCAGCTTGTTGTTCCAAACGTTGTTGCTCAGCCCTAGCTCGGCTTTGGCGGGTTTGGTTTTACCAACGCTGACTTTGCCACCCTTGTTCAGATATTCCTGAATAAGCGCGTCATCTGTGGATTCTTTTTGTACATGTTTCATAGAGAAATCTTAGACCGGGGCGGATCTGAATGTCACGGGGTTTGATCGCGTGACTTCAAACTGTCACATGCGCGAGGACCAGCGCGCAATCAATACGGAACGATGCGGTCTGCAGAGATGGCATAGGCAATATCCGCAAGCTGCGTCGAAATGGATGATGTTCCAAACATTCCGATCACATTCACCGGCTCATATAGCCCGGCGGTCTGGTATGGGTCCTGCGTGGTGACAAAAACCAGTTGATTGGCAGGTGGGGGTGGCACATGCACACATGCCCCAACAAAAGGCACCAGAATAAAGGCGGTGACCCCGGTGCCCGAATAATCGATTGGCACGATAAACCCCGGCAGCCGCACGACCTGCCCGTTCCAATCGGTGCGCACCCCGTTGGATTGCGGCTGTTGGGACGACATGGGCGGCTGATCATGATCAATCAAATCCTGCAGCATCGGCGGCATAGCCACCTGCCCGTCCGGGATTAAATCGGTCCATTCCAGATCGACAAAGTCTTCTGCTTGGGCCAGCGAAGGCAGCGTTGCAAACGCCCCCAACCCTGCCAGTAATGCGCGCCGGTCCAAATCCTGTTTCACCAGACATAGACCTCCATGTCATCGGCGCGCAGCGTATACCCGGTTTCGGCAACCTCGGTGGATTGCAATTCGTGTTGCATCAGCCCGGTGACCCACACAGCATCCCATAGGTTATCGCTGGGCCAAGGCGTCTGTGTGGTCACAAACACCAATTGGTTGGGCGGCGGGGGTGGAACATGCAGGCAGGCCCCAACATAGGGCACCAGCACAAACGACGTGACACCATTGTTAGATATATCAATCGGAATGATAAACCCCGGCATTTTGATATAGGCCCCATCCAAGGTGGGGTTCAATTTCGTCGCATTGCTATCAAAAACCGGCTGCCAGATGTCATTGCGTTCATCCATGACGCCTTCGGAAATGATTTCTGAATAGGGCACCCCCGGTGGGATCAGATCATCCCAGGTGATTTCGATGGGAATATCCGCCATCGCCACCTTTGGCAGCGCCGTGGCCGCCGCCGCAGAAAGCAGGAGATTGCGCCGTGACACATCCATTTCGCACCTCTGAAAGTCTAAATCCGAACCATCATACCATCGGCCAACGACATCCGGTAGGCACGCAACGCCGGGATCATGCTCACAATTGCGCCAGCGACGACAACCCCCAGCAAAACCCATGCCTCTCGCCATGTTGGTGGCTCGATCGGTAAATACAAACCAAAGGCATTGTCGATCATTGGTTGGCCAACAAATAACCCCACATACAGCAAAAACAGCCCTAAAACCGCGCCAAGTGCAGCCATCAGAACCGCCTCTAGGACCAGTAGGGTCAGCACCACAATTGGCCGCGCGCCCATTGCGCGAAAAATCGCCATTTCCCGACGACGTTCGTTCAAACTGGAAAAAATCGTCGCCATCATGCCAATCAGGGCCGTGACAACCACCATGGCCGATACCCCAATCAACGCCGTTTCAGCGATCCCAACGATCTGCCACAACTCTTGTAGGGCGACGCCGGGTAAAATCGCCAAAAGCGGCTCTTGGGGGTATTCATTGATGGCCCGCTGCAGGCTGAACACACGCAGCCTGCTTTTGACACCGACCAACGCGGCGGTTACCGCCTGAGGATGCAGGTCCATTTGTCGGATAACATCTGGTGATGTGGATTGCCCCGGAATTTGCGCCCCGTTTTGCCAATCCACATGGATGGCTTCGATGGCGCGCAAACTGACGATCACGGTGCGATCCACTGGTGTGCCGGTTTTTTCCAGAATGCCAGAGACGCGAAATGGCTGATCTTTGTGCTGCGTAAACGAGGCCAGCCCATGTGCCACAACAATGGGATCACCGACATTATAGCCCAGCGCAGTGGCGACATCTGCCCCGATCACCGTGTCAAACAGGTCCGACATGACCGCGCCATCAGCCACGACCAAAGATTGGCCTGAACGGTATTTATACCGGTCAAAAAACGCTGTTGTTGTCCCCATGACGCGAAATTGCCGGTGGCTGTCGCCTAACGAAATCGGAACGATCCAATCAACATCGGGGCGCGCTGCGATGTCTTGATAGCTTTGCCAGGTCATGTTGTTGGTCGCATTGCCAATCCGAAAAACCGAATAAAGCAGCAATTGAACCGACCCGGACCGCGCCCCAACGATCAAATCGGTCCCCGAAATTGTATCTGCGAAGCTGGCTTTGGCGCCGGTGCGGATTTTTTCCACTCCTAAAAACAATGCAACAGACAGGGCGATGGCCAAAATGGTCATGAACACCGTCAATGCGCGCGCACTCAGCGATCCCCAAGCAAGTCTAAGTATCATGCCCGTCTCTTTCTGATGTGGCGATATCGGACATGTGAATGACCCGATCAAACTGATCCGCCAGCCGCGCATCATGGCTGACCATCAATAACGCAGTGTCATGGGCAGAACTTTGGGCAAACAGCAATTGCAGAAACGTGGCCTGCGTTGCGGCATCCAAGGACGACGTGGGCTCATCCGCGATAATCAACGGCGGCGTGCCAATCAGGGCGCGCGCGGCGGCCACCCGTTGCTGCTGACCGACGCTGATCGAACCGGCTTTGGCGTGGATCACGTCCTGCGGCAATCCCAATGCCTGACATAGTTGTTTTGCTTTTTCTTGGGGCGGCGAAACCCGTTTGCGGCGCAGCGGCGCAAATTGAAGCGGCAACAGAATATTATCCAGAACACTGGCGAAAGGCAGCAGGTTAAACTGCTGAAAAATCAGCCCGATATGTTCGGCGCGAAATTGATCCCGCTTGCCAGAAGACAAGGATGCAATGTCAGTGCCCGCGACAACAACTTGGCCGGACTGGGCCAAAATGGTCCCACAAATCAGGGATAACAAAGTCGACTTTCCCGACCCACTTTCGCCCAGTAGCAAAACGGTTTCGGCCGGTGCCAATGTCAATTCCGGGACATGTAGCCCAAAGGAACGCTGCCCCGGCCATCGATAGCGCAGATCGGTGAGCTGAAGGATCGGGGCAGAGAATATCATATGTGTTTCGCCACTTAAAACAGAGAGCTTACATCCAGAGATGGCGCGTCTCGCATCACCTCAAAAGATGTGGCACCTTTATCCGAAAGGATCTGAATTTCCAGCTCTTTTGAGTTTGGAAAGGCTTCGAAGTAAGGGAAAGTGAGCTCAGAAATCTGAGCAACATCCGCACATTCCAGCACATAATCTGCGTGGAACTCTGTATGACCGGTTTCTTCGCTGTGGTCTTCGTGGTCGTCATGATCATCGTGGTCATCATGTTCGCCATGGTCGTCGTGATCGTCATGTTCATCGTGATCGTCGTGTTCATCGTGATCGTCATGGTCATCGTGATCATCATGTTCGTCATGACCATCGTGGTCGTCGTGACCATCGCCAACCAGCCCCGCATCGATATGATCAGCGGCGCAACCAGCGGCGTCGGGCAATCCAATCAAAGCCAGTGGGTCAGACAAGGCCGAAATAGCGGTCTCAATCTTATGGTGATCTTCGTCACTTTGCGCGGCATATTCAAAGCCAACAATGTCTGCCCCGGGCGCGTGCAATTCCATCGCAATTTGCGTGCCTTCGACCGCGATCAACAGTTGGCCCACGCCATGCTCATGCGCATCCAGCTGGCGGGTTTCTTCGGCCCAGATCGGTGTGGCACAAGAGACAGATAACGCAAGAAAAGAAAGTCGTTTCACAATAATGTCCTATAGATCAGAGGGGGTTATGAGTGAGAACAGCCATGGCAAAACCCGTGAATTTCCACGATATGCCGTGTGGTCTGAAAATTGGATTTTGCGGATATCGCCGTAAGTTCGGGCAGCAAGCTGGTGCCGTCATGTTCTTGGGCAGTGCCGCATTTGCTGCAAATTTCGAGAACGGGAACCGATTTATGATGCTGGCAGCGACACGCCACAAATGCACTGATCGATTCAAGTTTATGCGCGCGGCCCTGTTCGGTCAGGGCGCTAAGGGCGCGGTAAATGGTCGGAGCGGCCAAATCAGGTTCACCGGATTTCAACTCTGACAAAATGGCATAAGCCGTCATGGGCTTTTCTTGCCCTTTGAGGACGTTCAAAACATCCGATTGTCGTGTTGCAGCTTGTTTTCGCATGTCACCTCTGGATCGGCTGATGCCCGGTTTTCTATTTGTTATTTTATAAAGTAACAAATGACCATGCAATAATTCCCCTGCCCGACAAAGCACGCAAAACATCGCCGATCACCAGCGACACCACGCCAAACCTGTGGGACGGGTTCAATTTTGGGGATGTCGTTTTGAGAGCTGTGGCGGAGAGACAGGGATTCGAACCCTGGGACCGCTCTCACGGTCAACGGTTTTCAAGACCGCCGCATTCGACCACTCTGCCACCTCTCCGTCCGGGGTTATTTAGGGCCGTCTGCGACCGACGTAAAGCAGAAATCGGCGCAAAACGCGATCCAATCGCGACAAAGTGGCGTGGAAATCCGCCGATCCGGGCAAGGCCAGACTTTCCTTAACGGATTTGCACGTCTATTGTCCCACCTAAGCAGAAGGATTTTCGCGCTCAGGGCTCTGGTTTCAGGGCCATATGATTGAAAAGGCCAGATAAAGGGCCAATCATATTCGGTGAGCGCCAGCAGACAGGACAGG
The DNA here is from genome assembly GCA_947492475.1 of uncultured Paracoccaceae bacterium. Classification (GTDB taxonomy): domain Bacteria; phylum Pseudomonadota; class Alphaproteobacteria; order Rhodobacterales; family Rhodobacteraceae; genus CANLNM01. The sequence goes on from CANLNM010000001.1 coordinate 674,084, forward strand.
TCGCGATCATGACGGGCAGAATTAATTCCGCGAATATGCATTCAGGCGCATCAGGGATTTCCACCCCTAAGCCACGCAAACAGACCCCCATCACTATTGCTTTATTGACGGGCGCCGTTTTGGCCCTCAGCGCATGTGACGAAAACGGTGAATTCAACTTTGGGGCCTTGGCACCCAATGGTGACGCGGCCACAACCGGCCCCGCCAACAGCACATCAGTGCAATTGGTCGAGCGGGATGTTGAAGCACCAGAGGTGTTTCAGGTAACCGAAAACGGTCTGTGGGACGGGCGTCCTTCCTTGGGCGGCGTCTGGGTCGCACATCCTGATGTGGGCGATCCCGAACGTGTGATCATCCGCAACCGCGCCAATGGCAACTTTGTGATTGGGGCTTTGTTCCGCCGCGAACGCGACAATCCCGGTCCACGGCTTCAGGTGTCGTCTGACGCCGCCGAAGCGTTGGGCATGTTGGCCGGCGCACCCGTCGAATTGAACGTCACAGCATTGCGCCGCGAAGAAGTGGCCGATACCCCGCCTGTTGTGGATTTGGACACCGCGGCGACGTCCGATCTGGCCGCCCCCGCCGAAATCGAAGCCACATCGCTGGATCCGATTGCCGGGGCCGCCGCAGCGATTGACGCCGCCGAAGCCACCACGGCCTCTGTCACACCTGCACCAGTTCCGACGCCCTCAGTTGCGCCGACACCGACATCCAGCCTGACCAAACCGTTCATTCAGATCGGGATTTTCAGCGTCGAAGACAATGCCAACCGCACGTCTGACCGACTGCGATCCATTGGAATCGTGCCAACCGTCCTGCGCCAAGAAAGCCAGGGCCGTGTGTTCTGGCGTGTCATTGTCGGCCCTGCGTCCAGTTCAACTGAACGCGCGGACCTGCTGGAAAAGGTCAAAGGTCTCGGCTTTGAAGACGCGTATTTTGTTACCAACTGACGGGGTTCCCGTCTGAAATACCCCATCTGACGGGTCCCCCGTCCCAATCGGAGAAGTGTCCGTAATGCTGCGTCACGTATACATGATGCTGACACTTGCCTTGGCGCTGACCTGCGCCAGCGCTGTCGCATTCGCCCAAACCTTTGATACCCGTGCCACGGCGGCCTATGTCTATGATCAGACAACGGGCATCGTGTTGTTGGAAAAAAACGCGGATGATCCGCTGCCACCGGCATCGATGTCCAAATTGATGACGCTTTATATGGCTTTCGAAGCCATCGCTGATGGCCGTTTGCGCATCGATGAACGTCTGCCTGTGTCGCAACATGCGATGTCCTATACCGGGTCGACCATGTTTCTGGACACCACCGACCGCGTCGTCGTCGAAGATTTGCTGCGCGGCATTATCGTTCTGTCCGGCAATGATGCCTGTGCGGTGATCGCCGAAGCGCTGTCATTAAACGGAACCGAGGCCGGATTTGCCCGCATGATGACCGAACGGGCGCGCGAATTGGGTATGACCCATTCGTCATTCGCCAATTCCAACGGCTGGCCTGCCGCGGGTCAACGCATGTCCATGCGTGATCTGGGCATTCTGGCGAACCGGATCATTCTGGATTTCCCCACCTATTACCCGCTGTTTTCCGAAACCGAATTTGCCTTTGATGGCCGCGCGCCGGGCAATGTGCGCAACCGCAACCCGTTGTTAAACCTTGGAATTGGGGCGGATGGATTAAAAACCGGCCACACAAGCGAAGCCGGATATGGCTTGGTTGGGTCCGCCAAACAGGGTGACCGGCGCATCGTGTTTGTCATCACTGGCCTGCAATCCGAAGCGGCCCGCGCTGAAGAGGCAGAGCGTATCGTGAACTGGGCGTTCCGCCAATTTGCCGAACGTGACATTCACCCTGCCGGCACCCAAATCGCCATGGCGGATGTCTGGGGCGGAGAAGTGCCCAGCGTTGGCATGGTTCTAGCCGACGATCTGTCCATGCTTGTCCCGACCATTCGTCAAAACGACCTGACCGGCGAAGTTGTTTATACTGGCCCAATTGAGGCACCTATTGCAGCGGGCGATCAACTGGGGGAACTGGTCATTACGCTGGATGGTCTGCCGGAAACACGTGTGCCGCTGCTGGCCGAAAATGACGTGGCTGCAGGCGGGTTTAGCCAACGATTGCGCATGGCCGCGATGGTTTTGTTGGAAAAGATTCGACCCGCCGAGGCAGAAGAGGCATAAGCCCGCCATGGCGAGCTTATTTATCACATTTGAAGGCATTGACGGGTCCGGGAAATCCACGCAAGCGCGGATGTTGGCGGACCGTCTAAAGGCCGACGGGCAAGACACCCTTTTGACCCGCGAACCCGGCGGATCCCCCGGCGCAGAAGAAATCCGTCAGCTGGTTTTAACCGGTGAACCGGATCGCTGGAGCGTGGAAACCGAAATGTTGCTGTTCAACGCAGCCCGGCGCGATCACATCGAAAAAACCGTTGATCCGGCATTGGCCGACGGCAAAGTGGTGATCTGTGACCGTTTTGTGGACAGTTCCCGCATCTATCAAGGCACAACGCGGGGCGATTTGCGCGCCAAAGTGGACGCGCTGCATGATCTGATGATTGGGCGTGAACCGGACGTGACCTTTATCATCGATATGGACCCGGAACTGGGCCTGAAACGGGGCTTGGCCCGTGTGGGCGCCGAACAACGGTTCGAAGATTTTGGCGTCGATCTACAGGAAACCGCCCGACACGGGTTCCTAAACATCGCGCATCAATTCCCCGAACGCTGCATCGTCATCGAAGGCAACCGCACCCCTGACGAAGTCGCCGCAGAAATCTATGTTCAATACACAACCCGCATCGCAGAATTGTCGTCGAGGCATGAATGAGCATCGCGCCTGAGGATCGCCCAGAACCAGATCGCATTGCCGGCGCCCCCCATCCACGCGAAACCCAAACACTGATTGGGCAGGATGCGGCGCAGGCCGAATTCCTTGAGGCGTATAATTCCGGGCGTTTGCATTCTGGCTGGCTGATCACCGGGCCGCGCGGCGTGGGCAAGGCCACATTGGCGTGGAAAATCGCCACTTTTTTATTGGCAGAGCCCCCGCAGGATGGTGGGCTATTTGGCGCCCCGCCCCCGCCAACATCACTGAATGTCGATCCCGATCATCCCGACGCGCATCTTGTGCAATCGGGCGCACATCCCCGTCTTTATGTGGTGCGCCGCCCGTTTGACGAAAAATCCGGCAAGCTAAAAACCGAAATCACCGCTGATCCCGTGCGCGCCCTGAAAGGGTTCTTTCACCTCTCTGCCACCGATGGCGGCCGCCGGGTTGTGATCGTCGATTGCGCCGATGAAATGAACGTCACCGCCGCCAATTCCCTGCTCAAAGAATTGGAAGAGCCCCCCGCCAACACCACCATCCTGCTGATTTCGCACCAGCCCGCTGGGTTGTTGGCGACGATCAAATCGCGGTGCCGTGAATTGCGGTTGGGGATGCTAACACCGGACGACATGCAACAGGCCATGCACTCCGCCGGGATTGTTGATGCCGAAGCGCCCGCGCTGGCGGCCCTATCGGGTGGGTCCGTGGGCGAAGCAATCCTGCTGCACAATATGGATGGGCTGGCGCTTTATTCTGATCTGATCAAACTGTTTTCCGGCATGCCGCGCATGGATCGCACCATAGCGTTGGCGCTGGCGGAATCCTGCGTTGGGGTGAAAAACGCCGCGCGATTTGGGCTGATGCTGGATCTGATCGATCTGTTTTTGTCGCGCACGGCCCGCGCTGGCATCATGGGCGAACCCCATCAACAGGCCGCCCCCCATGAAGCATTGCTGCTGGTGCGGTTATCGCCTCATGACGTGGCCGCGCGGGCTTGGGCGGCATTGGCACAGGAATTGACCGACAGAAGCCGCCATGGCCGTGCTGTCAACCTTGACCCTGCCAGCCTGATCCTTGATATGTTCTTTAAGATAGAAGAGACGGCGCAGAAATTCGCCGCATCCTGAGGCGGCGCAATGACGAATACCCAGATTTCCCCAAACAGCCAATTTCCGATTGTCGACAGTCATTGCCATCTGGATTTCCCAGATTTTGACGGGCAGTTGGACGATGTGATCGCGCGCGCGGCTGAGGCCGGTGTGACACGTATGGTGTCGATCTGCACACGTCTGCGCAACCTGCCGCAGGTTCAGGCCATTGCTGAAACGCATGATCCGGTTTTCTTTGCCGCTGGCACCCATCCCATGTCCGTCGCAGAAGAACCCATGACATCGGTTGATGAATTGGTCAGCCTGTCCAAACATCCTAAATTTGTGGGGATCGGCGAAACCGGGCTGGATTATCACTATACCGCCGAAAGCGCCGAGGCACAGAAAGAAAGCCTGCGTATTCATATAGATGCCGCCCGTGAGGCCAAGCTGCCCTTGATCATTCACGCCCGCGCGGCAGATGACGACATGGCGCAAATCCTACGCGAAGGCTATGCCAACGGCGCCTATGATTGTGTGATGCATTGTTTTTCCAGCTCGGCTGAACTGGGCCGGGCGGCGCTGGATTTAGGGTTCTATTTGTCGATGTCTGGCATCGCTACATTCCCAAAATCACAGGAATTGCGCGACATTTTTGCGACCGCCCCTGTGGATCGGATTTTGGTTGAAACCGACAGTCCCTATCTGGCGCCCAAACCCCATCGCGGCAAACGCAACGAACCGGCCTATTCGGCGCACACTGCACAGGTTGGTGCGGATATATTCAAACTCAGCTACGCGGATTTTGCCGCGCAAACCACCGCCAATTTTGATCGTCTGTTTGCCAAAGCAGCGCAATGGGTGCCGACCTGATGGCACAGATCAGTTTTCGCATATTGGGCTGTGGCTCCTCTGGTGGGGTGCCACGGATTGGCGGTCATTGGGGGGATTGCGATCCCACAAATCCTAAAAACCGCCGCAGTCGCTGTTCGCTGTTGATCAGCCGCACGGATGACAATGGCACCACGCGCGTTTTGATCGATACCTCGCCTGATATGCGCAACCAGCTGCTGGATGCTGACATCGATCGGCTGGATGGCGTGGTTTACACCCATTCCCACGCAGACCATGTGCATGGGCTGGATGATATCCGGCAAATTGTTTTCAACATGCGCAACCGCATTCAGGTCTGGGCCGATGGCGATACATCTGAATCCCTGCTTGGGCGGTTTGGCTATGCGTTTTCGCAACCCAAAGGGTCAACCTACCCCCCGATTTGCGAATTGAACCTGATTGACGGCGATGTGACCATTGATGGCCCCGGTGGCCCGATTACCCTGACGCCGTTTCAGGTCAATCACGGTGCCATCGACGCGCTAGGATTTCGCATCGGCGATGTGGCCTATCTGCCGGATGTGGCGGACATTGACGACGAAACCTGGCCCGTTCTGGAAAATCTGGACCTGTGGATTGTGGATGCTCTGCGGCGTGATCCGCACCCGACCCATGCCCATTTGGCGAAAACGCTGGGCTGGATCGAAAAAATGGCTCCCAAAACGGCAATCCTGACCAATATGCATATCGATCTGGATTACGCCACGATTGAGGCCGAGACACCCGATCATATCAGCGCCGCCTATGATGGGTTAACCCGTAGTTTTGAGGTCTGATTCATGGGCGAATTGACCAGTGTGATCCTTCCGGTCTTTCTGGTCATTGGATTTGGGTATCTGGCCGTTTGGCGCGGGCTGTTTAGCAATGAGGGCGTGGATGCCCTGATGCGGTTCACCCAGACCTTTGCGATCCCTGCCCTGCTGTTTCGCGCGATTTCCACGCTGGACCTGCGCGCCGGATTTGATTTTGCGCTGTTGGGCACGTTTTACACAGGGGCTTTGACCGGCTTTGTTCTGGCGCTGTTTGGCGCGCGGATTTTGTTTAACCGCCCATGGGAAGACAGCGTCGCCATCGGGTTTGCAGGGTTGTTTTCCAATTCGCTATTGCTGGGCGTCCCCATCATGGAACGGGCCTATGGCACCGACGCCTTGGGGCCGAACTACGCGATCATCGCGATCCATTCGCCATTTTGTTACGGCATCGGCATCACCACGATGGAAATCGTGCGCGCCCGCGGCGCCCCGGCTCGTCAATTGCCGCAAAAGGTGTTAAAGGCGATGTTTTCCAATGCGTTAATCGTGGGCATCACGCTGGGCTTTATTGTTAATCTGGGCAGCATTCCCATGCCGTCGGTGCTGACAGATGCGTTGGATTTGCTGACCCGCGCGGCATTACCGGCGGCGCTGTTTGGCCTTGGGGGTGTTCTTTATCGGTACCGTCCAGAGGGCGATTTACGCACCATCCTTTATGTCTGTCTGATTTCGCTCATCATCCATCCGGCCATCGCATGGGGGCTGGGCCGGTCGTTTGATCTGTCCGACGAAGCCTTTCGATCAGTGATCGTCACAGCGGCCATGGCCCCGGGCGTGAACACCTATGTCTTTGCCAATATGTACGGCGTTGCCAAACGGGTTGCGGCGTCGGTTGTGTTATTTGGCACCGCGTTGACGATGTTAACGGCGTGGATGTGGCTGGCTATTCTGCCTTAACGCGCACAAAGCCGGGTCTGCGGATCAAGCCGCACATAGTCCTGCGCGGAAATGCGATGCATGTCCGTAAACGGCACAAATTGCCATTCGGTCAGGAATTTGTTCAGGATCCCGCCCCGCAAATATTCAGCAATCTGCGGATTGCCGACCCATTCCACATTCACGTTTGACGAATGAAACCCGATACGTGCGTCAGGGGCCAAACATGCATTTGGCAATGTTGTGAAAATCGTACAGGCAGAATTGCAAAATCCTCGGATTTCAATCGGTCCCCCCCACCGTTCCAGTCGTTTTCGATCTGCAATCGCCGAAATAATCTGCCCGCCGGGGTCATTCTGGATCACATGAAGCGCACCGCGAGGTGGGTCCCGTCGGTCGGTACATGCCATCAATGCCAGCGCCAAAAACAACGGGAGGATTTTCATAGATCACCTTTGAAACTGATATCGATCATTCGGTTCACTCTATCGCAGGCCCGATCACAGCAAGCAAGCGCGCACAATCAAAGGCGGGGTGGTCACGGCCGCCTGAGACCCATCCTGGGACAGAATGAGGGTATCAACGGTGTGGACCAGGCTGCCTTCGTTGGCGACCAAAAACCCAACGGTATTGCGCGCCAGAACCTGTCCCGGGGCGGGCCGCGCGTCAGGTGCAATCCACAGGGATGTTTCCCCATAAAGCCCAACAATACCTTCGATATCATGGGCCGCTGCATAGGCGTTAAACTGGTCGTTGAACGCATATAATTCAGCTTTGAGCGCGGAATGATCCAGCTGTGCAAATGCGGATGTCGCCATCATCAACAGCGCGGCAAATGTGGTAAGAATGCGTTTTGGACCAAAGGCTATGACGGCACATCCATGAAGGATCTGACCTCAGCGATGGGGATCAGCGGGCCCAGCCTTTATGCGGCCTTTGGGGACAAACGGGAATTATACCTTAAAACGATCGACCATTATGCCGATGTGGACAATTGCGCGCCCATCGTAGCGTTTGAGTTCGAAACAAACATCGTCAAAGCGGTGCGCGACTTTCTGGAATCGGTGATTTTGTATTCAACCGCCCAAGATGGCGGGGCCAAAGGCTGTTTCTTAGCCTCATGTGTGTCGACCAGTGTCAGTGAAGTGGACGGCGTATCGGAACGTATGGAAAAGGCGATTGCCTCTACGTATGATCGGCTTGCGGCGCGATTTGAATGGGAAAAACAGCTGGGCAACCTGCGCCCCGATTTCCCTTCAAAGGCGCGTGGTGCGTTGATGTATGACATGCGGCAGGGCTATGTGTTTCGCACACGTGCTGGCTCTACGGCGCAGGATTTGCTGGTTGATATTGATGACCGTGTGCAAATGATCCTAGCAAATCCAAGTGATCCTGCGCGCTGATCACAACATTTTATGGCCACCGCTATGACTGACCATATTCACAAGCCCAAAGAAAGAATGCATGCTCATGTTTAGGTGCAGTGAAGAAGTCATTAATCTTTGCACGTTAGACTCGCGGTACCTTGTCAGGAGAGAGGTTCCTTGCGCAAAAAACTAAGAACCTGGGCCATTGTGCTGATTGCCGGAGCCACTGCAATTGGCTTATCGCTTTTTGGCGCCCAATCTCTGCTGTCCTGGGCCCTGGAACGTGAGGCCAGACTGATCGGGATGGATTGGGCCCATCATATCGAAAGGCAACTGGCCAATCTCACTGAAATCACCCATCGAGACGATCCCTCGAACCCTAATTCAGTGCCTGATATCAGTCTGTTATATAGTCTGATCGACGACGTTTTTGAAATTGGGCATATGTACCAGTTCGATTACATCAACGTGAACTGTCATTGTCATATTAGCCTGAACACGGTTCCTCCAACGGACGCAGCGGCTGATCCTCATGCGGGTCATAACCATGGGAACGGCGACAACCCCGCGACGACTTCGTCTTTCGAACGTGACACGGCCAACGGTCAGGTACGCGGTACAACAACAACTCAGATGTGGCGGCATGTTTTTACCAACACCGCTCAACATCCCCCCCCACCAATGGAAGAGGCCGATCCGTACCAATACCCCGTTAATCGCGCGACCGTGACCCGCATCATTACCGAACAATCGCACGGCATTATTTTGCGGCAAAACGTGTCAACATTCCTGCCTTCAACATTTGCAGAGGTGTATCACCCGGTCTTTGATGGGGCTGAGCTGACCTATATGATGCGCATTCTGGTCAATTTGGAAAACCAAGCCCTGTTTTATCGACAGTTTTTTTGGATTGCGATCGCGCTGAGCCTGCTGACATTAGCCGCCGCGATTGGTTATCCAACCCATCGGTATGTCGTTGCTGCACGGCATAAACAAACCGCTGACAAGCGGGTCGAATACTTAGCCAATTATGACATTCTGACCGGTGTTCACAACCGTAACAGTTTTCAAGATACGATCCCCGATCTTTTGCATCACTGTAAGGAAAACAACCATTCTGCTCTGCTGATCGCATTGGATTTAAACGGATTTAAGGGGATCAATGATTACCACGGCCATCCCGTGGGAGACCAAGTGCTAAGGCAATTTGCCCACTTTCTAAAACAGAATGTTCCGACTGACAGCTATATTGCGCGATTGGGGGGCGATGAATTTGTTGTGGTCGTCAGCGACATTCCCAAAGCCGACTTTAATTATCAGGACTATTTCCAGCTTGCGCCGTCTCTCAGCGTTAATATTCATGAGGGGCACCAACGATTAAAGTTAGGAATTTCGGGTGGCATTGTTCGGTTTCCGCAAGATGCTGAAACAGCCAAGGAACTTCTTCAATTGGCGGACCTTGCTCTTTATGCTGCAAAATCAAACCCTTCTGGTGAGTTACGGGAATTTTCCCCGGACATGAAGGCCGATTTCTTTCATCGCCTTAAAACAAGAGAAGAGTTTCGAGAGGCGCTGAATCAATCCCAAATTGAGCCTTATTATCAGCCGATTGTGAACATGCATTCAGGCACCGTCGAAGGTGTCGAAGCCTTGGCACGCTGGAACCATCCTGAAAAAGGTTTGTTAACGCCCTTTTCCTTTCTGGAAGCGCTTCAGGACAGCGACCTCAGCGCGAAACTTGGGCAGGTCATGTTTGAAAAAATCGTGACTGACATGGCTGAATGGCAACGTTTAGGAATTCCGTTTCGGCATGTGGGCATCAACATCACGGATGGGGACCTAAAGCAGAGCACGTTTGCCGCATCAATTGTAGACGGGCTTGAGAGTCACGGGTTGAAACCTTCGAATTTGACTATCGAAGTCACCGAAAATTGCCTGTTTGGCCCGGAAAAGCACAAATTTATCGACCATTTGGAATGCCTGCGCAATGCAGGATGTGCGATCGCCTTGGATGATTTTGGCACTGGGTTCTCCTCCATCACGCAATTAAAAGAACTGCCCGTAACCTCTATTAAAATCGACAAATCCTTTGTCGATGATGTGATCAAAAACCAAGATGACCGCTCGATCATTTCCGCAATGCTCGCGCTAGGGAAATCCATGGATTTCAATCTGGTTATGGAAGGTGTGGAAACCCAGCAACAACTTGATTTATTGAAGCAAATGGGGGCGGAACTGGTGCAGGGGTATTATTACAGCCGGCCTGTTTCTGCATCTGAAATTGCAGAATTTATAAGCCATCAAAACCAACATTCATTACCCGGAACGAACACATTAAGGGCGATCTAGGCACATCACCCGTTAAGCCACGCGTATGGGCCCACCTTTTCTCAGGTCCATTAACGTCGCCAGTTCCAAATTCTCTGCCCGGTTATCAACCAGAATGCTGAGCATGGATTCCAAGGTGAAATAGGCCCGAACCACGCGAAACAGCAAATATTCTGGCAGCGCAACAATTCCATTGGGCACATTATTCAGCAGCGCCGCCAGAACCGCCATGATTGCAGGCGCACCTGTGGTGACGGCGACGACGGATTGCCAGATGATTGGGCTATTTGGATTGAACCCAAACGCACATTCCAACCCACCAAATATGATCAGAGGCACCAACATTGCGCGACGCGCCGAATTGACCAACATATAAGGCAAAATCACTTTGCCTCTTAGTGAACGGTTACCGGAATAAATCAGGTCCCTGCAACGCGAAGATATGTGATAAACGGACCGAAACCACCGCATGCGTTGTTCCCGCATATGCGAATAAGATGCAGGCACTTCTGATACGTATCGCAACTTAGGATCCACCACCGAATGAAACCCCAGCTCGCCAATCCTCAGAGATAAATCCGTATCTTCTCCGTTCATACCTTCGACAAATCCGCCCAGATACCTGGGATGTTCCGTTCGCATGACGACAAACATCCCCGGAATGCCAACGACGCCGTTAACCGCCCCCATGGCTACGGAATAAAACCCGTGTTTGACCAGCACCTCTAACAACCGAGCCCGATCAAAGAGCGCCCCGCCCGGGGGCACCGGAACGCCGCCAACCACCCCAACCTGCGGATCGCTAAAAAACGGCATCGCGCGGGACAAATTATCCTCTCCGATCAACGTATCCGCATCAACACGCACAAAAAATTCGGTTTCGACAGCATCCAATCCTGCGTTCAGGGCATTCGATTTTCCCGGTTTGGGCACATTGATCACCTGACCAGTTGCTGCGCGACATTTGGCCAAAGTTTCTTTGGCGATCTCCTCTGTTTGGTCGGTCGAATTGTTGTTCATGATCAAGATATGCACGTCCCCGCGATAGTGCAGCGCGGCTTTGTCCATCGCTTTGATCGTGTCCTGGATGATGTATTGTTCGTTATGCGCAGGCACGATGATCGATATCGCAGGTCGAAAGTCAGGCAATTTTGTCGTCAAAACATCCCAAATCGCCAGCAGGTATAATTGACCAAACAGGACAGGCAAAAAGAGGAAAACACCTGGTCCAATTCCACCAAGCAGCGTCCACATCCGCAATGTTTGAACAATTTCCAGTTTCAGGCTGCCAACCCAAATTGACACGGTACCGGCAATTGTCACCACAACGACTAACCGCACCACGGCGCGCGTCATTTTAACCGGACGGTGTTCAATCGGGATGCGTGCGGGCATAAAACCACGTTGCAATAGTTTGAACGAATATACCGCGAACCCCAATAAACCAGAGGTGATCGCGCTAAAATGCAGGGAATAGGAAAATTCAAACCACCGATGAAAGGTGACATTGGCCAAATCCAGACAGACGCAAATGGCAAGATATGTGATCGTCATGTCCGCCGCAAAGGCGATGCGATTGCGCCAATTCCCAGAGCTAAACGCGCCAAATGCAACAAAGAATGCCACCAGAAAAATCCGAATGGCGATAGAGTGGTTTCCTTCGTAGGGTGAAAAAACGATGTCGCGGTTTGGAAAAATGCGCGCGCCGGGGGCGGAATTAATTGCAGCCATCAGCCCCACTGCGATTGCGGTAAACGTCACCAAAGTTGCCGGGGCGCGCCAAACAGAGATCATGCCGGCAAATTTTTTGGGGGCGCTGTCAACTGAGTTGAAGCTGATCTGATCGCGGTTGTCTTTGGCGTCGACATTCATGACGCGGCTTGCCCCAACCGCACCAGCAATGCCACAGAATGGGTCTGGATGGCCTGATAATCCTGCAATGGAACCGCGACGGGCACCCCTTGATCATTCATAAATATCAGCCAGATATGACCATTATAATCATCATGCAGTCGGGCACCGCGAGCCAATGCCTGCACATGGATGTCAGCACTTGGCATTTGGCTATGGCGTGGCAAATTGGTCAGTAAATCCGCAGCGATGGACGCCTCAGAGGCAGATAAATGTGTCGTGGAAAACGCCCATCCATTTGCCAGTGCGGCCCGGACGGTAATCAGGCCATCAGAGTAAACATGCGGCCCCGGGATCAGGTCAGTTGCAGTGTCCACCTGCGCAAAAACTTCGCGCTGTTGGGTGCAGGAATGTGTCGTGTCATTCATCGACGTTGCAATCAATTCCAGCACATTTTCACGCTGATGTTGCTGCGCAGGTAATGTCACAGACCGGGTCAACGCCCCCCCTGCTGTTTCGATTTGATCCACCAGCATGCCATTTAGCAAAACGTAAACCTGCCACGGCCCTGCCCCGGTTTGACGATCCAGCATCATCGACAATTCCAGCCGTTCCGGCAGACGCATGTCCTGCCCCTGCATCATGTCGTATTTGATCCGCCAGCTCTGGCTTTGACTAAAACCACGCGCGTCGTAAATCGGGGACCAAGGGGCGAGGCTGCGGCTCCATGCGAACCGCGGCTGGGCTTTGTTTTGGCTAAAATGCCGGGCAATTTCGGACGTTTGTTCTGGGGATAAACCCGTTTCATCAAAGGATGGCGCCAGCCCGGCCAATTGCGCATCACGTGCGGCCAAAATCCGCGCGGCTTGTCCCTGATAATCCCATGCGATATTTAGGCTGCGCCCCTGTACCAACACCGCATCATAGGGCGTGGTCATTGGGCGATCCAGCGTTAGGTACAATGCGCTGCTGGGTTCAATTTCAACACTTGTTTCAATACCTTCTGCGGTATCACACGGACCATGCGGCCCCGTCCCTTGCAAGCTAAAGGACACGTTCAGGCGTTCTTGCGCGATGTCCTCTGGGGTTAGTTGAACCTGAAAGGAACGGCGCATTTCACCCGGGGCCAACAGCAATTCTGCGCGTTTCACATTGTCGATTGAAACCCGCAAAACACCTTCGACACCGGACAGCGATTGCAGGGTTGCGTCCACCTGCAAATATCCTGCGACGGGGTTTGCTTCTATGGGCAGATAAAACGCTGCGCTTTGATAGGCCGGCAGGCCCGAAAGGATGAGAGGGGTTTCGACATTGGCCCGGCGCACGATGACTGTGTTCAGTCCCATTTCATCCTCTGATTGGATTGATGTCTCAAAGGATAAACGCGGGCCGAGGGCCAATTCGGTTAGGCTGCGCGCGCCAACACGCAAACGTTCAGAATGTGATAGGAAAATTGCAATGCCAGCCAGCAAAAATGCCAAAAGTCCAAAACCGAGTAAACGCATGAATATCACCAATATTGAAGTTGCGGATGGGATCAAATGCCATGCAAACACCCCCGAAACGGCAGGTGATCCCACCCCTTTTAGGCAGCAGATTTAACCACGCCCGGACGCTGTTTGTCGGTCCACGTTGAAACACAAGGGATCATTTTACGAATGCAGCGATCCGCATATTTCACAGCAATGTTTTGCGTTTCATCCATCAGCCCTTCGGCCAAAGTGATCGGGTTCAGCCCCAAATCAATGAATGATTTGTTCGAAACCCTCAGGTCATTTTCAGCGGCCTCATTGCGTGGATTATCCACATAGGCAACTTTGGTATCGGAATGAGCCGCCACCATTTCGGCCAAAACGCGCACGGTGTGGCATTCGGTCATTTGGTTCATGATCGCAACTTTGCCGTTTCGTTGGGGGGGATTATTCACCGCCAAAGCAATACATTGCACGGTGTCCTGAATGTGAATGAACGCGCGCGTCTGCCCCCCCGTGCCATGCACAGTCAACGGATGGCCAACCACGGCTTGCATCAGGAAACGGTTCAACACCGTCCCGTAATCCCCGTCATAATCAAACCGATTGATCAGCCGCTCATCGAGCTTGGTTTCGTGGGTTTGCGTGCCCCAAACGATGCCCTGGTGCAGGTCCGTGATGCGCAGCAAATCGTTTTTGGCGTAGAATTGGAACAGCAGCTGATCCATGGATTTTGTCATGTGATACACGCTGCCGGGATTGGTCGGATACAGGATATCACGCTGGAAAATCCGTTTGTCATCACCAGGAATGTAAACGCTTAGATAGCCTTCTGGGATTTGGATACCGTCGTCATCGTAGCCATAGACGCCCATTGTTCCCAAATGGATGATATGCGGATCAATCCCAAGTTCGGTGACGGCCGCCAACAAATTGTGCGTGGCTGAGATATTATTATCGACAGTATAGCGTTTTTCATCGATGCCTTTCATCGAATAGGGCGCGGCGCGTTGTTCACCGAAATGGATCACAACATCCGGTTTGACGGAGGCCAAAAGGGCCGTGAACCGGTTAAATTCGCGCGCGACATCAATGCTGGCAAATTCGATTTCCAGCCCTGTTGTTTCAGTCCAGGCCGCGAGCCGATCCTCAACCGAGGCAATCGGGGTCAGGCTGTCGGCACCCATTTTTTGATCAATCCAGCGCCGGGACAGGTTATCAACAATCGTGATATTGTGCCCTTGTTTTGACAGATGAAGCGCCGTTGGCCAGCCGCAAAACCCGTCCCCACCGATGACGATGATATTTTTCTTGATAGCCATTTTTATATCCTTTGTGATCTGACCGACCTGCGCCGGTGTTGGTAACAAAGAATTAACCTATGGCTGTCGTCGGGGCCTGCCCGAGAAAGGATAGTTTCAGGTGAATTGGAACAGGCTGGCTATCCTTCGGGATAGATCACCCTAATCGTTAGTTGTATCTAACAGCAAATTCAGCGCCTTAGCGGTTACACTCGCGTCATGCTCAACCTGATGCAGCCCCTTTTCATACGCAGTTTGATTCTGGCTGTGCTGGGCGTCGCTCACTTTGGACAGGGACACTGACAGCGCGTTCAACCCCAACAATGCCGCCGCACCCCGCAATTTATGCAGAATATCTGTGATGGCAGCCTCTTGCTGAAGGTCGCTTTTTTCGCGTAGCTTTGTCACCCCTTCGGTCAACTCAACGAAAAAGGCCTGCACGGTTTTGTGGGTTTTTTGATCCCCCAACGCGTCGCGCAATTCTGACAAAACATCATGGGCAAACAGGCCAGACTGTTGTGGGTCAGCACCGCCCTGCAACGGGATGCCGTCCAATGTGGCGCGCAAATCTGACAATCGGATCGGTTTGGTACAAAACCCTTCCATCCCGGCGGCTTTGGCTTTGTCGCGGTATTCCTGACGACCATGCGCTGTCAGCCCCAGAATATAGGTGGATTTATTGGGACCGTCCCCTTGGCGAATGCGGCGGGTCACTTCGATCCCGTCCATAAACGGCATGCTGATATCCATCACAATCAGATCAAACTTGGTCTCCTCGGCTGTTTTCAACCCTTCCAATCCATCTTTGGCTTCGGTGACATTGCTGCCAAATCCGATCAACATATCGCCTAGAACGGACCGATTGATGGCGTTGTCTTCGACGATCAGAACCGATCCAACTTTGGGATTGGCGATGGTCGTCTGCGCCGATGTTTCAGGCAAATCATCACAACACCGCGTCAATGGCAGCGTGAGCGTGAACGCACTGCCCTGCCCCACCACGCTATGCGCGGTCAGATCGCCCCCCATCAATCGCGCAACTTTACGAGAAATCGACAGCCCAAGCCCATCGCCGCGCGATTGACGACCACTGGGCCGGGCAAGAGCGACAAAATCCTGAAAGATATCTTCGATGTTTTCGTCAGCAATACCCGGCCCCGTATCCGTGACAACAATGGTGGCTTCGGTGGTTTCCGGGCCGTGAATGCCGGCGACCTTTAAGGTTATCCCGCCGGTTTTGGTGAATTTAATCGCGTTGCCAATCAGATTGGTCAGAATTTGGTTCACCCGCACCGGGTCTGCCTTAAAATCCCGATCCATCCCAGCGTCAAAATCGACCTGCAATGTCAGGCCCTTTTCAGTGGCCAAGGTCCGCAAAACATCCGCCACACGGTTCACGGTTTGACGCAGTGAAAACCGTTCCGGCGACAGCGACATCACCCCGGTTTCGATCCGCGTAATGTCCAGCGCTTCGTTGATATGTTCCAGCAATATCTCGCCAGATGCGGCGGCCACCTGAACATAGCGGTCCTGCTGTTTGTCCAGTTTGGTGGTTTTCAACAGATCCAAAACACCCAAAATGCCATTGAGTGGCGTGCGCATTTCATGGCTCATCACCGCTAGGAAATGGGATTTAGCCAGATCCGTGCGTTTGGCCTGATCTCGGGCATCGATCAACTTTTGTTCGCTGATCTTCTGTTTGCTGATGTCACGAATGTAGGCGATAAATATCTCTTCGCCATTTTGCATTGCCGACGTGATATTCAGCTCTATCGGGAATTCCTCGCCGGTTTTTCGAAGCGCTGAGAGTTCAATCCGCCCAGCGCCAACAACATGCGGTGTTCCGGTTGATAAATATCGTTTCATTCCAGCCGCATGGCCAGCGCGGTGATGCATGGGAACGATGGTTTGGTCCATTTTCTGGCCCAAGATTTCTGCCTTGGACCAGCCAAAAATGTTGGACGCGGCGCCGTTGAATTCGATGATTTCCCCATGGGCATTGGCAATCACAATCCCGTCTAGCGACGCCGATACTGTGACTGCCAATCGTTGAGACGTGGATCGCAAATCTTCGTCTTTGCGCCGCGCTGCGGCCAGTAGCCACGCCAAATAGAGCAAAGCCAAGGCAAAGGCCGCGATCAAAACAATCGCGACCAATCCCAGCCACCGCAGTTTTTCAATAAAGACGTCGCGCCTGTTTTCCGAAAGCTGTGCCCCTTGCTGGAGCCCGACCAATGCAAGGCGACGCACATTGGGGCGAATATCCTGCGTCAGTTTTCGCAAATCAGCAATTTCAGGACGTCCCAAAACATCGTTCTGGTCCAGAATTTGAGCCACTGAAGTTTGAAAATCACGCAGTTGTTCGAGCAGGGCTTCGGCTTCTTCGTTGCCGACCCAAAGGACCCGATTTCGCCCACTGGTCACAATATTCGCGCGACTAAGCGCAATATCCGCACGCAATTTCACCCAATCCGTGTCCGGTGCTGCGGCCAAAGCCTGCTGTGCAAGGGTTGCGCTCAGATTGGCGAACTCAGTTTCAACTTGAAACACCGACCATTGTGTATTGTCCGTCTCAGCCGTGGACAATGCGCGCAAATCTTTGGGCAGTTGCGCGATCAAGACAGAAAGCAGGGCAATCAGCCCTGCAATCAAACCAAATATGATGAGACGTGGTCCCAATTCAGCCAGTCGTCCTTTGTGTTCGTTAATTCATGACCGACAGCTTTACCAATTGCCAGATCGAACGCGCATAGATGGTTTCGGTTTGATATTCTGGTGCCCTATCATATGGATACACAATCCAATATGGGCCCTTATCCCTGACCTGCATTTCCGCACCATTGATACGGGTGGCGATGATCGGGTGATCCTCGGTGATGTCCGAAATGGGCATTTGAACGGCATAATCATTCAACGCGACCATGTTCAGAGTTTGCCCCTCTACATCCCCTAGATTCAAAATGCTAAACAACGTCACCCCTGAAAATTCGACGGGCCCATCCGTCCAAATCGTTTCGGTCACAAAACTGGATTGCGGCATGGCATCCAACTCAGTCAAGCCCAGCGAAACCTGTTGATCACCGAACTCAACAATCAGCGTTCCCGGTTCAGCGAAAACGCCGACAACAGACATCATCCAAACGAAAAGTGCTCCGATCCAAGTTTTCATTCTAATCTGACCCCTGACGTTTCGTTCACAAAGATGTCTAAAGCCTTTGAATGATTTTTTGGATAATGCATGCGGATAGTTTACTATACCAAAGTATAGTCCGGTCTTGTGAGCATGCAAAATCTGTTCGTAAACTGTTATTGGGGCCGAGATAGGTAGATTTTATGCCAACGATATTGATCGCCGACGACCACGATTTGGTCAGGGACACAATTGCCGCTTATTTGGGGAAATCAGATGATTTCTCCATTCAAACAGCCTCGACCCTACCCGAAGCGGTTGGCCTTTTACGCGGGATGAAGTCCTTTGACCTTGCTATTTTGGACTATAACATGCCCGGAATGGACGGGTTGGCGGGGCTAGAACAGGCCATCGCAGAATTTCCTGTCACCAAATTTGCGCTGATGTCAGGCGTGGCCAAAGCCGAAGTCGCAAGAGAAGCGATGACCATTGGGGCGATGGGATTTTTCCCAAAATCGCTGACAGCTGACACGATGGTGAACGCAATCCGGTTTTTGTTATCTGGTGAAAAATATTTCCCGTTTGATATGGCTCTGGTGCCTGAAAACGAATCCAGAGGCACTGATTTTTATGGGCTTTCCCCCAGAGAGGCGCAAACATTGCGTGGGCTTTGCGATGGTAAATCCAACAAAGAAATCGGTCGCGACCTCGACTTGCAAGAGGTGACAATCAAACTGCATGTTAAAAACATTCTGCGCAAATTAGACGTCAAAAACCGCACCCAAGCCGCGCTTTTGGCCCAAACCGATGGGTTTCGCTGACCCATTGGTTGCTGATCGCCGCTAAGCGGTGAGGTTGTGCCGCAATTTGTCCCAAAAACTGGCCACCGCTGTTAGGTCCTGAATTCCAAGCCCCGACAAACAAGCCAGCGTCGGGCCATCCGGGTTCGCGACGCATGAAATGCCGACCTCGCCAATTTCAATCAGCTCCGACGCGGTGATAAACCCGGCCGCGATCGCATGGTGCGGGGCTCCGAACCTTTGGGCTGAGCTGATTGCGTCCACATAGACATTTGCGGATTTCAGGATGACGGGGTCGATTTCACATTTGGTCGCATCGTCTGACCCAACCGACGTGATGTGCTGCCCCGGACGCACCCATTCGCTGCGCAAAATCGGTTTTTTCGCCCCCGTTGCGGCGATGATGACATCGGTCTGTGGAACCACTTTGGCCAAATCTGTCGCAATGTAGAAATCCACATCTGGAAATCTTCGTTGCAGGTTTGTCTTTAACGCCAATGCCTTGGCCGCAGATCGCCCCCAAATATGCACCTGTTTGATGGCGCGCACATGTAACAGGGCTTCGATTTGTAAACCCGCCTGAATGCCGGTCCCGATGACCACTGCAGATGACACCGATTTGGGGGCCAGAATCTGTGCAACATAGGCACCTGCGGCTGCGGTTCGGTAGTCTGATATCAGATGATCATCACAGAGGATCGCCAACGGTTTGCAGGTCGCGCTGTCGAAAACGGCGATCATCCCACTAGAGGTTGGCAGACCTTGATCTGCCAAAACACCGGACCAACCGGCCATTTTCACGGTAAAAATCGGACAATCGGGCAATGTCGCCGATTTGATATGCATGTCCGCGCGCTCATTTAGATGCAAAACGTGAACCGGGGTTTGAACGTCACCGTTTGATATGGCCTGAAATGCGGTTTTTGCCGATGGGATCAGGTTTTGAATGTCTAAAAAGGGGCGAATGTCCGCAGAGTTAAGAACAGGGATCATGGTTCAAAAACCTCGCCTTTCCCGACAAAGCTCACCTCGCCAGTGACGGTGACACGTTCGACATTATCGCAATCCCCATAAGGGGTTACGATGATTTCACTTGGGCGGCCGATGAAATGCCCCTGTTTTAGAACAAAGCTTTTATTTGCGGGCACCAACCCATGTTTCAACGCATAGGCCCCGACCACGCCCGCCGCGCTGCCTGTAGCGACGTCTTCCATGACCCCATCATTGTTCCAGTGGCGTCCCTCAAAGCTGTGCACGTCAAAAAGATAGGCAAATTCTGCGCCCAAATGATGCAGCCTTTCTTCTAAATCCGGTACGGTGATACGCGCCTCTTTCAACCCGTGCTCAACCGGGATCACCAAGTATTTTAAACCGGTTGAAATGATTTCGGCCGGTAGGTCAGACGTTTTAGAAAGATTGAACAAAGGGGCAAAACTGGACGCGTTTTCCAGCTGTGCGATCATGTCTGGGCGATCCTGATCCAACACCCCCCAATACCGTCCATTTTGATGTAGCGTCGAAACCTCAACCTGACGCCCGCCCTGCAAATGAATGGTCCAATGCTGATCTGCGCTGTTGCCCGATTGTCGATGTAACGCGCAGGCGGCCCCGATGATTGGATGGCCAGCAAAGGGCAGTTCTTCAAATAGATCAAACACTTTTGCTGATATTTGACCGTCGTTATCGCTCAGAAAAATCGATTCAAAATGCCGTAACTCTTGGGTGATCGATAGCATCTGATCATCGCTCAGATCGGCTGAGTCGAATATGACCGCAAGGCTATTGCCAGTATAGGCGCGCGCGGCAAACACATCACAATGGATAAAGTTGAAAGTTTTTTGAGGAGATGACATACCAACCTACATAGTGGAGAATCTATATAGATGAGTGACTATTCAGATAGCACCTTTGAGTCAAGCGCCCGTGTCCTGACGGCATTGGCGCATGAAAACCGGCTGCGGATTGTGCATTGGCTTTCTGATCCTGAACGTTTCTTTCCGCCTCAGGTGGATGGGGATTTGGTGAAGGATGGCGTTTGTGTCAGCTTTATCACCGATAAAATCGGGTTAAAGCAGCCCACCGTGACCAACCACATGAAGGTGCTGCAAGAAGCGGGATTGGTCGATAGCAAGAAGATCAAGAACTGGGTTTTTTACAAGTTGCGACAGGATCAGGTCAGACAACTTGTTAAAATGATTGATGAAATCATCTAGTGTGTGGTGACAACAAGCCTAGGTTCGGCCGATGATCCCAGCAGAGGAACAACAGTCCCGTTTTGGAGAAATCAAACCGGGACTGTAATGCTTGGATCGTCGCTATAGATAAAAGTTATCCGCAGTCAGGTCATGGGTGCCCAACAAAACAATCGCAAAGTCGGAATAGATATCACCATCATTGCTGCCATGGACGATCGTATTGCTGCCGCTATGGTAATAGCTCAGTTGGCCACGTTCAAAAACGATCAAGTCAGCCTCGCCGCTAAAGTGGAAAGCGTCTTCGGCCCGGAAGCGCTGGCCGTCAATGCCACTCAGATCGATAACGTCCTGTGCTGCATTAAAGTCCGTGATCACATCTGCGGACCACGTCAAAGCATGCCCATCATTCCGCGCAATCGAATTGGTTTCGCCTATGCTATTGAACACAAACACATCATTGCCGGTGCCACCAGTTAGGGTATCACGACCGGTCCCGCCTTGGAGGGTATCCGCCCCTGCCCCACCACCGAGCAGATCAGCCTGCGCACCCCCCTGTAAGGTATCACTGCCAGCCCCACCATAAAGTTCATCGGCATTTGCCCCCCCGAAGAGTTCATCATGCCCACCACCGCCATTTAATGTGTCATTCCCATTTTGGCCCCAAATGGTGTCGCTGCCGCCTTCGCCTTCGATCACATCATGACCGGTTCCACCGCGCATTGTATCCAGACCGATATCCCCATACATATGGTCGCCCCCCGAGCCACCATAGATCAGATCATTCCCCGTGCCGCCGTCCAAATGGTCCACGCCACCATTGCCAAACAACCCATCAAACCCAGCGCCACCTAGAATGATCTCATGCCCGCCGCCGCCATAGATGTAATCCACACCGGCCCCGACATTCAGGTTCAGAGCCGCCTCATTTGCGATCTGCGAATGGGCGATCAGCACGTCATAATCGACGCCGTGGAACAGTTCAGTCATATTGGTCAATGTAATGCCCTGCGACTGCGCAAATTCGACATATTGGTTATAAACATGCATTGAATGGGTATCGACCGGACCAATCTGCGACAGCAAATTGTTGTGAAACTCGTTCAAATCCCCAAAGTTGTCAGAGAAAAACGCAGGAATCCCAATGACATCCCCATCCATCCGAAACGAGGCCGCGTTGTCAAATTCAGGTAGATTGGTGAACACGCCCGGCGCAGCAAACGAAATGTTTTCGATAGATGCAGATAGCCCCCAATTGTTTAAAATGCTGGTCCAGTAATCTGCCATGCTGGATCCAAGGCTATGACCTGTCAAATAGACCTGTGTTATTTCTGGATTGATCGTAAGGTAATCCCTGATTGCATCCATCAGTTCGGTCAAATCTTGTAGGTGATTGTATTGCGCCAGCCAATCAGGCGCGGCGTCGCCAGCACTGTTTGTCCCACGAAACGACACGAACATCGCGTCATCGGATCGCGCCACCAGCGCCGCTGCATTTCCAGATGTGTAAAACCCGTCAACCAGTCCGTCTTGAGGGTATTCCGGATCGCCTGTGGCAACGGGGCTCAGGCTTGGCAAATCGGAGGTTTGCAGAAAATAGAGCATCCCGTCTAACCGATCTGTCGCCGGGGTCGCTTGGGCGTTGAACGTGCCTGTTGTTTCATGCGGCTGTAACTCATATGCGGCCAATGAAAGGTTTGAAAACAAACCCATTTGCCCAAATTCATCAAACACGTCAGCGGTGCTGGTGAATTGCGGGGCCCCGCCACCTGTTACATGTTCAAACACATTCCCCGCTAACCGCGTAACTTCGTCTGGGGTGATCGTTGGCAAACTACGATCAGAGTAAAAATCCAATGGAATCGATGAGTAAAAAACCGTGCCAGCACCGTACTGATATGAAAAAGCAGCAATTTCTGTTGCACTTCCGGTTGTGAGTAGCGGCGTCGCCCCGACTGGCAGATCCGCCAAATTTGCATAACCATGCACTGAAAAGTTTGCATCATCATAGTCGACGTCTGTGATTGTGCCTGCTGATCCGTTTACAAAATCCGATGGGGCCCCTGCTGCGATGTCGATTTCGGTGCCGGTCTCACGCACAAAGGTCACCGTATCGCCACCCGGCAATATCGTCTGAGCATCCGTGACATGCCGGTCAAAAATCACCAGGCTCATCCCCGCATTTACGGCGGCCTGAATATTCGCCAGATTTGTCAGATATTCGGACCCAAAACTGCCATTGTTGGAATTAACAACATAAAGAATGTCAATCTGGCTCAGCTCTGCTGCTGTAAGTGACGTCACACTTTGCGCGGTGTGACCGTTGTCCATAATTTCATCAATCTGAAACGCTTCGCCCTGCGAAGCGTCCATCGAGTAATAACCAATAACACTCATACCAACCACCTTTGTCCCTTTGTTCAGCACCAAACTATTTCTAATGATTTCAACATTGTCAAACCCAAGCCAGCTCACGGAGACATTCGGCTTATGAGTGCCAACACCGTTGAAATGCAGCGATTTAGAGCAATAAAGCGTCCGGACTAAGAGCGGTCAACAAAACGTCTAGCTCTCATATCTTATATTGGCGCGTTTTCCGGTCCAAGAAATCCATGCCATTCGCAATCGCGACCCGAAATACATATAGGACCCTGTTAAGAACCTCGTGCTACAACCAAAAACAACGTCCGCTTTTTCCCAATTGACGGATGTTTTTGAATTTCTAATACGGTGTCGTGACAAAGTCCGTGTCGCGCTGGAGAATACGCACCGCCATGGCACCCGAGCACACTATGTCGAAGTCGATTGAAACGTTGAAATCTGACCTATTGGATCGAAGCCTAGCCCCTGTGGTGGTTGGTGACGTGTCCATTAAAACGGGCGATATTTGTGTTGTTTACTGCAATTTTGCATTCCTCGATGTCATTGGCACAACAGCGGAAAATGCAACAGGGCTGTCATTTGAAACGTTTTTAGATGCTGATAGTTTCGCTCAGCTTCGCCAGATCAGTCATGCGCCGAACCAATGTGAACAGGATCGGGTTCTCAACAATCTCGTGATCTTGGGGGGGGATGGCACCGCACATATGCGTGGCGCAGCAATGAACGTCACCGGACATGTGTCAACCGCCGGGCATTTGGTGACGCTGACTTGGGATTTACAGATTGAAACATCAAATTCCGCGGCTGAACCCGATAATTGCCATCACACGCCCCCCCCGATCGCTGCGCCGTCCCGCTTTGAGGCTGCGATGGACGCATTTCCAGACCCGTTCGTGATCTATGATGTGAATCTAAATCTGGTCAGCTGGAATGCCGCCTATGCGTTGTCGATGACAGATTGTCCCACGGATTTGCAAAAAGGCATGCCCATTCGCGACGTGCTGGCGATTGGGGTCGCAAACGGGCGCATCCCCGAAGCGGTGGGCCGTGAACAAGAGTGGATCGAAGAAACCGCGTCGCCCGATGCAATGAGCAACAAAACTCTGGATATTGAGCTTTGGGATGACATTCATCACCGCCTGTTTCGGTATCGCACCGAAAATGGGGATTATGTGGTGATCCGGTTGAATTCAACCGAATTGGTTCGACAGAAACGCACCGCAGAAGAGGCCAAGCTTAGGCTCATTTCCGCCCTCAACGCCTATCCATCCCCCTTTGTGATTTATGATTCCGCCGATTGTCTGGTGGCATGGAATGATGCCTATCGTGCGTCCATGTCTGGTGAAAACGACCCCATCATGGTTGGGATGCACCGGACCGAAGTGGCGCGGATCGCAATACGGGCCGGTAAATTTGCCGACGCCATCGGGCGCGAAGAAGAATGGATGTCTGACGAACATCAGCAAAAAACCGTAGAAACACCCATTCAGGACATTGAATTGACGGGTGATATTCATCACAGGTTGCTTCGGTCACGGGCGGAAAATGGTGACTTGGTGATTGTTCGGCTCGATACAACGGAACTGGTGCGCCAACGCCGGTCGGTTGAACAACATGCCGCGCAACTTGAACGCGCGAATTTGGAAATCTCACACCAAGCGGAACACGACGATTTAACCGGGCTGGGCAATCGCAGATTGTTTAAACGCAAATTGCAAGAATTCGCCGCCAAACGTCAGGTATCAGGCGGTGAAATCGCCGTTTTGCACATCGATCTGGACCGTTTCAAACTGATCAATGACACGATGGGTCATGCAGCTGGCGATCAGGTTCTACTGGATGTCGCATCCCGTATCAGAAGCCGTGCAACCTCAGAAGAAGTGGTCACTCGCATCGGGGGGGACGAATTTGTCGTTCTGATCCTGGTGGGCGATGATCAGGACAGACCCAAAGATTTATCCAAACAATTGCTGGCTGATTTCACACGGCCCGCTCATTTTGAAGGCAAGGAATGCCGTTTTGGGGCCTCTATCGGGTTGGCAACCACCCCGGTCACCGGCATCGACGATTTGCTCGCGAATTCCGACCTTGCTTTGTACCGGGCCAAAAACATGGGTCGCGGGCGTTTGGGGATATTTGACCAATCCGATTTTGAAATGGCGCGTAACCAAAAAACACTGGCAGACGAGGTGTTGCGCGGCATCGAAAACCAAGAGTTTATTCCATATTTTCAGCCCCAGATTGATGCAAAAACGGGCGTGGTGATCGGGCTTGAGGCGCTGGCGCGGTGGCAACATCCAGAACGCGGAACCTTGGCCCCAGATGCGTTTTTACAGGTTGCGATGGATCTCGATGTGATTGCGGATATCGACAAGATGATCTTTGAACGCGCTGTTATCGATTGTACGACTCGTTTTGCGCATATCGGGGCTTATCCGACGCTTTCCTTTAATGTCAGCGCATCGCGGGTGCATGATCACGACCCAACCGAACTTCGCCTGATGCAACAAATGTATCCCGGAAATATAGGTTTTGAACTTTTGGAAACGATCTTCTTAGAAGAAGAAGACGAGGCGTTTTTGTTTAAGGTCGATCAATATCGCGAAATGGGGTTTACGATTGAGGTCGACGATTTCGGAAGCGGCCGAGCGTCTGTTGTCGCGCTTCAACGTATCAATCCGGATCGGCTTAAAATTGATCGTCGACTTGTTGCCCCCATCACCCAAACAGAAAGCGGGCTGCGGTTGTTAAAATCGATTGTGGACATTGGTCATGCCCTCAACATTGGTGTCACTGCAGAAGGTGTCGAAACACAAAAACAAGCGGATCTACTGACCAAAGTCGGGTGTGATCGCCTGCAAGGGTTCCACATCGCCAGACCAATGCCAATAGAACAGGTCACGCAGTTCCTGATCGATCAGCCGCGTCGCGGTCGTGTCGGTGGTAAACCTGCGTAATACCTGCAAAAACCATTGTTTTCTCTTCGCTCAGTTCGCGATTATTGACCGTGATCGTTGGTGTTTTAGCGCCAACATTCCGACGCCATTTCACTGTTCTTTCTCATGACTTAAATTGCGATTGCGATCATGTTTTCCTTAAATTTTATGCACAAGAGTTCATTCCTCCAAGCCATGGAAATCTAGTGTTAAGACTCAGGCTGCATGCTGCACATGGGGTAAATATCTATGTGAGGCATATATTATGGGTGCAATGGAAACAGCAGCACAGGCAACAGACAATCGTGAAGATTTGGATCAAAATGGCATCATAGCGGCGATCAACCGTGTACAAGCTGTCATCGAATTTGAACTGGACGGCACAATTATCACCGCCAACGAAAACTTTCTGTCGGCGGTTGGCTATAAACTGGACGAAATCGTTGGAAATCATCACCGGATGTTTTGCGATCCGCAATTTGCGAAATCTGACGATTACCAAGATTTCTGGATGAAACTTGCTATGGGTGAGTTCAGCGCAGGTGAATTCAAACGCTTTGCAAAAGACGGGTCAGAGGTTTGGATCCACGCGAGCTACAACCCGGTTTTTGATGCGGATGGCAAACCTTATAAGGTTATTAAATTCGCTTCAAACATCACAGATGAGAAACTGCGCACCGCCGAACAAGACGGCAAAATGGCTGCGATCAACCGCGCACAGGCCGTGATTGAGTTTGAACTGGATGGGACCATTATCACCGCCAATGAAAACTTTACCGCCACGGTTGGCTATTCGTTGAGTGAAATTCAGGGTCAGCATCATCGCATTTTCTGCGATTCAGCTTATACTGGATCCCCCGAATATACCGCCTTCTGGGCGGATCTGGCCAAGGGTGAGTTTTGCGTAGGAGAGTTCAAGCGTTTGGCCAAAGATGGGTCAGAGGTGTGGATCAACGCCAATTACAACCCAATTTTTGATGCGGATGGCAAACCTTATAAGGTCGTGAAATTCGCCACAAATATCACAGATGAGAAACTGCGCACCGCCGAACAAGACGGCAAGATGGCTGCGATCAACCGCGCGCAGGCGATGATTGAGTTTGAGCTAGACGGGACCATCATCACCGCCAACGAAAACTTTACGGCGACGGTGGGCTATAACCTTGATGAAATCCAAGGCCAGCATCACCGCATTTTCTGTGATCCAACCTATTCCATGTCACCCGAATACAGAAAATTCTGGGCGGATTTGGCCAAAGGCGAGTTTTGCGCCGGTGAGTTCAAACGCTTTGGCAAAGGAGGGTCAGAGGTCTGGATCAATGCCAGCTATAACCCAATCTTTGATGCAGAGGGTAAGCCCTACAAAGTTGTTAAATTTGCCTCAAACATCACTGCTGAGAAAAACGTCGCCAAAGAAGTGACTCGCATCGCCGAAGGCTTTGTTGCGCAATCCAAGTCGATTTCACAGCAATCCCATACGGTGGCCAGCGGTGCGCAGACACTTGGCTGCACCACTGAAGAAATCAGCGCTTCTGTCGAAGAACTAAGCGCGTCGATCGATTCAATCGCGCAAAACAGCAACCATTCTGACGAAATCGCGCAGAAAACCAAAGAAGAAGCCGATCAAGGCGCCAAGGCGATTGACCGGTCCATCGAGGCAATGGATTTGATCAATGCTTCGTCCGAAGAAATCAGTGAAATCGTCAAAACCATCAGCGAAATCGCCAGCCAAACCAACCTGTTGGCGTTTAACGCCGCAATCGAAGCCGCGCGTGCCGGTGAACATGGGCTTGGCTTTTCGGTTGTTGCAGATGAAGTGCGCAAACTGGCCGAACGATCGTCGCAATCTACGAAGGAAATCAGCAAACTTATCAATGACACGGTCAAACGCGTCACCCAAGGCAGCGAAATTTCCCGAGAGGCTGGCGCCGCGTTCAAAAAAATCTTGTCAGGCATCTCTGATACCACGGATTCCATCGCCCAAATCTCGGTTGCGGCCAATGAACAACAAACCGCTGCCCGCGACGTGTCCGAGGCCATCCAAAGCATCGTGGATGCATCCGAACAGGCTGTCATTGCATCAGATGCCATCGCGGCGGCAACGGATGACCTAAACTCTGGTGCCCAAGAACTGACATCAGAAGTCGCCAAACTGGGCTGCTAATTCGGATGAAATGTCTAATCAAGAAAAGGCTGCAATATGGATGTTGCTAAAGTAGACGTCACCATGAGTGACGGTGATTTTTCAAAATTGCGGGCCATTGTGCATAAAAACACTGGGATCACGATCGGTGAAACCCGCAAATCAATGTTGGTCAGCCGACTGAGAAGCCGATTACGCGAGGTCGCTGCACCTGATTTTGCGGCGTACATTTCGCATCTGTCAAAAGACCCGGAAGAGATGCAAGAGCTGACCAACCGGGTCACAACAAACGAAACCTATTTTTATCGCACACCGCGGGTCTGGGACTATTTTCAGGATGAATTTCTGCCCCAGTTTTTGGCCAAAGGGCAAAATCGATCGCTACGGGTGTGGTCAGGGGCCGCATCCACCGGAGAAGAGGCGCACACTATTGGCACCCTGTTGGAAGACGTGCGATTGAAAAATCAGAACTTCGATTATTCGATACTAGGTACGGATGTTTCGTCTCGGGTTTTGGATGTCGCAACAAAAGGTGTCTACAAAGGCCGGTCCATCGCGCGGTTTCGGCAAGCAAAACCCGAAGTTTTTAAAGCGCATATGACCGGAAATGACACGGATGGGTTTAGCGCCAATCCCCAAATTCGGTCTCGGATCAAATTCAAATTACACAATCTGTTTGACCGCCTGTCAAAGGCAGGACCATTTGACGCCGTTTTCCTGCGAAATGTGCTGATTTACTTTACGGATGACGATCAGGTGAAGATCCTAGATCAAGTGCATGACCAAATGCGGCCGGATGGGGTCTTGTTCATTGGTGAAAGCGAAACGCTGACCAAGTTGAACACACCGTTCGAACAGATTGCTCCTATTATTTATCGCCCCAAAGCAAAGGCCAAGAGTTGATGCAAGTCGGCGCATGCGAAAAATTACATGTCACGATTGGTCAGGTTAAAACCGGGCAAGCCGGGCAAAGTTTGCATGCCATTCTAGGATCATGCATCGGGTTGGGCATTTTGGATCCAAAGAATGGCGTGTACGGTCTGGCCCATTGCCTGCTGTCAAAATCTGACACCCCGATCGAAAAACTTGGGGGACGACATGTCGATCAGGCGATTTATTCATTAATGCAGCTCATGGACCTAAAACCCAGTGAGATGCGCAAACTTCAAGGTATCGTCGTTGGCGGGGCAAATATGACCTTGCCTGAGGATGCCGACCCAAGCCGAATGGTTGGCCAAATCAATTCCAAATTTGCCTACAAATCCCTACGTGAGGCCGGAATGCGCCGCATTCACGAAGATGTCGGCGGTATGTTGGGCCGGCAGATAACCATTGATTGCACCAGCGGTGAATTCACCGTCTCCGCCATTCCAAGATTGGAGACACAACGATGATGTTGGATCATACAGATGGCACACAGCCAGAGGATCAATCTGATACTGGCTATGTAAAAACCGTTTCGCAGCGGATACAAACCGCTCAAAAACGGGGGGCTAGCGGAGAAATCTATGGGTCGTTTTTGATCGGAGATAGCGAATTTGCGATCCCCGTATCCGCAGTGCAAGAGGTCGTGAACGAACCCACCGACATTTCCCCAATGCCACTTGCCCCGCCTTATATGCTGGGTTTGTTTAACCTGCGTGGTCAGATCATACCCATTGTTGATCTACGAATTTTGTTAGGGTTTTCGGACCAGAGGCAGGTCGCGTTGCGCAGGGTTGCCATTATTGAATATGGGGAACATTGCATCGGCCTGCTTTTTGATCTGACCGGTGAAGTGCTCAATGGGAATCAAGCCACGCGAGTAAATTTTCAAGCCAAAGAAGACGGCCCGCGAGATGTGGTTATCAATGGGGTGTTGAAATTTGAACAAGGCAATCGACTGGTACAACTGCTTGACCCCTACGAATTGCTGAACCTCGACCAAGTGCCACGTGCCACCAAATCCTCGGATCAAGTTGAGGTCAAATCGGCCAAAGGGAAACGTCGCAATTGCATCTCGTTTCAAACCGGGCACACAACCTGTGCCATTGATTTGCGCTACGTCAAAGAAATCCTGAAAATGCCCAAGGTGGATCAGTCATTGTTTGCCCGCGGCAATGTCATCGGCACCACAAATTTGCGTGGAGTCATCCTACCTGTGGTTGATTTCCGAGCATTTTTAGGGGATGGCGCGGTCTTTCATCTTGGAAAAACCATTCCCAGTGAACGCAAAATGGTGGTTTTGGAAACCGCAGAAGGCATGGTCGGCCTGATGGTGTTTTCGATTGATAGTATCCTGCCCTATTACCGCGATGACGTGCTGCCATTCGCCAAACTGGCCCTGCCACGCGGGGATTATGTCAATGGTTGTCTCATCAGCGAACAAGACAAAATTGTCATGATGCTGGACCAGAAAAAACTGCGCACGGATCCTGAATTGGTCGAAATTGCAAAGGCCTGCCAGGAAATTTATCCATCCGATGGACAAAATTGCGATGGGGAAACAACTCAGGTTAGTACGACGCGACGCACATATATCCTGTTCACCTTTGAAAAAATGTTTGCGCTCGACACGGCCTGCGTCAGCGAAGTGATCAACCGTCCTGACCATTTACTGGAACCGCCTTATTCACTCGATTTTGTCGAAGGAATTATCAACTTACGAGGCGAGTTGATTACCCTTTTCAATCCCCGTTTGCTCTATGGGATGCCCCCTAAACGTATAGACGGGCAAAAGGTTCTAATTTTTAGAAACGAAGGTAACAAGTACGGCATTCTTGTGGATTCCGTCGACGAAATCATCATGACGAACGTTGATAACATTGCAGAACTGCAACCGTTGGATCACCAAGGAAACGGTAAACGGATCGTTGATGATGTCGAAGGGTGTCTGCACCGAAAATCCACAACAAAGGCTGACGTTTCAGTGCTGGTCCTGGATTCCGCCGCGGTTGTCAAACGATGCATGATTGCGATGGATCAGGCGCAACTTCGCTAATCGAAACGCTCTTCGGGTTTGTTCACCCGTGGCTATTTCTGATGCGCATGCCTGATTGTCATCGCGCATCGGGCTGAGGAAGCAAGACAGGTTTTGGAGGTATGGTGCGGGCGGTGGGACTCGAACCCACACGGGGCTAGGCCCCAACAGATTTTAAGTCTGGTATGTCTACCATTCCATCACGCCCGCAACCGATCTTCATACTCAAACGCATTCGCAATTCAGTATGTTGGCGCGACAATAGGCATTCCGTGACGGAGGTAAACCCTCAGATGTCCTCTCCGGGGGGCTGAATGATCAAACTTCGCTCATTCAGCCATGGGTTAAGCGCAACCGCCGCCTTTAAATCCGTTTGTGCGGCTTCGTTTTGGCCCAATTCGATCAAAGTGAGTGCGCGCCCGGTTAACGCGCCTAAATGTCGAGGGTTTAATTCCAAAGCCCGGTCCAAATCCAGCACGGCGATGTCGAATCGTTGTTGTAAGAAGTTGCTGAATGCCCGCTGGTTATAGGCTTCGGCAAAATCCGGACAATAATCCACCAATCGATCAAACGCCGTTTGCGCGCCCAGATGGTCCCCCAACCGCATCCGTTCCATGCCATGATCCAGCAGTTCCTGCGCGACCTCATCCGGGGCCTGCAACCAGATCGCCCACAAATCATTGCTGATGCGACGCGCCGCTATCGGATCAGGGGCCGTGCGTAAAACCTCATGCAACAGCCCAAGGCGCGTCGAGTGATTCGGCCCATTTGGACAAGTCTGAGCATAGGCAGCGCCTGCCGCCATGCCGATCAGCAGAGGTAAAACGATGGAAAAACGCATAATGGCATCATCGGCCTAAATCGCTTCAGGTCAAATCAAGGCTCTGTCATCACAAAGACCAAAACCATCACATGCAATCAATCGCCACCCGCCTGTGCCTCTGGGCTTGCTTGCTCTTCTTTGATGGCTTGCATGGCCACATAGGTGGAAGTGCTGGCGACATGCGGCAGGGTCGAAATCTTTTCCGCCAATAACAAACGATAACCGGTCATTGAGGATGTGCGCACCTTGAGCAAGTAGTCGAAATTGCTGGCAATCATATGACATTGCTCGATTTCTGGGATTTGTGTGATCGCTTGATTGAACTCACCCAGCGCCTTTTCACGAGTGTCGCTCAGCTTCACTTCGACAAAGGCCACATGATCCCGCCCCAACCGTATCGGATCAAACAGTGCGCGATAACCGCGGATCACTCCGGTTTCTTCAAGACGACGCAAACGCGCCTGCGTCGGGGATTTAGACAACCCAATACGACGGGCCAATTCGGTGACACTGATGCGGCCTTCGACCGCCAGAATATCCAGAATCTTTCGATCAAATCGATCCAGCTCAGAAGTTCGTTCGGTCACATTTTTCCCAATCTTATATGCGGTCTTCCTACGATACACCTAAAGTGAAGTCAAAACGACCCGTTTTTTTCAGCTATCCTAGCCATAACGGATAGGAGCTTAGACATGAACACATCACCCTCCCCTCGCAGCTTGGTCGACACACAAACTTATGCCGATGAAACAACCGCAGTGGCGCGTCTGGTGGAACAAGCATGTTTGACGAAAACGGATCGCGCAACAATTTCCGCGAATGCGGCCCAGTTGGTGCGGGACATTCGCGGGGCTTCTGACCCCGGTTTGATGGAGGTTTTCCTGGCAGAATACGGGCTATCCACCGAAGAAGGCGTCGCATTGATGTGTCTGGCCGAAGCGCTGCTACGGGTGCCGGATGCCGATACAATTGATGCGCTGATCGAAGACAAAATTGCACCGTCCAATTGGGGGCAGCATTTGGGGCATTCTTCTTCGTCATTGGTGAACGCGTCCACCTGGGCCTTGATGTTGACGGGCCGGGTTTTGGATGGGGAAAAGCCGGGATTGTCCGGTGTGTTGCGCGGGGCGATCAAACGGGTTGGGGAACCTGTGATCCGATCCGCAGTTGCGCGCGCCATGAAGGAAATGGGCAAACAGTTTGTTTTGGGTGAAACCATCGTCAAAGCCATGAAACGTGGCAAAGGCATGGAGGAAAAAGGCTATACCTATTCCTATGATATGCTGGGAGAAGCCGCACGCACCGATGCGGATGCGCGTGGGTTTCATTTAGCTTATTCGCGGGCCATTTCCGCCATCGCCGAAAATTGCCACAGCGCGTCAGTCGCACAAAATCCGGGCATTTCGGTGAAACTGTCGGCGCTGCATGCCCGCTATGAAATCGCCCAAGAGGCCCGTGTCATGGAAGAGCTGGTGCCGCGGTTGCGATCGCTGGCGCTGGTGGCGAAATCGGCGGGTATGGGGCTGAATGTGGATGCAGAAGAGGCAGATCGCCTATCCCTGTCGCTGGATGTGATCGAAACGGTGCTGGCTGATCCGGGGCTGAAAGGCTGGGATGGATTTGGCGTCGTGGTGCAGGCCTATGGGCCGCGCGCGTCGTTTGTGATCGACGCATTGCACGACATGGCCATCAAACTGGATCGCAAAATCATGATCCGTCTGGTCAAAGGCGCCTATTGGGACGCCGAAATCAAGCGCGCCCAAGTGGAGGGCATGGACGGATTTCCCGTCTTTACGCAAAAAGCGGCCACCGATGTCAGCTATATCGCCAATGCGCGCAAATTGCTGTCGATGACAGACCGGATCTATCCGCAATTTGCCACACATAATGCCCATACAGTGGCGGCGATCCTGCATATGGCGCAGGACATGCCCAAATCTGCTTATGAATTTCAACGTCTGCACGGGATGGGGGAAACCCTGCATAATCTGGTGCTGAACGCCAATAACACCCATTGCAGAATTTATGCCCCCGTCGGGGCGCACGAAGATTTGCTGGCCTATCTGGTGCGTCGTCTGTTGGAAAACGGGGCCAACTCTTCTTTTGTGAACCAGATCGTTGACGAAGAAGTCCCGGCAGAAATTGTGGCCGCCTGCCCCTTTGACGCGCTGGGAACGGAATTTGCACTGCCCAAAGGCCCTGATCTATATCAGCCAGAACGGATCAATTCCAAAGGATGGGATTTGACCGACCGGCCCACATTGGCGCGTATCGAAACAGAGCGGTCCCCTTTTGAACGGGTCACCTGGCAGGCCGGTCCGGTTTTGGCCAGCGTAGATGCGGCCCCGACCGGGGCGCAACGTCGGATTATGAACCCGGCCGACCCGTCCGATCATGTGGGCGATGTGATTGATGCCACCGCCGCAGAGTGTGACGCCGCGATCGCGCAGGCCGAGACGTGGAATGTGCCCGTCGCCCAACGCGCCGTAATCCTGAACAAAGCCGCTGATCTATACGAGGCACATAGCGGCGAATTGTTTGCACTGCTGGCCCGTGAAGCCGGGAAAACTCTGCTGGATGCCGTGGGCGAAGTCCGCGAAGCCGTTGATTTTCTGCGGTACTACGCCAAAGAAGCGGAAAAGTCTGACCGCCCGGCCCGCGGAACCTGGACCTGCATTTCGCCTTGGAATTTTCCATTGGCTATTTTTTCAGGACAGATCAGTGCGGCTTTGGCTGCGGGCAACGCCGTGTTGGCCAAACCGGCCGAGCAAACCTGCCTGATCGCGATCCGCGCCGTTGAATTGCTGCACCAAGCGGGGGTCCCCCGGTCGGCGTTGCAAATCCTGCCCGGGGGGGGACAGGTTGGAGCTGCATTAACCAGCCACGCCACCCTGTCTGGCGTTGCCTTTACCGGGTCCACAGCCACGGCGATGTTGATCCGCAAATCCATGGCGCAAAACTGCGCGCCGGGCACGCCTTTGATCGCGGAAACGGGGGGATTGAACGCGATGATCGTTGACAGCACAGCACTGCCTGAACATGCGGTTCGTGACATTCTGGCCAGCGCGTTCCAATCAGCGGGTCAGCGTTGTTCTGCGTTGCGCTGTCTTTATGTGCAGGATGATGTTGCGGATAAAATCTTGACCATGCTGTTTGGCGGCATGCAGGAACTGTCCCTGGGACGGCCATGGGCATTGTCCACCGATGTTGGCCCCGTGATCGATCAGGCCGCGTGGCAGGGCATTACCGATCACATCAACACTGCGCGCAAAGAGGATCGGGTTTTGTTCGAATTGCCCGCGCCCACAACCGGGACATTTATCGCCCCCACCGTGATCAGCCTGTCGTCTATTCTGGACCTGAAACGCGAAATCTTTGGCCCGGTATTGCATGTTGTGCGGTTCAAATCCCACGAACTGGACCAAGTGGTCGCGGATATCAACGCCACAGGGTTTGGGCTGACATTTGGGTTGCACACGCGCATTGATGACCGCGTGCAACAGATCGTGGATCAGATTGACGCAGGAAACCTATATGTGAACCGCAACCAAATTGGCGCGATTGTCGGCAGCCAACCCTTCGGTGGCGAAGGCCTGTCAGGGACCGGCCCCAAGGCGGGCGGTCCACGCTATGTGCCCCGGTTCCAAGCCCCAAGTGACACGCCCATTTCCGTCGCCGACGTCATGGACCTGCCTGGCCCCACCGGCGAAAGCAATCGCCTGACAACCCATGCACGTGGCCCGGTTTTGTGCCTGGGTCCAACGGATCACATTGCTGCGCAGTTAGAGGCCGTGTCTGCATTGGGCGGCACAGCCATATCAGCAGACGGCATGTCGCCAGAGGCCCTGTTGGATCACCCGGATGTCGCGGCGGCTATATGGTGGGGGGATCGCGACACAGGTGTTGCATATGAACAGGCGCTGTCACAGCGGTTAGGGCCAATCATTGCCTTGGTTACCGCCATGCCAGATGCCGCGCATGTGCTGCATGAACGACAGGTCTGTATCGACACAACAGCCGCTGGCGGTAACGCCGCATTGTTGGCCGAAGTGTCCGGTATGTAAAAAACAGGCGTGCCGCCCTGCGCGGCACGCCGCATGTCGAAAACCCGCCCTGCCCGCGCATGCCGCTTGACGTTGCACGCAGAAATGCGGACTTTGCCGGTATGTTTCCTATTCGTGATCACAACCCGTCCAACCGCATCCCTTATGTTTGTTACGCCTTGATCGCAGCAAACATCGCGGTTTTCCTGCTTACCTACGGAATCCAAGATAACTGGGCACTGTCCCAGCTCTATTTTGATTATGCGCTGATCCCCCGTCGCCTGAATGATGGCGACAACCCGCAGGCGTTGATCACGTCGATGTTCCTACATGCCGGATTTATGCATCTGGCAGGCAACATGCTGTTCCTCTGGATTTATGGGGACAACATGGAAGACGAACTGGGCCATTTCGGATTTTTGGCGTTTTACCTGACGGCAGGGATCGGGGCGGGGCTGGCGCAATATGCAGCGAGCCCCACATCCCCGGTTCCCATGGTGGGGGCATCTGGGGCAATCGCCGGGGTTATGGGGGGATATCTGTTGTTATTCCCCAAAGCGAAAATCGACGTTCTGGTGATATTTATCATCATTTTCAAGATCTTCCCCATCCCAGCTTGGATCGTGTTGGGTGTGTGGTTCGGTCTGCAATTGCTCAATGGATTGGGGTCGGATATTGCAGGGGGCGGCGTCGCCTATATGGCGCATTTGGGTGGATTTATCGCCGGTTTGATCCTGACAATTCCGATTTGGATGCGCCGCGGTGGATCAGATTTCTGGCGCGACACGGACGGGCACCCCCCCCATCCAGAGGCACAATACAAACACCTGCGCACATCCAATATCCCACGTGTTCCACGTAAATAACAAAGTATAAGGTACTGTTATCATGCCCAAAATAAAGATCGACGCCGTCGCCGTGTCCAGCAGCGATATGGCAAAAACTTTGGACTTTTATCGCTGTCTTGGGTTTGATTTCCCCACAGACGCGGCCAGTCAGGATCATGTGGAACCGATCACAGCCCCCGGTGAGGTTCGGTTGATGATCGATACGGCAAAATTGATGGAATCCATCATCGCAGAGCCCCCGCGCCCGGCAAATCATTCAGGATTTGCCCTGTTATGTGACAGCCCAGCCGAGGTGGATGCCATCGCCCAAAAAGTTGTAGATGCAGGGTTTGAAGTGGCAAACCCACCATGGGATGCATTCTGGGGGCAACGCTATGCAATCGTCAAAGATCCGGACGGCTACAAAATTGATGTGTTCGCTGCGCTCTGAATGCCGCCATCACCACCGTCAAAACAAAACATCCGCCGAAATTCCGGCGGATGTCACAAAAATCAAAGAGTTAAACGACGGAATTAGCCGCGAATAACCTTGGCAAAGTTTTCAAAAATCGGTTCGTTTGCGCAGATCACTTCGCCGTCTTGCAAAATGTCCCCCTCCGGATCGAGCGGCTCTACAAAACCACCTGCTTCTTTGACGATGATCAGGCCAGCGGCCATATCCCAAGCGTTCAAACGCCGTTCCCAGAACCCATCGTAACGTCCGGCCGCCACATAGGCCAAATCCAATGACGCGGCCCCAAAACGACGCACACCAGCACAGGCAGGCAACAAACGCGCCAGATCCTTAAGCGTGACAGGCAGGTCCGCACGCCCTGCAAATGGCAGGCCGGTCGCAAAGATCGATTCAATCATCCGGTTTCGGCCAGACACACGAAGACGGCTTTCATTCAGCCACGCGCCTTCGCCTTTTTCCGCAAAAAACAGCTCATCTTTGACAGGGTCATAGATCACACCCGATACAATCTGCCCTTTGTGTTCCAGCGCGATCGACACGGCCCAATGGGGCAAACCATGCAAAAAATTGGTGGTGCCATCCAGCGGATCAACGATCCAACGACGCGTCGGGTCTTCGCCCTCAACTTCGCCATCTTCTTCGCCCAGAAACCCGTAGGTTGGGCGCGCTTCCATCAGCGCTTCGCGGATCACTTCTTCGGCGCGTTTATCCGCTTTGCTTACGAAATCGCCCGGCCCCTTAGAACTGACCTGCAGATTCTCAACTTCGCCGAAATCCTTAAGAAGACCACGCCCAGCGATCCGGGCGGTTTTAATCATTACGTTAAGATTGGCACTGGTCGCCATCACGGCCTCCGAAAAAATTGCATCATGTGGGATTGCATCAAGAGTGAGCCTATAGGCGCAAACACCCATATAGAGCAAGGGGCTGAGCGGAATTAGGCACTGCGTTGCATGGCAATTCCGCACAAATCTGTAGAGACAATTGTTCCTAAAGAATTATATCCAGATTAACCCTTCATTCAGATCAAGCCCCCTAATGTGCGATGTAACTCAGGCTGTGGATCATGATCAACCTAACGCTAGAAGACATCCGATACGAAAGCAGGTTCGTTTCCCGCATCGAACGACGCGATCAACCCAAACGGTTGGCAGCGGCGGTTATGATGATCGGCATCTGCCTGTGGTCAGGTCAAGTCACTGAAACGGTTTATATATTCTCGGCCATTGGGTTTAGCGAACTGCTGTCGATCTGGATCGGAAAACGGTTTCCAAAACGGGATGACCACATCCCCATCTGGTTGATCGGCATTTTATGGTGCAACAATCTGTTTTCCACGGTTGCGTATTTACTGCCGACTTTGCTGCTGTCAAGCCAGCCCTCTTTGGCGCTGTTTATCGCCGGTTTCCTATGGATGTGCGGGTCACTGGTTCATATCGCAAATACATTTGCTTTTTTGCCGTTCTTTAACTTCTCAATGATGACGCCAGCATTGCTTGTGGCCTTTGGGGTGCTGTTTCAACTGGCAAACAATACTTTTGGCGTTGCACCAACCCATCACTGGATCGCTACGGCAGGCCTGCTGATTGTTTATGTTTTTAACGCCCTAGAAACGTTGAAAAAGCAAAAGGATACGCACAAACAACTGCGCAATGCCCGACGCGAATCCAACGCACAATTGCGTAAACTCGAATACATGACGCAGCATGATGGTTTGACGGGCCTGTTAAACAGGTGGGCGTTTGAGGAAATGCTGCAAAACATGATTGTTAGATCAGATACCGAATCTCGGGTCGCGGTATTCATTCTGGACCTTGACGGATTTAAGCCCATCAATGACACTTATACTCACGAAGCAGGCGATCATGTTTTACGAACGATTTCAACGCGTTTGCAAAAAGTTATCGCCAATACCGGCATCAC
The DNA here is from genome assembly GCA_947492475.1 of uncultured Paracoccaceae bacterium. Classification (GTDB taxonomy): domain Bacteria; phylum Pseudomonadota; class Alphaproteobacteria; order Rhodobacterales; family Rhodobacteraceae; genus CANLNM01. The sequence continues at coordinate 713,545 of CANLNM010000001.1, forward strand.
TGCCCGACTGGGCGGGGATGAATTTGCCATCGCCCTTTCAGATCAAAACAGCGAAGATGCGCTGCTAAAACTGGCCCATCGCGTTGCAAAAACCATCGCCGAACCAATTTTGGTAAAGGGTCGTGAATTGCGCCTGACCGCCAGCGTTGGTATCAGCATGTCCACCGGAATAGATGACAGCATCGCCTCGCTCAGCGCCAATGCCGATCATGCAATGTTCAAAGCCAAATCCGCCCGAGACGGACAGGCTGTCATGTATGATCCAGACCTGTTTTCTCCACGGCCAAGCTTAGAAGATCGTCGCACATTGCGCATCGCGATGGAAAACCTAGACATAATGCCCTATTACCAGCCCAAAGTTGACATAAAAACCGGACGCATTTGCGGGTTCGAAGCTTTGGCGCGTTGGGAACACCTGGAACGTGGGCTTCTCATGCCCGGCGCCTTTTTACCTCAGGTCGCAGAGCTGTCTTTGCATGGCGAACTACTTGCTTTGATTGCAGAAACTGTGTTCAGCGATCTGGAGTATCTACTAGAAGCGGGCCTGGATCCTGGCCAAGTTTCCATCAATGTTCCCGAGGTGTCATTGGCCACATCAAATGGCCGCCAGGAATTATCTGACATTTTAATGCGGTACCCATCCATTCTGGGTCACGTCACTTTTGAAATCACCGAAGACGTGTTTATCGCGCGCGCCAGTGAAACCATTCAGGAATCCATCGGTCACTTTCGTGCGAATGGCGTGCGGATTTCACTGGATGATTTTGGCACAGGGTTTGCCTCTTTTCAGCATTTACGGCAGCTGGACTTTGATGAACTTAAAATTGATTCCAGTTTTGTTGCTGCTCTTGGCACCGAAGAAGCGGCGGACGTATTGGTAGAAGGGTTTCTTTCGATCGCACAAGGATTGGGCGTTGATGCGATCGCCGAAGGTGTTGAAACCGCGCAGCAGGAACAGCAATTGCTTGGGATGGGCTGCACCAATGTACAAGGTTTCTTATATGGGCGCGCCATGCCACTTGCTGAAACACGGATTTTGCTCGAGGCGGAAAAACTCAGATTTCCGATGATGCGTCAAACCAAAGTTTCACAAACAATGCACAGCCATAACCGCGACCACATCGACTTCAAAGGGTCCAAAGCAAGTTAAAGGCGCTGTAATTTCACCGCTTCTTGCCGCGTCAATCGAACGAAATGCGCCATAAACGGTTTATGCGTGTCTTCGCTGCGGGTTGCAGCATAAAGTCGGCGCGTTGTCCCGCCCTTCCCCATAGGTCGCGTGACATAATCCGAATTGTACCGCACCTGACGAACGACCCAATCTGGCAGAACAGCAACCCCGCGATTTGATGCGACCAGCAACAATATCATGGTGGTGAGTTCGACTTTGCGCACCAATGCTGGCTCAATACCGGCAGGTGTCAAAAACTCTGAAAACACATCCAACCTGGATTTATCCACCGGATAGGTAATCAGCGTCTGATCCGCGAAATCCTCTGGCTCAACCCAAGTTTTTTGCGCCAGTGGATTGGTCGATGCAGCGACAAAAACCGGCTCATAATCAAACAAAGGTGTAAAATCGGTTTCTGGCAGATCCTCAGGATCAGATGAAACGATCAAATCCACCTCTTCCCGGCGCAGCGCGGGCATCGCATCAAACGCCAAACCGGGTCGGATATCGATATCCACCTCAGGCCAAGCTTTGCGAAATTGTTCGAGGACCGGGAACAGCCATTCAAAACAAGCATGGCATTCAATCGCGATATGCAAACGCCCCGCTGATCCATCAATCAATCCATCAAATTCCGCTTCCAAAGCAGCGACTTGCGGCAAAATTGTTTCTGCAGCAGCCAAAAGCTTCATACCGGCGGATGACAGTTTAAGCGGCTTGGATCGTCGCACAAAAAGTTCAACCCCAGCCTGATCTTCGATCCCTTTAATTTGATGGCTTAGCGCAGATTGGGTGATGTTCAGATGATCAGCAGCACGGGCCAATCCACCCGTTTCATGAATTGCTTTGATCGTTCGAAGATGGCGAAATTCGATATGCATACAAATCAAACTCATGATTGTGGTGAAGTTTATGAATTTGCCTCATGTACCAAAACTTGGGACAAGGGGGCAAGTTAGAAAAGGACGCCCCATGTCAGAGACAGCTTCACGCCCGAACATCTCTTTTGAGTTTTTCCCACCCAAAAATTTGGAAGGGTCATTCCGTCTGTGGGATTGCGTCAATACGCTGGCCCCACTCGCCCCTGAATTTGTGTCGGTGACTTACGGTGCCGGTGGCACGACCCGTCAACTGACCCACGAAGCGGTCGGCGCAATTCACAAAACCAGCGGTCTTCGTGTCGCGGCGCATTTGACCTGTGTCGATGCCACGCGGGCAGAAACGCTTGCCATTGCAGAAGGTTACGCCGAACAAGGCGTGAGCGAAATTGTGGCTCTTCGCGGCGATCCGCCCAAAGGCCAAGGTGGTTTTTGTGCGCATCCCGATGGTTTTCAAAGCTCGGTTGAATTGATCGAAGCGCTGGCAGACACCGGCAAGTTCAACCTTAGGGTTGGCGCCTATCCTGAAAAGCACCCAGATGCGACGGATCAAAAAGCCGATATTGAATTCCTTAAGCGCAAGATTGATGCCGGTGCTCAAAGCGCGATTACGCAGTTTTTCTTTGATGTTGAAACGTTTTTCCGGTTCCGCGATTCCTGCGTAAAGGCCGGAATTGATGCACCGATTATCCCCGGAATCCTGCCGATTGAAAACTGGAATGGCATCCGCCGCTTTGCCGAAAGCTGTGGCACAAAAATCCCACAGGTGATTATCGACGGGTTTGAAAACGCAACGCGTGATGGAAATGCCGATTTGCTGGCAACGGCCATTGCCACAGAATTATGTGATGACTTACTGCAAGGCGGTGTGGATCATCTGCATTTCTATACCTTAAACAAACCCGAGCTGAGCCGTGACATTTGCCACGCTTTGGGCGTCACCCCCAAAGCTCAATTGCAAAACGTCGCATAAACGGGCAGCCTCTGACCAAGAATGAGGCGCCAAATGTTTATTGCTCAATCAAAACTTGAAATGCCAACCAAAGAGACGCTTTTGTCGATGTCGGGTTATGAATTCATGCGCGGCATTCTGGCGGGCCAATATTCGTCCGCGCCCATATCCGACGTTTTGAATTTTGGTTTGGATGTGGTCGAAGACGGCCGGGTCGTTTTTCGTGGCACGCCTAGATTTGAGCATTCCAATCCCATGGGCACAGTTCATGGCGGTTGGTATGGGACGGTGTTGGATTCCTGTATGGCCTGCGCGGTCATGACAAAAATTCCAAAGGGAACCGTTTATACGACCCTCGAATACAAGGTTAGCCTGCTGCGCGCGATCCCCCTGGAAACCGAGGTCGTCGCCGAGGGGCGCGTTGACCATGTGGGGCGCAGTACCGGCGTGGCCCATGGGGAAATCCGCGGCGTAAGTGATGGAAAACTATACGCAACTGGATCGACGACCTGTTTGGTTATGACGCTTCCGAGCTAAGTCCATTTGTGCCGCTGGCGACATATTCAGATTTAACTGGCGCTTGTGGTTCTTTCATCGCATTCGCGAAACGATGATCTGAAGGGACGGAGTCATGCAAACGTTCTGACGGGTCCTGCCCGATCACGCGTTTATGGCGTGACACAAACAATTTGCCCCAGCCCTGCCATGTGCCGACCATTGGGGCCGACGGGTCACACGGAAACCGGCCGCGCCATCCCACAGGCAATTCCAGCCCGCAATCTTCGAGCCGCTCTAACATCCAGACCAACGGAATATTGGCCAAAGGGCGGGCCGGTTCGTAGCCGGTCAATTGCCCGCCGATATCGCCATGTGTGCCTTTGAACCAAACCTGTTCCATTTTGCCGGCCCACCCTTCGGGTGATGACCATAAGACCGGCGTAAAAGCATCCCGAGTTTCGTCCAACGCAAGTGCATGAAACCCATGCCGAACCGAAGGGCCCAACCGATGATTGTGAAATTCATGACGCGCCTCTGCCCAACGCCAGAATACAGGCAGCCTCAGCCCCAGCGCTTTGACGGTATCCCAAGCCGCAACAGCCTCTATTGCGACCTCGTCATGACAAAACCGGTTGGTGAATACCGTCGCATCGCCATTGGCCGATCCCAACCGGTAATACCGATAAACAGACCGAATATTGCGGGCAGTGGCATGTTCGGCCTTTACCAGTCCAACCATATCAATGACGCCCGCCAAGGATCGTACAGCAAAGGCCCCGCGGGAATATCCAATTAAAACAATCTTATCGCCGGGGCGATAGCGCGACGCGAGGACCCCGTAGGCCCGTTCAATCTGTCGATTGATGCCTTTCCCTGACGCCACATCCCAGGTTTTGCTCCAATCTTGCCATTGTACGCCCGCCTCGTAATAGACGGTCAGATTGGCTTTTTGGCCAACCTCGCAGAGCAATTTATAGGTTTTGCCAGCATTGGTTTCGCAGCCGGGTCGCAGACTGGACATGGTGCCATCCAACACAATCACATGTGTTGCAGGACCTCGTTTGCGTCCCGCACCCTGAGAGCGTTCCGGACCTAGCCCGAGTAACCCTAATATGCGATCACGAAACCGCATCAAACCCATCTGCTCCTTCTCTGCTCTTCACCGAAAGGGTGATTGCGTTAGGTGGAACATCAGCTTTGCGGAATTTCCTTTCGATAAGGTAACGCCGCCCTGTTCCATTACCTTAACATAGGCACGAAATTTAAGAAAAACCGTTACAAAATATCACAGTTCGGTTGGGATCATGCCTTCTCAGAGGCAAATCGGCGCTCGACCAGAGTTTTCAGTTTTTCCAGATCCCGTTGATTTGCGCGGCGCATGGCCCCCTGCAAAAAGGGTCGGAAAAGCCGTGTAAACCCTGTCGGTTCACCACGATTGCGCAGCGACATCCGGGTTTTTGTCGCCCCAATCGTTTCCCATTTGTAACTGGTTTCCATGGAAAACGGACCATCTGAACTGCGCATCACCAACCGGTCCCCCGGCACCAGATCCACAACTTCGTAAGTATAGCTCAGGGCGCGCCCCAAAAATTTGGCCCCGAATTTCATTCGGGCGGATTTGGACATTTTGGCCGGTCCGACCCAATCCATCGATGTGATATTATCGTACCATTCCGGGGCGTTATCCGGATCCACGGCATAGTCGTACACCGCGCCGCGTGGTGCGCTGATTTCTATCTGCGTTGTGATATCGACCGACTTGGTCCCCGCACCTTCCATCGTACTCACTACCCTTTAACCGCCAAATCTGTGGGCGTAACCTGCCGTTTTGCGCGGGCCTCTCTCCAGGTGATGAAGCTAACAGACCCTAAAATAACGGCGCCCCCTAACACAACATAGGCGTCCACATGTTCCCCAAACACAACCGCCCCAAGCAGGGTTGCCCAGACCAGTTGCAGGAAGGTCACGGGTTGGGTGACCGTCAAAGGCGCCGCAGAAAAGGCCAACGTCATCGTGTAATGCCCCAATGTGGCAAAGCAGGCGACCAGGAAAAACCACCCCAGATCAGGCAGGCTGGGCGGAACCCAAACCGCATAAGCAAAGGGCGCCAAACCGATGGTGACCGTTATCGACAACATGCCCACGACCACTGCGGGTTTGACTTCGTCGGACATCTGTTTGGCAATCAAATATCCCACCGCAAACCCAAACGCGGTCCCCAACATCGCGATATGGCCGATGCTGACCTCACGCAAACCGGGGCGCAGAATGATCAGCGCACCGATGAGGGCAGCGATCACTGCGGCCATGCGTCGAGGGGGCAGTTTTTCCTTTAACAGGATCGCCGCGCCGATGGTCACATAAACCGGCGACAAATAATTCATCGCCGTCACTTCGGCGATGGGAATGCGGGTCATGGCAAAAAACCACAAAATGACGGCCAATGTATGCGCCACGCCGCGCGCTGCAAAAAACGATATCTGACGCTTGGTCAAACGCGCCGCCAAAATCGGCCGCATCATCGGCACCAAAAACACAAGTCCCAGCACATATCGTAAAAACGCCGCTTGGGCTGCGGGAACCGTGTCCCCCACATGTTTCACAATTGCCGTCACCGCGACAAAGCACAGGCCGGTCAGGACCATCCAAAAAATACCAACAATTGGCGACTGAGTTATAGGTTCTCGCATGAGGCCAGCTAGACGACCCCCAACCAGAATGTCGAGCGGTTTGTTAGTGCCAGATCAGCCCGATGGCGATGCCCCACATCATCAGGCCAATCAACGTGTCCAAAATCTGCCACGACCGTTCTTGGGCAAACAGCGGTGACAGATACCGCGCGCCATATCCTAAGCAAAAAAAGAACCCCAGCGACCCCAAAGCGGCCCCGATCCCAAAATGAAACTGACTGTCATATTGCGCCGATAGTGAGCCAATCAAAACCACAGTGTCCAGATAAACATGCGGGTTCAACCATGTCAGAGCCGCGAGCGTGAGCAGAGCGGTTTTGCGCGACATGCCCTCGCCTTGGCCGGATTTCAGACTTGCCCCACCCCGCCATGCGCTCTTGAAATTGGTGGCCCCATACCAAAACAGAAACGTGGCGCCGCCCCACCGCATCACCGTTTCAAACAATGGAAAGGCTTGGCTGAGGCTGCCCATGCCAGCGATGCCAGCCGTGATCAACAGCGCATCAGACACCGCGCTGAACAGCACCAGCGGCAACACATGTTCCCGGCGCAAACCCTGGCGCAACACAAAGGCATTTTGCGCCCCGATCGCAAAAATCAAAGAAACAGATATAGCGGCGCCGTAGAACAGACTTTGCATGGAAACTCCTCTTTGGGCCTATCTAGATTGTGTGGTAACTTTCTTGTAGTTAATTATATTAACGCTACATAAGGAATACTTATGCATCTGGACCCCGCCCAACTATCCGCCCTTGCGGCTGTGCTGCGCCACGGGTCGTTTGATGCCGCCGCCCGGGTGCTAAACGTGACCCCACCTGCCATCTCCCAACGGATTAAGGCGCTCGAAGATCAGGTTGGCACGCCGTTGGTACGCCGATCCACCCCTTGCCAAGCCACAGACAAAGGCAAAATATTGGCGCGATATGCGGACGATTTGGCCCTGCTTCAAAGTGGTGTTCTCAGCCAGTTGAACATCACCGGACGGCCCGTCAATCTGCGGATTGCAGTGAATGCAGACAGTTTGGCAACGTGGTTCATTTCTGCGCTCACGGCCACCGATTTATTATATGAGCTGGAAATCGACGATCAGGATCATTCCGCCGACTGGCTGCGCACCGGAGAAGTTTGCGCCGCGATCACATCGCGCTCTCAACCGGTTCAGGGCTGTGATGTGGTGCCTCTGGGGACGCTCGAATACCTCGCCGTTGCCAGCCCCGCCTTTGTGGCGCGGTATTTTGCGAACGGGATCACCCCTCAGGCCCTGCAATCGGCGCCGATGATTACATTCAGTCCCAAGGATCGATTGCAACGCGATTGGGCCAGTCATCTGGCGGGTCGTCCCATTCAGCCTCCGACCCATTTGATCCCATCAAGCCAAGCGTTTGTGCATGCTTCCCTCGCCGGAATTGGCTGGGGGATGAACCCAACGGGATTGGTTATGGACCACATCAAACGCGGGGATTTGGTGATTTTGGGGGACGGGACGACCCTGCCCACCCCGCTTTATTGGCAAACAACGCGGCACATGAAATCCGTGTTGGCACCGCTGACACGCGCAGTGATCAAATCGGCGAAATCCGCGCTCAGTCCTTTATAGAATATGGTGCAAAAAATCTGGCCCGAACACCCGGTCCTGAAACCACAAAATGGATGGATAGGCGCAAAGCCACGCCCAGAAAAACCGGTTCAGCCCAAAGAAACACGCATTGCTGAAATGAAAACACGCAGCCACAAATAGCCCCATCATCAGGCTCATCGGGTGCAATAATGTCAACGGAAACACCACCTCAAACCCCATCACGCCCCATGACATCCAAAACAAGGTTCTGGGACGATCCGCCCATTTGCGCAAATTTTCACTAACGGGATAGGCTGAAAACCGAAACACATCACACAGCGCGGTTCCGCTGCGCCATTCCGGATTGATGATTTTGATATAGCCCGACACAAAGTATGACAGCGCCAATTGCACCGCCAGATAGGCAAAAACAAGCTCTTTGAGCGGTTGCGAAGGGGCGGCGTGCACGCAGGCAATGCAGAACAAGATCAAGAAAGTCATTCGATCACTGCCCCCGTTATAAGGGCCTTGAAATCGATGCAGGGAAATCAAAGCCAGCATCAATATTACCCACAATATTGACCCATTTTGCCAGCCAATGATCAACAAAACACACAAAACAGATCGCACACCAAACAACAGCTTCTCTGACTTTGGGCCGACAAAATGCTCCAGACTTTGTTGTAACATCGCCAAAGCCAACATGATTTCAGTCGCCCGCAGCGCCAGTTCAAAACTCATGTGACCCCCAAGTAAGGATCAATCGGCTGGCTTTCGTAATCCACATATTTGACAATTTCTGCCCCCTCTCGACAGACAAAAACCAATCGAAATTGCAGGCGCGAACCGGCGGGGGTTCTGGGGGTCGAACTTGCGATGTCGGCCCATATCCGAGAGTTGATTTCGTCAATGCTGTGCTGGGTCGGATTGGCGATCAGACGTTCCGCGCAAGACACCAAAAACAATTGTTCATTCCATACCGGGTTCCAGACCATGCGGCGCAACATTTGCCAAATCGACAATGTCGCCGGTCGTGGGCGAAATTCGCACCATTGCGCATTGCTGGATGATTGATCCGCCGGCAATATCCGAAATTCCACACGGGGTGACGGCGCGACGGTTTTGAAAAATCGCCACGATGGGATCAATGCTGGCAGTAGCAACATCACAATACGTAGCAAACCAGCCAATCGTGCCCCCAGTTTTACACCTATCAAAACCACAGGAATGCTATCGCAACAGGCTTAACAGAACGGAAATATGCGCGGAGGGCCTGTAAGCCGGATTCTGTCCCCCATTGCTGGGGTGATGACCATTCATCTAAGGACAGGATTGCCCCTGCCCCTCTAGCTGCCAACCCGGATCCCTGGGGTCAGACACCTTGCCCGGATATCGGCCGAAACCGATCACACGGACGCGAGATCCCTATTCGGCATTGCTCCTGGTGGGGCTTGCCATGCCAGTTTTGTTGCCAAAACCGCGGTGGGCTCTTACCCCACCGTTTCACCCTGACCTTGGAAATCCAAGGCGGTCTGTTTTCTGTGGCGCTATCCCTAGGGTTACCCCCGCCGGGCGTTACCCGGCACCATTGCCTGATGGAGTCCGGACTTTCCTCGGATCGAAACCCGCGGCCATCCAGCCCTCCGCACAGGGGTTGGGTATGTCAGGATGTGGGGCCGGTCAACGTCAAAGTCAGGTCAAAGTCCGCGCGCAACAGCTTCGTCAGCGGCACCGCGCGGCCCCCGCGCAAACGGGCGATAGCGATGACGCAACACATCCAACAGGACCGCGGCATCCGCTGATCCTGTATAACCGGCATTCCGCATCGCCGCGACAAAGCCGTCACCGTCCATTTCAGGGCCGTTCACTGGTTCGGGCCAATGGGCCAGCCCGGCATCGGCCAAACGTTTCCAATCAAACCGTTTTCCCGGGTCAATCTTGCGCCCCGGCGCCGTGTCGGAATGTCCCAGCACCGATTGTGGGGATATCGACCAGCGTGTCAAAATTCCTGCCAGCAATTTTTCCAGCACGGTCATTTGTGGCTCTGAAAACGGATGATCACCGCGATTGGCCAGCTCAATTCCGATGGACTGTGAATTGATGTCGTCACATCCCATCCACGATCCAGCCCCCGCATGCCATGCGCGGTCATCTTCGCGCACCATCTGCCATAGCGTGCCCTTTTCCCCGATCAGGTAATGCGCCGACACTTCTGGTCCGGGATCACATAGACGTTCCAGCGCCGCCTCTGCGCTGTCCATCGCCGTGTAATGGATCAAAACCAAAGAAGGCCGCGCCAGATCCCGGCGCGGCCCAAAATTCGGGGATGGATGCCAAATTGGCGTCATCAAATTGATTAGTTTTCGATTGCAGATAAAGGCGTAGCAACAACCGGCGCACTGGGGGCCACAACAACGCGATAGGGCGCCGGGTCCCAGCCACAGGCAAAGCCGTCGCCATCAGGATCAATGCCGCGTGGGTCACGTTCTGGCCCGCCACGGGTCAGAAAATCCATTTGCGCTGCATCCGGGGATTGATATTCCGAACAGCGACGCAAAAACCGGTTCTGAGAGCTAAAGCTGGACCGGTTATAGAGAACTTCACCTTTGGCATTGCTGGTCTGCAACGCATATTGCACGATGTTTGGTCCAGCAGCACCTGATCGTTCTGGAATAGATGTGACATCCGCCAGTTGATAGGCTTCGGCTTGCTCTCTCAGGCGGTCCGCATCGCTTTGGATGCTTTCACGTCCCGATACGGCCCCAAAATCCTGTTCATCGGAAATGTTTGGGTTGTTCAGCAAAATCGGCGACGCATTGTCCGGATTTGCAGCGACGCCATTTTCGCGGCCAGCCTCAGCCAGCGCGCGATCCGTACGTACACCAATCGATTCACGGTCCTGCCCTTCGGAGGAATTCACGATATTGGTTGTGCTGGTTCCTTGCAGTGCCGCATCACGCTGTGCCCGTTCGATTTCGTATTGCTCAAAATCATCGAACCCAACGCCAGCGCCACTATCTGGCACTGGTTGTGCGCAGGCCGTCAACGCAAGCAGGGCCACAGACCCCAATGTCAAACGCATTTTCATTCCGAAACTCGCCTTTTCATCACTCGTTGGGTGGGATGTTTACCACCACTTGGTTGGTTTGGCTACAAATCCTGCCGCTTGTTCAAGCGCATAGGCAGTATTCAGCAAATCGCCTTCTTCCCATGGACGCCCGATCAGTTGCAGCCCCAGTGGCAGCCCCTGTTCGTTCATTCCCGTCGGAACGCTGATCCCGGGCAACCCAGCCAGGTTCACGGTCACTGTGAATACATCGTTCAGATACATCTGAACCGGATCGGCATCCTTCATTTCACCCAGACCAAAGGCCGCAGACGGCGTGGCGGGGGTCAGGATCGCATCCACGCCATCGGCAAACACGTTTTCAAAGTCGCGTTTGATCAAGGCGCGCACTTTGCGGGCGCGGTTGTAATAGGCGTCATAGAACCCAGCGGACAGAACATATGTCCCGATCATCACCCGGCGCTGCACTTCGGGGCCGAACCCTTCGGCGCGGGTTTTTTCGTACATTTCTGTAATGCCGTCACCTGCTGCCAATTTGGCACGATGACCAAAGCGCACGCCGTCATAGCGCGCCAGATTGGACGACGCTTCGGCGGGGGCAATCACGTAATAGGCCGGCAGGGCATATTTGGTGTGCGGCAGGGAAATGTCGACAATTTTCGCGCCTGCATCCTGCAACATTTTGCGCCCTTCGGCCCAAAGGGCTTCGATATCGGCGGGCATGCCATCCATGTGGTATTCTTTGGGAATACCGATGGTTTTGCCTTTGATATCGCCGGTCAGCATGGCCTCAAAGTTTGGCACGGCCAAATCGGCGCTGGTGCTGTCTTTGGGGTCGTGACCACACATGGCTTCTAGCATTATGGCGGCGTCGCGTACGTCTTTGGTCATCGGGCCCGCCTGATCCAAAGAGGATGCAAAGGCCACAACACCCCAACGCGAACAGCGGCCATAGGTCGGCTTGATCCCGGTGATGCCGGTAAACGCGGCGGGCTGGCGGATCGATCCACCCGTGTCGGTGCCCGTCGCACCAAGGCACAAATCCGCCGCAACCGCAGCGGCAGAGCCGCCGGATGAACCACCCGGAGTCAGGTTGCGATCATCCACTTTCCAAGGGTTCACAACATCGCCGTAAACGGATGTTTCATTAGAGCTGCCCATGGCGAATTCATCCATGTTCAGCTTGCCCAGCATCACCGCACCATTGTCGAACAATTGGCTGGTGATGGTGGATTCATATTCTGGTTTGAACCCGTCCAAAATCCCGGATGCAGCTTGGCTTGCGACACCTTTGGTACAGAACAAATCCTTGATCCCCAATGGGATACCGTTCAAATCCGGCGCATCCACCCCATTGCGGGCATCGGCCGCTTTGGCCTGTTCCAGCGCCATATCCGGGGTGTTGTGCACAAACGCGTTCAACGTCCCAGAGGCGTCGATTTCGCTCAGGCAGGCTTGGGTCAGCTCAACCGAAGTGACGTCGCCTTTGCGCAGCGCGTCGCGTGCTTCGGAAATTTTGAGTTTGCTTAGTTCAGACATTATTCAACCACCTTCGGCACAGCAAAGAACCCTTCGCGGGCATCGGGCGCATTGGCCAGAACGGCGGGCTGTTGATCGCCATCCGTCACCACATCATCGCGGCGTTTCAAACGCTGAGGCGTCACAGATGTCATCGGTTCAACACCGTCCACATCCACTTCGTTGAGCTGTTCAATAAAGCCAAGGATGTTGTTAAATTCCTGTGCCAGCGCCGGCAGGGCCTCGTCTTCGACCTTGATCCGGGCCAGATGGGCCACCTTGCGGGCGGTTTCGATGTCGATCGACATGCGCGAACTCCGTCTAATTTACGGATCAGCCTTTAACGCGCCCACACGGCTGCCGCAAGAGAGGTCCGCCGGTTGAACGTGATCCCGGCGCGGATTGTGACCTGGATCGCCTATTTCAGCGCTTTGTGGGGCGGTTTTTCCTGCCCTGTGACCCCACGTTCCAAAGAGGTGACCAACCGGGCGGCCTCAGCTTTGTTGGAAATCCCCAATTTGCGATAGGCCGCCTGCACATATTCCGACACGGTATAGACCGAAATGCGGCAGGCGCGCGCCACTTCTTTGCGCGACATCCCACGCGCGACCAAAAACAGAACTTCGCGTTCACGCGGGGATAGATCATCCATCGCCTGCGCATAATCCGGCGACACCATGCGCGGGCGAAACGGGTCATCGTCGGACATTTGCGCGTTTGGATCATCGCCCATCAATTCCTCGATACGGCGGTGGGCCAACAAACAGACAAATCTGAATTCTTCGGCACGTGGGGCGATTTTTTCTTCAAAGACAGGGCGGCTTAGCCGGGTTCCCAGATTGAACCCCCCAAAACGATCCGACCCAATCAACCGCATCGGAATGCCAAGCCCCGTGGTAAAGCCCGATTGTTCGGCGGCCTGACGGATAAACGCGCGTGATTTATCCGATAGATACGTATGCAGATGCAAAAATTCCAAACCGGTCAGGCTGATATCGTAATTGTCACAACACCAGCGCAGAAAAGGATCCGCCGCCAAGGTTTCCCCCGGCGAAGTTTCAGTGTTTTGATAAAGCTCGGGCATATTGGTCAAAGCAATCGGGGATGAAAAATCCGCATCCACCGTCAGGTAGATCACAAATTCGATCCCCTCGCGACGCAACCCTGCGCGCAATGTGTCCCAGACATCTTCTACTCTGTCCTGACGCTCTAGTGCGCCGGCCACATCAAGCAATCCCATCTGCGCACCCCCTTATTAAAGGGGATAGATCAAAACGGGGGTTCAAAGCTAGGTTTGTTTCAGTGCCGCATGGCATTTGGATCTGTTGGCCTGTTTCCCGTATCCCGGCCCAAGCAATTTTTAGCATCAAACCTTTGGGCCGACAGATCCGCCATGGCCGCCCCCTGCGATTGGAATGTTTCAGTTCAACGCCCAGCCAATCTGCGATCGGCAAAGAATTCTACCAATAGATCAGCGGCCTCTTTTTCGGCGATCCCATCATAGATGTCCGGTTTGTGATGGCATTGGCTGTGTTGAAACACGCGCGGCCCCTGCCCGACCCCCCCGGATTTTGGATCGGACGCGCCGTAATATAACCGGTTGATCCGTGCAAATCCGATGGCCGCCGCACACATAGGGCACGGTTCCAGCGTCACATACAGATCATGATTGGCCAGCCGTTCCTGCCCCAATTGGGCACAAGCGGCGCGAATGGCCAGAATTTCCGCATGGGCGGTTGGGTCATTCAATTCGCGGGTGCGATTGCCCGCCTTGGCGATGATCGCCCCCTCTGGGGAAATGATCACAGCGCCCACCGGCACCTCACCACGATCGGCGGCGGCGCGGGCCTCTGTCAGGGCGATATCCATGTAGCTGCGAAACGTCATGCCCCTTGATCAGGGGTTTGGAAATGACTGGCAAGAGGCAGTCAGGGTATTTTTGCCAACAAAAACCCATCTGGTGCGCGGTTTGGGGGATGGCAGGATTGCGCTTTGGCGGCTGGCAGGGGATATGGGGGTATGAATGATACCCCAAAACAGGGCGACCGGATCGCCAAAGTTCTGTCGCGCGCAGGCATTGCGTCGCGCCGCGAAGCGGAACGCATGATCGAAGCGGGCCGCGTGTCGGTGAACGGCGAGGTGATCAATAGCCCGGCGTTGAACATCACGGCTGCGGATAAAATCGTGGTGGACGGCAAACCCGTTGGCGAACCGGAACCACCCAGAATTTGGCTTTATCATAAACCCACCGGGCTGGTGACGACGGAACGCGATGAAAAGGGCCGCGAAACCGTGTTTGACGCATTGCCCAAGGAATTGCCGCGTGTGATGTCCGTTGGCCGGTTGGATCTGAACTCAGAAGGGTTGCTGCTGCTGACCAATGATGGCGGTGTGAAACGCAAACTGGAATTGCCCGCCACGGGTTGGTTGCGCCGTTATCGCGTTCGCACCCATGGCGCGGTCAGCGAAGCGCAATTGGAAACCTTACGTAAGGGCATCGAAGTGGATGGCGTGCGCTATCAGCCGATGGATGTGACATTTGATCGCCAGCAAGGGGCCAATGCCTGGCTGACGATTGCCCTGCGCGAAGGCAAGAACCGCGAAATTCGCCGGGCGATGGAATCGCTGGGCGTGACCGTCAACCGATTGATTCGCCTCAGCTATGGGCCGTTTCAATTGGGACAGCTAAAAGCCGGTGAAGTCGAAGAAGTCAAAGCGCGGGTGGTGCGTGATCAACTGGGCATGAGCAAAGACGGTCATGCGGTTTCGCGCCCCAAACCCCAACGCACACGGCGTGAAAAAGGCGGCAAGCCCGGCTCAAAGCCAGCCGGAAAATTCGGCGGAAATCCATCAAGGGGGAAATCCACGCGCGGATGAACCTTGCCCCGCCTGTTTCCATGTGCATTCTTGCTGCAAAATGTCTGATGGGGACTGAGAATGGCCGACCTACTAACACTTGAAAACGCTACAAATTTGATCATGCTCTGCTTTTTGCAGGCGGTTTTGGGTTTTGATAACCTGCTTTATATTTCGATCGAAAGCCAACGCGCACCGGTCGCACAACAAAAAGCGGTTCGGTTTTGGGGGATCATCATCGCTGTGGTGCTGCGGGTGGTGCTGCTGTTTGCGATGATCCGTTTGATCGACGCCTTGGGCGCGCCGTTCTATGAATTCCACTGGGAAGGCATCCTAGAAGGCGGTGTGAACTTTTCCACCATCGTGTTCGTCATCGGGGGCTTTTTCCTGATGTATACAGCGGTGAAAGAGATCGGTCATATGCTGTCAATTGATCATCTGGATCACGATGTCAGCGGCAAATCAGGCAAATCCGCGGTGCGTGTTGTGCTGTTGATTGTCATGATGAACCTGATCTTTTCGTTTGATTCCGTGCTGTCCGCCATTGCGATCACCGATGTGTTCCCAATTCTAGCGACCGCGATCCTGCTCTCTGGGCTTGCGATGTTGCTGTTGGCGGATGGGGTCACGCGGTTCTTGGAAAAAAACCGCATGTACGAAGTTCTGGGCCTGTTCATCCTGTTGATCGTCGGTGTGGTCCTGTTGGGCGAAGCGGGTCAAGCCGCGGTGCATGGCGCTGAGGCCACCGGCATGTCACACGAAGAGGCGCATCATCTGGCGCTGAAACTGTTTGGCCACGAAGTCATTCCGATGTCGAAAACCACGTTCTACTTCTCGGTTGTCGTGCTGTTTGCGGTGGAAATCCTGCAAACCGGCTATAGCCGCAAGCTGAACAAGGAACGCCATGCTCTGCAGGAACACTCGTAAATCGTCGCGAAATCGTTAACATTGACCCGGTAAAGGGGCCTGAGATGCAGAAATCTTTTGGGAAATATACCTATATCCTATTGATCATCGTGATGTTCGGCGTGACGACTGGTTGGCTTGTGGGGTCGTTTTAATGGCTAAAAAATTCGGCGGGCAATTCAGCCCCAACGGATCAGATGGCAAACCCGGCCAGGAATTGTCGGAACGCCGCGTGGATGCCAGCGGGGCGCGGGCGAATGTGTTGTTTGTGCCTGCCATCGTGTTGGCGTTTACATCCTTGCGGGGCGGTCCGGTGGATCTGGCGCTGGGATTGACGGGCGCGGCTGTTCTGGTCCTGGCCGCCCATATGTTACGCGAAGGGCTGCGTGCTGAGGCCGATTATCACTGGCGCAAAATGGCGCGCCGTCCGGCCCTGCCGCGCAAGATTCTCGCCACCGCCCTGACCGGGATCGGCATCACCATCGCCGCGATCACCAAAGAGGCGGGATTTGCGTCCCTGCTTTATGGTGCGGTGGCGGCGGGCCTGCATGTGGCGACCTTTGGCATTGATCCGTTAAAGGACAAAACCGTCGAAGGCATTGATCAATTCCAACAGGACCGCGTGGCGCGCGTCGTTGACCAAGCCGAAGAGCATCTGAGCGTGATCTGGAACCACATCATTTCTACGGATGCCCGTGCGTTGCATGCCCGGGTTGAAGATTTCCAAAAACAAGCCCGCCGCATGATCCGCACCGTCGAAGAGGACCCGCGCGATCTGACCGGGGCGCGCAAATTTTTGGGGGTTTATTTGCAAGGCGCCGAAGACGCGACCGTGAAATTCGTCGAAATTTGGAACCGGGACAAAGATCACGATGCCCGTGCAAAATACGAAGAATTGCTGAGCGATCTGGAAAATAACTTTGCGGCCAAGACCGACAAATTGCTGTTGAATGAACGCAGCGACATGGAAATCGAAATCAAAGTGCTGCGCGACCGTTTGCAGCGTGATGGCGTGTAATCGCGTCGTATTTTAGGGGGACTGATATGTCTGACAGAGTTGCTGATAACATGGTCAAAGCGCAGGCCGCGCTGGCTGAGGTTCAAAAAGTCACCGAAGTGGTTTTGGCGGAACCCAAAAATGAACTGATCACAATCGAGGCCGCGGACGAGCCGACCTCGGCCGAAATCACCCGTCGTATGGGTGAAATCAACATGGATGACACCAATTCGATCATTTCCTTTGGGTCGGGCGCGCAGGCGGAATTGCAGGAAATTTCGCAATCCATGCTGGCCGGTGTACGCAACAAAGATGTGGGTCCTGCGGGCGACAGTCTGCGTGAAATCGTGACCACCATTCGCGGGTTCAACGTGTCCGAACTGGACGTGCGTCGCAAACGGTCTTGGTGGGAAAAAATTCTGGGGCGCATGGCCCCTGCCGCCAAATTTGCCGCCCGTTTTGAAACGGTTCAGGGCCAGATCGACAAGGTTACCGATGATCTGTTGCGCCACGAACATGTGCTGTTGAAAGACATCGAAAGCCTTGATGTGCTGTATGATAAAACACTGGCCTTTTACGATGAACTGGCCGTGTATATCGCCGCAGGCGAAGCCAAATTGGCCGAACTGGACGCCACAACCATCCCCGCCAAAGAGGCCGAGGTTCAGGCCGCCCCCGAACAAGACGGCGTCATGAAAGCCCAGGAACTGCGCGATCTGCGGGCCGCGCGCGACGATCTGGAACGTCGGGTACATGATCTGAAACTGACCCGTCAGGTGACCATGCAATCCCTGCCTTCGATCCGGTTGGTGCAGGAAAACGACAAATCCCTGGTGACCAAGATCAATTCAACGCTGATCAACACCGTGCCGTTGTGGGAAACACAGTTGGCCCAAGCTGTGACCATCCAACGGTCCGCCGAGGCCGCCCATGCAGTGCGCGACGCCAATGATCTGACCAACGAACTGCTACAAGCCAACGCGGAAAACCTGCGTCAGGCCAACAAAACCATCCGCGAAGAAATGGAACGCGGTGTGTTTGACATCGAAGCGGTCAAATCCGCCAATGCCAACCTGATCGCCACCATCAACGAAAGTCTGGAAATCGCAGACGAAGGCAAACGCAAACGTGCCGAAGCCGAGCTTGAGCTGCAAAAAATGGAAGAAGAGCTGAAAAACACGCTGTCCGCCGCCAAAGCCAAATCCACCGGTTTGGGCGACACAATTGGTACGGCAACCGGCGCGTGATTTCAGGCCTGAATAAAACGTGGGGCGCAGTGCTGCGCGGCTGCGGATCCGCCATGGTTGTGGCGGGTCTGGTGGCCTGTGACACATTAGGGGGCTTTGAAACCGGGTCGGTTGGCCCGGATGACCCGCCTATTGTGCCCGTGGCCACCCCAACGCGCGCACCACAATTGCGCCCCACCACCCCTGCCCCATCCGCAGCAAGCGAAGAATTGCGTATTCATTTTGCGCGGGTGCAAAATGACCTGTTGGTGCAGGGATTGCTGCGTCAGGATGGCGGTGGCATTGACACCCCCTATAATGACCGCATGCTGACAGAGAACTTTGTTCGCATTGCATTGTTCGACGAATACATATCCGACATCAATGGGTTACGCGCCCAAACCACGGCCAGCTCTTTGCGCCGTTGGGCTGAACCTGTCCGCATTTCCGTGGAATTTGGCGACAGCGTCCCGTTGCACCAGCGCAGCCAAGACGCCGCTAACGTGACCCATTATGCCGCCCGTCTGGGGCGTGTGACGGGTCATCCGATAACCGTCTCGGATGAGGCGCCAAATTTCAACATTCTGGTGCTAAACGAAGATGACCGCGCCGGGTTTGAACCCCGCTTGCGTGAATTGATCCCCGAAATCAAACCAGAAACGATCCGCACATTCATGTCGTTGGATCGCTCGACTTTCTGCATTGTTGTGGCCTTTGCCAAACAGGATGAACACACCTATTCCCATGCCATCGCTCTGATCCGCGGCGAACATCCCGATCTGATGCGGCTGGCCTGTATCCACGAAGAAATGGCCCAAGGCTTGGGTCTGGCCAATGACAGCCCGCGTGCGCGCCCGTCCATTTTCAACGACGACGAAGAGTTCGGCCTGCTCACCACCCATGATGAACAGCTTTTGAAAATATTATACGATCCCCGCCTGACGCCCGGCATGACAGAACCAGAAGCCACCCCGATCGTGCGCCAGATTGCATCTGAGTTACTGGGTGGGCCTGCGTAATTATTGTTTTGATTGAAGGAATTACATAATGAAATCACATCTCAGAGCTGCGATTTTTGGGCTCGGACTGATGCTGCCATCCGCTGTGCTGGCGGATAATTGTGACCAGCCAAACCTGACCGGGTTTGACAGTGTATATTGTTTTTCCAAAGTCTATCTGGGCGAAGATGCCCGGTTGAACGCAAATTACCAGACCTTGCGCGGCCATTTGTCCAGCAGCCAGACAAACACCCTGCGCACATCGCAACGCAACTGGATTTCAATGCGCGATCGCACATGTATGACCGGGCCAACCACCGTGAATGTAAATTGCGCGCTGTCCCAAACCCGCGCGCGGGCCGATTGGCTTCAGGCGCGGATTACTGAATGCCGTTCGGTAGGCTGTGCAACCAGCCGCCTGAACGAATATTGACACCACCCGAAGGAGACGACCCATGGGCATTTTTGACTTTCTTTCTGGCGAATTCATCGACGTCATTCATTGGACGGACGACAGCCGGGACACGATGGTGTGGCGGTTTGAACGCGAAGCACATGAAATCAAATACGGTGCAAAACTGACCGTCCGCGAAGGTCAGGCGGCTGTGTTTGTGCACGAAGGCCAACTGGCCGATGTGTTCACGCCCGGGCTTTATATGTTGGAAACCAACAACATGCCGATCATGACCACCCTGCAACATTGGGATCATGGTTTCAAAAGCCCGTTTAAATCGGAAATCTATTACGTCAACACGACACGGTTTTCTGATCTGAAATGGGGCACCAAAAACCCGATCATGCTGCGGGATCCTGAATTTGGGCCCGTGCGGATCCGCGCCTTTGGGACCTATACAATCAAGGTCACCGATCCAGCCAAATTCCTGACCGAGATTGTCGGCACAGACGGTGAATTTACCCGCGACGAAATCAGCTATCAGATCCGCAACATCATCGTACAGGAATTTTCCCGTGCGATCGCGAAATCAGGTATTCCTGTGTTGGATATGGCCGCCAATACCGGTGAGGTTGGCAAATTGGTGGCATCCGCGATTGACCCGGTGATTGCTCAATATGGCCTGTCGATCCCCGAGCTATATATCGAAAACATTTCGTTGCCCCCCGCGGTGGAAAAGGCGCTGGATGATCGCACGTCCCGTGGGATTGCCGGCAATCTGGACGATCACATGAAATGGAAAGCCGCAGAATCCATGGGCAATGGCGGTGCTGCTGGCGATGCTATGGGCATGGGCATGGGCGCAGCAATGGGGATGGGCATGGCGCAGGCGATGAACCCTTGGGCCCAGAACAGCGCGCAAAATGCCCCCCAACAACAGGCCGCCGTCGCGCCAATGGCACCTCCGCCTCCGCCGGTTGAACATGTTTGGCACATCGCGGAAAATGGCGAAACCAAAGGCCCATTTTCCAAGGCCCGACTGGCAGAAATGGTCGGCAATGGCAGCCTGAGCCGCGCAACCTTTGTCTGGACCCAAGGCCAAGACGGTTGGAAAAAAGCCGAAGACGTTATCGAGCTGGCGCAATTGTTTACGATCATGCCCCCCCCGCCACCTCCGGGGGTCTGATCGTTGCAGCGTCCGGGCGACGCCATGGAACGGATTTTCGCCCAAACGGGCGGTGCGGCAGGCCCTAGATGGGGCCTGCGGGGCGATCCGTTGCTATGGGATGCCTTAAGGGACCATTTCACCACCCATCCCGATCCGTCTGATATCAGCGATTTTAGGGCGCAATTGCACCAGCTGATCAACGACATCATCGGGATGAAATTGCAAACCGCGCCCGCCCATATCCCTGTCCCAGCTTTTTATCGCGAAAATGGGGGGATGTCGTCGGGCATGGTAGCGCGCGATACTTGGCTGCTTGAACTGGTTCCTTTGCTTGAGGAACGGTTCAAAGACCTGCACAATCCCCTGACCTAACCCGTTTTAATTCCTATCAAATACCGGATCACCCAATGTCGGACTACCCAGAAGACCTGCCCGCCCCAACAGATGAACACCGGTTTCCCTGTGATCAATGCGGTTCCGATTTTCGGTTTGACCCCGCCAAAAACCAACTGATTTGCGACCATTGCGGCAATCAAGGTGCGATGGACCCAGACGGCCCATGGACCGGTGGCAGCCTGCGCGAATTGGATTTCAAAACGGCGCTGAACAACGCGCTGCCGGACACCGAAATAGAAGAAACCCGCGTTGTCACCTGCCCCAGTTGCGGGGCGTCGACGGAATTTGACCAGACAATTCACGCGGCGGAATGCCCGTTTTGCGCGACCCCTGTTGTGACCGATACGGGCACGCACCGTCAGATTAAACCCAAGGGTTTGCTGCCTTTTGGCCTAACAGAAGAGCAGGCCCGTGACGCCATGACCAACTGGTTGGGCCGTTTGTGGTTCGCGCCCGGTGGTTTGCAGGAATATGCCCGCAAAGGGCGTGCTTTGTCAGGGATTTATGTGCCGTATTGGACGTTTGATGCGGATACAAAATCGGACTATTCCGGCCAGCGCGGCACCCATTATTATGAAACAAAAACCGTCACGCGAAATGGTAAAAAACAAACCGTGCGCGTGCGCAAAACCCGCTGGCGGTCTGTGACGGGCCGGGTTGCGCGGTTTTTTGATGATGTTCTGGTTCTGGCATCGCGCAGTCTGCCGAAAAAATACACGGACGGGTTGGAACCTTGGGATCTGACCGAATTGGAGCCCTATCAACCGGAATATTTGGCGGGTTTTCGCGCTGAAGGCTACCAAGTCACCCTAGAAGACGGGTTTGCCGAGGCCCGCAACATCATGGATCGCCAAATCCACCGGGACGTCAAATTTGACATTGGTGGCGATGCCCAGCGCGTTCGCAACGTGGATACTGAAATCAAGGATATCACGTTCAAACACATCCTGCTTCCGGTGTGGATGGCGGCCTATAAATACCGCGGAAAAACCTATCGGTTTGTGGTCAACGGCCGCACGGGACGGGTACAGGGCGAACGCCCGTGGTCGGCCTGGAAAATCGCCTTTGCGGTTCTGTTGGGTCTCTTGGTGGCTGGGGGCATTGGCTATGTATTGGCGCAGCAACAATAGCTTGAAATACAGGCATGTTTGCGCTAACAGCGCCTTAAAAGGGAGAGTGGCATGATCTTATGTTGTGGTGAGGCGCTGATTGATATGTTGCCGCGGCAAACCCAAGCGGGCGAAGCCGCATTTGCCCCATATCCGGGCGGCGCTGTGTTCAACACATCCGTGGCTTTGGGGCGTTTGGGCGCGCCGGTTTCGTTCTTTTCCGGGCTCAGCGACGATCTGTTCGGTGATATGTTGCGCGATGCCTTGGCGGCGTCCCACGTGGATGCAACCCCGGTTCATACATCCAGCCGCCCCACGACATTGGCCTTTGTCAAATTGGTCGATGGACAGGCCACATATGCGTTTTATGACGAAAACACCGCCGGGCGCATGGTGGCGCCGGACGAGTTGCCAAATGTGAACGCGCAGGCCTTGTTTTTTGGTGGCATTTCATTAGTTGGCGACCCGTGCGGGGCAACCTATGAAACCCTGATGTTGCGATCTGCCCCGACCAGCGCGGTGATGTTGGACCCAAATATCCGCCCCAGTTTCATAAAAGACGAACCCGCCTATCGTGCCCGGTTGACCCGGATGCTCAGCGCGGCGGACATCGTCAAAGCATCCGATGAGGATCTGGAATGGATCACGGGCGACACCGATCCAAGCGCGTTATTGGATATGGGAATAAAGCTGGTTTGCATGACCGAAGGTGCCAAAGGGGTGCGCGGCCTGACCAATGACATGGACGTTTTTGTGCCCGCCAACAAGGTTGAGGTGGCCGACACAGTTGGCGCAGGTGACACGTTTAACGCCGGCCTATTGGCCAGTTTGCACAAGAGCGGCGCATTGACCAAATCCGGCATTGCCACCCTGTCAGAAACCACATTGACCACGGCGTTGGCCTATGGTGCCAAAGCGGCCGCAATCACCGTGAGCCGCGCCGGGGCAAACCCGCCTTGGGCCACCGAACTATGAGGGCGCTGATCCAACGCGTTAGCAACGCCTCGGTCACGGTGGATGGCACCATTATTGGTGAAATCGGCCCCGGTCTGTTGATTTTGGTCTGCGCCATGGATGGGGACAGCCCGGATTTACCTGCGAAAATGGCTGCTAAAATCAGTAAGTTGCGCATCTTCAAAGATGAGTCCGGCAAAATGAACAAATCGCTGATGGATATCGGGGGCAGCGCGCTGATTGTCAGCCAGTTCACCTTGGCGGCTGATACATCCCGCGGCAACCGCCCCGGATTTTCCGCAGCCGCCCGACCGGAAGTAGGAAAACAAGCCTATGAGGCATTTTGCGCCGAAATGCGCAGCCTTCAAATCCCTGTCGAAACCGGCGCGTTTGGGGCCGATATGCAGGTGCGGCTGCTGAATGATGGCCCCGTCACGGTGTCCATAGAACTGTGATTGACGGGGCACAAACTCCGGTATGTGCAGTCGGCCCCGTTACGATGGACGCGGCATAATCAAAGACATCGCAAATAGCCCCGCAGCGGTGCACACAATGGTTGGCCCCACCGGCGTATTCGCCCAAATCGCAATCTGTAATCCACCAAGTGCAGCAATCGCACCGCAGAGGCCAGACAGAACCGCCATTGCTTCTGGGCTGCGGGTGATGCCACGCGCGGTTGCGGCGGGAATGATCAACAGGGCGGTGATCAACAACGCCCCGACAACTTTGATGGCGACCGCAACGACCAATGCCAACAGCAGCGTAAGGATCAGCTGTTCGCGGTGCGGATTGATCCCGGCGGCCATGGCCAAATCCCGGTTCACCGTTGAGGTCAACAAAGCCTGCCATTGCCATGTCAGCACCGCAACAACCAGCGCGGCCCCCCCCCAAATCACCACCAGATCAGCGCGTCCAACGGTCAACACATCCCCAAATAAATAGGCATCCAGATCCACGCGCATCCCCGGGATCAGCGCCACGGCGACCAAACCAGCAGCCAACCCTGAATGGGACAATACGCCCAAAACGGTGTTGGTTTCACGCCCTTGCAACTCAAGGAAAAACAGCGCCAGCCCCATCAACAGGGCAATCGCGATCACCCCGACAAACACGGACATCGAAAAGGCCAATGACACCGCGACACCCAATATCGCGGCATGGGCGGTGGCGTCTCCGAAATACGCCATGCGCCGCCACAGCACAAAACACCCCAACAAAGAGGCCGCCAACGACGTTCCCAGCGCAGCCAAGGCAGCGCGCACTAAAAAATCGTCCAGCATTACTGCGCCTCTTTGATTTGGGGATCGTCATGGGAATGGCCACAGGTTGCGCTATGCACATGGCTTTGGGTGTCGCCACCGTGGGAATGGTCGTGGTCATGCCGATAAAGCGCCAGGGCCCCGCCCGTCCCAGTGCCAAACAGTTCGCGATAAGCGGGCGCTGCAGAAACGACTTCGGGGGTGCCCGCGCAGCAGACATGCCCATTCAAGCAAATCACACGGTCGCTGGCGCTCATGACGACGTGCAGTTCATGACTGACCATCAACACGGCACATCCCAGCTGATTTCGCATATCTTCGATACGTTGGTAAAACGCGGCTGACCCTGGTTGGTCCAAGCCTTGGGTGGCTTCGTCCAAAATCAGAATATCGGGTTTCGACAAAATAGCGCGGGCCAGCAATACGCGCTGAAACTGCCCGCCCGACAATGCGGACATCTGCCGTTTTTCCAACCCGTCTGCCCCTGCCACTGACAGGGCCTTTTGCGCGGCCTTTGTGCTGGTTCGTTTGGGCAGATCCAAAAACCGCCGCACCGAAATCGGAAGCGTTTGATCGATATGCAGTTTTTGCGGCACATACCCGATTTTTAGGCCTGCCTTGCGCGTGACACTGCCAGAATCGGGCCGGATCGCCCCCAACAGCACCCGCATCAACGTCGATTTTCCGGACCCGTTTGGCCCAACAATGGTGACAATTTCACCGGCATCGATGTGAAAATCCACATCGTCTAGCGCGGCCAGCGATCCATGACGCACCCCGACGTTTTTTGTTGTGATCAGACGCATTGGGTTTCCTGTGTGCAGGCGGGACATGTTCCAATCGCTTCCACGATCACCTCTTCTAGATGGAATCCGGTTTTTAGCGCCTGATCGTCAAACGTCCCTGCCCCAGCGGTTTCGACCTCGGCCACGTCCCGGCAAACGCGACAGATCAGAAAACCGGGGCGGTGCATTTGCCCGGAATGGGCACAGGCCACAAATGCATTCAACCGTTCAATCCGATGGGCAAATCCGTTTTCGGTCAAAAAACTGAGCGCGCGATAGGCCACCGGGGGTTTGTCGCCAAACCCTTCTTGGCCCAGACGTGCCAAAACATCATAGGCCCCCAGAGCTTTGTGATTTTCCAGTAGAATTTCCAACGCACAACGGCGCACGGGCGTGAATTGAAGACCACGCAGGGCACAGGCCTGTTCAGCCGCCATCAACGCCGACGTTTTACAGTCGCCATGATCATGTTCGCTAAACTCAATGGATGTTTCACGCATTTTTCGTCCCAACCAAAAGCCGTCTCTGTGATGATGTGATTTTTGTTATTGACGGCACGTTATGTTATCACATAGCTACCGGTGTCAATGTTATAAAGTAACGGACCATGATCAAAAGAACCTTCCTTCTCGCCTTTGCTGCGACGCCCTCATTTGCGGAGGCACCTCAGGTTGTCACCGACATCGCCCCGATCCATTCGTTGACCGCTATGGTCATGCAAGGCGTTGGAACGCCAGAGATTTTGCTGCCGCCCGGCGCGTCACCGCATGATTTTTCGATGCGTCCGTCTGATGCAAACATGTTGTCGGATGCGGATGTTGTGGTTTGGGTCGGTCATGGGCTGACACCTTGGCTAGAGGCACCAATCGAAACATTGGCGGGCAATGCGGCCACGGTTGAATTGGTCGAATTGGGTGATTGGCCCAGCTTGCCGTTGCGGGATATGTCGCATTTCTGGAAGTCAGAAGATGGCGAGCATCACGATGACCACGATGACCACGGGCATGACGATCACGATCATGGGTCAATAGATCCCCATGCTTGGCTCGACCCAATGGTGGCGGTTGCGTGGCTTGGACAGATTGCACAGGTTCTGGCGGAATCCGATCCTGATAACGCCGAAACCTATTTGCAAAATGCGGATCAGGCCGCTCAGATGTTGAACGAATTATCTGCCCAGATTACGGCCGATTTGGCCCCCTTTACGGCCACGGATTTTGTCGTGTCACATGACGGATATCAGTATTTTGAACAGCGGTTTGATCTTCATGCGATTGGTGCGATCACATTGTCAGATGCTGCCACACCCGGCCCTGCCCATTTGTCTGAACTGCGCGATGAACTTGCAGAGCATCAGGTCACATGTGTGATGACCGATCCGCAAACCAATCCTGAATGGGCCGCATTGATTGCAGAAGGCACCGATGCAAAACTGTTTGAAATTGATGCGCTGAGCGGTGGCACGCAAACCGAGCTTGGCCCCGATTTATACCCGGCAATTTTGACCCAAATGGCGCAACAATTCCAATCCTGCTTGACGTCAAACTCTTAGGAGAAGCGCTATCACAGCATCTTTTCAAACAGATGCAACCGATGAAGCGGCACCCCGCCTACCTTTTGCGCTTGGGCAAGGCTGGCGGGGTTTTCATCCGCAATCCAAGTATTTGCCATTTTTTCATATCCCGCCTTTTGCAAAGACCGGATCATGTGGCGCAGCATCACCGGCGCCACACCCAAATTTTGCAAGTCCGGCATCACGCCGACAAAAATCACCACAGCGCGTTTGTTGAAAAACCGATGTTTCAAAAAATGCCAAGGCAGCATCCACCCCAGCCGGGACCGGATCGCACGCAAAAACGGGTTCACATCGGGAATGCAGATCACACAGGCTGCGGGTTTGTCCTGATAGGTCAACATGGTGGATATGCGCGGGTCCAAAATCCACTTCATGTCTTTGGCCTGAAACGCAAATTCTGTTTTGCTGACAGGGACAAACATCGGGTTTTTTTGAAACGAGGAATTCAATATCTCGCGGGCGTCTTCGATCCGGGCGGCGATGTTTTTGCGTGTGATGGGAACAAACGAAAATGCCGGATCATCCATGATCGCTTGATGTTTGGGCCCGGGTTTCAGTGGCGCAACCGCCGTTAGATCAACCTCAAACGTGGTCATCGGAAAAACCGCCTGATAGCCGCATTTGTCCAGCAATGTCTGCAAATACGGCGGGGACCAGATTTGGTCTGTATAAGGCTCATTTTGAAAGAAATCGGTGACCACCCCAATTTGTTGCATTGCCGTCAGATTAAAATTGCCCGCGATCCTTGTCATCCCTTGGGCGCGACACCAGTCTTCGGCTTGCTGCAGCAAAGCCTGCGCGACCTCCTTGTCATCAACACAATCGAAATAGCCAAAACACCCACGCAGTTCGTGATGGCATTCGTTGCTTTCGTGATGAATATGCGCCGTGATCCGCCCCAGAACCCTGCCGTTTTTATGTGCGGTCCAATAGGTCAGTTTGCTGGCCCCAGAAAACAGTGGATTAGAGGGGGCCAAAAACCGTTTCAAATCCGATTTTAACGGCGACACATAGGGGGATGCGTGCCCATAGGCGGCAAAAGGCGCTTCGAAAAACGCTTCAAAATCACCCTCTCGCAGTTCCAAGCTCATCGCGCACCTTCGCTTTGATCCCGTATTACGGGGGTGGACGGCAAATTGGCAGGCCTGAAATCCATACCTTGTCATGCCATTCGCCCCCCATAGGCATGTTACCCCCGCTGGTCCCATGCGGTTTTGGGGTGCGTGCGATTTGTCGAGGTTGGTTCATCTAAGGCTTAAAAATCGGTGGGTGCACCGCCTTCTGCTTTGCGACGCGCAACAAAATCCGCCAATTGATCCCTTATCGCGATGTCCATTGGCGGCGGCGTAAAGTTGTCGATGATGTCGCGATAGACCTGATGGGCACGCTGCGCCGTCCAAATCGATCCGGCCGCTTCAAACGCTTCGTAATTGCGCCAGTCACTGACCATGGGCTGATAAAACGCCTCTTCATATCGTTGTTGAGTATGTTCGATCCCAAAGTAATGCCCATTGGGGCCCACCTCTCGAATGGCCTCGAACGCGATTGACTCATCGGATGCATCCCATAACACGGGTTCCATATAGCGTTGAATCATCTGAATAACTTCGCAATCCATCACGAATTTTTCAGGGCTTGCGATCAACCCGCCTTCTAGCCAACCGGCCGCGTGATACACGATATTCGTGCGTGACTGCACCGCCGACCACAATGAATTTGACGTTTCCCACATGGCCTGCCCGTCGGGTACATTTGCCGCACTGACCCCTGACCCGCGCATGGGCAACCCATAAAAACGCGCCATCTGCCCGGTCATTTGCGTTGCGCGCATATATTCCGGCGTTCCAAAGGCAGGGGCCCCCGATTTCATATCGACGTTTGACGTAAACGTCCCGATGACGCTGGGCACACCGGGGGCGACCCATTGCACCAACGCCAGCGCAGACAGGGATTCCGCCAACGACAACGTGACAGCCCCCGTCATGGTCACCGGCGCCATGGCCCCTGCCAACGTGAACGGAGTCACCATCACGGCCTGACCGCGACGCGCCAGACGTAGCAATCCGTCCATCATTGGCGCGTCATGTTTTAACGGCGAGGTCGAATTGATATTGGTGTACATGCGCGGCTTGGCCTGAAACTCTTCTTCGCTCAGCCCGCCAGCGATTTTAACCATTTCCATAACGTCTTCGACACGTTCCTGCCCCAGAGAATAGGCATGCACAACTTTGTCGGTGAGCGTCAGTTTATCAAATAACACATCCAGATGCCGCACCGAGGCATGGATATCCACGGGTTCAACCGGATAGCCACCAGAAAAATGTATGCAGTTAAAATGCTGTGTTAGTTTCAATAGGTTGGCACAATGTTCGCGGGTGCCAGATACCTTTTTGCCCAGTTCTAGGTCGAAATAATTTGGCGGTGACGACACGTTCCCAAACAGAATATGGTGGCCGCCGACGGGGATGGCTTTTTCTGGGTTGCGCGGTGTCATGGTGAATTGATCCGGCGCGCGACCGATCATTTCCACGACCCATTCGCGGTCCATTTTAACATTTGTGCCGTCAACTTTGCAGCCCGCTTTGCGAAACAAATCCAAGCTTTCGTCATGCAGAAACTCGATCCCAATTTCTTCGAGAATGCGCATGGCCCCATTATGCACCGCCTCGACAGCCTCTGGTCGCAGCGGTTCGGTGGGTGAATCGTAATTCACGGGGATGCGCCATGGCATTTGCTGGCTCACCGATGTGCTTCGCTTGGCGGTGTTTGCAGCACGGCCGCCAGACCTGCGCCGTGCCGGACGTGCGGCATCAGGACGGGCCGGGGGGGATATATCAGCCATAGAAATCTCCTTGTTCCTATAGCTTGGCCCCCGTCAGAACGGATTGCCGCACCTTTTGCGACACAGTTTGTCGGAAACGGATCATCCCGATTGTTGATCCAACCACCCCGGCAGGTCCGCAATGGATGGCAAAATCAAATCCGCCCATGGGGCCAATGTGTCGTGATCCGCCACTCCGGTGAGCACACCAATCGTGAACATCCCCGCGGCCCGCCCGGCCTTTAGGTCATGTAAACTGTCCCCTACCATCGCGCAGGTTTTGGGGGCTAATTTTAGGGTCTCACAAAACCCAAATAACTGCCCTGGCTCTGGCTTTTCGCCCCATCCGGAATCAAAACCTGCAATGAAATCAAATGCATCCTCAATTCCTGCCTCTTTTAGATGCGTCCGTGCGGGGGCTTCTGAATCGTTGGTTGCCACACCGATTTTAATGTCTCGACGCTGCAATTGCGCGACAAATTCTCTCAAATCTGTGGCCTCAACCTGAGGCGCATTTGCGGCCATTTCATCCATGGTCGCGACCAAGTCCGCATGATCAACATCCTCAAGAACCCCGATCAAGGCATCTGCGATTTCATCCGCCGTATGGGCCACAACGATGCTGTCTGGAAAAAACACCTGTTGCTCTGGATCATATCCCAGCGCGTCAGCCAGTGACGAAATCAGGGGTTGGTCGCCCTGCCCCAAATCGGCCAGCATCCCAGCGGTCCAAGCCCCCCAAGTCGCGTTGAAATCAAACAACGTTCCGTCTTTGTCAAACACGATCCCGCTAAATGTCATCGCTTCGCTTTCTTTGTTGGGATTGGAAACCGGATTTTCCGCACAACCCATTGAGCCAAAAGTGGTTAGGCAACCAGTCATCTATGTGAATGTTTGCGCAAAAAGCGGTTAGAATTAACCAATTGGCAAGGATTTCAAACCGGGTCTGGCCCGATTTAGGTCCAATGAATCTGCTCTGCGCCGGGCAATGCATAACGCGCGCGCAGTGGCTGATCATAGTCCAGATTGTGTTGATCGCAGAACGCTACAATCCATGCATCATCCATTGTCAGAAACTCTAATACTGAACCCAGAAAGGCGGGATCGCCTGCCATTGTCCGAATCTCATCCGCGGCGGCCCCCGTCGATCCAAGAAAGACCGGGCACAATTCTTCGTTCTGCGCGACCCATGCCAAGGCCATAATCGCGATTTCTTCTGCTCGTGAACCATTCATCAGGAAAGCTTACTCCTACGGAAACTGTTTTTTAACCATTAAGCCACAAATTGGATTTGGGAACGGGTTTCGGCTCATGGAAGGAAACTCTTATGTCGGCGCGTATTTTGATTGTCGATAGCGTTGCAACGAACCGTATTGTGCTCAAGGTTAAACTCTTGGCCGCACAATATGAAGTCGTACCTTGCGCTTCGCTGCAAGAGGCACAACAAAAAGTGGTGGATGACCGCCCTGATTTGATCCTGATCGATATCGCGGATCAGCAGGATGAGGCATTTGTCTGGTTCAACGCGTTAAAATCCAGTCCGGAAACGGCGGCGATTCCTATTGTTGTTTTGGGATCCTTCCCTGCATCAACGTTTCGGTTAGCGGCCTTGGAATCTGGCGCAGACGACATTTTGAACAAACCAGTCCATGACGTAATGTTGCAGGCGCGTATTCGCAGCCTGCTGCGCAGCCGTGACGCGGCGGCTGAATTAAAAATGCGCGAAGATACCCACCGCGCGCTTGGCTTTGCTGAACAGACCGAAACCTTTGTTCCGGCGGGGAAAATTGCGATTGTAACACCGTCATTAACGGGCAATCGCAAACGGCTATCCGCGATCGAGGCAGAATTGGGTCATCGGTGCGAATTTTACACAATGGACAAAGTGCTGAGCGGGGAATTGTTGACCAATGTACCCGACGTGTTTGTCATTGACGGCGTAGGCGTGGAACAGAACCGGTTTGGCAATGACGTCTATCGATTGGTGTCCGAGCTGCGCACGCGCACCGAAACCCGGCATGCCGCGCAATTGGTTATTTTGCCCGACGAAACCGAAGGTACAGCGGCAATGGTACTGGATATTGGCGCCAATGATCTGGTCGCCGGACAGGTCACCGTTCGCGAATTGGTATTGCGAATTCACACTCTGCTCGCACGAAAACAGCAACAGGATCGCCTGCGTGACACTGTGCGCGATGGGTTAAAGGCTGCGGTGACCGACCCGTTAACGGGTCTGTATAACCGGCGCTACGCGGTTCCACATCTGACTCGCATGGCGGAAATCAGCCGTGAAACCGGGCGCAATTTTGCGATGATGGTGTTGGATATCGACCATTTCAAATCCATCAATGACACATATGGACATGCAGCAGGGGACCATGTGTTGACAATGGTTGCTCAGCGATTGGCCGAAAATCTGCGGGCGATTGACCTCTTGGCTCGCATCGGCGGAGAAGAGTTCTTGGTTGCGATGCCTGACACCAGTCCCAGCCAAGCCCGTCAAGCCGCAGAACGATTGCGTGAATTGATCGGTCAAACCGCGTTTGATATTCCAGATCGTCAAATCACTCTGCCGGTGACAATGTCGATTGGTGTGGCGCTTGGTGGGCCAGATTCCATGGATAACGGAGAGGTCGAGCGGGTGTTTGATCGGGCCGATGCCGCGCTGTATCAGGCGAAATCATCGGGCCGCAATATGGTGAATATTTCGCTCTCAGCCGCCTGATTGTGATCTGGAATCGCTGCGATCCGCTGGGCTGTGGTGCCGATTATCGCGCTGAATATCCCGAAACGCCCGGTCCAAACGATCGGCAAATGCGCTGCGTTCTTCTGCGGTCATATTGCGAATAATATCGACCAAAGCCGCCTGCCCCGCATCGACCAACCGGGTGGTTCGATTACGTTGATCTGACAATTGATCCTCGATCACGGTTGCATCAAATGGATCCGCATTCAGCGCTGTGATGAATGCGGTTTTGTTGATCCGGCGTTCCCGCGGCCCCAAGGGGCGCAAATCATCCCGCCCCCGCAGCGCTTCTCCGATCTGACGACGCTGTTCAGGCGCTAAGGCACGCACATATGGGCCGAGGTTCAGGTCAAACCGGGGCGGACCGCCCGCTTTGCCAGACAGGACCGCGCCGACAATCACACCGCCCACCAACAGGTTCAGTGCCAGTGATACAACCAGCAAAATACGTGTGGCGCGGCTGATCGATTTTTTAGGGCTGGTCGTGTTTGACTGCATGTTTTCAGACGTCATTTCAGCCCTCCAATCCCAATAATGTGCTTTCTGGATAAAGCGAAATTGTTGTCGCATCCCCGGTGATCCCCGTCATCCAGGTTTCAACCGTTTCTGGTGGTGCGATGCCAAACCACAGACCAATCGCGCAGGCTGTGGTCAATCCGCCCAACGATGTCCAGCCACCAATGGCCGCCAGCATGGTCCCCCACAGTCCCAATTGCGGGGCAGCAGCATCCGGTCGGGGCATATGATTGGCCGCATCAGAAATAATCCGCGCCATTAATGCATCCGAAACTTCTGGATCGTCGCCGCGCAATTCAGCAAACAGGGTGTCCACCATCGCAAGATCAGCATCGTCATCATGTGTCTGTGCCATTTTTGCTCCGATCTTTTTTGGGCCCGCTGTGTCGGGGTTAAAATCTTTTGGGTCAATCATCTTCGAACCCCAGTTCTGCTTTGCGTCCGGCCAGTAATCCGGCCAGGGCGCGTTTCCCCCGTGCGGTCAAACTTTCGACTGCGCGCGGTGAAATGTCCATAATTTCGGCAATTTCAGGGTTACCGAGCCCCTCTAAATGACGCAATGAAACCGCTTGGGCCTGACGGTCGGGCAATTGTCCCAGCGCGGTTTTTAACGCGGCAAACCGGGTTTTACGCTGGATTTGTTCGGGCGCTGATGGCGTCGGATCCGTGGGCTCTGCGATATCATCCAGCCCAACCCCACGGCGTTTGCGCAATTGATCCGTGCACAAATTTGCAATCACCCGGTACAGCCAAGTCGACACTTGTGCCTCATTGAGACGCCAATCAGGGGCGATTTTCCACAACCTGATCATGGCCTCTTGCACCACATCTTCGGCGGCGGTTGAATTTTTGAGCAGCCGCGTCGCCTGTGCCAATGCACGGGGTGCCAAACGCGCCGTCAAAATCCGTGCCGCCGACAAATCGCCAGCCGCATAGGCCAGTAACAGCGCACCATCATCGCGCGGATCCGGGGTGCCGGCCGCAGCGTTTGAAGATTGTATATCACCGCCAGAAGCCATGTATGTGTCGTAGCGCCTATCAAACATTTGAGCAATCAGCCGAAAGAGTGAAGGAAAGGGACTGGGAACGAAATGGTCCCTTTCCTTCGGCTTTGATGTTAGCCGCGATCGCGGCCTTCACCATGACGCCCGCCATCGTGACGCCCACCATCGTGACGGCCATGGCGGCCCTCTTTGGCGGATTCAAATTCTTCGGCGCTGATTACACCGTCTTCGTTCGCATCCATACGTGCGAAACCTGACCCTCTGCGTTCGCTTTGTCCCATTTCATCCATCTGCAGCACGCCATCTTCGTTGGCATCCATCCGGCTGACCATACGTTCAATGCGTCGCTCTATGCGGGACTGGTTCTGGGATTGCGCGGCGGCCAACATTTCTTCTGCGCTCAATGCGCCATCCCCATCTGTATCCGCAGCGGAGAACCGCTCCAACATAGGGGCTTGCAGCTCTTCTTGGCTCAGGGTGCCGTTTGCATCTGTGTCCAACTCTTCAAATGTTGGGCGGTTTTGGTCACCCATTCCGCCCATGCCACCGGGACGGGCTTCGGCCGCTGTCACACCAAGACCTGCAATCAGGGCAGCGATCAAAATCTGAGTTTTCATTTGGTATCCTCTCAAGGTTTAGTCTGTTGTTCATTTAGTTTGCCCGCGGCCCTCAACTGCCGAAGACATACCTAGAACGCAGCCCAGGCAAGGTTCCGTCGCAGATTTTTAAAAAAGTTTGCCCCAAACCCCAAAACCCATGCGCGACATCCCGACGCGGCGGCAATGTGGGGGTTTTATTTGACTGTTCGCACAGACATGTCAGAACCTAATAATGAGAGAGAGAATTGAAATGACAAGCCAAGACACAAATAACGATGTGCAGGCTGGTGTGGTTGTGGACGATCGCCCTATGAAACCTGCAATGTGGCGCGGATTTCGCCGTCGTTGTCCAAATTGCGGACAAGGCGCGATGTTTGATGGCTACCTAAAGGTTGCCGATGAATGCACTGTGTGCCGCCAAGAGTTGCACCATCAGCGGGCAGATGACGGTCCAGCCTATCTGACTATTCTGGTGGTAGGCCACCTGTTGGCGGTTTTGATCCATGTGGTTTGGAACAATTTTCGTCCCGATCCGATGGTGATGGCCACAATCTTTACCATTGGGTGTGTGGGGCTGTCTTTGTACCTGTTGCCACGGCTCAAAGGGGTCGTTGTCGCGATCCAATGGTCGCGTCGGATGCATGGATTTGGCGACAAATCATGACGAAAAAAACTGGGCCCGTGGTGGATAAAACAGCGATCCGGAATGCGGCAACGATCCTATTGTTGCGCGACCGTGCCACCGCCCCCAAGGTTTTAATGGGACAACGAGGCGCCAAAGCCGCCTTTATGCCCAACAAATATGTGTTTCCCGGCGGGGCGGTCGATGCGGGGGATGCACAGATCCCGCTGGCGCGATCCCTGCCCGATCTTTGTCAGGCACGTCTGAACGAAGAAAGCGATCTATCCGCAGAAACACTGGCCGTGGCTGCCATTCGCGAATTGTGGGAAGAGACCGGTCAAATTCTGGGGCAGCCTACGGATGAGACGACACATTGGTCGGATGCGCCGCAGGATTGGGCCGGATTTGCCGCCGCCGGCTATCGCCCCGATGCAGCCCCCCTGCAATTTGTATTTCGTGCGGTCACCCCCACGGGGCGCCCCCGCCGGTTTGATGCGCGGTTCTTTTTGGCGGATGCAGACGATCTGGCCACGGACCCTGATGATTTTGAAGGGGCCGAAGATGAGCTAAGCCATCTTCACTGGGTGCTGTTGTCAGAGGCCCGCGCGTTGGATTTGCCGTTTATCACGCAGGTGGTTTTGGCGGAAATTGCCGCGCGTGCCCATGACCACACGCCTCCAAAATCCGTGCCCTTTTTTCGCAATGACGACGAGGCGCATCTCATTTCGCGTTTGGATGGGATCAGCCCGTTGGCGAAATAACCCTTAGGCAAACACGATCAATGCCAGAATGGACAATGTCAGGAATCCGACGCCTGCCAATTCACGCATCGACACTTTTTCTTTGAAAAACAGCACGGTAGCCATCAACGAAAGCAGCAACTCGACCTGTCCCACGGCATTTACATAGCCCACTTTTTGCAACGTGAACGCCGTGAACCAGCAGATCGATCCGGCCATGGACGTGATCCCAACCAGCGCGGCCACCCGCCATGCCCTGAGCACGCGGATCAGCTCTCCGCGTTCGCGCCAAATCAGGTAGGCACCCAAAATCAAGGTCTGAAACGCCGTGACACAGGCCAACGTGGTCAAGGCGCGCAAAAACACATCCCCCGTTTCCAATGACAGCGATGCACCGCGATATCCTACCC
The DNA here is from genome assembly GCA_947492475.1 of uncultured Paracoccaceae bacterium. GTDB lineage: Bacteria > Pseudomonadota > Alphaproteobacteria > Rhodobacterales > Rhodobacteraceae > CANLNM01. The sequence goes on from CANLNM010000001.1 coordinate 749,959, forward strand.
CGGAAATGCCAAAAAACACGCCAGATGTCAGGCCCAAACCGCTGGCCCGGTTGAATATGCGATGTCGCCATGGACCGGTCGCATTGGGCGGGTCTGACAGCAACAGCACCCCGACCAGCCCGATCAGAATGGCCACCAATCCCAGCGTGCTGACCCCTTCGCCTAGAACCACAATGCTCACCAGAACAGACAGCAGCACTTCGGTCTTTTTGAAGGTGATCCCAACGGCAAAATTACGATGCGAAAACAAAGCGACAACGCACATCGTCGCCAAAATCTGGCTGATGCCCCCAGCAATGGCATAGGGCCAAAATCCGCCGGGGATCTGAGGCATGGTTTGGTCGCTAAACGACGCATAGCCAAACACCAAAATAGCAACCAACGGCGCTGAATAGATGAACCGGGCAAAGGTCGCGCCCCCCGTGCTCAGCTGGGTTGATTTCAAATGTTTTTGCAACATAAACCGCAGGGTTTGCGCAAAAGCGGCCAACAGAGTGACGGGAATCCAGATATCCATCCTGTCCTATCGCCCAGTTTTACCCCCGAGGCCAGAGCGGATGTGGCACCGGGTCCTTGGCCCGAAACAAATGGCGCCTAAAAATTTCGGCGTAGGTGGCATAGCTATAGTGTTCGTTGATGCGCAAATATCGGTTCGGATTGCGATCAAATGCATCGGGCAACTGATACCAGGGCATCCGCGGATGCATGTGATGAACGACGTGTAAGTTATTGTTCAAAAACAGAAAGGCTAACGGTCCACGATCCTGAATGATCACCGTTCTGGCGCGCGATTTTTCATGGGCTTGGTGTTCCAAAAATGTGCGAATTTTAAGCAGCGACAACCCCAGATAAGCCGCACAAAAATAGGCCCATACCGACAATGCCGACGATGTGATCACAAGCACCACAACCAGTGTCGCAGGAATATGCCAGAGCCAGCCGCGTAAAACCACACGATCTCCAGCCCGGATCGCCCGCCAATCGGCCAACATAAAACACATCTGACCGATCAAAGGGCCAACCACCATTCGCCCGGCAAGCGTATTGTTAACCCGCAGCAAAAGCTGAACGAAACCGGGTAATGTCGCCCAAACGGCCGGGTCCATGTAATTGGATTCCGGATCATCATAGGGATCGGTGAGCATGGAATCCCGGTGATGTGCCAAATGGGAATCGCGAAACCGCGCATAGGGAATAAGCAGCGTCAGCGGCGCCAAAATCAGGGCTGCATTTACCCGCTGCGATGCAAATGGATGTCCATGGATGACTTCGTGTTGCAGGGATGAATGCAGGGCAATCGATGTGGCCGTGATCAGGATGGCCAGTGGGATCGACACCAATGGAATCGCAAAAATGCCAATGATCCAAACCAGATAGCAGGCCACAATCAGCCATAGCGTGGGCCATTCAACCCGCGTTTTTTTCGTATTCATACTGTTCCTTGACGCCACTTGATGGGCAAGGTGGTTGTAACATTTGCGTGAAGGCTGGGGCATCCTGTATGTAGGCAACAGAAAATCCCCATTGTTTAGGAAATCCAGCACATGCCGCATACAATCGACAAACGGGCGCGCGCAGCGCTGTTTCGCGACAGATTGACCGCCGCCCTCGCTGAGTCCGGTCAAAATCGCACAGAACTGGCCCGCAAAGTGGGTGTGGATCGATCGACGATTTCGCAATTGCTGGCCGCTGACACCGCGCGATTGCCAAATGCCCAAGTGGTTGGCGCCTGCGCCGGTGTTTTGGGCGTGTCGGCGGATTGGTTGCTGGGCCTGTCAGATCGCCCTGAACGCGCCGCGGATATCGCCGCCTTGTCCATGTCGATGACGCGCGCGCCCCGTGCCTTGGTGGATGAACAGATTTTTGCCTGGCACCAAGAGGCGGAAGGATACAAAATCCGCCATGTGCCTGCTGGCCTTCCGGATATGCTTAAAACAAATGCCATGTTGCATTGGGAATATGCGCCTTCTTTGGGACGCACCGCAGATCAGGCGATTGGGGCGTCGCGTGATAAACTGGATTGGATGCGTCAGGCCACATCGGATTACGAAATCGCATTGCCGCTACATGAATTGCAGTCTTTTGCACGTGGAGAGGGCTATTATAGCGAGGTCCCACAGCAGATGCGCAAAGAACAGCTAGATTACATCGCACAGCTGCATGCCCAGCTTTATCCGTCGTTGCGGGTGTTTCTGTTTGATGCGCGCCGCATATATTCTGCGCCCGTCACGATCTTTGGGCCGTTGTTGGCGGTCATCTATCTGGGGTCCAATTATCTGGCGTTTCGCGACACAGAACGGGTACGTGCCATGACCCGGCATTTTGACCAATTGGTCCGCGAGGCCGATTTGTCGCCCCGCGAATTTGGTCAGACCTTGGCGAAATACAAAGCCCAGATCGGGTAACCTGCCCTGTTAGAAAGGGTTAGGTTTCTGGCGTTGGTTCTGCGGCCACTTGGGGGACGGGTGATCCGGGATGGTTGAATTCATCCGGCGATGCTGGTGTCCCCAGCACCCGAGGATCACAAGCCACCATCGGGCTGCCTTGGTCACGAATGATCAATCCCCCCCGCGCGCGGCAGGATTCAAAGCTCATGGATGAGCCAAGCACGAGGTATTCGCGAAAGCCGCCAGATGCCCCCCCGCCACCAGAGCTTCCGCCCAAACCACCACCGCCTGCAGGCACGTCTAAGCAGCCGCTTAGCGCAAAAACAGAACACAATACCAAACGTTTCATTGGCTTACCTCCACGAGTCGGCTGACATCATACCCGTTGAAATCCAGAATTTCACGTGCTGCTTGCATCCGATCGGCTGAAATTTGCGAGTCTCGGTTTAATATCCAGCCCAACCGCCCATTTGGGTCGGCCAAAACCATGGTGCGATAGCTGTCATCGGTCCATAAAACCCAATATTGCTCTGATCCTTGGGCCCCGATCCGCAATCGTCCGGGGCCGATCTGGGTTATGCCACCACCGATCAGGGTTCCATCCGCGCAGTGCCGTGTAAACAATGTGGCGCTGATCTGAACCTGCGTTGCGACACACACCCCATCTGGAAATTCGGCCATCACATGCCAATCGCCCTGCGCCTGGTCAAAGTCGAACAACGCCTTTGAGGCAACCGGCTGGGTGGGGTTGCGGTAGGGAATCGGGGCAGAGATCAAAGCAGGCTCTGCCGCGCAACCCGCCAATAAACCGATGAAAACCAGATACTTCACAGGGGATCCTTAGTATGGCATCGGGTTGGCGCGATGGGCTTTGCTGATGTCTGCCAGAACGTCTTGGCTGAGGCGCAGATCATCGCCGGCCAGTAGATGTTCCAGCTGCGCCAGTTTGGTTGCCCCAAAAATCGCCGAGATCGGGAAAGGCCGGGTGCGTTGCCATGCCATGGCCATATGCACCGGATCCAGCCCATGTTTCAACGCAACATCGACATAAGCCGCCGCCGCGATATGGGCGCGGGGCGTGTTGCGCCCACCGATTTCCTGGCCGTGGGTCATGCGGCTGCCCTCTGGGATCGCACCGTCGCGATATTTGCCAGTTAAAAACCCGGTTGCCAGAGGCGAAAACGACAACAGCGTCACGTCTTCGTTGACGGCCAATTCCGCCAAATCCGTATCATAAAGCCGGCACATCAGCGAATATTCATTCTGTATCGACGCCACACGCGGTAGATTGTGCTGTTCGGACAATTGCAGCCATTGCGACGTGCCCCAACAGCTTTCGTTGGACAGGCCAAAGGCGCGCACTTTGCCTTCTTTGATCAGGTCGTCCATGGCCCCCAGCACATCCAGCATATGGGCATGGGTATCGGCCTTGTTTTGGCCAGACGGGTCATAATTCCAGTTCTGGCGGAACATATAGGACCCGCGCACAGGCCAATGCAGTTGATAAAGATCGATGTAATCGGTTTTTAGGCGCGCCAAAGAGGCATCCACGGCCTCACGGATCAGCGCCCCGGTATAGCCTTTGCCATCGCGCATAAACCCGCCATTGGGCCCGGTGATTTTGGTGGCAATCACCCAATCCTGACGCCGCCCATTGGCCGCGAGCCAATTGCCGATTACCTGTTCAGACATGCCACAGGTTTCCGCATTAATCGGCATGACGGGATACATTTCAGCAGTATCAATAAAATTTATCCCCGCCGCCAGCGCCATATCCATTTGGGCATGTGCATCGGATTCAGGTGTGTGTGTCGGGAATGTCATTGTGCCAAGGCACTGATCGGACACCATAATATCAGTCCGTCCAAGCGGGATCATGTGCATTTCAAAACCTTTCGGGAAACTCGCTGTTAAGGTAAACTTAACTTCTGTGCCAGCAAGGACAAGAGACGTTTAGCGACAGGGCATGACGATTTTTAAATGGACGCGCCGTGCAAAACCGCACAGGTTGCAAATATGCGTACCCTGATTTCCTTTGCCGCCCTGTTTATGTCTGTCGCGTTATTGCAACTGTCGTCGGGCGGCGTTGGGCCATTGGATGCGTTGACAGGTTTGGCAGCGGGATTTTCCCGCCAGGAGGTGGGCCTGTTGGGATCCGCGCATTTCCTTGGCTTTTTTGTGGGATGCTGGTGGGCGCCCCGATTGATGGGCCATGTGGGACATTCGCGCGCCTTTGCAGTTTTGACCGCTTTGGGCGCAATTGGGATGTTGGGGCACACGTTTTCGCAGCACCCCTATTTTTGGGCGGTTTTGCGGATTGCGTCAGGGCTTTGTGTTGCGGGATGTTATACCGTTATCGAAGCCTGGCTGAACGCCAAAATCAGCAATGAAACCCGCGGACGCACCATGGGCACATACCGGTCCGTTGATATGGGCGCATCCATGGTGGCGCAGTTGATGATCGGTGCCTTGGCTGATCTGGAAACCTATCTGGCCTATAACACACTGACATTGTTGGCTTGTGCGGCCTTGTTGCCACTGACGTTAACCCGACTCAAACAACCCGAATTGCCCTCTGCTCCGCGTCTGCGCCCATCGCTTGCGCTGAATCGGTCGCCATTGGCGGCCTTGGGTGTGGTGGTTGCCGCGCTATCGGCTGCCTCGTTTCGCATGGTCGGCCCGGTCTATGGCCAAGAGGTCGGCCTGAGCGCGGACCAGATCGGGTATTTTCTGGCCTCGTTTGTGGCGGGGGGCGCATTTGCACAATTGCCCGCTGGATGGCTGGCGGACAAATATGACCGTCGCTGGGTCATGATCTGGTTTTCAGTAGCCGCGATTGCATCCTGCAGCATCACGATCATGATGTCGGGTGGTGGCACAACGGCCATCATGATGACGGCGGCATTGTTTGGGCTGACGGCGTTTCCGATCTTTTCGATATCCGCCGCCCATGCCAATGATTTTGCCAGCAACGAAGAACGTGTGGAACTGTCAGCCGCGTTGATGTTTTTCTACGCCATCGGAGCAATCGCCGCCCCTTATACGACCTCGGCCTTGATCGATATATTTGGCCCCTCAGCCCTGTTTGTATTCATCGCCATGGGGCATTTGGTGTTGATCCTGTTTGGCCTGTTGCGGATGCGCGTGCGCGATACACCTGCGGACAAAACCAACTATGTTTATGCGCCGCGCACCTCGTTTCAGGTGGGGCGTTTGATGGCGCGGTTCCGGGATCCGAAACCCGGAAAATCCGACTGATCCCTTTGCGACATTGCCCACTGGCCTTGGCCCCATTCCTGCGATAAACGCGACCCAAGCGAAGAGGAAGCACATCATGGCACGTCACCTGATCACATCGGCAATTCCGTATATCAACGGGATCAAACATTTGGGCAATCTGGTTGGGTCACAACTGCCTGCGGATTTGTTTGCGCGTTATCGCCGGGGTCGCGGTGACGAAGTGTTGTTCCTATGTGCCACCGACGAACACGGCACCCCGGCCGAACTGGCCGCGACCAAAGCCGGTAAACCCGTGGCCGAATATTGCGCCGAAATGCACGATGTTCAGGCCAAAATCGCCGATGGGTTTCGTCTGTCTTTTGATCACTTTGGCCGGTCTTCATCTGCGCAGAACCACAAACTGACCCAGCATTTTGCCGGACGTCTGTTCGAACAGGGTCTGATCCGCGAAGTCACTGAAACACAGATGTATTCCCCCGCTGATGGCCGGTTTCTACCGGATCGCTATATCGAAGGCACCTGCCCCAATTGCGGGTTTGACTCTGCGCGTGGTGATCAATGTGACAATTGCACCAAGCAGTTGGACCCAACCGATCTGATCGAACCTTATTCGACCATTTCCGGGTCCAAAGATCTGGAAGAACGCGAAACCAAGCATCTGTATCTGTGCCAGTCCCAACTAAAGGACAAGCTGGCCACATGGATCGACAGCAAATCTGACTGGCCGATTCTGACCACATCCATCGCCAAAAAATGGCTGAACGACGGGGATGGCCTGCAGGATCGTGGCATCACCCGTGATCTGGACTGGGGCATCCCGGTCAAACGCGGTGATGCGGACTGGCCCGGCATGGAAGGCAAAGTGTTCTATGTCTGGTTTGACGCCCCCATCGAATATATCGCCGCCGCCCAGGAATGGGTCGATTCAGGCAAAGGGGATGATTGGGAACGTTGGTGGCGCACCGACAAAGGCGCGGATGATGTGACCTATACCCAGTTTATGGGCAAAGATAACGTGCCGTTCCACACCCTATCATTCCCAGCGACCATCTTCGGCGCCGACGAAGATTGGAAACTGGTCGATTATATCAAATCTTTCAACTACTTGAACTATGATGGCGGCCAGTTCAGCACATCGCGCGGGCGCGGTGTTTTCATGGATCAGGCGTTAGAAATCCTGCCTGCCGATTACTGGCGCTGGTGGTTGCTATCCCACGCGCCAGAAAGCAGTGACAGCGAATTCACTTGGGAAAATTTCCAGGCAGGCGTGAACAAAGATTTGGCCGACGTGCTGGGCAATTTCGTCAGCCGCGTCACCAAATTCTGCCGCTCCAAGTTCGGCGAAGAAGTCCCAAGCGCAGGTGACTATGGTGACGCCGAAAACGCGTTGATCGCCGATTTGACCACAAAAATCCGCGCTTATGAAACCCATATGGACGCCATGGATGTCCGCAAATCTGCCGGTGAATTGCGCGCAATTTGGGTGGCAGGCAACGAATATCTGCAAAACGCCGCGCCTTGGTCCACGTTTAAAACCGACCCAGATTTGGCCGCAGTGCAAATCCGCATGGCCCTGAACCTAATCCGGCTTTATGCCGTGCTGTCCGCGCCGTTCATCCCTGACACAACGGGTAAATTGTTGTCGGCGATGAACACGTTGGACACGGCTTGGCCCGATGATGTGACTGCGGCCCTGTCGGCCCTGCCCGGCGGCCACGCCTTTAGCGTGCCCGGTAATCTGTTTGACAAAATCACCGATGAACAGCGCGAAGACTGGCAAACCAAATTTGCCGGCACCCGCGACTAAGCTTTGTTTGGTTGATCCATGAGGGTGGCGTCATATTCCGTCATCTGCGCAAACCCGGGCCGTGCGGCGCATCGGTCAACCCAGTCATGGATCAACGGGTCCTCAGGCAGCAGCGATCGGAACCACACAAATGGCGATGCGATCAAAATATCCGCCGCGCTGAAATCATCCCCCATCAAATAGGGGCCGCGGCGCAGCGGGATTGCCAATCGTTCCGACATCTCAGCAAAGCCACGGAAAAAGCTCTGGAAAATCGGGCTGCCATCCATTTCGGCGATTTTAGCTGCCAGAACTGGTTCAATCACACCGCCGTAATAATGCAGCCATGACAGATAGGTCCCACGATCTGCATCCCCAGCCACAGGCGCTAACCCATTGGCAGGAAACATATCCGTTAGATATTGGGTGATCGCGCCGCTTTCTGTGATGACCACCCCGTTATGTTCAAGGGCGGGAACTTTGCCATCTGGATGTGGGTTTTGCGGATCAATCCCCGACGGGCCCTGACTGCGGATAATTGTGACCGGAACGATTTCGACGTGATCGCCCGCCCCCAGTTCATCGATCAGCCAAACAATTCGGCTCGAACGACTTTGCGCAGAATGATAGAGTTTTAACATGCGTGTAATCCTGTGTTCATTCCCGATATTCTGCCGCGTCTTTGTTGCTCGGTCTTGTAAAAAACCGCCATCGGGACTACCGAGGGGCTTGGTATGCTGATCGAACATAAATCTCTGCACGCTAGCGGATTAATGAACCGCACCAATAGTTTGCAGCACATCACCATTGATCAGTTCGGGCCGCAGAATCCCGATGATATCCCATGGTTGGACCATGTCTGGCGGGTGGGTTGGGATCTACCTGACGGCGTGATCCATCCCCAACAAACGCTTCCCTTTCCGTCCTGCCACATCGTTTTTGACGCCAATCGTGGCGCGGCGTTACATGGCTGTTCGTCCAAACGTTTCGACTATGATGTCAGTGGGCATAGTGTGGTTCTGGGCCTGCGCCTGCCCCCAGCGGCGCAATCTGCGTTTACGGATACGGATCCACGACAATTGGTTGATAGCTCCATTCCCATCGAACAGGTTTTTTCTGCGCAAACCGTTGAAAAACTGCCTGAAATCAGCGCGACGACAAGACCAGACATCCCCACAATTTCTGAAATCCTAAGGGTCCTAGATGCCGTTGCACACCCGTTGTCACAAGCCGCGCAAAACGTGCAATCCCTGATTAAACGGGTGCAAATGAGCCCTGATTTATGGCGTATGACCGATCTGGAACAGGCCTCAGACCTGTCAGAGCGCCAATTACAGCGGCTGTTTGCAACCCATTTGGGGCTGTCGCCAAAATGGGTCATCGATCGGTTCCGCATGCATGATGCATTGGACGCATTAGAAGAAGGCACAAACGTGGATCTGGCAGATTTGGCCGCACGTTTGGGGTTCACGGATCAGGCACATTTTTCCAACCGATTTAAGGCGATGACGGGGGCCGCGCCGGGGGTTTATCTGCGGCGCAATCGTTAATTGGCCTCTCTGCAAACCCATGTTAACCTTTCTTCGATTTATGGTTCATTCTGATTTTGAGGTCACATATGCCCCGCCTTTCCCCACGCCAATCCATCTTCTCCGCTGCTTTGTTTGCTCTATCGGCGAGCACGGCAATGGCTGCAACCTGTGGCAATGACAGTTCTGGATTTAACACTTGGAAACAACAATTTGCCGCCGAAGCGCAGCGCGCGGGTGTTGGCAATGCCGGGCTTCAGGCCTTGGCGGGTGCGCAATATTCGCAATCCACAATCAACGCAGATCGCAACCAACGGGGCGTGCGGTATGCATTGAACGATTTTATCCGCATCCGGTTGGGCAGCCTGGACAGTTTTGCCGCACAATCACGCCGGGAAAAGGCAAAATACCCGGATTTTTATGCCGGATTAGAGCAACGTTTTGGCGTGCCGGCTGGGATTTTGCTGGCCATTCATGGCATGGAAACCGGATTTGGCCGCAATATGGGCAACACGCCGGTCATCGATAGCATCACCACCGTGGCCTATGATTGCCGCCGGTCTGAATTCTTTACGCCCCATGCGTTGGCGGCGCTGACCATGGTGGATCGTGGCATGTTGACGGCCAATCAACGCGGCGCAGCTCATGGTGAGTTGGGCCATACGCAATTCCTGCCGGGCAACGCGCTGCGCTATGGGGTGGACGCGGATAATAACGGTCGGGTTGATCTTTATTCTTTGTCAGATAGCCTTGCATCGACTGCAAATTATTTACGTGAAAAAGGCTGGCGGCCCGGCGAAGGTTACCAAGAGGGCAGCCACAATTTCCGCGTATTAAATGAATGGAATGCAGCGACCGTTTACCAACAGGCAATCGCATTATCTGCCCAACGCATCGACGGTTAAACACCGGCTTTGCCGCGCGTTTTTATGTTAAAAAGGCCCCCAAATCACTTGGGGGCCTTTGTTTAAGAGGGGCTCATGCCGCGCAGGCGTTCGGATCGTCGCCGCAGCAATTCAAGCGTGAGCAGCATCAGGATCGAGAACGCCACAAGGATCGTGGCCACTGCCAGAATAACCGGACTGATTTGTTCGCGCAGGCCGGTAAACATCTGCCATGGCAGGGTTTGTTGCTTGGCCGATCCCACAAACAGCACCACCACCACTTCGTCAAAGGATGTGATAAAGGCGAATAATCCGCCAGAAATCACGCCCGGCAGGATCAGCGGCATTTGCACGCGGAAAAACGTGGTCACAGACCCCGCGCCCATATTGGCGGCCGCCCGCGTCAGAGATTGGTCAAACCCAACCAACGTGGCGGTGACGGTGATGATCACAAACGGAATGCCCAATGCAGCATGGGCCAAAATGACCTTGATATAGCCTGTGACGTCTTGGGAAAATCCAAAGACATCCTCCATCCAGAGGCCCATTTTGGTGTAGAAAAAGAACATGCCGGTCGCCGAAATGATCAGCGGCACAATCATCGGAGAGATGAGCAAGGCCATGATCAGTCGGCGAAACGGCACAAAGCTCTGGCTAAGGCCGATGGCCGCTAAGGTGCCCAAGCTGACCGAAATGATCGTCGCAAATGGCGCGATGATCAGGGAATTGGCGAACGCACGGGTCCAATCTTCGCTGGCAATGAACGCCTGATAATGGCGCAGTGAATAGCCGTCCGGGTCAAGGCGCAGCATTTCCGGCGTAAACGTAAAGAAGTTTTCCGCGTTAAAACTGAGCGGGATCACAACGGCAATCGGCGCGATCAAAAAGAAGAAGATCAAGCCGCAAATTACGCGAAACGAATAGTACCAAATCCGTTGTGGCGTTGAGGCATATGGCGGTAATCCTTGTGACATATCAGCCTCCTAGCTTTACGTTGTCGATGCCCACCATCCGGTCATAGAGCCAGTAAAGCGCCAGCACGAGCGCCAGCAAAATGGCCCCAAGTGCAGCTGCCAGCCCCCAGTTGAGCGAGGTGGAAATGTGGAACGCGATCCGGTTGGAAATGAACACACCTTTGGTGCCGCCGACGATTTCTGGCGTGATGTAATAGCCAATCGCCAGAATAAACACGAGGATCGAGCCCGCGCCGATGCCCGGCACCGATTGCGGGAAATAGACCCGCCAGAACGCGGTCCAGTCGGTTGCGCCCAGCGATTTGGCCGCCCGCAGATAGGTAATGGGGATGGTTTTCATCACCGAATAGAGCGGCAAGATCATGAACGGCAGCAGGATATGTGTCATCGCAATGATGGTCCCTGTGGCGTTGTTGATCAGCGCCAAACGATTGTCATCCGCCACAATCCCAATCCAGACCAGAATGTCGTTGATCACGCCTTGGTCTTGCAACAGCACCTTCCAAGCAGAGGTGCGCACCAGCAGAGATGTCCAAAACGGCAGCAACACAAGGATCATCAACAGGGACGATGTCCGCATCGGCAGATTGGCCAGCAGCCATGCCACAGGATAGCCCAACAGGATGCAGCTGAACGTGATGACCATGGACATAATCATCGTACGCTTAAACAGCTTTAGATAGATTTTTTCATCATCATCAACGGATTGCGCCCCGTTTGGGTTCAGCTCATAGTCGATGGCCGCCAGGAAATAACCCGCCGTATAGGGCGATGAAAACGCTTTGATTGTGCCCCAAACTTCGGGGTCGGACCAACCGTCTTCGATGTCATAAAACGCATCCCTGACGCCGGGATCTTCGAAATTGCGGGCGGCAATGGCGGCGGCGCCAATCAGGTTGCCCATCGGCAGGCCCGTCAGGTCCGCACCCGCACTAAGATCCTGATAAAGAGACAGATAAACCACATGCCAAGGCTCTTCTTGGGTGGGGCTATCGTTGTCTTCGGACTGGATAATACGGGCAAAAGACGCATAGGCATCCGCGGTTTGCGGCAATTGCGCTTCGACATCTGCGTTGATCACAAAGGCAGGTTCCGGCGTGTCGCCCCCTGCGGCGGCCCAGTCTGCCTGCGCCGAAATCCAGTCAGGGTCCGCCATCAAAGCCACCCAAGTTTCTGGCGCTTCCCAGGCGGCATCAAGAGCGACAAACTGATCGGTAAACTCTTCGCCGATATCGTCAACCTTGCGGCCAGACCGACGGAACAGGGACGAAATACCGGGCAATTCATAATTCAACCGACCGGCAACACGCGTGTGGTTTTTCAGCTCAACAGCGACGTTCATATCCAGCAACAGGGCGGTGAACACGTCCTCATTCGGGGCTTCGCCAGTGTCGTAATCCCATTCATCCAGCGCGATCACAGTGCGTGGGAATGTCGCCGAAACCAGATCATTTTCGACGGACCGAAACAGCATCACGCCAATCGGATAAATAAACGTCACACAGATAAAAATCAGCAGCGGTGCAATCAGCAATAATGCGCGAATTTTCTGACGTCTTAGCGCGCGGTGCAGGGATTTGCGCAATGGCGTGCCATCCGCAGCCAGAACAGGTGCGCCCGGATCAGTTTGGGTTGCGTCGCTCATTTAAGGGGCCCCTTCCACGATCAGGATATCGCTTTCGGCGGTGCGATGGCGGATGGTCATCACGTCTTGGTATGCGGGGTCATTATAGGCGGCTTGGGCGGCCTCATATGACGGAAATTCGATCACGACACAGCGCTGTTTGAACGACCCTTCTTTGGTGTCAGACGTCCCGCCGCGCACTATAAATCGCCCGCCCAACCCCAGCAAAATCGGGGTGTCCCGTTCAACGTACTCTTTGTACGCCTCGGGATCAGTGACGGTGATATGGCCTATAATATAGCCCTTAGGCTTGCCTTGGGGCATGTCGTGCTCCGGTTTTGATAGAGGTGGACAGGCCCCAACGGGCCCATCCATTTATTGTGTCAAAGCAACAGCTTATTGAGCAAGCCATGCCTGGAATTTTGCGTCGATATCATCACGATAATCGGCCCAGAATTCGTACTGCGTGACAAACACGTTGGTCGCGTTTGCAGGATCCGTTGGCATATGTGGCGCCATTTCGATGCCCAACGTGGCATGTGTGCCAACCAGTGGCGCCGAAGATGCACGTGCAGGACCGTAGGAAATATACGCAGCCTGATCCGCCAGACGTTGCGTGTCAGTTGCGTAGCTTACGAAATCCATGACCCGGGCCAGACGATCCTCTGGCAGACCGGCAGGAATGATCCACCCGTCAAAGTCCAGCATCTGTGCATCCCACAGCATGCCAATTGGCTGATCTTGCTCGGCGATGGCGGCAAACAGACGACCGTTATAGGTCGAGCCCATGACAACTTCGCCATCGGCCAGCAACTGAGGTGTTTCAGCCGCAGCGGTCCACCAGACAACTTGGTCCTTGATGCTGTCAAGCTTGGCCAGCGCTTGGTCCTGACCTTCGTCCGTGGACAGAACGTCATAGATGTCTTCTTTGGCAACGCCGTCACATAGCAGCGCCCATTCCATGTTCGCCAATGGGCGACGGTTCAGCGCGCGTTTGCCGGGATATGTGTCTGTGTCAAACAATGCACAGATATCCGTTGGCGCAGTATCCCCAACCATATCAAGACGATAGCCAACCGTTGTTGAGAAAACGATCTGAGGGATAAAGCAATCAGAAACGATGGAATCCGCGAAATCGTCAGATGCCGACGACCCGTCGGCGCCCATGGCCAACATATCGTCGTGGTCGATTTCCATTGCCAGACCTTCGTCACACAGACGGATCGCATCGCCGGCTTCGACGTCGACCAGATCCCATGTGATGTTGCCCGCTTCGTTCATTGCGCGCAATTTGGCAACTGCCTCGCCAGAGCTTTCGTCCCAGATGATCGATACGCCGTCATTTGCGGCCGAATAGGGATCCGCATAGGCGTTGATCTGGCTGGCCTGATAGGCGCCGCCCCAGCTGACAACAGTCATGTCGCCAGCCATATGGCCATCCGCAGATACCGCGCCTGCTGCAAATGTCAGCAGCGAAGTGGTCATAAGAATATTGTGAAGTTTCATACCAAGTCTCCCGTTTTGGTTCCGGTTCGTTCGTTGGACCATGCCTACCGGACAGGCACCGTCACATTCCCGTTCACGCATCCAGCGCGCGGCAATCCTTTGGCAGCCAACCGATTTCGATCTGTTGGCCGGGCGTCAGGCGGACCTGATCGGGCGCATTGCGGGATTTGATGACAAAATCATCGTTCCCAGCAACCCGCAGACGTGTGCGAAACACATCGCCCATATAGATAAATTCCAGCACCTCAGCCTTGAGCAAATGCGCATCCGGGTGCAGGCGTTCCTTATTAAATTCAACACGTTCCGGGCGGATCGACACACGCGTGCGTTCCCCAACTTTGGAGACGTTGACAGGGTTGGCATCGATTTCGCCGCCCCCATCCAAACGTACCACACATTGGTCGCCCTTCATTTCGGTCACCACCCCTTCGAGGGTGTTATTTTCACCGATAAATTGCGCGACAAAGCTGTTTTTAGGCTCTTCGTACAACGTGTCAGGTGGGGCCAATTGCTGAATGCGGCCATCCTCAAACACGGCGACGCGGTCTGACATGGTCAGCGCTTCGGTTTGGTCATGGGTCACATAAACCACGGTGATGCCCAGATCATGGGCCAACCGGGTGATTTCAAATTGCAACGTTTCGCGCAGCTGTTTGTCGAGCGCGCCCAGCGGTTCATCCATCAAAACCAGTTCCGGCTCAAACACCAATGCCCGCGCAAGGGCGATCCGCTGTTGCTGGCCACCGGACAATTGCGCCGGACGTCGCCCACCGAAATCGCCCATCTGGACCATATCCAACGCGCGGGTGATTTTGGCCTCGCGCTCGGACTTGCCCATTTTGCGGACTTCTAATGGGAAAGACAGGTTTTCGGCCACGGTCATATGCGGAAACAGCGCGTAGTTCTGAAACACCATGCCAATGCCCCGTTTATGGGGTGGGATATTGTTGATGGGCCTGCCCGCCAAACGAATGTCACCATGGGTTGCGGTTTCGAACCCGGCCAGCATCATCAGACAGGTGGTTTTGCCAGACCCCGATGGTCCAAGCATTGTCAGAAATTCGCCTTTGGGCAGCGAAAGGTTCAAATCTTTGACGACAAGATTTTCGCCGTCATAGCTTTTTTGCACGCGATCGAATTCGACGAATGCATCATCGGAGGTTGTTGTGGCCAATGTGGCGCTCCCTGGTATTTCGGCAGTTTTCTGCACGTATTATCGCAGAGCGTAAGCAGCAGATCACAATGACGCAATACGCCAGATGCGCATTTTGCACTAGTTTGCACCAAAACTGCAGTCCGATTCACTTTCCAAGTCATAAACCGAAGCCGTTTTCACTTTGGGATGTTTTTTTAGGCGAATCCGAAAAGTTTCGGATCGTAAACAAAGTTTACGCTTACCTTAGGTAAACTGTGTGATTGGAATTCTATCATAGGGTGTTTACCAAACGGGATGTGACATGTGGTCAGGTCACAAAAAAACGAGGGGGACTGAGAAAATCCCCCTCGCCTTAGAATGCCGCTAACCTGGATTTAAAATGGGGAATCCGGGAAGTAGAAAGAGGCAGCATTCTCGGGAGTGATAAGGGTCGCGCCCAGAATATAGCGACCCGCAACAGGGCCGTTTGATTTAAACGCCGCAACCGTGACGTCCATCGCCGTGGCGATCATCGACGGTGGATACAACACGTCAACAGGAACCAATTCGTTGCCATCCATGATGCCGCGAATGGTTTCTTTCATGCCAGCACCGCCAACAACAAACATGCCATCGCCTGCACGATCCGCCTGTTCCAGCGCCGCAACAACGCCAATCGCGATGTCATCATCCTGCGCCCAAACCGCGTCAATATCCGGGAAACGGCTCAGGAAATCCTGCATGACCTCAAACCCGTCATCACGGTTCCAATTGGCATGTTTATGATCCAGAACATTAATGCCCGACCCTTCGATGGTTTCCATAAACGCATCAAACCGTTCGTTGTCGATCAATGTTGGGATGCCCCGCAGGATCACAATATTGTCGCCCTCGTTCAGACGGCCCATCATGTATTCCGCAGATACGCGCCCCAGTTCCGGGTTGTTGCCCGCCACATAGATGTCTTCGATCCCCGGCTGGCTTAGCCCGCGATCTACAACCGTGATCAAGGCGCCGGTGTTTTTGACGTTCAAAACCGGATCGGTCAGCGGCTCGGATTCAAAGGGCAGCACAACCAAAGCGTCGATGTTGTGGATCGATACCAGATCCTCCAATGCGCTGGCCTGAGATGCGGGATCGGGTGAGTTGATCAGGACAAGATCAACGTCAGGATACAACGCCTCTAGCCGTGCCTCTGCCTGTTCGGCATGCCAGTTCATCCCAGCCGCCCATGCATGGGTCGGCGTTGGATAAGATACGCCAATTTTGATCGTTTCGTCAGCAAACGCTGCGCCAGCCAGCGTGACCGCCCCGCCGACCAGACCCGCCATAAATGTTTTCGATAAGGCCATGTTTTCCTCCCTGGAAATGGTGCCGATGAATGCCCCACCAGACATGGTGGCGCTGTTAACGTCCCGGATTTCCGGTCACGTTTTGCCCAAACATCTTTGTTTGGTTTGGGTTAATCTTTGGCCGCGCCCCCCCGTTGCAGCCAGACGGCCACAATGATGATCAGACCTTGCATTGTGCCGTTCAGGTAGTTCGAAATCAGATCGGTAAAGTTTAGAATGTTGCCGATTGTTGTCAGGATCAGCGCGCCGATAATGGTGCCACCGATGCGGCCATAACCGCCCTTAAGGACTGTGCCGCCAATGATCACCGCAGCGATCGCTTCGAGTTCCCACAACACGCCGGTTGACGATGACGCGGACCCCAACCGCGGCACATAGATCACGGTGGCCAACGCCACACAGACACCTTGGATCATGTAGGTCCAGGTCTTGATCCGGTCGACGTTGATCGCTGAATATTGCGCGACATTTTCGTTTGATCCAATCGCGGTGCAATAACGCCCAAACGTAGTGCGGTTCATCAAAAACCACCCCCCAGCAGCCACAAAGATGAACACCCAGACCGGGATCGGAACCCAAAGGATCGTGTCGTAATAGACCGGGCGATAGGTGTTGCGAATGTCAAAATTCAGCGACAACGTGCCACCATCGGCAAAATAGGTCACCAAAGACCGGAAAATCCCCATAGTCCCCAGTGTGACGATGAACGCTTCGATTTTACCTTTGGTCGTGAGGAACCCGTTGGCGAACCCAGCCCCCAGCCCCAGTAAAATCGCGCAGACCGCACCAACAATCACTGTCAAACTGCCAGTGCCCAGCGTGTCGACCAACGCGTTCATCAGAATGATCATCACCCCGGCAATCACCGCGGCCATAGACCCAACCGACAGGTCGATCCCCCCCGACGTGATCACAAACGTAGCACCCACAGCGATGATCCCGATAAATGCCGACCGGGTCAGCAAATTGGTGATATTGCCTTCGCTCAGGAACGCTGAATTCAGTGAAAACCCAATAAGACACAACAAAACCAAGGCGATCGCCGGGCCGTACAGCTTTAGGTCGATCTTTCGTTTCAGCTCAGCGTTTGGCGCTTCTACCGAGGTCTCAGGCATGGTTTACTTCCTCTCTTAGCCCTGCGGCATAGCCAACGATTTCATTTTCGTTGATGTCATTTCCTGTCAATTCGCCCATGATCCGCCCATCCCGCATCACGATAACACGGTGTGAAACGCCAATGATTTCGGGCATTTCAGATGATATCACCACCACGGACACACCTTCGGCGGCAAGGGCCGCAATAAAATGATAAATCTGCTGTTTTGTGCCCACATCGATGCCACGGGTGGGTTCGTCGATGATCACAATCTTGGGGTTGGCTTCCATCACTTTGGCCAATAGCAATTTCTGCTGATTGCCACCGGACATGTCCCCGGCCCGCACATCTGGATCCCGCGCACGAATATCAAAGCGACGAATAGCGCGGGCCAATGCGTCGTCTTCGGCGCTGCGGTTCAACACCAGCCGATTGGCAAAGTTTCGCAAAGCCAGCAATGTCAGATTTGCCCGCATCCCCTGATCCAGCAACAGACCTTTGCCTTTGCGATCTTTGGTCAGATAAACGACCCCCACATCGCGGGCCTGCGCCACCGACGTGAACACGCCTTTGTGGCCCAAAATGGTGACATTCCCCGCCAAAGCCGGGGTCAGCGAACAGATCGTTTCAAACACTTCTGTGCGGCCGGCCCCCACCAATCCCGCAAATCCTAGTATTTCACCCTTGCGCAGGTTGAAGTTCACACCATGCAGGTTCTGAGTACGCAACCCCCTGACATCCATGACAATTTCAGCGTCCACATCCACTTCGTTCATCGGTGGATAGAGATCCGACAATTCACGCCCGACCATCATGCGGGCCATGTCTTCGACCACGGTTTCATTTGTTGGGCGGGTCGCAATCCACTGCCCATCGCGCAGGATTGTCACCCGATCCGAGACCTTTTTGACCTCTTGCAGTTTGTGACTGACAAACATGATCGCCACGCCCTGAGCGCGCAGTCGCATCACCTGTGAAAACAGGATTTCGGTTTCGGCCTCGGTTAGAACCGCTGTCGGTTCATCCATGATCAAAACGCGCGCGTCGCGGTTCATCGCTTTGGCAATTTCGACCATCTGCTTTTGGGCAATCGACAGCTGTGAAATGCGGGTATCGGGCGACACGTTCATGCCTACTTCGGTCAACAATTGCTGGACCACCTGATGCATGGCCGACCGGTTGAGGATGCCGCGATTTTCAATCTCGCGGCCCAGAAAAATATTTTCGGTGATCGTCATTTGCTCGGCCAGGTTCAGTTCCTGATGGATCAGGACAATCCCCATGTCTTCGGCCTGCCCGTTTGGCGGCAATGTGACCCGTTCACCATCCAAATACAGCCCCCCTGACGTGGGCGCATGGATGCCTGACAGGATTTTCATCAGCGTAGATTTGCCCGCACCGTTTTCGCCGATCAGCGCGTGAACTTCGCCGGATCGAATGTCAAAACTCACGCTGAACAGGACCGGAACCGCGCCAAACGACTTGCTGACGCAATCCGCACTTAGCACAATTTGTCCGGCTGTGGCCTCTTCGCTCATGCTTCGAACCCCTCCCAAGGTCATCCAAATTTGGATGGCTGCCCTCCTGCAGCGAATCCCATGTAAACCTTTACATCAATCTATGTAAAGGTTTTCATCGCAGGCCAAATTTGGTAATGTCACACTGAATTCCGGGATGATGACGGTTTGAAAGACGTCTTGGATTGGCAATTGACGAACGGGCGACGTGCAGAAAAATCCAGCGAAACCAGCAACTATTGAGGATGTCGCGCGATTGGCCGGAGTGTCGATCGCAACGGTCAGCCGCGCAATTTCTAAGCCCGATAAAGTCGCCGAAAGCACACGCAAAAAAGTGTCCGCCGCGATTGCCCGCACCGGCTATACCGCCAATGCGATGGCCCAAAATTTGCGCCGGCAACGGTCACAAATGGTGTTGGTTTTGGCCCAATCCATTTCAGACCCCAACTTTCCTGGGATCCTGACCGGGTTGGAAAAAGTTGCCAATGAACGTGGCTATGGCGTTCTGATTGGCAACACCGAAGGCGATGTCGCGCTGGAGGAAAAATACCTGCGATTTCTTTCCACCGGGATCGCCGACGGACTGATCCTGTTAACGGGTCATTTGCCGGTGGCGGGATGGCCTGAAAACTCAAAATCCCACATTCCGCCCACGGTTGCGGCCGCCACCCCGGTCAGCCATTCCGACGTCAGTTACGTCTGTATGGATGATCAATCCGCCGCGCGGGTTGCCACCGAATTTTTGATGTCCATGGGGCACAAAGAGATCGTCTATGTCACTGGTCCCAAAGGCAATATTCTGTCGGATCGGCGATTGACCGGCTATTGTGATGCGCTGAGCCAGAAAACCGAACAGATGTCGATCTGGAAAATCGATGGGGATGGCACCAGTTTGGGGGGACGCGCCGCCGTTGAACGATTGTGTATTCGCGATACGCTGCCGACCGCGTTTTTCTGCTTTAATGACGACACGGCGATTGGTGTGATCCGCGCCCTGCAGGACCGGGGCTATTCCGTCCCAGAGGATATGTCGGTGATGGGTTTTGATGACATTCCTTTTGCCAGCAATGTCACCCCTGCCCTCACGACAATCCGCCAACCGCGTAGCCAGATTGGCGAACATGCCATGACGTGTTTGCTGGACCGGCTTGCCAATGCCGATACCAGCTTTGATGCGATTGAGCTGCACGGGGATTTGATCGTGCGCGACTCGTGTGGCCCTGCCAAGGTCCCCTAGTTTTTGGACTGGCGTGCCGCGTTTAACGCTTGCGACAATACGGATCGATCCCCGATATGATTGCATAAAACCAAGATCAGCCGCGCATTCAATGCGTCGCTTTCCGATTTTTCCAGGCCCTGATGTGCCGCCAGCAATTCGTCGTAAAACGCGTCCGGGTCCGCCAGATTTGGGGTCAGTTTCAAATCCATGTTCAGGCTCCTTTTCCGATGGCCGTCGCAACAGCGCCCGCAACAGCGTCCATATCAAAATCAGTCCAGCGCGCCGCGACGTGTTGATCCGGGCGGATCAAATATACCGCACGTTCCTGTTGGCCCAAATAGCGGGATTTCAGGTCTGAATGGGGATCGTTTTTCCCGGTTTCCAAGGGCACAACAACCAATTTGAGACCTTCGATTTCAGGCAGCGTCGGAACCGGTGTATTGATGGCCAACACTGTGAAATTGCCCGGCAAAATGTCCAGCAAAAACCCATTATCCAGACGTGCATCGACGCAGGATGCGCCAACCCGGCTGCGATCAGGACCATCCAGCATATCTGGCCCATTCAGCGGCTGTTCGTCATACACACAAGGCACAGATAGGCGCCCTGAATTCACCATAGGGCGGGCAAATGCATGTTCACGTGCCAGATCTAACACAGCATTGCGGAACACTTTGCTGATCTCTGATTTTGGTGTCAGAAAATCGGTCGCACGGGTTGAATTCAGGATGTTTTCATCCGCGCCATGCACCCGTTCAGCAGAATAGGTATCCAGCAGGGATTCAGGGGCTAACCCGCGCAAAACCAGATCCAGTTTCCACGCCAAGTTATCCGTATCCTGCAGACCGGAATTGGCGCCGCGTGCCCCAAAGGGCGACACTTGGTGAGCGGCATCACCCGCAAACAGAACGTTGCCATGACGGAACTCTTTCATGCGGCGGCATTGGAACGTGTAAATAGAGGTCCATTCCAGTTCATAATCCACATCACCGCCCAGCATCGCATCTACCCGTTCACGGATTTTTGCCGGTTCCAATTCCGCCTTACGGTCAATGTCCCAACCCAGTTGGAAATCAATGCGCCAGATGTCGTCAGGCTGTTTGTGCAGCAATGCAGATTGGCCCGAATTTTTGAACGAAGGCTCAAACCAGAACCACCGCTCTGTGGGGAAATCGGCCTTCATTTTTACGTCGGCGATCAAGAAGTTATCCTCAAACATCCGCCCATCAAAGCTAAGCCCCATCATGTCCCGCACCGGTGAACGTGCGCCGTCACAGGCGATCATCCAATCCGCTTCGATCTGATAGGGACCATCTGGCGTGTCGACGTCCAGAACCACATGGTCGTCTTTTTGCGTCAGCGCCGTCACAAGGTTCTGACCGCGAATTTCAATGGGCGCGCCTTCCGCTTGGGCGACGCGAATTTCATCGACCAGATATTTTTCAAAATAGGGCTGCTGAAGGTTGATGAATGCAGGCATTTTATGGCCCGCCTCAGATTGCAGGTTAAATTCAAAAACCTGATCATCCCCATGGAACACCTTGCCGACGTTCCAAACCACACCTTTGTCCACCATCGCCTGCCCAGCACCAAGCCGGTCGGCAATTTCCAAAGTGCGTTTGGCAAAACAGATCGCGCGACTGCCTTGGCCGACGCCTTCGTGGTCATCCAGCACCAGAACAGGGGTACCTTTGCGCCCCAAATCCAATGCCGCAGCCATCCCAATAGGCCCTCCACCAACAATCACCACTGGGTGACGGATCGCTGGCCTGTCTTGGTCGGGGTGTTTTGCATATGGGTACAACTTAAATGCGATGTCGTAACGAACGTCGACCATTTTGCTCTCCTCTTTTGTGCATTCAGCCCTGTAGCTGAGCCCACATGTCCAGATCACGTTTGTCGGTCCAGATGCGTGGATGTTCGATCCCGCGGGCCTCGTCATAGGCGCGGGCCACGTTGAACGGCAGGCAATGTTCGTAGATGGCGTAATCCTTGAATTTAGGATCACAAGAGGCGCGCACGGCGTCCCATGCCTCTTTCAAAGAGCCGCCCCGTGCGGCCACTTTGGCGGCGGGCGCATAGGTGCTGTCGACAAAATCACGGGTGGATTCGATGGCCCGTTCAACGGCGTCTTTGCCGATCAACGCCCCACCGCGCCCCGGCGCAATTGCGTCCACATCATAGGCCTTGATCGCATCAAGCGTGTTGCCCCAATCGGCAAAATGTCCATCACCACAATAACATGCAGAGTGATCTTCGACGATATCACCGGTGAACATCACGTTCTGATCCGGCACATGGATCACAGCATCACCAGCCGTATGGGCCCGGCCGATCTGTTTGATGTCAACGCGGCGATTGCCCAGATAAACCGTCATGCTGTCGCTGAATGTGGTTGTGGGATAGGTCAGGCCGGGGATGCTTTCGTGGCCCTCAAACAAACGGGGAAACCGTTGAAATTCGCTGTCCCAATCTTCTTGGCCGCGTTCCACGACCATGGCGCGGGCCTTGTCAGACATGATAATCTGAGACGCCCCAAAGGCAGATGCCCCCAGAACCCGCACCGCGTGGTAATGGGTCAGCACAACATGGCTGATCGGTTTGTCGGTTACAGACTGCACTTTTTCGATCACTTTATTGGCCAAACGGGGGGTGGCCTGGGCCTCAACGATCATCACGCTGTCATCGCCGATAATCACACCCGAATTGGGGTCGCCTTCGGCGGTAAAGGCATACAAACCCTCGCCGATTTCATCAAAGGTGACTTTCTTTTCGCTCATGTCCCCTTGGGACGCAAATGCCTTGCTCATTGGATTTCCTAACGGACAGTTTAGCGGGAATAAGGGTTGGGCAAGGCAGGCAGCACTGTGCCAATGCAGGGGCCAAATCCGATGGAATATCCATCGCCACGGGCGGTGCCATGCAGGGCCAATGTGTCACCATCCTCGATAAAGCTTCGCTCTTTGCCACTGTCTAACGTGAAGGGTTCCTTGCCCCCCCAGCTGAGTTCCAGCAGCGATCCGCGATTGTCTTTTTCGGGGCCGGAAATGGTCCCTGACCCCAATAGATCACCGACCCGCATAGGGCAGCCGGATGTGGTGTGATGCGCCAGTTGTTGCGCCGCAGAATAATACATTTCTTTGTAATTCGTGCGAGCAATGGTGCTGGCAGCCTCGCCCTTGGGGGCCAAAGTGACTGACAAATCAATGTCATACAGCATTGGGCCGGTATCTTTGATGTGATCGAGCAGTTCAAAATCCCGCTCAGGTGTGTCCACCCGGAACGGATCAAGCGCGGCACTGGTCACAATCCAGGGGCTGATTGTGGTCGCGGTCGCTTTGGCCTGAAATGGGCCCAGCGGCTGATATTCCCACGCTTGGATGTCACGCGCGGACCAGTCGTTCAACAGAACGTAGCCAAAGATGTTGGCGTCTGCCTCATCAACCGAGATCGGACCATTCGACGGCGTGCCGACAATGGCGCCCATTTCCAATTCGATGTCAAAACGCGCACAGGGGGCAAAACGTGGCAGATCGTCATTTGGCCCCTTTAATTGCCCCCAAGGGCGGCGCACATCCGTCCCCGAAACAACAACCGAAGACGCCCGGCCATTGTAACCGATCGGAATGTGCAACCAATTGGGTGGCAACGCATTTTCGGCGCCCCGAAACATTGTTCCCACATTGACGGCGTGATTGCGGCCTGCGTAAAAATCGGTGTATTCGCCCACTTGCATTGGCATATGCAGCGTCACATCAGATGCTGCAACCATTGTTGCGGCGACGGCGGCTTGGTCATTGCTGTCAGCGGCCAACAAAGCGATCAACCGGGCGCGCAATGCGTCCCATGCCTCTCGGCCCAGCGCCATAAATGCATTCCAGGATGGGGCATCAAATGCGCCGGGAAAATCGATCAAACCTGCGGCTTGCAGGGCTGGCAGATCAACCACTTGGTCCCCAATGGCAACCCCACAACGCGGGTCCGACCCAGCGGTTGAAAATACGCCATATGGCAAATTGTTGAGCGGGAATTCGCAATCAGGGGCATTGGCCGATTCCAGCCAAGAACGAAGCAAGCGAGACATGGTTATCCTTCCGCGTCAGGTTGATTATCCGGATGCGCTGCGTCAAATGCAGGCAGGGCCAGACAGGCGTTTTCAAGCGCCCGAAGTTTTGGATAAGGGGTCAGGTTCAGTCCCCAACGATGAGCATTATAAAGCTGTGGCACGATGCACAGATCCACGAGCGTCACCCCGTCGCCAAACGCAAACGGGGCACCCTCTATCATGGGTTCCAAGATGTCAAACGCCTTGGTCATATAGTCACACATCCATGTCACAACGTCGTCTTGTGTGGCCCCAAACCGCTGTTTGAGCTGCTGCCCCGTCCCGAGGTTTGTGATCGGCTGTGTTTCCATGGCAATCAAATGCGCCGCCGCCAATATGCGTGCACGCAACAATGGATCGTCTGATATCAGCAATGGCGTCGGATACTTGTTTTCAAGCCAATCGATGATGGCAAGCGATTGGGTCAACATCGTGCCATCGGGCAGTTCTAAGGCGGGTACCAATTGCTGAGGGTTTTTCGCCTTGTAAGCGTCAGAATGCTGTTCACCCCCATTGCGCACCAGATGGATAGGGCAAATTTCATGCTCTATTTCTTTGATGTTGAGCGCAATGCGAACCCGATAGGCCGATGACGAACGCCAATAGGAATAGAGCTTCATTTGTCCCAAGTTCCCTCAGGCGTGCCATCAAATTTCTTTTCGATGTCGCTCCAGCAATCGATGTAATTGTCCTGCAATGGCGCCTCTTGGGCGGCGAACCGGGTCAGGTGCTGTGGGAACCGGGTTTCGAACATGAACGACATGGTGTTGTCCAGTTTTTCGGCCTTTAGGTCCGCGTTAGAGGCCCCATCAAAGGCATTTTTATCCGGACCATGTGGCAGCATCATATTGTGCAGTGAAATCCCACCCGGCGCAAAACCATCAGGTTTGGCGTCATATTGCCCGTAAATATTGCCCATCAATTCGGACATGATGTTTTTGTGATACCAAGGCGGGCGGAATGTATTTTCGGCGACCATCCAGCGTTCGCGGAACAGCACAAAGTCAATATTGGCCGTGCCCGGCTGTCCAGAAGGTGCTGTTAACACGGTGAAAATGGACGGATCAGGGTGATCAAACAGGATCGCGCCCACGGGGCAATAGGTCCGCAGGTCATATTTAACCGGCGCGTAATTCCCGTGCCACGCCACCACGTCCAAGGGGCTATGGCCGATTTCGGTTTTGTGGAACTGGCCACACCACTTGATGGTGATGGTGGACGGCACTTCACGGTCTTCATAGGCGGCAACGGGCGCCTTGAAATCACGTGGATTGGCCATGCAATTGGCCCCAATCGGACCCCGCCCCGGCAGTTCAAATTTCTGGCCGTAATTTTCACAGACAAACCCGCGCGCAGGCCCGTCAATCACTTCGACACGATAAACCAAGCCACGCGGGATGATCGCGATTTCCTGTGGTTCCAAGTCAATGATGCCAAGTTCGGTGTAAAACCGTAATTTGCCCTCTTGGGGGACAACCAACAATTCACTGTCGGCTGAGAAAAAGTAGTCATCGATCATGCTGTCGGTGACCAGATAGACATGTGTCGCCATGCCGACCTGAGTGTTGACATCCCCGGCCGTCGTCATGGTGTGCATGCCGTTGACCCAATTGGTCGCCACCCCATTCTGAGGGATCGGATCCCAGCGATATTGCCCCAAGGATGTGACATCCTGTGGAATATGCGGTGCGGATTTCCAATACGGAACGTCGATTTTTTCGTAGCGATGCGAATGTTTCACCGAAGGGCGAATGCGATAGCACCATGTCCGTTCGTTTTGATGGCTGGGCGCTGTAAAGGCCGTGCCCGATAGCTGTTCACCATAAAGCCCATAATTGCATTTCTGGGGGCTGTTCATGCCCTGTGGCAACGCATCTGGCAGCGCTTCTGATTCATAGTCGTTACCAAAACCAGGCATGTATCCCTGGTGTGGGCCAGACAAAGACGGCGCTTGAACCATGCGGCTCTGAGGGGTCGAATTGCTCATCTTGTTCTCCATCATCAACTTAGGCAAACCCTAATCGTTGCATTTGCAACAATCAAGTCCTGAATCCGCAAAACGGTGTCGAAATGCGTTAAAAACCTATTGAAACACGCGCCAATTCACATCGCGGCGACCAGCCACAGGGACAACCACGGAACGCTGATCAACAGGAAAAGTCGAACAATATCAGCGATCCAAAACGGCAATACCCCGCGAAAAATTGTCGACAATGGCACATCGCGCAGGACTGATTTCAATACAAAAACATTCATGCCCACAGGCGGTGTGATCAGGCTAATTTCGGTGACCACCACCACAACAATTGCAAACCAGATCAACGCATATTCCGGGTCCAGCAGCAATTCATTGGCAAAAGGCAGTTCGTACATCAGCGGGTAAAATACCGGCACCGTCAGCAGCACCATCGACAAACTTTCCAGCACACATCCCAAGATCATGTAAATCAACACGATCACCAAAATGACGGCCCAAACCGGCATTTCCAGATCCAGCACGAGGGATGCCAAGCCATCCGGCAATCCGGCAAAATTGACAAAGTTTGAAAACAGCTCGGCCCCGATCACAACCGAGAAAATCATCGCCGTGGCCCGCACGCTATCAAACGTGGCCGTCAGGAAATCCCGAAACGACATCGTCCGCAATGTGACGGCGATCAATACCGATGCGCCAGCCCCCATTCCCGCCGCCTCAGTCGGGGTAAAGAACCCGCCATAAATCCCCACCATGATAAACAAAAACAGACCGACCACGCAAAACACACCGATCACATCAGACCGATCCATGGGGTCGCTTTCGCTGACATCCGGGGCCAGTTCTGGTTTGATCCAAACCGCGACTTTCACAGCCAGAAGATACAGAACCACCCCCAGAATTCCCGGGATCACACCCGCGATAAACAATTTGGAAATGTCCGTTTCCGTCAACAAACCGTAGATGATCAAGATCACCGAAGGCGGGATCAAAATCCCCAACGTCCCCCCGGCTGCGATGGACCCGGTGGCCAGTCGGTCATCATAGCCAAATTTACGCATCGACGGCATGGCCACTTTGGACATTGTGGCGGCTGTGGCCAGCGATGATCCGCAAACGGCTGAAAACCCGCCACATGAAAACACCGATGCCATGGCCAGCCCGCCTCGCGTGCGTCCAAACAATCGGTTGGCACCGGCAAACAGGCCATGCGCGACACCTGACGCGGCCAAAACGTTGCCCATAAAGATGAACAATGGAATGACAGACAGGCTATAGGACAACGCGGAATCAAACGCGACCTGCCCCGTCATGGCCCAGGCCGGGTGCCAGCCTCGCAACAACGCAAACCCAATGCCGCCCACAGCCGCCATCGCAAATGCGATCGGCACGCGTACAAGGATCAGCCCCAAAAGGACCGCAAATCCGATAAGTGATTCAATCATGTTGGTGCCTTAGTTGGTGCTGGTTTGGGATGGCGCATCAAACGGAGCATGCAACCCACGTAGAAACGCAATGAACGCGCTGATCAGACAGGAAAATGCCGCCAAAAAACCAAACGGGGCCAACGGGATTTCCAAGGCGTTGGTTGTGGCCCCGTCATGGGCGGCCTTTAGGGCATGTGACGCCAATCGCCATGCCAAAGTGGCCAGCAATGCCGCGGAAAACAGCCCTGCAAATGCCGACATAAACCGGGTCATGCGCGCGCTGAGCACCACATTGAGCAAATCCACTTCGATATGTTCTTTGCGTTCCGTGGTCAGGGGTAATGCGGCGAAAACCAGTGCTGCCAATAGAATTTCGGTGATTTCAAAGGCCCCTTTGAGGGGGCGATCAAAGAGATACCGCCCCACCACATCCGTACAGGTCACCAAAATCAAACTGAACAGGATCAGAGCGGCCCCGACCCCAAGGGTATTTTGCAAAATCTTGCCAATATCTAAACTGGCATCATCTGGCCCATCCCCTGAGGATCGTTTTGTGAACCTTTGCCGAAGCCGCTCCATGCTTTAGTACTCCACGCCGGTTTGGGTGCGCAGCGCCTCTAGGGCCGCCAGACCATCAAACCCATCACCAGCAATCGCTTCGGCCCATGCATTTTCATGCACAGATGCAGCGGATTTGATCGATTCAAGCAATTCTGCCGGCGCATCGGAGATTTCGATACCGGCCTCTGCCAGCTCAACCAACGCAGCTTCGTCCGCGGCGTTCCATGCCGCGCCGACCAATTGGGCAAAGGCTTCGCCGGAAATCGCTTCGATTGCGGCCTGATCCTCGGGCGAAATACCGTCCCAAGCTCCTTCGTTCATCACAAGGAACCATGTGGTGTTATATAATCCACCCGGCACACGTGTCGTGTATTGCAGATCATCGGTCAATTTGAACGCGGTGACTGCTTCGTAGGTGAACATCGCGCCATCAATGACGCCGCGCGACAGTTTTTCAAAAACCTCACCAGATGACATAAACAAGGTTTCTGCGCCCAGATCCCCCATCAAATCCGCGATATAGCCGCCGGGAACACGCATTTTCAGCCCGGCAATATCGGCCATCGATTGGATTTCACGGACATTATTGTGCATCACGCCCGGACCATGAACAAACAGGCCCAGCAGCTTCACACCTTCATGTTCGGTCTGCGCGTCCAGTTGCCCGGCATAAACATTCCAGAACGCGGTCGACCCAGCGACGGCATCATCCCCGGTGAACGAAAACTGGCCGATCCGCGACCGGGTAAAACGATCATCCGTTGTAAACGAATGCAGGCCATAGGTGATGTCTGCAATGCCTTCTACGGCCATGTCGAAATGCGCAGGTGGCGCGCCCAGTGATTTGGACAGGATCCGCACATTCACGCGCCCCTCTGTTACTTCTTCGACCTGCTCTGCCCAGGGTTTGATTGCGTTGACAACAATCGGATGGCGCGCAGGCAGCCAGCTGGACATTGCCAAAGTTGTGTCTGCAAATGCAAATGAGGATGTCAGCATAGACGCCCCAAGCACGGCTCCGGCGGCAGAGCGTGCCGCCGTTTTCAGTGTCATTTTCATGATCAAGTGTCCTCCCAGACCTTTTGATGTCTTCCGTGAGCCGGGCCAATTCCGTCCTCGCCGAATTGGCCCCTATCCGAAACGCGCCCTAGAAATGAACAGAACAGGCCACATGCGGAAATCTCGACTCCAGTCTTTGTTGCAATCGCAACGAAGTCAACTTTTTAATTGCATATGCAACGAAACTGCGTCCAAATGCACCAATCCCAACAGGAAGGTAACAATCCATGCCACAGACGCTGCCCGACTTTGATCTGGATCGGTATTTACCTTATCGAATGACCGTTATTGCCGCGCGGCTGAGCAATGATATGGCGCGGGAATATAAAGAGAAATTCGGCATTTCGATTCCAGAATGGCGGGTTCTGCTGAATTTGGGATATTCGGGTTTTGTGTCCATCCGCGATATAGAAAAGCGCGTAAATCTGGAAAAATCAAAGGTGAGCCGCGCCGCAAGTCGGCTGGAAGCCAAGGGGTTTTTGACCAAAGAAGTGGACGCCCAGGATCGCAGATTGCTGAAATTGGCGCTAACATCTGATGGGATCGACCTGCTGTCGAAACTGATTCCAATCGCCACAGAATACCAAGATAAGCTGGAAACCGCGCTGGGAGATCAGACCGAAACGCTTCAGGATGCGTTGGATTGTTTGATGCGCAGCACCCAAACTGCTGACGCTAGTGGCCCAAGTTAATCCGCGCGTTCGCGCCCCGTATGGGCCTTAACCGCAACCAGCAACGCGTGTAATCCCTGTTTCAGCGCCACCATGTCGTCAGGCTCGATCGCATCTAAAATGTCCTGAGATTGCGCCTGAACCTCTGGAAACACTTTTGCAAACAGCGCCTGCCCGGCATCGGTGCACGTATAAAGCCGCAAACGACGATCCTGCCCGGAAATGCAACGGGTGATCAGATCCTTGTTTTCCAACCTTTGCGCGGCCCGGCTGACCTGGACTTTGTCCAATGTCGTACGCCGGGACAATTCCAACGACGTTAACTCTCTGGCTTCGGCCAGCAGAAATAGCAGCCGCCATTCCTCTCGGGATAAACCATATGTGCGCCCATAGACGTCCACCAATTTTTGCGAAAACGATTCAGCGGTGACCGCCAATAAGTAAGGAAAGTAAGTCTCAAGCTGCATGTCGTCTCCTCTTGGTGGGCAGAATACATCGTTGCAGGCGCAACGAATTGACCTGAATCAAACCATATCCCCACCCAATTTGGCAATCATTGCAATTGCAGCAAGCCAGAGAAGCCCAATGATGACCCCGAATTTGAAAATCGATCACATCCACCACGTGGCTTATCGCTGCAAAGACGCCAAAGAAACAGTCACATTTTATACGGAAATGTTGAACATGGATTTTGTGCTGGCCATCGCCGAAGACCACGTTCCATCCCCCCATGAACCCGACCCTTATATGCATCTGTTTCTGGGTGCCGGAAACACGCCGATTGGCTTCATGCCAAAGAGCTGAACAAAAATTGATTTCAGCGCCTTGGGTTTGCGCGGCATCTGTGATCGCAGCGGGCCTCTGTGACCTGAGTCCCCCTTGCGGCGGTTGTGATTTGATGCCACCACAGCATCAGCAAAGGAGCCGTCATGAAACTGGCCTATATCATGAGCAGCCGCCGCGGTGGCACGGATCGCGTTTTGGGGGAATTTGCAGCGCTCTGCGAACAGCAAGGCGTGAAATTGGCCGGCGTGGTTCAGACCAATACGGAATGCGCGCCCAGCCATTTATGTGACATGGACGTGCGGGTTTTGCCGGATGGGCCCGTTTTGCGTATTTCCCAATCTTTGGGTGCTGGGTCCAAAGGATGCCGGTTGGACGCCTCTGTATTAGAAGAGGCCGTGGGCCACGCCAATGCATCCCTCAGCGATGATGCCCAATTGTTGTTGATCAACAAATTTGGCAAACGCGAAGCCGAAGGTCACGGATTCCGCGCTGTTATTTCTGATGCGGTTTTGCGCGGTATTCCTGTGGTTTTAGGCGTGAATGACGCCAACCTTGCGGCTTTTCTGGACTATGTGGACGGCATGGCCGATCGCCTGAATGACAACGTTGATGACCTGCAGAAATGGTATTCGAAAAACGCCACTTAACTCAGCGTTTCCAGCAACTTATCCAGACCTAACTGCAATACATCCTGCGCTTTCTCTTTTGAGGATGCTTCGACATAAAGTCGTAGTTCCGGGGCATTCCCAGAGGGTCGCAGATGCAGTGTCAC
This sequence comes from uncultured Paracoccaceae bacterium, assembly GCA_947492475.1. Classification (GTDB taxonomy): domain Bacteria; phylum Pseudomonadota; class Alphaproteobacteria; order Rhodobacterales; family Rhodobacteraceae; genus CANLNM01. Next base: position 781,564 of record CANLNM010000001.1, read on the forward strand.
TCCGTTTTTCAGGATCACACGCATCCCGTCGGTCAGGTCCAGCTTAACCTCTGTTGATCCGGCAAAGCGCACAAATTCCGCGCGGGCGGCTGCGTCATTCACCAATGTCGCAACCAACGCGTTAGACCGTTGCGTCGCGATATTTTGCAATCTGTCCGCGGCTGTAAACACCGCTGGTTCCTGCGCCACCAACTGGGATAATGTCTGCCCCTTGGCCGCGTGTAAAACCGAAACGATTGGCAAAAAACTGTCGCGGGTCATCAACGGCATCAACGCACCGGCTGGGCCCTGGGCCTCATATCCGAGCAAAAATCCGCCATTGGCCTCATAGCCGGCGGTTTTGGCATCCGCCAATTCCTGCATCCCTGCAATCACATAAGGTGACCCGATTTTCGTTAACGAAACGCCTGAGAAAGCCTTTTGCAAAACACCCGAATTGGATGATATTGGCGTCACAATCCGGTCTGCACCCAGAACAACGCTGGTGATTTGCCCCAAAATATCCCCGGCAATCACCTGACCTGTTTCATCCGTCACCATAGGCCGGTCGCTGTCCCCGTCGGTGGACACAATTGCATCCAACCCGTGTTCCTGCGTCCAGCCTGCCAGCATGGCCCCGATTTCTGGGTCATAAGCCTCTGTATCGACGGGGATAAAAACCTCAGAACGTCCCAGTTCAACCACATCGGCCCCCAGCAATGACAACAGCGTCATCAACAGATCGCGCCCGACCGCCGAATGGGTGTAAACCCCAATCCGGCGCCCAATCAGCGCATCCCCACCAAAGGCCCGCACATACCGATCAACAAATTGCGCCCCCGCATCGGATTGCGCAATTGCCTTGCCGGGATTGGGCGCGTCGCCATTTTGCCCGAGATGATTGAGAATGGCCTGTTCGTCCTGCTTTAGGATTTCGCCCGCTGTGGAATAGAATTTCAGCCCATTGCGATCCGCCGGAATGTGGCTGCCGGTCACCATGATGGCCCCTGCCCCTGCGGCCCCCGCGGCCAACGCCAATGCGGGTGTCGGCAATGCCCCGCATCCATAGATGTCAACGCCCAGCGCCCGCGCCGTTTGCCCGACGATTGCGGCCATATCTGGCGACGATGCCCGCAAATCATGCCCAATAAACAGCCCGGTTCCCACGTCGCAACTGCGCAAAAAAGCCCGCGTATAATCCGCGATCAGATCCGGTGTCATGTCGACCACCAACCCACGCAGCCCGCTCGTTCCGAATTTCACAGCCATGGTCTAACCCTTTGTCAAATCTCGTAATAGTCGCGATACCAGTCCACAAAGGCCTGCACACCGTGCCGAATATCGGTTGTCGGGACATATCCGGTCAGTTCATTTAGCAAGCCTGCATCGGCCCAGGTGGCAGGCACATCGCCCGCCTGCATCGGCATCATATTGCGGATCGCCTTGCGGCCCAGCGCCTTTTCGATGGCATCAACAAAATCCAACAACGGCACAGAATTGGAATTGCCCACATTCACCGCCCGCCAAGGCGCAACCGTCGACAAACTGTCACCATCAGGCGAAACGCCATCATCAGGGCGCACCGGCGGTGTGTCGATCAACAGCCGAATACCCTGAACCAAATCAGTGACATAGGTAAAGTCCCGCTGCATTTCACCATTGTTGTAGATATCAATCGGGTCGCCGTTCAGGATCGCCTTGGTGAATTTGAACAGCGCCATATCCGGGCGCCCCCACGGGCCATAAACCGTAAAGAAACGGAACATCGTGATCGGCAAATCGTACAAATGCGCATAAGAATGCGCCATCATTTCATTGGATTTCTTGGTCGCCGCATAAAACGACATTTGGGTGTCGACTTTGTCGGTTTCACGATACGGCATGTCCGTATTGGCCCCGTAAACCGACGATGTGGATGCCAGCAAACTGTGGCGCGGCGGATAGGCACGGATTGCCTCTAGCAGTTCAAATGTGCCGACCAGATTTGCCTCGACATAGGCGCGCGGATTGTCGATCGAATACCGCACCCCGGCCTGCGCCGCCAAATGCACAACCACATCAAACCGATATTCCTCAAACAGATCCATCAGGCGGTTTGGCTCTTCGATTTTAGCCGTGATCGCCGTAAAAGAAGGGTTTTGCAGCAGCATAGATTGGCGACGTTGTTTAAGCGCAACATCATAATAATCGTTCAAACTGTCGATCCCGACAACGCGGAACCCATCCGCAAGCAGCCGCGTACATAGGTGAAATCCGATAAACCCGGCCGCACCGGTGACAAGAGCAACAGGTTGGGGTGCAGGCGTGGTCATAAAGTGTTCCTTGTCAATCATCTGGGTCAATCATCGGGGCATCAAACCGGGCTGCAAAACAGATCTAACCCGCAAAATCATATGCCCCAGCCCCAGTGGCGTCACAAGCCTTTTCAGATGTCACAGTCGGTGTGCGGAGATTCTGAACAACGCGAAACATAAGCAAACCAGACAAAGATGGTTGAATTTTATGCAAGTGCAGCATGGGTCGTTAACCCTTCGTTAGGCATTATCTAGACTCAGCGCTCTTAGATTGCGACGTTGGGTCAATGTCCATGTGGGCGGCAAATGAGGATGGATGGGGCGATGAAACCAACGGAATACTCGGAATTACGGTTCCAGATTGCAGCGCCTCAGATCGCACCCCCCCAGATCGCAACGTCACAACGCAAGCCAGTGCCACGCACGTTTTATGCATCATTTGGCAAACGTATCTTTGACATTGTGCTGGCTTTGGCCATTTTGCCGCTGATCACGCCGATCATCTTGGGTGTGTGGATGATGGCGCGGCGTGATGGGGGCCCTGGCCTGTTTGTGCAGGATCGCGTTGGGCTAAACGGCACAACCTTTAAATGCCTTAAAATACGGTCCATGGTGCATGATGCGGACCGGAAACTGACCCAGTATTTAGACCAAAACCCTGACGCCGCCGCTGAGTGGCACATCAATCAGAAACTACGCCACGACCCACGGATCACGGCATTTGGGAAATTCATCCGCGCCACCAGTCTTGATGAGCTGCCACAGGTTTTCAACATCCTCAAAGGTGAGATGAGCTTTATCGGGCCGCGCCCGTTTATGCTAAACCAAGAGGCGCTGTACCGACAGGCCAACGGGACCGGCTATTACCAGTTGCGCCCCGGAATTTCGGGACCCTGGCAGGTCAGTGGGCGCGGCGAAACCAGCTTTGCGGATCGAGCGGATTTTGACAATGAATATTACCGCAATCTGTCGTTTCGAACCGATATGAAACTGGTTTTCCAAACGTTTAAGGTGCTGGCGCAACGCACTGGGCATTAGCGTCCCCTGCGTCCCGATCTGATTGGTCCTCGGGCAGGTAGTCACCGACAGAGTTGCCTTTTGGTGGCTTAGATTACTGCAATATATCGGTTGTTAACGGATTTGTGTTGATCTGCGACAATCGCCCAACCCTAGCTGGCCAAGAAAAACAGGATCAATTTGCATGGCCCGGTTTCAATTTGCACAAAAAGAACATTGTGTTCTTGCCCCACTCAACGCCATAAACACCTATGTTTGCTTCATTTCTTAAGAAACTGTCACAACGGCAGGACGTCGATTTTCCAACCATTTCCCCGGATGAACCATTGCAGGTCATTGGGGATATTCACGGGCGGCTTGATCTTTTGGATGCGTTGCTGGGCAAAATCGACCCCAAGATGAAAACCATTTTTGTCGGCGATTACACCGATCGCGGCGATCAAAGCGAAGCCGTGCTGCGCCGCCTGATGCAGCTGACCACAGATCCCAACAGAGACGTGACCTGCTTGGTTGGCAATCACGATGAAATGCTGCTCAACTTTATGATGGAGCCGGATCGGGGACATGGGACGTGGCTGCGCCATGGCGGGTTGCAAACGCTTGCATCTTTTGGGGTGCCGCTGACCCCAAACCCCAAACCCGAACACATCGCCGAGGCTGTGTTCAAACTTCGCGAACGGGCCGGTCCAGACATGATCGATTGGCTATCAAATCTACCGGTTTTGGTTCAATCAGGAAACGTGTGTATCCTGCATGCAGGGGCGGACCCCACCCTGTCCATCGAAAGTCAGCCGTCGGGGACGCTGATTTGGGGGCATCCAAGTTTTGACCGGACCCCTCGAAAAGATGGCATTTGGGTGGTGCATGGTCATACGATTGTCGACCAGCCGCTGATCCGTCAGGGTCGCATCAGCATCGACACCGGGGCCTATGCAACCGGGCACCTGACCGCCGCCGTAATCACCGACGGTCAGGTTCATTTTATATCGACCTAGGCGGGGCTGCCTTTGGCCAAACGTCGGCGTTCTTCTCGTGAAAAGAACACGTCATAAAACACCGGCGCTGCGACCAATGTCAGGACAGATGCAAACGCAAGCCCCCCCATGATTGTCACAGACATCGACACAAAAAACGCATCGCTCAGCAAGGGAGCCATGCCAAGGATTGTCGTGGCCGCCGCCAAAACAACCGGGCGCAGACGCGATGTGCTGGCCTGAACAATTGCGTCGCGCAAAGGAAGTCCGGTCGCACGGACCAGATCGATTTCCTCAACCAAAACAATGCCGTTTTTGATCAACATCCCAGACAGGCTCAGCAGGCCCAAGAGCGCCGTAAAGGAGAACGGCAAACCGGTCCCCAACAGACCAATTGCCACGCCATTGACCGACATCGGCACCAATAGCCAGATGATAATGGGTTGCTTTAACGCATTGAACAACAAGATAGAAATCAACACCATGATCAGGATCGAAACTGGCAATTGCCCCCCAAGACTGGCCTGAGCTTCGCGGGAATTTTCATATTCCCCCCCCCATTCCATCTTATAGCCGATGGGCAATTCCATCGCTTCGACCGCGCTTTGGATTTGGGTCTGCACGGCGGCTGCATTGACCCCGGCGCGCACCCCAGCATTCACCGTAATCGTCAATTGACGGTCCCGGCGATGTACCAAAGTGTTCTGAACTTCTGCGCTTAGACCATCGACCACCTGTTCAATCGGGATCACCCGACCGGATTGCGGCGACACCAGAACTTGGTCCAGCAAGGTCAGGTTTGACTCCTGTGGCAGGCGGAAAATGATCGGGATCAGACGATCCCCTTCGCGGTAGGTCCCGCCACGTGTCCCTTCGGTGGCAAATTCCAGCGTTGCGGCAATGTCTTCGCGATCAATCCCCGCAGTTTGCGCCCGTTCGGTTGCATAAATCGGTTTGATCACCAATTCCTGTTCCCGCCAATTGGTCCGCAAATGTTCCAGATCAGAACTGGCCGATTGCATCCGAACCATCGCCTCTTGTGCCAAAGATCGCAGCACCGCCGGGTCCGATCCAGAGAACCGCGCCTGAATGGGCGCGCCCCCACCGGGACCAAAGACCAGACGTTCTGTGCGGAACTCTCCATCTGCCAGATATTGGGCGCTGAACGCTTCTAAATCGGCCTGCAATGCGGGAATTTGGTCCAGATTTTCTGTGCGAATGATCAGATGACCATAGGATTGGTTCGCGTCAGCGGATTGATATGTGAGCATAAACCGCGTCGCACCATTGCCCATAAAGGACGTCACAGACACCACTTCTTCTCGGGTGGCCAACCAGTCTTCGACGCGCGACAGATCCTCAGACACTGCATGGATCGACGTGCCTTGCGGCAGTTTGTAATGAGCAAAAAACAGCGGCGTGTTGCTGTCCGGGAAAAACTGCTGTTTGACCTGACCAAAGCCGATGAAACACACCACGGTTAGTCCCAGCAAGGCCGCGATCACCAACCAGCGCAGACGCAATGCCAAACGCAGCACCGCACCATAAGCCCGGAACAACGGCCCGCCATAGGCATCGCCGCCGCCTTCTTTGGCTTGCTTAAAGAAATAGTGGCCCAACAAAGGCGTCACCGAAACGCCCAACACCCATGACAGCATCAACGAAATACCGATCACCGCAAAGAGCGAGAACAGGAATTCACCCGTCGCATCCGGGCTAAGCCCGATCCCGGCAAAAGCCATGATCCCAATCACCGTTGCCCCAAGCAATGGGATTTGGGTTTTCTGGGTGGCTTCGTCCGCGGCTTCGCGGGATGTTTTGCCACGCATCATGCCCACTTGCATGCCTTCGGCGACCACAATGGCGTTGTCGACCAACATGCCCATCGCAATGATCAATGCGCCCAGCGAAATCCGTTCCATTTCAATGGAAAAGATCGCCATGAAAAACAGCGTGCCAACCACAGTCAGCAACAATGTCGCGCCCACCACAATCGCCGCACGCCAGCCCATGGCCAGCGCCAAAACGGCCACCACAATCGCAACGGACATGGCCAGATTGACCAAAAATGCGTTTGACGCTTCGTCCACGACAAGGTGCTGTTGATAGATCGGGTGCAATTCGACCCCAACGGGGATGTCGGCCTGCAATTCCGCCAGCCGCGCATCCACGCGATTGCCAACTTCGACGATGTTTTCATCCCCCAGCCCGGCGATGCCGATGGCAAAGGCTTCTGTGCCGTCGAACCGGATCATCAACGATGGATTGGACACCCGCCCCCGGCTGACATTGGCAACATCCACGACGTTCAAAATCTCGCCACCGATTCCGACACTTAGCCCGGAAATGGCCGACACGGATTCTGATCCGTCCGGAGCTTGGATAATGGTGCGGGTGCGGCCAGTATCAGATGCGCCAGCCCCCACAACCGAGTTGGAATTTGCAATGGCCGCCTGAATGGTCTGGGGGGCAATATGTTGGTTCACCATCAATGACAGATCAGGTTCCACAAAAATCGCTTCGTCGGGCAGACCGGACACATTCACATCTGCAACCCCGTCAACGGCCAGCAATTCCCGTTGCAGGAAAGTCGCCATTTGGTGCTGTTCCTGGTCACTATAGCCTTGGGCGGTCACCGCGTAATATAGGCCAAACACGTCCCCAAACCCATCATTTACAAACGGGACCTGCGCGCCTTCGGGTAGGTTTCGCGCGGCATTATCCACCTTGGCACGCAAACGCGTCCAGACATCCGGCAATTCGGATCCGTCAAAGGTGGGTTTGATTTCAACCGTAATCAGGGAAAATCCGGGTTGGTTCAGCGACGTGATTTTGTCGACCTCCCCCATTTTCTGGATCGCCGCCTCTAGCGGTTCGGTCACTTCGCGCGCGACTTGTTCTGCCGTGGCGCCGGGATATTGCGTTGAAACCACCGCAACCTTGATCGTAAAGGCCGGGTCTTCTAGACGGCCCAGATCGTTAAATCCCCAAAGCCCGCCAAACAGCGCCCAAAGCATGATCATCCAAGTGTATAGCGGTCGCTCAATCGCGAAACGTGCAATGCTCATCTGGGTGCGCCTTAATTTGCAAAGCCAGCGAAACGACGCACAATTGCGCCGTCGCTGAGCAGTTGAACACCCGCGATGATGATTTCATCCCCGATATTTAGTCCGTCCTGAACGGCAAATTGACCATCAGGGGTGGGTGAAACAGTGACCTTGCGGGCCTCTACATGGCCTTGGTCATTGGCATCCTCGACAAAGACAAACGCCATGACAGTCCCGTCCGATTGCGGGGCCAGCGCGGATGTGGGAACGATAATCCCCGTGGGTCCGCCCTGAATGCGCACATGCACGGTCACGGATGAGCCGGGCAAAACCACCAGATCTTTGGGGGGTTCCATGCCAAATGTGATGCGAAAGGTTTGGCCGATTGCGGAGCTTTCGGCGTTATATTCACGGATTTCCAACGGATAAAGCTGATCTGTGACGGGAAAATCCGCCCAGATTTCCACATTTGGTTCGCGCCCTGCCCGCTGAAACAAGATTTCGGGCACGTCGATATCCACCCGCAATTCAGACATGTCATGCAGCCGCACAACGGGGGTTCCCGCGCTGATCGTTGCAAAATTTGGAACGTTCCGCGTGGCAACCAACGCATCAAACGGAGCATAAAGTGACGCATGATCAATAGCATATTCTGCGTTGCGCACAGCAATCGCGGTCAATGCGGCCTGGGTTTCCGCATCGTCGCGCGCCACCTGACTGACAGAGTTTCCTGACAATTGCCCCAACCGCGCCACCGTGCGATCCGCCTGTTCCTTTTGCAACCGTGCCTGATCCAACGACAATTGAAACGTCTCTTGGTCCAGCTGTGCAATCAGCCCGCCCCTAGGGACGGTTTCGCCCTCTAAAACCGGGAAATCGACGATCTGGCCACCGACCTGAAACGCGAAGTCAACCGTCTGACGGGCAACAACCTGACCAAAAAACTGTCGTTCAAATGACAATTCGCTCGCTTCTAGCATTTGCGTTTTGACCGGGCGGATCACCGGGTCTGTACTGTCTTGGGCCAATAGCGGCCCATGGACAAATGTGAACACAACGGCGAGGGTCGGTAGTATTTTCATGTCAGGACCTTTTGGCAAATGGACTACAAGCTGGCGCAGTTTTGCAGTCTGGTCTGGGCAACATAGATACTGAACTGAATAGTTCAATTGCCACCGCGCAATTTATTTCAAACCCTTTGGGATAACCTCGTATCCCTGCTCTTCTGGCTCTTGGTCTGTCATTTGCGCTGGAAAACCGGGCGCGCGAATCTCCAACCCCGTCGCATCCTCTAACCGCCTGATAATATTAGGGGACCATTCCCGCGGCCCAAAACGGTCTATCCCATCATCGATGATGCCCATCAGCAGAGGATTGATATCCAGCGGCACACCAGCGCGATCGGCAACATCCTGAAACAGGCCAATATCCTTTTTCACCAAATCCATCGTAAACGAAATATCACGTGACCCATTCAAAATGACCTGACTTTCGGTTTCATGCACAAAGGACGTGCCCGACGAAATTTTAATCGCCTCATAGGTGGTGTTCAGGTCCATTCCGGCGGCTTTTGCGGTGACCAATGCCTCGCAACAGGTCAACAAATTGGCCGTTGCCAGATAATTGGTCATCACCTTTAGGATCGACGCGGATCCCAGATCACCCGTATGCAGCACCCGTCGCCCCATGGTGGTCAGCAATGGCAATATCCGTTCAAACGTCGCACGATCACAGCCCGCAAAAATCGAAATGTTACCCGTATCCGCCCGGTGGCAGCCCCCCGATACCGGGCAATCCACCGCCGCACCACCGCGCGCCATCACCAATGCGCCCAACCGTTTGACCTCGGCTTCGTCGGTTGTGGACATTTCCAGCCAAACCTTGCCCTTGGTTATTTCCGGCAGCATCTGATCCATGACCACCGCGCTGATCTCTGGGGACGGCAAACAGGTGATCACCACATCACAATCGCGCATCACCGCCTTGGCTGACCCACCGTTTTGCGCGCCAAGGGCCACAAACCGCTCGACCAGATCATTCTGCACATCAAAGACCCGCAAATTATGTTTGTTGCGCAACAAACTTCCGGCAAGCTTGCCCCCCACATTCCCCAAGCCGATAAATCCAATATTCATGATGCCCTCCGAAAATTTGAGATTTAACTTCAGCCTGTTTGCAATAGCGTCAGATCGAATGCCCTTTCACGACCTGATCTGGTCGCGAACACACCAATTTTTACAATTCCTGCCCTATGAAACTGGTACTTTCGCCGCAAAGGTATGGATTTTCCCTATATTTAGCGGGGCGCGCGCTCTGTTCATTAATGTGGGTTCACGATAAGTTTAGAAAAGCAAGACAAACATGACCATCGAGCGAACGACCGAAGCAGATCCATCGTGAACATGACGCAACGCCCTCTTAAGCTTCCTGGCGCTCAAAAGCGCGACGTGCGGACCCAGTTTGCGGCGATTGCGTATCGCATCCGCAAAGATAAACCCGAAATTTGCCTGATCACCAGTCGCGGAACGGGGCGTTGGATTGTGCCCAAAGGCTGGCCGATGCCCGGCATCACCCCGCAGGACGCCGCCGCCACCGAAGCCTGGGAAGAAGCCGGCCTGGAAGGGCGTGTGCATCCTCAGCCATTGGGGTTGTTTTCCTATGATAAGGAACACGGAGGAGAGCAGCTTCCGGTGATTGCGGTTGTTTATGCGATGCGGGTCAAAAAGGCGCATTCGACATGGCCTGAATCCCATCAACGACGTCGCAAATGGTTTACCCCGCGCAAAGCCGCATCCAAGATTTCAGACCCGGAACTGCGTCACATTATCCGTAATTTTGACCCGCGACATTTACGTTGATAACCTTGCGCCCCTGTCAAACCCGTTTAATGATGCACCAATGAACACGCGCAACCAAACATGATCCGCTATTCCTTGAAATGCGATGATGGCCACAGCTTTGACAGCTGGTTTCAATCTGCTGCGGCCTATGACAGCCTGCATCGCGCAGGACATTTGGCATGTGCCGTATGTGGGTCGGTCAAGGTCGAGAAAAGCCTCATGACCCCGCGCGTTGCCCCAAAGGAACGTGCGGCTGCCCCCCCACAACCCTCACTTTCTGAACCGGCAGATCACGATCAGGCAAAACTGGCTGATCTGCGTAAAAAGGTCGAAGAAAACTCAGAATATGTCGGGGGTGAATTCGTGTCACAGGCACGGGCAATGCATGACGGCGACACGCCAGAACGCGCCATTTACGGCGAGGCCAAACCCGAAGAGGCCAAAAAACTGATCGAAGATGGCATTCCCGTCGCACCGCTGCCGTTTATGCCAAAACGAAGGACCAATTGATGTCAGCTCTGATACCGGGTGCAAATTGTGGCCTGTGTATTTCAGACCAATATGACTGGGGTTTTTCTGACAAATCAGGCCATGCTACCGGTTTTGCCTCGTACCAAGGCAGGAAAATTGCAATCAAAGAAATCGCAGCAGGGTTAATTTAACGATTCAAAGCACTTAGCATCGAAAGAACTGGGTGTTTTGAAGCCAGAGATGGCAACGTTCATCCTTTTTTGAGCGCAGTTAGAAACTGTTAACTCGCGGTACCCCAAAATAAAGACAGTGATTCTGTAAAACGTCTTTTTTGGTGCGAAATGCGATATCGATCTAACCGACTTCCGTCTCAGACTCTTGTAAACTTGCGCCGCGAAACAGGCGTGGTTTTGGGTGATTTGCGCAATATTTCTCAGGGCGGAGCCCGGGTTCACGGGGTTGAGCTTGAAGCAGGGGAAAAATTGACCATGGAAATGGACGACCTCATGTTTCCATGTTGGGTCATCTGGGCACACGATAATATGGCGGGTATCCGGTTTGATAAAATGATCACCCCGTCACAAGTTTCGCTTTTGCGACAGGAACGTAGCGGGCCATCAACCAACCAGCGCCCTTTGCGCAGCTTTGGAACGCGCCATTAGCTGGGTTCGTCGTCGGGTTCGATCAGATAGCGTTGCAGCGACATGATCTGCACCCAAAGAAATACAAACAACACCGCAGGAAACGCAAAGGTTTCCAACGTGACCCACACATCATCGCTCTGGGTGCGCCAAATGATTTCGTTTGCGACGGCCATCGCTGCGAACATCGCGCATAAACGCCGAGTAAGGATCATCCACCCCTCGCGTTGCAGCGGCAGAAATTCCCCCATCACATATTCCATATATGATCGGCCACGCAAAAGTCCGATACCCAAAAGCGCGGCTAAAACACCATAAACAATGGATGTTTTCATCTTAAAGAATTTTTCATCATTGAAATACGCGGTCAATCCACCAAAGAAAATGACCATAAATGCGGTGAACAATTGCATTTTGGATAGCTTGCCTGTGAGGAACCACAGCGCGCCCATTGCCGCCAATAGCATGGGGACCAGTATCAGTGCCGCAACAATGAAACCGGAATATTCTGTCCCCAAAATCACAAAGTTTTCGTCTTTGATCTTAAGGTAGATCACAAAGAACAAAATCGTGGGACCAAGTTCAAGAACTTGCTTGAGGACGGGATTGATTTGTTTTTCAGCCATGTGCCTTATGTAACCGTGATACGGCTTGAAAACAGCCCTTATTGCAGTTTGGTGCGTTTATTTTCTGGGTGGCAGCCCAACCCATCCATACAAACACAATCCCCTGTGCGAGATTGCAAAAGTGCAAGCAATATCGGCAATGGATACTCGCTCACCTCAAACCAGGTTGAAAAATGACAATTCACGTTTCGTTGTGATTGGCGGATCTATTCCAATCCGGTCAAAGCTTTGGCGAAATCTTCTGGATCAAATGGGGCCAGGTCATCTATTTGCTCACCCACACCAATCGCGTGGATTGGCAGGCCGAACTTATCCGCCAATGATACCAAAACCCCGCCCTTGGCCGTTCCATCCAATTTGGTCATGACCAACCCTGACACATCGGCCAACTCTTGGAATGTTTTGACCTGGCTCACCGCATTTTGGCCGGTTGTGGCATCCAAAACCAACAACGTGTTATGCGGGGCATCCGGGTCCTTTTTCTGAATGACGCGGACAATTTTGGACAATTCTTCCATCAGGTCTGCCCGGTTTTGCAATCGCCCTGCAGTGTCGATCATCAACAAATCGGCCCCATCTGCTTGGGCTTGGGTCAATGCATCAAAGGCCAGGCTGGCAGGATCGGACCCTTCTGGCGCGGTCAAAACCGGCACGCCAGCGCGATCCCCCCAAACCTGCAATTGTTCGACAGCCGCAGCCCGGAACGTATCCCCTGCGGCAATGACCACATGTTTTCCTGCGGCCTTAAATTGACTGGCCAATTTCCCGATCGTCGTGGTTTTTCCGGATCCATTCACCCCAACAACCAACACCACTTGGGGTTTGGTCGGGTAGATCGGTAATGGTCGGGCCACAGGCTCCATGATGCGCGCCACTTCTTGCGCCATCAATTGTTTAACCTCTTGGGACGACAGTCGTTTTCCCATTCTGCCTTCGGCCATATTGGCGGTGACACGCAGGGCCGTATCCACGCCCATATCCGACGTGATCAGCAGCTCTTCGAGTTGTTCCAGCATGTCATCGTCCAGAACCCGACGCATAACCTGAGGTTCAGTTCGCCCAATGATGCGGCTCATCAATCCGGGTTTCACGGGCGTTTCAACGGGATCCTCTTGCACCAACGAAGGGGGCGTCAAAGCGGGCGCGGTTGGCTGTGGCGCGATGGAAACCTCATCAGTATCTACGTCTTTGACGTCATCCTCGGCAGCAGCAGGCGAAACAGGCGCGGGTTCGGGCGCGGGTTTCTCTGCGATGTGTGGTGTGGGCACCTCAACGTCGGAAACCGGGTCTGTCTCACCACCTTCGCTGACAATCGCATCCAACCCCTCTTCGAGTTTCGAAGACGAGCGGAACATCCGATCTTTGAGTTTCTTAAAAAATGCCATGCGCGATCTAGCCTGTCCGTCTGAAAATGCCCAAATCCTACGGTTTCGGGTGGGTATATGGTTTTGTTACACCTAATCCTGCGCACCCAAATTTGAAAGAGCAGGCGCAAGTCGGCACAGCTTATCCCCCGCCTAGCGCCAAGAAAAGTGCACATTGCGCCGCGATATATGTGATCCAAACCATTTTTGACAGGACCCAGCGGACTTTGTGCCCGTCTGGAAGGATAAAAATTTCGATTGATAGGATGAGATCGGACAAAATGAACATCACCGCACCCAAAGTTGCCAACATCATTGATCCCGGCAATCCCAACGCCGCAATTCCCATCGCTAAAATGATCACGATATAAATGCGCACCGGCCATTTTAACCCGTCCGTTTTGGGGATCAGCCATATTTCCGTCGAGGCGCCCAACATCATGAAGATGCCAAACAGCCCCCAATTGGGTGCGGCGGTGAACGGGATCATGATGCTGAGATAAGCGAGATGCGCCCCGGCAAAGGCCAGCATCCCCAAAAGAAAGGCGTTTTTTCCCGCGCGGGATAAGGCAAAATCCCCAGCTGCTGACAGAGCCAAACCAGCAACCAATAAAGGGGGGCTCCCTTCTGCCCAAGCGGCCAGCGCAAACAATGCCAATGGCAGCGTTTTACGGATTGATCTGTTCCAGCGTATTTTTCGCGATGTGCGTGGCAAATACAAAATTGCCATCACGCATCCGACCGAAAACAATATTGCAGGGTGAAAAATCTGAGCCATGTCCACAGCTTAGACCTTTCACCGCTGAATGTCTTATACCTCGTCGGGGAAATGACGCATGGTCAGACGGATCGGATTTGGGGCCGCCTGACCCAATCCGCAAATGCTGGCGTCACTCATTGTTGTGCATAATTCTTCCAACAATTCCTGGTCCCAGCGGTCAGCTTGCATCAATTTAACCGCCTTTTCACAGCCCGCGCGACAGGGCGTACATTGACCGCAGCTTTCATCTTCAAAGAACCGAAGCATGTTCAATGCGGCGTCTTTGGCGCTGTCTTGATCAGACAAAACCACCACGGCAGCGGACCCAATAAACGTGTCATGGGGTTGCAATGTGTCAAAATCCAGCGGCACATCGTTTAAGGATGCGGGCAGCAATCCCGACGAAGGCCCCCCGGGTTGATAGGCCTTAAACTGATGCCCATCCAGCATTCCACCAGCGGCGTCTATAATGTCGACGATTGTGGATCCCGCCGGCAGCAAATGCATCCCGGGCTGTTTGACACGCCCTGAAACAGAGAAACTGCGCAAACCTTTGCGACCGTTTTTCTCAACAGAGTTAAAGACTTGCGGGCCAGAGCGGGTGATTTGCGCGACCCAATACAGCGTCTCGACATTGTGCACCAATGTCGGGCGATTAAAAATCCCAACTTGCGCGACAAAAGGTGGGCGATGACGCGGCAATCCACGTTTACCTTCGATGGATTCGATCATCGCGCTTTCTTCGCCACAGATATATGCCCCAGCCCCGCGGCGCAGATCGATATATCCGGGTTCCACCAGACCGGACTGTTCCAACGCTTTGATTTCACGTCGCAAAATTTCAAGAACGGCGGGATATTCGTCGCGCATATAAATGAAACATGTTTCTGCTTCGACCGCATGGGCCGCGATCAACATGCCCTCAAGGAACATGTGAGGCTCGCGTTCCAGATGAAACCGGTCTTTGAATGTGCCCGGTTCGCCTTCGTCCCCGTTGACGGCCAAATAGCGAGGCCCGGCTTCTGCGCGCACAAAGCTCCATTTGCGGCCAGAAGGAAACCCGGCCCCGCCCAGCCCGCGCAGACCGGCTTCAAGCAAAGTATCCTGCAGCGCATCCACATCCCCGTTTGCACGGAAATCGACCAGTTTTTGATAACCCCCATCGGCAGAATAGGCCGCAAAGTCCTGATAATCCGGGATAATCGGATGGGTATCGTCTGCTTGGATTGCCGCTAGAACTTTGTCAAATGTGGCGTGATCGATGTGATTATGACCCAATTCCAATGTTGGCGCCGTGTCACAACGCCCCATGCATGGTGCCCGCAAAACCCGCACCTCTGTTGGATCAAGCCCGTCTGTAAGCGCCTGTTGTAACGCCTGCGCCCCGGCCAGTTCACATGACAGAGAATCGCACACCCGAATGGTTAATGCAGGTGGCACAGGCGCGTCTTCTTTGACGACATCAAAATGCGCATAAAAAGTCGCGACTTCGTAAATTTCAGCCTGAGAAATGCGCATTTCTTCGGCCAATGCGCGTAAATGCGCGGCCGACAGATGCCCATAAGCATCCTGAATCAAATGCAAATATTCAATCAGCATGTCGCGACGGCGTGGGGAATCGCCCAGCAACGTCTTAACCTCAGACCAGGATTGGTCATCCAATTGACGACCTTTGGGCGTTTTACGACCCTTTCCCTTGCCAGATTTCCAGACCCCTTCGCGATTATCCAAGGCCATTGCGGCGCTCCTCTTGATATATTTTGGACAGGTTAGCGTGCGCAAACCGATCACAACCATGCAAAAACGACAATGTTACGTGCCCCCACGAAGCCAAATCACGCTTGAGAGGAAACGAATTTATGCTATGGGCAATTTATGACCCTGCGCATGACCCTTTTTGCCGTGATTTCATCCCTGCCGGTGTTTCTCATCAGCATTGCCGCGATTTGGGGCGGATGGTGGGTGCTGGCGGCGTTTTTCTATCAAACCGCGTTGGCGGCTTTGCTGGATGAACTGGTTGCACTGACCCTATCCGAAGACCCCGACCGGGAATTCCCAGCCGCGGATCCCCTATCAGTGTTTCTGGCCGTCGCGCATTTCTGGATACTTGCGATCTGTATTGCTGCCCTTTCAGGGGATACTGGCCTGACTCTATGGGAAAAAATCCCGCTATTCCTAGCCTCGGGGCTGTTTCTGGGTCAGGTGAGCAATTCCAACGCTCATGAACTTATTCATCGTGGTGCCCGCCCCCTGCATCGGTTGGGGAAATGGGTCTATATCACGTTGCTGTTTGGCCATCACACCTCGGCGCATCCTTTGGTCCATCACATTCATGTGGCCACGGACCAAGATCCCAATTCCGCCCGCAAAGGCGAATCCTATTATCGCTTTGCCAAACGCGCCTGGATTGGATCCTTTGTTGCCGGATACCGGGCCGAAACCGTTCGGTTGGCGCGGATCAAGCGGCGCAAATGGCACCACCCCTATATTTTATATCTCAGTGGGGCCGGATTGATGATGGCACTGGCCTATCTAGGTCATGGCATCCCTGGGCTGATTTCCCTGTTTTTGTTGGCAGGCTTCGCCCAAAGCCAATTGCTGATCTCAGACTACGTTCAACATTACGGGCTGCGCCGAACCATTCTGGCAAACGGCAAACCCGAACCTGTCTCAGATGGCCATAGCTGGAACGCAAGGCATTGGTTTACCTCATCTTTGATGCTGAATGCGCCCCGTCATTCTGACCATCACGCGCATCCAGCCCGTCCCTATCCGCAGCTCCGTTTGACATCAGAAATGCCGCAATTGCCGCGGTCATTGCCAGTGATGGCGACCTTGGCATTGTGGCCAAAACATTGGAAACGGGTCATGGATCCATTGGTTCAACTCCAGCAAGACGCGCAAATCCGGCAACGCCCCGCCGGGCATGATATTGTGGACTAGGCAACCGCCGTTCACTTGTGACATCTTATGCCCATGTTACGTTTTGCTCTCATTCTGCTGGCTTGCCCGGCCATTGCAGACACCCCGATGAATGCCTCTGAATTTGAGGCCTTTTCAAAAGGCCGCACGTTAACCTTTGGCATTGACGGCGAAAACTATGGTGTAGAACGTTATTTGCCCGGCCGCCGCGTGATCTGGTCCTTTTTGGACGGTCAATGCGAACAAGGTTATTGGTACGAAGAAAATACAAGCATCTGTTTTGTCTACGACTTTGAACCCGAACCACAATGTTGGCAGATGTTTGAAACCGCGACGGGCATTCGCACGATTTTTATGAACGATCCCCAAACCACCGCGACGTATCAAATCTCTGAGGACCAAGAACCCCTTATTTGCAACGGACTTGGTGCCTAAAACAAACTGCCTTGGTCCGGTTTAGGCGCTGCGGGTGGTTTTGGATTTGGCTTTTTAGACAGCGATTTCGCGGGCTCGGTTGACCCCAGCGCAATTCGGCCATCGGCAAACTCAACCTCAATATTGGTGGCTTTCTTAGCGGTTTTGGTATCGGTGATGACGTTCCCATCCCCGCGCACCACGGCATATCCCCGCTTAATCGTTTCCCGATATCCCAATGTTTCACGCAGTCGATCCAGTGACATCAGCCGATTTGATAGATCTGACAACGTTTGATCCATGGGACGTTTCAATCGCCCCGCCACAACCTTGATCTGCCCATCAAACCGCGTCATTCGATCCGTCACCAATTGGGGGCGCATCCGGTTTGCCCATTGATCCAATCGATCATTGCGACGTTCAACAATCCGGCTCAGTGCGGGGGCAAGCCGCTGGTCGCGGGCCGCCAAATCCCGCTGGGATTGCTGCAGCTTTGCCATCAGAATACCGGGCCGCAAGGGTCCGGATTTATCCTGCAACTTCAATCGCTTTCGATCCGTAGTTGACATCAACGCGTTAGGAAGCCTGTGATCCATCACATCCAATCTCTGCCGGGATGTCTGTAACAATGTTTCGGGTTTGGGCAATGCCCGCGCCACATCCCGCAGACGTTGTTCCCGGCGGGTCAATGCATCGTTCAGCCCGCGCGTTAGTCGCGCGCCTTGTTCGTCGACCCAAGCCATCAATTCACGTCGAACCGGGACCGCCAATTCCGCCGCCGCCGTTGGGGTTGGCGCACGTTGATCGGATACAAAATCGATCAATGTTGTATCTGTTTCATGCCCCACGGCCGAAATGATCGGAATGTCAGAGGCCGCCGTGGCACGGGCGACCACCTCTTCGTTAAAGCCCCACAAATCCTCAATCGATCCGCCGCCGCGGGCCACAATGATCAAATCCGGACGCGGCAAAGCCCCACCGGGTGTCATTTTGTTAAAGCCATTGATGGCATTGGCCACATCGCCCGAACAGGCCTGCCCCTGCACAGCCACGGGCCAAACCAGCACTTTGCGTGGAAACCGGTCGCGCAACCGATGCAGGATATCGCGGATCACCGCCCCGCTAGGCGATGTCACAACGCCAATAATTTCAGGCAGATAGGGCAGTTTTTTCTTACGATCTTCGTCGAACAATCCCTCAGCGGCCAATGCTTTTTTGCGTTTTTCCAACATCGCCATCAGCGCGCCGACACCGGCGACAGTCACCTCTACGGCGTTCAACTGATATTTGGATTGGTTGCCAAATATCGTCATTTTGCCCGACACGACCACTTCCATCCCCTCTTCGGGGACGACGGACAGGCCGGATACCTGACCTTTCCATGTGGTGCAGGCCAAAACGGATCGATCATCCTTAAGGTCAAAATACAAATGGCCCGATCGCGCATGCATGACCCGCCCGACCTCTGCTTTGACCCGCACATAGCTGAATTCGCCCTCAATCGTGCGTTTCACCGCGCCGGACAATTCAGAGACAGTAAATTCAGGTGTATTTTGCCCCGCAATGGGGTCATCAAACAGATCGGACATAGCTAATTTTGGTCGCCTCTTGTGCAGCACTGTTGCAGACCTTAGAACGCCAGCAATCCAAGGCCAAGCGGGGACATCATGAATATTCTGATCTTAGGTAGCGGCGGGCGCGAACATAGCCTCGCTTGGGCAGTGAAACAAAATCCGAAATGTGATCGTTTGATCGTCGCGCCGGGCAATGCTGGGATCGCCCAAATCGCGGAATTGGCTGATATCGACATTCTGGATGGCGATGTTGTCGCCAGCTTTGCCGAAGAAAACGCGATTGATTTTGTGATCGTCGGACCAGAAGCGCCCTTGGCCGCGGGTGTCGCGGATACGCTGCGTGCCGCAGGGCTGGCGGTGTTTGGTCCCTCACAAAAGGCCGCCCAGCTGGAAGCATCCAAGGCGTTTACCAAAGCAATCTGTGATGCGGCAAACGCCCCAACCGCGGCCTATGCACGGTTTACAGATGCCGCCCCCGCGCGTGACTATGTCACCGCCCAAGGCGCGCCGATTGTAATCAAAGCGGACGGTCTGGCCGCTGGTAAAGGCGTGATTGTGGCCATGGATATGGACACAGCCTTGGCGGCCATCGATGACATGTTTGACGGTGAATATGGCGATGCCGGCGCCGAAGTTGTGATCGAAGAGTTTATGGAAGGCGAAGAAGCATCGTTTTTCCTTTTGGTCGACGGGGAAACCGTTCTGCCCATCGGCACAGCCCAAGACCACAAACGCGCCTTTGACGGCGACAAAGGGCCGAATACTGGCGGCATGGGGGCCTATTCGCCCGCGCCAGTATTGTCCGATGAAATCGCCGATAAGGCATTGAATGAAATCATCAAACCAACCATGGCCGTCATGGCCGCGCAGGGCATGCCCTATCAAGGTGTGCTATATGCTGGCCTGATGATCAAAGACGGCCAGCCCCGTTTGGTTGAATATAATGCGCGATTTGGCGATCCTGAATGCCAGGTTTTGATGATGCGGCTAGGTGCTCAGGCGCTGGATCTGATGCTGGCCTGTGCAGATGGGCGTCTGTCAGAAAAAACCGTCAATTGGGCGGATGATCATGCCCTAACCGTTGTGATGGCGGCTGACGGCTATCCGGGATCATATGAAAAAGGCAGCGTGATCAACGGACTGGATGCATTGCCCGAAACCAGCTTTGAGATGTGTTTTCACGCGGGCACCAAAGAGGTGGACGGAAATATCACCGCGATTGGTGGGCGGGTTTTGAACGTGACCGCACGTGGCGCAACTTTGGCCGAGGCACATGCCAAAGCCTATGCATTGGTTGATCAGATCGAGTGGCCCGAAGGGTTCAACCGCACCGACATTGGCTGGCGCGCGCTCTGATCACATCGTCAATGTTCGAAAAATGCAAAAAGCCGGGGCCTAAACCCCGGCTTTTCCAATTTAAGATCGTATTTGATCAAGCCACTTAAGCAGCAGCAGCGTTCCGGCTGACCAAAACATCAGTGATTTCACTCGACGCGGCGGCTTCGTCATTGCCAGATACCGCTGCAATTTCGCGCGTCAGACGTTCCAGCGCGGCTTCGTATAACTGACGCTCAGAATAGCTCTGCTCGCGTTGATCATCTGCACGGTGCAAATCACGCACCACTTCGGCAATCGCGATCAGATCACCAGAGTTAATTTTCTGTTCGTATTCTTGCGCACGGCGCGACCACATGGCTTTTTTGACCTTGGCCTTGCCTTTCAGCGTTTTCATGGCATGGGCCACGACATCCGGTGACGACAGACCACGCATGCCAACTTCTTCGGCTTTGTGGGTCGGAACCCGCAGGGTCATTTTGTCTTTTTCGAACGCAATCACAAACATCTCCAGCTCAAAACCGGCGACCTCTTGCGTTTCAATTGACACAACTTGTCCAACACCATGGGCCGGATAGACCACAAAATCGTCGGGCGAAAATTCGTTTTTCTTACTCTTGCTCATCAGAGTCCTTCCTATGGCGTGATCTCTTTAGACGACAAAAAAACCGTCGGGGGCGATGCCTCCGGCAGTGTGTTGCGTCAAAAAGGGGATCAATATTCCAGCAGCATTGAGGGAATCATAGCATAAAAACGCCCCCCCGAAAAGGGCACCCCAAATTTTCGAGGGATGGTAGACGTTTTTCGCTAAGTTTTTCGGCCTATTACACCGCAGAGTTCATTCAACTTTGCCGCGATCTAAATTGGGGGCTCAGCCGCCTTCGCCGGGCGCTTCTGAGAACATCTCCATCTTGCCCTCTTTGCCATCCATTTCTTCTGCGGTTGGCATTGGGTCTTTCTTGGAAATGATAACAGGCCATTTTTCGGAGTATTTCCGATTAAATTCGACCCATTTCTCCATGTCTGGCTCTGTGTCCGGACGGATCGCATCGGCGGGGCATTCGGGTTCGCACACTCCGCAATCAATACATTCATCCGGATGGATCACGAGGAAGTTTTCCCCTTCATAGAAGCAATCCACCGGACAGACTTCAACGCAATCGGTGTATTTGCATGCAATGCAGTTTTCGGTGACGACATAGGTCATGGGCGTACTTTCGGCTCGTGTAACGCTCGTTTGCTAGTCCAAGCGGCGCGCACCTGCAAGTCCAGATGCATCAATATCACGTAACTGAGAGCGCGCGTTCCGCCGATCCCGGCCTGTAGGGCGCCCTTTTCCTTCGAATTTCGGGTTCAAAGGTTTGCTGTTCTCGCTTGGTTCGACTTTGGGGGTCAAATCTTCGTATAGCGCTTGCGCTTCGGGGGCGGGTCCGCGACGTTCCCCGATGGCTAAAATTTTGATCACGCGGATGTTTTTTGCCTGTGGGAACGTCAAAACATCGCCGGGCCCCACAGATCGGGCCGGTTTGGACGCATGTACGCCGTTGACGCGCACTTTTCCGGATGAAATGAGCTTGGCTGACAGGCTGCGGGTTTTGAAAAACCGGGCCTGCCATAGGTATTTATCCAGCCGAATCACCGGGCGCGGCCCAGTTTCGGCCTCCGGCTGGATGTTTAAATCGGGATCTGCCCCCTTTTTAGGCAAAGCAGATTAATCCGCCTTGAAGCCAGCCAAGGCTGCTGCAAACGGATTATCCGGGTCGATCTTTTTCTCTTTGCGTGGTGGGCGGGATTCAAACTTCTGGGCTTTGTTGCCACCTTTGTTTGGTCCACCTTTGCCGCGTTTTCCCCCCTTGGCAGCCTGCGGACGCTGGCCACCCTTCATGTCACGCGGTTTGCGATTGCTTGCTTGCCCTTCACGGCGCGGGGCGCGTTCCTGACGACGCTGACCACCCCAAGTGAAGGTGTAAAACACCTCCATTTCAGGACCTTCAGCGGTCTCCGCCTTGGCAGCATCTTCTTTGATGATTTCCTTGGCCACTTCTTCTTCGACCTTGGATTCCACCTCTGCGGCGATGTCTTCGGCGGAAATCTCAGCAGGTTTTGCCGCGGCTTTGACCTTTTCACGCTCGCCTTTTTCGGCGTTATAGCCAAGGCCTGACATCAGGTTTGCAAATTGATCCAGCGTCATGCCCGTGATCGACAGCATGTCGGCCGTACCTTCGAAACCAGCACGCGTGTTTTGATCGCGCAGCATATCCGCCAGGCGTTCCAGCATATCGATGCGAATGGCGCGATCGCCTGCGCGACGATAGCCGGACATGGCAAACACCCCCGGTTCCGCATCCACGGATGGCACGGTCACCAAACCCGCTGGTGGGGCTTCGGGGAACTCTTGCAAACCCTTGTTAATGGACCACAAAACCAGACGCAGACGCGTCGGCGCGGGTTTCAGCAACAGCGGCATAAAGATGGTGAACTGGCCAAAGCGAACGCCGTGTTTGCGCAATTGCCCACGGGTTTCTTGATCCAGCGCTTTGACCTCATCGGCCACATCCTGACGTGGAATAATGCCAAAATTTTCTGACAGCCGGAACGCAAAGCCACGCGCCAATGGCGCCAGCGCTTCGTCTTTGAGCATGTTGAACATCGGCTCATAGGCGGCGGCAATTTTACGATCGATGAAATGCTGCAAACGGCGCTGCACCTTGGTGGCTACGTCTTCGCCAGCTTCGTCATCGACAAAGGCTTCGACCAGCGGCTTCATCGGGTCGGCCCCGGCAACCAATTTCCCAACCGACTGGCTGCCCCACATCAGGCCACCCTGTTCGGTGAAATCAATTTCGGGATCTGGCGCGTTGTAAAACCGATCCGCCCGCAGGTGGAATTCCGGCGCCAAGGCTTGCAACGATGCGGTACGCAGCGTCTTTGCCTCATCGGAGCTGTCCGATTTATCCTGGCGGAACCGAAATCCTTCAAGACGGCCGACAAATTCGCCCTCAACCGTCACTTCACCTTTATCATTCACGTCAGCCACAAGGCTCTCCTTCTGTTTGAGCCGGCGAAGCAAGACAGATGTCCGCCGGTCCACAAATCTTTGGGTCAGCGCGCCATGCAGCGCATCTGACAAGCGGTCTTCTACCGCGCGGGTTGCGTCACGCCAATGGAATTCGTCTGAAATCCACCCACGACGCTGCGCGACATATGTCCATGTGCGGATATATGCCAATCTTTTCGATAATGTGTCGATATCCCCATCGGTCCGGTCAAGTCGTTTGACGTGTTTGGCCAGCCAATCGTCCGGAATCCGCCCGTTTTCGACAAGGAAACCAAAGATTTCGGACAAAAGCCGAGCATGTTCATGGTGTGAAATGCCGCGAAAGTCCGGAATTCGACACACATCCCATAGTAAACGAATCGCTGGGCCTTCTTTGGCGCGGGCCGTGATCAGGGGATCTTTGATCAGCGTTTTCAGCGCCATAAGATCATCTGAATCGCGCACGCGCGTCAGAAGCGGGTCATTTGTTTGCTGCTGTAAATCCGCCAACAAGCGGTTGATCGATCCGAAATTCAGCCGGGAATTGCGCCATTGCAGTTTTTTGACCGGTTCAAATTGATGTTCGGTGATCGCATCCACAATTTCGTCGTCTAAAATCGGCGCTTCGCCCGTCACGCCAAAGGTGCCATCGTTTAGATACCGCCCGGCCCGACCCGCAATCTGTCCCAATTCCTGCGGCGAAAGGACCCGCATCCGACGGCCATCAAATTTGGTCAGTCCGGAAAACGCCACATGGTCGATATCAAGGTTAAGCCCCATTCCAATCGCATCTGTGGCCACCAGATAATCCACATCGCCATTTTGATAGAGCTCAACTTGCGCATTGCGTGTTCGCGGCGAAAGCGCGCCCATCACCACCGCTGCTCCGCCTTTTTGGCGGCGCAACAATTCAGCAATCGCATAGACATTTTCAACCGAAAACCCAACAATTGCCGCGCGTCCGGGCATGCGACTTATCTTTTTCGAACCTGTATAGGTTAATTTCGAAAAACGATCGCGATACATGAACTGTGCATGAGGCACCAATTGCGCAATCGCGCTGCGCATGGTTTCGGCCCCCATAAACAGGGTTTCCATCGACCCACGTGCATTCAGCAATCGATCCGTAAACACGTGCCCGCGATCGGCGTCGCCACAAAGCTGGATTTCATCAATTGCCAAAAATTCAGGGGCCAACCCCTGGGGCATGGCTTCGACGGTACTGACCCAATAATGGGCGCGGTCGGGAACAATACGTTCTTCGCCAGTGATCAGAGCGACCACATGCGCGCCGCGTTGCGCAACGATGCGATCATAGACTTCGCGTGCCAACAAACGCAGCGGCAATCCAATGATTCCAGAACGATAGCTGAGCATTCGTTCAATGGCATAATGGGTTTTACCCGTGTTTGTCGGGCCCAAAACGGCTGTGATTCGAGAAGAGTTCATGGACTGCCTCTGGGCCAAATTTGATGCCTCTAAAGAGGTTCACCGCCCAATAGCAGATCCAGCCTGACAATTGACGAATCCACTTCTGGCAGATGCGGATGAATAGAATCAATCTGACGATAGAGTTCAAGCGCCTCTTCTTGGCGACCAAATTCTTCGAGCATGACGGCAAACCCTGCCATGGCGTAAAAATGCCGTGGATTAAGCACCAAAGTCTGGCGAATATCATCCAGAGCTGGCCCATAATACCCTTGTAAATAATAGGCCGTGGCCCGTGCATTATAGGCGGCTGCAAATTGTGGCGCGTGATCAATGGCGGCGGTTAAATGCTCAACGGCTGCGGGTAAATTACCGTTGTCGATGGCCTCTTCGCCACGTTGCAACAGCAAATCAACGGACGGGGACCCGCTTTTGGCCCAGTCGCTTATGATTCGCTCTTGAATGCGCGCCGCCTCCTCAGAATTGGCGGATTGCAGCGCTGCAAACATATCGTCCACACTTTCCCCATACAAAGGTAGGGAAAACCCGACTGACATCAGCCCTGCCGCAACGATACATTTGCCGGAATGTTTAATGGTCGCCATATAACGGAGTGTAACGCATTGTGTGCCAGAGACCAGAGCATACGATTCAAAACCTCGAGAGCGTGAAAGGAAATACGCATGAGCGACGTGATCACCAAGGCCGTTGAGGCCCTAAGCGACAAAATTGGCGGCGATAGCTTTGATGGAAGCGCGAAATTTGTGATCGACGGCGAAGGCGCGATCATGATTGACAGCGACGGTGTGCGCGCATCTGATGATGATGCGGACGTGACCCTGACGGCGGATGCCGACACATTTCAATCAATCCTCGAAGGCGAACTGAACCCGACAGCCGCCTTTATGACCGGAAAGTTGACCGTAGATGGCGACATGGGTCTGGCAATGAAACTTTCGGGCGTACTTGGGTAAACTATGGAAACTGCACCTCTTTTTGATGATGTCGCTGACGGACCCAATGGGGGGGCAGCCCATTGGCTGACCACTGCTGATGGCCTGCGGATACGTGTGGGCCATTGGCATGTCGACAACGCCAAGGGAACGGTTCTGCTGTTTCCGGGGCGGACAGAATATGTCGAAAAATACGGTCGCGCGGCCAAGGAATTGGCTGATCGCGGCTATGCCACCGTGTCGATTGACTGGCGTGGTCAAGGCATTGCTGCGCGGATGCATAACAACCCCGCGCTTGGTCATGTGCAGCAGTTTACGGATTACCAGCATGATGTCGCCGCCGTTTTGGACCATGTACGGGCATTGAACCTGCCAGAACCGCTGTTTCTACTGGCCCATTCCATGGGGGGCGCGATTGGTTTGCGCGCCGTCATGGAAGGTTTGCCCGTCAAAGCCGCGGCCTTTTCTGCGCCGATGTGGGGCATTGGCCTGTCCGCGTCACTGCGCCCTCTGGCATGGGCGGTTTCCAGCCTGTCCAAGCCACTTGGGTTTTCCAACGCGATTGCCCCGGGGCAAAGCGAACAAACCTATGTAATGCGCGCCCCATTTGATGCCAATTCTCTGACATCGGATCGTGAAATGTATGATTACATGCAATCGCAACTGGCCGCGCATCCTGATCTCGCTCTTGGGGGGCCGACATTGAATTGGCTGAATGAATCCCTGATTGAAACCCGTGATCTGGCCGCCCGCCCTGCCCCGGATCTGCCTTGTATTACGTTCCTTGGCTCGGACGAGGACATCGTCGAAACCGGACGTATCCAATCCAGAATGCAAAACTGGAACAACGGCGAACTGGTGCTGATCGACAAAGGACGCCATGAGGTAATGATGGAAACCCCATCAATCCGCAGTCAGGTTTTCGATCAAACAGCGGCACATTTCGACCGGTTTCACTGATCCCCATATGTGGTGGCTTTCCACGGGCTGACATCCCCCATATGTATGGGGAAAGACAGCCTGAGGAGCTTTTATGACCAAGTCCCCCGTTTTCGACACCAACCTGTCTGGTGGCAAAGATATTGGCGCGCTGCCCGAATGGGATCTGAGCGATTTGTACACAAGCCAGGACGCGCCAGAAATGCAGCGCGATCTGGATTGGCTGGAAAAGGCCTGTGGTGAATTTGCCCATGATTACGAAGGCAAATTGGCCGACTTGGATGCCGCGCAACTGCTAGAAGCCGTGCAGCGTTACGAAAAAATCGACATGATTGCCGGGCGGATCATGTCTTTTGCAGGTCTGCAATATTACCAAATGACGATGGATGCAGAGCGGGGCAAATTTATGTCCGACGCGCAGGATCGCATCACGGCCTTCACCACACCGATGGTGTTTTACGGCCTAGAATTCAACCGCCTAGAAGACGAACATGTTGAAAACCTACTGGCGGCAAATGCCGATTTGGCGCGCTACAAACCTGTCTTTGATCGCATGCGGGCGATGCGGCCCTATCAATTGTCCGATGAGTTGGAAAAGTTCCTGCATGATCAATCCGTTGTTGGATCATCGGCGTGGAACAAGTTGTTCGATGAAACCATCGCTGGTTTGGAATTCACCGTGGATGGCGAAGAGCTGAACATCGAAGGCACGCTGAACCTGTTGACCGATCAGGACCGCGATAAACGCGAGGCGGCGACCCATGAACTGACCCGTGTGTTCCGCGACAATATCAAAACCTTTGCCCGTGTGCACAACACATTGACCAAAGAGAAAGAGATCGAAGATCGCTGGCGCGGCATGCCGACCCCGCAATTGGGTCGTCACTTGTCCAACCACGTTGAACCCGAAGTGGTCGACGCGCTGCGCAACGCCGTTGTCGCCGCCTATCCACGTCTGTCGCATCGCTATTATGCGTTGAAAGCCAAATGGTTAGGGCTGGATCGTATGCAGGTTTGGGATCGCAACGCCCCCCTTCCGATGGAAAGCGATCGCTTGGTCAAATGGGACGAAGCCAAAGACACAGTGATGGACGCCTATGGCAGCTTTGATCCACGCATGTCCGACATCGCAGAGCCGTTTTTCACCAAAGGCTGGATCGATGCCGGTGTGAAACCCGGCAAAGCCCCCGGTGCCTTTGCCCATCCAACCGTCAGCGATGTGCACCCTTATGTGATGCTGAACTATCTGGGAAAACCGCGTGATGTCATGACCTTGGCGCACGAGTTGGGCCATGGCGTACATCAGGTTCTGGCCGCCGATCAGGGCGAGTTGCTCAGCTCGACCCCCCTGACACTCGCCGAAACGGCGTCTGTGTTTGGCGAAATGCTGACCTTCCGCAAAATGCTGGACGGTGCCAAAGATAAGGCCGAACGCAAGATCATGCTGGCTGGCAAAGTCGAGGACATGATCAACACCGTTGTGCGCCAAATCGCATTCTATGACTTTGAATGCAAATTGCACGAAGCGCGCGCCGGTGGCGAATTGACCCCGGACGCCATCAACGCGTTGTGGATGTCCGTTCAAGCCGAAAGCTTGGGGCCGATCTTCGACTTCACCGACGGGTATGAAACCTTCTGGGCCTATATCCCGCACTTCGTGCATTCGCCGTTTTACGTCTATGCCTATGCCTTTGGTGACGGTCTGGTAAATGCGCTTTATGCGACCTATCAGGACAATCCCGACGGTTTCCAAGACAAATATTTTGATATGCTGCGTGCCGGTGGATCAAAACATCACAAAGAGCTGCTCGCGCCCTTTGGTCTGGATGCGTCGGACCCATCGTTCTGGGACAAAGGTTTGACGATGATTTCCGACATGATCGATGAACTCGAAGCGATGGAAGCATAGCAGAAAAATTCGGGGGGGCGATCACCGCTTTCGCCCCCTATTTCCACCCATGGATCAAAGGCATACTGCATGAAACGCAGGTTTCACTATCTCTCACATTTCGATGTAGAAATTGATCCAGATCGCCCTGTCCCTCTGTGGCGGTTGAATGAAACAGGTCGCAGACGTGCCCAAGCCCTGACACAATCTGGGGTGTTTTCCGCAGTGGACCAAATCCTGTCCAGCGCTGAAACCAAGGCTATCGAAACCGCTGCGATTTTAGCCGCGTCGATCAACTGCCCGATCACCATCCATCCCAAAATGCACGAAAACGATCGTTCCAGTACCGGTTTCCTGCCCGGCCCGGCATTCGAAGCCGCAGCGGACGCCTTCTTTGCGCACCCAAACACCAGTTTTAAAGGCTGGGAAACCGCATGTGACGCGCAAACCCGCATCGTACAGCAAGTGACGGATGCAATTGACCAATTCCCCAAAGCGAAAACGATCTTGTTTGTTGGCCATGGCGCGGTTGGCACATTGCTTTATTGCCATCTAAGCCAGAACCAAATTGACCGCCGTTTCGACCAAACCAGCGGCGGGCATGTCCTGACATGGCATTCTGACGCTGCGCCCACATGTGGCTGGCAACGCGCCGAAAACATCTAAACTGCGCCGCTCCGTAACGTCACCCTTTTTTAGTTCGGTCAGCTTGCCTAGCATCGCCGAATGAATGGGAGTTGCAGAATGCAGGTTTTTGGAAAATGGTTGGGCCGTTTCATTGTTTTCATGGCGATTTTGGTTGCTGGCTTTTTGACATTTGCGCCCGGATTCGTCGAAAAATCGCGAAATCTCGTTGCGGATCATAGCCCTTATACGGTGTCGGTCACGGCGCAGGATTTGCACAATTCATTGGTCATCGGCGATTGGCACGCGGACCCCTTGTTGTGGAAACGCGATCTGACAGAACGGGGAACCCGCGGGCACGTGGACATCCCACGTCTAATCGAAGGCAACGTCGCCATTCAGGTGTTCACCGCCGTCACCAAGAGCCCCGCCGGTCAAAACTATCAAACAAATTCAGCTGATACGCGCGACAACATAACCTTGCTTGCGATCGGTCAAATGTGGCCCCCCCGCACCTGGAACAGTCTTGCAGAACGTGCGCTGTATCAGGCTGAAAAGCTTCATAATTTTGCCGCGCGTTCGAATGGACAGCTGCGTGTGATCACAACCCGGTCCGAGCTGGATCAATTGCTGATAGACCGCGACGCTGGTCAAAAAATTGTCGGTGGCATTCTTGGAATTGAGGGCGCACATCCCCTCGAAGGGGACATCGCAAATCTCGACCGGCTTGAGGCGTCAGGCTATCGGCTTATTGGGCTTCAGCACTTTTTTGACAATGACGTTGGCGGGTCGTTGCACGGCATCGGGAACCAAGGCCTGACCGACTTTGGTCGCGAAGTTGTGGCGCAAATTGTGGAGCGAAATATGATCCTGGATCTTGCGCATTCCAGCCCCCAAGTCGTGCGCGATGTGCTTGAAATCACGGACATTCCGTTGATTGTCAGCCATACGGGCCTGCATTCCGCCTGTCGTGTTCATCGCAATTTTCCAGATGATTTGATGCAAGATATCGTCGCAACGGGCGGCGTCATCGGCATAGGGTATTGGGCCAATGTCACATGCGATGACAGTCCAGATGGCATCGCACACGTCATCAAATCCGCGATTGACGTGTTAGGTGAGGACCACATTTCACTTGGATCGGATTTCGACGGATCGGTTCCAACCGCAATGGATACATCCGAACTCAGTGCCCTGACGGATTCATTGCTGCGCGCAGGTCTAAGCGAAGCGCAAGTCCGCAAAGTCATGGGGGAAAACATGTTGCGCGTGCTGCGCGCCCGACTGGCGCCATAAAAAAGGGCCATCAAAATTGATGACCCAGCGTTCTGGTGGCAACACAGTCAACTCAACGGGGGAATTAGTCCAGTTCCGTCCATGGCCAAGGTTTCACATCGGATGCAGCGGTTAAATAACGTGCGGCTTTGGCGACCCAAATACCGATATCCGTCCCCAAATCAGCCACACGTTCATTGGGCTGTTTGTTGTTCACCAGCAGGATAACCACCTGTAGCAACGCCAAAACCCCGATCGCGGATTGGGCGAACCCCATCATGATCCAAATCACGATCATATGCAGAACCCGTCCAAAAACGTTTTCTTCAATCTCACGTGGACCGTCGGTTTTACGGCTCGGATTTTCGGGCATCACATCATCAAATTCGTTTGGATCAGCCATGGGTGATTCCTTTCATTTGTCTTTACTTTACCCGTCTCTGGCCGCCGCAAAAACCGCATCTATCACCTTCTGCGTGCCTTTCGCCTGTTCAAGTGACCACGCAAATGCCGCTTCGCCACGGATTGCCCGGCCAAAGGCTTCGACTTGCAACACATAGTGATCCACCCCGGGGAAACGTTCGACCCGCAGCCCAAGATCAGGCTGATGCAATTCAATCCGAGCCTCACCATACACATTTGCATTAAACGGAGCAGATAATCGGATGACACCATTTGTGCCATGAAACGTCATTTGCTGATAGGCATGCATCCGCATGGAATTGACCCAATGCGCTGAAAAATCTGGGAATTTCGCAGAAACGCGCGCAATCACGTCGACGCCATTTTCATAAGTGAGGTCAACATGGCTGATCTCAGGCTCTTGGCCGGTGACCCAGCGCGTCGCGCCGTAGGTGTACACCCCGATGTCCCGAATGCCGCCACCCCCCATATCAGCGTTGTGCCGGATATTCTGCGTATCGGCCGAGTTATCAAAGCTAAACGCCCCATCCACATGCGCCAATTTGCCAATCGCCCCGTCCTGCACCAATTGCTGCACACGCTGCCATTGGGGATGATGCACGATCATGTAAGCTTCGCAGGCTTGCAGGCCTGTTTCTTCGCGTTTGGCGATCAAGGCATCGATTTGATCCGCCCTAAGCGCAATTGGTTTTTCACAAAGAACATGTTTGCCCGCATCCATCGCCTTTTGGGTCCATTCCACATGCAAATGGTTGGGCAAAGGGATGTAAACCGCGTCGATCTGGTCAGAATTCAACAGGGCTTCGTAATCTGAAAACACTTGTAAATCAGGTGCAAATGCCTGAAATGGCTCGGCCTTTTCAGGGTTGGAGGTTGCCAATGCAGACAGGCTTGCACCTTCGGCAAAATGGATCGCGCGTGCCATATGTTTGCGCGCGAAGTTCGATGCGCCAAGCACGCCCCAGCGGATGGTATCACTCATTGGTTTCTCCCTGATTTGGCGGGATGTTAGCGCAAACTTCAGCGAGAACAAGCAAAAGCCCCGTCGGGAGGAAACGGGGCCCTTGTCGGGACATACAGATTTTAGGCGTTGGCCATCATTCCGTTTTCACGTGCCAATTCGGTCATGCGTTTTTGCAGTTTTTCAAATGCACGCACTTCGATCTGACGAATGCGTTCGCGGCTGACGCTGTATTGGTTGGACAATTCTTCCAATGTCACAACTTCGTCCTGCAAACGACGTTGGACCAGAATATCCTTTTCACGGTCATTCAGAACCGACATGGATTCCGCCAGCAATTCGCGGCGCGTGTCCAATTCGTCTTTGGCTTCATAATCACCGGCCTGATCCGCGCTCTCATCTTCGAGCCAATCCTGCCATTGCGTCGCACTTTCGCCGTCCGAACCAACCATCGCGTTCAGTGACGCATCCCCACCAGACAAACGGCGGTTCATCGACACAACTTCGGTTTCGGTCACACCCAGATCTGTCGCGATTTTTGCAACGTTTTCAGGGCGCAGATCGCCGTCTTCCATGGCGCCAAGGCGGTTTTTCGCTTTGCGCAGATTAAAGAACAGCTTTTTCTGGGCTGATGTCGTGCCCAATTTCACCAAGCTCCAGGACCGCAGCACATATTCCTGAATGGATGCACGGATCCACCACATGGCATAGGTCGCCAAACGGAACCCTTTTTCTGGGTCGAACCGTTTCACAGCCTGCATCAGGCCGACATTCGCCTCAGAAATCACCTCGGCTTGGGGCAAGCCGTAACCACGATAGCCCATGGCGATTTTCGCAGCCAAACGCAGGTGCGATGTGACCAATTGGTGGGCTGCATCACTGTCTTCGCGATCAACCCATGCTTTGGCCAGCATGTATTCCTGTTCTGGTTCCAACATAGGAAACCGGCGGATTTCCTGAAGATAACGATTCAGTCCCTGTTCCGGTGACGGGGCTGGCAAATTCTTATATGTACTCATCTCTATGTCCCTCCCTATGTTTATCGGGTTAACATCTATTTGGTGGCGCTAACGACTATTTCAAGACCGTTTAGTTTACTTTTCTTTATTATCTATGAATGCGCGGCGATGAAATGAAAAGCCACGTTTCCGTGCGCTCACGCACATGCGACGCGCTGAAACAAAGAGAGTTGCCCCTCTTGAAATAGAAATTCGGTGTTGGAATTAGGTTTTGGCCTGCGGACGCGCCTGCAGGGCGGCCACCAGATCGGCCATATCTTGGGGCATGGGGGCCTCAAAGCTGAGATGGTCGCCAGAAACCGGGTGTTCAAACCCCAAAGTTGCCGCATGCAGAGCCTGTCGCGGGAAATTGCGCGCGGCCACAGCCCCGGCTTCGCCCGCCACTTTGACGTTCAGTTTACGTTTGCCACCATAAACCGGATCCCCAATCAAACTGTGCCCACAATGGGCCATATGTACGCGAATTTGGTGGGTGCGGCCGGTTTCCAGCCAACATTCGATCAAAGCCGCCACACCGAAATCTTCCATGATACGGGCGCGTGTGACAGCGTGACGACCATTGTGCCAAACAACCTGCTGTTTCTGGCGGTCATGTTTATGGCGCGCCAGATGGGTCTGAATTTTCAGGATATTTGCCGATTCAAAGCTGGTCCCTCGGATGCCGCGCAGGCGCGGATCATAGGCGTCTGGCACACCATAACACACGGCATGGTAATGGCGGATCACAGTGTGAGCTTCGAATTGGGCCGCCAGCCCATGATGGGCGCGATCCGATTTGGCCGAGACCAGCAACCCGGTCGTTTTTTTGTCGATCCGATGCACGATCCCGGGGCGTTTGGACCCACCAACCCCTGACAGGCTGTCACCGCAATGATGGATCAGCGCGTTTACCAACGTGCCACCGGGCGTGCCGGGTGCGGGATGCACCACCATGCCGGACGGCTTATTGATCACAATCAGATCGTCATCCTCAAACACCACATCCAGTGGGATGTCTTCGGGGCCGATATGGCTTTCTTCGGCGGTATCCACCTGCACTTGGATCGCGTCATCCTCGTCCAACTTGGCCCGTGCATCGGTCACAACCACGCCATTCACCGTCACCGCCCCGGCTTCGATCAATTTCGCCAAACGGGACCGGCTGAGGGATGCCTGTTCTGGCACATCCCGCGAAAGCGCCTTATCAAGACGTTTAGGCGGGTCCGCCTGAATGGTAAATGACACGAAAGTAGTGCCCATGAGCGAAGCTCCTGAAGAAATCGACCTGCCGCCGCAACTGACCTATCTCAGGCGGCTTGTGACGGCGATGTCGGTTGTGATGATCACCGGGTTCTTAGTCTTGATTGTCTCGCTTGTCATCCGTTTGAATCGCGATCCGTTGCCTTTGCCAGAACAAATCACCCTGCCCGCCGGGATTTCCCCCGTGGCATTCACCCAGGGCGAGGATTGGTTTGCCGTGGTCACGTCGGATGATCACATCCTGATCTATGATCGCCTGACTGGTAAACTGCGCCAAGACGTTTTGGTTGCGCCCGCACAATAAGGGCGCCCCATCCGCAGTTCGAAATGTCAGGTAACCGTCCCCAAATGGGGAAATGGTACCGCCTCCCCGGCTTGAACGGGGGACCCCTGGTTCCACAAACCAGTGCTCTAACCAACTGAGCTAAGGCGGCACTGGCGCGGAATTACCGTCTGATTCCACCAATTGCAAGACCTGATCTGACATTCCTTTGTTACAAGTCTTGCCAATTGGCCCCTGGCCGCGCTATCGAACCGCCTTATCAGACCATGAGGGCCAAAATGAGCATCAATACAGAACGCGATATCGAAGCGAATATGCAAATCGGACCGACCGATCAGGGCATGGTGCGAATCTTTATTCAGGCAGGTGATCTCGAAATTCCGATGGATTTCGATCCCGAAGAGGCTGATGAAATCGCTGAAGAGATCAAAGCCGCGGCCATGGCCGCCGGTGCCGTCGCTAAGAAGAACGGCTAAATCCCGGATCGCGCGCTGCATGGGCCCTAAGGGCGGCGTGGCGCGCAAATTTCTGCACCATGACCTTACGGCGTGCGGGGGCCAGTTTGTCCTCGGGCGCCATGCGCAGAATCTCTGCACCATATTGATCGCCAATGATCAATCCTGTGCCTTCGGGCAGCAATTCCACCGGAAAATCCTGATCCACGGCCCAGAAAAACCGGTCACACCATTCCAAATAATTGTGCCATTTATTGTCAGACTGAAAATCCGCGCGGCTGGATTTGCATTCGATCACCCAAATTTCGCCTTTGGGACCTAATCCCATAACATCAACGCGCAATCCGGATGTGGGCACCAATTCCTCGACCGATACAAAATTATGATCCAGCAAATGCCGGCACACACCACGCGCCAGCAATTGACCCGGCATTAAGTCTTGTTTGATGTCTGTTTCTAGCTCACCCATATTCAAAACATGAACGAAAGGTGAACAAAATTCAAGCAATTGATCACATCATCCAAAACAAATCTGCGTCACCATTTTTTGTCGCCCCTTGTAACGGCGCGCGACAAACGCTACCTCAACAGACGGCGGGCTTCTGCTCTTCTCGTATCAATGGTGTACGTTCCAGTGGCCTTAAGCAAATCCGAGGGAGCTGGCTCTGTTCTGGTCCAGGCCTGATTATCTGGCGCCCACCTGTACATACAGGTCCTCGGGAATATAAACACCAACGGCTGCTGCGGTTCCCGCCACCTTACCCCAGCCTTTAGCGTCGATTGCCCAGCTGGCGATCAACCTTTGAATTTTGTTTGGCCATCACGGGCACCGGGATAGGGGCGCCCAAATGGGTTGGAATAGATTTGCCACGTCCGCCCCGATCATCATCCGATTTCTGCGCCATCCCCATGATTGCAATTGCAAATTGCACCCCAGAAAACACAATCCCGTTGAACACCCACAACATTATGACCGCGATCGTTCCGCCAGATGTGTGACTGACCAAATGCCACAGATTGGCGACATTCAGATACATCAACGCGCCAACAAACGCTGCGGAAATTGCAAATCCGGTCAGCACTTGGCGAATATAAAGCTGGATCAGTTTTGGCATCGAAATCGAACCTTTCCGAGATACATTTGACATGAAACATATCTCAGCCATTCAGCAGCAAAAGGGTTAATCTTTCGATAAGCCTAGTCTTTTCGCCGCACCTTACGCATCAAACGGCGGTTTACACGCACGGCTTCGTCCAGAACCGTCCCAAATCGCCAGCCTTTTAGATATAAATAGCCCGACCCGCCGCCGATACTGGCCCCAATCACGTCGACAATCAGGTCCCACATTGTATCCATCAGGCCCGATTTCTGCATGTTCAAGCCAAACGCCAAATCCATCAAAAATTCAAAGATTTCCCAAACGGCCCCGATGCTGACGGCGATGCAAAACCCGATAAACCCCATGGCAATCGGTGGGGCTGCGTAGTCTTCGCCTTCGAAAATGAGCAGGGCAAACAGAAACCCCGCCAGACCGAACCCCATCGCAGATCCACCATGCAGCAGCACGTCCCACCACGGATACCGTTCATAAAAATCAAAGACTTCGCCCAGAAAAAGCGACGCGAACAAGAACACAACAATCGCAGCAAAGAAGCTGGCAGGCAGATGCACATGCAAACGCCGCACCAATATCAAAGGTGCAATTGACAGGCCCAACGTGACCAAAGACACAAAGGCGACGCTCCAGCGTTGCTGGGTCACGCTTAACAATATCGCAGCGACAAGCACGGCCCAAATCAGCCAGACCAGAACGGGTTGATGTGAACGTAACATGCCCGAAACATAGGTTTTACGCCCCCCTGGCGCAATCGTCACAATGACACAGGCCCAAGGGTTTGCTAGAATCAAAGCATGACTTTTTCTTTGAAAATAGCCAGTTACAACATTCGAAAATGTATCGGCACCGATCGGCGCAGACGACCGATGCGGGTGTTAGAGGTGATCAAAGACCTGAGCGCCGATATCGTTATTTTGCAAGAAGCAGATCGTCGGCTTGGTGCGCGTCCATCGGCCATTCCGATGGGGCGGATCACAGCCCAAACCGGGCTGCGCGCCTTGTCTGTGGCGGCCAACGATGTGTCTCTGGGCTGGCATGGCAACGCGGTATTGGTGGCAGACGCTGTCACGATGCAAGACGTGCAATTGCTCGACCTGCCGGGATTAGAGCCGCGGGGGGCGGCGATATTGGATTTGCACCTGCATGGGCAGGATTTCAGGCTGGTCGCAACACATCTGGGCCTGATGCGGCGCTATCGGCATCAACAATTGCGCCATATTTTAGATGCATTGGCGACCCTGCCACCCTGCCCCACGTTGATTGCGGGGGACTTTAACGAATGGTCAGATCACAAAGGGTTCGAAATTCTGGATCAGGATTTTGATATCCTGTCACCGGGGCGATCCTATCATGCATCCCGGCCCATCGCCGCGCTGGATAAAATCG
Organism: uncultured Paracoccaceae bacterium; assembly: GCA_947492475.1. GTDB lineage: Bacteria > Pseudomonadota > Alphaproteobacteria > Rhodobacterales > Rhodobacteraceae > CANLNM01. The sequence continues at coordinate 818,850 of CANLNM010000001.1, forward strand.
CCTATTCAAACGATTGGCAGGTTTTAGAGGGGGGTGTGGTGCAACACGGGTTGGCCCGCATTGCATCAGATCATTTGCCCATTTGGGCGCAGTTGGCAGTGACTGCCACCTTAGCGGATTAAAACGCTTCTGGGCGGGCTTCGCGGGCCATGTGATCCAGCACCGCATTGACGAACTTAGATTCTTTGCCATCGGGGAAAAAGGCCGTGCAGACATCCATAAACTCAACGATCACCACTTTGGGTGGCGTGGTTGAATGGGTCAGTTCGGCACCAGCCGCGCGAAACAAGGCGCGCAAAGTGGGATCAATCCGGGCAATCGGCCATTTCGCAACCAAAGCACGGTCGGTCATTTGGTCAATTTCAGCCTGATAATTCACAGCATCATCCACGGTTTTGCGGAAATGTTTGCTATCGCCTTCGATCATTTCGTCGCCTTCATAGATGGCGCCGAAACGGTGGTTTTCAAATTCTACCAGAATATGTTCGACGGTCTGGCCCGAGGCCTCCATCTGAAAAAGCGCCTGAACGGAATAAAGCCGGGCGGCGCTGCGCATTTTGCGTTTGTCGTTGTTAGATAGGGTCATGCGGTGGTTTTGCCATCTGTGTTGCCAGCAAGCAGGATGTCAGCGTTAAAGCCCACCCGTTTTTGCGAAGCGCCCCATTTACGAGAGAGTGCGATCAGGTGCAAGGCCGCAGCGGCCGCGCCGCCACCTTTGTTTTGATCAGCAGGGTCCGCGCGCACCTCTGCTTGGGTCTGGTTTTCAACCGTCAGGATGCCATTGCCGATGCACAGCCCCTGCAAGCCCAGCAGCTGGATCGCGCGGGAACTGTCGTTGCACACCGTGTCATAATGGGTGGTTTCGCCCCGGATGACACAGCCCAGCGCCACATAGCCATCAAAGTTGGACATACGTTCGGCAATGCCAATGGCGGTGGGGATTTCCAACGCGCCGGGCACTTCGACCACTTCATAGGTACCGCCCGCCGCTTCGATTTCGGCCTTGGCGCCGGTGATCATATTGTCGGCGATGTCTTTGTAATAGGGGGACACAACGATCAGCACTTTGACCGGTTTGTCGAATTCTGGGCGGGGAATGATGTAATGTGATGCGCCAGCCATTATCCAAGCTCCGAAATTTTCTGAGTGCCAACAATTTCCAACCCATAGGCATCCAGACCCACAATTTTGGGTTTGGGCGAATTGGTCAACAACGTGATCTGGTGCAGGTTCAGCGAACTCAGGATCTGCGCCCCCAACCCATATTGGCGCAGCGTTTTAGGGGACACTTCGTCGCTGACATCCAGCTTCATGGCGGTGTCACGCAGCAAAACGACCACGCCACGCCCCGCATCGGCAACAGCCTGCATCGCATGGCCAAATTCAGCAGCCCGCCCACGTGGGCCAGTGCCCACAACGTCCAGCATCGGGTCCATTGAATGCATGCGCACCAGAACCGGTTCATCGCCGGAAATGTCGCCTTTGGTCAGGACGATATGTTCGTCGCCATGGGTTTCATCCGCATAAATCCGCATGTTCCATTCGCCACCAAATTCGGATTGAATGGTTTCAGTCGACTGGATTTTCACCAGATTATCATGCCGACGACGATAGGCGATCAGATCAGAAATCGTCCCGATTTTCAGCCCATGCAATTGCGCAAAGCTGATCAGGTCCGGCAAACGCGCCATGGACCCATCTTCTTTCATGATTTCACAGATCACGCCGGATGGGTTCAGGCCAGCCAGACGGGAAATATCGGTGGCCGCTTCGGTATGGCCTGCGCGCACCAACACGCCGCCATCACGCGCACGCAGCGGGAACACGTGGCCGGGCGTGGCTATGTCAGCGGCATCTTTGGATGCATCAATGGCCACGGCTACGGTGCGGGCGCGGTCATGGGCGGAAATGCCGGTGGACACGCCTTCGCGTGCTTCGATGGATACGGTGAATGCGGTTTCGTGACGCGATGAATTCATCGTCGACATCAAAGGCAGGCCCAGCGCATCAATCCGCGCACTTGGTAGCGTCAAGCAAATCAGGCCACGACCATGTTTGGCCATAAAATTGATCGCATCAGGCGTCGCCATTTGGGCGGGGATCACCAGATCGCCTTCGTTTTCGCGGGATTCATGATCCACCAGCACAAACATACGACCATTGCGCGCATCTTCGATGATATCCTCAATCGCAGAAATCGCATCTGAATAATCCTGTTCAACAGGACCGGGTGTTTCGTATTGTTGGTTCATGACTATCCCCTAGAGGCCCCAATCGCACCCCGACCAACGAGGCTCTTGGCAGATAGACGTTTGCGACGCTGTTGGAAAGGGGGGCGATGCAGGATTTCGCGCGAATACCCTTATGTTATTTGGTCAATTCAAAGTAACGATCAGACGTAAAGAAGCCCGCCATTTTGCCCGCAACGGCCCATTCCCGTTCAAAATGCGTGTCGCCAATCATCAGATACGCATCCCCAATGGCGCCCCGATCGCGCAGCGCGGCCATGATCATGTCACGTGACTGCGCCCAACCGGCATGGGCCTGCGGTGCTGAATGGGCGGCGTCCAGATTGGCCAACGTCCTGACATCTTTGGTGGAATGAGGATGCTGCACCAGAGCCACGCGATCCGTATCAACCAAGCCCGCCAATTTATCCGCATGTAATGTGGGCAAACGGTCGCCCTGTCGGATCAACCGCAATGCATTTGTCGAAAACAAGAACCCGATCACATCCCGCCCTGTGCTGGCCCGCACAGAGGCATAGGTTTTGTAGGGCAACCCAAGCTCACGCGCGCGTTTGACCCGGTTGCGCAGAATTTCGATGGGCAGTTTGGGCAGCAAATCCGCCCGCGCTTTGGTCCAGCTGTGTTTGCGCCAGCTGACGCCTGCATCCAGAGCGGGGCCATTGTTATGGCCGATTCCAAAAGGGTCTGAGGTCTGTTTCATTCATAGAATGAACGTGCCGCACGGGGTGGGACGCAAGCGTTGTCAGCCATGCGCCCCATAATTCCCGCCACATTGCCTAATAATTGGGCGTTTAGGTCGCCCAATCCTGCAAACGCGCCACATAGCGCGCCATTGTGTCGATCTCGATGTTGATCGGATCGCCCTCGGCCACGCCGCCCCACGTTGTCACCTCTTTGGTATGCGGGATCACGTTGACGCCAAATTCACATCCATCCACTTCGTTCACGGTCAGGGATGTGCCGTTCAATGTTACCGATCCTTTGGGGGCGATAAATTTTGCCAAATCTTCGGGGGCGCGGAATGTCATGCGGGTGCTGTCGCCTTCGTCGGTCAATTTGACCAATTCGGCCACCCCGTCCACATGGCCCGACACGATATGCCCGCCCAATTCGTCCCCGACCTTTAACGCGCGTTCCAGGTTCAACTTGCGCCCGACCGCCCAGCGGTTGCGGCCAATATTGGTGGCGTTCACACTTTCGGCAGAAATATCAACGTCGAACCAGTTCTGCGGCTCTGATCCCAGCGCCACCACGGTCAAACAGACCCCATCACAGGCAATAGATGCCCCGATATCGATCCCATTGATGTCATAAGACGTGCCAATCCGGGCGCGCAAATCGCCGCGCTCTTCGACTTCCAGAATTGTGCCAATATCCGTGATAATACCCGTGAACATCACATTCCTCCTGTTTCAACCCTGCTAGCGCGCCCATGACATCGGGGCAAGTCTAACCCGAAACCACACATACGCTTTCGTCGGATTTGCGCCCATGCCATATTTCTGCCAGAGAGCATTGTTAAGCCGTTCGAAACAATACGGTGTCAAACAAGAGCAGTGATTGTGAAACGTAGTCGAACCTTTTTGTTCCTCCAAGGACCGCATGGCCCCTTCTTTCATCGTTTGGGCAATATGTTACGTGCGGCTGGTGCAGATGTCTGGCGGGTTGGGTTTAATGCCGGGGATCGGGCGTTTTGGTTCACACCATCCACCTATATCCCCTATCGCGGCACACAGGATGACTGGGCCGCCACGTTTCGCGATATTGTAGCGTCCAAAAACATCACCGACATCGTTTTATACGGCGATACCCGCCCCATCCATGCTCAGGCGGTTTTGGCGGCCAAGGAACTGGGCCTAACGGTCCATGTCTTCGAAGAAGGCTATCTGCGTCCCTATTGGGTGACCTATGAACGGGATGGTTCAAACGGCAATTCCCGCCTGATGGACATGAATGTCGATGATATGAAACGGGCGTTGGATCTGTCGGATCTGGATGTGCCCGAACCCCCAGCCCATTGGGGCGACATGCGTCACCACATGTTTTATGGCGCGCTTTATCATTGGTTTGTGCTGTTTCGAAACGGCGATTACCGGAATTTCCAGCGTCACCGCGAACTGCCCGTGTTCAAAGAAGCGGCACTATATACCCGACGGCTGTTGTTGATGCCGTTCATCGCTTTGGGGCGCATGCTGGCGACTGCGCGGATCAAATATGGTGGTTTTCCCTATCATTTGGTGCTGCTGCAGCTGGAACATGACAGTTCGTTTCAGAAACATTCGCCGTTCAACCGCATGCAGGAATTTCTGGAATTGGTGGTCGAAGGGTTCGCCGATGGCGCGCCGCGTCACCACCATCTGGTGTTTAAGGCGCATCCGCTGGAAAATGGTCGATCGCCTTTGCGTAAAATCATTTGCGATCTCGCACGGCGCAATGGCGTTGAAAACCGCGTGCATTATGTGCGTGGCGGTAAAATGGCGCGCCTATTGAACCATACGCGCACCGCCGTCACGGTGAATTCAACCGCCGCCCAACAGGTCTTGTGGCGCGGCATCCCGCTAAAGGTGTTTGGCAAAGCGGTTTATGCGAAACCTGAATTTGTCAGTGAACAATCGCTGGGCGATTTCTTTGCCACCCCTGCACGTCCGGATTCCCGCGCTTACAAAGATTACCGTCGCTATTTGTTGGAAACCAGCCAAATGCCGGGCGGTTTTTATTCCGCCCGCGGCCGCCGACAATTGATGCGACAGGTCGTGGATATGATGCTGGCGACGGATGATCCCTATGATGCGCTGCGTCACGGCCGCGCCGCCCCACGCCAGCAATTGCGGGTCGTAAAGTAATCCACACTAGGTTTAGTTCCCAGCGATACAAACCGTGCCAGAAGGCAACAGATTTGGATCTGTGACGCCCCGCCACTCAGCTATGGCTAGCTTTAGCCTACAGATTCCCGTAGGTTAGACGCAAAACTTGAGGCAAATAATAATAGGTCGAGGAGACCGAGCAGTGAAACGTTACAGCTTGCGCCTTGCACGGGGCGCGGCGCTTGTCGCCGCATTGGGTCTGATATCATCCTGCGGATTACCGCGATCAGGGCCAAACAAATCCGAAATTTTTGCTGGTTCCGTCCTCGAAGGGGGCGACGCCTTTATCTTTACGGTCACCGATCGCGTGAATGCCATCGCGGGCGTCAGCCCTGCGCTTGGGTTTTCATCCGGTTTCCAGAATGCCGACACGCTTGGCTCTGATGTGATCAATCCCGGCGATACGCTGGGCCTGACCATTTGGGAAAACGTTGATGACGGCCTGCTGGTCCCCGAGGGCCAAAAAGCCACCGTTCTAGAAGAAGTACAGGTTGATGGGTCTGGGTTCATCTTTGTCCCATATGCTGGCCGTATCCGTGCGGCGGGCAACACACCTGACGCAATCCGCCGGATCATCACCGAGAAACTGAACGAACAGACACCCGGCCCACAGGTTCAGGTCCGTCGTTTGGCCGGGGATGGGGCAACCGTATCCATCGTTGGGGCCGTCAACGGTCAGGGTGTTTATCCGATCCAACGCCCAACACGCACCTTGGCCGCGATGCTGGCCGCAGCGGGTGGCGTTGCGATCCGCCCTGAAATTGCTCAGGTGACCGTGGTTCGTGGCAATCATTCCGGCTCCATCTGGTTCGAAGATCTCTATGATCATCCCGGTCACGACATCGCCCTGCGCGGTGGGGACCGCATCATCGTAGAAGAGGACACACGCACCTTTACCGCCCTCGGCGCGACCGGTGCACAGAACCGTATCCCATTTGATTCACAGGCAATTTCCGCGATCGAAGCCTTGGCTCAGGTTGGCGGCTTGAACGCCTCACTTGCGGATCCAACGGGTGTTTTTGTGTTCCGCAACGAACCCGAAGAAATCGCAGAACAATTGCTGGGCCGTGACGATCTGACAGGCACGCAACGCATGATTTATGTGTTGGACCTGACCCAACCAAACGGCATGTTTATGGCCCGTGATTTTGCGATCCGCGATCAGGACACTGTGTTTGTCACAGAGGCGCCATTTAGCCAGTTCAACAAGGTCATTGCCGCCGCGACCGGATCTTTGTCTGCGGTTGGCGCCGTCAATACCGCGATCGGAAACTAAGACTTTTATGTTGGGCCCAGACGCCAACATGCCCGCTGCGCAGCCTCCTGCGCAGCGGCTTTTCGTTTATAACGGTGGCTTTCTGACCCAACGCCGTATGCGTCGGATATTGGAACTGTCGGGCTATGATATTCGGCTCGGAAAACCCGGCGATGATGATCTCATCGGTGTTTGGGGGCAAAGCCCAACCGCTCCCCGTGGCGAAGCCGTTGCCGCCCATACCGGTAGTAAAATCTTGCGTGTTGAGGACGCTTTTTTGCGGTCGGTTTATCCCGGCCGGTCCGGCGAACCGCCAATTGGGCTGCATTTGGATCGCAAAGGCGTGCATTTCGATCCAGCCCAACCCAGCGACCTAGAAAACATCCTCGCCCATGACCCATTAGATGACACGGCCCTGCTCAACCGCGCCCGCGCCGCGATGGAGCGGTTGAAATCTGCGCATTTGTCAAAATACAACGCCTTTGATCCAGCGGCACCCGTCCCTGCCCCCGGCTATGTGTTGGTGATCGATCAAACGCGCGGCGATGCTTCGCTTAAGGCCAGCCGGGCCAACCGCGATAGTTTCTACGAAATGCTGTACTACGCCCAAGAGGAACATCCCGGCGCGCGCATTGTTATCAAAACCCATCCAGAATCAGAAAACGGCCATCGGCCCGGGCATTATCGCCCCGAAGATGCGTCAGGCCGCGTGTCACTATCATCCGATGCAGTGTCTCCATACGCGCTGTTTGATGGGGCCATTGCGGTTTACACGGTGTCGTCGCAAATGGGGTTCGAAGCCATAATCGCCGGCCACAAACCCGTTGTTTTTGGCCAGCCGTTTTACATGGGCTGGGGGTTAACAGATGATCGGATGCCTCTGGATCGCCGACAACGCAATCTAAGTCGCGCCCAGTTATTTGCAGCGGCAATGATCCTGTATCCACGGTGGTACGATCCTTATTGCGACCGTTTGTGCAGTTTGGAACAAGCGATTTCGACGCTCGAAGCCGAAACACGGGCCTGGCGCGAAGACCACCAAGGCTGGGTGGCCACGGGAATGCGCATGTGGAAACGCAAGCCAATGCAGGCTGTGTTTGGGCAATATCAAAAGATGCGATTTGTCGATCCCCCCAACCGCGCCATCGGCAAAGCCCAAGACCAATCACGGCGATTGATGGTTTGGTCAAACAAAGAAACGCCTGAGCTTGCTCAGTCTGGTGCAGTACGTGTCGAAGATGGATTTTTACGCTCCAAAGGTTTGGGGGCTCAGCTGGTGCCCCCTTTGTCGTTGGTATGTGACGATCTGGGGATTTACTACGACCCCACCCGCGAAAGTCGTCTTGAAAGGCTGATAAATCAATCGGATGGCCTGTCTCAGGACGATTTGGACCGTGCAGAATCCCTGATCAAAACACTGACAAAATCGGGCCTCAGCAAATACAATCTGGACGGCGCAGATTTACCGTCAGGGCTGCCTGCGGGGCGCTGTATCCTTGTGCCCGGCCAAGTTGAGGATGATGCATCAATCCAACTGGGCACCACACAGATTTCGACCAACCGCGCGTTGCTAGAGGCCACACGACAGGCCAACCCGGCCGCGATCATCCTGTTCAAACCCCACCCCGATGTCGAAGCAGGCCTGCGCAAAGGCGCCATAGACGACGCCGATCAATTTGCCGACGCGATTTTGACCAAAACCGATGCCATGGCTGCGCTTCATCGCGTTGATGAGGTATGGACGATGACATCCCTGATGGGGTTTGAGGCATTGCTGCGCGGCAAGCGGGTCACGTGTTTTGGCACCCCGTTTTACGCAGGCTGGGGGCTGACCGATGATCAGGCCCCCTCTCTACCACGGCGCAGTGCGCGTCCAACCTTGGCTGGGTTGGTGCATGCGGTATTGATTGCCTATCCTCGATATTATGACCCGATCACGCAGCGACCTTGCCCCGTCGAAGTGGTGGTGGATCGGTTGATCGATAGCACATTGCCAAAAACCGGACGGTTAAACCGATCCTTGTCAAAGCTACAGGGCCTGTTTGCCAGTTACGCACATTTGTGGCGCTAGCGATTGGCGCGACGCCAGATATGTTCAATATCATTGCCCAAGCGAGTTACGCCTGACAATTCCAGTCGCGGGGCTTGGGCCAAGGCGTCGATCCCCATCGCGGCCAATGCGGGCATGCCTTCGGCCCCGATCATCAGGCCGGCGTTATAAACCACCAATTGGTCCACCAAATCGGCCTGTAATAACGACGCAGCCAAGGTGCCACCACCCTCACAATAAACGCGTGTAATCCCTTGATTTGCCAATGTATTGAGGGCCCCGATCATGGAGATACGCCCATTCGAAACGGGGGTTTCAAAACAGGTTGCACCCGCTTTGGTCCAGTTCTCAGCGCGGCCTGATTTGTCTTCGCCCCCATGCAGAACCCAAACCGGACTGTCCTGCGCTGTTTGGACCAGCTTGCTCTGGCGGGGTAGGTCCAGTTTTCGCGATACAATGACCCGAACCGGCTGATCCGCCACGCCCATATCGCGCACCGTCAGCGATGGATCATCCGCACGCACCGTCCCGGCCCCAACCATCACCGCATCATGCGTTGCGCGCATCGCGTGAACATGTCGGCGGGCCAATGCCCCCGTGATCCATTTGCTTTCACCGCTGGCCGTTGCGATCCGTCCATCCAGACTGCAGGCCAGTTTTAAGGTCACAAAAGGCCTGTTTTGCGTCACCCGCAGTAGAAATCCGGCGTGATCCAGATCCGACTGATCCTGCATTACACCTCGGCACACATCAATCCCGGCGGCCTCTAGGATGGCGATCCCCCGGCCGGCCACCCGTTCATCCGGATCATCCGACGCAACAACAACACGAGAAATCCCCGCAGAAACAAGCGCTTCTGCACAAGGCGGTGTTTTCCCGTGATGGGCACAAGGTTCAAGCGTGACATAGGCCGTTGCGCCACGCGCCAATGGCCCTGCCTGCGCCAAGGCCTGCGTTTCAGCATGCGGACGCCCGCCTTTGGCGGTCCATCCACGCCCGACAACCCGCCCTGATTGAACAATCACACACCCAACCGCTGGGTTGGGCCACACATGCCCCATGCCGCGTCGACCAAGGGCCAGCGCGTGGGTCATGTGTCTTCGATCGATATCTGCCCTCACTCGTCCGGCGCTGTATCGGGGCGAAGTTCGCTTACGAATTTATCGAAATCGTCAGCGGCTTGGAAGTTCTTGTAAACACTGGCAAATCGCACATATGCAACCGTGTCGATACGCGCGAGGCTTTCCATCACAATTTCACCAATGGTGCCTGACGGAATGTCGGTTTCGCCCATGCTTTCCAATCGGCGAACGATGCCAGAAATCATCTGGTCCATCCGTTCTGGTTCCACCGGCCGTTTCTGCAGCGCAATCCGAATGGATCGTTCCAGCTTGTCGCGATCAAATTCTTCGCGGCGACCATTGGTTTTAATAACCACCAGATCGCGCAATTGAACACGTTCATATGTTGTAAAACGCCCCCCGCAAGCCGGGCAAAACCGCCGGCGCCGAATGGCAACATGATCCTCAGCGGGCCGAGAATCCTTAACTTGGGTATCGATATTTCCACAAAACGGGCAGCGCATCGGCGTCCCCTTTCCTAAATTCCACCTGCTGTGGGTTAATCCCACTTATCCACAGGTACTATAGGATGTCCTCTACACTTTGGGTAGAGGTGATTTTCACCTACAGGGTCTAGGCATTCACACAGCTTTGATCGGCCGATCATGGGGATAAATGTGCAACAACCCGTCGCGCATGCGGCGCAGCTCTATGTTCGAAAATGTAAACTCCTTGCCAAGTTCCAAGCGCCATTGCGCCATTCACCACAGGAATTGACAAGCTGACCGGCATCATCGCGGCCTTGATATGGGCTGGCATGTCATCTGGCCCCTCATAAGTGTGGGTCAGATAGGACATAGACGGATCGGTCGTGGGCGGGACCAGCCGGTGGAAAAAGTGGCGCAAATCGGTCTGAACGTCTGGGTCGGCATTTTCCTGGATCAACAGGGAACAGGACGTGTGACACACAAACAATGTCAACAAACCAGTGTGAACCTGTTGCTGCGTAACCCAGTTGCGCAACTCAATGGTAAATTCATACAGGCCGGTGCCGCGTGTTGAAATGACAAATTCTGTTTGCATTCCAACACTCTGCAGCGATTTATCTAGCGACGCAAGCCATGGCCATCGCGGTATCTGGGGCATGCGAAGGCGGCACTGGTAGCACCACCAGATGCGCCAACCCAGTAAAGCAACTGGAAATGCCATCGGGCAGCGAACCTGCCTCGGAAGTATCAACCACAGCCGAAATAGTTAACGTTGCAAATGGCACGTTAACGTCCTCGGCGGTAGCATAGGCGCTTGCTTGTGCTGCGCTCAACAAAAGCGTCGACACTAAGATCATAGTTTGTTTGAACATTTCACCCTCCTCTAGGAGACACTTGGCATATGGGGTGAAAAAATTGCTGCTACAATCTGCGTTCGCGCAGGTGTGAAACGCCGTGAGCGCACATCAAACCGACAGAACCAAATACACGACCCCTAGGACGCATACCAAATTCAAAAAAACGGCGATTTTTAGCAATATCGCAAACGGTTGCTTTCGGGTTTTGTGACGGAACTTACGCTGTGCATACCGTCCACCAATTGCCCCGCCGATGAAAAACACAAACAGCATTGTGGCTTCGGGAATGCGCCATTGCTGTTTCACAGCTCTGCGTTTGTCCACAAACATTAGAAAAACCGCGTAAAACGAAAACAGCGCCCCCCAAAGGAGCGCTGCTATCAAATAGGTATAGGACGGCATAAGGTTGTCTTATTGATCCAAGAAACTACGCAACTTCCGCGACCGGCTTGGATGTTTTAGTTTCCGCAGTGCTTTGGCTTCAATTTGACGGATACGTTCCCGCGTCACGCTAAACTGTTGCCCCACCTCTTCTAGGGTGTGGTCGGTGTTCATGCCGATCCCAAACCGCATCCGCAGAACACGTTCCTCGCGCGGCGTAAGAGAGGCCAGAACCCGCGTTGTGGTTTCTTTGAGGTTTTCTTGAATGGCGCTGTCCAATGGCAGCACGGCATTTTTATCCTCAATGAAATCACCAAGTTGGCTGTCTTCTTCATCCCCAATTGGCGTCTCAAGCGAGATTGGCTCTTTGGCGATTTTCATGACCTTGCGGACTTTTTCCAAAGGCATCTGCAGCTTTTCTGCCAATTCCTCGGGTGTTGGTTCGCGGCCGATTTCATGCAGCATCTGGCGGCCGGTGCGCACAAGTTTGTTGATCGTTTCAATCATATGAACCGGAATACGGATGGTCCGCGCCTGATCCGCGATGGACCGGGTGATCGCCTGACGGATCCACCATGTGGCGTAGGTCGAGAATTTGTAACCGCGACGATATTCAAACTTGTCCACGGCCTTCATCAGGCCAATGTTACCTTCTTGAATAAGATCAAGGAATTGCAGGCCACGGTTCGTGTATTTTTTCGCGATTGAAATCACCAAACGCAGGTTGGCTTCGACCATTTCTTTTTTGGCCTGTCGCGCTTCTTTTTCACCTTTTTGGACCTGCTGAACGATGCGACGGAATTCGCCGATATCCACACCCACATATTGACCAACTTGGGCCATATCAGCGCGCAGTTCCTCAACCTTGGCAGAGGACCGTTCAATGAACCCCTGCCATGCACGGCCGGTTTTCTGCGCCATCTCTTCGAGCCAGGTTGGGTCAAGCTCGCGACCGCGATAGGAATCAATGAATTCGCGGCGATTGATCCGTGCCTGATCCGCCAATTTCACCATAGAACTGTCAATCGACATGATCCGCCGGTTGATCCCATAAAGCTGGTCGATCAGGGCTTCGATCCGGTTGTTGTGCAAGTGAAGCGAATTGACCAATTCTACGATCTCGGACCGCAATTTTTGGTACGTGTCTTCTTCTTTCGAAGAAAACGAGCTGTCTTCGTTCAGATGCGCCGAAATACGGGCATCTTGCATTTCAGACAATTTGGCAAAATCGTTGGCAATAAGGTCAAGCGTTTCAAGAACTTGCGGCTTTAGCGCTGCTTCCATCGCGGCCAGCGACATGTTGGCCTGTTCGTCCTCATCGTCATCATCATCCGCGGCAATTGGGTTACCATCCGCGTCAAGCTCTGGACCTTCGTCCTTCTTTTCGCCAGGTGTCGTCGCGGCGGCGGCTGTGTCCACGACCGGCTCTTGCTCGTCATCATCCATCTGATTGCCAAACGTGGCCTCCAGATCGATCACATCGCGCAGCAAAATGTCCTCAGACAGCAATTCGTCACGCCAGATGGTGATCGCTTGGAATGTCAGCGGGCTTTCACACAGGCCCAAAATCATGGTGTTGCGACCGGCTTCGATCCGCTTGGCGATGGCAATTTCGCCCTCACGGCTCAGCAGTTCGACGGACCCCATTTCACGCAGATACATCCGAACCGGATCATCGGTGCGATCCAGTTTTTCAGCTTCGGCACCGCCGAGCGTAACTTCGCGCGTGCCACCAGACGCAACGATGTCGGTCGATTTTGCATCGCCCTCTTCTGCGTCTTCGTCTTCTTCGGTGACTTGGATGCCCATTTCCGACAACATCGACATGACGTCTTCGATCTGATCCGAACTCACTTGATCAGGCGGCAGAACCTGATTCAACTGATCATAGGTAATGAAGCCTTTTTCACGTGCTTCTGCGATCATCTTTTTGACCGCGGCCTGAGACAGGTCGAAACCTACATCAGCGTCCTGATCCTGATCCTTGCGGTCGTCATTATCTTTGGCGGCCATTCAGGGCTCCTAAACTGTGGGGCGTTGTGTGAACGCCGGGTCGTGATTCGCAAGTGATTCGCTTTGGACGAATCAATCGTTGCTTTGACTGATTCGCAAGCGGAATGGGCGGGATTTCCGGCGAATGTTGCCGTTAACCTATTACGATCTTGTTATCGCTTCATCTTTAGGCTGCGGATTAGGTCATCCAAGGCAGTGCGTTCCTCTTTGTTCATCTTGGCGCCATTGGCCCCGGTTTCGAACTCTGCTTTGTCGTCGTCATCGGCATGCCCAGAATTATTCAGCGCCGCGCTGGACTGGGCCAGACGGGCAGTCACATATTCACCAGCAGGGCCAGAACGCATTTCTTCGATCGCTTCTTCGATCTCTCGTTCATGGCCACGACGGGCGGTTAATTTAGCGAATTCTTCGCCTAGGCACATTTGCGCGACCTCTTGGTTTCCGGGTCTGCGCACGGCCGGGACGATCGAAACATGGGGCTGTCCAAACAGATTTTCAAGAGGGATTGGACCCAATTGATCAAACAGAGCTTCGCGAATGTCGTCACGATGCGCATTATCCAGCAACGCATCCCGCAAATCGCGGTGATCCGGTGTGGATGTATCCATAGTTTCGAGCTGCGCCTCAAATTCAGCCAAGCAATCTGGATTGGCGATCAAGGTCGCCAAAATCACCGCTTCGCGCAGCACGTCCTGATCGCCACCCTGCGCCAAAATAGACGACCTGGCCCCAGCGGTTGCCGCCGCTTTGGGTTGCCATTTTTTACCAAATTTATTTGGCGTAGATCGGCGGGGATTGAACAATTCCCATCTCAGGCGTTTTATCTCTTCGCCATAATGGCTTCGGATTGATGGGTCCTGAATGGTTTTTATCTTTTCTCTCAGCACCTTATCCAGCGCAGCTTTGCGTTCAGGGCTATCCAGCACCTTGCCGCTGGTTTCGCGCGACCACAATAATCGAACCATGGGCTGGGCCTGATCGATCAGCGTCTGCACCGCAGCGGCCCCGTTTTTGCGCAACACATCATCGGGGTCTTGGCCTTGGGGCATCATGGCAAATCGCAAGGATTTTCCAGCCTCAAGCAAGGGCAGCGCATTGTCGATCAACCGCATCGCCGCGCGCAGACCGGCCGTGTCACCATCCAGCGCAATGATCGGTTCATCAGACATCCGCCACATCAGCCGCAACTGGTTTTCAGTGATGGCCGTACCCAACGGGGCGACGGTGCTGTGAAACCCAAATTCCGACAGCGCGATCACGTCCATATAGCCTTCGGCGACGATCAGTGGCTGGCCTTTGCCGGCAGCTTCGCGGGCGGGGGCGTGATTATAAAGACTGCGGCCTTTGTCGAACAATTCTGTTTCGGGCGAATTCAGATATTTGGCGTTGTCATTGGGGTCCATGGCCCGCCCACCAAAGGCAATGGCGCGTCCGCGCGCATCCCGGATCGGGAACATGATCCGCCCACGAAACGTATCATAGGGTTTGCCGCCTTTGGTCGATGGTTTGGCCAATCCAGCGCCAAGGATCAGATTTTCATCGATATTTTTACCGCGCAAATGATCCCAAAGACCCTGCCAATTGTCCGGTGCAAAACCAATTTCCCAGCGGTTCCGCGCCTGTTCGTCCAATCCGCGCCCCGCCAGATAATCCCGCGCATCCCGCGCGGCACCGGTTTTCAATTGCAGCCGGAACCATTGCACGGCCTGTTCCATGACATCCGACAAAAGCGTCCGGCGATCTGCCTTTTCCTGCGCGCGCGGATCTTTGGCGGGCATGGTCAATCCGGCCTCTCCGGCCAGAATTTCCACCGCTTCCATAAAGCTTACATTTTCGGTTTCGCGCACAAATGAAATGGCGTCCCCTTTGGCATGACAGCCAAAACAATAGTAAAATCCCTTTTTGTCATCCACATGAAATGACGCGGTTTTTTCCTGATGAAAGGGACAAGGCGACCACATATCACCCTTGCCCGGTTGGGATTTTTTGTTGTCCCACATGACTTTACGACCCACAACCTGTGACAGGCTAAGGTGTGTTCGTAGTTCGTCAAGGAATCCGGGGGGCAGGCTCATGGGGTGTATTATCTGCGAACCAACCAGAAAGTCCAGTTACCCGCGCCCAGCAATTCCTGTTGCCGCATGTTCCAGCTCTTTGCACAGCGTTGTGGCCATCGACCGCATCACCATGACATCAAATGTATCCACATCGACGCGCGTAACAGACCCGGTCATATGGCCAATCAATGTGCGGGCTGTGGTATTTATCGGCATCGCCGATTGGCGCAAATCAACGGGAATTAACCGCGCGAGGACCTGTTCAACCTGTGCCCCCTGCAATCGGATGACGGCCCATGCCCCGGTCTGATCTGTCATCGCGGCAAGCGGCGTCGGGGGCAATTTCGCCTCAAAAATCAGCGCCTGCCCCGGCCCCAGCCACATCGCGCGTACTCGCCCGTGATTTGGCGCGGTATTAGGGGTGGGAAACGGCACACCGATCTTTTCCATCAGCCAATTTGAAATCACCGTATCTTGTCCCCGAAAGGGCGCAAGCGATGTGATGCGTTCTGGGACCACTTCGGACAAAGAGACCTGTCCAATTGTTTTTGCACTCCAATCGGAAAGCGCAGAAATTGCTTTAAGTTCAATCACGTAGGCGATCTCCGCTTGGGTCAAAGAAAACGGGATCACATATTTCAACGGTCACATCAGCACCATGCAAATGATCAACCATGCGCAAATGGTCGCCAATGCGCGCGCGCCCATTGCGTAAAAATCCCAATCCCAAATAACTGGATAACGTTGGCGAATATCCAACCGATGTCAGATATCCGAGATCATTTTCGCGGCGCGCCCGAACGTCGGATTCAAACAAATGCGCCCCGGCATGCAGCATTTGATCCGATGCAATCGGGCGAATGCCGACCATTTGTTCACGAGATGCCCCCAGCAGACCCGGCCGACGAGAGGCAGAAAAGCCAACACAATCCTTTTTGCGTGACACCATGCGATCCATGCCGATGTCATCCATCGTGATGCGTCCGTGAATTTCTGCATGGGTCAAAAACCCTTTTTCAATCCGCAACACATTTAACGGTTCCATCCCATAGGGCCCACCGCCAAGCGATTGGGCATAGTGCAGCAATGTTGAAAACAACGCCGCCCCATATTGCGCAGGAACCGCGATTTCATAGGCATGTTCCCCCGAAAAAGAGATACGGAACAGCCGCGCAGATGTGCCCGCGATCGACACTTCCCCACAACTCATGAACGGAAACTGGTCACGCCCCAAAGGCGTATCCAATATTTTATTCAGCAAATCCCGTGATTTAGGACCCGCGACGGCAAATTGCGCCCATTGTTCGGTCACCGAAATCGTGTGAACATCCATGTGTTTGCAATGGGACTGACGCAAGAAATCCAGATGCATCATCACCTGCCTCGCAGCGGCAGTGGTGGTGGTCATTACATAGTGATCGGGCGCCAAACACGCCGTGGTTCCGTCATCCATGACATGGCCATCTTCGCGCAGCATAATCCCATAGCGCACCCGACCCGGCTTTAGCGTGGAAAACGTATTGGCATAGGCAAAGTCTAAAAACGCAGCAGCGTCAGGACCTTGGACGTCAATTTTGCCCAGCGACGAGACATCGCAAATCCCGACATGTCCGCGAACCATTTTCACTTCTCTATCACAGCTTTGACGCCAGTGAGTTTCCCCGTGGATTGGATAATAGCTGGCCCGGTGCCACAACCCGGCCTCAATTTGTGGCGCGCCGAGCTTTTTCGACATTGCGTGGGATGTGAGCAATCGATGCGGCGCGAACCCTTGGCCCTGGGCCCCTGCCCCCATTGCGCCAATTGAGACGGGCGTATAGGGCGGGCGAAATGTGGTGGTTCCAGTTTCAGGAATGCCGCGCCCGGTTGCATCCGCTAAAATTGCCAAGGCCCCAACATTTGAATTTTTGCCCTGATCGGTGGCCATGCCTTGGGTTGTGTAGCGCTTCATATGTTCAACAGACCGCATGTTTTCCTGTGCTGCCTGACGGACATCTTTGGTGGTGACGTCGTTTTGAAAATCCAGCCATTTCCGCCCCTTACCGACCGTTTCCCACAAAGGGGAAATACGATATGGATCATCCTGGGCCTCAGGTATTGTGACGTTTTTCACCTTAAAGTTCAGGTCGTTACAGATTGCCTCTGCGGCACTCACCCCGTCCTTTAAACATGCGGCGGTGGACATTATTCCGTTTGCCGTCCCGCAGGTGATCAGACCCGGAACAGTGTCTGGCCTAGGAACAAACGCCGCCAAATCCGGGTTCCAAACAGGTCGATTGTTCAGATGACAGGTCAAATGTACCGAAGGGTTCCACCCCCCCGAAACGGCCAGTCCATCCACCTGTAAATCAGTGACCTTTGCCCCCTGACAGACCCGGATACCATTGATTTTGTGTCGCCCCTGCGCCGATGAAATCTGGCCACCTGCCAACACTGGGAATGCGTCGGACGCCGCAATGTCAGGCCGTGGATCAATCAATGCAACAACGTCAATTCCGGCATCCGATAAATCATGCGCCGTTTGATGCGCATCATCATTGTTGCCAAAAACCGCGATCCTTTGCCCCGGAACCACACCCCAGCGATTTAAATACGACCGCATTGCCCCAGCGGTCATAATCCCCGGTCGGTCATTATTTGCAAACGCAATGGGCCGTTCCAATGCGCCCGCGGCCAAAACAGTGCGTTTTGCTGCGATCCGCCAAAAACACTCTAGCGGTTTATCAGCTTTGCGCGGATGATGATGGCCAACCCTTTCCAGCGCGGCAAACGTCCCCTGATCGTAAACCCCGGTAATGGTCGTCCGGGGCATCAGCCGCACATTATCCATATGTGACAATTGGTTAACCATGTCCTGCGCCCAGATCGCAGATGGTTTTCCATCGACCTCTTGGGTCTCAGACAAAAGCCGCCCGCCCATTTGAAAATCTTCGTCAGCCAAAATGACATCGGCCCCCGCACGCGCAGCAGACCAAGCCGCCATCAACCCCGATGGCCCAGCGCCGATGACCAGAACATCGCAAAATGCATAGGCTTTTTCGTACCTGTCCGTGTTGGCCAAGCCGCTTAATGCGCCCAATCCTGCCGCCCGACGGATCACTGGTTCATAGAGTTTTTCCCAGAATGATTTGGGCCACATAAAGGTTTTATAATAAAATCCAGCGCCCAAAAAAGAGGCCGCCAAATTGGTGATCGACATCAGATCAAACCCCAATGACGGCCAACGGTTTTGGCTTGTGGCCTCCAATCCTTCGTATAATTCCTGAGTTGTGGCGCGCGTGTTTGGGTCGGCCTGTGCGCCGCGGCCAATTGTCATCAAAGCGTTTGGCTCTTCGCTGCCCGCCGTCAACACGCCGCGTGGGCGATGATATTTGAACGATCGCCCCAACAAATGCACGTCATTCGCCATCAATGCCGATGCCAGCGTGTCCCCGGTCCGGCCTGTCAACTGCCGTCCGTCAAATTGAAATCGAATGTCCGATTGATCCGAATAGATGCCTTTTCCCGGAATTCTCATGATCGGGCATCCGTCGCCGTTTGCGTGGCATTAATTGCATGTGTGACGGTGTTACGATGCACAACAATCCAGGTGCCGCAAGGGCCGTGATACCACAAATCCTTGTGTGATCCTGCGGGGTTATCCCGATTGTGCAAATAGTCATCCCACATATCCGGCCCTGCATCCGCAGCGGGTCGATCCAAGGCCAATTCCGCACCTTGATAGGTGAATTCCCGGAGGTCACGTTCGCCACAATAAGGACAGGTTAGCCTCATGTGTGGCCCCCGACTGCAAGTAGGCGATCGTCAATGCAAATTGTGTTGTGCACCTGTTGCCTCCTCGTCCATCAAATTGTGCCCTGTTCGAAACCGGTCCAATCGGAATTTGGCCGCTGGTGCGTGATGCTCATCTTTGGCAATTAAATGCGCAAAACTGAACCCAGATCCCGGCACTGCTTTGAAACCGCCGTAACACCAACCGCAATTCAGATAGAGCCCGCCAATCTCGGTTTTGTCGATTATCGGCGATCCGTCCGGCGACATATCCATGATCCCCCCCCAAGACCGCAAAACTCGTGCCTTGGCGATGCCGGGCAAAACCGACATGCAGGATTCCATCGTATGTTCGGCCATGGGCAAATTCCCCCGCGCCGCATAAGAGGCGTAAAAATCCAAAAAGGACCCAAACACCAATCCACCTTTGTCTGATTGACTAATATACAGATGCCCTTCGGCAAAGGTCACAACTTGATCCAAGATCGGTTTTAACCCTTCTGTGACAAAGGCTTGTAAGATGTGACTTTCAATCGGGAGCCGCATGCCAGCCATTGCGGCAACCTGACTGGACCTGCCTGCCACGACAATGGCCACTTTTTTGGCTTTGATCTGACCGTGGCTGGTTTGAACACCGCGCACAGTGCCATTTTCGACATCGATGCCAGTGACTTCGCAATTTTGGATCAAATCAACGCCCCGCCTATCCGCCCCGCGCGCATAACCCCAGGCAACCGCGTCATGGCGTGCCGTGCCACCCCGAGGATGCAATAGCCCGCCCATGATCGGAAAACGCGCATTGTCATAATCCAACCCCGGCACGCGTTTTCTGACGGCTTCGCGATCCAGTAAAATCGCATCATCCCCTTGATTTACCATCGCATTTCCACGACGCACAAAGGCATCCCGCTGCCCATCAGAATGAAAGATATTCAACACGCCACGCTGTGACATCATCGTGTTGAAATTCAGCTCTTGCTCCATGCCTTCCCACAGCTTTAGGGAATGCGAATAAAACTCTGAATTACCCGGAAGCCCATAATTGGCCCGCACAATTGTTGTGTTGCGCCCAACATTTCCCCCGCCCAGATATCCTTTTTCTAAGACGGCGATGTTGGTCAGATTGTGTTCTTTGGCAAGATAATAGGCAGTTGCCAACCCATGGCCGCCGCCGCCGATCACGATGATATCGTATTCAGATTTGGGGGTCGGATCGCGCCATAACGGCCGCCACCCTTTGTTTCCGGTTAAGCCCTCTTTCAGTAATTTAAGGCCCGAAAACCGCATAAACCTGCCAGTCGTTAAGTGTGAATAGGTGTGTTTGTTTGATCCTATTCGCATTGGTCAGCCCATTTAAAAGACTTTTGCGACCCGGGTTGGTCTGTTCGCGACCATTTACTGCATTATATTTGGTGTGGGATAAGGCGTTGGCCAGCAACCCAAAAGCTGCCGACATTGATGCCGGCAGCTCTGATAAATTTGAAATGAACAGGTAACGCCCATTTCTTGAGGAAAAGTGAAGCGTTATAGGCCTTTGGCTGTATAGCTCTGCGCGACGCGATCGATTGAAACCAGATAGGCCGCCGTGCGCAAATCTTCGACATCGCTGCGTTCATGCCAAACATTGCTCATGGACTGATAGGCTGTTCGCATCGTGTCATCCAAACCTGACCGCACCAATTCCAGCTCATCTGCGCCGCGTAGATACCGCTCTTTGAAATTGCCGTTCAAAGACCAGCGATCCCCCATGCTTTCATCCAGCCGTTCCAGTTCGCGCACGATCAATTCATGACGCGCCTCTTCCTGGCGGCGCTGCATCCGACCAAATCGGATATGCGACAGGTTTTTGACCCATTCAAAATAGGAAACGGTCACACCGCCCGCATTTGCATACATATCTGGGATGATAACCACCCCTTTTTCGCGCAGAATTTCATCCGCTCCGGCGGTGACTGGGCCGTTGGCTGCTTCAATGATCAAAGGGGCCTTAATGCGTGCCGCATTTTCAAGGTTAATCACCCCCTCAAGGGCCGCGGGGATCAGAATGTCGCAATCTTGTTCCAGCAACAAGGTGCCGTTTTCCACATAGGTGCCCGTTGGATAGCCTTTGACGCCGCCATGTTTGACAATCCAATGATGGACGGCTTCGACGTCGATCCCATCGGGGTCAAACACGCCGCCATCGCGTTCAATGATGCCTGTAACCAGCGATCCATCTTCTTCTTTTAGGAATTTCGCGGCGTGATAACCCACATTACCCAGCCCCTGGACGATGACTTTTTTACCGTCCAAGCTGCCATCCAACCCGGCGGCGCGCACGTCATCAGGATGGCGGAAAAATTCACGTAATGCATATTGGACACCGCGCCCTGTCGCCTCGACGCGGCCCTGAATGCCGCCTGCATGGGCCGGTTTGCCGGTCACACAGGCATTGGCGTTGATGTCGGTGGTGTTCATGCGGCGATATTGATCCGCAATCCACGCCATTTCCCGTTCGCCCGTGCCCATATCAGGTGCAGGAACGTTCTGGGAAGGATGGATCAGGTCACGTTTGCACAATTCATAGGCAAAACGCCGGGTGATTTGTTCCATTTCGTGTTCATCCCATTCGCGAGGATCAACACATAACCCACCTTTGGATCCCCCAAACGGGGTTTCGACCAAGGCGCATTTGTAGGTCATCAAAGCGGCAAGCGCTTCGACTTCGTTTTGGTTAACCGAGGTTGCGAAACGAATGCCGCCTTTTACCGGTTCCATATGTTCAGAATGAACCGACCGATAGCCGGTAAACGTCTTCATTTCACCACGCAGACGCACCCCAAAGCGCACCGTATAGGTCGCGTTACAGACGCGAATTTTTTCTTCGATACCGGGTGCCAGATCCATCAGGGCCACGGCACGGTTAAACATAATATCGACGGATTCACGAAAGCTTGGTTCGCGCTGAGACATGGGTAGAGCTCCGGTTAATGGCAAATCACTGGATGATCCTGACGTGATTCGGTTAACAACTGCGACAATATTAGGCAGTGATTTGTCCCAAACTGGACTTTTCCACAGGTCAGACGACTTTTACGGAAATAATCGCGATTGATTTCTCGTTGCGCAACAATGCCCAGGCCCGCTCCGGGATTGTGTCTTAATAAATGGTTAATTGACCCAATTCGCCCCAAACCTCGCCTCATTCTGGCCCAGAATGAATGCGACAAAGGCTGCGGTGTAGTCTGTATTACGCCAGCCGGACCGATCCTGATACGGCAAATATTAGAGGTGAATTGTGAAAACCGCAGGCCAAATCGCAGCAAAGCGCGCTTCAGCGTTTCCTTGCCGCCCATTTATGGGGGGACAATCATGATGTTTGCCCGCCCGACGTTATCTTGGCTTCGCAAATTCCGTCGCGACGAAGACGGCAATTCCACCATCGAATTCGTGTTGGTCGTTCCGTTCATCATGACTATTTTCCTTTGTTCCTTTGAAATGGGTCTGATGATGATCCGCAATGTGATGCTGGAACGGGGTGTGGATCTGGCGGTGCGATCCGTCCGATTGGGGACCACAAATCAGGTCAACGCCGATCAACTGCGCGATATGGTCTGCAATGGCGCCGGGATTATCCCGGATTGCCAGAGCGCCGTTAAAATCGAAATGGTTCGGATTGATACAGCAGCATGGGTTGATATTCCGCGTGATGCGGATTGCGTCGATCGGAATGATCCCGCCGCCCCGGCGCGCAGCTTTACTACCGGGGGCATGAATGAGCTGATGGTCCTGCGCGTCTGCGCGCTGTTTGATCCCATCTTTCCCACAACAGGTCTGGGGTTCCGTATGCCCAAGGAATCCAACGGGGCATATGCCATCGTTACGACCTCTGCATTTGTCATGGAGCCAGGTTAAGCCATGTTTATCAACTCCAATCCCAAAGATTTTTTGACGCGCTTTCGCAAAGACGAAGATGGCGGCATGATCATTTTTTCACTGTATCTGTTTGTCATGATGCTGGCGATCGGCGGTATGGCCGTTGATCTGATGCGATTTGAAACGGCCCGCGCCCAATTGCAAAGCTGCACCGATACGGCGTTGCTGGCCGCGGCTGATTTGGATCAGGGAAACGACCCAGCCACCGTGTTCAATGATTATATGGACAAATGTGGCATGTCTGACTTTGTGCAAACCGGCAGCCCCGTGGTTGTCGAAGGCATCAATTACCGGTCCGTCACTGCGGATGCGACCATTGAATTGCCCACTTTGTTTATGAACATGATGGGCATCACCCAATTGGACGCGCCTTCGACCGGCACCGCAATAGAGAGCGTTTCAGAAGTTGAAATTTCGCTGGTGCTGGATATTTCCGGCTCTATGGGGTGGGCATCCAACACCGGAACGACAACCAAGCTTGAGGAATTGCAAGCGGCCGCAAATCTGTTTGTGGATATGATTTATCAGCGTTCTGATCCCGACGAAGTGTCGATCAGCATCATCCCCTATTCCACACAGGTGGCTTTGCCGCCCAATTTGCTGGACCAGTATAACGTGACCCGTGGGCACAATTATTCCAGCTGTGTGAACTTTGACTACGATGACTTTAACACTGTGTCATTGCCAACAAACCAAGCGCTGGAACACACACAGCATTTTGCCCCTTGGGGGAAATACGGCCCGGTGCGCTATGACCATTATAACCGGTCTTATGTATGTCGCCCCGAAGCTGCGTCTGCGATCCTGCCCATGAGCGGCGACCCAGATGTCCTGAAAGCCCATATCAACGCGTTGACCCCAGGTGGGAACACGTCCATCGATATTGGGGTGAAATGGGGCGTGGCACTGTTGGATCCATCCGCACAGCCTGCCATCAACGCATTGATCGCCAATAACGAAGTAAACTCTGTCTTCTCTGGTCGCCCCTATACCGTGGCCAGCGGTCAATCGATGAAAATCGTGATTGTGATGACGGATGGGAAAAACACCACGCAATATATGCTGGATGACACCCTGCGCGGGTCCATGTCCGACGTTTACGAAGATCCGGTTTCTGGCCACTACTTTGTGGATTCCGACGAAGAAGGCCACCGGGATGGCGACGGTATCCCCGACGAACGTTGGTTCTATCCGCGGGCGGAACGGTATGGCTGGGGCAACCAATGGCGTCGCGATTGGGAAGTGCCTGCCAACTTGCGTCAACTGCCCTATTCGGAACTCATGAACGAAGTGACGATGCAATATAACGCAGACTATCACTATGGTCGCCAGCACGACTGGTCGTCTGATTACAATTCCCAGTACAACAACATCCTGGAAACGGTAAATGCAGGGACCAAAAACAGTCGTCTGGATGACATTTGTGACGTCGCCAAAAGTGATCCAAACAATATGGTGGTCTACACGATCGGCTTTGAGGTTGACGATCCATCCGCGGCTGTGATGGCAGATTGCGCATCCTCGGCGTCCCACTTCTATCGTGTGGGTGGTCCAGAAATCATGGATGCGTTCCAATCCATCGCACGTCAGGTGAATGAACTGAGGCTCGTACAATGATGCGCACCCCTACCTTTCTCACCCGCTGCGGCATCTTGTTGCGAGATCGGATCGACCGGTTTCGCAGCGACGAACGGGGATCTGTTTCGATCGAAATGGTTCTGGTCGTCCCGATGTTGTTTTGGTGCTATCTGGGGATGTTCGTCTATTTTGACGCATTCCGCGCAAAGTCCGCGACGGAAAAGGCAACATTCACCATTGCCGACTTTATCGGCCGGATCGACAACCGCGAAATCGAAGACGTCGTGACCCCCGAAATCATTGATTCCATGTACGAATTGCATGGATTGTTGACCCATTCGCGCCTGCGCACTGGTGTGCGTATTTCGGTTATCAGCTGGAATGCCAATCGGGGCCGGTATTACCGGGTTTGGTCTGAATGGCGTGGCAGACGGGCGCGTGACACAGGTGGTCTGCGCGGTGTTGGTCGGTTGACCAACACCGCGCTTATTAGCCCCGAATACACGGATCGACTGCCGACAACGATGCTGCACACGGAACGCCTGATCTTGGTGGAAACATTTGCCATCTATGAACCGCCCTTTAATCTGGCTTGGGACGCATTTGGAACAGGTCAAGAAACATTTGGCCCGCATATCAAGCCGTATCAAATGGATACGTTGGTGTTTTACCGCCCTCGGTTCAGCGAACGGATTTGTTTCAACGACGATCCCAATTATGATCCGGTCGCGGCCGTGTGCTAATCAGCGGGACGCAATCCGAAACGCGATTTGTTCGGCCATAAATTTGGACGCCCCGGCAGAGGTAACCCCGCCAACGCCAACCCGGCGCCCCAATGCCCAATACAGCCCCGGCGCCCAGGCGCGGGGCTGTTTTTCGGTCAAAACAAGCGTAAATCCATTCGACGGCTTAAACGCAAAAACGCCCCGTTCAACGTCTTTGATGTCTTCGATCCGCGCCAGAACACGCCCAGCGCTGTCTGACAATCCCTCTTCGGTCAGGGTCAACACCAACAATGTCGCTCGG
Organism: uncultured Paracoccaceae bacterium; assembly: GCA_947492475.1. GTDB lineage: Bacteria > Pseudomonadota > Alphaproteobacteria > Rhodobacterales > Rhodobacteraceae > CANLNM01. Next base: position 844,415 of record CANLNM010000001.1, read on the forward strand.
CGCAAATGTTCGGCCCCAAACAAAACCACAGCCCCAAATGCAATCAGGAATACCTGCCAGATCAAAGCGGGGGGATTGGTAAAGGCCAGATAAATCAACAACGCCCCGAGCGCGTATAAAACCATCAACGCAAACAACCGGCGCCCGGCCGAGGCATTTAAGGTTGCGTAAACACCGTTTTCATCTGGTCCCATCATCATTGGTCATCCCCACCGATTTGCGCACGAGATCCAGATAGATCTCTTCGATCCGTTCGATCGAAAGGCGCCCCCCGGCCCGATACCAGTTGGTCATGCCCGTGAGAAGGGCAATCAGCGCCAAAGTCGCGACCTTGGTGTCCTCGATGGCAAAAACACCCTCATTTACGCCCTGAACAAGGATCGCTTCTAAGGCATCCTCATATTGTTTACGCATCTGTTCGATCATGACAAAGTTGTCCGGCGTCAGATTGCGCAGCTCCATATAGGACAAAAACACCTCATCCGTGCGCGGAATGTGGAACTGAATGTGGAACCGTGTGAACGCTTCGAGCTGCTGTTCGGCGTCACCTTGGATGTCTGCGCCAGCAAGGGCGGCCAACAACGATTCCATATGGGCGTTCAACAAATCAAACAATAAGGCCTGTTTGTCTTTGGTATAATTATAAAGCGCCCCAGCCTGCACGCCCACTTCTTTGGCAATCTGGCGCATTGAGACCGCCGCATAGCCATGTTGCGCAATCAGCCGCAAGGCGGCGTCGCGCACCCGGGGGCCAGTGATATCGGAATGTGATCCAGTTTTTCGTGCCATAGCCCTTGATAACTGAACAATCATTCAATTGAAAACCCCTCGCATCACCGGACGGGCACAGGTAAGGTCGCGCCGAACCATCGGGCGACCTGACAGGTAGAAGTTATGCGGTATGCGTTGATTGTATTTTTATTGGCCAGTTGCACGCAATTTCCGCAACTTGACGCCACTTTGCCGGCTGAAAATGCCGTCGCGCCGCGCGTTGTTCCGTTGGGTCCGATTCTGGCACAGGCCGATCGGTTGGGCGGACAAACCACCGATTTCGACGCGATCAATGCGGATCTGCAAACCCGGCTGTCGCAATTGCGCAGCCGCGCTGCCAATCTGCAAGGCCCCGTGATCCCGACGGCCACGCGCAACAGAATGCGACGTGGGATTGACACCTCTGCGTTGCAGTAAGCCGCCTTTCCCGCTATCCCCCCTGTCGAACCCGAAACTGATCGAAAGACGCACGCCATGACCACTCCTCTTCGCCTCGGAATTGCAGGTCTCGGCACGGTGGGTGTCGGGGTGATTAAAATCCTGCACCAAAAAGCCAATTTACTGGCGGAACGCACCGGCCGGCCCATTGAAATCGTCGCCGTTTCTGCACGGTCCAAAGGCAAAGATCGCGGCGTATCCCTGGATGGATATGCATGGGAAGACGATCCTGTTGCATTGGCCAAACGCGACGACATTGATGTATTTGTCGAATTGATGGGCGGCGATAGCGGCCCCGCCAAGGACGCAACCGAAACCGCGCTGGCCAGTGGCAAAGATGTCGTCACCGCCAACAAAGCGTTGCTGGCCCATCACGGCCAAAATCTGGCCGAAATTGCCGAAGCGTCAAACCACGTCATCCGGTTCGAAGCCGCGGTTGCGGGCGGTATCCCGGTGATCAAAGCCCTGACCGAAGGCTTGGCTGGCAATGACATCACCCGTGTGATGGGCGTGATGAACGGCACCTGTAACTACATCCTGACCCGGATGGAAAACGCTGGCCTGACCTACGAAGAGGCGTTTGCCGAAGCCGATGGGCTTGGTTATTTGGAAGCGGATCCCAATCTGGATGTGGGCGGGATTGATGCGGGCCACAAACTGGCACTGCTGGCGGCAATTGCCTATGGCACACAGCCCGATTTCGACGCCGTCGAACTAGAAGGCATCGGATCGATCACAATCGAAGATATCCGCCAAGCCGCCGATATGGGCTATAAAATCAAGCTGTTAGGCGTCGCGCAAATGACCGGCCGGGGGTTGGAACAACGCATGTCGCCGTGCCTTGTGCCTGCCACGTCCCCGCTGGGTCAGCTCGAAGGGGGCACCAATATGGTGGTGCTGGAAGGCGATCATGTGGGGCAGATTGTGCTGCGTGGCGCAGGTGCCGGCGAAGGCCCAACCGCCAGCGCGGTTTTGGGCGACATCATGGATATTGCCCGTGGCATCCGCATTTCGACCTTTGGCCAACCGGCCGCTGGCCTGACCAAGGCGCGCGCCGCACGGGCCGCCATTGCCGCACCTTATTATCTGCGCATGGAATTGCATGATAAACCCGGCGCTTTGGCCAAAATCGCCACCCAATTGGGTGAGGCTGGTATTTCCATCGACCGGATGCGCCAATATGGCCACAATGCCGGCGCGGCACCTGTTTTGATCGTAACCCACAAAACCACTCGCAATGCCGTCGAAGACGCGCTGAAAGGGTTTGATCGCACCGGCGTTGTGGCGACCAAGCCCGTTGTGATCCGGATCGAGACCGTAGAATAACGTTTAAAAGCCGTGTATTAGTTGAGTAATGAGTGATGAATTGGTTTGCCTCGGTTGACATCTATTGTGAACGTCTAAGCCCGGCCTATTGGGCAGAGCCGGTAAACGCCCTGTCCAACATTGCCTTTGTTTTGGCGGCAATCTGGGCGGGGTTCAGCGCCAAATCCCGTGGCATCACGTCGCCTGCAATCTGGGTTCTGATCCCTTGGGCGGCGTTGATCGGCGTTGGATCCTACCTGTTTCACACCCATGCAAACCGCTGGAGCGAGATGGCCGATGTCATTCCGATCTGGGGATTTGTCGCCGCGTATGTCCTGATCAGCGTCAACCGTTTGGGGGGTGTCCAACCCGGCAAGCTGGCCAAGATCGTCGCGATCGGGGCAATTTGTGGCTTTATCACGTCGGTGTTTTTTGCCATCGGCGAAGGCGACACCACGACGCTTGCGCATGATCACACGCATTCTGTTGATCCGCTGAATGGATCTGGCCAATACGCGCCCGCCTTGATTGCGCTGTTGGTTTTGTCCTTTGTGATGTGGCGACGTCAGCATCCGCAACGGGGTTGGGCCTTGGGGGCGGTGGCCGTGTTTTTCACATCCCTGTTGGCGCGCACCGTCGATATGTCCCTATGCGAAGCGATTCCCGGCGGAACCCATTTTATGTGGCACATTCTGAACGGATTGATGGTTGGGCTGCTTTTGCAATTGCTGATCCGCGCCACCCCAGCAAAACAACGTATTTAACCGCGTATTTACGCACCCAAACCTTGTAAATTGCCCTCTGCCTGCGCTACATGGCGGCAACCTAATGACCCAAAGGACCTTTGAAATGCACAAGCCACCCGAATTTCACGACCGTATGTTGTCTTTGGGCTTGGCCCGCGTATCAGAGGCAGCGGCGATTGCGTCTGCCAAACTGATCGGTCGTGGCGACGAAAAAGCCGCGGATCAAGCGGCTGTTGATGCGATGCGCACCCAGCTGAACCAGCTGGAAATTCAGGGTGTTGTTGTGATCGGCGAAGGCGAACGCGACGAAGCGCCAATGCTGTATATCGGCGAAGAAGTGGGCAGCGGCGAAGGCCCAGCGGTAGACATCGCGCTGGACCCGCTGGAAGGCACAACATTGACCGCCAAAGACATGCCAAATGCCTTGGCTGTGATTGCCATGGGCCCGCGCGGTTCCATGCTGCACGCGCCAGACACCTATATGCGTAAACTGGCCATTGGGCCGGGCTATGAGGACGGCGTTGTGACGCTGGACATGTCCCCAACCGAACGGGTTCAGGCCCTGGCCAAAGCCAAAGGCTGTGAGCCGTGGAACATCACCGTTTGCGTTCTGGAACGTCCACGCCACGAAGACATGATCGCTGAATTGCGCGCCACGGGCTGTGCGATCCGCCTGATCACAGATGGGGATGTGGCCGGCGTTATGCATTGCGCGGAACCCGACCAAACCGGCATCGACATGTATATGGGCGACGGTGGCGCCCCCGAAGGCGTGCTGGCCGCAGCCGCATTGAAATGTATGGGCGGTCAAATCTTTGGTCAGCTGTTGTTCCGCAATGACGACGAACGGGGCCGCGCCGCCAAGGCAGGCATCACCGATCTGGACCGTATTTATACACGCGATGAAATGGTCACAGGCGACGTGATCTTTGCCGCGACAGGCGTGACAGACGGTTCGTTGCTGCCCGGCATCAAACGCGAAGTCGGCTATCTGACCACAGAAACATTGTTGATGCGGTCCAAAACCGGGTCGGTGCGGCGCATGTCTTACCGCAACCCGCGCGACTAATGATTGGGCCTGCCCTGATCCTGATCGACATCCAGACCGGCTTTGATGCGCCGGTCTGGGGCGATCGCAATAACCCACTGGCCGAAGAAAATGCCGGTCGTTTGCTGGCCGCATGGCGTGCGCAGAACCACCCTGTGGTTCATATTCGCCATATCAGCGTCGAACCCGGATCGCCGCTTGGACCACAAACAGGCGGCACCGATTTCAAACCCGAAGTCACCCCCCTGCCCGACGAAGTCATTTTCGACAAATCCGTCAATTCCGCCTTTATCGGAACTGATCTGGAACCTCATTTGCGCGCCCTTGGCGTGACCGATCTGGTGACGTGTGGATTGACCACGCCCCATTGCGTGTCCACCACCAGCCGTATGGCCGCCAATCTGGGGTTCAACGTCACCTTGGCCCACGACGCCTGCGCAGCCTTCACCGGCAATGCCAGCACCGATTGGTCCGATTTGCCAGCCATGTCAGCCACGGACATCCACAATTCCGCCGTGTCACATTTGCATGGTGAATTTGTCATCGCCCGCCCAACCCAGTCGTTTTTTGCCGACTAAGTGCAAAACCCTGTGTCCGCTTTCTATCCCGACCAGCGCCGGATAGAAGTGCCCTATCAATACGGCATTTGCGGAACGTTTGGGGGCAGTCATGAATGATACACTTGCGGGCAAAGGAACCGATTTTCTGGGCGTTGGCACGTCTTTGTCCGGGCGCAAATGGGTAGGTCCAAACATCGAAGAAGACCGCCAAGCCGAAACGCTGATCCAGCAGACCGGCCTGCCTGCGCCGTTGGCCCGCGTGTTGGCGAAACGCGGCATCGCCCCGCAAGACGCCGAAACCTATCTGGCCCCTGCCCTGCGGGATTTGCTGCCGGACCCGCGATCACTGCGCGACATGGAAAAGGCGGCGACGCGGTTCCTGTTGGCTGTGAAAAACCGTCAACGCATTGCAATATTTGCAGATTATGATGTGGATGGCGGCACCTCAGCCGCGCTGTTGATCGATTGGCTGCGCCAGATGGGATTGCAGGCCACATTGTATATCCCGGATCGCATCGACGAAGGATACGGGCCAAATGAGCCAGCCATGGCCGAATTGGCCGCAAAGCACGATCTGATCATTTGTGTGGATTGCGGGACCCTGTCCCATGATCCTATTGCGGCAGCCCAAGGGGCGGATGTGATTGTGCTGGACCACCATCTGAGCGGCGAAACCCTACCTGATGCTCATGCGGTTGTGAACCCAAACCGGCAGGACGAAACCGGCGATCTGGGGCATCTCTGTGCTGCGGCGGTCGTGTTTTTGATGTTGGTCGAGGCAAACCGCCAAATGCGCGCAGACAATGCCAAAGGTCCTGACCTGATGGCGATGTTGGATCTGGTGGCACTGGCGACTGTGGCGGATGTGGCACCCCTGATTGGGGTCAACCGCGCCCTGGTGCGCCAAGGGCTCAAGGTGATAGCACAGCGCCGTCGCATCGGTCTGACAGCATTGGCGGATGTGGCCGGGTTGGATACCACGCCCACGTCCTATCACCTTGGGTTCCTGTTGGGGCCACGTGTGAATGCCGGTGGACGGATTGGGGCGGCTGATCTGGGCGCGCGTCTGTTGGCCACAACTGATCCGCACGAAGCCGCCGCATTGGCCGAAAAGCTGGACAAACTGAACCACGAACGTCGCGAAATCGAAACCTTTGTACGCGACGCTGCATTGGAACAGGCGCGTGAACGGGGCCTGGACGGCCCGCTGGTCTGGGCCGCAGGCGAAGGCTGGCATCCCGGCGTGGTTGGCATCGTCGCGTCCCGATTAAAAGAGGCCACAAACCGACCCGCCATTGTCATCGGGCTGGATGGCGATGAGGGCAAAGGATCCGGGCGTTCGATCAATGGCGTCGATCTGGGCGCGTCGATCCAACGCGCAGTCAGCGATGGCCTGTTGCTCAAGGGGGGTGGGCACAAAATGGCGGCGGGCCTAACCGTGGCACGCGACCAGTTGGAACCCGCCATGGCGCGCATTTGCGAATTGCTCGCCAAACAGGGGGCCGGCGATGCGGGCCCGTCAGATTTGAAACTGGACGGCATCCTGATGCCCGGCGCCGCGTCGGTTGAACTGGTGAACAGGCTCGAAGAGGCAGGGCCTTACGGGGCCTCCTCTCCTGCGCCGCGATTCGCCCTGCCCGATTGCCAAATCCTGTTCGCCAAAGAGGTGGGCAGCGGTCATCTAAAGCTGAGTTTCGGCGATGGATTGTCGGCGCGCATGGATGCAATCGCATTTGGCGCGCTGGACAGCGACATGGGGCGCGCGTTGATGAACCACAAAGGCAGGCGATTCCATCTGGCGGGACGGCTGGATGTGAACACATGGCAAGGGCGTCAATCTGTACAGCTGCGATTAGAAGATGCCGCCGAGGCCTGACAGGCCTTAAAAATATGAAGTTTTGACAGACAAATTAACTTTCTTTCAGGAAGTTGGAAAAAGTTTGAAAAAACATCTTGCGGACCTTCATCGCACAATCTAAAAGCCCCCTCACAGCAAGCGTGGCCCGTTCGTCTATCGGTTAGGACGCCAGGTTTTCAACCTGGAAAGAGGGGTTCGATTCCCCTACGGGCTGCCACTTTCTCCTTTGCTTTGATACTGACAGATGCCCTTTGGGGCTGATCGGACATGGGTGATCGCTGACTCAGCAGCCAATACATTTGACGATCCACGTCAGGCCAAAAACTGACCCAACGCGTATATTCCGACAGACCTATGCAGGGGCTTTGTTTAGCTGATTGAGGATGTTGGAATAGTTTTCAACGCCTTGCGCGCCGGTCACCAGATGTTTCTGGTCAAACACCACGGCCGGAACGCCGCGGATGCCTTGGTTGACCCAAAAACTTTGCACCTCGCGCACCGCTTTTGCGTACCGTTGATCGGCCAACACGGCCAATGCTTCGTCCCGATCCAACCCAATTTCACCCGCAACATCCGCCAAGACAGAATCATCCGATAGGTTGCGCCCATCGGTGAAATACGCCTCAAACAGCGCCAGTTTCAAATCGTGCTTGCGATCCAAGCTCTCGGCCCAATGCAACAATTGATGGGTGTTAAACGTGTTATGCATCCGGGTTGCGTCACTGAACTGAAACGTAAACCCCAGCCCTGCCCCCAATTCGGTCAGCTGCGCGCGGTTTTGTTCTGACTGCGCGACCGTGATGTTGTATTTCTCAACCAGATGATCGCGCAGGTTCTGCCCTTCGGCTGGCATGTCTGGGTTCAATTCAAACGGATGCCAGTGCAATTCGTACTCTGTGCCCTCGGCCTCTAGGGCGCGGGCCAGTTGCTGATAGCCAACGATGCACCACGGGCACATCACATCTGATACAACATCAATCCTGAGCGGCTTTTTCATCGAGAGGTCCTATTTGAAACGGTATGCGCGGTGATCGTGCGGTTGGCACAATAGCTAGGGATGCGCCGGACCAGTTGCCAGAGCAGCGGCCAAATTGGCGGATCACAATTTCGCGTTACATCGCTGAGATCGCTATCGGAACTGGCGCGGGCTGGCTGGATAGCCAATCGCGAAACGCCACCAATGTCGGGTTTTCGCCGCCCTTTTCTGGCCAAACCAGATAATACGCCCCCGTGCTGGTGGGTTTGGTATCTGGCAATTGCACCAATGTTCCGTTTTCCAGTTCCTGCGCCACCAGATAATCCGGCATCAAAGCGACCCCTAACCCAGCAAGGGCCGCCCGCAACATGGTACCAAATTGATCCACCACCATCACGGGTTGGCGGTGCTCAGCCCAGCCCTGATCGGTGGACCATTGCGCCCAAGCCTGCGGTCGGGTTTCCAGCTGCAAACGTGGGAGCGACTGGGCCTTGCCGGATTGCAGCAATTGCGCGCTTGCCACGGCCAGAATTTGTTCGTCCCACAATTTCAACGCGTTGGTGCCCGGCCAGTCGTTTTGACCACGATGGATGGCCGCATGAAACGCCGCTTCGCCCGGCGCTGCGGTGAAATCAAACGGTACTGTCCGCGTCGACATATGCAACGTGATCCCTGGATGATTGCGCAGAAAATCCGGCAATCGGGGGGCCAGCCAATGGGTGCCAAAGCTGGGCAAAATGGCCAAATTCAAAATGCCGCCATCCGGATTGGCCTGCAAGGCAATCGTGGCGGCAGAAATCTGGGCCAACCCTGCGCGAATTTCGCTCGCATAATGCCGCCCCGGTTGCGTCAGGCGCAGGCGTTTGCGATCCCTTTCAAACAAAGATGTGCCCAATTGGGTTTCTAGTCGCTGGATTTGGCGGCTCACCGCGCTTTGGGTCAAATCCAGCTCAGACGCAGCATCCGTCACAGAGCCAAGCCGCGCAACCGCCTCAAAGGCCGTCAGGCATGACAATCCGGGGGTGCGGCTGCGTGATGCGGTCATATCATTCCCATTTGGCATGTTCTTATACCCGAATAACAGTTTTTCGGCGGCTTTGCATGATGTATTGATGAATAAATTGCAAGACAGGACCCTTTCATGCCCCATACTCTTTCTGCCCAGAGCCAGCCGGAATTGTCATCCTTTTCCTGGGAGGATCCCCTGCTGCTAGACACGCAATTAACCCAAGAAGAACGCATGTTACGGGATGCGGCGCGGGAATTTGCGCAGGACAAATTGCAGCCTCGGGTCACCAAGGCCTATGCGACGGAACACACCGACCCGGATATTTTTCGGGAAATGGGGGATATGGGCCTGCTTGGCACGACGATCCCGGAAACATATGGCGGATTGGGGACAAATTACGTGTCTTATGGTCTGGTGGCCCGCGAAATTGAGCGTGTGGATTCCGGCTATCGGTCGATGATGTCGGTCCAGTCCTCTTTGGTGATGTACCCGATCTATGCCTATGGCACCCAAGAGCAGCGCCAGAAATATCTGCCCGGCTTGGCCGCGGGGACGTTGATCGGGTGTTTTGGCCTCACGGAACCAGATGCAGGATCGGATCCCGGCAGCCTGAAAACCCGCGCCACAAAAACCGCCACCGGGTACACATTGACTGGCAGCAAAATGTGGATTTCCAACAGTCCAATCGCGGATGTGTTTGTGGTTTGGGCCAAATCCGACGCCCATGACGGCAAAATCAAAGGCTTTGTTCTGGAAAAAGGCATGGCGGGCCTGACGACCCCAAAAATCGACGGAAAATTGTCGCTACGTGCATCGATTACCGGCGAAATTGTCATGGATGATGTCCAAGTCGGCGAAGACGCCTTATTGCCGAATGTAAGCGGCCTGAAAGGACCGTTTGGGTGCCTGAACCGGGCGCGGTACGGCATTGCGTGGGGCGTTATGGGCGCGGCCGAGGCGTGCTGGCACGGCGCACGTCAATATGGGCTGGATCGCAAACAATTCGGCAAACCTTTGGCGCAAACGCAGCTGTTTCAGCTAAAACTGGCCAATATGCAGACCGAAATCACGCTGGGTTTGCAGGCCGCGTTGCAGGTCGGACGATTGATGGATGATGCCCGCGCCGCCCCCGAAATGATCAGTCTGATCAAACGAAACAATTGCGGCAAAGCGCTGGAAATCGCCCGCCATTCCCGTGACATGCATGGGGGCAATGGCATCGCGGATGAATTCCAGATCATGCGCCACATGATCAATCTGGAAACCGTGAACACCTATGAGGGCACCCATGATGTGCATGCTCTGATCTTGGGCCGTGCACAAACTGGATTACAGGCGTTTTTCTAAAGGGTTAGATCATGGATCGTGCGGATATTGTTGATCAGGCGTTTCGCAACCGGGTCGCAAGGGGGGATTTCCCAATTGGCGCTGCGCCTTCTGGCCCGCTGAGCAGCAAACAGGCCCTCGCGATTTTCAAAGCCCAGTGCCAGAGCCGCAATTTAGACCGCAGATCACGCAAAATGCAGGCCGCCGGCCAAGGCTATTATACGATCGGGTCGTCTGGGCACGAAGGCATGGCCGCCGTGGCCGCTGCCCTGCGGCCCGATGATATGGCGTTTTTGCATTACCGTGACGGGGCGTTTCAAACCATGCGGTCGGCGCAGGTGTCTGGCATTGATCCGGTTCGCGATATGCTGCTCAGCTTTGCGACGGCGATGGATGATCCAATCTCAGGTGGACGGCACAAAGTGCTAGGATCAAAGCCTTTGAACATACCGCCCCAAACCTCGACCATTGCGTCCCACTTACCCAAAGCGGTGGGGGCGGCCTATTCCATCGGGCTGGCCAAACGCCATGCCCCGCAGCATCAGACACTGGCCAATGATGGCATCGTCATGTGTTCCTTTGGGGATGCGTCATCAAACCATTCGACCGCTCAGGGCGCAATCAATTCGGCCTGCTGGACATCCTATCAATCCGCGCCCCTTCCTCTGCTTTTTGTTTGCGAAGACAACGGCATAGGCATTTCCACCCGCACTCCCAAAGGCTGGGTTGCCGCCAATTATGCCCATAAACCCGGCTTGGCCTATTTTAGCGCCAATGGGCTGGATCTATTTGAAACATTCCGCGTAACGCAGGCGGCGGCAGATTATGTACGCCACCAGAAAAAGCCCGCTTTCCTGCATCTGTCATTGGTGCGGCTTTATGGTCATGCCGGATCAGATGTTCAGCAATCTTACTTGCAAAAACAGGTGTTCGAAGACTGGGAAGCGGATGATCCATTGCTGCATTCCGCACGTTTGCTGATCGAATATGGGGCGGCTCGCCCGGATGATATTCTGGCGATGTATCAACACGCCGAGGATCATTGCACCACCATCGCCCAACAGGTCGTGACCCGCCCTCGTTTGCAAACCGGCGAACAGGTGATGGCATCGCTGATCCCCCCAACGCGCGTTTGCGCAGGGATAGACCCAATTCAGCCCGTCGCCCGCCAAGCCGCGTTTGGGTCGGATTTCAAACTGATGGCCAGCCCCCAACCCATGTCGCGATTGCTGAACTGGGCGTTAACCGACCTGATGTTGCAGCACCGCGAAATCATTTTGATGGGCGAAGATGTCGGACGCAAAGGGGGCGTTTATGGCGTCACGCAGAAATTACAGGACCGGTTTGGCGCCGATCGCATAATTGACACCCTACTGGACGAACAAAGCATCCTCGGGCTGGCAATCGGGCTGGCGCATAACGGTTTTGTCCCAATGCCGGAAATCCAGTTTCTGGCGTATTTGCACAATGCCGAGGATCAGCTCAGAGGAGAAGCGGCCACTTTGCCGTTCTTTTCAAATGGGCAATTCAGCAATCCGATGGTGCTGCGTATTGCCGGGCTTGGATACCAAAAAGGCTTTGGCGGGCATTTTCATAACGACAATTCATTGGCCGTGTTACGTGACATTCCGGGGATCATCATCGCCTGCCCGTCACGCGGGGATGATGCGGCAATGATGCTGCGCGAATGTGTCCGTTTGGCCCACGAAGAACAGCGTGTGGTGGTGTTTGTGGAACCTATCGCGCTTTATCCGATGCGCGATTTGATCACCGACAAAGACGGCGGTTGGATGGCACAATACCCCGCCCCGGACCAGCGTATTGGGCTGGGTCACGTCGGGGTTGATGGCGATGGACCACTGGCGATTTTGACCTATGGCAATGGTCGGTATCTATCGACCCAAGCGGTCACAGATCTGGCCGCCGACGGGATCAGCGCCCGAGTCATTGATATGCGCTGGCTTGCGCCATTGCCAATCAACGGTATTCTTGAGGCATTACAAGGGGCTAAAAAGGTGCTGATCGTGGATGAATGTCGCACAACAGGAAGCCAATCTGAGGCCTTGATGGCGATGCTGCAGGAACAAACCTCGCTTGCGCATGCGCGGATAGCAGCCCTGGACAGCTTTGTGGCCACCGGCCCGGCATATGCGGCCACCATGCCGTCACGCAGCTCCATTGCTGCGGCGGCGCGGGCATTGTGGAATGACGTCTGAACTCTTTGATACATTGTGGTACGAAACGTGCCGCGATAGGTTCTCTGCCCCAAGTTTGAGCGATTATATAACCTGCGATATCGCAATAATCGGCGGGGGTTATACTGGCCTATCTGCTGCGTTACAGGCCGCAAATCTAGGCGCAAAGGTCTGTTTGATCGAAGCGGGCACAATTGGCCAAGGCGGGTCTGGCCGCAATGTTGGATTGGTCAATGCAGGCCTGTGGTTGCCACCTGACGACATCGCTTCAAAACTGGGGTCCGACATTGCGCAGCGGCTGACCACACATTTGGCTCGTGCGCCGGATCTGGTGTTTGATTTGATAAATCAGCACGATATCGCATGTGACCCAGTCCGCAACGGTACATTGCATTGCGCCCATTCCCCCAGCGGATTGCGCGATCTGCAAAACCGTTTTGCGCAGCTACGCGCCCGCGATGCCCCCGTCGCGATGATCTCAGAAGGTGAAACGGCCCGACGCGTTGGTACGTCGGGGTTACATGGCGCGCTCTTTGATCCACGTGCCGGGACGATCCAGCCCCTTGCTTATGCCAAAGGATTGGCGCGCGCGGCACATAAAAATGGGGCCATGTTATTTGAACATTCCCCCGCATTATCGGTGCAAAAAGACGCGCAATTCTGGCGCATAAAAACGCCTGACGGCCAAATCCGCGCAACGTCAATCTTGGTTGCGACCAATGGATATACAATCCCGTTTGAAACTCCAATTTCCCCGCAAATCCCAATGAAAACAATTCCAATCCACTATTTTCAGGCCGCAACACCCCCTTTGAACGACCAACAGCGCGCCCAAATCCTGCCAAACCAAGAGGGCTGCTGGGACACGGCTTTGATAATGTCATCATGGCGGATGGACGTGTCAGGCCGGTTGATCATTGGAGGGATGGGGCGACTTGATCATATTGCCGGCAATGTGCATTCCGCTTGGCTAAGGCGGAAATTGTCAAAAATGTTTCCAATGTTGCGTGATACCCCCCTGGCCCATTCGTGGTTTGGACGGATCGCCATGACCCCAAAACACATCCCAAAAATCCTGCAATTCGGCCCCAATGCCTTTGCAATTTTTGGCTATTCTGGGCGGGGTATTGGGCCGGGAACGTTTTTTGGTACCCAAATGGGGTCCGCTTTGGTTTCAGGGGACCTGACGCACCTGCCTGTACCGCCAGAACGTGATCACTCAGTGGCCTTTTCGGGCCTGTGCGAAGCCTTTTACGAAACCGGTGCGACCTTGTCCCATTTGATCCGTGATCGCGGCGCAAAATAGCCCACACCATTGATGGCACCACCACCCAAGGCCAAAGCGAACCGAGTCGTTTTCATCGTCCCTGCGCCAATCCGAAACCCGTTTCGGTGTCATATTTCGTCCTAAAAATACGCGCTTTCGCCACTTTTTTCACAGCATTTCCAACGAATTGCTAAAAAACTCAGCCCTTTTCAAAGAAATTCGTTGCCGAAACCGGTTTCGGAGCAAAACCTGACATCAGGGAGGAAAATATGTCTGAGCATCGCAACCGCGCTGACCACAAAATCACCACGCGTCGCGTGACGATTGCGGATGTGTCCGACGCGCTTGGCTTAACCAAAAGCACCGTGTCCAGAGCCCTGAACGGATACCCAGACATCGCCGATGCCACACGATTGCGCGTCGCCAATATGGCAACCAAATTGGGCTATCGCCCCCTGTCCCATGCACAGGCCATTAAAACCGGGCGCACACGTTCCTTGGGACTTGTTGTTCAAACCGGCGATCACGACGGAGCCAGCCCATTTTTGGCGGATTTCCTCGCGGGGATTTCTTTTGCTGCATCATCAGAAGGGTGGACATTGTCGGTCGCCACATCCACCGACATGCAGGATACGCTGGAAAAAATCCAAGAATTGCAGCGGGACCGCAAAGCGGATGGATTTATCCTGCCACGCACGATGTTGCTCGATCCACGGGTGGATCTGTTACAGGCCACCAACACACCTTTTGTGCTGTTTGGGCGTACCGAAACCAGTCAGGATTGTGCATGGTATGACATCCTCGGGGAACGGGCGATGGAACGGGCTGTTGTACGTCTATCGGCCATGGGGCATCGCCAAATTGCCTTTGTAAACGGGGGCTTGGATTACACTTATGCAAAATTACGCCGCGAAGGGTATTTGCACGGATTGAACGTCACAGGTTTGGATATCGATCCTGATCTGATCATCGAAAACGCCGTCACACCCGATGCAGGCCGTCTGGCCACCCTGTCGTTGCTCAACCGTCCCAGCCCACCGACCGCCATCGTGTTCAGCGTGGATCGCGCCGCCTTGGGGGCCTATCACGCCGCGCAAGAACTGGGGCTGACATTGGGGCGCGATTTTTCGGTGATCGCCTATGATGGCATCCCCGAAGGCGCCTATCAAACCCCGCCCCTGTCCACCTATTCCGTGCGCCACCGCGAAGCCGGGGAACGGCTGGGTCACATGTTGATCGAAATCATCCGGGGCAACACATCCAAAAACTTACCAGATACCGCGCAGGAAACCGCACTGGCCGATTTTCTGGATCGCGGATCGGCGGCTCCGCCCGCCCTGACGTCAAATGAACTGGCCAGAAAAATCCGAAACCATTCGGACGATCAAATATCCAACGGGAGGATACCAAAATGATGACCCTAAAGGCGCAGACCTTAGGAACCGCTGCGATGGCGCTTGTGTTGTCGGCATTTGCCGCGAGCGCAGACGATCTGCGGTTCTGGACAACCGAAGAACAGCCAGAACGGTTGGCAAAACAGCAGGAAATGGCGGCGGCATTTGCAGCGGCGTCCGGTCACAATGTCGAAGTGATCCCAGTGTCTGAAACCGATCTGGGCACCCGCGCCACGGCCGCCTATGCGGCAGGGGATTTGCCGGATGTGATTTACCATCCGCTGCAATATGCGCTGCCATGGGCCGAAGCCGGGATTCTGGACATAGACGCGGCCACCGATGTGGTTGAAATGCTGGGCGAAGACACATTTGCCCCCGGTGCATTGACCATGGCCGCCACGGCGGATGGGTTTGCCTCTGTGCCGGTGGATGGCTGGACGCAGATGGTGGTTTACCGCGCTGATCTGTTCGAAGAAAAGGGCCTGGAACCCCCGACATCCTACGCCAATGTACAAGCCGCGCTGGAAGCGTTGCATAACCCACCTGAGGTGTACGGCTTTGTTGCGCCTACAAAAATTGACGAAAATTTTATGAGCCAAGTGCTGGAACATGTGTTTTTGGCCAATGGCGTGACCCCGGTTGGGGGCGACGGTTTCACCGCGCTGGACGAAGCCAAAACCATCGAGGTTCTGGATTTCTACAAAGCCATCGTCGAAGCTTCACCTCCGGGTGAGCTGTACTGGGATCAGTCGCGGTCGCTTTATTTCTCGGGCAATGCGGCGATGATCATCTGGTCACCGTTCATTTTGGATGAACTGGCCGGCCTGCGAGACAGCGCCCCGCCCACCATCACCGATGATCCTACATCCTCTGAATTGGCATCGCGCACTGGGATCGTGACCAACTTTTCTGGTCCATCCAACCCAGATGGCGCCGCATGGGGGGATATCCGCTATTTCGGTGTGACCACAGATGCGTCCACGGATGCGGCGATGGAATTCGTGCAATATTCCATGGACGAAGGCTATACCCAGACCTTGTCGATCGCGCCTGAGGGCAAATTCCCTGTGCGCCGCGGCACAGCCGACAACCCAACCGAATTTGCCGAAGCATGGGCAACATTGCCGGTGGGGGTCGATCGCAAAGCGCCTCTGGGAGATCTCTATGACCAAGCGATGATCGACGAAATCGTTGGTGGTCTGGACGTTGCACAACGTTGGGGCGTGTCAGAGGGGCAATTGTCCTTGGCATCGAAAATGATCAATTCGCAGGTGATCAACCGTCTGGTCCGGGAATATGTTGATGGCGCGCGCGACGCGTCTGCAACCGTTGCCGCCATGAACGAAGCCTTGGCTGCGATCGACTAAGCAGCCAAACCTGTCGGGGCGGCCTTCCCGTCCGCCTCGACTTTTCAGCCCTTTTTGGTTGACCATTCGGAGTAGTTTCATGACCGCCCAAACCCCGCCACAGGGCACGGGGCCACTTGCCCGACGCGAAGCGCGTTTGGCTTGGGGGCTCTTGGCACCCACAGTGATTGCCGTCTCACTTGTTGTGATCCTGCCATTGCTGGCAATTTTCTGGATCAGCTTCAAACCGGTCGAATTGGCGGATCTGCGTCCCCCTGTGCCGATTGTGCGCGAAGATTTGCGCGGCAATCCCGAAATAGCGGGCGACATTGGAACCCTGCGCTATCGATTGCGCAATTCCAGTCAGGATCAGGCGATCACAGGTGTCACGCTGACGGATACATGGCCTGCCGGGTTAGAACCGGTGGATTTGGACGACAGATGCGCCGTCACGGATGCAACATTGTTTTGTGATTTTGGCGATTGGACAGGCGGAACCCGCGAACGGTTGGAACTAGAAGTCACGGTCAGCCAGGATTTCTTTGATGCGGGGATCGACATCAAAGACAGCGCGCCAATCCTAACAGGTGACGCGGATAACATCCTGACAAACTTCGACTTTACGGCCACCAACTTTGTCAAAGTATTCGACGGTGGTGAATTTTGGTCGGTCCTTTATGTGACGCTGTTCTACACAATTGTCGGCACAATCGGCGCGCTGGTTTTCGGGCTATTTGCGGCCATGTTGCTGAACAAAAGCTTTCGAGGTCAGGGGATTTTACGCGGGCTTTATCTGTTTCCCTATGTGGCCCCGGTCATCGCGGTGGCGTTTGCGTGGATTCTGCTGTTTGATCCGTTTTCCGGATCCGCCAATGCCCTGTTGGTACAGATGGGCGTGACCACAGAAACGATCAATTTCTTCGGTGAAAAACCACTAGCCTTGATCATGGTCACAGTGTTTGAAATCTGGCGGTATTTCCCGCTGTCTTTCCTGTTCATTCTGGCCCGGATGCAAAGCATCGACACAGACATGTACGAAGCCGCCGATATGGATGGCGCATCGCCGTTTCAGAAATTCTGGTATCTCAGCATGCCGCAATTGCTGGGCATTCTGTCCGTGTTGTTCCTGTTGCGGTTCATCTGGACCTTTAACAAATTCGACGACATTTTCCTGCTGACCGGCGGCAATGCGGGCACACGGACATTGACGGTGAACGTCTATGAACAGGCCTTTGCGGTCAGCAATATCGGTGCAGGCGCGGCTGTGGCTGTGGTGATTTTCTGCTGTTTGCTGCTGTTTTCGGTCTTCTTCTTCAAATTCATCAGCCAGGAGGAAGGGCTATGAGCCTGCTGCGTTACGGCTATGTCACCGGCCCGCTTTTGGGGGCGATGTGGACGTTTATCATTGCCACAACCGTCGCCGTGGCCATGTCATTTGGCACAGGTGACGCGTTTCGACCGTCCTTGTGGATGTCGCTGATCTGGGGCGCCGCACTTGGATTTGCCTGCCTGCCCGGACATTGGGGCAAACCAGTCGGAGCAGGTGTGGCGATCAGCGTCCTCAGCTTGCTCGGCTTTGGGCCGATCATTTCCGGCGCAAATGTTTCTGGATTTTCCAGCCTCCTCGGGGCGATATCAATGGCGGGATTTTCGGCCCTCGGCCTGTGGATCATGCTGCGCGAATGCCAGCCAGCCGCACTGACCCGCCATGAATTCGAAGAGGCCGTGATCCGGTTTCTGACCGGATTTGGCTATATCTTTTTCACCGCAATTGTCCTGATCCCGTTTTACGTGATGGTCATGACCAGCCTGAAAAACCAATCCGAACTGATCCAAAACCCGCTCGATTTTTCGATCGATTTTTCCAAAGGCTGGGATTTGTTCCGATCCTATAGCGAATTGTTCGGTCAGTTCGATTTTGGCACTTATTTGTGGACCTCATTCTTTATTTCTGTGCTGACCGTGTTCATCACGCTGGCCTTTGCCGTGCCGGGTGCCTATGCCATCGCCCGCCTTAGATTTAAGGGGCGCGCTGCCTTTGGCCGGTCCATCCTGCTGATCTATATGGTGCCGATGATCGTTCTGGCGCTGCCGATTTACATCGCGTTTTCGATGACGGGCTTGCGCAACTCGATCTTTGGGATTGTGCTTATCTATCCGGTCACCACCATTCCCGTCGCATTGTACATGCTACAGGGTTATTTCCGCGGCCTTCCCGGCGAAGTCGAAGAGGCCGGATTGATGGATGGTTTGTCGCGGCTGGCTGTCATCTGGAAAATCACCCTGCCCCTGTCCCTGCCCGCTTTGGCGTCGGTGTCTCTCTATGTGTTTATGATCGCTTGGAACGAATTCCTGCTGGCATTCATGCTGCTGGATGACCCATCGAAATTCACCCTCACACGGGGCATCGCCAGCCTTAATTCCTCTGAAATTCCCCGACAGCATCTGATGGCCGGGTCAGTCATCGCGACCGTCCCAATCATGGCGCTGTTTTTAGGGCTGGAAAAATTCATGACCAAAGGCCTGACCGCCGGGTCAGTCAAAGGTTAATCACCCAAAACGGGTAACGAGATGAAGAAAATGAATGATATGAAACATTTAACCCTCAATGAAAAAGCCGTCGCCATCCTGCAAAGCAATGATCGGGGGGGGTATACTGTGCCCACTTCGGGGCTGTATCCGTATCAGTGGAACTGGGATTCTGTGTTTGCGGCTTGGGGGTTTGCGACCTTTGATAAACCGCGCGCATGGGATGAATTGGACACGTTGTTTGCGTCGCAATGGGATGATGGCATGGTGCCGCATATCATTTTCCATCAGGACGATCCGGGCTATTTCCCCGGCCCAGATATGTGGCAGGTCAACCGCAACCCCGCCACATCCGGCATTTCCCAGCCACCCGTTGCTGCCACATTAGCGCGTGAAATTCTGGCCATGGATCCCGATGGATTGGACCGTGTCCGCGCGCTGTTTCCCAAAATCAAAGCATGGCATCGCTGGTGGGCTGAACAGCGATGTAGCCAAGGCCCTGTCGCGATCACCCATCCATGGGAATCCGGGCGTGACAATTGCCCGGATTGGGATATCGGCATGGCCAATGTCGACGGGTCCAATGTCGGCGATTACCAACGCCGGGACACGGGCCATGTGGACGCATCAATGCGCCCCGGCAAAGAAGATTACGACCGCTATCTGGCGATCCTATATTTTGGGCGTGACACGGGTTGGAACCAGTCAGAAATTGTTGCCAACGGCCCATTTTTGATGGCCGATCCCGGCATCACATTCATCCTATTGCGCGCCCATGTTGATCTGATCGAAATTGGCCGCCAACTGGGCGAAGACGTACAGGAAATAGAAACCTGGGCCGCCACCCTCAGATCGTCATTGCCGATGATCTGGAACGCTGACATCGGGGCTTATGATGCGCGTGATCTGCGCACGGGCACCTTTAGCGGGAATATTGGGTCGGGTGCGTTTTTGTCTCTTCTCGCAGATGAAAGCACCCCAGAGCTGGACACACATCTTCAGCGGATATGGGATGCGGTGGCGTACGGCATTCCGTCCTTTGACCCGGATGCGGTTCTGTTTGATCCACGTCGATATTGGCGCGGGCCAACCTGGCCGGTTGTCAATTCCCTGATCGCATTAGGTCTGCGTCGTGCTGGGCGTTTCGAAGACGAAGCTAGACTGCGTCGTGAAACTGCCCAACTGATTAGCAAACATGGGTTTTTTGAATATTTCGACCCCAAAGATGCAACCCCATGTGGCGGCAATGATTTTACCTGGACAGCTGCAATCTGGCTCACTTGGGCCGGGCGGGATTTCCAAGAGGAGGCAGATTAATGTCATCGATTGAACTCAGAGGTGTCGAAAAATGGTTCGGCGACGTGCAGGTCATCAAAGGCGTGGACCTGTCGATCAAAAAGGGGGAATTCGTGATCTTTGTCGGCCCCTCGGGCTGTGGGAAATCAACGTTGTTGCGCATGATCGCCGGTCTAGAAGAAACCAGCCGCGGCGAAATCAACATTGATGGCCGCGATGCCACCGCCGAGCCGCCCAGCCGCCGTGGGCTGGCGATGGTTTTTCAGTCTTACGCGCTTTATCCACACATGAGCGTGCGGGATAATGTCGGGTTTCCGCTAAAGGCTGCGGGCAAATCCAAGGCCGACATTCAAGCCAAAGTGGACCATGCCGCAGAGGTGCTTAAACTGGGTCCCTATCTGGATCGCCGCCCCAAGGACCTGTCGGGGGGGCAACGCCAACGGGTTGCGATTGGGCGGTCCATCGTGCGCGATCCCACAGCGTTTTTGTTTGACGAACCTCTGTCAAATCTGGATGCGTCGCTGCGTGTGGAAATGCGATATGAAATCGCGAAACTGCACCAAACGCTTGATACGACAATGATCTACGTCACTCACGATCAGGTCGAAGCCATGACATTGGCCGACCGGATTGTTGTGTTGGAATTTGGAAAAATCGCTCAGGTGGGCACGCCACGCGACCTATACGAAAACCCGGCAAACCTATTTGTAGCGCAATTTATCGGTTCGCCCAAAATGAATGTCATCCCCTGCACGGCCGCCAACAATCAGGCCGTCGCCATCGGGGGTCGCCCTATCCAAGGCCCCCAGCAACCAGCGGTGCATTTGGGCATTCGCCCGGAACACATCACGCTGGTTAACCCGGGCCAAGGCGCCATAGATGGCGTTGTGGATGTGCTGGAATATCTCGGTGCGGATACGTTTGTGATTTTCGATTGCGGCGAAGCAGGTCAGGTAAATGTCCGCGTCAACGGTGAAACCACGCTCAAACCCGGTGAAACGGTGGGGTTGTCATTTGCCCCAACACGCATGCATTTCTTTGATGCTGATGGCTTGGCCATCCCGTTCACCGGCACAGCGGTATAGCCCAACAATCGGACGTGATCCCTTGATTGCGTCACATCAATATGATCAAATTCTTTCAGAATCCTTTCTGAGAGAATTTTCATGCCTGATCACAGCCCAAACCCCAACGACCTAGACAGCTATTGGATGCCATTTACGGCATCGCGTGCGTTCAAATCAAACCCGCGCATGATCACGGGCGCTGACGGGATCCACTACACCGATCAGTCAGGCCACAAGGTTATCGACGGTACGGGCGGGCTTTGGTGTTGCAATGCCGGGCATAATCGCAAACCCATTGTGGACGCGATCCAACGTCAGGCAGCCACACTCGATTTTGCGCATTCATTCAACCAGGGCCACCCAATTGCCTTTCAGGCCGCCAGCCGAATGGTGGCATTGGCCGATGGTTTTGATCATATATTTTTCACCAATAGCGGTTCTGAATCCGTAGACACCGCCCTTAAAATCGCATTGGCCTATCACATGGCAAATGGCCAAGGACATCGACGGATTTTAGTGGGTCGCCAAAAGGCATATCACGGGATCAACTTTGGCGGCCTGTCTGTTGGTGGGCTGGGCCCCAATAAGGCCCAATTTGGGACCCTCTACCCCGCTGCCCTGCATATGCGGCACACATTGCTGCCCGAAAACGCCTTTGTCAAAGGCCAACCCGAACACGGCGCCCATCTGGCGGATGACCTGACAGCATTGTGCGAAACCCATGGCGGCCATAATATTGCAGCGGTTATTGTCGAACCCGTCGCCGGTGCTGGCGGTGTTTTTCCCCCACCTGTTGGCTATCTAAAACGCCTGCGGGACATTTGCGACGAACATGGCATTTTGCTGATCTTTGACGAAGTGATCACAGGGTTTGGCCGGCTGGGAACGCCATTTGCCACCTCTTTTTTTGGCGTGCAACCGGATCTGATGACCGTAGCCAAGGGCATGACCAACGCAACCGTTCCCATGGGCGGTGTTTTCACAACCGCCAATGTGCGGCAGGCGTTTTTAAGTGGTCCGGAAACGATGCCTGATCTGTTTCATGGATACACCTATTCTGGTCACCCGTTGGCCAGCGCTGCGGCAATTGCAACTTTAGATTTGTACCGGGACGAAGCGATTTTTGAAAACGCGGCAGCAATGGCCCCAATTTGGCAGGACATGTTGCATCAATTTGCCGATGCGCCAGGCGTCATTGACGTGCGAAATATCGGATTGATGGGGGCGATCGGGTTGCAAAAATCAGGGGATGTTGGGGCAACTGGGCGCGCAACCTACGAAAAATTATGGGAAAAAGGTCTTAGCGTTCGCCCCATCGGCGACACCTTGGCCATGTCCCCGCCATTGACAATCACCGCACCGGATATCGCGAAAATCGGTGACATTCTATCAAAGGTGCTTTGCTAATCTGTCGCTGAACAAGTGTCTG
The DNA here is from genome assembly GCA_947492475.1 of uncultured Paracoccaceae bacterium. Classification (GTDB taxonomy): domain Bacteria; phylum Pseudomonadota; class Alphaproteobacteria; order Rhodobacterales; family Rhodobacteraceae; genus CANLNM01. The sequence goes on from CANLNM010000001.1 coordinate 866,975, forward strand.
TTTTCATCAGAAATACCAAAAACTGAGGGCATATTTCGGTGCTGAAAATTTTTTGCAACGCGGTTTTTTTGGCCTTGTTTCTCGGGTTTTACGCACATATACGGGTCGACGGAGACGTGGCCGAGTGGACGAAGGCGCTCCCCTGCTAAGGGAGTAGGCCCGAAAGGGTCTCGAGGGTTCGAATCCCTTCGTCTCCGCCACCCACCATTTTCATTCAATTCTGTTGGCACTCATTCAACCCCTTATGGGGCTGTTTTTGTTGATCTATCTGCATTCGTTGTTGCTTTTGGTTTCTCTTCGATTAGACTGATTTCTGTTCATTGCGTGGTAGGAATTGTGGTATTTTATGGCTGCCCTTAGTGGAAAACTGACGAAGAATCTGGTGAGGACCTTGGGTCCCGGTCGTCACGGCGATGGAAGTGGCTTATACCTTGTTGTTGATCCATCTGGAGCTCGGCGCTGGATTGTTCGCGTCACAGTGAAGGGTCAGCGCAATCGTGAAGGCAAGCCGTTGCGAACTGATTTTGGCCTTGGTGGCGCGGATGTTGTGACACTGAATGAAGCGCGAGACCGAGCTCTAGAATATCGCCGCCTTGCAAAGCAGGGCATCAACCCGCGCTACAACGGGCGACAGGAGATACCTTGCTTTGAAGAAATTGCGCGGCAAGTTCATATTGAACGCTTGCCGACGTGGAAGAATCCTAAACACGGCCAGCAGTGGATCAATACTCTAGCCGACTATGCATTCCCCAAAATTGGCCGTCTGCCTGTTTCTGAGATCGGCCAACCCGAAGTCCTGCAAGTGCTATTGCCGGTCTGGACTGAGAAACATGAAACTGCAAAACGGCTTGCACAGCGGATAAAGGCCGTTCTCGACGTGGCGAAGTCAAAGGGGTTTCGTGACGGGGAAAATCCTGTGACCACGATCCGCGATGCTCGTGTTCTGCCGCAAGTTAAGCAGAAGGTGCAGCACCACAAGGCCATGCACTGGAAAGATGTTCCTGCTTTCTATGCGGAACTGGCAACGAAAGACGCGATGGCCGCAAAGGCACTCATGTTCACCTGCCTCACAGCCAGCCGTACAAGCGAAGTGCTTCATGCTCGCTGGGAAGAGTTTGATTTTGACCAACAGCTTTGGATCGTTCCGGCTGATCGGATGAAAGCGGATCAAGAACACCGCGTACCCCTAACGGCTGAGATGTTGGAAATCATTGAACCAATCAAAGCCTTTCGGTCTGACGTTGTTTTTGAAGGTCAGAAACGCCACAAACCAATGAGCAATATGGCCATGTTGATGCTTCTTCGCCGAATGAAAGTGGAGGGCATTACGGTTCATGGTTTTCGTTCGACGTTCCGGGACTGGGCAGCCGAGCAGCCGGACGTTTCGCGCGAGGTGGCTGAGTTGAGTTTAGCCCATAAAGTAGGGACCGACGTCGAGCGTGCCTATGCGCGATCAGACCTGTTGGAAAAACGACGGATCTTGATGGAGAGGTGGTGCGAGTATGTTGCCTCTTGAGGTCTGGGATGATGGGCGCAAAATAGAACTCCCGATCCTGAGATATGGTGGGTCCAACTACGACTACATCATGTATCGAGCGGCCTATGAAGTAACACGATGCCTAGAGAAATGGCTGAAGGTTCCTTTGGACTACAATCAGACGTTCTTGCCAGCCGTACTGATGCTAAACCAATTCGAAGGGCCGGTTTGGATGCATCCCGATCAGGGCCAAGAAATCGGCTACATCCGTAAGGTCATCAAAGAGACGCGTAGAGCCACACAATCGGTCAAAGAGGCCATTCATCTCGAACAGGCTGGAGAAGAAAACGCATCAAAAGTTGAGCTGGATCGCGCGTTGAGCCGCATGCAGGCACTTCCGCCACCCATCTCACTTTGGATCGAAAACGCCGCCTGCGGCACACCTTTGGAATGGGCGGGACTATTAGAACACATCCGCGCCCTGTTCTCTGAATACGTCAAAGAGCGCAGGGGCAATTCTGGGCATCAAAGGGCGCGTACTGTGGCGATTGTTGTGCGTGCGCTGTTCGAAATTCACTCTGACAAGCCTATTTCTCTTGGCATAACTGAGCAGGTGCCCGAAGGTGATTTTGGTAAATGCCTGCAAGAGGTTTTTTCGCGGGCAGGCATTCCCGTCAACTTCTACCGCTACGCGAGAGAAGCTCAAAAACTTGGGCGGGATGATCTCCAATTGAAAAAGTACATAGATACGCTTCAAAAGCATGATGCTGAGGAACCACCAATTCCTAAGGGACCGATTATCTACGAGGTTTGATAACACGCTCTCCAGCCGCGTTATCGTCAGTTTTCCTACAGCGTATCGCGCCTCTTTCGTACGAACGCGTGACGGCGAATTTTGAAAAAATTGTATTGTCGGTTTCGCGAGCGGACGCGTCCTCAATCGTTCATGTTCGATTTCACACCAACAGATTGGGAGAAGTCGGATGTCATCCATTGATGTCGAAGTATTCGATCCAAAAAGAATTTATGACGATTCTGACCCGGAGCTAAACATAATTGCAGGTAGATCCAAACGTGCTCAATGGAGACATCGGCGCGTTGGTCCCGCGTTTATCAAGTTTGGAAGGCGCGTAAAATATGCAGGGGCTGACCTGAACGCGTGGATTGAAAAAAATCGTGTTTTGCCAGCAGGTTCTGGATCTCATGTTTGAGCCCGATTTTTCATGGCAGATGAACGCGACCAGGGTTGAATGAGATGAGTTGGGAAGTCGCCAAATTCTGTTCCGAACGGAAATTCGGGAGTCCGGTCCGTAAGCAGATCATAATGTTCTTAGCGGACAAGGCTAGCGACGATGGGTCGGGAATTTGGTGCTCTAAAGGCACAATTCACCGGCACACTGAACTGGGTGAAAGCACGGTCAAGCGCGCGATGAACGAGCTGGTTCAAGAAGGAATTTTGATCCAAACCGGGCAGCATCGACGATGCAAGCACGGCTATACAGTCGTCTATCATATGAATTTGACAATCGTCCAAACGCTGGAATTGATTTCAGAGCCAGCGGAAAAGGTCGAATATCCTACCGGGTCCAGAGCGGACGGGGGTCACATTGAACCGGGAACCGGGCCCAGTGCGGACGGGGAACCGGGTCCAGAACGGACCCCAAACAATCCTAAAACCATCCCCAAACCACCTACACGCGCGAATGTGCCTGCAGAAGTGGACGCGGATTTTGAAGCCGCATGGTCTGCTTACCCCGCAGATCGGCGGCGCAACAAGGCGTCATGTCACGAAGAATTTTTGCACGGTATTGAGGCAGGTGTAGCGGCTAAAGAATTGACCAGGGCGGTAAGATCATACGCGTCTGAAACGGTGGGTTACACGCGCTCGAAAGTCTGTTTTTCTGACAATTGGTTTCGCGAGCAGCGTTGGCAGGGATATGTCGAAGAAGCACGAAAGGCACAAATTGAGAAAAGTGAGCGCGAGGCAACATACTTGGGTCAGCTTGCTGAGAGCGTAAAAGCCCGCGACTGGATGTGTGCGCATATCTCAATCGCCGTAGCGCGTAAGCTTCTGTTGCGCGAATTGGTTTCTGAAGGTGAATTGCGGCTGGCTGGGGTGGCATATTGATGGCTTACATGTGCCGCTCGATGGCAGGAGCAAGGTTACGCATGTGGCTACGCGACATGCACCTTGGAAGGGAATGGGCAAGCCCTTTCCCCTTCACCCCAAACCCGGCGCGCACGCGCGCTGAAGGTGGCTGTCATGGCTAGATGTGAACCCAAGAAACGCCCCAGACGTGAGCTCCTCTTGCGTGTTCGGTGCAGCGAAGAGGAGCACGATAGCTGGCTGCACAAGGCGCGCGCTGAGGAACGCACGTTGTCTGACTACGCCCGTCATCTGCTGTCCAGCGAACCCATGCGGCGTCGGGCACGCCCTCCCGAGGTCGATCCCGTTCTGTTGGCGGCGGTCGGGCGCGCAGGCAACAATCTCAACCAGATTTCCCGCGCGTTGAACACAGATCGCAAGGCTGGCCGTGCCCTCGATCTCATCGCCGTCCGCACGTTGCTGATGGTACTAGAGCGCCAGCTCGCAGATGTCGTCGCGGAGCACTCCCGATGATGGTGCGCTTCTTTGAGCATGGTGACGGGTCGGGCGCTGCGGCGGTCGAGTATCTGCTGGCTGAGGAGGTCGCCGCATATACCGAAGATCGCAAGCGTTTGGCCGATCAAACCGTCAAACGACAGGTGTTGCCGGAACTGATCGCCGGTGACCCCGACCTGACACGCCATCTGATCGACAGCAACACTCGTAAGTGGCGCTACACGTCCGGCGTGGTGGCGTTCCATGCGGATGATGATCCCACCGACAGCGAGCAGGCGGCCGTGATGCAGGATTTCGAGAAAGCCGCCTTTGCGGGATTGTCCGGGGATCAGGGTAATGTACTTTGGGTCCGCCATCAGCATATGGGCAATGTCGAACTGCACTTCCTGATCCCGCGCGTCGAACTCTACGAAAATCGCTCGTTTAATCCCGCCCCACCCGGATCAGAACCCTACTTCAACGCCTTTCGAGACTACTGGAATGTGCGCGAATGCTGGGTCAGCCCAGAGGAGCCTGGACGCAAGCGGATGGTCAAACCGGTGTTTGACCTTGATGACCGGAAACAGATTAAAGAAACCATCCAGACCTTCATCGCACAGAAAATCGAAGCGGGTGAAATCCACAACCACGCTGATGTTCGCGCTGCTCTGGCCGAGCTGGACGACTTCGAATTCAAACCTCTGACTGCAAAACAGATTGAGAAACGCGACAAAGCCGACGCCGTTGAAGCCAAGGGCGCCAAACCCAGACGGCGCGACACCCGGATCACCATGCGGATCGCGGGTACATCAGGCAGCCAGCACACTTTCCGACTAGAGGATCGCATATTCCATGAAGACTGGACCGCAGATGAGTACTTTGCTGCAAAACCTGCAAGCGAAGGTCGAGAGCCAATCTCAAGCAACCGAAGAGCAGACCCAACAGATGTTGCAAGACTTCGAACAGCATTTGACGCAAGCGTTGAACGTCGCGCAGCGAAAAATCGCGCGAGATTTGGAAAGCCTCGAAAAGCTGAGCGCCCAGATCCACAGGCGGACAGCGGCGCAAATCGGGGATCAGGCCGAGAAAATACGGGAGTCAGTGAGCGATCTCGAATCGAGCCGGACCGAATGGCGGACGGTCACTTGGAAGACCATGTTGCCGACCTATCTGGCGGGAGTCTTGCTAACCTCCTGGATTCTCTTAATGGCCGTGCAACTGACCTTCCCGAAGCCTGCTACAACCTCCCCACAAATCAACCTCGCGACATTCGGACTGGAGGGAACGAGAGTATCCCGTGGCCTTGGCGGCCTGGGGAGGGTTCTGAGCCTGCCGCAAGGCGTCGAGCTCGCCGATTGTCCGGTTCCCAATCCCAGTCGTGGCACCGTCTGTATCGAAACGCGCGTGACGAGGTAAACCATGAGCCATCCCCAACTGACGCCCTTCGAGGCCGCACTGTTGCGCGCTGTCGAAGAACTGAACACCACCTTCGAAACTGGTTTGAAGAACGCCAGCGCCTCACCGACCGAATTCGCGAATTTGAGGCGCGAATTCGGTCAGTTCGCAACCGAGTTGGAGAAGCGCTTGAACGACTTGCAGAAGCAGCAAAACGAGTTGCGTCAGATGTTGGGGAATGGTTGACGAAGTTGCAAGTTCAGAAATTGCAGAAGAAAATGCCGACGAGCGTTGCAGTGGCACGGACGCTGACAAAAGGCCCAGGACTATGAACAACGATGAGAATCCAAGGCTTTACGGGCCGAAGAAGCTATCGTGCAAACACCTTTAGGAACACTGTTTTCGGAAGTTCTCGAAGTGAAACGTTAGGCTTTTTTGCGAAACTTCGTCTTGAATGGTTCGACCTTGAAGACTCAAATAGTCGGATGATTCAATGCTGTCTGATATCTCTATTTCCTTGGTGACAGGATTGATAGAAATCAGATGTGCATCAAAGAGCTTGTGAATGTCGCTTCTCAAGAGAAGCCCGTTTTCCGGTTTGTCACGGTCGGCAAAACGCTCTGCGTATGGGATGATATGGGCGGCTTCCAGAACTGAAAGCTCACTCGTGCCGGTAATTGCGCAACGGATTGGGCGTATGCTCAATAGGGTCCTCCGGAATGCGCTCTGGTATCGTCGCAAGACCACTTGGCGTAATGCTGTACTGTCTTCGATCTTCTCAAGATTCAGCGGATCGTGCGGATCAGGGCTCAGGTTTTCATACTCTGCAAATTTGTGTGCCTTCTCCCGAACAGCGGATAGAAGAGATTCAAGATCACTATTCGAGATGGGCCAGATCCGATTATGCCGACTGGCGTCGATTTTGGAAATGAAACCTCCATCGCCCTTGTGGGCTGCCAAGAGTTCCTTCCCAACGGTGTGCTCAAAGAACACTGCATCAAGCACCTGAGCGCGCCGATCCAATTGCGTAGGGCCGAACTCAACAACAGCCGTCAACCCTCGTCCGCGTTCGCCTTTCTTCTCCTGCTCATTCAACCAAACGAAGCCCCGAAAGCCGTCGCTCAAAATTTTATCGGCGTAGAGGTTCTCTTTGTGAAGCTCGGGCAGGACCGCGTCGCGACCGACCCAGCTATTGATCGAGGGTCGAATGCCGGGCTCTCCAAATAGATCAATTGCGCTGGATTTAATGAAGAATTGGATGTCCTGCCTCCGGAACTCATTCACCTTGCTTGCGCCGAGTTTCAATCGCTCTTGAGCGGCTGCAATCACGTCAGGAGTGAAACGATCTGTATATTTGAGCACCAAGGCCTCGTAGCTCTTATCCGGGTCAACCTCCTCAAAACCAGCGGAAGCGCTCAAGACACGACTGGAAATCACTGAAACAACATCGGATGCGTTGATGTCCCGGGGTTCATACCCAAGGCCCGCATGCTGGCCATGGCTTCGCTTGACCTCCTGCCAATGTTCGTAAACCCGAGCGAGATCATTTTCTAACTGATCTGCGCTGCTTTTAAGGGCTCTCATTACTTGTGACATGCAAATTCCAATATTTAAGTATTCAAAACGGTAGTTTTATGCTTCCTCGAAACACTGCGAAATTCAATCAGGTTTACAGTGTTTTAGGTACTGGAACCGTAAATCTTCAATGGTAGCCGCCAGGTCAAATTCAGCCTACTCCCCAAAATATGGGCGTTTTCTGATATCAGCGGTACATCTCAGAACTCCCTCGCATTGTGCTCTACATCGACCCAATGCTTGTTCTGGGGCAGCGATTTGGCCCGTCGGGTGATATCCTCGAAGCGCACCGGCATGTAGTCCCAGACATCAACACCAACATTGACGCTGTTGCTGGACCCTTTCCAGTTCTTGTGGACATGACCGAAGATCTGCAGAGCACCGCGTCGGGCGCGGTTCCAGGTGATCATGGGATAGTGGCACAGGGTATGCATTTGATTGTCAGGGCCATCTTTGACCTCGGCCATGTGAGAGGTGCTGTCCCATGGCAGGGCCAGTGTCGGTTCCAGATCGTGATTGCCGACAATCAGATGCTTCTCTGCGCCCGGTAGCTTGGCAAACAGCTTTGTCAGCCATTCACGATCCTTTGCCTTCTGTCCAAAGGCAAAGTCACCAACGATCCACAGGGCATCCTTGGGGCCAACCATTGCCCAGAGGTTCTGCATCAGAACCGCATCCATGTGGTTTGCCGAGCGGAAGGGGCGGTCACAGAACTTGATGATGTTGTCGTGCCCGAAATGAGGGTCTGCTGTATACCAATTGGTCATGTTTCTAACTCTGTCATGCCCGATGGCGGCGGCGTCAGAGACAGTGCGGGGATGGGAGATCATCGCATGGCGAACAGCTCGACGCCGCCCGCCATTCTGCGGGCGCTAAATAAGGGTGATATGTGCGCGTACTGTGATCATGCGGCGTTCATAGCGGCTTTGTACCCGCTCGGCTATCCGGGAAATCACAGATCCATGTCCGAGGCTTCAACCTCCCCGCCGGTCAGCGCGTCGACAATCTGGCTATCCAGTTCTTCGGTGTGCATCCGGCCGAGCTCATAATCTTCCAGCGAAAAGTTGATAGAGGTCATGCCGGGTTCACCGCGATAGCTGACTTTGAAGGTGGCAACGCAACCCGGTCTAATCAGCTTGTCGCGCGGATACTCAAACCGGTACTCGAGGGTGTTGCGATAGTGTTGGGCCGAGCCACATAGCTCATATTCGGTGATGAGCTTTCCGCCCGAACTGGTCGTTTCCTCGCGCCTGATCGGTCCAAGCGCATCGAGGTCGGGAATGAAACCGTCGGTGCTCCAGGCGTAGGTCAACACCATGTCGCGCCCGTTGATCTCGACGCGAGAGGGCGGCCCATAGGCCTCCTCGATCTGGGCTTTCAGTTCCAGCGGTTCGGGCAACTCGTCACTCGGCTGGCGAATGCTGCGATAGATCGCCATGGGACGCTGCTCCATTACATCCGAGGACAGGCGCGCCGTCACCTGATCCTGTGCTGCTTTGGCAAGACGCCCATTGATGCCGACATCGCCGATCCGAGAGAACAACTGGTAGGTGAACTCAAACACCGCGCCATCGGGGGATTGAATCCGCAGAACTTCGCTCTCGCTTGTTGGGGCAGCGTTGCTGCATTCTGCGTAGACGGCCAGAACATCATCGAGCGGATCGCCTGGCTGCAGGCCGAGGATCTCATAGGGGTACAGACGCTCAGCGGGTGCGGACATGGCTGTTAGGGTATTCTCCGCCAAACCAGTGGAGGCAAATGAAATGCCAAGACCAAGCGCGATTGGAAAACGGATCATGCAACAGACTTTCTTATGTAGGAAAAGGGAGAGGTGTCGCCTTCGAAGGCTTCAAGGCGCAGACCCTGCAGAGCCCACTGAAGCTCGATGGTCAGCGCAATCACTTCGGACCAAGCGGCCTGCGCCTCGCGAAAGCGGGCATATCCCGGCTGGCCAGACTTGCAGGCCAGCATGGAGGTGAAATGTGCGACATCGCCATGCAGGATCTGTTCAGCCAGCGCTTCTGAACCAGGGAGTTCTGAGTGTAATACGGGAAGCGTGCCAAACGCTCTGCGTATCTCGGCAGCTTCTAACGCACCGTGACGATGGCCGGTGATCAGGCCAATGATGTGTTCGGGGCAGTCAAACTGCTCGCTGATGCTCTGTGATGAGAAGCGCGCCTCTATCGGACCTGTGGTGGGCACGACAATCAGGTCGGCCTTCGCAAGCGCCATCGACAAGGCGTTTTCAGGATAGGCTTGCGTATCGATCAGGACGACATCAAAGCCGCGTGTTGCTGCGGCAGCCAAAGCATCTTCCACACGCTCGTCTGTCGGACATTCGGCCAACTCCAGTTGAGGCGGCCGTAACTGGCAGGCCCCCATCGCAGTCAGCCATGCCTGCAATGGGGTAGGCTCCTGACATTTTGGACCCCTGCAGGTCTGACTGGTGCAATCCATCACCATCACACGCTTGCCCAAAGCCAGAAATCCCGACCCCAACGCCATAACCGCCGTCGTTCGCCCGGACCCGCCCTTAGCGGCATGAATGGTGATGGTGTGCATACTGCATGTCCTCGTTAATTCACAGAATACTTCATTATTCATAAAATACTTCATGGTTGCAATGGGTCAATTCCTGACCCTTGCGTTATGAAGAACGAACTTGAAAATGATGCTCTGTTGGACGCGTTCAGCCGTGAACTGAGACGAGCGCGAACCGAAGCAGGGATTTCGCAAGAAGAACTGGCTCATCGCGCCGGTAAGAGTATCCGGTACATTTCCTTGCTGGAAAGCCGTAAACATCAGCCGAGCTTGGCGACGCTTAAAAGTGTTTGCGAGGGGTTGGGTGTTTCGATGTCCGCGTTCGTTGCCAAAATCGAGGCTAATCTAAGTTCAAACTGATAGTGCTCAATCGTTCGTCAAAGCTCTGCTAGGACAGCACGTGCACGGAGTTATAAGCTCATCATACTTATTTCTGCAGCTATCGCGTTAGTGCTGGTCTTGAGTTTATTCTTTTGCGATAGTTCGGCTTAACTTTTATTATTTAAAAATAGTTACTTATTGGAGGCGGCTTGATGGCGTCTTACACTTCTACGGGGCCAGCAGGTGTTGATGCTGAGGTGACCTTTTCTGCGGTGGTGGCGGCACACCTGATATCAGAACAAACTCACCCTATACTTCCGTATGGAGCGATCCCAGCCACGATTTCTCTCCAGAGGCGCGATGGTCCAGCTGGCTTTGATGACCTGGTCATCGAGTGGGTTCGGGATGACGATTCTGGAGTTGTTTACGTTCAGTCAAAGCGTCCTATAGCCATCAGTAACAATTCAACATTCCGCTCATTGGCCCGTGCGTTGGCAGAATACGAATGCGAAGGAGAATGGTGCGCCGCAATTGTTGCTACCTCAATCACACCAAATCTGGAGGACGTTCAGGTGCTCCTTGAATCTTCGAGATTGGCAACAAGCCACAGTGAGTTCAAATCTAGGTGGTCGGAAACTGGCGTTCTCAATGATGCGAAGCGAACTGTGTTAGAAGGTTTTGAGTCCGCCACTGACGGCCTGAATGAAGACGCTGTGTGGAACGCTATGCGTCGCCTCAGAGTTTTTGAACATGACTTAGCACTTCGTACATCGCGTGACCGTTCGATGTGCATCCAAATGCTATCGCAACGATTAGCCAACCCTTTTGATGCTGAGGCTAGCTTTGACGCAATCCGGGCCAAGTTTCTCGCTTCCGCACATCTTTCGCCCACCTATGATCGGGCAAAGCTGGCCTTGGAAGTCCCAACTCTTGTGGTCCAGCCACGAGAACGCGACCGTAAGGCAATCGACAAAATTCATGCGGAATCCAGCAATTCAATAGTTGCCATAGATGACCGGATTGAAGGGGCTGGATGTTCAATATCACTGTTGCGTCCAGAGATTTCGAGAACACTTGAACAGTCTTTCGCTTCCCATAAAACAGTTCGACTACAAGGTGATGCAGGTTCAGGGAAATCGTCACTGCTCAAACGATATTCAGCTACTTCTAGTAAAAGCAAACTGGTGCTGAACGAACGGCGGGTTTCAGGTCGAACTTGGTCGGAAGTGACCGCTAAATGGGGGAGTTCGATATCAGCACAAGAAACAATAGATGCAATGTCTTTGTCTGGGGATTGTTTGTTGGCAATTGATGGCGCTGATCGAATGCTGCTGGATCACCGCCGTGGCGTCGTAATGGACTTGTTTCGTGCTATCGCTGGGTCACCCTTTAGAGAACGCTGGTCAATAATTACCAGCGCTCGCGACTTTGGCCCACAGGACATCATCCACAACGCCCTTTCAGAAACGAACATCGAAACAGGTAAGGTGATCACAGTTGGGTCTCTTAAAGAAGAGGACTTAGATACTGTTGCGAAGGCCTTTCCCAACATAGGTGCACTAGTAAAACGTTCTGACCTGGCGGGCCTCAATAACAATCCCTTCATGCTAGGGCAGTTGCTGGCAACAAAAGATGTATCGAAGGCATTGACAGAGGTTGAATTAGCGGAAGCTTGGGCCACACGTGGCTCAACGTCCACGCCGGCAGATCATCGCCGAGACCGGGCCGTAGCCCAACTCGCAGCGTCTCGCCTCTCAACGCCAACAATTGTTGCTGGTAGCGCTGATTTAGATGCGGAAGGTGTTGCGACGCTCGTTGCCGAGGGAACAGTGCAGCGTCAAGTTCTGAGTGGCGGTATACAGTTCTCGCATGATGTTTTTGACGATTGGGCTTTGGCACGTGAGATGGCTCGGGATTGGAGAGCTTTACCAACGCTGTTGAAGAAAGCCGATGAACCATTGTGGTGGCAACGCGCGGTGCGCCTGGTAGCACTAATCAAGCTCGAACAGGGTTTGTACGACGAATGGAGTACACTATACTCATTACTTAAGAACGAAAACGATATGGATCCCGCTTGGGCACGACTTGTGCTTGCAGCGCCTTTGCATTCCGAAAGATCCGAAGAACACTTATTAAGTTTAAACTCGATGCTTTTGGATCAGGAAGGTAAACTTCTATCGGAACTTCTAGAAACCTTAAGGATCTTTGAGACTCGCATTGATCAGAGATACCTTGGATCGCCTGTATTTGCAGACATGAACGAAGCCGAGCGCCTGCAAATGGCCAGCTATTTCAAAGAACCTGTTTTGCGTCCCTGGCTTGCATTTTTTCGCTGGTCGATCGGTGATTGGACCGAATGGCCCGAAAATCACATTCCGGCTCTTGTCGAAGTGTCAACGATTTGGACTCAGCACTATGAAAGATTCCCCAATTGGATTTCTAAGCGTATCGGAACTCTGATCAAAAACTGGCTATTAGCTGTTGAAGATTATGAGCACCCGAAGGGGCGTTGGCGCTATGACGCGGAGAGAGAACCTCCCTTTGCCCTTGAGCTCAGGTATGACGGCTGGGAAAAGCTTGAACGTGATCTTCAGCGAACGCTCACGATGTGTGCGGCTTCAGCCCCTGACCTCCTAAAGTCTTATCTCTGTCGCTTAACAACCAACCAACATCTTCGAGCACCTCGCGAACGACTGTTGGAAGCGCCTCGGCAGCTTCCAACACTTATGCCGGAAGAATGGGTGGACATGCTGAGTGCCTCTCTTCTTCGCAAAGAGCGGCAGCGTCGAGAAGGGATTCTAGGTCCGTCTAGCTGCTTCGAATCGCCAACGTCATTTCACGACGCCGGAATCAGTGATGAATACCGTTTTTCCAACAGTTCCCCTCATCAACTGGGATGGGATCAACTGTTTGCCAACAACCCTGAAATAGCTCTAACCATGATGCATCGCCTTGAGATGCGAGCGGCCGTTTACTGGCGCAATCGAGAGAAACGGAGGGAAGGACGAAAACCGCGCCCGCTCATACTTCACCTTAATGGTGATAGGCTGCAGCTCTGGGGAGATGAAACGGTTTACAGGTGGTCAAGAGCAATACTCGGGCCTCATTCATTGGGTTCAGCATATCTTGCTTTGGACAACTGGCTTCATGAACAACTTGGAAAGGAAACCGATCTCAAAGAGCTTCTGCCGCAAATATTTCAAAACAACGGCCTTGTTTCTACAGCCGCTCCAGTGATCAACGCCGTCGCGCATTATCATAACAACCGTCCCGCACTGTCGGCTATTGCGCCGTTGTTGGCAGCTCCCCGCCTTTGGAATTTCGACATTCGCCGTCATATGGACGATCGTAGCCCTACGCATCGCATCGGAGGGTTTGGGTCAGGTCAACATCATCAAGAAGCCACTGAGGAAATCTGGAAACGATACCACGACAGAGAACCTTTTCACCTCCAACTTCTCCTGCCGTTCCACCTTATGGCGGATCAAGAAGCCCAAGCCTTTTTGCAAGAACGCCGTGTTCGTTGGGCCCTGGACGATCTAGCTGATTTCGAACACGAGCTTGAGAGTGAAATCTGGCGGGCTGAAACCCAAGGAACACTTGAACGATATCTGAGTGATGCAGACCCAAAGTCTGTTCGCGTTGATGAAACCCACGAAGCTGACAAAATTGTTGTTCGGTTGGAACCTCCGAAGGATGTTGCCGCAGCGCTAGAGACACAAACTGTTGAGCATGCACGTGCCAACTCGCTAAGCGAGCTAGCAGTTTGGGCCGAACGCTCAGCAGAAGCAGGGGAGGTTGACGATGCGTTTGAGCTTCAGGAGGCAGTAGATCGCCTAAATGAACTCGTGTCTGAAGAAGATGCACTAAGAACTGACTTTTCTGGCCGGATGATACAGGCGGCATCCGCTGGTGTAGCCTCTGTTCTGGCAACGCTTGGCCCATCCGATATGATTCGAGTCGATACCGACTGGGTACGTGATCGTCTACTTAACGCGATACATCGGGCTCGGCCGAATGAGGAGACAATGCTTCTTGTTCCAGAATCGTTGATGTCATTTGACCCACAAACGATTGCCGCGAGCGGCATTGCCGCCCTTGCTTCACGTGGGTTTGCCACGGATCTGGATACGATCGTTGCTGAATTGGCGACTCATCAACTGCATGCTGTGGAAGCTGCTACTTTAAAAGGGCTTGATTGGGAACGGCGACCTGATTTTTCTTGGCGTTGTGTAGTCGCTGCACTGGACACTTGTGTTTTCAATTCAAGCTATGAATGGGATTCTCCCAGACGAAAAAAGCGCGCGCAGAGATCAAATATTCGGCGTCACAAAAAGGCAGTTAGGTTTGTGATCGGTAGCCGGCAACTTCGTGGCCCCGTTTTGCCTCCGAAGCCCTTTCACACCCGCTTAATTCGAACCCGGAAGGCTTGGCCTCCCGTTACCAATGCAAGATTTAGGGTTCAGACATACTATCACGGGGGAAAATTTAAGACGCTGATCGAAAACGTTCCCTTCGATAAATTGGGGAAATCAGAAAGAGGTTTTCTCCTCGAGTACTTCCTGGGTTTGGTTGAGTGGGCACGATTTCTGAGAGATGAAGATGAAAAGCCTAACAGCTACGGAAGCGACTTTCCCCACGAATTGGTAAGCACGCTAGCCAAACAGATCGGTCGGCTAGCCGCAGTTTCGCCTGATAACGATGCTTGGAAGATGCTAACGGACGTAGAAAAATGGCAGTACAAGGGGGATTTGATCGGAACCTACCTTGATGCGGTTGCCCATGATCTCATTGTAAGCGAGCGCCCCCCAGACGATCGCTTTTGGAGAGCTTGGCAGCCTGCTGCGGATTGGGTTTTGAGCACTCTAGTTCCAGAGCGCCAAAGTGATGGCAGGCAAAGCTTGGGGAACGCGGTGAGAGCAGCGGGGTTTGTGGGGCCGTATTTAACCCCAATTCCGCCGAATTGGCCGCATTTGGAACTCCTTTTGCCGAGGATAGACGGCTGGGTAAAGGTCACCAAGCACAATGCTTCGGCCGCCAATGCCGTGCTCTCAATATGCGAGCGCATGTCGTTAACTCAACTAGAAGAGTGGTATGTTCCCTGGCTGGCATTGTATAATCATGAGCACGGGAGCGATGCCGATTTTTGGCTGTACGCTGGTTTCTCGGACAAGGCCGCTGGGTTGCTGGCCCTACTGGAAGGCCAATCCAACGAAACACGGATTCAGGTTAGAAGAATCCTATCTGTCATGGCCGATTCTGGATCAATAGCGGCGCGGGAAGTATTGCCTCGATTTGCATCTCAAAGACCGCGTTAAAGGTATGGTTTTGATAAAAAACAATGGCCATTAGAGGTGTTTCGCCGGGTGCACTGCGAATGTGGGTGAAGCGGACCAAACATGCGGCATACTGACTAGGGAATTAAGCGCTGTTTTGCACCAAAAACGTGGGCGGTTTACATAGAAGATGACAGCCCAATCCGGCCTTTTAGCGCTTCGCGTTCCAACGTCCGTTACCAGGTTTTCTACCTGACACAATACCTACGCATCCACTTGCCATACAGCCATGGCGACACTACGACTGCTGTAGTCCAATCCCGATTATTTTTGAGTTTTCCATGCAATATATTGCCCATGGCCCAGATATCCCTGAAGCACTTCTGGAAGCCCACGAAGACGGAAAAGTGGTGTTCTTTTGCGGTGCCGGAATATCTTACCCAGCAAAGCTGCCAACCTTCTACGGTTTAGTAGAAGCTGTATACAACGAACTTGGGGAGGCGCGCGATCGCGCTGAAGCCGAAGCGCTAAAGGCGTACAAGTATGATACGACCCTTGGCCTACTTGAACGAAGGCTGCCTAACGGGCGTTTGAGAGTGCGCGAAGCTATTGCCAACGCGCTTCAACCAAATTTAGCTGGGAGGAAATCGACGCAGACACATGAGGCGCTCCTTCGGCTTAGCAAGACACGCTCCGGTGCCACGCGGCTCATTACAACGAACTTTGATCGGGTTTTTGAAGAAGTCATAGAGACGAAAAAGACCAATACACCAACCCATGCGGCCCCGCTGCTACCAGTTCCAAAGAACAGGTGGGATGGGTTGATTTACCTTCATGGCCTTTTGGACGGCACGGGTTCCGAAGCGAACCTAAACAGTCTCGTTGCCACAAGTGGCGATTTTGGCTTGGCTTACCTCATCGAGAGATGGGCTGCGCGCTTTGTGTCTGAACTGTTTCGCAACTATACAGTCTGTTTCGTTGGGTATAGCATCAACGATCCCATTCTCCGCTACATGATGGACGCTTTGGCAGCCGATAGCATGATGGGTGAAAATACCCGGGTCGCATATGCGTTTGGAAACTATAAACCAAGCAAAAAGGATCAAACCGAATCCGAGTGGGCAACCAAAAACGTAGTTCCCATACTCTATAAAAACCGCAGCCATCACTATTATCTGCACGAAACGCTCCATGCATGGGCCAACAGCTATCGAGATGGCATCAATGGCAAGTCGGCCATTGTGGCGCGTCATGCACACCACAAACCAAGTGGAAGCACAGTGCAGGATGATTTCGTGAAGAGGATGGTTTGGGCGCTAAGCGATCCAACAGGTCTACCCGCGAAGCATTTTTCACAACTCGATCCTGTCCCGCCGATCGATTGGTTAGAGGAGTTCTCCAAACGGAGATTTGGCATTGATGATCTCCCGCGATTTGGTGTGCCAAGGAGTGATCTCTTCAACACGAGTCATAACCCAGAGTTCAAATTCAGCCTTCTGTCCAGACCTTCGCCATCCTATTTAGCTCCTCTAATGTCGCTGGTTGATCCCAATGCTGGACGTGGACCGGATTGGGACAAGGCAATGGAAGCTCTAGCGAAGTGGTTGGCAAGGCACCTGGAACAACCCGAAGCCCTTTTCTGGGTTATTGGGCAAGGTAGCAATCTAAGCCCCCGTTTCGAATGGCACCTTAAGAGAGCATTGGAGGATGCAAACCACCTTAACCCGACCATGCGAAAGCTCTGGGAATTTGTAGTTTCAGGGTACGCCCGATCACGCCACTACAATGGCGGTCTTTACGGGTGGGAAGATCGCTTCAAGAAACACGGGAATACACCGGTTGTAAGGCAGGAATTCAAGGATGCACTGCGCCCCTCACTGAAGATATCACGTCCATTTTCTTTCAGAACAGATCGTTCTGGTGATACTAGTGAAAGCATTTCTACGATTGCCAACGTCGAAGTGGCGCTGGCATCCGATCACGTTCATTCAGCATATGAGCGCATTCTGAAAATCGAACAATTCGAAGGATTTCTAGCACATATCTTAACCGACATGTCGGAGCTGTTGTCAGAAACGCTCGGGCTTATGTGCGAAGCTGAGATTTCATCCGAGCTTGACGACTACAGCTACATTCAACTCCCGTCGATTTCAGACCATGATCAAAACAAGGATTACAACGACTGGACACTCTTGGTGACCCTGTGCCGCGACGCTTGGTTGGCGACCGCAGATCACAACAGCGAAAATGCGAAAGCGATGCTAACGATCTGGGCAAGTTCTAAGCATCCCGTATTTCGTAGGCTGGTCTTTTTTGCGTTGGCGCAGAGACCTGACCTAGTTTCGTTTGACACATCGATGTCGTGGCTCTTGGCAGATGACGGGCATTGGCTTTGGTCGACCTCGACAATGCGTGAGGTGATGCGCTTACTGGTTTCATTCGGCCCCATTTTGACTGTTGGCCACATGCAGAGGCTCCAAGGTGCAATAGTCGAAGGGCCTCCTAGGACGCGCTTCAGAGATGATATTAGCGATGATGAGTTTGAACGTTTTTCAGATCGAATGCGCTGGTTGAGATTGAAAAAGCTCCTTTCAAATGGAGGAGTCGCAACGGGAAACGCAGACGCTTTTGTGGCATCGATGGAAGAACGCTATCCTGAATGGGAATTGGCACCTGATGACCGCGATGAATTCCCTATGTGGAGTTCAAACGGAGGCGACAATGTTGAAGAACAACTTCCTCGAGATTTCGAAGGCCTAATTGCTAGACTTAGGGAAAAGCCAAGCGTTGATGACCTTCACGCGCCGGACGATTGGGCGAATATATGTAAAGACAACTTTGACCTCGCGATAGAGGTATTGAAGAAACTTTCTGAAGATGATCAATGGTATCCACAACGCTGGGGACAAGCGCTTTATGCTTGGGCCAATGATGAAAACAGCTCTCGAACATGGCAGCACATCGCACCAATTCTGGTGGATATGCCTGACGCAAGCTTTGCTGAAGCACTGCATGCGATTGCTTGGTGGGTAAATCGAATATCAAAAAACGTTGGAGAGCATGAAGAGGCGTTCTTCACGCTTGTTGATCGAATAATAAAAACCGGCACCAATACCGTCGAAGCTTCCGACGATTTTTCGCTCAATCACGCCATAAACCATCCGGTTGGCCATGCTGCAAGTTCACTCTTGAACTGGTGGTTCTCAATGGAACTGGAAGATGAACAGGGACTTCCGGATGAGCTGAAGGGTCGATTTGCAGAGATGTGCACTGCCGACAATCAGCCCCTTTGGATAGGCTCAGTTATTCTAGCGCAACAAATCATCCCGTTACTGCGAGTGGATCAGGCTTGGACCAAAGAGTATTTGATACCAGTGTTTGAATGGGACGCAGACGTTACAAAAGCCGCCGCGATGTGGGACAGTTTTTTGCATGCCCCGCGAGTCTATCTACCATTGCTTGAATTACTAAAATCGCCATTTTTGGCAGTTCCTGGCCACATTGATGTTCTGGAAGAACAGTGCCAAAAGCAGTACACGAGATTCTTAACCTACATTGCCCTAGGCGAAGCTTCGGTTCTTAGCTCTACGGAACTCAAGGACGTATTTGCCAAGCTACCTGCCGAATACCTCAATACTGTCGCTGAGACCTTGTTCCGTGCCTTGCAGGGAGCGGGAGATCAACAAGCTGAGTACCTGAAAAATCGGATCATTCCATTTATGAAAAGGTTTTGGCCTAGCAAACCGGAAGCACGAACACCGGAGACCTTCCGATATTTTGCACAAATATGCGCTATTTCCTCAGGTGAGTTACCAGCAGCTTTTGAGTGCTTTAAAGACCACTTGGGGCAAACAGATCACTTCGGATATCTCCTTCGCTTACTAACTGAAGGAGGTGTCGCTTCGGACGATCCAAGTGAAGTCTTGCATATTTTGAACGCCACCATTCCTCAACAGGTCCCGTATTTGCACGATGATCTGGAGCCGCTGTTAAACGCAATTCGGCTAGCTAGTCCGGACCTCACAGAAAATCCACAATTCGTTCGGCTATCGATTCTTTCTCAACAACATGAAAATTAGGGCAACTGAAGTGGTACAAAGCAGCGGTTTTAAGCGTCCGCAGTGAATGTCAGCTGCCCACCCAAACATCCGAGGACGGCTGGAAAGTACAAAGATCAAAGCGCGTGGTTTGATGAAACACAAATCACGGTACTGCCGCGCGCCTCAGGCCCTACAATCGATAGTGAGGTATGAAGTGAGGTACATTTCTTTGGATTTCAAAAGATACTAATAAATAACAATAGTTTATATAGTTTAATATGCTCCCTTCGTCTCCGCCACCTACATTTTTAGGCTAGAAATGATGAGTTAACCAACCTCGGCTTTGGATCCCCCTTAACTCGTCCTACTAATCGCCCTACAGAACCTGTGCAACAATCCGTTCATAAAGGTCAATTCCAATCGGCAGCAGCGCATCTGGAAAATCGAAGTCGGGGTTGTGCAATTGCGGCTGCGTTTCGCCAGACCCCATGAACATCAAATTGGTGCAAGCTCCCGCATTTTCGAACCGGCCGAAATCCTCTGACCAGCGCATAGGGTGGGGCATTTCAAAGATCGAATACCCCAGTGAAGCCGCCGCTTTTCGTGCAATGTCGCAACCCTCGGCATGGTTATTGACCGCGTAAAAAACATCACACCAGTCCACGTCGGACCGCAATCCCGTCTGAGCTTCATTTAATAAATTCAATGCTCTAGATGACATTTCCTGCATCATTTCATCTGTTCGACTGCGCAATGTGACACGTATTTCGCCCTGCCCCGGTGCAATGCCAAATGTGGGTTCGCCCAACTGGACATGGGTCAATGTCGACAGGGCAAAGTCTGCATCCTTGATGTTCCCCTGCCCCAGTGCGGGCAATTGCTGCATCAACTGAGCCATGGCCGTGGCGGGCGATATTCCATCCTCAGGTGCCGCCGCATGAGAGCTCTTGCCTTGAAGCCGGATTTTCATCCCGCGCGACGCGCAATTGGCGACCCCATTCCTGAGGCCAATTTCACCTATTGGGCGCCCCGGAACATTATGAAACGCAAACGCATAATCAGGGCAGATTTGCCCCCACCGCGGGTCGTCAATCACGGCTTGCGCACCAAATCCGGTTTCCTCGGCAGGTTGGAAAAGCAGGATCACACGCCCGGATTTTGGCCGTTTCTGTAACGTCATGCCAAGCCCTAGAACCATGCACATATGCCCATCATGTCCACAAAGATGCCCCTTGCCACCAACTTCAGAGCGGTAACTCAGCTCAGAAATCTCTTGGATTGGCAGGCCGTCCAGCTCTGCGCGAAAAAGGATCGTTGGGCCGGGGTTTTGGCCCTTAAATTCAGCAGCGACGCCATGTCCACCCAGATTTTGCCAAATCCGATCTGCCCCAATTTGACGAAGCTCTAATGCAATCCGATTTGCCGTTTGCGTCTCTTGCCCAGAAATTTCTGGGCGGCGATGCAGATCATGCCGCAGCGCCGTCAAATAGCGCAGTTGCGCATCAGAAAGATCAGTCATCCCAGTCCCCATATCATGAGCCGCCAATTTAGGTGACGACAGAGCATCCCGTCAAAGCGCGCCCTCTCCGGCCCCATTTAGGACCCGGAATTCACCCGTTTGATCAAATCTGCACCGGTTTCTTTGCGTTCACTATAGCGATCCACCAGATAATTGGACTGATCGCGCGTCAGAAGTGTGAATTTTACCAGTTCTTCCATGACATCGACCATGCGATCGTAATTTGGCGACGGTTTCATACGGTCCTGACTGTCGAATTCCAAAAATGCCTTGGGGGTGGAGGATTGATTGGGGATGGTGATCAAACGCATCCAGCGCCCCAGAATGCGCAGCTGGTTCACGACGTTAAAACTCTGAGAACCGCCATTGACCTGCATCACAGCCAAGGTTTTGCCTTGGGTCGGGCGCACCGCCCCAAGAGACAGTGGAATCCAATCTATCTGGGCCTTCATAATCGCGGTCATCGCGCCATGTCGCTCTGGTGAACACCAAACCATCCCTTCGCTCCAACTGACGAGGTCGCGCAGTTCCTGAACCTTGGGATGAGAGGCGTCCTGATCATCCGGCAATGGCAGTCCGCTGGGGTCAAAGGTCTGTGTATCCGCCCCAAGACGACGCAGAATTCGGGCGGCCTCTTGGGTCATGAGCCGGCTAAACGACCGATCCCGCAGCGACCCGTAAAGCAGCAAAATTTTGGGTCGATGTGTGCTGTGCTGTTTCGGGAACAAGAGCGTTTCATCGATTTCACGGAAATGATCATCAGTGATGTTGGGGGTGTCAGTCATGAACATTCCAATCTTTTCATATCGTTGCGAACAGGTCAGGCATCGTTTTCTTCCAACAACAACCAGCCAAAAAACCAAGTGGCCAGAATTGCGGCGATGCATTGCACCCCAAGAAAGGCCATCACATCCGTCGGCGCGATCCCGGCAAACGTGTCGGAAAACCCACGCGCGATTGTGACGGCCGGGTTGGCAAATGACGTGGACGATGTGAACCAATAAGCCGCGGTGATATACAGCCCCACGGCCATCGGGACCGCGGCGGGGCGCGCTTTGATACAGGCCAGAATTGTGCCGACCAAACCAAAAGTGGCGACAAATTCACCGGCCCATTGCCCGATCCCACTGCGCATGGTGGTGGATGGATCGATCAGGGGATGTTCAAACATCACATGCGCGGCAATAACCCCTGAAATCGCGCCAAACACCTGTGAAATCACATAAAAAACGGCAACTTTGCGGTCAATTTCTTTGCGCAGCACAAAGCTAAGCGTAACCGCAGGGTTAAAATGTGCACCTGAAATTGGCCCAAAAATGGTAATCAAAACCACCAGAATGGCCCCGGTTGGGATGGTATTGCCCAATAGCGCGATGGCCACATTCCCATCCGCCAATCGTTCCGCCATGATGCCTGACCCGATCACCGTGGCCAACAGTGAAAACGTACCCAACCATTCGGCCATCAATCGTCGTTCAAGCGTCATTGCTATCCCTTTGCCTTGCCTTTTTGGCGTAAACACATAAGGCCACGCGCGTCATTTCGGCGATTACCGAATTCAGTTTGACCTAATTCACCCCCAGATTCTTGTCAAGATTCGACATTTCGGGTAATAACGAATTATGAAACAAGAAACCGCTATCGACGCGCTGGCCGCCCTGGCGCAACCGTCCCGTATCGCTGCCTTTCGTCTGTTGGTAACAGCTGGCCCTAAAGGGTTACCAGCACTCGAAATTTCGCGAAAACTTGGGACCAAGCCGTCGACATTGTCGGGCCATTTGGCCATCCTAAAACGGGCTGGCGTCCTGACCGCGACCCGCCAGCAGCGTGAAATCTATTACGCTGTGGATCTCACTTGTATCGGGGAACTGGTGCAATTTCTGATCGCTGATTGCTGTGGGGGACAGATCGAAAACTGTGGGGAAATCACAGCTTTGTTCCCCTGCAAACCCACAGGTCAGGTCTAAATCGCAACCGCGCAGAATATGAAAGCCAGCTCACAGATCAGACGTGAAAACACTGGCTGGCTCCCACTCGGTTGATCACCAAAAGAAGCGGGGCTTGCCCGCTCCTTTCGGTTGTCGCGCGACAAAATGCTAAACGGTTATGACCACTTTCCCCATGGCTTGCCCGCTGCTCAGCCGATCATATGCGACCCCAACGTTGCCTAGATCAAAGTCCTGCGCATCCAACAAAGGCACAAGCGCACCCGCATCGGCGATATCCGCCAGTTGCGACAGAATTTCCCCATGCACGTGCCGTTTGTGGTTATGCAACATCGGGATCAGCATAAAGACCACATGCAATGACAGGCCTTTGAAATGCGCCAAGGTCAGGTCCAATTCCAGCATCGAAACCGTCGTGACCACATTGGCATTTAGACTGGAGGCTTCAAACGAATTGACCATATTGGCCCCGCCCACAGTGTCATACACCACATCAAATCCCGCGCCGTCTGTGTGTTTGGCGACAAAGTCTTCTATCTTTTCAGCGGTGTAATCGATGGGCGTCGCCCCATAAGATTTGATCACATCAAAGGCTTTCTCGCCACGCACGGTTGCATATACATCCGCGCCCAGATGTTTAGCGAGCTGGACGACAACATGACCGACGCCGCCGGTTCCGCCTTGGACCAGCACCTTTTGGCCGGGCGCGACACCGGCGCGTTGCAATCCCTCAAAGGCGGTAATGCCAACCAACGGCAATGCCGCGGCTTGCTTCATCGACAGGGATTTGGGTTTATGCGCGATGAGCTGTGCATCGACCACCATAAACTGAGCCAACGCCCCCTGTAGATCCGCCAGTCCCCCGGCACAGCCAAAAACCGCGTCGCCAATGGCGAACCCGGCAACGTCCTGCGCCATTTCCGTGATGGTTCCGGCAAAATCCATCCCCAAAATCGCGGGCAATTCTGGCGACAAAGGCAAATCCTGACCCATAGTTTTGATCATCGTATCAACGGTGTTCACGCTCGTAGCCGCGATTTGCACGATCACCTGACCCGGCCCGGCAACTGGCATTTCAACCTCTGTGGCGACAAATTCTGCATCCGCGCCATAGGCGTTCAAGCTCATAGATTTCATTTTTTAGCTCCTGAAAGTAAATCCTGAGCTCTATTTATTCCGATTGTTTTTCAGGTAAATCCGGCAGAATCTAAGTTCAAAATTCGGGTATTGCATATAATAACCGACCCACACCCGTTTAGGATATGGGGCCACCCATCAGAACAAACGCGCGACGTTTTCCTGAATTGCATCCATAACCGCCCGCACGTGGTTTACATCTTGCGCTGCGGCATGTGGATCGGTGAAACGGCCGGAATCATTATCAAAATACGCCCCGTTGGCATTTTCAAATGAGGTATCCAATGCCGCCACAGACAGGATATCAGCCCCAATACTTAGGTCATTCCCTGCGACCCCAAACCCGTCTTTGACCATTTTTGAGGCCAATAACGACCCCGGATTGACCGCAACCACCATCGGACCATCGACCAAGGTTCGGGCCAATTCCTGCGTCCAGATTGTGATGGCCAATTTGCTTTGGGCATATGCGGCGAAATCGTCCAGCCTGCCCTGCCCGTTCATCGCATCCACATCAATCGGCGCCTGAGCTGCAGAGGATAGGTTCACCACCCGACCGTCACGGGGCATTATCGCCAACAAATCCTGCGTCAGCACCCAAGGCGCAAACGTATTCACCATAAACCGCAGATCCACCCCCTGCGACAGGTGCGGCGCGGGCGTTTTGAACACCCCGGCATTGTTGATCACCACATCCAATCGCGCATGATTTTCGCGGATCGCACGAGCCAAGTCCGTCACGTCCTGTGGGTTCGACAAATCAGCGACGTATTTCTCACAAGGCCCAGTCATAGTCGCCGCCGCCGCGTCCAATTTCGCCTGATTGCGCCCATGCAACAGAACCAGATGCCCCAGATTGGATAGTTTTTGCGCTGTCAGCAGGCCAATCCCATCCGTCGATCCGGTGATTAGTATCGTTTTGGTCATGTGATTTCCTTTTGGGGTTGGATTTTGGCTGGACGCATGCCGCAAACACCCACCCACATCGCCAAACTAACCATTGATATTTCAATAAAAACCACCCAATTTACGAAAGATAATTCTGAATTTGGATATAATCGATGGACACAGATGGCCTGCGCCTGTTCGTTTTAGCGGCGGAAAAGCTTAATATCAGTGCGGCGGGGCGTGAACTTGGGCTTGCCCCTGCGGTTGCCAGTGCCCGGCTGGCCAAGCTGGAACACACATTGGGCGCGGACCTGCTGCATCGATCAACTCGCAAGGTGGCCCTGTCGCTGGAAGGGTCCGAATTTCTGCCCTTTGCACGCGAAATGTTGGCCCAGGAACAGGCCGCCCGCGCCGCATTGGGGCAAGGTCAGGCAACCCCTACCGGGACCTTGCGCTTCACCGCCCCCAGCACCTTTGCACAGCAATATATCGCGCCGATCCTACCGGAATTTCTAGCCAAATATCCGGACATTATGCTTGATTTGCGCCTGTCAGACAGCCGCTTTGATCTGATCGAAGGCAGTTTTGATCTGGCGATCCGAAATGCTGCGATGGAAGATACCAGCCTAAAGGGACGTAAATTGGCCGATGATGTTCGGGTTCTGTGCGCGTCCCCGGGATATCTGGCCGAATTTGGAGTGCCAGATTGCGTGGATGATTTGAACACCCATCACCTGATCGCATTTGCCAATCAGACCCCCCGCCCATTGACGCGCAAAAACGGACAGATTGCGATGTTTGATCCACGCGCGGCGTCCGGGCGCATGACCATTGATGATGGGCAATGCCAGAAACTGGTTACGATGGCAGGTGCCGGAATTTCGATAAACTCTCTCTGGAGTGTGCATCAGGAATTGCGCGACGGATCGCTAATCCGCGTTTTGCCGGAATATGTGATGTCGGATTCATCGAAACTGTGGTTGGTCTATCCCAAGGCCAATGTTTTATCCGCCAAAGTGCGGGTATTGATCGACTTTCTGTTGGAAAAGATCGGGAAAAACCCGGTCTGGGATCAAGAGTGATCTCAGGTCGCGCCAGACCCAAAGTTGGGCTCCGCACTGGCAATCCATCTGTGCACATATGTTTTGGCGCGCGCGCATGCCTGGGTTAGGGGGTAACCCGCGGCCAAATAGCACGCAATCGCGCTGGCCAGGGTGCATCCGGTCCCTCGACGGTTTTGTGACAGGCGCGGCGCATCAAACGACGTGGATTTATCGCGGAAAAACAAGCGATCACTGCAAATGTCCCCCTGAATATGCCCGCCTTTGATCAGCACCGCATGCGCGCTCATTTTCATCAAAACGTCAGCTTGGGCTGTGGGACCCGCGAGGTCTGCCTCGGCTTTTATCCCGGTTAAGTGCGCTGCTTCGATCGCGTTGGGCGTGACCAACGTGCTGATCGCGATCAGAGAATGCAGGCCATTTTGATCAGAGAGTTCCCCCCCAGAGCTGGCCTTTAACACTGGGTCAAACACAATCGGAATGTCCCGGCCCCGCAACGCGGACACAATTGCACCGGCCATGTCAGCCCCGCCAACCATCCCTATTTTGACCGCTTTTGGGGGCGTGTCATGAAACGCCGCGTCTATTTGCGCTGTAATCAGATCTGTTGGCATCGGCAATATTTGATGCACTGCAAAATTGGATTGCGCCGTCACGCAGGTCACTACGGGTTTGGCCACAAATCCCAAATCCTGCGCGACACCAGCATCACGCAAAAGCCCTGCGCCGCCGCTGCTATCGGTGCCCCCGATACATAAAACGGAGGTCATGAATTGGCCCGCGCGGCGAGCAGAGCAAGGTTCGTATGATTGGCCTGGACCAACATATTTGCCGCGCGCCATGCCCGCAATCCCGTGGCACAGACCAGAACGACCCGGCGATCCTGTTCCGGCTGAAACCTGTCGATATCGGCCACATCAATGCGCTGTGCTTGGGGGGCGATCTGATCGGGGAACTCTGACATATCCCGCAGCTCAACCACCTGATCCAAGGCGGTAATTTCAGATGTTGAAATGAACGGGATTTGTGTTTCTGGCTCTGGGGCTGAACGGAAATCAAATCCCCCGAACCGCAGGTTTTGTAGGTCAATGCGGGTCATCTGCCCCAGCGGGCTTGGATCAAGTTTCAGCAATATCTGCAACGTAATTTGCGCCTGAATTGCGCCGATGGTGCCGACAACCGGCCCTAAAACCCCAACGCTGGCACAGGTTGCGCTGCGGCTGGGCAAATCCGGGAACACGGCGCGCAATGAAGGGGCCGTCGCGCAAAATGCGCCGACATATCCGGTGAACCCCAACGCACTGGCCGACACAAAAGGCACGCCCAAATCTTGGCAGGTATCAGATAAGATATACGACACTGCAAAACTGTCCGCAGCATCAACAACCACATCCGAGTTGCGCACCAAATCAGATGCGTTTCCCGGATTGAGGGACGCGACGAAAGCCCGAAGGTGAACATCGGGATTGGCCGCCTGCAAATGGGCCGCCGCTGCCTCTGCCTTGGGCGTTCCGAGATCGGACATTTTAAACAATGGCTGGCGGTGCAAATTGGTTTCTTCGACATGATCGGGATCTATGATCGTGATCTGCCCCACACCGGCCCCAACCAGATATTGCAGCGCCGGACAGCCAAGCCCGCCCGCGCCGACAACCAAAACACGGGCATCGCGCAGCCGATCCTGCCCTGCTTGCCCAATCTCGGGCAAAATCATCTGACGTGCATATCGGTTCATGACGCGCAGGCCTGAACCCAAGCCTGAGTTTGCGCTTCGGGGGTTGGGGATTGTTGAATGTCGGTCACCACGGCGGCACTGTCGGCCCCAGCGGCAAAAACCCCCGGCAACCGGTCAAGCGTCAGCCCGCCAATCGCAACCAAGGACGTGTTTCCAACCATGGATTTCCAGCGCCGCACCCGGTCCAGCCCCTGCGGTGCCCACTTCATTTCCTTTAACAAGGTTGGATAAACCGGCCCCAATGCCACATATGCCGGATCATATGACATCGCGCGATCCAGCTCTGCTTCGTCATGGGTTGAAAGGCCAAATCTGACCCCTGCCCGACGCAAGGCGGCAAAGTCGACATTGTCCATATCCTCTTGGCCCAAATGAATAAATTGGCATCGCAAATCCAATGCGGCCTGCCAATAATCATTGATCACCAACTGCGTTCCGTAAACGGCGCATAGATCGCGTGCCCGGATGATTTGACGGCGAATTTCATCCTCTGGCTGATCTTTGATCCGCAATTGCACCAATTTCACCCCATGCGGGATCAGCAATTCCAGCCGGTTTACATGCCCAACAATCAGATAGAACTTTTCCATATAGAAATTCCCTTTAGGCCAGAACGGCCATTCCCAAAATCGGAGTGGACGGCACAGCCATGTCGCGTGGTTCCATTGGATCGGCCTGATACCCCAACTGTCCTGCCTTGATCGCCATCGCCATCGCTGCGGCCATGTCTACCGGGTTGCCCGCCTTGGCGACGGCCGTGTTCAGCAGCACCGCATCCATCCCCAATTCCATCGCCATGGCAGCGTCAGATGGGCGGCCTATTCCGGCATCCACGATCAGCGGAACATCCACGAAATGGGCCCGCATCGCGCGCAGCGCATCCGGGTTGCGCAACCCCTGCCCTGATCCGATCGGAGCCCCCCAAGGCATCAAAACCTCGCAGCCCGCATCGATCAGTTTTTCGCCTACCACCAAATCATCTGTCGTATAGGGAAACACTTGGAACCCATCAGCGGCCAGTTCCGTCGCCGCTTTGACCAGTTCAAACACATCGGGTTGCAATGTGTCGGAATGGCCGATCACTTCGAGTTTGATCCAGTTGGTTTCAAACACGTCACGCGCCATTTGCGCGGTTGTGATGGCCTCTTGGGCGGTGTGACATCCGGCGGTGTTTGGCAAAATTCGGCAGTTGGATTTTTGCAATTCCGCAAAGAAGCCACGCCCGGATCCATCTGCGGTTTCACGGCGCAGGGATACTGTGACGATGTCGGTTTCGCTGGCCTCGATCGCTTGCAACAAAATGGCCGGGGATGGGTATTGCGCGGTCCCCAACAAAAGCCGAGATTGAATTTCGGTGCCGTAAATCTGCATGACTAGCCTCCTTGCATTGGGGCAAGAATTTCGAGCTGATCGCCGTCGCTAACGCGCACGGTATCGCGCGCTGTTCGGGGCACAAATTGCCCATTTAGGGCGGTGGCCGTGGCCGGGTTTGCATAGCCAAGCTCAACCAGAATTTCGGCCAATATTGTGGCTGTCACGTTATGCGGAACAGCGTTCACTGTGATGTTCATCTGCGTTTTCCTGAATAAAATGCGCCGCAAGCTGCGCAGCCAAAGCCGGGGCTAATAAAAACCCATGTCGATAAAGCCCGTTCACATGGAAGGTATCGCCATGGCGGGTGACACGCGGGATGTTATCGCGATATGCGGGCCGCAATCCGACCCCGGTTTCGATCACCTCTGCCTCGCCCAGACCGGGATGCAAGGCAAATGCCGCCCCCAACAATTCCAACAATGATCGCACTGTAATGGCCCCAGTGCGGTCACTTTCGATCATGGTTGCCCCCACCATATATTGCCCCCCCGCGCGCGGCACGAGGTAGAGCGGAATACGTGGATGCAGCAGACGAACCGTGCGTGTGATCGTCACGTCTGGCGCATAAAGAATGGCCATTTCGCCGCGCACCGGACGCATATCCGGCTGATCCGCCGCCAGCCCCCGACAATCAACATCAACGTGATCCGGGGCGGGTGTGCCATACCGAATATCAACGCCCAGCGCCAAAACTCGATCGGTCAAATCAATCAACGCGCGACGTGGATTAAGATGCGCCTCGTCTTTGAAAAACAAGCCATTTGTGAACCGCCCCGTTAAGGCCGGTTCCAGTTCAGCCAGTTGATCCGCGTTTATCAACTGATGTTTTGTAGTGCGCCGCGCAAACCGGGACAGATCCGCGCGGTCCCGGGGTTGGGCGACGACCAGCGACCCAGACCGATTGACCGGTGTGATGTCATCCCACCAATCAACGGCCCCCATCCCCAGTTGCACGACGACATCTTCGGCGGATTCACCTTCGCAATATGGGGCCAGCATGCCACCGGCGAACCATGAACATTTGTTGTCCGATGGCCCATTGCCGGTTTCATAGATCGTGACGGACCGGCCGCGTTTTGCCAATTCCAAAGCGCAAGCCAACCCGGCCACACCGGCCCCGGCGATGGTGATCATTCCGCTGGCTCGGATTGCACATCAGACACCGGCATATACAGGTCACCGCCCTCGCGGTATTTCTGCGTCATGGCCTCCATGCCCTCTTTTTGTGCTTCGGCACGGATGTCGTGACTGATCCGCATCGAACAGAATTTCGGCCCACACATGGAACAAAAATGCGCGACTTTGTGCGCCTCTTTGGGCAGGGTCTGATCGTGGAATTCACGGGCCGTGTCGGGATCAAGGGACAGGTTGAACTGATCCTCCCAACGGAATTCGAACCGCGCCCGTGACAGCGCATCGTCACGGCGTTGCGCGCCCGGCAATCCTTTGGCCAAATCCGCTGCATGAGCCGCGATTTTATAGGTGATCACCCCGGTTTTTACATCATCGCGATCCGGTAGACCCAGATGTTCCTTGGGGGTCACGTAGCACAGCATCGCGCAGCCGAACCAGCCAATCATCGCCGCCCCGATCCCGCTGGTGATGTGATCATAACCCGGCGCGATATCCGTGGTCAGCGGCCCAAGCGTGTAAAACGGTGCCTCGTCACAGCATTCCAGCTGTTTGTCCATGTTTTCCTTGATCTTATGCATGGCCACGTGGCCGGGGCCTTCGATCATGACCTGACAATCCTTGGCCCACGCGATTTTGGTCAATTCGCCCAGCGTTTCCAATTCGGCAAATTGCGCATCGTCATTGGCATCCGCAATCGACCCCGGACGCAGCCCATCCCCAAGACTGAACGACACGTCGTATTTACGGCAGATGTCGCAGATCTCTTCGAAATGCTCATAGAGGAAGCTTTCTTTGTGATGATGCAGGCACCATTTGGCCATGATCGACCCGCCGCGCGACACGATCCCAGTGACGCGGTCCACCGTCATCGGCACCATATGTAGACGCACACCGGCATGGATGGTGAAATAATCCACGCCTTGTTCGGCCTGTTCGATCAAGGTGTCGCGGAACACATCCCATGTCAGGTCTTCGGCGATGCCGTTCACCTTTTCCAGCGCCTGATAGATCGGGACGGTCCCGATCGGCACGGGGCTGTTGCGGATGATCCATTCACGGGTGTTGTGAATGTTGCGCCCCGTGGACAGATCCATCACCGTGTCGGCGCCCCAACGGATCGACCAGACCATTTTGTCGACCTCTTCTTCCATCGAAGACGACACCGCAGACGTGCCCATATTGGCGTTGATTTTCACCAAGAAGTTGCGGCCAATGATCATCGGCTCAATTTCGGGGTGGTTGATGTTGGCAGGGATAATCGCGCGGCCGGCGGCCACTTCTGAGCGGACAAATTCGGGCGTCACGTAATCGGGAATGTTGGCCCCCCAATCGTTGCCATCGCGCGGCTCAACAGCTGCGTCGCGCATTTGGTTTTCGCGAATGGCGATAAATTCCATTTCTGGCGTAATGATACCGGCGCGGGCATAGGCCAATTGCGTCACGGCCTGCCCATCCTTGGCGCGCAGCGGCGTGGGTTTTACCGGGTATTCCGGGGTCAGATGGCTGCCTTCGACAAACCCATTATCTGCAGGGATAATGTCGCGGCCTTCGTATTCTTCGACATCCCCGCGCGCGATGATCCAGTCCCGCCGCAACGGGGCCAGCCCCTGCTGAATGTCGGTCAAAATTGCAGGATCGGTATAGGGGCCAGAGGCGTCATATACCGGCAACGGCGCCTCGCCTGCGGTGGGATGCACCGAAATTTCGCGCAACGGTACACGCAAATCCGGGTGGATTGTGCCTTTGACGTAAATCTTGCGCGAAGCGGGCATTTCACCCGTGGTGATTTTAGGATTAGGGACGTTCATTTTGGTGCTCCTCAAGCGTAACTCAAAAAGACACCAGATGAATTTCGGCTTGGGAAACGGGCGATGCCACACATCACCTTTGTCAGGATGCAGGCCCAATTTCAGTGGGATGCGCCCTTAGCTTCCTACGCCAGTATCAACTGGGTCAGGTTCAAAGGGTCGCGACACTACAGCTACGCTGCTATCCGCCTCTCAGTCCCTCAGTTGGGACTCCCCCGCGTGCTTATTGGCTAGACATTCTGCGGAATTGACGCAAGGGAAATTTCCAAACGGCCTATGATGCCCGCGCAATTCGGACCACAAGCATATGAAATATAACGAAATAAAAAGACCCCGACAGGAATGTGACGGGGTCTTTGATTGTAATGATGTGGTTTAGACGTTTATGCAGCGCCGCCCATCATGGTTTTGATAACCAGAAAAATCAGGGCCGACAGCAACGCCGCCGCCGGGACCGTAATGACCCAAGCCGCGATAATTGTCATGAAATGCGACCGGCGCACCAGCTTTCTGCGGCGACGTTCCTCTTTGGGCTGTTGCGGCACATCAGGCATGGCGATCCGGCGCTTTTTCATCTGCCGGGACGTATGCCATTCACGGAAAAAACCGACCCCAAACACGCCGCCCACAGCAATATGCGTAGAGCTAACAGGCAGGCCCAACCAACTGGCCACAATCACCGTGATCGCCGCTGACAAGGCCACACAATAGGCCCGCATTGGGTTCAATTTGGTGATTTGGTTGCCCACCATCCGGATCAGTTTTGGCCCAAACAGGAACAAACCAAACGAAATCCCGATTGCCCCGATTACCATGATCCATAACGGGATGGAAATCGCGTCGGTAAAGTTGCCCGATTTAGAAGCCTGAACAATCGCCGCCAAGGGGCCAACGGCGTTTGCAACATCGTTTGCCCCATGAGCAAAGCTGAGCAGTGCCGCGGACACAACCAGCGGGATCCCAAACAAAACCTTCAATGATTTGTTGCGGTTTTCCAGCCCGATCGATTGCTTTTTAATGACCGGGATCATCACCAGCCAAATCGCAATCCCCATCCCAAGCCCGATCAACAACGCCAATTGGATGTCGATTTTGATGATCTTTTTGAGCCCTTTGAGCGCGAGGTAAGCAGCAAACGCCCCCCCCATGATGCCCACCAGAACCGGCACCCATTTGCGAGCGGCGGCAATTTTGTCGTCCTGGTACACGATGCGGGCCTTGATGAACCACAAAAACAGGGCTGCAACGACGCCCCCTAGAACCGGGGAAATCACCCAACTGGCGGCAATTTTGTACATCGTTGGCCAGTTCACCGCAGCGAACCCTGCCGCTGCGATCCCGGCCCCCATCACGCCGCCGACGACGGAATGGGTGGTGGAAACCGGCGCACCAATCCACGTCGCCAAGTTCACCCACAAAGCCGCCGACAAAAGCGCCGCCAACATGGCCCAAATGAACACATTTGCGGTTTGCATGCTTTCTGGTGCGATAATGCCTTTGGCGATGGTCGAAACAACATCCCCCCCAGCAAGCAAGGCGCCCGCGCTTTCAAATATTGCGGCGATGGCGATGGCGCCACCCATAGTCAATGCGTTGGCCCCAACGGCCGGGCCCATATTGTTGGCCACATCATTTGCACCGATATTCAGCGCCATATAGGCCCCAAAACCGGCGGCAATGACAACAATGAACGTATCACTGGATTTGCCAAACAGGATCAACGCCAGCAAACCCGCAATGACGATGAAAACAAGCGACACGCCCAGCCCAACCAGGGGGCGTGAGACATAGGTTGTGGCCGTTTCTAAATTCGAAAAGCGCCCAAGATCACGATCTAGTGTGTCCAAATGGCTCGGCTCATAGTCGTTTTTCGTCATTGCGGTCCCCTGCCCAAATATGTCTGGGAACGCCGTTAACAGATTACCCGCGTTTACTCAATAAACGGGCGCCGCATTCTAGCTTTGACCAAAGTTGATAAGCAGCTCTTTCAGCTCAGGCTCTTGCACCAGATTAGCCGCCTCTGAGGGGCTGAACCATTCACGGTGACGTTGGCTATCTTCTGGAAAAACATCACTCATTTGGGTGACCGCAACGGAATACACCATGGTTTTAACCGGCTGGGTCCAACCGGCTTTCATCCCTTTGTCATAGGTATAAGACCCCAATGCACGCTTTTCTGGATCGCCAGATTTTACACCCGCCTCTTCCCACGCCTCTTGCAGCGCGGTTTCGGTAGATGTCGTACCGGCAATTGGCCAGCCTTTGGGGATGATCCACCGCCCCGTATCCCGGCTGGTGATCAACAAGATTTTGCGTCCAGACTTCTCTGTGCGATAACACAGCGCCGCAAACTGAATACGTTTGGGCCGCTGTAACATCGGGTGGACGAACTCTGTCCACAGGTCACTCAAAACAGCTTTCATTTTCGTTCCGCCTGATTTTTTTCTTTGTCTGCTGTTCTAAATATATGGAAATGTTTTACAAAACTCAAATGAGCCTCACATTTGCTTTATCCAATCTCTAAATGACGGACAAAAACCCGAATGTCTGGTCGGCTGAAATCTGACTTTGTTACTGTTGCATGGGCCAAGTGCTAAGACACTTTTCGCTGCCACAAACTTTTCTGCAGCAATTCCGTCGCCTGTTCCTTAGGCAGGGGTTTGCCATCCACATATCCCTGTAGAAAATCAACATGGCACGCACGCAGACAATCGCGATGTTCCTCGGTTTCGGCCCCTTCGCCGGTGACTTGCATATTCAACGCATGGCCCAAATCCGTGATCGCCGTTACAATTGCACGGGTTTCAGCGGATTCTGGCATCTTGGAAACAAAGGCCCGATCAACCTTAATTTTATCCACCGGAAATTTCTGCAGATAGCTCAACGACGAATACCCCATCCCGAAATCATCCAGCGCAATTGTGACCCCAAGCCGTTGTAAAGCTTCAATTTCTTGCAACGCGGAGGATCCATTTGACAGAACCACGGTTTCCGTTATCTCCGCTTCGATCGCAGAAGCAGGGCAATTTGTGATCAATAGGCAATCACTCACAAACTCATCAATTTGCGCCCCGAACAATTTAGGTGACATGTTCACTGCGATACGCCCTTCAAATCCCATTTCTTGCCATTCTACGGCCGTTTGACACGCCTGAATCATGACCTGATAGGTTAAATCCGCGATCAATCCAGATTCCTCGGCGATGGGGATAAACTCTTGTGGGGAAATCGGGCCCATCGTTGGATGAACCCACCGTGCCAACGTTTCAAACCCAATGATTTGTTTGGTCCGCAAATCCGTTTGCATTTGATAGACCACAGAAATACTGTTGTTTTTCAATGCGTTTCTTAACTCTGCGTCAAGCAATGATTTACGATTCACGACCGCTTCTAGATCTGTGTGGAACACATTGAACCTGCCTCGCCCACTATTTTTCGCCTCATAGAGAGCCAAATCCGCGCGGCGCACCCCATCCAGTGCATTCAATTCTGACGCCTCAACATGAGAAATTCCAATGCTTAACCCGGTGTGCAAAGTTCGCCAATCCACCTGCTGTGGATGGCTCAATTCTTCGATCAATTGTCTAGCAATCTCGACCAAACGTTCCTCGCTGTTTTTCCCTTTTGCTAAGATTGCGAATTCATCCCCCCCTAAACGAACCGCCAGATCCTGGTCGCCAATGCGGGAACAAAAAATCTTTGCAATATGCTGTAGCAGTGAATCCCCGACAAAATGCCCAAGCGTATCGTTAATCAGCTTGAAATCGTCTAAATCCGCCAACAGGATCGACGTGTCCCGCTCTTCGACATGCACCCATTCATTAAGGGTCTCTTCCATTAGTCGACGATTTGCTAAGCCGGTCAGACTGTCATGTTCTGACAGATATTTCGCCCGTTTGGTTTGACGCGCCTGTTCGGTATAATCTGTCGCCAGAATAACTGTCCCCAAGAACCCCCCGTTTTCGTCCTGAATAGGTCCACAACGCAAATACATATTCAAATCGCCAGACTCGTGTTTAGGGTTCACTTTGGTTTCAAATTGAAGGTTGGATTTTGTGTTGATGGCAGCGGTGACTTTGCGCGCAGCATTTGTATCAAGCCATTGTTTTGCGTCTAACAATTCCCCGACATAGGCACCGCGGAAATATTCGGTTGCATTGTCATTGCAAAAAACCACGAGCCCGGTTTCATCCATAAGCAAAACCGCGTCCCGCGTAGAGGCCAGCGCCCGCCCAATTCGTTGCCGGTCGCGACGGGCATATTCGTTATCCTGTGCCCTGAGACTTGTGATCTCTGCCTCATTTTTGCGCCACTGATCAATCGCAAGCGCAACCATCCCAATTTCATCTCTGCGGCCCAAACCAGGGATCGGGTCATTGATATCTTCGCAGCCTATTCGGGAAATAACCTCTGTCAAAGACACCAAATACTGAGAAAGTTTTGATAATATCGCAAACAAAATAGCAGCAATGGAGATCAGAAAAGCAAGCCAAATCAATGCCTTTTGATACATCGCTTCGACAAAATTCGAGTGATTTTCATGCGCATTCAAGGTGACAAATAATTCCCCCAAGGGGACTATTTGCCCGATTTCGTCAGCGGTCAGAACATGTGAAACTGTTAGATGCGTGGCATCGGGAACTATCCCCTCTGCTGACTGGCTGGTGACAACAGATGCATCAGGGCGGATAATCTCAATTCTAGCGATTGATCCGCCGTGCAACACCTCCCGCACAAGTTCATCGACCTGAGTAAGCTGAGCATTTTTAAGCGGTTCGATGACCGAATGCCCAATCAATTGGGCGGACAAGTTGGCCTGTCGCTGCAATACCTGTTCATATTGATTGCGTAGTTTAAGGATGTCGAAAACGAAGCCCGCACATAGCAACACAAAAATCGGAGCCAAGACTCCAAGCAACAAGCGTATTCGAAAAGAGGATCGCACCCGCGCTAACATTTGAGCTTACTTTTCCAGATCGTGGCACAACAAAGAACAAAGAGGTATTTCCACCTCAGAGTGCGCAGAATTTGATTAAGTATGCGTTCAATCAACTGGAAACTATCCAGTTTTTTCAAATGGCTTGGCGTGTAAAAGGATAAAAATTTTCACAACTGGTTTTGTGTGCGCAAAACAGGTTTGTGGCGTGTTGGTTTTGCGACCACAGATCAGACGACATTCGTGAAACTACAGTTTGATTGTCTGTTTAACCAAACAATGAAATCACCTGCCGTCACCGGACGACCACCAAGGTATCCTTGAAAGTTTTGACAATGCGTTGTGCGTAGAAATGCGAGCTGTTCCTGCGTTTCTATCCCCTCAGCAACCACATTTGCGTCAACGACACGTGACAATTCGAGGATCGTGTTAAACAGCTTTTTGGCGTCACTGCGCCCGTTCATTCCCGGCAACAGGCTTTTGTCGATTTTTAATGTATCAAAAGCGAGGTTTTTAAGACGCGCCAAATTCGAAAACCCGACACCAAAATCATCAATGGCAAGCCGCACCCCGATCGAACGCAAAAGATCGATGTTAAACACAGCCGCATCGTTATCAAACATCGCAGTGTTTTCGGTAATCTCAATCTCTAGACCACTTGGATCGACCCCAGTTTGATGAATGAGATCAACCAAATCAGAAACAAAATCGGGTTCCAACAACTCCTCAACAGAAAGGTTTATCGCAAGAACAAAGTCTTTGTGCGCAATAGCCTGGATATCCTTGGCGATGGAAATGGCAAGTCGGGTAATTTCCCGACCGATAAACGGCAACAGGCCAGAACTGGCCGCAACCGGTAGGAATACATCCGGCGTAAGAAGCCCCTTTTCCGGGTGGTTCCAACGTACCAACGCTTCTGCGCCAGAAACATCCCCGGTTTTGACATCAAACTGAGGTTGCAAATACAAAACAAACTGCTCTTCTTCGATCGCGGTCCGCAACTCGTTTTGGATTTGACTAACGCTCAGAAGCTCTTCGTGCAGTTTCTCATCGTAATATTGATAGCAATTCTGACCGGCTTGTTTCGCTTGATACATTGCGGCATCCGCAACCTTTAGCAGGTCATTCGCAGATCGGGCGTGCACCGGGAAAACGCCAACCCCGATACTGGTCGTCACGGTAATGGACACTTGCTTTGTATCCACTGGAACTTTCATTGAATTAACGATCCCTATGGCCACACGTTCGGCATAGCGTTCGGGCAAAATCAGTGTAAATTCATCCCCGCCGAGACGGGCGATTAACGCCGATGTTTGGGTTAACCCGCGTGGTTGGTCTATCGTCGCAGCCTCTAGCCCCAAATCGGTCACGCAGTGGGTTAACCGTTTTGATAAGGCAACCAACAACGCATCCCCCACATGATGCCCGTGTCGATCATTGATCGTTTTGAAGTTGTCGACATCAAGGAACATGATCGCGAAACGTTCACCTCGCATCGCGGCTGCCACCGTGACGCGTTCAAGCTGATCACTAAACCAAGCCCGGTTAGGGATTTCCGTCAGCTTATCTATATAGGCAAGCCTATGAATTTGCTGGATTGAGCCCCGCATCGTTACAAGCATCGTTTCAAAAGAATGTGCCAAACTTTCGATTTCGTCATTGGTTTGAACATCAATGGTTTGGTTCAAATCCCCGGCAGCGGCGCGTTCGGTAACTTGGGTCAAATGGATCAACGGTTCG
Organism: uncultured Paracoccaceae bacterium; assembly: GCA_947492475.1. GTDB lineage: Bacteria > Pseudomonadota > Alphaproteobacteria > Rhodobacterales > Rhodobacteraceae > CANLNM01. The sequence continues at coordinate 905,459 of CANLNM010000001.1, forward strand.
GTCAACCTGCGCGCCAATATGATGCTGATTGTCATACCTAAGAAAATGAACACACCGCCAAGAATGGCGTTTCGAACCCAAACCGTTCTGATTTCATTGCGCAGCGTGTCCAGCCGCACATCAAGCCGCATGGTACCATACGTGTTATGGCCCAAGACGATGGGATGGGCGATACTCTCGATATTATCTGCGACAATGCGAATTTGCTCTTTCTGATCAAAGGCCTGACGTGCCAACGGGTCATCAATTTCCGCTAGAAATCCACCGATTTCCACATCGGACCCATCCACCAATAAAGTCCCGTATTCGTCCAGCAAATAGAACCTTTCAACGTCGGGCTGATTGCTGATTTCTTCGAATATGGCTTCAAGCTCTCCCGGCCTCCCTTCGATCAGGTAGGGCATGGACACTTCTAACCCCAATCGCAACAATTGTTGTGACCGTAGATCCAGCCGTTCACGGACCAGTTCCACTTGGGTTTGCACATTGAAAAAAATGACCGCTATGACAAAGACGCTGATCATCACGCCAAATATAGCCGCAAGCTTGCGCGCCAGACCGTAGCCCAACAGGGACAATTTAAGTTCCGATTTGGTAGGTTTGACCTTCATGTCCGACCCAAAGCTTAGATCAAATCCGCCGCCGCAAGCCGGTCAAGCAATGTATAAATGGGGTCAAATGTTCCCGCGACCCCCCGCGGAAATTCATCAAACCGAGAGGTTTTATGAAACTGTTCCAGTATTTCTGAGGTTTCTTCGTTTTCGGACATGTCTTGCAACACATCCGAAATACGCAGCGACAGGGCCGCGTCCAATCCGCCACGTCGGACCACGACCTGGCGCGGCACCTCAACACTTGTGGCGATGATACGGAACGCCCCTGGACGGGCTTCGTTCAATTGTGCCCAACGCCGTGGGTCCGTCGCCCCGGCTGCGATCCATCCTCTGGCCAGCCAAAGTAGGGTATTCTTGTCATCTTCGGTAAACACGTACCCAATTTCATCCTCATCGGGATTTTCCGTCCGATCAACGAGTTCCCTGAGAGGTAGGCTCGCATCAAGCAACATATCAACCGGCAACAGAAAACCCGAGGTAGAATCCGGCTCTTGAAAGCCAATTCTCTGCCCCACCAAATCCCGAAGGTCGTGTATATCACTATCTGTCGGCACGATAATCAGCGAATGATAACTGGCCTCGCCCCGTTTCCACCGCCGCAGAAATGGCACGGCACCAGCACTGCGCGCGACGTGCGCGGCGACCAATGGGCTGTCAAAGTAGAGATCGACCTCGTTGGATTGCAGTGCCGAAATCATCCCGACAGAGCTTGTCTCAACTCTGATTTGTACTTCGGTAATTCCAAAATCTGCCAGCTCTGTTTCCAGATACCGTGCCATCGGGGTCATTCGATCAACATGTTTGCGAACGTTGTCATTGACACTGCCCAGCACCAAGACATCTGCATTTGCAAAAGTTGAAACACACAGAACACTGAAAACAAAAGTTAATACCTGTCGAAGGATGTTCATGTTCGATGTCCTCATTTGAAAGCATTTCAATATCGGTATCAATCATGCGTTAATTCACCGCTAATGTTGCCGCCTAGAAAATCCGGCGATTTTTACCGAAAATTTGTCTGTTGTGGGAACAATATGCGCACCCTTATTCGGAGCGATCAATTGAAGTGGCGTGCATTCGCATTTTTCGGACCGGTGCTGTTATTGGTTTTTGCACCGCAAGCCCAGGCAGAAACCCAAAGGTTTAACGGACTTTGCGACATTTCCGCAGCCGCGTCTTTAGGGGATGGAACCCTCATCGCGGCGAGTGATGAAGAAAACAAGTTGTTTACATTTTCGGTCCAAGCCGGTGCCCCGATCGCGATTTTTGATCTGAACAATCCCTTGGATCTGGCGTTTGGCAGTTCAGAAATAGACATCGAAGCCGCTGCAATTGGGGCGGATCGGATTTGGTGGATCGGGTCACATCAAGCGTTCAAACCCAACCGTCAAATGGTGTTTGCAACAAACATTCCGGCCCCTTCTCTACACGATCTAACAATCGAAGTACCGCCCTTTAACTTGACACAAGCCCTTCAAAGCTCAGAACAACTGGCAGAGGTTCTGCATCCGCTGACCTTTGTTGAGGACCCCAAAAATGGCGGTCTCAATATAGAAGCCGCCGCGTTGACCCCGCAGGGGCACCTAATGATCGGCCTGCGATCCCCCCTTGCGGGGACTGACGGGGTGAATGGGCCGGCGATTTTGATCAAGCTCAACCTGACACCCTCGGTCTCTGTGATCGATGTGGCATTGCTGGACCTTTCCAACCGGGGATTACGGGGGATGATAGCGCTGGATACGGGTTTTTTGATCATTGCTGGGGCATCTACGGGCGTTGGTCACAGTGAGTTGTTTCACTGGATTCCGGGGCAAACCCCCATTGCCGTTTCCGGGCAAAACATCGCGAACCTGAACCCTGAAACGTTGGTTTCGCTGCCAAATGGGCTTCTGGTGCTTAGCGATGACAGCTCTGCAATTCGTCATTCCCACGACGGAGGGTTCGAAAAATGCAAAACATTGCAACGAAACGAAAACCCAGACGACACAGGCGCAATTTTTACCCAAGGACTGCTTTTGCCGCGTTGACATCTGAATCTGCTCAGCCGTGTGACTGGGGTAAATTGGGGTGGCTTTGCCGTACTGGGCGCACCATTACGATGCTGATAATCCCCTACCATTTCCGCAATCGACTGAATTCACGCAGCATTTTCAACCACACTTATTATTGATCTTAACCGCCACCAATGAGAACATAATTCTCTGGCCTTTTGGCAACCAAAAAAGAGAGAATCGATATGAGAACCCGTGCTGCAGTTGCTGTCCAAGCAGGAAAGCCGCTTGAGATCATGGAAGTGAACCTAGATGGCCCACGTGCGGGCGAGGTTTTGGTAGAAATAAAGGCGACGGGACTGTGCCACACCGATGAGTTCACCCGGTCTGGTGACGATCCAGAGGGTATTTTTCCCGCCATTTTGGGCCACGAGGGTGCGGGCATCGTCTTAGAAGTGGGCGAAGGCGTCACCACGTTGGAACCCGGTGATCACGTGATCCCGCTTTATACGCCGGAATGCCGTGAATGCGAATATTGCCTGTCGGGTAAAACCAACCTTTGCCAGAAAATTCGCCTGACCCAAGGCGCTGGATTGCTGCCTGACGGAACAACGCGGTTTTCGATGTTGGATGGCACGCCGATCCACCACTACATGGGCTGTTCGACCTTTGCCAACCACACGGTTGTGCCCGAAATCGCGCTGGCCAAAGTGCGCAAAGACGCGCCATTCGACAAAATTTGCTATATCGGATGCGGGGTCACCACAGGGATCGGCGCCGTCATCAACACCGCCAAGGTCGAAATCGGATCGCGCTGTGCGGTCTTTGGTTTGGGTGGCATTGGGTTGAACGTCATCCAAGGTTTGAAAATGGCCGGTGCGGATCAGATTGTTGGCGTCGATTTGAACGACAACAAAGCTGAAATCGGCAAATATTTCGGCATGACCGACTTTGTGAACCCGTCCAACGTCGAAGGCGATCTGGTGGCGCATTTGGTTGAACTGACCGGTGGCGGCGCGGACTATACCTTTGATGCGACCGGCAACACCGCCGTCATGCGCACCGCCCTAGAGGCCGCGCATAAAGGTTGGGGGGAAAGCATTATCATCGGTGTTGCCCCTGCTGGCGCCGAAATTTCAACGCGCCCGTTCCAGTTGGTCACAGGGCGCGTTTGGCGTGGCACCGCGTTTGGTGGCGCCAAAGGGCGGACCGACGTGCCAAAAATTGTCGATTGGTATATGGATGGTAAAATCGAAATCGACCCGATGATCACTCACAAATTGACGCTGGATCAGATCAACGAAGGGTTTGATTTAATGCACAAAGGTGAAAGCATCCGCGCCGTCGTCGAATTCTAATTTGCGATCAGGTATGCGGCGGGGTCCCGTCCGCATACCTATTCCTGCACCAGTGAGCTTTCCCAATTTCGCAGAAATGTCACACGCCGCATTCTGTCCAAAAACACCAGCAGTCCCGGACCAAAACGAATGGGCCGCAACGCTGAATTTTCCTGAAAACTTGTAGTGTCGATTGCGGGCAAACCAGAGGATTGGCTCAGCTCGGGCCGTTGATCCAAGCTCAGCAAAAAGTTTATCATTTTTTGAGCATCCGCTTCATTTTCGGCGCTGGTCGGGATCAAAGCGGTGCGTAACATCACACTGACGTAATCCTCTAGCTCGATGATTTGGAACCCGTCAATCACCTCGCTTTGGGATGCGGCATAACTGCCTAGCACATTGTATGCGAGGGCCAATTCCCCGCTCGCGACATCGCGGATCATGTCGCCGGAACAGCAATATAGCCGCGCTTCTAATCGTCCCATGACCTCCATCAAACGCCAGAATGCTTCGCTGTTTCGACTGTCCTGCGTCGCCATGAGATACCCAAACCCCGACCTGCGAATGTCATACGTGCCCACCCGGTTTCGAAATCGTTCCGGGTTTTCGCGTAGAATATTAATCAATTCGTCCCGCGTCCTTGGTACGTCTGAGCCGGAAAAAAACGCATCCGACACCACCAAAACCGCCGGTTCCTGAGTAAAGGCAAATAGTTGATTTCGCCAATGCGCCCATGCCGGCAAATCCCCCATTTCCGCAGCCCCAAAGGTCTGTGCAAACCCGTCATTTGCCAGCTTAGTTTGCAGATCCATTGCCGATGAAATGGCCAGATCAAAAACCGCCCCTTCGTCATGGATGGCCTGCATCAGTTCCGATGTGCTGGTGATTGTGTAATCCACTGTAATATTTTGATTTTCCGACTGAAAGGCGAGGATTATTGGTTCAAACGCGCCGCGATCCGCCGTGGATATGACGCGCAAAACCTGACCGGTTTCCTGCGCCGGATACACAACCTGATCTTCGATCTCAAAACTAGCTGCAACGGACCCCGCAACGATCAGGCCTAACGCGGCAAAATTAGTGAAACGCATGCGCCTGCTCCTTGTGTGTTTGAAGAAATATCAAGCCGTCCACAATGGGCATTGGCCACGTCATCGGCGATCGTCAGACCCAGCCCAGAGCCCACAATATTGCCAACGTTCGCCCCGCGTTGATAACGGTTGGTTAATTGCGACAGGTCCATATCGGCAAACCCATATCCCTGATCAGAAATCGAAATGGTCAGCTGGTCAGCGACCTGCAATGTCACCGTGATTGCACTGTCATCGGGCGAGTATTTGATGGCGTTGTCCAAAATATTCATCAGCGCCGCCTGCAACAAAATCCCGTCGCCATTAAAGGGCACCGGGTCATTGGGCAGATCGCGATTTATCAAAATGTCCCTCAAATCTGCGGTCGGGGTCAGCCGATCACAGGTTTCGCCTACCAATGCGCCCAATTCCAAATCCTGTTGCGTCAGACTGTCTGCGCGAAACGTGACCATCGCGTGATCCAGCATTTGTCCCGCCGACCGGGAGCTTTCATCGATGGCGCGGATCATTTCACGGATCGCCTGTTTGTGTTCGGGCTTGTTCAGTTTTCGATGGGTGACTTCTGCTTGGGCGCGCACTGTGGCAAGCGGCGTTCGCACGCGATGCGCAGCTTCGGTGATGAAATCTTCGGTACGTGACAGCGACGTGCGCAAACGGGCCATAAAGCTGTTAAGTGCCTCGACCAAAGGGATTAATTCCGCCGGGGTTTGGGCGCGCACAGGGCGCAAATCCTGTGGGCCGCGCCGTGTCACAGACAGGGTCATGCGATCAATTGGCGCTAATGCGGACCGCGCCGCCCACAATGACAACGCGGTTGCCAACAGGAAAAACCCAACCCCAACCCCCATCGCTGTGTTCGTGATGCGCCGTGAAATCGCTTCTAATCCTTGCCGGGTTTGGGCCACTGTCACGATCACATCGGTGGATTGCGCCGCCGAACCAACCTGCCGCAACACGGATACGGACCGCACCTCGTCACCGCGATAGAACAAGGTCACAAAATCCGGCGCATTTGGATTGGGCACCGTGCGCGACACGGGCAGATCGTCGTAACCGGTCAGGGTTTCGCCATCCGTGACGATGCGGTAAAACACCCGGTCCTGCCCCACCGTGCCCAACATCGACAGCGCGGAATAAGGTAATTCTAACGACACGCCGTCCACTTCGCTGCGCAAACTGTCAGCAATCGCTGTGGCCGATGCGGCTAAGATGTCGTCCTGCGTGCCCTCTGCTGCGCGTTCAGCGACCCCGCGCACCACCAGGAAAAATGCCACCGACAGCACCGCCGCCACGCCTGCCAGTTGGAAAAACAATCGCTGGCGAATGGAGCCATGGGACGTCATGCCACCACCAACCGATATCCAAGTCCACGTACGGTTTCGATTTTTGCATCCGACCCTTCGAGCCGTTTTCGCAACCGGCCAACATAGACTTCGATGGCATTTTCGCTGGCCTCATCCGATAGGGAAAATAACCGATCCATCAAATACGATTTCGAAAAAACCTGCCCCGGCGCATTGTAGAACACCTCTAGCAAACGCAATTCACGGTTACGCAATGTCAGCGTTTGGGCCCCGAATCGCAACTCACCAGCCGTCGAATCAAGCTCGGTATTGGAGAAGGTTTTGGCGTTATTGGCTTCGCCTCCCTGACGCCGTAGCACCGCACGACACCGGGCTTCGAGCTCGGAAAAATCGAACGGTTTGGTGATGTAATCATCCGCCCCGAGATCCAGCAATCCAACCCGATCCGACACGGCAGATCGGGCTGTGATCACAATCACGGGCGTTCGTTTTTTGGCGCGTCTTTGTTGAACCAAAAAATCGCGACCATCCCCATCTGGCAGCATAATATCCAACAATATCAAATCGTAATCCGCCACGGATATACAGGCCTCTGCGGTATCAAGCGTGTCGGCGTGGTCCACAGCATGCCCGTCCAACTGCAGTCGTTCGACCACCGCTTGGGCAAGCTTTAGATTATCCTCAATCAACAGGAACCGCATGAATGGCCTTTGGGATGGGACGTCATCCATGTCGGATGCCGTGTCAGGTGGATGTCAGGTTTGATCGTTCTGATCAAAGCATGGGCGGCGAAATCCGCCATGTCAAACGGGAGGAAACCATGACAAAACGTCTTTTTAAGGCGCTCGTAACGAGTGCGGTATTGGGTATGGGCGCAACCGGCGCTGCCAGTGCAGCTGAATGTATTGCCCCAGCCAACCCCGGCGGCGGTTGGGATTTCACATGCCGTCAGATCGGCAAAATCATGTTCGATATCGGCACTGTGGATCAGCCAATTCAGGTCACCAATATGGCTGGCGCTGGTGGCGGACTTGCCTTTGGGCACGTTGTTGCGGAACGTGGCGATGACGCGGATCTGATCATCGCGGCGTCCTCTGCGACCACCACACGTCTGGCGCAAAACGCCTATGCGGGCATGACAGCTGACCAAGTGCGCTTTGTCGGGGCCATTGGTGCCGATCCCGGTGTGATTGTTGTGGGTGCTGACAGCCCCTATCAAACCCTGACCGATTTGGTTGACGCCATTCAGGCAGCCCCCGGCGACATCGCCTTTGCGGGTGGATCTGCGGTGGGTGGGTTTGATCATCTGAAACCTTTGATGATCCTGCAACGTGCGGGCATCACTGACGTCACCGCGATCAAATATATCGGTGTTGATGGCGGCGCGGATGCGATCACCCAAACCGTTGGTGGTTTCACCGCTGCCATGTCGGGTGACATGTCCGAAGTGGTCGGTTTCCTGAATTCCGGCGACGTGCGCGCATTGGCCGTCCTGACCGAAGAACGCGTTCCCGGCTTTGAGGACATCCCCACCGCCAAAGAGCAAGGCCTGGATGTTGTGGCAGTGAACTGGCGTGGCCTGTACGTGCCCAAAGACATCAGCGACGAAGATTTCAACATGTGGGCCGACCGCCTGCAGGCGGTTGCTGACAGCGCAGAATGGCAAGAGGCCATGGCGGCAAATGGTCTGGCTCCGTTCACATTGGTTGGTGGTGATTTCCAAAGCTACGTCGATGGCGTTGTTGAAGAAATCCGTGACCTGTCCAAAGAAATCGGAGTGATCCAGTAATGGGAACCGACCGGACATTTGGACTGGTCGTAACACTGACAGCGCTGGCATATATTGCCAGCGCGACCCAAATTCAGACGAGCTTTTTGACGGACCCGGTTGGGCCGCGAATGTTTCCGATGCTGATAGGGTGTGTTGCGGTCATTTGTGGTGTTGTGGTGATGGTTCGCCCTGATCCGAACCCGGATTGGCCTGCGATGCGCACCTTTGGGTCGCTGTTGGTGGCGGTGGTTGTGCTGATTGCCTATGCCTATTCGCTCAAACCGCTGGGTTTTCTTTTTCCCACAGCCATCACCGCCGCTATCCTTTCATATCAGATCAACCCCCATGCCGGGCGTTCTATCGCCGCTGGGATTGGCCTATCTGCCGGGTTGTTTCTGATCTTCAAATTCGCGCTTGGACTTGGGCTTGTTGCCTTTCCCAAGGGCCTGATCGGCTGAGGTCAATCACATGGAATTACTTTCAAATCTGGTGATGGGTTTCGGCATCGCCCTGTCCCCGTTCACCCTGCTGCTGGCCGTGTTTGGCTGTTTCATCGGCACCATTATCGGCGCATTGCCCGGGCTTGGTCCGTCAAATGGTGTGGCGATCCTGATCCCGCTGACCTTTTCGATGGGGCTGGATGCAACCAGCGCGCTGGTCCTGATGACGGCTGTTTATTACGGCGCGATGTATGGCGGGCGGATCAGTTCGATCCTGCTGAACATCCCCGGTGATGAACCCGCGCTGATGACCACGTTAGACGGCTATCCGATGGCCAAAGCCGGCCGTGCAGGCGACGCCTTGGTGATTTCGGGCGTCGCATCGTTCACCGGTGCGTTTTTGGCCACCGTGGGCCTGATGCTGCTGGCACCATTGCTGGCAGGCGTGGCGTTTCTGTTTGGCCCTGCGGAATATTTCGCCCTGTATTTACTGGCCTTTGCCACATTGGGCGGCATGGCGTCCAATAACCAAGCCAAAGCCGCCATTGCATCCTGTATCGGGTTGGGCATTGCGATGATTGGCGTGGACAACAATTCAGGCCTGCCCCGGCTGACCGGTGGCAATCTACATCTGTTTGACGGCATTGATTTCCTTGTGGCAATCGTCGGACTGTTTGCGATTTCCGAAGTGTTCTTTTTCATCGAAAGCCACGGTAAAAACACGTCTATCGGCGTGAAATTGGGCAAAGTTCGCGTTCCATGGAAGGATTTGTGGCACACACGCTGGACCCAACTGCGCGCGTCTCTTGTCGGATTCGTCGCGGGTATTTTGCCCGGTGCGGGCGCGTCCTTGGGCAGCTTTATGGCCTATATGTCGGAAAAATCCATCGCCGGTGAAAAAGGGGGCTTTGGCACCGGGGTCGCCAAAGGCGTCGCCGCGCCAGAGGCCGGAAACAACGCCGCTGCGGGGGGCGCTTTGGTTCCGATGCTGACGCTTGGGGTTCCCGGATCGGGCACGACGGCTGTGTTATTGGCGCTGTTGATGACGCTGAACATCACCCCCGGTCCCACCCTATTCACGGACCAACCCGAAGTGGTCTGGGGCCTGATCGCCAGCCTGTTGATCGCCAACGTGGTGCTGTTGTTGATAAACGTCCCGATGGTGCGCGTATTTGTGCATATCCTGTCCGTGCCACCCTGGATCCTGTTGCCGGGCGTGACCATGATCAGCTTTGTCGGGATTTTCTCGCTGTCCGGGTCTTACTTTGATCTGTTGCTGATGGTCGCCTTTGGCGCATTGGGATATGTGTTGCGCAAAATTGACGTGCCAACAGTGCCGATCATTCTGGGCATCCTGCTGGGCGGCAACATGGAAGACGCCCTGCGCCGTGCCATGGTCCTGTCCGACGGCGATTGGACTTATCTGTTCAGCTCTGGCATTTCGATTGGTCTGTGGGCGGTTGCCGTGATCGGCTTTGTCGCGCCCATGTTCCTGCGCAACGTTTTAAAAAAACCACAAAGGGTCACTGATTGATGGTCAAAGTCCTTATTCCGTCCGGGGCCCTTGGGCTTGGATATGACCGCGCGGCCTTGGCGCGCGGGATTACCCAGAAACCGGATATTATCGCAATTGATGGGGGATCCACGGATAGTGGGCCCCATTATCTGGGCACCGGCACGTCCAAATATTCGCGCAATTCAACCAAAGCAGAATGGCGTGAATTGATGCAGGCCCGCGCCGAGGCGGGCGTGCCATTAGTCATCGGCACTGCAGGAACCTGCGGCGCGGATTCCGCCGTGGATTGGCTGGTGGACATTACCCGTGAAATCGCCGCTGAAACCGGGGCAAACCTGAAACTGGCCGTGCTGAAATCCGGCCAAAGCGCCGCCGATATGGCCACGGCCTTTGACGCGGGCCGCATCACCCCCCTGCCCGCGGCACCGGATGTGGATGCGGACACATTTGCCACCTGTACCAATATCGTTGCCCTTGCTGGCGCGGAACAAATTCAAGCCGCGCTGGACACGGGCGCGGACATCGTCATCGCCGGACGCACCACGGACACGGCCATCATTTCTGCCCTGCCATTGGCGCGGGAATGCCATGCAGGCGGCGCGTGGCACGGCGCCAAGATCGGAGAATGCGGCGCGCTGGCCACAACCAGCCCCAATTCCGGCACGATCCTGATCGAATTTGACGCCGACGGTTTCACCATGACCCCCATGGGGACCGAGGCCCGCGCCACACCCCACACCGTGTCAGCGCATATGCTGTATGAAAATTCGGACCCTTGGATCCTGTTTGAACCGGGCGGGCATTTGGACGTCACCGGGGCCACATATACGGCGCTGGATGACCGAGTTGTGCGTGTCATTGGCAGTGAATGGATCCCGTCAGACCGCTATACGGTCAAACTGGAAGGCGCGCGTTTGGCCGGATACCAAACCGTGTCCATCACATTGGTGCGCGACCCACGATATGTGGCGCATATTCGGGAATGGTGCGATGACATTCAGACCAAATGCACAGCCAAAGCCAAGGAACGCGTCGAAGGAGACTTTACCATCGAACTGCGACTGATTGGCGTGGATGCCACGCTGGGCGCGCTGGATACAAACGGCAAAACCGGCACCGAGGTGGGCGTGATGGGCATCGTCACCGCCCAAACCGAAGCCCTGAGCCGCGAAGTCGCCAAAATGCTGAATCCCTACCTGTTGCATCACCCCCTAACGGAACAAGAGGAAATGCCGACCTTTGCCTTCCCGTTTTCACCCCCGGAAATGCCACGGGGTGCGGTGCATGAATTTTGCCTGAACCACGTGCTGACTTTGGACAATCCGATGGATGCATTTCACCTAAGCGTAGAGGACATTGGCGCATGACGGCCCTATCAGACATCGTCACCAAAGTCCGGTCCAAAAATGCTGGGCCATTTTGGCTGACAATCGACATTTTTTGCGGGTCTTCGGATGCCTATGACACAGTGGCAAATGGTCTGGACACGGCCGTGGTCGCGCAAATGTTCGGCATCCCGGTGAGTACGTTAAAACGGTTTGATATCAAGGACCTGAACATCGTAAAATTCAGCCTGCCCCGTCCTGAAATACAGGGGGTTCGGCTGGATCGTGACATGCATGGCGCGTCGTTTGCGCAGATTTTGACCACGTTAGAAATCTAATCGCGCGCTGGTTTCATAGGGCGGTTTCTATTCCTGAGGCCGCCCTATTTCATGTAAAAAACCTGCTCCATCGACGCCCACCATTCCCCATCAGCACGACTGTCCAAGGCCGCCTGCATCGGGCCACAAATGTCCCACCATTTCTGAGTTTTCGCATCCGCAGCGATTGCCGCCATATCCGCTTCAAAATCGTGGCCGACATATTCCCAATAGCCGAACATCACATTTTCTGGTTCGCGCAGGAAAATCGAATAATTGGTGATATTTGACGCTTTCAATCGCGCCAATATTTCGGGCCAGACATCCGCGTGCAAACGTTTATATTCAGCGATCGCCTCTGGCTTTAGGCCGATCATCATCCCCATTCGTTGTGCCAAATCTGGCTCCTTTTTATTCGGTCAAAGATTATAAAACTCAACCGCGTTTTGCCCCATGATCTGGGCTTGTTCTGTATCGGGCAAATCCGTGATCAAATCCGTCACAAACGCGATCCAGTCCGCATATGCACTGGCCAGATTCACTACCGGCCAGTCCGATCCAAACATCACCCGATCTGGGCCAAATGTGTCCAACACAACCTGCGCAAACGGCCGGATATGATCAGATTGCCAATCGGGGCCAATTTCAGTGACCATTCCCGATAGCTTGCACAGCACATTGGGATGTTTTGCCAAGGCTTTGATCCCAGCAAGCCATTGACCAGAAGGCATAATTCCCGGTCCCATCTGCGGCTTTGCCACATGATCAACAACGATGGGCAATGCAGGATACCGCGCAGCCAATTGATCCATGACCGGCAAATGACGTGGCTGAATCAACGCATCAAAACACAGACCTGTTTCTTGCATTTGGTGTAATACCGGCGCGGCAGATGGTTGCAAAATCCAATCCGTATCAGAGATGTTTTGCAACATCGGCCGCACCCCTTTGAGCCACGGGTTCCGCTGCAAGGTCTGCAGCGTTTCCACAGCATCGGACGCTATAAAATCTACCCATCCGACCACACCAGCGACAGGATCCGTTTGCGCCGCGATGTCGAGCAAGAAACGCGTTTCTGCGACCGTGTCGGTGGCCTGTACCAGAACCGTTTTGTGAACATTGGCCGCGTTCAGCAATGGGATCAAATCATCGGGGCCAAAATCCCTAAAAATAGGGGCAACGTCCTGATTTGGCCAAGGATAATCCCCGCGCGATAACGTCCAAAAATGCTGATGGGAATCGACAATCATGATCAGTTCAGACCCGTTTTAGGCATGTGTAATCTGAACTTTATTATTAAAAACACCCTCAACTCAAGCCCTTTAATTGCGACAGCCAAAAAGCAGAGCAAATTAACCCTCTTTTCACGTCAGGTTAACTGCGTTCCAGCCTGCCAAACCGACTGTAATTTACCCGCCTTCAGATGCACAAAATCCGCCTGTCGCCCAGGCTGTAAATGTCCGATTTGGTCCGCTTTTCCGATCACGCGCGCGGGGATCGAACTGGCCATCGCGATCGCCTGCGACAGGGAGATATCCGATAGGGACGCCACATTGCCAATGGCCGTCACCAAATCCAGATCAGCACCCGCCAGCGTCCCATCGGCAAGGGTTAACCTTGGTTTTCCGTGGGTTTTGTCACGGTTGATCCGGCGAGAGTTAAGATAAAAATGATCGATATCCGACCCCGCCGTCGCCATCGCGTCGCTGACCAAAAATATCTGTCCGGGTCCGACCTTTGCCTTTAACGCGATCTCAATACTTGTGGGGTGCACATGAACAAAATCGGCGATCAAACCCGCTGACAAAGCCCCAGTAGCGATCGCCGCGCCAACCAAACCGGGTTCGCGATTTTGAATTTGGCTCATGGCGTTAAACAAATGCGTCACACAGCGCACGCCATTTTCAACGCTCTGCATGGCCACATCGTATGATGTATCGCTATGGCCGATCGACAAAAACACGCCCGCATCCGCGAGGGTTTTCATCTGTAAAAACGTAACATTTTCAGGGGCTAAGGTGACTTTTAGAAATGGAAGGCGCGCGGCGGCATCCAGCAACATGTCCAATTCGTCGGGGGTCATGGGGCGGATCAACTCACCGTCATGCGCCCCTTTTCGCGCGCGGGATAAATGCGGCCCTTCCAGATGTAAGCCCATGATACCCGGCACATTTTGTGATATGGCCTGTTCCACAGCATCAATCGCCGCCTGCGTTTTTTCGGCGCGATCCGTGATTAAAGTCGGCAAAAAAGATGTCACGCCAAGGGCCGCATGCGCACAAGCCACGATCCGCAGCGTTTCAACATTCGGCGCGTCGTTAAACATATGCCCGCCGCCGCCATTAACCTGCAAGTCAACCAATCCGGGGGCCAATATGCCGCCATTTAGCATCACCTGCTTAGCATCCAGCGGGATATTTTCCGGCGCGACAATCCCCATGACACAATGCTTTTTGATCACCAAAACATGATCTTTGATCATATCTGTGCCATCAAATATGTCCGCGCCAGAAAATGCCGTCAAATCAGAGTTCATTGGATGTACCGTCTTTCGCTTGGGCAAGCGCATGCTGTGTTGCCAAATAGATTGCCCCGTCTAAGGCCGATCCTTTGGGGTCGATGCATTGGGCCGAAATTTCGGATGGCAGAAACGGGGTGTAATGCGGCCCAACCCCGCCCATCAAAACCAATGGTTCATCCTGCGTGCGCCCTAAGGCAGTACAGGCGGATGTTATGGACTTTGCCCCCATTTGCACCAATGCCAGCCCCGTTTTATCCCCCCCCTGTGCCGCCGCAAAAATTCGGGGGGAAAATGCGCCAAATTGACTGGCAGTTGCGACTTTAGCAAAGGATATCATTCGCTTCGGCGCATTCGAAAATTCATCCCAAACCCGATCGCTCAGCGGACTGCGTGGGTAAAATCCATCCAAAACCAGCAAACAATATTGCAATAATTTAACCCCAAGCCATGCGCCGGATGCGTCATCCCCCAATTGCAGGCCATAGCCTCCAATCAGTTTGGATTTCTGCCCGCATTGACGCGCAAAAAACGATCCGGTTCCGATCCCGGCCACACATCCATCTGAATGCCCCAATGCCCCAGCCAATGTCGTGATCCGGTCATCCGTAACCGTTGCATTTGTAAACGCCAGAGACTGGGAAACACGCTGACCAATCTCAACATCCAGCACCCCCGCCAGCCCCAAATGGACCGGGTAATGGGCAATTTGATCAAAGCTGAGGCCCACCAGATGCGCCACGGATTGCAGTCCGTTGCGGATGGTTCGCAATGCGCCGTCAAAATCGGAATAAACATTCGCCGATCCCACATTCAGTTGGTGGCGCTGGCCCTTATGGATCAACACAATCCGACAACGCGTTCCGCCGCCATCAACCGCAATTAAATTCTGAGACGTCACATGTTCCATTCTCTTTCTATAGGTCACCTTTGACGGGGATGACATGGGGTTTGACTGCGCCGCGATCCCCCTACGTCAAGCGGGGGCCGCTATTGCAAAACAGATGCAGGCGCGGCACGGTCATCAGACCGTGACAGGGGAACCGTGATGTACCAAGCAGCCATAACCGGAACCGGGGTGTTTACCCCAACCGAAATGATCACAAATGACGAATTGGTGGTTGCCTTTAACGCGTTTGCGGACAGACAAAACGCCGCAAACAAAGACGAAATTGCAGCCGGAACCGCGTCGGAAATCGCGCATTCCTCAGCTGACTTTATCTATGCCGCCTCGGGGATCAAGAACCGATATGTCATGGACAAATCGGGCATTCTGGATCCCGATCGGATGTTTCCAAAACTGCCTTCTCGCTCAGATGACGCGCCGTCGATCATGGCAGAAATGGCGGTGGATGCCGCAAATCAGGCGTTGAAACAGGCCGGCAAAACGCCTTTGGATGTGGATGCGGTGATTTGTGCCGCGTCCAATCACGAACGGGCCTATCCGGCAATTGCTGTGGAAATACAGTCACTTCTGGGAACTTCCGGGTTCGCATTTGACATGAATGTGGCCTGTTCCAGCGCGACTTTTGGCATTCAGACGGCCACAGACATGATCAAATCAGGCTCCATTCGGGCGGCATTGGTTGTCTGCCCCGAAATTTGTTCGGCGCATCTGGAATGGCGGGATCGCGATTGCCATTTCATTTTTGGCGACGTGGCGACGGCTGTGTTGATTGAACGTGACGAAGCGCTGGCTGGCGATCATTTCAAAATAAAATCCACCCGGCTGGCCACTCAGTTCAGCAACAACATTCGCAACAATAACGGTTTTTTGCGGCGCACCCATGATCAGATGGACGACCGCCGCGATATGCAGTTTATGCAGAACGGGCGAAAAGTGTTCAAAGAAGTTCTGCCCATGGTCAGCCGCCATATCAGCGACCATATGTGCGCCGAACAGGTGCAACCGGACGATCTAAAACGGCTTTGGCTACATCAGGCCAACAAAACCATGAACGATTACATCGGTAAAAAAGTGTTGGGCCGCGCCCCTGCCCCCAATGAGCAACCCAACATTTTGCAAGATTACGCCAACACGTCATCCGCCGGATCAATCATCGCATTTGCCAAACATTCAGCAGATTTAGCACCCGGTGACACGGGGTTAATCTGTTCCTTTGGTGCGGGATATTCCGTGGGGTCCGTGATTGTTCAGCGCGCCTAGGGCTCTGCTATTTTGACGTTTATATCACCGTTCCGCGCGGCTTAATCGGCCTGGGGGAATGTGTCTTTGGTCCCCTTCAGTGGGGTGATCCAATCCAGCGAGTTGAGGAGCGGATTAACTCAGCCAGCATCGTACCCATTTTGCGCTATAACCGCCGCGTTTGATGGACCTAAACCGACGGATATTTTTGCGCAAATCTACCTTGGGAACGTTGCCCCAAGGTCAGTTCCATTTGGCTTCCATTACAAAACGTGAAACCGAAAGTTGTTGGGTTATAAGGTTAACCTTGTTCTGGCGCACCTTTGGGTACATCAGATTCGGCCACCCTAAAACGCTGACGTCAGACGGTTTCTTCTTCCAGATGCATCTTCATGTCCAACAACACTTTCTGCAATTCAAGCGTTTCGCGCAGCAGGCGTTTGGCTTCGTTTACAGTGATGATCCCGTCTTCGATGGATTGATTATACTCACCCATCAACATCGCAAAACGCTGCGATAATGCGATCACATCTGCATTTACACCGCCAACCGAATTCTTAGGAGATTCATCATAAGACAATGTAATCCCACGCAATTCCGCCAGTGCAGATGTCACATGCGGATATGATGACGCAGCTTCCAACGCGGCAACAGCATCCACCGGCATAAACCGATCTGCATGTTCTTCTGCGTCAGAATAATAGCGCCCCAACGTCGCTTTGGATTTGCCTGTCAATTTACATGCAGGTTCAACACCCACATCCTTAACCAGCGCCTCAGTGTGCTTTTTTAGGTAATTCCCAACCCCAGCCATATGTCCACCTATTCCGATCTTAACTATTCGGGGAAAGCCCGAATGCTTTTCCCATTAATGACTTGGCGCGCATTTGTCATTGGTAAAGCGTCCTCACGAGGACAAGTAACCAGTGATCGGCGCCATGCGCGGTGCCGTAGGGTTGGGTTGGGCACCCCATCCTGCCACTGTCTCCTTGCTGGCTTTAGGAGAGAGTGGCAACGCCCAACCTGACCCGCTGTTCTTGGTCTTTTGGGATCGACCACTCACGGGAACCCATCATGGTTGCATAGTTGTTTGTCGGGGTTGCAAAGCCCCGGCAGGCAGCGCTACCAAGCGCGCATGGCAAAACTATATTTTCATTTTTCGACCATGAATGCCGGCAAATCGACCGTTTTGCTGCAGGCGTCTTATAACTATATCGAACGCGGTATGCAGACCTATCTGTTGACCGCCCAGTTTGATGATCGGGCCGGTCAGGGGCAAATCGCCAGCCGAATCGGGATCGCGGCAAAGGCGGATACATTTGCCCCAGACGAAGATCTGTTTGCCAAGATCGAAGCGCGCCTCAATTCTGGTCCCTGCGCCTGTGTGTTCATCGACGAGGCGCAGTTCCTGTCCGAAGAACAGGTTTGGCAATTGGCGCGTGCCGTGGACGATCTGGGCGTGCCGGTGATGTGTTATGGGCTGCGGGTGGATTTTCAGGGCAAATTGTTCCCTGGATCGGCCGCCTTACTGGCCTTGGCCGATGAAATGCGCGAAGTGCGCACGATCTGTCATTGCGGGAAAAAGGCCACCATGGTGATCCGACAGGACGCCGAAGGAAACGTCGTCACTGACGGGGCACAGGTCCAGATCGGCGGCAATGACAGCTATGTCAGCCTATGCCGGCGGCATTTCAGATTGGCGACCGGCCGCAACTGATCCGTCGCGGCTGGCAGATTTCATCACTGGAATGCCCTACCCCAAATCCTGAGGCAAAGGGCGCCCTTCGGACATCGCAATGACATTGCCCAGCGCCATCATGCCCATCTCTTCGCGGACATCCATCGCAGCGGTTCCCAAATGCGGCAACAACACCGCGTTTTCCAAAGCCCGAAGCGCCTCTGGCACATGCGGTTCCTGCGCATAAACATCCAGACCAGCCCCGGCGATTTGCCCCGTCTGCAACGCGGCAATCAGCACCTCTTCGTCGATGACATCGCCGCGCGCAATATTGATCAGGAACCCGGTCGATTTCATCGCGGCAATCGCCTGTGCATCGATCAGATGATGGGTTTGCGCACCGCCCGGAACAGTCACAACCACAAAATCGGATTGCGCCATCAGATCCGTCAGGGTTTTCACCTGTTTCGCCGGCACATTGGTATGCTTTTTCGACCGGTTATAAAACAGCACTGGCATGTCAAAGCCATAATGACAACGCCGCGCCACGGCCTGTCCGATACGGCCCATGCCCACGATCCCAACCGTTTTGCCGGTCACATGGGTGCCCAACATCTGGGTTGGCGCCCAGCCATGCCATTGCCCGGCCCGCACGATCCGTTCGCCTTCGCCTGCGCGGCGCGCCACAGACAGCAGCAACGTCATGCCGATATCGGCTGTGGCATTGGTTACCGCATCTGGGGTGTTGGTGACTTTGACGCCTGCTTTGCGCGCGGCTTCAATGTCGATATGGTTATATCCAACGCCAAAATTGGCCAGAACCTTGCACCGGATTTTATCCGCATTTCCAAACACTTGGGCAGAAAACGCATCCCCTAATGTGGGCAGCACCGCGTCAAAATCCTGTAGCGCCCATGTGGCTTCTTGGGGGGTTAACCCTGTGGGTTCCTGACGGTAAGTCACGTCAAATTTTTCACGCGCTGCATTCAGGACCTTGTTGGGTAAATCCCGTGTAATCAACAATTTCATCAATGTAATCTCCCCCCTGTTGGCACGTCTTGGTCCGGGCCAATCAGAACAATTTCTCCGGTTTCGTCGGGCAATCCCAACACCAGAACTTCGGACATGAACGGCCCGATTTGGCGTGGTGGAAAATTCACCACGGCCATGACTTGTTTTCCCACCAACATATCCGGCGTGTAATGCGCCGTGATTTGGGCCGACGTTTTGCGTTCGCCGATCTCATCGCCGAAATCAATCCACATCTTGATTGCGGGTTTACGCGCCTCTGGGAAAGGTTCGGCGCGGATAACCCGGCCCACACGCACGTCCACTTTCAGGAAATCATCAAACGAAATCTCAGCCATTTGCCAGTTCCTTGGACCGATCAGCCGCCGCTTTGACAGCGCGACCAACCAGCGGGCCAAACCCGGTTTCACCATCCATCAACACCTCAAGCGCGGCTTGGGTTGTGCCGTTGGGGGATGTGACGTTGATGCGCAATTGATCCGGCCCCTCAGCGGCATCTTCTGCCAATTGCCCCGCACCGCCCACTGTGGCCTTGGCCAAAGCCATCGCCAGTTCGGCAGGCAATCCTTCGGCCTGCCCTGCGGCGGCCAACGCTTCGATCAGATGGAACACATAGGCCGGGCCGGACCCGGAAACGGCGGTGACTGCATCCATCTGATCCTCACCGTCCAGCCGCACAACTTGGCCCACGGCCAGCAGCAGGGCTTCGGCCAGGTCCAGTTGCGCTGCATTGGCATGAATATTGCCCACAATCGCCGTGATCCCGCGGCCAATCGCAGCCGGAGTGTTTGGCATCGCGCGCACAATCGGGGTCCGTTCCCCCAAGGCCTGTTCAAACGCATGGATTGGCGTCCCCGCTGCCACTGACACAAACAACGTGTCGCCATTGCCCAGCGCCTGCAACGCTGGCAATGCGTCGCCCATCATTTGCGGTTTCACAGCCACCAGCACTATCGCCGGATTGGCAGGCAGATCCACGTTGATCGCGACCCCTTGCTGTTTCAACCAATCCGACGGATAGGGGTCCAAAACCCAGACAGATGACGCAGGCAATCCACCGGCCAACCAGCCTTGCAACATCGCCGACCCCATTTTGCCACACCCCAACAGAACCAGCCCGCGCTGCGCCACATCATCCATCTGCATCTGAAATCCCCCCAAATCTGTCTGGCCATCCAAGGGCGTCTGTTGGCGACAACCCTAATTTGATTATACCATGTCTGTTGTTGTGTTACGGCCCCGCTTAGAAACACGCAAGACAAGGAAACGTCTGCCCCACTTTCCTGTTGTTTCGTGCACACGCAACGCTAACGGGGCACGATTTAAGGTTCTTATCAGCATTCGCACCAGACAATACTGCCCCGCATCGCATGTTCTGAACCTAGATTGGCCCCAATCGACACCCGGACCAATGAAGGCGCGTTGGTTAACTGCGTTTTCGTCTTGGCCAGACCTAGGTCCGCTTTGTTGTCAGAGCAAGTCGTCTTGTTTGGGATCATCCGGAACAAAGGTGCAGCCGGGGTAGTTCAGCATGAACGACGCCAGATCAGGGTTCTTTTCGTGGACGTGCGCAAACAGCTTTGCCACAGCCAAGGTATCGCGTTCATCATAGGATCCTAGTTCCCGACAGATAAAGCCTTCGTCCTCGCCACTCGCGAACATTTGCGTGGACCAAGCAACCCTTGAGCTGCCACATGCAGAAGCAAACCCTGCAATTGCATCAGCCGAGACCACCGGGTCAGAGTTAACCAAGCTGAGGCATCGTTCTGCAATCATCAAACAATTGCCGGCAAACCATTGTTCGAGATTGATGAGAATGGGCCTGTCTTCAATCGTTAACCATTCACTGTTCGGTATCCACCCATGCTGATGATCGGCGATTGTTGTCGATAAACCTCTATATCTTCCTCTCGGCCCTGTTCCGTCGCACCCTGTGCCGCCCTCGGAACACGCACAATGGATAACATGGGACAGAAAAAGATACGTTTGTTCAAACGCTTCATCATTAGGATGGGTAAGTTCAGCCAGCCAGGGCAAAGACGCATAGGTCGCAGGATAGATATCATCTTGATGATGCAGCTCTTCCCAGAAAAGCTCTTTGGCAGCTGCATCGTCCCATTTTTCGCAAAGTGCTTTTAGCTGAATATTAACAGACCGATTACCGTAGGGGCCGTATAAACGGCTCCAAATCCCATCTGAAAAAGCAATCTTCATAACGCCTCTTGCGGAAGTCACGGCAACCAGAACTTTGGCCACCAACCAGCCCCTCGCTGCGTGCTGACCAAAGGTTTGATTGGCAGATTTCCTAGGTTGGGCCGGATGATGATGTAGACATCAAAACCGAGTGACGTTTAACGGGACATTAGGCCCTCCCGTAGGCCTCGCCTATGGCGATCTGGATTGCCTCACTCGCCGGACGTTCGGCCCATGTCACCAATTGCAATGCAGGATAATAGCGTTCCGCGCTGGTCACGGCGGCGTTGATCATGGTGTCGACCTGATCGGGGCTGACGCCCTGGTCGCCATTCAGCAGCAAACCATAGCGATAGACCATCAATTTCTGTTCGGCCCAATAGGTGAACCCGCCGGCCCAGCATTGATCGTTAATCTTATTCAACGCTTCATAAAGGGCTGGGATCCGGTCCTCTGGGGGTTCCATTTCGAACGTGCAAATCAATCGCAGCGTTTCGTCATAGGCCGACCAAGCCAACGTGATCGAATATGTCCGCCACTGACCCTCAACTGCCATGGCGATCTGATCATCGGTGATCCGGTCGAATTCCCAGTCGTGGTGTTCTGCAATATATTCCACAAGGTCAATGGGATGCACGTCATCATTGGTAATGAACTGCTCGGAAAGTGCCATATCTCGGCCTCCTGTCTTCCAACATTGGGGAATTGGCAGCACCCCAAATGCTAGATACCTGCTCTAGGGAGGCGATACATAGTCAGCCTCCTTACTAGATATGGTGCTGTGCAAGAGGCGACCTGTAAAGCTATTTTTTGTGGATAAGTCATAATTCTTGTGGGTGAACGATCCACAGCCACTAAATAAGGCATGTCGATAAAGTTGATTTCAGTTGGCAAATCCCCCCTCTGATTTGCCCCTTGCGATCACGTTCAGCCCGGTCCACTCTGCCGCAAATGTATCCCCAAATCGGAGCCCCCTGATGTCGCTGGACCTGTTAAAAACGCTTTGTGAAACCCCCGGTGTACCCGGCAACGAAGACCGCGTGCGTGATCTGATCACGTCCCAAATTGACGGGCTGTTTGATGAGGTGCGCGTTGATCCGATGGGGTCGCTTTTGTGCAAACGCAACGCTGACAAACCGGACGCGCCGCGCATTATGTTGTTGTGCCACATGGATGAAATCGGGTTTCTAGTCAGCCATATCAGCAAAGAAGGCTATCTGCATCTGACCCCGGTTGGCGGTTTTGATCCGCGCAATCTGTTTTCGCGGCGTGTGCTGGTCTGCACCGATAACGGCGATTATCGCGGCGTGATGAATCCGGGCGGCAAACCGATCCACATTTCGTCCCCCGAGGATCGTAAAAAAGTGCCCGCCGTGACGGATTTCTTTGTTGATATCGGCATGGGGGAAAAGGCGGCTGATCTGGTGCAGGTCGGGGATTATGTAGTCATGGACGAACCGTTTATGGAAATCGGCGACAAAGTTGTGTCAAAGGCGTTGGACAATCGCATTGCCTGTTGGCTGGGGATCGAAGCCATCAAAGGGCTGGGTAAACTAGGCCGGGGCGCAGAAATCCACGTGGCCTTTACCACCCAAGAAGAGGTCGGCCTGCGCGGTGCGCGCACGGCGTCCTATGCGATCAAACCCGACATCGGGCTGGGCATTGACGTAACATTGGCCTGCGACACGCCCGGCGTTCCCGAAAAAGATTACACCACAACCCAAGGCAAAGGGTTCGGCCTGCATGTGCGTGACGGATCCTTTATTGCTGACAAAGAATTGGTCCGCGAATTTGACGCCTTGGCCCGCGAAAAAGACATCCCATTTCAACGCACCATTCTGGCCGCCGGGGGCCAAGACGGCGCCGCTGCCCAACAGGCCGCAGCCGGTGCGCGCGCCATCGGCATCACCGTGGGCACACGTTATATCCATACTGTGACGGAAATGATCGACACCACAGATTTATATGCAGCCCGCGATATTCTGGTGGCCTATCTTTCCAAATTTTAAACACACTGAACAACAATTGGGGTGTATAACGCCCCAATTGCCAACCCATTTTTCATTTAAAGTCTGACAGTTACGCTCCTCAAAAACTAAAGGTTGCGACAGAAATAAACTTCGCTCCATCATGCATCAGTGGAAAAGGGGCGGAAAATGGATAACCGCAAAGCTCAAAAATCGCAGATCGTCGAAGGTGTGGTCGATCTTTTGCAACGTCAGGGGCCCCCATTTCCATCTTATGGGCAGGTTGCGGATTCCTGTGACCTGTCGCGCCAATTAATCAAATATTACTTCGACGAACCCGAAGATTTAATGTGCGAAGCTGGCGCAAGCCTATCGCATGGCTTTGGTCAGCGGCGTGGACACCCTAAAAGGCCCCAAACGGCTACAATTCATTTTTGATTTCTATTTTGATCTGGTGGACGACGTGCCCAAGCCACGTGACGACCAAAGCTATGATGCAGCCATGGCATTTGCCGCTGGATCAACCCGGATTCGTGCAAATCTTAGGGCGCAATACACGCTGTTGGGTCAGGTTTTGCAACTAGAGATCAAAATGCAATATCCCGATCTCAGCCTCGAAGATTGTGCAGAGATCAGCTATCTCTTTGTCTGCGTAATGTATGGGCATTGGAAACTGGTCGGGTCTTTGGGCGTCGCTGAGGATCACAAACTGATTGCGCGCAGGTCCATCGATAGAATCATCGCATCCTATGTCCATCAAGATCTGGAAAAACTGGGACATGTGCGCGTCTGGGAAACCTAGCGGTTTTTCATTTTGGAAATTTTAACCATCGTAAACATTGAAATTGACCGAATTGTTATGAAAACGCGCATTCAGGATCATTTTCAAATGGCAAAATCCTTAACATAAACATTGACACATCGCGGTCAGATAGACCTGCTTGGCCTGCGTTACAGAGCAAATAATTACAATATTCAAAGGGTTTGGGATGAAAAATCTATTACTGGCGGCGGTTTTATCAGTCGGCACTTTGGTATCCGGAACAGCAAAAGCTGCAATTCTGGAATTTGATGTAAGCGGTGTGTTTTCTAGTGCCGGGTCTTTGGGGGGGAGTTTTCTGTTTGATACTTCCACCCAATCCATAACGGATATCAATGTGATCGGGGGCAGCGGATTCGGGTTGATCGGATATGATTCATCGCTGACCGCAGAAGCGTCTCTGATCCGCGATGGTACGGACCCTGCCCCGTTTGATTTCACGAGTATCGAGCTCTATTCCGATGCATCTCATTTGAGCTTGCTCAGATTTGACATCGGCGGCTTTCAGACCGTCATGCCCGGCTTGGCCATTGGCGCGACTGATTTTTTGGGTGTCACCGGAATTGAAATCGCGGCCGGTTCTGGCAGCAGTGCATTTATCGATTCAACAATTGTCGTAACTCGTTTGGCAGATCCGGGATTGCCTGCTGTTCCGCTGCCACCTGCATTGCCGATGCTTGCTGCTGGGATCGGATTGTTTGGGATCGCGCGCCGTAAGCAACGCTAAATCAAAAGCCCTCACAATTCGATTTG
The DNA here is from genome assembly GCA_947492475.1 of uncultured Paracoccaceae bacterium. Lineage (GTDB taxonomy): Bacteria > Pseudomonadota > Alphaproteobacteria > Rhodobacterales > Rhodobacteraceae > CANLNM01. The sequence goes on from CANLNM010000001.1 coordinate 930,269, forward strand.
TGAGGGCTTTCTAATTTCAAATTGCAGGTCATCAAAAACCAAGGCTTTGATTTGTTCAAAGCCGTACCCTCTGATTCAGCCTGCTTGCCAGCGATCAATCTTTGGCTTCTAGCGCATCCAACCGCGCTTTTAGCGCTTCGTTTTCTTCGCGCGCCTTTTGAGCCATCGCGCGCACAGCGTCGAATTCTTCGCGTGTGACAAAATCACGATCCGCCAGCCAACGATCCATCACGGATTTCACGGCTGTTTCCGCTTCGTCTTTGGCCCCTTGCGCCACGCCCATGGCGTTGGTCATCAATTGGGACAGGTCGTCAAAAATTTTACCTTTGGTCTGCATCTCAGCCTCCGATCGGGTTTGTCCCTATATGGGCCGCCGATCCGGCAATCTCAAGTCACTGTCTGGGTCTGGGCGCAAATGCCCGCCTTGGCCCCCCGTGACTTGGTTGACTTCCTGCCCCCCCTTGCCCAGAAAAACCCCATGACCGGTATCCCATTTCCAAATCTTTCACCCGAAATCTTTTCGATCCATTTGTTTGGGTTTGAAATGGCGCTGCGCTGGTATGCGCTGGCTTATATCATTGGCATCCTGATCGGCTGGCGCATTGCGTTGGCGGCGATCAAACGCCCCGCGCTTTGGCCAAATAACACAGCGCCCTTGAACCGCGAACAGGTCGAAGATTTGCTAACGTGGATCATCATTGGCGTCATTCTGGGTGGGCGCATTGGCTATGTGCTGTTTTACGGCGAAGGCCAGTTTCGCACCGATCCCTTGTCGGCGCTGAAAATCTGGGAAGGCGGCATGTCCTTTCATGGCGGATTTGTCGGGGTAATCGTTGCTGTTTGGCTGACCGCGCGCAAATACGCAGCACCTGTGGGGCAAATGGCAGATATTCTGGCCATGACCGCGCCGGTTGGCTTGCTGCTGGGCCGGATTGCCAATTTCATCAACGCCGAATTATGGGGCCGCGCCACAACCTTGCCTTGGGGGGTGATTTTCCCCGGCCAGGCGGCCCAGGCCTGCCCGGATGTGGTCGGGGCCTGCGCCCGCCATCCATCACAACTCTATGAGGCCACCCTAGAAGGTTTGATCCTTGGTGCCTTTTTGCTGGTCATGGCGTTTCGGCGCGGCTGGTTGAAAACCCCTTGGCGTGCCACGGGCACGTTCTTTGCCTTTTATGGGATCAGCCGGTTTCTGGTGGAATTTGTCCGCCAGCCTGACGCGCAATTTATATCCGAAGGCAACCCGCTGGGGCTGGCCTATCATATCAATGGATTTGGTGTGACCATGGGCCAAACCCTGTCCCTGCCGATGGTCGTCATTGGCGTGGCCCTGATCATCTATGCCCACAAGAAAGCCCCAACCACCACATGACCGCACTGCGTGATATCCTGCTGCGTCAGATCGCAACCACCGGGCCCATGCCGGTGTCGGATTATATGACGACCTGCCTGCTGCATCCTGAACACGGCTATTACACCACCCGCGATCCGCTGGGCCGTGCGGGCGATTTCATCACCGCGCCGGAAATTAGCCAGATGTTTGGGGAATTGATCGGGCTTTGTCTGGCACAAAGCTGGATCGACCAAGGCCAGCCCAGCCCGTTTGTTCTAGCCGAACTTGGCCCCGGTCGCGGCACGTTGATGGCCGATATTTTACGCACCACAGCCAAAGTGCCGGGATTTAGCGACGCCGTTCAGGTCCATCTGGTTGAGGCATCGCCGACCCTGCGCGCCAGCCAATCCAAGCTGATCCCAAACGCCACTTGGCATGACAACATCGACACATTGCCCCAATTGCCGCTGTTTCTGGTGGCCAACGAATTTTTTGACGCCCTGCCGATCCGGCAATTTGTCCGTGATGGCGCAGGCTGGCGGGAACGAGTGATCGGCGCTGAGCAAAACGTTCTGACCTTTGGTCTTAGCGGCGCCGCCCCGCTCAGCGATCTGGCCCATCGACTGGACGACACACAGGATGGCGATCTGGTGGAAACCTGCCCCGCCCTGCCCGGCATCATGCGCCAGATCAGCACACGAATAGAAACCTTTGGCGGTGCGGCCCTGATCATCGATTATGGTGATTGGCATTCATTGGGCGACACGTTGCAGGCCCTAAAGGACCATCAAACCATCGATCCCCTGCACCATCCCGGTGACGCCGACCTCACCAGTCACGTCGATTTCGAAGCGATCGCCCAACATGCATCCCCGGCCGCGTTTACACGTCTCACCCCGCAGGGCGTGTTTCTGGAACGGCTCGGCATCACCGAGCGCGCCAAAACACTGGCCACCCCGCTGTCGGGGCAGGCCTTAGAAAACCATATCGCCGCGCATCACCGCTTGACGCATCCCGAACAAATGGGCCACCTTTTTAAGGTCATCGGAATTTTCCCGACCGCTGCCACCCCACCGCCCGGACTTGAGACATGACCCTGGAAATCATCACCTCTGAGCTTTTGACCCCTGTTCGTCATGGGTTTTTCACCCGCCTTGGTGGCGCATCCTCTGGCGTTTTCAAGGGTTTGAACTGCGGCATAGGCAGTTCCGATCAGGCCGAAGCCGTGACCATGAACCGGACCCGCGTCGCAGAGGCCATGCAGGCCGACCCCAGCCAATTGGCACGAATGCATCAAATCCATTCTGCCGATGTTGTGACCGTTACGACCCCCTCACCTGAAGCGCCCAAAGCCGACGGGATGGTGACCAATCAGCCCGGTATCGTGCTCAGCGTACTGACCGCTGATTGCCAGCCCGTGCTGTTTTCCGACCCAGAGGCCGGCGTAATCGGCGCGGCCCATGCGGGATCAAAGGGCGCGTTGGCGGGTGTTTTGCAAAACACCATCGCCGCCATGGAAAACCTAGGCGCGAAACGCGGCAACATTTGCGCGGTCATCGGCCCAACCATTTCCCAGCGCGCCTACGAAGTGGGGCCTGACTTTATGGATGATTTCATGATCGAAGATCCGACCTATGTGCGGTTCTTTGCCGGGGGTCAGGGCGACCGGATGCAGTTTGATCTGCCTGCTTTTGGGCTTCATTGCCTGCGCGAGGCGGGTGTCGGGCAGGCTGAATGGACCCGCCACTGCACCTATAGCGATCCCGACCGTTTCTTTAGCTATCGTCGTTGTGTGCATCAGAAAGAGGCCGATTACGGCCGATTGATCGCTACGATCCGGCTATGATCTGGGCGGATTTGGGGCAATCCACAGCCCTTGATTGGTCACAATTCCAGAAACAATACCCGCTCTTTGATCCCAACTGATCAACAATTCCTGCAAAACAAGGGCATCGCGACGGTCGTTGCGGTCATCTGCTTGCGTCACATTTCATCGGGAAAATTTTAGAAAAACTTTTCACAACGCCCAAATAGCGCCGCTTTGCACCGCCATATTGATCCCAACGCCGCGTTGACCGTCATCAACCGGCACCAGAACCAAGGAGCGAGCAGAATGAAAATCAAAACCCGTTGGATCGAAGGCATCAAAGCTGAGGCAGCCAAAGACACAACCCGCCTGCCATGGGAACGTGGTTTGCCGCGCCAAGCGATGATCGCGCGCCGCAACACGACACCAGCCCCGGCACGCAAAACCGCCAACGGCTAACTCCGCCACATTATTTTCCCCCGTGAAAGGCCGCGTATCATGCGCGGCTTTTTGCGTTTCTACGGTGCAATAAAACCCTGATCAGAATCAGAATGTGGCAGTTTCGTTTACGACTTCGCAACAATTCCAACCTAGATTTAGATATTGATCGCGTTAACCGTGTTTTTGGCCCTGAATTTTGACAGGTCGACCCCGAATTCGTCACATTCAGGGAAATTAAACGTCAGTCAGATGTTGTCGGTGGGGGCCGGCAGATGATGTGACCAACAGTGTTGGTGTAAACATGTCTATGACCCCCAATGCTGCACATGGTGCGGCAACACAGAAATTACCTTCGGTCCCTCGGGATCGGTTCGCTCGGACAGAAGGGCGACTTCCTCGCATAAAGCCTCTCATGCGGAAATACGAAGTCGCCCATCTGGCCAACAACGGCGATATCGCCGAATTTTCCCGCATTGCACCTGCCACTGCCGCCTTTGAAGAAAGCTTTGCCGCCTTTGCGCGTGGGACATTGTTTCAAACCAATCATGGTCAAATGGCCATCGAAGACATCCTGCCCGGTGATGAAATCCAAACGGTTGATGCCGGGTTTCAGCCGCTGATTTGGCGTGGCGGGATGACCATTATCCCCGGCGCTGTCGGCCAATCACCTGACATGGGTACGCTGATCCGCGTGTCCGCCGACAGTCTGGGCATTGCACGACCGATGTTTGACCTAATCCTTGGCCCAAAGGCGCGCCTGTTCAACGGCAGCCATAACGCTCAGGTTTTGTCGCGCACTGACGGTGCGTATATCCCTGCCCGCGATTATATCGACGGGAATAATGTGATCGAACTGGCTCCGCCCAGCCCGGTTCAGGTGTTCCATCTGGGCTTTGCCCATCAACACCGCGTTGTGGCCAATGGCGTTGAAGTCGAAACACAGCATCCCGGAACCCTGCATGAATTGGGGCTGCGCGGTGATATGCTGACGCTTTACATGTCACTGTTCCCACATGTTCAGCAATTTTCTGATTTTGGTGCGCTGCGTTACCCGCGGTTGCGCAAATCGGATCTGGACATGTTGAATGAATTGTCTGGGGTGGTCGCCTAACACATGGCCTGCGACCAATTAGGCTTCGCGGGCCAATCGTTCTTCTAACACTTCAAATGGCACACCGGGCTGGTCTTTTGCACCGCGGATCACCAGTGATGTTTTCACGCTTGCGACATTGTCTGCGGCGGTCAGTTTTTCGGTCAAAAAGGTCTGGAAAGTCCGCAAATCCGGGGCCACACATTTCAGAACAAAATCCACCTCTCCGTTCAACATATGACATTCGCGCACCAGCGGCCAATCCTGACAACGGTCTTCAAACGCGCTCAGATCAACCTCTGCTTGGCTGACAAGCCCGACCATCGCAAAAACCTGCACCTCAAATCCCAGTTCGCGCGGATCAACATCAGCATGATATCCGCGAATAAACCCTTGCTCTTCTAGGGTGCGCACACGACGCAGACATGGAGGCGCAGAAATCCCTACCCGCTTGGCCAATTCAACGTTTGTCATTCGACCATCCGCCTGGAGCTCAGTCAGAATCATTCGATCAATGTCATCGAGCCGGGTGCCGGGCATGTAAAACTCCTGAGATTTTTGCGAACACTATGCGAGACACGACCGTTGCGCAATAATATTTCGCGATTGCGCAATATCATTATAAAACCAACGGTCAGGACGCAGTGACTATCCGAAAACGCTCGGGGGTTTCAACCCGGCCGCTGGACGCTTATATGGCGGGGAACACAGATCGCTGGGGAACTGAAGTCATGTCTGATACACGCCACACCAAAGTTTTGATCATCGGCTCTGGGCCTGCCGGATATACGGCTGGCGTTTATGCCAGCCGCGCGATGCTGTCGCCGATTTTGGTCCAGGGGATCGAACCGGGCGGCCAGCTGACCACAACCACCGAAGTTGAAAACTGGCCCGGACATTCCGAAATTCAAGGTCCGGATTTGATGGTCAATATGGAAACCCATGCCCGTGCAATGGGGACCGAAATCATCGGCGACATCATCACCGATCTGGACATGTCCAAACGTCCCTTTGTCGCCAAAGGTGACAGCGGCACGACCTACACAGCCGACGCGGTTATTCTGGCCACAGGCGCGCGCGCCAAATGGCTGGGCCTGCCATCAGAGGAAAAATTCAAAGGCTTTGGCGTGTCTGCCTGTGCCACTTGTGACGGATTTTTCTATCGTGGCATGGAAATCGTCGTGGTTGGTGGCGGCAACACCGCCGTCGAAGAAGCGCTGTTCCTGACCAACTTTGCCTCCAAGGTGACGCTGGTGCATCGCCGTGATGAATTGCGCAGCGAGAAAATCCTCGAAGATCGGTTGATGAAAAACGAGAAAATCGAAACCCTGTGGTTCCACGAAATCGAAGAGATTTACGGTACTGAAAACCCGTTGGGCGTCGAAGGGGTGAAAGTGAAACACACCAAAACCGGCGAAATCACCGACCTGTCCTGCAAAGGTGTGTTCATCGCAATCGGCCATGCGCCTGCAAATGAATTGGTCAAAGACACGCTGGAAACCCATATGGGCGGCTATGTCGTGACCCAACCCGACAGCACCGCCACATCCGTGCCCGGCATTTACGCTGCTGGCGATCTGACCGACCATAAATACCGCCAAGCGGTGACCAGCGCCGGCATGGGCTGCATGGCCGCACTAGAAGCGGAACGGTTTTTGGCCGGCGAATCCTAAATCTGATACCAACGATTGACCCGCTTTGCGGCGGGTCAGCGGCGCGGGCGGGGTCATCCCGCCTGCGCCGTCATATGCCCATTCTCGTTTGACGTTACCGATGGGACACACAGCAACACTCTGTTTCCGCCTATTCACTATGTTTGTTCTTGCGTGAACAAATACCGTCACTATGTTCACGCATGAACAAACCAGTGAGTCGCCGAGTATGGCCCTGTCGCCCGCCAAAATCACCCCGCCCAAAGTGAAGGGCGAACAGGAGGATCAATTGTTCCGCCTGTTACGACAGCTGGACATCGCGCCTGACGCGTCCCAGCGGGTAACAGCCGAAGCGATCGGTGTCTCTTTGGGGCGCTTGAATGCGTTGCTCAAACAAGCCACAGATACCGGCCTTGTTCATATCAAAGATCGCAACGGCCCCGATAAACGCGCGCGTTTTGCCTATACGCTGACCGCACGTGGGGCCGCTGAAAAACGACGATTGACGGACGATTTCCTCGCCCGGAAATTTGCGGAATACGACGCCCTGCATGCGGAATTAACCGGTAACGCCAGTGGCTTAACACCAATCAAACATAGGACCCATCCCATGGAAAACAATCTGGCTCCGATCCCCGAGCTTTATGTTTCATATGAAAGCGCCCAGAAATTGAAAGTGGACGCCGGCAATCTAGTCAGCCTTGATCTGACCCCTCGTCAGATTTGCGATCTGGAATTGCTGATGAATGGTGGGTTTAACCCGCTCAAAGGTTTCCTAACCGAAGAAGATTACAACGGCGTAGTTGAAAACATGCGTCTGGCGGACGGCACATTGTGGCCAATGCCGATCAACTTGGATGTGTCCGAGGATTTTGCCGCCTCTTTGGAGCTGGGCCAAGACATCGCGCTGCGCGACCAAGAAGGCGTGATTTTGGGCACTATGACGGTCACTGACCGTTGGGAGCCAAACAAATCACTGGAAGCTGAAAAAGTATTCGGCGCCGATGACGATGCCCACCCGGCTGTAAACTATCTGCACAACCAAGCTGGCAAAATCTATCTGGGCGGTCCGATCACCGGCATCCAACAGCCCGTACATTATGATTTCCGCGCCCGTCGCGACACGCCAAACGAATTGCGCGCCTATTTCCGCAAAATGGGCTGGCGCAAAGTCGTTGCGTTCCAAACACGTAACCCGCTGCACCGCGCGCATCAGGAACTGACATTCCGCGCCGCCAAGGAAGCCCAAGCCAACCTGTTGATCCACCCGGTTGTTGGCCTGACCAAACCCGGCGACGTTGACCACTTTACCCGCGTGCGCTGCTACGAAGCGGTGCTGGACAAATACCCAGCATCCACCACATCCATGTCGCTGCTGAACCTGGCCATGCGCATGGCAGGCCCACGCGAAGCCGTTTGGCACGGTCTGATCCGCGCAAACCATGGCTGCACCCACTTTATCGTTGGTCGCGATCACGCTGGCCCCGGTAAAAACTCTGCCGGAGAAGATTTCTACGGTCCATATGACGCGCAGGAACTGTACCGTGCCAACCAATCCGAAATCGGCTGTGAAATGGTTGATTTCAAACACATGGTTTACGTTCAGGAACGCGCCCAATACGAACCAAATGACGAAATCGCAGATCGCGACAACGTCACCATCCTGAACATTTCCGGCACCGAATTGCGTCGCCGTCTGGCCGAAGGTCTGGAAATTCCAGAATGGTTCAGCTTCCCCGAAGTGGTCAAAGAACTGCGCCGCACCAAGCCGCCACGTTCCAAGCAAGGGTTCACCGTGTTCTTTACGGGTTTCTCTGGCTCTGGCAAATCCACCATCGCCAATGCGTTGATGGTTAAACTGATGGAAATGGGCGGTCGCCCTGTGACGTTGCTGGATGGGGATATCGTTCGTAAAAACCTGTCCTCCGAGCTGGGCTTTAGCAAAGAGCACCGCGATCTGAACATCCGCCGCATCGGCTATGTCGCGTCTGAGATCACCAAAAACGGTGGTATCGCCATCTGTGCGCCAATCGCGCCTTATGCCACGACCCGTCGCGCTGTGCGTGAAGACGTCGAAGCCTTTGGTGCCTTTATCGAAGTGCACGTCGCGACATCCATCGAAGAATGCGAACGCCGTGATCGCAAAGGCCTGTATAAACTGGCTCGCGAAGGCAAAATCAAGGAATTCACAGGGATTTCTGACCCTTATGACGTGCCTGTTAATCCAGAGCTGTCCGTGGAAACCGAAAACGTGGACGTCGACAATTGCGCCCATCAGGTGATCCTGAAATTGGAAAGCATGGGTTTGATTGCGGGTTAATTCCCAATTAGAAATTACCAAATTAAATGGCCGGGCAATTTGTCCGGCCATTTTTATTGTGCCTGCGAAAAGGCTTAGCTTAGCTACTCAATCCAGAGCTGAATTCAAAATAGGTTAGTCAATGGACCAACCTATTTGTGTTTTTCGCTTTAGTGCAAAGTCAGCAGCGACACGTCATATTCATCGGCTAAATCCAACGCCAGCTGCCGATCTGCGATCAGTGCAATCTGCGCGCCAACGGCGTTATGCACGGAATAGATGATATCCAACGTGCCGGCCTGATCCTGCAATTCCTCAGGTAAATCAGATACATTCACCGGTTTCATATAAGCGATACGTTCCCCATCGGGACCCAGATCCAACTTCATTTCCATAGGTCTCAGCTCCTCTTGATCTTGATGGTTTGTACGATGGATTCAGGCACGCTGCGGGTCAGGTCGACATGCAGCAATCCATTTTCCAACTGCGCTTCGCCCACATCCACCCCTTCGGCCAAAACAAAGGACCGTTGGAATTGACGTGCGGCAATTCCGCGATGCAGGAAAATGCGCCCTTCGCTATCGTCGCGCTGCCGGCCACGGATCACCAGCGAACTGTCCTCAACCGTGATGGCAAGGTCATCGTCGCCAAACCCGGCCACAGCCAAGGTGATGCGGTAAGACGTTTCAGAGGTTTGTTCGATATTATAGGGGGGATATCCGTCATTGCCGGATTTCGCGGTCCGTTCCACAAGCCGTTCCAGCTGTTCAAAGCCGAGCAGAAAGGGATGAGTCCCCAGAGTCAATTTGGTCATACGACACGTCCTTAGGTCAAGCGACAGTCAACGCGTGACCCCGTTCTGGCAGCCACATCTAAAATATGGGAACATTCGAACCAAATCGCAAGAGGCAGGGGCTATGATTGCGCGCGCGACAGGTCTAAACTGATCGCAACCATGCTTGGATACAAAGTTGGGCAAACAATGAACACATCCAACCGGATGAACGAAAAAGACGTTTTGCGCGTCGAAGTAGAAGTTCTGAAACGAGAACACCGTGATCTAGACGAAGCGATTACCGCGCTTCAGGAACGTGGCACGTCCGACATGTTGACGATCAAACGGCTCAAAAAGCAGAAATTGGGGCTTAAGGATCAGATTGCTGCGCTCGAAGATCGCATAACCCCCGATATCATCGCCTGAAACCCGTTCTTTTCCTGATCAATGATTGCGCGGCGCTGCGGCTTGGCTATAGTGCCGCTTCCTGAAACGGATGGGGGCATCATGACCCAGATTAAAGTCGGAATCATTATGGGCAGCCAATCAGATTGGCCGACCATGAAAGAAGCAGCAGATGTGCTGGATGAACTGGGCGTGCCTTACGAAAAGAAAATCGTATCCGCCCATCGCACCCCTGATCGTTTGTGGGACTACGGCAAAACGGCTGTTGATCGCGGATTGCAGGTAATTATCGCTGGCGCAGGGGGCGCGGCACATTTGCCCGGCATGATGGCGTCTAAAACCCGCGTGCCCGTTGTGGGAATTCCGGTTCAGACACGCGCATTGTCTGGCGTTGATTCCCTTTATTCGATTTTGCAAATGCCGCGCGGATTTCCGGTGGCCACGATGGCTATTGGCGCGGCGGGTGCCAAAAACGGCGGGCTGATGGCCGCGCAAATTCTGTCGCTTCAGGATGCTGAATTGGCAGAACGCTTGGACAATTGGCGCGCCGCTTTGTCGGCCTCGATCGCGGATGAACCTGTGGATGACTGATATGCTGGCAACTGGATCAACAATTGGAATTTTAGGCGGTGGTCAATTGGGCCGCATGCTGTCTGTGGCAGCCTCGCGATTGGGGTTTAAAACCCACATTTTTGAGCCAAGCGCCAACCCGCCTGCGGCCGATGTTGCCCATCAGGTGACAACCGCCGGATATGATGATCTGGATGCGCTGCGCCGCTTTGCCGATCAGGTGGATGTCATCACCTATGAGTTTGAAAACATTCCAACATCAGCGTTGGACGTTTTGGAATCGTTGCGCCCTATCCGCCCCGGTCGGGTCGCATTGGCCACCTCCCAAGACCGCCTGACAGAAAAGAATTTTTTACAGGGATTGGGGTTAAAAACAGCCCCCTTTGCAGCCGTTGAAACCGCGGATGAACTGACCGCCGCACTAGAGAAAATAGGAACACCTTCGATCCTGAAAACCCGTCGTTTTGGGTATGACGGCAAAGGTCAGGCGCGGATCATGTCCCCTGATCAGGCGGGCGCGGCCCTTGCGGAAATGGCCGGCGCACCCTGCGTTTTGGAAGGTTTCGTTGATTTCAGCCACGAAGTGTCAGTCATTGGCGCGCGCGGCGTTGATCGATCTGTTGCTTGTTTTGATCCCGGCGAAAATGTGCATCGCGACGGTATCCTGCACACCACCACCATTCCGGCAAAGCTAACGCCATCACAACGCACAGATGCCGTTCTGTTGACGGCTAACATCCTGAACGCATTGGACTATGTCGGTGTGATCGGCGTTGAGCTGTTTGTTACGAATGCGGGTTTGATCGTTAATGAATTTGCCCCACGCGTGCACAATTCGGGTCACTGGACCCAAAATGGCTGTGCAACAGATCAGTTTGAACAGCACATTCGCGCAGTGGCTGGCTGGCCTCTGGGGGATGGGCAACGTCATTCTGATGTGATCATGGAAAACCTCATTGGCGACGACATGGATCGCGTTTCGGACCTGGCACGCGAAGGCTGTGCATTGCACCTATATGGCAAAGCCGAAACGCGCGATGGGCGCAAAATGGGGCATGTGAATCGGGTCCGTAAGCCCAGCTAAGGCGCGATAATACGGCCCCAAATTTCGGTCAGATCGCTTGGGGCTTCGGGTGTCCACAATCCCTGGCCTGTAAACAGCACCTCTGACAAGGTCAGGGCGTGGTCAAACTGGCCCAGTTCTAGGAACGTGATTGTTTGTGCCATAACCAATGGATTGTTCATCATAAATGTGTGGGTCACTGGCAGAGTGATATGGTCGGACATTCCTGATAATTTTGTTGATGCCACGGAAACTTTGCCGTCATCCGGGCCCTCAATCAAACGTGAATAAATCGGGTTGAGCGACCGATCCCCCGCAATAATCCCCAGTTCATATCCCGGCAGCTGAATAACATTGGGTAGGCTGTCCACCTGCGTACCCAACTGCATACCGGCCGGGCCGTTGACCCACTGGAATGGTTCCCATTCCCCCATAATATCAACGAGTTCGGACCCATGGTTGGGTGGTGACAACATAACAACACGTCCCATATTCTGCGGACGGTTTTGGCTAAGCCAGTATCGAACCAAAATGCCGCCCATTGAATGGGTTACAAAATGGGTTCGCCGTTCTGCACAAGACGCGACATCCGCTGGCAGAGCGTTTTCGGCCAAGGTGGGGATGTCTGCGGCGGTTGACGGATAGCCGTTATTTACAACTTGATAGCCGTTTAGGGTCAGCATCTCTTCGAGTGCAGCAAACGAATTTTCGCTGCGCGCCAGACCATGTAGCAAAATCACACAATCCTGCTCCGCCTTGGACGAAGACGGAAACAGGATCGATAATGCGGCTATAATCGTGAACAACTTTATCATGCGGCACACATAGGTGATCTGCGTGAAAAAGTAAGGTCTAACATTTCTGCCAAGCTTTAGCGGCAGATTAGTGCCACTTGTCAGCCCTCGCCATCTGATGGTGATTAAGCAGCGGCCGCACCTTCTGAATTTGCCCCAGCGATAATATTGCCGCCTGCGTTTTTGGCTCGTTGCAATTGCTCTTCCACTTCGGTCAGCAATGCAGACACTTCGCCCCCGCCCTGATAATTTGCCAGCCCGAAGGACGCCGTCAGGGTGAGGTCCCCTTTAAAGATATCTTCGGAAATGGCGCGGCCCAAACGTGCGGAAATACGACCAGCAACTTCGCGGCTCGCTCCGGGAAGGAAAACAAGGAACATATCGCTGTCGATTCGTGCGAGCATGTCGTCCTGGCGCAAAACATCAGAGCAGATTTGAACAACATCACACAGAATTCGATCGCCCTCTCGGCGGCCTAAATCCACATTGATCAAGTCAAATTTATCCAGATCCATCGCAATCAGCCAGCCAGCAGGTGCATCCACCAAGAGCCGTTCAGCCCCTTGCAGGTTCAACGCCCCGGTTAGCGGATCACTGTCTTCTTCGGTCCAGGATCTGTCCAATGACCGCTGTGCCCGTGCAAGCAGCCGGTTGGTGCGTGCCAGCAAGGTGCCAATGTCGTCTGTATACCCTTCTGGCAGGGGTAAAACCCGGCCCGTACGCCCCCATTCGCGCATGGTAAATGCCAATCGACCCACAGGTTTCAGCAGAGATCGCACCGCGAAAACCGACATCACAAACGACGCCACTGCACCCGCGGCCAAAGCCATGGCAACCTGCGCAAAGAGATCCGGCACAATCAATGCGACAGCGACCAGAGGCAAAACCGAACTGACCACCAACACAGAGGTGAATTTCATGAGGTAGCTATGCGGAAATACCCGCGCAAGAAGATCATACAAGTTCATGACGACGCCCAATTACTACTTTGTCGCAGCATCATGCATTGCTGTTTAAGGGCGGGTTAAAGCTAAAACTTTAACCTTTGGCCGCCCTTTTGCGTTCAATTCCAATGGCCAGCCCGCCCAGAACCAGCCCCGCCGACAGGAACAATTGCAGTGACAGCGGCTCTGAAAAGGCAAGCGTGCCACCAGCCACCGCGATCAACGGCACAGTCAGTTGCGCCATGGCGGCACGTGTCGCGCCGAGTTGAGGCAGAATATGATACCAGAGCGCATATCCAAGCCCGGATGTTATGGCCCCAGACAAGGCCGCCAACAGCACGGCCTGAGGTACAAGAACCGGGGTTGCCAGCAACAAAGGCACCCCAACCAGCGGCAATGAAATGACAAAATTTGCGGCGCTCGCGTTTAGTGGATCAGTTTCCCGTTGACCCAACAAAGAATAAACGCCCCAGCCGAAACCGGCGGCGCACATGTATAATAATCCGGTGAAATCAGGCGGTTGCCCCCCCGCTGGGGCCAGCAAAATGATCAACCCGACAAAGGCAATCACGGCCCCAATGACACGCCGCTTGGATGGGGCCGGTCCCTTCATCACCGCCCAAGAGAACATGGTGAGTTGAACAATCCCAAACAGAACCAACGCCCCAAGTCCGGCATCCAGCGTTTGGTAGGACATCGAAAATCCGACCATATAGACGGTCAGGGACAATCCCCCGGCCCATCGTGCCGTCGATCCCAGATCCATCGTCATTCCGCCGCTGCGCAGCCGCACGAGCAACACCAGGGTGATCACGCCAAACAGGACCCTGAGCCCCGAAAACGTCAGCGGCGCCATCCCGAATAGATCAACAGCCCCCCGGTTCAGCAGAGAATTCGCCGCAAAAGCGATCATGGTGAGGGCGGTCAAGAAAAACAGGCGCATAACCCTGAGCTAGAGCAGTGCAACTGGAATTGGAATTCTCAATTCTGTGATCTTGTGAAATTACGGTTTTACATTGTCAGTTTGCGCCGCATCGACCACGCCGTTTATTCCGCGTTCTGATCCGGTGGGGTCCAATCTGGCTGCGTGTCAAATGACATTACGTCAGGGTCAACCTGATCCCAATGCGGTTTATCGCGACCAAAAATAACCACCTGCACATTCAAATCCACCGGTTCATTCATTGTACCCAACGTAAGTGTCATGTGATCCGATAAATTAGAGTTTTTGCCATAAATCGGACTGCTACAGGTCGGGCAAAACACCTTGGTCACCTGAGATCCATGTGCTGAAGTATATTGAAAACTCTGAGTTTCGCCCAATATATCAACGTCCTGCACTGCGAACATCGCCCCGACGGCATGCCCGGTCCCGCTCAGCTTGCGGCATTCATCGCAATGGCATTGCGCAACGATCTTTGGTGAACCGCTAACAGAATACGTGACCTGACCGCACAGGCATTGACCGGTAATAGGATTGCTCATGTTGGCACCCTAACGCGCAAATGCGGCGTGACAATCCCAATTCAATCAAGCGTCGGTTTTGATGAATTGAACTTACCCCCAACAGGCACACTGCCCCTGGGTTCGTTCATGAATGCGCGCGCCATGCCAATCAAGGGCGCCTCATAGAACCTTCAATTTTGATCGGACACATTGGCCGGTTAACTACCCCAAATCCGCAACAAAAAAGGGCCCGCCAAATAGCGGACCCTCAATTCTGTCAGCTGCCAATCAGCAACCCAATTTCCAAAATGGAATTCAGATTACATCATGCCGCCCATGCCGCCCATGTCTGGCATGCCGCCTGCAGGCGCGCCGCCGTCTTTGGATGGCTTGTCTGCAACCATGGCTTCTGTTGTGATCAACAGGCCTGCGATGGAGGCTGCGTCTTCCAACGCTGTGCGTGTCACTTTGGCAGGATCGATCACACCGAAAGAGAACATGTCGCCATATTCTTCGGTCTGAGCGTTAAAGCCGAATGCTGCATCTTCGCTCTCGCGGATTTTGCCAGCAACAACAGCGCCGTCGACGCCAGAGTTTTCAGCAATCTGGCGCAGAGGTGCTTCGATGGCTTTGCGAACGATGTTGATACCAGCGTTCTGATCGGCGTTTGCGCCTTCCAGACCTTCCAGAGCTTTGCCGCCCTGTACCAGTGCAACACCACCACCAACGATAACGCCTTCTTGAACCGCAGCGCGGGTCGCGTTCAGCGCATCGTCAACGCGGTCTTTGCGTTCTTTCACTTCGACTTCGGTCATGCCGCCAACGCGGATAACGGCAACGCCGCCAGCCAGTTTCGCAACACGTTCCTGCAGCTTTTCACGGTCGTAATCAGATGTTGTTTCTTCGATCTGACCACGGATTTGTGTCACACGTGCAGCGATCTCAGCTTTGTCACCAGCGCCGTCCACGATTGTGGTTTCGTCTTTGGTGATGTTCACGCGCTTGGCAGAACCCAGCATGTCCATGGTGACTGATTCCAGCTTCATGCCCAGATCTTCGGCAATCACTTGGCCGCCAGTCAGGATGGCGATGTCTTGCAGCATGGATTTACGACGATCGCCGAAACCAGGTGCTTTGACAGCTGCGATTTTCAGACCACCGCGCAGTTTGTTCACAACCAAAGTTGCCAGGGCTTCGCCTTCAACATCTTCTGCAATGATCAACAATGGTTTTTGCGACTGGATCACTTGCTCCAGCAGAGGAACCATTGGCTGCAAAGAAGACAGTTTTTTCTCGTGCAGCAGCACGATGCAGTCTTCCAGCTCGGTTGTCATTTTGTCAGCGTTGGTGACAAAATATGGGGACAGGTAGCCGCGGTCGAACTGCATGCCTTCAACAACATCGGTTTCTGTTTCCAGACCTTTGTTCTCTTCAACAGTGATCACACCTTCGTTGCCGACTTTCTGCATCGCGTCCGCAATTTGACGGCCGATTTCAGCTTCGCCATTGGCAGAGATTGTGCCAACTTGTGCAACTTCGTCAGTGTCTTTGACTTCACGTGCGGACGAAACGATGGATTCAACAACTTTGGCAGTCGCCAGGTCGATGCCGCGCTTCAGATCCATTGGGTTCAGGCCAGCAGCAACCTGCTTGAGACCTTCACGAACGATGGCTTGGGCCAGAACTGTTGCGGTTGTTGTACCGTCGCCAGCTTCGTCGTTGGTGCGCGATGCCACTTCTTTGACCATCTGCGCGCCCATGTTTTCGAACTTGTCTTCCAGCTCGATCTCTTTGGCAACGGAAACACCATCTTTGGTGATGCGTGGCGCACCAAAAGATTTGTCCAGAATAACGTTCCGGCCTTTTGGACCCAGTGTTACTTTTACCGCATCTGCGAGAACGTTAACGCCGCGCAGCATTGCATTGCGGGCATCGGTGTCAAATTTGACTTCCTTAGCAGCCATTGGCTTGCTCCTAATACTTAGAATTCTTGAAAGGGTTCAGGGTCGAACGACTTAGGCCAGAATGCCCATGATGTCGGACTCTTTCATGATCAGCAGCTCTTCACCGTCAATGGTGACTTCTGTGCCAGACCATTTGCCGAACAGAACTTTGTCGCCTGCATTCACAGCAGGTGCGATCAGTTCGCCGTTATCTTTGCGTGCGCCAGCGCCAACAGAAATAACTTCGCCTTCAGCGGGCTTTTCTTTTGCGCTTTCAGGAATGATCAGACCACCAGAGGTCTTTTCTTCGGATTCAACACGGCGGACCAGAACGCGGTCATGCAGCGGTGTAAATGCCATCTATGCAACTCCTCTTGCATTTAACGCCCCGCGAGGGGCTTTATCACTCACTCGGTTTGAGTGCTAACGGCGTATAGCTAGGGAGTCATTTCCGGGCTGTCAACGGCGATTTGGACAATCTGACATTGGGCTGCACCGCCATCTGGTTACCAAATAATTAATGTTTTCAAGGCCTCAGGCGCAATCATGCCGCCACGAGGTCCGCTCGACAAAAAGGCCACACTTTAAAGTTGTTTCAAAAGCGCCCCAAATTTCCGGTTCACAGAATCTGTTGGCCCGGTTACCAAACCGCCATTCACCGCCCCACGGGGCCCATAAAAGGATGCGATCATGACCCTCGAGGTAACATTTATCTGCCGATAAGGCTGCGTCGCACTCTTTTGTCCAAGTGGCGCCGCGCGCGCCTTTTTCGAACAGCACTGAACCCACCCTCGCCCGCATAATCTGTGGTCGTCTGTCTGCGTTCCCCCATTCTGTTCCCCGGACTCTAAAATTATCCAAATTTCCGATCCCATCGGAGCCAAAATTATAGGTGTGCCATGCATCCGTTTTATATTCACATCGATCACAAACATGATCCGTCTCAATCCGCATATAGGCCGGCAAAGTCAGTTAAAAAACGCCATGCCCCGGAACGTTTGAATCTGGGCCTGCCATCTCAGGGTTTTCCACCCCTGCTGTTTGATGCGAAAACCGACAAAGCAATAGAAGAGTTCAAACGCGCCAAAGATCAAAGACTTGCGCCGCGCCCTTCATTGCGTGAACGGTTTGGGTTTGCCTTGATCCGGGCCGGTCAACGGTTGGCGCGGGTCCATGTTGCTGGATAAATACATCCAATAAATCGGGATCAGATGGTTTGCATTCTGATCCCGACAAACTACGCTTGTTGCAAAGAAAAGGTGTGTTTATGCGATTTAAGTCCAAAGTTTTTGCAACATTCTGTGCTGCGTTTTTCCCGATCTCATCATGGGCGCAATGCAGTGGGCCGGATTATCTATCGTCATTGGAACCCGACACTGTGGCGGCGATCACTGCGCGCGCAGATGCGGTGCCCTTTGGCCAAGGTCTGATCTGGCAGGCCACCCGTGGCGACGCCAAAATCACCCTTCTGGGCACGATGCATCTTTATGACGATCGTCATCAGGATTTGATGATCCGCGTTACACCTTTCCTGCAAGAATCCGATCTGATTCTGCTGGAAATGACCCCCGAAGTCGAAGCCCAGGCCCAGTCTGGCATGTTGTCCAACCCCGAAATGCTATTTTTGCCGCTCGACAGCCCAACCTTGCCGGAATTACTCCCTGCTGAGGATTGGGACATGCTTGCTTCAGAAATTTCAAAGCGCGGTATTCCCAGCATTTTAGCCGCCAAATCACAGCCATGGTATATCGCGATGTCGCTGGCCATTCCGACCTGCGCGATGGCGGATATTGCATCAGGCAAACGCGGGCTGGATCATATGATTATGGACTGGGCCACCACCCATTCCGTCGACATGCAGGCGCTGGAACCGTGGGACACTCTGTTTACGATCATGTCCGCGGACAGTTTCGAAGATCAGCTGACCAATTTGCAACTGACCCTGCAAACCATCAGCGACCAGCCCCCGCTGATGATGTCGCTGCTCAACGAATATTTCGAAGAAAAACCAGCGCTGATTTGGGAAATATCGCGATATTCGGTTGAAAATACCCCCGGCATTAGTCCGGCTGATGCGGCGATGTTGATGCAGGACATGCAGACGGATCTGCTGGACACACGCAATGCCAACTGGATCCCCGTGATCACCGCTGCCAGCGCCCAAAACGACACAATGGTTGTGGCCGTTGGGGCCGCGCATCTGCCCGGTGAAACGGGTGTGTTGCGTCTACTTGAACAGCAGGGCTGGACCATCACGCCTGTGAATTAACGATGTCTGTCGCGGCTTTCTGGCCGGGTTCCGTCAGGCCATAAACGCCGCGCGACACACGTTCAAACCAACCGTAATGATTGTCCGCCATGATCCGTGTGGCGCGGCTCACATCCGCCTCTTTGGCGATGGCGGCGCCTTTGCTGGGGCCGTTTTGCGCCAAAAACATCGCACAACGTTCTGCATCCTGACGATAGGACGTCACGATGCCGCCATTGGTGCCGCCTTTGTTTGGATCCCCCGTGCGGGCCGAAAATTCGCGCAACAACGCCGATTTTTTGATGTTGGATTTGCGCGGCACAAACGGCACAGGATCAGAATGCACCTGCACCGATCCGTCCTTTAGCTGCACAGACACGACCCCAACGCCCAGCCGTTTGCACAGGCCCACATTGCCTTTGAACGCGCGCCAGCCTGCTTTGCCTGACCAACGCGGCACTGCAACATAGACATTGTCGGTGACCGCCTGTCGCGCCACGGCCTGTTGCAACAACGTCAACGAAAACCCGGTCTTTAGCTCGACCACAATCGGTGCGCCATCCTCGCGCACAGCCATCACATCCACCGCGCCGATCTCGGCTTTGACCTCATAGCCCAACGCTTCTAGCCAGGATTTCACCGGATCATATAAGTCAGTTTCGCGGATTTTTTTCATGGGCTTAGTCCTAGCAATCTTTACACCCTGTCGCCAAGCCCGTCAGATAGGCCCATGACCCGTGACGAATTTAACACCTATTGCGCAACCTACCCCCATGCGACCCATGTCGTGCAATGGGGCAATTCCGATGTCTGGAAAATCGGTGGCAAGGTCTTCGCGCTTTGTGGTTGGGCAAATGACCAACCCGCATTCACATTCAAAGCATCAGATATGGCGTTTAACGTTCTGGGGGATGGGCCCGGCATCCGCCCTGCCCCTTATCTGGCATCGCGGGGCATGAAATGGCTGCAGGTTTATGATCAGCCCGGTCATGGTTATGGGCTTTCGGATGAGGCATTGCGCGACCATTTGCGGGCCTCCCATGACATGGTGGTTGCTAAGTTGACCAAAAAGCTGCGCACAGAACTGGGCCTGACTTAAACCCACCGCCCAATCGCGGCATTTCCGCTCGCATAGCTGGGCTGTGCAGACAGCATCGTGACAACACGATTTCCCCCCCCTATAAGAGCGCGAAAATCCGCTATATTCAGGACAGAACACATGACAACTCTCGTTTTTGGCCACAAAGCCCCCGATACTGATTCCACCGGCGCTCCGATCATCTGGGCATGGTATTTGAATGACATCAAAGGCCAAGCCGCAGAGGCCCGCCTGTTGGGTGCACCAAACACCGAAGCCGCGTTTGTTGCGCAGCGTTGGGGCTATGACCTGCCTGCATTGCTGGACGATGTGGCTGACGATCAGGCCTGTGTCATTGTTGACACTAACAACCCTGCGGAATTGCCTGCCAACATCAACAATGCCGATATTCAGGCGATCATCGACCACCACAAATTGGTCGGCGGCCTGGAAACCAAAGGCCCGATTGATATCACCATCCGCCCGCTGGCCTGCACCGTCACCGTTATGCACGACCTGATGGGCGACGATGCGGCCAAAATGCCCGACGCCATCAAAGGTTTGATGCTGTCCTGCATCCTGTCGGACACGCTGGAATTCCGGTCCCCGACCACCACAGCCACAGACAAAGCTCTGGCGGAAAAACTGGCGGCAGAGTTGAACATCAACATCGCCGATTATGCAGCTGAAATGTTTGCAGCCAAATCCGACGTTTCCGCGTTTTCGGATGCTGAATTGCTGCGCATGGATTCCAAAGAATTCACCGTGTCAGACACCAAATTCCGCGTTTCCGTTCTGGAAACCACCGCACCTGCCATTGTGCTGGACCGCAAAGCGTCCTTGATGGACACAATGACAACCGTCGCGTCCGAAGATGGCGTTGATCAGGTCCTGCTGTTTGTGGTCGACATCCTGAACGAAGAAGCCACCCTGCTGGTGCCCAACGATCTGGTAAAAACCGTCGCTGAGAAAAGCTTTGGCGCGTCTGTTTCCGGCGATGCTGTTGTTCTGCCCGGCATCATGAGCCGTAAAAAACAGATTATTCCAAACCTGGCTGTCTAAGCCCGTTTAGAATGGCTGGCTTTGGCCGGTATGTTTAAAACAAAGGCCGGATGATCGCTCATCCGGCCTTTGATATTTCAACTATCTGACTTTGTTGGTCCCCAGCGAAAACACCTCATCTGGAAAGTATTTCGCCAAGCGGATATCGGCGGTGCGGGCGTGGCCTTCCATGCCTTCCATCCGTGAAATCCGTGCTGTGGCTTCGGCGATGGGGCGCATCGCATCACGGCTAGAGGCCTGCCATGTCACGGTTTTCATGAACTTTGCCACCGATAATCCCCCCGTGTACCGCGCCGCGCCGGATGTTGGCAAAACGTGGTTTGGACCGGCTGCCTTGTCCCCAAAGGCAACGGTGGTTTCTTCGCCCAAAAACAGGGAACCATAAGCGTTCAAATTGGACAGCCACCAATCCTGATCCGCGCATTGCACCTGCAAATGTTCCGGCGCATAGCGATCAGACACCTGCACCATTTCATCGCGATCCTCGCAAATCACAATCTCGGCCAAATCATCCCATGCGGTTTGCGCGCTGGACCGGTTTGGTTCGGGCAATGACGCGATCATATCGGGCACCTGCTTCAAAACCTGTTCTGCCAGCCCGACGTCATCCGTCACCAGCCAGACCGGGGAATTGGCCCCATGTTCCGCCTGCCCGACCAGATCCCAAGCCACAACAAACGGATCCGCCTGCCCATCCGCCAACACCAGCAAATCCGTTGGGCCTGCGACCATATCAATGCCCACTTGGCCAAACAAAATGCGTTTGGCATCCGCCACATATTGATTGCCCGGCCCCGCCAGAACATCGACCTTTGGCAGGCCAAAAAACCCATGCGCCATAGAGGCAACCGCCTGAACGCCGCCCATATTCAACACCTGATCCGCCCCACAAACCTGCATCGCATAGAGGATTTCCGCAGGAATACCGTCAGGGCCGCTGGGCGGGGAACAGGCGCAGATATACCCAACCCCCGCCACTTTGGCGGTGGTGATGGTCATAATGGCGCTGGCGATATGGGCATATCGACCACCCGGCACATAACACCCGGCGGATTGCACCGGAATTTGGCGCTGGCCTGCCACAAAACCCGGCAGGATTTCTATCTGTGTGTCTTGGATCGTGGCCCGCTGCGCCTGCGCAAAGCGGCGCACATTGTCATGGGCAAATTCGATGTCAGCACGTTCTTGGGCGGTCAGTTTTTCGGCCGCCTGCGCAAGCTGCGCCTCAGACACCAAAACATCGCCCGCCCAACCGTCAAACTGACGGCACAAATCCCGCGCAACCTGTTCGCCACCGGTTTCCATCTGATCAAGCAGCCCTTGCACCACATCAGACACATCTGAGGCAGATTGTTCCGCGGCTGCATTTTTGCGTTTCAGGTAGCGCATGATCGATGTCCTTTGGCTGTGATTGCGATCACGTAACCAAAGAGAAAGGGCCCGCGCTACCTTTTTCAGATCGCGCGGGCCCTTGTTTTGTTGGGGCGAAATGCCTCTTTAGAAAAGCTGAAAGTTGATCAGCCTTTGCCTTTCCATGGCACCAAGATCCGTTCAACCCAGCGCATCAACATATCGATGCCAAAGCCGATGACACCAATCAGGATAATCCCCATGATCACGATATCGGTGTTTTGGAATTTGGACGCTGTCATGATCATCATACCAGCCCCCTTTTCCGCCGCGACCAATTCTGCGGCCACAACCGTGCCCCAGCAGACCCCCATCGCAACCCGGGCTGCGGTAAAGATTTCCGGTAGGGAATTGGGAATGATCACATATTGCATGATCTGGCGTTTGCTTGCCCCCAGGGAATAGGCCGCGTGCACTTTGGTGATGCGCACCCCTGAAACACCGGATCGCGCGCCAATGGCCATGATCCACAAAGCCGCAAGGAACAGCAGAATGATTTTGCCGCTTTCCCCAATGCCGGCCCAAAGGATCACCAATGGAATCAAGGCCAATGGCGGCACTGGGCGCATGAATTCAACGATTGGATCAAACCAACCACGGAACCAATCCGACAGACCCATCGCATAGCCCAATGGAATGCCCACCAACGCCCCAAGCGCAAAGCCAACAATCACACGGAACAGTGAAAATCCAAGATGTTCAGCCAATGTCGAATTGCGGAACCCTTCGGTTGCGATTTCGCCCATCCGTTGCCAGACGCGTTCCGGTGCCGGAAGCCAGATTGGCTCCATTTGCCAACCCGGATTTGGCGTGATGTTTAGCGTTCCGCGTCGCGTCAACGACACGTTCAGATCAGAGGTCGAAACTTCGCTTCCCGGAACGACGGCCTCTCCGTTGATGGCGACCACGACGTTGCCATCTTCGCGGCTGACCTCATCATTGCGATCCGTGCGCAGCAATTCACTGCGATAGGCCTCAATCAGGATAAAGTCGTTCTTAGCAAACCCATCCCCGGCTTCGATGTTGGGTTCAACATCATCAGCGCCCGCCGGACGAACAGCAACGTAAACACTGCTGTCATTCTGGTTGCCGTTGCCATCCTCGACCGTGATCGAAAATTCGGTGTCGCCCGTAAACGGCCCCGGCGCATGCAGAAACGACGGCAGTAATTTGGACCCGGTGAACGCGCCCCAAAGCACAAAAATCAACACGATCGAAACGACGGACGCAACTAAATTGGAACTAACCGCGCTTTCATCGCCAAAGGTTACGGTTTTCAGCGATCCGTAGTCCTTTTTGGGTGTCAAAAATTTGCGCACCGCATTCCAGATCAGCAAACAAGCCAGAATCAGGACCACATAGCCCACAATAAATGGCAGCGCCTTGATCACCGTTCCCATGATGGCCAGCAATTCGGCCCCTAGTGCAGAAAACAATTCCATTATGCGTCCTCCGAACGGCCCATGATTTCTTCTTCCATATCCCAGATCATGTTGAGGATCTCATCACGTTTGGGGCCAAAATCGGGGTGTTTCTTAACTTCTCGCAGGTCCGCGCCGACGCCCATTTCTGCAAACGGCAAACGGTATTCCGTGTGAATACGTCCCGGCCGCGGCGCCATAACAATCAGCCGCTCCCCCAGCAACAGGGCCTCTTCGACCGAGTGGGTGATCAGAATAATGGTTTTACCGGTTTCTTTCCAAAGCTTTAAAACCAGCGACTGCATCTTTTCGCGGGTCAGCGCATCAAGCGCGCCCAGCGGTTCATCCATCAGGATCACATCCGGGTCATTGGCCAGACACCGCGCCAGCGCCACACGCTGCTGCATCCCGCCCGACAATTCATAAACCGCTTTTTCTTTGAAATCCTGCAAACCCACAACTTCTAGCAGGTGGTCAACGATTTCCGCCTTTTCGCCTTTTGGCATCCCTTTCATGGACGGGCCAAATCCGACGTTTTCGCGCACCGACATCCATTCAAACAGCGCCCCTGCCTGAAACACCATGCCGCGTTCCGCATCCGGGCCAGTCACATTATGCCCGTTCATTGAAATCACACCATCCGTGGGGGCCAAAAAGCCTGCCAAGATATTCAAAAGCGTGGTTTTCCCACAGCCGGATGGCCCCAAAACCGACAACAAATCGCCTTCGGCCAGATCAAGCGACACATTCTGGAGCGCCTGAACTGATGACCCGTTCGGCAAATCAAAACGCATCGAAAGATTTTCTATTTTAAGTCCAGACATAAAGTGCCTTTCAGATGAGCGTCATCCATCACCCCAACGGGGCGCCAGATGGAATAAGGGCGGGATAATTCCCGCCCTCATTAGATTACATTTCAGACGCAGCGGTCAGCGGGCCAACATTTACGTTGCCATCATAGCTGTCCAATGCGGCGTCAATGGATCCCGCACCTACAAAGACGTCAGCGACACCTTTCATGAAGGTTTGCGCGTTTCCGCCCAGCCATTTTTCTGACAATTGGTCTTCGACACTTGGGAATGTGAAGGTCGCCAGCGAAGATGCAGCGGCTTCGATATCCATACCCGCGTCTTGTGCGATAACGGCCAGCATTTCGTCAGTGTGCTCACCCGAATTCCACATGGCGTTTGCCGCAGCAGTCACACCCAGGAATTTTGCAACCAATTCAGGCTCTTCGGCAACAAAAGAAGCAGAAGCAGAGGTGACATCAAACACCAGAATGCCCAGCTCTTCTTTTTCTGCACCTGTCAGCAATACGTTGCCGTATTCCATCATGCGACGCAGACCGCCACCGTAGCCACAGGCCATGTCAACCTGGCTTTGACCCAGCGCTGCTGCGCCTTCTACCGGGGCCATGTCCACGATATCCAACGTCGAGATATCAACGCCAAAGTGGTTCATCTGCGACAGGAAACCGTAATGCGCAGCGGTTCCCAATGGCACGGCCACTTTGGATCCGGCCAGATCAGCCGCAGTGGATGCATCAATTTCCAGATCTTCGCGCACGACGCAGTTGTCATTTTCGGAATAAGAGACCGCAACATCCAGAACCTGCAGATTCTGACCAGCAGACGCCGCCACAACAAAAGGAGGAACCCCCTGCGAGAAGGCAAGATGCACATCACCAGATGCCATCGCTGCGCTCATGGCGGTCCCTGTGTCAAAGCTTACCCAGTTAACTTTCAGGCCCAGTGCTTCGTCATAAGTGCCGTTCACTTTGGCGAATTCAAATGGCATGGGCCATTCGAGGAAATACGCAACTGTGATCTCTTCCAGATGACCTTCGGCCAATGCGGCCTGTGCACCCGTCAGCAGAGCAATGGATGCAACGGCACCTGCAAGTTTTTGTTTCATTGTCATAAGATAGTCTCCCGTGTTGAACTTTAGGTTTTAGGCGATGACGCCTCGGGCGGTTTCCGCCTCAAATTCAAGTTCGACCAAGCCGTTTGGCCCCGATCAACATTGATCCGAGCTTAAAACCTCGTTTCAATCAATGTTTTTCTCGGTTTTCATTTGTGTGAAACAGACATCACACCCCGCATAACAAAATGACCTGCAAAAATTATTTGTTTATTTTCAATTCACTAACAACAAGAAGCCCCATAATCAGGCAGGTTGAAAAAAATATTTGGATATATGACAGTGCCCAATCTGGCCCTATTACAGACATGTTACAAACGATGAAGGTATAATCATCAAACGCCAGATTCTCTGACGTCATAACTGATCAACTCTTGTTTTATGGAAAGGGCCTTACGATGGACGGCACGTTCAAAGAAAATGATCTAAGCAAGGTCGTTGCCGCAGACAAAGCGCATGTCTGGCATCACCTGTTGCAACACAAACCCCTTGAAGAAAATGATCCCCGGATCATCGTCGAAGGCAAAGGGATGCGGGTCTGGGACCAAAATGGCAAAGAACATCTGGATGCCGTATCCGGTGGTGTCTGGACCGTAAACGTTGGCTATGGCCGCAAACAGATTGCGGATGCCGTCCATGAACAGCTGATGAAGCTGTGCTATTTCGCGCAAACCGCCGGGTCTATTCCGGGGTCCATTTTTGCCGAAATGCTAATCGACAAAATGCCCGGCATGTCCCGGGTTTATTACATGAATTCCGGTTCTGAGGCGAATGAGAAAGCCTTTAAAATCGTGCGTCAGATCGCCCATAAAAAATATGGCGGCAAGAAAACCAAAATTCTGTACCGCGACCGCGACTATCACGGCTCTACTTTGGCCACGATGTCGGCCGGTGGTCAGGACGAACGCAACGCGCAATACGGTCCGTTTGCACCTGATTTCATCAAAGTTCCTCACTGCATGGAATATCGCAAGCACGAACAGGACGGCGCCCCAGAAGAGGGTTATGGCGTTTGGGCCGCCAACCAGATCGAAGAAGTGATCCTGCGCGAAGGTCCCGAAACCGTTGGTGCATTATGTCTGGAACCCGTGACCGCTGGCGGTGGTGTGATCACCCCACCAGAAGGATACTGGGAACGCGTTCAGGAAATCTGTAAGCAATACGATATCCTGCTGCACATCGACGAAGTGGTTTGTGGCGTTGGCCGCACCGGCAAATGGTTTGGCTATCAGCAATACGGGATCAAACCCGATATGGTCACAATGGCCAAGGGTGTGGCCTCTGGCTATGCGGCCATCGCCGTGCTGGTCACAACCGAAGAAATCTTTGACCAGTTCAAAGACAATTCCGCCGATCCGATGAACTATTTCCGCGATATTTCCACCTTTGGCGGCTGTGCCGCTGGCCCAGCTGCGGCGATCGAAAACATGAAGATCATCGAAGAAGAAGGTCTGCTGGAAAACTGTGTCGCAATGGGCGATCGCATGTTGGCCAACCTAGAAGCGTTGATGGAAAAACACAGCGTCATCGGCGATGTGCGTGGCAAAGGTCTGTTCCTGGGTGCGGAATTGGTCGCCGATCGCGACACCAAAGAACCCGTCGCAGAAGCGCTGGTTCAAAAAGTGGTCGCAGAATGCAACGCCCAAGGTGTGATCATCGGTGCGACCAACCGGTCCATCCCCGGTCGCAACAACACCCTGTGCTTTAGCCCTGCTTTGATTGCGACGGCCGATGATATCGACCAAATCACCAATGCCGTTGACGTCGCATTGACGCGCGTTTTTGGCTAAACGAACATCAAAGGGCGGCGTTGAATAACGCCGCCCTTTGTCATTCACGAATGTTAATTTCAGGCGTCAAACCACGCTTCGACTTTAGCGATTTGATCTGCATCCATCCCCAGCCCCAGCTTGGTGCGGCGCCAGATCGCATCCTCGGCGGTGCGGGCAAATTCTTTGTCGCGCATCCAGATCAGTTCGGCCTCACTCAGGGTGTTGCCAAAGTCAGTGCCCAAATCCGCCACCGTTTTCGCGTCCCGCAGCACATCCCATGCTTCGGTGCCATAACACCGGATCAAACGCTGCGCCCAACTGGCTGATAAAAACGGGTAATCCGCAGCCAAACGATCCTGCAACGCCTCCACGCCATCAACCGGGAAATTCCCGCCGGGCAATGGCATGCCTTTGGTCCAAGGCGCGGTTTTCAGCGGTAAATGTTGGCCAATTTTTTCCAACGCATTTTCCGCCAAACGCCGATAGGTGGTGATTTTACCGCCAAACACATTCAAAATCGGCGCGCCAGCGTCATCCACCGTCAAAACATATTCCCGAGTTGCCGCCTGCGCAGAACTGGCCCCATCATCATAAAGCGGGCGCACACCGGAATAGGTCCATACCACATCATCCCGTGTCACCGGATTTTTGACGTAATTTGAAATGAACGCACACAGGTAATCCTGTTCTTCGATTGTGCATTCCGGGCGTTGGCTGGCATCAGGATGATCCTGATCGGTGGTGCCAATCAGCGTATAATCCTGTTCATAAGGAATTGCGAAAATGATACGTCCATCTTCGCCCTGGAAGAAGTAGCATTTATCGTGATCAAACAAACGTTTGGTGACGATATGGGACCCGCGCACCAACCGCACGTTTTCTTGTGAATTAATCCGCACCTTTTGCTGAATGACATCCCCAACCCAAGGCCCGGCCGCGTTGACCAGCATCTTGGCCCGCACCACGCGCTGACCTTGTGCATCCTCTAATGTGATGGCCCATTCTTTGCCGTCGCGTTCTGCGGAAACAACCTTGGTGCGCACCAGAATATCCGCGCCACGCATTTCCGCATCCCGCGCATTCAGCACAACCAACCGCGCGTCCTGAACCCAGCAATCAGAATATTCATAAGCCTTTTCAAACCGATCATTCAGGGGGGCACCTTCGGCCCCAACTCGCAAATCAACGGTTGATGTGGCAGGCAGGATTTTGCGCCCCCCCAGATGGTCATACATAAACAGCCCCATCCGGATCAGCCAAGCCGGGCGGCGCCCCTTCATCCAAGGCATCACCACGCCCAACAGCTTGGATGTGGGGGTGTTTCCCTCAAATCGCATGTCTTTGTGATAGGGCAGCACAAACCGCATCGGCCAGGAAATATGCGGCATGGCGCGCAGCAGATTTTCCCGCTCGATCAGGGCTTCGCGCACCAACCGCACCTCAAAATATTCCAGATAACGCAACCCACCGTGAAACAGTTTGGTCGATGCGGATGACGTAGCCGACGCAAGATCGTTCATTTCCGCCAGCCCAACCCTAAGCCCCCGCCCAGAGGCGTCGCGCGCGATGCCGCAGCCATTAATGCCGCCACCAATAACAAAAAGATCATAAGTCTGGGTCATGGGATCATCCGAGTCGATAAATGTTGC
This sequence comes from uncultured Paracoccaceae bacterium, assembly GCA_947492475.1. Classification (GTDB taxonomy): domain Bacteria; phylum Pseudomonadota; class Alphaproteobacteria; order Rhodobacterales; family Rhodobacteraceae; genus CANLNM01. The sequence continues at coordinate 959,391 of CANLNM010000001.1, forward strand.
CTTGACTTAGCACGTCACGCGCGAAACGAACACCAATATGTTCGTATTTTTTCGTTTTGTCGCAATCGCGCTTGCATTGGCCCAGATTGCATCCCATGATCGCATGAAACAAACAGGCCAACATGACCCAAGCACTTAGACATCCCGCAATTCTGGATTTGGCGCGCCGTGACGGCAAAGTCACCGTGGACGGCTTGGCCGCACATTTTGGCGTCACGTTGCAAACCATTCGCCGAGATTTGACCGATCTGGCGGAATCTGGTCGGCTGGAACGGGTTCATGGCGGCGCGGTTTTGCCATCCGGCACAACCAATATCGACTACCAAGAGCGCCGCAATTTACAACGCAGCTCTAAGGCTGAAATTGCCGATATTTGTGCAACTCTTATTCCAAACGGTTCATGCTTGTTTCTGGGCATCGGAACCACCTGCGAAGCAATTGCCGGTGCGCTCACCCAGCACGAGAACCTGCTGGTGATCACCAATAACATGAACGTCGCCAACCTGTTATCGGGGCATCGTCAGGCGGAAATCATCGTCACAGGCGGCACCCTGCGCAAAACCGATGGTGGCTTGGTTGGCAATGTGGCCACGCGCATCATTGAACAGTTTAAATTTGACGTTGCCTTTATCGGGTGTTCCGCGCTGGATGACGATGGCGATGTGTTGGATTTCGACATCCAAGAAGTGGCCGTCAGCCAGACCATTTTGAAACAATCCCGGCAGGTCTATCTGGCCAGCGACCAGTCCAAATTCCTCAGAAAAGCCCCCATTCGCGTGGCCAACCTAAAGGATTTGACCGGATTTATCAGTGACGCCCCCCCGCCCAGCGACCTGTCTAGCGCATGTATTTCCTGGGGAACTGACATTTATTTGACCGATTGCAGCTAAGTCCAGATTGCCTCTGATCTAAGTCCAGTCTATTTTGCGGTTATGGCCATTTCCGTCAACACATTCTTCTTGTCGCCAGACAGCGAACACACACTTCAAAGCCAGATCCGTCAGATCGTCGCCGAAGGGGTCCTGTCCGGCCGTTTCCAATCCAAAGAAAAGCTACCGTCGTCGCGCGCATTGGCGCGTCATTTGGGGGTCAGCCGGATTACGGTGACCCTCGCTTATACCGAATTGCAGGCCGATAATTACATCACATCGATGGGGCGTTCAGGCTATTATGTGTCCGACAACGCCCCCGAGCCGCCCAGTTTTCCAGCCCGCGCCCCGGGCAAAGGTAACGTGGACTGGACCCGCGTCCTGGGGCATCGGCCAACACCCTACTGGCTTCAGAAACCGGCCGATTGGGCGACGTACAAATATCAATTCATTTACGGCCAGATGGATCCCGAATTGTTTGACAGCGCCAATTGGCGGCTCTGCGCGTTGCAGGCCTTGGGGCGTAAAGATTTTAAATCACTATCTGCGGATCACTTTGACGCGGACGATCCCAACCTTGTTGAATTCATCACCCGTCAAACGCTACCTCGCCGCGGTATCCTTGCCTCTTCTGACGAAGTGCTGATCACGATGGGCGCGCAAAACGCACTTTGGCTGACGGTTCAGGTTCTTCTGAATCAACGTCGTCGTGCTGCCATCGAAACCCCGGGTTACCCGTCCTTGCGCGATATTTTGCATGGGTCGCGCTGCCATGTGTCCCATGTGCCAGTGGATGACGATGGCCTGCCCCCGGACCTGATTCCAGATGACACAGATGTTGTGTTCACCACACCAGCCCATCAATGCCCGACAACGGCAACCATGCCATTATCCCGACGCAAAGAATTGCTGGAAAAAGCCGAGCGGGATGATTTTCTGATTGTTGAGGACGATTACGAATTCGAAATGGCCTTTCTGAAACCGGCCTCGGCTGCGCTCAAATCTTTGGACGAAGGGGGGCGGGTTATCTATGTCGGATCCTTTTCCAAATCCCTGTTTCCGGGACTTCGGCTGGGCTATTTGGTGGGCCCTGCCCCGTTTATCCGAGAAGCACGCGCATTGAGGGCATCGGTTTTGCGCCACCCCCCCGGCCTATTGCAGCGCACAACGTCATATTTCCTGTCATTGGGACATTATGATGCCCTGATCAAACGTATGCAGACGGCGTATCACGATCGCCGGCGGGTAATGGACCAAGCCATTGGTGAACTGGGCCTGACCGTTGCAGGAGAAGGCAGTTACGGTGGATCGTCCCTTTGGATGCGCGCAGAAGGCGTCAATATGGACGAGGCCGCCGAAAAGTTACGCAGCCAAAGCGTGCTGATCGAACCCGGCGCTCCGTTCTTTGCAGGGGACACGCCACCAACCGATTTTTACCGGCTTGCCTATTCGTCCATACCCCAAACCAAAATCCATGATGGCCTGTCTTTGATTTCCCAAACCCTTAACCGCGGATAAGTGGAGAATCTGGCGAAAAACAGATTCTATGACACGGGTCAATTTTGACGACAAATTCGAAACCAATGCCCGCCCAGTGAGAATGAAAGTCTCAATTTTGAACAAAATTGAGAAGCCGTAAAGCGGCTGACAATCAGTATTTTTGTTAATGTACAACAAATTACGTGATAATTTCGAAATTTTAGGGAGCAAAATTCTGGACTTATCCAGAGCCATAATCTGGCCCTATTTTGAACCACTGCCAATCCCTACAATCGCTGAAAGCTAAAAGGGGATCTCTGGCCATGAAGATGACGACAGAAGAAGCGTTTGTTAAGACTTTGCAGATGCATGGGATTGGGCATGCATTTGGGATTATTGGTTCTGCGATGATGCCGATTTCGGACATTTTTCCGAAGGCTGGGATCACGTTCTGGGATTGCGCCCACGAAGGGTCTGGCGGGATGATGGCGGATGGCTACACCCGCGCGACCGGCAAAATGTCGATGATGATCGCGCAAAACGGTCCCGGCATCACCAACTTTGTGACGGCAGTTAAGACCGCCTATTGGAACCACACACCGTTGCTGTTGGTCACGCCTCAGGCGGCCAACAAAACCATCGGTCAGGG
>CANLNM010000002.1 GCA_947492475.1 uncultured Paracoccaceae bacterium
TTGATGAAGTTAAGCATGTGTTTTATCCTTCGGATCGAGAATTAGTTATATGTTACGATGGTTTGGTTGGCCAACTGGCTGGATACTTTGGAACCCAGGGCTGTTGTACCGTTACCAACGGATGTCAGAACTGCGATGCCGAGGCCAACGATTGCGGCTGTCAGAACAACCCAGTCAACAGTTACAGCGCCGTCTTCGTCGTTGCGGAAGTTTTTGATGAAGTTAAGCATGTGTTTTATCCTTCGGATCGAGAATTAGTTATATGTTACGATGGTTTGGTTGGCCAACTGCGAGCTAACTTTGGAGCCCAGCGCGGTTGTCCCGTTACCAACGGATGTCAGAACGGCGATGCCCAGACCAACGATTGCGGCTGTCAGAACAACCCAGTCAACGGTCACGGCGCCGTCTTCGTCTTGACGGAAGTTTTTGATGAAGTTCAGCATTTCGGTCCCTCCTAGGGGTGTTCGCTCAGTTTATGTTACCTTGCCGGGGCAGTTGCGAACCGGCCTCTCAATGGCCCGCTCCCCGTCTTGGATGAACATATATAGCCCCCACAATGGGGCGAGACTTGGGCCGGTTTGGTTCAATTTTCGTGCAATGCGTTTTTTTGTCGAAAAATTTATAAGTTATTGAAAATTAACGAATTACAAACGAACCTCGTCCTGTGACCAAAGGTAAACAAAGGGTTAATGGGGCGTTTTTGCCCCGTTTTCCTGCTAAATTGGACCCTGATTTGCGTGCCCACTGGCCTGATCTCCGGTTTTCTGCAATATATGTCTTAACAATAATGAGGCAGGGCAGACGCGAATGACGCGCAGCTCATCAAACATGGCACTATATATACTGTATGGGCTCTCACTTGCGGTGGGCCTGTCTTCGGCTGCGTTGGCAGACAGTCACCGTTTGCAACCTGATTTCACCTTTCGCAGCGTCGGGGTCCCGGAACCGGGATCAACTGCGCCGCGGATCACTGTGCAAATCGCGCCTTCCGCGCCCAGCGGTCCAGCTGCGCCCAATGCGGCCGGGCAGGGGGGCGCCACCGCTGCTGCCCCTCAGCAACGCCCACCGGGCGAATATGATTGGTTCTGGGAAACGATTTCACCTGATGTGTCGGAATCCGGTCCGGGCCGATTGGACCCTGCCTTGGCGGCGATACGTGCAGGATCGGTCCAACAGCCGCGTCTGGCCACGCTGCAGGGGATTGCCAGCACTCATGGTCTGGACATTTTGCGGGCCACGGTGGGTACGGATGTGTCCCCAGCGCTGGCTCTGGCGGTGATTTCCGTCGAAAGCGCGGGCCAAAGCGATGCGGTCAGCGGCGCCGGGGCGGCGGGATTGATGCAATTGATGCCTGCCACTGCGGAACGGTTCGGTGTGACGGACCGCATGAACAGCGCTGATAACATCAAAGGCGGCGTGGCCTATCTGGCATGGCTGATGGACCATTTCGACAAAGACCCGATATTGGTGCTGGCCGCCTATAATGCAGGCGAAGGATCGGTGCGCGACAATTCCGGCGTGCCGCCTTATGCTGAAACGCGCGCCTATGTGCCCAAAGTTCTGGCTGCGTGGTCTGTCGCCCGCGGCCTGTGCATAACCCCCCCGCAGCTGATCACCGATGGCTGCGTCTTTTCCGTGAATTGAGGGATATTACCGTGACGAAACGCCCGCTGGTATTAGATGTGGACGGGACGCTGCTGCGCACCGATATGTTGTTGGAATGTTTTTGGGCCGGGCTGGGCAAAGATCCCATGGCGACGCTCAAAGCATCGCTGTTGCACTGGCGTGACCGCGCGCGGCTGAAATCGGAACTGGCCCAGATCGCGCCGCTGCGCACGGATTTGCTTCCGGTTGAACCCGAAGTCATGGAATTGGTCGAAACTGCCAAATCTGAAGGCCGCGAAGTGGCCTTGGCGTCAGCCTCTGACATGTCTTTGGTTGAACCGCTGGCCAAACATCACGGCATCGAACGGGTATTTGCGTCCGATGGCGATGTGAACCTCAAAGGCGACGCCAAGGCAGACGCGCTGGTCGCCGCCTACGGAGAAGGCGGGTTTGACTATGCCGGTAACGACATTTCCGACCTCAAGATCTGGCAGCGCGGGGCGGGGGCCATTGTGGTCACCGATCCCGGTGATAGCGTCGCAAAACTGCGCCGTGATGGCCATGAGGTCACAGACATCAAAGGTGGCTGGGAACCACGCGATCTGATCCGCGCTATGCGGCCCCATCAATGGGTGAAAAACATCCTGTTGATCCTGCCGATGATTGCGTCGCATCATTTTGGTTTGGGGACATTGATGTTGGTGCTGTTGGGCATGGCCAGTTTTTCGGCCGCTGCATCCTGTATCTATTTGGTCAATGACCTGCTGGACCTAGAAGCCGACCGCCTGCACGTCAAAAAATGCAAACGCCCCTTTGCCAGTGGGGCGGTGCCCATATCGGTGGGCATGGCGGCCACATTGGCGCTGGGCGCAATCGCTATTGGGCTGGGCGCATTTCTGGGCGGGCCGTTTTTGGTGGTGGTAATCACCTATATGACGCTGTCGCTGGCCTATTCGCTGAAACTGAAACGCATGCGCTGGGTCGATATCATGGTGCTGGCATCGCTGTATACATTGCGCGTTGTCGCCGGGGCGGCGGCCAGTCGGGTGGATGCGTCGATCTTTATGCTGATCTTTATCTTCCCGATCTTTATCTCGCTGGGCTGTGTGAAACGCCTGACCGAATTGACGCTGGCGGTGGATGATGAACGTCTGCCGGGGCGCGGCTATGGCCGCCCGGATCGCCCGGATTTGTTGAATATGGCCGGGATCGGCATGGCCGGGGCCTTGGTGATCTTTTTCCTGTATTCGCTGTCGGATCAGGCGCAGGTTCTCTATCCTGATCGCTGGCTTTTGTGGGTGGCGCTGTTGCCGATTGGCTGGTGGCTGTGGCGGATGATCCGGCTGGGCTGGTACGGAAAACAGGATTACGACCCAATTGTTTTTGCGCTCAAAGACAAACGCGGCATGGGCCTGTTGCTGATCACATTGTCGCTGATGTTCTACGCCGCTGGCCTATGGGAGGTCTGGTTCGCCCGCATTGGCGTGCTGTAACAAAGACGACATAAACATCAAAACAGGGCGCGGAATAATTCCCGCGCCCTGTTTTGTTTTGCCTTTATGTCGGATGTGTCAGAACGACATCTTCTTAAAGATCGGTTCGGGAACACAGCGGATTACGGTCATCACGATGCGCCAAATCCCGGCCGTATAGATCGTGTTGCGCTTTTTGCGCACCCCTTTGAGGATGTCATTGGCCACGGCATCGGCGGTGGTCATGAACGGCATTTTACCAAGTCCCCAGGTCATGGCCGTGTCCACAGGGCCGGGTTTGACGGTCATCACATGGACGCCTGAACGTCCCAAACGATTGCGCAGACCAGATAGATAGGTGGCAAAGCCGCCCTTGGCCGCACCATAGACGTAATTCGCGATACGTCCGCGATCCCCGGCAACGGATCCAACGCCGACGACCACACCTGCGCCGATTTCTTCCATCTGGGGGGCGATCATTTGCAGGAACCGGGCCGGGCCGGTCAGGCTGTCGATGACAACACCGTCGATCAGCGACGGGTCCGCGTCGATATCGGATTGATCCGGCATCGAGCCCACAAACACCGCCACATTGACGATGCTGTGCAGCCCAACAGCGCGATCAATAATGGGTTGGAACGTGTCCGCATTGCGCACATCCAGCGCGGCGGCTTCGGCAAATGTGGCCCCACGTGCCATTGCATCTGTGCAGCTGGCGTTCATATCGTCCATATCGCGCCCGGCCAAGATCAGGGAATGACCCGCCGCGGCCAGTTTGCGCATAAAGGGGCGCGCCATTGAGGACGTCGCGCCGAGAATGATCCATGTTTCGCTCATTGTTCGTTCCTCAATTGCAGGCGGCGGACCATGTCGGTCTCATATGTTTTTGTGGGGTCGGCTTTGGCGACTTCGGCGGCCCATTGGCCATATTCAGTGTACATCGCTTTGATGTTGTCGCCGCGCGACAGGGCGTCTTTGGCCAGATAAATCCGACCGCCCGCTTTTAGGCATTTATCCTCTAGTTGCTGGATCAATGATTGCGCAGCGTCCCGCGCCGGGAAATCGACGGCCAATGTGTAGCCTTCCATCGGGAAAGACATATATCCCGCACGCCCCGGTCCCATCCGTTTCAGAACCGCCAACGGTGACGCGAGCCCGGAATGGGCGATCTTTTCCAGTATTTCCTTCAGGGCGTCGGCTTGATCCAGTGGGACCACGCATTGAAACTGATGAAATCCGCGTTTGCCATAAAGCCGGTTCCAGTCATGGATTTTGTCCAGCGGAAAAAAGAATTCCTGGATCGGTTTGACCACAGTCCGCCCCGCCGCAGGCACCCGGCGATAATAGGCATTGTTGAACATTTTAACGATCGGGGCAGAGAGCGCGAAATTCGGCGCATCCATGGGGATGGTGCGCGATTTTTTCGGCTTGGTCACCAGACCCGCGCCGGTTTCGCCCTCTTCGACGATACCACGGCCCAGTGCCGCGCCGCGCGCAGTTGCATCAATCCAGCCCACCACATAGGTCGCATCGGATGCGTCCAGAATGGCCAGATGATCATCCCAATTTTCGGCCCGCCGTTCCGTGACCATCATCACGTCGCCTTTGCAGGATTTTAACTGCATCGTCGCGCTGGCTATGATCCCGGTTTGGCCCAAGCCCCCAATCGTGGCCCGCCACAGCGCGTCATCGTTGGGGGTCACATCGCGCGACACACCGTTCTGGATCAGGGTGATCTGGGTGATGTGTTGACCAAAGGATCCTTCGTTATGGTGGTTTTTGCCGTGCACATCCATCGCAATGGCACCGCCCACTGTGCAAAACCCGGTGCCGGGCATCACCATCGGCAGCCAGCCTTTGGGGGCGAACATTTCGGCCAATTCGCCCAATGTCATGCCAGCCTCGACCTGCAAAAGACCGGTTTTGTCATCAAAGGACAGGATGCGGTCCAGCCGGGTCATATCGGTGATTTTGCCGCCGGAATTCAGCGATGCATCCCCATAGGACCGGCAATTGCCCATGGCAGGCCCCTCTTTAGACAGGGCGGTCAGGGCGCGGGCGCGTTCGGGCCGGGCGGCATCGCCTTTGGCTTTGCGGGCGCGGCCCCAGCCAGCATATGTGATATTATTCCAAGTCATTCTACTACCTTAGCGGGCGAATTTGAGGGACATGCGTTCAGCAAAAGGAAAGACCAACAGGCCGATCCCAATGGCGAACCAAAGCGTGGTCACACGGATAATGGCCGTGGCCGGAATAGAGGTTTCAAGCGGTACCCCTTCGAGGGACAAAAGCGCGATCATCGCGGCTTCGGCACCACCAACACCGCCCGGCGCGCCCGTTAGGCCGCCTGCCAGCGTGGAAAAGGTGAAGATGGCCAGCGCCATGGCGAAATGCACATCCGCCCCCAGCCAGACCAACAACAGATGAAACGCCCAGCCTTCGGCGGCCCAACCGATCAGGCCCAGCACAATGGCGGTGATCATCACAGGGGCCGAGGTAAAGGCGGTCAATGACCGGGCAGCGCTGCGAATGCGTGCCATCAGCCGGGGAAACAGCCCCGTGGCGCGATAGGTCAATGTGGTCAGCCCCGCCAACAGGCGTGGGCGTGTGGCAATCACCGCCCCCATCAGGGCCAGCGCGGCCACAGGAACCGCAAAACTGATGCCGCCTGTGCCCAGTGCAATCGACAGTGCAAGGATCAGCGCCATTGCGGCCAAATCCGATGCGCGGTCCACCAAAACCAACGGGGCAGTGCGTTCGACCGGCCAACCGGTTTCGCGACGTAGCCAGCGCATGCGGATCAATTCACCCACCCGGCCCGGCGTGACGGACATGGCGAACCCACCCAGAAAATGGCGCAAATCCTGGATCAGTCCCGTTGGCAGGCCCAGTCGGCGGGCAAATAAATGCCACCGCGCACCGCGAAACAGGTAATTTACCAGCGACAGCGCAAACAGGATCACAACTTGTGTCATGTTCAGTTTCATCAACTGCGCTTTGGTTTCTTCCCAGCCAGTGGCCAGTGCCAGACTGATCAATCCGGCCAAAACAAACCCAAACAACACTGCCAATAGGGCAATGTCACGCCAGCGCCGGTTTTTTTCGGACGCGGCGGGCTGAGGCGCATGGGGCGGGGTGCTATGCAGGCTACTTGTGGTCATTGCGCTATGATTAGCGACAAAATGGGGCAACAATGTGAAGCTGTTTCGATTTTGGAAACGATTTTTAGGCTGGTTTTTGCCATTCTGACAGCATCAGATAGGCCGTATTGTTGTATTGGTCGCGAATTGCGGCATCCGGATGGGTCGATGGCGGTTCGTCAAAATGGGTTAGAATCAGGCCTTCGTTCAGGAAAGCCTGAAAATAGGCGGTCAGGGGACGGTGCCAATTATGGACCCTTATGCCGTTCCATTCGGCCCAATACACGTCATTTTCCAGATACCCGCGCAGGTGGATATCTGCGGTATTGGTTTTTGTGACGGTCCACCCGGTTTGTCGCGCTGCGGTAAAAAAGCCGGACAAATTGCCCATCAGGATATGCCCGCCGGGCCGCAATACGCGCTTTGCCTCGGCGATGGCGGCAGGAAAATCGGGGATGTCGATCAGCGACAGATAAAACACCACCAGATCGGTGCTGGCATCGGGCAGGGGCAGGTTTTCGCCAAAGGCAGATAGATATGTACCCACAGGATCAAGCGCCCGGGCCTGTTCCAAAAGGGCCGAAGTGGGATCAATGCCAAGCGTTTGCAGCCCCGCATTCCGGGCCATCCGGCAAAACCGGCCTTCTCCGCAACCGACATCAACCAGATGTTTGGCCCCGCTGGCCCGCACCCGCGCCATCATCGGCTGATCCAACACATAGGCGCGGCTTTGATCGCCAATGTCGCCCAATGTGGTGATCCAGGCATCAGCCGATTTGGTCCAGCCGTCATCATTTTGGTGTGTCATGAAATTCCGCCACGCCTAAGGTTACCTGTTGATAAGAATATTTTTACCAACAAAAAGCAACTGAATGGGGGAGGAAAAAGGGCCGGAAAATGCGGCCCCTTTGGGGATCTAAGTGGTCTGGAATTAAACAATGGTTGCCTGTGTGGCGGCCCGCAATTCATCCTCGGTCACGCCATCGGCGGTTTCGACGATTTTCAAACCACCCTCAACAACATCCAGCACACCAAGGTTGGTGATGATGCGATCCACAACGGATTTACCTGTCAACGGCAGGGTGCATTCGCGCAGAACTTTGCTGTCGCCATGTTTGTTGGTGTGATCCATGACCACCACAACGCGGCCAACACCAGCAACCAGATCCATCGCGCCGCCCATGCCTTTGACCAGCTTGCCGGGGATCATCCAATTGGCCAGATCGCCGTTTTCGGCCACTTCCATCGCGCCAAGGATCGCCATGGCGATTTTGCCACCCCGGATCATCGCAAAGCTTTGGGCGCTGTCAAAATACGCGGTTTGGGGCAATTCGGTGATGGTCTGTTTGCCCGCATTGATCAGGTCGGCATCTTCTTCACCTTCGATCGGAAAGGGGCCCATGCCCAGCATGCCGTTTTCCGATTGCAGGGTCACTTCGACACCTTCGGGGATGTAGTTGGACACCAAAGTAGGGATGCCGATCCCCAGATTAACGTACCAGCCGTCTTGCAGTTCTTGTGCGGCGCGGGCCGCCATTTGATTACGATCCCACATATTATGCGCTCCTTGTGGTGCGTTGTTCGATGCGTTTTTCGTGATCGCCCTGAATGATCCGGTTCACATAAATACCGGGCAGGTGGATCGCATCTGGATCAAGCGACCCTGTGGGGACGATTTCCTCAACCTCAGCGATGCAGACTTTGCCACATGTGGCCGCGGGCGCGTTGAAATTGCGCGCGGTTTTGCGGAAAACCAGATTGCCCGTTTCGTCCGCTTTCCACGCCTTTACAATGGCCAGGTCGGCAAAAATGCCTTCTTCCATGATGTAGGTTTCGCCGTTGAAATCGCGGTGATCTTTGCCGTCGGCGATCACAGTGCCCACACCGGTTTTGGTGAAAAAGCCCGGAATGCCAGCACCGCCCGCGCGCATGCGTTCGGCCAGCGTGCCTTGGGGGTTGAATTCCAGCTCCAGCTCGCCTGACAGGTATTGGCGCATAAATTCGGCGTTTTCCCCAACATATGAGCTGATCATTTTTTTGACCTGTTTGGTCTGCAACAAAATGCCGATGCCAAAGTCATCAACGCCCGCATTGTTGGACGCAAATGTCAGATCCTTGGTGCCCGCATCGCGGATCGCATCCAGCAGCAATTCGGGAATACCGCATAGGCCAAATCCGCCAGCTGCAATAAACATGCCGTCCTTCAGCAGCCCGTCCAGGGCAGCGGCGGCATTGGGATAGATTTTCTTCATGGTGCCTCCTCAGAGTATCTGCATCTTTGATACGCTGAGAAGGGCGCGAGTCAACGGGTCACACAGGCGCTACGTATTCCTACGTAAGCCCCGTTTGACCCGTTGAAAATCAGGGTGTGAAAATCAGGCTTCGTCGGTCTTTTTCGCGGCAGTTTTCTTCGCCGCTGTCTTCTTGGTCGCGGGCTTCTTTGCGGGGGCCTTTTTCTTAGCTGCAGGCTTCTTGGCTGCGGTTTTGCGGGCTGGCTTCTTCTTGGCGGTTTTTTCTGCGATCAAGGCCACCGCCTGATCCATTGTGATGTTGGCGACGTCGATGTCTTTGGGGATCGTCGCGTTGACTTTGCCCCATTTCACATAAGGCCCGAATTTGCCGTCCATGACATTTACCGGCCCGCCCTCATCGGGGTGTTCGCCCATTTCTTTCAACGCTTTGGCTGCCGTGCGGCCACGTCCGGGATTGGCACGTTTATGAGCCAGCAATTCCACCGCGTGGTTCATGCCCACTTCGAACATTTCGTTATATTGTTTGAAGTTCACATAGACGGGTTTTTCATCCCCAGGCAATTTATGCATCAAATAGGGGCCAAACCGCCCCAGATTGGCGCTGATCCGGCCGCCATCAGGATGTTCGCCCACATTGCGCGGCAAAGACAGCAATTGCACCGCCAGTTCCAGCGTGGTTGCATCCTTTTCCCAGCCGCCATGTCGGGCTTGGGGCAAAGATGTCCGTTTGGGTTTTTTGTTTTCCGGTGTGACGTCGCCGCGCTGAACATACGGCCCATAACGTCCTGACTTCAGGTGGATTTCATCCCCTGCATCTTCGCCCAGAACCCGTTCTTCGCCATCAGCACCTTCGCCCGCGATGGGGCGCGTATAGGTGCATTCGGGGTAATTGCCGCAGCCGACAAACCCGCCGGTGCGGGATGTTTTCAAATGCAGGCTGCCATTGCCGCATTTCGGACAGACCCGTGGATCGGTGCCATCGTCGCGGGGCGGGTACAGCTGTGGCGCCAGCGCGTCATCCAAAATGTCCAGCACTTCGGAAATGCGCAAATCAGACGTTTCATCGATGGCTTTGTGGAAATCGCTCCAGAACCCATGCAATACCGCCTTATAGTCGCGATCCCCAGCCGATACTTCGTCCAGCTCGCTTTCCAAATTCGCGGTGAATTCATAGCCCACATATTTGCGAAAGAAATTCATCAAGAAGATGGTGACGATCCGGCCTTTATCCTCTGGGAACAGGCGGTTTTTGTCTTTGCGCACATATTCGCGATCTTGGATCGTGGTGATCACCGACGCATAGGTGGACGGGCGGCCAATGCCCAATTCTTCCATCTTTTTCACCAAAGTCGCCTCGGTGTAGCGCGGCGGCGGCTGGGTGTGGTGCTGTTCAGGTGTCACGGTTTTCTTGGCGGTTGGTTCACCCTGGCTCAGGGCTGGCAGACGTTTGTCATCGTCATCCACCACGTCATCGCGGCCTTCTTCGTAGACCTTCATAAAGCCGTCAAACATCACCACCTGACCGGATGCGCGCAGGCCAACCTGACCATCAGCAGATCCGATTTCGACCGTTGTGCGTTCAAACCGGGCCGATTCCATCTGGCTGGCAATCGTGCGTTTATAGATCAGATCGTAAACTTTGTGCTGATCGGCATCCTTGATGCTCAGATCATCGGCGGATTTCATCATATCCGTCGGGCGGATACATTCATGCGCCTCTTGGGCGTTTTTAGCTTTGTTTTTATAGATGCGCGGCGATTTGGGCAGGTAGCTGTCGCCGAATTTCGTGCCAATGGCGTCGCGTGCGGCGGTGACCGCTTCGGGGGCCATGTCGATCCCGTCGGTCCGCATATAGGTGATATATCCAGCCTCATACAGACGCTGCGCCGCGCTCATGGTTTGGCGCGCGCCCATGGAAAATTTGCGGCTGGCCTCTTGCTGCAACGTGGACGTCATGAACGGTGCGGCCGGGTTGCGGGTTGCTGGTTTGGCCTCAACGGATGTCACTGACAAATCGCGGCTTTGGACGGCGGCGACGGCCAATTCGGCCTTGGTTTGATCGCCCAGATCAAATTTATCCAGCTTATCCCCCGCCAATGTGACCAGACGCGCCTCAAAGTCTTGGCCGCGCGGGTTGGTCAGCAGGGCTTTGACGGTCCAATATTCTTTGGCGTCAAAGGCTTCGATTTCAGTTTCGCGTTCCACGATCAGGCGCAGGCACACGGATTGCACCCGTCCCGCGGACCGCGCACCGGGCAATTTGCGCCACAACACCGGCGACAATTTGAACCCAACTAAATAGTCCAGCGCGCGGCGGGCCAGATAGGCTTCGACCAATGGCGCATCCACTTGGCGTGGGTTTTTCATCGCCTCGGTGATGGCGGATTTGGTGATCGCGTTGAACACAACCCGGCTGACCGGAGTGTCCTTTTTGATGGATCGGCGTTTGGTCAGGGTTTCCTGCAAATGCCACGAAATCGCTTCTCCTTCGCGATCCGGGTCAGTTGCGAGGATCAGTTCGTTGTCTTCTTTTAGGGCGTCTGCGATGGCTTTGACATGTTTGCGGGAATCATTCCCGACCTCCCAAATCATCGAAAAATCGTCTTCGGTGTCGACCGAACCGTTTTTGGCAGGCAGGTCACGAACATGGCCATACGACGCTAAAACCGTATAGTTAGAGCCCAAATACTTGTTAATTGTCTTAGCTTTAGCGGGGGACTCGACGACGACAACGGGCATGGGAATCCTTTGAATACAAACGAAGTGCTATGGCCGCGCAAAATGTGGGCGCTTGGGTAGGAATGTCAATGCGCTGGTTTAAGGGAGTGGCAAATTGACATGATATTATGCCACAGAATTTACAAAGGAGGCTGAAATGCGTTGGATTTATTCGATGATATTGATTGTGATCGGTGCCGCACAGGCGTGGGGCTGGACCGAACCGGAACGCGGCAGCGACACCCGCGCGGCGCTGATGGATGCGATGCGCCCCCATGCAGAGTGGGTTTTTGGCGCGCCGGTTCAATTCGTGGTGCGTGATCTGCGGGTTTCGGGGGAATATGGGTTTGCGATGTTATCGGCCCAGCGCCCGGGCGGCGCGGCCATTCATGTGCCATCCACGCCGGGGTTCGCGCGTGGGACGATTGATACGGTCATCAGCGATCCAACCCAGATCGAGGTTTTGTATCGATTGTCAGGGCAGACATGGGTTGCGGTGCATTTCGGTATGGGATCCACAGATGTTTGGTTTTCTTGGACGCCTTATTGCGACGAATACGACGCTGTGATCGCGGATTATTGCAAATAGGTTCTGTTGTGATTGTCTAAGAGGCCAGCGACAGCAACCCGCCGGGTTGACGATGCAGGCTGCCGTCAAGCTCTAGCTCTAGCAGGATCGCAGATAATTGATCCGCGGAACTGTTCAGATCACGGATCAGCTGATCCTCTGCGACGGGGGATGGGCCCAGTCGGTTCAGGATTTGTTGATGCAGATCGGCGGTTTCCCTTAGGCTGCGGCTTGGTTTTTTGGGGGGGCTTTGGGGTGAGGGGGCATCTAATTGCAGATCAGGTTGATCGGGAACCGTGTTTTCGACGTCCCTGGCTGGGCCAACCGCCTCGGTGACGTCAACAGCGCCCCGGATCAGCGTTGCCCCATCGCGCAATAACATATTGCAGCCAGCCGCGCGTGCATCAAAAGGATGGCCGGGCACCGCAAAGACATCGCGCCCTTGGTCCAAGGCATTTCGTGCGGTGATCAGGCTGCCGGATCTGGCGGCGGCTTCTACCACAACAACGGCCCGAGACAGGCCCGAAATGATGCGATTGCGGATCGGGAAATGGCGCGCCTGTGGTTTTAGCCCCATCGGTTGTTCAGATATACGTAACCCGGACTTTTCTATTTTCTGAGCGATTTCAGTGTTTTCCAGCGGGTATATAACGTCGACCCCTCCGGCTTGAACCGCGATTGTTCCCGTTTCAAGCGCCGCAGAATGGGCGATCGCATCGATCCCGCGCGCCAATCCTGACACGATGGCGAACCCTTCGGCCGAAAGGTCAGTCGCCAATTTACGCGCCATTCGGGTGCCCAGCGAGGATGCGTTGCGCGCGCCCACCATCGCAATGGCGGGGCGGTTTAACAGCGATACATCCCCCAAACACCACAAAAACGGCGGTGCATCCGGCAGATCGTTTAACATCAAAGGATAGTGTGGCGTCCCACGAAAGATCAGCTGCGCGCCTGCACGATCACCATTGCGCAGCTCAGCGTCGATGACGCCAGTTGGGCAGATGGTGTAATCTGATACACCAGCGGATCGCGCAACATGGGGCAGGGCCGCCAATGCGGACTGGGCGGAACCGTGTTCGCGCAACAATCTGTAATAGGTTGAGATGCCAACACGGCGAGAGCGCAACAAGCGAAGGCTAGCGAACCTATCGTCTTCCGTGGTGGGTGGGAGTGGGGGGTGAGTGGAAGAAGTGAGTTCCTCTGTCATCCTGGTCTCCGCTTGTTGCAGAATCAGGTTTACGCCGTCGAAGTTAACGGAAGGTTTACAATGGATATGACCCGCATTCTAAGGGCCGCAGCCACCAAGGTTTCACGATATTTTGCGCGATACATGTGCAGGAACTGCACGAGAGGCGCGTTGCCTGATTATCCGACCAGTCGTTAACGTCTTGGAAAGGGATACGAGGCGATGATGCCTTAGGTTTTAATGGATATTTGACAACAAAAAGGAAATATCGCTGTGATTTGGTTCTTTTTGATGATTGGGGCAACGCTGGCCACCCTGAGCGGTGTTATCGCATATTGGGCAATGGATTGGGGCCTGTGGATGTCGATTGGGACCTATTTTGTTGTTGGATATGGCAGCGTTGGAGTGATGATGGCCGCCTCTATGCGGCCAACGGATCAGACCTCCATGCCCGATCCGATCAGGGATGGGCATGCTCGAAACAGCAAACTGGTCTAGCTAAGGCACAACCGAACAGGTTTGAGAGTTAGCAACGGTGGCCGCGGATCAGGCCGCTGCACCACCCACCGTCAAACCACCGATCATCAGGCTGGGCTGCCCCACACCAACAGGCACCCATTGGCCGGCTTTGCCGCAATTGCCCACACCCGGATCCAGTGCCATATCATTGCCGATCCCGCGGATTTGTTTCATTGCCGTTGCGCCATCGCCAATCAGCGTCGCGCCTTTGACCGGTGCGCCCACTTGACCGTTGATCACCCGATAGGCTTCGGTGCAGGAAAACACGAATTTGCCGTTGGTGATGTCAACCTGACCACCGCCAAATCCAACCGCGTAAATCCCATCCTTTAGATCGGCCACCAAATCCTGCGGGTTCGTATCGCCGCCTAACATATAGGTGTTGGTCATGCGTGGCATGGGCGCATGGGCAAAGCTTTCGCGGCGACCGTTCCCGGTCGGGTCCACACCCATCAACCGCGCGTTTTGGCGGTCTTGCATATAGCCAACCAGAACACCGTCTTCGATCAATGTGTTTTTCCGGCTGGGCGTGCCTTCGTCATCGATCGTGATCGATCCACGGCGATCGGGAATCGTGCCATCATCCAGCACAGTCACCCCTTTGGCGGCCACCTGTTGGCCCATCAACCCCGCAAAAGCAGAGCTGCCCTTGCGGTTAAAATCACCTTCTAACCCGTGCCCCACCGCTTCGTGCAGCAAAATCCCGGGCCAGCCATTGCCCAGCACCACGTCCATCACGCCGGCAGGGGCGGCTTCGGCGCTGAGATTGACCAACGCCACCCGCAACGCTTCGCGTGCAACGGGTTGCCAGTGATCCGGGCCAATCAAACCGATCAAACCAGCACGACCCCCGCCGCCAAAACTGCCCGCTTCGCGTTTGCCGTTCTCTTCGACAATGACGGAAATGTTCAGGCGCGACATGGGGCGTGTATCCGTCACTAACGTGCCTTCGGGACGCAGAATCGCCACTTCTTGGTGTGAGGCGGCGATGGTGGCTGTGACCTGAACCACGCGTTTGTCCAACCCGCGCGCAAAGTCATCAATTTCCCGCAACAGATCGATTTTGGCCGGGAATGTCGCCTCGGCCATTGGATCGGCATCCGTATAAAGCTGTACATTGGTGCGCACCGGCCCATCAGCCATCGTGCCGCCACCGGCCCCGACGGCCAGCCGGGTTGTCGAAACCGCACGGCGCAGGGCCTGTTCGGTCAGGGTGGTGGAATGGGCATAACCGGTGGTTTCCCCGCGCACAGCCCGCAGGCCGAACCCCTCTGAGGCGTCATATGACGCGGTTTTCACCCGGCCATCATCAAACGAAATCACCTCGGATCGGCGTCGTTCGAGGAATAATTCACCGTCATCCGCCCCCGCTGTGGCATCGCGCAGCGCCGCAAGCGCGGTTTCTTGGTCCAAATTCGTGTCGAATGGGCGGAAAGGATCGTGATTCATCGGGGGTGAATTCCACTTTTGCATTGATCTGGGTCAAAAAAGGTCAGTTTGCCGCAACTCACCTTCTTGTCTGTTGAGGTAGGATATGGGAAACCCATCAACGGATACAACGGGATTCCGTTGGAGGGAGGCATGTGCCCGCCGAATGGCAGGGTCGGACCCCCTTCGCGAGTGAGAGACAGGGAAAGACATGCGATTGACCAATATTGCCAAAGCTGTTGCTGCATTGACGTTGGGGGCCACGGCGGCCACCGCACAAGAAGCAGGTGAAATTATCGGTGCACCAACACCGGGCGCGCTGGGATTTCAGCCCGCTGCAAGTGAACTGGCGCGTGACCTGCAATGGCTGGACGGAATGATTCTGGTGATCATCACCGCCGTCACGCTGTTTGTGGTTGGCCTGCTGGCCTATGTGATTTTGCGTTTCAACAGCAAAGTGAACCCAAAACCTGCGGGTTTCACCCATAATTCACCGCTGGAAATTGCCTGGACTGTGGTGCCAATCGTTATTCTGGTCTTTATCGGGTCGTTTTCACTGCCGATTCTGTTCAAGCAGCAGGAAATGCCAGAGGCGGAACTGCACATCAAAGTCACTGGGTATCAGTGGTATTGGTCCTATGAATATGTCGATGATGCGGTTTATTTCGAAAGCCGGATGATCGGTGCCGGGTCTAACCTGAACGACGCAACTATTGCTGAGCTGGAAGCTGCCGGATTCACCGAAGACGAATGGCTGCTGGCGACTGACACTATCGTGGTTGTGCCTGTGGATACTGTGGTTGTGATGGATGTCACCGGTGCGGACGTGATCCACGCCTGGACCATCCCAGCGTTCGGCGTGAAACAGGATGCGGTTCCCGGTCGTTTGGCCCAGCTGTGGTTCGCCGCCGAAGAAGAAGGCATCTATTTCGGTCAGTGTTCCGAGCTTTGCGGCAAAGACCACGCCTATATGCCCATCACCGTCAAAGTTGTGAGCCAAGAAGAATACGACGCTTGGTTGATCAATGCCAAAGACGAGTTTGCGGCCTAAATCGGCCTGATCCGAACCTGAGGCGGGCCCAGAGGGGCCCGTTTTGTTCCAAACTGCACCCAGACATGCATTGCCGAATTGGCGACGCGCTAGGACCAAGATGACCGATCTGAATTATCAGGACAGCACCACGCAAGAGGCGGGCATGGGCGACTATTTTGCCTTGCTGAAACCCCGCGTGATGTCGCTGGTTGTTTTCACGGCTCTGGTCGGGATCCTTGTGGCCCCCGGTGCATCCCTGCATCCGTTTGAAGCCTTTGTGTCGATCCTATGTATCGCCGTTGGCGGTGGCGCGTCGGGCGCGCTGAACATGTGGTGGGATGCGGATATCGACCGTATCATGAAACGCACGGCCAACCGGCCCATCCCGTCGGGTCGCGTCCAACCCCAAGAAGCGCTGGCCATCGGCCTGGCCTTGTCCGGTTTTTCGGTCATTCTGCTGGGGCTGGCGTCTAACTGGCTGGCGGCGGGCATTCTGGCCTTTACCATCTTCTTTTATGCCGTGGTCTATTCCATGTGGCTGAAACGCTCGACCCCGCAGAACATCGTGATCGGTGGCGCGGCGGGCGCGTTTCCCCCCATGATCGGCTGGGCCGTGGCAACCGGATCAATCAGCATCGAAAGCGTGCTGATGTTTTCGCTGATCTTTATGTGGACACCACCGCATTTCTGGTCGTTGGCGATTTTTGTGAAATCTGATTACGGCAATGCGGGCGTGCCGATGTTGACCGAAACCCATGGTCGCCGCGTGACCCGCAACCATATCCTTGGCTACATGATCTGCCTGATCCCAGTTGCGCTGGGCCTTGCGTTCACATCCATTGGCGGGCCAATCTATCTGGCCGTTTCGATGGGTCTGAACCTGTGGTTCCTGCAGGCCTGTATCGTGGTTTGGCGCCGGAACGAAGACGCCGCCGAAGCCGACAAATTCGCCGCAGAACGCCGCGCCTTTAAGGTATCGCTGGCCTATTTGTTTGGCCATTTCACCGCATTGCTGGCCGAGGCCGCATTGACCCCTTGGGGGCTAGGAGGCTGGTAATGGCGATCAAAGTAGAACACGAATTGCACACCCGTCGCAAAGGCCGCAACAATGGTGTTGGCCTGCTGCTGGTTGGGTTTGTGGCCATCGTTTTTGGCCTGACGATTGTTAAGGTTCTGAACCTCGAACATATCGCGGAATTTGAACGCACCGATCACGCGCTGCGGCCACAATTATTGCCCACAGATGCCGAAGTAGAGGCCCAAACCAATGCGGCCCCCGCAACGACTGAGGACAGCGAATGAAGCTTTTCCCAAATATCCAAGGCCCCCAACGCACGGTGATCCAATTGGTCAGCGTTGTGTTGTTGATGGGCGGGTTGTCCTGGGCCTCGGTGCCGTTTTACGACTGGTTCTGCCGGGTCACCGGGTTTGGCGGGGCCACCAATGTGGCTGAATCTGCCAGTGATCTCATACTGGATGAAACCATCACCATCCGGTTTGATGGATCTATCGCCAGCGGATTGGCCTGGGAATTTAAGCCGGTTGTGCGCGAAATGGACCTGCGCATCGGCGAAACCGGATTGGCGTTTTACACAGCTACCAACATTTCTGACCGCCCCATTGCCGGGCAGGCCAGCTATAATGTGACACCTTATGAGGCCGGTGGTTTTTTTGATAAAATCGATTGTTTCTGTTTCACCGAACAGGTTTTGATGCCCGGTGAATCCGTTGACATGCCTGTGTCGTTCTTTGTGGACCCCGCGATTGTGGATGACCGCGAAGGCCAGTACGTGCACACAATCACGCTAAGCTACACGTTTTACGAAATTGACCTGCCCGAAGAGATCGCGCAGGCCGACATCATTGGGGCGCAACCCGCCTCTGACTTGAATTAGACCATCCTTGGGGAGCAATCGAAATGGCGCATGAAAAGAACCATGATTATCACATCCTGAACCCCTCTATCTGGCCGTTGACCGGCGCAGTTGGGGCCTTTTTTATGCTATTCGGAGCGGTGCTCTGGATGTCACCAAATGTAGAGAATAACCAACCCTACATGTTCATCATCGGCTTTATCGCTGTGCTGTACACTATGTTTGCATGGTGGAGCGAAGTGGTGGTCGAAGGGCAGGGCGAAATAGACCACACACCGGTTGTGCGCATCGGTCTGCGCTACGGCTTTATCCTGTTCATCATGTCCGAAGTGATGTTCTTTGCCGCTTGGTTCTGGTCGTTCTTCAAACACGCGCTGTATTCCATGCACACCTATTACGGCACAGAATACACGTTGCCTGATATCCACGTGGTTGACCCGTTCCACCTGCCGCTGATCAACACTTTGGTGTTGTTGCTGTCGGGTTGTGCGGTGACTTGGGCGCACCACGCGCTGGTCCACGGCACAGGCACAGAACAGGAACGCAAAGACGTGTCCACAGGTCTGGGCATCGCGGTGGTTCTGGGCATCATCTTTACCATCCTGCAGGGCTACGAATATCGTGAACTGATCCTGCATGATGATTGGACATTTGGTGGCAACATCTTCTACTCCAACTTCTTTATGGCAACCGGGTTTCACGGGTTCCACGTGATCATCGGGACGATCTTCTTGGCGGTGTGCTGGTATCGCGTTGCGCGCGGTCACTTCACCGCTGAAAAACATGTCGGTTTCGAAGCGGCAGCTTGGTACTGGCACTTCGTTGACGTGGTGTGGTTGTTCCTGTTCGTTGCGGTCTACATTTGGGGCCAGGGGGCATAAAGCGGCATAATTCGCCCGGGCGGGTCTTGACCCTCCTGCTCAATCAGGATGAAACAGACGCGCGGGGTTTTACCCCGCGCGTTTTCGCATTTCGGAAGGCTTTCATGCGCAAACTTATCTTCCCGATCTTGCTGGGCCTGTCTGGCTGCGCTGTGCTGATGTCGCTTGGATTTTGGCAGGTGGATCGCTTGGGCCAAAAACAGG
Organism: uncultured Paracoccaceae bacterium; assembly: GCA_947492475.1. Classification (GTDB taxonomy): domain Bacteria; phylum Pseudomonadota; class Alphaproteobacteria; order Rhodobacterales; family Rhodobacteraceae; genus CANLNM01. The sequence continues at coordinate 18,881 of CANLNM010000002.1, forward strand.
CCTATCTGGCCGAAATAGAAGCCCGCATTATCGATGCGCCTGTGGCCTTGCCCGATGACACCGACGAAAGCCGCGATAAATATCTGCCCGTCACTGTAACCGGCCAAATCACCGACGAACATGTTTACATGCTGGCCCCTGTGCGCGGCACATCGCCGGGCTATCGGGTGGTATCCGTGATGCTGGTTGAGGGACGCCGCCTGTTGGTGGATCGCGGGTTTATCACCGCTGATCTGCGTGGCAATCTGGCGGATGCAGGGCAGGTGACCTATCGCGGCAATCTGCACTGGCCCCAAGAGGCCGACAAATGGACCCCGGCCCAAGACGGTGATCTGATTTTTGCGCGCAATGTCGGACCGTTGGCCGCAGCGCTGAACGCCGAAAACGTGATGATTGTTGTAGCCGATCATGGCGGCACCGATCCGCAATTGACCCCGATGCCGGTGGGCACATCGGGCATTTCCAACGATCACAAAGAATACGCAATCACCTGGTTCATGTTGGCGGCCGTTTGGGCCCTGATGACCGGCTATCTGATTTTTCGAACTCTTCAGGCGAAGGAGTCCTGATCCATGAAATATATCTCAACCCGTGGTGGCGCCGAAGCGCTGAGCTTTGAGCAGGCGATGATGACCGGGCTGGCCCGCGATGGGGGGCTATATGTGCCCGAAACCATCCCAACCCTGTCCCATGAGGACATCAAAGCCATGGCAGGTCTATCCTACGAAGAGGTGGCGTTTCGGGTGATGAAACCGTTTATCGGCGACACGTTCGCGGATGCGGAATTCAAGGATCTGATCGCCAAAGCCTATGCCGGTTTTGGTCACGCGGCCCGCGCGCCAATGGTGCAACTGGCCCCCAACCATTTCCTGTTGGAATTGTTCCACGGGCCGACGCTGGCGTTCAAAGATTTCGCCATGCAATTGATCGGCCAATTGTTTCAAGCATCGCTGACCCGTTCGGGCGATCGTATTACCATCGTTGGGGCCACATCGGGCGACACAGGATCCGCCGCGATCGAAGCGTTCCGCGGCCTGTCCAATGTCGACGTGTTTATCCTCTACCCCCATGGCCGCGTATCCGAAGTGCAGCGCCGCCAAATGACCACCCCATCGGAATCCAACGTGCATGCGCTGGCGATGGATGGCGATTTTGATGATTGTCAGGCCGCACTCAAAGACATGTTCAACGATTTTGAGTTCCGCGATGGCGTGCGTCTGGCCGGGGTCAATTCTATCAACTGGGCGCGGGTTCTGGCGCAGGTGGTGTATTATTTCACTTCGGCTGTGTCGCTGGGCGCGCCGGACCGTCAGATCAGCTTTACCGTGCCCACCGGCAATTTCGGCGACGTGTTTGCCGGCTATATCGCCAAACGCATGGGCCTGCCCATCGACCGTCTGGTTGTGGCAACCAACCAAAACGACATCCTGCACCGGTCTTTGTCCACGGGCGATTACACCACCGGCACGGTGACACCATCAATCAGCCCGTCGATGGATATTCAGGTCAGCTCTAACTTTGAGCGGGCTTTGTTTGATGCCTATGGCCGCGACGGGGCAGCGGTCGCTTCACAGATGGACGATCTGAAATCCAACGGGGGGTTCACCATCAGCCAAGGCGCCATTCAGGCCCTGCGTGACCATTTCGATTCTGATCGCGTTTCTGAGGAAACCACCAGCGCCACAATCACATCCGAATTGGCCAATAGCGGCGAATCGCTGTGCCCGCACAGCGCAGTCGCGGTGAATGTCGCCCAGTCCCGTTTGGGCGCAACCCCAATGGTCACATTGGCCACAGCGCACCCGGCCAAATTCCCGGATGCGGTTGAGGATGCGACCGGCATTCGTCCCCCCCTTCCATCCCGGATGGCGGACCTGTATGACCGGCCAGAACGCGTCACACGGGTCCCCAATGACCTGAAAGCGCTGCAAACCCTAATCAAAGAACGGATCAACGCTTGACGGTTCAACAACACCAGCTTTCCAATGGTTTTCGTGTCGTAACAGAACATATGCCGGGTCTGAAATCCGCGTCGATTGGCGTCTGGGTAATGGCCGGTGCGCGGCACGAACGTGTGGAACAGAACGGGATTGCGCATTTTCTGGAACATATGGCGTTCAAAGGCACGGCCCAGCGGTCTGCCCTGCAAATCGCCGAAGAAATCGAAGATGTGGGCGGCTATCTAAACGCCTATACCAGCCGCGAAACCACGGCCTATTACGCGCGTGTGTTGGAAAACGACGTGCCGCTGGCGGTGGAATTGCTGGCGGATATCCTGTTGAACCCGGCCTTTGATCCCGAAGAGATCGAGATTGAGCGCGGCGTGATCCTGCAGGAAATCGGCCAAGCGTTGGACACGCCGGATGACGTGGTGTTTGACTGGCTACAAGAGGCGGCGTTTCCCGATCAGGCGCTGGGCCGCACTATATTGGGCCCAACCGAACGGGTGCAGAATTTCGGCCAATCCGATCTGCGCACCTTTGTGGATGAACATTACCAGCCCGGCGAAATGATCCTGTCTGCCGCCGGGTCTGTGGATCATGACCAAGTGGTGGCCATGGCCGAACGTCTGTTTGGCCAGATGCCCGCCAAAGGCGCCAACACCTTGTATCAACCCGCAGATTTCCGCGGTGGTGAACGGCGCGAAGGCAAAGATCTGGAACAGGTGCATTTTGCGCTGGCCCTGAACGGCCCGAATTACCGTGACCCCGAAATCTACACGTCGCAAATTCACGCAGTGGCCATGGGCGGCGGCATGTCATCCCGGCTGTTTCAGGAAATCCGTGAAAAACGTGGGCTGTGCTACACGATATTTGCCCAAGCGGGCGCCTATGAGGATACCGGCCTGACCACAATCTATGCCGGCACATCAGCCGAGCAGATTGATGAACTGGCCCATGTGACCATGGACGAATTGAAACGTGCCGCCGAGGACATGAGCGAGATCGAAATCGCACGCGCCCGCGCCCAGATGAAGGCCGGAATGCTGATGGGATTGGAAAGCCCATCCAGCCGCGCAGAGCGACTTGCCCGGATGGTGTCGATCTGGGGCCGGGTGCCACATATCGACGAAGTGGTGCAAAAAGTGGACGCCGTGACGCTGGCCGATGTACGCAGCTTTGGTGGCAAACTGGCCCAGGATGCGGCCGCCGCGATGGCCGTTTACGGACCCATCGATCACGCCCCCACATTGGATGCCTTGCGTCAAAGGCTGTCTGGCTGATGCTGCGGGCGCGCAAAAAGGTCCGGATTGAGACCGAACGCATGACCCTGCGCCCCCCGGTGCATTCCGATTTCCTCGGATGGTCAACGTTGCGCCGCGAAAGTGCTGCGTTTTTGCAAACCTGGGAACCCACCTGGGCAGAAGATCACCTAAGCCGCAAAAGTTTCACCAATCGGGTCTATTGGGCGCAGCGATCCATTGGCAATGGCAATGCGGTGCCGCTGTTTTTGATCCGCCGGTCGGACAATGCTCTGCTGGGGGCGATCACGCTTGATAATATTCGGCGCGGTCCGGCACAGGCTGGCACGACGGGCTATTGGATCGGCGAACGCCACGCGCGCAACGGCTATATGCGCGAAGCGGTGCAGGCAGTGGTGCATTACGCATTCCACACGCTGAACCTCAGCCGGATCGAAGCCGGGTGTTTGCAGGAAAACACACCGTCACGCAGTTTGCTGGAAAAGTGCGGCTACAAATACGAAGGCGTCGCCCAAAGCTATTTGCAGATTAACGGGCGTTGGCGCAATCACGTGCTTTATGCCAATTTACGATCTGACAGACGCGGCCGCACCGATGTGGGGCTGGCCGTCTAAGGCGCAGGAGGCCAGACATGGCACTAAACCCGGTTGATGCGGATGTCGAAGCCCACTTGCGGGGCCTGCTGCCTGACGCTTGTTTTCGGCAGGGCGACGGATATCTGACAGAACCGCGCCGCCGGTGGACAGGGCAGGGATTGGTGATCGCACCTGGATCCACAGCCGAAGTTTCGCAGGTGGTCAAAGCCTGCGCCAAGGCCAAGGTGGGCATCGTGCCCTATGGCGGCGGCACCGGTCTGGTGGGGGGGCAGATCATGCCTGACGGCCCCAAACCGGTGATCCTCAGCCTTGAACGGATGCGGTCCATCCGCGCGGTTTACCCGTCTGAAAACGTGCTGGTGGCCGATGCAGGCTGTGTTCTGGCCGATGTTCAGGCTGCAGCCGCAGATGTGGACCGGTTGTTTGCGCTGTCACTCGCGTCAGAAGGCACAGCACAGGTGGGCGGCGTGTTGTCCACCAATGCGGGCGGCGTGAATGTGCTGCGCTATGGCAATGCGCGCGCGCAATGTCTGGGGCTAGAGGTGGTGCTGGCCAATGGCGATGTCTGGAACGGGTTGACCCGCCTGCGCAAAGACAACTCCGGGTATGATCTGCGCGACCTGCTGATCGGCGCCGAAGGCACGCTTGGCATCATCACGGGTGCTGCTTTGAAATTGATGTCGCAACCGGCCGTGGTCGGCACGGCGATTTTGGCCGTGGCGTCGCCGCAGGCCGCGCTGGATTTGCTGGCCTTGGCAGCGGACCAACTGGGGGACAACATTTCAGGGTTTGAACTGATGTCACGCCAAGGCGCAGATTTTATTGTGGAAACTGGCGTGGATGTCACGCTGCCCTTTGCGGATATGCCGGAATGGTCTGTGTTAATCGACGTGGGATTACCGGCAGGAATGTCTGCGCAAAATGCGTTGGAACACGTGTTCGAAACCGCCTATGAGGCCGGGTTGTGCAGCGATGGCGTGATCGCCCAATCCCTGACGCAGCGGCAGGCCTTTTGGGCATTGCGCGAAAACATCCCCGAAGGCAATCGGCGCATCGGATCGATTTCCAGCCACGATATTTCACTACCTTTGTCCAAAATCCCGGCCTTTATCCCCCATGCCATGACGGAATTGGCCAAGCTGGACGACTTTCGGATCAATTGCTTTGGCCATTTGGGCGACGGAAACCTGCACTATAACGTGTTCCCCCCCAAGGGGCGTGACCGTGCCGATTATACGCATCTGAGCAAAGACATTCAGCGCATCGTGCATGATCTGGTTCAGGAAAACGGTGGCTCGTTCAGTGCCGAACACGGGGTCGGACGTCTGAAAACCACGGATTTGCAACGCTACGGCGATCCAGCGAAGTTGCAGATGATGCAAGCGGTCAAAGCGGCCCTAGACCCGAACGGAATCCTAAATCCCGGCGCGGTTTTGGCGACCGGGTGATTTGAGTATTTGAGCCAACAAAAAGCCGTCACCTGTGTTAAACGTCAGATACCTATGGCTTTTTCGTCAATAACTAACACAGACAACGAGAACCGTTCGTTCGACAGAACGCAGCGAATGTCCGGTTTGAGCCCAAAAACCACTGATGCTGCAAAGCGCACGAATGGCCGGTTTTCTACTTCAATAGTACATTCCCTTCGAGGGGTTGCGCGAAGCTTGCCCGCGGCAATGTCCGAAATCTAGTGCTGGTAAGTTCAGCACTCAGGATACGGTCGCAACGGAATGTTCGCAGAGCGCCGCGGAAGTGGTCAACCGCAAGCACATACCAAATCGGATAGTTCAGCAGAAGGTAATGCGCCTCAATCTCTCGGGTGGTTACTTTGCTGCGTTCGTCTTCATATAGAATGGTCAGATTGGTCTGATCCAGAAAGCCCTGGTGCAGTTTCTGAACTGCTTTTCCATTGGTCGAAACAACAGACGTTTGAACGAAAGTCGAAGCCGTTTCTCCGATCAGTATTCGGGACTTCAACCGATCAACCCTTTCCCGCTTCTCTGCTGAGAATGAGGCAACGAGCTGCCGCCTGATGGACGCGAGACTCGCAAGAAAAATTGGGGACTTCATTTGTTCGGCAACGGAAATACTGATCAGCAGATCAACCGCTTCCGCATAGCTTAGATTGAGGCGCCCGATACCCCAGTGGCGATCCAGCCGGACGCCACCGCCGCGCCCACGATCCGCTTCGATGGGAAGGCCTTGCTCTCGCATCAGCTGTAGATCGCGTGCGATCGTGCGCTCGCTCACGTCATGACTTAACGCCAGATCCTTGATAGTGCAAAAGCCCTCCTGCTTGAGCTGTGCAGCAAGAAGTTCAAGCCGTCTTAGCCGATCATGTGAATTCGAGCGCGCCATCATAGAAATACGACATAAAATGTCATATTAAGCAATAGAAACCCTCCTGACACGACAACCATTGAAGGAGATAATATGTCACCCGTTACCGTTCTTGCACCAATCAAACTTGCTGAAGGCAAAACAGAGGCCGATTTGATCGCGGCCTCGGCGGCTTTCCAAAGAGACTTTGTCGCGCACGAGCCAGGCGTTTTGCGCCGTGAACTTGTTCGCAAGCCCGATGGAAGCTACCTCGATATCATACAGTTTCGCAGTCACAATGACTACGTAGACGTAGTCAAAAAAGAGATGGAATCGCCCGTCTGTGCGATGTTCTTCTCAGTTATGGACCTCAGCGACTTCGACCCTGAAGCAGAGATGGATGTCTTCGTCTCGCTTGAAACACATTGAACGAGGGTTTGCGGTCTTACCTGAGGCCGGACCCCCCAGTAGCAGACCTTCATTCGAAAACAGTTAACTGCAACTTCGTCCCGCTCACCGGACATCGAAGCGGGGCGCGCCAGTTGTTCGATCTGGGCAAGATACTAAAAAATCAGTGATACGCGGCTTACAGCCCTTCGAAGTCACACAAAACATGCACTTCCATCCCCATATCTTCTAGCTTTTTGCGGCCGCCCAGTTCGGGCAGGTCGATGATAAAGGCGCAGCCGATGATTTCGCCGCCCAGCCGTTCGATCAGCTTGATCCCGGCCTCGGCTGTGCCGCCCGTGGCCAGCAAATCATCGACCAACAACACCTTTTCACCGGGCAGGATCGCATCATCATGCAACTCTACCACGGCCTCGCCATATTCCAGCGTATAGCTTTCCGAAATGGTGGTGCCGGGCAATTTGCCCTTTTTGCGGATCGGTACAAACCCTTTGGTCAACTGATGCGCAATCGCGCCGCCAAGGATAAATCCACGCGCCTCAAGCCCGACAACTTTGTCGATCTGCATCCCCGCATAGGGGTGCAGCATCTGATCAACCGCCATGCGAAACCCGCGTGGATCGGCAAATAGCGTGGTGACATCCCGAAACATAATCCCTTCGTGGGGGAAATCCACGATGGTGCGAATGTAATCCTTAACGGATGTAGTTTTGGGGGCCATGAGATGCACCTTTGGTTCTGTGTTCACGATTGGGACATTGCCCAAGCCGCCCTATTTTGCAAGAGGGCGCATTGCCCCGCCTGTTAGGCCACCCGCGCGATGATCGCATCCAGTTTGGCCAGCAAGGCCGGGTCCCGTTTGGCGGGCGCGGTCATAATCGCATGTTCCAACGCGCGATCACATTCATGCGGGCAGGGGGCGCGATCGGGGGATAGCAGCGTGGTCAATTGCGCGACCACAGCGCGGGCATTGGCGGAATTGGCGCCCAATGTGGCGATCACATCGCTGACATCGACGCTGTCATGGTCGGGGTGCCAGCAATCAAAATCGGTGATCATCGCAACCGAAGCGTAGCAAAGTTCCGCCTCTCGGGCGAGTTTGGCCTCGGGCATGTTGGTCATGCCGATCACGTCACAGCCCCAGACTTCGCGGTAGAGTTTGCTTTCGGCGAGGGACGAAAATTGCGGGCCTTCCATGGCCAGATAGGTGCCGCCGTTATGGACCGTGACACCCACATCCTGCGCCGCCGTCAGACAGGCGGCGCCAAGCCGTGGGCAAGTGGGATGTGCAACACTGACATGGGCCACACAGCCCGATCCAAAGAACGATTTTTCGCGCGCAAACGTCCGGTCAATGAATTGATCTACAACGACAAAATCCCCCGGCGCCATGTCAGCCCGCAGGGACCCACAGGCCGACACGCTGATCACATCCGTCACACCCAAACGTTTCAACGCATCAATGTTGGCACGATACGGTACATCGGTCGGGGAATGCACGTGACCCCGACCATGGCGGGGCAGAAACGCCATGTCGATCCCGTTTAATTGCCCGGTCAAAATCTGATCAGACGGCGCGCCCCAGGGGCTATCGACCTGAACCCATTCAGCATTTTCCAGCCCGTCAATGTCATACACACCCGACCCGCCAATAATCCCGATTTTGGTTTTCATGTTGCGTGCCCCTTGATGATGCGCGTTTAGGTTGAAACTAATTCAGGACATCGCGGCATACAATGCAGATTAGGGCAGAGAAAGGTCGATCCCGAGCCCTTTTTGACAGTCAAAATACTATGCGTCGATACTGTGGGCTAGCGAAACAGCGAGAGAAACAACAGAGTGTTTAAGCGCGTGTTCGCAGTTTTGGCGTTATTCCAAATTGGTCCAGATCCCAATAGTCGTTCGGACTTTTGGTTGTTACTCGCATCTGTCATCATTTTGGTCGCAGTCACAACCTACCTTGGACTGTCTCCTTTCTAGTGGCAAACCCAAGTAATTCGACCTTTTCAAGGCATTCGGCTTGTGCCGAAGCGTGCCCACCCTAAGAAATTGAGGGCGCATTTTTAACCGGCACTATCGTCGCGGGTGCCGGGTGAAAACCCTACCAATTTCGTGCGCAGCGCGTATGGCATTCGACGTCACGCCCCTGTTTGATCCGCAAAGCTCCAACGGCGCGGTTGCGGGGTGACAATCGCCTGAAAATACGCTAATGCGGCGCTAACAATTCCCATATACGCAGGATATCTCATGCGCCGTGCCCTCATGGCGGCTTTTGCCGACCGTTTGAATTTGAATGACCGTCCCGGAGCGGAAAAAATCACCATTGCGGGCATCCGCATCGAAGTGCTGTCCGGCCTGACCGTCGCGCTGGCCTTGGTCCCCGAAGCGGTGGCCTTTGCCTTTGTGGCAGGGGTGCATCCGTTGGTGGGGCTTTATGCGGCGTTTATCGTCGGGTTGATCACCGCGTTGATCGGTGGCCGTCCGGGGATGATTTCGGGGGCAACCGGCGCGTTGGCCGTTGTGATGGTCAGTTTGGTGGCGCAGCACGGCGTGGAATACCTGTTTGCCACGGTGCTGGTGATGGGGGCCATTCAGATTGCCGTCGGGATTTTGCGCTGGGGCAAATTTATCCGATTGGTGCCACATCCGGTGATGCTTGGCTTTGTGAACGGGCTGGCGATTGTGATTTTCCTTGCTCAGATGAGCCAGTTTCAGGTGCCCGGATCGGCCGAAGCATCTGGCCATGGCATGTCGGGCGGCGAATGGCTGGCCGGGGGGCAGATGGTGCTGATGTTGGGGCTGGTGGCCCTGACGATGGCGATCATTTGGGTGATGCCAAAGCTGACCAATCTGATCCCCGCGCCTTTGGCCGGGATCGGGATTGTCGCGATCATCGTGATTGCCTTTGGACTGGATGTGCCGCGCGTGGGTGACATGGCATCGATCCAAGGCGGGCTGCCGACATTCCACATTCCCAACGTGCCGTTTAACTGGGAAACGCTGGAAATTGTGCTGCCCTATGCGGTGATTTTGGCGGCGATTGGCCTGATCGAAAGCTTGCTGACGTTGAACTTGGTCGGGGAAATGACCGGCAAACGGGGCGGATCATCCCAGGAATGTGTGGCCCAAGGCGTGGCCAACACGGTGACCGGTTTCTTTGGCGGCATGGGTGGTTGCGCGATGATTGGCCAGTCGATGATCAACGTGAAATCCGGCGGTCGCACCCGGATCGCGGGCGTTGTTGCGGCGCTGTTCTTGCTCAGCTTCATCTTGTTTGCCTCTGGTTTGATTGAACAAATCCCGCTGGCCGCATTGGTGGGCGTGATGTTCATGGTGGTGATCGGCACGTTTGCGTGGAATTCGATCAAGCTGTTGGCGCGGGTCCCGCGCACGGATGCATTTGTGACCATTTTGGTGACGGTTGTGACTGTGGCGACCGATCTGGCGACGGCTGTGGTTGTTGGTGTGATTGTGTCCGCGCTGGCCTATGCATGGCAAAACGCGTCGCGCATTCACGCCATCACCCGCGATTCTGATTCCGAAAAAGGCGCACGGGTTTACGAAATCCAAGGTCCGCTGTTTTTCGGGTCCGTCGAAGGGTTCATCGAATTGTTCGACGTCGAAAACGACCCGGACACAGTGATCATTGATTTCGCTGGCAGCCGTGTGGCGGATCAATCCGCATTGCAAGCCATCGAAGCCATGGCCAGCAAATACGAAGCGGCGGGCAAACGGATCCAGCTGCGCCACCTCAGCCGTGACTGCCATCAATTGCTGTCCAAGGCCGGGCATCTGATGGTGGATAGCGACGACGATCCTGATTATCAGATCGCCGCAGAATATTCTGTGCGCACCGGGATCATCGGCGGTCACTAATCCGCCCGTTTAACCGATACAAAAAAGCCACCCAACCGGGTGGCTTTTTCCGTTTTAGTGAGTGGTGGTCGTGGTTTTCAGAAAACGTTTTGGGTGTTCATGAAGTCCATTAAACAACCATAGGGTGAAGTTAACGATTTTAGAAGAGAAAAGTTGCCCTAACGTCAAAAGACCTGTTTTGCGCCTATGAATCCACGCGTTGTTGTGTTGTGTTATCGAAATAATGCACCAGCTCTGGTTTGGCATCAAAGTAGAGGATCGTCCCTTTGGGTTCAGTCGGGGCATGTTCCATTTTAACAATGAAATCAGCACCCTGTGGGCCGGTCATATGCACCAACGCATATTCCCCCAATTGTTCGACCAGTTCAATTTTCCCGCTGACAATGGCCCGTTCTGGATCACAAACCCGCAAATGTTCCGGGCGGATACCGATGAAGTCATCCCCCCCCAAAGCACGCGGTGGTTGGGCATTTTCAGCCATATCGGCCGGCTGGAAAAAGTTCATTTTGGGGCTGCCAATGAACTGCGCGACAAAGGCGTTCTTTGGCCGTTCATAGAGTTCAAGCGGGCTGCCCACTTGTTCGATACGTCCATCCCGTAACACCACGATTTTATCCGCCAGCGTCATCGCTTCGACCTGATCATGGGTCACATAGATCATCGTAGCACCCAACCGTTCATGCAATCGGGCGATTTCCAGACGGGTCTGCACGCGCAGAGCGGCATCCAGATTGGACAGGGGTTCGTCAAACAAAAACACCTCTGGATCGCGGACAATCGCCCGGCCAATGGCGACACGTTGACGTTGACCGCCCGACAGATTGCGCGGGCTGCGGTCAAGATAATCGTTGATTTGCAACACTTCGGCGGCTTCTTTGACGCGGCGGTCAATTTCATCGGGCGGGGTTTTGATCTGTTTCAGCCCAAAGGACATGTTTTTATAAACCGACATATGCGGGTACAGCGCATAGGTCTGAAACACCATCGCCACGCCGCGTTTGGAGGGGTCGACATCATTGACCACTTTGTCCCCGATGGACACATCGCCGCTGGTGATTTCCTCTAGCCCGGCGATCATGCGCAGCAATGTCGATTTCCCACAGCCTGACGGGCCGACAAACACGACAAATTCACCATCCTCGATGTCCAGATCGACCCCGTGCATCACCTGAACAGAGCCATATGCTTTCTTTAGGTTTCGGATTGTTAAACCGGCCATTGTGTTTCTACCTCTGTAATGCTGGCGCGCAGTGTGCGTGCGAATTCTGGATAAGTTTCAGGAAGGTCGCCCCAAAGTTTTGTTGATAAAACAAAGCGATCCATGCTGGGATCCTTGATGAGATGCACAAGTTCATCCCAGCCCGGTTCGACATATTTGAAAGGAATGCGCCCGGCAGCCACATGTTTTGCAAACACGTACCATGATGCCACAGACCGCAAACCATGCCGGGGGATATGCCCCTGACGCAGACAATCCCGCAGGGTGGGGCGAATAAAGATCGGGAATTTGACCATCCCATCGGCACAGATCCGTGCAATCGTGTCACCAATGGCCTGATTGCCAAATCGTGCAGTGATATCAGCCAGATAGGCGGATTTATCAAACGGCAGATCAAAGGTGATCCCAAACAGCACCTCTTGGGTTTCGTAGGCGGTGAAATGGGCGCGCAATTCTGGATCACACATGGCGGCGTCAAAGGTGTCCATGCCTTTGAGTGCGGCCAGATAGGTCAGGCAGGTATGCCCGCCATTCAGGATGCGAATTTTGGCTTCTTCAAAAGGATGCACATCATCGGTCACGATCACACCCACTTGGTCCAATTGCGGCATCGGCCCGGCAAAGTTGCGTTCCAGAACCCAATGGCTGAACGCTTCGGCGATGATCGGTGCGGCGGATTGAGGGCCTAGATCAGCCTCAATTTGGTGGCGCATATCGGCCGTTAGGCGTGGGGTAATGCGATCCACCATGGAACAGGGAAACGTCACGTGATTGCGCATCCAGTTCAGCAATTCATCCTGCCCAGTAATCGACAGATAAGACATCATATTGTCGCGCAGCTTCAGGCCGTTTTGCTGGATGTTATCGCAACATAGAATGGTTATCGGCTGATCAATCTGGATGCGTCGCAGGTTTAGCGCCGCAGACAGATAGGCATAGACCGACCGGTTGGGACCGCCCGCGATTTCAGTTTTTATGGTGTCGGCATTTGGGTCCAAAACACCGGCCGCGTCGCCGTAATATCCGCTTTCGGTGACGGTGAGGGTGACCATGTGCACATCCGGGTTGCAAAGCAGGTTTTCTGCATCCACCGGGTCAACGGCCCAATCATGAAACCTAAGATGTGCGCGCACGTGGCGCAATTGTTCGGTTCCGTCTGGTGCAAATGATTTTACGATATATCCGTTTTCGGCATCAGCATTTGTCGCGAAATCATTGCTTTCACCGGCGCGTAAATTGACCGCAGCCACGCCCCAGCGCAGATCACCACTGACCTGCATGTAATCATCCAGATAGACCGCTTGGTGGGCACGGTGAAACGCGCCATACCCCAAATGAACGACACCGATTTTACAGGCGTTTCGATCATAAGATGTTGAATATACATCATTTTGCATAGGCGCGTTCATTGTAATGTCTCCGGTGAACGCATCAGTTCGCGTTGGGCTGTATCGCGGTATTGGGATGGGGTCATGCCCTTCATTTTGCGGAAATGGCGGTTGAAATTGGCCAGATTCTGAAACCCAACCTGATAGCAGATCGACGTGATTTGATCGTCTGATGCCAGCAAGAGCGCACAAGCCTGCCCGACGCGCACACGGTTCACAAAGCCAACAAAACGATGCCCGGTCATGGTTTGAAAGTTTCGGCTGAAACTGGCAGGGCTCATCCCGGCCATGTCGGCGGCGGTTTCCACAGAAATGTCATCGGCATAGTTTTGCAGAATATGATCCACAACTTCGCCAATACGGGCCTGACGCGACCCGCCTGAGGGCTGGATCAATCGCGCAACTGACAGGGTTTTCTTTTCTGCATGTTCATTCAGGCGCACCAGAAACCGGATAAAGGCCAGAATGCGTTCCGGGCCGGTATTGTCGCGGATGGATTCCATGTGACCGCGGGCAAAGGTCGGATTGAAGCCGACAAATTCGATGCCCGATTGCGCCATGTTCAGCATTTCAGTGACTTCGCCAAATTCGGGAAACCCTTGGGCCAACGCCTCAATCGAGGAATGTGAAAACTGCACCAGCATATCGCGCACATCGACGGGCTGGGTCTGGACCGTGTCAGTGATCCAATTATGGGGCAGGTTGGGGCCAGTCAGATACAACGTTCCGGGGGTGAATTCACCAATATAGTCGCCGATAAACGCCTTGCCTCGGGTGCTGGTGATCAGGTGCAATTCGTATTCTTCGTGGTAATGCCACCGGCACAGATCAGACGGCCAGCCATGTTCCAGATAGCGGATGGACCGGGTGGTGCGGTCAACAAATTCAAGTTCGGGTTGGATGATGGACATGTCTACCTCAGCACATTTCCGCCATCCACGCAGAGCGTTTGGGCTGTCACATAAGAGGAAAGATCCGATGCCAGATAAAGTGCTGTGCGCGCGACATCGGAGGGGGATCCCATATGGCCCAGCGGCACGGCTTCGCCGACTTCGCGCTTTTTCTGGCCCGGGGCTTTGTTTTCAAACTTGGCAAATAACGCGTCCACGTCCTGCCACATGGGTGTGTCGATCACGCCGGGGGAAATGGCATTGACCCGGATATGATGAGGGGCCAGCGCCAATGCGGCGGATTGTGTATAGCTGATGACGGCGGCTTTGGTGGCGCAGTAATGGGCGACCAGCGCTTCGCCGCGATGGCCCGCTTGGGACGCCAGATTGATGATGGACCCGGCGCGATTTTGCGCAACCATGGATTGGGCGGCGGCCTGCATCACCGCATAAAAGGACCGGACATTCAGGCCAAATAGACGGTCATATTGCGCCAGATCCGCATCCAGTACGGTGCCCATGTCAAAAATCGCGGCATTGTTGAACAACACGTCCGGGTCAGCGGATTTGATCCAAGCGAGGCAGTTGATTAGCCCGTCTGCGTCCAACAGGTTAAACGCCTGATAAAAAACCCGATCAGCGCCGTCGAAATCGCCGGTAAATTGCGGCCCCAGATCGGTGGCAAAGACTTGCGCGCCTTGGGCGGCGAAATGTTCCACGGCGCTGGCACCGATGCCGCCATTTGCGCCGGTGACGATGCAGGTTTTCCCGGTCAAATCGGTTGGAATTGGGTGGTTTGTCATTTCACCGCCCCAAATGTCAGGCCTTGGACCAGTTGTTTTTGCGCCAGCCAGCCAAACACCACGATCGGCGCACAGGCCAGCGTGGACACGGCGGACACCTTGGCCCAGAACAGGCCTTCTGGGGCTTGAAATGACGCCACAAAGGCGGTCAGCGTACTGGCTTCGGTGGTGGTTAGCACGATGGACCAGAACGCTTCGTTCCAGCAAAGAATGATAGATAACAACGCTGTAGACGCGATGCCGCCCCATGCCAGTGGCATAACAATCTGACGGATTTCGTTATAGGTCGATGTGCCATCCATACGGGAGGCTTCTAAAATTTCCTTGGGGATTTCGCGAAAATAATTGAACAGGATCAACATCACGATGGGCAGGTTCATCAGCGCATAGATGACCACCAGCAGGATTTTAGTGTCAAAGATGTTCAGGTTCTGCGCCAACAGATAGATCGGCATCAACACCCCCACAGCGGGCAGCATTTTGGTCGACAACATCCACATCAGGATGTCCTTGGTGTATTTTGTGGTGTTGAACGCCATGGCATAGGCCGACGGAATGGCAATCAGTAGGGCAATGGCCGTGCCCCCAAAGGCGGTGATCACGGAATTGATCGCGAATTTGGTGTAATTCGTGCGTTCCTGAATTTCGAGGTAATTGTCCAGCGTGGGTTCAAAGAACAGCAGCGGCGGTACAGCGATGGCTTGGGCTTCGGTTTTGAAACTGGTCAGGACCATCCAGAAGATCGGGAAAAAGAAGATACATGCGGCGATCCAGGCACCGGCGACGGCCAGACGGTTTTTCAGAGTTTTCAGTTGCTTATCTGTCATGAGCTTACACCGTCAGGGTTTTGCCAACCGCGCGGATCAGGAAAATCGCGACAATATTGGCAAGGATAATTGCAAAGACACCACCGGCCGAGGCCACACCAACATCAAAGGCCTGTTGGGATTGGATGTAGATCAGGTAGGTCAGGTTGGTTGACGACACGCCGGGACCGCCGGATGTGGTCACAAATATTTCGGCAAAGATCGACAGGTGAAAAATCATCTGGATCAGCAGCACGATAGAAATAGGGCGGGCCAGATGCGGCAGTGTCAGGTTGAAAAACTGCGCCCAGAACCCGGCGCCGTCCAGTGTGGCGGCTTCTTTTTGTTCCTGGTCTTGGGATTGCAGGGATGTCATGAAAATCAGGATCGCAAAGGGGGTCCATTGCCAGCTGACCATGATGATTATCGACAACAACGGCACCGATTGCAGCCATTCGATTGGCGTAAATCCCAGTGCGTTAGCAAAGGCGGCGAACAGACCATTATTGGGGTCCATCATCATGTTTTTCCACACCAAAGCCGACACAGTGGGCATGATGAAAAACGGCGAAATTAGCATCACACGGGCAATGCCACGGCCCCGAAATGGGCGATCAATCAAAATGGCAATGGCCAGCCCCAACACGATGGTGATCACCAAAACCGACCCGACCAAGATCAACGTATTCAGCAGGGCGGGAAAAAACGCAGCATCGGTCCAGAAAAATTCGTAATTCTGTAGGCCAACAAATCCGGTGCGTTCTGGGTAAAACAGATTGTAGCGGATGGTTGAGAAATAGATCGTCATGCTGAGCGGGACGATCATCCACAGAAACAGAACAATGATGCTGGGGGCTTGGAGCCATCTGACAAGTGTCGGATTCATGGCGTTGAACCTCGGGGGCAAAAGGAAAAGTCTGAGGCGACCGAAGTCGCCCCAGTGGAGGAAGGTCCGGGTTTAGTAGTAACCGGCCTTGCGCATTTCACGGTCGGCCGCTTCTTGGGCGGCTTCCAGTGCCTCTTCGACGGTTACGTCACCGGCCAATGCGGCTGACATTTGCTGACCGACGGCTGTCCCAATTGCTTGGAATTCCGGAATGGCGGCAAACTGAACCCCGACATAAGGCGATGGGTTCTGGGTCGAATTTTCTGGATCCGCAGACAGGATCGCCGCCAGTTCAGCATCGGCAAAGACCGCTGCATCCTGGAAATTCGGGTTGTCATAGGTGGATTGACGTGTCCCGGTTGGAACCGCGCCCCAGCCATTGGTTTCAGCCACCAGTTCGATGTAATCCGCAGATGTGGCCCATTCGATGAACTTCTGCGCGTCTTCGGCTTGGTTTGTCCCGGCAGGGATGGCCAGCGACCACGCCCACAGCCAGTTAGCGCCACGTGTTGTCACCGCTTGCGGGGATTGAGCGAATGCGATCACGTCGGCCACTTGGGATTGGTCAGGATTGGACACAAAAGAGGCCGCGATGGTGGCGTCGATCCACATGCCGCATTTGCCTTCGTTGATCAGGGCCAGAATTTCGTTGAACGAATTGCCGGATGAACCCGGAGGGCCGTAATTGTTCAGCAGATCCACATAGAAATGCACTGCGTGGTTCCATGCGGCGCTGTCCAGCGCGGGGGTCCAGTCTTCGTTGAACCATTGCGCACCAAAGCTGTTGGCCATGGTGGTCAGGAACGCCATATTGTCGCCCCAGCCCGGTTTGCCGCGCAGACAGATGCCATAAACACCGTTGTCTTTGTCGGTCATGGCGGCTGCTGCATCTGCCACATGGCCCCAGCTTGGATTGTCGGGCATGGTCATGCCAGCCGCATCCAACAGGTCCTTGCGATACATGATCATCGAGCTTTCGCCATAGAACGGTGCCGCATAAAGGTTGCCGTCATGGGACAGACCGTTGCGCATGGCGGGCAGGATGTCGTCGACGTTATAGTCTTCGCCAAATTCCAGCGCCTGCAACCAGCCGCGTTCGCCCCAGATCGGGGCTTCGTACATGCCGATTGTCATAATGTCGAACTGACCGCCACGTGTGGTGATGTCGGTGGTCACGCGGCTGCGCAATGTGCCTTCGTCCAGGGTCACCCAATTGACGGTGATGCCGGGGTTGGCTTCTTCGAATACAGGGGTCAATTTCTGCATTTCGATCATGTGGCCGTTGTTTACGGTGGCGATTGTCAGCTCACCCGCACTGGCCATGCTGGCCATCGATGCACCGGCAACCCCAAGGGTCAAGCCGAGAGCCGTGTTACGTAAAGATTTCATGGTTTCCTCCCAGAAAGTACGGATTGTTTTGATCCAGTGCATTTACATTGGGGCGGAAAGGGGCGGCGCGGCTTATACCTTTCTTCCAATGGATGATACAAATCTACGCATATTTTCGTATTTTTCCTAATTTTACCGTGATTTTGTATGTCCGATGGTTAATGACCATCTGTAGATGATTGGATTCGCACGGCCAGAATCAGCAAAAACCGGCGCGTTCAAACGTACCGGTTTTTGGGGGATCTAACTTGATAGGGTCCGTCTATTCGTCTGGGCGTGTCAGGCTAAATGTGTCGGTGACAGACGTGTAATCCCGATATCCAAGCCGCGCGAGCGGGTGAAATTTAGTGACATCAAACAGGCCATCCGTCAGGCAATCGTCGCGCAGATGCACACCCGTGACCGTGCCAAAAACCACAAAATTGGTCGCGCCGGGCAATTGCACGATCTGGGTCATTTTGCATTCCAGTGTGGCAGGCGCATCCGCCACGCGCGGGCAATCAATTGTGTCACATTCCGCTTTGTTGATCCCGGCAAGCGCAAATTCATCCTGCCCTGCTGGCCAGGCCCCGGATGATTTATTCATGGCATCGCGCGCGGCAAATTCCACGATGTTCACCGCAAAACACCCGGTTTCACGGATTTGGGCCATGCTGTCTTTGGTGTCGTCCCGATCCGGTTTGGCGCTGGTAGAGGCAAACATAACCTGCGGCGGTTCATAGGCCACAGCATTAAAAAACGAATAAGGTGCCAGATTGTCACCCAATGCACCGCGGGTGGAAATCCAGCCAATCGGGCGGGGGGTGACAATGGCGTTAAACGGATTATGGGGCAGGCCATGCCCGTTTTCTGGCTGATAAAACATATCGCGACTCCAAGCGTTTGCACGAGATTTAGGCGCATGTTAGGTCGGCGGCCAGTGAAAAGGATCGGGCATGGATCAGATCAGGCAAGAGAATGCACAGGATTGGTGGGACGTTGAGGCGCTCTATGATCTGTGTTTTGCACCGGGCCGCGAAGCGTTGTCGTCTTATCGGCTGCGCGATGGGGTTACGGCGGTGCCTGAATTATGTCTGGTCATGCGCGACGACGCCGACATTCTGGGCGGCGCGATCCGGGTCTGGCCAGTGGATATATCCGGGCATCCCACATTGCTGCTGGGGCCTGTGGCGGTGCATCCCACCCGCCAAGGCGAAGGGCTGGGGGGGGCATTGATCGCCCAAGTCCAGGACCGCGCGCGCAAATTGGGCTGGGCGCGGATTTTGCTGGTTGGGGACGCGCCTTATTATGAGCGGTTTGGGTTTATGCCCGTTTCAGGTGTGATCATGCCCCCGCCCACCAATCCAAATCGGGTTTTGGGCTATGCGCTGACCGCCGGTGCCTGGGATGGAATTACAGGGCAGGTGGCGCGCGCAGATCAAACTCTGTGATTGAAGTGGGCCGGGATCACCCCCATCTTAGAAAGATGAGCGATCTTGACCCAAATATGAAAATCATCAACCCCGCCAAATCCAAACCGGCACTGAGCGATGACGCCAAGTCTGACATCGCCGCATTGGTGGCCCGCCAAAACAAGGCAGGCACTGTGTTGATGAAAGTCATCAGCTTTGCCGGTGGTCAGGTCGAAGACGCGTTGAAAATGCTGCCAGAAGGGGCGCGAACCCGATTAGAAAGCGGCGCGCGCGACGCATTGGTGCGATCCTATGATCTGGCCGGGCGCAGCCGATCCGTTGGCGTCAAAGGCGACCGCGCCAACAAAGTGCTGGCCTCTGTGTCCGGGGCGCTGGGCGGGCTGGGCGGATTGCCTACGGCGCTGGCAGAATTGCCGGTGGCCACGACATTGATTTTCCGCGCGGTTCAGGATGTCGCCGAAAGTTTGGGCGAAGATCCCACCGCGCCAGAAACCCGCGTGGAATGCCTGCGGGTGTTTGGATCGGGTGGTCCGGGCGATGCGGATGATGGGATCGACACCACCTTTGTGGGGGCGCGCCTTTCGCTGACCGGGCCCGCCGTTAATAAACTGATCCAGAGCATCGCGCCGAAATTTGCCACCTTGCTGGGGCAAAAACTGGCCAGCCAAGCGGTGCCGGTTTTGGGCGCGGCGGCCGGGGCAGGGACCAACTTTGCCTTTACCAGCTATTATGTGGAAATGGCGCAGGTGCATTTTGGGTTGCGGGCCTTGGCACGCATCCATGACGAAGCCGACGTTTTGGACGAATTCCACCGTCAATTGGCCGCGTCAAAACTGCCGGTGATCCGCAACTAGCGCCGCACGTTTGTGGGGGCGGGTTTCATAGCAACCAAAACAGGCCAAAACAGCGCGCAGTCAAATCGACCAATCCTGTTTTTTCAGATAATCCATAATGGCCGGACGCACGGTCATGGCGCCGGACGCTTTGGCGGTTTCGATCACATCGCGGATTTCAGACAGATTGCTGCGGCGCAACAGGTGTTTGACCGGCCCAATTGAGGCCGGGCGCATCGATAGCGACCGCAGGCCAAGAGCCGCAAAACAAAGCGCCTCGATGGGGCGACCGGCGTCCTCGCCACAGAAAGAAAGGTCAGTGTTGTGGGGTTCACACCGCGCAATGACCTGTTCGATAAAGCTGAGAAAGGACACATTCAGCGTGTCATAGCGTTTGCGCACCCGTTCATTTTCGCGATCCGCCGCAAAGAAAAACTGCTTTAGGTCATTGCCGCCGATGGACAGGAAATCCACCTCGTCAAAGAACACTTCGGGGGCAAAGGCCAGTGATGGGGTTTCCAACATGGCGCCGATTTGCACATCCGCAGGCAGGGGATGGCCGAGGATGCGTTCGCGTTCCATGGCTTTGTCCATTTCGGCGCGCGCGGCCCGGAATTCTTCGAGCTGGGCAATAAACGGGAACATCACCGACAATGGCCGCCCATTGGCCGCACGGATCAGCGCCTGAAGCTGCATCCGCAAAACGCCGGGTTTTTCCAGCCCCACACGGATCGCCCGCCAGCCCATGGCCGGGTTGGGTTCGTCATTGGGCTTCATATAGGGCAGCACTTTGTCGGATCCGATATCCAACGTGCGAAACGCCACGCGCCGGCCTTCGGCGGCATCAATGACACGGGCATAAAGTGCGGATAATTCGGCGCGGCGCGGCATTTGATTGCGCACAAGGAATTGCAATTCGGTCCGAAACAGACCCACCCCTTCGGCGCCGGATGTGGGCAGCGAAGGCAAATCCGCCATCAAACCGGCATTCATTTGCAGCGTGATTTGCTGGCCATCACGTGTTTCAGCTGGCAAATCACGGATGGACGTATACCGTTCCTGCGCCCGGGTTTGCATGGCGATTTTATCGCTGAACGCGGCCTGAACTGTTTCATCCGGGCGCAGATGGGCGATGCCTTGGTCACCATCCACAAGGATCGCATCGCCGTTCAACGCCTCTGAGATAATCCCACGGGCGTGGATGATCAGCGGGATGGCCCAGGCACGGGCTACGATGGCGGCGTGACTGCCAACGGACCCTTCTTCTAAGACGATGCCTTTTAGGTTTTTGCCGTAATCCAGCAATTCTGCCGGACCGATATTGCGCGCCACAAGCACAGGATTGGCGGGCATTTCCGCCCCCGTATGTGCGCCCTGGCCGGTCAGGATCCGCAGCAGCCGATTGGACAGATCATCCAGATCATGCAGGCGGTCGCGCAGATAGGCGTCTTTGGCTTGCCCCATCCGAGTGCGCGCCAGCGATTGTTCCTTTTCCACGGCGGCTTCTGCGGACAGACCGTTGGAAATATCCGCTTCCATGCGCTTCATCCACGACCGGGAATTGGCGAACATGCGGTAGGCTTCCATGACCTGCATCTGTTCGGTGTTGGTCGATGGCGTGGCTGACAGCATATCATCCACCGACAAACGCAGCGTGTTCACCGCCTCGGTCAGGCGTTTTATTTCGGCCACCGGATCATCCGATACCGGGTTGGTGACCACAACACGCGGTTCATGCAGGTAAACCTGACCCTGTGCGGTGCCTTCTTGGCCGGTTGCGCCGCGCAGCATCACTGCCTGTTGATGGCGCGCAGACAGCGCCGCACCGTCGCCCAGAAACACGCCCAATTCGGTCATTTCCGCCAGAACCATTGCCACCACTTCGAGGGCATAGATTTCGTCGGCGACAAATTTGCGCGCGTCTTTGGATTGCACCACCAAAACGCCCATCATGTCGCCTAACCGCTGGATCGGCACACCACAAAAGCTTGAATACCGTTCTTCGCCGGTTTCGGGCATATAGCGGAACCCCTTGGCAGACGGGGCGTCTTCGGTGTTGAGGATACGTTTGGTGCGGGCCACTTTGCCCACCAGACCTTCGCCGATTTTCATGCGGGTCTGATGCACAGATTCTGCGGCCAACCCTTCGGTTGCGCATAGTTCCAGCGTGTCTTCGTCGCGAAACAGATAGATTGAACAGACTTCGGCCTGCATAGAATGGGCAATCAGCTGAACAATTTTGTTCAGACGTTCCTGCCCAGCAGCATCTTCGGCCATTGTATCGCGCAGGCGACCCAATAGCTTACGACTTTCGCTCTCAAAGCTCTCAGACATACGCCCTCATCACCTTCTGGTGCCCCTGACATTCGCGCCACGGTTGTAAGGCGTCTATATCAGGCGGTTTTCTCTAATTCAAAGGCATCATGCAGGGCTTGCACGGCCAATTCCATGTATTTTCGATCAATCAACACAGAAACCTTGATTTCTGAGGTGCCGATGACCTTTAGGTTGATGCCTTCGCGCGACAAACAGTCGAACATTTTGGCGGCAACCCCCGCATGGGACCGCATGCCGATGCCAACGATGGACACTTTGCAGACATCCGTATCCGCGACCAGATCGTGGAAATTGATGCTGTCTGCGGCCTTGGCGGCGTTCATGGCCTTTTCGGCGCGCGCGACCTGATCTATGGGGCAGGAAAACGTCATATCCGTGCGCCCGTCTTCGGAAATGTTCTGAACGATCATGTCGACGTTCACACCCGCATCAGCCAAGGGGCCAAAGATGGCGGCGGCGATTCCCGGACGGTCGGCGACCGAAATCAGGGTCACTTTGGCTTCGTCACGGCTATAGGCCACACCGGCCACGGCATTCTGTTCCATGATTTCCTCCTCGTCGCAGACCAGTGTCCCGGCCTCGTCGGATTGTTCTTCGAAAGAGCTGAGCACGCGCAGGCGCACTTTGTATTTCATTGCCAGCTCAACCGAGCGGGTTTGCAAAACCTTGGCCCCAAGCGAAGCCAGTTCAAGCATTTCTTCAAACGCGATTTTGTCGAGTTTGCGCGCCTTTTCACAGATGCGCGGATCGGTCGTGTAAACGCCATCCACATCCGTATAGATGTCACAGCGCTCTGCTTCGAACGCCGCGGCAAAGGCAACCGCCGTGGTATCAGACCCGCCGCGTCCCAGCGTTGTGATCCGACCTTCTGGGCTAAGTCCTTGAAATCCGGCAACAACAGCGACACGCATGCCTTCGCCAAACTTGGCGTTGATATTGTCGGTTTGAATTTCTTCGATCCGGGCAGAGGAATGCGCAGACGTGGTCAGCAGCGGCACTTGCCAGCCTTGCCATGACCGCGCGGGCACGTCCATTTCTTGCAATGTCAACGCCATCAAACCGGCGGTGACATTTTCACCCGAGGACACAACCGCATCATATTCACGCGCATCAAACAGCGGCGATGTTTCGTTGACCCAGCCCACCAATTCATTGGTTTTGCCGGACATGGCCGAAACGATGACAATCACGTCATAGCCTTTGGCCACCTCAACGCCGACCTTTTTGGCGGCGCGTTTGATGCGGTCGAGTGTTGCGACGGAAGTCCCGCCAAATTTCATTACCAGAACTGGCATTATCTTTCCCAATCTGTCGTCGCAGCGCTTTTATGCGCAAGAGATGAAAAGGGCAATGGGCGATCAAGGGGTTTCAGGGCCGCGGATCGGGCCCAGAAACCACAGGCCAAATTGGCGCGCTATTTGGGTTGCCTGAACAACGTCTTTAGCGCGGCTTGGTCTTTTTGCAGCTCACCGCGCAGATCCGCATGTAATGCCCGTCCGGCCTGAACGCCCGAGCGTTGTGCCATCTGATCCAACCAACGGGTCAGGTTTGGTTTGTCTGACAGGTCCTGTTGCTGGCCTTCCCATAGGCTGGCCCAAGGCCAGATCGACATGTCCGCGATCGAATAGAAATCCCCGGCCACAAAGTCTGATTTGGCCAATTGGCTGTCTAAAACACCATATAGCCGGGCCACTTCGCTGCGATAGCGATCCTTGGCATAGGGCAAATCCTGCGGAGGGGTCATGTTGGGCGCGTATTTCAGGAAATGATGCGCCTGACCGGCCATCGGGCCAACGCCGCCCATTTGCCACATCAGCCATTGATCCACGGCAATCCGGTCCCGTTCGGTTTGCCCATAGAACTGACCGGTTTTGCGGGCCAGATATTGTAGGATTGCGCCGCTTTCGAACACGGTGATGGGCGCGCCATCCGGGCCGTCTGCATCGACAATCACCGGCATTTTGTTGTTTGGCGCGATTTTCAGGAAATCGGGCGCAAATTGATCCCCTTTGCCGATATTGATCAGATTGACGTGAAACGGCAGATCCATTTCCGCCAAAGCGATGGAAATTTTCCAACCATTAGGGGTGGGCCAATAATAAAGCTCGATTGGGGTCATAACGTTTCCTGTCGCGGCTGGCTGATGCATTGCCCGCAGGATGGCGATTATATGCCCAATGGCAACAGATCAGATGCACAGGATCGCGGATTTGTCGCCGTGTTGGTGCGGATCGCTGCGCTGAGCAAAGCAAACGGCGTTTCATCCGCAGCCAGCAAAATAGCGCGATAAAGCGGCCAGACGGATCGGCGCGCATAGCCGCTCCAATGACAGATATTGCGATCCGGGCGATCGATGTTGAACCCCAATTGCGCCAATCCACGCAGGCGATCCGGTTGATCCAGCGGCAAATCCAGCCAGTTTTGATGTGATAATCCACGCCCCGTTGTGGCGCCATGCACCGGAAAGGCCGCGCGCAGCAACACGTCAAAGGCCATGTTTTCACGCCCGGTCACGTTGAACACTTCGACCTCTTGACCCGCAGCACTGGCCAGGGCGGCATTGGCTTCGCGTTGAAATAGGGCCGCTGAAATCAGGATCATCCGGCGCACAATCCCCGGTGCCAGATCATGCAGGGCCTCTATCGCGACGCGTGCCCCCAAAGAATGGGCAATGATATGCACCTGCCGACCGGGCGACAGCTGTTCGATCTGCGTCAACAGACGGCGCAGTTGATCGCCCGCACGCTGCGCCGATTTATGCGCCTGCCAGATGGACCCGCGCGCCGACCACCCAAACCCGATGGCCAAACCGCCCGCCTTTTCAACGCATAACATAGCCGGCCACGGCACGGCTTTGCGGCTGGGATTTGCGGGGGATAGGGACAGGATATGGGTGTGAGGATTATGGGGCGCGGCATGGGGGCAGAATTTGTACCCATGGATCATGACCACAACGGGGGCGTCTTTCTTTAGCCCGGTCAATCCTGCGCTAAGGGCGTCGGGATCATACGTATCAGCAGCATTTATCGGAAGAAGTGCCATGCCAGCCCCATACATTGCGGTATTGCTGCAAAAACCATCGGCCAAGTGGTTAAAATTGCCGTAACAGGACCGTAACGGTGGGTTAACAATTTGCAGCCTGCGCGACGTGACTTGACGGCAGGTCTGTGTCGGCGCTATTGGAACGTCGTGGCGATTTGTTACCGGATTGCGGGCCACGTAAAACATTTCCGCTAAATAGGTGTACGGGTGCGCCCCGATACCTGTCCGGTGTCGGGGTTTTTTGTTGTCAAAACGCCCCCCGCAACACGGGCAACCGCCCAAGGAGAAGACGATGAAGACGTGGAACAAGCGCACCAAGGCCGTTCATTCCGGCATTCGCCGCAGCCAATATGGCGAAGTGAGCGAAGCGATCTATATGACGCAGGGCTTTGTTTACAACAGCGCCGAAGACGCCGAAGCCCGGTTTATCGAAAGCGGGCCGGATGAATTTATCTATGCGCGCTATGGCAACCCAACCGTGGCCATGTTCGAAGACCGGATCGCGGCATTGGAAGGCACAGAAGATGCGTTTGCCTGTGCCTCTGGCATGGCGGCCGTCAATGGCGCGCTGACATCGCTGCTTAAGGCGGGCGATCACGTGGTTTCGGCCCGCGCGCTGTTTGGGTCCTGTCTTTATGTCCTAGAAGAGGTGCTAACCCGTTTCGGGGTCGAAGTGACCTTTGTTGATGGGGCTAATCTGGACGAATGGCAGGCGGCCATGCGTCCAGATACTAAAGCAGTGTTTTTTGAATCTGTCGCCAATCCAACGTTGCAAGTGGTTGATATTGCATCGGTTTCCAAGCTGGCCCATGCGGTGGGGGCGTTGGTTGTGGTGGACAATGTGTTTGCCACACCTGTGTTTAGCAACGCAGCTGAAAACGGCGCGGATGTGATTGTCTATTCGGCCACCAAACACATTGACGGGCAGGGACGGGCGCTGGGCGGTGTGGTTCTGGGCACCAAAGAGTTCATCCGCGGCACGCTTGAACCTTATATGAAACATACCGGCGGTTCGATGTCGCCCTTTACCGCTTGGTTGTTGCTAAAGGGATTGGAAACGATGGATTTGCGTGTGCGCGCGCAGGCGGATTCTGCGCTGGAAATCGCAACCGCATTGCAAGGCAGCAACAAGCTGGAACAGGTGATCTATCCCGGGCTGACCAACCATCCGCATTATGATTTGGCCATGGCCCAGACCGGCAGCGGCGGCACGGTTCTGTCGATTGATGCAGGCAGCCAAGAGGCGGCGTTCAAAATCCTGAATGCGTTGGAAATCATCACAATTTCCAACAATCTGGGCGATGCCAAATCGATTGCGACCCATCCGGCGACAACCACCCATCAGCGTCTGCCAGATGATCAGAAAATTGCATTGGGCATCACGCCCGGTCTAATCCGTATTTCGGTTGGGCTAGAGGATGTCGGTGATCTAATCAACGAATTGAACGGTGCCATTGCCGCGCTGTAATACGGTTCGGCGCAGAGTTCGCGCGGTCCCTAATGGGGCCGCAAATCGTTAATTCAGATAGGAATTGACGTTTCGCGCACAGAAAACTCCGCTTTCATTGGCATTGGGGACCACAAATCTCATATACTGGTCTGGCATTTGCTGGATTTGCCCAAAGGACGCCCACATGAATTCGCATGTCAAAGACCTGACATTGTCCCCGGATCGGGATGACGCTGAAACGGCGCTATTGGTGCTGCGGCGCTGGGCGCAATCGGCCAGCCCTGAACAGGTGGCCGCGCTTGATCCTGCCATTGCACGGCTGATCCCGGGGCAGGAATTGTCCAATTATCCGGCGCTGAACAACCAATATCCTGACGATTTTACGGTCGATGCGGCCTATAAATCCAGCCTGCCTGACCTGCAAAATGGCCCGTCTTCGTTGATCAAAGGCGCCAATACGGTGATTCAGCATGTGGGCATTTCCAATTTCCGTTTGCCGATCCGGTTTCACAGTCGCGATGGCAATGACCTGTCGCTGGAAACATCCGTCACCGGCACCGTCAGCCTAGAGGCGGAAAAGAAGGGCATTAACATGTCCCGGATCATGCGCAGTTTCTACAAACATGCCGAACAGACGTTTAGTTTTGGGGTGATTGAAAACGCGCTTGATTCGTACAAAACCGATCTGGACAGTTTTGATGCGCGTATTCAGATGCGGTTTTCGTTTCCGATGCGCATCGAAAGCCTGCGATCGGGCCTGTCGGGTTTCCAATATTACGATTTCGCCTTGGAATTGGTGGATGTGGGCGGGCAACGCAGTGAAATCATGCATTTGGACTATGTGTATTCGTCCACTTGCCCGTGTTCACTGGAACTCAGCGAACATGCCCGTCAGGTACGCGGCCAATTGGCAACGCCGCATTCCCAGCGGTCCGTGGCCCGCATTTCGGTCAAAGTTCAGAGCGAAAAATGCCTGTGGTACGAAGATCTGATCGAATTGGCCCGCGATGCGGTGCCGACCGAAACTCAGGTGATGGTCAAACGCGAAGATGAACAGGCCTTTGCTGAATTAAACGCGGCCCATCCGATTTTTGTCGAAGATGCCGCGCGGCTGTTTTGTGAAAAACTACGTGCGGATCCACGGATTGGCGATTTCCGGGTTGTGGCCAGCCACCAAGAAAGCTTGCATTCCCATGATGCGGTGTCGATCCTGACCGAAGGCCCCACCTTTGCGGCAGACAGTCTGGATCCGAAACTGTTCAACACGTTGTTTCACGTCGGTTAAAGCGGCTTAATCAGCTAGGTGGCAACCAATTGTTGCACCTGATCGAGAACCTTTTTGCCATAGGCCTTGTTGGCATGCAGCAGGTCCTCTTTGGGCTGTTTGATCCGGCCCTCACTTGTCAGTCGGATGGCGCCGTTGACATATTTCTGCGCCGTCAAAAGCCCCTTAAAAACGGTGTCCTCGGGTTGAGGAACAAACGTGACATCAATGGCGTTCATCAGATCGGTGATAGTGGTGTCAAACAGATGTGACAGGGACGGGCCATCCCCGTGATGTACGGGTTTTTTCAACGCACCAAGGGCGTTTTTGGTTGTTTTCATCACAGCCTGCGCCACCCGCGGTTGGGAAAGAAACAGGATTGGGGCATCTGTCCCGTGTCTCAGCTTTCTGGCGAAAGTGGCACCCAGGGTGGGTTTAATCGACGATGCAATCCCTGCCGCAAAGGCGTGTTGCGACACCAACATGGGTGACATGGTGGCCAGATCGTTGACCTTGGTCATTGAGGGCAAGCTCATGTAACGCGCGAACCGGTAAACCTGCATCATTCGCATGGCCGTGACCTGACATCCGGCAATGGCCAACACGTCATATTCTGTCAAATCAAACGATGGTTTCCCGCCGTAATCCACAAAATATTGCCGCGTCCGGTCTGTATTCGGGGTCAGAACCGACTCGGATATTGTGGTCTCTAGCAGCATGTTGCGATGCGTGCCGACAAATGTCAGGTCCAAGTCAGACCACAGGTCTGGATGCGCCGATGCGGCCTCTTTGAGGGCGGCGACATGGGAATTTCCAAAAATCAGGACACGTTTTTTCATTTTGCAAAAGCCTGTAGCAAAAGTTCGTCACAAATCAGGTCGTCCTCTTCATCCTGGTCGGATGTGTATTCGTTCTCTGACTCGGTGTTTGATGGATCTGGCGCATCGGTATCTGTGGTCTGATCCAGCAATCCATGCGATTCCAAAAAGATCCCCATCACCATATCCACGCCGTCCGAGCGCACGCTGCGCAGGTTTTTTTCAAACCATGGACCGCCTGTTTCCGGACCTGTCGCGGGGGATGTGATCAATTCATAGGATGGAAAATAGGCGACGTCGTCGTTGTCGGCGGCGAAATCACCGGCGGCGGCGCGCAATGTCGATTTGGACCATGTGGTTGATAGCAAAACGTGATCCTGCGTGGCCGTTGCCGTCAAAGGCACCGGGGAAACGGTCAGGATCATTTTCATATCCGGATTGAACCGACGCAGTAATTTCTGAATGGCCTCAAGATCTTCTAGGATATCACCATACCGAAAGTTACGGAAAATATGGGTTTCATCGTCGAATGTCCCGGCAACCACACCCGGGCACATCGGGAAAACCCGCCCTGTTGGGGCGTCTTCCCAGGCTTCGGTCAGCCCAAGGGTAAAGACAAACACATCGGTTTGGCGCAGCATTTGCGACGTGCGTTCTAGATGGTAGTCGCGATGCAGCAGCACCTCTTCGACGCTTGGTAGGCCAATGGGTTCGACCGTCGGGCGGAACGCATCGACAAAGGCGCTGTCCTTGGTCCAGACAAAACGTGGATCTGTGAAACCATCGGCGATGTCAGTCAGCATTTGACGCAATTGCCGGGTGGTATAGATATTACCGTAACGCCCTGAAAATATGGAATAACCAAATGCTTTCGCATCCTCGTCTGTCAGGGGCTTGGGGGCGGGTTCTGCATCCAACACAGTGCAACATGCCTGCCGCAATACCCGTCCAATATGTTGGGCAAAACAACTGCCCGCAGTGGCGACACGGGTGTCTGGTGTGATGTCGAACTTGGGCGTAAACAAATCCGGAAACCGATTGCGGTCGGCCTGTACGACGCCATTTCGCCAAAACGCCTTATCTGGCAGATCCGAATATGGATGGTCCATGTGATGCCCCGAAATTTTGTTCGTCTTAGATATTATCGTTTCTGATATTGCGACAATAGGACAAGATTGGGGCAATTAAGGGCAATGAGTTGGGCATTTACCAAGTTGAAGCCGCCCAAAACGCGATGAAAACCACGCATTATGTGCGGTCGAAACCTGTCAAAGCCCGGTTGCATCTTGACACTTTCACGCGGTGCGGCCAACGCTGCCGAATGCCTGATCTTCGACCTGTCGGATATGTTATTGGCCTGCTTGTGGCCGCGCTTGGGTTAACCATGTTGGCGCCGCTTGTGGCCGATTTGTCCGCAGGCAATGGGCAATGGCCGGTTTTCCTAGAAAGCGCGTTTTTAACCATTTTGTCGGGCGGGTTGATCGCCTTGTCCTGTTCCAACGGCGTGTCACAGGGATTGTCGATCCGACAAACGTTTTTGCTGACCACTTTGGTTTGGTCAGTGCTGCCGTTATTTGGCGCGATCCCGTTTATGATCGGGGCGACGCAGCTGGACCTGACCAACGCCATGTTCGAAGCCATGTCCGGCCTGACCACAACAGGGGCAACGGTGGTGAATGGGCTGGATGGCCTGCCCGAAGGGATCAAACTCTGGCGTGGTATTCTGCAATGGCTCGGCGGGATCGGGATCATTGTTGTGGCCATGGTGTTTTTGCCAGAGCTCAAAGTTGGGGGGATGCAAATCTTCCGATCCGAAGGCTTTGATACTTTTGGAAAAATCCTTCCTCGGGCGACAGAAATTTCGTCTCGTATTTCGGTAATTTACGTCTCTTTGACGATGGCCTGTGCGGTGGCATATGCGGCCACAGGCATGTCGTCATTTGATGCGATGACACACGCAATGACCACGGTCGCCACCGGAGGCATGGCCAATTATGACGCGTCTTTTGGGGCGTTTGGCGCCGGGGCGCATTACGTGGCCACATTGTTCATGTTCCTCGCCGCATTGCCATTTGTGCGTTACGTGCAATTGATTTCTGGCTCGGCGCAACCCCTCTGGCGCGATAGCCAGATCAGGGTGTTTTTCATCACGCTATCGGTGCTGGTCGCGGTGATGACATTATGGGTGTGGCGCACACAAACGGATGTGCCCCTGGAACAAGGCTTCAGAGAGGCATTGTTTAACGTCACATCGATCATTTCAGGCACCGGATTTTCCAGCATGGATTACACAATCTGGGGGCCATTTGCCGTGACGATGTTCTTTTTCATCGGGCTTATTGGTGGATGTGCAGGATCGACCGCCTGTTCGATAAAAGTGTTTCGTTATCAGCTGTTATTCGCCTCTATTAAAGTGCAAATCCGACGCATTCATTCGCCACATGGCCTGTTTACCCCCCGCTACGAAGGCCGCGCCGTTGGCGATGACATCCTCAGCTCGGTCATGGCGTTCTTTGTCGCCTTTATTGTGTCGCTTGGCGTGTTTGCCATCGCGCTCAGCATGACCGGGTTGGATTTTGTGACTTCTATTTCTGGCGCCGCGGCCGCGTTGGCCAATATCGGACCGGGTTTGGGCGACGAAATTGGCCCAGCCGGTAATTTCTGGGGCCTAAGCGCGACTGCAAAATGGGTGCTAACGGTCGCTATGTTGGTCGGACGGTTGGAAATTATGGCTGTATTAACCATTCTCACTTGGCAATTCTGGCGCCAATAAATCGTGTTGAGTTAGAAGTTTGGAAACGTTTCTACGTTTAGAAATTAACCAAACACATTTCGATAACATGGTTGCATTTTGAGTATGATTGAAACTGCGCGCAAACGTCCCCGTGATGTTCAGGTTGAACTTTTCATGGCTATTGGGCCCAGCCGGATTGCTGCGCTCACATTATTTGCGTTGGAAAATGGCAACCTCACGACCCAAGAGGTGGCTCAGGCGCCTGCCTTGGAACTCTCGATTGATCGTATCGACGCGGCGCATACGGCGCTCAGTAAACATGTGCTATCTGAATTTACTGCCGCTGGAATTGAACCAAATCCTGAATTGTTGCACCTCTATCAAGAGGCACGTGATTGCGTGCAGGAATTGCACCACCACCTGACGCGCGCATCTGATAACCCAATGCAAGCATTGCAAAAATTTGAAGATTATCAAAGCTTTTGCTTGAACGAATTCGAACCCAAAGTTACCAAATTTTTGGTGATGATGACGCAAATGCTTAGAAATGCGCAGGATCAACGCGACAAAACCAATGTGTCCAGCCTGATGGAATCTGTGACATCCGCCAATCAGGTTGGCCGTACAATCCATATGATCGCCATCAACGCCGCGTTAGAGGCTGCGCGCGTCGGAGAGGAAGGGGCTGGTTTCAAATTGATTTCGGACAATGTGCGCGACCTTGCCGAAAAGACCCAGTCGATACTGGGTCAAATCAGCCGCTACTTGAAACAAATTTAGCGCCAAAACGGGCTGGTCAGTGCTGGCAATTTACCAGCAGCTCACCAAGACGGTCATATCTGCCGCTTTGAAGGTCAACGTTTCGGGTTCCATAAAGGCCGCCGCATCGGTGGTGGACACTGAAATACCTGCCTCATTCAGAGATCCCAAAATCGCCTCGGCATCGGTGATAAAATTGACATCCTGTGGCAAAACCCGTGCATTGCCGGCCGGACGTGGCAGCAGCATGCCCAATACCGCGCCGCCATTGTCAAAAATCGGGCCGCCAGCGTCGCCCTCATCTGCATTCATGGCGATGCGTTTGACATGCTCTTCGCCATCCAAACCACGCAGATCTGCCAGAACCCCAAAGGTCATCGTTGGCGCGCTCAGCAAGCCACCAAACGGATATCCTGCCACCGCAACCTG
Organism: uncultured Paracoccaceae bacterium; assembly: GCA_947492475.1. GTDB lineage: Bacteria > Pseudomonadota > Alphaproteobacteria > Rhodobacterales > Rhodobacteraceae > CANLNM01. The sequence goes on from CANLNM010000002.1 coordinate 51,741, forward strand.
GCTTTGCAGGCGGGGCACGCCGATTTGGAATTCCGCGATGTCCAGCGGCGCAAGCGCATCCTGAGGGCGCAAAACTGCGATTCCCAGATCTTCGTCCACATGGGCCACGGTCGCGGTGTGATCCGCATCCAGCGTGATCTGTTCACATCCCTGCACGGCCTCGGCAACGGTTAACACGCTGCCTTGGGCGTCGATGTAAAACCCAGACCGCGACAGGGCAGGGCGGCGCACTTGCAATCCTGAAACCAGATCAATGGCCTGACTTTCATCCGGCAATGCAATGGCGGGGTCCAGCACTCCTTCGACTATGGCAAAGCTGTCTTTCATTTCAGCCAGAATGCGCGTGCGACGTTCGTCGTCACCGGCGGGCCAAATCAGGGAAAACCCTTTGATATGGCCATCGCGCAATTCAACCTGAGTGTAGGAATGGATGTCGTCATTCACACCTTCCAAGGTGAACGACCGGTCACGCCGCTGACGTTCGCCTTCGAGTGGCACAATTTCAAGGGTCTGCAAGATTTCGTAAAGCCCAAACAAACGGTCCTGATTGCCCTCTTGGGAAATTAACAACACCTGCGCCTGAAGGTCGCCTTTGGCGTCATACCGGGCAAAGGGTGGCTCATATTCGCTGAAACCGACGACCCCTGTGGGGATCATGATTTCGATCCCGGCCGCTTCGTCGCGTACAATTTGCAAATCCATGCCATCCAGAACGGCGTTATATTGTGCAAACAATTCAGCACGTTGCGCCGTGGTTAGCACGCCGGTTGTTTCATGATTGTTGGCCTGTTGCCAATCGCGCATGGATTGACGTGTACCGCGGCCATAGGATCCATCGATGGCAGCAGAGTAAAACCCGGCCCATTGCAGCGCAATTTGCAGATCTTTTTTCTGATCACGGGTCAGTTGGGATTCGCTGGCTTGGGCTTCGCGTAGGGTTTCGTCGGGGACCTGAATCGGATCAGGCGCGGCAATTTCTGGGGCGGCTTGGGCGGTTGTGTCACCTGTTTGCGCATCATTTGAGGCTAAATTTTCGGGTAGGGGCTGTGCATCGGTCGGTGCGCCGACCCCAACGGGCCAGAATTGCTGCTGAAACTGGTCGCCGGTAACAATATAGGCGTCCCGCGGGATGGCACCTTGGGCGCGCAATTGGCGCAGGGCCACATTCGCGTCATCCGGGCTGTAGGGGCCCAACGCGATGCCGTACCAGCCCGATCCAAGGTAATACCCATTCACGTCAGGCAGGCTTCCGGCATATTCGCGGACTTTGTTCTGCGCGGCGTTTAACGTGCGCTGTGCTTCGATTTGCACATAAACGACGTCCTGGCCAAAAGCCGGCGCAGCCAAAGCCCCAGCCATCGACGCTGCTAAAATGATCCCAGAAAAACCCCGTTTCATACGCTTCCCAACATTTATTTTTTGATCTTAACACTGCTACCAACTCAAATACGGGCCAAAGCACAAGGGGGGAAAACCGGAATATTGGCCGTTTTTGCACGAATTAAGCGTCCAAGGCCCAATTGACCCCATTGTCAGCACTGCCAGCACGGATTATCCAACCCTCGACCAATGATTGAGGGCACCATGGCCGACACACCGCGCAGTTTTCAGGAAATCATTTTGCGACTTCAGAATTACTGGAGCGAAATGGGCTGCGCTGTGCTGCAACCCTATGACATGGAGGTGGGCGCCGGTACGTTCCACCCCGCCACAACGCTGCGATCCCTGGGGTCGCGGTCATGGGCAGCGGCCTATGTGCAACCGTCACGCCGTCCCACCGATGGGCGGTATGGGGAAAACCCGAACCGGTTGCAGCATTATTACCAATATCAGGTGGTGATCAAACCCAGCCCACCTAATTTGCAGGACCTGTATCTGGGATCATTACGCGCCATCGGCATAGATATGTCCAAACATGACATCCGATTTGTCGAAGACGATTGGGAAAGCCCAACTCTGGGCGCATGGGGACTGGGATGGGAAGTGTGGTGTGACGGCATGGAAGTCAGCCAATTCACCTATTTCCAACAGGTTGGCGGTCATGATTGCCATCCAGTGACGGGTGAATTGACCTATGGTCTGGAACGTTTGGCGATGTATATCCTGAGCGCGGATCACGTGATGGACATGCCGTATAACGATCCGGATGGGATCATTCCGCTGACCTATGGCGATGTGTTTCGCCAAACAGAGCAGGAATATTCCCGCTGGAACTTTGACGTGGCCAATACCGACGTGTTGCTAAAACAGTTCGAAGAGGCCGAGGCCGAATGCCAAACCATCCTGTCCCAAGAGGCGCTGGACCCCAAAACCGGCAAACGCATCATCATGGCGCATCCGGCCTATGATCAATGCATCAAGGCCAGCCATATGTTCAACTTGCTCGATGCGCGTGGGGTGATTTCGGTGACTGAACGTCAGAACTATATCGGACGGGTGCGCAATTTGGCCAAACTCTGCGCTGATGCCTTTGTTCAGACCGAAGCAGGTGGAAATCTGGCCGTTGAACCCGCCGTGGACACACAATGAAGGCCAAGATAGCGATAGGAGCCATCGTCATGTCTGCCGTGTTTGCAGGTGTCTTTTTGTACTACCTTCAGGTCTATGCCTATTACAAAGAGGTATCCGCGCCTCAGGTTGGAAATGTGCAACTCACTTCGCTGATCACCGGCGAACCAGAAGAGATAATGTTCGAAAACTTCAAGGCGATCGACAGCGACTCTTCTCCAATCCGGTATCGGGCATGTTTTGATATCCCGATGTCGCAGGCCGCGTTGACCGAAGAATTCCTGACCTACGAGGCTGCAGAACCCAATCATGCTCCGGATTGGTTTGACTGTTTTGATGCGGCTGAAATTGGCGCGTTTTTGGAAACCGGGGATGCAATCGCGTTTCTGGGGCAGGAAAATATCAAATACGGCATTGATCGCATTGTTGCGGTGATGCCTGATGGCCGGGCGTTTTCCTGGCATCAGATCAATACATGCGGCGAAGTGGTTTTTGACGGCCAGCCCGCACCCGAAAATTGCCCGACGCCCCCTGATGCGTCGCAGCTTGAAACTGCTCTGCCCGAAGAGGGGAACTAAATGCCGGATCTTCTGATTGAACTGTTTTCCGAAGAAATTCCCGCCCGTATGCAGGCCAAGGCCGCCGCGGATCTGAAAAAGCTGATCACAGATGGCTTGGTCGAGGCTGGCCTGACATATGCCTCTGCGGCCAGTTTTTCGACACCACGCCGTTTGACCCTGACTATCGAAGGTCTGAGCAGCGAAAGCCCGGATACACGCGAAGAGCGCAAAGGCCCCAAAGTCGGTGCACCAGACAAGGCATTGGAAGGCTTTCTTCGGGGGGCGGGTGTGCAAAAATCCGACCTTGTGGCGCGTGAAACGCCCAAAGGCGAAGTGTATTTTGCAATAATCGAACATAAAGGCCGACCCGCCGCGGACATAATCGCAGATGTTCTAGAAGCAACAATCCGCAACTTCCCTTGGCCAAAATCCATGCGCTGGGGGGCTGGTGCGTTGCGTTGGGTGCGACCGCTGCATTCGATCCTGTGCATTTTGACCGACGATACCGGCGCAAAAGTTGTTCCGATGGACGTGGATGGGATTGTTTCTGGCGACACCACGATGGGGCATCGTTTTCTATCTGAGGGCGCAATTCGTGTCACGTCATTCGATGATTACGAAGTAAAGTTAAAGCAGGCCAAGGTGGTGTTGCGCGCAGATGAACGCGCCGACGCAATTTGGCAGGATGCGTCCAATCAGGCTTTTGCGGTTGGGCTGGAACTGGTCGAAGACAAAGCTCTGCTGGCCGAAGTCGCTGGGCTGGTTGAATGGCCGGTCGTTCTGATGGGCGAAATTGGCGCCGATTTTCTGGCATTGCCACCAGAAGTTCTGACAACTTCGATGAAAGAACACCAAAAATTCTTTTCAGTTCGGGACCCAAAATCAGGCCAGATCGTGCGATTTGTTACGGTTGCGAATGTTGAAACCTCTGACAATGGCGCCACTATTTTGGCCGGGAACCAAAAGGTTCTGGCGGCCCGTCTGGCGGATGCAAAATTCTTTTGGCAGAATGACTTACGTGTGGCAGAACAGGGCGCGCAGGGCTGGATCGACAGCCTTGAAAATGTGACCTTCCACAATCAATTGGGCAGTCAGGCCGCACGGATTGACCGTATTGCCGGGCTTGCGCAATCGCTGGCGCCGATTGCGGGTGCCGATGCAGATATTGCCGGACAGGCGGCGCGTTGGGCCAAGGTCGATCTGAGCTCTGAAATGGTTTATGAATTCCCTGAGCTACAGGGGCTGATGGGCCGTTATTACGCCGGTCCGGCGGGGCATAACGACGATATCGCTGCGGCGGCACAGGAACATTACCAGCCCCTTGGCCCATCCGATGACGTGCCCACCGCGCCGGTATCCGTCAGCGTTGCATTGGCCGACAAACTGGACACGTTGACCGGGTTCTGGATCATCGATGAAAAGCCCACTGGCTCAAAGGATCCTTATGCGCTGCGCCGTGCGGCTCTTGGGGTTATCCGTTTGATTTTGGACAATAAACTTCGTCTGCGTTTGGATCATTTCTTTGATCTTCAATTGCTCAAACACAAGATTGAGTTGAACCGCACCACCGCGAGTGCCCAAGACATTCTGGTGCTCGAAGATATCGCAACGGAAATCGCCAAACATGGTGTTTTCGGAGCGGCCTATCGCAGTGTCATTGATGCGCTGGACCGTCCTGAGGGCGACTTTGTTGAACTGGTGCAAAAGAAGGTGCCAGATGCCTCTGTCAGTTTGCTTGGCTTCTTTCATGATCGGTTGAAACAGCATTTGCGCGACGAAGGCATCCGGCATGATGTGATCGACGCCTGTTTGGCGATGCCGGGCAATGATGATTTGCTGTTGTTGGTGAACCGAGCGTCAGCGTTGTCCGCGGTTCTGGCCACGGATGATGGGGAAAACCTGTTGCAGGGCTATAAACGCGCCAACAACATCCTGACCCAAGCCGAAGAAAAGGATGGTGTCGAATATTCCTACGGTGCGGACGTGAAATATGCCGAAGATGACAGCGAAAAGGCCCTGTTTGCAGCGCTGGATCAGGCCGAAGCCACGATCGCCCCAGCCCTGGAAACTGAGGATTTTGGTCAAGCCATGGCAGCAATGGCCAGCTTGCGCGCGCCGATTGATGCGTTTTTTGAGGCGGTTCAGGTCAATGCAGAAAGCCAGATATTGCGTCGCAACCGGCTGAATTTGCTGAGCCGTATCCGGGGGACCTGTTTGTCGGTCGCTGATTTAAACCGAATCGAAGGCTGATCATTCGCGCAAAATTAACAGTTTCTTAACAGAAACCTTGCAGCGAATCGCTGGGGCCCTATGGTGCCTCTGAAAGGATGCTGCGTTGCAGAATGAAATTGCATATCCCGACACGACGTTGATTACACCGTCTGTGCCGATGTCCGCCGCCATTCATGGTGGTCGTGCCAAATGCCTTCAGCGTTTGGTGCGGCTCGACTTGCCGGTACCGACAACGGTGGCCTTGTCCTTTGATGCGGTCAAAAAGATCGCCGAAGGTCTGATGCCGGATGTGACGGAAATTCTGGAACCTTTTGGGGATGCGCCGCTCTTATCTGTGCGCCCTAGCAGCCAAGACCCGGACTGGGGGGGACCCGGTGCGATTCTGAACATCGGCATGACGGATCAGTTGCATGCGAAAATGTGCAAAACCGTCGGAGAAGCGGCCGCAACGTCCCTGTATTTACGGTTCATTCAATCCTACGCCGTCGAAGTGGCGCATCTGGACCCGGACAGTTTTGATCTGCCCGAAACGCCAACCCACGAAGCGTTGGCATTGGCGTTAAAAGCCTATGAAGAGGAAATGGATGAGCCATTTCCACAGGATCCCGCCCGTCAGATTTCAGCGGTTTTGGCATCCATGGCACGCGCATGGGAAGGCACAACCGCCAGATTGCTGCGCCAAGCCAGAGGGGCCCCTGCGGATGCGGGACTTGGGCTCGTGGTTCAGGCGATGGCATTGGGCGTCGGCAAAGGCGAAAGCGGATCAGGCGTCATCGAGTTTGTGAATGCAAACAATGGATTACATCAAATCACAGGGCGATATCTAAGCCAATCTCAGGGGCGCGAAGCGCTGACGGCTGAATCCGGTGCCCTATATCTGACCAAGGATCCTCGGGGGAAATCCCTCCAAGAGATCTGCCCAGAAGCCTTTGCGCAATTGCTGAAATTTGGCGGAATTTGCCGCAAAAGCCTGCGCGAAGAGATGCAGATCGAATTCACCCTCGAAGATGGCGTTCTGCGTATTTTGGACGCGGTGCTGGTTCAGCGTACGTCGCGCGCCAAGGTGCGGATCGCTGTTGCATTGGCCGAGGATGGCATCATTCCGCGCCAAGAAGCGATCATGCGCGTCGAACCTACAGCCCTGTCCGAATTGCTGCATCGTCAGGTCAACCCAGACGCGGACCGCGACCTGATTGTGCGCGGGATTGCTGCGTCGCCCGGTGCGGCCACAGGGCGGCTGGTATTTACCGCCAATGACGCGCAGGCTTCGGCGGCGCGGGGCGAAGCCTGTGTGCTGGTGCGCCGTGAAACCACCCCCGAAGACATCCGTGGCATGCATGTCGCCCAAGCGGTTCTGACGTTGCGCGGCGGCGTGACCAGCCATGCGGCGGTGATTGGTCGCGGCATTGGTGTTCCCTGTGTTGTGGGCGCCTCTGATTTGGTGATTGATCGCAAAGCCAAGCAAATCGTCGCCCCGGATGGGCGCCGTTTTTCCGAAGGCGACACCGTCACAGTGGATGGCACCAGCGGTGATGTTCTGGCTGGGGAACCCCCGATGCTAGAGGCGGCATTGGACGGTGCGTTTAAAACGTTGCTCGATTGGGCGGATGATTATCGCGACATCGGTGTGCGCGCCAATGCCGATACGCCCGCAGATGCCCAGACGGCGCGCAACTTTGCGGCGCAGGGAATTGGGCTGTGTCGGACTGAACATATGTTCTTTGAACCGGGGCGTATGGCGGTGATGCGTGAAATGATTTTCGCCGACAGCCCAGAGGATCGCCGTGCTGTTCTGGATCGGCTGCTGCCGATGCAGCGTGCTGATTTCATTGAGTTGTTCGAAATCATGCAGGGCCAACCCGTCTGTATCCGGCTGTTTGATCCGCCGCTGCACGAATTCCTACCCTTTGACAAATCGGGGATGCGCGAACTGGCCGATGCGCTGGGCCTAACCATGAGCGACATTCAGTCCCGCGTCGAAGCGCTAGAAGAATACAACCCCATGTTGGGGATGCGCGGCGTGCGTTTGGGGGTTACGATCCCCGAAATCTACGAAATGCAGGCCCGCGCGATTTTCGAAGCCACAATCGAAGCCAGCCGAAACGGCGCCCCGGTGGTGCCCGAGGTGATGATTCCCTTGGTCAGTGCGATGAAAGAGGTCGAGTTGGTCAAAACCAATATCGACGGCATCGCGGCCAGTGTCGCCAACGAAACCGGAGAGGCGTTTGATTATCGGTTAGGGGTGATGGTTGAAACGCCACGCGCGGCATTGCGGGCAAATGACATTGCGGAACATTCGGCGTTTTTATCGTTTGGTACTAATGACTTAACTCAAATGACCTATGGGTTGTCACGCGACGATGCGGGGCGGTTTATGTCGGTCTATGTGCAGCAGGGCGTCTACGAAGAGGACCCGTTCCACACATTGGACGTCGAAGGCGTCGGGGAATTGCTGTCGATTGGCGCTGAACGTGCGCGCGAATCTGTGCCTGACATTACATTGTCGATCTGTGGCGAACATGGCGGAAGCCGCTCTGCGATCGATTTTTGCCGCTCAAAGGGATTCGATTATGTGTCCTGTTCGCCATTCCGGGTGCCTGTTGCGCGATTATCCGCGGCGCAGCTGGCTATTCGGGATCATGCGGCAATCTAGATTTTGGGGCGACACAAGGGGGGAGGCCAACATCCTGTCGACGCCTCAATTTATCCGTGACATTTTCGTATCGCAAAGCCGGTTTGCGCCTCAAAGCCTATCTTTTAAGCAGATATTGCCGTAATTCGCCTTGGTCTGCATGAGGGCTTGCTCATGACTTTGGTGGGATCGATGATGTTTAAACTGGTGGGAAAACGCGTTCAATTAATGATCGCTGCGATGGCAATTTTTGGATCAACCGGCACTGTACTGGCGAATGATTTGATGGCCGCGCGGCTTGAGGCTCTGTTGGGGTCTGAACGCGAAGCCATCGAGGTGATCCCATCTGCACGCCTGAGCGCGCTGACCGCGCCGCCACCCGCATCCGCGCGCAACATCGAAACGACCGTCAGCAATTTCGCCTATGACAACGCATTTTTGGCCACCCAGCCCGCCCCCAGTGGCAATGCCGAATGGCGCTGCCTGTCTGAGGCGCTTTATTTTGAGGCACGCGGCGAAAGTGTGCGTGGCCTGTTTGCCGTGGGCGAAGTGATCTTGAACCGGGTCGATAGCAGCCGCTACCCCAATTCGATCTGCGGGGTGATCAATCAGGGCACGGGGCGCCAATTTGCCTGTCAGTTCACCTATACATGTGATGGCCGTCCGGAACATATCAACGAACCCGCCGCCTTTGTGCGCACAGGGCGCATTGCCCGTCTGTTGATGGATGGGGCACCACGGGATCTGACCGAAGGCGCAACCCATTACCACACCCGCGCCGTCAGCCCGTCCTGGGCGCGTCGGTTCCCACGCACCGCGACAATTGGCGTGCATCATTTTTACCGCCAGCCGGTTCGCACGGCGTCCAACTAAGGCACATGACCCTTCATAGTCTCGGGCGGTTTTGATCCTGAAACCGCCTGTGACATAAATTGTCACACCAGATTGCTTGCCCGACCAGATTTGGGCGCGTATGTGAAATCACCACTCACAAAAGGCATCTGGCATGAGCAATACCACCCGCACCGCGTTTGATCCCCTGCTTGAGCGGGCCAAATCCATGGCCAGTTCGCCCGCGCCGCTGGATCGCATTTCGCTGCGGGATTATGTGGTAGAGGTCGAAATTGGCGCGTTCCAGTTAGAACGCGATGTGATGCAGCGCGTTAAATTCAACGTGGTGGTCGAAGTGGGGGCTGTGACCGATCCGCTTGAGGATGATGTGGATCGCATTTTGTCCTATGACCGCGTGAGCGAAGCGATTGATGCCGAACTGGCTGCGGAACGTTTGAACCTGTTGGAAACATTGGCAGAAAACGTCGCGGATCGCATTTTATTGGAACCTCAGGCGCAACGTGTTTTTGTCCGGATCGAAAAGGTGGATCGCGGGCCTTATGCGCTGGGGGTGGAAATTGTGCGTGACCGGGGGCATCTGCCAAATGTCACGTCCGCCGACCCATTGCCACGCCCGCGAATTGTGTCCCTGTCTCATGCCGCCATTGCGGCTGGGTATTTGCCCAATTGGATAGATCAGTTGACTGCCAGCGACGACACGGCCTTGATCCTGATCGCGGGGCCGGTGGCCCAAAACCAGCCGCAGGTGTCCAATGAAACCTCGCAAAAACGTATTGATCTGCTGGCTTATGACGTCAATGCTTGGGTGATTGCCGCGCAGGACGACAGATGCAAGGTGGTCGATAGCCGAACGGAGCTTGATTGGGCGATGCGCAACGGGCAAATCAGCGTTTGGGCCCCGTCCAAGATGGTTCTGGATGCGGTGGATGGCCCCGGCGACGTGCGCGATACAGATGCGATCACCGCTTGGTTTGTTGATCTGATGGGCGCCAGCGCATTGATTTCAATCGGCAATCCCAATCTGACGTTGAAGGATGAAACCACCCCGAAAATATCCCACCCCGTGCAAAAGGTGCTGTCATGACCCAACCCAGCGCGACATTGACCTATCCATTGGCCATTGCGTCGACCGGATCGGTGGGGGGCGGAGCGGATCAGAGCTTGGCCGGGAATTCCTATGTTGGGTTTGACATGGTCACCGATCTGGCGGGCGATCCAGATGAATTGTTTTTACCAGAGGATCTGAGCGCGGACCTTTTGACTAAACTAACGCAGCCGCGTGCCGATATCTGTGGGCTATCCATGGATCGCCCGCGGATCATGGGGATTTTGAACGTAACCCCCGACAGCTTTTCTGACGGGGGGGATCACGATGATCTAAGCGATGCAATTGCCCGCGCGCAGGATTTGTCGCGCCATGCGGACATCATTGATATTGGTGGTGAATCCACTCGTCCCGGTGCAAAAACTGTTGATACCAAAGAAGAAATTCAACGCACCGCCCCAGTGATCCGTGCCATTCGCAACGCTGGGATCACCACGCCGATTTCAATCGATACCCGCAAAGCCGACGTTGCGCAGGCCGCATTGGATGCAGGCGCGGACATGATCAATGACGTGTCGGCCCTAAGCTTTGATCCGGAAATCGGACGGGTTGCGGCGCGTGCGGATGTACCGATCTGTTTGATGCATGCCCAGGGAGACCCGGCAACAATGCAGGAAAACCCTCATTATTCCAATGTTGTAACCGATGTTTACGACTATCTCGGCGCGCGTATCAACGCCGCGCTTGAGATGGGGATCAAACCCAAACGGATCATCACCGATCCGGGCATCGGGTTTGGTAAGACGGTGCAACATAACTTGAATCTGCTTCGGCATTTATCCCTGTATCATGCGCTTGGATGCCCAATCCTGCTAGGCGCGTCGCGAAAACGGTTCATCGGAACCCTATCACAGACGCCAGATGCCAAAGATCGGATGCCGGGGTCGGTGGCTGTTGCTCTTTTTGCAGCACGCCAAGGCGCGCAGATTTTGCGCGTTCATGATACAACAGAAACCAGACAGGCTTTGACGCTTGAACTGGCCATAAACGCGGACAAGAACGAGGACGAGTAATGCGCAAATTTTTTGGAACAGATGGCGTGCGTGGACGGGCCAATACCTATCCTATGACAGCGGATTTGGCGCTGAAATTGGGGGCCGCGGCGGGGCGCTATTTCCGCAATGACGGATCCAACGGTCACCGGGTTGTGATCGGCAAAGACACGCGATTGTCGGGGTATATGTTTGAAAACGCGCTGACCGCCGGGTTGACCAGCACCGGCATGAACGTGCTGCTGCTGGGGCCGGTTCCGACGCCGGCAGTTGGGTTATTGACCACATCAATGCGGGCCGATCTGGGCATCATGATTTCCGCCAGCCACAACCCGCATTACGACAACGGGATCAAATTTTTTGGCCCCGACGGGTTCAAATTATCTGACGAAGCCGAAGAAGACATCGAAGCCATTTTGGAAACTGAAATCGATCCGGCGCAGGCCATGAATATCGGCCGGGCCAAGCGGATTGATGATGGACGGTTTCGCTATGCTGAACGGGTGAAATCCACCTTTCCGGGCACAAAACGGCTGGATGGGTTAAAGGTTGTGATCGATTGCGCCAATGGCGCGGCCTACAAAGTGGCCCCCGAAGTTCTGTGGGAACTGGGCGCAGAGGTCATTCCCGTCGGGACCAACCCAAACGGTTATAATATCAACGAAAATTGTGGCTCAACCAGCCCTCAGACCGCCGCCGAAGCGATCGTAAGCCACGGGGCGGATGTGGGGATTTGTCTGGATGGTGACGCCGATCGTGTGATGATTTTGGACGAAAACGGTCAGGTTGCCGACGGTGATCAGCTGATGGCGTTGATGGCAGGACGCTGGGCCGATCAGGGCAAATTGGCAGGCGGCACCTTGGTGGCGACGGTGATGTCCAATCTGGGGTTGGAACGGTATCTGGATGGCCGTGGGCTGCGTCTGGAACGCACCAATGTTGGCGATCGTTACGTCGTCGAAGCCATGCGCGCCGGGGGCTATAATCTGGGCGGCGAGCAATCCGGTCACATCGTGATGACCGATTATGCAACCACCGGTGATGGCCTGTTGGCAGGGCTGCAATTCCTGTCTGCGATGATCGAAGCGGACAAACCCGCATCGGCATTGACCCGCAGCTTTGAAACCGTGCCGCAAATGTTGAAAAATGTCCGCTATGATGCCGGGGTCACGCCGCTTGATGCCCAAAACGTCAAAGCGGCCATCGCCCAAGCAGAGGCGGATTTGATCGGCAAAGGGCGGCTTTTGATCCGCAAATCGGGCACCGAACCGTTGATCCGGGTGATGGCCGAATGCGAAGACGAAACCCTGTTGGCCCGCGTTGTTGACAGCATTGTTAGCGAAGTAGAAACCGTGGCGACGCAACTCGCTTGACGAACCAGAGTGCGCATGTTGATCATGGCCTCAGCTGTCAAACGAGGTTTTTATGCGCACTTTTCTTTCAAAAATTTTGCCGTCCACATGTGTCTGTTTCATGGCGGCAGGGACCGCGCTGGCGGATATGTCGGTTGAATTGCAGGCCCCATGGGGCGGTCGCAACATCCCGAATGGCCAGCATTGCGCATTGCAGGGCGGCCATGGGGAAACGCCACCTATGCAGGTGTCTGGCGTGCCTGACGGGGCGGTATGGCTGATCGCAGAGTTTAACGACAAATCCTATCGGCCCCTGTCGCGCAATGGCGGCCATGGTGTGATCGGGTTCCCGGTTCAGGGGGCAGTGACGACCCTGCCAGCGGTCCCAGCCAACAGCACGAACCTACCCGGCGGAGCGCAGGTTGTGTCTGCGGGACGCGGCACCGGGGATTATGCGTCGGTTGGATATCTGCCCCCGTGTTCCGGTGGGGCAGGGAACCGCTATAGCGTTGATATCAAAGCGGTCTCATCCGACGGTCAGGTTCTGGAAACTGTCACCAACGTGATCATCGGACGCTACTAAACCCGCGTTATTTGCCAGTGAGCAGCCGTTTCAGGCTGTACCACTGGCTGATAGCAAGCCCGGTTAAAATCAGGCCCAATGCCGCAAAAAACCTAAGCGGCAGAGCCTCGGACAAAACAACCGCGCCAAAAATCATCGCCCAGATCGGCACCTGATAATTCACCAAAGTCATAAACACCGCCCCGGCGCTGCGGATCACCCGTACGCGCAGCAATGTCGCCGCCGCCGTTGGGATCAGCCCCAAAAACAGGATGGCAAATCCGGGTTTTGCCCCGGCCCAGCCGGGCACGCCTTCGACCCATAACATCAATGGGATCAATGCGATGGACCCAACAGCCAGAGTGAGCGCGGATAATGTGATCGGGTCAATCGGGGGGCAACGCCGTGTGGTGATGGACGATACGGCATAGCACAGCGCCGCACCCACACAGGCCAATTGCGCCAAAGGTTCGCTGCCTTGGCCCAATGTTGCCAAACCCGGACCAATCAAAACCAGCGCCCCGACAAAGCCGATCAAAACACCGGCGAATTTCCGCATCACCAGCTTTTCATCTGAAAACACATGCGCCAATGGCAGCACAAACAGCGGCACTGCTGCCATCGAAATACCCGCAAAGGCCGAGGGCACCAACCGGATGCCCCAGCTGAGCAACAAAAACGGAACGGCGGTGGAAAACATCCCGATCCAGAAAATGCTGCTCCAGAGTTTGGGGGCAGGGCGGGGCATCGGGCGGCCTGTGGCGGCCATCAATCCTAACAGGCTGAGCGCGCCCAATGTGGTGCGCGCACAGGCCACCGTCAGCGGGCCATATCCGTCAAGTGCAAGCGAAATAACCATAAATGTCCCACCCCAGACAAAGCCGAGGGCCAAAATAGACATCCAATCTGATGGGCGTGGTTGATCGGTCATATGGCACCTCTTAAACGCAATCGGGGGCATCCTGATGGACGCCCCCGAGAAATAGTTTTGGTTTGAACCAAACTTAGTTCTTAGATTTGTCGACCATTTTGCCTGCAGAAATCCATGGCATCATTGCGCGCAATTTGCCACCAACTTGTTCGATTTCATGTTCGTCATTGGCACGACGGGACGCTTTGAGTGTTGGCTGACCAACCGCGTTTTCCAGCATGAAGTCACGGACGAATTTACCAGTTTGAATGTCAGACAACACGTCTTTCATCCGCTTTTTAGTTTCGTCATATGGCAGGATGCGAGGGCCGGACACATATTGACCGTATTCCGCAGTGTTCGAGATCGAGTAATCCATGTTGGCGATGCCGCCTTCATAGATCAGATCAACGATCAGCTTGGTTTCGTGCAGACATTCGAAATAGGCCATTTCGGGCTCATAGCCTGCTTCGACCAATGTTTCGAAACCACAACGGATCAGTTCAACGATACCGCCACACAGAACGGCCTGTTCACCGAACAGGTCAGTTTCACATTCCTGACGGAAGTTGGTTTCGATGATGCCGGACCGGCCGCCACCGATAGCAGAGCAATAGGACAGGCCGATTTCGTGGGCTTTGCCAGATGCATCTGTATCAACCGCGATCAAGCAAGGAACGCCGCCGCCTTTGGTGTATTCGCCGCGCACAGTGTGACCGGGGCCTTTGGGCGCCATCATGATCACGTCAACGCCTTCTTTGGGTTCAATCAGGCCAAAGTGAACGTTCAGGCCGTGGGCAAATGCAATGGCTGCGCCGGGCTTGATGTTGTCGTGGACGTATTTTTTGTAGGTTTCAGCCTGCAATTCGTCGGGCATGGTGAACATGATCACATCACACCAAGCCGCCGCTTCGGCGATGCCCATCACGGTCAGGCCTTCGCCTTCGGCTTTGGCTTGGCTTGGCGATCCTTCGCGCAGGGCCACAACCAGGTTTTTCGCACCACTATCGCGCAGGTTCAGCGCGTGGGCATGGCCCTGTGAGCCGTAACCAAGGATGGCTACTTTTTTGTCTTTGATCAGGTTCACATCGCAATCGCGATCGTAATAGACGCGCATTTTGGCGGTCCTTTCTGGTTTGGGTTCGTGTTGGGGCACAATATCGGATACTGCGATGAATGCGAGACTAGGAAAGCGTAAATTTTACAACATTAAAAAGCTTCTATTCGCGATTTGGTTGATTTACAGACAAATCATGCATGATGACATTGATCGACGCCTGTTGCGTCTGTGGCAATCGGACCCGGACCTGACCATTGCGGAACTGGCCGAGCTGGCCGGTTTAACCAACGCCAAGGCCCAACGCCGCCTGACCCGATTAGAAGAGGCGGGAATCCTAAAGGGACGCGCGGCGGTGATCGACTGGGCGGTGATGGGCTATGCGGTGCAGGTGTCCTTGCGCGTCACATTGGACAAAACCGAAGGCCGGGCGTTTGACGAATTTATCGACGCCGCAAGGGACGTGCCAGAGGTGATTGAAATCCAAACCTTTCTGGGGCGCGTGGATGTGCGTTTGTCGATCATCGCCCGTGACATGCCCCATTATCAGGACATCTATCGCGGGCGCATTTTAACGCTGCCGCATATCACCGACATCGAAGCGTTGATGACCATTTCCCAAGTCAAACACCAAGAAACGTTACCGCTATGAGCCATGATTTCGACTTAGATGACGTGGATTGGGCGCTGCTAAAGCTGCTGAGCAAGGATTCGGGACAAAGTGCCGGGGCCATGGGACGCAAAGTTGGGCTCAGTCAGCCTGCGACTTGGCGTCGGATCCGGCGGCTAAAGGATTTGGGGATCATTGCCGGCACGCGGTTGGTTCTGGATGCGGAAAAGCTTGGATTTGGGGTGACGGTGTTTTTGGGGGTGAAATTGGCCACCAAAGGGCAGGTGTCGCTGGAGGATTTTGAACGCGCTGTGTCCGCGATCCCCGAGGTGCAATCGGTCGAGCATGTATTGGGCATTTATGACTATCGTCTGCGCGTGGTGGCGCGGGATTTAGGCGACTTTGAACGGGTTTTGCGGCGCCGCGTCATGATGCTGCCCGGTGTGGGCAACGTTGAGGCAAATGTCTTGCTGAGCGAAGAACGCCGCCCCGGTCCACTGGGGGTATGATTGCCAAGTTCGCCTTGGCAGGTTAGCGATAGAGGATCAAAGGAGTTTCCCCATGGCCGCATTGCGCAACGATATCGACCCCCAAGGATTGTCAGAGTTTTCCGTCGTTTTCACGGACCGGTCGTTGAACCATATGTCAAAGGTTTTTCAGGGGGTTATGAATGATATTTCGGACACACTAAAGGATGTGTATCAGGCAGATGCGGTTGCGTTGGTGCCCGGCGGCGGCACATTTGCGATGGAATCCGTGGCACGGTCATTTGCTGGGTCCGGCAAAATGCTGGTGATCCGGAACGGTTGGTTTTCCTTCCGTTGGAGCCAGATCGTCGAAGCCTGCAACCTAAACGTAGAAGAAATTGTGCTAAAAGCCCGCCCCACAGGGAATGCCGCGCAATCCCCATTTGCGCCCGCCCCAATCGAACAGGTGGTCGAAACCATCCAAAAGGAACGCCCCAATGTTGTGGTGGCGCCCCATGTGGAAACATCTTCGGGGATCATTTTGCCCGATGACTATATCGCAACCATGGCGGCGGCCGCGCATCAGGTGGGGGCGGTGATGATCCTGGATTGCATTGCGTCGGGCTGTGCGTGGATCGATATGAAGTCGCTGGGGGTGGATGTGCTGATCTCTGCCCCGCAAAAAGGGTGGTCAGGCACGCCCTGCGCGGGGATGGTCATGCTATCTGCGGATGCGGCGGCGCAGGTAAAAACCAATGGTACCAGCAGTTTCGCCGGTGATTTGGGGAAATGGCTGTCGATCATGCAAGCCTACGAAAACGGCGGCCATGCCTATCATGCCACAATGCCGACTGACGGGTTGCGCCAGCTTCGTGACACGATGATCGAAACCCGCGACTATGGCATCGACAAATTGTGTGATGCGCAATGGGAATTGGGTGACAAAGTGCGGGCTGAACTGGCCAAACGCGGGATTGTATCCGTGGCGGCGGATGGGTTTGGCGCGCCGGGGGTTGTGGTCAGCTATACCAGCGATCCCGGCATGCAAAACGGGTCCAAATTTGGTGCCAAAGGCATGCAAATCGCCGCCGGGGTTCCGTTGCAATGTGACGAACCAGACGGGTTCAGCACATTCCGATTGGGGCTATTTGGGCTGGATAAACTTTATGACGTGGACGCTACGGTGGCGCGTCTATTGCCGGTTTTGGATGCGGTTTTGACGGAATAGCCGCCTTTGGCGCGGGTATTTCACCTACAAAAGAGCGGGCGCAGTGTATTGCGCCCTTTATCGACCTGTCCCTAAACCCAATTTCATCAAGGATTTGCGCAAAGGCGTCAGGCTGTACAGCGCCTCGATCCCTTTGGCGCGCAGGTCCCGCAGGCTGGGCGCACCTAACATTGATGTGCGGTTCAACGCATCAACGCCCCGCACCCGCAACGCGACCTCAGGGTGGCGGCGGCGTTCATAGGTTTGCATCATTTTTGCGTCGCCCAATTGATCCGGATTGGCCTGCGCCAGCTCTAGCAGGCAAATCATATCGGCCAATGACATATTGAGCCCCTGCGCCCCGATCGGGGGGACCACATGGGCGGCCTCGGCCACCAATGCGGTGCGTTCGGCGGTCATCTGATGGGCAATTTGGCTGATAATTGGCCAAACCTGTCGTTTCGAAGCAAGTTTCAGCTGCCCATACATGCCGGCGGATCGCGCGGTGGCTTCGGCTTCGAAATCAGCATCGCTGAGCGCAGCCAGACGCAGGCATTCAGGGCCTTTTTCCATCCAGACAACCGACGAACAGGGGCGGCCATCCTGATCGGGCAGCGGCACCAATGTGAACGGGCCGCCAGACCGGTGTACCTCGGTTGAGATGTTTTGATGCGCAAGCCCATGAGTAACCGCGAAAACCACGGCTTTCTGTCCATAGCGCGTTGTTTTTACGCCAATATCTGCCGCGTTGCGCACTGCTGAATTACGTCCATCCGCGCCAATGACCAATTTGCAATTGAGCGAGGTTCCATCGCTCAAACGCACCCGCGCATGGGCCTGACGGGTCACCATGGATGCAAACCCAATTCCGGGTCGGAAATCGACATTGCCCAGCTCTGCCAACCGCGCCACCATTTCACGGCGCAGCAGCCAATTGGGCAGGTTCCAGCCAAACGGCAATTCTGACAAATCCGCCGCGTCGAAATCTTTGATCACGCGCGGCTCTGGCTCAACGCCGCCGGCATCCACAATGCGCATGATTTGCAGCGGCGCGGCAAACGGCGCCAACCGCGCCCACAGCCCCGCCTGTTCCAATAACCGTTGGGAGGGTTGCAAAAACGCAGTGGTTCGCAAATCAGCGCCAGTGGAATTTTCATCCGTAACGGGCGGGGTCGGATCAACAATCACCACGCGAAATCCAGCGCTGCCAAACGCCGCCGCCGCCGTGAGCCCGGCCACGCCGCCGCCCGAAATCAGGATATCTGTGTCACATGTCATGAACCGGAAACTAGGCGTGTTTCAACAGGATAAAAAGGGGCATCAGACCAGTTGCGACAAGAAACCCGTCAGATCAGATGTGTGGTGATGGATGTGGTCGCCGGGATGTGGCTCTGGGGCGACCAGCACGGTTTGCATCCCCATCGTATGCGGAGCGGCAAGATTGCGGGGGTCGTCTTCGAACATCGCGCCTTGATCCGCGCGCAGATCGTCCAAGGCAAATACCGCCTCAAATGCGGCCTGTTCAGGTTTGGGGCAATAATTGGCGTGTTCGACACCGTATACTGCATCAAAAACACCGTCTAAGCCGCGGGCTTTTAATACATTTAGCGCATATGGCCGTGCGCCATTGGTATAGACAATGCGCCGTCCGGGCAGGGCGCGGATCATCGCCGCCAGATCTGGATCGGGGTCCAGCACACTGAAATCGATGTCATGCACGGCGTGCAAATACGGCTCTGGATCGATGTCATGTTCGGCCATAAGTCCGGCCAATGTTGTCCCGTATTGCGCCCAATAGCTGGACCTCAGCCTGTCTGCTTCGGTTGTTGAAACGCCCAATTCTGCCGAAACATACTGGGTCATCAGCGTTTCGATTTGATCAAACAACCGGGCCCGTGGCGGATATAGCGTGTTGTCCAGATCAAAGACCCAGGCACGCACATGAGAAAAAGATGCAGCAACCATGGATGTTTCATAGGCGGCGTGGGGATGGGACGCAATTGGTTTGGCTTGAAACTCAGCCACATGCAGGCATAAGCTAGCTGAACGAATGTAATGAGGGCCAGTTATGAGCCAAAAAGACGCCTATACGCTGATCCTAGAGGCGATTGATACCGGGCTTTATGGGCCGGGGGACCGACTGGTCGAAAGTGAGCTGGCCGAACGATTTGGAGTGTCTCGCACGCCGATCCGCGAGGCGCTGCAACGTCTCGAAACCCAAAGCCTGCTGACGCGGGATGGGCGGTCGTTGATCGTGGCTTCGTTGGATCACAACCAACTGGCTGAACTTTATGTGGTTCGGGGCGAACTAGAAGGTCTGGCCGCCAAACTGGCCGCCACACATGCCACCCCAGAAGAGGTGCGGGTTTTGCGTGAAATGCTGGAAGCGGACCGTTCATTGCTGAACGACCCAGAGGCATTGAGCCGGGCAAACCGCAGATTTCACAAGCAAATTCATCTTGCCAGTCATAACAGGTTTCTGGTGCGGCAACTGGATTTGGTGCATCGGTCCATGGCCTTGTTGGCCACCACATCCCTCGCGGCTGAAGGACGGTCAAAGGGCACGTTAGAAGAACACACTACCATCGTGGAAGCGATTGAAACGCGTGACGGTGATGCGGCCTATGCCGCGCTGCGCGACCATATTTCAAAGGCGTTTGTCACCCGTTTGCGTCTGGACGCGGAGGCCGTCGAAGCCAACGAATAGGTTTCTTGGCCATTTCGACCCCGTGGGCGGTTTTGTCCCAATAAAACGGTCGGGTGGCCAATTCCCACAATCCTTTGTAGCTGGCCAATGTCGCCAGCGGGAAATAGACGTGCAATGTGGGCGCCCAGAACATCACCTTTGGTTTTCCGGCATGGGACGCGGCCAACATGGCGGTGGTGATGTTCAGAACTTCGGAACAGAAAAACAAAATCCCCAAACTGACCAGCCATCCATTTGGGATCATGCCAGTCAGGGGGTGGGGCAGACCAAAGAAAACCAGCCAGAACGACCATAATGCGGGGGCAAGCACAAACTGAGACAACGTACCGCCAAAGAGCAATTGCACCCCGAAAAATTTCCATGTCCCCAGATCGCGCCACAATTGGATCGGGTTGCGCATGTGCACACCATAGGTGATCGCATAGCCTTTGAGCCAACGAGACCGCTGTTTGACCCATGGCCAGGCCCGGCAATTTGCCTCTTCTTGGGTGATGGTGGGGATCATTTCCGTCCGATAGCCGTAGCGCGCCAGACGAATCCCCAGATCGGCATCCTCTGTCACGTTATGGGCGTCCCAGCCGCCCAGTTCCTCTAAAACGTCCCGCCGGAAAAACAACGTTGTCCCCCCAAGCGGCAGCGCCAACCCCAGACGTTCCAATCCGGGCAGCATGATCCTGAACCACACTGCATATTCCAATGTGAAACACCGCGACAGCCAATTGGTGTTTGAGTTATAAAAATCGAGAACGCCTTGTAAACACGCGACTTTTCGATCCCTTTGCGCGAATCTGGAAATCACGGTTTTGATCTGTTGCGGGTCTGGAGCATCTTCGGCGTCATAGACCCCGATGATGGAACCACGGGCAAAATCCAGCGCGTAATTCAGCGCACGTGGCTTGGTTTTTAACATCCCCGGTGGCACCACAACGGGTCGGATCCAGTGGGGCAAATCTGTCGCCGCCAGCGTGTTGCGTGTGGTCAGATCATCGTGTTCCAGCACGATATTCACGTCCAACAGGTCGCGCGGATAGTCGATTTTTTCAAGACGCTGTATCAAATGGGACGCGATGGCGCGTTCTTTGAACAATGGCACCAATATGGACACCGTGGGCAGGCGGGCCGGGGTTGCGGGGCGGTTTTGGGAAATCTGCTGTGGGCGTTTTAAGAAGAAAAACAGCGCGGCCAGTTTCAATAAGCTTGATAAGGTCAGGGTCACAACGGCCCAGCCAACCAGCGCCGCAAAGGCCGTCACCGGCGACAGAATAATCCAGGCGAAACAGCCGATCATCGTCGCAAGCCCGACGTTAAACGCCGCACGCGAATTCCAGTTTCGGCAGCTTTCTTGAACTGGCACGCGGGTTTCGGCGCTGTGGATCAATTTTCGATCTGCGCTGCGTTTCATGGCCGTCGCAATGGCCTTTTCTGTGCCGATCGCCATTGAAATCGGGCCAAATAGGGCGCTGAGCACCTTTTGGTGGCGCACAAATTGTTCGGGGCGGCAGGTTAGAATGACAGTGGTGCCGCCCATACGACGCCATGGCAAAAGCCCGTATTTAACGCAGGTTTCTGGATCGATCGCAGAAATCAAACGCCCATCGGGTGGGGTTTTGATCGGGTCAACAAACAGCGCGTCACAGGCCTCGGCTTCGGCTTCGGCCAAGGCTTCGGGGGGGATCGACAGGGATAGGCGCACCGAATCCGCCAGCCGCACTTCGCGGGACAGGCTCTGAGCTTCGAGTTGGGACAAACGCCGCGATGACACCAATCCGCGACGCAACAAGGCCAGTCCCAGCGCTGAATGGCGCTGTGATCCCGGCGTCAAATCTGGCCGGTCCATCCCGAGTTTGAGATGCCGTGAATAAGCCAACGTTCCGTCCCAATAATCCCGTTGGAAACCCTACGGTAGGGATGGTTAATGTCGCGTTAACTGGCGGCGTAAGTGCCCGATCTTAGACGGTTTCGCCCAGACGTTCCTGCATGGCAGCGGCAAAGCGTTCAAACAGATAGTAGCTGTCTTGGGGGCCGGGGCTGGCTTCGGGGTGATATTGCACCGAAAACACCGGGCGATCCGTCATGCGCAACCCGCAATTGGACCCGTCAAACAGCGACACATGGGTTTCTTTGACACCGGCGGGCAGGGTTTGGCTGTCCACGGTAAAGCCGTGGTTCATCGATGTGATTTCCACTTTGCCTGTTTCCAGATCCTTGACCGGGTGGTTGGCGCCGTGATGACCGTGGTTCATTTTCACCGTTTTTGCACCCAGAGCCAGCGCAAGCATCTGATGTCCAAGGCAAATCCCGAACACAGGCAGGTCGGTCTGATCCAACACGCCTTTGATCATCGGCACGGCATATGCGCCTGTGGCCGCCGGGTCGCCGGGGCCGTTGGACAGGAAAACGCCATCGGGGTTATGGGCCAGCACTTCGGCGGAGGTGGCGGTGGCGGGCAACACGGTGACGTCACATCCAGCGGAGGCAAGGCAGCGCAGAATGTTGCGTTTGGCCCCAAAATCGACGGCGACCACTTTGAATTTGGCGTCTGTCTGGGCAACGTGGCCCTCAGGCCAGGCCCAGCGTTTTTCGTTCCATGTATAGGATTGCGCACAGGTGACCTCTTTGGCCAGATCCAGACCTTCGAGGCCGGAAAAGGCGCGGGCCTGAGCGACTAAATCTTCTATGTCAAAAATGCCGTCGGGGTTATGGGCGATGGCAACATGGGGGGCGCCCTGTTGGCGGATCGCACGAGTCAGGCGGCGCGTATCAATGCCACCGATGCCAATGCGGCCCGTGCTGGCAAGCCACGCGGTCAAATCCTGCTGAGACCGCCAGCTGGACGGGTCGGTTGGGTCCCATTTCACCACCATGCCCGCGGCAACGGGTTGGGCGGTTTCGTCATCCTCGGATGTGATGCCGGTATTGCCAATATGGGGAAAGGTAAAGGTCACAACCTGACCGGCATAAGACGGGTCGGTCATGATTTCCTGATAGCCGGTCATGGAGGTGTTGAAACACAGCTCGGCGGTGGTTTGGCCAGTGGCCCCGAACCCTTTGCCGTAGAAAAGCGTTCCATCCGCCAGCACAAGGCAAGCAGTGGGTTTGTTTTTGTCGGTGTGAACTGTCATGGCGCGATTCCCCTAACCCAAAACCGGCTTTGGAGTACGGGTCCTGCGCCGTGGGGTCAAGCATAGGATACAGCAAAAGTTGGATGGTTGTCAGTTCTCAAACACATCGCTATGGTCGCGGCCCGTGTTACCGCTCACAAGGATGGAAGAGATGGACATGCGTACTCGTGTTGCTGACGCTTTGAAATCAGCCATGAAAAACAAAGAAGCCGGTCGGCTTTCGACCCTGCGGCTGATCAATGCCGCCATCAAGGACCGCGAAATTGCGGCCCGTGGCACAGGAGAAGAAGCGGCCGTCGGAAGTGATGAGATTTTGGCCATTCTCGGAAAGATGGTCAAGCAGCGTCAAGAAAGCGCGCGCGCCTACGAAGAGGGCGGACGTCTGGAACTGGCCGAAAAGGAACGGTCAGAGATTGAGATCATTGAAGAGTTCCTGCCCCGGCAATTGGATGATGGTGAAGTGGCCAAAGCCGTTGCCGAGGCGATTGAAAAAGTCGGGGCGCAAAGCATCCGCGATATGGGCAAAGTGATGGGCGCGTTGAAGGCGCAATTCACTGGCCAAATGGATTTTGGGGCCGTGGGCCCGATGGTCAAATCCCAACTGGGATAATCGATTAGACAATTTGCTAAAATGTGACGGGCCCTGCGGGGCCCGTCGCTGTATCAGGCCCGCCTGATGGGCGGTCCGGTGGGCGCGTGGTGCAGATGTTACGCGCCGCGTTGGCCGGGGAATGTGACGTCGAATGTGGTTGTATCTGTCAGGGCAAATCGTTCGACGTAGCGCGATTTAAAACTGACACGTCCACGGCGCACCCCGAAATTATCGCCATGATTTAGCACATAAAGTGCTGCAGGCTGTGACAGCGGCATCAAGGCGCGCCCGGAAAGCTGTGCCAGATAGGGAAACATGCGATGTTCATGGGCGGTGATGGATTGAATCCAATCGGCATCTGCGGCGGTTTCATAACGAAAGGCCGCGCAGGATCCGCAGAGTTTCCAGAAGGCCTTTTGCCCCGGTTGCAGTAGGTTTTGGGCAGCGGTAAGCGCAACCTGACCCGTGCCCGCATCCAGAACATAGCCCGCCTGCACAACGTAACCGCTGGCCTGACGGGTCAGCATTTCGTCGACAATGGTTGGCGCCAGCAGGTCGTCTGCGTCAAATGGCATAACAAAAGAGGGACCGGTCTGAGTGGCCTTTAGGTTCTGGGCCAACGCGTTCAGTTTGTCCCATTTGTCGTTGCCATCCACAGGTTTGGTAAAGGGCAGAAATTGAACCTGTTCGTCAAAGTGGATGGCTTCGGGTTGATCCTGACCACAGATCACCGCGCGCCAATTGGGATTGGTCTGTGATTTCAGGCTGTTGATAGTGGCCGCCAACCGGGCCGACACTGCGGGCCAATCCTGAATGTCGCCGCGCCGGACCAATGGGATCAGGAACACGACCTGTTTGGCGGGTGCGGTGATGTGGCGGCGTCGCGCCTCTAAGGCTTGTCGTTCTGATGGCTGTAAATCCGAACGTTCCGCCAGCGATGGCGCCAATGACGCCAACAGCAAATTGCGGGCTCGTTTGAATTTTGGTGTGGCTTGGGCCTGCGCCATATCAGGCACCTCTTTGATTAAATTCTCTGCGCAGCTCATCCAGCAGCACTTGGCGTTCCTCAGAACTCAGAAACGCGCCGATTTCAACCTCTCTGTCATTGCCTTTGAGGGTTAAGTAGTTTTCGACCGGGCCGCTATCAGGGTGGATTTTGACCTGAACCCAATAGGGATTGGCCTGCCATGATTGGGGGGGCTTGCGTGGATCATGGCGGGTGAGCCGGGCGATGTCATCCGTCAGGGTCAGGATTTCATGTAGGGCACCATCCCGGTATGACCGTTGCAGGGCCCACCACATTCCGGCAATGGCCACCACCAGAAACGGGAACATCACCCATAACAATGGCGAACCAAGCAATGACAAAAGTGGGATCGCAATCAGGATTACCGTCAATGCGATAAACACGACAAAGCCGCGCCGGGGCAGGGACCGGTGCGGCCACAGACGCAGCTCTGATGTGTCCGGATCGGGATTGGACCAGCGATAGGGCATCAGTCGGCGTTGCGGGCCTGACGTGCGGCGCGGGATTGTTTGATCCAGGTATTGATCCCATGGGCTGCGGCAAAGAAGACCACGCTGATCCAGACCAGATTGACAATTCCGGCCAAAATAAAGGGCAGGGGCAACCCCACCGACGCAGTGTCGGCGACATAGGCCTGCACTTTGGGGATGATCTGATTGAGGCAATACCACACGCCCATATGTGACGCGATGACCGCCCATGCATAGGTGGTGCCAAGTTTGCTGCGCACCGACCAATTGGCCAATGCCAGCCCGATACAGACCAGAAATGGGTTGGTGAACCAGCTAAAAGAGGCGCTAGATCCACCGATCGCGGTGGCTGTGTCGAGATGCACAATCAGCGAAGATGGCAAAACCCAATTCAGCAGCGCATCCTGCGACCATGATGTGAAGACCAGCCATTGCCACAGCACCAAAACCGCCAGCCCCGCCCCATGCGCCAGATAGAGCATCCGCGCAGAATATCCACGCCATGCCACATAGGCGGGGGGCGCAAGGACGATGAGGAGCAAGAGATATAGCATGGCGCAACTCCGGGACTTTGATCAATGTGGTGGTCTTAACCGGACATATGTAGGGCCACGACGCGGGTGCACTATATCAGAGTTCAAACCATAATCATCTAGATTGATGTCGCAAATGCCCCTTTTCACTGACCAACCAGAGCATGCAGCCAGCGTCCTTATTCTTCTGGCAGGCAAACACCTTGGAATCCTCGGCCTCCAACTTTTTGGGTCCGAGATGGCCGATGCGGCGGACGACAGGCGACAAGAGTTGCGCCGTTCAAATTGGCAGGCATTGAAGCAAGGTTTTCGCGCGCAGGCCCAATCATCGCGGACATTCCAGGCTGGATCGTCACGGATCGGGCGCAAGCGTCTGGATTGGTTTCATCGGACAAACACAGTCCTATAACGACCGGATAGAGACACGAATTGGTCACCTCTATCGGGGGGGATTGGCCGGTCATGCCATCGGTGCAGGCGTTTACATCTGTGTGCAAAGAGGCATCCTGATACTTGCCTGTGACAGCGTCCAAAAGGGGTGGAAGTCCAAACATCGCAATCAATCCGATACCAAATCCAGCCCAAAGAGGGACGCGGCGCGAGGTATCCTTTCGTTCAAAAATGAACAGGGCCGCACAAGAGCAGAACAACCCAATGAAGACCGCCTCTTCGGTGATGCGGCGAAACAAAACGACCTCTCGCAGTGCGTTTTGCAGTGCGGGTAAAATGAACTGGCCGATATATGCGACGCCGATGAACAAAGCGATTGCCGCCAAAATTGGCAGACGTTTGGGTTGGTTGCGTTTATTGAGGACCATCAAACAGACGAACGTGACCGTAAGCGCTAAGCTGATATTTCCTGTGGTGCCGACATTCATTTGAAATTCCTTGGGCGCTGTTTGGCCCATGTATGAAGGCCTTTGAACGATAATAAATATTTGCAGGGCTGTTGCCTGCCCCTGCGATCTGCGCAAAGGCGTGTGGACAGCCAACTTTGATAAGCTTTGAAAACCTACGAAATTAAGTTTTTAAACACAAATGCGGCCGAAATCCCCGTTTTTCGATCCGACTTCGTGAATGCCAACACGATGCGCTCAACAAAAAAGCCCCGACATTTCTGCCGGGGCTTTTGTTTAGGTTATGGCGCTTCCCTTAGTGGGAATGGCCTTTGTCCCAGTCTTCCTGCTTTGGCAGGATTTCGAATGTGTGCTCTGGTGGCGGGGATGGCAGGGTCCATTCCAGCGTATCGGCATATTCGTTCCATGGGTTTGGTTCTGTGCAATTCTTTGGTGACAGCAGCACCTTGATGATAACCACCAAGAAGAACACGAAGGATGCAAAAGCCAGGAACGCGCCGATGGAGCTGTAGAAGTTCCATTGTGCGAACGCTTCTGGGTAGTCGATGTAGCGACGTGGCATGCCGTTGCGACCCAAGAAGTGCTGTGGGAAGAACGTCAGGTTGGCGCCGATGAACATCGCCCAGAAATGCAATTTCCCGGCCCATTCGGGCATCATCCGGCCTGTGAATTTAGGCATGTAGAAATAGATCCCGGCAAAGATCGCAAACACCGCACCCAAGCTCATCACATAGTGGAAATGCGCAACAACGTAATAGGTGTCGTGATAGGCGCGATCCACTGGGGCCTGGGACAGAACCACACCAGTTACACCGCCAACGGTGAACAGGAACAGGAAGCCAAAGGCCCACAGCATCGGTGTTTTAAACTCAACCGAGCCGCCCCACATTGTGGCAATCCAGCTAAAGATTTTCACACCGGTCGGCACGGCGATCACCATGGTGGCCAGCATGAAATAGCTCTGCTGAGACAGGCTTAGGCCGACGGTGTACATGTGGTGCGCCCAGACGACAAAGCCCAGAACACCAATTGCAACCATCGCGTAAACCATTGGCAGGTAGCCAAACACTGGTTTTTTCGAAAATGTCGCGATGACGTGGCTGATGATGCCAAAGCCGGGGATAATGATGATGTACACTTCGGGGTGACCAAAGAACCACAGGATGTGCTGGTACAAGATCGGATCGCCGCCCTGTGCAGGGTCAAAGAAGCCGAAGCCAAAGTTACGATCCATCAGCAACATGGTGATCGCACCGGCCAGAACCGGCAAAGAGAGCAGGATCAACCAAGCGGTGACAAAGATCGACCACGCAAACAGCGGCACTTTGTGCAAGGTCATGCCCGGCGCGCGCATGTTCAGGAATGTGGTGATCATGTTGATCGCACCAAGGATCGAAGAGGCACCCGAAACGTGAACCGCAAAGATCGCCAGATCCATGGAGTAGCCGCCTTCGGTGGTGGATAGCGGCGGGTACAGAACCCAACCCACACCAGAGCCAAGCTGACCATTGCCACCTGGTGCCAACAGCGATGCAACGCCCAGGCTAACACCGGCAACATACATCCAGAAGGACAGGTTGTTCATCCGAGGGAACGCCATATCCGGCGCACCAATCTGCAACGGCATCAGATAGTTACCAAACCCACCAAACAAGGCAGGAATAACCACAAAGAACATCATCAGAACGCCGTGATAGGTGATCATCACGTTCCAAAGGTGGCCGTTTGGCGTACATTCATCCAGCGGTGCGGCTGAGAAGAAACGCGCCCCTTCTTCGCACATGTACTGAACACCGGGGTGCATCAGTTCAAGGCGCATATAAACGGTAAAGGCAACTGCGATCAGGCCGACAAGCGCGGACACGACCAGGTACAAAAGCCCGATATCTTTGTGGTTGGTGGACATGAACCAGCGGACGAAAAAGCTGCGGTCGTCCTCGTGATCATGGCCGTGAATGGCTGCATCTGCCATGTGGCTCTCCCTCTTGGCGTCAAAATGGGACGGCCGAGTCACTTGTCGGACGCCCTCTTGCATGCGGTTTTAGGGATAGTTGTTCCAAGTCGCAATGTTCCAAGGGCCAATTATGTTGTGAAAAATTGGCGCACCCGGATGACCCGCCCCCACAGATGCGGGCAGATTGTGTGTTTGCGCTGGATGTAAGACAGGATTGGGGGCGGGTCTTTGATACAGATCAATCGTTATTCGGTGGGCGATGACGTGGGTTTGGGACACAGAATATCGCTGATAAGGTGCGGTTATATGGGCTGCAATCGCAGTTTAAACAGGGGATCAGCATGGGTTTAAATCGTGTTTTGCCGCACCAGACAACCGACCGGTATTTGACCTATACGGGGTATGAAACCGATCTGATTTTCACCCAAGGCATTGATTTGCCCGGATTTGCCAGCTTTCCGTTGTTGGAAACCGACCAAGGCCGGGCCGCATTGGCGCGCTATTATGTGGAATTGATGGCATTGGGGCAGGCGGCGGGGATGCGGGTACTGCTAGAAGCGCCGACTTGGCTGGCGCACGGGGATCGCGGGGCGGCGCTGGGCTACGACGGGGCCCGTTTGGCACAGCGCAACGCACAGGCGATTGCGTTTTTGTCGCAGTTGCGACTGCAACATGATCCATCAGCCATCATCAGCGCCAATATCGGCCCGCGCCGGGACGCCTATGCGGCAGATGCGCAGATGTCGGTCCCCCAAGCTCAGGAATATCACGCCGCGCAGTTAAACACCTTGGCGCAAACGCCGGTGGATTTGATCAGCGCCTATACATTTTCGGACCCGATCGAAGTCATCGGATTGATCCGCGCCGCAAATGCAGAGCATCTGCCGGTGATGGCGGCCTTTACGGTGGAAACCAATGGGCGATTGGCAAATGGCATGGACTTGGCCGGTGCAATTGCGCAGGTCGATGACGCAACCGACGGATATGCTGCCTATTATATGGTCAACTGCGCCCATCCAGATCATATGGCGTTGATCGATTTCGCCACACAACCACGGGTGCGGGGCATCGTTGCCAATGCGTCGCGCTGTTCACATGCAGAGCTTGACCAAGCCACAGACCTAGATGCCGGTGACCCGGTCGAATTTGGACAATTGATGGCAGGTCTGTTGCAAAAGGCCCCGCAGCTCACGGTTTTGGGCGGCTGCTGTGGCACCGATTTTCGGCACTTGCGTCAGATCGCGACGTGTTTAACGTAACCTCAAAGAGAGGTCATTATGCGGTCGTATCTATTTTTTTTTTGGTTTGGCGGTCGTTTTTGCCGCAATCCTGCGAACAATGTTTGCTGATCCGGACGTCACTATTGTTGTCCGGATTTACGAAGCGGAAACTGGCGCGAACATCACCCACAAAGTGCAAACTTTTGCGGGTTATATGCCTGAAACGGTCCGTGCTCGCGAAGCCAGTCTGGGGGCGCTGATCGGGTTACGTGCAATTGATGAAACGCCCAAAACCTATCGGATGAAACGCAGTAATACGTTCCATATTTATGTCATTGGTCAGTCGGATGAACCAATACATTACAGCTTGGTGCCCGGCCGAATGGGGTTGTCTCATACATTGGACATCACGTTGGACAGCTATACAGAATAGCAGTGGCATTTGCGGCTATGGGGCGTTCTATCCCGCCCCAAGCACATATTGTCCCAGCGCCAAACTTAGGGGCAAGGTCAGGAAACTGGCCAAGGTTTGCACGGTTATGATCGCGGCCATTAACGGTGCATCGCCCCCCATTTGGCGCGCCAAGGTGTAGCTGGCCACACCTGTGGGGAGGGCGGCAAAAATGATGGCGACTTGGGCCGTTAGCGGATCTGCGCCAAGCATCAAAGCCGCTAAAATGACCGCAACCGGATTGATGATAAATTTACCCAGCATCGACAGGCCAATGGCCCGACGTGAGCCACCGATGCCGCGCAGCTTTAGGTTGGCACCGACACATAGCAGCATGATCGGCAGGGCCGCCTGGCCCAGAACGCGGGCGATTTCGTGCAACACGGGCACCTCGTTCAACCCCAAAAGGTTAAACACCACCCCTGCGCCAATCGACAGGATCAACGGGTTTTTCACCAGCCCCATCAGAACCGCGCCATTGCCGCCGCCCAATTGCCGGGTCATCAACGTGACCACGGTGACATTGACCACAGGCACCAACAGGGCCGATCCCAAAACCGCAATTTGCAGGCCCGGCGTGCCAAATAATGCCTCGGCGATGGCCAGCGCCACAAAGGTGTTGAACCGCGCCGAACCCTGCAACAAGGACGACGCGACGGGTGCGTCAAATCTGCGGCCAAACCACCAGCCACAGGCGATGGCCGCAAAGAAACCCGCATATAAAACAAGCCCATACTGCCCCAGATCCCCCGACAGATCGGCCGCTGAAATTTTGGCAAAAAACAGCGCGGGCATCAAAACCCAATAGACCAGCCGGTCATTGAGGTTCCAAAACTCGGTTGATGGGATGCCGCCGCGTCGCAATCCATAGCCCATCAGGATCAGGCCAAAAACCGGGGCGATAGCAAGAAAGATCGTGATCATGACGGGCGCCTGTTTGGTGTTGCCACAGGCTTAGGTCACGGGGCGGTCCTGTGCAATGGGGGCCGGGAGCTGTCGCAATTTTACGACCGATACCCAGCTGAGGCCCACCATCAACGCGGCGGTGCCCAAACACAGCGGCAGGCCGCCAAATTGATAGGTCAGCCCGGACAGCAACGTGCCCAACAACCGCCCAGACGCATTGGCCATGTAATAAAATCCCACATCCATCGTCACCCGGTCATCGCTGGTGAAGGCAAGGATCAGATAGGAATGCACGGATGAATTTATCGCAAAAACCGCGCCAAAAACCAGCAACCCGATGATCAGCAAAACGGTCAACCAAGTGGCCGGGCCCCCGGCGACCCAAACCGCCCCGGCCAAAACCAGAGGGATGAAAAACAACGCACCAACCCAGCGCTGGGCGTCGTGCAGGATTGCGTCGGTGGTTTTGTCCTTGGCGGCCAAAATCCGTGGCGCGCTGGCCTGCACCGCCCCATATAGGATCACCCACAAGGCCATGAATGTGCCGATGATGAAAAACGCGGTGCGATCTGCATCCGGGGTGCCGTGGGACAAAACAGCGTGGAAATAAATCGGGATGCCCACCACAAACCACACATCGCGTGCGCCAAACAGAAACACCCGCGCAGCAGATAACCAATTGACGCGGCTATTCTTTGAAATCACCTCTTTGAACTTGGCGCTCTTTTTGCCTTTGGGCAATCCACCCGGCATTTTGAATAGCAAAATCAACAGGATCAGGCCAATTGCTGTGGCCATGCCCAGAATCGCTGGCACAAATCCAAACAGGCCCAGTGCGGCGGCACCGATCAAAAAGCCCAGCCCTTTGACGGCGTTTTTGGATCCGGTCAACACGGCAACCCAGCGAAACAATCCGCCGTTTTCAGACGGGGCCAGCAATTTGACCGCGCTTTTGGAACTCATCTTGGTCAGGTCTTTGGCCACACCGGACAGGCCTTGGATGGCCATGACAAAAATGACCGATGCCAGAACGGACCAGTCCGGGTTCAATTGGGACAGAGCCAAAAGCGCGAGGACTTGGATGCCCAGCCCGGCATATAACGTGCTGGTCAGGCCAAACCGCGCCGCGATCCAGCCCGCGGACAGGTTGGTGGCAATGCCTGCGACCTCATAGAGGATGAACAGATAGGCCAGTTGGACCGGGGAAAACCCCAGCCCGTTGAAATGCAACAGCACCAACATACGCAAGGCGCCATCCGTCAACATGAACGCCCAATAGGCAGCAGTGACAGCGATATAAGCCGAAAGGCCCGCAGGTTTGGTCACGTAAATGGTCCTTTTGTCAGTCCCTTACAGGGATTTGCCAACCATCAGGGCCACGTCAACCAACCGGTTGGCATAGCCCCATTCATTGTCATACCAGGCATAGATTTTGACCTGTGTGCCATTGACCACCATGGTGGATGGTGCATCGACAATCGAAGACCGCGCATCATTGGTATAATCGGTGGACACAAGCGGGCGGGTTTCATAGCCCAGAATGCCGTTTAATTCACCATTGGCAGCGGTTTCAAACAGGGCGTTCACCTCTTCTACGCTGGTGGCTCGGTTCACTTCGAACACACAATCGGTCAGCGATGCGTTCAGCAGCGGCACCCGCACGGCGTGGCCGTTTAATTTGCCAACCAGATCGGGATAGATCAGCGTGATCGCCGTGGCCGATCCGGTGGTGGTTGGGATCAGGGAATTGAGCGCAGACCGCGCACGGCGGTAATCCTTGGCCGGGCGGTCAACAATGGTCTGGGTGTTGGTCACATCGTGGATGGTGGTCATGGATCCGTGTTTGATGCCCAGGCCTTCGTGGATGACTTTGACGACCGGGGCCAAGCAATTGGTGGTGCAGCTCGCCGCGGTGACAACCCGGTGTTTGGCCGGATCATAGATATCGTCGTTTACACCGATTACGATATTGGCGGCGTCGTCTTCTTTGACTGGGGCGGATACCACGACCTTTTTCACGCCAGCCTCAAAATAGGGAGCCAGTTTGGCGTTGGTTTTGAACACGCCGGTACAGTCGATCACCACATCCACGCCATCCAATGGCAGATCGGTCAGGGACCGGGTCGACAGGGCCGGAATGGTGGTGCCATTGATGGTGATGCTGTCGTCTGTTGCGGAAAAATCAGCGTCCCAACGTCCGTGCACAGTGTCAAATTCCAGCAAATGCGCGTGCATATGTGGATCCCCCACCGCGTCATTCACAAAGGCGATCTTTGCGCCGGAGTCCAACAAAGGCTTGAGCGCCAGTTTACCCATCCGGCCAAGGCCGTTGATTGCATAAGTGGTCATGATATCGTCGATGTCCTTGCTATATCGTCCATATGGTTTTGAAGCGTCACGCGATCAAACGTGTCGAGTTTAAGGGATGTAAAGGCCTGTAGGCGCGTCCACATTGCCGTAAATGCCGATTGAAATGACGTCGGCCCATTGCGCGACGGATCAGGCAGGCCCCAATGGGCGCAAATCGGATGATTGGGCCAGAGGTGATGATCGGCATTGGCGGCGCGATCACAAATGGTGAACACAAAATCCATCTGAGGCGCATCCGGAGTGCGAAACTGAGAGAGGTCTTTGCTATACAAATTCGAGACGTCGATATTTTGACGTTCCAGTTCCGCAATCGCCCGGGGATTGGGCGCAGATTTGGCACAGGTTCCGGCCGAATAGACATTGAACCGGTCAGGTGCCAGATGGCGCAGGATCGCTTCGGCAATGATCGACCGGGCTGCGTTTCCGGTGCAGATGAACAGCACGTTATAGGTGGCTTTGGCTGGGGTGGTGACCATGGGGGGGCACATATCCGGCCGACCGCGACAGCAATCATCGAACAGATCGGTCACAACGGATCGGGCCGCCGATAAATCCAGATCGTATAGCAGTGATGTGCCCGCCCGACTTTGGCGGATCAGCCCGACCTGCGAAAGGGTCGCCAAATAAACCGAGGCAGTGCTGGGTTTTAGGTCCAGCGCTGTCGCAATTTCACCTGCGGGCAGGGCATCAGGACACCGCCGCATCAACAGACGAAACACATCCATGCGTTTGGGGTGGCTCAGGGCAGACAGACGATCTAGTAGCAGTGATTCCATATTTCATGAATATATGAAATATGTAACAGCTCTATGACAGATGTGAGGAAAATAACCTAAGCGCCAAATACCTGATCAAAGCATTTGCGCAAAGCCACATCGACATCATCCATCCCCACAGGCAGCCCCAGATCAACCAGCGATGTCACCCCATGTTCGGTGATCCCACAGGGGACAATCCCGTCGAAATGATCCAGCTGGGGTTCTACATTGATGGAAATGCCGTGAAAACTGACCCATTTGCGCAGCCGGATTCCGATGGCGGCAATTTTGTCTTCGGGTTTGGCCCCGGTGAGGGTCAGTGGTTTGTCGTCACGTACCACCCAAACGCCGACACGCCCGTCGCGTTTTTCACCGGTGACGTTGAATTCGGCCAATGTGGCAATCACCCAATCCTCTAGCTGCTGCACAAAGGCGCGCACATCATGACCGCGTTTGCCAACATCCAGCATCACATACGCCACCCGCTGACCCGGCCCGTGATAGGTATATTGCCCGCCCCGTTTGCTGTCATAAACGGGAAACCGGTCCGGATCGGTCAGATCACGCGGATTGGCCGATGTCCCGGCCGTATAAAGCGGGGGATGTTCCACCAGCCAGATCGCTTCTGAGGCGTCGCCGCGCGCGATGGCATTGGCGCGGTCCTCCATAAAGTCGACGGCCGTGTCGTAATCGGTCAGCCCTTGGGATGTGATCCATTCAACCATGTTCTACCCCGGACAACAGCCCGGCCTCCTTTACGGCTGGCAGATAGGTGCGCGATACCGGAATGTCACGCCCATCACTGAGCCGCAAAACCGTTTTCCCATTTGTCTGCTGGGCATCGGTCACTTGGTTCAGGGCGACCCAATGGGACCGATGCACCCGCAACCCTTTGGTTGGCGGCACTTCTTGGATGGCGTCGGTCAATCGGATCAACAGTAATTCGCCGCCTTTGTCTGTCACCACATCGACATAGTGATCCGTGGCTGACAGCGAAATCAGATCGCCGCGTTTGTCAGCGGGCAACCGGTCCAGCAGACGGGACGTGGCAGAAACGGGATCTGTCGTCAGTTTGGCGATGCGCAATTTGATCATGGCAAAGGTAAACGTGACACAAATCGCAACCGCCAGCACCTCTAGCCACAACATCACCATGGTTTTCATATCGGCCAGATCCAATCCAAAAACCAACCAATTGACCAAGGCGACCTCGGGCAAGACCAGCAACGCCGCTGCAACTGACCCGGCGGCTACGGAAACCCAATAGGGAAACTTCTTTTTGGCGCGAATGGGTTCGGCGGCAAAAATGCTGCCGATTGCGCCGGTAAAAAACGTCAATGTGACCATGACCGGCCAATAGATCAGGCGTCCGAGCAGTGATAATTTGTCATGGGTTTCAAATGGCCCCGCGATCCCAAAGATGACCCCCGCAGACATCAGCGCGATCCAAATCGTCGGATTTTTGACCCAAGTGAGCACCTGTTGACGGGCAGTTTCCATCGGGGAAGGGGACAAGTGGCGCTCCTGTTGTTGGGCAGGAGCACCCCAAATTTGCGCTCACTTGCCGTTAGGGTCAATTTACCACCATCGTTAACGAATGCCAACGGGCGGCAGGCGCGCGCAGCATCAAAAAACCACCGCAAAGGTGCAAAATTTGCGTGACCTACATCAGATAGCCCCCTGCAATTGTCATGCCGGTGTTGCAAATGCAGGAATGCAATCATCAATCGGCATTGGTGGCATTTTTGCCCTTCACATCCGCCCTTGTCCCCGCTATTGACCCGCACACCAAGCTTTGACGGCGGTCGTGGCGGAATTGGTAGACGCGCAGCGTTGAGGTCGCTGTGAGGTAACACTCGTGGGGGTTCGAGTCCCCCCGACCGCACCAAAACAGACACCTTGGTCTGCAATCTTCTCTAAAGCTTTGAACGGTAAGGCTATTTGTGGGGTTCTAGGTCCCTTAAAACGGTCGTATTGGATGCGGTCTGCGAAGGCCAGTTTTAGCACTGTGCGACGCAGGGCTGTGTGACCTGATTCCCAGAGTTTCCGAGGATTTGAGAGGAATGTGAGGACCGGTTCTAGTTTTTCCTCGTAAGTTCCTCTCGGTTCGGCTTGATGTGTCAGCTGTTCGCCGAGGATGATCTTTTGTTTTTCCAACGCCCCGATCTTGGTCTCATAAGTGCCAATCACGGTGCCATTGGTTGATTCCATGATGCGCGACAGCAGCGTTTCGATTTGCTTGTCCAAAACACGAAGTTGGTCTTTTCCAGACTTGATGGCGTCTTGCGCTTGAGCACGGCGTTGGTTCCACGCGTGACGGAACATCGCCTTCGCTTCAGCGCGAAGCTTGCCGCTTCTTCTCCTTTCAACTAGTTTCAACCCATGACCGCCAAACGCCCGCTGGCCGTTAACACGCTGGCCCGGATTGCACGCGGCATGAAACGGTATGTTCTGGATGCGGATGGTCCCTTTCTGGTGAACCTGACACAAGGTGGGCAGGTTGCCCCATCGATCACCCGGTTCAATTCTGGCGCGACAGGCCACGCGATCACTGACCCAATGGCAACGGTTACAGCGAACAGCTTTATCAAACGC
The DNA here is from genome assembly GCA_947492475.1 of uncultured Paracoccaceae bacterium. Classification (GTDB taxonomy): domain Bacteria; phylum Pseudomonadota; class Alphaproteobacteria; order Rhodobacterales; family Rhodobacteraceae; genus CANLNM01. The sequence continues at coordinate 88,349 of CANLNM010000002.1, forward strand.
CCAGGTGGGGCCGCACCGATTGGATTGCTGGCACCGGCATTGGCAACCTATTATGGCCACACTGGAAATCGGGGAAAGCGCAGCGCAAACGTATTAGAGCCGCTGCGCACCGTTACAACCGAAAATAGACACGCTGTAATCGCACCCAGCCTCATGAGCCTCAAAGGCACATCGCGCCGATCCAATTCAGCGATTGAACCTCACCCAACGATTTTAGCCGGCGGATTTCATTCTGCGCTGGTCGCACCGCACGTCGCTACCATGCGCAACGCTCAGAAGCCGTTTAATCGCGCAGATGAACCTACTCACACAATTACAGCTGGGGGCGCAGGGTTGTATGTTGCAGCACCGGTCCTGACCTATGCCCAACAAGACGGATCAAACCGATCGGTCACAGACCCGCACCACACTATCTGCGCAAACAGCAAAGATCAGAATGCGGTGATCATTCCGGCATTGGTCCAGACAGGTTACGGCGAACGCAAGGGACAGGCCCCACGGGCATTAAATCCACACGCGCCTCTGGGAACGATTGTGGCTGGGGGTGTAAAACACGCACCGGCTGCAGCCTTCCTTGCCCAGCACAACACAGCGCGAAAAGGCGTGATTGCGTCGTGGTTTGCCAAATACTACGGAACCGGCGACGGGGCCCTGACCGACGACCCCATGCACACGGTCACCGTGAAGGATCGATTTGGCCACATGCAGGCCGACATACAAGCACCGCCCTTCACCCCTGAAATGGAAAGCCGCGCCCGTGAAGTTGCAGACTTTCTGCGGGCCCATGACGCTTGGGACGGGGGCGAGTTCGTCACACTGGAAATCGACGGTGAAACCTATGTGATCGCGGATATCGGAATGCGGATGCTGACCCCGCGCGAATTGTTCAACGCCCAAGGCTTCCCATCTGACTATGTAATCGAAGGCGTCTGGAACCACGAAGCCGAAACCGACAAATGGACATGGAACCCCTTCACCAAAGCAACGCAAGTCAGCTGCTGCGGCAACAGCGTCTGCCCCGACATGGGTGCAGCACTGGTCGGCGCAAACTGCGCGCACCTCAAAATCGATGAAGATCAGGAGGCCGCGCATGGTTGATCTGTTTGGCTACAAGAAACCCCGCCAAAAACGACGTGTGATGATGCATGTGTCTGACGCAGGGAATTTTCCCAATGGTGGCAAAGCAATCTGTTTTGAATGCAACATATGCGGATACGAAACCGGCTGGATCGCGGATGAACGCAGTATTTCAGAGAATAAAAGAGGGATGGCTTGCCCAGACTGCAATCTGGTTCAGGAGGCCGCGCATGGTTGATCGAAGTCAGATTGTAGTTGGGATCAGGTCTGCTCAAAATATGTGGAAGGGGATTGGTTTATGGTGATCAAATTAAGCAAATCTCTTGAGAGACAGGCCGACAGGGCAAATGCTTTGATTGAATACTTCGAGCAAAAGGGCCGACATATTTGTGGTGTCAGGATCGACAACAACGTTGTTCATCTTGATTTCCGCGACAACGATGCTCCTAACTCGAAGCATCACGACTTGGCGGATTTAGTGAGGATGGATGATTGAAACGAGACCTTCCTGCATATGTTGTCCGCCTCAAGGGTGTTTTGTATTTCAAACGTAGAGGATGGAAAACTTATCGATTTCAGAACCAGATTTTGAATGACGGGTTTTGGGCCGAATATGCGCGGACACTGAACGGTGTAGAAATTAAGCCCACGGTGTTTCTGGTTCGCGATCTCATCGCCCGCTATTATGATTCCCCAAAGTTCAAGAATTTGGCTGACCGAAGCCGAAAGGACTACATCAAGTATCTGGATGTTTTTGGGAAAAACGCCGGAGCGGTTGGCGTTAGTTCAATTAAGCGGAAGAACATCATCGCTTGGCGTGATCAACTTGCGGTTAAACACACCCCACATTTTGCCAATTATTGGCTCCGTGTTGTGCGGCCATTATTTGAATTTGCAATTGATCTAGATGCTCTATCAAGCAACCCCGCCAAAGGGATACCTTCGCTTAAATACCAAAAGCGAGAGGCTAAACCTTGGCCTCTCGAATTGATCCAAAAAGCGCGGGAAGCCCGACCCTCCGGTGATCGGACCCGACTGCTGTTTGAGTTGCTGTATTGTACCGGTCAGAGGATTGGCGATGTCCTTGATGCGGAGTGGACTGACATTCAAGGTTCAAGAATATCAGTGCGGCAGAATAAGACCGGAACACCGTTGGTTCTGCCAATTACCGAAGAACTGGCCAAATGCTTAAGGGAGGCGAAGCGTTACAACGAAGTCCCAACGATCCTGGCTAACTATCAAGGCAAGGGAAAGTGGTCGTATCGTGGCGCTCATGACGCGGTAATGAAGCTGCGAAAGGAAATTGGAGCGCAAGATCATGCTATCCATGACATCCGGCACACCGTTGCGTCTGAGATCGTAGCTGCAGGTGGCGGGGATGAAGAGGGCATGGCGATCACTGGCCACAAAACGCTTAAGATGTTTGCTCACTACAGCAAGGCAACGAGGCAAATAACACGGGCTGAGAACGCTCAAAAACGGCGGGGACAGAACAAAAACAAAACGTGAATGAGTAGGGAAATGGGTAGAGATCGAAAGCTCAAAACCTTCGAATGTAGCTAACCCATTGAAATTAAATGGAGGCGAGTACCGGAATCGAACCGGTGTACACGGATTTGCAATCCGGAAAATTTCGTTGATTTTAAAGGGAAAAATTGTAAACGGACTTGTTTCGTTCAGGGTCACTTTTCAATAGGTTACGAGGCCCAAGTAAACGGTTTTTCACAGGCTCTTGCTCTGGCGAAAGGGCAAAGAAAAACCGCTGAGGGGGCGGCCACCCACCTCAACGGCATAGAAGAATATTTCCGTTCCGATGCTTACGGCATTTCCGGTCAGACCTCAACCCAATTGGCGGTGAGACCATGAGCTGGCGTATCGCAAACGAATGCGCCGAGCGCCGCTTTGGCAGCGCCGCGCGCAAGCAGATCATCATGTTCCTGGCCGACAAAGCGAGCGATGACGGTTCAGGCATCTGGTGCTCTAAAGGGACGATCCAGCGCCACACAGAGCTCAGCGAGAGCACTGTGAAGCGCACCATCATCGATTTCCTGCGCGAAGGCATTTTGATCGAGACAGGGCGGCGGCATTGCAAGAACGGCTACACTGTCATTTACCGTATCGTTCTGGAGCGTGTGGCCGCGCTCGAACCCACGGCTGAGCCCGAGATTGAGACGGGGGTCACTGTGAACCCCGTCCAGCCTGAACCCGGTACGGGGTCCACGGTGAACGGGGTACGGGGTTCACGGTGGACCCCAAACCATCCTAAAACCATCCATAAACCACCTACGCGCAGGCGCGAGGCGGCGGAGGAGGTTGAAGATCTTGAAGCTGAGAAGATCTTAGCTGCCTATCCCGAAGACAGGGTCCGAGACCGTCGAACGAGTCTGCGCCTAATCGCTGCGGCCTTGAAGGCCGGTGTGAAGCCCGATGATCTGAAGCAGGCTGTCAAAGCCTACGCGAAGGAAAGCGAGGGCTACACGCGCAGCAAGGTCTGTTTCTCGGACAACTGGTTCAAGATGCGCCGGTGGGAAAAGGGACTGGCCCAGATCCAGGCCGACCGCGAGAAGGCACGAGAGGCCGAAGCCAAAGGCCGCGCCAGCCTCGCCGAGTGGATTCACGAGCGCCATCCCCTGTGTCGCCACATCACCAACCGGCAGATCGAGGGCTTGATCGCGTCAAAGCTGGTGACGCCCGAACAGGTGCGCGCTGCGGGGCTGCAGGCGTGAGCGACGCGGTGATCGGAGGCGATGCGGCTTGGCACGGAAGTAGAGCTTTTCTGCTGGTGAGAGGGTCAACCAACCTCGGAGGTTCTTCAAATTGTGAACGAAGCGTTGCTTGCATTTACGTTTATTTCGTTTATTTTGATTATTGCGAATGGGGCGCAAGATCCCATCGTAGGAAAAGGAGATAACCCATGATGATGCAAGCAAAAGAAGCGTTCGCAGAACGTTTGCCGGATCAGGTTGAAATTGAAAATGCTGACAGTCTTCGCCGCATCCTTGCCTCGCAAGTGAACGGTGATGAGGCCGTTGAGCTGAGTTTGGCATTTGGCGAGAAGCAGATTGAACCTGTGACGTTGGCTCCAGCCCTCGCGGCATCCTTGATGGAGTTGTTGCGGTTGGTTTCAAGCGGCAGAGGATTTCGGATGATCCCGGTGGATGCAGAGCTGACCACCCAGCAAGCGGCCGATTTGTTGAACGTATCGCGCCCACACCTCGTGAAACTGCTAGAAGACGGGGAAATCGCCTTCTTCAAAACAGGTCGCCATCGCCGTGTGAAAGCAGCAGATCTGTTTGAATACAAAAAGAAACGCGACACTGATCGCTCTGACGCATTGTCTGACCTCGCGGCAATGGACATGGAGAACGATCTTTTATGAGTGACTATGCCGACCGTTTCACGGCACTGATTGACGCCAATGTCCTGGCGTGCGCGATGCGCAGAAACATAATCTTGTCGCTGGCCGAGGCCGGTTTTTTCCGGCCCCGCTGGAGCGATAGAATTATGGATGAAACTGCCGGTGCAATAGCCAAGATTACGAAGGGCGGGGCTGACACTAACAAGCAGCGTTCCGCTATGGAGCGCGCTTTCCCCGAAGCATGTGTTACTGGGTATGCTGGGCTTGAAGCTGGTCTGCAGTTGCCGGATCCTGATGACCGGCATGTTCTTGCTGCAGCGATCACAACATCCGCTCAGGTAATTGTGACGGAAAACCTTAAGGATTTCCCAAGCGAAGCACTCGCAGCTTTTGACATCGATGCAATCTCGGCCGACGAGTTTATTTCTGATGCAATCGAACTTGACCCACTCGCAGCTGTAGTTGCTCTGCGGAAAATGCGTGAGCGGTTCAAAAATCCTGATATGGACGCAGAAGCACTATTGCTGCGGATCAAGGCTCGAGAGCTATTTCAAACCGCTGAAATTTTGTACCAATATGAAGAGCTTATGTAGTCTGAATGGGGCCGAACTCTTTGTCAGAAAGCATGGTGTGTTTTTCTCAAGGCCAATGGGCCATGGAGCACCCCTAGGGAGGTGCAGCTGGCATCGGGCGAAGAGAAGCGCTGGTGTGAAATTTACGCTACAGCGCAAAAATTGGAAAATTACGCCGCAGGGTAAGTTATCGCGGGCTAGACTGCTACGCCTATGATCTTTAGATCATATAGAGGCATTATGATCTAAAGATCATAGACGTGGGAGGCAGGCTTGCAGAACTTCGTTCGAATTCCCAGGGATCTTGGGCATGCGCTCCGTTTGGCTCGTCGAGAGAATAAGTGGACGCAGGCCGATCTCGCCACGCGCAGCGGCGTTTGGCAGGAAACAATATCGAAAGTTGAGGCCGGGCGGGGTGGCACAAAGCTCGATACGATCTTGGCGCTGTTGGCAGCCCTCGACCTAGAGCTTTTGGTCAGCACACGCAGTAAGGGCTCAACATCTGATTTTGACAACATATTCGACTGAAGTTTCTCAGTGACAGCCGTAAAGCCTCAGCGTTTCTTTGTTCTCAGCTCGTGTGACGCAGGATCCTAAGCCTGAAGGTGCAATCGGATGACCATTTTATGTTTCTTAACGGTGACTTTAATGTGCTCAGTGTTATGCTGAGGTAACATAGATCGTGGTACGAGCGGGAGCGTTGGATTGTCAGGTTGAGCGGTAAAAATTGACATTAATGTTTTCTCAGTGTAACAATTTTGAGCTTAGTGTTGCTTGGAGATATCATTATGGCTGTTTCGATCAAAATGCCCAGGGCGGCACGTAAAGAGCTCGTGACACTTGGGGAAAACATTCGTGTTGCACGACTGCGCCGCAAACTGACCGCTGAGATTGTTGCGCAGCGTGCTGGCACAACGCGGCAGACCATCGCCAAGATCGAAAGCGGCAACCCCGCAGTCAAGATCGGCACTTACGTGGCCGTGCTGCAGGCGCTCGGCCTTCTGAAAGGTTGGGGGGATATCGACGATCCGGTTGGCGAGCAGATGGCCCTGGATGACCTCCCGCAGCGTGCGAGACTGAAAAATGGTTGAGGTCTGGATCGACTGGAAGGGGCTGAAACGGGTTGGCACGCTTCACCGCACAGCGGGGCGCGGCCGAGAGCGGGTGTCCTTCACCTATCATGACGATTGGCTTGCCGACGAAAACGCCTTCGGGCTTTCGCCGGACATGCCTCTCGTCAGAGGGCAATTCGTCCCGGAAGCTGGGCAGGATATGCTTGCACCGCTTGGGGATTCTGCCCCTGATACCTGGGGTAGAACGGTCATGCGGCGTTATGAGGGGCGCATGGCACAGGCCGAGGGGCGACGTCCGAGGACGCTGCAAGAAACCGACTACCTGCTTGGGGTGAATGATGAGACCCGTTTGGGTGCGCTGCGCTTCAGGGTTGATGGCGAGTTCCAAGCGCGCGAAGGCATTGGCGTGCCTGCCCTCGTGAGCCTCGGGGATTTGCTTCATGCGTCTCAGCGCGTTCTGCGCGGGGAAGAGACTGCTGAGGACCTCAAGATGCTGTTTGCTCCGGGAAGTTCCCTCGGGGGTGCCCGGCCAAAAGCCAGCATCCTCGACCAACATGGCCGCCTGTCTGTCGCCAAGTTCCCGAAAGAGACCGACACCTATTGCGTGGAACGCTGGGAAGCCATCGCACTGGAGCTCGCAAGGCGCGCCGGAATCACGGTTTCTGATCACACGCTTGAGATGGCTGGCGACAAGCCTGTTTTCCTGTCCCATCGGTTTGACCGGAACGATGACGGCAGGATCCCGTTCATCTCAGCCATGGCCATGCTGGGCGGCAAAGACGGCGAAAGCTACAGCTATTTGGACCTGGCAGATATCATCACTTCAGAAAGCGTAACGCCCGACCAAGACCGCGAGGAACTCTACCGGCGGGTTGCCTTTTCCATTCTCGTGACGAACCTCGATGACCATATGCGCAATCACGGATTTCTGCGTGGGCGGGGCGGATGGCACCTCTCACCAGCCTACGACATCAACCCCGTGCCGAACCAGCCGCGTGTGCTAAAGAGCTATGTCGACGATGACAACCCGGATGCCAGTATCGCCCTGCACCGCGCGCAACATGACTCCTATCTTCTCGAACGCGGCGAGGCAGATCGCATCATTGCCGAGGTGGCCGAAGCGACTATTGCTTGGCGTGACGTTGCTCGGGCTTTGGGGGCTCCGGAGCGAGAGATCAGGGAGATGGCAACAGCCTTCGAGCACGAGGAAGCGGATCTGGCGCGCGCGTGAACTGGGGCCGCTGTTGAATTGGATTGACCGAAAGCCGTTTGGCTGCAGCGAGATTTTGAGGTCCTTGGCCATTCTGATGCGTTACGACGTGGCAGTCGATTTTGGAGTGCCGAACTCAGATCCTCAACGCCGTGTTTCTGATTGCTGAACATAAGCGGGCAGCCGTAGCAGGCGCGGTGCAAGCCTCGCTTCAACAAGAAAATTCCCCTGCGCCAGCGCATTCCTCGCGAGACAAGTTTCTCGCTGACAGCCCCTTGGTGCCAGCTTTGGTCATGTTCATCGAAACACTCAAAGTGAGGATCAAAAGATGACTACTCAAACTCTGAAACTGAACGTCAAATCCGGCGAAAAAGATGGCAAGAACTTCTGGGATCGCTGCGGCGTGCTCTTCGTCAACACCGACGACAGCGGCAACATCACGTCGATCAACGTCAAACACAGCATGTTTCCCGATGTGGAAATGGTCGCCTTCCCGCCCCGCGATGAAGATCCGGTCACCGAGTAACCTTAGCGCTAGGGCGGATTTTCCGCCCTGGCCAAACCTTCGCCTCAAGGAACTACACAGGTTTTGCGGGTGCGAATCCCGCAAATAACCGCTAGCAATACAGAAAAACAATTTCGAGTGGGGACAACCTGTCGTGAATGCCGTTGAAATCGAAGAAGCCATTTCCGCATTGGCGGAACAACCGTTTGATGCGGTTGAATTTCCTTATGCTTTTCTGCTCGCCTTCGGTAACAAAGAGACCACGCTCAAACGCCTTCGCTCGGGCACCTCGAACAAGTCCGACCTGGCCGGCGTTCTGCAAACGAACAACATCCATCTGAAGTCCTGCGCAGCGGGCACCGTGTCTGAAACGCTGGCGGCACTTAAATCCAGCCCTGCCACCTCCAAAGCCAAGGCCAAATTCATCCTTGCGACGGATGGCGTCACCCTGGAAGCCGAGGACCTGAACACCGGCGACACCATCGCCTGCGACTTCAAAGAATTCCCCGATCACTTCGGCTTCTTCCTTCCGCTCGCGGGCATTTCAACCGTCAAGCAAATCCGCGAAAGCTCGTTTGATATCAAGGCCACCGGCCGCCTCAACCGCCTCTATGTCGAACTGCTGAAAACCAACCCCGATTGGGGCACCGCTGAACGCCGCCATGACATGAACCACTTTATGGCGCGCTTGATCTTCCTCTTCTTCGCCGAGGACACCTCGATCCTGAATGGTGAGGACCTGTTCACCGCCACCGTCACCCAGATGTCGGACAAGGACAGCTCCAACACGCACGAGGTCATCTCGGAGCTGTTCCGCGCGATGAACACCAAGATCGAGGACCGCGCCACCGCGAACCTCCCCCGTTGGGCCGACACCTTCCCATACGTGAACGGCGGGCTGTTTTCCGGCAGCACCGAGGTCCCCAAATTCTCCAAGATCGCGCGCAGCTATCTGCTGCATATCGGCTCGCTCGACTGGACCAAAATCAACCCCGATATCTTTGGCTCCATGATCCAGGCCGTGGCCGATGATGAGGAACGCGGCGCTTTGGGGATGCACTACACCTCTGTGCCCAATATCCTGAAGGTGTTGAACCCGCTCTTCCTCGATGACCTGAACACCCAGCTTGAGGCGGCGGGGGACAACAAGCGCAAGCTCGACAACCTGCGCAAACGCATCTCGAAGATCCGCGTCTTTGATCCGGCCTGTGGCTCGGGCAACTTCCTTGTCATCGCCTATAAGGAAATGCGCGCCGTTGAGGCCAAGATCAACGCCTTTACCGGTGAACCTGATCGGCGCACGGACATCCCGCTCACCAACTTTCGCGGGATCGAGCTCCGCGATTTCCCCGCCGAGATCGCCCGCCTTGCGCTGATCATCGCAGAATACCAGTGCGACGTGACCTATCGCGGGCAGAAGGACGCGCTGGCCGCCTTTCTGCCACTGGACGCCGAGAACTGGATCACCCAAGGCAACGCCCTGCGCCTTGATTGGCTGACCGTCTGCCCACCGACAAGCCAAAAGGTCGATATGCGCGGCGAAGACCTGTTCATGTCCCCGCTGGAAAAGGCCCAGATCGATTTCAAGAACGAGGGCGGCGAGACTTATATCTGTGGAAATCCGCCATTTTCTGGCCTAACCAAGCAGCAACCTGAACAAAAAGATGACCTTAAGGTTTTGTTCAAAGGCACTGAATTCTCAGCGTCATCTGTCGACTATGTGGCTGGATGGTATTTCAAAGCGCTACAATACTGCAGAATACACCCGTGTCGATTTGCGTTCGTTAGCACCAACTCGATGTGTCAGGGCCAAATGATTCCGAAATTTTGGAAGCATTTTCTGCGTGACAAAGTTCGAATCCGCTTCGCCTACTCTTCGTTTCTCTGGAAAAATCTAGCAAAGAACAACGCTGGCGTGATCGTTGTGGTGGTTGGCGTAGATACTGACGAGGCGAATGACCGCTTTCTATTCAAAGATGACATTCGAACACTGACGGATTTTATCAATCCCTATCTCACGACCGCAAAAGTTGAAACTGTTTCGGAAAGTCGTAAGCCGCTGCACGGACTGCCAGACTTGATCCGAGGTAGCATCCCTAATTGTGGCGGAAACCTAGTGCTGACCTACAAAGAAACACAAGTTTTGCTACACGCTGCACCTAAGGCATCGAAATTCCTTCGTCGATATGTCGGCGCTCAAGAGATCTCCAAAGGAATTGTTCGGTTCGCTCTTCTCATTGGAGATGAAGACCTTTCCGATGCAATACAAATCGCGCAGATAAAAGAACGAATCGACGCTGTGGAAAAAGCGCGACTAAACAGTACCAAGGTCACGACAAAGACCGTTCTTTCAAAGGTGCCCCACCGGTACGAGCTCATCAGTTCAACGGGGGAGAACATGGCGGTTGCTGTCTCTCGGACAACATCAGAAAACCGAGAGTATCTTGCTACAGACCTACTACCCGTCGGAACGATTGCCAATGACAACGCATTTTTTGCAGAGCAATCTCAGCTACTGATCTTTTCTCTTCTGGTTAGCCGTTGCCACCTTGCGTGGATTGCAACCGTCTGCGGTCGAATGAAGAATGACTATCGTTACGCGAATACCCTCGGCTGGAACACATTTCCCGTCCCCAAACTGACCGAGAAAAACAAAGCGGACCTGACGGCTTGCGCCGAGGATATCCTGTTGGCCCGCGAGGCGCACTTCCCCGCCACCATCGCCGATCTCTACAAACCCGACGCCATGCCCGAAAACCTCCGCGCCGCCCACGACCGCAACGACGAGGTCCTCGAACGCATCTACATAGGCCGCCGCTTCCGCAACGATACCGAGCGGCTGGAAAAGCTCTTCGAGCTCTACACCAAGATGACGATGAAGGTGGGGGGCACCGCATGACACAGGCCGCGCATCACCCATCCCAAGATGAGCTAGAGGCGCTCTTCGTGAACAATGCGGGGCTCGATCGGATCACGGCCTATCTGAACCGCTTCAACCCGATCCGAGTGATGCGGATGGAGGGGATGGAAATCCGTCACTCAGCCATCCTTGCCTGGCTGCTCGACCCGATCGAAAACCATGGGTTCGGGGATGCGTTCCTGCGGGCGTTCCTGGCGCAGGCCTTGCGCGGCGCTGGAAGCCCCGTGTTGACCGCCCTGGACGTGTCGCAAGCCGATCTACGAGACGCAGAGATCCAGCGGGAAAAACGCAACATCGATATATTCGTTTCATCCCCGTCCAACGGCTGGGCGTTCATCATAGAGAACAAGTTCCACAGCACGCAAAGCGATGGACAACTGGCCAAATATCTTGAGCGCGCAGAAGAGGATGCAAAGGACGCAGAGTTAACGTTCAAGCATCAAGGCATCTTCCTGACTTTGCATGAAGAAGCACCAAGTGCTGAAGTGGCCGAGAAATATGTCACGATGCGCTATGCTGATGTGTGCGAGATATTGGGTGCTTTGATGGCTGCCAACCAGACGCGCATGGGGTCTGAAGTCCAACAGTTTTTGAACCATTACCTAGAAGTTATTCGAGATGCGACAGATATGAACGACGAACAAACCGATATGGAAACCTTGGCCCGCCAGCTTTATCGATCGCATAAGAAAGCGATTGATTTCATCATGGAACACGGCGTGTCTACCGAGTTCACTTTTGCTGCAGACCAAGTGTTTGGTGAGGGGCTCGACTATGGCGACAAGGCGACAGCCGAAGGTCTCAACGTCATGTATAACTGGAGCAACCAGCGTACCTTTAGTTTTATTCCGACAAACTGGGTTGATGCGCTTGGCGGCGAGGGAAGCAAGCCTTGGGCTGGTTGCAACAACTGGTGGGCTGAATTTCCGGTTATCTGCTGGTTCCAGCTCAACACGAAAGAGGATGGGGTGAAGGGGGCTTTGTTTCTCTATGCCGAAGTCGGCCCGGTTGAAGACCCTGCGGATAGGAAGCATCTAATAGAGTGCATCCAAGAATGCGCGGAAGGGAAACTCGAGAAAAAGATTAAGTTCAGAAGCGATGCCACCAAAGCTCGGGCAATGTATTCAAAATTCTTCAATGGAAACAGCACAACCATATCAGATGTAAGTGACGCCGAAGCGATTGAGGCAGGAATGCGAAAGCTTCTGAAGGAGTTCGCCCCAGCATTCAAAGCAGTTAGACCCGCCTTGATAGAATTCGCAGAATATATGGAGGGCGAACATGACTGATCCTCGAAACGTTCCCTCCGTTTCCGTTACCTATGCGCAAAACCGTTCTTCGACCACCTCGAACGAGCTGGGTATGCGCAAGATGCAAGAGCGCGCCTATGAGATGCGGGGCGAGCAGTATCTGCTGATCAAATCGCCACCTGCCTCGGGAAAATCGCGGGCGTTGATGTTCATCGCGCTGGATAAGCTGCACAATCAGGGCCTGAGACAGGCGATCGTAGTGGTGCCGGAAAAATCCATCGGGTCGAGCTTCAACGATGAGCCGCTGAGCAAGTTCGGCTTTTGGGCCGATTGGCAGGTCGCGCCGCAATGGAACCTGTGTAATGCCCCAGGCGGTGATGATGGCAAGGTTGGTGCTGTGGGCCGGTTTCTGGAAAGCGATGATCAGGTGCTGGTCTGCACCCACGCGACCTTCCGCTTTGCCGTCGACAAGTTTGGGATCGAGGCCTTTGACGATCGGGTGATTGCAGTGGATGAATTCCACCACGTTTCGGCCAATCCCGACAATAAACTCGGCGCTCATCTGGGTGCGTTCATTGCCCGCGACAAGGTGCATTTGGTCGCTATGACGGGGTCTTATTTTCGAGGCGACGCCGAAGCCGTCTTGTCGCCCGAGGATGAAGCTCGGTTTGAGACGGTCACCTACACCTATTACGAGCAGCTCAATGGCTATGAGCATCTGAAGACGCTCGATATCGGCTATTTCTTTTACACCGGGTCTTATGCTGACAGCATCCTGGAAGTTCTGGACCCGACCGAGAAAACCATTGTTCACATCCCGAACGTGAATTCGCGCGAAAGCACCAAGGATAAGCACAAGGAGGTCGAGCACATCATCGACAGCCTGGGTGAGTGGAAGGGGCTTGATCCTGAAACAGGGTTTCAGCTGGTCGAGACGGCAGAGGGCCGGGTGTTGCGAATTGCCGATCTGGTCGATGATGAGGCGGCGAAGCGTGACAAGGTGGCCAGCGCCCTGAAGGATCCGGCGCATAAGAACGACCGCGACCACGTGGATATCATCATCGCACTCGGGATGGCGAAAGAAGGGTTTGACTGGATCTGGTGTGAGCATGCCTTGACCGTTGGATATCGTGCGAGCTTGACCGAGATCGTGCAGATCATCGGCCGAGCCACGCGCGATGCAAAGGGCAAAACGAAGGCGCGTTTCACCAATCTGATCGCGGAACCCGATGCGGGTGAGGAGGCCGTGACGGAGGCGGTCAACGATACACTCAAGGCCATCGCGGCAAGCCTGCTGATGGAGCAAGTCTTGGCCCCTCGCTTCAACTTTACACCCAAGACACCGACGAGCGGCCCCGTCGAAGGGTTTGATTACGGGATCGGCGGCTATGATCCGAGCAAGGAAAACGTCGGCTTTGATGCGGCCACAGGGCAAATCCAGATGGAAATCAAAGGCCTTGCTGAACCCAAAAGCGAATTCGCACGGCGAATTTGTGATGAGGATCTGAACGAGGTAATTACGGCATTTGTTCAGGACAAAACGACTATTGAACGCGGGCTCTTTGACGAAGAGATGGTCCCCGAAGAGCTGACGCAAGTGCGCATGGGCAAGATTGTCGGTACCAAGTTTCCAGAACTTGATGCGGAAGACCAAGAGGCTGTACGCCAGCATGCGATTGCGGCTCTGAATCTCACCCAGAAAGCGAAAGAAATCGCGCTTTCCGGTGCAGATGCGGATGAAACTGGTGGCAATACAGCCTTGATCGATGGTGTGCGAAAATTTGCGATGGATGTACGTGAGTTGGATATCGATTTGATTGATCGTATCAACCCATTCGGCGAGGCCTATTCCATCCTCGCGAAGACAATGAGCGAAGACAGCCTCAAACAGGTTCAAGCGGTCATATCGGCGAAAAAAATAAAGCTTTCGCCAGACGAGGCCCGAGACTTGGCTAAACGTGCAGTCAAGTTCAAGCAGGAGCGTGGACGGTTGCCCTCGATCACCTCTGCGGATGCTTGGGAAAAAAAGATGGCCGAAGGCGTCGCATTCCTTGCGCGCATGAAGCAGGAGGCCGCAAATGGCTAAAGGGTTCACCGACGAGGATGATGCGCTGCTCGCGGAACTTGGTGTTGAAATCGAGACCAAGAAGGTTGCCGCACGCACACCGCAAGAGGAACGTATCATCGCAGGATTTGACGAAATCCAACGCTTTGTTGACCAGAATGGGCGCATCCCAGGCCACGGTGAGGACAAAGATATCTTTGAACGTCTGTACGCGACCAGACTTGAACGGCTGCGTGAACTTGGCGAGGGCAGAGATCTACTTTTAGACATGGACCATCAAGGGCTTCTTGCCTCTGGAAAACCAGTCAAAGATGCTGACCTCGAGGATATTGATGACGATGCGTTGTTGGCAGAGCTTGGCATTGCCGCAGAAGCACCGTCCATTTCGGATCTGAAACACGTTCGCTCTACGTCAGAAAAAAAAGCTGCCGAAGACGTTGCAGGGCGTGAAAAGTGTGAAGATTTCGACACCTTTAAACCGCTCTTCGAGCAGATCCAAAAGGAGCTGGATTCAGGCATAAGGGAAACGCGTAAGTTTGAGCTCAAGGCTGAGATCGAACCCGGCCGTTTCTTTATCGTCGGAGGGCAAAAAGCCTATGTTGCGGAGATGGGCGACATAGAGCTTACAGACCACGGCCGAACAGATGCACGGCTGCGGGTGGTGTTCGACAACGGCACACAAAGCAAAATGCTCATGCGGTCGCTTCAGCGTGCACTCAATGCAGATGGGGAGGCCGGGCGTAGGATAACCGAGCCAAACGCAGGCCCGCTGTTTTCCGATGAAACCGCTGAAGGTGATGAAGCGAGCGGAACCATTTATGTGTTGCGAAGCCGTTCAGATCATCCATTGGTCGCCGCAAACCGAGAGCTTGTTCACAAGATTGGCGTCACGAGCAATGACGTTGAGAAGCGCATTGCGGGCGCGCAGCTTCAGACAACCTTCTTGATGGCCAAGGTTGATGTTGTAGCAACCTACGATCTCTACAATATCAATCGCAGCAAGTTGGAAACACTTCTTCACCGGATTTTCGCACCAGCCCAATTGGATATCGAAATCCCCGATCGACTTGGCCGACCGATGAAGCCACGGGAATGGTTCTTGGTGCCATTGTTCGCCATCGAAGAGGCTGTTGAGAGGATCAAAGACGGCACAATCTCGCGTTATGTTTATGATCCTCAAAGTGCTAATTTGGTTGAACGAAGATAGTATTTTAGAGGGGGGCGTGGTGCGAGTGCACGATGAAGATATTTCTGCGATTATGGTGCTGGATCCGTTACATAGGCAGGCCTTGAAGAGAGCATATGAAATTCTTGGCCTAGCAAACATGCTTCATGCGGACTCGATGTTTGATGGCGAGGAGAGTGCTGACAGAGTTCTTCTGAACTGCTTTAACCCTGCCAGAGCCGCAGCTGATGCAATGCTAACTGGACGCGGTATTGTGTCTGTTGTCGACTCAAACTTCGTTTCAGGGCTGCGCCGTATTTTGGAGGCCGAGCAGGCCGCTTCGCTTACCAAAGAAAACAAAGAGATTGTTTCATTTCTCATACTTTCCGCTATGTGCGATGGTGCGATAACGCCTGGCATGGCCTTTCACGAAATGCTGGGTAATTCAGGTCATACAAGGCACCTGACCGAGTCGCTTAACGCGTTTGAATATCTCTGTACTGAAGTTGATTTGGATTTGCTGTGTTCCACGCTCCTTCAGGATACGATGCCTTCCTGGAAGGTGGATGCGAGGCTGACTCAAGAAATTCCACCGGCCATGAAGCGAAAGATTCATCAGGTCACTGGGGGGCAAAGATATAAATCGGAACTGTTTTCAGCCATAATTGCGGCTACAGTCGAAATCAAACACTCCCCCACAATGGACAGCAATGCAAAGTTCCGCCGTTTTGTAGAGGCGGTCTACGAATCCGGTGCATTTGGCTTGGGTTCTCTTCGGTACTTTGCACTTTATTTTTCAGAGATGCCGTCGAAACTTGGTGTGGCTAGGCAGAAAATGTTGAAACAGGTACACTCAGGCGAACCAGATAAAGTCAGAAGAGGTGTTCTCAATGCTGCGTCTGATTGCTATTTCGCTTCAGAATACGGGTCATCCATGAATTCATTCAGTGAACGTGAGACGCCTCGAGTTTTTGTTACCTCAGACAAAGCGCTCAAGGTGGTTATGGCGTCCGATTTCAATGATCGCAGCTTGTGGGCTGGAGGAATGAGTGCGACCATTGACAGCTTACGTGGGCAGCCCATGGATGTTGAAACAGCGGAAATAATAAATGAAGCTGTGCCCATTTTCGATGCAGGGGCCGTTCCGAGCCCCAGGCCGCCGATTAGAGAGACTGCGAAACGTTTTCTAGAGCATCAGGATCAAGCGCTTTCGGATGCGTGGAGCGAGCTTCGCTTGCTGGTTACCAACCAGCGCCGATCGTAGAAATTGGCGTTTTGGGGCGTGCGCAATCCATAAGGTATTGGTCTGCAAGCGAACCTCGTGACAAATAGCTCAACTATGTAGAGCCCGCGCTTTAGCGCGCGGGCAACATTTCCCAATAGACTGTACCGGGGCTCAACGGGCCGTTGGCCCGCTCACCCCAATCCAGACATCATTCCTTTTGTTTGGTCCGCCCAACATCCTAGACCGTGGCGGTCAACCTTAGTCCATCCCCAAAATCAGCCACCAATTTCCCCTGTCTCGCGGACGAGCCATTCCTCGCGGGGCAAATTGGCGTCTGATTTTGGCGCAGACATTTTCTTCGCAAATGTGGCCGATTGACAGCCCCGTTCAGGGCCGTGGGTCGGGCTTTGCCCTCTCCCACTCTGTTCCGCCGAATACATGCGTATTCGGTCAGATCAGGTGGCCGAGGCGCAGCCCATCGGCGGAAGGGGGCGCAAAGCCTCACCCGCGTCACTTTGATCGAGGAGGCCACAAATGGCACCGAAGTTTGATGTTTATGCCCATGTCACCGACACCATTATTGCAGAGATCGAGGCAGGCACGCCGCCATGGCGCAAGCCGTGGACAGGGAGCGCGTCCGGTATTGCCCTGCCGACCCGACACAACGGCGAGGAGTATCGCGGGATTAATGTCCTGATGCTCTGGGTCATGGCCGCCAAAAATGGCTATGTTTCGAGCCGTTGGATGACCTACAAACAGGCGCAGGAACTGGGCGGACAGGTCCGCAAAGGTGAAACGTCTTCGACCGTGGTCAAATACGGGACGTTCACCCGAGAGAACGAGCAGGGCATTGAGGAAGAACTGCCCTATGCGCGCGCATACCGCGTGTTCAATGCGGATCAGATCGAAGGTTTGCCGGAGGACTACTACATCCGGTCTGAGGCCCCGCGCGATCTTGGCACTGAGGCTGATCCCGAGCTTGAGGCGTTTTTTGCTCGCACGGGTGCGAAGATCGTGACCACCGATGAGCCGCGAGCCTATTATAGCCCGGCCAAAGATCACATCCATATGCCGCCCGTAGCGACCTTTCATAGTGCGAAAGGGTATTTTGCGACCCTTGCCCATGAAACAATCCATTGGACCGGAAGCGAAAAGCGGCTTGAGCGGATTAAGAAATTTGCCAACCGCGAAGCCTATGCCTTTGAAGAGCTGGTGGCGGAAATCGGTGCTTGTTTCCTTGGTGCCCAGATTGGCGTCGCGCCGGAATTCGACCAAAGCGCCGCCTATGTCGAAGGTTGGTTGAAAGCGCTCAAAGAGGACAAACGGGCGATTTTTCGTGCGGCGTCCGAGGCGCAGAAAGCCGCCGATTTTGTCCTAGCAACCGCAGGTCAATCGAAAGCGGCCGCAGCATGAGCGGCCCCGCAATCTTACCCCCGATGACGTGCCGCAAATGCGGCGCGTCAAATCCGGTGAACTTTCTTGCGCCGGTCATCGTGAAAGGCAGTTGCTCCTGTATTTGCTTGGATTGCGCCGAGGCCCGTTCGTGGCTCGATCCGGACGGCAACTTGAAGTCTGGTGTTGAGCTTTGAGCGCCTGCGCCCCGCCTCATGTGGCGGGGCGCAGGCACTTTCAACGAGATGCAAAATTGTGGCCCGTGCTGCTGCGCACGGGCCGCTCTGAGAATTGGACTGTGCGGAGGATCGACTGGCTTTCAGCCCGCTCACCTCCTTCAGGCTTCTTTAAATTTGATTGGTCCGCCCAACATCCCTGTCGTGTCCCGTCAATGGGCAAGCGCCGCGCGGGCGCGTCGTCAAAGTCTGCAACCCGTGTCCTCGCGCGAAGGCGCGCTGCGGGCCGCACCAATTGCTGGCTTTGACCCATTGACTGGCCGCTCCAGGGGCGTGGGTCGGGCTGTGCCCCCACCCACTCTGTTCCGCCGAATACATGCGTATTCGGTCAGATCAGATTGGCCGGTGTGCAGCCCATCGGCGGAAGGGGAGCCAAGCCCCAACCGCAGCACCCAAAAGGAGGCCACAAATGGCTCACAAATATCAGCCCCCGAAATTCTGGACCTGCGACTGTGATCGCACGACCGGCGGTCACATCATCGACGGGCTCTATAGCACCTGCGTCTATTGCGGGAAGCATCGGCACGAGCTGAAGGAGATCGTTGTTCCGTCAGGTTTGGGCGGCGTGTTCTGCGTCGAGATCCTCTGCGTCGAGGATGATTGCGCCAAGGTGAAGGTGGTCAAAAGCTCGAACGGCTTTGACGCGCTGCCGCCCTTCACTGTGCCGTTCAAGGACATCGCTCCGCGTTGGAAGCACAAGGCGGGAGAAATACGATGATCCCTGCTTATCACAGTGATGATTTTGCGACCGCGCGTCTGGAAGATACCGTCAGCTTGCGAAGCGCCGCCCGCGAGGCGCGCGCCACACTCTACGCGGTGTTGAACCGGCTGGAGTTGAACGATCTGGACGGTGAAGAGCAGCCCTATATCGACGATTGTCTTGGGGCTCTCGCAATCCTTGAGGAGGCGTTGCGATGACCTTGGAAGGCATCAAGGCAGCAGTGGACGCGGGCAACCGCGTTCATGAACTCTTGAGATGGAAGCGCATCTTTGGGTTGAAACTAGTCGGTTGGTCGAGCAATGTTGCTCAAACAATTGAGGTTTGAAGAATTTATCTTGGGCGGAATGTGGGAAATTGGAAAATTCACAGTTTGAAATTCATGAAACACGGCAACTCAGCAGAGAACTCGACCGAGATTGGGAGCAAGAGCTTGTTGTATCTCGATCAGGGGAAGCTTTCTTACGTTTGGCCGGAGATGGCACGGACTACCGTGTAATGACCGCAACGGCAGGCGAAAATGACCTCAGACTTAAGGCTTGCAAACATCCCGATATCCTTCTTCAAGCTGCGCATGATCTGGCCGTCAGAAAGATCGATGGTTTTGACGGAATCGAGCGTGATCGAAAGGGAAGGAACTATGTCCAGCTGTTCCAGTTTTCGCAAGATGAGGGCGTTTCAGATGAAGACTTCACGAACGAACTCCGAGAGCTTCTTGAAGAGTTTTTTGACATTTACGATGGCTTGAGAGAGCTGAAGTAAATGAAGCCAATCAAGTGGCTTTGGATCGCAGCCCTATTGGCAATAGGCTTCAAGTTCTACGGTTTGATTAGTTCCGGTCCCGACGGCTACGGGGCGAATGAAATGGAAGCCTTTGTTGGCATGGTCTTAACTTTTGCCCTGTTATCCGCAGTCTGGTTGGTTCTGTGGGCAATTGGTCGGGCCAAACAGGCAGTTGCCAGCAGATTAGCTGATCGCGGCTAAAGGCAACGCACCACATAACTCTGCAGAATGAAAAGGAATGAGCCGCCAGTCTTGGCGGCTTTTTTGATTTGGCTCGGTAAGCAAACGTGATTGCGCATGTGGCCGGGCTTTGCCTGGCGGTCGCAGCCTGTGGCTGCTCCAAACGGAATACAGGCAGTTGATGCAATATTATAATATTGAGTCAATTATGGCGAAGTGCCATAACGGAGCTGCCTGTATGATGCTGGCAAGAAATAGGGGTGATTACTTCACATGGGCCGACCGCGCGCACCACGGCACAAGCGACTGACGCAGAACCAGCGTTTTGCGATCGTGCGCAAGCGTGCCGAGGGGGTGCCGATCGAGGATCTGGCCCGCGAATTCGGCGTCACGACCCGCAGCATCTTCTACACGTTGAAGGCCGATCAAAGCCGCAAGCTTGATGCACGCGTGCGCTCCGAACTGGTGAATGTCCGGCTCACGCCAAAGGAGCTGGCGGGCTTTGATGCGGTGCTGACGCGGCATGATATCGCCAGCCGGGCGGAGGGGCTCAGGCGGCTGATCCATGCTTCGAACGATCTCTTTGTTCCCGACGATGAACTGGCCAACCAGATGCAGGGGTTATCGGCCTCGCTCAATCGCACCGGCAACAACATCAACCAAATTGCGCAGCGCCTGAACGAGGCAAAGCGCCAGGGCAAAACGCCGCCCTATGGCAACTCTGCCCATAGCCAGGTGCGCGCCTTGGCCGGGCTGATCTTCGATATCGCCGACCAGGTTCAGGAAATGGCGCAGCGCCGCCGAAGCGCGCTGTCTGGCGAAGTTGCCCGCGTACTGGGAGGCTTTGCCGATGGCCCGGAATAGCGCCGTTGCCGCCGCGCAGGAGGCTTTCTTTGATCGCGACTGGAGCCGCATTCGGGGAAGTGTGCCGCGCGCCCGTGCCAAGCAGATGGCCCGCGCGGCGATGGGGCATTCCCCCGCGATCTTCAAAGCCATTCGCGGTGGCGGCACGCACAACAAAACTCAGCTGCGTAACCAGCTGGAATACCTGACCACCAAGTCGAGCTTCATTATCGACAGCCGTGGCACCTATGACGGCCAAAGCGTCTTGTCCGCGAAAGAGATCGAGCAGGTCGCTCGCCGGTTTTCAGCGCAGTGGAATGAGGGGTTCCATCCCAAGCTGGGGCACACCACCCATCTCTTGTTGGCCTTCCCAATTGGCACGCGCGGCGAGGATGTTGCTGAGATCACGCGCGAGATTTGCGAGCGGTTTTTCCAGGGCGAAGGCAGTCATTTTGACTACATCGCGGCCGTGCATGAGGACCGGGACCATCCGCACGCGCATATCGTTCTCAACCGGCGCAGCAAGGACGGTGAATTCTTCTTTCTGAAAGAAGGGCACCATTTCAACTACGACAGTTTTCGCGAGGCGATGGTGGAGGTGTCCGACCGCTATGGGCTGCGGCTAGAGGCGACGCGAAAGCTCGAGCGCGGCATCACGACGAAGAGGCCAAGCGACGTGGACCAACGTCGCGCAGAAGCCTCGGGCCAGAAGCTGACCGAGCGTGAGCGTGTGGGGCCGGAGCTTGACCGTGCCTTGGCCGAAGTGGCCCAGAACGCGCGGCTCTATCGCGGCTTGGCCGCCGAGGCCTCGCGCGAGAACCAGCACGACATTGCAGCAGCTTTGGAAAAGGCCGCGACTCTTTTGGCGCAGGGCAAACCGATTGAAGCAGATGGAAAGGTATATGGCATGGCCGAAGAACAGCATTCGTTTGATGAGGTCGTGGATGCCTTCCACGACAAGATCAACCAAGCTGAGCGCATCGTAGCTGACGCCCCAGTGGAGCGGCGCGCGGCGCTGGAGCATGAGCTGAACGACATCTATCGTTCACTGTCACATCTGAGCCCCATGGGAACGCACTCCCACACCTTGCTCGAAGACGCGTCCCAAAGTGGGATCTATTCCGCTGCGAATATACGGGCCGAGGCCCAAGGCGCTTTGAAAGATCCAGCTCTTTCCGAACGTCTTCAGCAGGCTTTGAAAGGCACCGGAATTGACGCGCAGGAGGTGACCCGCCGCGTTGAAATCGGCGCGGGCAATGCCGCGCTGGAGCGGCAATGGCTTGGTCAGGATTTGAAAGCGATTGCCGAGAAGGAAGGCTATGACCTGTCCCGCGCCGATGAGCTTGAGAAAGCGATCGATCGCCTCGACCAGGTGCACAGTGATCTGGGCCGTTTGTTGGCCGACGGTGAGGTTCTCAAAGACAGTGGCGCTGTGGATGCCGACCGGCAGGAAGCCATAGTCGACAGTTTGCCGCCGACCACCGCCGACATCCTGAGCCGTATGGGGGACGACCCAACAGCAGATCCATTCCGAAACGATCTGGAACGCGAGACCTTGCGTGCTGAAATGGAGGAACTGGTCGGTGAGGAGGGCACCCAGGACTTGGCGATTGGCGATGAGACAGCGTTTGAGGAACATATCGAAGACCGTCTGGACCGTCTCTATGCGGCCAAGGCCTATCTGCAGAGCGACGCCGCACTGGCGAACAGTGTGGCGATGGAGCATGTCCTCGACGAGATCGCAAATGAAGAAATTGACCTTCAGCGCGAGCGGCATGTCGATGCCGATGGCGAAAAGGGTGTGACGCATGGGTAAGGCGCGGATCGCACTCGGCGTCATGAGCTTTGCTCTTCTCGGAGCGGTGCTCGGGTATGTTCTGGCTTCGGCCTTGCTGACATTTCGGTGGTTCGGGGTCGGAGCGGATATAGATTTTCTGATGCTGGCGCGCGGTTACGGGGTTCTTCGAGCAACCCATCCGGCCGATATACAGATCGTTCACTTGATCTTGGGGATCAGCACTTGCGCGGGCGTTTTGCTCAGTGCGGTCTTGATGAACGATGCTCTGACCAAATTTGGGGAAACCCACTGGCAGCATATGTCCGAGATGAAGCGGAACGGCTTTTTCGGAAAGCCCGGCCATGGCTTCGTCCTCGGCAAAATGGGCAAGCCCAAGAGCCGCAAACCCTTTGTCATGTCCAAGGTTTTTCCCCATGCTTTGATCGTGGCCCCGACCGGACGCGGGAAGACTACGGGTTTCGTCATTCCGAACCTTCTGACTTATCAGGGCAGTGCCGTCGTGCTCGACGTGAAGGGCGAAAACTTCGATGCGACGGCGCGCCACAGGGCCGCGCAGGGCGACAAGGTGTTCCGGTTCGCGCCAACAGATTGGAAGGATGGTCGCTCGCACCGCTACAATCCCTTGCTGCGAATATCGGCGCTGGAAAACGTCGACCGCCAGCAGATGGAGCTGCAGCTCCTGGCCTCCCTGTTTCTGCAAGCAGATAACGACCGCGTTCAAGGGCTTCTCGACGGCGGTATCGATCTATTCGTGGCGGCGGGGCTCTTAGCGTTCGAGCGCAAGCGACCGACCCTGGGCGAGATCTACCGCATCACAGCGTCAGGAGGTGACAAGCAGAAGGAATATCGCCGCCGCGCCGATGAAGTGGTCAATCCAGCCGCCAAACTGATTTTCATGCGCATGGCCTCGACCAACAACGACACGCTGACCTCTTACCTATCGCTCTTGATGACATCTGGCCTCAAGCAGTGGTCGAACCCCGCCATCGACCGCGCAACCGCGACCTCAGACTTCGATTTTCGTGACATCCGAAAGACGCCGTTTTCGGTCTATCTCGTGGTCGAGCCGCTGATGGTGAAACCGCTCGCGCCGCTGATCCGCCTGTTTTTCTCCGATTTGCTGGCATCGCTGCAGGACCATGAACCCGGCAAGGACGAGCCATGGCCGGTTATGATCATGCTCGATGAGTTCAATCGCCTGGGCAAAATGCCGATCGTGCTCGACAGCATAGAAACCCTGAGATCCTACCGCGCCAATCTTGCGATCGTTACGCAGACCATTCCCGCCCTCGACGAAATCTACGGTGAGAACGCCCGACGCGCTTTGCAGGGCAATGCGGGTATCAAGCTCTATCTGACCCCTTCAGATGAGAAGACAATCGAGGAACTCAGTAAGGCCGTCGGCAAAACCACCAAGCGCGTTGTGACCCGCTCGCGATCGGTCGGCCGCAACCCCTTCGCTGGTCGCAGCATGTCTGAACGGACCGAAGAAACCGCGTTGTTGCCCGAGGATGAGGCGCGACGCATGGATCTTGATGACATCGTTCTGGTGGTCGACGCGCAAATGCCCGTACGCGCCAAGCGGATCAAACACTATGATGATCGGTTCTTCAAGCTGATCTCCGACAAGCAGACCGGCGATCTGCCATATCCCTCAGCGGGGGACCAAATGCGCGGGCTTCAAGGGCAGATCAAGGCTCTGGAGGCAAAGGTTGGAGCGCTTGAGATGCCAAAGTTTGCTCCTGGTGATGGTGCAGACGGTGGGGGGAAACGGCGCGAAGAGATCGATGATTTGGCCAACGAAGGGCGGGGGATGGCGTCCGGCGACAAGCCTAGTCTGGACGAATTCCAGGTAGGAACGGAGAGGGTGGAGAGATTTATGAATGAGGCGGCCCAACGATGAAAAGCAGGCATCCGACCTTCGGTGGGCGAGCAGCTATCAATAGTGCGAATGGCGAAAGCGAACCATGAAGGTGCGTTTGGCCGATCCAATCGTTACCTCTGCGACCTTTGAGACGGATAGATCCACAGTTCATGGGAATCGCATGCAAAAGCAATCGGAGGAGATTTTCTAGATAGCCCCGTCGGATTACTGCTTCTGATCGGCACGTCCAACTTCGGCGATTCCTGTGCCGTCAACCAATGAGTATCCACGAGCCAGCTTTGCCTGAAGTGTTTTCAGCATTGCTTTCACGGCCGATGCGCTATCTTCAAAAGTAGCCTGTCGATGTTGGCCCCAAGTCCCACGTCTTCCCCAATGGCGCTCAACAATCTGTTCACCCCAAAGGTTGGTGGAAAGATCGATGCGGTAGAAACGCGCTTTGTTTAACGCAGCATCATCATGGTACAGCGTAATGCTGCAGCTACCCTGAGTGAGATTCATGAAGCAATCCATGGTGCATTCCGACTTTCGTTAGCGCCTTGGGCGCAGTCTTGCTGCAGCTTTGATATCCTGAGCATTTGCGCGGCTTGCCTGCAGTGATTGGCGCATCTCAGCAAATATTGGCTTTACGCCATCAGGGTCCCGTATTGTCAGCAGTACGGCAAATGGTACCCCTGCGACTGGGAACTCAGCTTCCGCGCGCACCAGACTGGTTACCTCCAATCGCCAGTCAGAGGTTTCCCCGCGCTTATTCAAGTTCCGGCTATATTGTTTCGACGGCCACCACTTAAGGCCGTGCGTGATAAGAGCTTTCTCCGGGATGCCAAGGCCTGCCGAATTGGGCAAATATCGAGCGTCAACTTGGTTCGCATACCCATATTGGCCATCTTTGTTTTTCCGGTTCTGCCGCTGCCGCAGCGATGCCTCTAGGTTCACTCTGACGAACTCAGCACCAAAAGCGGGATCTAGGGGTGGTGAGTAGACCAGTGTCATTCTGACCTGTCCGGAGCACGCACCTTGGTGATCTACTAGGCTTTGAGGCCAGGAAAAGGGAAAGCGAAGGATCGCTGGACGACGGGCCCCTATCGTCAAACGACTTTGGAAAACCATCGTTACCTCATGATCGTCTGTCTCCAGCATTTCAGCAACGCTGGTTGGCTGTCCGTATCCGGCAAACTGACGTGCAATGTCCTTCATACCGCGCTTTGTGAGCGGATCGGGTGTGTGGGAGTGGTGCAACAACATGGCCCGTAGAGCCTCAGAACCCAATCCGCCCTGCGTGTCCCGATCCAAACCGGCAAGAACTCGCGAAACCAAAGGAGCGGCGAAACTTGTCCCCGCCACATCTTGGGATAACCCTGTCGTGGTGATGGATTTCAAGCCTGTTGGATTTCCTGGCCCGACACCTCCTGCTCCACCATAGGCGGCGACGTCGGGTTTGACACCGACCTGCAGGCCGGGACCTCGTGTTGAATAAACTGTTGGTGCATCCTTAATCTGTGTCGTGTTTGGCGGGTTAAGTGCGCCGACAGATATGGAGCGTACGCTTTCAGATGGCTGAAAGATGGTGTCTGGCTGCGTTCTTGAAGCAAAATACGATACAACATCACTTGGCTTCTTTTGCCATGGAGCGCGGGCTTGACCAATCGGAAGGTTGCCTGCCGAGTTTACAAAGATCACTCCATAAGTGTCAGCAATCTGATCCAGTCGTGCGGCGTAGAGGCCGTAGCGATGACGATTCACATCGGAAGTCACATTGATCGACAAGTTAAAAATTTTGACGCCGTGATTCTCGCTCGCCTCAGCTACAGCCTGTTCAAGTTCTTCAAGGAAATCCGAAAACCCGTTTGGGTATTGATCGAGAAATGGTCCTTGCGGGAACAGCGGAACATCGTACAGAATGCACCCGCTGCTTTCCGGCGCAACGGCTGGTCCGTTCAGGGTTTGACCAAGAGAAACCACTCCGGCGACACCTGTACCATGATTTCCATCGAACTCATCTTCATCAAGGTAGTCAAATCGACCGGCAAGCCAGGCGGACAAAACATCGGAAACGCCGGAGTCAACAATGCCAACTATTGGATAGGGAGCCCCAGTGACGGGTTCAGGTATAGCTACCTGGCTACCGCTGCCCGCACTCGTTTCTTGAGGCGCAGGAACCTCCCCATTTCCCAGTTGTAGCTGGATCGGTGGATTGATTGCGCGAACCAGAGGATGGCTTGCGAGCGTCACAAGTGCATGCTCATGGCGATCTGGTGACAAATCAATAGGACCGCCGCGCGCCACGGTCGTCACGTCGCGCCCTGACAGACCCAGGCGGTTGTCGATGAGTGCCGGTTCGTCACTGTGTGTAAGTTGGAACTCAAGAACAGGTGTTCGCCCAAGCTTCGTTGCTAGAAGTGCGCGCGAGCCAGGTCCAAAGCCAAGGAAAATTTCCTGCAAACTGTTTAAGAGAGCGCTCTGCCCCAGCGGATCGTCGGCAATCACATTGCGAGATGGAGTTTCAAATAGCTCAACGTGATAGCCGGATACGGTGCGCGGGTCCGAAAGCAATTGCATCGCTGACGCCGTCGAGAAATCGCGCTTGTTCGCCACTGGCGCAATTTCAATGCTCTCGATTGCACCGACTTCCGAGCGTGCTGCAGATGGTGCTGGATACGGCAACCCGGTGTTTTTGGATATGTTGATGACAACCGTCTGTTCAGCCTGTTCGATCCGGCGGCGCAGCGCAGGAAGATAGATAAGTGGTGCGCGAAAATAGAGTGTTCCAACTCCATCTGCGCCTACACATGGGAACTGGTCCTTCTGGAAAAGCCAGGTGACAGGGCGATATGATTTCGCTAGAGCAGCCTCCCGCATTTGAACCCGTAAATATGTTGCAGGCCCAAACGAGCTGGCTCGCACGGCTTCAGTAATGGTGTCGATGGACTGCAATATGCGGGTCTTGTGAGCACTAAACTCGGCGTCTGCATTCTCGAAAAAATCCTTGTTTCCACCACCCTGACCAGGATCCGGTGCCCTAAGAAATGATTCATCGTTGAGTATGATCTGTACGGGATTATTTGGCATTTGAAGCCTCCACCAACGGGAGATGACGTTGTGATTTCTTAAGTTCGCTAATTTTTGACTTACTCATTCCGGTCGCAGCTGCGATATCCTGCTGACTGATTGCGATCTGGTTGTCGTTTGTAATCATGCTGACGAAAGCTTCGGGGTCATGGGCAAGCAGTTTTGCTGGAGCATGATCGTGTTCGGGCAACCGAGCTAAAACAGTGCTCAAAGCTTGAAAAATGCCAGGCCCATTATGCTCTGCCCCACTTAAGGCGAGCGTGCGTTTTACTGACGTGCAAACTCGTTGTAGATCGGCTCCAGAACGCCCTCTTAAACAGTAAGCAATAATGCTGACCGTGCCATTGTCTGGCGCTATTGGTTGCAAGAACCGTTTCACAAGGCTCGTAACAGCTTCCATATTCGGCTCACCGATGTGAACGTGAGTTTCAAATCGGCGCCAAATTGCAGGGTCAAGCAATCGATCATGATTTGTAATTGCAATTGTGACGCCGTGATCGCGCCTGAGGTCCAAATTTTGCAGAAGTGTGTTCACAACACGCTTGATCTCCCCAATTTCCTGCGGATCATCGCGTTGCTTCGCCAGCGCGTCGAACTCATCCAGAAGAAGAACACAAGCATAGCGATTTGCGAACTCAAAGAGATTTGCGATATTGCGAGCAGTCGTACCTAAGAACGATGAAATCAAACCATCTATACGCGCCATGACCAGTGGCAGTCCCAGGTTTTGAGCGATATGGTAGGCGGTCATTGTTTTTCCCGAACCGGGGGGGCCGAAAATGAGCAGCGATCGGGTCGGCTCTACATCAACACAGCGCAGCGCTTCAGGATGCCGCCATTCATCAAGAAGTCCGTCAATCGTATCTTTGACATCCTTCTCATAGATTGGGGCGGTTTGCATCGCCCCAGGAAACTCGACAGTACAGAGCTGTGCACCAGTTTCACGATCAATAGGTGGTATTGTGTCCGATGTTAGCGTTTCACCAACTACCATCGAGCGAGACACCTCGACCTTGCTGGGTGTAAGCTCTTTGGTTTCGGATGCCGAAGACAAAAGCCTGCGGATTGTCGCTGCCTCTTTGTCCTCACCTTCTTTCTCTAGGCGCGTAAGTAGCCGCTGAACTTGCTTGTCGAGGGCCTTTTGATCACCGGCAAGTCCTGATCGGATAATGCTCTGAACAACTGAAAAGTGATCCATGTTTATCTCCCAGCGGTGAATTTCCGCTAATTTTCGTATTCCTCCTGCTTATTTCGGAAAAATCCCGAAATGTCAAGTGATTTTCCTGCTAAGTTGCCGTTTTTCCGGAGTGATGTGCGCAAATTCCGGGTTTTTGCTGTCTTTTCCAGAGCGGAGTGCTTTGCACTCGCATAGCAATCGCACTTTGGTGCATTGCGACGTCGATTGAAGCAGGAGTCATTTCCCATCGATGGTCCACAATTAGACCAACCGCCGCGAGGACATTAGGTCGGACTCTGCGTACGCTTCTCGGAAACTTTGGTGTAGCACCAAGCAGCATACTTTCTATCCGCTAAGGGGCGATTTCACTCCAACCGTTTCGCCCGATCTGCCACCCGCTGAACCATAGAAACGGTCGCACCACCTGCCTGACGTATCCCAGCCCCGGCGATCTCTGCATTTGACCTCGTCCCAAACCTTGCGCGCGCTCGCGACCCTTTGGTGCCAATCAAGCCCTTTGCGAACCCGCCGGGACCGGGAATGCTCGGCGGTCCGGCCATCATGAAATTGCCTGAGATTGAACGGACGATCAGGGGGGTGGCGATGATCATTCCGCCTGAGAGGAACATCATCATGAAGAAGGGCACCAGCGCGCCGATGTTACTTGCGCCAGAGGGATCGCCGAGTTCGGTCATCAGCGAGCGGGACATGCCGACGACGGTGGAAAATACCCCTGCTATCACGAGAGGGTAGAGCGCGTAGGACACCGTGCTGGACAGCCATCGATGGAAGTAGTCCTTGCTAAGGTCGAATAGCGAAAGCGCGATCATGATTGGTGCGATGCCGATCATGAAGGCCAGCATGATCTTGGCGAAGATCAGGACCAGGCCGCAGAGCGCGCCGATGACGCCCAAAAGGAACGCACCAATCGCGCCGATCAGGGCTCCGGCCATCCAATGCATGTTGTCTCCGGCGGCGTTCAGGTAGTCACCAAATTCTTCGATGAGATCGTCAAAGGCCCCGGCAAAGTAAGACGCGCCTGCACCGCCCCCGCCAAGTCCTGCCACCATGCCGCCCGCGAGCTGGTCGAGACCGTTGATGAGGGCGCTGGCCACAGCGTTGAATTGGACCCAGTTCATCGCAAAGAGGGAGATCAGCATGAGCTTAAGGGCGAACCAGAAGGCGGTCCGCCCATCCATCGACTTGTACTGAAACACCATGTTGAGAAAGACGCCGATCACCGCGAGCGTCGAGGCCACCGCAATGACGCCGCCAAGCTGCCCGACGACGTTGACAAAAGTGGTTTGGGCCGCGTCGTCCAGAAAGTTGTCGGTTGTCTCTACCATCCAGGTAACGACGCCCATCGGATCCTCCTCGGTTGGATTTAGGCGCTGTCACCAGTGCTACGTTTCAGGAAGGCTTTCAGGATATGTTCGCCGTCAAAATCTGGCACGACCGAGACCAGCTCCCAGCCATCTTGTCCAAGGGCCGTCAGCTGCGCTTCGATCTTCGGTGGCTTGGTTTTGGCGGTGTTGATCTGTTCAATCTTGTATTCAAACATGGGCTGTTTTCTTTGAATGGGCCGGATCAACCGGCAGGTAAAATTCGGTGATGCCGCGTGCGCCTTCATGGCGACCAGCCTGGATGATCACATCGATCGAGCGGGTGATGTAGTCGTTCATGTCCTGGTAGGTCATGGGCACGTCGGTTTTCAGGGCGGCGATGGCGAGACGCTGAACCGCCAGCTGAGGGGTTTCAGCGTGCAGCGTGGTGAGTGAGCCACCATGGCCGGTGTTTATGGCCTCAAGGAAGGTCATGGCCTCTTTGCCGCGCACTTCGCCCAGGACGATGCGGTCCGGCCGCATGCGAAGGGTGGAGGTCAGCAGGACATCAGCGCTGCGCGTGGCTTCGTCGCGGTCAGACATCAGTGTGACGACATTAGGCTGCGTTGGACGTAGTTCGGCGGCTTCTTCGATGGTGATGATGCGCTCATCGGCGGGCACAAAGGAGAGGATCTTACGCGCCGTGACGGTCTTGCCTGTCGAGGTCCCGCCGGAGACGATCATGTTGAGCTTGTGGGTGACGCAGAACTTGATCGCCGCATCGATGTTGCCGGTGGCCACGACATCGCGCAGCTCGGCATTGCACTTGCGTCGTGCTCCTTCGTTGCTGCGCTCTTTTCCGAAGAGATAGGACAGCCTGATTTGCTCCAATGGCAGGTCGGCGAAGAACCGCAGAGAAATCGCGTAACCGCCATCAACTGCGGGGGGCTGGATGACTTGCGCCCGGATTGGGCGGTCTCGGTAGGTGATGCTGACCGACACGATCGGTTTCGTTCGGCTGAGCGTGGTGTTTGCGGCCGAAGCAATCTGATTGCCCAAATCTCTGATCTCGTTTGGCGAGAGTTGTCGATTGACGTTCCGCATGAAGTGATCACCCTGAAACTCGGCCCACAGCGTGCCGTCAGGATTGATGCAAAGCTCGATCAGCTTGGGGTCACGCGCCTCGGGGATCTTGTCCATCGAGCTTTGCAGGTAGCTGGCCGCCATGATCAGAAAATCTCCAGATCGCGGTCGACCATCACGGTGACGCGGGCACCTTGATCGACATAGATCACCGGCGAGACGGAGAGATACTCGCCAATCACGCTTTGCGCGCTGTCCTGAAGGTCTTCGCCAATGCCCTCGAGCACATCAGAGGTGATCTCATCTTCGGTGTTTTGGGCGGCCACGGCGGGCAAGGCTCCGATCAGCGATATAAGGGCGGCTGACCCGAACCGCGTGCCAAAGCGGCTGTCGACAAAGCCGGTCGTGCCGGAGCGGCCCAGTTCATCACCCCCGAAGGCGCTGATTTCGACTGTCTGGTTGCTGGGAAGAATGATCCGGTCCCAGGCGATCGTCACGCGTTGTTGCGCAATGTCGAGACCGGATTGATACCGCCCTATCAGCCGCGCGCCGCGTGGGATCAGGATCCGCGAGCCGTCATAGGCGTGGACATCTTCCGATACCATCGCGCGGACCTGACCGGCGAGCGAGCTGTCGATCGCAGTCTCGAGCACAGCCTGGATCATCGTGCCCTGAACGACCGTGTTAGACGGGTTTACGATCAACTGGGCCTGCGTCACCTCAGCGGGTTCAGCGCCATTGCGGACAAAGTCTGTATCACCATCGAGTCGACGCTGCTCGGCGGCGGTATCATTGTTGCCGTTTCCAGTGCCCCCGAAGGCGATGATCGGGCTGGCGATACGGGCTTGCAGTTCCTCAAGTTCGGCTTGCCGCCGCCGCTCGAGCTCTTGAAGACGCAGTTCCTCGGCCGTGGGGCCGGTTGGTGCGGGCGTGCGCGGGGTTTCCAGGCGCGCAAGCTCCAGATCGTTCTGCAGTCGCTGTATCTGACGTGCGCGTTCTTCCAACTCTTCGCGCAAGACGGCTTGCGTAGCAGCGGCCTCACTGCGCAGAGCGTCGATTTCTGCGCCCAAGGCATCCAATGCTTCTGTGTCGACGGTTGAGGCTTCGGGTGCTGGCGCGTTGCGCAGGGCTTCAAGCTCTTCCCGCATAGCGTCCATTTGGGCGCGCAGCTCTCCTGTGTCGCTGGCCGGTTCCGGCTCTGGCGGTGGGGATGTGTCAATTGGTGCAGGCGTGGGCTCGAGCGCACCAAAGCCCGGTCCGGCCGCTTGGAACTCATCCGGGGACGCGGTTTCCAGGCTGTCGGGTTCAGAGCCTCCAGAGAACAACAGCAAGAGGCCGCCAAGGGCCGCGATTGCCACAATGCCCAGAGCGATCGTGATAACAGACGGACGTGCCTTCGAGTTTTGTGGTTTGCCTTCAAGCGCTTCGAGGCGCTTCTTAAGCTCAGCTGTTTCACTCATCCTGATTTGCCTCGCTCATCTTTTGGACGCAGATCTCGTCCTCACCAAGCCTGAGAACCCATCGATCGCTGACACCTGAGACGCGGATCACGCCATCTGGTCGCGCCAGCGCATTTACGCTGCGCTCATTGCCCGCCGACCAGCGAAAGATCGCGGGCAGCGGCGCGTTTGCGGCAAAGCGGAAATAGGTGAAGGTGCCGTCATCCCAAATCTCGCGCGGGGTGATTTCGGACCGCGCGCTGACGCCATAGGCGTGGTTTGCTGGCGCGTTCGCTGCCACACGCGATTGCCGTGGTGTCGCTTCGGGATAGGTGAAGCGGATGACATAGAACGTCGGAGAGCTCGCCTCAGTGACGTTGAAATAATAGCTGCGCCGGTTGGTGTAGACGGTGATATTGGTATGCGCGCCGCGCGAAACCGGCTTGATGGCAAAGGCCTGGCCACCGGGCACGCCGTCCAGAAGGAAGCCTTCGGTATCACCCGCGATGATGGAGCGGATGGTCTCACCTTGGCCAAACTCGATGCTGGTCACATGGGTCAGGCTGGTGCGGATGTGGTAGACCTGCCCATCCTGATAGGTGGCCAGCCGGACGCGGGCATCAAAGGGGCCTTGGCGCGGCTGGGTTTCTGCATAGGCGGATCCAGCAAGCGGAACAATGAGGGCGAGGATCAGAAACAGGCAGCGCATTGGTTACTCCAAACGGTCCGAGCGGATCGCGTATTCGGTGACAGTGAAGCCGAAAGGGTTCTGCCAGACATCGTCGATCGACCGGCTATTCTCGGGCCGAAACTCAAACATCAACGTTGCGGTGAAGAGCCCGTTTTGAGAGCCGCGCGGCGAATTGAGCCGCTTGCGCAGGCGCACTTGGGCACGATTGGCGCTGATATGGGTGATCGACAGTACCTCGACATCAAGCCGCGCATCTGCACCGTAGCTGTCCGGCGGGTAGGCCTCATGGCCGCTGGTCCAAAGCGCGCGCAGTCCTGCGGAAGCCGCGCCGTCCGACTGGTCCAGGACCCGCCGCACCCGCAAGTCATTGTCGAGCTGATTGTAGGTCTCTCGATCAATGACATAGCGGTAGACCTGTGCCTCGATGATAGCAGGGCGTTCCGTGAGTGAGACCGCTTCAACCACGGCATTGGGGAGGGCCATACCGGTTTCGCTATCAAAGGGCACGATCATAGGCAGCGGGTCCACGTCGAGCAGGGCGACAAGAGCAGCGGCGAGGCAGCCTGCCATGCCAAACGCCATACCTGCCAGCCCCAGCTTCTGCCACAAGAGCTCGCGTCGTCGTGCGCCGTAGACGAGCTCTTCTTCGATGATTTCTACCTCGCTGTTCATGGGGTCAGTCCGCGCGCAAGTCTGGCAGGGTGAAGTCCATGTAGCGGCGCTCTTCGGCCAGCGTCGCGGCATCCACCACGCCGGACTGGCCCGCACCGACCGTCTGAATGGCTTCGAGCTCCCACATGCGTGTCATGGCGATGGCCAGCTCAGCGGTGACACGGGTGTTGTGATCGACGGCTTCTTTGAGCGTTTCCATGTCGGGGATCAGCGAGACCAGCTGCTCGACCCGTTCGAGGGATTGCGCGGCTTCTTCATAGCTGTTCTCTGCGGCCGCCGACATCACCGCCCCGGTGCCCGCCTGGCTGGCAATGCGCTCGGCCCCCGGATTGCCACTGCTGGCCATGTCAGAGAGGGTATCTTGGTCGAACCCTGCATCTTCGAGGGCTTGCGTCATGCGGCCTTCCATCTGAGGGGCCGCATTGCCGATCAGGCCACTGAAGTCACCGCTCTGGATTTGCCGGATGGTGCCGAGGAGATCGCCGAATTCCTGATCGAGAAGCCCATCAAGGTCGCCGCCCATGGCCATCTCGATGATGTCCGTCGCGCCGGTCAGGGCGGCATAGGTTTCGTTAAGCGTGTCGAGTTGCTGCTGCACCAGGTCGAGCTGTTCGAGAAGCGTGTCGAGCTGGTCAGTTTGGATCCCGAAATCCTCCAGCATTTGCTGCAGTTGGCGAATTTCCTGCGCGATGTTGCGTGTGTCGACCGTCGGCACGCCTTGAGCATTTGCAGGAGACGCAACCAACAATGCGCAAGTGGCTACGGCAGAAAGAAAGCGGATCATCGGAGTGCCTCCAGATCGAATTGCATGAAGTCTTGTTCGTGTGCCTGCGCGGCCGCCATGCCCAGCTCTGCCGCACTGAGCGGGCGGGTATGGGCGGCTTTGAGGCGCGTGCGGATCGCTATCAGGCGAGCGAGTTCTGCCCGCGCATAGGTGTTGAGCGACATGGCCGCGTGAATGTCGTCAGTTTCGCCAATGCGTCTGATGATGTCCTGCACCCGAAGCGCGGCCGCTTGCACTGAGACCAGTGAGTAGTCGCCATAGACCCCTGCGCCGAAGGAGGTGAGGCTCATGGTCGAGTTTGCGAGCAGAACCGGATCAATCGTGCCGAGCGCATCAACACCGCCGACGCGGGCAAGGTAAAGGTTGTAGCGCTCCGGGATGACCTGAACGTAATGCTGGGTCTCAGCAAAGGGCGGCACGCCGCTGTAGCGCTGCACATTACCCGGACCGGCATTGTAGGCCGCGAGCCCATGAATGATGTTGCCGTCAAACATGTCCAGCATCTGCGCCAGATAGCGCGCGCCGCCGGTGACCTGGATGTAGGGGTTTTCATAGTAGGCCGGATAAATCCCGAGATCCTGAGCCGTTCCGGGCATAATCTGGGTTAGGCCGAACGCGCCGACGGGGGAGCGCGCGCCGATTGTGAAGCGGCTTTCTTGCCAGATCAGCGCCTGCAAAAGACAGCGCCATTGCTTGGGCGACAGGCCTGCAGCGCGCACACCGGACATATGGTGCGTTTCTTGGGCGGCACGAATGATCAGCTGTTCAATCGATCCCGAGGCATCGCCGAACATTTGTGCCGCGCCGGGGTTCGGATCGACCGAACCATAGAGCGTGCCTGCGGCGCTTTCAGGTGTTGAACCAGCTTCTAGGCTTGCGACCAGTGCGCCAGAATTCCCGCTGGCCAACGTCGTGGCATCAAGGATGTCTTCCAGCGCCTGGAGTTGTTCCTGCTCGAGCTCTTCAAGCTCTTTCTCTTTGGTCAAACGATCCCGCTGTAATGCCAGATCTTGTTCGCCCTGCTGCAACACGCGCTCGCGCTGAAAGAACATACCTGCATCAAAGGTGGGTACACCTTGGGCAAATGCCATTGGCGCGTTGAGCCACACCAAACCAGCAAGGATATGCGGGCGAAGGCTATTCATGCAGCGAACCAATCGGCCCGAGTAACTCGAAATTGCAGTTGCTGCGGCTGACCTCGGCAAAGGAGTTGAAGCATTCGGCTTCTGACGGCCGGTATTCCGCGCAGGCTGTCAGGGTCAAAAGGGTGAGGGTCAGCACACAAAGGCTACGCATCTATCTGTCTCCAAAATTCGGGGTTCTGGCGGTAATCCGCGCCGACCAGCGCCTCGCCTTTTTCCATGCCGCCAAGGATCGTGAGGTAAGGGCCAAGCGCGCTGAGATCGGCGTCGATCACGACCGAGCCTTGATCGTCACGCACCAGTGCCAGACGGGAGTTGCTGCCGGTGCCGAGCAAAACACTGAGCTCTTTCTCAGAAAGGCCCAGCATGGTGTAATCACTGGCCGAGGCGCGGATGTTGGGCAGAAGGAGCTGCGTCGGCACGGCCTCGACAATCGTCTTGCCGGTGCGGGTTTTCTCAAGCTGGCTTGCGTATTGGGTCATCATCACGACGACGGCGTTCTGTTTGCGCGCCGTGACCAGCCAATTGCTCAGCCGGTCGGCAAAATACGGGTTGTCGAGCGCCTTCCAGGCCTCATCGATGATGATCAATGTCGGTTTGCGATCCTCGATCACACGCTCCACCCGCCGAAACAGGTAAGAGAGGACCGCCATGCGTTCCTTCTCGCTTTCGCTGTCGAGAATGCCGGTCAGGTCGAACCCAACAACATCACCATCGAGCGAGAAGGTATCCTCAGCGCTCTGTCCGAAGATCCAGCCATATCGGCCATCTGCGGTCCATTCCTGAATCCGTTCGAACATATCCCCTTCATCTGCCCCCGCCACAAAGAGGGAGGCCAAATCTTGCCAGTTGCGAAGGGCGGCATCGCTCGCCCCGGCGTTCTGGCGCACCACCTCTTGGATGCGGTTGATCTGAACCGGGCTCAGAGGCTTGTCGGCGCGATGTAGCAGTGTGGCCAACCAATCGGATAGCCAAGCTTGGCCGCGCCCATCGATTTCGGTGCGCAGCGGGTTGAGACCGGTTGCTTCGCCTGCCTTAATGGCGCTGTAGCACCCACCATTGGCCCGCACGGCCATTTCCATGCCAGCGCGATAGTCGAACACGAACACGCGCGCTTCGCAGCGCCGGGCTTGGGTCATGAGGAAGGCCGACAACACCGATTTGCCTGAGCCAGGACGGCCGAGGATCAAAGTATGACCACCGGTCGGCTCTTTGTCTGGCTGACCAGCCTCATGGTAGTTGAAAAAGAAACCAGATCGTTCAGGTGTCGGGAAGAGAGTGATCGGCTTGCCCCAAGGAACTCTATCACCCGGCTTGCCCAGTTGACCGCGATGCAGCGCTGCGAGATCGGCAAAGTTCGTGTTGGTGATAGCGGCCTTGCGGCTGCGCATCTGTCCATTTCCCGGATGCTGCGCGAAATAATGGGTCCGCGCCGCAAAACTCTCATTCACCAGATTTACCCCTTCACTGGCAGCTATATTGCGCACCTCGGCGGCGATTGTTTCCAGCTTCTCCTCGGTCTCGGCGAAGACCGTGACCGTCATGTGATGATCACCAAAGCTGAGGCGCTTGGATTCCAGATCATCGAGCGCGTCGACCAGTTCTTCGGCTAATGAGATGGCCCCGTCATCGCTGGCCTTCATCAGGCGTTGTTGGCGCCTAATCCGGCTGGCCATGATGTTGCTGTTGATCGGCGTGAAAGAATGCGTCACCACCATGTCAACAGGCAGGTTCAGCTCATCGAACATGGTGCAGTTGGTTTTGGCTGGATAGGTCTTGATGGCAAAGCTGCTGCCAAATCGCTTGCCCGCCGTCCCATCGTCCAGTGTAAAGCCTCGCCCCTGAAACGTGACGCGCGTGTTGGCCACATCCTCGGCAATGATGCCAAAGCGGGATTTTGCAAAGAGCGGTCGTTCCTGGCCGATATTGAGCGCCCCGAGGAACCCGAGTAGCTCGCCGCTTTCGGCCCCAAGAAGGCGCGGGTTCATCTCGGCACATGACGACAGCAGAAAACCGACGACCTCTTCGAGCTTGCGCAGCTGCTTGGCTGTCTGGTCTTTCATCTGTGCGATTGAGTCTGAACGCTTCAGGCGCAGCCGCGCGCCGTTGGGAGGGCGTTTCAGCACGGTGAGTGTGAGCGTCTTGTCCCGCAGACCCGCCTGCGCCATGGCCCGCTGCCAGCGGATGTCCAGCGCTTGCGCAAACCCTTCCTCGCGAACCGGTGGCAAAGCAGTCTCGATCGCTTTTGAAACCTTGTGGACGTAGAAACTGTACTCTGACCCAATCTGCGCAATGATCGCTGCGAAGAGCGCGCGGATCTTCTCCAAATGTGCGTCATCGCTGGTCATGCTGTTGACGCCATCAAGGCGGATGCATTGGAACAGGGCATTGCCGCGTGTGCGGATCGTCACGTCATTCACGAGGCTGACATAGGGCAACATGCTGGCCATAGGGCGCTCTTTGCGCGCCCAATCTGGCAGCATCGCAAGATCATCCGAAGGATCACGGAGCATAGCTGTCCCCCGAATGGATCTTGCGGTTCGGGGTGGGCGGCGTTTCCTGCAGGGCAGTGACCATCACCTCAAGAAAGGCAGGGTCCCAGTCAGCGGCTTTCCACAGCGCAGGATAGGCCAGCGCGGCAATGATGATCACCGGCCAGCTTTGGACCCAAAGAAACAGCAACACAAACCCGAAGAGCCAAACCATTGCATACATGATTGGTAAGCCGATGAGCTTTGGCGGCCGGATCAGGCCCAGGAAAAGGCGGGTTTGCGTTGCCATGCCGGATTTACGCGCCCCAGATGGCGGTCACGATGGTCGGCGCAGCTGCGATGCCTGCGATAGCGACCAGCACCCAAAGAGCCTGGCGGAAATCCAGAATGCCAAAGAGCCAGGAGAGGAACACACCGATCAAGGCCAAGGTGCCGATGACAATGCCCAAGGGGCCGGTGATCGTGTCGACGATGCCTTGCAAAAGGTTCTGCACC
This sequence comes from uncultured Paracoccaceae bacterium, assembly GCA_947492475.1. Lineage (GTDB taxonomy): Bacteria > Pseudomonadota > Alphaproteobacteria > Rhodobacterales > Rhodobacteraceae > CANLNM01. The sequence goes on from CANLNM010000002.1 coordinate 126,967, forward strand.
GGCGAGAGGTCGATGCTCTGCGCAAAGGCTGGGTTGGCAATCATCAAGCTGGCCAGAGCCAGCGACAGGATCGTGCGGAATTGTGTGTACATCAGGAGGCTCCAGTCAGTCGATCACGCACGGCCATGACGCGTCGCACGTGATTTTGGGTTTCTTGGTAGGGAGGGATGCCGCCATAGCGCGCGACCGCGTCTGGCCCCGCGTTGTAGGCGGCAAGCGCGAGTTCGGGCGTGCCGAATTGTGCAAGCATCATCAGAAGGTAACGGGCGGAGCCATCCAGATTGGCCTGCCAGTCATGCGGATCCACACCAAGCTGCGCGGCCGTAGCTGGCATCAGCTGTCCGAGGCCGATAGCACCTGCGGAGCTGCGCGCATTTGGGCGATAGGCGCTTTCAATCTCAATATTGGCTTGGAAGAGCACCTGCCACTCCGTCACGGACAGGCCAGCGCGGCGTAGTGCGGGGTGTCCGCCATAGCGATGCGCGGTGCTTTCAAGGGCTGTGAGGATCTCGGGGCGGGGAACCGCGCGGGTGGGTGCAGGAGGCGGATCTTCAGGCTGAGGCGCTGCGAACACGATCAGCTCTGGTGGGTTTGCTCCAATCCCGTCGACGTAGCTCTGCGCGAAACCTGATTGCGGTGCTTTGGTCTCGAGCTGGCCATCGGCCCGCATGGAAAGCACGAAGCCTTCAGAATGGGCGGGTGCTGCAAGGAATGCCGCAAGGACAGCAAGTGGCTTAGCCCGCGTCGTCCAAATTGTGAGAGGCGATCTTGCCTTCGAGCATCGGGATCGAGACGACCGAAACTCCAAGTCCTGCAAGGAAGCTGGATAAGCCATTGATAGTCTTGAATTCTCGGGCGGCCATATTGTTGCGCGCGGTAACGAGCAGGCGACGCGTCTCACCATCTGGCGAGACGCAATGCACGGTCCAAATCCCGGACCACTGAGCACCTGTACGTTTGGGCGTAACCCGACACACAACATCCGCCGAATGACCCTCGGCAAGCAGCGTGCGCAGCCCGTCTTCACTGACAACATTGGGGGCGTCTTGCATCAAATTCATAGGATCGAGCCTTGCAGAATTGTGCATTGGCCCGGCAGTCCCTCATGGACTACCCAACCGATACAATATTATAATCTTGCAATCAATAGGTGCAATTTGAGTTATTGCGCCTTTCATGCGTTGAAACGAATTTACTGCAACGGAGTGGCTGAGCCAAGATAATATGGCGCTTTTGAAACAAACATGGGCGATTATGATCGTTCTGAGCTGGAGTTCTGCGGCGATCGCGGGCAGTTGTCTGCCGCCTGCTCCGCCCTGGATGCCGACCAATGCCGATGACGTATGGGCCTATGCGGACCTGTTGAGGCGTGATGCGGAGACGTATTTTACCGAAGTTGAGCGGTACTTCCGTTGCCAGGACCTGGAGCGTCGTGAGATCTTCGAGCAAGCGCGCGTCGCCAGCGAAGACTACGCGCGCGTTTTGGAGCTTCTGGACGACGTGAGGAAATGGCACCTGTCCTCACGTAGAGAAAGATGCCTTTCAACAAAGCGGCGGCGAAGGTCGCCAACGCGCTGACGAAGTGAAATTGCGCTGCGACTGAACCAACGTCGACTTTCCAACTAGCGGGCTTTTAAAGCATCCAACATCGGACAGTCGCTTTGTCCCTTTGCGCAGTTCGCGACCAGCTCGACCAGAGCCTTCTCAAGTTTCCGAAGCTCCGCCAGTTTCGCCTGAACGTCCGAGAGATGCTTGCTTCCAAGTCGCTCGACCGTCTCACATGCATCGGACGGTGCATCGGCGAGATTGCGAAGCGCAACTGCGTCTTGGATGGAGAACCCAAGATCACGGCATCGTTTGATGAAGCGAAGCTCTGAAATCTCAGTGTCCGAATAAGCTCGTCGCCCAGAAGCAGTGCGGACTGCCTTTGATATTATCCCCTCACGCTCATAGTAGCGGATCGTCTCTATTGAAACGCCACTAAGGCGGGATGCCTCACCAATCGCAATCATGTGATCGAACTCCGCTTGCTTCTGTAGTGACTACAGGATGCATAAGATCAGCCATGATGTCGAATACTGAAACTCTTCAAGATGAAACCAATGGGCCAAACCGACTGCTGATCGGCGGCGCTGGTCTGTTGGCTTTGCTAAGCGCATCCTGCTGCGTATTGCCGATTGGCCTTTCAATCATAGGGCTGGGTGGCACGTGGCTGGTTTTGCTTGGGCCATTTGTCGAGTATCGCACCGAGATATTGGTTGTCGTGGGACTTGTACTTGCTTGGGGATGGTTCCGCCTTTGGCGGCGTTGGGCATGCGCAAAACGCAGGCGCTCAACTGTCGTTATGCTTGGCTTCACGACGCTGGCTTTCGCTCTCGCTGCCAGTTCACCTCTCTGGGAAGAAGACGCGGCGAGGACGATGTTTGCCTTGTTTAGGCAGTATCGATGAGGGGCTGGTTGCTTCCACTGAGCCTGGGCGGTTTGGGATTGGCCGCGGTCTGCTGCCTGACGCCTTTTCTACCATGGCTGTTTTCGCTTCTTGGGATCAGCGGAGCACTCGGTTACGTCTATAGAGACGACGTGCTGCTGCCAATCCTTGCTGGATTTCTACTACTTACAGGATACGCGCTATGGCGACGCAAACGAGCGAAGTGAACTTTCAATCTACGATTACCTGCCCCGAATGTGGACACGCTACCGAAGAGACGATGCCGACGGATGCATGTCAGTGGTTCTATGAATGTAAGTCCTGCCACACTGTTCTAAAACCGCTCGAAGGGGACTGCTGCGTGTACTGCTCCTACGGCACGGTCAAATGTCCGCCAATCCAAGAGGGAGGCTCGTGCTGCGGGTGATCAGTGCTCGTTTTCGCAATGCTCATGGTCAGCAAGTGAAGCCAGAACGTAGCAGTCCTCGGACACACCATGTCCGTCGCATCCCTTGGCCATGCGAACCAACTCCCTTTCGAGCGCCTTCAGCTTTTTGACCTTCGCGCGAACATCCGCGAGTTGTGCCACCGCAATTTTCGTAGCGGCTTGGCATGACCGATCCGGGTGTTCCTGTAGCTCGATCAGGGACAAGATTGCCTCAATCGAAAAGCCCAGATCGCGTGCATGGCGGATGAAACTGAGCCGTTCCAATCCCGCTTTGTCATAGCGTCTTTGGTTGCCGCTTGTGCGCTCGGCCTCCACCAACAGGCCCATCTCCTCATAGTAGCGGATGGTTGGAACCTTGACCTTGGTGCGTCTTGAAAGCTCGCCGATAGAAAACATGAAGAAACCTCTTGAACCTCTAGTCACTAGAGATTGTAAATAGGGTGGGACACAGACTCAAGAGGCTACGATGACCGATCAATTCCTGTCCCCAACATCCCTTCTGGATTTCGAGGCTGGCCCTATTCAGCGCCTTGTTGCTGATCGTGGCTGGATGAACCTTTCAAACGCCGACCGTATCGGTGCCGCCTATGACTTTGTCCGCAACGAAATCCTGTTCGGTTACAACTCCGATGATGCGCTGCCGGCGTCCAGGGTGCTGTCCGATGGCTATGGGCAGTGCAACACGAAGGGCACCTTGCTGATGGCGCTTCTGCGCGCCCTTGGTGTGCCGTGCCGCTTTCACGGTTTCACCATCGACAAGCGGTTGCAGCGCGGAGTCGTGCCAGAGCTGGTCTATCCGCTTGCCCCTGCCAACATCATCCACTCTTGGGTCGAAATCCATCATAGAGAGCAGTGGTTGAACCTGGAGGGCTTCATCCTGGATGCACCCATCCTGGCGGCGCTGCAAAATGCTTTTCCAGAACGTCAATCGCTCTGCGCCTATGGTGCTGGCACGGATTGTCTTCAGAACCCAAACGTCGAATGGCACGGGGTCAGTACCTATATTCAAAAAACCGGAATCAACAACGACTTCGGCACCTTCGATGACCCCGATGCCTTTTATGCAACCCACCGTCAGCTGACCGGCGTGAAGGGGCTTCTCTATCGTGTCATCATTCGCCATTGGATGAACCACCGCGTCAGGAGGATGCGCAAAGGCCACGTGCCGGATATTCCCGGCGGCGAAGCAGCCCTTGTTCCAGATCAATCAATCCCTGAAACGCAGGAGGCAACCTAATGCCTGGATGCTGTGGACACGATGCCAAATTCGAAGGCGTCTCGGACGACTATAAACGGCGGCTTTGGATCGTCATTGCCCTGAACGCAACGATGTTCGTGGTCGAGATGGCTGCGGGCCATCTGGCCAACTCGCAAGCCCTGCAAGCGGATGCCCTCGACTTCGCAGGCGACGCCCTGACCTACGGCATTTCGCTGGCGGTCATCGGGGCTTCAATCAGAGCGCGCACGAACGCCGCCTTGTTCAAGGGGGGCAGCCTTCTGTTGATGGGGTTGTGGGTCTTCGGCTCTACCGTCTACCGCGTCTTCTACGTTGGTGTCCCAACCGCCGAGATCATGGGTGCAGTGGGCTTTCTTGCCCTGCTCACCAATCTGGCGAGTGTTCTCTTGCTTGTCAGATACAAAGACGGCGACGCCAACGTTCGGTCAGTTTGGCTGTGCTCGCGCAACGACGCTATTGGAAATGTCGCGGTCATGTTTGCTGCGTTAGGCGTCTGGGGCACGGCAAGTGGCTGGCCGGACTTGATCGTCGCAACCGTCATGGCGGGACTGTTTCTGTCCTCGGCCTATCAGATCGTGCGCCAGGCTCTCGCGGAGCGCCGCCAGATGATCGAGCACGGGCATGTAGAAACATGATGCAGACAGCTATCATCTATCTCGGCTTCGGGGTTGCAGCAGCGACGCTCACAGCAATCCTATGGTCGATTGTTTTTCCCAAGCGCCGCATATGGCCGCCGAAACAGTATACCGCCCTTACGCCAGTGTTCGTCTGGGTGCCGACTTTCACGCTGTTCGGCATCCTCATCGTCTTGGGGATACTGGGTTGGGGCAACGCCGCCATTCAAGGTTGGCTGCGCTTCGGGGTCGGACTTCCACTAATAGTGATCGGCAATGTCATTGTCTGGCTGGAGGTCTCGCACTTCGGAGTGCCCCAGACGGGTGGTGCCAAGGGCACGCTGCGCACCGAAGGCATGTATCGGTATTCTCGAAATCCGCAATATGTGGCCGATATTGCTATCGTCGGCGGGTGGATGATCTTGTCAGCTGCGCCCTGGGTGTTCGCGGTTGGCGCTCCGGTAATTGCGATATTGGTGGTCACCCCATTTGCTGAAGAGCGTTGGCTAAAGGATCAGTACGGCACTGCGTTTGAGGATTATGCTAAACGGGTCAGACGGTTTTTCTGAAAGTTGAATGAGCGACAAAAACGACCTTCGCTATTTTACGTCAACCTGCCGTCCAAAGTTGCTCAATCTTATGGTGACAGTCTCGGGCAAAATACCCGTTGGCTGTGCAAGCTCCAATCACTGCTTCTTGGCTGGATCGCATCAGTGATGCGGATCTTCACCGGAAGCCATCTGTATGTGGTGCGCCTGATGGTGCGCACCGATTGTCATAACGCCGAAGAACCCGAGGCCAAGGACGCGGGCAAGCTCCTGTTCGGTCTGGACCTCGATGCGCATGGTCGCTCCGTCCGTGGACGGTTCAGCAGTCACCGTCCATCCAGTTGCCAATTCCAACATCGGTGAATGTGCCGTCGCCATGCGCGCGACGGCATCGGCCACAATCCCCTCGCCGGTAACGCGAAACTCGACTTTCCTGCCTTCGGTCTGAGTGTTCACGGTCGCTTGGGTCGTGACCAACTCCATATCCACGAGGTGATCGCGCAGCGCCTGAATATTGACCTTGGTCCAGTCGGTACCGGGGTCGTCTGACAGGATTTGTACGATTTCCGAAATTGCGGCGAAGGCGGACTGCCCTGTTTCCAAAGGGCCGTCCGAGCCCTGATGGGCATGTTGGGCGGCGGCTGGAAGGGCTATGAGCGCCACGATGGCGCAAAGTGTCGTTCTGATCATGGTATGTCCGTTCTTGCATTTGGGGTTGGTGGCTTGCTACACCCCAGACGCAGATCCGAATATGATTGAAATCACATGTTACCCACCCCGTTCGGCGCATTGGATGAAAAATCTCTGTCTCAAATGCGTTATTCCATTGGAGACCACGTGTTCCGGCAGGGCGACACCACAAAGGGCATATTCTTTGTGGCGTCAGGTGGCATCTGCCTAACTCGCGTGACGGAATCTGGAAACTCCGTAACGATCTACAACGCTCAGACTGGCGACATGTTTGCCGAAGCATCCATTTATTCGGATCACTACCACTGCGACGCGATTTGTACTGCTCCATCCGAAGTTGTTCGGATTTCGAAGCAAGCCATCCAGAAGCAACTACGTGAAGACACGGCTTTTTCGGAAGGGATCACCAAGCGATTGGCGGTGCAGGTGCAGGATTACCGCCAGCTATTGACGCTGCACGCTATGAAATCAGCGAACGACCGCGTATTGCTGGCGGTAGAATTGGGCAAGCTGACCGGTTCGGTCACACAATTCGCCAACCAGATCGGGTTGACCAAAGAAGCCTGCTATCGGGCCCTCAGAGATCTGTCTGATCGGGGATTGCTGACAAAAACCGGGCGCGGGCGCTATGCTCCCACGCCACGTAGCGAAGACCGCCTTCCTTAGTTGTGCGGTGGGTTGCGACCGGCTTGAATTTGCTGAACGCGGTCCGGCCAGGTTGATCTGATATAGGCCAGGATGTCCCAAATATCGTCATCGGTGAGAGCATCGCCAAAACCCGGCATACCGCTTGCGAAGCCGGTGATACCGCGCGCAGCCAATGCTTCCTCTCCACCAAGCCGAGTGTATTCGAACAAAAGCTGGTTATCGTGGTGCCATGTGTGCCCGGTCTCATCATGGGGCGGTGCGGGCAAGACGCCGTTTTCATCAGGCGTGCGCCAGTCGGGTTTCCCTTCAAGACTGGCCCCATGGCAGGACGCGCATTGTTCGCTGTAGAGGGTTTGACCATTGGTCAAATCTCGGTCATCCAATTCGTGACCGGCGATTGCACCGGTCGCGATACAGCATGCGGCAATGATCAAAACGCGTTTCATGCGACTTCCACCCATGTCTTCATGCCCGCCGCTTGATGGCCTAGCATGTGGCAGTGCAACAGCCATTTCCCGGGGTTGTCGAACACGCAGACGATGTCGCGGGCCTCACCTGCATCCACAAGTGTGGTGTCTCGAAAAGCGCCCAGATTGTTGTCAGCCCGGACCTCAAAGAAATGATGCCCGTGCAGATGGATGCCATGCGGGAAACGGGTGTCGTTCACCAGACGAATACGCGCTGTCTGCCCACGTTCGAACAGATGAAACGGGGTATCCGTCAGACCGGACTGCCCGTTGAACGCCCAGATATCGCCACCCATCATACCTTGCATCATGCGACGGCTCATGGCCCCACCTTCCATGGTAAGCGTCAGGGAAACCGCATTGTCTAAGTCGGGCTGCGTAACCTCGTTTGGTAGCAACGCAGAAATCTCCGATGGTTGCCGCTCCGTGTTCGCGTCCTCAACGGGGATTTCACCCAGCAAGTAGGGGCCGTCCTGCGTGGGAAACATGAAGGCGATTTGGTCCGGGGAAGTGATGTCCGCGATGATATCCGCGCGTTGGGCCGGGGCAAGAATGAGACTGGATAACTCCTGTGGACTGACAAGGGGCATTCCGTCATTTGCAACGATCTTGCCGTCGACACCTTCAATCTCAATCGGGAAAATCCTGTCGGTCGCAACATTGATCAGACGAAGGCGCACACGATCACCACGACGGACGGGCGTGCTCGGTTCGACAAGAGCACGGGCATAGTTGCCGAGCCGCCCCTGATGCGCCTGATCGTGCATATTTTCGAAACCATCGGCCAGCGTGCCCGCTTCGGTCATGCGCCAATCATCTATCAACACGATCAAATCGTGATCCACGTCCGGTGGCGTCAACTCTTCCACGATCAACGGGCCATAGAGTCCCTTTGCAACCTGTTCCCAAGATCGGTTGTGCGAATGGTACCAGAAGGTGCCTGCATCCGGCGCACGGAAACGATAGGCGAACTCGGCATCCACTTCGACGACGTCTTGCGTCAGGCCCGGAACGCCATCCATTGCATTGTCGATACGCAGCCCATGCCAATGCACCGCCGATCCCTCGCCGATCTGGTTCCGGAACCGGATGTCAAAGATTTCTCCCTGACGGGTCCGCAGCACTGGTCCGGGCGTGCTGCCGTTGAATCCCAGCATAGGCGTTGCCGGTTCCCCAACGGGCAGGATTTGCGCGCTGACCGGCTGCGCAACCAGTTCCGTTGGGGTCGAAGCAAGTGTGATACGCGGAACCAATGCCGCCACGCTTGTCGTGATCAAGAATTCTCGTCTGTTCATGGAAGGCCTCAGTTCGGAAGGGTCTGAACGCTGGTGAGTGTTGCGGTTGCCGCAAGCACGACCAGGATGACCGCTGTTTCAATTTCGATGGAGCGCGCCAGATGCTGCGCGGCTTTGCTGTCTCCGGCCTGCATGGCGGGAACAAAGCGAAGCTTGTTTGCGGCTGCCAGAATCAGGATCGCGCCGACAAGCACCAGCTTGATCAGAAGGGTTTGCCCATACCCGGTTGACAAGAGTGCCCTCAGATCGCCCAGCAACAGCCAGGCCATCAACAGGCCTGCCAGGATCAGCACCGGGACAATCACTGCCGCCGCTTGCCCAAAACGATGCCCCAGCAGGGCCGCGTCGTCCAAGTGTTCTGGCAGTCGTGACAGGTTCCGTAAGGGGCCAAGGATACCGATCCAGAACGCGATACCAAGAAGGTGCAATAGAAGGAGCAGACGGATGCCAGTTTGCTGCAAATCAGGTACGTGCCCGATTTTTGCAAAGGACCATAAGGCAATGGTCCCGCCAGCAAGTGAAACCCACGTCCCAAAACGGGGAATGAACATTCCCGCGATTAGGATTGCCACACCAACAACCCGATAAACCAAAACGTCGCCAACCGGTGTTTGCCACAACAGCCCGAGCATTTCGGGATCCGTCATGCCATCGGCTCCACCCGTCAGAGCGGCCCCGCGCAGCATGAAGCCGAACACCGCTGCGAAAATGGCAAGTCCCGCCAACACCACAGCCTTCGCCTTGATCCGGCGGCATAGTGGTAGCACCAGATTTGGAAAGGCCGCTAGAATGATCACAAGCCCGGTCGACCCAACGACGCCAAAATACAGCGTCAGTTTGGCGAATATCGCGGCTATTCCCCAGATATCCGGCATGGTCATTCCACCGTGAACGAGAATTCGCCCTGCATGGCGTGCCCGTCTGAACCTAATCCCCGCCATTCGATGCGGTAGGTGCCTTTCCCCATGCCTTCGAGGGGCAGCGTGAACACACGGTCAAAGCTCGTCTGATCCCCGAGATCAAGCCGGACAGACGGATGATCCTGATGGTGCATATCAACCCGTGTAAGACGGATATCATTGGCAAAGTTGAAGCTGATCTCGGGCGGGACTTCCGTGATTGTCGCGCCATTCTCAGGCGTTGTGTGATCTACGGGTGAATGCGCAAACGCACTGGTCGCCAGAACGGTCATCAACGCAAATGTGGTAAGTTTGTTCATTTGAGTATTCCTTAGTTTATTCCATTGGCACGCTGGATTTCGCGGATGTAGGCGGTGACCATGGCAACGTCACCACGGGTCAAGCCTTCGACCGGTGGCATGTCACCAAAACGCCAGTGATGGCTTCTGACTCCGTTCGCGACAGCGCGCTGAAAGGATTCGTCAGCGTGATGGCTGGGCTCATAGATCACATGGATCAATGGTGGTCCCGCGCCCTCAACACCAACAGCGTTGGTGCCGTGACAGGCGGTACAGGTATTCTCGAATATGCGTTGGCCTATCGCTGCGTTGCCGTCGATTTGCGGCATCTGGATCGCAACAATTGCGTTACCTTCAACAGGTGCCGCTTGCGCGACTTCCTCTGCGGGGCCGGGTCGAAGAACGAGGTATGCAGCGACGGCTGCCACGGCGCACGCGCCGATCACGATGTATTTTTTGTTCATGGATTGGTCCTTACCTTGTGAAACAGGGGCGGGCCGCAGTGTTCCTGCGACCTTTCTAAAACGCTGATCACTCACGCAAGCAGCGCTGAAATCCTGATTCAAAGGTTGGGTGGTCTGTCCGGGTTGTCCGGCTCTTCCAGAGTTGAGAGGTGGCCAACCTGCCAACCCAATACGGCCTCGGATTGGTCAAAAACTGCGTCGGAAGTTAGCAGTATTAGCGCGAGAGAATTGCACAGGAATGGATTGCATTCGTCATGCTCTATCCCATCTGATCCAAGCAGTGTGCTGCTCGTCAATTCCCCCAAAGCGTGGCCAGTGTGGTTTTCGACCACAGGCATGACCTTGTGCTCGTCACAATGCCCACCAACGCAACCCATGGATAAAGCATGCGCAGCGCTGCTTAGCCCCGTCATAAAGACCAGAAGAACAACAAGCAGTATTGAGGTTATGTTTCGAAGGCACTTCACACAGCGAAGCTATCTCAGTTTCCGATCCATTACAACGCGAGCCCTCTGTCAGGTGGTATGAACTCCAACCGCCCTAAGAAAAAAGCCACTCACCCGATTGCAGACCTCCAGGCAACACGCCGCATTTGATAAAATGAGCTTTTTCCGGCCGTTAGCTGCGGTTTGCGCCAATGTCCGTTTCAGCGGGATGATCTGAGCAGTTTGATGTTTCAGGATGACCATCATCGTAAAGCGCCGCCTGTGTTTCACCATTGTCCCAATGGTACAGCAAGCCGATTTCTTCGCCTGTATTGATACATGTAATGCGGCCGATGGCTTCGGCCGTTGTGCGAGCACTCTCAAATTCGGGCAAAACTAGCCCCTCTCGTTAAACAATTCCTTTGGATCGACGCCGAGAGCATCCGCGATCCGCTCCAGAACATCGATTGATGCCGAATTTTTGGCGAGTTCGATCTCGCTGATATAGCTGCGATCGACTTCCGCAGCTAAGGCTAATTGTTCTTGGCTCAATCCTCTGGAATTTCTTAGATTCCGTACATTTAGCCCTACTCGTTCCCGCAATTTCATGGCCTGTATTCGGCCAGATCACAAGAACTGCTCTACGGAATATATTCCACAAAACGCGCGCGAGCATCACAAATGATGTTCTCGTATATGGTGTGATGGGGGCTGTTGGAGCTACATTTACAATAATACAGTAATGCAGCAAAGGACATATATTGATATGTGGTGCAGATCTATCAGGAATTGGTTCTTTGGGGTCGCAATGTCTCTGCTTTCCAGTGTGGCTCCGCAGGCGGTAAAAGCCTATCAGGTTGACTGCGCCATTCTGCTTTGCCTGGCTGGTGGGTGGCCCGCGTCAGCAGAATGCGCTCATGCCCGTGCTGTGTTCATCCGTCGGATTACTCCTTGGCCGATCGAGCCACCATTACAAATCTGGCGTTGTCCTATGGGGGTTTCTGAGCGCGCGCCATTGCAAAGCAAGGCCCCGAAAATCTGGGAAGCCAGCAACCAAACAGGTCAAACGCTCGGCCAAGTCATTCTGGCGCAAGTGGTCGAAGATGGTGCCGATATCGACATCAGTGGCTTGGAATTCGATTTCGTGCGCTCGATCCGTGTCTGGGATGTTCGGCATTACAGTCATCGCGAACGTGGTCGCGACGATGATTGCTCCGAGAATTACAATATGCTCCTCGGCACCTACGGCACGCAGGGCGATTTCGGCTGGCAACGCACGACGCCAGCGGCCGCCCCGCAGTGGGTGCTTCCATCGCGGCGCTGTTCGTCATCAAATTGGCGTCGCGGAGTCGGCGTTGAATGGGAGGATCACGAAGGCAGCCACGGATATGAGTGGGTGGCCTATTAGGGCTATTCCCCGATATCCTTCATGCGTTCCGAGATATCGACCGCAATGCGCTCATACAAGGCTGCTTGCTTGTCTCTGGGAGAGCCGGGCTTCGGACTTCTTCGGCGGATGCGCTTCGCGAGCCAGAAGAGCAGCCGCGCGGCGGGGTCTTCCAGTTTTTCCGGCACAGGGGCCGGATAATTTTCTTCGAGTAGGGCAACGACCTCAGCATTCATACTGCGGTGGTTGGCCTCAGCCGCGAGGCGTATCCTATCGCGCAGGCCGTCCGGCAGCCGCACGATAAATTTATCCTGATTCTGAGAGCTTTGTTCTGCCATGATGGCACTGTGCCATAAAAATCGATTGACGCAATAGTGGCTAAGTGCCACTAACGGGATATTGTTTCAACCTGGAGGCGTTTCATGAACAGTCGTAAACCAATGCAACTTCGGCTTCCGCAAGAGCTCAAGGAGTGGATCAAGGCGGAGTCCGATCGCAATGGCAACTCCCAGAATTCTGAGGTGATCCGCGCAATTCGCGCGGCAAAGGACAGGCGCTCCACTCCCGCTTCAATCGGAAATATCAATATAGATCAGGGTGATAATGCGCGTTGTTAACGAGGTGAGAGAGGTGTCGATAAGATGACGAAAGTAAGTGCACAGACGAAAGCGAAACAAGCGGCCTCGGCTTTTATCCGCGAGGCGCGGGAGGCAGGTTGGCAACGCGCGAAGTTCGAGATCAAGCCAGATGGCAGTGTCATCGTCGATGCCAACATGGTCGCGCCAGAGGCAGCTGACGACTTTCTCAACAGTGACCTGAGAATGGGCGAATGACCCGCAAGAGCCTTCCAAAATACGTCTACAATGACAGAGGATACCTTCGGTTCATCCGGCGTTCGCGCGGCATCTCTGTCATGATGCATGAGGAAGCGGGCACTCCGGAATTTTGGGATCATTACAATCGCCTGCTTAAAGGAAAGCCAGCGCCTGCGCCGGTGAAGCGTAACTTTGAGGCCTTAATCCTGAGCTATTACGAGAGCGACGCCTACAAAAAGCTGAAGCCCCGGACGAGATCCGACTATCGGCGGTATATCAGCCACATTCGTGAGATCTGGGCCGAGAAAGACCCGGCCAGGATCGAGACCCATCATATCTACGAATTGCACCGCGCCAATGCGGATCACTGGCGGCAAGCCAATTATCTCGTCCAGGTCATGGTCGTCTTGATGAACCACGCACGATTGATTGGCTTTATTAAGAAGGAGCACGGCAATCCGGCGAAAGGCATTCCGCTCTTAAAGCAGCAGAGCGATGGCTGGGAGCCTTGGCCGGACGATGTCCGCGCAGAGTTCGAAGCGCTGGCTTCTGAGCGTGCGCGACTGGTCTACGAGCTTTGCGTTGGCACAGGCCAGCGAATTGGCGACGTCGTAAAGATGAAGTGGGCACACTTTTCCGACGAAGGATTCGATTTCACTCAGGGTAAAACCGACAAGCCGCTGTGGATCCCGCTCACTGATCGTCTCAAGGCTCACCTGGACGGGCTCGAGCGAACGGACGGCACGGTCGTGACTGACGCTAAGGGCAGGTCGGTCAGCTATCGCATCATCGCCGAGGAAATGCGCTCCATCAAAAAGAAGATGAAGCACGAGAAGGCGAGCTACTACAAAACGCACGGGCTCAGGAAAAATGCGACGATTGAGCTGTATCTGGCTGGGTGTGATGACGAGATGGTCAAAGCCGTCACCGGCCATTCAGGCGTTGAGATGCTCAAAAAGTACGGTGGGCCGATCCGGCAAAGAGAGCTCGCGAAGCGCGCTCAAGAGGCAAGAAATCAAATGGAACGAAGCAAGACCGAAACGTGAAAGTTTCAACGGTTGTTTCAAAAATGGCAGTGAAGGAGAGAAAGGATGAAGCAAGTCATTGATTTTATTGGAGGCGAGTACCGGAATCGAACCGGTGTACACGGATTTGCAATCCGCTGCGTCACCACTCCGCCAACTCGCCTTTGTGGTGTGAATGTCGATGATTGTTCGGACATTCTGGCTGAACAATGTATGTTCGAGGCGCCTTATTGCCGTTTTCAGCAGGCTTGTCCAGCCCACATTCGCAGATGAATTGCTTAATAACTTTAGCCTGCAAAACCGCGTTTTATCCCAATTTTTATGGGGCAATTGAGAGTGAGGCGGGGCAGGGCCGTGCCTGGATCATAACAAATAATGCGCGATTGTAGCGACGATCATTCGTTTGAGGGATGCAAGCCAACCGATTGTTTTTTTACAAATTCATCCGATGACCAATGGCGGCACATGACAAAAAGGGTTAACGTTTTCGCGAATTGTGTTTGTGACCAGCTGTATAGGATACCTGTTTTATGGCAACGTTTGATCTAAGTAATGCCGACCGAGAAGTTGATTTTGGACAAATTGTTTTTAATGTTTTTAGTACGCATGCCGTTGAAAATGGGGGGGATTTTTCGTTTCTCAACCCAACATCGGTCGGTAGCGACGACATCGAAATATCTGGAACCGGATTGTCCTATGTGGGGGGCGGCGCGCCTTATACCGGGACCATAAATCGTATCGAAATTGAGCTGGATAATGTTTTTAACATAGATCTGCCTTTTCCAGATGTTGTGATCACAGGCCTGTCGGTCAATGCCAATTTGCTGCCCGGGGGCATAAACGCCGCAGGGAACCGCGCGTTTTACGCAGCAATCGCGGCGGGGTCTGATTCATTTGTGCTTGGAAACAACAATGATGTGACGTCCATCTTTGGTGATTTTGTCAGTGTCGAAATTGGCACCAGCGTAACCACGCTTGCGGATACGTTTACCGGCGGCGGTGGGGCGCAACAGCGCGTTTATGGCGATGCCTTTCAGGTTCTCGACAATGGCACGTTGACCGCGGGAAATGATGTATTTACCGGCACCTTTCAGAGCGTGTTTGGTGATGTCGGGGCACTCCGCAGCGGGGCTTCTTTGGATGGGGGCGATGATGTTTACACCGAAACACAAGCCCATAGCGGACCGACGACCGGTTCCTTTGTTGGGGATGTGTCCAGCCTAAGTGGTTCCGCCAGTTCAACGGGTGGGGCCGATACATTTACCGGCATTGTCGGGTCCAGTCGCGGATACTCCATTATGGGGGATGTCGGAACGGCGTCTTCTTCGACCTTTGTGGGTGGGGTTGATCGCATAACGCTAACAGCCGGAGGCAGCACCACTATTTTTGGGGACGCCAATAATGTTCAGTCCGGGTCGGTGTTTTCCGCAGCGGCCGACATTATTACCCTGCGCGGGGATTCCACCGCAAGCGCAACAATATTTGGTGATATCAGTTATTTAGCGAGTTCTCAGGTGTTGAGCCTGGGAGGGGATACCATATCGGTTGCCGGGTCCGGAGGCGGGTCGATCTTTGCCGATATTCGCAATGTGAACAGTACCGTTGGAATTGTTAATGCCGGTGATGACGTCATTACGATCGCCGCGGGAACCAGCACGTTTTGGGGGATTTATGCTGACGTTAGTTCGAGCGCCAGTTCGAACATCGTGGGGGGGGATGATGTCATCCGCGATTTGGGCAGCGTGTCGCGCGTTGTCGTTTTTGGCGACGCTAATTCGGTGTCGGGTACCAGCACGCTGACAGGGGGCGACGATTTGATGACCGCCCGCAGTGGAGCCACCGGAGCAAGCGTTTATTATGGTGACGCCAGTTCCATTGTCGGCGCGTCTAACTTTTATGGTGGGAATGACCGAATTTTTGGTGGTCGCGGCGACAATAACATCGTTGGGGACGCAAATTCAGTTGATACAACCGGGGCCACGACCATGGGCGCTGACAGATTGTTGGGGCGCGGCGGCAATGACATCATTGTGGGGGATGTAAGCGTTGCCCGCGGAACGATTGTGGGCGGCAACGATAGTCTGTTTGGCGGGGCCGGTGGCGATACTCTGAATGGCGACGTGAACCAGATTCTGTCTGGTGGAACGCTAACCGGTGGCGATGATTTCTTAGCCGGAGGCGGCGGGAATGACACCATAAACGGGGATGCGGCATCGTCGATTTCGGGCACTCTGATTGGGGGCGATGATACCATTCATGGTGGCGCTGGCGCCGATCTGATCTATGGGGATACCGGCAATGTTGGCATTGTCACTGGCGGTGACGATGTGCTGCTCGGCGGGGCAGGGAATGACCGTATTTACGGGGATTCGGTGAACGAAACCAACGTAACAGGTGGCAATGATTATCTGGGCGGTGGCGATGGTGGGGATTCGCTTTATGGCGGAGGCGGCAACGATACGCTTTATGGACAGCGCGGGGCCGATCTGTTGTCAGGTGGTACCGGCAACGATCTGTTATTCGGCGGCGGTGCCAATGATCTGGTGGATGGCGGTGCAGGGAATGACACGGTGTTTGGCGGCCTTGGCAATGACGAGGTAAATGGCGACGCGGGCGCGGATGTGTTGTTTGGTGGACGCGGGCTTGATGAATTGACGGGGGGCGTGGGTAACGACACGCTAACCGGGGGCGGGGCGACGGATACCTTTGTCTTTGAGAATGGGCATGGCGTTGATCGCGTGATGGACTGGGATCAGTCGCAGGATCTGTTGGATCTGAGCGGGCTGACCGGCACCAACACGTTTTCGGATTGGACAGCAAACACCGCACAGGTTGGCGCAAATGTGGTCCTGACCAACGGGGCTGATGTGGTGGTGTTTGAGGGGGTGACCCTCGCGGACTTTGACAATAGTCACATGATTTTTTGATCAGTTTGGCCTGAATATTTGAGGTAAAACAAAGCGCGGGTTTGGGGATTAGGCCGTCTGGGGCAGCCAATGACGGTGCAATTCATCAAATCCTGGGCATTTGCGGGGCAATGCGGCACGATCGACAGTTGCCCCGCATCCACCTTTGTGGCATCACAATAGATGATGAACTGAACGAAAGAGTTTAGCCGTGGCTGATTACCAAACCCGTCGCACAATGATGGTCGACACGCAGGTGCGTCCATCCGACGTCACCAAATTCCCGATCATTGACGCGATGCTGTCCGTTCCACGCGAATTATACGTGCCGTCCGACAAACGCGAAGCCGCGTATATCGGTGAAAACGTTGATCTGGGTGATGGGCGCGTCGTGCTGGAACCCCGGACATTGGCAAAAATGTTGGACGGGTTGGATGTGCAACCGGATGAGGTGGTTTTGGATCTGGGCTGTGGTCTGGGTTATTCGACCGCTCTGTTGGCCAGCCTTTCTGAATTTGTTGTTGGCGTCGAAAGCGATTCTGAACGCGCCGAAGAAGGTCAGCAAATCCTGTCTGAACAGGGCGTGGATAATGCAGCTATCGTCGAAGGCGTGTTGGCCGAAGGCGCCGCCAAAAGTGGCCCCTATGATGTGATCGTGCTGCAGGGCGCCGTCGAACATCTGCCGGATGCGATCCTGGAACAGCTCAAAGATGGCGGGCGGATTGCCTGTCTGTTTGCAGAGGGCGCGCTGGGCGTTGTGCGGATCGGCTATAAGCTGGATGGCGCGGTCACGTGGCGATATTCATTTAATGCGGGTGCGCCAGTGCTGCCCGGATTTGAAAAACATAGTGCATTTATTCTCTGACCTCTTGTGCCGGGCCATCTGAGGCTTAGCTTTGGAGTTAAGATCTGGTGAAAGGGATTTTTATGGGAATTCGTAGCTTGTGTGCCGTGGCGGCCATGACAATTGCAATGGGTGCCACCGGTTCGGCGCGGGCAGAAACGCTCGCGGATGCGTTGGCCTATACCTATGAACATTCCGGCCTGATCGAACAGAACAGGGCCCTGTTACGCGCCGCAGACGAAGACGTGGCACAGGCCGTGGCGGATTTGTTGCCGGTTGTGAACTGGACCGCCAGCGCAGGTTACGCAACCAACGTGACCGGGCGCAGCAATGACGCCTATGATTATGCGGCCTCTTTGTCGATCGTGGGGCAGTTGCTGCTTTATGATGGTGGCGTTTCTCAGGCCAGCATCGATGCCCAAAAAGAAACCGTTCTGGCCACGCGTCAGCAATTGATTGGCGTTGAACAGCAGGCGCTGTTCCGCACAGTTGCCGCTTATATGGAAGTGCGCCGCCAAATCGCCTTTGTGGATTTGCGTCAAAACAACGTGCGCGTCATCACCCAAGAAGTGCGCGCCGCGAGGGATCGGTTTGATGTCGGCGAAGTGACCCGAACAGATGTCGCCCTGGCCGAAGCACGCCTGGCAGCCGCCCGTTCCGCAGAGGCCGGCGCACAGGGTGCATTGACCCGCGCCAAAGAAGAATTCCGCGCCGCTGTTGGTCGCGCTCCGGGGCAATTGCAGCCCGCATCCGGCGCGACGATTTCACGATCCTTAGAGGATGCGCAAACCTTTGCGTTGCGGTCCCACCCCTCTTTGCGGGCCGCGCAGCACAGCGTCACCGCGACGGAATTGGCCATTCGCGCCGCAGAGGCATCGACCAATGCCACCGTTAACCTCGATGGTCGGCTGAGCGTTGATGAAAGTTTCAACGAAGCCCTGAGCGTCGGGATCAGCGCCGGTGGCCCGATCTATGCCGGTGGTGCCATCGCCAGCGCTGTGCGTCAGGCCTATGCACGCCGGGATTCGGCCCGCGCTGGTTTGCACATCGCCCAGCATGATATTCGCCAGAATGTCGCCAACGCCTATGCGATCCTTGGCGTATCCCGCGCCAGCCGCGAAGCCTTTGATCGCCAGGTCCGCGCCGCGCAAACCGCGTTTCGCGGTGTTCGCGAAGAGGCAACATTGGGATCACGCACCACATTGGATGTGCTTAACGCCGAACAGGAATTACTGGATGCGCGGGCCAATCTGATTTCCGCACAAGTGGATGAAATCATTGCCAGCTACACGGTTTTGTCGACCATGGGGCTTTTGACGGCGGATCATTTGAACCTGAATGTCGAATTGTATGACCCAACCGCCTATTACAATCTGGTCAAAGACAGCCCCGCCGCATTGTCCGATCAGGGGCGTGCGCTGGACCGGGTACTGCAAGCGATTGGCGATTAAGTTCAAATTCTGCGTATCGGTTGTTTGAACGCTTTGTGACAGCTACAATGCATCACGAGGCGAGAGCAGGTAATACTATGTCAAATCCGGTATCCAACGTCGAAATCGAAGACGTCCTTTCATCTATTCGCAGGCTTGTGGCGCAGAGTGAGCCACAAGAGCAAGCGGTGAAAGAACCAGCAAAAGAAGCCTTGCCAGAGGATGGGGGCATGGATCGGCTGGTGCTGACCCCTGCATTCCGGGTGTTGGAACGCGACGATACGGATGCCGCATCGGATGCACAAACCCACGCCGAATCGCAGCCTGATTTCGCAGAGACAGACCGCCCAGCCGATGCAGATACGGCGGAAATTGCGCAGGCTGCGCCAGAATCCTCTTCAGAACCCACATCAGAGACGAAAGATGTATTGTTAAATCTGGTGTCCGATACCGCCCCGGAACTAGCTGCAGCCACTGACACAATGGCGGAGGATGCGCCATTAGAATTGTCTCAGGACGATCAGATCGCCGATGAGGCTACGCAGAATGGGTCGGATGATCCAGAAACTGCCCCCGTCGCAGAGCAGATCGAGCTGGATGACGCATATTCCAAAGCCGCGCAATCCGATCAGGCCCGCGCCGAAGTCATTTGGGAAAATGGCGAAGCTCATGTGGAAACGCTGAACGGACAGCGCGCGGATTTGATGGCAACCATTGCCGAATTAGAAGCCGCCGTTAGTTCGCAACCAGAAGAGTGGGAACCAGATGGCAGTGAAGCGCAGCCGGTTATGGATTGGAGCGCCACCCCTGACACAGAACGCCGCGCACCACGCCTGCATCTGAGTGTTGAAGACGCTGTGATGGCCGACGACACGCCCGTTGAAACCGCAGAAACGGCGTCAGAGGTTCACAATACAGCAGAGCCGTCGCTGGACGCGGCCGTAGCGGATGACACTGTGGTTGAGCTGCCCAAAGCTGCGGCGCCAGAGGCACAGGAACCGGTGGCAGATCTGCCAAATGATCAGGATTCTGATCTGGCGGCCTATCTGGACGGTGAAAACCTGATCGACGAAGAAGCGTTGCGCGACATGGTTGCTGAAATCGTTCGGAACGAATTGCAAGGTGTGCTGGGCGAACGGATCACCCGCAATGTGCGCAAATTGGTCCGCCGCGAGATTTACCGCATTCTGTCCAGCCAAGACTTTGAATAATCTGGATTAATCGCCAAGAATATAGGTGATCCTAAGGTCACTCTGTCGTGCTGGCCAGCGCCAACAGGCGATCCACATCCATGTGGGTTTCCAGATGCTGCGCCAACGCGTCCAGCGTGTCTTCTACCCCTTTCGAATAATCCAGTGGATCAACCTTTGCGCCCAATTCCGCCAAATAGGTCGCGCGAAATTCGTCTGATCCAAACAGCCCGTGCAGATAGCAGCCCCGCACATGCCCGTCAGCGCTGGCAGCGCCTTCGGTGCGCGCGCCAATATCCAACCAAGCGCGATCCCGGTCCGGCCCGTCGGTTTCGCCGATATGGATTTCGTAGCCTTCTACATCCGCACCCGTGGCGCGGTAGGTGGCCTTGGTCAGGGCCAGATGTTTCTGAGGCTTCATATTGGTGACCACGTCCAGATGGCCCAAACCGGCCACATCACAGGGCGCGCCTTCGATCCCGTCAGCATCAACAATGCGCTGCCCCAGCATCTGATAGCCGCCACAGATGCCCAGAACACGCCCACCACGGCGGATATGGGCATGTAGGTCCACATCCCAGCCTTGGGCACGGAAATGGGCCAGATCAGCAATGGTGGATTTGGATCCGGGGATCAGGATCAAATCCGCATCACCGGGCAGGGCGCGCCCTGCCTCGATAATTTCCAGACTGACGCATGGTTCAGCAGCCAACGGATCAAGGTCATCGAAATTCGCGATCCGGTTCAGCCGAGGCACCACAATTTTCAGCGCCCCACCGGGACGGGATGCCACATCCATCACATCCTCGGCAGGCAACAGATGCGCACGATCAAACCACGGGATGATCCCAACGCCGTCCCAGCCGGTGTGATCGGCAATGACCTGCATCCCAGCGGTAAACAGGGTGGGGTCGCCGCGAAATTTATTCACGCCGAACGCTTTGATCCGATTACGGTCGTTTTCTGACAGAACCGTATGGCTGCCCACCAGCTGCGCAATCACCCCGCCACGGTCGATGTCACCGATCAGGGCCACGGGGATGTTGGCCGCCTCGGCAAAGCCCATATTGGCGATGTCTCCGGCGCGTAGGTTCACCTCAGCCGGGCTGCCTGCGCCTTCGACCAGCACCAGATCATAGGCGGCCCGTAACCGATCAAAGCTTTGCAACACAGGCGGCAGCAATTTGTGCTTGGTTTTGCCGTAATCCCGCGCCTTCATTGTGGCGGTGCGTTTTCCCTGCACGATCACCTGTGCGCCCAAATCGGATTCAGGTTTCAACAGGACCGGGTTCATGTCCACAACCGGATCAAGCCCACAGGCCCGCGCCTGCAACGCCTGAGCGCGGCCAATTTCGCCGCCATCCACCGTCACGGCGGCGTTGTTGGACATGTTCTGGGGCTTAAACGGGGCCACACGCAGCCCACGATGCAACGCGGCCCGGCACAGGCCTGCCACCAACATGGATTTCCCCACATTGGACCCCGCACCCTGGATCATCAACGCGTTTGCTTGCATATGTGATTTGGCCATTTCCAACCTCCGCCCTAGTGTTCTAGGAAGCCGCGAGGCGAAGGGAAACCATGAAAGCGACCAAATGAACACGCCAGCGCATTTGATTTTCGGCAAAGCGGCCTTTGCGCAGGAACAGGTGCGCGGCACCACGGCGGCGGCGTTGTTTGGCGCATTGATCCCGGACCTGTCGCTATATCTGCTGGTGGGCTGGCATTTTCTGATCCTGAACACACCCGCAGATGTCGTGTTTAACGTCCTTTACTTTTCCTCCTCATGGCAGGCGATTTTTCGGATCGACAATTCTTTCTTGCTTTGGGGGATTGGGATCAGCTTTGCGATCTGGGCCAAACGGCCCATTTGGATCGCGTTATGTGGCGCGGCATTGCTGCATTTGGTGTTGGATTTCCCGCTGCATCATAATGACGGACGCGCGCATTTTTGGCCAATGTCGGATTGGATTTTTCAAAGCCCGGTCAGCTATTGGAACCGTAATCATCATGCCGGCATTGTCGGCCCAATCGAAGTGTTACTGGTGCTGGTTTGCAGTGTTTTGCTCTACCGTCGGTTTAAAAGCTGGATCAAACGTGCGCTGTTGGGTTTGCTGTTGATGGCAGAGCTGGCCATCAGCAATCTGGGCCATATTCTGTTTGGCTAAAATTTAGGCACGGCACTGGGATAGCATGGGGTTTGCCACGGGCCAACGCGTTTTGGGGGTGGAAAAGGAAAACGCGGCCCGAGCAGAGGGCCGCGTTTTCATCATTGGCAGACTTTTAAATCTGGATCACGCAGCGCGTGCGGCCTCTGCTTCGGCGGCATTACGACGTTCGCTTTCTTCGCGCGACAGCGCAACAGAAGTCCGAACACCCTTACCAACAAAAGACATCAGCCCTTCGACAACCCGTTCGTTGGGATCAATCCCAGCGCAGGTCAGTACTTCGCGGCCATCACGTGACCGAGCCCAGCGTGCAATTTGCTCAGGACCGTTACCATACTTTTTATCGTCGGCAATGGCATCGTCCAAAGCGGCCAAAACAACGGCTGCAAATAATTTGCGCGCACGATTGCCTTGTTCGTTGTTATAGGCGCTACCATCGACAAAATCTCTCATGAGAGGTCCTTTTTTATTTTTAGCACTTGTAGTTCCGGCGTGAGGGCGAATATGCCTATTTCCAGTTGATTCGGGTGGCCTCTTTTGGAATGGCTGCTATGCGCTGAGTGCATGGCTGATTCAGGGGCGTTTCCGTATATAGGTAAGTTGCATTGGACCCATCCCCAAGATATAGGGTTGGTTAAGCAAACAACAACCATTTGACATAATTCTGACACAAAGCGACCCATGCCAAAAATTAACGGAAACGAAATTCGCCCCGGCAATGTGCTGGAACATAATGACGGTCTGTGGGCCGCTGTTAAAGTCGATCACGTAAAGCCCGGCAAAGGCGGGGCCTTTGCGCAGGTGGAAATGCGCAACCTGCGTAACGGGTCAAAACTGAACGAACGGTTCCGGTCCGCGGACAAGGTTGAACGCGTGCGTTTGGAACAGAAAGATCAGCAATTTCTCTATGAAAACGATGGGATGCTGGTTTTTATGGACACCGAAACCTACGAACAGGTTGAGCTGCCAGCCGAGATTTTGGGCGACCGTCGTCCGTTCCTGCAGGACGGAATGACCATCGTGGTTGAGTTCCACGAAGAAGAGGCGCTGAGCGCGCAATTGCCACAAAAAGTGACCTGCAAGATCGTTGAAACCGAGCCTGTCGTCAAAGGTCAGACCGCGGCCAACAGCTTTAAGCCTGCGGTTTTGGACAATGGCGTGCGTGTCATGGTGCCACCTTTTGTGGGCCAAGATGAGATGATTGTCGTCAGTACGGAAACAATGGAATATTCAGAACGCGCGTAATGCGCGTCGGATGTTTACGATTTAACGACGTTGAGCCCCGCCACTGGCGGGGCTTTTGATTTTTGGTTTAATAAAATTTTTACGATGCCGCGCTAATGGACAGGGTTGCTTGGCCGGCAACCATGCCTTCTTTGGCGCGATCAAGACGCAGATAGGCAATCGCAACATCCCCGGATCGGGTATGAAGCGTGCCCACATGTTTGCCATTCACGGTGATCTCTGCGCCGGTTTCAGCGACACCATCCACATGAACCTGCACCAATCCTTTGCGCAGTTCGGTTTTGTGTTTCATCCGCGCGACAATTTCCTGACCGACAAAACAGCCCTTTTTGAAATCGACCCCATTCAGACGTTCGAACCCGGCTTCTAGGATGTAGCTGTCTGGTCCAAGCTCAATCCCGGTTTGCGGGATCACATGTGCCACATGGATCGCATCCCAATCCACGTCCTGAGATTGATCAACCTCACCATAATGACGCCAGCCAAGTGCGCTGTGACGCGGGTCGGGCAGGGCATCAGCAGGGGGCGTATCGATCCCGCGCGACACGATCAGATCGGTTTCAGCGATCTGCACATCCGCGCGCAGACGATACATATTCAGACGTTGGAACAATCCCGGCGCGGCACTGGCATCCACATCGATCAGCAGCTGCGATCCGGTTTCCAGCAGAAAGAAATCCGCGATGAATTTACCCTGTGGCGTCAGCAAGGCCGCATAACGCAGCCCGTCCTGATTTGTGGGCACAACATTGGTGACCAACCCGTCCAGAAAATCGTGCCGATCCGCGCCCGTGAGCGCCAAAATCACCCGATTGTTCATGTGTCTTCCCCTCGGAATTGTAGCGAATATAACCCAGCATAGATGCCGCCCTGCGCCAGCAAATCATCATGGCGACCTTGTTCGACAACGCGCCCCTGATCCATGACCACGATTTTGTCGGCGTTGCGGATTGTGGACAGACGATGGGCAATCACCAGCGTCGTGCGGCCCTTGGACAGGCGTTCCAGCGCATCCTGCACAATCGCTTCGGATTTGGTGTCCAGCGCGGATGTCGCTTCGTCCAGCAACAGGATCGGCGTATCACGCAACAATGCGCGCGCAATGGCGATCCGTTGGCGTTGCCCCCCCGACAGATTGCTGCCACGCGGCCCTGCGGAACTGTTCAGCCCATCCGGCATTTTCGCCAAAAAGTCAGTCACATGCGCCGATTGCAACACGTCGTTCAGCACCTCTTGGGAAACATCTTCGCGCCCCAATAGGATATTGTCGCGCAGGGTTTCGTCAAACAATGCCGCGTCTTGGGACACCACCGAAAACAGGCCCCGCAGATCGGCCAATTGCATTGCATTATTGGGTATCCCTGCGATGGTGACATCCCCGGATTGTGGTTCTGACAGCCGTGTCAGCAGATTAAAGATGGTGCTTTTGCCCGCGCCGGATGCGCCAACCAACGCCGTGGTTTTACCGGCCTCAGCCACAAAGGACGTGCCGCGAAGAACCGGGAATTCCCCATAAGAAAGGGTGACATTGCCGAGCACAATTTCGGGGGCCTGCGTCATGGATGGTGCGGGCAACGCTGTGCCAACGGGGCCTTTTTGAACCGGTACACGGTGCAACAAATGATAGACCCGTTCCATACTGGCCGCCGCGGTTTGCAGCACTCCGGTGACGCCGCCCAACCGGCGCAAAGGTTCAAATGTCAGCGACATCGCGGTGAAAAATGACATGAATTCACCCACGGTTTTTTCACCCTCAGCGATCTGTGCGCCGCCCAAAAACAGAACCCCGACAAACCCCAGACCCGCCATGACATCAATCAGGGCCGGGATCATGCTTTGGCCAAAAACGTTGCGCACTTCGGCATTTACCCGGTCGTCGATCAGGGTTTCGTAACGCTGCGCTTGGTACTCTTCTAGGGCGTTTAGTTTGATTGGGGTGATGCCATGAAACACCTCGTCCAATCGGGTCGACATGCGGCTGGCCAATGCGCGCGCATCACGTGCACGGCGTCGCACATAGGTTTGGATCAAATAGGACGGCGCGACCAGCAGCGGAATGCCGATCAACGCAACCAAGGTCCAGCGCCAGTCAATGTACAAAGTCACCCCAAAGAGGGCGATAACAGACACGGCATCACGGCCCAGCCCGGTCACAATCGCCGACCAAACCCGGTTAACGGCTTCGACGTCGCCCTGAACCTTTTCGATCAAGGCACCGGGCGGATTTTCTTGATGGAATTGTGTATCAAGCCGCATCAGATGCCGCAGCAAATCCCCGCGAATTTGTCCCGCTGTGCGCTGTGAAATCCGTGTGACGACCACCTTTTGTGCAACCGAGCTAAGCCCCCGCAGCACAAAGGCAATCATGATCGTTAGGCCCACCCAGACCATCGCCCCCTGATTGCCGCCGATGAACACGTCATCAAACAGCGGCCCCATCGCCCAACTCAGGATCGCGGGGACCACGCCTTCCATCATCATCATCAGGCCCGCAACCCCCAGCCAAGGCCAATGAGGGCGCAAATAGGCCCGCCAGAGCCACGAAAACAGGTGTTTTCCGCTCATATCGGTGTGTGGATCAGCTTTGGGGTCGGGGGATGACACGGATGTGACCTTTCGCATTCTGGTCCATTGGATAAAGCCCAATTCCGCATATAGGGCAAGTCGCGGCTTGTCCAAACATATGGGCGTTGACGCAGCCATGAACAGGGATAAGGTCGCCAAAGTTATGCAAGAAAGGTTGTACATGTCCCTGCACCAAGGTCGCCCATATTTGGCCATTCCCGGCCCGTCTGTTGTTCCGGATCGCGTTTTGGCGGCGATGCATCGGCCATCGCCCAATATCTATACCGGACCTTTGATTGATATGACGCGGTCCCTGTTTCCGGACCTAAAGGCATTGGTCGGCACCCAACATGACATGGCGATTTATATCACCAACGGACACGGCACATGGGAGGCATCGCTAAGCAATGTTGTGTCCCCCGGGGACACGGTTTTGGTATTGGGCACTGGGGCGTTTTGTCTGGGCTGGGGCGGAATGGCGCGGGATCTGGGGCTCAAAACTCAGATTCTGGATTTCGGCAATCAGAGCGACATTGACCTGACC
Organism: uncultured Paracoccaceae bacterium; assembly: GCA_947492475.1. Taxonomy (GTDB): domain Bacteria; phylum Pseudomonadota; class Alphaproteobacteria; order Rhodobacterales; family Rhodobacteraceae; genus CANLNM01. The sequence continues at coordinate 153,548 of CANLNM010000002.1, forward strand.
CAAGTCGAAGCTGCATTGCGCGCAGATACTGATCACCAGATCAAAGCGGTTCTGGCGGTGCATGTGGACACATCCACAAGCGTGAAAAACGATGTGGCTGGGTTGCGCAAAACTTTGGATTTGGTGGGGCATCCGGCGCTGATGATGATTGATTGCATCGCGTCATTGGGATGCGATGAATACCGGATGGATGATTGGGGGGCGGATGTTACCATCGCGGCCTGCCAAAAGGGATTGATGACCCCGGCGGGCGTCGGGTTCGTGTTTTTCAATGATCGCGCGGCCGCTGCACGGGAAAATTGCCAGCCCTCACAATATTGGGATTGGAAACCGCGTGCCAATGCGGATGAATATTGGCAGCATTTTGATGGGACCGCGCCGACGCATCATCTTTATGGTCTGCGCGAGGCCCTGAACATGATCAAAGAAGAGGGGCTGGAGGCGTTATGGGCGCGGCATGCTGCCTTGGCTGGGGCGATTTGGGCCGCGGTGGATGTCTGGGGGCAAACAGGGGAAATGACCCTTAATATTGCCACCCCAGAAAAACGGTCAAACGCGGTCACATCTATCGCCATGACCGCGCCCAATGCCGACCGCCTGAGGGCCTATACCGAAACGGTTGCCGGGGTCACATTAGGGATCGGATTGGGGCGTGATCCGGCATCTGGATATTTTAGGATCGGCCATATGGGACATGTCAGCGCCCATATGATTATGGGAATGCTGGGTGCGATTGATATGGGGCTAAAGGCGTTGAATATCCCGCATGGCGCAGGGGCATTAGACGCGGCCAGCCAGCATTTATGTGACGCGGCCGCGCAAAGTGTTCGCCCTTAGGTATCTGTTTTATCAAGCAAACTGCGCGCCGTTGCCAATGCGGCGGGCAGGGCGTCGGATAACAAATCCATCTGCGCGTCAGTGCCACAGGAAACCCGGATACAGCGATTTTGCGGCGCCACAAAGGGCATCCTGACAAAAATGCCCCTGGCAATCAACGCGTCCAGCACCGCGCGGGCAAATTCCCCGTCCCGACCACAATCAATGGCCACGAAATTGGTCGCAGAAGGCACCGTTTTCAATCCATTTGCCGCAGCAATGGCATCGATCCGCCCCCGAGACGCGGCGATTTGATCTTGGATGTTTTTTAAACCGTCCTGATCCTGCACCGCCGCCAGCGCCCCGGCCAATCCCATACGGGACATGCCAAAATGATTGCGCACTTTGTTAAATGCGTTGATCAACGGGGCAGGGCCGATCGCATAGCCGACGCGCGCGCCTGCCAATCCGTATCCTTTGGAAAATGTCCGCATGCGGATCACGTTGGCCTCAGTTGGGCGCAAAACCGGGGCTGATCCGTCTGGCGCGCATTCCAAATAGGCTTCGTCCAGGATCAATAACGCGCCCTCAGGGACCGCACGGATCATCCTATTTACAGTCTCGCGGTCATGCATCGTGCCCATCGGATTGTCGGGATTGGCAAAATAAATCAGCTTGGCGTTAACCTTTTTGGCCTTGGCCAACAGGCGTTCTGGGTCTTCAAAATCCCCGGCATAGGCCACTTTGTGCAATTCACCACCAAAACCGGCCACGTGATAGTTAAAGGTGGGATAGGCCCCATCAGATGTGACCACCGCGTCCCCTGGCTCAATCAACAGACGTACTAACAGCCCTAGCAACCCATCAATCCCTTCGCCGATCACGATATGGTCGGTCGGGATTTTGTGATGCAAAGCAAGGGCTTGCTTTAGATCATGCGCTTCCGGATCTGCATACATCCAAGCCTCGGATGCGGTGGCTTGCGTGGCTGCGATCGCCTTGGGCGATGGGCCAAATACGTTTTCATTTGCCCCCAATCGCGCCTGAAATACGCCGCCTTGGGCGCGTTCTTGGGCTTCGGGGCCAACAAAGGGAACAGAAACCGGCAAAGCGGCAGCAAGCGGGGTCAGTCGTGGATCATTTTGCGTCATGGCCAAACGTTAACCATTTGCAGCAGGAGGGGGCAACATCTTGAATTCGTAATGTTTCACTTTATATGAGAATGGTTCGCAATTAGAGGCGCAAAAAAGGAGAACCGATGCCTGATTTATCCCGACGTGGATTTTTGGCCGTCACCGCGGCCAGCCTATCGGTGCGTGCATTGCCACAGATTGCCACCAAGCCGTCTGGCCGCCGTATTTTGACGCTTGTTTACGACAAAAGCATCGGCGCGATGCGGGCCATAGATCGGCTGGTCCCATAGCCAATCGGTAAATGCCCCAACGTCCTGTTAGTGTTTTGCTCAGCTTTACGTTTAAGTCACCTTAGCAATCGCTTTGGAGGACAAAATGAGCCGCGTTTCCGTCGAGATCAAAGATCATATCGCCCAAGTCACCCTGACCCGAGGGGAGAAAATGAATGGGATGGATATGGAAATGGGCCATGCGTTGGTTGCGGCAGGGCAGGATCTGATGGATCGCGATGACGTGCGGGCCGTGGTTTTGTCCGGCCAAGGCCGCGCGTTCTGCGCCGGTCTGGATGTGATGTCATTTGCGATGATGGCGCAGCAAGACCCAGAAGAGCTGGTGATGAAACGCACCCATGGCAACGCAAATCTATTCCAAGAGATTTCGATGATTTGGTCGCGCCTGCCCATGCCGGTGATCGCTGCATTGCATGGCGTGGCTTATGGCGCTGGGTTTCAGCTGGCCTTGGGCGCAGATATTCGCATTGCGGCCCCGGATACCAAACTGGCGATTATGGAAATGAAATGGGGCCTGATCCCGGATATGGGCGGCATGGTGTTGTTGCCACGGCTTACACGCGCGGATGTGGTGAAACGCATGACCTATACGGCGGAACCGATTGAGGCGGCTCAGGCGTTGGATTGGGGGCTGATTACAGAAATATCCGACGATCCCAAAGCGGCGGCGCTGAAACTGGCGGTTGAAATCGCAGGCAAAAGCCCAACGGCCATACGGGCCGCTAAGCGGTTGATCGACGTGGCCTATACGGGCGAAGAAACCGATGTTTTATATGCCGAAAGTCGCGCACAAAGCGATCTGATCGGTAAGCCAGAAATGATGGAAGTGATCGCAGCCAATATGGCAAAACGCGCCCCGAAATTTGACTGACGAGGCCATCGGCATAACGCCACCGGCGAACGAATTAGGACCTACAAAAGCAAAGGGCCCACCAAATTCTGGCGGGCCCTATTTTGATTAGTCGATCTCGTTTAGCCGGGCCATGGCGGCGTTTAGTTGCGCCTCTTCCTCTTCTCTGAGAGCGAGGTTTTCTTTGGTTTCGGCGACCACTTCTGGTGGGGCAGAGGCGGCGAATTTCGGGTTTTTCAACCGACCGCGCAGGCCACCCAGTTCCTTTTGCAACTTGCCTAACGCTTTGTTCAGGCGGTCCTTTTCCGCGTCCACATCAATGATGTCGGCCAATGGCAACGCAAAGGACGCACCTTGGGTGGCAATGCTCAGCGACCCTTTGGGCGCCTCGGTCGCCTCGGTCATGCTGTCAATCCGGGCCAGCCGTTTGATCATCACTTCGTTATTGGCCCAGGCTTTGCGCGCGGCGTCATCGGCGGCCAGCTGGATCACCGGCACTTTCAACCCGGCAGGCACGTTCATTTGCGCGCGCGCGGACCGGATGCCTTCGATCATGGAAATCGCCCAAGACATTTCCGCCTCGGCCGCTGGATCCACCAGATCGGCGGCCGTGTAGGTTGGCCAATCCGCGTGGATCAGCATTTTGGCCGCGTCGCCGGTTTTCTGGCCGCGATCCGGGGTTACGTCCCAGATTTCTTCGGTGATGAAGGGCATGATCGGGTGCAACATCAACAGGCATTGGTCCATGCCCCACGCATAGGTGCGGCGGGTTTCCAATTTGGCGGCTTCATCGTCGCCATGCATGATGGGTTTGGTGAATTCCAGATACCAGTCACAGAATTTGCCCCAGACAAAGGCATAAAGCGCGTTGGCGGCGTCGTTGAACCGGAACGCATCAAGGGCGGCGTTCACGTCTTCTAGGACTTTGGCGGTTTCACCGATGATCCATTTGTTCAATGTCAGCGTGACCGCAGGGGGCTCAGCGCCGCGATCCAGACCGTAGGCATCCATCATCACGTCGCCATAGCTGGCCGCGTTCCAGAGCTTGGTACCGAAGTTGCGGTACCCGGCGATCCGCTGCATGTCGAGTTTCAGAACACCGCCAAGCGACGCCATGGATGCATTGGTAAACCGCAGCGCGTCTGCGCCGTATTCGTCAATGATTTCAAGTGGATCAACGACGTTTCCGGTGGATTTTGACATCTTTTTACCCTTAGCATCGCGCACAAGGCCATGCAGGTAAACGGTGTCAAACGGGATCTGATCGACGACGGCCAGCTGCATCATCATCATCCGCGCCACCCAGAAAAACAGGATGTCTGACCCAGTGATCAGCGTGCTGGTCGGGAAGTATTTGTTCAGCGCATCGGTGTCTTCGGGCCAGCCCAGCGTGCCGATGGGCCAAAGCCCGGATGAGAACCACGTGTCGAGCACGTCGGGGTCGCGGCGTAATTCGATGAAAAGGACGTCATCGCCCCCGTTAACCCATCCAGATTGGGTATTTGAAATCGCCTCATCTTGCCGTCCGGCAGAATCCGGTTTCAACCGCATTTGTCCAGCGTTAGCCTCGGCAACTTCGATAGAAAGTTCTGGATTCCGGATTGAGTGGTAATCCTTTGCCTGGAGAATAGCTTCGTCTTTTGTCGTTGCACAAAACTGATTGCCATCTTGGTCAAACCAAACCGGGATCTGATGCCCCCACCATAGCTGGCGCGAAATGCACCATGGCTCGATGTTTTCCAGCCAGTGGTAATAGGTTTTCTCGCCGGATTCCGGCATGATTTTCACGTCGCCATTGCGCACCGCGTCCAAAGCAGGGCCAACGATTTTGGCGGCGTCGACAAACCATTGATCGGTCAGCATCGGTTCGATCACCACTTTGGAACGATCCCCAAAGGGCTGCATGATCGGTTTGTTTTCCACAAACGGTTCCTGAACAATAACGTCTTCGCCGGTTTCAGGATCGGTTTTCGTGATGGATTGCATCACGGCCAGACCTTCGGCGGTGATGTCGGCGATGATCCGTTCACGCGCCTGCGGACCATCACCCTTTTCGGCGAAGCGCTTTAGACCGCGATACTTCTCGGGCACAAGGTTCATTGCGGCAATCGATGCTTCGGTAAAGTCAGCCTCACCATTGGCAATCGCTTGGGCGGTGGCGGCTTCTTCGGCATAGGGCGCACCATCAGCACGCATATTGGCCTTGGTGTCCATCAGATTGTACATTGGGATACCGCCGCGCTTGGCGACTTGGTAATCGTTGAAATCATGCGCGCCGGTGATTTTCACCGCACCAGAGCCAAAATCCTTGTCCGGATATTCGTCTGTGATGATCGGGATCAGGCGGCGATGTTCCTTGGGGCCAACGGGAATTTCGCAGAGTTTTCCGACAATTGGCGCGTAACGTTCATCTGATGGATGAACCGCAACAGCCCCGTCGCCCAGCATGGTTTCTGGCCGTGTGGTGGCGATGGAAATATAGTCGCGCTCTTCGCTGAGCGTGACATTCCCGTCCTCATCTTTTTCGATATAGGTATAGGTGGTCCCCCCAGCGAGCGGGTATTTAAAGTGCCACATATGGCCAGCAACTTCGATATTTTCGACCTCAAGATCGGAAATCGCGGTTTCGAAATGCGGGTCCCAATTGACCAGACGTTTGCCGCGATAGATCAGACCTTTGTTGTACATTTCAACAAAAACCTTCAGCACGGCATCGTGGAAATTGGCCGAATTTTCGTGGCCTACGCGGGTGTCACCTTGGGCACCGGACATGGTGAACGCGGTGCGGTCCCAGTCACAGGTCGCGCCCAGTCGTTTCAGCTGTTCAACGATGGTGCCGCCGGATTTCTCTTTCCAGTCCCAGACCTTTTCCAGAAACTTTTCACGGCCCAATTCAACGCGGCCCGGTTGCTGGGTTTCCGCCAGCGTGCGTTCGACAACCATCTGCGTGGCGATGCCCGCATGGTCGGTCCCGGCCTGCCAGAGCGTGTCATATCCCTGCATGCGTTTCCAGCGGATCAGGATATCCTGCAACGTGTTGTTGAACGCGTGGCCCATATGCAAAACGCCGGTCACATTCGGGGGCGGGATCATGATGCAATAGGGGCTTGCTTCGGGCTTGGCATTGGCGCCAGCTTTGAAACAACCCGCCTGTTCCCAAGCAGCGTAAAGCCGGCTTTCGGCGTCGGCGGCGTTAAATGTTTTTTCCATCGTCATGATCAGCGATCCCTTATCTCTGCGCCCCAGATAACAAGGGGGCAGGCCAAGGGAAAGCCGCTTTACGACAGGGCGTCAAAGATCGTGACAGCAACGGCACTCAGATCATCGCGGGGGATGTCGCCCACAACGGCATATCGCAGGTTTTCATCCTGCCAGTAAAATGAATTGACCGGTCCGTTTTGGTCATAGCTGAATTCGGCCACGCGGGTGGTGGGGCCCTGAACGGCGAACAGCGTGATGCGCTGCCCGGTGGCGTTTTCATACATGAATTGCGCGGCGGGGCCTTCGGCCACGGACAAAAGCCGCCCCCCCACCAGATCAAAGCCATGCGCCGACAGGTCAGGCGTGGCCAGAGTGTGCCCAACCCGGTTGGACAGCCAGCGGATCAGCAGGTCTTCTTCTGAGGCGGCCAGTTCGACCGGGCGATGCGGATCAGCGGCAAATACCACATGGGCCGACATCGCATCCCCTACCAGCCGCGCGGTCAGTTCCACATCCGATCCGGGGCCGCGCAGGACCCAGCCACCGGCCATACCAAGCCCCAAAACGGCCAGCATCGCGGCGACCCGGCCCATCCAATTGCCGGACGGGGCCGTGGGTTGGTTGGCTGCAATTGGCGTCACAGAGAGCGGGGATTCTTGGGCCGGAAACAGGGATAGAATGGCGTGGTTCTGGGCGTCCCAATCGGCGATTTCTTCCGCCTTTTCAGGGTGTTCGTTTAGAAATACCTCAACCCGCGCCATATCGGCGTCATCCAGTTGACCATCCACAAAAGCATGCAGCATATCGTCGGTGATGTCTGGGCGCTGTGTCATGGGGCCACCTCATTTGTCGATAATTGCCCGGTCAGGCTGCGTAATTTTGCACGGGCGCGGCCCAGGCGGCTCATGACGGTGCCAAGAGGCATGTCCAAAGCCAGAGCGACCTCTTTGTAGCTGAGCCCGCCGATCACCACGCTCAGCAGGACCTCGCGTTGGTCATCGGGCAGTAAATCCAGCGCCTTGGACACGTCCGACAGGGCCAGTTTCCCCGCCAGCGTATCCGGCGCGGCCACATGCACATCCTCGATCATGTCATGGGGGGGACGGTGCGACAGGGCGCGCAATTGGTTGCGATAGAGATTGATCAGCAACGTCATCAACCATGCTTTTAGGGATGTGCCGTCAGCGTATAAATGCTGTTTGCGCAGGGCGCGTTCAACGCAATCCTGCACAAGATCATCTGCCGCATCCCCGTTTCGCGTCAAAGACAGCGCAAAGCGTCGCAAATCGGGAAGGCATGCCTGTAGCTGGTCCTGAAACACGCGGAGCATCCTAATGATATGGGCCAATCGCGCGGCCCATATCGCAGTTTAGGCGTTTGGATCAGGGCTTGGCAACATGCCAGACACCGCCGACGCCGTCACCCGTGACCTGACCCGCGGCGCGATCGTTTTTCCAGAAATACAGCGGCGCCCCGTCATAGGCCCATTGCTGGCTGCCATCTGCGCGGGTGATGATCGACATTTTACCGGATGCCTCGGCCCCGTCCTCTACCATCAGTGGTGGCCAATTCACGGCACAGCCGCCGTTACAGGCCGACATGCCTGCACTATCGCTGTCAAACGTGTATAGCGACATGCCGTTGGTGTCCGTCAGGATTGTGCCCATGGATGTGCTGGTTTCCAAAACAATCCCGGCCGTATGTCCGGCAGCATAGGATTCACAGGCGGTTAGGGTGGCGCCTGCGATCAGGGCAAAGCTCAGCTTGGTTTTCAAAGTGATCGTCATGATGGTGTCCTCTTGGGGCCGATGAGCGGCGGTTACAAAGAAGAAACACCTCAGGCCGGGGTTTATTCCCCCGACGATGAAAAATTTTTGAAATTAAAGCGCGCGATCAATGCGTGTGGACAGATGGATCAGGCTTTCGGTCATTTGAACGCCGTCAATTTCACCGATTTTATCCAATGTTTGATCCAGTTCCAGCGTGGATCGGGTGCCAACCTGACAGGCCAAATCGAACCGGCCTGATGTGGCGTGCACTTTTTCAACCTGCGGCATGCGTTGCAATTGCAGCAAAACCGCCGCCTGTGCCGAGGGCGTGATTTGTACCAGCACGGTGGCCCGGATCAGCCCGCGCTGTGCTTCGTCACTTAGGCGTAGGGTGTAACCGGCAATCACGCCGGATCGTTCCAATCGATCCAACCGCGCCTGAACCGTGGTGCGTGCCAATCCCATTTTGGCGGCCAGTTTGGCGACGGGCATACGGGCATTGGCGGCCAATTGGATCAATAGCTGGCGGTCTGTTTCATCAAGATCAGTCATGTTGCCCGTCATATCGTCATTTTGCTAAGAATGGGAGTCAATTTGCGCAATGTGCCGCAACACATTGCCATCCATCGTTGCTAGCGTGGCATAAAGGAGAGCGCAATATGCTGCAACGACCAGAGCCTTATTTGGATCCTGTTTCATATCTTTTGAAACACAATCCCGAATTGCCGGTGCATTTTTTCGCCGTGGATGCGTTGCGGGAACGGTTGGGGGAATTCCTATCTGGGTTTCCCGGTCTGGTGACATATGCAGTCAAAGCCAACCCATCGGATGAGGTGCTGACCCATCTAGTGGATGGGGGGCTGGCCGGGTTTGATGTGGCGTCACCCGAAGAAATCGCTTTGGTTCAAAGCATCGGGCCGCAATCTGATTTACACTATAACAACCCGGTGCGATCCGAACGTGAAATCCAAGCGGGGTTGCGCGCTGGCGTGCGCAGCTGGTCGGTGGATGATGCCAGTGAACTGGATAAATTGATCAGACAGGGCATCGGCGCGGATCACGAAGTGTCTGTGCGATTTAAGTTGCCTGTCGCGGGCGCGCATTACAATTTTGGCGAAAAATTCGGTGCCACCGAAACAGAGGCCGCAGCGCTGTTGCAGCGGGTCGCGCGGGCAGGGTTCAGGACGGCATTGACGTTTCATGTGGGCACGCAATGCGGTGACCCACAGGCCTATGCCACCTATATCGCGGCCGCGATCAACATCGCCAAAGCCGCGGGCGTTTCGATAAAACGCCTGAATGTCGGCGGTGGGTTTCCATCAGTTCGCACGGGCCAAGGGCTTAATCTGCAAAAGTATTTTGAGGTGATCCATGCTGCGGTTTCTGGGTTTGAAACCCGTCCGGACCTGATCTGTGAACCGGGGCGTGGATTGGTGGCGGATGCGTTTTCATACGGCGTTTGTGTGAAATCCGTCCGCGCAGGGCGCGTCTATTTGAATGACGGTATTTATGGTGGCCTATCGGAATTTCCATCGATGGTCATTCCAGATTTTCGGGTGCTGGGCCCTGACCACGAAAGAAACGGAAAAACCTCTGAAATGGTCGTGTTTGGACCGACCTGTGACAGTCTGGATCAATTGCCACACAGCCTGCATTTGCCCGATGATCTGTGCGAAGGGGACTGGATTTTGTTCCGGTCCATGGGCGCCTATCTGACTGGCGTGACAACGCGTTTTAACGGGTATGGCAACCGCGAAACGGTCCAGGTTCGCAGGCTCTGAGGACAAAGGCCCGGATCAAACCGAGCCTTTGTCATGTGATCCGCTAGCTGCCCAGTCGATCCAACACGGCCTGCGCGGTGATGTTGCCAATGGATTGCCCGTTTTCGACAACGTTGAGTGCGGCGTTGGATTTCAACAATTCCATCAGCTCTTTGACCGGCATTTCAACGTCAATATCGGGCCCATCCGTCGGCCCCGCCTGCATGACATCACGGGCGGTCAAAACCCCAAGCGGGTTCATATGAGCCACAAAATCAGTGACATATTCATCAACTGGATTGTTGATAATGTCGCGTGGTGTGCCCAATTGCACGATCCGCCCACCTTCTAGGATGGCGATGCGATTGCCCAGCTTGAACGCTTCGTCCAGATCGTGGGACACAAAGATAATCGTGCGTTTCAGGCGGTCCTGTAGTTCCAGCAATTCGTCTTGCAGGCGCGCGCGGATTAACGGGTCAAGCGCCGAAAACGGTTCATCCATCAACAAAATGGGCGCCTGCGTGGCAAAGGCCCGGGCCAGCCCAACCCGTTGCTGCATCCCGCCGGACAATTCGCCAACCTTGCGATCCGCCCAATCGGCCAGACCCACCAATTCCAGCTGTTCGTCGATTTTCTGACGGCGTTCCACTTTGTTCATGCCTGCCAGTTCCAGACCCAGCCCCACATTGTCGCGCACATTGCGCCAAGGCAGCAGGCCGAATTGCTGAAACACCATGGCGACGCATTCGCGGCGCAACCGGCGCAATTCTTCGCTGGAACAGGTTTCAGGATTGGCCGACCAATTGCCGTCATTGACGGTCACCGCGCCGCGCACAACCGGGTTCAACCCGTTCACCGAGCGCAGCAATGTGGATTTCCCGGACCCGGACAGGCCCATCAAAACCAGAATTTCACCATGATCGACCTCTAGTGAACAATCATGCACACCCAGCACCTGATTGGTTCTGGATTGAATTTCGGTGCGATCCAGCCCTTCATCCATCAACGGCAGCGCCTTTTGCGGGGCATTGCCAAACACGATGGACACGTTGTCGAAAATGACGGCTTTGTCTTTGTTGTTCGGGGTTTTGTTATCTGTGCTCATCTTAACGCTCCACCCGCAGCATTCGGTCCAGAACAATCGCCACGACGACAATCACCAGCCCGCTTTCGAAACCTTTGGCTGCGTTCACCTGTTGCAGGGCCCGCACCACCGGAACACCCAAACCGTCCGCACCAACCAGACCTGCGATCACCACCATCGACAGCGACAGCATGATGGTCTGGTTCAGCCCGGTCATGATCTGGGGCAGGGCGTAGGGCAACTCCACTTTCAGCAGTTTCTGACGGGGTGTCGCGCCGAAACTTTCGGCGGCTTCCAGCAACGCTTTGGGGGTGGATGACACGCCCAAATGGGTCAACCGGATCGGGGCTGGGATCACAAAGATCACCGATGCCACAAGTCCGGGCACCATACCGATGCCGAAAAAAACAATCATAGGAATGAGATAGACGAATGTGGGCAGGGTCTGCATCAGATCCAGCACTGGGCTGATATATTGGTACAGTTTCGGGCGATGCGCCGCGGCAATCCCAATGGGCACCCCAATCGCCATACAGGTGATGCAGGCAAACAGGATCAGCGTCAGGCTTTCCATGGTTTCTTCCCAATAGCCTTGGTTGACCACGTACAGAAACCCAAGCCCGACCAGAATGCAGGTTTTCCAACGCCGTTGCAGCACCCAAGTCAGCGCCATAAAGAGCGCGATAACAATCAGGGGATGCGGATATTGCAGCGCGGCCAACACGCCTTCGATGAGCCAGTTCAGACTGTCCTCAACACCGTCAAAAAACCATTGCGCATTGTCACGCAGCCATTCAAAGCCGATTTTAGCGGTTTTCCCAACCGGGATTTTTTCGTCTGTTAGCCAGCTCAGCATCCGTGTCTTCTCCTGTCGTGCATAAAACGACGCCCCGGCCAAAGGTCGGGGCGTCATCGTGTTAGTGCAGGGGGGTTAGTTGGCCAACGCAGCCTTGACGGCTTCAACGGCGTCACCGCCATCCAGTGTTGTCACACCATCCAACCAAGCCATGTAGGCGTCTGGGTTTGCGGACAGCCAAACCTTGGCGGCATCGTCGGCATCTTCGCCGTCATCCAGAATGGCGGCCATGATTTCGTTTTCCATCGCCAAGGAGAATTCCAGGTTCATCAACAGTTTGCCAACATTCGGACATTCTGCCGCGTAACCTGCACGGGTGTTTGTGTCGACCACAGCACCACCAAAGTTAGGACCAAAGAAATCGTCGCCACCTGACAGGTAACCCATGTCAAAATTGGCGTTCATCGGATGGGGTTCCCAGCCCAGGAACACAATCGGTTCGTCGCGCGATGAATTCCGCTCAACCTGAGCCAGCATGCCTTGCTCAGAGCTTTCGACAACTTCGAACCCGTCCAGACCAAAGGCGCCGCCATCGATCATGTCTTGGATCAAACGGTTGCCGTCATTGCCCGGCTCGATGCCATAGATCGATCCGTCCAGCGCATCCGCGTGAGCTGCAATATCTGCAAAGTCGGAAATGCCCAGATCCATCGCTGCTTTGTTGACGGCCAATGTGTATTTTGCGCCTTCCAGATTGGTGCGCACCACGTCAACGGTGCCTGCTTCGCGGTAGGGAGCGATGTCGGCTTCCATTGTGGGCATCCAGTTGCCAAGGAAAACGTCAACGTCCCCTTCGGCCAGTGAAATATATGTCACTGGAACGGACAGCACTTTGACATCTGTTTCATAGCCCAACGCGTCCAACACAACTGCGGTCGCAGCAGTGGTCGCGGTGATGTCAGTCCAGCCTACGTCAGAAAACGTGACAGAGCCACAATCCGCGGCGGCGGCAGTGCCGGCGCAAATGGCCAGTACGGACAATGTTGATTTCAGTTTCATTCAGGCGTCTCCCGGTTGTTGTCAGTTCGATATTTTTCTTGATTGACGAGTCAATAAAGAACGATCTACGGTTTTTTAGCAAGTTTTTTGAGGATTAAATGCCAAAGATCGGGATGGAGCCTATCAGACGGGATGCTCTGGTAAAGGCCACAATTGCAGAAGTTGGAGCGGCGGGGTCATTGGATGTGACCGTGGCACGCATTGCCAAACGCGCCGGCATGTCCAGCGCGCTGGCGCATCACTATTTTGGCGGCAAAGAACAGATTTTTTACGCAGCGATGCGGCGAATTCTGCGTGATTTTCAAGTGGTTGTCCTTGAGCATTATAAGGGCATTCGCACACCACATGACCGATTGCGCGCCATTTTGAACGCCTGCTTTGCGCCCGAATGTTTTGACGCTGCCACAGTGACGGCATGGATGACATTCTATGCCCAAGCTCAGACATCAGACCCCGCACGCCGGTTGCTGCAGCTATACCAGGCCCGGCTTCATTCGAATTTGGTCTATGCGCTGCGACCGCTAACCAACGACGCTGATTCTATCGCCGATGGGGTCGGGTCGATGATTGATGGCTTCTATCTTAGGGCCGCAATCGCCGAAGGAGATCTGGCCCAAAGCATCCCGGCACAGATTGAATCCTTGATTGCCCATAAATTATCGCTGGGGGCGTGATGGATAAACATCTCTCGCTTTGCACCGCATCTGAGCGGTTGATGAGCAACCTCATGAACACCCGAACACCCAACCTCACATCGTTTCCCGCGCGACCACGGCGTCGCAATGAAAGTTAAGCCATGATCCCGAATGCAAAACCAACCGCCAGCCACTTTATTAATGGCGCTTATGTCGAAGATAAAACCGGCGCGCCTATCGACGTTATCTATGCTGCGACCGGTGAATTGGTCGCACAAGTGCATGAAGCCACCGAAGCCTTGGTGGATTCCGCGCTAGACGCCGCCACAGCTGCCCAAAAAATCTGGGCTGCAATGACGGGCACCGAACGCGGTCGCATCCTGCGCCGCGCGGCGGACATCATGCGCGAACGCAATCGCGACTTGTCTGTGTTGGAAACCATCGATACCGGCAAACCCTTGCAGGAAACATTGGTGGCCGATGCCACATCCGGCGCCGATGCGTTGGAATATTTCGGTGGGTTGGCTGCGTCATTGACCGGTGAACACATCGATCTGGGGGGCGATTTTGTCTATACACGCCGCGAACCTCTGGGCGTTGTGGTTGGGATCGGCGCGTGGAATTACCCCACGCAAATTTGCTGTTGGAAAGCTGCGCCCGCCTTGGCTTGCGGCAATGCGATTGTGTTTAAACCCTCTGAGGAAACGCCGCTCTGTGCGTTGCAAGTCGCTGAAATCCTGACAGAAGCTGGCGCGCCTGCCGGGTTGATCAATATTGTTCAGGGACGCGGAGCCGTTGGCGCCAAACTGGTGACCGACGCTCGCGTGGCCAAGGTTTCACTGACAGGGTCAGTGCCAACCGGGCGCAAAGTCGCCGCCGCCGCCGCTGAGGGCTTAAAACATGTCACAATGGAGCTGGGCGGCAAATCCCCTTTGGTCATTTTTGACGACGCAGATTTGGACGATGCCGTATCAGGGGCGATCAACGGCAATTTCTATTCCTCCGGTCAGGTCTGTTCGAACGGCACGCGGGTTTTCGTTCAAAACGGGATCAAAGAGGCGTTCCTGACCCGTTTGGCGGACCGTCTGAAAGGGGCCGTTATAGGCGATCCACTGGATGAAAACGTGAATTTTGGACCGATGGTCAGTGCGCGCCAATTGGACATCGTCAAAACCTACATCGCCAAAGGCCAAGCCGAAGGCGCGCGTTTGGTGGCCGGTGGCAATTGCCCTGATGGTGCTGGGAATTTCATCGAGCCAACCGTGTTTGCCGATGTGAGCGACGATATGACGATCGCACGCGAAGAAATCTTTGGTCCGGTGATGGCTGTGCTGGATTTTGACACCGAAGCAGAAGCTTTGGCGCGCGCAAATGACACGGAATTTGGTCTGGCCGCGGGTGTCTTTACCCGTGATATCCACCGCGCCCATCGCATGGTGGCAGGGTTCGAAGCCGGTACTTGCTACATCAATTCCTACAATGACGCCCCGGTAGAGGCGCCTTTCGGGGGTTCCAAACTGTCGGGTATTGGACGCGAAAACTCCAAGGCGGCGATCAACCACTATTCGGAATTGAAAACCGTTTATGTGGGCATGGGCAAAGTCGAAGCTGCGTTCTGATTGAAAAATACAAGCGAACCCGAGATTTTCGGGGTTCCAAACCGAGTAAAGGTTGAAAAATGGAAAGTGACTACGTCATCGTTGGCGCAGGCTCTGCGGGCTGCGCCTTGGCTTATCGTTTGGCTGAGGCCGGAAAATCTGTCATATTGATTGAATTCGGTGGCTCTGATTTAGGGCCGTTCATTCAGATGCCGGCGGCTTTGTCTTATCCGATGAACATGCCATTATATGATTGGGGATTTCAGTCCGAACCAGAGCCAAATCTGGGCAATCGGCGGCTGGCGACCCCGCGCGGCAAAGTTGTTGGGGGATCGTCATCCATCAACGGCATGATCTTTGTGCGGGGCAACGCACAGGATTACGAACATTGGGCAGAAAGTGGCGCCAAAGGGTGGTCCTATCGGGATGTGTTGCCCTATTTTAAGCGGATGGAGACCTGGCATGGTGGAACATCCGAATATCGGGGCAAAAACGGCCCCCTGCATGTGACGCGCGGCCCTGGTAACAACCCACTGACCAAGGCATTTCGCAAGGCCGGTGTCCAAGCCGGTTATGACGATACCGAGGATTATAACGGCCATCAACAAGAGGGTTTTGGCCCCTATGATATGACCGTTTACAAAGGTCGGCGCTGGTCGACGGCCAATGCCTATCTGCGCCCCGCCAAGGATATGGGGGTCAAGGTCGTGCGTGGCTTGGCGCAACGTGTCATCATCAAAGACAAAGTCGCCACCGGTGTTGAAATTCTGCAAGGTGGCCAAACTCAGATCATCTCAGCGAGATCAGAGGTGATCCTGTCAGCTTCGGCGATTAACTCTCCGAAATTGTTGATGCTTTCCGGGATTGGCCCAGCGGAACATCTGCGGGAACATGGCATTGAGGTTGTCGCTGATCGCGCTGGCGTTGGCAAAAATCTACAAGACCACCTTGAACTTTATGTTCAATACAATGCGACCAAACCGGTTTCCCTTTATAAATATTGGTCGCTGCTGGGCAAAGCCTATGTCGGGGCGCGTTGGTTGTTTACAAAAACGGGCATCGGGGCCTCAAATCAGTTTGAAATGGCTGGGTTCATCCGTTCCAAAGCCGGGGTAAAATACCCAGATATTCAGTTCCATTTTTTGCCAATTGCGGTGCGATATGATGGAAAAACAGCAGCAAGCGGCCATGGTTTTCAGGCGCATGTAGGCCCGATGCGGTCAGTTTCACGGGGTGAAATCACCCTGAAATCCAACAACCCAACCCAAGCGCCGCGGATCTTCTTTAACTATATGTCCGACCCATCCGACTGGGAAGATTTTCGAACATGTATCCGGCATACCCGAGAAATCATTGGGCAAAATGCCTTTGATCAATTCCGCGGTGATGAAATTCAACCCGGTGCAATGGCGCAATCTGATGCGGCATTGGATGATGTCATTCGTGAACATGCAGAAAGCGCGTTTCATCCCTGTGGCACCTGTCGCATGGGGGCGGCGGATGACGCGACTGCTGTCGTCGATCCAGAAGCCCGCGTGATTGGCGTATCTGGATTGCGGGTCGCTGACAGCTCTATTTTTCCGCGCATTACCAACGGCAATCTAAACGCGCCGTCGATTATGACCGGTGAAAAAGTTGCGGATCATATTCTGGGTCGGTCCTTACCCCCCGAGGATTTGCAAGCGTGGCAGCATCCGGATTGGGAATCGAAACAGCGATAGTGGCGTGGAAATTGGATTGGTTTGATCCGGGTCAATGTGCAGCGGGGTGCTGAGGGCTAGCCTGATGGTGAGCAACATGAGGAGAGAAAAATGTCTCACACCCCACATGAACTGGCAGAAGAATTTCCAGATCATATTGAGCAAATGCACGCGCTAAAAATCAGTGATGCGCATTTCGCATCGCTGGCGGATAAATATCATGAACTGAACCGGGCGGTGCATCGTGCCGAAACCAATGTTGAGCCGACAGATGATGCGCATATGGCCGAATTGCGCAAAGAGCGCTTGGGCCTGAAAGACGAAATTTGGTCATTGCTCAGCAAAACTGACGCGTAAGCCAGGTATTCGAATCGGGCGGGCAGGGTTTCAAAACGTGTTCGTTTAAATTATCTATAATTTATGGCCGACACATACAAAGAAACACTGCCCGCCCAAATTGCCTTGGTTCTGTCTGACCGGATCATAACCGGACAACTGCCTGCAGGTGCCAAATTACGTCAGGACCACATTGCCGCTGAGTTTAAGACAAGCCACGTTCCTGTGCGAGAAGCCTTTCATAGATTGGAAGCGCGTGGGTTGCTGATATCCATTCCCCGACGCGGCGTGCGGGTGACGGGAATTGATCCCAGTCAAAGACGTGAAGTCGCGGAAATGCGCGCCAGCCTAGAGGTTCTGGCGCTCAGGCATGCTTCGCTAAATTTTGATCGTAACTATCTGGTGTATTTAGGAAATTTAAACCAACAGCAAAGTGAGTGCGATACGATTCAAAGCTGGGAAGCGGCCAATCGGACGTTTCATCAGGCCTTGATCAAACCGAGCAATATGCCGCGACTCATCTCCTCAATAGAAGACCTGCATATTTCCAGCGCCCGGTTTCTGTTTGCTGCGAAACCCAACAAATGGGAGCCACGTGTCGATCACGAACATTTGGCCATTATAGACGCTTTGCGAAAGGGGCAGATTGAGGTTGCCTGCGCAATTCTGGCCCAACATGTTCGGCGCGCAGGGCGTCGTCTTGGTGGGCGCTTGGGTCGGTAATTCCTCACAATTTCGGAAATTCTTGCAAGAGGCGAGCGCCTATGGTCCCAAAGATGGCAAGAAGATCGAAAATTATCTATAAAATGAGGACATGTAATATGCATCACCCCGCTGCAATGAATCACCCCCCATCCTTCAGCCCCCTGTCTCTATCGGACCAAGCGACCCACTGGAAAATGATCGCCGTTTTGGTCGGCACGATTGTTTTGGCCGTCTCTTCGCGGATTGAGGTGCCGATGTATCCCGTCCCCGTCACGATGCAGACCTTTGCCGTGACGATGATCGGCGCGCTATATGGCTGGCGGCTGGGCGGCATCACTGTTTTGACGTGGCTGGGCGAAGCCGCGATGGGCGCACCGGTTTTGGCAGGTGGCGCTGGTGGTTTGGCGCATTTTGCCGGCCCAACGGGGGGATATTTGGCGTCTTTCCCTATTATCGCGGCATTAACCGGATTTCTGGCCGAAAAAGGTTGGAATGGCGGTCGGGTCTGGCTGGCGTTTTTGGCGATGAGCCTTGCCAATGTCCTGTGTCTGTTGATTGGGGCCAGCTGGTTGGCAACGTTTACCGGCGTGGAAAAAGCGATCGTTTTGGGTGTCACGCCGTTTCTGATCGGAGCGGTTCTAAAATCTGCGCTTGGGGCGGTTATATTGCGCCAATGGACGCGTTATAAGGCTGTATGATTATTCACCTGCGCGCCCATCATCTATTGTGTATTCTGTCCTATATCGGCAAGGGCTACAGCCCTGAATTCGTTAAGAACTATGACGAAATTGCACAAAAATTGTCAGCGGGCGCGCAGGTGAAATTGGTCGCTGGGCCCGACGATATTTGTGCCCCGATGCTGTCGGGGCCTGATCGACATTGTGTCGGCCATGACGTGCAAAAACGCGATGAACAAGCCGCCCAAAGCATCGCTTCTTTGTTAGGACGCTCTATTGCGCCGGGGACGATGTTTCGTCTGACGCCAAATGTGTTGCAAACCTTACGGATGGGGTTTGCCGACGGGGGGATTCGCGCCGCCTGTCAGGGATGCACATGGTCGGATCTGTGTGATGATATCGCTGCCAGCGGCTTTGATGGGGCGCGGGTTCATTCCACTGAATAAGGCAGAACATCCCGTTGGTTTAGGTCAACCGATAGCTGACGTTCCAGTGGCGGAACGGATCGTTGGTGGCATCCGCGCCGTTCGCAGATACGGCAAGAAATCCCAATAGGTTCAAAGGCATCCGGTGATCCGATATCCATATGATCCGCATAGACCAGCGCATTGGCATGCCGGATTTCACAGCCCAATCCAATCGCGTATCGGCGTGTTGGCGCATCAAATGCGCCGCCAGATTTGCTTACGTCGCGGGCGAGGCAAAAATACCGAATGCCGTCTGGTGTTTCGGCCAATTGCTGCAAAAACCGCCCCGGCGTTTCAAAGGCGCGATGCACATTCCACAACGGGCAAGCCCCGCCATATCGCGCAAATTGCAAGGTCGTGGCCGAGTGACGTTTGGTGATTGTCCCGGCCTGATCTACACGTACAAAAAAGAACGGAATGCCCTTGGCGCCATGACGCTGCATGGTCGACAATCGATGCGCCACCTGTTCCAGCGAGGCACCAAATCGATCCGATAGGCGTTCTAAATCATGGCGCATGGTTTGCGCGGCTTCCAGAAATGGCCCGTACGGCATTAGGGCGGCCCCGGCAAAGTAATTGGCCAGCCCGATTTTGGCGATGCTGCGCGCCTCGGGGCTTTGAAAACGTGCGAAATCCAGCGTCGCTTCGAGCAGGTCATCCTGCGTGATCAGGGCCAGTTGCACCAGCAATTGAAAATTGCGCGTCGCTTCTGAGCTGCGCCGCGACAGGGTGAGGGTCTGGGTTTCAATATCGTATTTGCGCACTTGGTGGCGATCCGCATGCACCACGCGAATACCGTGATTTTCCAAGGCTTTGATGGCATTTGTTGTGGTGTCGCCTTGGGCTGAAAACCGTTCTGCGGCGCGATCAACAGCGTCGATGTAATTGTCGCAATAATGAAAGAAATCCCGCACCTCTTCCCAGGGGCTGGGCTGTAGGCGGGAATCTTCGCGACCCAATGCTTCGTCCAGTGATGCAAGCCGTTCATGGGTTTGCCGATAGGCGGCATGCAAGTCCAGAAATGCCCGCGCCAAAGCCGGAGCGTTTGAGGCCGCAAGTCGCAGATCAGAGAGCGGTGGCGGGGCGGCGGTAAACATCGGATCGGCCAAGGCTTCGCGCATATCGCCGACCAATCTGGCTTCGTCCCCGGATTGCAATTCGGTCACGTCGAACCCAAATTCTTGCGCCAAGGCCAGAACAACCCCGGTGCTGACAGGCCGGTTGTTGTTTTCCATTTGGTTCAGATAGGGCAGGGACACGCCCAGCTTTTCTGCGAACCCTTTTTGGGTTAGTTCCAGCCGTCCGCGAAGTTCACGTAACTTATTGCCTGCATATAGTTTTTGGACTGCCATTGGGGGCCTTTGCAAATTTGCTTGGCTCTAATGTGCCTCTGCAAATCTGGCAAAGCAAGGCTTAGGCCAATATGCCGCGCTCGCGCTGGGTGACGAATAAAATCGCCCCGATTGAGGCCGCGGATGTCAGGAACATGATCAACTGCAATGGCAATGCGCCGGATTCAACGCTCAGCGTCCAGCCCGCAAAGGCCGACAAAAACGCCCCGCCCGCAATCATGATCGATCCGCCAATTCCGCTGGCGGTCCCCGCCAGATGCGGGCGAACCGACAACATGCCTGCGGCGGCATTGGGCATGACCAAACCGTTGCCAAGGCCGAGGAACGTACTGAAACCAAAGAATAAAAATGGGCCATCCGCGATGCCAAACAGGCTGAACAACAAAGATGTCCCCATGCCCAAAGTGGAAATCAGCGTGCCTGCATAGATCATTTTATTGATGCCATAGCGCGTGGTGTAACGCCCGGAAATGAAATTGCCGAACCCATATCCAACTGCGGGCGCCCCCAGGGCGATGCCGGTCCAAAATGGCGTTAACCCATAGACGTCACCGGAGACAAAAGAGGCACCGCCGAGATAGGCAAAAAACGCACCAGAGGCGAAAGTCGAGGCGCCGACATACCCCCAAAACCGGGGGGAGGCGAACAATTCTGGGTAGGTTCGCACTTGTTGGGCAAAGGTCATGCCGTTGCCGCGCACCGTTTCGCCCAGATCGCGGTAACACAAAACAAATGTCAACAATCCCGACGCAATCACAAAGAGCAGCACGGCGTGCCAGTCAAAAGCCTGCTGCAATACGCCGCCGATCATGGGGCCAAACATCGGGACCAGTGACATGCCCATCGTGACATAGCCGATCATGGATGCGGCTTCTTCTTGGGGGACCATGTCACGCACGATGGCGCGGGACATGACCATACCGGTCACAATCACGCCTTGCATCAGGCGAAACGTCAGGAACATTTCCACGCTTGTTGACAGAACTGCGCCGATGGAGGCCAGAATAAACAGCGCAATCGCCCCCAGCACCACGGGGCGTCGTCCAAAACGGTCCGAAATCGGTCCGATCACCAATTGCAACACGGCCGTAACCGCGAAATAGGCCGACACGCTGAGCTGAATGACAGCGTATTCCGTGTCGAAATATTCGGTCATCTGACTAAGCGACGGCAGCAGGATGGACATATTGAGCGCGCCCAGTCCTGCGATAAAGACCAGCGTGATGATATGTGGTGGTGTGGTTCGGTCCAGAAAACGGACGAGAGGCGCGTTTGACATTCGTAACAGCTATGCTTGCTAAACTGTTCTGTCTAGATGCGCACAAGGAATAGTTGTTTTCATTTGCAATGATTTGCAGTTTTGCAAATTTTGAAAACTGCAAATGTATGGTTTTGCAAATTTGCCCAATCTCTCTTCAATTGTATGTAATCCGCAGGTAGGCTCTGCCGCAAGGTTAGGCATATTGCCATTGCGGGCGACTAAATTGCCCGAAATTGGGAGCGAGACATGAAAGATATTCTTCAGGAACTGAACGATCGTCGTGAAGAGGCCCGGCTTGGGGGCGGCGAACGACGGATCGCAGCGCAGCATTCCAAGGGTAAATTGACGGCCCGCGAACGGATTGAACTGTTGCTAGATGATGGCAGTTTCGAAGAGTTCGACATGTTTATTTCGCACCGTTGTACCGATTTTGGTATGGAAAATCAAAAGCCTGCAGGTGATGGTGTCGTCACTGGCTGGGGGACCATCAACGGTCGCATGGTCTATGTGTATTCGCAGGATTTCACGGTTTTGGGTGGATCGGTGTCGGCCACACATGCGCAGAAAATTTGCAAGATCATGGATATGGCCATGCAAAATGGCGCGCCTGTGATCGGCCTGAACGATTCCGGCGGTGCGCGAATCCAAGAGGGCGTCGACGCCTTGGCCGGCTACGCTGAAATTTTCCAGCGCAACATCATGGCCTCCGGCGTGATCCCACAGATCAGCGTGATCATGGGGCCATGCGCCGGTGGGGCGGTTTATTCGCCTGCAATGACCGACTTTATCTTTATGGTGCGTGACAGTTCCTACATGTTTGTCACCGGCCCCGATGTGGTGAAAACCGTGACAAACGAAGTGGTGACCGCCGAAGAACTGGGCGGGGCATCCACCCATACAAAAAAATCATCCGTCGCGGATGGCGCGTTTGAAAACGACGTCGAAGCCTTGGCCGAAGTGCGCCGTTTGGTGGATTTCCTACCGTCCGACAATCGCTCTAAACCGCCCGTGCGTCCCTTCTTTGATGATGTGAACCGGTTGGAAAACAGCTTGGATACGTTGATCCCGGACAATCCAAATTCACCGTATGACATGAAAGAATTGATCACCAAATTGGCTGACGAAGGTGATTTCTACGAAATTCAAGAGGATTTCGCCAAAAACATGCTGACTGGGCTTATCCGCCTCGAAGGATCAACCGTGGGCGTTGTGGCCAACCAGCCGTTGGTTTTGGCTGGCTGTCTGGATATCGATTCATCGCGCAAAGCGGCGCGGTTTGTGCGGTTCTGTGATGCGTTCGAAATTCCGATCCTGACTTTGGTTGACGTCCCCGGCTTCTTGCCCGGTACCAGCCAGGAATATGGTGGCGTGATCAAACATGGGGCAAAACTGCTGTTTGCTTATGGCGAAGCGACCGTGCCCAAGGTCACGCTGATCACCCGCAAAGCCTATGGCGGCGCATATGACGTGATGGCGTCCAAACATCTGCGCGGCGATTTCAACTATGCTTGGCCCACGGCGGAAATCGCGGTGATGGGTGCCAAAGGGGCGACCGAAATTATCCATCGCGCGGATCTGGGGGATGCGGAAAAAATCGCGCAGCACACCGCCGATTACGAAGACCGGTTTGCTAACCCGTTTGTCGCCGCCGAACGTGGGTTTATTGACGAAGTGATCCAGCCGCGCAGCACCCGCAAACGGATTTGTCGCGCTTTTGCGTCCCTACGGGGCAAGCAACTGACCAACCCGTGGAAAAAACACGACAATATCCCGCTGTAAGGTGCAGGAATGACCCGCGAACTTACCCCAACCCCCAAAGACGCGCCCGAAATGGCCGCCAATTTTGTGGCGATCGCATCCAAACAGGGCGACAGCCGTTTTGACTATTCAGAGGGCAGCATTCGCGCTCTGGATGAGTTGATCGGTGGGTTCCACGACAATGGTGACCGCTCTGAGAATATGGGTGGGACTATTATGGTGGCCGGGGCATATCTGGGCGAAGTGATGGTGCGCCATCGCGGGGCAACATGGATTGATGGCACCAAAGCGGACGTTGATGACGCCATGCGGTTTCCGCTGATGATGCAATGCGGGACGCAAACGCTGGTGCCGTTTGCCAAAGTCGCTAAGCGTTTGGATAACGGGCCAGAGGACGATTTGGTGTTTTATTATCAAACACTTGTCAAACTCACCACGGGTGAGATGCCAGACATGACACCGGTCGCACCGACCAAAAGATCGCTGTTTCAGCGCCTGACAGGACGGGGAAAATGACCCGTAAAAACTGGCATATTGTTCCGGCCGAAAATGGCATCACGTTGACGCGGCGTTTGCCTGCGCGATTTGATGTGCAGGCCCAAACAACGTTGCCGGACGGATCATTGAAACGATTGGCGCATCAAATCCGTCAGGATTTATGGCGGGCCTTGCAAAATCTGCGCGGGTTTTCCCCTGTGGTTGAACTGATCCGGGTGGATGGCTTGGTTCAGGTGCGGGCAGGGGGGCGTATTGATGGCGCGCAGCTGGTTGGCGCGCCCGTTCAGGGGATCATTCAGGACGTTCTGGATGCACCTGACAACCGCACCCGTTGGGTGTCCAATGCAAATCGGGGCCTGTCATGAAATCCGCATTTGGGTTGATATTCGCGCTATTGGGCAGCGCCGTTTGCGCCGATATTGACGTGCCTTCCGGGCTGGATGTGGCGCTTTATGATGTGGTGATGGAACCTGACACAAACACGGCGCGGTTCTTGTTTGTGGCGCCTGCTCTTTCCCCGGATGGGGCTGGGGTGACGTTCACCGAGGTCGAGGCCGACTTTCCTTATATTTGCGAAAATTTGGTGCTGCCTGCGCTGGCAAGCAACAATTGGCATGATGCAAATGTGATCATTTCTCTGGCCGACCGAGAGGTGCCGTTTGGCATTCTGACACCGGATGCCACCCAGTTTTTTGAGATGTATCAGGTGCAGGATAACACCTGTATCTGGGAGGGATTGTAATGTCGCTACAACATCTTGCGCCCCATAGCTCATGTGAAATTGCACTTGATGCAGACGCGCCACAACATGCGCGCACAATTGCGCAGGCATATCCTTTGACACCTGTTTCGGCTAAACTTCGCATTGGTCGCGCTGATGCGACCACATATGTGGAAAAAGGGAGCCGGGACCGACGCTTGCGCCGGACGTCTCTCGATAATCGAGACAGGAGACTTTCATGTCTAACCTTTTTAAGGCCCTTGCGGCTGTATCCGTTCTGGGCCTGGCGGCCTGTGGCAACAATGACGTCGAAGAATTCGTTGTGGTCGATCCGGCCCCAACGGTCAGCGCCGAACCAGTATTCAACGGCAAATACAACTAAGTATTCGTCGGGACGGGCAGCGATGCCCGTCCGCTTCGCATCCCCTTTCACCCTAGAAAAGGAGGCTGCGTAATGGAAAAACACAGAGGTTTTCCCGGCCGTCTACCCGGGACTGATTATCAATTCACCATTCGTCGACCCGCCAAAGCAGGCCCCACCAAATTAGTGGCCCGCGAACGGTATGCGGATCGGCGCCCCAGTGACCGCAAAGCGGACGAAGGCTTTCTTTGGGCTTTGTGGAACCACTTTGGTGAAGAACCTTTTGTGCGCGGTAATCTGGATGCTGGCCGTCTAAGCTGGCTTTTGGACCGCGAAGTGATTGCAGTCGAAGAAGAATTTGATCCCGAGAGTTATGAGGCTCTGTTGCGGATCAACGTGGATCTGGCCTTTGCCAATTTTCACGATGTTATGACGGGTAATTGGTCGCCGTGAGTGGCGTATCGGCATATTTCGGCGCGAATTCGCGCAAGCCAGTGCAATTCTGGCGGGAAAATGCCGGTTTGGTAGGGAAACGGCGTGCTGCCTATGCAACCGCGCGTCGCCTATGTCACGGTTCCTGTGTATCGCAACGGGCAGCCACCCGGTGCGGCTACATATGTAACCACCGTTACCCTTCCCCTAGCCGGTTTGACCCCACCCAGGTCAGACCGGCAACTTTTCGCCAAAATCCATATTTTTCAGGCGAAAATGCACCGATATCGACATTGATCACGGACTTTTGGGTTGTGTCTGGGCCTGCGAACGCTGATTCTGCGGCTCGGAAAATAACCAAAAAGGGCAGTAATCCATGTTCCACCTTCGTCTTGTACTGGCAGCCGCGGCAACGCTTTCGCTTTCGGCCTGTCTTGATAACGATCTCGAACGCGGCCTCGCAGGGGCAGCAGCAGGCGCATTGGTTGCAGACGCGACCGGCGCGGACCCAACCACGGGCGCCATTATTGGCGGCGCGGGTGGCGTGCTGTGCGACGATCTCGGACTTGCGGCCTGTAACTAAGCCGCGCGTATCCCAATCACTGATCCGTGCCTTTGGGCACGTTAACAATTCCGACCGCCGTCGGGGCCATTGTGCCTCGGCGGCGGTTTTGCATTCAAAGGACCATGCACATGTTTGATAAGATCCTGATCGCGAACCGCGGTGAAATTGCGTGCCGTGTGATAAAGACCGCGCGCAAAATGGGGATTTCCACCGTTGCCATCTATTCGGATGCGGATCGCAACGCGCTGCATGTGAAAATGGCCGACGAAGCGGTGCATATCGGCCCGCCCCCCGCCAATCAGTCCTATATTGTGATCGACAAAGTGATGGATGCGATCCGTCAAACCGGCGCGCAGGCGGTGCATCCCGGTTATGGCTTTTTGTCTGAAAACGCGAAATTCGCAGAAGCGTTGGCCGCTGAAAACATCGCCTTTGTTGGACCCCCTGTGGGCGCGATCGAAAGCATGGGGGATAAAATCACCTCTAAAAAGATCGCCCAAGAGGCAAACGTGTCCACCGTTCCGGGCTATATGGGCCTGATCGAAGACGCGGACGAAGCGGTGAAAATTTCCAACGAAATCGGCTATCCGGTGATGATCAAAGCCTCGGCCGGGGGCGGCGGCAAAGGCATGCGGATTGCGTGGAACGATGACGAAGCCCGCGAAGGGTTCCAATCGTCGAAAAACGAAGCGGCCAGCAGCTTTGGCGATGATCGGATTTTCATTGAAAAATTCATCACCCAGCCGCGCCACATCGAAATTCAGGTTCTGTGTGACGCGCATGGCAATGGTATCTATCTGGGCGAACGCGAATGTTCGATCCAGCGCCGCCAGCAAAAAGTCGTCGAAGAAGCGCCAAGCCCGTTTCTGGACGAAGCCACCCGCAAAGCCATGGGCGAACAGGCGGTGGCACTGGCCCAAGCGGTGGATTACGCCTCTGCGGGGACCGTGGAATTTATCGTGGATGGCGATAAAAATTTCTACTTCCTTGAAATGAATACACGTTTGCAGGTGGAACATCCTGTGACCGAACTGATCACCGGCGTCGATTTGGTGGAACAGATGATCCGCGTGGCCAATGGCGAACCGCTGACCATCACCCAGGATGACGTGAAACTGAACGGTTGGGCGATTGAAAACCGCCTATATGCAGAGGATCCCTATCGTGGGTTTTTGCCCTCAATCGGTCGTTTGACCCGCTATCGTCCGCCGATGGAAACCGCGGCGGGCCCGTTGCTGGACAATGACAAATGGCAGGGGGATGCCCCGGCAGGTGCCGTGGCCGTGCGCAATGATACCGGCGTCTTTGAGGGCGGCGAAATCAGCATGTATTACGATCCGATGATCGCGAAATTGTGCACTTGGGCCCCAACCCGTGACGCCGCGATTGAGGCAATGCGCGATGCGCTGGATGGGTTCGAAGTCGAAGGCATTGGTCACAATTTGCCTTTCTTGAGTGCTGTGATGGATCACCCGATTTTCATCAAAGGTGACATGACCACCGCGTTCATCGAAGAGCAATATCCCGAAGGATTTGAAGGGGTTGAACTGGCAGAACCCGCGTTGAAACGGATTGCGGCGGCCAGTGCTGCCATGCACCGTGTCGCTGAAATTCGCCGCACGCGCGTATCGGGGCGGATGGGCAACCACGAACGTCATGTGGGCGAAGATTGGGTTGTGACCCTACAGGGCGCGGAATTCCCGGTCACGATTTCAGCCGATAAATCCGGCTCTGATGTCAGCTTTGGCGATGAAACATTGCGGGTCGAGAGCGACTGGACCCCCGGTGATGCGCTTGCACGTTTGACCGTGAACGGCGCACCATTGGTGCTGAAGGTTGGTAAAATCACCCAAGGGTTCCGCATTCGGTCCCGTGGTGCCGATTTGAAAGTGCATATTCGCAGCCCACGCCAGGCCGAATTGGCGCAATTGATGCCAGAAAAGCTGCCGCCGGATACGTCGAAATTGTTGCTCTGCCCGATGCCGGGTTTGATCGTGAACGTCAATGTTGCGGTGGGCGATGAAATCCAAGAAGGCCAGGCCCTGTGTACGGTCGAAGCGATGAAGATGGAAAACATCCTGCGCGCTGAGAAAAAGGGTGTTGTGTCTAAAATCAACGCCGCTGCGGGCGACAGTCTGGCTGTCGACGACGTGATCATGGAGTTCGAATAAACCGATGCCACGCACCCGATTAGCACCGATCACAAGTCCCAGAACTGCGGCATGCGCAGCGATGGGCCTGTGCGCGCTGTTGATCGGATGTGATCGGGATCGTGAAACGGCATTGCGTGCGGATTTGTCGGAATATGTGTATCTGACCGATACCCATTATTTCGACAGCCGCCGCACCTGTACTGCCGCGATTTTTGAACTGTCCAGTTCCTATTTGACGGGCAAAGTCGAACCAGACGCCACACTAGAAGCCGCGCAAGCCACCTATGATTTGGGCGGACCTGCGGCCATTCAGATGGCGGATTATTCACCCAATGACATGGCCGATGGCATGTTGCTGTTGGATCGTGGCGTTTTTGGCAAACAAGTGCTGGAAGCCGCCGCAAATGTCGGTGACTGCCTGACAGATGAGGCAAGCGCTGGGTTTCGCACAGCCCTGACACGGCCCAGCGCCATTTTGATTTGGTTGCCGGATCCCGAGGGGTTTATGATCGTTGATCCGGGACGGGACCGCGCCTATTACGCGGCGGGTTTCCCGTTATGACACGTTGGCAATTTTGGTTTTGCTGGGACGACCTGAATTGCAATTTTGCCGCGCAATTTCGGTGGTTTGCCGCGCCCGACTTCCTTTTGGCACATTCCGGTGTAAAACCCGCTTCAAACACATTTTGTGACTTGGAGTATTTTGGATGACGCGGACTCTGCCCTTATTTTCAATTTTAGGCGTTTTTGTCGCCTTTGGCCTGTCCATCGCAGCGGCCATGTCTAACGCCGGATGGGTTTTTGAATACCCATTGGATGACGTTTACATTCATCTGGCTATGGCTGAACAATTGGCCGCCGGGGGATATGGCGTCAATGCGGGCGAATTTGCATCTGCGGCGTCCTCTCCGCTTTATCCGGTTTTGCTGTTGCCGTTTGCGGGCACGGATTTGCAGGCTTGGTTGCCGCTGCTGTGGAACCTTTTTGGCATGGGATTGGCCGCCTGGTTTTGGGGGCGCATCCTGATTTTGGCGGGATACACAGAGGATGGCCTGAAACCGATTGGCCTGATCGCGGCATTGCTGGGGCCGATTGCGTTGAACATGTTTGGCGTCGCGTTCACCGGCATGGAACACAGCCTGCACACCGCCGCATCATTGGCCGTGATCTATGGATTGCTGAAACTTGTCAAAACGGATGCGATGAATATCGCACTTTTGGCGGGGGTATTTTTCGCCTCGGCGATGCGCCTCGAAGGGTTGGCGTTGGGCCTGTTGGCCGCTGTTGTGGTGTTGCGACAAAAGGGGCTGATGCCATCCCTGTTAACCGCGGTTTTGTCCCTGCTGCCCGTGCTGATTTTTGTCGGAGCGTTGACGTCAATCGGGCTCGATCCGTTGCCGGAATCCGTGCAGGCCAAATTGGTTGGCGAAGAAGACGTGAACATGCCGCTGATGGAACGTGTCATGGGCACCCATATCCTGAACCGTCAGGTGCCTGCGGGGCTGATGCTGCATTTGACATCCATCGCGGTGTTGCTGGTGACGGTGATCCAGCTGAGCCAAAAGAAGTCCGCCTATCTGGCGACCGCATCCATTGGCGTGGCGGTGTTTTTTGCCTGTCAGGCCCATTTGATGTTTGGCCAAATCGGCTGGATGGACCGCTACGAAGGCTATATCTGGGCGGTGACCGCCGCTGGTTTGATGATTGTCGCGTCAGGTGCGCAAAAATGGTTGCCTGCGCTCGCCGCTATTGGGGTTATTGCTGCTGGGACAGTGGTTTACGTGAATACATGGACACATGGATTCCCGTGGAATATCCGCGCGATTTACCTGCAACCCCATCAATCTGCCCGCTTTGCACAGGATTACGCGCAGGTGAATGTCGCGGTGAATGACCTTGGCTTGGTGGCTTGGCAGAACGAAAACTACGTGTTGGATCTGTGGGGGCTTGCCTCGGCTGAGGCGCGTCATATTCGCCAAAATGCCCCTGTTCAGGGCTGGGCCGAACCCCTGACACAGCGTCATGATGTGCCACTGGCGATGATCTATGATTCATGGCTGACCAAAGCCATCGGAGAGGATTGGGTCAAACTCGGAGAGCTGCGATTGGTGATTTCCGCCGGTTTCTTGGGGGATGATCACGTGTCCTATTATGCCACATCGCCCGAACATGTTGCGCCCTTGTTGGCGGCATTGCAGGACTGGGTGCCGACCCTGCCTGATGGGGCCTATTTCGAATATGATCCGGGGGTCGAATGAAGGATGCCCCTTACCTGATCGGCGGTGCTCGGCGATCCTCGATCTCTTGCTGTCGCAGCGGGATTTTATCGATGGACGCGCTGAGTTCACGCACATTCGAGGGCAGGGGCTTGCGCAATTGCATGGTGCCATCTTTGGCCAACAGAGCCAGCATAAACCCGCGTGGACGCAACATGGTCCGCCATGTGCTGCGGGCGGTGGGATCGGTATCCACGATCACAATCACATCCCGTTCAGCCAGTTCGTCTATCTCGGCTGACACCAAATCCATTTGCCGCTGGAACCGCGGGTCCAGAGGATTGTCCGCAAAGATGATCAACGGGCGCAGCTGCCACAGGATGTCATCCGGCGTCATGTCTGTCGCTTCGAAAATTTGGGTTGGCGTTTCTTGCCAAACCTCAAAAACAGGTACGTCGTCCTGCGCCCAGAGCGCGGAACCAACACCAATTGCCAATGTCGCGGCGATTAAAATCTTGTTCATACAGATGAATATAGGGGCTTTGCTCCAACTTCCGAACCCCCAATCACCCCAGATCCATAACAATTTTAACTTTAACCCTCCGGTGAGGGACCTACGCGCATGATGCCGATTGTACATCATATTGCGCAGCTGGGGTTGCGCGTCATTACTGGGGGCTTGCGCGCCATGGATATTGCCCTTCATCTTGGGGCCCATCGAACCGGGACAACCACGTTTCAGAGCTATCTGCGGGCCAATGCAGATGGTTTACGGCGGGCCGGAATTACCGCGTGGACGCCAAAACGAACCCGTCATGGATTTTTCAACGGGTTGATCCGCAATGCGCGCAACGAACAGTTCAGCGCGATTTCCGAAAGCATTCGATCAACGGGTCTGATCCGGGTTGAACTGGAACGGATGGAACGCCGGCAGATGCGGTTTCTGATTGTGTCTGAGGAAAACATGATCGGGTCCATGCACAGCAATATCCGGGCGGGGGCGCTTTATCCCAACTTGTCCGTGCGTTTGGAACGGTTTTTGCCCGCGCTTGGGGATCGGTGCGTGCGTATCGGTTTGGCCATTCGATCTCAGGATGCCTATTGGGCGTCGACCTATGCCTACGCTGTGGAAATGGGGCGTCCGTGGCCGACGCAATCTGATCTGGATCGGGTTGTGACCCATCCCAGGACATGGCGTGATGTGATCCAGGATGCTGCCGCCGTTTTGCCCAATGTTCAATTCCGCGTTTGGGCCGCAGAACGGTTCATTTCGCAGCCAGATGTTCAATTGGGCATTATGACCGGCGCCCAAAAAGTGAGCCGTTCCTCTGGGGCGCGCCAATGGCACAATCGCGGACCGCGTTTGGCGCAATTGCGTGACATTGCATCCATGACAGCAGATCCACAAATACAGGCTAATTTACCCGATGGGGATGGCCGCTGGATGCCGTTTGACAGCAATCAACAACACGCATTGCGCAAAAAATACCAAGAAGATGTAGCCTGGCTGCGCAACGGCGCAGATGGGCTCGCGACCTTTATAGAAGACACCAAAACTCAGCCAATGAGTGGTGACACAGGATGGAAGAATAACAGCGACAGCGTAGAAAATTTCTACGGATCGCCAGAAAGAGGACATAGTGATGGGAAACGACAAGAAATGGGCTGAACTGGCGGAAAAGGAACTTCGTGGGCGTCCGCTTGAGGATTTGACCTGGAAGACGCTGGAAGGCATTGATGTCAAACCGCTTTATACGGCCGAGGATACCGCCGATTTGCCCCATATGGGGGGCATTCCCGGCGAAGGTCCGTTCACGCGCGGCGTCAAGGCCACCATGTATGCCGGGCGCCCATGGACCATCCGTCAATATGCGGGGTTTTCGACGGCCGAGGAATCCAACGCCTTTTATCGCAAAGCGTTGGCCGCCGGTCAGCAGGGCGTGTCGGTTGCCTTTGATCTGGCCACGCACCGGGGCTATGACAGCGACCATCCCCGCGTCGAAGGCGATGTAGGCAAAGCAGGCGTCGCCATCGATTCCGTTGAGGATATGAAGGTCCTGTTTGATGGTATTCCACTGGACAAAGTGTCGGTTTCGATGACCATGAACGGCGCGGTCATCCCAATCCTCGCCAATTTTATCGTCACCGGAGAAGAGCAAGGCCATGACCGATCCCTGCTGGCAGGCACCATTCAGAATGACATTCTGAAGGAATTTATGGTCCGCAACACCTATATTTACCCGCCAGAACCATCGATGCGGATTATTTCCGACATCATCGAATATACATCCAATGAGATGCCTAAGTTTAACTCGATCTCGATCTCGGGCTACCACATGCAAGAGGCCGGCGCGAATTTGGTGCAGGAATTGGCCTATACGCTGGCGGATGGTCGCGAATATGTGCGCGCCGCAATTGAGGCGGGCATGGATGTCGATAAATTTGCCGGGCGGTTGTCGTTCTTCTTTGCGATTGGCATGAATTTCTTCATGGAGGCGGCGAAATTGCGCGCGGCACGTTTGCTGTGGCACCGCATTATGACCGAATTCGGGGCCAAATCCGAACGCTCCAAAATGCTGCGCACCCATTGCCAGACTTCTGGCGTGTCGCTGCAGGAACAGGACCCTTATAACAACGTTGTACGCACCGCATACGAAGCGATGGCCGCCGCACTTGGTGGGACACAATCGTTGCATACCAATGCCTTGGACGAAGCGATTGCCCTGCCCACCGAATTTTCGGCCCGCATTGCCCGCAACACCCAATTGATCTTGCAAGAAGAGACCGGCGTAACCAACGTGGTCGATCCATTGGCCGGGTCATATTACGTCGAAAGCCTGACCGCGGAACTGGCGGATCAAGCATGGGAATTGATCAAAGAAGTCGAAGAAATGGGCGGTATGACCAAGGCGGTGGCCAGCGGCATGCCCAAGCTTCGGATTGAGGAATCAGCGGCCAAACGTCAGGCGATGATTGATCGCGGGGACGAAGTGATCGTCGGTGTGAACAAGTACAAGCTTGATAAACAAGACGAAATTGACATCCTAGATGTGGATAACGTCGCCGTGCGGGACAGCCAGATTGCGCGGTTGAAAACCATGCGGGACAGCCGCGATCAGGGGGCGTGTGATGCGGCCCTTGCCGAACTCACCCGCCGTGCCCGCGAGGGTGGCAATCTGCTCGAGGCGGCTGTTGACGCGGCGCGCGCACGGGCCTCAGTCGGAGAAATCAGCATGGCAATGGAAGACGAATTTGGCCGCCACCGCGCCGAGGTGAAAACCCTGGCCGGTGTCTATGGGGCCGCCTATGAAGGCGACGAAGGTTTCGCCGCCATCCAACAATCCGTCGAAGCGTTTGCCCAAGAAGAGGGGCGTCGCCCCCGGATGCTGGTGGTTAAAATGGGGCAGGACGGACATGATCGTGGTGCCAAAGTGATCGCCACTGCCTTTGCCGATATTGGCTTTGACGTGGATGTGGGCCCGTTGTTCCAAACCCCAACCGAAGCCGCCCAAGACGCCATCGATAACGATGTACATATCGTCGGCATCAGTTCGCAGGCGGCGGGCCATAAAACGCTTGCTCCGCAATTGGTTCAAGCGTTGAAAGATCAAGGCGCGGGTGAAATTATCGTTATTTGTGGGGGGGTTATCCCACAACAGGATTATCAATTCCTGTATGATGCAGGCGTCAAAGCGATTTTTGGTCCCGGCACCAACATCCCCGAAGCCGCAGAAGACATCATGCGGATTATCCGAGAAACCCGCAGCTGATCCACTCTGGTTCAGATTTGTTATCCTCTCAAAAGGTCCTCTTCGGAGGGCCTTTTCTTTTGGATTGGGGAATGCTCATATGAACGGCGTTTAAGCCGATTTAGGAGCTGGAAATGATATTGGATCACCTTGCTGTTGTTTGCAGCGACCTGGATGCTGGCACTGATTATGTGGAACAACAATTGGGTGTTGTCCTGCAGCCGGGTGGAAAACACGCGCGATTTGGAACGCATAATCGTTTGCTGGGGCTTGGCGGGGATCTCTACCTAGAGGTGATTGCGATCGACCCGTCGGCACAAATTGAGGGGCCGCATTGGTTTGACTTGGATCACTTTGACGGCCCGCCGCGATTGGGTAATTGGATTTGCGCGGTTTCTGATTTGGCGGCTGCCGTGCATGATTTCCCGTTTGTGGGGGGCAAAATTGCCTTGCAGCGTGATGCGCTGAGATGGCAAATGGCCGTTCCGCCAAACGGGTCATTGCCCTTTGATGGGGCGTTTCCGACCTTGATCGAATGGGGGGAAACAACCCCGCATCCTGCAGGTGCCTTAAACGAACAGGGGGTTCGGCTGTCGGGGTTTGAGGTTCATCACCCGCAATCGATGCGGATTGCAAAAATGTTGCCGGCCATTTCGGACAAGGTGCGGTTTATTGAAGCTGATCAAGCCAGATTTTGCGCCCATTTTGACACGCCAAATGGCCCAAAGGTCCTACGATGATCCGCCCAGCCCAAATCGAGGATTGCGATGACATTTGCCGTATTTGGAACGGCTATATTCGTAAAACTGCGGCCACGTTTACGACCCAGGAAAAGGATTTTGTTGGGATCTCTGCGGATATCAAACGCCGTGACGGGGCGTTTTGGGTCGCAGAGAATGGCAGGCAAGTCACTGGATTCGCCACGTATTTTCCGTTTCGGGGCGGTCCGGGCTATGCCCACACCAAAGAACATTCCATAATGGTCGCCCCCAGCGCAAAGGGCCAAGGGTGGGGGGGATTGTTAATGAAAGAACTGATTTCCCATGCGCAGCGGGCCAGCGTGCATTCGTTATTTGCCGGGGTTAGTGGTGAAAATCAGGGCGCGGTTGCCTTTCATCAGCGGATTGGATTTGAACGGGTTGCAACCTTGCCCGAAGTGGGGTTCAAGTTTGGCCGCTGGATGGATCTTGTGCTGATGCAGAAACGGCTCTGACAAGATCGGAATTTTTCGTTAGGATGACGTATGTCAATCTGGACCCGCATAGCAGACGCCATCTCCGCCCTCGCGCAGGGCGAAGGATTAAGCCACGTTTTTGACCGGATGCGTACCCCGCCGGAACGCACCGCGGCCTTTGCGATTGCCGTGATCGCGTTGGGGGCCAAAATGGCCAAAGCCGACGGATTGGTCACGCGTGATGAAGTAACCGCGTTTCGCGAAGTGTTCACAATCCCCGAATCTGAAGAAAAAAATGCAGCGCGGGTATTCAATCTGGCACGTCAGGATGTTGCCGGATATGAGGAATATGCCAGTAAAATCAAATCACTACTGGGCGACGATTGCCCGTCTATGCAGGATTTGATCGAAGGGTTGTTCCATATCGCAATCGCGGATGGGGAATACCATCCAAATGAGGATCAGTTTCTCCTTCACGTGGCGGAAATCATGGGGTTTAGCGAACGTGGCTTTAAATCCATTCGCGCGCGTTTTGTTCCCGAAGCGGAACGTGACCCCCATGATGTGTTGGGCGTTGACCCCGATATGCCGATGTCGGAAATCAAGCAAGCCTACCGCGCAGCCGTGCGGTCCAGCCATCCAGATCAGATGATGGCGCGTGGCGTTCCCAAAGAGGCGATCAAATTGGCGGAAAAGCGCTTGATAGATATCAATCAAGCCTGGGAACAGATTTCGGCGCAAAACGCGCAGCACGCATCGTGAGAATTGCCACCTATAATGTGGAATGGTTCGCGCATCTGTTTGATGCGGATAGCAATCTAATGGACGATGACGGGTGGTCGGGACGGCGGGACGTCAAGAGACGCGACCAAATCGCGGCGCTGGGGCAGGTGTTTCAAGCTATTGATGCGGATGCCATTATGGTCATCGAAGCACCAGACGACCACGCACGACGGGACGGTCGCGCCGCGCTTGAAAATTTTGCGGCGCGGTTTGGATTGCGGGCGCGACAGGCGCTATTGGGCTATGCCAATGAAACACAACAAGAAATTGCCCTGTTATTTGATCCCGATGTGGTCAGTGCACGCCATGACCCAATCGGCGAACAGACCGGCAAAAAAGGATCGCGGGACGCGCCGCGTTTTGATGGCGTGTTTCGGTTGGATCTGGATGTGGATGCCACCGAAGATTTGATCCGCTGGTCTAAACCCCCGTTAGAGGTGGCGCTGGAAACCAAATCGGGCACTTCGCTGCGTCTGATTGGCGTGCATGCAAAATCCAAGGCCCCGCATGGTGCGCGCAATGCGGCGGACGTTATGCGAATTTCCATCGCCAATCGACGCAAACAATTGGCGCAATGTATCTGGCTGCGCCAACGTGTGGATCACCACCTAAATGCAGGGGATGCGTTGATGGTGATGGGGGATTTTAACGACGGTCCGGGGCTTGATGAATATGAACAATTGTTTGGCCGATCCAGCATTGAAATCGTACTAGGCGAAGGTGAAACAGCGCTGTTTGACCCCCATGCCAAGGCCGCGCTGACCCAACGCATTGGCGCCACTCCGACCACAGCCCGGTTTAGCATCCCGCCAGAGGGGCGGTTTTTGCACGCATTGCTCGATTACATCATGCTCAGCCCGGATCTGAGGGCGAAACAGCCGAAATGGCAGATTTGGCATCCGTTCGAAGACCCGTGCTGTTATCGTGATATCCAATTGCGGGATGCGTTGCTCATCGCGTCTGATCATTTTCCGGTGACGCTGGATATCGATATTTAGCCGACCAAGTTTGATTTGGGTGTCGCGTCATTTCACGATATGCTCTCCGCATGAAACGTTTCTTTTTTGCATTCTCATTTGCAGTTTTGGCTGCTTTTCCTGCCTCGTCCCAGAATACAGAGGTCGAGGATGGCTTCAATTTGATGGAAGAGGGCGCGCGCCTTCTTTTGCGGGGACTGATGTCAGAAGTTGAGCCGACATTGGATGAATTCACTGGCATGATTGATGAAATGGGCCCCGCACTTCAGGCATTTGCCGATGAAATGGGCCCGGCAATCCTGCATTTGATCGATCTGATCGATGATGCCCGCCATTACGAACAACCGGAAATTTTACCAAACGGTGATATCATCATTCGGCGCAGTGTAGATGCGCCACCTTTTGTGCCTGCGCCTATTCAGGATGACCGCGACACATCTGAAATTGATCTTTAGCGTTTTTTCTTAATCTGAGCGGTGGCTGACAGGCAATTGGCAAGCGATTTAAATCGGGCTTGTGCGACTTCGCCAAATAGTCGTTCCGACAGTTCAGGGATTTTGAGGGTCAATTCACGTTTCTTGGGGCGCCAGATCAATTCACCCGGGCTTTCGTTTGGGCGCGGCAACAACATCGCCCCCAATCGCATTGCCCGCCCCAATGTTTCAGCTTCCGCACGGCTTTTTTCCGGCAACAAGCTAGATAATTCCTGATAATGTGTGCCATCTTTTTTGCTGGAATACCGATGCGACAAGGCCAGTCCCAAAAACACCCGTTCAGAATGTTTTAACCCGCCCAGATTGGCCCGTGTCGCATTGTCAAACGTAACTTCGGCCCGGTAATCGGGATGGGCCCGCCAGCTGACATCATGCAACAGGCACGCGGCTTTGATGATGCGTTTTTTCTGCCAATTGGCACGTGGAAACAGTGGTAAAACAAAGTCATAGAGCACTTTCCCATAGCCCGGAACCCGTGCATCCTTGGCCTCTGCAAAACGACAAGCTTCGATCAGGGGGTCGCGATCACGCAGTTCCTCGGGCATTTGCTCATAAAGCATGCCTTCGCGGATGCCATACGATGACACCGTTATGTCCTTGGGTTTAAAACTGCGGATCAGGTTTTTCAGAACCAGACCGGCAATCGGAACGAGGGCCATTCGCGCTTCGGACACACCGGCGCGCTGTCGCAGTTCATCCAAATCATGCGCCTGAATATAGGCAATTGTGCGGGAAATATCGGTCGCAGTCATGCGATATTCATGCAAAACAGTCAGGGGATATTGGCGGCGTTCCATATCAATTCGCGCAATTGCACGCCACGATCCCCCCACCAGAAACAGGCGTTTTCCAGTCTCATTACCCATGTGTTCGGCCAGTTTTTTGATCTCTGAGCGAATGTGACTCTTCATTCCGCGCTTGCCGCCTTTGACTTCGCGGATTTTCAGCGGACCCAGCGGAGAGGTGACGCATTGCTTGACTTTGCCGTCCTGCAGATCGGCCAATTCCATCGATGCGCCGCCAATATCGCAGACCAAACCATAGGATCCCGGCCAGCCCAACAGCACCCCTTGAGCAGAAAGCCGAGCCTCTTCTTGGCCATCAATGACCCAAATTTTAATCCCGGTTTTGTCCAATATTTCCTGACAAAATGCGGCGCCATCTTTGGCTTCGCGCACAGCTGCCGTGGCCACAGCCGTCAATGGGGGCAAATCCATGCCTTCGGCCAGGGCCGCGAAACGTCTGATTGCCGCAACTGCCCGGTCGCGTCCATTTGGGTTCAAAACCCCGCTTTCGGACAAACCACGCCCCAATCCACACATGATTTTTTCATTGTAGAAATAGGCCGGGCTGCGTGCCGCGCCGTCAAAAACGACCAATCGGACCGAGTTCGATCCAACGTCAATCACACCCACCCGCGACAAGGCGCGTGTTTTGGGGTCATCAAACAAAGGGCGTCCAAATGGCCCCCAATCCTGGGATGGATCATCTGATTGGGCGGGGGGCATTGACGAAGTATTCATCCTTTATGGATGCACTCAGGATCACTGCAACGCAAGTGTTAACCGTCGACCAGCGTGTCATCTTCTTCATCTTGTGGTCGGCCCTGCAAAACGATCAAAACCGCGCGAGCCAAAGGCAGATTGATCGGTTGGCGGAATGTGAGCGCTGCCCGATCAAGGGCCAGAACGATCCGCCGCGCCATATCAAAACTGCGTTCCATATGGCGCAGCAGATATTTCATGGCACTTGGGGCAGGGGATAGTTGGCGATCTGAAAACTGTTTCATCAACACGGCTGCCAGCAATTGATCGTCCGGCGGGTCAATTGAGATGAGCGCGGTTCCCTCCATTCGACTTTTCAGATCCGGCAAGGTGATGTCCCACCGACTGGGCGCGGATTGTGCCGTCAACAGCAAAAGCCCGTTGCCAATCAGGCGGTTATGCGCATGAAAGAGCCATTCTTCGGCATCTTTGGGCAATTGATCCACATCTTCGATGATCAAAATGCCGGATTCCGGTAGGGGGGTTTCTGGTTCAATTTGCGCCGCAACCCGCAGGCGGCCGCCATTTTCCTGCTGA
The DNA here is from genome assembly GCA_947492475.1 of uncultured Paracoccaceae bacterium. GTDB lineage: Bacteria > Pseudomonadota > Alphaproteobacteria > Rhodobacterales > Rhodobacteraceae > CANLNM01. The sequence continues at coordinate 192,999 of CANLNM010000002.1, forward strand.
AACAGACGCGCCAGATGGGTTTTGCCACAGCCTTTGGGACCGGTGACGCATAGTTTGCCGTTTGGCCACGCATCGGGCGCGCTGACCATCGCCAATGCCGCGTGGTTTGCATCCGTTACAAAAAAATCGTCCCGCCCCAAACCGATCCGGCGGGGCCAATCAAAAACCAGTTGTTCGGCCATTTATTCGTCTTTCAAGTCTTGTCCGGCGATGCCTTGATACAGGCGACCTGTCTTATATTGACCTATAAAGAAGCGGGCCACCACACTGATCATGGCCGCCAACGGCACGGCAACCAACATCCCAACAAACCCAAAGAGCGACCCAAAAACCGACAGGGCCAGGATCAACCAAACGGGATGCAGGCCCACTGATGAGCCGACCAATTTGGGGGTCAAAATGTTGCCCTCAACCATTTGGCCGATGACAAATATCACGGTGACGACGCCAATTCTGAACCAGTCTGTGGCATAAGTGATTGTATCCCCGTCCACATTTTCGATCACGCCCCAATATTGGAACAAAGCCAAGCCAATCGCCAAAGCGCCACCAATGAGCGATCCGAGGTAGGGGATAAACGTGATCAAACCGGCGATAAAGCCAACAACCAGTCCGAAATTCAATCCGACAGCCATCAATGCAATCGCGTAATAGGTGCCCAAAATCAGACTAACGGTGCCCATGCCCCGAATGAATGCCGCCAGAGTTCGGTCACAATCATAAGCCAACTGGCGGATCACGCCTGCATGGTCCCGAGGGAGCATGTCATCAATTTGCGCGACCATCCGGTCCCAATCCAGCAGCAGGTAAAAGGTCACAACTGGGACAATCACGATCAGCAGAACGATGTTCACGATCCCAGACAAAGAGCTGAGCAAACCGGATAAAAAGTCGCCGCCACGGGCTTGGATGGCTTCGATAATTGCGCTGCGCTGTTGGCTGATGGTTGAATTTTCATCCGCCAATTGGGGAAAACGTTCGATCAAATCCGCAAATTGTCGACCCAGGAATGTGCGCAAATTCTCAAAGAGTTGGGGGGCAACATCAATCAATTCAGAGGCTTGGCTGATGAGGCTCGGCACGACAAGTAGAAACGCAATACCAAAGACCATCACAGCGATCAAAGAGATCACAACCACAGACATGGCACGGCTTAACCCTTTGGATTCAAACCAATCTGCGATGGGGTCCAAACAATAGGCAATCGCCCCACCTAAGATAAAGGGCAACAAAACATCCCCCAGAACCCACAGCAACAGAACAATGATTGCCGCGGCAATGCCCCAATATTGCATTTGTTTTTGAACCGGTAACGCCATGATCAACCTCTGTGCCTTTGAGAACGTACATGGCACTTCTGCAAGAGGTTTTCAAAGATTGAAATGCAATTGGATCAGATTTTCGCCGACCGTTCTGGCCGTTTCAATTCTGGGATCAGGCGGCGTCCCGGTCTGAAATGCTGCGATCAGCCACGAAATCCTCATCCTCTTCGGTTGTGCCAAACTGCTCCATCGCAAGTTCCAGACTGCCAACTTCTTTGCTAAGAGATTGGGTCGCGGCTGAGGTTTCCTCAAACATGGCAACATTGGTCTGATTGACGCCGTCGATTTCATCAATTGTCAGGCTGATGTCGGACAAAGCTTTGCTTTGGTCCTTGGCAGCAATCGCGATATCGCCCACTTTGGTGGCCACCCCCGACACATTGTCGTGAATCTCTCGCAACGCAAGCCCAGCTTGGTCTACCAAGGATGAACCATTGGTGATTTGTTCTTCTGAGTTTGAGATAAGTTCATGGATGTCGCTGGCCGCTTCCGCACTTCTTTGAGCAAGGGCGCGCACTTCGCTTGCAACCACAGAGAATCCACGCCCGGCTTCGCCAGCGCGGGCGGCTTCGACCGCGGCGTTGAGTGCCAACAGGTTGGTTTGAAACGAAATATCATCGATCAAGGTTGTCGCAGAAATTTTTGTGGACGATTGTTCAATTTCACGCATGGCATCAACGGCACGGGCCATAACCACACCAGAGTTTTCAGCCTGATTGCGTGTCTGATCGACCAGTTCATTGACGTTGCCCGCTTGATCCGCCGTGTTTCTGACGGATTCATTTAGCGTTTTGACGGACGCGGCCGTGGTTTCAATAGCAAGTGCCTGGGTTTCGGTTCGCTTTGACAGATCTTCTGATGCGTTGGCGATTTCCACTACCCCAACAGAGATCGAATTTGCGCTGGCCTTGGCGGTTGCGATCGCGGCGTTCAATACCTTTGCGGCTGAATTAAAATCTTTGCGCAGGACTTCGTATTCAGGCCCAAATTCGCAATTGATGCTTGTGTTCAGCACCCGTTCGGACAGTTTGTGCAAAGCGACCTGCAGGTTTTCAACAACCAGGTTCTGCGCTTCTTGGTTTCGCAACCGTTCTGCTTGGGCAACGGCTTCGTTTTCATTGGCCGTTTGCAGAGAAATTCGGAACTCTTCCAAAACACGAGACATGTCCCCAATTTCGTCGCGACGATTTTGTGCGGGTACATCTGTTTGTAAATCTCCATCAGCGACCTGGCGCATAGCACGGTTGATCATTTTGACCGGCGCGCTGAGTTGCCGGGCAACGAAGAACCCAAACAAACAAGCGACACCCAACAGGATCGCACCGTCAAAGATGAGTTTGCGTTCGAATTCAATTGCATCGGCGTAAAGCTCAGAATTTACCTGCATTGAAATTACCCCCCATTGAACGCCCTGAAACGTGATTGAGGTATAGGCAGATAAAACGGCCTCTCCGGATTGAGTGATGTGATCCAATAGCCCGGTTTCGCCCGCCATCGCCAAGCCTAAGGGACCGTTTGGATCTATCACCTCATTGTCAATGTGGCTGTCTGTGTCGGAATTCGGGGGATTGTGTTCCTCAGAATGTGGGGCACCTTCTGTTTCTTCATGATGATGTTCGCGCCCATTGTGAAGACGAGAGAGCCCGTCCGGCCCAAAAACATCAAACACTTCTGCATGTTGGTCATCGGCATCTGATGAATGTCCTGCCAATTCGTTGATGGATTGTGTTGATAACTGAACGATCACCACCCCAAGAAAACTGCCATTTCGAGCTAAAATCGGCGCCGCCATATAGGCGGAATATGGCGCCATGTCCTGATCGGATTGGGTAAAATCCTCAAACACAAAGGGTGTGTTGAGTTCATCCTCAGCCAAAGGTGCGGAATTTGCCAATGTAGTTGGGCTATCCGCCTGAACGTCCTGGTCAATCGCGTAATCAATCGCGATGCGCTGATAGGTACGTTCTAACGCGGGAAAATCACCTTGGTCCGCGGATATGTTTTGTGCAAAGGATGGATTTTTCTGGACCGAATAGATGATGTTTCCTTCTGTATCCACAATCATTAGATCAACAAAATGATTGCGCTCAGAAACTTCGCGAAAATAGGGATGTACATCCCGATGGGCCCGATTATATCCATCCCGACCTGACGCCATATCCAACGCATGCCGTTCGCCGGCAGGATGCGGGTTCTGGGTGATATAGCGGTCAGTCAGTTCAGCGGTTTTATCCCCCGGCAACGCCTCCCATGCGCCGACAAACTTGGTGATCGCCTGACGAGTCGATGGTGACATTGCCAATGATTGCGTCATTGTTTGATGAGCTTGAAGTGAAGATAAAAATGTTTCTGCATGGGCATCACGCAGCTCACTCAGCCGAATTTCCGCCTGATGATGTAAAATTTCTTGGGCAGCAAATTTTGCGACAATCCCCATTGAGAAAAGTGTTACCAAACACATCCCCACGATCGCGAGAGGTAATTTGACCGAAATTTGGTTCCAAAACATAATGTTATCTCCTGTGCCCGTAATTTGCACTTGCCCTCATAAAATCACTGTTGAACCTTAACGTAGGCGGGGTTTCCTGATGCTTAACGGATAAAATTTGCCCTTTATTTGGTTGGACATTGGGGCTTCTCTGACTATTCGGGCGCGATATGATTGATCGATTTGGGACTGCTGGGGTTGGATGCATTGCCTGACCCGCGCGGATCGCATAGACCCGGTTCAAACAGCCAAACACACGAGAGTATCATGCGCCTGAGCCGCTATTTCCTGCCGACCATGAAGGAAACCCCTTCGGAAGCCCAAATCGTAAGCCACCGCTACATGCTGCGGGCCGGGATGATCAAACAATCCAGCGCCGGGATCTATTCGTGGTTACCCATGGGATTCATGGTGCTGCGCAAGCTGGAAAACATCGTGCACGAAGAACAAATTCGCGCCGGCCACGTGCCGATGTTGATGCCCACGTTGCAATCCGCAGATTTATGGCGCGAAAGCGGGCGGTATGACGGCTATGGCGAAGAAATGCTGCGTATGCAGGATCGGCACGGTCGTGACATGCTGTTTTCCCCCACAGCCGAGGAAATGTTCACCGACGTGTTTCGCGCGCATGTGAATTCCTACAAGGATTTGCCGCTGACCTTGTATCAAATCCAGTGGAAATTCCGCGATGAAATCCGGCCTCGTTTTGGAGTGATGCGGGGCCGCGAATTTTTCATGAAAGACGGCTACAATTTTGACCTGACCAAAGAGGATGCGCTGCACGCCTATAACCGTCATCTGGTCAGCTATTTGCGGACCTATGAACGTATGGGCCTGCAAGCGATCCCAATGCGCGCAGATTCCGGACCGATTGGCGGGGATTACACCCATGAATTCCTGGTGCTGGCGGAAACCGGTGAATCCGAAGTGTTCTATGACAGCCAAATCACCGACCTGAAATTTGGCGATCGGGCCATTGATTATGACGATGTGGCGCAATGTCAGGCCGTTTTAGAAGAGTTCACATCGCGCTATGCCCGCACGGACGAAACCCACGAGGCCGATGAATTCGCCAAAGTGCCCGAGGATCGCCAACGGGTGGCGCGCGGCATCGAAGTGGGGCAGATTTTCTACTTTGGCACGCAATATTCCGAAAGCATGGGCGCGTCCGTCCAAGACAGCGAAGGCAACAAAGTGCCGGTGCATATGGGGTCGCACGGGATCGGCGTCAGCCGCCTGTTGGGCGCCATCATCGAGGCCAGCCATGACGACAAAGGCATCATTTGGCCCGAAGGTGTCACGCCGTTCCACGTCGGCATCCTGAATATGCGCGCCAAGGACGAAGCCTGCACCGAAGCTTGTGATGCGCTGTATGACTCGTTCAAAGCCATCGGGCTGGACCCGCTTTATGATGATCGCGACACAGGGGCCGGGGCCAAATTTGCCGATATGGACCTGATTGGTCTGCCGTGGCGGATCACTGTTGGGCCACGCGGATTGAAAAACGGCGTGGTCGAATTGACCAGCCGCCGCACAGGCGAAAGCGAAGAAATGCCCGCCGCGCAAGCCGTTGAAAAGATTTCGCAAATTTATGCAAAGCACCGCGTCTCTGGGCTTTGATATCGTCGAAATCAGGGCAAAGGGCGGGTCATGTGATCCGCCTTTTGGCGTTTTGGGGGCCTTGACCGATCCTAGCGCCCGCCGCAAAATACAAAAAAACAATATTGAGGCTCGGGTATGTTAAAGGTGCTTTCCGTCATTGGGGGGCTGGCTGGTGCGGCTGGCCTGTCGCAATATCCTGAATTTTCACAGCAATATACCCAGCGTTTGGCGGGGCAAATTGATGCCCTGTCCCAAGTGGTTGAGGATTTTGATGCCTCTGCGCTGCGGTCTGGGCTGACCCGGTCTGAGGCCTTGGATCAAATGCAGGGCACGCAGTTTCTGGACGATCGCCGTTCAGATATGCAGCGCACGTTTCTACGCCACGAAGTGCTGACCGCGCATTTTACGCATTTGCAATCCGCCAGCCCGATGCAGCGGATGATGATGCCGCACCGAATTTCGGATGCTGAAACGCTGACCGGGACGTGGGATGATTTTGTGCCGGCCATGCCAGTCAGCCTGCCGGGCGCAGTTGCTGCCGGGGCTGGGTTTATCGCAGGCTCGACGGTTTTGGGCCTATGCCTGACATTTTTGTTGTGGCCATTTCGGCGCCGCGCGCGTGCGCCTGCCTGACAGGGCTGGGCGCGATGCAGAATTATGACGGCCAGTCACGGATGATCTTGGTTCCGTTTTTCTACCCGCGACCAGCCATTGTCAAACTGGACCCCTAGATGCCTGAATGCGTGGACGCATTTGCGCCACTGCCTTGCAATTAGGGGTTTTTCCGCCCAAATCGCCGTTATCTGAACCGCTGGAATTGGCAGCACCGGTTTGGCAATGTATACGGCTTTGAAACAATTTGGACGATCCTCATGGCCCAAGGTAGAACCGCCCCATTTTCCCGTTTCGAATGGTTGATCGCATGGCGGTATATTCGGGCCAAACGTGCCGAAGGCGGCGTGTCGGTCATGACATGGATCAGCCTGATTGGCATCACATTGGCGGTGTTTGCCCTGATCGCGACATTGTCCGTGCGGGCCGGATTTCGGGCGGAATTTGTCGATACAATCCTGGGCGCAAATGCCCATGTTGAGGTGCATTATTCCAATCAGATGACCGAACACGGCCAGCTCGATGATTTGATCCGGGACTATGATGTTCTGGCGCAGGATTTGCGGGCGATTGATGGCATTACCCGCGCTGCCCCGTTGGTACGTGGTCAGGTCATGGGCAATTTTCGTAACGCAAATGGCGCGGTCGACCTCTATGGGATCACGCTGGACGATCTGATTGCCATTCCCCGGATCGCGAGCCCCGAAAATGCCCGCGGTGACATCGCCCGCTTTAACGAAGGCATCGCGATTGGGTCTGGTCTGGCGATTGAGCTGGGGCTGGTCGTCGGCGACCGGATCAAAATCATTTCCCCCAATGGCGTGCGCACGGCATTTGGCACATCACCGCGCGTAAACACCTACGAAGTCGTCTATATCTTTACCGCTGGGCGGTATGATATCGACCGCATTCGCGCCTATCTGCCCCTCGCCGAGGCGCAAAATTTCTTTAACCGCGACGGGGCCGTCGATCAGATCGAATTGATGGTTGAGGATCCGGATGCGGTGAATGATTTGGTGCCTGAAATCGTCATGATCGGCGGGCCACGCGTGATCCCATGGACATGGCGTGACCGGTCTGGCGCATTCCTGCGGGCCTTAACAATCGAAGACAACGTGATGTTTGTTATCATGTCGATCCTCGTTCTGATTGCGTCGATGAACATCATTTCCGGCCTGATCATGCTGGTTAAAAACAAGGGCCGCGACATTGGAATCCTGCGCACAATGGGCCTGTCAGAAGGGTCGATTTTGCGGATATTCTTCATCTGCGGCGCTGGGATCGGCACATTGGGGACCTTGCTGGGTGTTTTGTTGGGCTGTTTGTTTGTGATCAATATCGATCCGATTTTCAGCCTTGTGAATTGGCTGGGCGGCGGCGGCGTCTGGGATCCATCCATTCGCGGCATCTATAATTTGCCCGCCAAATTGCAGATGTCCGATGTGATTTCCGCCACAACGCTCAGCCTTGGGCTGAGCTGGATCATTACCATTTTCCCGGCCCGACGTGCGGCGCGGATGAACCCCGTAGAGGCGCTGCGTTATGAGTAATGTTCTGGAACTGACGGGCCTGCGCAAAGGATATAATCACGGTAAACCCGGCGAAGTTCAGGTGCTGAATGGCGTTGACCTGACCATAGGTCGGGGCGAAGTGGTGGCGCTGGTGGCCCCATCTGGGGCGGGTAAATCCACGCTGTTGCACATTGCGGGATTGCTGGATGTGCCGGATCAGGGGAGGGTGGCGATTGATGGGCGCGACATGACCGATCTTAGCGATCGCAAACGCACCGCCGCGCGGCGCGGGCAGGTGGGGTTTGTCTATCAATTCCACCATTTGTTGCCAGAATTTACGGCGCTCGAAAACATCGTTTTGCCACAGCTGGCCAATGGGATCGCCGCAAAAGTTGCCGAAACGCGCGCCCAGTCTTTGTTGGCAAATGTCGGGGTGTCAGACCGCGCGAACCATCGTCCAGCCGCCCTGTCAGGGGGCGAACAACAGCGCGTCGCATTTTGTCGCGCATTGGCCAATGAGCCGGATTTGCTATTGGCGGATGAACCCACGGGCAACCTTGATCCGGGCACGTCGGATGTGGTGTTTGGGGCATTGATGGATTTGGTGCGTGGCACGGGCATGTCTGCACTGATTGCCACCCATAACATGGAACTGGCCGCCCGGATGGACCGCATCGTTCGCCTGGAAACCGGATCGATTGTGACCTAGATTTATGCCCGTTGGGTGATCAAAACACCCACAGCCATCACCGCAATCCCGGCCGCACGGGTCCAGTTTAGCGGGGTCGGTTGCGCCATAAACAACCCGAAATGGTCAATGGCCGCAGACGAAATCAACTGGCCGATCAACACAAAAAACACAGCGTTTCCAATGCCAAAGCTGGGCGCGACATATGTGATCGACAGCAAATAGAATGCAATTAACAAACCGCCGAGAAACAGATGTTTTGGCGCCGCGCTGAGTTTGCTGATCGCGTCGGTTCCCGTGACAATCACCGCGGCAATTGCCACCAGAAACGCGATAAAAAACAGCACCATCGCTGCGGCCGAAGGCGATCCAATGATCCGACCAAGCGCTGCGTTCAAGGCCGCCAAAATCGGCACGCCGATCCCTGCTGCCAACATCAATAACGCCTGATTGGTCATATTTATCTCCACCCGATTTGTCGGGGATCAACCTATCGCGGACATGAGGTAAATCAAGGCGCTGCACCACTAATTGCGCGATAATCGAGGAAAGTGAGGGCATGAACATGAAAACAGTACCAATCCTACTCGGTTGCATCGCATTGGCGGGCTGTGTGCAAAACTTGGATGATCCATCCCCAGAAGCCGGCGCCATCGCATTTCGCGAAGATTGCGCATCCTGTCATGGGCTGGATGCAATGGGGTCTGGCAGCTTTGGCGGTGCTCTGATTATTACACCTCCGGATTTGACACGCCTGTCAGAGCGACATGGCGGCATGTACCCGGCGGGATATGTGATGAATGTGATCGACGGCTATGCACGTGGGGACCATTTCAGCGCGGCGATGCCTGAATTTGGAGCCGGGGATATGGGCCCCACCATCAATGTGGAACAAGACGGAGTGGGCACTCCGATACCTGCGCGTCTGTTGGCATTGTCGTTATATCTGGAATCTATCCAGCGCTAAGCCGCCCGAAATTTCGAGCCAAAAGGAGACCGCGATGTTTCGATATATTCTAATAGGAATAAGCGCTTTGATTTTGTCCCCTGCATGGGCCGAACAATCCAATGGGGATGCGGCGGCAGGGGCGGCCCTGTTTGCGCAGCAATGTGCGGTCTGTCATGGGCGGGATGCCGCGGGGAACGGCCCCATGGCCGGGGCGCTGATGGTTCAGCCATCAGATCTGACCAGCCTCACATCGCGCAATAACGGCACGTTTCCGACCGCGCGCGTGGTTTATCGCATTGATGGGCGGGACCCATTGGTGTCTCATGGCAGCCCGATGCCCATCTGGGGCGAATTGTTCGACGGACAAGACGCCGCCATCAAGGCCGAAACCGGCCAGCCGATTCTGACATCTCGCCCAGTGGTGGATTTGGTGGCCTATTTAGAAACGGTTCAGGATTGATTGCAGATCCCGTCAATCTCGGCCCCATCCCAAGGCAGCCATATATCCGTGCGGCCAATCACAGCGCTGAGCTGGCCCATGCTGATCGCGGACCCCATCCGCGTTTCACCGGCCGCATCCGGGGGCAGGGCGTCTGCCAATAGCGCGCGCAGCCGACCCGTGCGTGCGCCCTGCGGATCAAGCGCTGCACAGCACACAAACTCTTCGACCAGCGCGCCTTGTTGTTCGTAGCCGTAATCCAAAAACGATACTTCGGTATCAGGATCAAACAGATACGGATCGGCCAATTGGGTATGTTCCCACGCTGCGCGTGATGGGGTGAACCCAGTATGCTGACGATTTTGCCATTGCCATACATGGGTCAGCTCATGGGCAAAAAACATCGCCGCAACGATATTGAACTGATCAGGGTAATCGGTGGCGTAATCGTCCAGAAACCACGCTTCGCGGGCATGAACATGGTTCCACAACGTCACCCCTGCGGTGCGCCCCTGCAAAGTGGGCCCCGTGGCGGGGGGCTGAATGAGTTCCTGACACGTGGTGCGCGGCCGAACCGGATAGGTGCGCGTGATCAGACCGATCGGGGCATTGTCGTGAAACCGCACCTGTTCGACATCCAAAGACGGGCCAAAGAGTTCCTCAGCGAGCTGTATTTCCGTCGGTGTAAGCACGCGACCACAGGCGGTGAGGAGGAAGAAGAAGGGAAGGAGGATGCGCATTCAGGTAAGATAGTCTGAGGCCAATTAATATCAACAAAAGAAGCTGATTAAGTTGAGGATGATTTTTATGTTCCCCCCAACTTAGTTGGCCAAATTCTATGATCGGTTAGTTTTGTATACCTAAGCGGCTTGTAAATCGAAAATTTCATTTGTTTGATTGATTTTACAAATACCAACGGCAGTCATGCTCATTGAGTTATATTCAAATTCACATCGCATCGAACGCCCTTTGTTGGAGCTTAATAACGCGGTCCCAAAACCACTGTCAGACATTGAATACGCGTTGAAATTCCCAAATCCTCCACCATTGGAGTAATCAGAAACATTTATCATTCCAAAGCTATAGCTGCCCGGGTTTTGAACTGTAGTCCATGTTCCTGTGTATATCTCATCACTAAAGGAGACTGTTAGTGTACCCGAGTTTCCTAGAGCTGCATTTTCTACAACGCCAGTCCCCATGTTTCCTGTAGTTCGGCTCATCAGCGTTAATTGGGGGCTACAAGCCGCCAGCGCCAAGGAAAGTAGGATCAATACTAGCTTTTTCATAAGATTACCTTTGAAATAATTAAACATCCAACTCTTCAACAAACCGCGCGTTTTCTTGGATGTATTGGAACCGCAGCTCGGGTTTTTTGCCCATCAGACGTTCGACCAGATCGCCGGTTTCGCCGGGTTCGTCTTCGTCGATGGTGACGCGGATCAATTGGCGGGTATTGGGGTCCATTGTGGTTTCTTTCAGGTCCTTGGCGTCCATTTCACCCAGACCTTTGAACCGTTGAACGTCGATTTTTCCTTTTCCGCCCAGACCTTTGTCCATCAGGGCGTCTTTTTCCGCATCGGTGGCCACATAGACCCGTTTTGGCCCCTGCGTCAGACGATATAGCGGTGGACAGGCCAAATATAGGTGACCTTGGTCGATCAGGGGGCGCATTTGCGTAAAGAAGAACGTCATCAACAACGCCGCGATATGGGCGCCGTCCACATCCGCATCGGTCATGATGATGATTTTCTCATAACGCAGGTCTTCGACGTTGAACCGCGTGCCCATGCCGACCCCCAGCGCTTCGCACAGGTCGTTGATTTCAGCGTTTGAGCCCAGTTTGGACGACGCGGCGCCCAGAACGTTCAGGATTTTACCTTTGAGCGGCAACAAAGCCTGTGTTTTGCGATCCCGTGCGCCTTTGCCGGACCCGCCCGCGCTGTCGCCCTCGACGATGAACAATTCGGTGCCGGTGCGGTCCTTATTGGTGCAATCGGTCAGTTTGCCCGGCAGGCGCAGTTTTTTGGTCGCGGTTTTGCGTTGGGTTTCTTTTTCTTGCTTGCGACGCAGGCGTTCTTCGGCACGTAGAACAAGGAAATCAAGGATCGCACCTGCGGATTTGGTATCGGCGGCCAGCCAATTGTCAAAATGGTCGCGCACCGAATTTTCCACCATTTTATTGGCGGATTCCGATGACAGGCGGTCCTTGGTTTGCCCGACAAAGGCCGGATCGGCGATGAAACAAGACACCAGCGCGCAGCCACCGACCAACAGGTCGTCGCGGTTGATCTGAGCGGCCTTTTTATTGCCGATCAATTCGCCGTAGGCTTTGATGCCTTTGATGATCGCGTTCCAGAACCCGGTGACATGTGTGCCGCCTTCGGGGGTGGGGACGGTGTTACAATAGGATTGGATGAACCCGTCGCGGGTCGGGGTCCAGTTGATCGCCCATTCCACATAGCCCGGTTCGTTGAATTTATCGGCAAATTCGACTTTGCCCGCAAACGGAACATCGGCGTAAACAGTTGACTTTCCCAGCGTTTCTGACAGATAATCCGACAGGCCACCGGGGAAATGGAACACGGCTTCAACCGGAGTGTCGCCATCGTCGATTTCGGATTTCCAGCGGATTTCGACCCCGGAAAACAGATAGGCCTTGGAGCGGGCCAAGGTCATCAGTCGTTTGGGTTTGAACCGGTGTTTTCCAAAAATCTGTTCATCCGCATGAAACGTCACCGCCGTGCCGCGCCGATTGGGGGCCGCGCCGATTTTTTCGACCGGGCCTTGCGGGATACCACGGCTAAAGCTTTGTTCATAAAGCTCTTTGTTTTTGGCAACCTGCACCTTCATGATGTCCGACAGCGCGTTCACCACCGACGAGCCAACCCCGTGCAAACCACCGGATGTCTGATAGGCTTTGCCCGAAAACTTGCCCCCCGCATGCAGGGTACACAGTATCACTTCGAGGGCGGATTTATCCGGGAATTTCGGATGCGGATCGATCGGAATGCCGCGGCCATTATCGGTGATGGTGACGGAATAGTCCGCGTGCAGCGTCACTTCGATCCGGTTGGCATGACCGGCCACCGCTTCGTCCATGGAATTGTCGAGGATTTCGGCAACCATATGGTGCAGCGCGCGTTCATCCGTGCCGCCAATATACATGCCCGGGCGTTGACGCACCGGTTCCAGTCCCTCAAGGACTTCGATCGAAGAAGCATCATAGTCGTCCGGACCAGTACCGGAGAGAAGATCGTCGGGCATGTTGCGCTGCTCTTTGTGTTTGGTTGGTCACATTATGCCCAGATGTGGGGTGGGGGCAAGATTGAGCCGCCTAAATGTGGCAATATCACCGGGGAAACGTGCCGATTTCTGTGGATAATTCCATGGGGACCCGTCAGGGGCGGCCAAGGGAAAGGCCAGCGGAAAGGCCAGCGGAAAGGCCGGGGGATTGCGGATTTGAACCCACCAAAGGACATAGGTGCATCAGAGGTGAACCAGATTTTGCAGGACCGGGTTCAGCTCTGTGAAAGAGGGCAACAGATCATCCAGATCACGCGCGGATTTCCAGAGGGTCAGTGATTTTCGGCGCAGCAAGTCGCCCTGCGGGTGATCCTTGTCAAAGGGGGCGGGGACACGTTTTAGGTCGGGATCATGTTGCCGCCAGCCGTCGTTTAACATGGGGGCAATCATGTCGGCCCAGGACTGGCCGTTTTGGTCAATTTCAGCGCGCCAATCCGTGAGCTGGGTTTTGTCAAACCCCATCATCCCGCCACCCACCGTGACATCATCGGGGGAAATACCAAAGAAAAACGCCGGTTTGGGGCCGGATTGCAGGGCCCACAACATATGAAGATGGGTGTGATAGGGGGTCTTGTCCTTGGAAAAACGCACATCGCGATGAGGGCGGAACAGTTTTGGCGTCACCTTGGTATCGCATAGCCGCTCCAAATCCGCCGACAGTTGATCCAGCAAAACCAGAGCCGGGGATTTAAGATGTGACTCATAGTGTGATTTATGGGCGAGAAACCAATCGCGGCTATTGTTCTGAGACAAATCGCGTAAAAAGGATTGTGTGTCTTGGATCAGGGACATTGTGGGCTCCGGTTAATTTCGGGAATTGTAACGTTACAATTTGGGGTCTGTCTGCTGACAAATTTATCTAGACCGAAGCCAAACCCGCGCGTAAGCATCAGGGATGAATAGTTTCGTTATATACCGCACCGAAGCCCGCAAATTACTGACACTTGGGATTCCGTTGATCGGCAGCAATCTGGCGCAATTTGCCATCGGGCTGACCGATGCGGTGATGTTGGGCTGGTATGATGTGTCGGCATTGGCGGCCGTGACCTTGGCGGGTAGTTTTTACTTTGTGTTGTTTTTGCTGGGGGGCGGGTTTGCCTTTGCGGTTATGCCGATGGTCGCCGAAGCGGTCGAAGCCGGTGATACCCAGCGTGTGCGCCGGTTAACCCGGATGGGGATGTGGGCGTCAGTGGCCTATGGATTGCTGTTCATGGTGCCGCTGATTTGGTCGGAACCCATTTTTCTGGCCATCGGCCAAGAACCCGAAATCGCCGAGCTGGGGCAGCTTTATCTGCGCATCGCCGGGTGGCAATTGGCCTTGGGGCTGGTGGTACAGGTGTTGCGGTCGTTTTTGTCCGCGCTGGAACGGACGCAGGTTATCCTTTGGGTGACGGTTGGGACGGCGGTTTTGAATGTCTTTCTGAATTATGCGCTGATTTTCGGCAATTGGGGCGCGCCAGAGCTGGGCCTGCAAGGGGCGGCGATTGCGTCGGTTACACTGGTTTTTGCGTCAATCATCGTGTTGGTCATCTATGTGATCCGGGTCACGCCGGAATATGCCCTGTTTACACGTCTGTGGCGCATTGATGGCCCCGCCCTAAAAAGCGTGTTTCAGGTTGGGCTGCCGATTGGCCTGACCGTTCTGGCCGAAGTCGGCCTGTTTGCCGCAGCGTCGATCATGATGGGATGGCTGGGCACGCTGGAATTGGCCGCGCATGGGGTGGCGCTGCAATTGGCGTCGGCGGTGTTTGTGGTGCATTTGGGATTATCCCAAGCGGTGACCGTGCGGGCCGGGCGTTGTCTGGGGCGCCATGACGAAGCGGGGTTGCGTGTGGCAGGCAAAACCGCCTTTGCGATTTCTGCCGTGATTGCCGCGCTCGGGATCGCGCTCTTTTTTATCTATCCAAAAGAACTGGTCGCAGCCTTTATTGATCCCGCCGATCCTGCGCGTGATCAGATCATTGTCATGGGCGTGGCATTGGTGTTCATGGCGGCGATTTTTCAGTTTGTCGACGCGATGCAGGTGATTGCACTGGGGTTGCTGCGCGGCGTCCAGGATACGCGGATTCCGATGTACCTTGCGGCGTTCAGCTATTGGGGCGTTGGGATGGCCACGTCTTATTTGCTGGGATTTGTTTTTGATTTTGGCGGAGTTGGCGTCTGGGCCGGGCTGGTTGTCGGGCTGTCGATGGCCTGTTTGCTTTTGAATTGGCGGTTCTGGATACAGGCGGTAAAGATCAGCGTTTAACGCCATTCTTTGTTGGCGCGCAGCTGGTCAAAATCCTTTTGCAACTGAGCCTGATCATATTCGGTTTTCAGCCAATCCGTAAACGCAATCGGATCGCGTTCGGTGCGGGCGCGGTAAACCTCAAAGAAATAGTCCAAAACCCCCGCCTTGGATTTGCGCGCATGCATGAATTTGCCATCCAGCTGTTTCAGCGCTGTGTCCAGGGGTTCGCCTTCTAGGAGGTATAACACCAGTACCGCAGCCAGCCCGGTGCGATCTGCACCTGATTTACAATGGATCAGATAGGGGCGAGGCGTGTCGCGCAGCAGATCAATCAGCTCCAACACCTTTTGGGCATCGGGGGCTTTGGTGGCGTATAATTTGTGATCGACCAGCGTCAGCCCCAACATGTCGCAGCTTTCTACTTCGAACAGGTAATGGGCGTATTTGTCTTCGCCGCGCAGGTTCAGAATATGGGTGATGCCCATATCTGCATATTCCACAAACCGTTTATGGGTTGGGTGGTTGGATCGATAAACGCCCGGCGCCACCTCATGGAAATTGCGCCACCAGACCCGCAAAATCGCGTGATCCAGCCAGTTGTAATGTCGCATGGAACGCCGCCGTTCGCGCGGGGTGGAAATATCCTTGCCAAAGGAATGGCGGAAATTACGCTCGGCCCGGTTGAACCAGGAAATCAAAGGATTGGGCATGGGCGTCTCTTGCTGTGAACGGCGTGATGTGGGTCACATGGGGGATATTCACCGATGGCGCAACCCCTGCATCCCTTCGATTTAGTCGCCATTGGCTTTCATCAGGCGATCTGCCTTTTTGCGCACCAGCACAGATCGCAGGTCATGCATGGCCAGCAACAGCGCATCCGTCACATCCTCTAGCTGCGCATCCGTGGCGTTGGATTGCACCCACTGAGTGGTGATGTTCATGTAGTCGACCGCGCGGTGAATGTCGTCGATATCACGCTGCGCCAAAAGGGCGGTGCGTTCGGTTAGCCAGTTTTGGATCGTCTCAATATCCTGATCCGTCAGCTGGCGGTCGCCTTGGGGTTTGATTTCACCCTTTTTGACATGCACCACCGCGATTTGATCCATTTCGATCCGCCGCTGCCGGTTTTCAGTATCAACACGAAACACAACAGCGCCGTTTTCACGCACGCGAAAATAGTAATCTGGTAGATCTGCCAAGGGTCAGCGCCTCATATTCTTTGACGTCAGCCTATTATGCGCCCCGCGCCCTGTCAAAGCCCATAGAGAGGCGCGATGCGCGCATTTGTTTACTTTTTAATGGAACCCGGAAAGAGTATGACAAGCAACGCAATTGAAAGACCTTATATTGAGCCAAGTGCCAGAGAAAAACGATTTTATCGGCCCAAAACAGCCGGTTCAGCGACCCCATGCTGATAACATCACCCGGTTGGAAGACAAAATCGATCAGTTGATCAAATCCCTTCCTGACCAAGCGTCTAAAACGATGATCCCAACAGAAACCCGTGCGCATCGTTTGGTGACATGGATGGAAACGTCCTGGGGTACCCGTCTGGCGGCTGTGGCTGGGATCTGGTTGATTTTAGCTACGTTGGTGGGGTTCTGGAGCGAATACA
Organism: uncultured Paracoccaceae bacterium; assembly: GCA_947492475.1. Lineage (GTDB taxonomy): Bacteria > Pseudomonadota > Alphaproteobacteria > Rhodobacterales > Rhodobacteraceae > CANLNM01. The sequence continues at coordinate 209,758 of CANLNM010000002.1, forward strand.
CCATCCGCGCCGAAGAACGCGCCGCGCGTGCCGAAGAAGCCGAGTTTCGCAAATTGGCGCAAATTGCGACGGCTTGGGAAATACTACTGACCCGCGCCGGTGGGAATATTGGCAAGGGCAATGCGCTCAACACTTTGATCGCAATGGGGCAACAAGTGCGCGGCTCGGACCTATCATGTGAAGCGATCGGCGATTTTGAAAATGGGGAATGTATCAACCCACCGCAATTCAGCGATTTGTTGATTGGTACCGGATCCTTTTGGAGCGGTGACAAACTGGATTTGCTAGAGGATGTGACGTTCAAAGGCGCGGAGATTAACCACCTTCGCGCCGAAAACTTGCAGATCGACGGGCGTTTCGAAGATGTTTCGGGATTTGGCTGGACAGTTCGCAATCCTCAAATTGGACGCTTAAGAAGAGTTGGAAGGGACTATATTCTCGATGATCCAAAAACGGTGTTTTGGAATTTTGAGTGCGAATATTGCACATTCATTGGCGGTGCTTTGCCACCTGAATTTGTCAACCGAATGATAGCACCAACTATGATTGGCACTCATGTCGTATACCCACTAAGTGACTATGAAAACTATACTATAGCGGGACCGCAATCCGGATTTGGCGGGTCATCAACTTCGTTGCTGGATCATCCCGTTCTCTTTGTGTGGGGACATGGCGGAACGGCAACTAACATTTTGTTCCAAGAAGTCATTCACTGGGATGCCCAGCAAAGGTTCGACTATTGCGCCAATGAAGAAGACCTGAATTTTTTGAAAAACCATTGGTCCCAAGAGCTATCGAACCTACAACAGGATGCTTTGAGTGAAAGTGAAGTTGAAAATGTGCAATGGATCGTCGATCGGTTAGAACGACGAGCTGAGCCAACTGAAACCATCTATTTAGAAGACGTTTCTACATCCGCGCCACCAAATTACGCTTGCGGGTTTGAGTTTTACATCGTTGAGCCGTTGCTACGGCCACGATTGTTGCAAAGAGTCGTGCAAGCACGACAAACGGCCAACGACACACGTCCCTTTGTGACATTGGACCATGCGGTGAATGAGGCCAGCATTGTGCCTCAAATCAATGTGGACCGGTAATCAGGTGAGTTTAGCACAAAACCCCTGAATGCGGGTGCAGGCTTCTTTTAGGGCATCGTCTGAGGTGGCATAGCTAACGCGGAAATTCGGCGATAGGCCAAAGGCTGCACCAAACACCACGGCGACGCCGGTTTCTTCTAGCAATGCGGTGGCAAAGGCTTCGTCGTCTTTGATCACCGTACCGCCTGCGCTGGTTTTACCGATCAGCCCGGCGATGGACGGATAGACATAAAACGCGCCATCCGGGGTGGGGCATTGAATGCCCTCGGATGCGTTCAGCATATCCACCACCAGATCGCGGCGGCGTTTAAACACGTCATTGTTGCTGGCCAGAAAATCCTGAGGGCCGTTCAGCGCCTCAACCGCGGCCCATTGGCTAACGGAACACGGATTGGATGTGGATTGGGACTGCACCTTGCGCATGGCGGTGATCAATTCCACCGGTCCAGCCGCATAGCCGATGCGCCAGCCGGTCATGGCATAGGCTTTGGACACGCCATTGATGGTCAAAGTGCGGTCATAAAGGCGCGGCTCAACCTGAGCCGGGGTGCAGAATTCAAAATCGCCATAGGCCAGATGTTCGTACATATCATCCGTCATCACCCAGACATGCGGGTGACGCATCAACACATCGGTCAGCTCTTTTAGCTCATCCCAGCTATAGCCCGCACCGGTCGGATTGCTCGGGGAATTAAAGATCAGCCATTTGGTATTGGGCGTAATGGCGGCCTCAAGCTGATCTGCCGTCAGTTTGAATCCAGTTTGCAGGGACGCTTGGGCGATCACCGGCGTGCCGCCGCACAACACCACCATATCGGGGTAGCTGACCCAATAGGGGGCTGGGATGATGACTTCGTCGCCTTCATTCAGGGTGGCCAGCAACGCGTTGAACAGAACCTGTTTACCGCCGCCCGATACGGATACCTGCGCGGGGGAATAGTCCAGATCATTGTCGCGTTTCAGCTTAGTAACAATCGCGGATTTCAGTTCGGCAATGCCATCCACAGCCGTGTATTTGGTGCGTCCTGCATCTATGGCAGCCTTGGCCGCATCTTTGATGTTTTGGGGCGTGTCAAAATCCGGCTCGCCGGCGCCCAATCCGATAATGTCATGACCAGCGGCCTTTAATTCCTGGGCCTTATTGGTAACCGCAATCGTCGGAGACGGTTTAACGCGGTTCAGTGTCGCGGACAGAAAGGACATCAGGGCCTCCGGTGGTATGATTGACAGCAATGTGTCATACGATGGCATATATTAGGGATCAAGAGATATGAGGCCAACATGAGCAGCGAAGACTGGTTCAGTGAACAACATGCGACCTTTGGTGACAGATTGGCAGGCGCGCGCGAAGATGCGGGCATGGAGCAGAAAACACTGTCAAAACGGCTGGGCGTCAAGCTGAGCACATTGCGCAACTGGGAAGAAGACCTGGCCGAACCGCGCGCCAACAAGCTATCGATGCTGTCAGGATTGCTGGGTGTGAGCCTGACGTGGCTGCTGACAGGGCAGGGCGAAGGTGTGGATCCACCGGGCACATTGGCCGAGATTCCCGAAGATATGACCGCAATTTTATCCGAAATTCGGGTGTTGCGCACGCAATCCGCGACGCTAACGACGCGATTGGGCCTGCTTGAAAAACGTTTGCGCACCGCATTGGAACAAACCGGATGAGTGAAACGCGAGATATCCGGATCAAACGTTTATATATGCGTTCGATCAGACGCGGGATCAAAGAAATGGATTTGATCCTGCAAAGTTTTGCGGATGCTGAATTGGCCGGTATGAATGATCAAGAGCTTGATCTGTATGAAAAGTTTCTGGCCGAAAACGATCAGGACCTTTATCCATGGGTGTCAGGACAATTGGATTTTCCGGCCCAATATTCAGTGCTGATTGGACGGATTCGTGATGGAAAACACGGGATCGTTGCCGGGCTGTCATCGGGATAAAATCATTCAAGTTTGAACGAACTGCCAAAAAAAGTCGCGCACTTAACGCTTTGTTGGATTCTTTTGCGTCATCAAGGGGCAAGACAAATGTAACGGAGTTTTCGAATGAGCCTTCACAGCCAGATGCCGCCTGCCGGGCAGTCGAACAAAGGCTTCATGATCAGCTATCTTGACGCGCTCACGCTCGTTGAAAGATTGCATCGTCTGTTGCTGGACGTGATCAAAGATGAATTTGAACGGGTGAACGTGTTAGAAATTAACGCAGTTCAGGCGTTGTTATTGTTCAATATTGGCGACAATGAAGTCACCGCTGGCGAACTAAAAAGTCGCGGTTATTATCAAGGTTCAAACGTCAGTTATAATCTGAAAAAGCTGGTTGATCTTGGATATATGCACCATCAGCGCTGCGAAATTGACCGGCGATCAGTGCGCGTTCGACTAACGGAAAAAGGCCGCGATATCCGGGATATTGTGACCGCATTGTTTGAAGGACACGCCGAAGGGCTAAAGGCCAAGGGTGTACTGGATGAGATGGGCATCGAAGAGATTTCATCATCTCTACGCCGCGTCGAACGCTATTGGACGGATCAGATCCGATATATCTATTAACCCGGCCTAGCCGGGGTCTATCCTGCAGGGTGGTGGGGGTGTGGGCCCGCACCAATCGCGATAGATTGCAACTCCCGCAGTAGTTTGCGGGTCATTGCATTTTGATAATCTTCAAACCCGATGGCCGTTTCCACAAATGCGCTGGGCCCACGGATGACATAAGCACGGTAATAGGCATTGAGGTCTCCGATTTGTGGAATATGAAGATTGTCTTGGATGGCGACCCCGATGGTTAGGCCATTCACAACGGCGCCGTCAGGTCCATTTTGATCGGAAACATCCTGCGGGCGTGGCCCGGTATTTGAAATGCCATCACCTGAAATATCAAGCGTATGACCCCAACATTCCGATTGTTGCGTTAAGGCGTTCAAGCCAAAGCTCATAGCAGAGCCAAGGGCCGTGCTTGGCCCGGAAGATTGGCGTGTTGTTTGGCTGAGTTGTCGAGAAACCTGAGCAAGGTCCGCCTGAGTTTCCATTTGCGTCCATGGAACCAATATGCGCTGAAAATCAGTACTGCTCCATTCATAAACCAGCAAGCGAACGTGGTGGTCATACGACCCGATCAATGCGCGCACAACTTTGGGATCATTTAGGGCGGCCCGCAATCCGTCCAATTGCATCCGGTATTCTTGTGCGTCGACGGAGCCAGAAACATCGAGCCCCAATGCCAACGCTTGGCGACATTGCGCTGACGCCTGACCCGCGAACGCGCCAAGCATCACCGCAATGTTCAGGAATTTACCAATGGCCAACACTTTCCATACTCACCCAAGGTTCTGCTGGCGCTAGCGCATCGCCTTCTTGCAACAATTCGATCGAAATGTTGTCGGGCGACCGGATAAACGCCATGCGACCATCACGTGGCGGACGATTAATCACCACGCCATTATCCTGTAAGAACTGGCACAGATCATAGATGTTTTCACAGGAATAGGCGAGATGACCAAAATGGCGGCTATCGGATGGCAAACCATCGTCACCATCCCAGTTATGGGTCAATTCCAAAGGGGTGTCTTCATCACCTTCGGCTGCCAAATACAGCAACGTGAATCGCCCTTCTTCACTGTCAAACCGCTTGACTTCGCGCATGCCCAATAGCTCATAAAACGCGACTGATTTCGCCAGGTCTTGGACCCGCACCATTGTGTGTAAATACTTCAAAGGCATTGTGTTTCTCCAGTTGGAATTGACAGAAGTTTAGCGGTTTCCGCCCGCATGACCAGCGGAATATGTTTGAGTTAGAATGTGCTGCGGAAACTTAAACCAACTGAAAATTCAGACCGTTCAAATCGACTGACATTGCTGTCGGATTGGCTGGCGGCAATGGTGATGACGGGGGCAAATCCCGCGTAATCATAATCCGTAAACATGAATTCGGCAGAGCCATATAACCGTTTATCTGATCGCCCACCGGGCACTGCGATAAAACCAACGGCATAATCGTCAAAGTGCAGCCATTCATGCCCAAGACTAAAGTGCATTTGGGCCGGTCCAACATTCTGAGCTGGGGCATAGCTGATCTGAGCGCGATAAGAGCGGGCATCGGCATTGCTGTTTGTTGCGTCGACATTTTGCAGAAACAAACCATAGCTTAGATGTTGGCCTGCCTCTGTTTGGTGGCCCAGACTGACATCCAGTTTTGTCGTCTGAGAATACACCCCGTCTTGGTCCGGGGCCCACCGCAATTCGTATGACCCCCCATAAGACAAAGAAAATCGTTCATTTTCCAACGGCGTCTGGCGCTGGGCCCGCATCCGCACAAAGCTGAATTGCTGTTCGCCCCCAAACCAGCTTTGACCGTAACTAAGTCCGTCGGTCAGAATGCCGTCACCAGATCGGCGCACATGCATCAATTCGAGTTCACCATAAGTCGAGGCAAAATCGCCGTTTTCGCTGTCTGGTGACAATTCCTGGGCGTCCTGTGACAGCCAAACCTGACGACGGTAAAGTCTTGAATTCACATAGGTGGCCGCATTTTCAGAGCGATCCAATCGATATCTTAGCGACACATTTGCAGTGGCGGCATAGCCAGAGAGGGCCTGCGCATCGCCGCTGAGGCTCCCTACAAGGGGCACGCCTTCGATAATGTTCACGGCCTCGGACGACCCACCGTTTAAATTCGACGACGGCGTGACCCCAAATTGCAGTTGAACACTTAGCGGGTTTTGGGACCGAATGCGGCCAAAATCGCGTGCGTTTTCAGCGGCTTGCTGTTCGGATGGCGCATGGGCCGCCGCACGGCGCAACCAAAACTGCGCGACAGCGAACCGCTCTTCGCTATATGCAGCCAGCGCAGCCAGTCGTGCGGCTTCGTATTTTTGTTCGGATGTGTCTGAAACCCGATAGGCCTGTGTCGCGGCGCGAAATCCATCACGAATATAACCGGCGCGCGGTGCGGCCGCAGCGATCACAATCAGGGCGGTGCGATCATGCGGATCCGCATCCAGCAAAGCCACCGCCATATCCAAGGCCAATTGGTACCGCCCCGACAAAACAGCTTGTTGGGCTAAAACCCGCAGCTGAGGCCCAGAAACGGCGACCTGAGAGGGCGATGACCCGGGCTGGCCAGTGGTTGTCTGCGATAGGGCGGGCGAAACGGAACCAAACAAAGCCAAACAAATCGGCGCAATATGTAGCGCCCGCCAAAATCGATCACGCATGTTTAGGGATTAACCAGATCACAGATCGCGGCGTCACCGGGCTGGCCACATTGCGTCAAAACAAACACGCCATATTCCTGTTCCGCATCAAAGTCGTCGAGGTAGCTTTCAATATGAATGCCGCCCGAAATAGAGGTGGCCCCACTGCCGCCAAAGACACCGGCATAATCGCCGATACCGTCCTGATCTTCGTTTTCGACGGTTCCCGAAAACGCCCCGGTGGTTGGGTCAATATTTCCAACAGTTGGGGTCAAAATAACATCAGGCAAAATTGCATTATGTTCGATCAGAAACCGATCACGGATGCTGCCATTGACCGTATTGTCGGTAAAATCAGCGTTGATGAACACGGTGCCGGTCACACGCCCCGGCTGGCGACCCAGATCAAGCGGGTCAATTCCGGCAAACGTTGGGTCGGTGGGGTCATAAATTGTCAGGTTGTCGGCGTGGCTTTCATCAACCCACAGATTGGTTAGCCCGGCATATTCGCCTGCATATGAAACCAGCCCCGTGGCTGCGCTGGGGGCTGAAAACGATCCGTTTTGTTCGTAATATACGCCGCCGAAAAATTTGTTGAATTGGCCGCCATCGATGATGACCATACCGGTTGACGTGCCGTCTGTGGATTCTGCCGCAATCGCGACAAAGAACCGGTCCAACACGTCTTCTTGTTGGGAATAGGCGGTGTAGCCGGGCACATCGAGGGATGCGGCACGCGTATAGGTGACGGTGCTAGGGGTGCTGTCCAACGATGTGATCTGAACAGTGAAATCGCCAGTTGTTGGGTTAAAGGATGCAAATTCGACATTGTTTCCAATGGCTTCTGGGATGCCATTATCGGTTGTGTCGGTGCCGTCGCCATTTGCGTCCGCCCCGGTGAAAACAAACGGTTGCCCGTCACCACAGGCCATAAGCGCCGTCAGGCTTGCTACCACGAAAACGTTGCGGATCATTGTCCTGCCCCTTGTAAAATTTTTTGGCGTCAACTGCTCTGCACAACGTCCCGTTATGAGCCGCAAAAGTCAACGCGCAGCTTTGCAGAACCCTCAAAAAGCGGCAAAAAACGCACGTAAATTCCTTGTCCGCAGCGAAAAAAGACGGTTGTGGTGGCATCATTTAGCATGGAAGTGGCCCGGTTCAGGGCGCGGCACAGACAATCAAAGCGGGAAAACCGCGGCTGATTTCCCCTGATTTGCCACTAAAGCTGCCCCTAAATTGGGATTATGGAACAAAAAACACATCTCAAACGCACTTTTCCCGCTAACCCCCAAACAAATCCGTGCGCTGCTGTCGCAACATCCCAATTACTGACGGGATAATGGGGGACGAACCGCAGATTAGGGGCGTCGCAGATTCCCGGCCATTTGCCGGCCATCCCGCCCGTCAATCAGATCATATTCAATGGGTTGATTGTCTTTTAAATCTGTCATGCCGGCCTGTTCAACGGCGGATATGTGAACAAACACGTCGTTGCCACCCGTTTGTGGGGCAATAAAGCCAAAGCCTTTGGCGGTGTTAAACCATTTCACTGTGCCTTGGGGCATTTGGTGTCTCCTGTCATTGGTCTTGGATACTTGGCGCAAAGGCCGGTTCCATTAGGCTAAGCCTTGATTGAAAAAGGCAAATGACAAGTTTGTAGAGGCGGGAAACTTTCTGTAAATGCTGCGTGATCAAGCGACAAAGAGGCCAAAAATGACGTTTTATGGACTAAAAACCTGTGACACATGCCGCAAAGCGCAGAAAGCATTGCAGGGCGCGGGGCATGAATTGCGGGTGATCGATGTGCGCAGCGATGGCGTTTCGCCAGCGGATCTGTCAAGATTTCAGGTGGAATTGGGCGACGCAATTTTGAACACGCGATCAACCACTTGGCGTGGCTTGGATGAAACAGAACGTGCGCGCCCGGTTTTGGATTTGCTGATAGATCATCCAACCTTGATGAAACGGCCCGTGATCGAGGTAAACGGGCAGTTATATCTGGGATGGGGCAAAGATGTGCAGGCGGCCTTGCTTGGATAATTGTGTCATGCACCTATCTAAAGCACACAGAGCAGGAGAAAAATCATGCGAAACGCAGCTTTGACATTGGGCCTGATTGCTGGGCTTTTGGGCATGTTGGTGGGGTTGTTTGGCTATGGCTGGACAGAATTGGCCAACGCCCATGCCGAAGTCGGCGAATTGTTCATGTTCGAAAACCCGGCCTTGGTACGGGCGGCGTCGTTCTTTGCGCCATTGTTGGCAATTGCCGGTGGCGCGATGGCCAAAGCGCGTGCGTTATGGGGCGGAATTTTGCTATTGGGGGCTGCGGCCCTGTTTTATGCGGCCTTTGGGTTTAACGTCGCAACGATGTTTCCGATTGGCTTTGCAGGTTTGGGCGGGGTTTTGGCGCTGGCGGCTGGAAAACCTGACGAACCAAAGGCGCATTTCTAAATCTATCAACGTCATATAACGCAAAACGCCCGATCACATGGACCGGGCGTTTTGTGTCTGATCGCTGGCTTAGGCGCGTCGTATTGACAGGATTTTGTCAACGGATAATGGCCCTGCGCCTTTTAGTACCAAGGTCAGCAATGCCAACATCCAAAACGCCCGTTGATCCAGAATTGCACCGTCTGACAGCCGGTCAAACCATGCTCCGACGGTGGCCGCATGTTCGATACCACCATGACCATATAGGTCGGTCAGGGATTGCACGATCACAAACCCGATCATGCCCAATGACGCCAACCGGGTGAACAACCCGATCACAATCAAAAGCGGCAGAATGAATTCAGCCCAGGTGCCCGCGACCGCAATCAACCAGTGGAAAAAGCTCAGCTCAGATGTGTTATATCCGGCTGCTTCCAATGCTTTGGGGAACATCTGACCATAGGCGCCAATACCGGGTTTTAAGAAACCAAATACGCCATCCCCGAGCTTGGTTGATGCCGATTTCCAGAAATAAATCAACAATGTAGCGGCAAAGACGAACCGTGCCAATGTCGGCAGGGCGGGGCCTGCAATTTTGTTCAAAGCGGCGGTCAGACGGTCATAAAGAGTGAGGAGGGCAGTCATTATTGAAAAGCTTTCGTCAGAGCGTTACGGGAAAGGAGCAAGCCGAGAACCGGCGCGGGGTCAAAGCCTTCTGGCGCTGCAGCAAGGGCAAGGCCAAGGGATTTTCCCGCACCTAACCCTTGTAAAAATCGGCTTTGATCCGGGGTCAGAGGGTCAACCATGGGATCAAAGCCGGGCCGTGTGACCAGCACATGTTGGGCCGCATTTTGCGGCTGAGGCGCGTCATCGCGCATGTTTTTGTCCCACACACCAAAGATCGGCCAACGACTTTGGACAATGCGGACGGTTGGGGCCAATGTCAGTTTCAAACTGATCATTTGTTCGGGAGGAAAGGCCTGCAAAGCATCGGCCTGAATAGGGGTGCTGTCGGGTGCATGATAGGATGCGCGCACGGCCAACTCGACCTTTGCAATGTCGGGCAGATAACCCAGATGTTTGACCGGTCCAAAACGCCGCAAAAACGCGGGCATTTCGGCGCCGTAATACATCATCAGTGGTGTGCTAGGGGGATGTTTGCGTAGATAAGCCCCTGCCATTGCGTCAAAAAACTCATCCCCAACCAATTTGCGAATGACGGGGAATGCCGCGCGCAATGCTTCGGTCAAACTGACCGCGACATTGTTGCGATAGACGTCAAATCGTTTGCCAGCCCGGGCACCTGTGGGGCCAACCAAACCGTCCGGGACGGGACGGTCTGCGCTCAAAATGGCCCGGCGAAAATCTGATTGTGGCGCGTTTTCTAGCTGTGACATGCTCATGCGATCACCTGTTCCAACGCGTGCTCGGCACGCTGGGCTTCGGTGGCCAAAACATCCCAATCCGGTACATCATTGTCCCATTCGATCAGGATCGGTTTGGGGCCGGATTTTTCCAGTGTCAGGTCCAGCAACGCCCAAACCGGATCAGCAATTTCAGCACCATGGCTGTCGATCAACAGCGGCGCGCCATGCTCATCTTCGTCTTCGTCATGGCCACCCAGATGAATTTCACCCACAGCCTCCATCGGGAAGGCATTGATGTAATCCTGAGGGCTGGTTTGCAGGTTTGTGGCGCTGACAAAGACGTTGTTGACGTCCAGCAACAGACCGCAACCGGTGCGTTTGACAACTTCGTTCAGGAATTCTGTTTCGGACAGAGTGCTTTGTTCAAAGGCCAGATAGCTGGACGGATTTTCCAGCAACATGCGCCGACCTAATGTGTTTTGCACCTGATCAATGTGATCGGCGACTCGGGTCAGGGTGGCGTCATTATAGGGCAGGGGCAGCAAATCGTTCAGAAACGCGCTGTCATGGCTGGACCAGGCCAGATGTTCCGAAAAACTGGCGGGATCAACGGCATCACACAGCGTTTTCAGCCGGGCCAGATGATCTGCATCCAGGGGGGCTTCGCCACCAATGGACAGGCCAACGCCATGAATTGAAATAGGAAAATGTTCACGCAGATGGCGCAATTGCGCCAAGGGTCGCCCGCCAAGCCCCATATAATTTTCAGCGTGCACCTCAAACCATGCCACAGGGGCCGGATTATTCAGGATGTCACTGAAATGTTGGGGTTTATAGCCGACACCGGACCGGTTCGGCAGAGAGAAGCTGGGCGCGTCGAACATGAGGGCCTACCGGATTTAAATATGGTTCGTCGGTGGTATAACATAAAAGTGGGGAAGGTAGGTTAACCACCTCCCCCAAAATTTGCTTATGCAGGCAGGTCGCGATCCAACGCTTCCAGGGACCCCATACGCTCTGGGCTGTCACCCATTGCTTCGATGGTGATGTCTGCACATGTGCCAGCAGGAACAAATGTCCATGCGTTGCCTTGGTAATCTACTGTGGATGTACCTGCACATGTTGTGCCTGGGCCAGCTGCGCAATCATTTTCGCCAGCCAGCGAAATGCCGTAGCACTTTTCGTTTTCTTCAGCGGCGGCCGAGGTCGCGAGGCCAGCGATAGCGGATGCAACGGCGCCAGCAACGGCGATGGTCTTGGTCGTCTTGGACATGGGATTTCCCTTTGTTTGTCTGAGTAAAAAACGTGCCACCAATCGATGGCGACAACCAAAAGATGCCCGCCAATCGTAAAGATTCCCACTCACGAGGCCGTGTCTCGCGTTTCCGTGAGCATTCGTGAGGCGCAAATCGGCTATGCAAGTGCGGCAAACCTAAGAAAACAAACAAAACGACAAACGAAACCGATGAAAATGTAACAAGGCGCGGCGCTAAAATGTTACAGTTTGGACAAAGTATAATGCGATCCGGCGCCTGCAATTTGGGCCATGTGAGAAATGTTACAAAAAAGGCCGCGTCAAAAACGCGGCCCTTTGGTCGAAATATGTGGAAAATTTTAGCTCAATTGATCTGGTGGCGTGGATTCGGTCTGCAATTGCGCAATGATGGCGTCCAATTGTTCGACGCTGGATTGCTTTTGACCCAGACGACGGACCGAAACGGTACGCTCTTCGACTTCGCGGGCGCCAATCGCCAGAATGACCGGCACTTTGCCAAGGCTGTGTTCGCGGACCTTATAGTTGATCTTTTCGTTGCGAATGTCGGCCTCGGCGCGCACGCCCACCTTTTGCAACGCCGCCACCACTTCGGCCACATAATCATCTGCATCCGAAATGATCGACGCGACGACCACCTGACGCGGCGCCAGCCAGAACGGCAATTTGCCGGCATGTTCTTCGATCAGGATCCCGATGAATCGTTCAAACGATCCCAATGTTGCGCGGTGCAGCATCACAGGGCGATGTTTGCCCCCATCCGCGCCAATATATGTGGCGTCCAGCCGTTCAGGCAGAACAAAGTCCACCTGATGGGTGCCACATTGCCAATCACGGCCAATCGCATCGGTCAGAACAAATTCCAACTTGGGCCCATAAAACGCGCCTTCGCCGGGGTTCAGTTCTGGCTCAATCCCGGCCGCACGGGTGGCCGAAAGCAACGCGGCTTCGGCTTTGTCCCAGACGTCGTCTGATCCGGCACGGGTTTCAGGGCGATCCGAAAACTTAACGCTGATCTTTTCAAAGCCCAGATCTTTGTAGATGCGGGTCAGGAAATCGATGAATTCAGCGGTTTCCGCTTCGATCTGATCCTCGGCACAGAAAATATGCCCGTCATCTTGGGTAAACCCACGCACCCGCATGATCCCGTGCAGCGCCCCAGAGGGTTCATAGCGGTTACAGGACCCAAATTCGGCCATCCGCAGCGGCAGATCACGATAGGATTTCAAACCTTGGTTGAAAATCTGTACGTGACACGGGCAGTTCATCGGCTTCAGCGCGTTGACGGCTTTTTCACGGGCATGTTCTTCGTCCACTTCGACGATGAACATGTTTTCTTGATACTTTTCCCAATGCCCTGACGCTTCCCACAATTTGCGATCCACAACTTGGGGCGTGTTCACTTCGACATAGCCGCCGCGCTGTTGCTGACGGCGCATGTAATCCTGCAACAACGTGTAGATGCGCCAGCCATTGGGGTGCCAGAAAATCTGCCCTGGGGCCTCTTCTTGCATGTGGAACAGGTCCATTTCGCGGCCCAGTTTTCGGTGATCGCGTTTGGCGGCCTCTTCCAGCATGTGCAGGTGGGCTTTTAGTTTTTCTTTGCCCAAAAACGCGACGCCATAAATCCGCTGCAACATCGCGCGGTCACTGTCGCCGCGCCAATAGGCACCGGCCACCGACATCAGTTTAAACGCATCACCCGGCACCTGTCCGGTATGCTGTAAATGCGGCCCGCGGCACAGATCCTGCCAATGGCCGTGCCAATACATGCGCAGAGGTTCGTTGCCGGGAATGGCTTCGATCAGCTCAACTTTGTAGGGTTCGTTATTGGCCTCATAGAATTTCACCGCGCGATCCCGATCCCAGATTTCTGTGGTCACAGGTTCGCGTTTGTTGATGATTTCCTTCATCTTCTTTTCGATCGTGCCCAGATCCTCTGGGGTGAACGGCTCGGCGCGATCAAAGTCGTAATACCAGCCATTATCGATCACCGGGCCGATGGTCACTTTGACATCTGGCCACAATTCCTGCACCGCGCGGGCCATGATATGGGCCAGATCGTGACGCACCAATTCCAGCGCTTGGGGTTCGTCTTTCATGGTGTAGATGGCGATATCGGCATCTGCCTCAATCGGCCATTGCAGGTCCCAATGCTGGCCGTTGATCCCGGCGGAAATTGCCTTTTTGCCGAGGGATTTGGAAATAGAGGCAGCCACTTCGGCGGGGGTTACCCCGGCTTCGAATTGCTGAATATTGCCGTCAGGAAATGTAAGGGAAATCTGGCTCATCTGGCCTAGCTCCTCGTCGTTTTGGCGCCCACGGAACGCCCGGTTGCGGGTTATGTGTGACGGCGGTCTCGTATATGTGCGTCGTATTGTCAACCAAGGGGTTAAGGTGGCGTTAACTTATTGACAAAAAAACATGAGTTTGAAACTCATCCGGGTAGCTCAATGGATTAAATAACGAGTCAGGGTGTATTTATGGAACTTTCAATTCAATCAATTTCTCGTGGCATCGTTATTTGTGCAGTTTTAACCTCAGTCTCTGCATGTAACAGCTCGAATTCATTTCAATTTCCAGAGCCAAACGTTGCCGCATTTGATGATCGTGTAGATACGGCAATTGACCTGTCTGCTACAGCAAACGGGTCAGATTACACCCTCGAAGCGAATCTGCCGACGACAGGTAGCGCGAATTACGAAGGCTATATTGCCCTTGTTGATGCGAACCAAACCGCCGCCGGAAATGGTGAAATTCCGTTGGTTGTCGGGGATTTGCACGTGGATGTAAATTTTGGATCGAACGACACCTCAAGCCGGGCCGATAATTTCATTGATGAAAACGGCGAATATTATGACGGTTCTTTGCGTGGCAGCGGCGAAGTGATGGTTCTGGGCCTCGATGGGGTGACCCGCGGTGATCTGGGGGGCACGTTGCGCGATGCGTCTGGTGGCACGATTTCATATGATCTTGTTGCGAGTGGCGACTTTCTTGGCCCGAACGGGGAACTTCTGGACGTTGGATATATTGGAGAAGCAAGCGTGGGATCACAAACCATCGATGTCTCAGGACGTGGGGTCGCTGAGCTGCAGTAACCGAGTTGCCGTTGGCAGTGATTTCAGGTTTGTATAGCAAAATCAAACAAAGCTGAGATCGCCGCAATGACATCCTATTTAACCACCCCAAACAATCGCCGGATTGCCTATCACAAAACCGACGGGCAGGGGCCGGTTGTGGTGTTTCTGGGCGGGCTGAAATCCGACATGATGGGCACCAAAGCTGTCCATCTGGAAGAGTGGTGCAAATCCCAAAACCGCGCGTTTTTGCGGTTTGACTATTCCGGCCATGGCGAAAGTTCTGAAACATTTGAATCCGGGTCAATCGCGGACTGGCACCAAGACACGCTGGCCGTAATCGACATGCTGACCGATGGTCCGATTGTTCCCGTGGGGTCATCCATGGGGGGCTGGCAGGCGCTGTTATTGGCGCGCGCGCGCCCAGAACGGATCGCCGGTATGGTCACGATTGCCGCGGCCGCTGATTTTACCGAGGATGGGTATTGGGCCAGCTTCACAGATGCGCAAAAGGCGGATTTGGCCAGCAATGGCCAGATTGAATTGCCGTCTGATTATATGGATCCCTATATTGTCACGCAGAAAATGATTGATGACGGGCGCAAACATCTGGTGCTGCGCGCGCCGCTAAACCTGCCTTTTCCAGTGCGGTTTTTACAGGGCACCAATGACAGTGCCGTCAGCCGGGAAACGGCGCTGAAATTGCTGGACCATGCAACCGGGCCGGATATGCACCTGACATTGGTGCGGGATGCAGATCATCGGTTTTCAACAGCCGAATGTCTGACGCTGATCGAACAGGCGGTTTTGGACGTGATGAAACCCGCTTAGCGGGATTTCCACGTCACGCGGGACGATGCAACAAAGTTCCACAATGCGCCGACAATGGCGCCAACCGCGCTGGCAAACGCCCATGCCGGAATGGCTGTGTAGGTAATGGTCGCAACCCCCACATTCGCCAAAGCGCCAATCGCACAGACCGCATAAAAGCTAAGCAGACCACGCAAAAATTCGGGCCCTTTGAGGGATCGATCCCGATAGGTCAGCAGGTTATTGGCCAGAAAATTGGTGGTCATGGCGCTAAACACACCCAAGGTCTGGGCAACCGAAAACCCAAAACCCAGCATCAACATCAGTTTGACCATGATCAGCTGCACAAAAATGCCCGACACACCGACCATGCCAAACAGAATGAACCGGATCGACAAAACGCCACCGGTGATCCGCGCCAGCAAAAGCCCCAGAAATTCCAGCGTGACGGCCGCGTCCATTTTACTTTCGCCGTGCTGGCGTTCGCGAAAGGTGTAGCCAATTTCAGAGACATTCCAGCGTCCGCGCGCGGCTGACAGCATATCGGCCAAAATTTTGAACCCGGCCGATTGCAGCTCCAGCACAACTTGGTTGAAGGATGTGCGCCGCACCATGAAAAAGCCGCTCATCGGATCGCTGGCCGTGATGCGCAACATACGTTGTGCCAGCGTGGTTGCCTGATCAGACCCCCATTTGCGGACCGATGTTAATCCGGTGCCCGCGGATCCGTCTTCGACGTTGCGCGATCCAATCACGATGTCCAAATCCGGGTTGTCCCGCAACCGCGCCAGCATTTCAGGCAGTTTGGTTTCATCATGCTGCAAATCCGCGTCGATCACCGCACAGACAGGCGCAACAGAGGACAGAATGCCTTCGATACAGGCCCCCGCCAGGCCACGCCGCCCAATCCGGTGCAAAACACGTACGCGTCCATCTTCTCGGCCCAAGGCGCGCACTTCGGCGGCGGTGCCATCGGGGCTGTCATCATCCACAAACACCACATCCCATGCCACGTCTTGCAGCGTGTCATGCAACAGGGCGACCATGGGGCGAATATTGGCTTTCTCGTTGAAAGTCGGAATAACGATGGTCAGCTCAGGGATGAGGGCTTGGGTCAAAACGGGCCGGGCCTTTGGTGAATTGCAATTGGTGGGTCACATTAGATGCGCCTTCATGGCGCGGTTTATCCAATCTGACAAGGGCACGGATTTGACAGAACCCATCAGAGGTGGCAAGCCGCCGATATGACACGTCTTTTCACGGCACCCGCTCCGATTGTTTTGATCACGCTCTTTTTTGGGGGCGTGCATTTATGCGTGGCCGGTTTCCTGCCGCTGATCGAAGACGAAACCTATTACGCCCTGTGGGCCGGCGCGCCGTCATGGGGGTATTATGATCATCCGCCGATGGTTGCTTGGTTGATCCGCGCGGGTGAAATGATGTTTGGAACAACCGCATTTGGGGTGCGGCTGTTTCATGTTGCGTGTTTCATGATCATCACCCCGCTGACATGGCATTTGGCCAAAACATTATCCCTTTCAGGCGCCACAGCAACAAAAGCGGCATTGGCCTATAACCTGTCATTGCTGACATTGGCCCTGTCCAACTTTGCCACACCTGATGCGCCATCAGCGTTGTTTTGGATCGCAACATTATGGGGGATGGCGCATGCGGTGCGATCGGATCGCGTGGGTTGGTGGGTGTTGGCGGGGGCGTTTGCCGGGCTTGGCATCCAGTCAAAGTTCACCAATTTATTCCTTTGTGTTGGCATATTGGTATGGCTTGGGGCCTCGGCTCAGGGGCGGTTATCCGCCCGCAGCAAAGGCCCGTGGCTGGCGATTTTGACCGCTTTTCTGGTGATCGCACCTTTGGTTATGTGGAACGCCGCCAATGATTGGGTTGGATTAGAACGCCAGTTTGGTCGCATTTCCGCCGCGACGTTTGATGCGCTTTTGCCGGTTCAGTTTTTATTGATCACAGCGGTGGTTTTTTCACCGGTTATGACATTTTTTGCCATCAAAGGCGCGATCAAAACCCCCGGCCTGTTGGGCTGGACCAGCCTGCCAGTGCTGGCCTATTTGCTGTGGCATTCCACCCAGCACGACGTGGCTGCAAACTGGCTGATCCCATTGCATCCGATCTTTGCGATCTGGGCCACGATGGGCATGGCAGGGCTGCGGAAATCATTGCAACGCATCATATTGGGCATCTCTGCGGTGTTTGCCGTTGTGATCTTAGGATTGGCCTTTAAACCCGGCACACCTTTGTTCACCAGCCATTCCCCGCCAAACCAAATTCGCGGTTGGGATCAAGCGGTTGAGGATATATCAACCGTAATGGACACCACCAATGCCCAATGGATTGCCACGTCGCAATATGGGTTAACCGGACGTTTGGCGTGGGAATATCCGGATGTGCCGGTCTGGTCGCTGGTGGAACCGGAACGGTATCTGTTTCGTGGAGATTTCCCTGAGGGCCTATGTGATTTGCCCGGAGTGATCATTGAACGGGAACGTTCAGCGCCAAAGGCGGATGAATTTGTTGCTCTTACAACGCCTGAACAGCATGTTGAACGCAGAGGTGGCACAAGCTTGCTTTATACCTATCGCGTGCAGGCATTTCGGGGCTGTCAGTGATCGACCAATGAGGGTTTGGCCCCTTTGCGGTCGCGGTTTTTGGTGTATCGTCCAGCAAGGGCAGGAGTGAAGAACATGCAGACCACACGTGATTTAACCGAGCTGGCCGCCCAAATCGCAGTCGCTGAACATCAGGTGCCCAATCTGCGCCCGGGCTGCGAAAAACGCATCATCTGGACCGGGGAAAAGGGCGCGCAAACGGATGTCGCGCTGGTGTATCTGCACGGGTTTTCCGCCTCGCCCGAAGAAATCCGCCCCGTCCCTGATCTGGTGGCAAACGCGATGGGGGCCAACCTGTTTTACGCCCGCCTTACGGGGCATGGGCAAAACGGTATTGCCTTGGGCGCGGCGCGTTTAGAGGATTGGATCGCCGATACAAAAGAGGCGATAGAAATCGGCGCCGCATTGGGACGCAAAGTGATCGTGATGGGCTGCTCGACGGGCTGCACGTTGATGACCATTGCCGGAATGCAGGGCGCTCAGGTGGATGGCTATATCCACGTTTCGGCAAATTTTGGAATGCGACATCGGGTGTTACAATGGGTGCTGGATTTACCGGGGGCGCGTCAATGGGGGCCTTGGATTTCGGGGTTCAATCGGCATTTCGACCCGATATCGGATGCGCATTCGGCCTATTGGACCACAGATTATCCTACCCAAGCCGTGTTCACGATGGCCGAGACCGTTCGGGCCGCCCGTGCCGGGGATCCGGCGATCATTCAGGCCCCAGCCTTGTTTGTCTATTGCGCCGAGGATCACGTGGTGAACCCGGCGGATATCAAACGGGTCATGGCAGCCTGGGGTGGGGATGTGCGTGAACATATCGTCACATTGGGCGCGGGGGATGATGCGAATGCGCATATCATCGCAGGGGATGTGTTTTCACCTTCGCAAACGGCATCAACCGCGGATGTGATGATCCGCTGGGCGCAGGAAAACGTGTAAAATGCGGCGTCCTCAATCCATGTGGAGCCTTGAAACGCTTGGCCGGGTCCGCCTGTCGCGCTATTTTTATATGCGTGAATTTCTGTATTCAGAAATTGCCAATTTTCATCAGATGCAGAACATCCCCGAAAATCCGGATTTGGCGATCGAAACCGGGTCTGCCTTTTGTCAGCAGATATTGGACCCGCTTCAGGAAACGTTTGGACGGGTGGCGGTGCGGTCTGGATATCGGTCGCCATCTGTCAATCAGTTTGGCAATGAAAACAAATTGAACTGCGCACGAAATACCTATCCCGAAGAATGCCATATCTGGGACATTAACACAGGAAATCAACGTGTTGCAGGTGCGTCCATCGTGATCCCATGGTTTGTCGATCACTATCAGGCAGGGCGTGATTGGCGGGATTTGGCATGGTGGATACATGATCATATCCCTTATTCGGAAATGTGGTTTTTCCCAAAACTGGCCGCCTTCAATATTTCTTGGCGTCCGCAGCCTTGGCGTAAAATTTCCAGCTATGTCGCGCCGCGTGGCACGTTGTTGCGTCGCGGACAAACCCCCGACGAGCCACTGGAACAACGCCAGAACCGATATCGCGATTTCCCAGCTTTTGGTGGTTTGCGCCTGCCAGATTAGGCGGGATTGAACCGGTGACAGCATAACGCCCTTGCTCAGGATCGATGCGCGTGGGATCAAGGGGGACGGAAATCAACGCGTTGCTTAAGACGCGCAAAAATCAGAGGTGGGGCATGAGCGAACCCTTGGTTCTGCTGGCAGGTATGATGTGTGACGCGCGGGTATTTTTGCCCCAAATTGTCGATCTATCCTTGGATCATGCAGTCACCATTATTCCGTTGACCCAAGGTGAACGGATCGAAGAAATTGCATCAGCGATTTTGACCGCGGCCCCAGCCAAATTTGCGCTTTGTGGGCATGATATGGGCGGTGTGGTTGCGATGGAATTGGCGCGTCGGGCCCCGGACCGGATCACCCGGCTGGCCCTGATGAATTGCACTCCACTGGCGGACACTCCCCCTGTTGCGGTGATGCGGGACGAGCAAATCATCAAAGCCCGCGCCGGACGGTTGCAAGACGCGCTAACCCAAGATGTGAACGCGATGGGACTGGCCGAGGGCCCCGCCAAAGTGCATGTGCACCAAGGATTGATTGAAATGGGCATGGATTTGGGGCCAGAACTTTATGTGCGCCAAACGCGTGTGCTGCAAAAACGGCGGGACCAACAGGCAACGTTGCGCCAATTGCGCATGCCGACGTTGGTTATGTGTGGCGCCGAAGATCAGGTCACCCCGATCAAACGACATGAATTTGTTGCTGAATTGATCCCTTATGCGCGGCTTCAGGTGATTGACGGGGCAGGGCATGTGCCCCAACTTGAGGCGCCAGATGCGACTAATGCCGCCTTGCGCACCTGGATGCGGCAGCCACTGGTGTTGCGCTAATTTACGCGAAACGAAACCGATAAAATGCTCTGTTTAAACGAAAAATCGCGCCGGGTGATGGGCGCGATTTTAGGCTAATTTGACCGAACGGGGCAAAAATTACTTTGCAGCAGCGTTCTTATTGGCTGGCTTGGCACGGTTCGCAACTTTGGCCGCTGGCTTGCGTGTTTTGGCTTTGGGGGCCTGTTTCGTCTCAGGCTTGGGCGGCAGATTACCTGCATTGGCATCGATGAAATCCAACACCAAGGGGCGGATATTATCGCGCCATGATCGACCCGCAAAGATACCGTAATGACCCGCGCCCGGCTCGACGTGCCATGCCTTTTTGTCATTTGGCAGCGCAGTCAACAGGTCCAGCGCGGCGCGGCATTGCCCCGGCGCTGAAATGTCGTCTTCTTCGCCTTCGACGGTTTTCACCGCGACGGTGGTGATTTTGCTGAAATCCACATGGCGTCCATCCACGACAAACGCGTTGCGCGCGATTTCGCGGCCTTTGAACACGCGTTCAACCGTTGACAGGTAGAATTCGGCCGTCATGTCCATCACGGCCAGATATTCGTCATAAAACGCGTTGTGTTTGTCATGTTCGCCGGCTTCACCGCGGGCCACACGCATAATTTGGTCTGAAAACGCCTTGGAATGCATTTCGCTGTTCATCGACATAAAAGAGCTGAGCTGCAGCAGGCCGGGATAGACTTTGCGTCCGACGCCCGCATATTTGAACCCAACTTGTTGGATCATCGTCTGTTCCAGCTGCCCCATCGTGACCGACCGGCCAAAGTCGGTGACGTCGGTATGGTTGGCCTCGGGATCGACGGGACCCCCAATCAAGGTGAGCGATTTTGGCTGGGCCTTGGGGTCGTCTTCGGCCAGATAGGCGGTCGCAGCCAAGGTTAGCGGAACCGGTTGGCACACGGCAATGACATGTAGGTCACTGCCCAGTTCCTTCATGAAATCAACGAGGTAAAGCGTGTAATCTTCGACGTCAAATTTGCCTTCGGACACGGGAATGTCGCGGGCATTGTGCCAATCGGTAATGTACACTTCGCAATCGGGCAACAGAGACAGAACCGTTTTACGCAGCAACGTGGCATAATGGCCTGACATCGGTGCGACCAGCAGAACCCGGCGTTTGCGTTCTGCGCGGCCATTCACCTTGAAATGGATCAGATCGCCAAACGCTTTGGCGACGACAATTTCCGGGGTGACAATATGATCTTTGCCATCTTCGCAGGTAAAGGACGGGATGCCCCAGTCCGGCTTTATGACCATGCGGGCAAAGCTGCGCTCGGTCACCTCACCCCAGGCCTTCATCATTTCCAAACCGGGATTTGGGAACAGGGACATCGCAGGATAAGAGGCAAAGGCATGAGCAGACGCGCCCAACCACTGATTTGTGGTCCGCAAACTCTCCATTAGATCGTATGTCAGCATAAATCTCATGTATCATTCCCTTGCCAGATATTAGGTCGTTCGATTCGTCGCATTGACCCAAGGCTGGCTTTTGGGCGATTGCTGCAGGTGCAAAGTAAGGTGAGGAAGCCGCTGTGACAATAAAAGATTATGACGACGATGACGCAGTGACACCCCACTTGGCCAATCTAGAGGCCAATTTGGCACGGGTTGAACAACTGAGTGAACGATTAGTTAACGTGTTGTCCCATAAGCGAAATGTGCCAACTTCATTGCAGGGCCCAAGCCAAGAATTATACGCAAAAGCGGCCGGTGCATATTGGCAAGAAATGATTCAAAATCCGGTTAAAATAATGGAGACTCAGGTCGAATTTTGGGGAAAATCGGTCAAACACTTCGTCGAAGCACAGGCCGCGATGGCGTCTGGGCATTTGATGGAGCCGAAAAATGATGCCCCGCAGGACCGGCGTTTTTCCAATCCATTGTGGAACACGCACCCCTATTTCAACTTCGTAAAGCAGCAATATCAGCTGAATTCTGATGCCATCAGAAATGCGGTGCAAACATGCGAAGGTCTGAGTCCAAAAGAGCGGTCGCGGCTGGAATATTTCAGCGATCAGATCGTCAACATGATGAGCCCGGCCAATTTCTTGGCCACCAATCCGGATGCCCTAGAAAAGGCCGTCGCGACCGATGGCGAGAGCCTGGTGAAAGGGTTGGAAAACCTAGTGGCGGATCTGGAGGCAAATGACGGCGAGCTGATTGTCAATCTGGCTGACAAAGATGCATTTACCGTTGGCGAAAATATCGGCACGACCCCCGGGGCGGTGGTTTTTCGCAACCATATGTTTGAGTTGATCCAATACACCCCAACGACGGAAAAGGTGCATCAGACCCCGCTGATTATTTTTCCGCCTTGGATCAACAAGTTTTACATTCTGGATTTGAAACCCAAAAACAGCCTGATCAAATGGGCGGTGGATCAGGGCCATACGGTGTTTGTCGTCTCTTGGGTCAATCCGGATGCCAGCTATGCGGATATCGGCATGTCTGACTATGTCGAAGACGGCTATCTGACGGCAATCAAAGAGGTCAAATCGATCTGCAAGGTGCCAAAGGTGAACGTGGTTGGCTATTGCATCGCCGGGACAACTTTGTCGATGACGCTGTCGGTGCTAAAGCAGCGCAAAGACAAATCCGTCAATTCAGCAACGCTGTTCACCACCTTGACGGATTTTTCGGATCAGGGCGAAGTTGGCGTGTTTCTGGACGATGATTTTGTCGATGGCATTGAGGCCGAAGTCACAAAAACAGGGTTTTTGGACAAATTCTATATGTCTCGGACGTTCAGCTATCTGCGCTCAACCGACCTGATTTATACGCCCGCAATCAAAAGCTATATGATGGGCGAAGCGCCCCCGGCCTTTGATTTGTTGTTCTGGAACGGGGATGGAACCAACCTGCCGGGGAAAATGTCGATCGAATATCTGCGTGGGCTGTGTCAGGGTGATCGGTTCGCCACAGAAGGGTTTGAAATCGCCGGGACAATCGCCAAAATTGACGAAGTAGATGTGCCGATCTGTGCCATTGCCTGCGAAACCGACCATATCGCCGCTTGGAAAAGCTCTTATCGCGGAATTCAAAAAATGGGGTCCAAGGACAAGACCTTTATCCTCGCTGAATCAGGTCATATTGCCGGGATCGTCAGCCCCCCCAGCAAAAACAAATACGGCCATTACACCAATGTCGATTTGGACCTGTCGCCAGAAGATTGGCAAGAAGGGGCAGAGAAACATGAGGGATCTTGGTGGCCACGTTGGGACACATGGCTGTCATCTAAGTCGGGCAAACAAGTACCAGCACGCCAGCCCGGCGATTCGACCCATCCTGCATTATGTGATGCGCCAGGGACCTATGTGACGTTGAAACCAGGGGAACAACCCTAAGTTTAAGCCCCTGAAAATTAATCATTCTAAAGTTTTTGCTGCACTGCAGAAAAAGACTTGATTTTCTGCAGTGCAGCATATAGATATTCGGTAACGACAAAACGCGGGCAACCTATCTCGCACTTTTCAAAGGACCGAACAAATGGCTGCGACTAAAACACAAGATTTCTCTGCGATCATGAAAGACATGCTGGGCGCATTCCCCGTTGACACAAAAGCAATGGAAGACGCGTTCAAAAACCAAACAACATTGGCTGAAAAAATGTCTGGTGTTGCTCTGGAAGCTGCAAACAAATCTGCTGAGCTGTCTTCGAAATGGACACAAGCAACAATCGACAAAATGGCTGACCTGTCCAAAGCCAAAGAAGATCCTGCAGATTACGCAAAATCCATGACTGATTTCGCATCCGCAACTGCAGAATCCGCTGCTGAAAACATGGCTGCTTTCGCAGAAATCGCCAAAAAAGTTCAAACAGAAACTCTGGAACTGATGATGGCTGCTGGCAAAGACCTGTCCGAAGAAGTGTCTGCTGCTGCGAAAAAAGCCACAACAGAAGTGACTGCTGCTGCGAAAAAAGCCGCTGCTAAGTAATCGGAATTCAGGGTCGGCTGTGCCTCCTCCCTTATAGTCCGATCCTGCCCGAGGGGCGAGCTGCAAAGCTCGCCCTTTTCTTTTTTGCTATTGCGGCGTAGGCTTCTCTGCAGCGCCAAAATCGCAGGGAGGATGCTGGGGTGGTCGATACAAATAAACCTTTGTTGATAAAACGTTACGCAAGCCGCAGACTCTATAACACTGAAACCAGCGACTATGTCACATTAGAAGATATCGCCGGATTCATTCGCGACGGACGCGAAGTTCAGATCGTTGATCTGAAGTCCGGGGACGATCTGACACGCCAATATCTGCTGCAAATCATCGCCGAACACGAAAGCCGCGGCGAAAGCGTTCTGCCGGTCGATGTTCTGACCGATCTTGTGCGGTCTTACACCTCACAAGCGTCATCCGTGGTGCCGCAATTCCTGGCTGCCAGTTTTGAGATGCTGAATTCCGGACAATCGAAAATGATGGAAAACATGGGGTCGATGAATCCGATGGCATCCTTGCCTGGATTTGAAGCCATGCGCGCCCAACAAGAAGCGTTTTTCAAAGCCATGACGGGGGGCGGTATTCCGGGCATGACCGGGGCATCCACCCCAGCGCCAAAACCTGATCCCCAAACGTCCGAAGAAGGGCTGGATGACATCAAAAAGCAACTGAGCGAATTGCAGGACAAACTTTCCAAACTCGGGAAATAGAGCATGTCAGTTGGCGGCGGCAAGGTGACGCTGTGGGGGATCGAAGTTTTTGTCGCCACCGCAGAAGAGACGTCGATCTCTGCTGCAGCGCGGCGATTAAACACCTCTCCTGCGACCGTATCCCAACAGCTTAGCAATCTAGAGGGCGCGATCGGGACCCAATTGTTAAACCGATCTGAACGCCCAGTTAGTATGACACCCGCTGGCGAAATGTTTTTGCGGCGGGCAAATACCATTCTAAACGAAGCCGATCAGGCCCGGGCAGAATTGGCGCAAGCGGATCTAAGTCGATTGACGCGATTTCGGTTGGGAATGGTTGAGGATTTTGACGCAGACGTAACCCCCCGAATTCTGTCATTGATGGCCGAAGAAATGAAAAGCGCGCAGTTTCTGTTGGAAACAGGGGCGTCGCATTGGTTGTCAGATTTGTTGGACACACGGGCATTGGACGTGATCGTTGCCGCGGATATGGGGGTTGCCACCGATGGCATGGAAATCCATCCCCTGATGGTCGAACCCTTTGTTGCGGCCGTCCCCAAAGGGGTGATCAAAGGCGATAAAGTCTTGAAACAACTCAGACAAATGCCGCTGATTCAATATACAAATCGCCATTATATGGGACGGTTGATCACCGCCCATTTGGCGCGCCAAAACATCCGATTGACCAGCCGGTTTGAATTGGACAGCTATCACGCGATTTTGGCGATGGTTGCCGAAGGGGCAGGGTGGGCGATCATGACCCCGCTTGGGTGGCAACGGGCGCATCGGTTTCGCGACGCCATCGACATCATTGAACTGCCCGGTGATCCGTTGACGCGGACGATTTCACTGACCACCCGCGCAGATGTGATGGGAACTATGCCGGCACTGATGGCCGCCCATTTACGGCCTATGTTGCAGGAATTGATCGTAACCCCCACTTGCGCACGATTGCCGTGGTTGGGGGATACGATGCGGGTTTTTGACGCCCATTAGGCCGCGATGGCATTGCCCATAACTTGGGCCACGGATTCAACCAGCAATTTGGCAACCGCATCACAATCCGCAAGGCTCAGACGTGCAGGCAGCCGCACATCGCAGGCTTTGTTCAGCATTGCGCGGGTTTGAGGCAGATCAGGCGTGTCGCCCAAAAACTGCCAATTCCAAAACGCACGTGCATTATCGCTGCTCAGGCCAAAGACTTGAACTTTCACGCCTTTTTCAGCTGAAATACGGGCAAATTCACGTGTCTGCACCTCATTCAAGCCGTCCAGATTAAACTGAATACTGTCTGGTGCGCGCAGCTCTGGGGCCAGTTTTTCGGGAACGTTAAACCATGGGGAAGCGTTCAATTGCGTGGCAACGTGATCATGATTGCGACGCCCATCGGTCACGCGGCGGGCCAGTTCGCCCAGTTGAGGCCGCACAATCGCCGCCGAAAGGTTGGACAGACGCAAATTATAAAGCGGCAATTGGTTTTGCCATTTGGCGAATGCATCCTGCAGCACAGGGTGTTTTTGCCAATTATGTTCATAGGCCCCGGACATGATGATCGCACGCGCCACAAGATCGGCATCATCGGTGACCAGAATGCCACCTTCGCCTGCATTGATCAGTTTGTAGGACTGAAAGCTAAAGCACCCGATTTTACCAAGTGTTCCGATGTTACGGCCGTGCCAAGTGGTGCCCAATGAATGGGCCGCGTCTTCGATGACGGGGATATTGGCCGCGTCACATAGCGTCATGATCGCATCCATATCAGACGTGTGGCCCCGCATATGGCTGATGATGACCGCATCGACATTTGGCAATTTGACCGCGAAATCATCCATGTCGATACGGTAATTGTCCTGACATTCACAAAGCACCGGAATGCAATCGGCATGAACAACCGAAGACGGCACCGCGGCAAATGTGAAGGCAGGGATCAACACTTTGGCGTCGCGGGGCAGATCCAATGCCTTGAGCGACAGGAAAAGCGCCGCCGAACAAGACGACACGGCCAGTGCATATTTACTGCCCAAAAGCGCAGCATATTCCTGTTCTAACAACGCAACCGGTGAATCCTCGGCTGCGGTATAGCGGAACAGATCACCGGTGCTTAAAAGGCGCTGGACCTCTTGCATGGCGGAATCTGGGATCGGTTCAGCGGCATAGACATTCGGAATTGCGGTCATCTTTTCAGGTTTCCTAAAAACTAAATTTGGATAATCCTAACATCTGAGGTGTGAAATATCTATGACAAACGGGCTGGGCTGATTAGGGTGGCCCTGAATTGGGTGCCATTTGCGGCAAGGAGGCCACATGTGCGGGCGATTGATCGCAGGAGAAGAAAGCTGGAGTGAGCATTTTGACCGGCATCGGGCCTTTTTGGATGAAATGAACATCACAGAAATGGACCCCGACGCCCCTGCGGCTGCGCTTGGATTTAATGTAAAGCCGACGCAATCGGTCAACATCGCCATCAATGGAAAAACGGGATTGCGGGCAACCACGGCCCGGTGGTGGTTTGTGCCGCACTATTTTAACGGCACACCCAAGGATTGGTCATACACCACGTTCAATGCGCGTATCGAAAAGGCAAATGAAACCCGCACGTTTAAGCAGGCCTGGCAAACAGGGCGGTGCGTTTTGCCGGTGCGGGGATATTATGAATGGCAAAAGCTGGGCAAGGAAAAGCAACCTTGGGTGATTGCGCCGCAGGGGAATGCTCCGATGTTTTTCTTGGCCGGGTTGTGGGAAAAAATGCAAGATGGAACAGCAACTTGTGCGATTTTGACACGTGCGCCAGACCCCGCATTGGCATCGATCCACAATCGGATGCCGGTCATGTTGCGCGAAAGCGAAATCACGCCTTGGATGGCCAATGCATCGTCCGATGACGTGGTGAAATCCACATTAGGGGACGGCTGGGCAGGGAGGTTTGACGCCCACAAAGTCAGGCGTTTTGGCATGAAGGATGACGGAGACTCCCTGATTGAGCCATTTGACCCAGATTTAGAAGCGCCGCGGCTGATCTGAGGATTGGCCAAAAGGTCTGCCAAAGGCAGGCTGGATGAGCGACGCCCAAGGGCGTCACAGTGGCGCTATTTGACCTGTCGTGTTTTGAAAAAACGCGTGATGGATTGGGCAACCGCATTGTCATCGATTGGATCATCCAGATGGTCCTGAGCGTTTTTTATCAAGTCAGGCGGAACAACGCCATTTGCACGATGGGTCAGCAACCCGTTCACAAATGTGCCCTTAAATTCAGGGTGGGGCTGAATGGTAAACGCCTTTTCTCCGTAAAGGAGGACAGCGTTTTCACAAAAGTCATTCCCAGCAAGCACAGTCGCATCGTCAGGGCGGGTCACTACTTGGTCCTGATGCCATGCATTCAAATAGACTTTTTTGCCGTCATATTCATATTCTTGGCGTCCAACAGCCCAGCCTTCGGGGTATTTGATCACTTTTCCACCGAGGGCCTGCGCGATGATTTGATGCCCGAAACAGACGCCGACCATCGGCACATCCGTGGCATAAGCTGCGCGAATGAACTCTTCTAGTGGGGGGATGAAAGCGTGTTCTTCGTAGGCGCCGTGTCGTGATCCGGTGATCAGCCAACCATCCGCTTGGTCAACATCGGTAGGGAATTGCATGTCCACGACGCTCCAACTTTGGAACGTGAATCCCTGCCCATCAAGCAGGGTTTCAAACATCGGGGCATAGGTCCCATAATCAGGTTTCATTTCATCAGGCAAATGCCCGGTGATTAGGATGCCGATTTTCATGTTATCGCCTATTTGATCAAATTTCAGCGCAGGCTAAAACCAGAACGTTTATGATGCAAGCCTAGCGGATCAAATTGGGTCGGATGCGCATCTTGGTACGTTGATTGCCGGGCAGATGCCTGTTCAGACGCCGGTTGATCACCCCAAAAATCCCGATCACGACAAGCGTCAACAAGATGAAATAACCGGCCAAAATCGGGTAGGGTATGAACGGGTTAAACGTTTTATCCGCAAAATACCGCGCGTAATACAGCGCATCCCCCTGTTGGCCACGTGCAGGAAACCCTGAGAAAAACACCAAAGTTGTGGCGTGGAACAAGAAGATAGCTTCGTTGGTGTAGCTTGGCCATGCAAGGCGCAGCATTGTGGGCCAAACGATCCGGCGAAACCGTGGCATGCCGGTAATTCCATAGGCGTCGGCAGCTTCGGTGTCGCCTTTGGGGATGGATTGCAGCGCCCCATAAAAGATTTCACCGGAATAGGCGGCCGTGTTCAGGAACAAAACGATCAGCGCCCCCAACCAAGCCGAGGTGAATGGATCAAAGAAATCATATTGGCCTTTGAGGGATAGAAACACAAAATAGGCAAAGAAAAACTGAATGAACAAAGGCGAGCCGCGGAACAAAAAGATGAACCATTCCGCAGGTTTACGCAGCCACCAATTGGTCGATGCCTTGCCAAGCGCCACTGCCGTCGCCAAGGCAAACCCCGTGACCAATGCCAGAACGCCGAAATAAATGTTCCACAACAGACCAGAACCGATCAGCGTGAATTGCTGACACAATGTAAAGTCGGAACGCGGCAAAAGCCTTTCGCCATGACCCAATGAACGTAGGCCATAATCCGCGATTGTTTCCCAACAACTCATGCTGCGGCCTTTCGCTGAGCTTCGCCACCGGCGGTGGCTTGGCCACGTGTTAAACGTTGCATAATGCGGTCCAAAACGATTTCCGAAACACGGGTAAAGGCGAGGTAAAACACCAGCAAAGCGAGGAAATACCACATGCGCCAATCGCCATGCGGATAGTCGGTAAATTGCGGCGTTTTGGTGCCACCCAATTCACGCGCCCAATACACGATATCTTCGACGCCCAAGAGGAACAGCAGGGGGGTGGCCTTGATCAAAACCATCCACAAATTGCTGAGGCCGGGCAGGGCATAAACCCACATTTGCGGCACAATGATCCGCCAAAAAGATTGACGATGCGACATGCCATAGGCTTCGGCGGTTTCGACCTGAGCACGAGGCACGGCCCGCATGGCACCAAACAGAACATTGGCGACGAAAGCCCCGAAAACAATGGCAAATGTCAAAACAGCAAGGCTGAAACCATAGGTTTCATGCACCCATTGCGGCGAAGTTGAGAGGGGCAGTTTTGCCTCGGCGCAGACCAAAAAGTCGCTGCCTTGGCGGATCGGATCGGTCCAGTCGGGGCACTTCACCTGATGGCGCAGCCACTCAAACCCTTGGTCCAATGCGATCACAAAAAACAGAAAAAATGCGATGTCAGGCACGCCCCGAACAACCGCGATATAGGCCTTGCCGATCCAAGAGAGTGGCGCGAATTGCGACCGGGCAGATGTTGCACCAACAAAGCCAAAGGCCATCGACAAAGGCGCAGTGATGGCCAGCAACAGCAACACGGTGCCAAAGGCCGAATAGAAGGCAAGGTGCTTGCCCGTGGTCAGGTAGCACGACAGCCAAGTCAGGCCCGTGAGCGTTTCAGGATCGGTGCAATATGAATACATGGCCGCGCTATTTTTAAGGCGCGGCAGGGGGATCCCGCCACGCCGATTTCTAACTTAGTAAGTTGCGGCGTCTTCGCCGAACCACTTGATGATCATGGCGTTCAATGTGCCGTCTTCTTTCATCGAAGTGATCGCAGCGTCGAACTTTTCTTTCAGCTCAGCGTCGGATTCACGCAGGCCCATGCCAACGCCGCCGCCCAACTGAACGTCAGCGGCTGCAAATGTCAGCTCACCGCCAGAGGCTTCGACCAGTGGAACCAGATAATCTTTGTCCGCAAAAACTGCGTCTGCTTCGCCGTTACGAACGGCTGCGACGGTTTCTTCTGGGGTGGCGAATTCGATCAATGCAGCACCAGATTCAGCAACATGTGCGGCCTGAATGGTTGCGGCCTGCGCGGCAACAACACCACCGGTAACATCAACATCCGCAGACAATGCCACATATGCTGAGGATGCTGGCGGGATGTAGTTTTGAGTGAAATCAATGACTTCGTCGCGTTCGTCGGTGATCGACATGCCCGCGATGATGGTGTCATAGTTTGACGATACGAGGTTCGGGATGATGCTATCCCATTCGTTTGTCACCCACTCACAGGTCAGTTCTGCACGCGCGCACAGCTCGTCGCCCAGTTCGCGCTCAAAGCCGTCCACTTCGC
Source organism: uncultured Paracoccaceae bacterium (assembly GCA_947492475.1). Lineage (GTDB taxonomy): Bacteria > Pseudomonadota > Alphaproteobacteria > Rhodobacterales > Rhodobacteraceae > CANLNM01. Next base: position 240,860 of record CANLNM010000002.1, read on the forward strand.
CGTTATCATTCAAAAAGTTATACGGAGGGTAGGCGCCCTCGGTGCCCATGCGTACGACGGAATGTCCGTCAGCCAAGGCAAAACCAGCGGTGATCGCAAGCGCAGCAGTCGTCAGTAAAAGTTTCATCATGTGTCTCCCGTTGATGAATTAGTGGGCCGTGTGGGACAGAAATCCCCGCAGCCTCTCGGTTTTTGGATTGCCAAATAGGTCCTTTGGCGCGCCTTCTTCTTCGATTTTTCCTTGGTGCAGGAACACGACATGATCTGACACATCCGCGGCCAGCTTCATATCATGGGTGACGATCACCATCGTACGCCCTTCGGTTGCCAAGTCTTTGATAACTTTGACAACCTCTTGTTCCAACTCGGGATCAAGCGCAGAGGTCGGTTCGTCAAACAACAGCGCCTGCGGTTCCATGCATAACGCGCGCGCAATGGCGGCACGTTGTTGCTGGCCACCGGACAATTGTGCGGGGTAAACGTCGCATTTATCGCCGATGCCTACCTTATCCAGATATTTACGCGCCGATGCTTCGACCTCGCTTGGGTCCCGTTTTAGGACAGTGACCGGCGCTTCCATCACGTTTTGCAGGATGGTCATGTGTGCCCACAGGTTAAACTGTTGAAACACCATCGATAGATTGGTTCGGATGCGGATCATCTGCGCCTTGTCAGCGGGGCGACGGGCCAGACCTTCGCCTTTCCAGGTGACAGGTTCGTCATTGAACATCACATCGCCCATTTGGCTGTCTTCTAGCAAATTTGCGCAGCGCAGCAATGTGGATTTCCCAGATCCAGAGGATCCGATCAACGACACCACATGTCCGGCAGGCGCGACAATATCGACGCCTTTCAGCACTTCTAGTGAGCCATAGCTTTTGTGAAGATTTCGAATCTCGATAACGTTTTTAGTCACGTTTGGCAGCCATCCTTGTTTGGCATGAAGTAAGACTTGTTTTACCGGCAAATGCAACGTCACCCTGTTCATTAACCTAGGGTAAATTCGGGCAAAACGACCTAATTTCAGTCGGTTTGTAGCATTGCAGGGGTTGGAACGTCTAAAAACTGATCCATTGAGATATCAGCGATTCCCCACAGGTTCAGGATTTTTTGATCCTCAACAGCAAGCTGATCAAGGGCCGCGCCCACGGCCTGACGGATGCGGGCGGCATCATTTGATTTGGCGGTGATGTAGGGCATGGCGGGGGTCGCGGCCGTGCGTCCAACCGTGGTGAGTTGCGTGGCGATCCCGTTCTCAGCTTGGATCATGTTCCACGTCACCGCGTCCAAACTGGCAATATCTGCCTTGCCAAAGGCAACGTCAGCAGCTGAATTGCGGTGACCGCCGGAAAAATAAGTGTTGGTCAGTGTCACGTTCTGATCGGCCAGATGGGTGATCGGGGCGGCCCAGCCAGATTGCGAATGATCCTGATTAAAGGCAAATTTCAGATCGGCCCAATCTTCGGGCAGGTCTGTTTCACTGCCGCGGCGCATGACAAAAACGCTATAATAATACCCGGGTTCTGCATGTGGCAGCCCATAATCAGGGGCGCCAACCAATGCGACCTGATCATGCAGTTTGCTGCGATAGGGCAGGCCGCAAGTCTGGGAAAACACCAATTCAGGATTGATCCAATGGTCCCAAATATCCCCTGACCGGGTCAGGGCAGACGGCGCGGCGATCCCTGTCGCCTGCAGCGCATCCCGTATCAACCCCCAAAGCCGATCATTCGCGCCAATGGTGGCAGGCGCATCATACATGGGCAGGCTGGCGATCAAGCGCTGCGGGCCTCGACCCGGCGGCGGGCATGGGCGCTGTCTTGGTCTGTGACGCCCAACATCGGTGCCACCATGCGAATCAACGCGTCTTCGTCGTGATCACGCACACCATCGGCCAGCACCACTTCCCAAAGGGCTTCGATCACCGCTTCGCGATCCTCGTAGGCCACAGCGTCTTTGATCGCGCGGGTGAACCGCACGGTGTCTGGCGCTTCGTGTTCGATCGCTTCGCATTGGGCGCGCAATTGCGCGGCTTCAACTTGGTTCAAGTCATAGCGCGCTGACAGGATTCGGTCGATCCGGGCGATTTCTGCGACGGCATATTCGCCGTCCGATTTGGCCAAACGGACCAACAATGCCCCAAGAGCAAGACGTGCATCGACGTCTTGAAACGGTTCCGGGGCCTGCCCGGTTAAACGGCGGAAAAATTCTGATATCATAGGACTGATATAGGCATCCCAGCGGGGCGCGCCAATATGTTAATTCAGCTAGCCAGTCACATCTGCCAACAAAGCTGCGACCCGTTCTGGTGCCACACCAAAGGCTTCGCTGGCCATCGCAACCACATCCTCTTCGCTGCTGTGTTTTTGCCCATCCGCAACAGAAATGACCCACATCGCGCGCACCATGGCTTCACGGTCTTCTTCTGATACGTCGCGGGTTATGATCGCGGCCATGTCTTTGGTAGAGGGCAGGGCGGTTTCTAGTTTTTCACAAGATGCCCGCATCCGCGCGGCCTCTAACGGGTTTAAATCGAACCGATCCATCAGAATTTTGTCAATCTGTTCAATCTCTTGAAATAAATAGGCTTTGTCGGCTTTTGCGATCCTGACCAACAAGGCCCCCAATGCATGTTGTGCATCCTCGGGTGCCATCGGGGTCACCAAGGGGTCGGACTTGAAATGGGACAGCAGGCGTTCAAACATGGCAAAGCTCCTTGGAATTGAAGTCATGCTGGTACAAGCCGCACAGGGTTTCAACGGGGAAAAATATTTTTGCGGTGTCTTGTTGTGTGAAACAGGTTGCTGGGCTGCGGCTATCCCCTCATAGTTGATTTGGGTGATGTTTTTACCCGTTCAAATGTTTTTCTGTGAGGATGATGACTTTGCGTATTCTTAGCCGACCGCTCTCTTTGGCTTGTCTGATGGGGGCGATGATTGCGGGCCCTCATGCCGCTGCGGCGGACGATGTTGTAGCACAGGCCGACTGGCCGTATCTGGGGGTCAGCTGGAGCAGCGGATCAACCACCCATTACCGGTTTGACGTGTATGATTCTGACGGGAAAGTAATGCTGTGTGGTGCGATTGCGACGCGCGGACGGGGCACAGCAGCCCAGCAATTTACCCGGGCCCTAAAAAACGATCTGGTTTTGCGCATCAATGATGAACAGGTGGAACGCAACTTGAGTTTTTTCCGTACTGTTGGGTCACGCTATTTAGCAGATCAATTGATTGGCGCAGCAGCCAATTGCGAAGTTCTGGATGTGGATTATCCGTCGGGGGAATTTACCTATTGGGTTGGTCCGCCAAATTCAAGCGGCAGCTACCGCGTTGATCGCTAATAAAAAAACCGGTGCAGATCATCTCTGCACCGGTTTTCTTTAGGCCTGACGGTAGATTAAACCAACCGGGAATTATCAACGGCGGCCCGCACGAAATCTGCGAACAAAGGATGCGGCAGGAACGGTTTTGATTTCAGCTCGGGATGGAATTGTACGCCGATGAACCATGGGTGGTCCTTCCATTCGACGATTTCCGGCAGCCGGCCATCCGGGGACATGCCAGAGAATTGCAATCCGCATTCTTCCAGTTGTTTGCGATACTTGATGTCGACCTCATAACGGTGGCGATGGCGTTCTTCGATGGCTGTTCCGCCATAAATCTCGGCGACTTTGGACCCTTCGGTCAGGACCGCATCATAGGCGCCCAGACGCATAGTGCCGCCTTTGTCATCGTCGGTTTTGCGCTGTACCTTGGCGTTGCCCTGCACCCATTCCTTTAGGTGATATACCACAGGTTCGAACCGTTTTTTGCCTGCTTCGTGGTCAAACTCTTCGGACCCGGCTGCGGTCAGACCGGCCACGTTACGGGCCGCTTCGATAACGGCCATTTGCATGCCCAAACAGATGCCCAGATAGGGAATTTTGCGTTCGCGGGCGAATTGCGCCGCTTTGATTTTGCCTTCTGTGCCGCGTTCGCCAAATCCGCCGGGCACCAGAATCGCATCATAGCCTTCTAGGTAGGGGGCGGCGTCTTCACTGTCGAATACTTCGGCATCGACCCATTCCACTTTGACGCGGACCCGGTTGGCCATGCCACCATGTGTCAGGGCCTCTTTGATGGATTTGTAGGCGTCTTCCAGTTGGATATATTTGCCGACAATCGCCACTTTGACTTCGCCGTCTGTGTTTAATGTGCGGTCCTGAACGTCGCGCCATTTGCCCATCGACGGTTGCGGGGCAGGGGAAATGCCAAAGGCATCCAAGACGGCCTGATCCAGACCTTGTTCGCGATAGGCCAGCGGGGCTTCGTAGATCGATTTCAGATCATACGCCGCGACAACCGCCTCTTTGCGCACGTTACAGAACAGCGCGATTTTTTCGCGCTCGCGATCTGGAATAGGGTGTTCGGACCGGCAAACCAACACATCAGGCGCGATCCCGATGCTTTGCAATTCTTTGACGGAATGCTGGGTTGGCTTGGTTTTCAATTCACCGGATGCGGCAAGATAAGGCAGCAATGTCAGGTGCATAAAGATACATTCGCCCCGCGGTCGCCCATGGGCAAACTGGCGGATGGCCTCAAAGAAGGGCAGACCTTCGATATCGCCAACCGTACCGCCAATTTCGCATAGCATGAAATCAACTTCGTCATCCCCAACAGCGAGGAAATCTTTGATTTCGTTGGTGACATGGGGCACCACCTGAATGGTTTTGCCCAGATAATCGCCGCGCCGTTCCTTTTCCAGCACACTGGAATAGACCCGCCCGGAGCTGACAGAATCAGTGTTGCGCGCCGCAACCCCGGTGAACCGTTCGTAATGACCCAGGTCCAGATCGGTTTCTGCCCCGTCATCGGTCACAAACACTTCGCCATGTTCAAACGGCGACATCGTGCCGGGATCGACGTTCAGGTAGGGATCCAATTTCCGCAATCGAACAGAAAACCCGCGTGCCTGTAACAACGCGCCAAGCGCCGCAGACGCCAGGCCTTTGCCCAGCGAAGATACAACACCACCAGTAATGAAAACGTAACGCGCCATGTTCGGCTGTCCCCCGTGAATTCGTAGCTATGCGAAAACGGCCTTAGATAGGCCCTATCACGGGATTTAAGAATAACAGGATTCGCCCCGGCCCCGCAACCGAAACACGCAATATCATGTTGAACAAATAAAAAGACCCGCAATCTGTTGTAGATTAGGGGTCTTTTTTATCAATCAGCGGCTGGAACAACCGGTGTGTTGGCATCAACCGTCGGCGGCAACAAAGATGTGCCATCTTCGACGGGGGCGGTTTGTTCGACCCCTGCACCATCTGTCAGGCCATTCACAACGGATCCATCTGCTGAATTATTGGCCGCAATGATGGTCATCGCAACCGACGCCGCCATAAAGCCTGCGCCCAGAAACCATGTGACTTTGCCCAGAGCGGTCGCCGCGGACCGGCTGGACATCACGCCACCGCCGGCACCACCACCGCCGCCGCCCATTCCAAGACCGCCCCCTTCTGACCGCTGCAACAGCACGACAGCAATCAACGCCAGAGCGAAGATCAACAGGATAACTAGAACGACGTTTTCCATTCAGGGGGCCTTTGTGGTCAGGTGGTGTTATAGAACGGTGTGTATCTAAAACCAGAAACCCGCCTTCGCAACCCTTAACGGGCCGATCTGGTTTATTCGTCCACATCATCGATGTCTGATGGACCTGATAAGGCGCGGCGCACGTGGCTCCAACTTAGGCCGATGCCCAACACAAAGGACAGGGCCACCAACCCAATCCACGTGTTCAGCGTCGGGTTTTGCAGATCAAGCCAGCCAAAATCATAGGCCACCCACAAAATCGCACCCACCAGCGCCAAAACCAGCCCCATGCCAAACAGCCCAATGGATCGCAGCGTCGCGCGTAGGTAGATAATGTAACCGATCAACAGCAATAATCCCGCCAAAGCCACCACAGACATTTGGGTTTCCCAGTTTTGCGCAACCCATTGCACATAATTCCAACGGGTGGGGTTATAGGTCGCAGCCAATAACACAAACGCAAATAACCAACGCAAAACAAAGCCCATATTCCATCCTCTGGCAGCCACAGCGCCAAGATGCCTGCGCGGTTTCACCCTGTCCAGAACCCAGTTCATCCAATGTGCTGTGAATTTGCTGTTTCGTTAAACGTTTGGTTCGCCTATACGGGCGCGGGTTTATGCAAAAGGATCAGCAATATGGCCAACGTGGTTGTCGTGGGCGCCCAATGGGGTGACGAAGGCAAAGGCAAAATCGTCGACTGGCTCTCTGAGCGGGCAGATGTGATTGCACGTTTTCAAGGTGGGCATAATGCCGGGCACACGCTTGTCATTGATGGCGCGGTTTACAAATTGCACGCATTGCCATCGGGCGTTGTGCGGGGCGGTAAATTGTCGGTTATCGGCAATGGCGTCGTGCTGGATCCTTGGCACCTGTTGAAGGAAATCGAAACGCTGCGCGCGCAAGGCGTTGAAATCACGCCAGAAACGCTGATGGTTGCGGAAAATACGCCGCTGATCCTGCCGATCCACGGCGAATTGGACCGCGCCCGCGAAGAGGCTGCCAGCAAAGGCACCAAGATCGGCACAACCGGTCGCGGCATTGGCCCCGCATACGAAGACAAAGTGGGCCGCCGGTCGGTTCGTGTTGCCGATCTGGCCGATCCTGCAACGCTTGAGGCACGTGTTGATCGCGCATTGCAGCATCACGATCCGCTGCGCAAAGGTCTGGGCTTTGATCCGGTTGATCGCGACGCGCTGTTGGCACAACTTAATGAAGTTGCCGCACAGATTCTGCCTTATGCGGCCCCGGTTTGGAAAGTGCTGAACGAAAAACGCAAAGCCGGAAAACGTATCCTGTTTGAAGGGGCACAAGGCGCGCTGCTGGACATCGACTTTGGCACCTATCCCTTTGTGACATCATCCAATGTGATCGCAGGTCAGGCCGCCACAGGTGTTGGCATTGGCCCGGGATCCATCGATTACGTACTGGGCATCGTCAAAGCTTACACCACACGCGTCGGAGAAGGCCCGTTCCCAACAGAATTGGACGACGATGATGGGCAACGTCTGGGCGAACGCGGTCACGAATTCGGCACGACCACGGGCCGCAAACGCCGCTGTGGTTGGTTTGACGCTGCTTTGGTGCGCCAAACCTGCGCCACATCCGGCGTCACCGGGATTTCACTGACCAAATTGGACGTTTTGGACGGGTTTGAGACGCTGAAAATCTGTACCGGATACGAATTGGACGGCAAAACGCTAGATTATTTGCCCACAGCGGCGGATCAGCAGGCGCGGTGCAAACCGATCTACGAAGAAATGCCCGGCTGGTCCGAATCGACCGAAGGCGCACGCAGCTGGAATGATTTGCCGGCCAATGCGATCAAATACGTCAAACGCGTCGAAGAACTGATCGATTGCCCGGTTGCGTTGCTGTCCACATCACCAGAGCGGGACGACACGATCCTGGTCACTGACCCGTTCGCGGATTGATCTGATGACCTATAAATCCCGCAAAAAGCTGGCTTTGTTTATCTTGCTGATTGGCATGCCAGCCTATGTGGTTTTTGCCGTAACGGTGATGAACCGGATCGGAAGCCTGCCCAATTGGGTCGAGTTTCCGATTTATGTCATGCTTGGGATTGGTTGGATTTTCCCGTTGAAAAAGGTGTTTATGGGGATCGGTCAGGCCGACCCGGATGCACCAAGGGACCAAGAGTAAAGTCCCCCAATTCGGTGACGCACAAAAAAGCGGGCAGAGAAATCTCTGCCCGCTTTTTTGTGTGTTTGGCGCGTGAAGCGAGGGGGTTAGCCCTGCGCGGCACGGGGTTCTTGACGAAACCGGATTTGGTCTGAAATCTGGAACCGACCATTGCGTACCTTTTCGATCCGACCCTGACGCAACAAGACGCCGAACGACCGCAATTCGTCTTCGCGGGAATGTTCTGCCTCCATGGCGTTGCGCACTTTGCGCAGCAATTGCGGACGCGAGAAGTTTTCAGCGCCTTCAACATCTGACAGATAGGCCGCCGCCGCTTCGAGCATATCCTGCAAGGAATGCGCGCCAACGCTGTTGGCAAATTCCGCAAACCCGTTGGATTCCTTGGACGATGTGTCCTGCTCTGTTGTCGATTGAACCCGACGCGGGCGCACAGGTTCAACTGGTTTTGACGGTGCTTCGGCGGGAACATCCACACGTTGCGACGCCACCAGTTTCAACGGAGCAGGGCGCGGACGTTCAGTCCGGGCTTGCAGACGACGGGCACGGCGAGGACGGACAACTTGGTCCAGATCGTCGCGAAATGCATTGGTCGCTTCACCGTTATCATCGGCTTTTTCACCCAATTGACGGGCCGCTTCTGTGGCAGCAACAGCCGCTTTCAGATGTGCGATGGCCTGACGACGGCGGTTGCCTTCGGGCTCTTTCATCTGGGCGTCTGCTTCGGACAGTATCCGCGAAACGGATGCTTCGTCATTCAGCGGGCTGTCCGTCAGAATGTTGCGGCGCGGGCTTTCTTCTACAGCTTCGTCGTCAACAGCTTCGACTTCAGCGGCGTCATCTGCGGATTGATCCTCAGCCACGGCGCTTTGCTCTGGTGTTTCTTCTGTTTGTGCCACTTCGATCGCATCGCTTTGATCGCCCTCGGCAGAAACATCCTGCGCTACAACATTTGCAATGGCCGCTGAAACATCAGCAGATGCATCTTCTGCAGCGTCTTCGATGTCGGCGGCTTCAGAAACATCCTCAACCACGTCCTCAGCCACGTATTCAGCCACTTCGGGTGCCAATTCGCGTTCGACTTCGGCCAACTCTTCCATCAGGGCGGCTTCTTCTTCGGCGGACAGGCTTGCCTTGTCGTCTGATGCGATCAGGTCGTCGAATTCCTCAGCGCCATCAAGCGCTGCGAGGCCTTCAAATTCAGACATGTCATCTTCGGGTGCGTTGTCTTCTTCGGTCGCATCAACAGGTGTGAGCCCGGCCAATACAGACGCAATCGCAGCAGACGAATTGGGTTCCGCTGTGTCGTCCGTGTCAGACTTTTTCATGCGCACAACGCGCGCTTGAACCCGAGCAGAGGACGGTTCATCGCTGGCATCTTCTACTGTTGAGGCGTCTTCTGCGGCATCTTGGGCCAGAACATTTGCCAATACAGCATCTTGGTCTGACGTATCGTCCTGTGCTGCTTCTGGCGCGTCTTCAACCGCTTCGTCCACGGTGTCAGATGCGGCTTCTACGATCTCTTCTTCGATCGTATCGACGGTTTCTGGCGCGGTCTCATCCTCTGCGGAGGTGTCTTGTGCGACGGTTTCAGGTTCGGACAGATCTTCGGTGAAAATGTCACCTGTTTGTGCCTCGTTGCGGCCAACAACTGCGCGGATACGCTGAAGTTTGGCAGCCACGCTATCCGCATCTGTGTGAACAGGCGCAGCCGGAGCAGCCGCAGCTGGCTCTTGAATTTGCACCTCCGGATCAGACGCCGCGAGCAAAGCAGATGGAGTCACCTCCGCCTTTGCGTCCGATCCGGGGGCTGTGCCGACGTCAGAGTCCGTCATCTCTTGGCCGGTTTCGGTGTTCTGTGGAGTGCCGGAAATATCTTCGGCGAATTCATCCGCGGACCAATCGGGGGCCGAAATCACTGCGCTGACGGGCGCAATGGGGTCTGACCCATGGATTGGCGTGATATCTGCGGTTTCAACACCCTCTGGCGCAGTTTCAGAAACCTTGCCAGAAACCTTGCCAGAAACCTTGACGGAGGTTTCTTCTTGGTCTGCGCGGGTGATTGTCGGACCCGGTTTGGGCGCGGTTTCTGTCACGGTCTCTGCCGTTGAACCTGCGTCAGGGGTGGCTGCCTGTTCATTGCTCAGACGGGCCTGTTCCCCACGCATCACAGCATCCGCCGCAGCGGGGCGCAGCACAATGCCGCTTGCCTCGGTGCGTGCTTCGACGCGGCGCGTGATTTCACGTTCGGCGATCCGCGACAGCATTTCTGCGTCCGGTGTCGGTGGTTCAGCGCCGAAGTAACGGTCATCGGCTGCTAAATCGCGGAAATACTCCGCAATTGATTTCATTGTCCCAAAAGATTCATCGAATCCTTCGAGCGTGCACGAGAATGTGCCATATGAAACGGTGAGAATCTTATTTGATCCAACCATGTACTTGCTCGCTTTCTCTCATACCCAGCAACGTTCGGTTTACCATGGATTGGTTCCAAAACCGGAACAAGAACGGGTAAAAGGCGGTATTATTTCGTGTCAACTTTAAGGCATGTTTCCAAAACAGAGGGTAATCGCAGGTGAAGTCTATCATTGTCTCTTCCGAATCGCCGATCACACTTGTTGGTGGTGCGCGATTGAACCCGGATGATGTAAACGAGGTCTTAAGTCTTGCGCCTTTGTTGGTGGCCGCGGATGGGGGCGCGGCATCGGCGTTAACGCTTGGGCATTTGCCAGAGGCGGTGATTGGCGACATGGACAGCCTGCCAGATGACGCCGCACAGGCCCTATCGGGGCGCATTCACTGTATATCAGAGCAAGATAGCACAGATTTCGACAAAGCGCTGCGGTCGATCGATGCACCATTGGTGGTCGCGCTGGGATTCGCGGGCGGACGGTTTGATCATGAATTGGCGGTGATGAATACGTTGGTTCGTCGCGCGGATCGTGCCTGCATTGTTGTTGGCGCGGAAACATTGGTGTTTGTGGCTCCACCCAAATTGCGATTGGACCTGCCTGCTGGGTCGTTGGTGTCGTTGTTTCCAATGGCTGAGGTGCGTGCCAATGCGACCGGGTTACAATGGCCGGTTGAGGATTTGGATTTGGCCCCCGATGGACGTGTCGGCACATCCAATGCCGCCACGGGCCCTGTCGATCTGAGCGTCGATACCCCATCGCTCTTGGTGATCCTGCCCCGATCCGCGTTGCGGGTGGCGATTATGGGGCTGTTGGCACAGCGGGGCGGCGCGCAATGGCCCGTTCGCGCAGAATAATATAAATCCCGGCGCCAACTGTAATGACAATCCCCAACGCAGCCAGGCCATTGGGCAAATCTGAAAAGAACACCCAACCCACCAGCGCGCTGATCGGGATTTCCAGATATTGCATCGGCGCCAACGTAGAGGCCGGGGCATAACGCAGTGACCAGCTCATGGCCAAATGTCCAAACGTGCCCAACAATCCCAATACCAGCAAATGCCACATAAATGAGGTATCCGGTATTGCATCGGGGGTCATCCAAACCAGCGGGATCAAAATGGGCAGACCGTATAATCCGGTCAAAGCCTGCAATGCGATGGGATCAACCTCTTTGGCAATCTGGCGGGTGATCATCATGAACAAGGCAAAAATTACCGCCACGCAAAGGGGCAACAGCGCCGGCAGACCCACCTGAGCAAAGTTGGGCTGAATGACCAACAACGTTCCAATGAAACCAACCCCACAAGCCCCCAATCGCTGTGGGCCGATCTCTTCTCCTAAAACGTATTTCCCCAGCAATAACATCAGGAACGGCATAACAAAGGCGATGGCCACCGCATCGGCAATAGGCAAATAGCGCAGAGACAGAAACATCGCGCCAATGCCGCCAATTTGCAAAATGGACCGCGCAATGATCAGCCTGTTCAGCCGCCAATCCACACGCAAATGCGACCACCGCATCGGGGTGAGGATTGCCGCCTGCACCGCAAACCGGGTGAGGATTAACGTGCTCAGGGCAACATACGGCCCAAGATATTTGGCCATCCCGTCGCCCATTGGGGCAAACAGGCAAAACAGCAGCATCAAACCAATGCCAAGAAGGGGGCGATCATTGTGTGTCATCGCGCCACCCTACTGGCCAAAACCACCGACACAAGCCCAGATCGCCGTTATGTTTTTGTGGGCTGAAAACCGCAGATAATCAGCAATTTGGCACATTCACTGCCAAGCCGCCCAAGGCGGTTTCTTTGTATTTCTCGCTCATGTCTTCTCCGGTCTGGCGCATGGTTTCAATGGCGGCATCCAACGGCACCAAATGGGTGCCATCGCCGCGCAACGACAGCGACGCGGCGGATACCGCTTTGATTGCACCCAGCCCGTTGCGTTCGATGCAAGGAACCTGAACCAGCCCACGCACCGGATCACACGTCATGCCTAGATGATGTTCCAGCGCAATTTCGGCAGCGTTTTCCACTTGGGCCACGCTGCCGCCCATCACCGCACATAATCCGGCCGCTGCCATGGCGCTGGCAGATCCGACTTCGGCCTGACAGCCGCATTCCGCACCGGAAATTGACGCGTTATATTTGATCAACCCGCCAATGGCCGCCGCCGTCAGCAGGAATTCGGGCACTTTGGACGCAACAGCGCCGGGCACATGATCCAGCCAATACCGGATCACCGCAGGCACAACGCCCGCCGCCCCATTGGTCGGAGCCGTGACAACCTGCCCCCCGGCGGCGTTTTCTTCGTTCACCGCCATCGCATAGGTAGACATCCAATCGTTGATGGTGTGGGGGGCGGATAGGTTCAGGCCGCGCTCTGCCTCAAGCGCGTCATGGATGCCCTTGGCGCGGCGTTTCACATTCAGCCCACCGGGCAGAATGCCATCCGACACCAGTCCACGATCAATACAGGCATTCATCACTTGCCAAATCCGCGCCAGCCCCGCATCCAAATCCGCCCCCGGCATGCGCGCCAATTCATTGGCACGTTTCATCTGCGCGATGGATTTGCCGGACTTGGCCGCCATGTCCAACATTTCGGCTGCGGTGTGAAACGGAAACGGGATGGTGGGGCCGTGATCCACGTCTTCGCCCTGCGCCAGTTCCTCTTGGGTCAGAACGAACCCGCCGCCGATAGAAAAATAGGTCTGGGTGACGATTTCATCGCCTTGGGCATCCAGCCCGTGCAGGATCATCCCATTGGCATGACCGGGCAGGGCGGGGCCGTAGTCAAAAATCACGTCCTCTTTGGGGTGAAAGGCCAGCTGTTCCAGCCCGTCGGGGGTGACATGGTGGTCCGCGGCCAATCGCGCCAGTTCGGCTTCGGCTTTGTCGTGGTCATAGGTGTCGGGCAGAAACCCGGCCAGACCCAAAACCGTGGCGCGATCCGTGGCATGGCCCACCCCGGTAAAGGCCAGCGACCCATATAACGTCGCCCTGACGCCATAAACCCGAAACGGCTGTGCACGCAGATGATCCAGAAACCGGGCTGCCGCAACCATTGGACCCATCGTGTGGGATGATGACGGGCCGACGCCCACTTTGAACATGTCGAAAACCGATAGAAACATCAGGTTGGGCTTCCTTCTGGGGGACTGCAATAGGTGGGGTTGGTGAATATCGTGAGGCCTAAGCCCTCGGCTTGGGCGGTGATCAATGCGCTGGGCCGGGTTTGCAATCTGGCGGCCAGATCGGCCAGTGCCGGGTAATCCGTCAGCGAAAACCACATCGTCTGGCCTTTGGGATAGATCGCCATCCACCGCAAACAGGCGCAGATATAGACATCCAGCACGGATGGGTGTTCGCCGCCAAACCACTCCGGTTTCTGAGCGGCCAACCCATCGAGCGTTTTCAAATGGTCGCGCAACGCGGATTGCATCTGGTTGCGCAATGGATCTGTGGCCGCCGGACCTGCGTATTTTTCTGGATAAAACAGCATCCGCAGCCCCGCATGCAGGGTGTTTGAGGTAAAAAACAACCATTTCAGAAAATTGGCCCGCTCTGGTGATCCCGATTGAGGGGCCATTTGACCGTGGGTTTCCGAAAGCCACAATAAAATCGCCCCGGTTTCGAAAATCGGACCTGACGGGGTTTCCAGAACCGGGATCAACCCATTGGGATTGAGCATTCTATAATTGGGAGAATTCTGTGCATTCTGGCGGCGATCGACCAATGTGACGTCAAACGGGACCTTCATTTCCAGCAGGACCATTCGAATGATCAGCGACGCATTGTCCGGCGCATAATGAAGTCGATAGGTCATGGAAACCCCCAGAAAGAAGCGAAAAGCTGTCCTTTTGCCATTGCTTAAAGGCAGATGCAGAATCAAAGAGTGTCAAAAGCGACGTTTCCTATCGGAAACACGTAGCGGCAGGTTTAGCAAGGTCATAAAGCCGGATGAAAAGCAGAAAAAGCCGGGATTTATGGCCCGTCTGACAGCGGCGGGATCGATGGCCGCGGGCGATGTTCTATTGGGGGTAGCAGACTGGAAGATAAGAAAAATAAGGGGTTTTGGTCCATATAGGTTGACCTGTTTTAGATCATCAGGCCCGGTTCAGTGCCTTTTGGTTCACTTGATCGGATATGGCAAATGTTTCAATATTGACCACATGGCCGCCTGTTTCGGGGGGCCGATTTTGAAAGTTGGACGCCGATTTATGGTAAAGACTAACTAAAGATACATCATTGATTGCTGTCCAACCGAATTATTTTGGGGGGATTACGATGCATAAGTTTCTGACGATTTTAACTGGTTTTTTGTCATTCATAATGGTGGCGGCGGCGCCTGCGAACGCCACGGTCATAGAAACCACTTTTGGCACGTTCCCGGGGGGGATCACGTTTAGCTCTAGTGGCGTAGGTGCGGCGACAGGGGTTCGAACATGGAACCTTCCGGCCACCGATCCGTCGCAGTTTGACCAGGCTTGGTTTACGTTTGACCCGATTGCGTCGGGCATGGACGGTCGGACCAGCCCATTGTCGCTGGCGTCAGGTCTGGGAACCAGCACCGCCGTCTGGACCGGGCTTGGGAATTGGCATCGTTTTGATGGCATTTTCGCGATCGAAACCCGGTTCACGGCCTTCATTTCAACAGGCCAAAACTGGATTGATCCAAGCACGATTGGGCTGATCGGTGTTGGCAGCCCGCAAACGGTTGCTGAAATGGGCGGGCCATTTACGGTCAATTTCTCATTTGAGGCACGGCTCGCCTCTGGGGGCGCATGGATGTCGCATCTGGCGCTTTATGACAGTGTTAACAATTGCGGTCCCAGCTGTTCTGGCGATGCGATTACCAGCGCCAGCACACGGTATTTTCATACCGAACTGCCAGCCGTTCCGGTGCCCGCTGGCCTGCCATTGATGGCGGGGGGACTGGCGTTGTTTGGGTTTGTTGGTATGCGTCGCAAACGCATGTCCTGAGTGCAGCCACATCAAAAAAACAAAGAGCGGTCTATTGGGCCGCTCTTTTGCGTTTGTTCATAGATAAAGTGTCATTGGATATCGATGAAACTTTTGCCAATGCCCCTCGTAGAATAGTGCGAACCTGTTATAACCCCCGCAACGCAGGACACGCGAAACAACACAAGACCAAGGAGCTGCCCCATGTCCGGAGAATTGTCCCCCATCGACAAGGCGAAATTTGCTGCTGCCAAACGGGCTGCAGAATATGTCGAAGACGGTATGAAAGTGGGGTTGGGCACCGGGTCCACGGCGGCTTGGCTGGTGAAATGTCTGGGTGAAATGGTGCGCGACCAAGGGTTGCGGATCAAAGGCGTGCCTACGTCAACCCGCACCGCCGATCTGGCCCGCGAAGTCGGGATCGAAGTGATCAGCCTGGATGAGGCACGTTGGTTGGATCTGACCATTGATGGCGCGGATGAATTTGATGCCAACCTCAACCTGATCAAAGGCGGCGGTGGTGCGCATTTGCAGGAAAAAGTTGTGGCCACGGCCAGCGATCAGATGGTGGTGATCACCGATGCCAGCAAACAGGTTGAAACGCTGGGCGCATTCCCGTTGCCCGTCGAAGTGATCCCCTTTGGCTGGCAGACCACCAAAACGCTGGTCGAAGAAACATTGATTGGCATGGATGTTCTGGGCCGCACGACATCGCTGCGTATGAATGGTGACGTGCCGTTCATCACCGACGAAGGCAACCACATTCTGGACCTGCATCTAAACCGGATTGGCAATGCCCGCCAACTAAGTCTGGTGCTGAACCAGATCCCCGGCATTGTCGAAAACGGTCTGTTTATCGATATTTGTGACGCAGTTGTGATCGGCCATGGGGATGGCAAGGTTGAGGTGCGCGACATAAATGAGGGAACTGTTGAGGAATCCAAAGTAGACTTCCTCGAGAATGATAACCTCTTTAGCGACATTGCGGATTAATACATGACCTATGATTTTGACCTTTTTGTAATTGGTGGTGGTTCTGGCGGCGTGCGCGCGGGCCGGGTGGCGGCATCCCAAGGCGCCAAAGTGGCACTGGCCGAAGAATACCGTCTGGGCGGCACCTGTGTGATCCGGGGCTGCGTGCCGAAAAAACTGATGGTGTTTGCGTCCGAATATCCCGGTTTCGCCGAAGAAGCCCGCGCCTATGGCTGGGACATGCAGATCGGTGACTTTAACTGGGGCGGGTTTCGCTCCAAATTACACGCCGAACTGGACCGCCTAGAAGGCATCTATGGACGTCTGCTGGACAATTCAGGCGTGACGTTTTTTGACAGCCGCGCTGAAGTGGTGGATGCCCATTCTGTCCGTCTGGCCGATGGTAAAGTGATCAGCGCCAAACATATCCTGATTGCGACAGGTGGAACGCCGACGGTTCCCGAATTCAAAGGGTCCGAACTGGCGATCACATCCAACGAAATTTTTCAGATGACACGGCTGCCCAAAAAGGTGCTGATCGTGGGCGGTGGTTATATCGCGTCAGAATTTGCCTGTATCCTGAACGGGTTAGGTGTAGAAGTTACGCAGTTTTATCGCGGTGCGCAAATCCTGCGCGGCTTTGACGAAGAGGCCCGCGGCCTGATCGCCACCCATATGCAGGAAAACGGCATCGATCTGCGGCTGGGCGTCAATGTGACCAGCATGGAGCGGGTTGGGGAACATGATATTCTGCCCGCAGAATACGGTACTCATGGTCCGATCAAAGTGTGCAACACAGATGGCGCAGACGACGTTTACGATCTGGTCATGTATGCCACGGGTCGCGCGCCAAATATCACAGGTCTGGGGCTAGAGGATGCGGGCGTGGCCGTGGAACGCGGCGCTATTAAGGTCGACGCCTATTCCCAAACCAGCGTGCCGTCGATCTATGCGATTGGCGATGTCACCAACCGGGTGAACCTGACACCGGTTGCGATCCGCGAAGGCATGGCCTTTGTTGAAACGGTGTTTAACGGCAACCCAACGCCTGTGGATCACGACCTGATCCCATCCGCCGTGTTCACGCAGCCGGAATTTGGCACCGTTGGCCTGTCCGAAGAAGACGCCGCCGATCTCGAACCGATCGAGGTTTACGCCACATCATTCCGTCCAATGCAAACCATGTTTGCCGACAAAGCGGACAAAGTGCTGATGAAACTGATCGTCAGCAAAGCCACCCGCAAGGTTCTGGGCTGTCACATTGTGGCGCCAGCGGCGGGTGAATTGATCCAATTGGCCGGAATTGCAGTAAAAATGGGCGCAACCAAAGAAGATTTCGATCGCACGGTTGCAGTTCATCCCACCATGTCCGAAGAATTGGTCACAATGAAGGAACCGGTACGGTCAACTTGAAGCGACTTGATTTTGTAGAAATCAGGTACACATTCATGTGAAGGGCCCGTTTTGGGCGCAGACGAGGAAGAATAGCCAGATGGCAGGAAACAATGGTGGCCCTTGGGGCGGCGGCGGAAATAACGGATCAGGAGGGCGTGATGATGACGACCGGCCCGATAACAATGGCAACCGACGTCCGGGTCAGGGCGAAGGTCCGCAGATCCCGGAAATTGACGAGCTGGTAAACAAAGGCCGCGAACAATTGCGCGTTCTGATGGGCGGCGGCAATGGCGGTGGCAACAATGGTCGCCCCGGCGGCGGTGGCAGTGGCGGGCAAAATGGCCCTGCATTGACCAAAGGCACTGTTGGTCTTGGCCTGTTGGTGGCCGCAGGCCTGTGGACAGCGGCGTCGGTTTACACCGTCAAACCCGAAGAAAAATCCGTGGAATTGTTTTTGGGCACGTTTTCGCAAATTGGCGAACCGGGTCTGAACTTTGCGCCTTGGCCGTTGGTCACATATGAAAAAGTGTCCGTAACGCAGGAACAACGGATCGATATCGGCACATCTAATACCGGCATTGATGCGGGTTTGATGCTGACGGGGGACGAAAATATCGTCGACATCGATTTCCAGGTTGTTTGGAACATCGTTGCCCCGGATCAATACCTGTTTACGCTGGACGATCCTGAAACCACGATTAAGGCGGTTGCGGAATCCGCGATGCGTGAAATCATCGCCCAATCTGAATTGACGCCTATTTTGAACACCAACCGGGGCGCGATTGCAGACCGGCTTCGGGTTTTGATCCAACAAACGTTGGACGAATACGAAAGTGGCGTGAACATCGTGCGTGTGAACTTTAACAAAGCCGAAGCGCCCGACATTCAGGTCGAAGTGACCAATTCCGACGGTCGCAGTGAACGCAAATCACCGTTTGACGCGTTCCGGGATGTTCAAAACGCCGAACAAGAACGGTCGCGTTTGCAAAACGTCGCCGAAGCCTATGCCAACCGTGTGGTCGCTGAGGCCCGTGGTGAAGCGGCCTCGATCCTTGAGGCAGCCGAAGGGTACCGCGCCGAAGTGGTGAACAACGCGCTGGGTGAAGCGTCGCGGTTCACAGCGGTTTTGGAACAATATCTGCTGGCCCCAGAAGTGACCCGCAAACGGATCTATCTGGAAACCATGGAATCTGTCTTTGGCGAAGTGGACATCATCCTGCTGGACGATGCCGCTGGTGGTCAGGGCGTTGTGCCTTACCTTCCTTTGAATGAACTTCGCCGCTCAGGAGGGTCAAACTAATGCGCCGTTCCGTATTTATTCTGCCAGTTCTGGCGGTTATCGTGGTTGGCGCCTTGTCGTCGATCTTTATTGTCGACGAACGCGAAAAGGCGTTGGTACTGCGTTTTGGCCGCGTGATTTCCGTTCAGGAATCCCCCGGTTTGGCGTTTAAGATGCCGTTGGTTGACGAAGTTGTCACCTATAGCGACCAAATTCTGAGCCGTGATTTGGCCCCGATCCGGGTCACACCAGAAGATCAGCGTATTTTGATCGTTGACGCCTTTGCGCGGTACCGGATCGAAGACGTGACCAAGTTCCGTCAAGCGGTGGGTGCTGGTGGTCAGGCCAACTCAAACCGGTCATTGGATCGCATTCTGGATGATGGCATTCGCCAGGTTCTGGGGTCGGTTTCGTCAAACGATATCCTGTCCACAGATCGTGCCGCGTTGATGGAACGTATTCGCGATCGTACCAATGGTCGGGCTGAAAACTTGGGTCTGTCGATCATCGACGTGCGTCTGAAACGCACCGATTTGCCACCGGAAAACCAAACAGCGACATTCGCACGGATGATTGCCGAACGGGACCAAGAAGCCGCCGATCTGCGCGCCCGTGGTCGTGAGGCCCAGCAACGGATCGAAGCCGCCGCAGACCGGACCGCGATCGAGCTAAGCTCAGAAGCGCGCCGCGAAGCCTTGATCACACGCGGTGAAGCGGATGGTGAACGCAACCGTATCTTTGCCGAAGCGTTTGGTGCGGACCCGGAATTCTTTGAATTCTACCGGTCGATGATTGCCTACAATTCCGCCCTGCGGTCAGAGTCGACGACGCTGGTATTGTCACCTGACAATGAATTCTTCAATTATTTGAAGGGTGCTGACACCGCAGGCGAAAGCAATGTTAGCGCCGCTGACCAATAGAAATTCCAAATTTCGACTGAAAATCAAAGGGGCTGATCTGCGTATCAGCCCTTTTTTATTGGGCTTTCGGCAGGTTTTTGCCCGTGGCCGCGCCGCTGACAAAAAACGTAGTTAACGAAATCTTTCCTTTGCGCGCGTTAAGGGTCACCTTTGTTCACATCCACTTGAAAATATGTGTGGGGCTTTTTGTTGCAACTCGGACGCCCTACATACAAACTCAGACCAACCGGACCAATCGGTCCCGGCGTGATGTTGCACAGACGAAGGAGAACACCCGTGTCGTCAAAGGCGATTGCACTCGCAATAACTCAGACCAATTCGCGCCTGTTACAGGCATTTTCTGCGCTGTTCATCAGTGCGGTCCTGTTGCTTGCTATGGTGATGTCAGCCGCGGCCCAAGATCGGCCCGCGACATTTGCTGATTTGGCCGAAGATGTCAGCCCATCTGTGGTGAATATCACCACATCGACCATCGTGGCGGGCCGCACAGGGCCGCAGGGGCTGGTCCCGGACGGGTCCCCATTTGAGGATTTCTTTAACGATGGCGAAGGCAGCCCGCGGCGGTCTTCTGCGTTGGGATCAGGGTTTGTGATTTCAGCGGATGGGTTCATTGTGACCAACAACCACGTCATCGAAGGCGCCGATGAAATCCTGATCGAATTCTTTTCGGGCGAAGAACTGCCCGCGGAATTGATCGGCACGGACCCCAATACCGATATCGCCGTGCTCAAGGTCGATGCCGAGGATCTGCCATTTGTTGAATTTGGCGACAGTGACGCGGTTGGCGCTCGGGTTGGCGATTGGGTCATGGCCATGGGCAACCCGTTGGGGCAGGGGTTTTCGGTGTCTGCCGGGATCGTATCTGCGCGCAACCGGGCCCTATCGGGGACCTATGATGATTACATTCAGACCGATGCGGCGATCAACCGGGGCAATTCCGGCGGGCCATTGTTCAACATGGACGGCGACGTCATTGGTGTGAACACCGCGATTCTATCCCCCAATGGGGGGTCCATTGGCATCGGCTTTGCCATGTCATCTGCGGTTGTCACCAATGTGGTTGATCAATTGCGTGAATTTGGTGAAACCCGCCGTGGTTGGCTGGGCGTGCGCATTCAGGATGTGACCCCGGATATGGTTGATGCCGTTGATGGTCTGTCCGAAGCATTGGGCGCGATGATCACCGATGTGCCAGATGGCCCGGCCAAAGATGCCGGTCTGGAAGCTGGGGATGTGATTGTGACCTTTGATGGTCATGACGTCGCTGACACCCGCGAATTGGTACGGATCGTTGGGAATTCACCGGTTGGTAAAAACGTGCCGGTGATCATTTTGCGCTCTGGTGAGCTGAAAGAAATGACAGTGACGCTTGGCCGTCGGGAAACCGCCGAAGCCGCTGCCTTTCCTGTCGAAGAAGAAACCCCACAAGAAGATCCAGGCACAACCAACCTGTTGGGATTGACCTTGTCCGAAATCACCCCTGAATTGATGGAACAATTCAGCCTGGCCGATAGCCAAGAAGGCGTGGTGATCACGGCAATTGATGCAGAATCAGAAGCAGCCTCAAAGGGATTGCTGGCTGGCGATGTCATCACCGAAGCCGGGCAAATCGCGGTCGTGGCGATCGATGACTTTGAGGATCGTGTCCTCGAAGCCCGAGATGCCGGGCGCAAGTCGATCCTGTTGTTGGTTCGTCGCGGTGGGGACCCACGGTTTGTGGCGCTGAGCCTGACGGAATAAGCGTCAACACGATCAAACAGATATGGGGGCGCCGTTGGGCGCCCTTATTCGTTTAGCTGCTCTTGGTTCAAGGCCACCAAGCCCAAATCGCGCGCTGTCGCAATCGACAAGACCGACGAACGCGGACCGCCCCGCGCGGCTTGCCAATCCCGCAATGCACGGGCTGTGCGCGCATCCATCACCCCGGTGATGGGGCCGGAATAACCGCCCCGCACATGCAGCGCCCGCTGCAGGGATCCGACAAATTCGGACGTCAAAACATTGGGGCAAACGGCTTCGAATTCGATTTCGCGGCGTTCGCGCAATATCCGTTGATGGGTGACGGTCCGATAGGCCGCCGGGGATCGCACCGATCCATCCGTATCAATCACCGCAGGCTGCACAATGATCTGTTCGGTGACCGTTTCAATGACGGCAGGGCTGATTTCTTTGCCGTAGCACAGCCCATCTGTGCCCTGATAAATAATCCCGCCATCCGCATCCGGCGCCACGCGCCCGACATCGGTTGCGTCCACACAACCCAACACCCCAAACAGGGCAGGAAAAAGAAAGGTTTTAACGTTCATGCTCGGCCTTGATCCCAAAAGGGTCCCTTTGCGGGTTTTGTTGAAATTAGCGCAGATTGCGGTCCACTGATAGCCTGCGCAATTGCCGATCACGGCTCCGTGTCGCAAATGGCGCATATTCTGCGATCTGGGGACTGGCACCAAAGCGTCGGGCGCAATAGATAGGGTTGGACAAAGATCGATGAGGACCAAGAAATGGCAAAAATTACGTATATCGAGCATGGTGGCAAAGAGCATGTTGTCGAGGTGGCCAATGGGCTGACAGTGATGGAAGGCGCACGTGACAATGGCATTCCCGGCATCGAAGCCGATTGTGGTGGTGCCTGTGCCTGCTCCACCTGCCACGTTTATGTGGATGCATCCTGGGTCGACAAATTGCCAGCCAAGGACGCCATGGAAGAGGACATGTTGGATTTCGCCTTTGAGCCCGACACAGCGCGGTCGCGTCTGACCTGTCAGCTAAAGGTAACGGATGACCTGAATGGCCTGATCGTAAATATGCCAGAAAAGCAAATCTGATGCGGGTTCTGGCGGCTGTATTTTGCGCGCTTGGCCCGCTTGGGGCGCAGGCAGATATCACAGCCGCCCAGTATCGCGACGTCACAAATGTCTATGGCCACGGTGCGGTTGAGGGCGGCGAATATGCCGGACTTGAAGTGCATCTATCCGATGGCCGTGTGCTGGGCACCGCTGCGCATAACGCCGTTTACGAAGATACAGCCCCGCGGCTGGTGGATTTGAACGGCGATGGAAACCCAGAGGTCATCACCGTGGTATCCGGGTTCCAAACCGGCGCATCGATCCGGATCTGGTCCGAGGTTGAAACGGCGGATCAACCGCTTGGCTCGACTGTGGCCGTTGTGGCCGAAAACGACCCGATTGGTACGCGCAACCGCTGGCTGGCCATCGCGGGGGCTGCGGATATTGACGGGGACGGGGTGATGGAAATCGCCTATGTGGATCGCCCGCATCTGGCAAAAACCCTGCGTATTCTAGAGGTTCGGGTAAATGGCAACGATTGGGAACTGGTCCCCGAAGCGTCGATGCGCGGTGTGACCAACCACCGATTTGGCGATAGGTTTATCATCGGCGGCATTCGCGAATGCGGCTCTGATCCGGAAATCATCGTGGCCTCTGCGGACTGGACCCGATTGCTGGCCGTGCGATACGGCGAAAATCAGTTCACAACCCAAGATTTGGGGCCTTACAGCGATGCATCCATGCAGGATGCGATGGGCTGTTGAACGATTAAATCGTTGTTACCAGTACCAAAAGAACGGCAATTTCACTAATCTGTTGGGACGCGCCCAAAATGTCCCCGGATTGGCCCCCTATTTTTGCCCGGGCCAATTTCGCGATGCCAAAGGTGCAGATCGCCAAAACCACGCAGATCGCAAACATCTTGGCTGGCCAGATCACCAACCCCAGTATTGCAGCCGTCACACATGCCAGCACGGCGATTTGCCAGACCGGGCGTCCCACAGAATGGCTTAGACCTGTGGTGCGCGCATTAGGAAGGGTCGCCATCAACACCACCATTGGCGTGCGGCTGATCATTGGGACCAATAGCAAAACCGCCCACAAAAACCCCACCTCGATCAAGGCCATATACCCAGCCCAGCGTAGAATGACCGAAAGGATCAAACCCAACACGCCATAGGTGCCGATATTGCTGTCTTTCATGATCTGAAGCCGCCGTTCACGATCCCAGCCCCCCCATAGGCCATCACAGGTATCGGCCAGCCCGTCTTCGTGTAGGGCGCCGGTGACGACAATCATCACCACCACGGCCAAACCGGCTGTGATGGTCGGCGAGATGTCAAACCAAAGGGCAATATACCCCATCACAGCTGCTAGCCCCCCCACAACCAGCCCAACCAACGGATAGGCCCAAGGCGCAATCGCCGCACGGGCCTGCGCCTGATCTGTGTCCACCGAAATCGGCAATCGCGTGAGCAATCCTATTGCTGCCAGAACATCCTTGGGACGCGGACAATGGGGGCAGGGATCAGACATCGGGTCGGTTTTCGTCATCAACTGCGCCTTTCTGGCTCTTTTCTTCGCCTCTGAAACCGTTAGACAGACGCAACCCGCTTTGCAATGAAGGCCTGACATGACTGCTCCTTTTTCCTCGATCGAAACGTTTCGTGCAACTTTGGCCGCCGCGCCCAATACGGATGGTGCGGCTATGGCCGGGGCTGAGGCCCGCAATGGCCAGCTGACCAAACCCCCCGGCGCGCTGGGGCGGCTCGAAGATCTGGCGATTTGGTATGCGGGCTGGCGCGGGACGGATCGCCCGGTGATCAAATCGCCCCAAGTGGTGATTTTTGCGGGCAATCACGGCGTTTGTGCCCGTGGCGTATCGGCATTCCCTGCCGAAGTAACGGTGCAAATGGTGGCCAATTTTGAACATGGCGGGGCTGCGATCAATCAATTGGCCAAGGAATTTGGGGCCAAAATGGACGTGGTTGCATTGGAACTGGACCGACCAACGGCCGATTTTACCAGCCAACCTGCTATGACCGAAGCAGAGCTGGTGGCGGCCTTGCAGGCAGGTTGGAACGCGGTTGATCCAAAGGCGGACCTGTTGGTTACGGGGGAAATGGGCATTGGAAACACCACCTCAGCCGCAGCGATCGGCGCGGCTTTGTTGGGGGGCGACCCTGCGGACTGGACCGGGCGTGGCACGGGTGTTGACGATGCGGGATTACAACGCAAAACAGAGGTTGTTGCCGAAGGTTTGGCGCTGCATGCGGATCAATTGTCCGACCCGTTGCAGGTTTTGCGCTGTTTGGGGGGCCGTGAATTGGCTGGCATGGCGGGGGCGATTACCGCCGCGCGCGCGCATAAAATTCCGGTCATTCTGGACGGTTTTATCTGCTCTGCGGCGGCGTTGATTTTGGCCAAAACCCAATCGGGCGCGTTGGATCACGCGGTTGCGGGCCACCAAAGCGCAGAGGGCGCACATGCTAACCTGTTGGCGGGGCTGGGCAAAGAGCCGCTGTTGCAACTGGGGTTGCGTTTGGGCGAAGGGTCTGGCGGCGCCTTGGCCATCGGCGTTTTGAAAGGGGCGATTGCCTGTCATTCCGGCATGGCGACCTTTGCAGAAGCGGGCGTTTCTGACGGTTAATTTTCGTCACTATCCATTGGCTTAAGTCGACCGCCAGGGCTCAAATCCTGGCGGTTTTCTTTGACATAGGCCCGCATTTCCGCCAATTCGCGCCGATCAACGTTATTGCCAAGCGCGCTTTCCAAATCTTTGTTCAACTCGCGTGATCGCGCCATGTATTCTGGATTATCCGCCGCAGCCACACCCGGTTTCCACAGATCAGCCAATTCCAGCATGGTGGCCCGATCGTGGTGGTAAAAATAGACTTCGGCTTCGTTGGCTTCGTATTCAGAAAGCCCCATATTTTCAAGAACATACCGCCCAGCCCGAAGCGAGCTGTCAAACATTTCACGCACGATATCATTCGCACCGGCCTGATAAAGTTCATAGACGTGGTGCCGATCGCGCGCGCGCGCCACGATGTGGATATCGGGACGGGTTTGGCGTGCATATGCGACCAGTTTGGTGGCGTTGGCTTTGCTGTCAACGGCCACAACCAACACCGCGGCATCCTGTAACCCGGCCGCATGCAACAAATCAGGGCGGGTCGGGTCCCCAAAGAAGCCCTTAAAGCCAAATTTCCGCATGGTTTGAACGATTTGCAGGTCATGATCCAGAATGACCGTGGAAAAGCCCGCGCTTTGAACCAAGCGATTGACCACCTGACCAAATCGGCCAATCCCGGCGATGATCACCTGACCCTGTTCGTTGATTTCGTCATGGGGCTGATCAGGATGCACCGTCAGACGCCGCCCCAGCTGTTCATAAAGGATGAACAACAACGGGGTGACCATCATCGACAGGGCAATCACCATCAACAGCAAACCTGACAATTCCGCGCTAAGTACATGTGTTTGCAGCGAAAATGACACCAGAACAAATCCAAATTCGCCCGCCTGAGCCAATCCTAGCGTAAACAGCCAGCGATCCCGGCCATGGATCTGAAACACCCGTGACAACAGGTACAGCACGGCGGCTTTGATCAGGATCAGGCCCAATGTCAGGCCCAGCAACGTGCCCGGCTGGTCCAGCAGCAAATCAAAATTGATGCCCGCGCCGACGGTGATGAAAAACAGGCCAAGCAACAAGCCTTTGAACGGTTCAAGATCGCTCTCTAATTCGTGGCGGAATTCAGTATTGGCCAGCACCATCCCGGCCAAAAACGTGCCCAAAGCGGGGGACAGGCCGACCATATTCATCAACGTGGCGATTGATATGACCATCAACAAGGCCAGCGCTGTGTACATTTCACGCAATCGCGCCTGATGGATGTAACGAAACAATGGCTGGGTCAGGTATATGCCCGCCAAAACGACCACAGCCACCGCGCCCAATGTTACCAATGTGACGCCCCAGGCGGGCAGGCCTTCGACCAGTGACATGGTTGCGCCGTGACCTGAGTCATGGGCCGCGTCCGCCCCTGTGTTCGGGCGGTCAATCGATCCGTCTTGGTTAAAGCTGGCGACCGGCGCGACGGCCAGCAAAGGCATCAGCGCCAACATCGGAATGACCGCGATATCCTGTGTCAGCAGCACTGAAAACGACGACCGACCACCGGGGGTTTGCATCAGACGTTTTTCAGAAAGGGTTTGCAGGACAATCGCCGTTGAAGACAGGGCAAAAATCAGCCCAATCGCAAGCGCTGTTTGCCAAACCTGCCCCAGAATAAGCGCAGCAACCGTGACCGCCAACGTGGTTAATGTCAGCTGCAATCCACCCAGTCCGACCAGACGTTGGCGCATATTCCACAATGCATGCGGTTCCAGCTCTAGGCCTATGAGGAACAGCATAACCACCACGCCAAATTCGGCAAAATGCTGTAATTCCTGCGCTTCGGAACCGATGCCGGGGATAAACCCGATCGCGATCCCAGCCAGCAAATACCCCAATACAGAGCCAAGCCCCAGACGTGCGGCCATTGGCACCGCTATGACAGCCGCACCTAGATAAATTGTCGCTTGAAAAAGAAGGCCTTGCATCCCCGATACCTTAGGTGTGCGACATGACAATCGCAAGACAATCAGAAGCTGTGTGCCGTGGATCAGACCGGATTTTTGTCAAATTTCCGTTAAATGGGCAGGGGCGCATCCTGCTTCAGTTGATCCATAACGATCTGACTTTGAACGCGAGCCACCGCTTTGTGCGCCAATAACACATCGTGGATCAGCGCGTTTAAATCCGTCAACGTCGCGGTCCAGACCCGCAACAGATAATCTGCTTCGCCGGTCATGGTCCAAGCGCTGACAATTTCGGGACGGGTATCGACCAAACGGGCAAATGATCGCGCATTTTCAGCCCCATGTGTTCCCAGATGGACCTGCACAAAGGCCTGCACATTCAACCCAAGCCGATCTGGGTCAAGGCGCGCGGAAATATAGGAAATATACCCTGCCGCCTCGAGCCGCTGCCGCCGTCGCCCGGCCTGTGACGGGGACAGATTTAGAGCGTCACCCAATTCCTGTGATGTGGCTTGTGCGTGGCGTTGCAGAATCGCCAAGAGCTGTTTGTCTGTGTCATCAAGCATGCGGTAAATTTCCAGGATTTTCCGAATTTGTGCGGTTGTTGGTCAGTTATACCCAGAAATCCCACGTATTACACGCAAAACCCGCGCGAAATGTGCGGTAGGATTGATCAAACAAAAATGGAGAGACAAATGGGCCCGTTTCCACATGATGCCCCCGAGGCGCAGATCACCCCTGAAAACCCGGCGGGGACAGATGGGTTTGAGTTTGTAGAATTCGCGCATCCCGACCCCCAAGTGCTGCAAGAGCTGTTTTCCAAAATGGGGTATGTGCACACGGCCACCCATAAAACCAAAGCCATTCAACTGTGGCAGCAGGGCGATATTACCTATGTGTTGAACATGGAGCCCAACAGCCATGCCGCTGAATTCATTGAGGAACATGGCCCCTGTGCCCCGTCAATGGCGTGGCGGGTTGTAGATGCTGACAACGCTTTGGCGCATGCGCTGTCCAAAGGCGCCACAGAATATACCGGGGATGGCAAAACCATGAATGTTCCCGCCATTGTCGGGATCGGTGGGTCATTGATCTATTTCATTGATCAATATTACGAAGCCAACCCCTATAACGCGGAATTCGATTGGGTGCATGACGCCCATCCAACGGGCATCGGGTTCTTTTATCTCGATCACTTGACCCATAATGTCCACAAAGGGAACATGGACGTTTGGTTCCGGTTTTACGGTGACATTTTTAATTTCAAAGAAATCCGTTTCTTTGACATCGAAGGCAAATTTACCGGGTTGCTCAGTCGTGCGTTGACATCGCCCTGTGGTCGCATCCGCATTCCGATCAACGAAGATCGCGGTGAAAAGGGGCAGATTGTCGAATATCTGAAACGTTATAACGGCGAAGGTATTCAGCATATCGCGGTTGGGACGTCGGACATTTATGCCGCCACGGATGAAATTGCCGAACGGGGGATCACGTTTATGCCCAAACCCCCCGCGAGCTATTATGAGCTGTCCCATAACCGCGTGGTTGATCACCAGGAACCAGTGGATCAAATGATGAAACACGGCATTCTGATCGATGGCGAAGGCGTTGTGGATGGCGGCGAAACCCGGATTCTGTTGCAGATTTTCTCAAAGACTGTGATTGGACCGATCTTCTTTGAGTTTATCCAACGCAAAGGCGATGACGGATTTGGCGAAGGCAATTTCAAAGCCTTGTTCGAAAGCATCGAGGCAGATCAAATCGCGCGAGGTGTGCTGGATAGCGGTGAACAGAAAGCCAGCTAAGGTATTGACGTAACTAAAAAACGGCGCCCGCATTGTGGCGCCGTTTTGTGTTTTGCAAACATGATGATCAGGTCATGGAACTGATGCCAAACAGATTGCCTTCTGTGTCTTGGCAAAGTGAGACAAAGCCAAATTCGCCAATCGAAAATTTGGGGCGGATCACTGCGCCCCCGGATTTGGTCACGCGGGCTTCTTCTGTGGCGCAATCCAACGCTGAGAAATAGACAATCGTCCCACCGATACCCGGACCCGCATGGGGGGATTTCGACAGAGCCCCGCCAGCGCCATAAACGCTCATATCCGCAGGAAAGCTCATCATTTGGGTTTCCCCGGTTGGGTCGCCAATCTGAACAAGCTTGCGGTCAAAAACCGCTTCGTAAAATGAAACGGCCCGGTCCAGGTCGTCCACAAAAATATCAAACCAACCAATCGCGTTTGTCTGTGACATATCCCACTCCTTTATTCGTGTTGATATGTCGGGTGTAGCGCGCTCAATTCGGGGCGTATTGTAGATTTCAGACATCGAATTTGCGTGCATATTGGCCGGGCGTGTACCCGGTGGCGCGGCGAAAGGAATGAATGAAATGGGATTGATCCGCATAAGATAACGACGGTTCCCCCAAAAGCGATTGCTGCAGGCGAATGATTTTCAGGAAATCATGCGGGGCAAATCCGGTGGTCCGTTTGAGGACGCGCTGAAATTGCCGCGTTGAAAGACCGGCAATCTCTGCCATATCGGCCACGGAATGAATATCTTGGAGCTGGGTGAAAATCCGTTCAGTGATCTGATTGCCGCTGACCTTTGATTGCGCCAGCAGGTCATCGACAAACTCTGATAACTTGGCTTGTTGATCGGAAAACCCGAGCCCGGACAGGGCTTTGTTCAAATGCAACAGGGGCAAATCCCCGACATAGGGCTGATCAATGGAACCAAAACCAACCTGATCCTGCCACACACCCGGCAAAAAACGGATATTCGCAAAATGAAAGTCGCGCCCCAGATCGATTTCTTCTGATGATGCCTTTAGGCGGGTAACCCCGGCAATGTCAGGTTTGTTTTGGTCAAGGACCACATAAACACAGGCATCCGGCAGGGCGTGAAACCGATAGTTTTCCAACAAAGGCTGGCAGGTGCGCAGCGCAATGAAGCGATGCACAATGTCGCGCAAATGATGCGGTGGTTCGGCCTCTAGGAACTGAACATGTTCAAACCGGCGGTCTACGGCATTTCCGGTTGGATCATACATAAGATATTGATGCCCTTAGCCTTTCAGGTCCCCTGAATTGACATTCGTAAACCGCCCATCATGAAATTCAGCCCGCGGGCGCACCCATAATTGACCGGTTTCCAATGACCGATAGGCAACCGCTGGGGTCAGATCCGCCTCGATCAGGGCATTGTCATCAATGATAACATAAAGCCCACCGGTTTTACGGTGAATCCAGATTTGGCTGGGCGCGTTCGGATCATGGTTTACAGTCATCAAAGCAACTCTTTGTCAGAGGAAAAGGGCAAAAACGGGGTCAACCTAACCGGCAGGCATGTCCAGACGGGTGGTGCGGCCCCGGTCGGTATAGGTGATATACGTATCGCCGATCGCGGCAACATGCCCACCGTCCAGCCGATCGCCCACGGACACTTTGATGTAGCGGCCATTTGACAGTCGCACCAGGGCCCGCCGGTCGCTGTTGCTGCCATAAACACCGATCAAATTGATGCGGCGCAGATTGATGGCATTGTCCAATGTCGCGGCAGAGGCAACGCTGGTTGGCGTCGGACCAGATGACGGGGCAGGGCGGGCAACGGCGGGTTGCTGGGGGGCCTGACGCTGGGCAGAGGCTTGTTGTTGTTGCACAACCCGCGAAAAATTGCGTGGTCTTGTATCAGGGCGCACGGATTGGGCAACCGCCTGAGCAGAGGCATTGGCGAACGGATCGGGGCGGTTGGCCTCTGTGAGTGCGCCTTGGATGGCCGCAGCAAGGGACGCATCAGCGGCCGCATTACGTGCCGGTTCCTGAGGGGGCGTTTCAACGCTAGGTTCGGCTGGGACTTCGGCAATCACAGGGTCTGTTTGTGGGGCCGGTGCAATGCCTGACGGGCGCAGACGTGGGCGAAACGCCACAAGTTCAGGGTTCTGCGGAGGCTCAATTCCCGGTGTCACAGGCGCGGCAGCGACAATGGTCGCAGGGCGGGATTGTGGGCGGAAACGGACCAGTTCTGGATTGGGTTGAGGCGTCGCTGTTGCAGTGGGCGCAGGTGCAATTGCATCGGTTGCGGCCGCAACAATTGTTTCTGGTCGGGCCAGTGGGCGCGTGGCTGCCAAGGCCGCCTGTGCGGCTGACAATGGCGGCGTGACGGTGGTTACCTCGGGCAGAATTGGGGGCGTAATGGACGGAGCTTGTGGCGAAACCGCGGGAAGGGCCGCTAAGGTTTGCGCGCCGTCAGGTGCTGTCGTTTCGACCGGGGCTGGCTGTGCGGTCTGCGCAGTGGGGGCATGCGTTACCGCCAGGGCCGCTCGCTGAAAAAACGCCTCAGGAGGGCGCACAGCCGGGGAGCCTGCAAAAATCAGCGCCCCATCTGGGGTGCGTGTGCCTTCTGGGGTTGCCAGAATAAAACCACGGGCGTCACGGGCATAACGGGTGCCGGGCGGAGGGGGCGACATGACTGTGGCCAAAGCAAAATCTGTCGTCGACGCAGCAACGCTGGGCATGAATGTTGGGGTGGTTTGGGTTGTGATCTGGCGATCCAAATCAGATGTACCCAGATCAGAGATGGATTCATCTCTTGGAATCAATGGGATACGAGGGGCGCGTTGCCACACACCAGTGGCGGCATAGATGCGTTGCGCTTCGGATGGGCTTAAAACTTGGCCAATTGGGGGCGTTGGGGATGCCAGCGTCTGAATCGTTGCTGACGCGGATGCGGTTTCAGGTGCGGACGTGGCTTGGGGGGTGGCCTCGTTTGGGGTGTCCACCCCCAAAGAGGCAACAACCGGTTCGGCGCTGTTGCGCCCGCCAAACCAATAGGCAAAGCCTTCTTCTGATAGGGCTGCGAGGGCAGCCATGGTCGCCAGAAACAGGATCAATATCACGGTTAAGATCAAGCCGAGAAAACGGGGTTTTCCCCCGACCACTTTGGCCGGTTTGGCGGATTTTCTGGCGCCAAAAATGCTGGATTTTGCGGCAGGCTGCGCCGCTGGATTGGGATCTGTGGTTTGACCTTTATTCGGTTTTCTGCGGCTGCGAAACAGACTTCCAGCCCCTGAGAGGGCAGACCCGGCGCTGGAAACCAAACCAGTGGCTAAACCGGCGGCTTTGTTAGTTGAAACCGTCGATTGGGGTTCTGTTTCAGTGGGTTGCAGGGTTGCAGACAGGCTTTCTGCCATGTCCGCAGATAGAGTTGGCGCTGCCACAATGGGATCAACGGCGGTTTCAGAAACACCGGTGACAGGGGTGGCATGTGCGGGCATGTCGGGTGCATTGGTCGCAGGCCCAAGATTGGGCGTGTCCCCAAGTGGTGCAGAAATGCCGGCATCAACCGCCGCCGCATCGCCGGAAATCGCAGGAGCGTTTCCTTCGGTGATGGGTGACAGAACTGGCGCGGTCACACTTGGTTCGCGCCGCTCAATATTGGGTTTCTTGTTCTTTTTGCGCGCAGGCTTTTCTGCGGGGGGGGCGGTGTTGGCCTGTGATGCGCCGTCACGTTGCGCCACCAAGGATGGATCCCTGCGACTGCCAAAAACAGGTTGTGGTGCAGCAACATCATCCGGGGCCACATCGGCAGGGGGGCCCGTAACCTCGGCTGCAGAAACCTCTGGGCCCGAAACCTCTGGGGCGGAAATGTCTGGTGCAGAAACATCCGGCAAAGAAACAGTGGGTGCAGCATCGTTGCCCGGCACGGTTGGTGTCGCAGAGAGACGCGGACGCGGCACAAAGACCGGCATATCCGCCTCTTCGTCCTGCAAGTCACCTGTGTCGTCTTTCTGATCATCCTCTTGGGGCTGATCTGCCACCTCATCCGCTGTTTCGTCCGGATCGGTTTCGGCATACTGTGGGGCGGCGGCTTGTTCTTCGTGGGGCAATGACGCCGCCAGAGCCAGCTCGTTTAGAGCGTCAAAATCCGTCAGCGTCGAATCGGCTGGGGTGTCATCCATGTGCGATGCGTCATCCGCATCCTGAATGGCGACCACATTGCTGTCTGCATCGGTCGGGGGCGATATGTGGTCTGTGTCATCCTCAATCGCGGGCAATTCTTGGGGGGCGGCACCCACAACTTCGATGGCGCTGTCTTCGCGCGCAATTGTAATGGCGCCGTCGCCCATAGTGCTGGCAAATTGCGTCGCGCCAAAGAATGCTTCGCCGGAAAAGGTGAACGGTTCCGGGATCGCAGCAAAGGCAACCGGGGCCATGTGATGGGCCATTGCGAAGGCTTCGGCTTCGGCCAGAGTTTCGCGCGCAACCGCCGCAATATAAGTGCGTCCGCCGCCATGCACAAAGTCATAGACCAGTTCGTCAACCGCATAGGGGGTGGCCCCATCCAGCGCGTGACGCACGTCGTTTTCATCGGCGCGGGTGGTGTCCAAAGCCAGATATTTGATCTGATCGTTGGGCAGGATCAACCGCGTATAAAGCGTGTCGTCGCCCTGTGATTTGGCCGCAGACATGGCCCGCATATGCACCGCAGCCAGATCGGCATCCAAGTCTGGGGACTCTAACCCAACCTCGCCAAATAGCAGCCACCCTTCGGGGGCGCGCTGCAACAGGCGGATACCTTCAAACGACAAAGAGAGAGCAAAATTTGGTTTCATTAGCGCGGCTTTAGCATTCCTGTTTGTGTGGATATAGCATCCCCATCGCAGCGGCGAAACACTAGCAATTTCCCGCCGATAAGAAATTTCGCGCTAATCGCCAAGGATCGGTGGCTTCGCGGCGTCCAATAGTCAGGGTAAAGTGCCCAAAGAGATAGCGTGAGGAATGCAAATGTTTGGTTTGAAAGCAGCGATAAACGGGAAATGTCGGATCGTGGCGTTTGGTGTGATGATGGCCTGTGGGGCGGTTGTTGCCGGGGCGGTGCCAAACGGGGTGCAGGCGGAAACGGTCAATGGGTCAACGATTCAGGTATCGGGCCAGGGCCGTGTAAATGTGGCGCCTGATATGGCCTATATTCAGGTCGGAGTAACCCACGAGGCGGAACTGGCCAATGATGCCTCGGCCGGAATGAGCCACGCCATCGCGTCGGTGCTGGATCAGCTGGACGCCGTCGGAATTGCCAAATCGGACATCCAAACCGGGCAAGTGCAATTGCATCCGCAATACAGCAACTCTAGCCTAAGTGGGCGTGAACAATCCGGATTTGTCGCCACGACGATGTTGAACGTTCAAGTGTTGGATCTGGCCGATCTTGGGCATGTTTTGGATGCGGTTGTCGCCCAAGGGGCCAATCGTTTGGGGGGATTGCGGTTTGACGTCCAAGATCGCGCACCCCATCTGGATCACGCGCGTCTGGCCGCCGTTGAGGACGCACAATCCAAGGCCGCCTTTTTCGCGAATGCGGCAGGCGTTGAGATCGGGGATGTGATCCATCTGATCGAAGACGGCGTAGCAAGCCCATCTGGTAGAGCGATCCGTATGGCTATGGAATCTGCCGTGCCCATCGCCGAAGGAGAGATCGAGATTTCCGCCGGCGTGGTTATGGTTTTAGCGATCGATTGATCGTTTGAAAAACAGCGCGGGCTTAAACGGGCAATGTACTGTTCAGTTTGAACAATGGCAGATGGCTTGGATGTCAGCGGTCAAATAACCCTGAGCGGTAGTGTTTGCTTGTGAAATGCAACTTTTGGGTGTGTTTGCTTCCGATAATTATGGTAAACCTGCGATTAACATTCGCGCGCAAACCGATCTTGCCGCTATAAAACATAACGGTTTGCCATTTGCGTTTAACGTGGCCGACTGCGCTACAAGATAATTAATTTCAAATCGAGGGATACGACAAATGGTTCGACCACTCCTTAGTTTGTTAACAATTGGATGTTTATCAATTTCAACCGCCGCACAGGCCGTTCCTGTGAGCTTTGAATATACCAGCACAACCTCATCAGGTTTGGGCGGATATTTTTCAAGCGGTGACGCCGTTTCGGTCACTGTTGCCTTGGAAAATGGGGGCTCAGGCCTGACGTCTCAATCTTGGGGTGTCTCCGATATTTTGAGCGCATCAGTTCAGATTGGGTCCTATGCGGCGTCTTGGTCGACCTCGTTTTGTGGTGGATTCTCAACGGATGCATCGGGCAATATTTCCAGCAACTTCTGCGGATCCTTTTCCAATGCTGGGGTCGATAATGACGGGTCGACTGCATATCTATTCAATACCGGGATCAACTCAACCACGGGCAGCTCAGTGCACTTTTCTCATATTTTCGGGGACGACACGCGCTGGACCGTCGCTTCTGTCGCGCCATTGCCACCCGTACCGCTGCCGGCAGGTCTGCCGCTGTTGTTTGGGGCATTGGGATTGTTCGGCTTGGCCAAACGGCGTCGCGCTGCGGCCTAAATCACCTAAATCAATATGATACACTTAAACGGGTCGTGATTGCGGCCCGTTTTTTTATTAAAGCGGATGGCAACTTAAAGATTTAGCTGAAATGCGTCTTTTACGGTCGTGCAGGCTGATCAATTGCAACTGCAGGCCGTGTTCGCCACGTATTATCATGGTAAATATGCAGATAGCATTCGCGCGCAGGCGTATCTTGTCTCTATAAAAAAGAACGGTTTGCCACTTTTGTTTAAAGTGGCCGGC
The DNA here is from genome assembly GCA_947492475.1 of uncultured Paracoccaceae bacterium. Taxonomy (GTDB): domain Bacteria; phylum Pseudomonadota; class Alphaproteobacteria; order Rhodobacterales; family Rhodobacteraceae; genus CANLNM01. The sequence continues at coordinate 276,514 of CANLNM010000002.1, forward strand.
ATCTCTACAAAATGATAATTACAAATCGAGGGATAAGACCAATGGTTCGACTATTCTCTAGTTTGTTAACAATCGCATTTTTATCAATCTCTACCACGGCTCAGGCGATCCCTGTGTCTTTTACGCAAACAGTTGAAACAAACGTTGGATTGACAGGGTTCTTCAGTTCCGGTGACACGGTTTCGATCACTGTGACGATGGACAATGGCGGAACAAGCACGGCGTCTCAAACTTGGACAACGGCTCAGATATTGGGCGCAGTTTTAACAGTCGGCAGCTATTCTGCCAGTTATGGTGATACTTTCTGTGGAGATTTTACGTCGACGGCAACAGGATCGCTAAGCACAGCCTTTTGTGGGACGTTAGCATCCACAGGAGTAGACAATAGCGGGGTTGGTGCCCGTTTGTATAATGGGACCATTCGGATTTCCGACGGCACTTTGGTCGGCCTGTCTAACAACCTTGCTCACTTAGCTGCTTGGTCAGGAGGGTCTATCGCGGGGCCGCCTTTACCACCTGTACCACTGCCAGCGGGCCTGCCGTTGCTGCTGGGCGCAATTGGATTGTTTGGATTGGCCAAGCGTCGTCGCAACGCAGCCTAATCAATTCATGCGACTCATGTGACAAAAAACGGGCCGTTGTTGCGGCCCGTTTTCATGTGATTATATCCGCCGGTTTAGGCGGTGGCCGCGCTCAGCGCTTGGTCGAGATCCGCGATCAGATCTTTGACATCCTCGATCCCGATAGACAGCCGCACCACATTCGGACCGGCCCCTGCGGCTTCTTGTTGTTCTGGGGTCAGCTGACGGTGGGTGGTAGACGCGGAATGGATGATCAACGACCGCGTATCGCCCAGATTGGCCACATGGCTAAAGATTTCCAAAGCATCGACCAGTTTCACGCAGGCCTCATAGCCGCCTTTGACCGCAAAGGTGAACAAACCGCCTGCGCCTTTGGGGCAAATTCTGGCGATCCGGTCATGATAGGGGGAACTGGGCAGGCCCGCATAGGTGACGTAATCCACCCGCGGATCATTTTCGAGCCACTCTGCCAGGGTCTTGGCGTTTTCTACGTGACGCTGCATGCGCAATGACAGGGTTTCGATCCCCATCAATGTGTAATGCGCCGCCTGAGGGTTCATGGTCATGCCCAGATCGCGCAGGCCAATGGCGATCCCGTGGAACGTAAAAGCCAGCGGCCCAAAGGTTTCGTGGAATTTCAGCCCGTGATAGGCCTCTTCTGGGGCGGAAAGCGATGGGAATTTGTCACTGGCGGACCAGTCAAATTTGCCCGAATCCACCACGCAGCCGCCCATAACCGTGCCGTTGCCGGTCAGGTATTTGGTGGTGGAATGCACCACCAGCGTAGCGCCATGTTCGATTGGGTTACACAAATAAGGCGTCGCCGTTGTGTTATCCACGATCAATGGCAGGCCAGCCCGATCCGAAATCGCCGAAATAGCATCCAGATCCGTGATATAGCCGCCCGGATTGGCGATGGATTCACAAAATACCGCGCGGGTTTGATCATCGATGGCTGCGGCGACCGCGTCCAGATCATCAAAATCGACAAACTTTGCCGACCAGCCAAAGCGTTTGATGGTCTGGCTAAACTGCGTAACAGACCCCCCATATAGCCGTGTGGACACAACCACATTGTTGCCCGGCATCATCAATGGAAACAGCGCCATCAACTGCGCTGCATGCCCAGAGGAACAGCACACAGCCCCAGCGCCACCTTCAAGCGTGGCGATGCGTTCTTGTAAAACCGCGACCGTTGGGTTGGTCAGGCGGGAATAGATGTAACCCACCTCTTGGAGGTTAAACAAAGCTGCGGCGTGATCGGCATCGCGAAACACGTAAGCGGTTGTTTGATAGATGGGGGTTTGGCGTGCGCCGGTGGCAGGGTCGGGGCGTGATCCTGCATGGATTTGCAATGTGTCAAAGCCGGGTGTGTTGGTCATTGGGGGTCCTCCGCAAAAGTTGCCGCGAGGTTAGGCGCGTGACGCGCGAAAGCCAAGGGCGGGTTTGTCGCAAGTGTTTCACCGCCAATGACGCGCGCGTTTGCGTCAACAAAACACCACAGACCGACGGGGCTTACCGCATCCAAAAACCTTCTTTTTTGATGATGTTGCGGATTTTCTGTTCCTTACGGGGCAGATCATTCTGATCAAATAGCGCGCGCACTTTGTGGCCGCGCCCCTGATAGATCATGCGTTTGAACGGGTCATGTTCCTTCAGCACTTTTTTGATTTTATTGGGGGCAGTGACGGTTTCAAGGCATTGCACCACCGCGTCGCTTTCACGGGCATAGGCCAGTGGCAACATGCGATAGTGACAGGTGATGTCCCCATCCAACCCATCCAGATCCGGCCCCGGACGCCCGCCGCCCAAGGCATGAATGACCAAGGGCAGGGCGATCTGATCCAGCCAGGGATCCAGCGGTTGAATGACCATTTCATCGGTCGGATTGTCACGGATGCTTAGCGCGAAGGTCAGGAATTTGTCGCGAAACGCTGCCGGGTCAGACCCGTAGAACCACCCGGCGTTGAAATAGAGGTATCGTTCCCAATATTCGTCGGGTTTGGTCAAATCCAGCGAACTGTCAAAATCCAGCTCGAACCGATCATAAAGCGATTTCCAGATGGCGCTGTAGCCGGGCCAATAGAGTTCCTCAACCGGCCATGTACCTGTGCGCCGCATAGAGGCAGAGGGTTTGGTGAAATCAATGGCCAGATCGTTCAGCTCGCCCAGCACCAATGTGTCGGTGTCAAAGAACATAAACGGCTCTTTTGCGGGCAGGGCGGACAGGCCTTCGATCTTGTTTCCATAGGGGTAGCTATGGCCGAAATGCTGATTGTCAAACGGGACGATTTCGGCGCCCAAATCCAACAGGGCGGTGCGCACATGATCGGGTAGGCGCGGATCATGGGGCCAATGATTGCCGGGTTGGGGTTCAGCAACAATCAAACGACCGGCAAAATCCGGGGAATTGGCGCGTAAAGACGCCGCAAACAGCACGGCCTCATAGGCCAGACGCCCGGATTGCCCAACAATCATGATATTGAAAAGCTGGCCTGATTTGGATTTGCGCGCCATACTTGTCCTGCCTCATTCGTTATGGGTGTCACTATAGACCCGCAACCCGCGCCGCAAAAGCCAGATGACGGCGTCGGAAGGAGAAAAGACATGATTGAATTATTTTTACCGTTTATCATTGGAACCGCGCTGGGCGCAGAGCCGGAAATGGACGCCGTCGCAGCGATGCAGGACGATACTGCTGTGGTGTTGCCGCAGATAGATGCCGGATCAGGGGATGGGGCGGACCGCGTGCCCGAACCACAGGTGCCGACGGGCAAATTCACCACCGCCGTAGAGGTAAAACCGATCCTTGGTATGACCAAAGCCAATTGGGTCGCCGTGCGCGACTATGAAGGGCAAGATTTGGTGTACTTTACCCATCTGCTGTCATGGCGCTGTGGGCTATGGGACATCCGCTATGGCGTGAACGGCGCCCCCGCCACCGAAGTGTTCCCGATGGAGCCTTGCCACGAAGATACAGCCAGCCCCAATGCCATGACTGATGTGGAGAATTTCCTGCCTTATGTGATCATGCCATCCGGGTTTGTGAACAACATCTATGTGGAAATCACCATGGATGACGGCACCGTCGATTTCGCCCGGTTCGATCGCAACCAAGTGCTTATTCCGTAGGGTTTCCCTACAATTTCAATCCATCAAACCACCCCATTTATTTGGGGTGGTTCTGGCGGGTGCATGACTGGGGTTTCAATGATAAAAGTGGGTGAGTATGGTGCGCGAAACCGCGTCAGATGGTATGTTCATTAAGGCTGCAAATGCGCTCTAAATTTTCTTTGTTGACGATTTCATTATTGCTTTGCGCCAGCGACGGTTACACTCCACTTTTTATTGGGAACTCAGTCGGAACATTTCTGCCTGAGCCGGGAAGCGACGCCGTCACATCCAGTTTATTGCCAATGTCAGTTCATATAATTTGCAACATTGGGCCGTATTCCTACGATCTTTCTTATATCGAAAATGCAGTATTTCGTGAGCAAATCAAAACGCTCGATATCTTGCCGATTTATAGCGAAGACGAAGCATATTTTGTGTATTTAGATCAATCGGGTATGGTTGTCGGCTATGATGAAATTAGATTATCGGCGAACGGATTTATTTGGACTAATGGGGAGCCAAACAATTTATCTGGATGTGCCCAAGTCGACGAAGTGCGGCTGGGGCACCGCGTGATTGACGATCACTCCTATTTATTCTTGGTTTCAAAAGGGAATGGGTAACCTAAAACTCGCTCTGTTTGCGAAATTTTGGGGTTTTCTCAAATGGCTCATTGTTCAACTTTTTCGTCGGGATCAAAAACAGACATAATGCGGCGTCGTTGAATCTGTTCTGGTTATGCACCTGAACTATTTAGTAAACAAAGGTGTTTGGTATGTTACGCGAACTTTTAACGGTCATAAGCTTGGTGGGAATTGCACAAAATGCGGTTGCACAGACCGATGAACCCGCCCCGCTGACCCAGTTTCAAGACTGCGATGCCTGCCCGGAAATGATCATGATGCCCGCCGGTTCGTTCATGATGGGCGCGATTGAAGGGGAATCGCGCAATCCATTCGACGTTTTTGGCCCGGATGCGACATGGCGACGGCGCGGCCCGGATGAGGTGAATATCCTGCCGCATGAACATCCCCGTCACCCGGTTGTCATGGACATTCCCTTTGCTATCGGGCGCAACGAAGTGACGTTTGGGGAATGGTCCCAATGTGTGGCAGCAGGGGCCTGTCGCCATGAACCGGATGCGTGGATTTTGACGCGCAATGGCCGCATTGAACTGGGGCCAGATCATCCTGTGATCAATGTGTCCGTTCTGGACATTCAGGAATATACCAATTGGCTGAACGCTTTGGTCGGTGCGGATGTGTATCGTCTGCCAACCGAGGCAGAGTGGGAATATGCCGCGCGTGCGGGGACAGAAACCCGTTTTGCCCAAGGCGATGATCTAACGCCTGATCAAGCGAATTTTTCACGTGTAGGTACGGAGAGACTTCGCGGTGAGGAAATGCCGCATCTTTTGTCGCGCGGGAGCCCGGTTCCGGTGCAGGAATTGGATGCTGCCAATGCGTGGGGGTTGCGGCACATGTCTGGCAACGTGTTTGAGATTACCCAGTCGTGCCGGGCGGACCAACATTTTGGGCTTGCGCTGGACAGTGACTATTTAGCCCATGACCTGGCCTACCCAGACTGCAATCGCGCCTTAAAAGGTGGCAGTTATGCCGTTGCAATGGATTATGCGCGGCCATCGGCGCGGGGGCACATCGCTACCATAACTCAAAATGATATGATGGGGTTTCGGATTGTGCGCGAACTTGACTGATTTATGCAGATTTGTAACGTTTACAGGTGTATTTTCGGGGGAAGTCATGACACATCTGTTGAAAACAGCATTCATTTCGTTTTTTCTATCCTGTATGGCATTGCCAGTTTTCGCTTTAACAATTTCGCCGTCAGGTATCGTTGGGATAGAAGTAAACGGCGTGTTGTATGACGTCGCTTTTGAGGACGGAAATTGTATAACTGTTTTTTCGGGTTGCGATGACCAGAGCGATTTTCTGTTTGATGTCAACACTATTTCAGATGCTGTTGTGGCATTAAGCGAAGCAGTCCGTGGTACAATATATGATACTGATCCATCTTTGATTGACGGGTGCGACGACAGCCGTCTGTGCAATATCAGGACACCCTATGCAGGGTTCAGCGATCATGTGGGGTCGTTTGCCGTTGTCGGAGTGTTTAGCAACGATACTCGCCTCGATTCAGTATCTCTGGTCGTGAATGTGCCGATCGATTTCTTCCAGCCAAATGATGGACGGGTTTTTGCCGTCTGGTCTGTTGCGGCAGTCCCAGTGCCGGGCTCGGTTTTGTTTATTTTTAGCTTTTGCGCCGGGTTTCTTGGAATTAATGCGATGCGCAAGACGAAAAAGCGTCGCCTCGATTGCTCTGCGTTCTAGATTGTAAACGGCAGTGCCTTAACCTGATGGGGCAAAAATAAAGGGCTTCTGAGCTGGCCTCCGAACCGGGAAGGCCAATAAAAAATGTCGTGAGGAGAATGGTGGGCGACCCTGGAATCGAACCAGGCGTGCGTCTCCGCGAGGGAGTTACAGTCCCCTGCCACACCTTGCGGCCTGTCGCCCAAACCGGGGCCTGATTACGACCGAAGTTGAGGGGCGTCAAGCGGTTAAATCGGGAAAAACCTTGCTGATGGTGACTTTTTCTGCGACTTGTCCGGCTCTGATCTGGCAGGAGTGGATTTCAATGAAAAAACCGACATGGGTTGTTGCCAAAGAGCAGGCAAAACGCGCAGCAGCAGCCGAGACAATCTGGCTGTTTGGCATTCACGCCGTGCGGGATGCGTTGGAAAATCCAAATCGCACCAAATTGCGTTTGGTTGTGACCCGAAACGCCATGGGCCGGCTAGAGGATGCGATTGCCGCGTCGGGCATGGAGCCTGAAATGGTGGAGCCACGCAAATTTGATGTGCCGATTGATCCACAATCGGTCCATCAGGGCGCCGCACTTGAGGTGAAGCCGCTGGATTGGGGTCCGGTGAATGAAATCTGTCTGGGGGACGGGGATATTCCGCCGCGGGTTATATTGCTGGATCGTGTGACGGATCCCCATAATGTGGGGGCGATTTTGCGATCTGCCGAAGTGTTCGGCGCGCGCGCTGTGATCGGGGTCAAACGCCATTCTGCACCCGAAACCGGGGCCTTGGCCAAAACCGCATCTGGCGCGCTGGAACGTCAGCCCTATTTGCGCATTCGCAACCTTGCCGACACAATGGAAGAGCTGCGCGCGCTGGGCTATATCATTTTGGGTCTGGCGGGCGAAGCAGAGCAAACCATAGAGCAGGTGCTGGACGGTAAGAAAGACCGCCCCGTCGCCTTGGTTCTGGGCGCTGAGGGGCCGGGATTGCGTGAAAAAACCCGCGAAACCTGTGATGCGCTGGTGAAAATCGACTTTGCCGGGGCTTTTGGGTCGTTGAACGTGTCAAATGCCGCCGCGATTGCATTATATGCCTCTACGGGACGCTAAGCGTCTGATAAAATGCCATAAAAGCGCCCCTTGAGGAGCCAGGACGCCCCAAAGGCCGCAAGCGCAATTGTTTCACACCAAAACGTGCCACGTGCGTCGATCCAAGTTTGGAAAAACGGATCAAACGGATCAATTGCAAAGCTGACCCAAACAATTGTCGCGGTGGGAATAACGATCATCGCGGCAAAAATTCTGTAAAGCAGGTTTCTGATTTTCTTGTTCTTTGAGAAGGCTTTGCCATGCGACGTTAATGCGTCTTGGGAATGGATTCGTGTAAACACAAAGGCTGAAAAATAGGCCAATATTCCAAACATGACCCCGGCTGCGCCATAATGAATGTCGCCAATCCATGCCCATGCACCATCGTCAAACGTCGCCATCAGGTGGAACCCTGCAACGGCGTCAAAGGAACTGTTGCTAAATAGGGCAGCGTCACCGGGGAAAAAATCCTCTGAGCCTGAGGATTGAACAACAAAGGCGCGCCCCACTTGCCCTGCATAATCGCAACCGGACCCACGGGTCGGGAACAGGGCCACTAAAATCGCGCACAATCCCGCCACGCGGATCAGCCAGCGATCCATTTTCCAATGGGCGCTTTCATGTTCGGATTGCTCTAATCCAGTATAGGCGAACAGCAACAAAAACCCAATTGCGCCCAGAGCGGCGACAAACATATCGCCACTAAAACGATAATAATAATAGTGGCTTAGGGAAACGTAATCGCAGTTTCCCAACCATTGGGACGTCATCAAAGCCACAATCGGCAGGCTCAGCGCAACAAAGCCGACGCTTTTGTTCAGGCGACGTAGATCAATTTGAAATGGGGTGCCGGGCTTACTGTGTTGAGACATAGATTTCCCTTTGGTTTGCTCTTGAAGACGCGGGGGGTATCACAAATATAACGGGGACCAGATTAACCCATCGCACGCATCTTTGGTCGTGCTAACTGACCTAGGATTGCGAATGACTGTACACAAAGTTGCGACTTGTTCATATTGTGGGACGCGCGCGGCGTTGGTGCTGCGGGGGGATGTGCGCCATGAATTGAGCTGCGCAAGCTGCGGCGCACCTTTGCACAATCTTAAAATAATGCCCAAGACGACCCAGCCAAAGGTCAAATCAAAGAAACCGGCGCGGTCGCAATATGGGGCACATGACGTCAAAGAAATGCCGGTCAAGAAATCAAAGAAACGCAAACCCAAGCGCAACAAGATTTTTGAGGAACTTTGGGACATCGTCGAAGATATTTTCGACTAGGATCAGTCACGACGGTTCACGCCTGCGTTAGGCATGTGTCTTTTGGGTTTACCCAATCGCAATTGCGCACATTTACTGAGGGCTATGATCAACCCAAAGGAACGCCTCATGTTGTCACGTCGTCAATTGTTGAAAACTTCGCTGGTGCTTGCACCGATTGTTGCGCTGCCACAGATTGCGCTGGCGGGCGAACCTGAAACGTTTGCGGTTGATGGGATTGCGATCCGTGGCGCTGATCCCGTGGCCTTTTTCACCCAAGGTGGCCCTGTGATGGGGGATGCGGCGCATTCCTATGATTGGGCAGGCGCGACATGGCATTTTGCCAACGCCGAAAACCGTGACATGTTTGCCGCCGATCCTACCGCATATGCCCCGCAATTCGGCGGATATTGCGCCTTTGCGGCGTCAAAAGGGGCGCTCGCAACCTCTGTCCCAGAAGCGTGGACAATTTACGAAGGCAAACTGTACCTGAATTTTTCCGTCGCCGTGCGCCAAGTCTGGAGCGAAGACATCCCCGGCAATATCGCATTGGCAGAAGCCAACTGGCCGGGCATTTTGGGGTAAACACATTTCTTGCGGTTTTTCGCCAGTTTTTAAGCCCGTGTTCACAGATGCGCGACATGCTCTTTAATGTGAGAATGGGCCTCTTACCTATATAACGAGGGCCGGCTTTTGGAACAGGCCGCCCCAATCTCACTGTCCCTCGTTCCACGACTGACGCCCGGGGCTATGCCTCGGGCGATTTTTCTTGCACAAAGGATGGAAAGGGGATTGTTGTGACCTATAGCGATGCATTTCTGACGCGGGTGTTAAGGCGCACCAAAACCATCGCGATTGTGGGAATTTCTGCCAAAGAAATCCGGCCCAGTTTCTATGTCGCGCGCTATTTACAGCTAAAGGGATATCGGATCATCCCGGTGAATCCGGGGCTGGTAGGCCAGAAAGTCCTGGGTGAAGAGGTGTATGCCGATTTGGCGTCCATCCCGCATGATGTTGATATGGTTGATATTTTCCGCAGGTCAGACGCCGTTCCCGAAATCGTGGATGACGCTTTGGCGCGTTGGCCTGACTTGCAAACCATTTGGATGCAGATTGGCGTCGAACATGCGGAGGCTGCAAAAATCGCCACGGCATGTGGTGTGGACGTGATCCAGAACAAATGCCCCAAAATGGAATATCAGCGCCTATTCGGGGAATTGCGCATGGGCGGTTTCAACACCGGGATGATCAGCTCGAAACTTTGAAAAAGTCGCTCAGCGGCTGGCTTTTTCTGTAATCCCAGAAACACCTTCGCGCCGCGCCAGTTCTGCTTCGATATCATCCAGATTGACGCCGCGTGCTGCACACATGACCAACAGATGATAGATCGAATCCGCCGCTTCTGAGATGAGTTTGTCGCGATCACCCTTCACCGCTTCGATGATCGCTTCCACGGCTTCTTCACCGAACTTTTCGGCGCACTTTTCCGGCCCCTTGGACAGCAATTTCGCGGTCCACGAACTGTCAGGGTCGGCCCCAATGCGGGACTGAATGGTTGCGTTTAGCGTCTTCAGGCTCATGTCATCCTCACGGGGATTCCTGCATCGGCCATGTGTTGTTTGGCCTCACCGATCGTATAGGTCCCAAAATGGAAAATCGACGCGGCCAACACGGCCGATGCGCCGCCTTCTGTCACGCCTTCGACCAGATGATCCAGATTTCCGACGCCCCCCGATGCGATCACAGGCACGTTCACCGCGTCTGAAATCGCGCGGGTCAATGGCAGGTTAAACCCCGCCTTGGTGCCGTCGCGGTCCATCGATGTCAGCAGGATTTCACCCGCGCCTTTTTCGGCGGCGGTGATGGCAAATTCAATGGCGTCGATCCCGGTGGCTTTGCGCCCGCCATGGGTGAATATTTCCCAGCGTCCGGGTTCCACCGTTTTGGCGTCGATTGCGCAGACGATGCATTGTGATCCAAACCGCAATGCGGCTTCGGTCAGAACATCTGGGTTGGCCACCGCCGCAGAGTTAAAGCTGACTTTGTCCGCCCCAGCCAGCAACAGATTGCGCACATCTTCGTGGGTGCGCACCCCGCCACCAATGGTCAGCGGCATAAAACAATGTTCCGCCGTGCGGGTGGCCAGATCATACATTGTGCCACGATTTTCGTGGGTTGCATGAATATCAAGAAAACAAAGTTCGTCGGCACCTGCGGCGTCATAGGCGATGGCGGCATCCACCGGATCGCCAGCATCGACAAGATCGACAAAGTTCACGCCTTTGACGACACGCCCATCAGCGACATCCAGGCAAGGTATGATACGTGTTTTAAGCATGCCCGCTTGATAGGCCGCGCGACCTGAAACGGCAAGGGGTTTGGCGACCCTTCGGTTTGGGGCGTGGGGCAGGGCCCCACGAGGCTCAAAATCGGCAGATTTTGAGCCACCTGTTCGGAAAATCGTTTAGGCGCGGCAGAGGGTCAGCGCATCGCTTAGATCAATTGCCCCATCATAGAGCGCACGGCCAGAAATCGCGCCGTTTAACGCAGCACCGCAATTTTTCAGTGCTTGCAGATCCTCAAGCGAGGACACGCCACCAGATGCAATTACGGGGATTGATACGGCATTGGCCAGATCGGCCGTGGCATGCACATTTGGCCCTTGCATGGCCCCATCGCGGTTGATGTCGGTGTAAATGATCGCAGCCACACCAGCATCCTCAAAGGATTTTGCCAAATCAGTCACTATGACATCGGTTTCCTCGGCCCAGCCTTTGGTCGCCACGCGCCCGTCACGCGCGTCAATGCCCACAGCAACTTTGCCCGGAAAGGCACGCGCCGCTTCGCGCACCAAATCAGGGTTTTCCACGGCAACCGTGCCCAAAATGACCCGTGCCAGCCCGCGATCCAGCCAGCGTTCGATTGTCGCCATGTCGCGGATCCCGCCCCCAAGCTGCGCAGGCACTTTGGTTTGTTTCAGGATTTCTTCAACTGGGGCGGCATTGACAGGTTCACCGGCAAAGGCGCCGTTTAAATCCACCAGATGCAGCCATTCACAACCCGCATTCACAAATTCCATCGCCTGAGCGGCTGGATTGTCGTTGAACACCGTGGCTTGATCCATTTCGCCTTTGATCAGGCGTACGGCATTGCCGTCTTTTAGGTCGATGGCGGGATAAAGGATCATTTAACGTGCCTTTCACGATTTGGGCGCAATGTTGGGGCTGTTTATGCATGTTGGCGTCCGGGATGCAACGATGCGGGGCCGACCCCACGTCATACTTGATCGGGTGGGGGGCAATGCCGCAGCATGCGTTCAGTTCATGGGAGGACAGAATGAAAAAGTTTGTATTGAGCGTCGTTGGCGCAATTGCATTGGCGGGGGCGGCAACGGCGGACCCGTTAGAAGGCACGTGGCGCACAACCGCTGATGATAATGGCAATTCGGGGCTGATTCAGGTTGCGCCCTGTGGGTCTGCGCTGTGTGGCACATTGATCCGCGCCTATGGCCCAAATGGCGCCGAAATTCCGTCTGACAACATCGGTCAGAACATTATTTCCGAAACGGTCGCCAGTGGCGGCGGCGCATATACGGGCAAAGTTTATTCGCCGGATCGTGATAAAACCTACAATTCCCGGCTGCAGCTTAGCGGCAATCAGTTGACTGTTTCTGGCTGCGTTTTAGGGATCTGCCGCGAAGGCGGGGTCTGGACGCGCCAGTAATTGCATCCCTCAAATCGGATGTAGCGCCCGCCGGTTTGGCGGGCGTTTCTTATGGGGCCCAGCTTAGAAAGTTGGCGATTAGTTTCAGGCCAGCAGCTTGGCTTTTCTCAGGGTGGAACTGCATGCCAATCATGTTGTCCCGTCCCACAATGGCCGTGATGTCACCGCCGTAATCAACATGGGTCAATCGATGCTGCGTATTGTTCATAACCATCTGATAGGAATGCACAAAATAGGCGTGATCCCCGGTGGCTACACCGTCTAGAACCGCATGTTCCTGATCGATGATCAGGTCATTCCACCCCATATGCGGCACCTTCATTTTAGGATCAGAAGGTGCAATTGGGTGAATATGCCCGTCAATCCAGCCAAAGCCTGGCGTTTCCTGATATTCAAAGCCGCTTTTGGCCATCATCTGCATGCCAACACAGATACCTAGAAACGGAACAGCCCGGTTTTCAACGGCATCCGTGATCGCTTCGGCCAATCCGTCAACACCATGTAGCGCGGCGTGACATGCCGGAAACGCGCCGTCGCCGGGCAAAACAATCCGGTCCGCCTTGGCCACGACATCAGCCTCAGATGTGACAACAATTGTGCCGCCATCCGTTTCCCGAGCCATCCGTTCAAACGCTTTTTGCGCCGAATGCAAATTGCCACTGCCATAATCGACCAGCGCAGTCAGCATTACAATGTGCCCTTGGTCGAAGGAATCGCATCCATTTTGCGAGGGTCCAATTCAACCGCAACCCGCAATGCGCGTGCCACAGATTTGAACATCGCCTCAGCAATATGGTGCGAATTGAACCCGTGTAGTTGATCAATATGCAGCGTCATCCCGGCATGTACCGACAGAGCTTGGAAAAATTCGCGGACCAATTCGGTATCAAACGTGCCGATTTTATCAGAGGAAAATTCGGTGTTGAAAATCAAATAGGGCCGACCGGCCAAATCCAGTGCCGTGCGGATTTGCGCATCGTCCATCGCCAGGTGGCAGGACCCATAACGGGTGATTCCCCGTTTGTTTCCAAGCGCTTGGGTGATGGCTTGGCCCAGTGTGATCCCCACATCTTCGACGGTGTGGTGATCATCAATATATAGATCACCCTTGGCCCGAATGCGCATATCGATCAGCGAATGACGGGCCAGTTGATCCAGCATATGGTCAAAAAAACCAACCTTGGTCACGTTGTCATAGGACCCTGTCCCGTCAAGATTAACTTCAACGGTGATCTCGGTCTCTTCGGTTTTCCGCGTGATCGTGGCTGTGCGCATTTTCGGCTCCGGTTTGTCGTTCAATGCCTTATAGGCGGCTGTTGCGCCGGGGCCAAGCAGCCGATTGCAAGCGCCGTTCCGCCCGTGTCCTTCTTGTCTCGGTTTTTAGAAAATGACATCAAAATCGGGGCGGGGTATCCCTACTTTTACCTTGGTTTATACCACGTTACTATTTGTTAACTCGGCAGGGGGGCGCTGTGATACGATCATTACTTAAATCATTTCGTCACACCTATTTGGACCTGCGGCTGCGTTCTTCTGGTTTGCATATTCGAATTCTGGAACGTCCCGGTTTGTGGATGCAAGATGCTGAACTTGAACAACTTTCCGACGACTTAAGAAAAGTCGCATCAGCGACCCTGCCAGTCGGAAGCTTGACCTATGGCGTGTTCTCTGCGGATCGAAAACGAATGTCTTCTTCGATTGTGACCTTGGTGAGCCGGCCGGACGGCACACCGATCGCATTTAACGCTTTGGCGATCATGACCCTCTCAACTTTGCCAAAACCAACCGAAGTTTTGCATTTGGGATTGGTGATGGTCGACCCCAATGAGCGTTCAAAAAACCTGTCATGGGTGCTGTATGGATTAACATGTTTTTTGTTGTTTGTGCGGCGAAAATTTCGTCCGTTATGGATTTCAAACGTGACGCAGGTTCCAGCTGTCGTGGGCATGGTATCTGGTATGTTTTCAAATGTTTACCCATCTCCTAGCGCATCTCGGCGCACGCTTAGCCAGCTGCAGGTGGCGCGTCGAATTATGGCAGATCATCGGTATGTATTTGGGGTTGGGGACGAAGCAGACTTTGATGAAAACCGGTTTGTGATCACAAACGCCTATACCGGCGGATCGGACGATCTGATGAAAACGTGGGAACAGGCGCCTAAACATCGTGATGACAGTTATAACGACTTTTGCGCGCGTGAACTGGACTATGAGCGGGGGGATGATGTGCTGCAGATTGGGCAATTGGACATGGCAGCCATCGGGCGATACCTCTCAAAAGAAGTGCCCAGTTCCGCATTAAGCGGACTGTTGCTCGTGGCTGGAATGGTCATTTTACGTCGATTGATCCTGCCCATTCTACATTGGTTCGAAAGTGACCAAGAATGGTCCATTCTGCGCCCCGTGAAGGACAAAACAAATGTTTAGCTACGACGAAATGACAACCCGAAATCAGGGGTTTGTGTCTAACGACGAACAAAATGCGTTAAAGTCTAGCACGGTGTTTGTTTGCGGTAATGGGGGAATGGGGGGCGCTTGTATTCAGGCTTTGGTACGGATGGGAGTTGGAAAACTCATTCTTGCGGACGTAGATGAATTCGAAATTTCGAACCTGAACCGGCAGGTTTTTTGCAACTTACACAGGGTTGGATTGCACAAATCGAACGTCACTGCGAAAATGTGCCGAAACATTAATCCTGAAATCGACATCGAAGTATATGGTTTAGAATGGATGGAGTTGGCCGAAGGTTTGGTGTCTCGGTCCGATATTGTGGTTAACGGAACTGATGATTTGGCGGCTACGTTGTTGCTATACCGGACAGCACGCGAGCAGAACAAAGTGATGATTGACGCTTATGCCGCGCCTCTGCCCTCAGTTTATGTTACCAAGCCGACCGATCCAGCACATGAAACTCGGTTGGGATTTCAAACAGAACAGACGGATTGGAGGTCAATCTCGCAGGACCAAAGAGAGTCCGCTTTTATGGCAGAGGCTGAGTATGTTGTCCTCAATTCTTCATCGCGACATTACATCGATTTAGATTTGATCGGTGATGTGATCACAGGCAAACGCGGGCGTCCGAGTTTTGCCCCTATGGTCATCACAACGGGTATGTTGATGGCATATGAATGCGCAAATGGCGTTATGGGCCGACCATTTGGTGCAAATTGCCAGGGCTATTTTTTGAACCCATATCGCGGCCGTGTTGAGCGACCAAATCCAAAATGGATGTCCGCAGTCATACGCCCATTTGTCCGTCGGTTTCTGGCACGATTGCTAAGTCAATGATGACCGCGGCCCCATATATTGTTGATCTTTTCCTATCGATTTCGGCGGTCATTGGATTATTGCTGATGCGGGCAATGATCGTTGATCAGGGGCGGTATGACCCACTTAATCAGCGATTTCTATTTGGCGTTCATGCGATGATTTTGCTGTTTGGTGCCCGTGCGGCCTACAGTTTGACCGATTTGAATCTTTTTCGCGCATTGGTTTTGTTTGCCGCAGCTTTGGTGCCGCTCGCTGCTCTCTTGCTCACCGAAGGTTTGTTGCGACGGCACGCCGCCAAATTCATTAAGGTCGGTTTCGCGGTGATGACCACGCTGCTGTCGGTATCAGCGTTGTTCCCGGTTGAATTGGTGGATCCGTTCAGGTTGGTGATCCTGTTGATGTTTCAGGTCGCAGGATTTTTGATCTGCGGACTGTTGGTGTTCACGCGGGATGTGTCGTCTTTGTCCCGGGCGGAAAACCAAATGGCAGAACGTATCGGGCTTTCAGTGTTTTTGTTGCTGCCATTTGCAGCGGCTGATTTCCTGATGGTGTATTTTAACCTTCCGGTTCGTGTTTCTGCTTTGGGTGTGCTGTTTTTATGTTGGTTATCAATTACTTTGGGGAAATCATCACGGTCCCATATCGACGCATTGATGGGGTTTTGCGTAACCGTTGTCGCCGCAATTTTATCCGGTGCAACCGTTTCATTTTTGATGGGGTTCAGCTGGAATGCGACGATCATGACAGTGGCGATTTTGTTGGGATCGGCGCTTTGCGCTGCGCTTTATAATGAAATTCGAACCTTAAAAACAGAGGCACAAGGCGTTGCTGTTTTAGAGGAAATGTCGAAAAATTCGGCGTCCTCTCCTATGGATTTCCTACGAAATGTTGTTGGGAATATGGACAATGACGGGGTCGCATTGATTGACTTAGATACGTTACACGATTGCCAAGAAGAGGTTCTGACCGAGTTGTTTCGCAAACATCCCGTCCTGCGACGCTCGGATCCAATCCCGTCAAACCCAGACTTGGCAGAGCATAAATCACATCTGTTTGAGCGATATCAGGCGTCCCATATTCTATGTGCTCAGGCCCAGCCATTGACGTTGATCGCTTTGTCGATCCCGATGATCGCGGCAACAAAACGTGTGGAGTCTGAGCTGAACGCAGCACAGAGTTTTTCGCGTTTGTTGGAGGTTAAAAATGCTGAATGATCAGTCGTTTAGATCGGTGGTCGCGCGTGCCTGTCTGGCGCCATCGGTGCATAACATTCAACCAACGCGCTGGCATCGGTCAGACGATGGTATCGACGTTTTTTGCGATTTGACGCAATCGCTACCAGTGGGCGATCCGCACCACCTTGATGCGGGCCTGTCGTTTGGCGCTGCAATCGAAGCAACGGTGCTGGCGCTGTCAGAAATGGGGATTTCAGCGCAGGTTGATGAACGCTGGGGCGCGCATTCAGATCTGAAACCTGTTGCGCATATTCGTCTGCAATCAGGACCGCAGGATGGACTAAGCCGTCAGTTAGAAAACCGGTTTACTTGGCGTGGAAAATTCGCGGATCAAACGCCTGACCTGTTTGGTTGGAGCCGCAGCGACACATTTGTGATCACAGATGCAAAACGACGAAATTGGTTGGCAGAACTGAATGACCAAACCGGTTACCGAATTATGCAAAATCCAGCATTTCGCAAAGAGCTGCTAAGCTGGATGCGATTGCGCGACACACATCCCCGTTTGGGCTTGGATGGAATGGGGCGAGAGGCCTGCCAAATGACCGATTTGCAAGCCCGCATCGCGGGTTTGGCCTTGGGTCCGCTTTGGGGAATGCTGAACCTATTTGGTGCAACAAAATCAATCACATCAGAGGCAGAAGCGACCAAAAGCGCCCCGGTGATCGCCGCATTTCACCAGCCTATAGAAGCAAACCCAATTGCCAGAGGCCGCGCCTATTTGAGAATGTGGTTAGAGGCGACGTCGCTCGGATTCTCAGGATGGCCAATGGCGGCGTTGTCTGACGATCCATCCGCACATGCGGAAATTTGTGCGCGTCTCGGGATCGGTGCGGATCGTGACTTGGTTCAGGTTATTCGGTTTGGGGTCGCAACGGGACCTCCGCCCCCAAGAGCGCGGCGCCCGTTGGATGAGTTGATCATCTAGTCAACAGGCAACCTGGACGGCACGGTTTCCGGGGCACCGAGAGGGCGATAAAGAGCGGTTTCGCCGGTTAGCGCCTGCAAAAACGCAACCAAATCATCAATGTCCTGATCGGTTAAGGTCAGCGGAGTGATATCGAGGTGATTGCGTTGACGCTCCATTTCCATTTCGTCAGATTGAATTGCAAAATCAATGGGTTCCAACCAAGGCGCAAGTGGGAGCTGCGCCTGATCATGGGGCCAATTGTCCCGTGACGTGAGCGGGTCCAAATGATGTCGGATCATAGCGTCCAACGTCGCAAATGCACCATTATGCCCATAAGGTGCGGTGAGCGCGACATTGCGCAATGATGGCGTACGAAACCGATACGCATCTTGCAATAAATTGGTTTTTCCCATGCGTCCAACATCGCGGGGGATCGGATCATGAACCCGTGTGCGCCCGGGTCCAAACGCGGGCAGGGACAAGGCGTGAAAGTCCTGATCGCTAAACAACGGCCCCGAATGACAGCTGGAACAGGCACCCGCTCCAAAGAAAATCTGACGTCCGCGCTCGGCCGCTTCGGGCAGGGGGGTGCCAGCCAGATAGGCATCATAGGGGCTGTCAAAGCTCTGCCATTCCGTGATTTCAAACGCGGCGATTGCATTGGCAATTTCTACGATTGTGATCTGGTCTGGACTGTCGATATGATCAAACGCATCTACAAACAGCGCCCCATATTCGGGAATGATCCGCACCCGTTTTGCCAAAATCGGCCAGGGCGCATCGATGCGATCATGCAGTGCCCCCACGACATCATTTTCCCCCAGATTGCCGGCCATTTCAAATTGGGCGACCAGCGGAAACAAGGCCTGAGCGGCTAGAATATTGTCCAAACCTTGTGGCAGCCATTCCTGAGCGGGGGAATTAAAACCATTCCCGTAAATGTCCGAAACCTCTAATCGGCCATCATGAAATAACACATCCACGTCGCGGTGGCCCAGATTCCACAGGGCAGGGGCGTTGCGTGGCACGCGTTTGATAATGTCCCCGGCAACCCGATCGGGCCCCAGACCGACACCGCCTTCTCCGATGCCAAGACTAAGCCCATCGCCGGATGCCAAATCGTGATGATGGCATGTCGCACAAGAGATATTCCTGTTCCCGCTCAGGATCTTATCGTAAAATAGCAACTGACCCAATTGGGCCTGTGCGGGATCCGCATTCAGAAAATCTGTCGGCAAAATCGGGTCCGCCCCAACCGGCATCGCAACAAACAGGAGACCGACAAAATGCGCCACCTTGCCTTTGCTTTGGCGATGATCGCCACACCGTTGGCCGCGGATATCGAAGATGCGCGTGACCTGATGGAAGACGGAAAATTTGAAGAAGCGCGCGCTGCGTTGGACCCATTTGCCAGATCGGGAAATGCCGAAGCCGAAGAGCTGATTGGGGTCATGTATGCCATGGGGCTGGGCGTGCCGCGCGATGACGAACGGGCGTTTGACTGGTATCTGCGGGCCAGTCTGAAAGGCCATCCCGGCGCGCAATCGGGGATCGGTTGGTATTATGAAACGGGGCGAGGCCTGCCGGCGCCTGACATGGTCCGCGCATATGCGTGGTACGCTTTGTCGACGATTGGCGGTGATCCAGATGCGGCGATTTCTCTGGAAGAAATCACACCACGTTTGACGGCTGAAGAAATTGAACGTGCGCATCATCTGATCGAGGATTACCGGCCTTGGATTTATCCTTTTCGGTGATCCGCCTTTTTGTGTGGACGTAAAAACGGCGGCCCTGATCAGAGCCGCCGTTCTGATTTGATTAGTTCAGGTCAGATTCATAATCCGCTGCCAGATCGGCTTCGGTTTCGGCCACCGCGGCGATCAAGGCATCCAGAATTTCATTCCCACCGTCTACATTGCCGCGGAACCATTCCTGAACGGGCAGGGCGGCTTCTGCGAATGCAGCTTTTTCTTCTGGCGTGGGCACATAAAGATCACCGCCACCGGCGACAAAATCTTCGTATGCTTGGATGGATTTACGTTTTGGTGACGCAAATGTGGCCTGCTGCAACTGATAGAACCCATCAACAACAACGCGACGCATGTCTTCTGGCATCGCCATGAAGTTTTCGTTGCTCATCCACCACAGCGCACCCATATAGGCGTGACCGTCCAGCGTGACATATTGCAGACCCGCATCAGGGAATTTCATGCCCATGATGTCGGTGATGCCGTTTTTAGACCCTTCAACAACGCCCGTTTGGAACGATGTGAACAGCTCAGGCCACGGGATTGGGGTCGGGGACGCCCCCATGGCGCGTACCAATTCCTGCGGCAGGTCCGCCACAACGGTCCGGATTTTCAGGCCATCCATGTCGTCAGGACCCTGAACGCGGCGTTGTGTGTTGGCAAAGTTGCGCCAGCCACCTGTGTTGCCAACAGTCATCAAACGCACGGTGTCACCGGATGTTTCCAGCGCCATATCCCGCATAGTGCGGACAAAATCACCTTGCAGCACAGCTTCGGCGACGCGGTCATCGGCCATCAGATAAGGCAGATCCAGCACCTGCACATAAGGGAAGATACCCGCAGCCCCCCCAGAGGTGGAGATATAGATATCGATCGAACCCTCAGACACACCTTCGAGGCATTCCGCACCGGTTGCACAGAGTTGCGTGCCGATAAACAGCTCTACCGCGATACGCCCGTTAGAGGCCGCCTCGACGTAGTTCTTGAAAACAACCAGACCATCATAGTCCTCGTCATTTTCGTTAGAGTTGGCCGTGGCGCGCAGCGTAAAATCCTGCGCAGCGGCCAATGTTGCAGAACCGGCCACAAGTGCGGCAAGTGCAACGGTTTTAAGACCTTTAAGCATGGTAGAACCTCCCTTTTGCTTGGTCATTGGACGAACCCCGTCAGGCGGGGCACCGTCATCGAGATGAAGGGGAAATACGTGATCAAGAAGATCACCAGCACTTCCACTGCAAGAAATGGCAGAATGGCTTTGGCGATGGTTTCAACCTTTTCGCCACTGACGGTTGAGGCCACAAACAGGACCAACCCCATGGGCGGCGTTGCCAATCCGACTGTTAGGTTTACGGACATGATGATAGCGAAATGCACGGGATGCACGCCCAGTTCCGTAAATATCGGGCCCAAAATTGGCCCCAAAATGATGATCGCTGGGCCTGCATCCAGGAACATGCCAACCACAAACAGCAGAATGTTTATCAGGAACAACAGGATCAACGGATTTTCGCTCAGGCCAAGGATCGCATCTGTTAATATCTGCGGTGCATATGACAGGGACACGACGGTTTTGAACGCCACAGCTGCACCCACCAACAACAGCACCGCTGACGTGGCCAAGGCGGACCGGGTCAGGATACCTGCGAGGTCTGAAAACTTCATCGATCGCAGGACCGCAAAGCTGACGATCAGGGCATAGGCCACGGCCAGGGCAGAGGCTTCGGTCGGGGTGCAAACGCCCGTCAGAATGCCGCCCAAAATGATGATTGGGGTCTGCAACGGCGCGATGGCCTTTTTACAGACGGACCGGAAATCAGAGCTAACCTGACCACGGGTCCACATGGCAATCCCATGGGCAATCGGTAGGAAAATCAGGTAGATAAGCCAAGGATTCAGCGTAATTTCGAGCCCTGCCAAGCCGCGGATCATGGCAAACACACCATAAAGCAGTCCGGCGATATTGATCCGGATCAGAACCAAGCTGACCCAGTATTCAACCGGGCTGACGGTTTGACCTTTGGCCACAATGCGTTCGGCCTTGGGCAGGTCATAGCGATCCGCCATCAACCGGACCATCACCATCAGGCCAGCGCCCACCATAATACCCGGCACAATGCCTGCCAAAAACAGGGCAGCGACGCTTTCGCCCATCACATAGGCATAGATGATCATGATGCCGGATGGGGGAATGATCGGCCCAATGACCGAGGATGCAGCGGTGATCGCGGCTGCAAATTTCCGGGTATATCCGTTCTTTTCCATCGCTGGGATCAAGGTCGATCCCAGCGCGGATGTATCCGCCACCGCAGAGCCAGACAGGCCCGCAAACAGGATCGAAGACAGGATATTTACATGAGCCAAGCCACCGCGCATATGCCCCATGAACGCTTGGGAAAACTCAACCAGACGCACGGTGATGCCGCCCCGGTTCATGACTTCTCCGGCCAACATAAAGAACGGCAGCGCCATCAAAGGAAAACTGTCCATCCCGTTGTAAAGATTGCGATAAAGAACGGCCAAATCCCGTTCTTGGCCATTGAGCAGCAGCAGGGCGCCGGGGGCTGCGAGCAGGGCAAAGACCACCGGCAAACCAACCATGATCAAAACGATGAAAAGCGGAAGAAACCAAATCAGCATCAGTCGGCTCCTACCATGTCAGATCCATCCAAATGGTGCAGGCGGTCCCCGCTGCCCAATAGGGTGATTATTTGGCGTAAAATCAGTTCGATATTGACGGAAATCAGCAATGTGATGCCAACCAAGAGCGATGCATATTGCCATGCGTTTTTGAATTTGACCCGTTCCCCGCCAAACCAATCCAGTGGCAGCCTAAGCGAGGCAGACGCGCCGCGCCCTGACAGGCTATCGACGTGATTGTTCAGGCCTTTGTCCCAAGCGAGAACCAGGACGAGGAGGCTGATGGTCAACAAAATAAGGGTTAAAGTGCCCGCAACGAACCGGGGTAGCGCGCGTTCCAGCATGTCGATCGCTACAAAGCCACCCATTCGGTACGCCATAGGCGCCATCAGACCGGTCATCCACAACATGCCAAATCGGGCGGCTTCTTCTGTCCAATTGGGGGCCGCATCCAGCACATATCGCCAAAAAACCTGCCCTAAGATGAGCATAACCATGATGGCAAGAGCAAGGATCGCGATAATCCGGCCAACAGACAGAACGAGGGTGTTCACTTTCTCAAGAGGCCACAAGACCCCAAGCAATACCGCCATGGCGGATTCCTCCCTAAATGGGGCTTAACCCCTTTTTCTCTCCTAAGTCAGGGTCTTACGCCCCGATCTTAAAGTCAGCCTTTGAGGCTGACAAACCGTCCCGCTTGAAACAACAGCGGCAAACCTTCGCGATAGCTGACGCGGGACACTTGCCCCACGAGGATCACGTGATCGCCTGCATCATGTGCAGCTGACAAACTGCATTCAAACCGCGCCAGACAGCCATTGATCAGCGGCACGTTGTTTGCGCCCTCCTCCCAATCAAGACCATCAAACGCGTGTTTGTCGCGGGTAAATCCATCGCAGATTTCACGTTGATGGGTGTCCAACACATGGATGGCGAAATGGGATGCATTCCGGAACGTGTTGAAACGTTTGGACGATTTCGCCGGAGACCACAGGACCAAAGGTGGATCCAGAGAAACCGACGCAAAACTGTTGGCGGTGATACCAACAGGGCCCTCAGAGGTCCCCGTGGTCACAACCGTGACACCGGTGGCATAAGCCCCAAGCGCGTTGCGAAATGCGCGGGCATCCTCACTTGGGGCGAAGCTCTCCATTCCTATCCCCTTTGTTCCATCCATTAAGGAACCTCAGCGCCGAGCGCTGCGGTGTAAAGATCGAACCAAGCTGGTCGATCCAGTTTCACTTTAAGGGCATCAGTCAGGTTGCTGATTCTATTCAAGTTATTCGTACCCATAACAGGCAAGATTTTTGCCGGGTGGGCCAATAACCAGGCTACGGCAACCGCGCCACGATCTACGTTGAATTCAGCGGCAACACGGTCCATGGCCGCACCTGCCTTGGCGTCGGCGGCCATCAATGCGCCCCCACCCAACGGAGACCACGCCATAATGGGCAGATCGCGTTCCTGCAAATAGGCAACGTCGCCATTTGTGAACCCGTCATGCGCTTGCAAGCTCAGTTCAATCTGGTTGGTGGTCAGCTTGGTTTTCATTGCCGACTGCAGCAATGTCCAATCATGCAACTTGAAATTGGAAACGCCAACTGCGCGTACCTTACCGGATGCAACAATGTCGTCCAAGGCAGCGCCGGTTTCATGATGATCCATCATGGGATCGGGACGGTGGATCAACAGCATGTCGATCCGGTCGGTTTTCATCAATCGCAAGGAATGATCGACCGACGCCATAATATGGGCGCGGGACGTGTCATAATACTTAACTGACGCATCACTATAGCGGCCCATCGGCGCAACGATATCGCATTTTGTTACGATCTCGATCTTGTTCCTCAGATCCGTCGTCAGCGCATTCCCCAACACTTCTTCGGCCATGTAGCCGCCGTAAATATCGGCCTGATCCATGGTCGTGATACCTTGATCCAGACAGGCGGAAATTTTATTTCTCACATGTTCCGGGCTGGTATCGTCGGCCTCAGCAAGGCGCCACATACCATAGATAATTTCACTAAATTCAAGGTCTTGAGCAATTTTAACGCGATCCATTAGGTGCGAACTCCTGCGCCGAGTGGTGTCATTGGGGTCTCTGCCGGCACACGTCCATAGGCGTGGGGCAAGGAACAGGTTTTGATCTGGGGCAACACCTTGGTGCCAAAATGTTGCGCCTCATCAATATGCGGATAGCCCGAAAAGATGAACGCGCGAATGCCCATTTTTTGGTACTCTTCGATCTTGCTCAGAACTTGGTCCGTGGAGCCAACCAAGGCCGCCCCGCACCCCGAACGCGCCCGACCGACGCCGGTCCACATATTGGGTTCGACATAACCGAATTTGTCGGCCAATTCGCGAGCTTTTGCCTGATGGGATACGCCCAGCGAAATGCTGTCATGGGCGCGGTCGCGGATCAGTTTGCCATATTCATCATCCAGCTTTGACGCGATGTAATCGGCATATTCCTTTGCTTCGGCTTCTGTGTCGCGCACAATCATATGCACACGAAGACCAAAATCCAGCGTCCGGTTGTATTTTTGCGCTGCTGCATGCGCATCTTTCATGCGTTGTTCAATATTGGCCTTTGGTTCTGGCCACATCAAATAAACATCACAAAATTCGCCACAAAGATCCAAAGCGGCAGGGGAATACCCGCCAAAATAGAGCAGTGGACCGCCATTGGTTTGATAGGGACGCGCAGGGTCAGTGGTTAACCCCTGAAAGTTATAGATATCGCCGTCAAAGTTGATCTCATCCTGCGTCCATGCCTGACGCAGAATTTGCACAACTTCGCGGGACCGTCGATACCGGAATGCGCTGTCTGCAACTTCGCCCGGGAAATCCGATGAAATGACGTTTAGCGTCAACCGACCCTTTAGCATATGATCGAGGGTCGCGATTGTCCGTGCCAGCATGATGGGTTGCATTTCACCACACCGGATGGCGGCCAGCATGTTGATTTTGCTCGTCAAAGGGGCCATGCCAGCAACAAAGCTGAGCGTATCCTGACCAACCTGGTAGGAGGACGGGGCGAGGATGTTGCGAAAACCCTGACGTTCTGCTTCCAGCACAATGTCACGGCAATGTTCAAAAGATGAACGAAGATCACCATCGGGCACGCCCAAAAATTGGTAATCGTCTGAGCATAACGCGGAGAACCAGGATACTTCTGCAGCATTCAGGTCCGCCGACGTGACTGGCACGACGGTCATCGAATCTCTCCCTTATGTTTCTTTTCTACTTGCCTAGCATTCAAAAGATAATGCATCAATGGTGTAACAATTTGCCCACCGAAAAGGGGGCTGGGGAAGGGAATACGTTTATGTCCAATGGCTTGGGCGGATCCGAAACGCCATCGGCATTGCCGCGCTATGTACAAATCAGTGAAACTTTGATTCGTGAAATAGCGGCGGGGCACCTTGCGGATGGATCGCGTTTGCCGCCCGAACGGCAAATGGCCGTCGAGATGGAAGTTTCCGTCGGCACATTGCGCAAAGCGTTAGATCTACTCGTGGATCAGAAGCTCTTGGAGCGCATTCAGGGGTCCGGCAACTATGTCCGGGCGAGACAGGACGTTAATTCTGTTTATTCCATGTTTCGACTGGAAAACGTGCAGGGTGGTGGTTTGCCGACCGCCCAAGTTTTGTCGGTGGACCGGCTTTTGAAACCTCAGGATTTTCCAGAATTTGGCGCTTCTGTGGAAGGGTTCCGGATCAGGCGTTTACGGCGGTTGGACAAAATTCCAATGGCGATCGAAGAGATTTGGCTGGATGGGGGCTATATCGAAACCCTTAACGCATCAGATTTGTCAGACTCGCTTTATCTGTTTTACCGGCAACAATTGGGGCTGGTGATTGGTCACGCCGAAGATCGAATTGGGGTTGCAATTGTGCCTGAATGGGCACCCACAGAATTTGATCACGATGTAGGTCAAGCGGTCGGTTACATCGAACGCGTGAGCTGGTCACAAGCTGGAACACGCGCTGAGTATTCACGAACATGGTTCGATTATAACAAAGCGAGATACATCTCGCGCCTTGGGAAGGGCTAAGAATGTTGAAAAAAGTAAACTACGGCATCATCGGTTGTGGGATGATGGCAAGCGAGCATATTCAAAACATCAAGTTGTTGGATGGGGCTAGTGTAAGTGTGGTTTATGATCCGGTGCCAGAACTTGCGCATGCGGCGGCTCAGCTTGCTGGTGGGGCAAAGGTAGCAGAAAGCTTAACTGATTTACTGGCCCATGAGGCGTTGGATGCGTTGGTTATTGTCAGCCCCAACCATTTGCATGTCGCACAGTTAAAGGAAATCGCCGCGACCCGCCCATTGCCCGTTCTGTGTGAAAAGCCGCTGTTCACTGACCCATCAGACCACCAATGGGTTTCTGACCTCGAACGAACCTTCCCGCATCCGATTTGGGTTGCGATGGAATATCGATATATGCCGCCCATTACGGCGCTGATGGACCAAGTTCAACAGTCAACCGGGGGCGTAAAGATGCTCACTATTCGCGAACATCGGTTCCCATTTCTGCCAAAGGTCGGCAATTGGAACAGGTTTAATACTCAGTCAGGGGGGACATTGGTTGAGAAATGTTGTCACTTCTTTGACTTGATGCGTTTGGTTTTGCAGGACGAACCCGTGCGGATCATGGCGAGCGCCGGACAATCTGTTAACCACCTTGATGAAGTCTACGATGGTGAGGTGCCAGATATTTGGGATAACGGCTATGTTATCGTGGATTTCGCGGGCGGCGCGCGTGCGATGTTGGAATTGTGTATGTTTGCCGAAGGTGCCGAATACCAAGAAGAAATCAGCGCAGTAGGGCCAAATGGGAAAATCGAATGTTTCGTGCCGGGACCAGGTCGGTTTTGGCCCACGGAAACCTTGGGCGCGGCCCCTGTTCCCAAACTGGTTCTCTCCCCTCGATCCCCTAAGATGCCGGAAACAATTGATATTCCAGTGAGCCCAGATTTGTTGGAGGCAGGGGATCACAACGGATCAACCTTCTACCAACATCAAAGGTTTCTGAATGTCGTCCGAGGACAAGGTGCGGTTGAGGTAAGCCTAACCGATGGTGCACGCGCGGTGTTAATGGGGCAAGCGGCCCAAGAATCTGCGAGGACCGGTCGGGCTGTTGACCTTAGTTTTTAGCTATATCGGCCGCGAGCGGTTGATTTCTGTCCCAAAGCCAAGAAACGAGATCCGAAATCGGCATAGGTTTTGCAAAATAGTACCCTTGCACTTCTCGGCAGCCGAGCTCCTTCAAAACAGAGAGTTCGGCTGCTGTTTCCACCCCTTCGCATATGGCGTTCAAACCCAATCCGGAACAAAGGTTAATGATCGCAGAGGTGATCATGCGAAGCTCGGCGTCTTGATCAATCCCTCGGATCAAGCTGCGGTCAATTTTAATTCGATCAACGGGGAATTCGCGAAGGCTCGCGATGGCGGTATGGCCGGTTCCAAAATCATCTAGCTCTACGGAAAACCCTGACGCCGCCAGTTTCCCAATGTTTTCAACGACATTTGCGGTTCTTTCATCCAGCAATGTCGATTCAAGTATTTCCATAACCAACTGATCGGGACGAAGATCAAACAGACTGAGGTTCGTGTGAATTGTGTCCAGCAGATTTGGATCACATAAACGCGACGTCGACAAGTTGATGCTGAAACGCGGGTTTTCAAAACCAGCAGCCATCAGTTCTGACATGGCGGCACAGGTGAGATACAAAACATGCTGATCAAGGGAATCCATCAGATTTGCTTCGTCCGCTGCGGGCAAAAAATCCCCAGGCAACAACAAGCCACGTTCGGGATGTTGCCAGCGGACAAGGCTTTCGAATCCAATGACTTTTTCGCCATCAAGCGACAATTGAGGCTGGAACCAAACACAAAACGCATCATCGGCCAACGCTTGGACGATTTCATGGGCCAATTGCGCACTGGCTTGTGCAAGGTGTCGCATTTCCGGAAGGAAGGTGACGTATTTACCTCTTCCTGAGTCCTTTGAAATTTTTAGTGCAATATCAGCATCTTGTAACGCTTGATCCGCCAGTTGTCCGGTGCGCGGACGCCAGGTCGCAACCCCGATACTGGCACCGACATAACAGGGTTTGTCTTCGAAAATAATGGGTTCTGACTGGGTTTCGACAACCCGACGCGCCATAGCATCAACATCCGTTAACTCGGTGATTTTGCAGCAAATCACGAATTCATCGCCGCCCACACGCGCGACCACATCATCCCGCCTGGTTTGGGTGCGCAGTTTGATCCCTGATTGGATCAGAACATGGTCCCCGGCAGCGTGGCCCATCACGTCATTGATCGCTTTGAATTTGTCCAAATCGATGTGCAATAGCGCAAATTCCGCGGTTGGGTCAGCTTTGGTCAATGCGTCCAAAACATCACTTAGCCCACGCCGGTTTAGCAACCCCGTCAGCGGATCGGTTTGAGCAGCAAGGCGCAGTTCGGCCTCTTGATGTTTGAATGCGGTAATGTCGAAGCGAAAACTAACATATCCGCCATCCGTAGAGCGTTGATCTAGAAACCGAATCCAGGTTCCGTCTTTCATTTGGCCTTCGTAAATATGGGTGGAATCATTGCGGTTAGATAAAACACTCTCCAACCATTCTTGTTCTTTTTTGCCGGCCAAGTTCATGGGGTGGGCACGGATGCTTTCACGGAGCACGTCTTCGAAGCTGAGCCCGATCGCAGGTTCCCAATCGACTTTGTTAAACATTGTGGAAATCTGCGGATTATAAAGGACCAGACGGTCATCTTTGTCAAAAAGCAGGAAACCCGCCGGGGAGGCATTGATCGCATCTATCAGGTATTGTTCCGCTTGTTCCGCTCGGTTCCGGCTTTCGATTTCTTCTGTGATATCAATGCGTAACCCAACGCGCCCCCCATCTGGGGTCTCACTTTCAATAATGCGTAACCATCTGCCATCAATCAGATGTTGTTTCATGTTGATCTGGGCTTCTTGGTGTTGACGCATCCGTTCAACAAGCCAATCCTGTTCTCGACCAACGGCCTCGACATACTCGCCTTGTTTCAACCCTTCCCTTAATATGTCGATAAACGGGGTTCCGGGTTCCATCACGCTGGCGCTCAGCGGGTAGAATTCCTTGTACTTTTGGTTGCAGACGACCAAGTGATCATTTTTGTCATATAAAACAAAGGCATCCGGCAATGTTTCAATTGCAGTTCGCAACACATCCTGTGCTTCACGCGCTTGTTGCTGTGCTTGGTTGCGCGCGCTGATATCGACCACATAGGCAATCAGGTCTGGGTCAGGTGAATCGGTTAGCTGAACGACTGCGTCCGCTTCGTATATGGTCCCATCCTTGCGACGCAATGTCGTGCCAAGGGTGATCATGCTCTCTTTTTTCTCGAAAAGCGGCACCATTTTGTCTGCAACCCACCGAGTGTTCAGGTCAGGGTTTAAATCATAGACGCACATGGTCTGAATTTCAGCTTGGGTATATCCGGTATTTTCCAACGCACCACGGCTGGCGTTTAAAAACTGAAAGGTTTGTCGGTCAAACAAGAATATTTCATAAAAACATTGTTCGAAAAAGCCGCTAAATAGCGGACGTTGTGTCCCTGATGTTAAATCGTCCACCACCAATTTCAAAGAGCTTCTCCCTCCGGCAGACACACCCGTACTTCGACTTTAGAACACAGCTTAGGGTAGATTAGGAATTATTCGTTAACGAAAGGTTTCTGCCCCTTTTTGGGGTTAACCAGTAAAGCGGGTTTGCATGAAACTGAGGCCATTTCAGGGGCATCGTTGATTGGATGTATCCCTACCTCCCCCTAAAAATCGGATCACATTTGTTTCGAATCGCCAATCCGGTTAGCCTGAGGTACATTTTTAGAAGGGTTATTGTTTTGAGCCGGTTTGCAGCGATCATTTGCTGCACGGTTGCTGCCTCACCTTTGTCGGCTGTGACTTTGCATCTTGAATTGATCACCCCAGATCCCGCTGGCGGGACGGTGGTTGATATTCAGCCGTTACAAGGCGCAGATCAGGGGGGATATTTCCTGTCATTGCGATCCGGTGCCATTTCCCACCGAAATGGCGCAACGGGTGAACAATCTGTCATTCTTGACCAGGTGCCAGACGACAATCTCGATCTGGCCTATGGGATGACACTTGCACCGGATCACGCGATGAGTGGCCAAGTTTACATCAGCTATGCCACAACCGATAACCGCCATGTGATTGCGCGATACACAGAAACGGCGTCGGGAATGCTTGATCCCAATTCCGCACAGATTGTGATGTCTATTCAACATGATCGCAGCAACAACCATTATGGGGGGGATGTTGAATTTGGCCCCGATGGATATTTGTATGTCACAACTGGGGATGGCAATCAGGACATACATGCCAGTCCAATCGACAGTCAGGATGTCACCAACCGGCTTGGATCGGTTCTGAGGGTGGATGTGGGCGGGGATGCCTATCCTGATGATCCGTTCAATAACTACGCAATCCCAGCCGACAATCCGGATTTTGGGGCAGGGGCCGATCCCGCATTATGGGCGATTGGGCTGAGAAATCCGTTTCAGGCGACCTTTGATCCCCTAACCGGGCGTTATTTTATCGCGGATGTCGGTGAAGATGGCGCAGAAGAGATCAATATAGGTGTCGCTGGGGCAAATTACGGCTGGAACGTTTATGAAGGCACAGCACCCCTGACAGGCGGAGGAGAGCTCGCCACTGGGACGCTTACCGACCCGTTTTACGCGTATGGGCACGATCAAGGTCAATCGATCACAGGCGGTTTGGTTTATCGTGATGGATTGGCAGAATTAAGCATTCTGGAAGGCCAATATCTGTTTGGCGACTTTCGTACCCCCGGCCTGTACGGATTTGACGCAAGCAGCCCATTGGGGACCGCGCCCGCCATCACGTCCTATGATTTCATAACCGATGTGGGGCGTTTGGGATCGATCGTTGCACTGGGGCGTGACGGGGCGGGGCATTTATATGTCTCAAGCCTATATGGCGGTGTCTACGAAGTGACCGGCGTGTCGGGATTGCCCGCAGTTCCTGCACCGTTAACATTGCCATTATTGGCAACGGGTTTTGGAATAATGGCATTGTTCCAACGACGTAGGTGCAGGGGATTTGCAATAAAATCGCACACTGATTTTTGAATTCTCGACGTTGTGACGAGTTCAAAATCGAACTCCGATTTGTTCTTATCCAGGATTTGTTAGAATTGCACTGGCGAAGTTTCGGCGCAGGTCGTCGTTTAAAAACAATAAGATACGAACGAGTTTTATTTCCTGCATTGGCGATGACCCTACTCAATATGTGAAAGATGAAGCCGGGGAACTTGTTATTAAGAATATGGTTCTACGTTCACCTGAGAAATTAGTTGAACCTAGGATCAGAAGCCTCATGAACATTGCTTCAGAAAATCCAAAATCCTCTGGCAAGGCAGTCATCGAATTGCCGGCAAGGTTGGATATCTCCGTGTGCGAAGAATTGGCACAGAAGTTTAATTCGAGTCGAAATTCCGAGATTTATGTCGTTGCTGATAAAGTGACTCATATCGGGGCGCTTGCCTTACAATTGCTCTTGTCTGCCCGGCTCCAATGGGATGCAGATGAGCATCCGTTTTTTATCTCCTCCCCCTCAATCGCATTCAACGAAGGTATTGCACTTCTTGGATACGACCAATCTCCATTTCAAGAAGGCGCCATTGCATGAAAAAGAAAATCCTCGCAGTTGACGATTCTCGCACCATGCGAAGCCTTCTTGAACGGGCCTTACATGATGCTGGGTTCGATGTAGACCTCGCAGAAGATGGAGTTGATGGGTTGGACAAACTCGAAGACGCGCAACCGGATCTAGTCATCACTGACATCAATATGCCCCGCTTGGATGGATTTGGCGTGATCGAAGGTATTCGGGCAATGGATCAATACCGTGGATTGCCAATTCTGGTTCTAACAACAGAGAGTGGCGCAGAGCTAAAATCCAAGGCCCGAAAAGCCGGGGCCACGGGATGGATCGTAAAACCCTTTGACCAAGACAAGCTCGTGTCTGCGATCAACAGGATTGTAGCATAATGGCGGGGGATCACATGAACGAACTGCGGGAAAGCTTTTTTCAAGAATGTGATGACCTCATGGAGGTTCTCACAGATGGTCTTGAGGCGCTGGACGATGGCAATCACGATGACGAAACCATCAACGCGATGTTTCGGGCCGTCCATTCAATCAAAGGCGGGGCAGGGGCATTTGACCTCACGGCGCTGGTCGAGTTTTCACACGCCCTAGAAAACCTCTTGGACAATATGCGTTCCGGGAAAACGGATCCGGAACCCAATGTAACGGCAGTGTTGTTCTCTTCGGGTGATCATCTGTCTGATTTGATTGAATTATCTCGCCAAGGCCAAAGCCCAGACCCCCAAAAGGGCGCGCAGATTGTCAAAGAATTGTTCGCCCTTTGTGGTGAGGACCCGCAACAGGCAGAAGAAGAAGAAGCAGAAGCGGCTGCAAATTTTGAACCTGTTGCCTTTGACTTTGGGGATGACGATTCGGGTGATATAGATCCTCTTGCTGCCTTCTCGGCCCCTGCCGAGACCGAAATCGAATGTTTTGAAATCGACTTCAAAGCAGATCCAGACATGTTCAGAACCGGGAATGATCCAGCTTTGCTGTTCCGCGCTTTGGCTGATACCGGTACATTGCAGGTCGAAATTGATGACAGTGCTGTTTTGTCTTTGTCGGAACAGGACTGGGCGGATCCAGTCCTAAGCTGGAAGCTAACGCTTGTTCCAATTGCTGGAGTAACCGAACAAACACTTCACGATGTATTTGAATTCGTAGAAGGGATTTGCGCATACGAAATCAAAGAGATTGCGGCCAAATCTACTGAATCCATCGTTCCAGAAGTTTCAACGGATGTTCTGCCTGGACCTGAGCCAACTCAACCCGAAGTCCCAAAAAAAAATGAAGTTTCCACTCAAACTAAATTAAATGAGACAGTTGTGTCTGCCCCGGATGAAAGTGCTGCCAAGCCCGCTCAAAAGTCACAAAACCGTGCTTCCGCGGCGGCGCGCAACACTATTCGCGTTGAATTGTTCAAAGTAGATAGATTGATAAATCTGGTTGGTGAACTGGTTATCAGTGAAGCAATGCTTCGCCAATCAATGGGGGAATTGGAAATTTCATCGCATGGATCGATCGATTCAGCGATGGGGCAACTCAAACAACTCTCGGGAATCTTGCAAGAAAGCGTCATGACTATTCGCGCACAGCCAGTACGTGGTCTGTTTCAGCGAATGTCGCGCATCGTTCGAGAAAGCAGTAAAGAATCTGGTAAATCTGCACGTTTGGTTACGAACGGAGATGCAACGGAAGTCGATAAAACTGTTACTGAAAGGCTTGTCGATCCATTAACTCACATGATCCGAAACGCCGTCGATCATGGGCTTGAAAACCCAGAGGATAGAGTAAAAGCAGGAAAGCCGGAAAGAGGCACCGTAACGTTGAGTGCTGCGCATAGATCAGGACGTGTTCTTATTACACTGAGCGATGATGGCGCCGGCATAAACCGAAAACGGGTTCGACAAGTTGCCGAGCAAAAGGGACTGGTTTCACCAGAAGATGATCTTTCAGATTCTGAAGTGGACAACCTTTTATTCATGCCTGGTTTCTCTACAAATGATGAGGTTTCCAAACTGTCTGGGCGTGGCGTCGGGATGGACGTTGTTCGTAGCGAAATTAGCGCATTAGGCGGACGGGTAAGCTTACAATCTGTTGCAGGTCAGGGCACAACTTTAACGATCAGCTTGCCTCTTACATTGGCTGTTCTTGAAGGGATGATTGTTAGTGTCGCTGGACAAACAGTTGTCGTTCCAACGACGGCCCTCAGAGAAACCTTTAGGACCGACGAAGCTTCCATCCATCAATTTTGCGCCAGTGATCGGGTTCTATCGATGCATGATGGGTTGGTACCAATCGTTGACTTAGGGGCCGCACTTGGGTTCCGCCAACCATTGGACGATATTTCTGCGCAATCTCTACTTTTGATAGAAGGAGATTCCAACAAACGAACAGCTCTGGTCGTCGATGAAATTCAGGGCCAACGAGAAGTTGTAATCAAAGGGCTTGAGCAAAACTATCAACGTATTCCGGGAATTTCGGCGGCTACAATTCTTGGTGATGGGCATATTGCTCTGATCGTGGATACCGACCAATTGATGGACCAGACACAGACGCCTAGCCAGGCGGTTCCTAAATTAGATGAAAACGCCATGATAGGGAGTCTACATTCATGACCGACAACGCATTTGACGTAGTAGAAAACTCGGGCGAAACCGTACAAAAGTCTAGCAATGTGCAAAGAGAAATTGTGACATTTGCAGTCGGTGACCAAGGGTTCTGTATGGAAATAGAATATGTCTTGGAAATCCGCGGTTGGGCGAAAACTACTATCTTACCGCATGCACCTGATTATGTCGTTGGTTTAATGAATTTGCGGGGAACAGTCTTGCCTGTCATCGATCTGTCTCTTCGACTGGGATTAGGCAAAACTGAAACCACGGCGCGACATGTGATTATCATTGCAAAAATTGAAGATAAAACAATCGGACTTCTCGTCGAAGCGGTTTCTGACATCATGAGTGTTAGCGAAGGGGAATTGAAGCCTACGCCTGACGTAGCCTCAAATCAAACCCGAGCTTTCATCAAAGGCGTATATTCCATTGAAGACACATTGGTTCGTGCAATTGACATAAACCAAGTTGTTCCAAATTCGGATGGAATAGCTGCGTGAAGTTGTCGGAACAAATATCAAATTCAGACTTCAACGGCATAGCGCAGTTGATGCGTGATCTTACTGGCATTCACCTGACTGAATCGAAAAAAGCCATGGTCTCAGCGAGACTATCACGCCGGATAAAACATTTGAAGATGAGTGGTTTTCCTGAATATTGTTCATATGTTGCAACAGCTTCAGCGAATGCTGAACGGGAAGAGCTGATCCTCGCGCTGACAACAAATATAACGAAGTTTAATCGTGAGAGTAAGCAATTCGACCACCTTCAGAAACACAAATTGCCTTTGCTCATTGATAAAGCTCGAAATGGGGGGCGTGTCAGAATTTGGTCCGCCGGATGTTCAACTGGAGAAGAGCCATATTCACTTGCGTTTCGAATTATGGATATGTTTCCGGATGTTTTATCATATGATTTCAAAGTTTTGGCTACAGACATTGATCGCAATGTGGTCAAAAAAGCACGGGCAGGCCAATATACTGATACCGAATTGGCTTCTGTATCCGAGCCACATCTTCGAAAGTACATAAGGAAAGGCCACGGGGCGAAATCTAAAGCACAAATTGAAAAAAGTGTAATGGATATGATTACTTTTAATGTGTTGAACTTACTTGGAGAATGGCCGTTCTCCGGTTCATTTGACGTGATCATGTGCAGAAATGTCGCAATATATTTCGAAAATGAAACGCAGAATGAATTGTGGGGGAAGTTTGCAAACAAGTTGCAGAGCGATGGTGTTTTGTACATCGGTCATTCTGAAGGTATTTCCAGTCCGATGGATCTAGGCTTGAAAACAATTGCACCTAGTACGTTTCAGAAAACTCAAACAACGTTCGACAGTGTTGGGAAACAACTCATCGCTGTAAATAGTAAGGAAGTCCAATGAGCCTTAAAGACAAACTGCAGGTGCTCGTCGTAGACGACATGTCAACTAGTCGCGCGCTAATCGTGCAGGCATTGGATGAAATCGGTATTAAAAACTACCGTACAGAAAATGACGGCGCGACAGCTTGGAAAAACTTGGTCTCGCATCCAGTACACCTCGTGATTTCGGATTACAACATGCCAGGTATGGATGGGTTACAACTCCTTGAAGCTTTGCGCTCGCACAAAACGACTTCGCGAATTGGTTTTATTCTAATTACTGGCCGCGCTGACAAGGAAATTCTGGAAAAGGGGCAAAGGCTTGCAATGAATAACTATATTAAGAAGCCCTTTCAAACGGCCGCACTTAAGGCTTGCATCGAACGAGTTGTAGGT
Organism: uncultured Paracoccaceae bacterium; assembly: GCA_947492475.1. Lineage (GTDB taxonomy): Bacteria > Pseudomonadota > Alphaproteobacteria > Rhodobacterales > Rhodobacteraceae > CANLNM01. Next base: position 312,472 of record CANLNM010000002.1, read on the forward strand.
CGGTTATAATGAGCAATCCACTTCTCATGATCAAGTGATGGAGGTCACATGTCACGTCGCCCCATAAATGAAATCATCGTAGTGTTGAAAGAAGAAGTTAGTGAGCTAACAAAAATTACGAGTTCTCTGGATGAACATTTTGTGGAAATGCCGCAGAAAATTGAGGGGTCGGAAAATTTGATTTTGGTGCAACGAATTGACACTCTACATCAGTATTTACATGACATTTCCAATTTACTCTCTGTTGTCGGATCTTCGATACCTGAAAGTTTGCTAATGGACGTTTCTAACATTCACGATGTCATTGTTCTGGATGACCTGAGAAGACGTGTTGCCGGGCAATTGGATGAATCTGCGCTCCATTTGTCATCCGTAGGGAATGTTGAGCTTTTTTGATGTATGCTACTAATATGAACAACAAAAATTCCCGAAACCCGATGCCCGATTTCGTGGCCGATTACACTTTGCATTGCAATCCTCGACTGGAGACGCGCCAATGTCCTTTATGAACAAAGAAATCTCCCAAGACGAATCTTCAACAGACATATTTACAACGATTACCGACAAGCGAGGAACAATTACCTATGTCAACCCGGGCTTTTGCCAAATCTCTGGTTACTCTGCATCCGAATTGATAGGAAAGCCTCACAGCATAATTCGCAACGATAATATGCCAAAATGTTTGTTTCACTTGTTTTGGGAGAAACTGAAAGCAAACAAACCAGTTTGCATATACATCCTGAACCGAACAAAAAACGGTGATGATGTTTGGCTTTTGACATTGGTGGTGCCGTCGGTAGACGGGTTTATTTCAATGAGAGTTTCCGCTGATGCTGAAAAGCTATCAGAAATTTCAACTTTGTATCATGAGTTGACAGAGCTTGAAAAAAACGAACCAGTTTCCGAAGTGGCTGACAAGTTTCTCTGCAAAATTGCAGAAATGGGCCATCAAGATCTTGATAGTTATTCACAAAGTCTGTTGGAAGATCAGATATTGCGTCGACCTATAAAGGACGATTTGGTGGTTTCCTCTAGATTACCAGGTTTAAAAGAGCTGTCTGTTCTCATCGAAGGATTAAATGACACCGCGACGGAACTCAGTACCGGTTTTAAGCACATTCGAAGTGAACCCGTAAATATGAGAATACTTTCCAATAGATTAGACAGTAGCGGTGCTTCGATTAGCATGATATCACAGAACTATGACATGATGGCGCGGGAAATGTGTTCCAGCCTTGACCGGTTATGCACTGATGAAACAAACTCGCTCAAACACCTTAGGGAACTCTCAAATAAGGGGTATTTTTCTGTTCTGTCGTCAGTCTTAATCGGCGCTACTCAGAGAGGATTTTCTAAGTCAGATACTGATCCTGTAAAGGAAGAGTGGTCTAATTTGGGGCAAGATCAGATTAACCAACTAATGCGGTCGAACGAGAAACAAGTAAAGGACGATATTAGCGATATAGTCCGGGCGAGTAATGGTCTGCCAGATATTAGTCGCCAATTGAGGCGCCGAATAAACGGTTTGGATGTTGTTAAGCTGTTGTGTCGGGTTGAAAATTGTAGAATTGGCAGCCGGGATTCTGGCCTAACTGGGATCATTGAAAGGCTTGAAACATTTCATTGCGACGCAGATGGGATGTTGTCTGAGCTATCGAAAAAGGCAATTCAAATCTCTCAACGAGCTAGATCGTTATTGTGAAAAATGCCGGATTCTGCGTGTTTCATTATCCTGCTCAGAAATGGTGAGTTGGAACGTTGAGTATTGATAAGCGGTGGGAAAAATTGTTTTCTTTCCGTGAGGTAAAAACTAACTCAAACGCTTAGAACGATATTAACGAACTGTGGAATATATTTGAGACAAGAAATGGGAAATCAATAAGTGGTGGCCAATAAATGAATATACGTTCACCAGTCTTTGAACCTGGTCGGAAGAATATCACTGAGACTGTGCTTCAGGGTGAATTTAAGATTTCTGACAATCCTAACGTAATGATGTCAACCCTGCTTGGGTCATGTATTGCAGCATGTATTTGGGACCCAAAGGCGAAAGTTGGGGGTATGAACCACTTTCTCTTAGCTGATGGAAAGGGTTCTGGTGACGGTGACCTTGGATTTGGCGTCAATGCAATGGAATTGTTGCTGAATGGCCTAATAAGCCGCGGTGCTACTCGCGAAAACTTAATGGTTCGGTTGTTTGGCGGGGCAAAGATGTTTGCTGGCCGTCAGAATATTGGTGAACAAAACGCTGAATTTGCGAAATGGTTTGTAGAAAATGAAGGGCTGGAATGTGCCAGCATCTGTGTTGGTGGGCTTCGTGGCCGAAAGATACGATTCTGGCCTGCGTCTGGGCAGGCACAGAGAATGTTTATGGACGATACCCTAAGTGTTGATGAACCAGTCGCCGTGGTATCTAAGAGCATGGCCACCAGTTCTGACAAAGAATCTGGTGATGTCGAACTGTTTTAACGGTTTAACATCCGAAGTCTTTGAATGTTTTATCATCGTGTTGAGATCGCAGAAAAATTTCTGATCTCAACACAATAGACTACCTTTTTAGGTCTTTTTTCTTTTGGGCGGCGTCGATCCGCCCTTGTTAGAACGATCCGCTTTTTTGGCCAGCGCCTTTGCACGGTTCTTCTTACTGGAAGGTTTCCCTTTTGGCGGAGGTGGTCCTTTTGGCCGATCCGCCCCTGAATTTGGCTTGCGAGCGCGAGGTTTGTCCGTTTTCTTGGGCTCTCTTTCAACAACAGCACCGGATTTCACGGCTTCGGATTCAAACGAACCTTTGGGTTTGCTGTGCTTTGGCGTTGATTTTGGCTTTTTCGAACGTGGGGCAGGGCTATCGTTCCAATCAACCGGCGGGGTAGAGGGACGTGATTTACGATGTCCTTCTTTTGCCGGATGTTTGCGTGGCTTCGCAGCAGGATCAAACCGTTTTTTCGGCGCAATCACAGGCGGCGTTTTCAACTCTGTTAAAACAGCGTCATCTTCCACCTTCATCTCGGGACCGATTTTTGCGATGAAATCAGCGGCTGCCGATTTGCGAATTTCAACAAAGGATTCATCCTGTTGAATGCGGATGGCACCAATGTCGTCTTTCGTGATGCCACCAGCTTTGCACAACATTGGCAACAATCTACGCGGTTCGGCGTTTTGGCTACGTCCCCCAGAGAGTGAAAACCAAACACTGGGGCCAAATTCTTGGCGTGGTTTGGGCTTATCGTTTGTGACCGTGGACAATTCTTCGGGCGCGGAATGTTTCGACCGGTAAAGGCGCAGGTAAGCTGCGGCGATCTGTTCAATCGTGAACTTCTCGGTCATCTTTTCGATTGCTGCGCGTTCTGAATTTGCCGCTTCTTCTAACCATGACGGGTCGGCCAGCATGCGTTCTTCGTCCCGCAATTGCACGGCTTCTGCCGAGGGGGCCGTGTCCCAATCTGCGGAAAGTTTTGCCCATTTCAACAGACGCTCTGCCTTTTTGCGCGCAGCTGGCGGCACAATCAATGTTGAAACACCTTTACGACCTGCACGGCCTGTGCGCCCAGACCGGTGCAGCAATGTTTCGTGGTTGGTCGGCAATTCGGCGTGCACCACCAAATCCAAGTTCGGCAAATCGATCCCGCGCGCGGCCACATCAGTCGCAACGCAAACGCGGGCGCGTCCGTCGCGCATCGCCTGTAGGGCGTGGGTGCGTTCGTTTTGGGACAGCTCGCCGGACAATGCCACAACCGAAAAACCCCGGTTGGACAGGCGTGTGGTCAGGCGATTCACCATGGCGCGCGTGTTACAAAACACGATGGCGTTTGGTGCCTCATAATAGCGCAATACATTGATGATCGCGCTTTCGCCGTCGCGTGGGGACACATTCATCGCGCGATATTCAATGTCCGAATGCTGGCTGCTTTCGGATTTTGTGACCACCCGAATGGCGTCTTTTTGATAGCTTTGCGCCAGTTTTCCGATTGAGGCAGGAACCGTCGCAGAGAACAGCAATGTCTGGCGATCATCAGGGGATTCCCCAAGGATAAATTCCAGATCTTCACGAAATCCAAGATCCAGCATTTCATCGGCTTCGTCCAAAACCACAGCGCGCAAGAAGTTCAAATCGATGGAACCGCGCATAATGTGGTCGCGCAGACGGCCGGGGGTGGCGACGACAATATGCGCACCGCGGGCCAGATTGCGGCGTTCGTCGCGCATGTCCATGCCACCGACACATGATGCAACAACGGCGCCAGCCTTACCATAAAGCCAGCTGAGTTCACGTTTCACTTGCAACGCCAATTCGCGCGTCGGTGCGATGACCAAGGCCAGCGGTTTATCAGCCGAGGGGAATTTTTCATCCTCGCCAAGCAAAGTTGGAGCAATGGCCAGGCCAAACCCGATGGTTTTGCCAGAGCCGGTTTGGGCGGACACCAACAAGTCGGCACCGATGAGGTCTGGCTTTGTGACAGCCTCCTGAACGGGTGTCAGGGTGGCATAGCCTTTGTGTTCGAGCGCGTCTGCGAGTGCTTTTTTCAAGGTCAAATTTTCTGTATCTACGAGGATCATTCAGGCCCTATGCCTGTGCGTGGTTGCGGCCGTCCTGGCCCCGATGCCAATCTGGGAGGTGGCAATCGGCGGTGTCTAATACGTCTGCGCGCAAATGTATAGTTTGTTGTTGGGATTTGATGGTTTCTGGTGAACTGGGCGGATTTGAAACGAAAAATGGCCGGAAATAGGGACCGGGGCAGGTGAAATCTGTCACATAAAGGCGCTTGAAATCAGGGTTCACAACAGATTCGCAAGCGAAAATCGGGAACGCAGAAGAGGGCAGGATCACCGCCCTCTCTTAGTTTGTGGGGATCAGGAAATACCCATCATTTTGGCATTCAGTGCTGCATCTGCACCGCCATCAGCAAAGTCATCAAAGGCCCGTTCCGTAACGCGGATGATGTGGTCCTTGACGAACTGCGCGCCTTCGACGGCACCGTCTTCTGGGTGTTTTAAGGCGCATTCCCATTCCACAACGGCCCAGCCATCAAAGTCATTTGCTGCCATTTTGGAAAACACTGCGGCGAAATCCACCTGACCATCACCTAAACTGCGGAACCGTCCGGCCCGATCAACCCAGGACTGATATCCGCCATAAACGCCCTGACGTCCTGTTGGATTGAATTCGGCATCCTTAACGTGGAACATCCGAATGCGGTCTTTGTAGATGTCGATATTATCAAGGTAATCAAGGCATTGTAGCACATAATGGGACGGATCATACAGCATGCAGGCCCGGTCGTGTTTACCGGTCCGTTCCCAGAACATTTCGTAGGTGACGCCGTCATGCAGGTCTTCGCCTGGATGGATTTCATAGCAGACATCCACGCCACTATCATCCGCATGATTCAAAATCGGCAGCCAGCGTTTTGCCAATTCATCAAAAGCCTGTTCGACCAGCCCAGCAGGGCGTTGCGGCCAAGGGTAAACATAGGGCCATGCCAGCGCGCCAGAAAACGTCGCATGGGCATTAATCCCCAGATGTTTGGATGCCGTAATCGCCTTTTTGACCTGATCCACCGCCCATTCTTGGCGCGCTTTTGGATTGCCACGCACGGATTCAGCGGCGAAACCGTCAAATGCATCATCATATGCCGGGTGAACCGCGACCAGTTGACCCTGCAAATGCGTTGATAATTCAGTAACTTCGACGCCATTGGCACGGGCTTTCCCGGCCCAATCTTCGCAATAAGCTTTGGATTCTGCTGCCTTGTCCAGATCGATGAAACGTGCATCCCAGCTGGGCACTTGCACCCCCAAATAGCCGCAATCAGCGGCCCATTTGGTGATGCCATCCCATGTATTAAACGGTGCGTCGTCCCCAGCAAATTGCGCCAGAAACAACCCCGGTCCCTTAATGGTTTTCATGGTTTTCCTCCTAGAAATCAAACAAATCTATTCACGATATTTTCCAACTTTTCCTGTGCGCCAGACACAGGTTGTGGGGTCAGATTGCGCGCCTCTGCGTCTGCGGCGATCCCATCCAATGTGGCATCGGGCGCCAACATGGCTTGGGCTGCGGCATTGTTCCAACCCGCATATCGTGCACGTCGCGGAGCTTCTAAAGCGTCGCTTTCGATCATTTTATGGGCTGAAATCAGGCCGCGGGCGCAGATATCCATGCCGCCAATATGGGCCGCGATCAGATCTTCGGCGTCCAAAGATTGACGGCGCAATTTCGCGTCAAAATTGGTGCCGCCGGTTTTAAATCCACCGGCCATTAGCACTTCGTAATAGGCCAGGGCCGCTTCGGATGGCGAATTGGGGAATTGGTCGGTGTCCCAGCCGGATTGGTAATCGTTGCGGTTCATGTCGATCGAGCCAAAGATGCCCAATGTGCGGGCCATCGCCAATTCATGTTCAAATGAATGGCCCGCCAGAATGGCGTGGCCTTGCTCGATATTCATCTGCACTTCGTCCTCAAGCCCGAACCGTTTGAGGAAACCATACACGGTCGCCACGTCAAAATCATATTGATGTTTTGTGGGTTCCTGTGGCTTTGGTTCGATTAGGATCGCGCCTTTGAACCCGATTTTGTGTTTGTATTCGACGACCATCGACAGGAACCGGCCCATTTGTTCCAATTCACGCGATAAATCCGTGTTCAGCAGGGTTTCATAGCCTTCGCGCCCGCCCCATAAAACGTAATTTTCACCATTTAAACGGTGGGTTACGTCCATGCAGGATTTAACCGTTGATGCGCAATAGGCAAATACATCCGGGTCGGGATTGGTTGAGGCGCCCGACATGTAGCGACGGTTGGAAAACATATTTGCCGTCCCCCAAAGCAGTTTTGGACCACCCGCGGCCATTTTTGCTTCAAAGTAGTCGGCCATCTCATTCAGGCGTTTATGGCTTTCGGCCAGGGTGTCGCCTTCGGGGCGCACGTCATGGTCGTGAAAACAAAAATAGGGCACATTCAAAATGCGGAACATTTCAAAGGCGGCATCCGCTTTGGCCCGCGCCAAATCCATCGTGTCAGCCGGGAACCAAGGTCGTTCAAAGGTCTGACCGCCAAAGGGATCGTTCCCTTCCCAGACGAAATTATGCCAATAACACACGGCAAATCGCAGATGTTCTGCCATGGTTTTATCCCCGAGCATCATATCGGGATTATAGTGACGAAACGCCAGCGGATTGGTGCTGTCGGGGCCTTCATAGGTCGCGGCGGGGATGTTTTGGAAATAGGTGGACACTTAGACGTTCTCCCGAACAAAAATATTAAGGGGGATGGTCCCCCGAGTTAGATCAACCTGACGTTTGTCACTCAGGTCTCGCATCAGTGAAACGGCGGCGCGGACTTCGGCGGCGGGGTTTTGATCGATGACCAAATCAATGTCCTCCGATTGCAGCGCGGCGCGTGTGTTATCGGTCAATTCATGCACAATCGTGACCGGACGTGGGGCGGATCCAGACAGCGCACGCAACATGCCACGCGACCCGGCGCCAACGGAATAGACCCCGACCAGCGGTGTGGTCTCTCGGGCGTTTTTCACTAGTTTTTCAACGGTTTGTGCGCTGTCAAACCCCTGTGCTGCGGGCAAAAGCGTCAGATGTGGAAACCGTTCTGCCATTGTCGCACGGAACCCCATCACCCGTTCCATGTGGTCACGTGCGCTTAGGCTGCCGGCAACCATTAACACCGTGCCGGATGTGGCGCGCACGAACCGGCCTAAAAACGCAGCGGCAGTACGTCCAGCGGCGACATTATCAGGCCCGACATAGGCGTTACGTTCGGATAGGGGCAGGTCAGACACCAAGGTTAACACGCTGACATTTTCCGCGCGCAGGCGTTTGATTTCGGTCTGCACTTCGGTCGATTGAGCCGCAATCATGGCAACACCGTCGGTGTTTTTCGCAGATAGGGCCCGTAACGCGGCCACTTGGGATGCGGTGTCAAAGGCGCGTGTTTCGATAATTTCGATTTGGACTTTGTCCTGATGCAGGCGTTTTTGTTCTGCATTCAGTTCCGCACGCAGCAAACCGACAAAACCAGATGCCGTGTCTGGCAGGATAAAGGCGAACCGATACTCGCGACGTCTAGATAGGTTTGCGGCAGAAATATCCCGGACATAGCCGGTTTGCTCGATCGCTGCGTGGACCTTTTTTAGCGATTTTTGGGCAACGCCGCCCCGATTGTTCAGCACCCGGTCTACGGTTGCTAGACTAACATTTGCGATTTTAGCGACATCATGAACGGTGGGGCGTGACATGTTTTCTCCTCGGGGTGTTTGTGGTCTTTCAAAATGAGGTACGTCAATCAAAAAAATGATGAACTGTGGATCGTGGGGGGGTAATGAGCTGAAAAATATGTACTTAATTTTTGCAGATCGATGCTGATTTTAGCTCGCGCATTGATTTGTTTTGGCCCGCCCTAGGGCCACGATCAGAATCGACAGGCCTGGATTGAAACCTAAAATGCTGCGAGAAGCCCGAGTTTGGATGGTTTTGCTTCAAATTAGGGTTTGGGGCAGGTATTTTTTGACGCTATAGGAGCGCACGAAACAGAATCATCCCACAACAAACCACGCTTCAGGAGCCACCAATTTGAACCAACACGATCTTGCTGCGCATTCCGTTTATGCCATCGACCGCTGGGGGCATGAATTTGTAGAAGTGATGCCAAATGGGGATCTGGGTTTGAAAAATCCGCTAAATCCTGACGGACCAAGCGTGAGTTTGCCTTCGATCATCCATGGCCTGCAGGATCGCGGAATTGATGCGCCACTATTGCTGAGGGTCAGCTCGTTTCTGGAACAGGGCATTCGCAATATTAACGAAAGTTTCCGCACAGCGATCGACCGGGTGGGGTATCGCGGCGTTTATCGCGGTGTGTTCCCGATCAAGGTTAACCAACAGGCGCAGGTCATTGATCGCATCGTCGAATTCGGGCGTCCCTATTCCTACGGGTTAGAGGCCGGATCAAAACCTGAATTGGTGATCGCACTGGCGCATCGTTTGGCCAAAGACGCGTTGATCGTTTGCAACGGTGTCAAAGATGCCGAATTTATCCGGCTGGCAATTTTGTCGCGTAAATTGGGGTTCAATACGGTTATCGTATTGGAAAGCCCCAAGGAATTGGAAACCGTTTTGGAGGTTTTCCAAGAATTGGGACAGGAGCCGTTGCTGGGCGTGCGGGTTAAACTGACCAATCAAATTAGCGGAAACTGGGCCGAAAGCTCTGGTGATCGGTCCACGTTTGGAATGCACACGGATCAATTGGTGGCAGTAGTTGATCGGTTGAAACAAGCCGGATTGCTGCATTGCCTAAAGCTGCAACATTCGCATTTAGGGTCGCAAATTCCGGACGTGAATGACGTGCGCCGCGCCGTTGGCGAAGCCTGCCGTTACTTTACCGAACTCAGCCGGGAAGGGGTGCCGTTAACACATCTTGATCTGGGTGGGGGGCTTGGTGTGGATTACACGGGCGAACGAACTGCCAGTGAAAATTCGATCAATTATACCGTCGCTGAATATTGCGCCAACGTGGTCGAAACCGTCGCCTATGCCATGGACGAGGCAGAGTTGGCGCATCCCACATTGGTCACCGAAAGCGGACGCGCGGTTGTCGCGGCGTCCTCGATGTTGGTGTTTAACGTGTTGGAAGCGACATTTTATGACGCCCATTCTGCCCCCAAACCAGATGCCCAGGATCACCATCTGATGACGGATCTGGCTGAAATCGCCAGCTATCTCTCTGAAAATCGCATTCAGGAATGTCTGAATGATGCGACGTTTTATCGGAACGAATTGCGGGCTTTGTTTCGGCGTGGATACATCGATCTGCGGCAAATGGCACGAGGAGAGCGGATTTATCTGCATCTTATGTCCAAAATCAAAGCCGCGGTTCCCTCGGAGGGTGCATCTGCCGAAATTGATGCTCAGCTTGAACAGCTGGCGGATATTTACCACTGCAACTTTTCGTTGTTTCAGTCCCTGCCGGATGTTTGGGCGATTGATCAATTGCACCCGGTTGTGCCGCTGCAAAACCTAAACCAAGTGCCCGACCGACGCGCCGTTTTGTCCGACATTACCTGTGATTCAGACGGCAAGATTGATCAATTCATTCTGGCGGATGGTGTTTCACCTTCTTTGCCTGTTCATACTTTGGACGACGAAACACCCTATTATATAGGGGCGTTCTTTGTTGGCGCCTATCAGGAAACGTTGGGCGATTTGCACAATCTGTTTGGCGATACAAACGTTGCCACGATCGAACTGCGCCCAGATGGCGGGTTTGATCTATTGCATGAACAGGACGGGGATACGATCGCCGAGGTAATGTCCTATGTGGAATACGACCCGCGCGATTGCGTGGATGCATTCCGTAAATTGGTAGAGCAGGCGATTTCTGAAAATCGTCTGAATGCCAAAGAACGCAAAACCTTAATGGCCGCCTATCGCGACAGCATCAACGGCTATACATATTATGAATAATCAATCCATCTGGAGGCAAACCCATGGGTAAAACGCTGGTGATTGGCGCGGGCGGTGTATCGTCCGCAGCTGTGCATAAAATGGCGATGAATGCGGATATTTTTTCCGATATCACCTTGGCATCACGTCGAAAATTCAAATGTGATGACATCGCCGCTGAGGTGAAAAATCGCACTGGCGTGACCATTAAAACCGCAGAAGTTGATGCAATGGATGTGGCCGCAACGGTCGCCTTGATCCGGGAAACCGGGGCAGATCTATTGGTTAACCTCGCGCTGCCATATCAGGATTTGAAACTGATGGATGCCTGTTTAGAAGCAGGGATTCACTATCTGGACACGGCCAATTACGAACCCGAAGACGTGGCGAAATTCGAATATCATTGGCAATGGGCCTATCAGGACAAATTCAAAGAAGCGGGGCTGACGGCGATCCTTGGCTCAGGTTTTGATCCGGGGGTGACATCGGTTTTTGCGACTTGGTTGAAAAAGCACAAGCTCGACACAATTCGCCAAATTGACATTCTGGATGCCAATGGTGGCGACAATGGTCAGGCATTTGCGACAAATTTTAACCCCGAAATTAACCTGCGCGAAGTTCTGGCCGAAGTCCGTCATTGGGAAAATGGCGACTGGGTGCATAGCCCTGCATTGACCAACAAACAGGTCTATGATTTCCCCGGTGTGGGCGTGAAAAACATGTACCAGATGTATCACGAAGAGTTAGAGAGCCTGTCGACCCATTTCCCTGAAATCGAACGTGCTCGGTTCTGGATGACCTTTGGGGACGCCTACATTATGCACGCTACGGTTTTGCAAAATGTGGGCATGACCCGGATTGATCCGGTGATGCATGACGGTCAGGAAATCATTCCGATTCAGTTTCTTAAAACGTTGTTGCCTGATCCCAGCGATCTGGGCGCATTGACCAAAGGCAAAGCCTGTATTGGCGACATCGCGACCGGTCAGGCCAAAGACGGATCGGGCGAAAAAACGTTTTATATCTATAACATATGTGATCACGAAGAGTGCTATGCCGAGGTCGGATCACAGGCCGTTTCATACACAACCGGCGTGCCGGCGATGATCGGCGCGGCCCAAATCCTGAAAGGAAATTGGCGCCAACCCGGTGTTTGGAACATGGAGCAACTCGATCCTGATGACTTCATGGATATGTTGAATGTTCATGGCCTGCCTTGGCATGTGCAGGAACTTGACGGTCCGGTAGATTTTTAAAAATGTCGGATGTGATGCAAACGCAGGCCGGAGATGCTGGGGCGTTTCGGGATTTTGATCTGTCCCGTGTTCCCAGTCCTGCCTTTGTCGTGGATGAGGTTGCAATCGAACGCAACCTCATGATTTTGAACGATGTTTCGGAACGTTCCGGCGCGCATGTTCTATCTGCGTTAAAGGCGTTTTCGATGTTTGCATTGGCGCCATTAATCCGCAAATACCTATCGGGCACCTGCGCGTCGGGCCTCTTTGAGGCGCGGCTTGCCCGGCAGGAATATGGGGGCGAGGTGGTCACATATTGCGCCGGATATAAGGCGCATGAGATCGAAGAGATAATCGGATTGTCAGACCATCTGATTTTTAACTCCGCCGCGCAAAAGGATCGCTTTCTACCTCAGGTGAACTGCGCTGAGCGCCCTGTTCAGGTGGGGTTGCGCATCAATCCCGAACATTCGGAGGGTGAGATCCCAAAATACGATCCCTGCGCACCCGGATCGCGGTTGGGCATGCCGATTTCGCAGCTAAATTCTGACATTTTGACTGGGGTGGACGGTCTGCATTTTCACACATTGTGTGAGCAGGGCTTTGAGCCGTTTCAACGGACTTGGGCGGCGATAGAACCCAAAATCACCCCCTATTTGGATCAGTTGCAATGGTTAAATTTTGGCGGTGGGCATCACATCACGCGCTCTGATTATGACCGGGACGGGTTGATCAACCTGATCCGCGAAATCAAATCAAAAACCGGGCTGGAAATCTATCTGGAACCGGGCGAAGCGGTGGCGTTGGATGCAGGCATTTTGGTGGGTGAAGTGTTGGATTTGCCAACGAACAAAATTGATCTCGCGATTTGCGATATTTCCGCAACCTGCCACATGCCCGACGTGATCGAAGCACCTTATCGCCCCGCGATGTTAAACGAAGCCGAACAGGGGGCGACCTATCGTTTTGGTGGCCCGTCCTGTTTGGCCGGTGACGTGATCGGCGATTACACGTTTTCCGCGCCGATAAAGATTGGCGATCGGTTCGCATTTTTGGATCAGGCCCATTATTCGATGGTAAAAACCAATACTTTCAATGGCGTACCGCTGCCTGCGATCATGCTTTGGAACTCTAAAACAGATCAATTGACCACTATCCGAGAGTTTACATATGACGACTTCCGCAACAGACTTTCGTGAAATGACACCGTTTCTGGACAGCGAATTAACGCCATCGGAACGCGGTCAAAACGCTATGTTTCGTGTCATTCCGATGCCTCTGGAACGCACCGTGTCATTTGGGGCAGGGACGGCCATGGGGCCGGGTGCGATCCTATCGGCCAGCGATGAACTTGAACGGTTGTGCAACGGGTCAGAGCCATGTGCAAACGGGATCACCACGGAACCTTGTGTTGATTGCGACGGACCGCTGCCCGAGGTCATGGAACGATTGGCAAAGCGGACACAAACAGCCGTTGAAAATGGTAAAATCCCGGTCACGCTTGGGGGCGAACATTCGTTAACATATGGCGCGGTGATGGGGGTCATGCGGGGATTGGGCAAACCGGTCGGGATCGTTCAGATCGACGCCCATGCGGATCTGCGCATTGCCTATCAGGGCGAAAAACATTCACATGCTTCGGTGATGCATTTGTTGTCCGAACAGGGGGTGCGTCTGGCGCAATTTGGTGTGCGCGCCCTATGCCAACAAGAGGCAGAGAGCCGCGAAAAATATGATGTCTTTTTTCGCGACGCTGAGGAATTGGTGGTCAACAACATTTTCGAAGTTGATCTACCCGATGACTTTCCCGAATTGGTCTATGTGTCGTTTGATGTGGATGGGCTTGATCCGTCACAGATGCCCGCCACAGGGACGCCGGTGCCCGGTGGGCTTAGCTATTACCAAGCGCTGCGTTTGGTCGAACATTGCCTGAAAGGGCGCACATGTGTTGGCCTGGATGTGGTGGAGCTGGCCCCAGACGGCAATGCCGCGTGGGATTTCACCGCCGCTCAGATCACCTATCGCTTGATGGCCGCCGCAATTTGAGGTGGTTTGAATGATCCCCCCTGTATAAAGAGAGCTTTACTCAGGTAAAAGCCCAACAGATGGGCCTTGGAAAAGTCGACATGACCACAAATGTAACCCAATCCGCACGTCTATCTGTCGCCCCGATGATGGATTGGACGGATCGCCATTGCCGGTATCTGCATCGTTTGATGTCCTCGCAAACGCTGCTTTATACAGAAATGGTAACGGCGCCGGCTTTGGTGCGGGGCAATGCGCTGCATTTGTTGGACTACAACCCCGAGGAACATCCGGTTGCGTTGCAATTGGGCGGTTCTGATCCCCATGAATTGGCGCAGGCAGCGTCGCTTGGGGCAGAGTTTGGATATGATGAGATCAATCTCAATTGTGGGTGTCCGTCGGATCGGGTCCAATCGGGGTCATTTGGCGCGGTATTGATGGAAAACGCGGATTTGGTGGCGCGTTGTTGTCAGGCCATGATTGACGCGCAGCCCGTTGAAATAACTGTAAAATGCAGGATTGGTGTGGATGATCAGGACCCGACACAGGTCCTGCCTGATTTTATTGAAACGGTTGCAAAATCGGGCGTAAAACGGTTTTCAATTCACGCCAGAAAGGCATGGCTGCAAGGGCTGAGCCCCAAAGAAAACCGCGATATTCCGCCTTTGGATTACGACATTGCGTTGCAGATGAAACGCGATTTTCCGCACCTGCATATTTCGCTCAATGGGGGGGTGACTACATTGGACGAAGCCGAGGCTCATCTGGCCGCGGGATTTGACGGCGTGATGATTGGACGTGCTGCCTATCATGCACCGTCCAGCGTGTTGCTGGATGCGGATCAGCGGATTTTTGGCATCGCCAAATCCAAGGAAGCCGCTGAAATCGTTCGTGAAATGCTGCCTTATATTGACTGGCATGTGTCGCAAGGGGGCAAATTGGCTCAGGTGACGCGCCACATGCTGGGGCTGTTTCAGGGCCGCCCCGGGGCACGTCATTGGCGTCGTATTCTTTCTCAAGAAGGGCACAAACCTGGCGCGGGCACCGACATTGTGTTGCGCGCATTAGAGGCGGTGACATGAATGTGCGTCCCGCGCGTGTCACGGATGCCAAAACAATTGCGCATCTGACCCAAGGCCTGTGCGAACATCATGGCGACACGTCCTCTTTGACGGCTGAAACAATCGCCTCTTTGATTGACCAAGCCGGGTTTTTGACCTTTGCGACCTGTGGTGATCCTGTTGTGGGTTATGTGGCCTATTACCGCGTGACACAGCTACATGCGCAGGAATTTGGGCTATATGTGCATCATTTATACGTCGAACCGGATGCGCGCGGGCAGGGGATTGGTCAGAAACTCATGACCTATGTCGAACAACAGGCCCTCGCAGGGGGGATGACCTATGTCCAAGTCAGCGCCGATCCTGACAATCAAATGGCCAGCGCCTATTTGTCGATGGATTACGAAGAAAGCCCGCCCAACACGGCGCGCCGGTTTCTGAAAAACCTGAAAAGTCACCCCTAAGGCTGGTCTTTTCTATTTGCCCAACTAAGGTGCCGACACGGGTTAACCCCAAAGGAGAAAACCATGCCGGACCTATCCCTCTTATTGCCGATGGCGTTGTTATTGCTGGGAATTGGCGCGTTTGCTGGGGTATTGGCCGGATTGCTGGGCGTGGGCGGTGGAATTGTGTTGGTGCCTGCGTTTTTCTATGCGTTCACCGTGCTTGGCTATGACTCGCCGCAATTGATGCAGATGTGTCTGGGCACGTCGTTGGCCACCATTATCGTCACATCGATGCGGTCCGTTTTGTCCCATAACCGCAAAGGGGCGGTGGATTGGGGCATCCTGCGGGGCTGGGCGCCGGGTATTGTGGTTGGTGCCATCATCGGTGTCAGCATCGCAGCTTTGCTCCGCTCTGCTACGTTGCAATTCATATTTGGGGGACTGGCCATCATCGTTGGGCTTTATATGGCATTTGGTCGATCGCATTGGCGGTTGGCGGACACAATGCCAACAGGGCCATTGCGGTGGGCGCTGTCGCCATTGCTGGGGTTTTTATCCGTGTTGATGGGGATCGGCGGCGGATCCTTTGGCGTCCCCGTCATGAGCCTGTTTGGCACGCCCATTCACCGCGCAGTGGCCACGGCGGCCGGTTTTGGCGTGATCATTGCCGTCCCATCCGTGATCGGGTTTTTGATGGTCGATATGTCAGTGGCCCCGCCCTACACAATCGGCGCGGTCAATCTGGTCGCCTTTGCGCTGGTGATTTCAATGACATTGATCACCGCGCCATGGGGGGCAGCACTGGCCCATAAAATGGACCCCAAACCGTTGAAACGGGTGTTTGGTGTGTTTCTGATCTTGGTGGCGCTGAATATGTTGCGCAAAGCGCTGGGGTATTAGATCGCGATCAGGCCAGTTTTACTTCTAGCCACGGCCCAAACGCGCGGCGCGTCCACCCCGGCGTTTTTTCAATTGCCCGGCACGGTCTGGCAACGCGGCCATGATGTCTTGGCGCATCTCAGGGCTCATTTGGCTCCAATCGCGGATTTCATCCATCGACCGTAAACAGCCCGTGCAAATACGCGCCTCTGGATGAACCACACAAATGTTCACGCAGGGGCTCTCAATCTCGGAACGGGCCCAGATGTCATTTGATTTGTCGGGTGTGTTCATCCGCGTTACAATCCCAAATTTACGGCTCAAGTGGCGGCGTTCAAATGCCGCAATCGATCCAACATCCCCTGTAGAATATACCCAGCTGCCACATGATCTATGACCTCTGCGCGACGTTTTCGAGACGTATCCGCCTCAATTAGGGCGCGTTCGGCGGCAATGGTCGACATGCGTTCATCCCAATAGACAATCGGCAAATCGGTTAACCGGCTTAGATTGCGGGCGAATGCGCGGGTGGCTTGGGCGCGCGGACCTTCGGATCCGTCCATGTTGCGCGGCAATCCCAGCACCAATCCGACGATGTCGCGTTTCTGGCAGATCTCTAATAATTGCGCCGCATCAACGCCGAATTTTTTGCGTTTGATGGTTTGGGTCGGGGTCGATACCGACCGCAAGACATCGGAAATAGCGACCCCAATCGTTTTGGTGCCCAAATCCAGCCCTGCCAAGGCGCCCATTTGGGGGACTTGGGTTACAAATTCTTCTGCGGTTTCAGTGATCATTCCGTTAGTCCCGCCTGCGCTGCTGCGCGTTCGATCATGGATAATTCATTGGGATGTTGGGCAAAGACGTCGCGGGCTTCGCCCAGAATGGCATTGGCCCTGACGGTGTCGCCCAAAACCGTATAGGCGCTGATCAGGCGGGCCCAGTCGCTGGCAGGGCCGCCTTCGTTTGCCAAACGGTCAGACAATTGCGCAACCATGCCTTGGATCATGTCGGCGCGATCCGCCTCAGACATGTCCGCGGCCGCTGCAATGTCTGCGGCACTCGGGCCTGTGACAGGTGTTTCGGATAGGGCGGGTAATGTGTAATCAATGCCAGCTCGGAATGCTGCGACTTCGATCTGGGATCGGGTCAGGCGCACATGCACATCTTCTATTTGGCCATGATCCACAATGGGTTGCCATAGCCGAAACGCCAGATCAGGACGATCTGTACCATCATAAAGCAACCCCAGATAATACCGCCCCGCGATATTTTGTGGCTCGCGATCCAGTATTTGACGGGTGATGAATTCGGCCTCTGGGGACACAAAGCCTTCGGTTGCGGCCACCATCAGATCAACCAGCCGCACCTGTTCCTCTATGGGGACCCGCACCCCCAGCAAATCGACAACCCGTTCCTGAGCAATCGCCGCTGCACCGTATTGCGATAGCGCCGCTTCGTGACGGGCCAGCAATTGCCATCCGTTCAGATCATCCGGGCGGGTGGGAACAATGTCACGCAATTGCGTGACCATCGCCATATATTCCTCTGGCACATCACCTAGGTCCGGGGCTGGGGCGTTTTGCGCGACCAATGCGGCCATGTCAGCCTGCGAAGGACGGTTTTCGCGCATCTCATCGGACCGGGCCAATCGATCTGCCAGCCGAATGTCTGGATAACCCGGCGCGCCCAGGCTCAGATACAGGCCAATCGTCAGGCCAAGGATCGCGATGCCGCCCCCCAATGCCAATGCTTTGTTGGCAAATCCTGACCCATTGACCAAAACCGCCTGCTGCGCAGTGTCAGCCGCCAACAGGCGACGCGCAATTTCCGTGCGAGTGCGTTCTGCTTCGGTCTGGTCCAAAACGCCCCGCGCCAAATCCCGGTCCACCTCGGCCAATTGGTCCCGATAGATCGCCAAATCTTCGCGCGGCGCATCCGCCTGATCCGGGTCGGATTGGGATTTGATCCGCAACAGCGGCACTGCAATCGTTGCGACGGTCAAAATCGCCATCACACCTGAGATGATCCAAAACAGCATAACGTCTCCGATACTGGTCACCACTTCCCTAAAGAAGCCCGCAGCCGGGGGAAACCCCCGCGACATTGTAGCCCTGTGCCCCAGCAAGGTTTCACAGTAAAAATCCGGTGAATGGATCACATGTCGCAACTGACCTGTGTCGTGCCGTTCGGCAGCTTTGTCGCAAATGTGAAATTCCGTATCAAAATATCCAACGCCCGAATCCACAGGTTCGAAATCTGTGCACCGAATCCATAGGGAAACGCCCAAATGAAACGCTATTCAGCCTTTGCCATCGCCCGTGAAGCCGCCCGGTATCATACCGGTTGGGAACGGGCTTGGCGCGCGCCAGACCCCAAAAAGAAATACGATGTTGTGATCGTCGGGGCCGGGGGGCATGGTCTGGCGACGGCGTTTTATCTGGGGAAAAACTTTGGCATCACCAATGTGGCTGTGATCGAAAAGGGCTGGCTGGGCGGCGGCAATACCGGGCGCAACACCACCATCATTCGATCTAATTATCTGCAGGACCCGTCGGCGGCGATCTATGAAAAGGCCCGCAGCCTGTATGAAACCATGTCCCAAGATCTGAACTACAACGTGATGTTCAGCCCCCGTGGCGTGATCATGCTGGCCCAGACCCAATCCGAAATTCGCGGCTATCAGCGCACGGCCTATGCCAATGCATTACAAGGCGTTCAAACCGAATGGATCGGGCCGGACCGGGTGAAACAATTGGTGCCGATCATCAATTTAGATGGGCCTCGTTACCCGGTTCTGGGCGGGCTTTATCAGGCACGCGGCGGCACGGCGCGCCATGATGCGGTGGCCTGGGGTTATGCGCGGGCCTGTTCAGACATGGGCATGGACATCATCCAGCAATGCGAAGTCACCGGCATTCGCCGCGATGGCGCCCGTGTGGTTGGCGTGGACACCACCAAAGGCGCGATTGATTGCGACAAACTGGGCGTGGTTGTGGCCGGGTCCACGTCTGTGTTGACCGAAATGGCCGGGTTCCGCGTCCCAATGGAAAGCGTGGCGTTGCAGGCCTTAGTGTCCGAACCGATCAAACCCTGCATGGATGTGGTGGTGATGGCCAATACTGTGCATGGCTATATGTCCCAATCCGACAAAGGCGAAATGGTCATCGGCGGCGGTACGGACGGGTTTAACAACTACACCCAGCGCGGATCGTTCCACCACATCGAAGAAACCGTGCGCGCGCTGGTCGAAACCTTCCCGATGGTGTCGCGCCTGAAAATGCTGCGCCAATGGGGCGGGATCGTGGATGTCACAGGCGACCGGTCGCCAATGATCACCAAAACCCCGATTGAGGGCATGTTCATCAATGCTGGCTGGGGCACGGGCGGGTTTAAATCCATCCCCGGATCAGGCTGGGCCATGGCCGAACTGATGGCCAAAGGTCATTCCCCCCTGACCGAAGAATTCACCATGAACCGGTTCCGCGAAGGCAAATTCATCGACGAAAGCGTCGCAGCAGGGGTGGCCCACTGATGTATGACCTGATTTTTCACACCTTTTCTTCGATTAATCGAAAGGGCGTACAATGCTGATCCTCGATTGCCCCTATTGCGGCGTGCGCGCCGAAGAAACTGAATTTCACGCCGGTGGCGAGGCGCATTTGAAACGTCACGGCCCCGGGTCCACTGACGACCAATTCGAAGAATACCTGTTCATGCGGGAAAACCCGCGTGGGGTGCATTTTGAACGTTGGCGGCACGTGAATGGCTGCGGAAAATGGTTCCATGCGGCACGCTGCACGGCGACGCTGGAAATCTTTGGCACCTATAGCGCCCAGACCACCGAACCCCCGCAAAACATCTGTGATGCGATCACCGCCAAACGGCCCGGTTGGAGCTGGAGGAACTTTTCATGAGCACACGTCTGGCCACAGGCGGTCGCCTGATCGACCGCACCTCATCCGTGAAATTCACCTTTAACGGCAAACAGTTACAGGGTCACGCAGGCGACACGCTTGCCTCGGCATTGCTGGCCAATGACCAGATGCTGGTCGGTCGGTCGTTCAAATACCACCGCCCGCGCGGCATCGTGGCCTCTGGCGCTGAGGAACCCAATGCGCTGGTCGGATTGGGGCAGGGTGGCACGTTTGAACCCAACCAACGGGTCACAACCACCGAATTGTTTGACGGGCTGACATCGTCCAGCCAGAACCACTGGCCCAGCCTGGAATTTGACATCGGCGCGATCAACAACAAAGTCGCCCGGTTCCTGCCAGCCGGGTTTTACTACAAAACCTTCATGGCGCCGCGGGCCGCGTGGAAACACCTGTTTGAACCGATTGTCCGGCAATCCGCCGGTCTTGGCAAAGTGCCCAAAGACCGCGATGTCGACACCTATGAACATTTCTATGCCATGGTTGATGTGCTGATCATTGGCGGCGGCATTGCGGGGCTTTTGGCGGCGAAACAGGCCGCTGCGAATGGTCAAAAGGTCATGCTGGTCGAACAAAACGCCCATTGGGGCGGACGCGCGCCAGTTGATGGCGACGTGATCGATGGCCAACCGGCGGCGGATTGGATCGACGCGACTTTGGCTGAATTGCAGGCCATGGAAAACGTGCAAATCCGTGCGCGCTGCATGGGGGCGGGCATCTATGATCACGGCTATGTGCTGGCGTATGAACGGCTGACGGATCATACCCCCGACGTTGATGGACCGCGGCACCGTTTGTGGCGTATTCGCGCTGGCAAAATCATCACCGCAACCGGTGCGATTGAACGCCCGCTTAGCTTTGCGGGCAATGATATTCCCGGTGTGATGCTGGCCGCTGCGTTGCGTGATTATGTGGTTAATTGGGGCGTTTCAGTTGGGGACCGCACTGTTGTGGTGACCAATAATGACGACGCGTACCGCACCGCGATTGCCCTGAAAAACGCCGGGCTGGACGTGCCTTCGATCATCGATGCACGCCCCTCTTCGGATGGGGATTTGGTGGCGCAGGCGCAGTCGATGGGCATCAATGTGCAGTTCGGCAAAGCCATCGCATCGGTCAAAGGCACCAAACGTGTGACCGGCGTCACAATCTGTGCCCAAGCAGGCGAAGGCGCTGTTTTGGAAGAGATTTCTTGTGATGCGGTGGCCATGTCCGGCGGCTGGTCGCCCGTGGTGCATCTGTGGTCTCATTGTGGTGGCAAACTGACTTGGGACACCGAAAACGCGATGTTTCGCCCAGATGCAAACCGTCCGCCTTTGGGGGCTGATGGCACCGGATTTGTGCAGGTAGTTGGGGCTGCCAATGGCGCGCTGACCTGTGATCAAACCCTATCGGATGTAGTGGCAACATTGGGTGGCACCGCCCCCAAAGCGGACATCGTTGCCCAATCCCCGATGGCCCCAGTTTGGATGATGCCACAGGGCGCAGGCCCGGCTTTGCGCATGAAAATGTGGCTGGATTATCAAAACGACGTCAAAGTTTCGGACGTGCGATTGGCTGCCCAAGAGGGCTATGAAAGCGTCGAACATACCAAACGTTACACCACATTGGGTATGGCGACTGATCAAGGTAAACTGAGCAACATCAATGGATTAGCGACGTTGGCTGGCGCGTTGAACGCGGATATCCCGTCTGTGGGAACCACCACGTTCCGCCCGCCCTATACGCCGATTTCCATGGGATCGATTGCAGGCGAAGCACGCGGCGAGCTGTTTCAACCGATCCGACAAACCCCGATGCATGCGTGGCATGATCAAAACGGGGCGGATTGGGAACCGGTTGGCCAATGGCGCCGCCCGTATTGCTATCAACGCGACGGGGAAAGCCAGCATGACGCGGTGATGCGCGAAGTGCTGAACACGCGGCAAAACCTCGGGCTGTTGGACGCGTCTACGCTGGGTAAATTGATCGTCAAAGGCCCAGATGCAGGGCGTTTTCTGGACATGATGTACACAAACATGATGTCGAATCTGAAACCGGGCAAATGCCGCTATGGGCTGATGTGTTCCGAAAATGGGTTCCTATCGGATGACGGCGTGGTTGCGCGCATTGATGACGAAACATGGCTATGTCACACCACATCTGGCGGCGCAGATCGCATTCATGCCCACATGGAAGAGTGGCTTCAAACCGAATGGTGGGACTGGAAAGTTTACGTCGTCAATGCCACCGAACAATTGGCTCAGGTCGCTGTTGTTGGTCCTAATGCACGAAAAGTATTGGAAAAAATCGGAACGGAAACCGATCTGTCCGCAGCGGCCCTACCATTTATGGGCTGGGTTGATGCCAAATTAGGCGGCTTTGACGCCCGGATCTATCGCATTTCATTTTCCGGCGAATTGTCGTTTGAAATCGCCGTTCCCGCCAGCCAGGGCCGCGCATTTTGGGATACCCTCATCGAAGCCGGGGCAGAGTTTGGCGTGATGCCGTATGGCACGGAATGCCTGCATATCATGCGCGCCGAAAAAGGGTTCATCATGATTGGCGACGAAACGGATGGCACGGTCATTCCGCAGGATTTGGGCCTGCACTGGGCCATTTCCAAAAAGAAAGACGACTTTATCGGAAAACGCGCACAATTGCGGTCGCATATGGCTGATCCAACGCGTTGGCAGCTGGTCGGGCTGGAAACCTTGGACGGGTCGGTGATCCCGGACGGGGCCTATGCCATCGCCGATGGGGTTAACGCCAACGGTCAGAAAATGACCCAAGGCCGCGTCACATCCACCTATCATTCGCCGACATTGAACAAAGGGATTGCAATGGGATTGGTTCTGAACGGGCCGGACCGCATGGGCGAAGTCATCACTTTCCCGGGCATCAACGCGCCTGATGTGGCGGCCAAAATCGTCAGCCCTGTCTTCTTTGATTCAGAAGGGGAGAAGCAAAATGTCTAACCTTGTCAGTGCTTTGAATGGCAAATCTGAAAACGGCGTGCAGGAATGCGGATTGCGTGGCATGATCACGCTGCGCGGGGATTTGTCCGATACGTCCTTGCGCAAAACCTGTTTGCAAATCACCGGGGTAGAGGTTCCTGAAACACGTCGCGTAAACATGTCAGGTGATCGCGGATTGGCCTGGATGTCGCCGGACGAATTGTTGATTTTGCTGCCCTATGGGGATGTCGCAGACGCTTTAACACAGATCGAAACAGGTCTGGCGGGCACACATTTTATGACCGAAAACGTCTCAGATGCGCGAGCAATGTTCACAATCGCGCCGGATATCGCACGTGATACGATCGCACGATTGTCACCGGTGGATATGTCTAACGACAGCTTTTCATCGGGCGATTTTCGCCGCACGCGTATCGCCCAGGTGGCCGCGGCGTTTTGGATGTCCGACACCGGAATGGTGCAGGTGATCTGTTTCCGGTCTGTGGCGCAATATGTGTTTGGCACCCTGTCAAACGCTGCCAAATCCGGCCCGGTTGGACATTTCTAACGGGGTACAAACCGACCACGGACAAGCTCAAAACTTTTCACGAATTGGACACATTTTCATCCATTTCCACGGCTAACCTCTGTTTAACATAATAAAGAGGGTGGTGTTATGGGTGAGCAGCTAACGCGTCCGTTCTATGAAAATCAGTTTTATTTGAATCGGGCCAGAAACGAGAATCATGATCGATACATTCATGATTTTGCTGAGGATTTTCATCGTTGGCATGTCGCCCAAGTTGCGGCGTCCGAAGATGAGGTTTCCTCGGAAACGCATATGACTTTGCTGTCTGAGTTCAGCGAAAAAATGGCAAAGTGGACCGCCTGTAGGGGCGCGGCCAGTTATTACCGCAAAAATGACGTTTGGCCGAATTTTATCGAACCGACATCATTTGGAGCGATGAACATTCTACATTCCGTGACAATGGCCATGCCGCGCGTTAACCCGGCTGACAAGCTGTTGGTCGGTGAATGTATCCCCAGCGACCTAGAGGACACCGTTTCCACGGCGACCGTCGCCGGTGCGTGGTCCAACGCGGATGACATGGATTTTAGAGACATCAAGCCGGGGACATATTATCTGAAGGCCAATCACGGCAGCGCGATGAATGTCAAAGTTGAACTGCCATGTTCGGACATCCAAATGAAAGAGCTGCGCAAGATCGCAGATGAATGGCTGCACACCGCCTATGGGAAGTCGAGCAGCCAATGGTGGTATTTCAAAATCGACCGCAAGGTGTTCTTGGAACAGGACCTTTTGGACGGAAATGGGGACGGATCTCTGACCGATTTCCGGTTTCATGTGATCAATGGGGCCCCGGTTCTGTTGCAAATGGATGTGGGGCTTCATTCCGAGGATCGGCATAATCCAGTTTACGACGAAAACTTGAACTATTTGCCGCATGATTTTTTACGTGTGAACAAACACGAAGAGCCGCTTCCGGAAAATGCGGATAAGGCGCAACAAGTTGCTGTGCGACTGGCCAAAGGGTTCCAGTATTGTCGTGTTGATCTGTATTTGCGCGGCAAAGATTTGTTTTTGGGGGAAATGACATTTCTGCCAAATGCCGGCCGTCGTCACGTGCGTTCCGCAGAATTGGACGAGATGCTGTGCGCGGCATGGGATCCGATGCCGCGCTTTCACCGCGTTACATAAATTCAGGACTGCATTTCGCGAAACGGGGTGCAGTCATCAACCCATGAATCATCTTGGGCATAGCCAAGCGTTTCCAGCGCAGGCTGGAAACGTTCCGCATAGATTACGGCAATTTCACGGGGCAATTTGGAAACCCATTGTGCCTTGGCGCCGGAACTGACATGCAAGTTCTGGCGGTCAGATCGATCCGTTTCTTTGGCCAATCCGCCAAAAAGTGAATGATCCCAATAGGTTTGCACCGCGCGATCAATATCCAAACCTTCGATGTTAAACCGCACCAGCATGTTGCGAATGATAGAACAGTCATGATCTTCGATCAGATCTTCGTATTTCACATCCACGGCATGGGGATGGCCATAGGGCCATTTTAGCATCTCATCCACGGTTTCGCGGTGTTTGTTTTCCATTTCAAACGCCAACCGCGACAGATCGCCGGGCAGGGCGTTCAGATGATCCTGATAGTTGTTCCCGCCCCAATCTGACCGGGTTTCGCGCAGGAATTTTTCATTCCCCAGCGGCGCAATACGGTGATAACGCATGCCTGACAGCAGCACGTCGCGCGGGTCGCGAATGATGTGCAGGAAACGCGCGTGATCCAGCGCCATCAGCTCTTTGGGAAATGTGCTGGACCAGTTGACGATGATCTGCGGGCCGCTGGTGGCGGCTTCGGCGATCTTTTTGGTGCGGTAGCATTGCATAAACGGAATGCCCTGATCCTCTTGGATGGCGCGCCATACTTTGCGCATCCAGATCGTGCCGGTTTTGTGGTGGGTGCCGATGCAGATAAAACGTGCGTTCATTCAGCGGCCTCTTTGGAACCGGGGAATACGCCTGTATCAACAAAGTGTTTATATTCAGGCACTTCGACCTGATAGGCCAAGGCGCGGCGCGAACATTCAGCGCAGGCACGCACCAAGGCGGCCAGATCACCGTCCTGCATCCATTCATCGACCATCGGCTGAATAGCTGCGGTTTGGATCGATGAATCTTCGTTTGCGTTCAGGTCATATTTGCCGAAATAATCCTGATCAATCCGGTCTTTGTTTTTGGAATTCGCCGTGCCGCGCAGACGTTTCAGCAGGAAATCTTCGCGCGATTTGATCGCATAATGGTTCACCTGCGCCATCGAATAACCGAGGATGTCTTTGTTGGACCGCCAGCCTTTGATCATCAATTTTTCGGTGACGTCTTTGCCATCGCCATTGACCCATTTGGCCATGTCGGGCGTGACATCTTTGTCTTTGAACATTTTGGGACGGTGCACACCGTAGAAATCGAATTTTCCGGGCCGGAACAAGGTTTTGAACCCCCAAACCAGACCGTTTTCAGGCTCTTCAAAGGTGGACCCGCGGGTAAACCGTTCGGTGACCAATTCATCGGACATATGCGCGTGACCACATGACCCCATAAGCCGCCAATTCACCGCAATGGCGTCGGCATCCGGGTTGGCATCGATCAGCGCATCAATCGAATGATCGCCAATTTTCACGTTCAGAAATTCATCCGCATCGACAATCAGAACCCAATCGGCGGATTTGACCCAGTCCATTTTACCGGCACGGCTATAGGCGGCCCGCTGGGGATCCATACGCGGGCCCAGTGGATTGTCATAATGTTTGATCAATCCCATCTGATCCAAACGGTTCAGGATCAGGTTGGTGCCATCGGTGCAATCATTTGAAAAGATGCAGAATTCTTCGATACCGATGCTTTTGTGATAGGCCAGCCATTCCAACAGGTAGGGGCCTTCGTTCTTCATAGTTGAGACGAGCACTTTGCGGCGGGGGGCCATATCAGGCATCCTTTGTTGGGGCAGGGGCTTTGGGCAGGAATCTGCCCGTGGCGGGATCTCGGGTTGGGTCGGAATTTGCGGGCTGGGATGCGGAAGGCACATCCCCCACTTGGGCTGCCAGTGCGATTTTTTGCGCCCGTTCCTGTTTCAGTGGCACGCCAAGCGCGGCTGCCTCTGGCGTGTTTATAAATGGATTGTCGTCCAAGCTGGCTTTGTTTTTGTCCTTTTTGGACATTTGATTGGCGTCCAGCTTTTCTTCTGGTTTTTCACCCGCAGCGGCCAGCAGGGCCTGCCGGGTTTCGCCCTTTTTGGCGGTTTGGGTCTGTGAAATCATCTTGGCGATGGTTTTGTCGGGCACGCCCTGGGCCTGCATTTCTTTGACCTTTTCCTGCCATTGCTTGGGCAGATGCTGAATGAACAGAACCTCATCCAGCTTATCCAGCGGGATTTTTGACGCGTCTTTTAGCTCATTCAGCCAATGTTCATATTCACCGGTCGCATGCAGTTTCTCCATGCGCGCCTCATGAAACGCCAAAGCTTGATCTTGTAGGCGGCGCATTTCTGGATCGGCCAGAATTTGTTCCATCTTTTTGCGGGTGCCACGGGCGTGGCGCAAAACATTGGTTTCTTCTTTTTCGTTGCGATCAAACAGCGCGAAATAGGCTTCGTTATATTTGTCGGGTTTGTTGTTCACATTACCCCGCACCCGGCGCAGCAAATAGGCCTCATAGGATTTGACCGCGTAATGGTTCAGCTCAACCAGATCATAGCCCAAGGTTGGTTTGGTCGAGCGCCATCCAGACAGGGAAAATTCATCGGGCATCGGATCGCCGGACCCGTTCAGCCACAATTGGTCAAACATCCGTTTTGCGTTTTCCGGCAATTGCTTAGCTTTTTTGATATGCGGGCGGTGAATGCCCAATTTCATATCCTCATAGGGGCGGAACATGGTTTTCACACCCCATCCCTTTTTGAACATATCCGGCGCGCCGTGGGTGTAGTTTTCGATCACCAACCCCGGGTTCCAGGATGTCACATCATTGGCCCCAAAAAACCGCCACGTGATGGCAATGGCATCTGCCTTGTCATCCATGCGTTCCACCAGATCCTGAATGCGGCCACGCCCCACTTTGACCGACAAAAATTCGTCGGCATCCATGGTTAGTATCCATTCGCTGTCGGTGACCTCTGGGTTTTGGGTCGCCAGTGCCAGCGCATTTGGTTGGGGTTTTTTGTCTTCGGGCACGTCATTGCGAAAATGTTTGACCCAACCCAGCTCCTCTAGGCGGATCAGCATGTCATCGGTGCCGTCACCACAATCATTGGTGTAGACGCAGATATTGTCGAACCCGACATGTTTGTGAAACGCAACCCATTCCACCAGTGAATGACCTTCGTCTTTCATCATCGAAAGGATCGTGAACTTATGTTTGGGGCTCATGCCACACCTGTTTTTGCCTGTCGCGACTGGACCACAAAACCGATTAAGACCCGGTTAGTTTCCAATATTTTACAGTTCATTGTCGCTGTTTTAGCAACAATAGAAACATACGCGACAAAGGTCCAGTTTCACGGGGAAATCAACGCAGGTTTGTGCAGGAAAGCCCGGACCGTGGGATAGAAACATCATTTCAGACGTAAAACGGGCTTGACCCCGCGCGGTCTTGGGCTTTGTTAAGCGCAGAACAAATCAATCAGGAGAGTAACCATGGCTTTTGAGCTTCCCGATCTTCCTTATGCCCATGATGCGCTGGCTGCCAAAGGCATGTCCGCTGAAACCATGGAATTCCACCACGATCTGCATCACAATGCCTATGTCACCAACGGCAATGCCGCCATCGCCGGCACCGAATGGGATGGCAAATCCCTAGAAGAGATCATCGTCGGAACATATGACGCCAATTCCGTGGCGCAAAACGGCATCTTTAACAACATTTCGCAGCTGTGGAACCACAACCAGTTTTGGGAAATGATGGGGCCGGGCGACAATGCGATGCCAACAGAGCTTGAAAAAGCTTTGGTCGAAAACTTTGGGTCCGTCGCGGATTTCAAAACTGCGTTTTCTGCGGCTGGTGCGGGTCAGTTCGGGTCTGGTTGGGCTTGGCTGGTGAAAAACGCCGACGGTTCGTTGGCTGTGACCAAAACCGAAAACGGCGTGAACCCGTTGTGCTTTGGTCAAACTGCGCTGTTGGGCTGTGATGTTTGGGAACATTCCTACTACATCGATTTCCGTAACAAACGTCCTGTTTACCTGACCAACTTCTTGGACAATCTGGTTAACTGGGAAAATGTTGCATCCCGGATGTAATCGACCCTGAAGGATCGATTGAAACGGCGTCCTTTGGGGCGCCGTTTTTGTTTGGACTAGCCGGGAAATATTTCGCTCATCTGCGCGTCAAAACTGGCCCAGCTGATCGATGCGGCATTGCCTGCATAGCCGTGATAGTGGGATCGCCCGGTCGAATTGGGCAGCCCCGCCCAGATTTTCGCCAGATTGTTCATAAATTCATGTCGGCCCATATCGCCGCGATTGGCGGCGTGAAATCCCGCCTCTGCCAATAGGATATCGGCCAGTTGATCCTGCACATGCGGACTAAAACGGGTGCTGGGCGGCAGGCCCAATTCATTCACCAACCGTCGCAACGTTGCCGGGATAAATTGATACCGACCAATGGCATGGGGTTGCCCCGGTGTGTCGTCAATCCATTGATAAATTTCACCAATTGTCATGTTGGTTGGTCGATCAGCGGGGCGGCGTGTTGCCCCGTGTTGAACCGCATCATACCCGTTTCGCCGGGATTCAGCCTGACCGATGATATGACGCAGCCGCTGCACAGCGGATGAATTAAGGCCGATTGGCATCGCCGCACTGGCCAATTCAATCCGATCTGGGCTGGGCGCAAATAAACTGTTGCCACTGCGCCCGGCAAACAGGCTGGGCGCGCGTTGTAGACCCGTGTCAGAGGGGGCGGCGTTTGCTCCGATCTGCACCAAAGCAGAGCGATGCGACGCAAAGGTATTGTCTTGCAGCAGGCTCACAGCCTCAGCCGAGCAGGCATAGGGCGCCATCACACTAAAACAGAATACGGCCACATCCTGCAGCCATCGGGAAAAGGGCATTCTGACCTCATTTACATTCACGATCTGAGGCAGAGATTGTGGTAAATTTCTTGATATTTCGTTGCGCCGCATTGTGAATTTCTGCCGGCAGTCCAAAGTCGGCGATTTGGGGTGCGCACCGGATGGACAAGTGTGCACACATATGAAACGGTCGTTCAATTGACAGCGTTTGAGCTATCGATCCAATCTGGAAAAAACAATGAACGAACCGATCAAAGGCATCGCAGCCATGGGGCTGGCCTGTGTCATCTGGGGCCTGTCGCCCTTGTTTTATGCGTTGCTGAAACATATGCCGCCCATGGATATTTTGGCCCATCGGACGGTGTGGTCTTTGGTCTTTTTTCTGATTGTTTTGCTGCTGCAGCGCCGGGTGCGTGCGTTGTTTTCTGCGTTAAAACCGGGGCGATCCCTGTGGATGATCGCAGCGGCCTCTATCCTGATTTCTGTGAATTGGTTTGGGTTTATCTATTCGATTCAGGTCGGTCGCGCACTCGAAGCATCATTAGGGTATTACATATTCCCACTGGCCGCGGTGGCGCTGGGACGGCTTGTGCTGGGTGAATTATTATCGTTTTTCCAATGGGTTGCTGTTGGCATCGCGGTCCTTGCCGTGATCGTTTTGACCGTCGGATTGGGGGTCGCGCCATGGATTGCACTTCATTTGGCAATCACTTTTGGGCTTTATGGATTGTTGAAAAAGCAGCTGGAAATAGGGCCAATGGTGTCCGTCGCCGCCGAAGTGGCACTGCTCTTGCCTCTG
The DNA here is from genome assembly GCA_947492475.1 of uncultured Paracoccaceae bacterium. Lineage (GTDB taxonomy): Bacteria > Pseudomonadota > Alphaproteobacteria > Rhodobacterales > Rhodobacteraceae > CANLNM01. The sequence continues at coordinate 342,833 of CANLNM010000002.1, forward strand.
GCGGTTTTTTGGTTGTTGGGCTGGGGGCAATCGGGGGGTGTGGACCCCACGACATTTGGGCTTTTGGTTTTGTCTGGTCCGTTGACAGGGGGGCCATTGATGTTGATGTCCTTTGCCGCCAAACGGGTGCGCCTGTCGACCATTGGCGTTGTGCAATACCTTAATCCAACGCTACAATTTGCCTGTGCGGCGATTGTGTTTGCCGAAACGATCACGCGCTGGCACATGATCGCATTCCCGATGATCTGGCTGGCCCTGGCGATCTATTCCGGCGCGACCGTGATCCAGGATCGACGCAACCGCGCCTAGGCGTCTAACTGGGTTTTCAATTCTGTCGTCAGGGTCGCAACATCTGGCACAGATGTGACAAAATCCAAAATAGAAGCCTCAGCGAAGCCCTGATCAATGACGTGATCCATCAAGGCAAACAGCGGATCCCAATACCCATTGGTGTTCAGCACCATAATCGGTTTGTCGTGCAATCCCAGTTGCCGCCACGTGAGGATCTCAAAAAACTCATCCAATGATCCGGCCCCGCCGGGCAGAACCACAATCGCATCCGCGTTCATATACATGACCTTTTTGCGCTCATGCATGTTTTCGGTGACGATAAATGTGTCCAGATCGGTTTTCCCGACTTCCCATTTTTTCAAATGTTCCGGGATCACCCCAAAGGTTGCCGCCCCAGCCGATTGCGCCGCATTGGCCACAGCCCCCATCAGCCCAACGTCTCCGGCGCCATAGACCAATCGCCAGCTCTGGGCGGCCAGCATTGCACCGACGGCTTTGGCATCCGCCTCATAAGTGGGATCAACCCCACTACGTGAGCCACAATAGACACAAATCGAAAGGAATTTAGGGGACATGGTCACTCTCTGTGCTAGGAACGCATTGGTGTTTTGACCGCTCATACCCTGATTGTTAGGATCGCTCAACTTGGATGAGGTGTCATTTTCCATCAAAGGCTGGGGAGCCGGGAAATCACACATGGGGAAAAAGACAGGGATGGCATGGCGCATAATGTAATCTGGCAATATCTGGCGGGGGGCGTATTGGCAGGGGGGGCTGTGGTCGCAACCGTGGCATTTATCGGCGCACCTGACCCAAGCGGTCCGGCACCCGAAGCAGATCAGGCCGCGGGTGAGCCGGCGCAGATGCCGGTAGAAACGGATAGCGGGTCCAACACTGAAACCGCTGTCATCGCAGCGACCGTGCAAGAGAACGCAGCGCCGCCCGCCGCACAAGAAGAGCCAGAAACCAGCCCGCCAGAGCCGACACCTGTCGCGCCTGAAATTGTGGCCCCGCAATTTACGACAATCCGGATAGAACCAGACGGCAATTCCATCATTGCCGGGTCCGCGACGCCGGATCAGGACGTGGCCATTTTGGTCGCACGTCAGGAAATTGCCCGGATTTCTGCGGATGCAAATGGTCAGTTTGTGGCCTTGTTTGACATTTCCCCATCCGACCAACCCCGAGGCATGCAATTGCTGACCGATCCGGACGGGGCTGCGGTGTTGTCCGCAGAAATTTATCTGATCGAACCGTTTGGTGTCACACCGCCGCCAATTGAGCCACAGACAGAGGCAACCGATCAGAATTCCGAACAGGTCGCAGCTGCGACCATCACGGATGATGCTGATGAACCCGAGGTGAACAATGCCACAGAAGAGACTGAAGTAATTACGGAAATGGCCGATGATGTTGCCGCCGACGTCACTGAACCTGATGGGGACATCGCCACGATCACGGAACCTGAAACACCTGTCATAGCCGACCAACAACTGGCCGCTATTGTTCCAAATGCCGATCCCCCTGAGCCTGCTCAACCTGCAGTATCAACGGATCTGGATCAAACGGAGGACCAGCAGGTTGCAGAACCTACGATAGAGAATGAGATCGTCCAAAACGTGCCCCCCGAAACAGAGGTGGATACCGCCCCTGACCCCGTGACTGAACCAGATGCGCCTGCAATATTGGCCGCGGATGCGGACGGGGTGCGCGTTGTGCAACCCAGCGGTGCCAGCCCTGATGTCATGTCAAATGTCGCTTTGGACACAATCACTTATGACCCATCTGGCGACGTGTCACTGGCGGGGCGCGCCCAGAGCGAAGGCTTTGTTCAGGTCTATTTGGATAACACTCCGATCACCACATCCCGCATCAATCAGGACGGTCGCTGGCGCACGGACCTACCCCAAGTGGATACCGGTGTTTACACGTTGCGCGTCGATGAAATCGCCACAGACGGGACCGTGGTCAGTCGGATTGAAACACCGTTTTTACGCGAAGAGGCCGAAACCGTCGCCGAAGTGATGGCCCAAGACGTGCAAAACGAGGATTTTCAGGTGGCGGTGCGCACCGTTCAACCCGGCAATACGCTCTGGGCGATTGCACGGGATCAATATGGGGACGGCGTCATGTATGTGCATGTCTTTGAGGCAAATCGCGATCTTATAAGGGACGCCGATTTAATCTATCCAGGGCAGATTTTCCGCTTGCCTGAAATGGATGATAAGTGATTTGACGGGGTTCAAAGTCCACCCATTCACGGGATGGATCAACCCCAACGTAAAAGGTGCCGATTGTGAAAAAACTCTTAGCTATTGCCCTGTCATTTGGCGTGTCCTGTACAGAAGTTCCCCCCACATTCGCACAAGAAGATTGCATTCAGATCGGCACGGAATGCTTTGATTCTGATGCAAAATTTGCGCGCATCAAACTAACCGATCAATCGATGTCCCTAGACAATCTGGCGCAATTGGAACAGGTCGAACATCTGACATTGCAATGGCAGGGAACGCTTGGGAATGGTGTCGATCTGTCACCGCTTGGTGATCTAAAACGTTTGATCAGTGTGACCTTTGATGGCGCTGATCAACTCGATTTTTCCAGTTTGGATGGCATGGCTGCGCAAAACATTATTTTGTCAGGCGTCGCAACGTTGAATGCGTCACAATTGGGCGACATCGATGGGCTGCGCAATCTAAGTCTGATGAACATTGACACCATTGACGGCCTGCAACTTGCGACATTGCCAAACCTAGAGGCGCTGACGCTGATCAATATGCCGCTGGACAATTTGCAAGGCGTTGAACAGATGCGCAACCTAACGGGGTTTGCGCTTGGCGGGACACAGGTGACGGACCTGTCACCTTTGGCGGGTTTGGACATTCGTCAATTGACCCTGCGCGGTGAGGGGCTCTTGGATTTGTCGCCCTTGTCCCAAGCGACAAATTTGACCCATCTGACATTGAATTCCAGCCAATTTCAAAATCTTAACGGGCTAAATCCCGGCGCGTCACTGGTGATGTTTTCAGCCCAAAACGCACAATTGACTGACATTCAGGCATTGTCAGGCGCGACCAATCTGGAACGGTTCAATGTAAAAGGCGCGATGATCCGGGACATCAACCCATTGTCCGGATTACGCCACATGCAGGAAATGGACCTGCGGGAAACGGCGATCACCGATATATCGGCATTGCGTCACATGACCCGGCTCGAAAAATTGTGGATCACAGACAGCCAAATCGCTGATCTGGAACCGCTTTCTGGTTTGGATAAGGTCGAAATGCTGAGCATGTCTCGTATCCCAGCAACCGATATATCCCCACTGGCACAGATGAAGTCGGTCGAAGTTTTGTGGGTAAATGACCATAATATCAATGACCTATCGCCGTTATTGGACATGCCTGCCTTAACGGCGGTGCGGATTGACGACGAACAATTGGTGATGCGGGCAGGATTACCGGCCTATCTAGACGCGCGTTCTGTGCAAGAATGAAGGTTCAGACCTGCATTTCCAGCGGCTATGTTCGCTGGTGCTTTGATTGGGGCTGGTTTATGTAATTGGTTCCCCTTTCAGGAGCTTTCATGCGACGCCTCTCTCACACCGATGCCAATTTGGACAACACTCAGATTTCGGGTTGGGTCACGATCCGCAAAGTGGCGCCATATCTTTGGCCCGCGGATCAGGACTGGGTCAAAAAACGGGTCATCCTGTCGATGGTCGTACTGGTTGTCGCACGTCTGGTCGCGGTGGGGACGCCGTTTTTCTACGCTTGGGCCGTCGATGTTTTAGCGGGCGAAGGCACTGGCTGGGCGATTGGTGTAGGGGCGGTTGGTCTCACCTTGGCCTACGGTTTGGCGCGGGCCATGGATGTGGGTCTGCAACAATTGCGCGATGTCATTTTTGCCAAAGTGGCCCAACGTGCATTGCGCCAATTGGCGACGGAAACCTTTCGCCATATTCACAAATTGTCGATGCGCTATCACATCACCCGCAAAACCGGCGGGCTAAGCCGGATTATCGAACGCGGTGTTAAAGGCGTCGAATTCCTGTTGCGGTTCCTGCTGTTTTCCATCGGCCCGTTGACATTGCAGCTGTTTATGACAGCCATCGTTTTGTTTTTTCTGTTTGATGTCTGGTACTTGGTGGTCGTTGTTGGCACGATCGGGCTATATGTCTGGTTCACATTTGCGGTGACCGAATGGCGGGTGAAAATCCGCAAACAGATGAACGATCAGGACACGGACGCCAACCAAAAGGCGATTGATAGCCTGCTCAACTTTGAAACGGTCAAATATTTCGGCGCCGAAGAACGCGAAGCACAGCGGTACGATGGCGCGATGCGGCTCTATTCCGAAGCCGCGTTAAAGACGTCGTATTCCTTGGCATTTCTGAACTTTGGTCAGGCCTTGTTGATCACATCGGGGCTGGTTCTGGTGATGATTATGGCCGCAATCGGCGTGCAAAACGGCCAGTTGAGCGTGGGCGATTTTGTCATGGTTAACGCCTATATGATCCAGATCACCATGCCGCTGAATTTTCTGGGCACGGTCTATCGCGAAATTCGCCAGTCGTTGATCGATATGGGCGATATGTTCACGCTGCTGGAACAGCCGTCCGAAGTGGTTGATAAACCCAACGCACCGGCGTTGAACGTGCAGGGCGGGGCGGTTCACCTAAAGGATGTGGTGTTTGGCTATGATCCGGAACGGTCCATTTTGAACGGCATCGACCTACAAGTGGCGGCCGGTGAAACCGTTGCCATTGTCGGGTCGTCTGGGTCGGGGAAATCCACCATTGGTCGGCTGTTATTCCGGTTTTATGACGTGTCTGATGGGGCGCTGGAAATCGACGGTCAGGATGTGCGGGACGTGACACAGACGTCGCTCCATGCCCAGATCGGCGTGGTGCCGCAGGACACAGTGCTGTTCAATGACAGCGTCTACTACAACATCGCGTATGGACGTGGGGACGCCTCCCGCGCAGATGTGGAATCCGCCGCCAAAGCCGCCAAAATCCACGACTTTATTATGTCTCTGCCGGATGGGTATGACACCCAAGTGGGCGAACGCGGGCTGAAATTGTCGGGCGGTGAAAAGCAGCGGGTCGGCATTGCGCGCACGCTGTTGAAAAACCCACCCATCCTGCTGCTGGACGAAGCGACATCCGCGCTGGACACGGACACAGAACGCGACATTCAGGCCGAGCTGAAGGCAATGAGCCATGGGCGTACCGTGATCACCATTGCCCACCGTTTGTCGACCATCGCGGATGCAGATCGGATTGTGGTGCTGGAAAAAGGTGTGATCATCGAAGAAGGCCGCCACGATGCATTGCTGGAAAAAGAGGGGCGCTATGCACAGCTTTGGCACCGTCAGGCGTCCGAGGAAGAGGCGGCCTAGCAAGGCGCGTTCTTAGCGTCCCGTCAGGGCCAGACCAATAGCGCGATGGGTGTCTTGCACATGTTGCGGCATGTCCCGCACGCCTTTTTCCCAGCGCCCATCGATGCCACCCACCCAAGAATAAGCGAGCACAAGATCAACCCGCGTCAGCGTCTGCGCCAGACGGGCATAATTCAATGCGACATCCCCCATATCACCGGCCCGCAGCCCTGCCAGCCGGTGGATGGGTGTGTGGGTCGCATCCACGATCAAGGCCATGGATTGGTCCGGTTGCAATGCCGTTTCGATCGCGCTGAGTTCGCGCATATAGGCGGGATTCAAAGACGGATCTAACATCGTGTAGGCATTAAACCCCCAATACCGGATTTCGTCGGGAATTGGATTGGGATTTGCCGCGTAAAACTGTTCTGGGTTGGGGCGGGCGGCTTCGATGACCAATATATCTGCCCGGGCAAAGGTGGCGCGGATCATCTGTGCCGCCTTCACCAGATCGGCGCGGTTCACATTACGATGATAGGGTTCATCCGCCATGTAGAAAATCAGACCTTCGGGGGGCACGCCGCTGTTGTGAATGGCCTGCACCACCATTTGCCACAAAACATCCGCATGTGACGCCAACACAAGTTGACCCCCGGTCTGTTCAAAAAACACCGGTTCCAGATAGAAAACAGGACGCCCATATTGCGCAGCATTGTCCAAGCGCTGTGCCAATTGCTGCATGTCTGCGGTGACGCAAACCTGATTGGCATTGGTGAAATCCGCGACTTCGTCCCAGTAGCTGGATTTGGGCCCATCGGGTCCATTGCTGATCAGGTCGCAATCGATCCCGGCATAGCCAAACAGCATTGCCGAAGCAGGGAATGTTTCGGCTTGGACCTGCAAAACCACCGCCCAAAAAGAAAACGACGCGCCTGCCAACAGACGCGTCGTCGTTTTGATCATTCCGCCGCTCTGAGCGGGGGATTGCCGGGGCCGGGCAGGGGATCATCGTCGGCCTCGATGGCTTTCAATTCCTTTTCCATGGCTTGGATGCGGCTTTCGATTTTGTCCAATGCGTTTTCGTCGCTTTGGGGATCGTCGGCTTCGGTCCAGACAAATTCAGGCGCGCGGATGCGTTTGGCATCCTGGTTCAGCGCCCAATCCTGCGCCGCGCGGCTGGAGCGGCCCAGCGACAGTTTCGCCAGAAGGCGGGCCAACCACAGCGCATAGGTTGATACCCACACGCGCAGCGCCAACATGGATGGCGTAAAGACCAGGGTCAGCACCGTGGCGATCCCCAACCCAAACACCACGGCCGTGGCCAGCTGTTTCCACCACAGCGCGGTGGGGCTGTCGATGGAATAGCCCCCATTGATGAAATCAAGGCTCAGCCCGAACATCATCGGCGCCAGACCGGCCATGGTGGTGATTGTGGTCAACAGAACCGGACGAATGCGATCCTCGGCGGTGCGAGTGATGGCTTCGATCCGGGGCATGTATTGGCTGTATTCCTGATAGGTATCGATCAGAACAATGTTGTTGTTCACCACAATCCCGGCCAGCGCCACAATCCCGGTGCCGGTCATGATGATCGAAAATGTCTGATCCATCACCAACATCCCGATCAGCACGCCGGTTGTGGACAACACCACCGCCAGCAGCACCAGAACCGAGTTATAAAAGCTGTTGAACTGCGCCAATAGGATGATGAACATCAACCCCAACGCCCCAAGAAAGGCCTGACCCAAGAACGCTTGGCTTTCGGCCTGTTCCTCTTGGTCGCCGGTCCATTCCCAGCTGATATTGTCGCCGAATGGGTTGGTTTCCAGCCAATCCGTCAAGAAGGCCACCCGTTCGTTGGGATTAACCGGGGTCAGAACCGCGTCGCCGCTGGCGATCAAGTCCGTCACATCCTGCGCATTGGCCCGATCAAACAGGACATAACCTGTCCCATCGGCACCAAACACATCCGCAGGTGGGTTGTTTTCCGCGTCGGGGTCCAATGTGGTCACATGCCCCAACAGATCGCCATCAGGGGTCGCAACCGATGACAAACCGTCCAGCACACCGGCCTTTACGTCGAAATACCGGGTCTGGTCGACACGGCTGATTTCGGCCAGCGATTGCACCGGGGATCGGGTGATAAAGTTGGCCAACGGCACCAAGCCCTCTGAGGTGCGTACGCGCAATGTGTCCAGCGTGGACAAAACGCGGTCTTCTTCTGGTAGGCGGACGCGGATTTCGATTTCTTCATCCGATGAATCCACCCGCATCGTATCCAGCAGGATCCCACGTGTGACCAATTGCACCATGCCGCCCACGGCGGCCACATTGGCGCCGTAACGGCCTGCTTTTTCCACATCGACCTGAATTTCCCAATCGATGCCGGGCAGGGGCAATGTATCGTCAATCAGGGTCAGACCTGCTGTGTTTTCAAACTGGGCCCGCGCCAATTGCGTCGCCGCAATCAGATCATCCCAATTGTCGCTTTTCAGACGCAGATGCACCGGTTTGCCAGAGGCTGGACCGCGGGCTTGGGACAGGATTTCGGTCTGGATGCCAGGGATCAGTTCCAGCTGTGCCTGAATTTCGTCAACCACGGTATCGCCATCCAATTCGGGACGATCGCGGCGTTCCTCCCATGGGATGGTTTCCAGCTGAATTTGTCCGATAGTGTCACGCGGGGATTCAGACCCGGACGCATCCGTGTTCAACCCGCCATCGCCAGAAAACGCAAAGGCGTTCATGATACCGGGATGGGCCAGAACCACCTGTTCGACCTGCGCCACCAGCGCGTCTTTTTCGGGCAGGGACAGATTGCCCCGTGCGCGGACATATACGATGGCTTGTTCTGTTTCGCTTTCGACGAAAAATTCCACACCGTTACTGTTGGCACCGAAATAGGTGAACACGGACATCACCACCCCAAAGACCACACCAATGCTGACCAGCGGCATAATCGGGTTGCCCGAAATGAAATGGATCACCCAGCCAAACGGACTGCGACGATAGCCGGCGCGCACCTTTTTGGCGCGGCGTTCCATTTTCACCGATCCGATTGTGACCGATGATAACATCGCCCCAACAAAGAACAGGATCATACCGGGCAGGGAATCGCCCAAACCTGAACTGCGCAGCGCTTCGCCGGACAAATAGCCGGGGTTCAGCGACATCATAATGCCGGTAAACACCATCATCACCGCAACCGGGATCAGCGCGGCGCGAATGGCCCAATGAACGCGGGACTTCAACCAGTCAGACATATGGCCCAAGGTGCGGCTCATCCGGCCAGTAACACCACCCATTACGGGCAGATAAATCAGCGCCACAACCAAGGACGCGGACAAAACAAAGATCAACGTGACCGGCAACATGCCCATGAATTGACCGGGAACGCCGGGCCAGAACAACATCGGCAAAAACGCACAAAGCGTGGTCGCGGTGGAACTGACGATGGGCCAGAACATCCGTTTGGCGGCTTCGACATAGGCATGCATCGGGCCAACGCCGTCTTTGATGCGTTTGTCGGCATATTCCACAACCACAATCGCGCCATCCACCAACATGCCCACGGCCAGGATCAGGCCAAACATCACGATGTTGGAAATGGTGATGCCCATGATCGCCAACAGCACGAAACACAACAGGAATGAGGTTGGGATCGCAAAGCCCACCAATAGGGCAGGGCGGGTGCCCAAAGCGGCCAGAACCACAATCATCACCAGCGCAATCGCGGTCAAAACCGACCCTTCCAGCTGACCCACCATCGACGCCACATTGCGCGATTGGTCATTGGATGTGCCAACCTGAATGGCGGCCTGCAATTCAGGGGACCAGGACGCACGTTCAGCGTCGATCACGGCGCGCACTTCGTTGGCGGTGTCGATCAGGTTGAACCCTTTGCGTTTGACGATTTGCAGCGCAACCGAATTGACGCCATTAAACCGTGCCGTGCCAACACGATCCTCAAAGGTCAGACGGATTTCTGCCAGATCGCCCAGCGTGACCACCCGGTCGCCATTGGTTTTGACCGGCAGGTTATAGATGTCTTGGGGTTCGTCAAAGGAGGACGGGATTTTCACCGCAAAGGACCCGGCATCGGTTTCGATTTCACCGGCGGCCACCAATTGGTTGTTGTTGACCACCACATTGATCAGTTCGGTCGCGGTCACGTCATAGGCTTCTAGGCGCAGCGGATCGATGATCACCTCGACCATTTCGTCGCGCTGACCGGCCAACCCGGCCTCAAGCACGGCATCCAGCCCTTCGATGGCGTCCTGCATCTGTTTGGCAACCTGAACCAAGGTGCGTTCGGGTACATCACCGGTCAGGTTCACAATCAGGATGGGAAATTCGGAAAAGTTAATTTCGTTGATTGAATATTGTTCGGCCCCTTGAGGGAATGACGCCTCGGCGGAATTCATCGCGTCGCGCACTTCGGCCAGCACTTTGGCTTTGTCCCAGCCAAATTCAAATTCCAGCGCCACCCCGGCATAGCCTTCGGCGGCGGTGCCGGACATGGTTTTCAGCCCGTCAATATCCGATAATTCGGTTTCCATCGGCCGCACCAGCAGTTTTTCTGCGTCAATCGCCGAAATGCCCGGAAACGGAACCGACACAAATAGTGCCGGGATTTCGATGTCCGGCTCGCCTTCTTTGGGCAGGCTGACATAGGCCGTGCCGCCCACAACAAGGGACAGCACGATAAAGGCAAGGATCATTCGGGCGCGTTCAGCAGCCCAATCGACGATACCGGTCATCCGTCAACCTCCGAAAAATGCGGATCGACAGGCACACCATCGATAACAAATTCCTGCCCCACCACAATCACGTCAACCGCGTCAGGCAATCCGGTCAGCCAGATCCCTTCGACGGTGTCGCGCAGCACAGAAACCGGCATAAAGGCCGCCTTTTGGTCTGCATCGACAACACGCACCCCCAAATCGCCGCCATCATTCAATGTCAGCGCGGATTGCGGCAACAGATGCGCGGACCGCCCATCAGACGCCACGAGGATTTCGGCGGTTTGCCCGTCGCGGATCGCTAGATCGGCATTTGGCACTTCGACTTCGACGCGGAATGTGCGTGTGTCTGGATCTGCGGATCGCGACAGGAATGTCACCCGGCCACGCACTTCGTCACCAGAGGCGAGCCGCGCCCCGGCCAAAGCCCCGACATGGACCTTGGACACGTCGGTTTCAGGGACAAATCCCACCAATTTGATCGGATCCAGCTGGATGATCGTGGCACAGGCCGAGCCCGGTTGCAGCAGGCTTCCCAGCTCTGCCGCGTCGGTTTCTAGCAGACCCTCAAATGGGGCGGTGATCGAAAGACGTTCGATTTCACGTTCCGCAGCAGCAACACCGGCGGCGGCGGCTTGGATACCGGCGCGGGCTGACTGCACAGAGGCAGCCGCGCTTTCGATGCTGGCATCGGCGCCAACGATCCCGGCGCGCGCGCCCTCAACGGCGGCTTCTGCGGAAATGACACTGGCGCGCGCACTCTCTAAGGTGGCGTCAGCATTGGCCACACGTGTGTCAGAGGCAAAACCGCCCTCAGACAGTCGGGCAGCGGCGTTTTGATTGATTTGCGCTTCTTCTAAACGGGACCGGGCTTCGGCCAGTCGTCCTTGGGCTTCGGCCACACGCGCGGTGGCTTCGGCGCGACGGGCTTGGGCTTCTGGGATGCGGCTTTCTGCTTCGGGCAGGCGGGCGCGGGCTTCTTCGCGGCGACCGATCGCTTCGTCCAATGCGGATTGGCGTGTGCCGATATCCAGCTCACATAGCAAATCGCCCGCATTCACGAACGATCCTTTGCGCAGCGGATCAGAAATGACCTGACCGGATGTTTCGGCGCGCACTTCGACCTGACGGGCCGCTTCTGTGCGTCCGCGCAGGATCACAGCGCTGTCAATTGTTTGCGCCGTTGAGTGAAACGCCACAACCCGGATCATGGGAATGGCTTTTTCTTCGGCCTCTTCTGTCGCAGCGGCAGGCCCCGATTGGGCGAATGCCAGTAATGTATTCCGTTCAAATACCAACAGATACAAAAAGCCAGACACCAAAATAGCGGTGATAATCGGCATAAGTCGCATCACATTCCCTCTCATCTCTCTCTCTTTGGTCAGGTAGGGTGGAATTTAATTTCAACAACCCTTGCGATCAAAACTTCGCGACTGAACCGTCTAGTTCAAGTTAATGCCAGTAACATTGACTTGCAACCTTTGTTTAGGGGAATTGGGCGATCGCGCAATCTATGTTAAGTTGTATGCCCAAGTGCCGCCAGCCAGTGGCTTTCTGCTCATTGTGGGCTGGGGTCTTGGCAATGCTATGGGCTTCACGATATGACAGGGCAGTCTGGCGGGCCAAATGGGCCGTGGTGATGATCCAAGATGTCCGTTTCGGACCAAAGGGGGCAGGGTGAGCAACAACGAAAGCTTCATAGATGAAGTGAATGAACAGGTCCAGAACGATAAGTTTTATGCGCTATTAAAGCGCTATGGCTGGATCGGGATTGTGGCTGTTGTGGTTGTGGTGGGCGGAACGGCCTATCGTGAATATAGCAATGCGCAATCGACGGCAGCGGCGCAGGCCCTGGGCGATTCCCTGATGAACGGTTTGGAATTGTCTGAACCCGCGGACCGGTCCGCAGCATTGGCTGCGATTGACGCGGATGGGGCGACTGCGGCCATTCCGGCGATGTTGCATGCCACCCAAGCGGTGGATGCCGATGATGTGGCGGGCGCTATTGCGTCGTTGGAATCGGTTGCGGCCAATGGGGATGTCGACGAAGTGTACCGCGACATTGCAGGGTTTAAACTGCTGATGTTGCAAGGCGCAGATATGTCGCCCGCCGATCGCAAAGCCGCGTTTGAAATCTATGCCGTTCCCGGCACGCCATTGCGCCTGCTGGCGATGGAGCAAATGGTTCTGGCGGATGTGGATGCCGGTGAAACCGAAGCCGCATTGGCCGGCCTGACCGCAATCCTAGAGGATGCCGGTTTGGGGCTTGGCTTGAAAAGACGCTCTGAGAATTTGGTGACGGCTCTTGGTGGCACCGTTCCAGACGCGCTGAATTAATTAGACCGACACAGTAGAACAGGGGCCTTGGCCATGCATTTGAAAACCATATTGATGACCAGCGCTGCGTTGGCATTATTGGCGTCATGCGGGCCGGGCCGGGATGTGATCCTAGAAGGCGAACGTCTGGACATCCGCGCCGATCTGTCAGCCGAGGCAGAAGACCTAGCAGTTTTTGTCAATGAAACAAGGGTCTTGGCATTGCCAACCGCCCAGAGCAATGCCAACTGGACCCACCGCAATGGGGGACCGACCCACCAAATCACCCATCCCGCATTGGGGGCCAACCTGTCATTGGCATTCTCAGTGAATATCGGCGAAGGCGACAGCCGTCGTGCCCGGATCACCGCAGATCCTGTGATCGCAGATGGTCGGATTTTCACATTGGATGCAGGGTCTTTGGTGTCGGCTGTTTCGACCGCTGGTGCGGTTTTGTGGACCAAAGATATTACACCCGGCAATGATCGATCGCGAGATGCGTCCGGGGGCGGCGTGGCCGTGTCTGATGGCGTTGTCTTTGTGACCACTGGATTTGGGGAATTGACCGCGCTGGACGCTGAAACAGGGGCCGAATTGTGGACCCAGGATCTGGATGCGCCGGGCGGATCGGCCCCAACTGTGGTCGGGGATCTGGTCTATGTTGTGTCACGCGACAATCGGGCTTGGGCCATCGATACCACCTCTGGCCGGATCAGTTGGACATTAAACGGCACCCCGTCCCCCAATGGTGTTTCTGGCGGGGCTGGCGTGGCTGTGTCAGGGGAAACCGCGATTTTCCCGTTTTCTTCGGGCGAAGTTGTTGGCGCCTTTCCACTGGGTGGATTGCGCCGCTGGGCAAGTGTGATCGCAGGGGAACGTCAGGGACGTGCCGCCGCGACTGTATCAGATGTGACCGGTGATCCGGTTGTCGACAATGGTGTTGTGTATGTCGGCAACATTTCTGGCCGGTTGGTTGCCATGAATGTGGCTGATGGGGACCGGATTTGGACCGCCGTCGAAGGGGCCGCCAGCCCGGTTTGGCCAGCGGGTGATTCCGTGTTTCTGGTCAACGACTTAAACGAATTGGTGCGCCTTGATGCGTCGGATGGATCGCCGATCTGGCGCGTTCAGTTGCCGGTCTTCGAAGAAAACCGTGCCCGGCGTCAAAAAACCAATCACGCCCATTACGGCCCGGTTTTGGCTGGTGGGCGATTATTGGTTGCGTCTTCGGACGGGGTTCTGCGCCAGTTCGATCCCACCTCTGGCGCTCAGATCGGCAGCGTCGATATTCCCGGCGGGGCCACCACAAATCCTGCCGTGGCAGGGGACAGTCTTTATGTTGTCAATCGGCGCGGACAACTTTTGTCTTTCAGATAAGACAAAAGACGTGTATCGCACCGCCTTCGGAGCATTTGGTTCCGCATAATTTGGCTCTTGGGATCTGTTTCTCACTCAGAGCCGTGATCGGAGTCTGAGGCATGAGCTTTTCGCTGGCCATTGTAGGGCGGCCCAATGTGGGCAAGTCCACGCTGTTTAACCGCCTTGTTGGCAAAAAACTGGCGCTGGTGGATGACCAGCCCGGTGTGACGCGCGATCTGCGCGAAGGGGCGGCGCGTCTGGGCGATCTGCGATTCACCGTGATTGACACGGCCGGTCTGGAAGAAGCCACCGACGAAAGCCTGCAGGGCCGGATGCGCAAACTGACCGAACGCGCCGTGCAAATGGCCGATATCTGTCTGTTTATGATCGACGCCCGTGTGGGCGTGACCCCGACCGACGAAGTGTTCGCCGATATCCTGCGCAAGAAAAACGCCAATGTCATTCTGGCCGCCAACAAAGGCGAAGGCCGCGCCGCGGATGGGGGCGTGCTTGAGGCATATGCATTGGGGCTTGGAGAACCGCTGCGCCTGTCGGCGGAACATGGCGAAGGCATGGATGATCTGCGCGAAATGCTGCGCCCCCTTGCCGAAGAATTCGCCGAACGGGACGCTGCCGCCGCACCGGAAACGGATGTGGATGTGTCCGATGACGACGCAGAGGACGGCCCGCGTGTTCCAACCCAGGCCAAGCCATTGCAGGTGGCCGTTGTTGGGAGACCAAATGCGGGTAAATCCACGCTGATCAACAAAATTCTCGGCGAAGAGCGTCTGCTGACCGGACCAGAAGCCGGGATCACCCGCGATTCCATTTCGTTGCAGATCGACTGGAACGACACCCCGATGCGGGTGTTTGATACCGCCGGGATGCGTAAACGCGCTAAGGTTCAGAATAAACTGGAAAAACTGTCCGTTTCTGACGGTGTGCGCGCCGTTAAATTTGCCGAAGTCGTGGTGATCCTACTGGACGCCGAGATTCCATTTGAACAACAGGATCTGCGCATTGCCGATTTGGCCGAACGCGAAGGCCGCGCTGTTGTCGTTGCGGTGAACAAATGGGACATCGAAACTGACAAACAGGAAAAACTGAAATCCCTGCGCGAAAGCTTTGAACGGTTGTTGCCGCAATTGCGCGGCGCGCCTTTGGTGACGGTGTCGGCCAAAACCGGCCGTGGGCTGGATCGGCTGCATGACGCGATCATGCGCGCGCACGAAGTTTGGAACCGTCGGGTTTCAACCGCGCGTCTGAACCAATGGTTGGCCGCAATGATCACTGCGCATCCGCCCCCCGCGCCGGGTGGCCGTCGCATCCGGCTGCGCTATATGACCCAAGTGAAAACCCGGCCACCGGCCTTTGTGGTGATGTGTTCGCTGCCTGAAAAGCTGCCCGAAAGCTATTCACGTTATCTGATCAACGGATTGCGCGAAGATTTTGATATGCCGGGCACGCCGATCCGTCTGACCATGCGGTCCCAAGCAGATCAGAACCCCTATAAAAATAAAAAGAAATCAACACCTTCGCGTTTGCGGAAACATCTGGGCAAAGGCCCCGCTGACGGCAAGGGTTAAACAATTCTCAAAGGGTCGCATCACGCGGCCCTTTGACTTTTTGGGGGGCAATTTGTCTGTTGCAGGGGCCAAGGTCAGGAAACACTGACTTGATCCAATGTGTAGAAACGTCACTGTGTCGCCATGAAAAGAATTGCGATATTTTGTGACGGGACGTGGAACCGGGCCTATGCGCCGTTTCCCACCAATGTTGTGCAGCTGGCGCAGTCGGTCAAATTGACCGCTGACGATGGCATGAGCCAACACGTGTTTTATCAAATGGGCGTGGGCACGGGGCGTGGGTCCAATGCGGTGGCGCGCAAATTGGATAAATGGGTTGGCGGCGTGATGGGCTGGGGGCTGATCGAAAACGTCGAAGACGCCTATCGCACTTTGGTGTTTTGTTACGAACCCGGTGATGAGATTTATATTTTCGGATTTTCGCGCGGGGCGTTTACGGCGCGATCTCTTGCGGGGTTGATCCGATCCTGTGGTATCCCGCCGCGCGAACATGTCCACCGCATTCCCGAAGCGATCAACCGCTATCGGTCCCGCGACAAAGACACTCATCCACGTCACTCTGAAAGCTATGCCTGGCGGGCGGATTTTGCGCCCTTTACGGCGACATCGCAGGATGAATTCGACTGGCGGCTCAAAAATCGTCCGCATATGTGCACCGTGTTAAACATCGCCTATTTGGGGGTTTGGGACACGGTTGGCGCGCTGGGTGTGCCGGGATTTCTGCATTCCGCACCTTTGTTGAACAAAGGTCATCAGTTTCATGATGCGGCGCTGTCTGGTTCGGTGAAAACCGCCCGTCACGCGGTGGCGATTGACGAACATCGCCCCACTTTTCCGCCTGCGTTGTGGAAAAATATCGAATACCGAAATGAAACCAGCCTAGGGCCGGGTTGGCACGATGCCCCGCGCGAAACGTGGCCCTATCGACAGGAATGGTTTCCCGGCGATCATGGTTCCGTGGGTGGGGGCGGCGACATTGCCGGATTGTCGTCCTATACGTTGGAATGGATCGCCGAAGGCGCGGCCAAGGCAGGGCTTTGCCTGCGGCAGGACAAGTTGGCGCGGTTTTATGTGGATCAGAAAATTGACGCAGCCCTGATCAACAAAAAGAAATCCGGTGGATTGGCGGCCAAAATCCTGCGCGCCAAAAAGGCATTTCGGCTGGGCCCTGATGATGTGGCGATGGTATCAGACGTGGCCAAGATGCGGGTGTCACAGGTTGCGAATTACCGCCCCAGCGTGTTGGGTAAGGTATTGGAAAAGATCAAAAAATAGCGGCGAGGCATCCCGCCGCTATTGCGTTGATTTAGGCCAGTTTGCCGTCCGGGGTGATCTTGGTTTTGCCACCCAGATAACCATGCAACGCGGCGGGTAGGTCAACGGATCCGTCCGCTTGTTGGCCGTTTTCCAACACGGCAATCAAGCAGCGCCCAACAGCCAGCCCTGACCCGTTTAAGGTATGTAGGAATTGGGGCTTGCCGCCATCCTCAGGCTTGAAACGGGCATTCATCCGGCGGGCTTGGTAATCGCCACAGGTCGAAATCGAACTGATTTCACGATAGGCGTTTTGACCTGGCAGCCAGACTTCGATGTCGTGGGTGCGGCGCGCACCAGCGCCCATATCGCCCGTGCACAACACCACCGTGCGATAGGGCAGGTCCAGCTTTTCCAGAATGCCTTCGGCGCATTTGGTCATGCGCAAATGTTCCGCGTCGGATTGATCCGGATGTGTGACCGACACCATTTCAACCTTTTCAAACTGGTGCTGGCGCAACATGCCAGACGTGTCGCGCCCGGCGCTGCCTGCTTCGGAACGGAAACAGTTTGTGTGGGCCACATAGCGGCGCGGCAGGTAATCATGATTAACGGTCAAGCCGTTGACAATATTGGTCAATGTGACCTCGGCCGTAGGGATCAGCCACCAGCCATTTGTGGTTTTATAGCTGTCCTCGCCAAATTTTGGCAGCTGGCCGGTGCCGTACATCATGTCTTCGCGCACCAAAACGGGGGTGATGGTTTCGGTCAGGCCGTTTTCGTCAACATGTGTGTCCAGCATCATCTGGGCCAGCGCGCGGTGCAGACGGGCGATGGACCCAGACAACAGCACAAACCGGCTGCCGGACAATTTGGCGGCGGTTTCGAAATCCATGCCGTCGCGCACAGCTGGGATATCGTAATGTTCGACCGGGTCGAAATCCAGATTGCGCGGGCTGCCCCAACGGGCGATTTCCACATTGTCCGCTTCGTCCGCACCATCCGGGATATCGTCATAGGGCAGGTTAGGCAGGCCCATCAGCAGATCGTTCAGCGCCACGTCTTCGGCTTTGGCTTCGTCGTTCAGGCGGGCGATGTCGGCCTTTTTCTCGGCGACCAGCGCACGCAGGCGTTCAAATTCGGCTTCATCGCCACGGCCCTTGGCGGCACCCACTTCTTTGGAGGCTTTGTTGGCGTCGGCCTTGGCGGTTTCGGCGGCCTGAATTTTGGCACGCCGGGATTCATCCAGCTTCAAAACCTCAGATGACGGATTTTCAAGCCCACGACGCGACAGCGCCGCATCAAAAGCGGCCGGATTTTCACGAATGGATTTGATGTCATGCATCGGTTTGTCCTCTGGGTTGTTTGCGCGTCTGATATGCCCGAACACGGCATAGGGGGAAAGAGAAAAGTCCACCCGACATTCCCCATGCCCTTACATCAGAATAGTGACCGAATTCTTGCAATCCATTGTTTCATTGCAAATTGCCCCCACATGAAGGCAGGTAATCCACCGACTCACGTTGCACTTCTGGGTTTCGCGAATTAACGTGCCCCGACTTTTGCGGGGGGACCCGCCTGATAAATGAGGATATCCATGGAATTCATCCCACTGATACTGATCTTTGCAATCATGTATTTCTTGCTGATCCGTCCGCAGCAAAAAAAGGTCAAAGAGCATCAGGCCATGGTGGCCGCACTGCGTCGTGGCGATCAGATCGTAACCCAAGGCGGCGTGCTGGGCAAAGTTATCAAAGTCAAAGAAGATAACGAAGTTGAAGTGGAAATCGCAGCCGGTGTGAATGTGCGCATCGTGCGGTCGACCATCGTTCAGGTTCTGAATAAGACCGAACCAGCAGCCAGCTAAGTTGACGCGCCCGGCCATTTTCGCCGGGCGTATTTTTTCGGGTGGGACCAGAATTGGCCTGCCCTTTTTGTCTTTCAGGGATAGCAAGACATGTTACAAATCGACCTTTGGAAACGCATTGCCATTTGGCTAACGGTGATTGTGGGCTTGGCCTTTGCCGCGCCAAACGGGTTTTACACCACCGTAGAACAATCCAACGATGCCGAAGCGTCGATCGAAGCCGGGATCACATCCCCAGAACTAGAAGCACAAGCCGCCCAGTGGCCGTCGTTTTTGCCAGATAATCTGGTGAATTTGGGGCTGGATCTGCGCGGCGGGGCGCAATTGCTGGCCCAGGTTCAGGTCGAAGATGTCTATGCCCAACGCATGGAAGCGATGTGGCCCGAAGTGCGTGATGTGCTGGCGGCTGAACGTGACACCGTCGGTTTTGTCACCCGCGAAGACAGCGCACCAGATGTGTTGCTGGTCAAATTTTCCAACATTGACGGCGCGACCCGTGCGCTAGAATTGGTGCGTGGATTGGCGCAACCGGTTGTATCCCTGACCGGGGCGGGATCGTCTGACATTGATGTGTCGATCAACGGCGATGAAATCAGCGTAACCCTGTCCGAGGTTGAACGTGCCGCCACTGACAATCGCACTGTGTTGCAAGCGTTGGAAATCATCCGCCGTCGGATCGACGAAGTCGGCACGCGTGAGCCAAATATTCAACGCCAAGGCGCAGATCGAATTTTGATCCAGGTGCCCGGTGTTGGTTCGGCAGAAGAAATCAAAGAAATCATTGGCACCACGGCGCAATTGACGTTCCAACCTGTGGTGGGCCGCACGGGCAACCCCGATGATGCGCCCGGATCGGGCAATGAAATTCTGCCCAGCCAGAACGAAGAGGGTGTGTTCTACATCCTTGAAAAGAACCCCGTTGTAACCGGAGAAGAGCTGGTTGATGCGCAGCCTGCATTTGACCAAAACGGCCGTCCTGCGGTGAATTTCCGGTTTAATCCAACGGGTGCACGTAAATTTGGCGATTACACTGCGGAAAATATTGGGTCGCCCTTTGCGATTGTGTTGGATGGCGAAGTCATCAGCGCCCCGCGCATCAATGACCACATTCCGGGCGGATCCGGCATTATCACCGGTGATTTCGACGTCGAAGAAAGCACCAATCTGGCGATCCTGCTGCGGGCAGGGGCCCTGCCTGCAGAGCTGACCTTTCTCGAAGAGCGCACCATTGGGCCAGAGCTGGGCCAAGACAGCATCGATGCAGGCACGCTGGCCTGTTTGGTGGCGTTTGGCGCGGTGCTGGTGTTCATGTTCCTCAGCTACGGTCTGTTTGGGATTTTCGCCAATATCGCGTTGATCATCAACGTTGGCCTGATCTTTGGCCTGTTGTCCATGGTTGGCGCGACGCTGACCTTGCCGGGCATTGCCGGGATCGTGTTGACCATCGGCATGGCGGTGGATGCCAATGTGCTGGTGTTTGAACGGATCCGCGAGGAAATCAAAAATTCAAAAGGCGCGGCACGGGCGATTGATCTGGGCTATGAAAAGGCCCTGTCGGCCATCGTTGACGCCAATATCACCACATTCATCACCGCCGCGATCCTGTTCATCATGGGGTCCGGCGCGGTCAAAGGGTTCGCCATCACGCTGGCCTTTGGGATCATCACATCGGTGTTCACCGCGATCTATGTCACACGTCTGTTGGTGGTGATGTATTTCGAACGCCGTCGTCCAAAAACCGTCCTGCAGGGCCGCGCTTTGCATTTGGTTCCCAAAGATACGAAATGGGATTTCTTCAGCCGTTGGAAAATCACCATCGGGGCGTCTTTGCTGTTTATTGTTGTGTCTATCGCTTCTTTCGGCACCCAAGGTCTGAATGTCGGGATCGATTTCAAAGGCGGGACAACCATCCGGTCGGAATCCACACAACCAATTGATGTTGCACAATACCGCGCCGCGTTGGATGCGTTGGAACTGGGGGATGTGACCATCACCGAAGTGTTCGACGTCACCTTTGGCCCGGACAAAAACGTCGCCTCGATTTCCATTCAGGCGCAGGCAGGTGATGAATCGGTTGAAAACGATATGATCACCGCGGTCGAAACCGCCCTGAGCGCTGTGGATGAAGGGCTGAAATTGCCGTTCTCATCCGTCGAAAGCGTCGGCCCAACCGTGTCTGGCGAATTGATTGTCACCGCGATCAAGGCCGTGGCTTTGGCGGTTGCGGCGGTGCTGGTCTATATCTGGCTGCGGTTCGAATGGCAGTTCGCCTTGGGCGCTGTGGCCGCATTGGTGCACGATATTGTTCTGACGATCGGGGTGTTCAGCCTGCTGCGGATCCCGTTTGATCAGGCCATTATCGCAGCGTTGCTGACAATCGTTGGCTATTCGCTGAACGATACGGTGGTTGTGTTTGACCGGGTGCGTGAAAACCTGCGCAAGTATAAGAAAATGGACCTGTCAGCGGTTTTGAACCTGTCGATCAACGAAACATTGGCCCGGACGGTCATGACCTCGGTCACTACATTGCTGGCGCTGATTGCGCTCTATGTGCTGGGCGGTGATGTGATCCGCGGCTTTGTTTTTGCCATGATTTGGGGCGTGATCGTCGGGACCTATTCGTCGGTCTTTGTGGCCTCGACGATTTTGCTGCGTCTTGGTGTCAAACGCGACTGGTCAAAACAAGCGCAAACCGTTGGCAATCAATTCGGCAATATCGACGCCTAACCGATTGCGCTAAAACCGAAACTGGACCGACCCCGCCCTGCCATCTGGCACTGGCGGGGTTTTTGTTTGTGGGGCAGGGTACGTGCATGACGATCCTTTCATTTCCGATATTTGATCTGATGATCCTGTCTGTCGCGGCCTTTCTGGCGGGGATGATCCGTGGATTTGTCGGGTTTGGCACGGCGATGATTTACCTGCCGATCGCGGCATTGTTCCTTTCCCCGATCCAAGCATTGATGACATTGGTGGTCATTGATCTGTTTGGCCCGCTGCCCCTGCTGCCCAAGGTCGCCAAAGACGTCCATCGCAAGGATCTGACCCGGCTATTGATCGGAACAGTGATTGCATTGCCGATTGGGATCGCCACTTTGCTGGTATTGTCGCCGGATATGTTCCGGTTCATCGTGTCCGTTGTGGCATTGGTGATGCTGGCCGGGTTAATCGGAGGCTGGCGCTATCATGGCACATTGCCCGGCCCGGCAGTGGTTGGCACAGGCATGGCGGCCGGGTTTTTAGGCGGTGTGGCCGGTATTCCGGGGCCGCCGGTGATCTTTGTCTACATGGCTTCGCCCCATTCCCCCAACGTGATCCGCGCCAACACCACATTTTACTTATACGGGTATGATATTTTGTTGCTGATCATGCTGTTGATCCAGACAACGATATCTTGGACGCATATGGTTTTGGGGTTGATCCTGTCGGTGCCCTATCTGCTTGGCAACCTCAGCGGAGCTGCGCTATTTAGGCCCGACAAAGAACGCGTTTTTCGCTATACGGCCTATACGCTGATCGCGGGGTCTGCGGTGATTGGATTGCCCTTTTGGGGCTAAGGGGGAACAATGCGCCTGAACGAAATCAGCTATAATGGCAATCTGCCAATTGATGGCTACGGCCCCGGGTTTTTCCGGGTCGGTGGCGACGTGTTTAACGGTCCACATGCCGTCCTGCCCAGCGGCGTTGTCGCGTGGGGGGGATATGATGACACAGCCACATTGATCGCCGCGCTGGATGATCTGGATGTGCTGTTTATCGGAATGGGCGCAGAAATGGCGCATCTGCCCAATGGGTTTAAAACCACCCTAGAAGAGGCGGGATTAAACGTCGAAGGCATGGCATCGCCCACGGCGGCACGCACCTATAATGTGCTATTATCCGAAGGACGTCGGGTTGGGGTCGCGTTGCTGCCGCTTTGATGGGCACAAAAGGACCTGCCAAAAGCGCGTGAACCCTACATTTGATCGCTGCCTTTGATCCATGTCACTTTCCTCAGATACGTGAATAGGTTAGGCGTCGTTTATGATGTTGAATGTCCAAAATCTGACCTGTGCACGCGGCGGCGTCCCTGTCTTGGCTGATGTGTCGTTTGCGCTGGATGCGGGTCAGGCCCTGATCCTGCGCGGAGCCAACGGAATTGGCAAAACCACGTTGCTGCGCACCTTGGCGGGGCTGCAACCTGCGATTTCTGGCCAGATCGATATGGATGACACAGAATCCGCCTATGCCAGCCACGCCGACGGGATCAAATCGGCGCTTAGCGTGACAGAAAACCTGACATTCTGGGCGGATATTTATGGCCAGCCTTTACCTGACCATGTGTTTGAAACCTTTGATCTGACGGATTTGCGTGACCGACCAGCGGCGACTTTGTCGGCTGGGCAAAAACGCCGACTGGGTCTGGCCCGGCTGGGCGTTATTGGCCGTAAAATCCTGTTTTTGGACGAACCGACCGTGTCGCTGGACCGGTTTTCGGTGAATTTATTTGCTGATTTCCTGCAGGACAGACATCTGGGGCAGGGCGGTATCGCGGTGATTGCGACACATATTGATCTGGGCTTGGACGCGCCTGAACTAGAGCTTGGTCCCTTTAAGGCCGATCCAGAAACAGGCGGTGGCAGCGACGAGGTTTTCCTGTGATTGCGCTTTTGGTGCGGGATCTGCGGCTGGCCGTACGGGCCGGGGGCGGATTTGGGCTGGGGCTGGCGTTTTTTCTGATCGTGGTGGTTCTGGTCCCGTTTGGTGTGGGACCCGAGGCCGCGATCCTCACCCGTATTGCGCCCGGAATCCTCTGGGTAGCAGCGCTTCTGGCGGCGCTCTTGTCATTGGACCGGATATTTGCGCTGGACTATGAAGACGGCGCATTGCCGCTGCTTGCCACGTCGCCCCTCCCACTTGAGGCGGTTGCGTTGATCAAGGCATTGGCCCATTGGATCACCACCGGATTACCCCTGACCTTGGCCGCGCCTGCATTGGGCTTTTTGTTAAATCTGGACCCAAACGCCTATGTCTACCTGTTGCTTTCATTGTTGCTGGGCACACCGACCCTGTCGATGATCGGCACTTTTGGGGCGGCGTTAACGGTTGGGCTACGTCGGGGGGGGCTGTTATTGTCGCTCTTGGTGCTGCCGCTTTATATACCCACCCTGATTTTTGGCGCTGAATCCGTGCGCCGCGGCGCCGAAGGGTTGGACGCCAATACACCACTTTTGATGATCGCGGGCATCACTGCCGGAACCATCGCGCTGCTGCCTTTTGCCTCAGCGGCGGCGCTGCGGATCAATCTAAGGTGATGACCCTTGAGCACATCCATTTAGAAGGCTAAGCAGATCATATGTCGATTTGGGAATATGCAAATCCAAAGAAGTTTATCGCCACAACCACGCCGTTGATCCCGTGGCTGTTTGGCGCAGCCTTTGCGTGTTTGGCCGTGTCCCTGATCTGGGGGTTCTTTTTCACACCAGACGATTACCGACAGGGATCAACCGTCAAAATAATCTATCTGCATGTCCCGTCGGCCATGATGGCCATTAACGTTTGGGCGATGATGCTGGTCACGTCGCTGATTTGGCTGGTCCGGCGTCACCATGTCAGCGCCCTGGCTGCCAAAGCGGCGGCACCGATTGGGATCGTCATGACGCTTATTGCGTTGGTCACCGGTGCGATCTGGGGGCAACCCATGTGGGGTACATGGTGGGCCTGGGATCCGCGCCTGACGTCGTTTCTGATCCTATTTCTGTTTTATCTTGGGTACTTAGCGCTTTGGGCGGCGATTGATGACCCGGACACAGCCGCGGATCTGACCTCTGTTTTATGCATCGTCGGGTCGGTTTTTGCGATGCTGTCCCGGTACGCGGTCAATTTCTGGAACCAAGGTCTGCACCAAGGCGCATCCTTATCGCTGGATGCCGAAGAAAATGTTGCAGACGTGTTTTATCACCCGCTTTTGCTGTCCATTGCAGGGTTTGTCCTGTTGTTTGTCGGGCTGGTTTTTTTACGGACCCAAACAGAAATTCGCATCCGTCGTGCGCGCGCATTGATTGCGCGCACCGGTCGAAACTAAGGAAAGTTCATGCCTGATCTAGGAAAATACGCCGCCGAAGTTTTATCGGCATATGGGCTGTCCGCAGCTCTTTTGGTGGGGTTGGTGGTGATGTCTGTTCGTGCCTCTCGTAAGGCCAGAGCCGCATTGCGCGCCATCGAAGGAGACCGCGCAGATGGCTAAATTTTCCCCATTGATGTTACTGCCGCCCGCCATTTTTGCCGGTATGGCAGGACTGTTCGCGGCTGGCATGCTGCGTGAAAATCCGGGTGATTTGCCATCCACATTTATCGGCCAACCCGCCCCGGCGATTGAACCGGTTGCGCTGGCGGACATACCGACATTTGACGCCGCCACATTGGCGGATGGCAACGTCAAAATCGTTAACTTTTTCGCCAGCTGGTGCCCGCCCTGTCGCGCCGAACATCCTTTGTTGATGGATCTGGCCGCTGAGGGCATTCCGATTTATGGGGTGAATAACAAAGACGCCACTGCTGATGCGCTGGAATTCCTTGCCGAAGGGGGCAATCCCTATACTGGGGTGACCGTCGACAGCAATGGACGTCAAAGCATTGATTGGGGTGTGGTCGCATTACCGGAAACGTTTGTGATTGCGGGCGATGGAACCGTGATCCTGAAATTCCCCGGCCCCATCAACGGCGCGGTTGATCGCAAAATTCGCCCCGCATTGGCCGAAGCTGCCGCACATCAATAAACCAAACTCAGGCTAATTTAGCTGCGTAACCTTGGCTGTTGCCGAGGCGCATGCGCGCGTGTGGTTTTTCGTGCGAGTTGCACGTCCAACAATGGTTTTCATACAAAAGGCGCGCCCCGAAGGGCGCGCCAATGCATCATTTCATATCGTGAATTTAGGACGCAGCCAGATTACGCAGAACGTAATGCAGCACGCCGCCATGTTCGATATATTCGATTTCAATCGCTGTATCGATCCGACATTTCAGCGCAATTTCCAACACTTCGCCGTCAGGGCGGGTGATGGTGCATGGCACGTCTTGCAGAGGTTGGATTGTGTCCAGACCGCTGATCGAGACCGTTTCATCACCGGTCAGACCCAGTGATTTGCGGCTGTCGCCCCCGGTGAATTCGAACGGGATCACCCCCATGCCAACCAGGTTGGATCGGTGGATACGTTCAAAGCTTTCTGCGATCACAGCTTTGACACCCAACAGCGCTGTGCCTTTGGCAGCCCAGTCACGGGATGACCCCGCACCGTATTGCTCACCACCAAAGATCACCAGCGGCGTGCCGGCTTCTTGGTAGGCCATGGATGCGTCATAGATCGATGTCTGCGCGCCATCCGGGCCTTTGGTGTAGCCGCCTTCGACCCCATCCAACATTTCGTTTTTAATGCGAATGTTGGCGAATGTGCCGCGCATCATCACTTGGTGGTTGCCGCGACGGGACCCATAAGAGTTGAATTCGCGGGCTGGAACCTGACGTTCGGTCAGATACTGACCGGCAGGTGTGGTGTCTTTGAACGAACCAGCAGGGGAAATGTGGTCAGTGGTGATCATGTCGCCCAAAACGGCCAGAACTTTGGCGCCTTCGACATTGGTGATCACACCCGGTTCCTTGGACATGCCTTGGAAATAGGGCGGGTTCTGAACATATGTCGACGCAGTTGGCCAATCATATGTTTCGTCACCGGTCACTTCGACGGCCTGCCATTTTTCGTCGCCTTTGAACACGTCCGCATATTTTTCGAGGAACGCTTCGCGGGTCACAGTTTCCTGCACCAGATCCGCCACTTCTTTGGTGGTTGGCCAGATGTCTTTCAGGTAGACGTCGTTGCCGTCTTTGTCTTGTCCGATCACGTCCGTTGCCAGATTGATGTCCAATGTCCCGGCCAATGCATAAGCCACAACCAATGGCGGCGAGGCCAGATAGTTGGCGCGCACATCAGGGGAAATCCGACCTTCAAAGTTGCGGTTACCTGACAGAACAGATGTCGCAACCAGATCGCCTTCGGCGATGGCCTTGGACAGTTCTTTTTGGATCGGACCAGAGTTGCCGATACAGGTCGTGCAGCCATAACCCACAAGGTTAAAGCCAATCGAATCCAGATCTTTTTGCAGATCTGCGGCTTCTAGATAGGCGGAAACAACCTGCGACCCGGGGGCCAGTGATGTTTTCACCCAAGGTTTGCGGTTCAGACCCAAAGCGGCAGCTTTGCGTGCCACCAGACCCGCGCCGATCATGACATATGGGTTGGACGTGTTGGTACAGGATGTGATCGACGCAATCACAACCTTGCCGCTTTCCATCGTGTAATCTTCGCCTGCGACGGCCACTTCTTTGCCCATAGGGCGCTTAAACGTCTCTTCCATTTCTTTGCGGAATGCGTTCTGGCCTTCGGTCAGCGCGACATAATCCTGTGGGCGTTTTGGCCCGGAAATCGCAGGGACGATGCTGCCCATATCCAGATGCAGGGTGTCTGTGTAGATGGGGGCATAATCCGCATCACGCCAGAAACCGTTGGCTTTGGCATAGGCTTCGACCAAGGCGACGCGATCCGTGTCGCGGCCCGTATTGGTCAGGTACCGGATGGTTTCGTCATCAATTGGGAAGAAACCACAGGTCGCGCCATATTCAGGGGCCATGTTGGCGATGGTTGCCCGATCCGCCAATGGCAGGCTGTCCAAGCCAGCGCCGTAGAATTCGACGAATTTACCAACAACGCCTTTGGCGCGCAGCATTTCCACAACTTTCAGAACCAGATCGGTCCCGGTTGTGCCTTCCATCATCGCGCCTGTCAGCTCAAAGCCGATGACTTCGGGGATCAACATGGAAATCGGCTGACCCAGCATCGCGGCTTCGGCTTCGATGCCACCAACGCCCCAGCCCAGAACGGCCGCTGCGTTGACCATGGTTGTGTGGCTGTCTGTCCCAACCAGCGTATCAGGATAAGCCACCTGTTCGCCGTTTTGGTCTGCATCTGTCCAAACGGTCTGGGACAGATACTCCAGGTTCACCTGGTGACAAATCCCGGTTCCCGGAGGCACAACACGGAAATTGTTAAACGCTTTTTGACCCCATTTCAGGAATGTGTAGCGTTCCATATTACGTTCATATTCGCGGTCCACGTTCATTTGGAACGCGCGTGGATTGCCGAATTCATCAATCATAACCGAGTGGTCGATGACCAGATCAACCGGGTTCAGCGGGTTAATCATCTGGGCGTCGCCGCCCAATGCTACGATCCCGTCACGCATCGCAGCCAGATCAACAACCGCAGGCACACCGGTGAAATCCTGCATCAGCACGCGGGCCGGACGATAGGCGATCTCTCGTGGGTTTTTCCCCCCGTTTGTGCCCCATTCGGCAAATGCTTTGATGTCGTCGACAGAAACTGTTTTGTCGTCTTCAAAACGCAGCATGTTTTCCAAAACCACTTTTAGTGCGGCGGGAAGCTTGGAAAAATCACCCAAACCGGCCTCTTGTGCGGCAGGGATCGAATAATAAGCGATCTTTTGATCGCCAACGGTCAGGGTTTTGCGGGTTTTGGCTGTGTCGTGGCCTACGGTAACGGTCATTAGGCACTCCCTTTGCTGATGAATAAGGTGTTCGCGCTGCTTTTGCCTGATGCAAAGGTATCGATCAAGAGGGCTTTGTGTTTTTTTGTATACCATTGCACACAAAAGCCGGATTTCGCGTCATTTGGCCGCTCTTTTTGAGAAATTTGATCTAAATCTGTCGGCGCCAATTGTCACACAAAATCGCGATTCCTTGATTGGCGTTTGAAGACGGGATCGGCTACCCAAAACCGGGGGCCCGATAATGGGCAGGAACGGGATACGTATGAAACATATTTTGCAGGCAATGATTGCGACGACATGTCTTGGATTTGGTGTGGGAATCGGCCCTCAGAGTTCGGCATTGGCAGAAACCCATCCGGTTGTGGTCGAATTATACACATCGCAAGGGTGTTCATCCTGTCCGCCAGCGGATGCGATGCTGCATGACTTGGCGGCGCGCGATGATGTTATCGCCTTGGCGTTGCATGTCGATTATTGGGATTACATCGGTTGGGCTGACATTTTTGCCTCTCCGTTGAACACACAACGTCAATATGCCTATGCACATGCCGCCGAGCAAAGTGTTGTTTACACACCACAAATGGTGGTTGCAGGCAAAGAGCTGATCGTCGGAACCAAGCCGATGGAAATCGCGCAACAGATCATGAACCATGCGTCACAGGATTACGGCGTCTCTCTGACTTTGACGCGCACAAACAATCGGGTTCAGATCACCGCCGCTTCTGAGGAAACGTTGCCCAACGGCGCGGTAGTACAGATCGTTCGGTTTATTCCCCAGCAAACCGTTGAAATTCAACGGGGCGAAAATGCCGGGGAAACCCTGTCTTATGCGAATATTGTCACGTCCTGGACTGCTGTCGGTGAATGGGGCGGGGCCGCAGATTGGCAACGCCGCGTGCGTGTGGACGGGGATCAAGGGGTTGCCGTGATTGTCCAAGAACCCGGCCCGGGACGCATTTTAGCGGCGCAAATCTTGCGGTGATCCCGATTTAAATCAGTGTGGTTTCTTTTCTTTCCAACGGCGATGAAACCACATCCACTGACCCGGATCATTGCGGATATGTTGTTCAAGCCTGTGGCTCATATCTTGGGTCATTGTTTGCGCATCGGAATGATCAATCGGTGCCTCTATCACAATTTGAAACCCGGTTTCTGTGCGAATCCCAAAATAGGGCACAACAATTGCGTTGAATTTCAACGCGAGCTCGGCCGCAGAAAGCGCGGTTTTGCTGGGCCGCCCCATAAAGTCGACCCATTTCCCGCGCCAGTCAAACAAATCAAACAGCAAAACCGCCATGCCGCCGGATTTGATGTGACGTGCAAACCCCATCGTTCCCCGACGTCCCTGTTCAAATATTGGGCCGCTCACGCTTTCCATCGTGCGAACATAATGCTGATTAAACAGTGCATTGGCCATCGGTCGGTATAGTCCGCCAACTTTGTACCCCAAATGGTGCAACGCATGGCGCGGGGCTTCGTAATTCCCGTAATGCCCGGTGACAAAAATCACGCCTTGCCCTTGTTCTTTGGCGGTTTTGATCGCGTCAAGCCCGGGGCCAGTGACCTGCATCTGCGCCATTTGCGCCGCCAGATCGGTGGTTGAATAATTTTCAATCAAGGTGCGTCCCGCATTGTCCATCGCCGCTTTGGCAATCCGTCGCTGTTCTGCGGGCGACATGTCTGGGAAAATGTAGGACAGGTTGGACAAGGCGCGTTTTTGATAGCCAGCGATTGGCCCAAGGATCAAACGGATAAACCCACCCACAAAACCCGGGCGAAACCGATAAGGAAGCGCAAGCGCAAGCCCCAACACCGAACGGGCCATGCGATCGGTCAACCAATCAGAAAACCCAACTGACGCTGCCTGCCCAGAGGACAATGACGGATCGGCCGGTTTTGATTTTTTGGGGGGGTGGGTCACGATTAGGGCCATTCCTGTCAGGGCGCGATCCGTGCCGGGTGATGCGTTTCAGCCCTGAAACGATCCCGCGCTGTGATCCGCGTTATTGACAGAAATAGTGTGATGATGTGCCGGGTACAAGCTCAGGTCAGGGAGAGTTGCCCATCAAACGCCGGAAAAACACATCATCCCCTTGGCTGAGGGATCATTCCTCATCTTCTTCGTCAGGGTCGATCAGCGTAATTTCACCGCGTTCCGCACAATCCCGCAATGCTGAAATCAATGCGTTTTGCGCCGCTTCGCCAACTGCGGCTTTGATTTTGGTCTGTTCTGCCATTTCCTCTTCGAGTTGGCTGGCCATCCGTTTTGAGATGTTTTCCAACATGAAGGTTACGGACTCTGCGCTGGCTTCGCCCACGGCATTGCCATAAGCGAGCGCAATGACAAATTCGTCATTTTCAACCAAGCGGATCACCTTGGCCACATCGGTGGGCTGCAATCGCAGCGCAATGTCAGGGAAGGTAAAGATGTTTTTGCGCACTTCCTGAGCAAAGTTTGGATCCTCTTCGCCCAACCCTTCGAGCACGTCTTCGCGGGTTTCTGATTTGGTGGAATTCAAAATAGCCCCTACGCGGGCGCCGGCCGGGGCAGGGAAGGCCGTCACTTTGTCAGAAACATAAGTTTCGGCCAAGGCTCCGCCAATGCGCTGCACAGCCGTTGGGGCAATATCCCCGGTTTGCGAAACGCCATAGGCGATCCTGCGGGCCTTATCGCCGGGCAGACGGCCCAACAATTCCGCGGCTTTGCCAACAGGGAGTTTTGACAGAACCACAGCGCAGACTTCGGTGCATTCTGCCTCCATAATTTGCATCAATTCGTCAGCTTCCATTTCGATCAGGCGTGGCCATGGATCACCTGTTGCTGCGGATCCGGTTTCTTCGCGAAAACGCGCCATGGCGGTGGGGCTGATTTGGCCGTCCAACGCTGAAACCGCCGCAGCGGGGCCGCCGGGCAGGGCCAGGCCCACTTCGCTGAGTTCCTGAACAAACTCTTCGGCGACGGCGGCAATGGTTGCCTTGTCCACCATGCGCAAAGCGGCCACTTCGTGGGTGAGGCGCAATTGATGTTCTTCGGGGAGGGAATCTAGCGCTAATTTCTGGCCATCCGCCAGCATCATCTGAACAATCAATGCAGCCTTGCGGCTACGGGTCATGGGTTCGTTAGAAGGAAGAGCGAGATTGCCAGCCATATTCATCATGCGCCTGTTCGTTGAGTCGCTTCTTTTTCGCGCAAGCTGGTGAATAAAGAGTTGAAGCCGCCCTAAAAAGAGCGGCTCCAACCATAGGTAGAATTTTATTTATCGCGCCTGTCTGCGCCTTAATTGGGGCGCCGTTCAGGATGCGTGAATTTGACGGACATGTTTTTCAACGCCGATCTGGCATCAGGCGTAAGCTTGCCTTCGTGGCTGGTGATCCTGTGCAAATGCGCCACATCTTTGGCCAATGCATCGATTTCGGCATCCGTATATTCGCGATCCGCGCGTGCAAAACCGGCAAAACTGCGTGATCCTGCCTCTTCGATTGCATATGCGGAACCATGGACAATTCCAAATTCTCGTGCCTTTTCAAGCACTCCGAACTCATCTTCGGCTTCAAAATCTGCCCAGCGAGCTTTGCCTAAATTGGAAAAGCCCCAGCGAACAACCGGGTCTTGCATCACCAAACCGTGTTCTGAATAATAATCCATCCAGTCCTTTCTATAGGTCTGAAACAGGAAATCGGGGGTCGTAAATGTCACATGAAACGCGATGGCAAACCCCGATGGGCTCGCATCCTCGATACGCTTCAGGACTGGCATGATGTCGGATTCTATAGACATGTGCAGGTCCTTTAACTCGCTTTCTAGTTGCCTGTCGCGATATGATCAAAGTAATGTATCAGTGACAACATAATCAAAGGTTAGCTATTTGATGAACAAATGGTTAATGCCTGTCGCGACAAGATCGAGGGTTTGTGTATGAGCAAAGAGCTAGAGGAAGGTGATCTGCTGCAGATTTCACCATCTGGCTATCATATCGCTCTGCGGGTTGGCTTCGCGTTTCCGCTGGCGGAAATCAATGCCTTTCCGGCCGGTTGGATCGATCACTACACGCAACAAAGGTTCATGTTGTTCGACCCGATCATACGGTGGGTCTATTCAAATACCGGCGCAATCCGTTGGAGCGAATGCCCCCTAGAAGACCCCCGTAAGGTTCTAGGGCAGGCGGCCACATTTGGGCTGCGCTTTGGGGTTGCGATTTCCTGTTTTGATGGCAATGCCGAAGGACAACGTAGTTTTGGGTCCTTTGCGCGGTCTGATCGTGAATTCACCGATCCCGAAATCAAAGCTCTGACGGCCTATGTTTCCTATCGCCATATGGAAATGGCCCCCCCGACCAATTTGACCCGCGCCGAACTGGAAGCGTTGGGTATGGTCAAACAGGGAATGCGTCTAAAACAGATCGCGTTTGAGATTGGGGTGACCGAAGGCGCGGTCAAACAGCGCCTGAAAAATGCAAAGCTGAAATTGCATGCTCAGACCTCTGCTCAGGCGGCGACGCGGGCCCATGAATTCGGCCTGATTTGAGCCGTATTGTCGCTATTTAAGCCGCGAATCACTTTGGTTATTCGGCATTAATTGTTTGTTAATCTGTTTTCCGCAAATACTAAGAGTACCTGTATTTGTGTACGGCCATTTTGGCGGAAAATGCACACACGTCTAAGTTGATATAGCGCAAGCAATTGCATGTCGTTTTTGTGATAATTTGCAAAATTATGGAAACAATCGGCAAAGATTGTTTCTAGACCGTTAACAACCATTGCGTGGGCTGGCTTAATAGACTCTCCAATAAGGAGAGTACCCATGGAATTCATCACACTGAAACTGTCTGATCTTCACAAATATGGTTCTGCCTATTTCGATTACCTGGCTCTGCGGAAACGGTTCTTTGTTGATACGTTAAATTGGACGATCCCGCATGACGATGCCGTCGAGATGGATCAATATGATAACCCTCAGGCGCGGTATTCGATTGTTTTGCAGGATGGCAAGGTGATCGCGGGCGCGCGCGCCATGCCCACCACATCGCGCTGGGGCGACAGCACCTATATGTTGCGCGATGCCTATACCGGGAAAATTGCCGGCATCCCGTCGGATCTGATCGACCATGAAATCGTGACGCCGGATATGTGGGAATGCACCCGCTTGGTGATTTCGCCAGATGTGAAAACAATGTCTGAGCGGACCGAATGCCTGAAGCTGATCTGCGAAGGGTTGGTGGAAATGGCGCTGGCAGAAGGTGCGACAGAATTGATGTCGCTGTCCAACCTGTGGTTGCTGCGGTCGCTGAAATCGATCGGCTACAAAGCTGAACTGATGTGCAAGCCTTATACAAATTCTGAGGATGGGCATCGCTATGCGGTGATGAAAATGCACGCAGACCGGATTATGCCGACTGTGACGCCTCATATGCCGACCCATATGCCGGCCCAGCCTGTACCGGTACATGCCAAGGCGTAAACTTGGATTGAACCCAAGTTTTAACGCAAAAGCCCGGCGCAGGGATGCGCCGGGCCAAAAAATTGTCACAACAATCTGGGTTTAGCTTTCGCCAAACACCCGTTTGAAAATCGTATCAACATGTTTGGTGTGATAGCCGAGGTCAAATTTCTCTTCGATCTCATCCACACCCAAAGCTTTGACAACTGCGTCGTCGGCCAGCAATTCACCTTTGAAATCACAGCCTGTTTCCCAAACTTTCAATGCGTTGCGCTGCACCATACGATAGGCGTCTTCGCGGTTCACGCCCGCTTGGGTCAGGGCCAGCAACACACGTTGTGACATCACCAATCCGGGGAATTTGTTCATGTTGGCCAGCATGTTTTCAGGATAAACCAGCAATTTGTCGATCACCGATGTCAAACGCGCCAGTGCAAAATCCAGCGTGATTGTCGTGTCTGGGCCGATGTTACGTTCGACCGAGGAATGCGAAATATCGCGTTCGTGCCACAGGGCGACGTTTTCCATCGCGGGCACCACCGCCATACGCACCAAGCGCGCCAGACCGGTCAGGTTTTCGGTCAGCACTGGGTTTTTCTTGTGGGGCATCGCGGATGACCCTTTTTGACCCATTGAGAAAAATTCAGCCGCTTCCAACACTTCTGTGCGCTGCATGTGGCGAATTTCGGTGGCGATGTTTTCAACCGAAGAACCTACCACGCCCAAAGCGGCAAAAAACGCCGCATGACGATCCCGCGGGATCACTTGGGTGGAAATCGGTTCGGGGCTCAGGCCCAGTTTGGCGCAAACATGTTCCTCAACCGCGGGGTCGATATTGGCAAATGTGCCAACCGCCCCGGAAATGGCACCGGTCGCGATTTCTGCGCGGGCCGTTTTCAGACGGGCAAGGTTGCGATCCATTTCCGCGTAAAAACGCGCAAATGTCAGACCCATTGTTGTGGGCTCCGCGTGGATGCCGTGGCTGCGCCCGATGCGAATGGTGTTTTTATGTTCCAAAGCGCGGCGTTTTAGGGCGGCAAGCAATCCGTCCATGTCTTTGATCAGGATATCCGCGGCTTTAACCAGCTGGACATTGAAACAGGTGTCCAACACATCCGACGATGTCATCCCCTGATGCACAAAGCGCGCCTCTTCGCTGCCGACATGTTCGGCCAGATGGGTCAGGAACGCGATGACATCGTGTTTGGTTTCGGCTTCGATTTCATCGATGCGCGCCACGTCGAATTCCACATCTTTGGCTTTCCAGACCGCATCGGCGTTTTCACGGGGGATCACACCCAGATCGGCCATCGCATCACAGGCATGTGCTTCGATTTCGTACCAGATCTTGAACTTGGATTCTGGTGACCAGATGGCAACCATATCGGGACGGGAATAACGTGGGATCATGGGCAGAACCTTTTTATGGGGGCAGCAGATTTAACAGCGTCATAAAAGGCAGGGGCCAAGGTCTCAAGGGCTAGAGGGGGTACAACGGTGAAAAATACCAGATTGTTGTGATCCGTAGGATTGGTGGATCGTGCAGCTGCAATACACAGGATAGGTGGGTCCCCCTTCCGGTGATCTTGGGTTTGGCAACTCAGGGTTTGCAATTATTAGGTGAATTTCATTTTTGTGAAAATGATCAATAGGTTGTAACGCGTTGTTATAATTCATGTGTTTCGTACTTTGCGATGGGAATAGGTCACATTTCACTTGTCTCCATTGTGCTGGTTGTCATGTTACATTCACCAAGAGGTCGGTTGTTTTTGAAATTCTGAGTCTCATTAATTCGTGATTTGCACGGGAACTATTTGACCTTTATTAAATGAATTTCACCATCCACATTAAACTTTGGGTGCGGCTATAAATAATTATTTTAACCGATGCGATCAAAAATTAAAGTCGAACACATGGCTCAAACGCCATATTTTTAAGGGAAAAGGGCGATACCTTGCCATGTGACTTTGACAAATATTGGTGACTTTTGATATGGTTACTTTGGAAGTCGAAAAAATTACTTTGTATTAACATTAGGTTGAATTAGGCTGCGCGAATTAATTAGGGAGTCTTTTCGTGCTGAGTATTGACACGAATAAATTGGCGAATATTGCTGAACGAGTCAAAACCGAGTTATTGTCGGATATCGCGATGATATCTTACTTGGATGACTCTCTGCACCACATTTGTTCCTCTGCCGGGTTAGACTTGCCGCTTGAATCCGGAAACACTCTGACGTTTGATTACTCAATTTGCCGGCATGTTCAGATGATGAATTTCCCATTGGTGGTCGAAGATGCGCTAACGCATCCCTTGTTGGTGGATAATAAATCCATCAATGAATTGGGGGTGTTAGCCTATATTGGCGTCCCGATCCGGGATGCGGCCGGACGGGCTGTGGGATGTGTTTCTGCCGTGCAAAAACGATCCCGACGCTGGTGTGATGCGGATCTAGAGCTGCTTACCCAAGCTGCAAAAGAGATTGAAAAACTGATACCAGCCCCTGCAATGGGCTGACCTTTATTTATTGATTGAGCGGATAATAATCAGATTTCGGCCAGTTGGGTTTTCACAATATTTGAGCGTTCCAATGTCCTATGAACCGGGCATTTATCTGCGATTTCCAGCAATTTAGCGCGCTGTTCATCCGTTAGATCACCCGATAAATGAATGACCCTGTGAAATTGATCAACTTTGGCGTCTGAACCCGGCTGCGCGTCTTGGGCGTGCACCTTGTTATGGCTGACATCTACGCTGATCCCACGCAATGGCCAGCCTTTGCGGCGGGCATACATGCGGATGGTCATCGACGTACATGCGCCAAGCCCGGCCGAGACAAAACCATAGGGCGACATGCCACGGTTTGTGCCGCCATAGGCCAACGGCTCATCCGCCAAGGCGTGATGACCGGGGCCGGATTGAATATCTTGTAGAAAACCGTCTGAATCGGCTTCGGTGACACGCAACACGCCTTCGGGCACGCCCGGTGGGGGGGCCGGGGGCGTTAGATCCAGATATCGCCTGCTCCAGGCGGCAATCACATCTGCGGCGTATTCTGCATCCTCTAACCGGGTGATCAAATGGTCGGCATCATCAAGCGTGACAAAGCTTTTGGGATGTTTGGCGGCCGCAAAAATGTCGCTGGCGTTTTCAATGCCAACAATAGTGTCGTGGGGGCCATGCAGCACCATCAGCGCGGCTTTTAGATTGGCGATGGCTGGGCGCAAATCCTCTGTAATGACATCCTGAACAAAGTCCTGATTGATCCGAAAGGGCCGCCCGCCTAAATTCACTTCGGATACGCCATTTTCCGCAATTTTGGGCAGTTCACTGGCGAAATTATGGGTGACATGGGCGGGATCAAACGGCGCACCCAGCGTCGCGACGGCCTTGATTTGGGGCATTTGCGCGGCTGCCTTTAGGACCGCAGCCCCACCAAGCGAATGGCCGATCAGCATGGTCGGTGCCATGCCACGACTGGCCAATGCGTCACATGCGGCGGTTAAATCCGCAACATTTGAGGTGAAATGCGTGTTTTCAAACTCACCCTCGGAATGGCCCAAGCCTGTGAAATCAAACCGTAAAACAGCGATGCCCATCGCCGCCAGCCGCGCCGAAATCCGCCGGGCTGCGGGGATGTCTTTGCCACAGGTAAAACAATGTGCAAACAACGCCGTCGCCAAATGAGGCCCGTCCGGCATGTCCAAACGCGCGGCCAATTTGTGTCCGGAATGGCCTAAAAATGTAAACCGTTCGGTTGGCATGTTGATCTCCTTTGGGGCGTGGTGTCGGCGCTGAGTGTGAACCAACAGGATGGGGCGCGACACGGTGCGGCGCAAGGGACTGAAACACGAAGGCACGCAGCCGTGAGCAAAACCCAGAAAGTGTGAACAAACCGCAAATCTGAAAACACGCGGGGTTGCGGGCTTGTCGCGCCGTCGAATTTGCCGTTTGGTGGCGAGATCTATGAATGCGGTGCCTGATGCCATCCCCGATTTTACAATCCTTCCTGCCATTATCCCGCCGAGAGGCAGCCCTGAACCCGATCCCGCAAATGCGCCCCGTCACGGGCGCGTGGCTGCGACGCGATGATGCGTTTGACGCGCAGCTGGCGTTGAAATCGCAGTTGATCGCCCAACACAAAGAGGATGTGTTGCACAGCTTGCCCGGGTCCGAAGACGCCCAAATTGAGCTGTTGGAAATCATTTTGGCGCAGTTGGATTCTGCATATCAGATCGGCGCAGATCGCGTGCGCCGTCCTGATGGGGCATGGGTGGCGTTGGATTGGACCGAGCCGTTGCGCACCGCTTCGCAATTGATCCAAGAGGATCTGTGCTTGTTGCAAAAACGGGGCGATGAACATGTGTTAACCGCGGCGTTGCTGTGTTTCCCAGCGAGCTGGACCTTGGCGCAAAAAATCGGCCGCCCGCTGAGCGTGATCCACGTCCCAGTGCCGAAATATAACCCAGAAATTGCAACCCGCGTGCAGCGTTTGTTTGATGGCATTCAACCGGGCCGCCCTATTTGGCGGGCCAATCTGCTGCGATATGATGATCCGTCATTATATCAGCCCCGACGCGAGGATGATCCACGCGAAATTGGCAGCCCTGATGCAAAGTATTGGCGCAGCGAACGTCAAACTGTCCTGCGATTGCCAAAGTCGCAGGCCGTGTTAT
Source organism: uncultured Paracoccaceae bacterium (assembly GCA_947492475.1). Classification (GTDB taxonomy): domain Bacteria; phylum Pseudomonadota; class Alphaproteobacteria; order Rhodobacterales; family Rhodobacteraceae; genus CANLNM01. Next base: position 381,343 of record CANLNM010000002.1, read on the forward strand.
TTGCCATTCACACCCTTGTCGTCGAAGCATGATGGCGAACCTTTAGGGTGTTGACCCTAAAGGAAAATATTCATCAAGGTCGGGACGACGCCCGATTGACCAACACCAATTGCTGATCCGGTGATTGCCACAGCGCGCGCCGCATAAGGCAGATGATCCCGTTCCAAAGTCATATATGACATTGCGGCCATTCCCACGGGCAATGACATCGCCAGTGTTGTCGCGTCTCTGGAAAATTGGGTGACGCGATGTGGGATCGAACTGGCCTGTGGTCCACCGGTGATGGGACAGGTCGGCACATTTGGGGGCGGGGTTAACATGGACTGCACCCGTGCCAGATGCTGGGATTGCGCCTTGCGGGCCTCGTGCAAATTTGCCTCTGATTGAGGCGGTGGGCAGGTTTGGCTCACCGGCTCGGCCACGGGGTCATTCGACCGGGTGGCGTCTTTGCGGCGCAATTCTTCATCCAACCGCTCTTCTAATGCGGGCAGTAGCGTTTCGGGCGGGGTGCGATGATCTGGGATTTCAGCGGGAACATCAGCCCCCATGGCCAGACTGGGCCAAATCTGTTCCAAAATCAGATCATACAGATCCGCATCAAAGGCGTCTTGGACCTCAACCCAAAAGAAATGATCGCCCGGATGCACGTCTTCGATGCAATCCAACAGACCCTCACATAGGGATTGGCGCGCCTTGATTGGCAGGCCGTCATTCCAAGGGGCAGGGTGGGACCCCACCGATAAAACCAGCGAACTGGCAAAGAGTTGGGGGTCATCGTGATCTGAATGCGACGGGGTTCCGCCGGTTTTCAGGTCGCAATGGGCCAGACATATCCGTGTATCTTCGAGTTCGAAGGTCACGAAATCGGAATAGTCAGATCGCACGGCGCATGCCCCAAGGGGACCGCCGTCCAAAGATGTTTTCAGGGCGCCCACTATGGATCGGAAATCCACCTGCTGTGGGTCTTTGTAACACAAAACAGCAATCGTACTGGCAGGGGTGTTGCTCATCACAGCCTCCAAGATTGTTAACCATGATTTTGCCGGGCAATTGGGGCAGAATTTGGAAACAATCGGGGCCGTTGTTAACTATTTATTAACCATAATTAACGTGCTGAAATGGCGTTATTTCCCAATAAAATTGGGTTTATTGACGGGGCTGACCTGTGCAAATATGGCGGTTGACCTAAGGTAAAGCGGCAAGTGCCTGCACATTTGTTAACAATGACCTACGCCCCCAAAGCACGTCTTATTCGGTCAGAAATTAACCAAATGGCGTCGGCATGATCGTCAAAGTCAGCGTTTGACTGCTGGTCGAACCTGCGGCTTGCCCCGTTAAACCGATTGCAATTTGGCGATCTGCATTGCGAAAGAGCTGCGCATGCCCATTTGACCCGGCATAAGAATAGCCACGCGCGTGCAACGCTTCGATCAAATAATCAGGCGCAGCATTGGCAAAGGCGATCTGTGTGGCTGTGATAATGCATTTGTCCGGCTCGGTGCGCACCCGGATCGAGGACGTCAGGCTGCGGCTACGTTTGAAGCCAAAAGAAGTGGGTTCCAGCCCCGCGGCCAAGAAAGGTGTCGCATCATCGCCACCCTGCAAATAGGTGATGCAGGCGTTAAGAGGCGGGGTCATTTCAGTGATCAAAAACTGCGTTTGGCTGGCAATCGCGTTGGCTTGGGCCTCTTGTACAGATTGGGAATTACATCCCAACAACACACCAGCAGACAAAAGAATGGCAAAACCGGATGTCTTGAAACGCATATCGCACCTTTAAATATCAATCACTTGTTGGGAATTGATACCAAGTGTTCTGACATAAGAAAAGGCAGCCCAGAAACCCGGACTGCCCAATTTTTGTCGTGACTGCGCTGAATTAGCAGCTGTAGTACATTTTGAATTCAACAGGGTGTGGTGTGTGCTCATAGGCATACACTTCGTCCCATTTCAGTTCCAAATAACCGTCGATCTGGGATTTGGTGAACACGTCACCGGCCAGCAAGAAGTCGTGATCGGATTCCAGCGCTTCCAGAGATTCACGCAAAGATGCGCAAACGGTTGGAATTTCTGCCAGCTCTTCTGGGGGCAGATCGTACAGATCTTTGTCAGAGGAGGGGCCGGGATCGATTTTGTTTTTGATACCGTCAAGACCAGCCATCAACAGGGCCGCAAAGCACAGGTATGGGTTGGCTGCTGGATCAGGGAAACGGGCTTCGACGCGTTTTGCCTTGGGGGATTCTGCCCATGGAATACGAACGCAACCGGACCGGTTGGATGCGGAATAGGCGCGCAGAACGGGGGCTTCAAAACCGGGGATCAAACGTTTGTAGCTGTTTGTCGATGGGTTTGTGAACGCGTTCAGTGTTTTTGCGTGCTTCAGGATGCCGCCGATGAAGTACAGAGCTTCTTGGGACAGATCCGCATATTTGTCGCCTGCAAACAGGGGCTTGCCCTCTTTCCAGATGGACATGTTCACGTGCATGCCTGTGCCGTTATCGCCGGAAATCGGCTTGGGCATAAAGGTGGCGGATTTGCCGTAAGCTTGGGCAACGTTGTGCACAACGTATTTGTATTTCTGCAGCTCATCCGCTTGGTGCGTCAATGTGCCGAAAATCAGGCCCAGCTCGTGCTGACAGGACGCCACTTCGTGGTGGTGTTTGTCAACTTTCATGCCCATGCGTTTCATGGTCGACAGCATTTCAGAACGGATGTCCTGAGCGTCGTCGATTGGGTTCACAGGGAAATAGCCGCCCTTGATGCCGGGACGGTGGCCTGTATTGCCCATTTCGTATTCGGTGTCGGAATTCCAGGACGCGTCCAGCGCGTCAACTTGGTAGGACACTTTGTTCATTTCAACGCTATAGCGCACGTCGTCAAACAGGAAAAACTCAGCTTCTGGGCCCATATAGGCGGTGTCACCGATGCCGGATGCGATCAGATACGCTTCGGCTTTTTCGGCGGTGCCGCGTGGGTCACGCTCATAGGCTTCGCCGGTGTCTGGTTCGACGATGGAACAGTGAATACAGATGGTTTTTTCTGCATAAAACGGGTCCAGATAGGCCGATTTGACATCTGGCATCAATTTCATGTCGGATTGATCAATGGATTTCCAGCCCGCGATGGAAGAGCCATCAAACATAAAGCCATCATCCAGGAAATCTTCGTCAACTTCGTCAGCGATGACGGTGACGTGCTGAAGTTTGCCGCGGGGGTCGGTAAAACGGATATCGACATATTCGATTCCTTCGTCTTTGATCTTCTTGACTAGATCAGCATTGCTCATCTGCATATCCTCATTTGTCAGATTGAATAGGTTGGTCAGGCAAATCAGCGCCTAGAGCGCGTCGTCACCATCTTCTCCGGTGCGGATCCGAATGGCTTGCGACACATCGGAAACAAAGATTTTGCCATCGCCGATTTTGTCGGTTTTGGCGGCGTTGATGATCGCGTCAATCGCGGCATCCAGCTGATCATCGGCCAGAACGACTTCGATCTTTACCTTGGGCAGGAAATCGACGACGTATTCCGCGCCACGGTACAATTCGGTATGGCCTTTTTGACGCCCGAACCCTTTGACCTCAACAACGGAAAGACCCTGAACGCCAACGTCCTGAAGGGCTTCTTTCACTTCGTCGAGTTTAAAGGGTTTAATAATGGCTTCGACTTTTTTCATCGTGCACGACTCCCTTGAAATCTACGTTATCTGGCAAAGACCACTTCCCGTTGGGGGTCACAATTGCCTAAGGTCAGACAGGCCCCGCGGCATTTTTGTATTTGGGTGTTGTGCTTAATTTTTGTGCAGATTGCACGTGAAGTGTGCAGTTTTGAATCTCTGAAAGTGCGATTGATGACCGATTTCCTTTCCCAAGTCTTAACATCTGCGCAAATGCGTAGGATCGAGGCAGATGCCATCAAAAGTGGCGCTGTCACCGGGGCCGAATTGATGGAACGCGCCGGGCAGGGGGTGGTTGATGCCATTTCTGCGCACTGGCCAGACCTTTTAAACACCAAAGGGCGCGCCGTTGTTTTATGTGGCCCGGGCAATAATGGCGGCGACGGGTTTGTGATCGCGCGGTTGCTGCATGGGCTGGGTTGGCGGGTGGATGTCTATCTGTTTGGGGATCCCGAAAACCTGCCGTCGGATGCGCGATTGAATTATGATGCGTGGTGCGCAATCGGCGATGTTGCCCCACTGACAGACGGCACATTCGATGGGTATGCAGACCGAAATCCGCACCCAGCGCTGGCAATCGATGCGTTGTTTGGCACCGGGCTGTCGCGGCCTTTTGTTGAATTGGGGCGGGTGCAGAAAACGCTAAACACTTGGCGTGCTGGATGCGCAACCGATGCCATGCCCGTCGTCGTGTCGGTGGATATTCCAAGCGGTCTGTGTGCGGATTCTGGGCGGTATCTTGGGGATGATCTGAGCCATCCGTTGGACAGGCGTATCGCTGCGCATTTAACGGTGACCTTTCATACGGCAAAGCGGGGGCATTATTTGTCCGATGGGGCGTTGGGATGTGGCCAATTGGATGTCGTTGATATCGGCCTGACCAAACAACCGGACCCGGACATCGTTCATTTGGCATGCCCAAATCGCCAAGCGTTGATGAAACGCGCTGAATGTCACAAGTTTTCCCACGGGCATGCCGTTGTGATCGCGGGTCCAGCAGGGCAGGGCGGCGCTGCGCGATTGGCGTCGCGGGGCGCATTGCGGATCGGGGCTGGGCTGGTCACGTTGGGATGTGATGCGGGTGCCATGGCGGAAAACGCCGCGCGGTTGGACGCGATCATGACGCGGGAAATCGCAGATGCCAAAGCGTTGGCGACCTTGTTACAGGACACACGGATAAACGCGGTGAGTTTGGGGCCGGGGCTGGGATTAACCGCAGATCGGAAGGATATGATTGCGACGGCGTTGCGCAGTGGGCGCGCGCTTGTGCTGGACGCGGATGCGCTGACGTTGGTGGCTCAAAACGCCGACCTGTTTGATCTGTTACACGATAAGTGCGTGTTAACACCCCATGCGGGCGAATTTGCGCGGCTGTTTCCTGATATTGCGGACCAATTGAACCAATCTGCCATTTCAGGCCCGGCCTTTTCCAAACTCGACGCCACCCGCGCCGCCGCGAAACGCGCGGGCTGTGTGGTGTTGTTCAAAGGCGCGGACACGGTGATCGTCGACCCAGAGGGGCGCTGCGTGATCAACGCCGCGACCTACAAACGCGCCGCGCCTTGGTTAGCGACGGCCGGATCTGGGGATGTGTTGGCGGGGTTTATCACCGGATTAATGGCGCGGGGGTTTTCCCCCAGCAAGGCTGCAGAAACCGGGGCGTGGCTGCATGTGGAATGCGCCCGCCAATTTGGTCCGGGGCTGATCGCCGAAGATTTGCCAGACATGTTACCGCAGGTTTTTCGGCACCTGGAACGTTAGGACTGGCGACGACTAAAGCGTCGCAACCTCAAGCCCATCTGCGTAGATGATATGGGGCATGTCGAGTTTCAGTTCGTAACACTTCATTGTCTGCGCATCGCCCGTGCGGATAAATTCACCATCCACCAGCCGATGTGCCGGAACGGTGGCCTGATCCGCGCCAAAGATTGCTTTGGCCCGCCAATCGCGAATGTGAATGCGTGTATCCGGGGCCACGGCCATATCTTTGTCCGGGCGGGTATTGCCCAGCGAACCGGCCATGATCAAAATCGGGGTGATTTTAACATCTTGGGATTTGATCGCTTCGAGTTGTACCATGCCCGCGTCACGGGTGATAATCTTGTCCCCGACGACGAGGTTTTCCACCCAGACTTCGCCGCGCATTGTCATGACCGATGTGCCAGCCATCAATCCGCGAACATCCTGACCAACCGTGACCAGTGTAACATTTTCCACGCCTGCAGCGTGTCCTAATCTCATATTGCCCATAGCGTTTGCCGCCCTTTGGTTAACTGCCTCAGTTTTCTTTAACGATAATGGCAAGAAAGCGACTTCGTCATGCCGTTTTCTAGAAATCTTACTAAATCGTTAACAAAGTGAGTCATTTTCGCCTCGCATCTGGTTTCAACCTTTGCTAATCAACCGGCAATGCGGGTGTGGCGGAATTGGTAGACGCACCAGATTTAGGTTCTGGCGCCGCGAGGCGTGGGGGTTCGAGTCCCTTCACCCGCACCACAAATCAGAAAAATCACCTGTAATTCGCAATTTTTTACTGCAAGTCGCGTTGATGGTTTTGCATGGTTACTGACATTCGGGCCGATTCTTTTTCAACCACTGTTACGGTCCAGCCCGTTTTGATCTGACCATGTCCTGATGGAAATCAAAGCGAATTCCTTCGAGGATCAGCTCTCGGAACGCATTAGCAGGGAGGGGCCGCGAAAAGAAATATCCCTGAAGCACGTCACAGCCCAGACCATTTAGAATGTTGACGGCATTTTGCGTTTCCACCCCTTCTGCGATCACTTCTAGGCCCAAGCGATCACAGAGATTGATGATGGTGGACACAATGGATTGCGCTTCGGGGTCTTCGATTTCAAACACAAAGGATTGGTCGATTTTTAACCGGTTAAGCGGCAAAGCACGGACATAGCTCAGAGATGAATATCCGGTTCCAAAGTCATCCAGAGAAATCACAATCCCTGCTTCGGACAGTTCTTCGAGCAAGAAACGGGTCGCAGGGACATCATCAATCAACACGCCTTCGGTGATCTCAATTTCAAGACGAGACGGTGGGAATCCGGTTTCAGTTAGGATGCGTTTGATTTTATCCGCAACATTGCCGCGCCGAACCTCAATCGGGGATAGGTTCATGGCCAGCATAAGCGGAGTGCCATCAGGGCGTGGCGGCCATCGCAGCGCATCGAGGCAGGCGCGGCGCAGCAATTGTTCGCCAAGATCGTGGATCAGACCGGTTTCTTCTGCGATTGCGATAAACAGGTCGGGGGCTACAAAACCAAGGTCATCATCGTTCCACCTAGCCAGCGCTTCTGCGCCGATGATCTGACTGGATTTTGTGCAAAACTGGGGTTGATAGTAAGGTTCAATACACCCGGTCTGGACGGCTTTGCGTAGTTTTTCGGTTACGTTGATCCGGTTCTGCACACCATCCATCATCGCCGGAATAAAGGTCACACATTTGTTGCGTCCGCCACGTTTGGCTGCATAAAGCGCAAGGTCAGCGTGATTAAGCAGCGTCGCGCCCTGGTTTGTATCCTGTGGAAATTTCGCGATACCAACCGATCCGGTCAGGCTGATTTCAAGATGATTGACCAAAAACGGTTCTGACAAGCAATCCAGCAATTGGGTCCCCATTTGATGATGGGCAAAGTGCATTTCCGAAGGGTGAAGTTTGCAAAACACAAGGAACTCATCCCCACCCAACCGCGCAACCACAGCCTGATCTTCAACCACACCGAGCAACCGATTGGTGACGATTTGCAACAGCTTATCACCCGCCGTGTGCCCATAGCCGTCGTTAACATTTTTAAACCCATCTAAATCAATTAGAAATATCAAGGCCCTGTCATGAGCAGGATCAAGTTCAGACAGGACGGTTTGAACAAAATTTCTGTTATAGGCCCCGGTCAGCGGGTCATGTTTGGCTAGAAATTCGACGTGTTTTTTCGCTTCGACCGTTGCGGTTGCATCTGCAAAAAAGCCCCGAAAGCCGGAAAAGTTGCCATTTTGATATTGCGGGCGACCCTTCATCACGATCCACCGAATTGTGCCGTCCGCAGACATCCGCAAAGGCAATGTCACATTGTGCAAATCAACCTTTTCATCAAATGCCGTGCCCAGTTTGATCACTTCTGGCTGGCCATCCGGTTCTACCGAGTTTTTCAGCGCCTCCAAAAGTCCGGTTCGGGCCATTTTCGTTTCATCAAGGTTCAACAGATCAAGGATTTTTCGTGGGCAATTCACGATGTTTCCCGCAACATCGGTTTCCCAAATCCACGCGGTCCCTTGCTCTTCGTAATCCTTGAGCATCAGGTCAACGACTTCGGTTTTATGCATCAAATCTTCTTGGACCTGAAAGGCACGCATTTGCGCCTTTGCCCGCTCTAAAACGGTGTTAAAAATGCCAGCCGAGGCGACCAAGGCCAAGGAACCTAACAGAAAGTCAATTGAGGTTTGATTGAGAATGCCAAAGGTGAATGGGACCAAGCTGAGCGTGACAGCATGGATGGCCAAATACCAAAGCGCTGCCTTGGGCGCGTGAGAAAACCCAACTGTTCCCAGCGCAAGACTACCGATCATGACACATGTCAGAACCGTTTTGGCATCCCCCGCGACAAAAGGGTAAAACAACACCATACCAAAGCACCAGAGCGATGCATTTAGCTTTGTTTCTTTGACGAATTGGCACATATCGGCGCTGCGTCCATCCGTGCGATAACTGATCCGCCATGTGAAAAACAGCCACCAGGAAAAGGCCAGCATCAGCGACGTCCAAACAATGACAACCCCGTTAAGGCCCAAGCCCCAGGCCTGAAATGCCAGCACCGGTGCAAAGCATGTGTTGCCAACCACAAAGACCCGCATCTGTTCGATGGCGCCGCGAATTTGTGATTTTCGCAAGCGATTGCCAGCATCCAAGGGTAATGATTCAAGCGCGATTTCATCAAACCCAAGCGCTTGTGACAACTTTGATCGAACTGCATTCACGAACGTTGCCAAATATTCCGTCCCGTATGTCGGCTCGCACCTCAAATGGTGGCGTCTTTGTAATTCATAGGTGAGAATTCAATTAAATTCAGTAAACGCCGACATTTGCGGTGGATTAAATGAGGCAGGTCAAAAATTGGAATTTTCATTAAAACTGTGGTAATTTGAGATGGGGGCGGCTTGGTGCGGTTTGATTGCATCTTTGGATCCTTAACATCCGACCCCAAAGCGCCAAATTTGTCATGATTGTTAAAATAACCAAATCGAAAGAGAGTCTGGTATAAGACGTCCAATGTTGGTTTGTAGCTCGGATAGGAGGGGAAATGACGTCAAACGATCATCGCTATGATCAGTTTTCGCAAGAACTGACCTCGCATGAGCGCAACGTTGTTGCACTGCTTGATGTGCCTGCAATGATTTTGGATAGGGCAGGGCGTATTGCCGAAATAAATGTTCTGATGTGTCAGATGTTCAGCGGCGAAAAATCTGAGATGCTGGGGCGATCCGTTTTTGATTTTCTTAAGCCACCTTTTCGGGAACAATGTGCCGATTTCATTCTAAATTATAGCCCGGGTCATGATGCTGACATACCGTTTTCGGGGGGCAGTTTCACCGGTGGGTCTGATGCAGGTTTAACGGTAAAACCCATGCCGGTGGCAGCAGGTGTGACGGCCTTTTTGTGTCAGTCTCAGGCCAGTTTTGACAAAGACGACCAGAACATGAGGTTTTTTCTGGAACGTTGCGATCAGGGCGTTTGGGACTTTGATGCAATCACTGGCAAGCTACATGTATCCGACATCTGGCGACGTATGCGAGGGCTGGGCCCGGATGACCCGATCGAAGAAGAGGGGCGGGATTGGCTCGAAGATGTGCATGACGATGACCGCACAGCGTTGTCCGAAGAAATAGACAAGCAAATTCGAGGTGAAGTTCAAACCCTGAATATTCAGTATCGCCAGCGCCATAAAGCAGGCCATTGGGTTTGGATATTATGTCGTGGCAGCGTAACTGAGACAGATAACAATGGCCTGCCAACGCGGTTGGTGGGGACGGATACTGACATTTCTGAAATCAAATCGATTGAGGAAAACCTGTCGCGGCTTGCGGGGAAATTTCAGCTGGCAATCGAAGCGTCGGGCATGGGGATCTGGGAATATAACGCCACTGAAAACAAAGTCCATTGGGACCAAACTATGATGGATTTATATGGGGTAACCGATGGTCAATCGTTGAGAAACGGGGACCTGTGGGAAACCTATCTGCACCCGGACGATTATCAAGTCACAGTCGATTATTCGGATGAGTGTCTGAGAGAGCAGAAAGATTTCAAACGCGATTTTCGGATTGTGCGACAGGATGGCGAAGTGCGTTTTATTCGCAGCATGTCCCGTCTGCATCACCCGGATGTGGGCGAAAGCCGTCTCATTGGCATCAACATGGATGTCACCGATGATTACCGGCGTTCCGAAGAATTGGAAGCTGCACGCAAGAAATTGGAACATGATTCAAAGCATGACGCCTTAACCGGATTGGCCAATAGACGGTTTTTGGATGAACTTGCGGATGCGTATTTCAGTTCAAAACCTGACGATGCGCGATACGCTGTTTTGCTACTGGATCTGGATCATTTCAAAGAAATTAATGATTCATTGGGGCATGGGGCCGGGGATGCTGTCTTGGTCAGTGTTGCCCGCGATCTGCGTCAGATTATAGGGGATCGCGGTCTGGTGTGTCGCGTGGGCGGGGATGAATTTTCAGTTTTTGTTGAAAATGCCTTCGATCTGCAGGAACTGATTGGATTTGCAGAAGAAATGCTGCGAACGTTTCGCAAACCTATCAATTTTGAAGGGCATGCCTGTAGTATTGGTCTATCCGTCGGGATCGCAATATCGGATCGCACTCATGATCCGGGATCGCGGATTTTTGCGCAGGCGGATATGGCCCTTTATGAAGCGAAAAATGCGGGCCGATCTTGTTACCAAGTTTACGACACGACCATGCAGAGTAATGCTGCGACCCGACATTTGGAACATCAGCGCCTGCTGGACGCAATTTCAGCAAAAGAAATTATTTGTTATTATCAGCCGAAATTCCATGCCCACGATCTGACATTTGCCGGCGCCGAAGCGTTGGCGCGTTGGGATTGCCCGGATGCAGGAATTTTGACGCCTGACCGGTTTATCCCATTGTCCAATGAGGTTGGGATTACGGCCCGGATAGACGAATGTATTCTGGATCGCGTTCTGGCGGACAAACGGGGCTGGTCAAAGGCTGGGATTGATCCGCTGGAAATTTCACTAAACGTTTCACAAGAACGCCTGTCTGAAACATTTCTATCGCAGCAATTGCTGGACAATGTGGGTAGGGACAGTGGCCTGACATTTGAGCTGCTTGAATCAGCGTTTCTGGACCACACTGATGAAGTGGCGACGCAAAATCTGGCGATAATTCGCGATTTGAACATCGGTATTGAACTGGATGATTTTGGGAGCGGGCATGCCTCGATTTTGGCGATGCAGCGGGTAAAGCCAACACGTATCAAAATTGACCGCAATCTGGTTATCCCGGTTTTAGACGACGATATTCAGATGAAAATTTTACGCCATCTGATCAGGATTGCGAAATTATCCGGCATCCAAGTGGTCGCAGAAGGGTTGGAAACCCCTGAACATATCAAAGCGATGCAAACGCTGGGATGTGATTATTTGCAGGGCTACGCATTGGCGCGCCCTATGTCGGCGGAAAAGTTCAAAGACTTTCTTATTCAGTACGCCTGATAGAATTTAAGTAAATAATTGCGGTCCCATACTGGATTAGACCGGCATAAGCCCTAGATGTGATGCGTCAGCAACAGTTTTTATGCTGTGGAATGGCGTTGTGGTTAACGTGAAGATTGGTAAAAATTAGTCTTATATTGATATTATTGGTTAAAAATCTGGGTTTATTGAACCTGCCACCCTTTTAGTTTGAGGTTTAGTGACGCCCTGGGAAACTCGCCCTATACGTGTGTTAATCTTTGCGTTAAGGTCTCGCTTGTCGAGGGTAGGTTTCGTTCGGTTTGCAGAATTCAGATCTAAATGTTGGCGTTGCCCAGCGGTAATGGAGCGTAGTATGGCCCTTGTTACGTTGGGTTTAGACAATAACATCGAACGCCATGGTCAAATGACCACGGAAGCCGATTTGAGGTGTTTAGAGCAAGCGCGCACACCTTTTTGGACGTTCGACATCGATCAGGCCTGTGTTTTATGGGCCAACTCAGCCGCCATAGAGCTGTGGGACGCGACGACGTTGTCTGAGTTGCAGCAGCGTGAAATGCGCACAGGCATGTCTGGCGCTGTTCAATCCCGGCTGAAGCAGTATCAACACGAATTTGAATCCGGCCGGTGCTTTGACGAAACCTGGACGTTGTATCCAAAAGGCAAACCCACCACCACTTTATGCCGTTTCCGTGGATTACAACTCGAAGATGGCCGGGTTGCCATGTTGTGCGAAGGACAGGTGATTGACGACCAATCGCCTGAAATTTTGCGCGGTGGGCAGGCGTTGCTTTATACTGGTGCGATGGTATCGACCTATGATCAGGAAGGGCGGACAATTTACGCCAATCCTGCTGCCCTTAGGGGATTTCGGTCGGACCGGTTGGATTTGGCCAGTCGATTTGTCGTCCCCGAAGATGTCGAAAAAATCCTGAACTTGCCCGCAAATAAGGCGGATTTACGCATGGTGGCGCGGGTGAAATCGGCCTCTGGGATCCGCATTCACGAAGTTGAAGTGACCCGGAGCTATGACGCCCTGTCGGGTGAACCTGCCTTTTTGTTGACCGAAATTGACATCAGCGAAAAAGAGCGCGCCAAGCGAACGGCGGAACGGTTGGCCAACATTGACGGGCTAACGCGGCTCTATAATCGCAACTATCTATCTGGTTTTGCGGATGACTTTATCACCCACTCACAAGAGCGCGGTCGCAATGTCACGCTGGGTCTGTTTGATCTGGATCGGTTCAAAGTTATTAATGACACCCATGGTCACGACATCGGGGATGCGTTGCTTAAGTCAGTCGCGGCCGATCTACGCAAAGTATTTGGCGGACGCGCGATTTTGGGGCGATTGGGCGGCGACGAATTTTGTTTTTTGATTTCTGCACATCGCAACCACAAAACAGCGAGTGTTAAGGCGCGAAAATTTCTAAGCTTGATGCGCAAGCCCAAGAAATTGGAAGGGCGCGAAATCCGGTCTGGGGTCAGCATCGGCATGATCACGGTCGCCCCCGGCGAAAAGGCCCAGCGATTCGACAATTTGTTGCGCAACGCCGATTTGGCCCTTTACGAAGCCAAGGCGTTGGGGGGCAATGCGATCCGGTATTTCCGCCCTGCATTGGCGCGTAAACGACACCGGTTTTTGTCAGTCGAAGCCGAGCTGGGCCAAGCGCTGAAGGCAGAGGATGACCGATTTCGGCTGGTTTATCAGCCCAAGGTTGATTTGCGAAATGGCCGTGTGACGGGGGCGGAATCGCTGGCACGTTTCACCTGTTCAAAAGGCGAGGGGATCAGCCCGGGTGAGTTCATCCCGATCGCCGAATCCACCGGACTAATCCACCAATTGGGCAGCCGCGTGATTGCGGAAACCGCCGAACAATTGATGGCGCTGCGTCGCGAGTTCAACTGGATCGATTTGTCGGTGAATGTGTCGCCGCTTCAGTTTCAGGGATCGCGATTGTTGTCGCAATTGCGATCATTGGCCGGGCGATCTGGCTTTGATCCAACGGGGTTACAGCTGGAACTCACTGAATCTGCACTACATTTAGCCGATGCTGACCTTCATAAAAAACTGAATGAATTGGTCGATCTGGGATATCCAATTGCGATTGATGATTTTGGTGCGGCCTATTCCAACATTGCCCGGCTCAGCGCCTATCCGGTGACTTGTCTGAAATTTGACCGGTCGTTGATTGCGGCCAAAAACAACACGGCCCTGTCCAAAGTTGTGATCAATATTGGGGCAGCTTTGAACCTGAAAGTTGTGGCTGAAGGCGTGGAAACCGTGGACCAGCGGGACTGGCTGATGCGCAATAATTGCTTTGAGCATCAAGGGTTTTTATATGCCCGCCCCAAGCCAATCGAAGAAGTGATCGATCAGATCGCAGCCCCTTGGGATATCCCCGGGTTGCGGCCATCCGATTGATCGGTTGCAGATTGCACTTGAAGCCCCGCTTTGCCCCCCTTAGTAAGGCCCAAATTCATTAGGGTGCCAGTGGGTGCCCCGTCGATCTATGCGAGGAACTCCATGAACGTTACCGAAACCCTGAACGAAGGCCTTCAGCGCGGTTACCAGATCACAGTCACGGCTGCTGAGATGGAAGAAAAGGTACAGGAAAAGCTGGCCGAAGCCCGCCCTGAGATCGAAATGAAAGGCTTCCGCAAGGGCAAGGTGCCCATGGCGTTGCTGAAAAAACAATTTGGTCCACGCCTGATGGGCGAAGCTATGCAGGAAACCATTGATGGCGCGATGAACAGCCATCTGGAAACATCCGGCGACCGTCCTGCGGTTCAGCCAGAGATGAAAATGGACAACGAAGACTGGAAAGAAGGCGACGACGTTGTTGTGAACGTCACTTACGAACGTTTGCCCGATGTTCCAGAAGTTGATTTTGCCGGTATCAAGCTGGAGCGCATGAGCGTGAAAGCCGAAGAGTCTGCAATCGACGAAGCGCTGGCCAGCCTTGCTGAAACCGCGCAGGATTTCAAAGACCGCAAAAAAGGCACCAAAGCCAAAGACGGCGACCAGATCACATTTGACTTTGCAGGCAAGGTTGATGGCGAATTGTTCGATGGCGGTTCCGCCGAAGATTTCGCATTGGTTCTGGGCTCTGGTCAGTTCATCCCCGGCTTCGAAGAGCAACTGGTTGGTGTGAAAGTCGACGAAGAGAAAGCCGTCGAAGTGTCTTTCCCTGATGATTACCAAGCCGAGCATCTGGCAGGCAAAGCGGCTGTGTTTGATTGCACAATCAAAGCCGTAAAAGAGCCTGTTGCCGCTGAGTTGAACGACGAGTTGGCTGTTAAGTTTGGCGCCGAAGATCTGGCCGGTCTGCGTGCCCAAATCACCGAACGTCTAGAAGCGGAATACAAAGGGGCGGCACGCGCTGTGACCAAACGGTCCTTGTTGGATGTGTTGGACGAAAAAGTGTCCTTTGATCTGCCTGCCACTTTGGTCGATGCCGAAGCAGGCCAAATCGCACATCAGTTGTGGCACGAAGAAAACCCAGAAGTCGAAGGCCACGATCACCCAACGATCGAAGCCACTGACGAACACAAAGGTCTGGCATCACGCCGTGTGAAACTGGGGCTGCTGTTGGCTGATATCGGTCAAAAAGCCGAAGTGCAGGTTTCTGATGCGGAAATGACCCAAGCGATCATGAACCAAGCGCGTCAGTATCCAGGCCAAGAGCGTCAGTTCTTTGAGTTTGTGCAGCAGAACGCACAGATGCGCCAGCAATTGCAAGCGCCGATCTTTGAAGACAAAGTTGTCGATCACATCTTTGATCTGGCTGATGTGTCAGAAAAAGAAGTGTCCAAAGAAGACCTGCAAGCCGCTGTTGAAGCGCTCGAAGAAGAATAAGCCACCTTCGAGAATCACAATTATGAGAGCCGCGCTTTTGCGCGGCTTTCTGCATTTTGGACAACCCAAAGGTGAGTGCGGCATTTGAATCGCCCGGGGTTCGGGTGGAATTTCAAATTTTAAGGGGAAAAGTCAGGGAAACCCGACTGTTTTTGACGCGATATCCTATTTGTTTTTAATCTGAGTGCGTTACCATGAGGCATATTTTAAAAAGAATAGGTGAAGCATGAAACGCTTACTCGTGGCCATCGCGATGATGGTAGGTTTTGCAAGTGCAGCGGCGGCGTGCCCAAACTGGAATTTGGCGGCAGGGGAATCTTACTCTGCTTCGGGGTCCCAGTTGCGCAGCCCAAAGTTTTTTGACGTAATCGCCGGTGGCAGCAATTACATTTGGAACTGCCCCGGAATTAACCCCCAATCCGACCGTGGCGCGGGCTATTTCCCGTCCAACCCAGATTTCCGGTTCCAGCTCAGCAATATGGGTGGCACGCAATTGGTTGTGTCCGTGGTCAGCCGCTGTGATGCGGCGCTGCTGATCAACACAGCGTCTGCCACTTGGTATTATGACGATGATGACAATGGCAATCTGGACCCACGGATCGTTCTGACACGTCCTGCCAATGGTCAGATCGATATTTGGATCGGGACCTATGACGGCGAATATTGTGACGCGCAATTGCGCATGGAAACGTTTGCCCGCTAAACCCGTCTGTTCAATAAATAAAAAGACGTCCACAAGTGGGCGTCTTTTTTGCTTTAACGACTTGTGCAAAGCGACGGAGCAGCTGCAACAAGCCGATATCCAAGGGCGGAGATCAACCGCTGTTCACTTTGTCTAACGGAACCTGCGTTGATTCCGTTCATATTCCTTGCGATTTAGCTATGGGGTTATAGACTGGGTGTTCATTTAAACCCGGTCATAAAGGTCTGGGTTGAGAGGGGAATTGAAAATGAACTTAAAATCCTTATTGGCCGTTTGCGCCACAATCATTTCGACAAGCGTTGCGGTCAATTCTGCATCCGCGACAACAGTCGATATCATTGAATTCGATGGCATTTTAGGTGTTACGACTGCAGATGGATATGTCGAAGATGGGTATGTCATCTCTTCGGTCGGCGGAGTTTTGGCCCCAGCTGTTGGGCACCCATATCCCATCGGTGGCTATGCGGGATCCGGATTTCTTGCTTTGGATGGCTTTGCCGGGCCCGTTTCATTTACCCTGAGCCGTTTTGATGGTGGGGCGTTTAACTTGCACAGCTTGTTTGAAACGTCGCTTGATTTTGGAGGTCTCGTAGCGAGCGTATTGGTAGACTACGGTAGTGGATCGTCTTTGTTTGTCCCCCCTACGCCCGTTGGTGACAATCCCGGCGACTTTCTAATTTTCGGACCAGAGTTTTCAAACATGATGTCCATAACTGTAAGCGTTTCAGGGCTCGGATTATTCAATTTTGACCATCTTGAAGTGAGCAATGCAGCACTGCCACCGGTGCCGGTTCCTGCGGGACTGCCTTTGATGGCAGGCGCGCTGGGTCTGTTTGCCCTTGCATGGCGTCGTAAAGCCGCCTGATCAAGGTTTGAAATTTTTCTAAAGGCAGCTCAGTTTGGGCTGCCTTTTTCGTTGCAAAATCAATAGGGATCATCAATATCATGTCCAATATCCTTGGATTAACCAAGGTTGTATTTTTGTTATGAGGACAACATGCGTTTGAAAACTGCATTGGCCGTTTGCGCCACGATAATTTCCACCAGTTTTGCAGCCAGTTCGGCTTCTGCTACCATTCTGGACATCATTGATTTTGATTTCGCCCCTTCAGGCATCCTGACTGCGCCCTATGTTGAAGATGGGTATCAAATCACGGCGACAGGTGCCTGGCTGAGTGGCGCGGGCCATGACGGTGGATTTCCTGTCGAAGGCGATGACGGGTCCGGTTTTCTGATGACCGATTTTTTCTCTGGTTATAGCACCATCACATTGTCGCGGGTGGATGGAGAAATGTTTGACCTGGTTAGTCTCTTTTCCGATGTGGCAGATTTCGGTGGCTTTTTCCCATTGGTGACGATCTCCAATCACGATATGAGCATTCCTGCGCCGATTTTGTTCCCGTTGGGGCCATCGCAGTCTTTTTTGGGTGGGGAATTTACCAACCTGCTTTCGGTTTCGATTGACTTCTCCGGGGTCGGGTTCTTTGCGTTGGATAGCATTCACGTCGCGTCCTCTGTTTTGCCGCCTGTGCCGGTTCCCGCTGGGCTGCCATTGATGGCCGGTGCATTGGGGCTGTTTGCCTTTGCACGGCGTCGCAAAGCCGCCTGATCAGCCACACGGATCATAACGCGGGATGTCCTATCCGGGCATCCCAAAACACGAAAGCCGCGCTGTCAAAGCGCGGCTTTGCTGTTTTAAGTGTTTGTGAAATCAGAGCTTGATCCGGAAGAGCGCAAATCCGGTGTCGGATGTGCCGGCCTCTTCTATGGAAACGCCGTCAACATTGCCCGCATGAGGTGCGGCGGCAGGGCCGGTTTCAAACAGAACAGATGTGTCACCCAGCGGGGCAAAGGACCAGTTGGCATCGGCCCGCGGGCTGATCGTGCCCTGATCAACGATATAGCGCACAATCACGTCACGGTTGGTATCGGGACCTTCGAACACAATGGTATCACTGTTGGCACCGGGGAAATTGCCACCGCCAGAAGCGCGGTAATTGTTGGTTGCCACGATGAATTCCTGTTCCATATCAATCGGTTGACCATCATAGGTCAGATTGATGATACGGTGCGTGTCCGACACCACTTCGCCGTCATCATTGTAGCGGGCCGGTTGGGTCAGATCGATCTGATAACCCACGCCATCGATCACATCAAAGTTGTAGGATTTGAACTCTGGGTTCAACAGGATCGCATCCGCAGAGCCTGCTTCGATCTGATTAAACATCCCCGCGCTGCGTTCCAGCCATTCGCGTACTGTGGCACCATTGATGCGCACCGCCCGAACCGTGTTAGGATAGAGATATAGATCAGAGACGTTTTTGATCGCCACATCGCCCACAGCCACATCCGTATAATATTCCGGACCGCCGCGACCACCCGCTTTGAACGGAGCCGCCGCAGACAGGATCGGCAGACCCTCATGCGCAGTGCCCTGCATCATCTGTTCGATGTACCAAGTTTGGGCGTTGGACACGACCTGAACCGATGGGTCATCCGCCACCAGCGCAAAATAGGAATGCAACGGTGCGTCGGTTTTGCCAACAGCGCGGCGCACATAATCCAATGTCGCATCATGGTCCGCCTGAGCTGCGGCCAGCACGGCAGGGGCGTCTTCGACCAGAGCCGTGATAGAGCGATCTTCTTCGCGTTTGTAGATCGGGCGGGCCTCAGATGTGTGGGACACAATGCGCCAGCCGGACCCGTCGCGTTCCAGCATCAGATCGATCAACCCCATATGCGAGCCCCAGAACCCACCCATGGTTGCCGGTTTGCCCATCAACGTGCCGGCATCTGCGTCGACACCTGCGAAATCAGCATAATTAGACGATGGGAACACAAGGTGGCTGTGACCGGTCAGGATCGCATCGATCCCATCCACCGCCGCCAAAGGCACCGCTGCGTTTTCCATCCCATCAGTGTGATCCGCTGCGCCAATGCCCGAATGGGACAGGGCGATGATAATATCTGCGCCTTCTTCCTTCATTTGGGGCACATAGGCGCGGGCTGTTTCGATGATGTCGCGCGCCATGACGTTGCCTTCTAGATGGCGACGATCCCAGTTCATGATCTGAGGGGGCACAAAACCGATAAAGCCGATGCGGATTGGGTGGGCAGTGCCGGACCCGTCGGTCAATTCATGATCCATAATGACATATGGGGGCAGCAAGGTATCGTCTTCGCGTGGGGTGGCGCCCATGGTTTTGGCAACGTTGGCACAGACCACCGGGAAATTGGACCCGGCCAAGGATTTCATCAGGAAATCAAGGCCATAGTTAAATTCGTGGTTGCCCAAGGTCGATGCGTCATAGCCCAATGCGTTCATCGCGTTGATGACCGGATGGGTGTCGCCTTCTTTCATGCCACGTTCATAGGCGATGTAATCGCCCATCGGGTTGCCCTGCAAGAAATCGCCATTGTCCAGCAACAGGGAGTTTGTCGCCTCGGCGCGAATGTCGCCAATGATCGACGCAGTGCGGGCCAGACCAACGCGGTCAGAGGGGCGGTCAGCGTAATAATCGTATGGAAAAACATGCACATGCAAATCGGTGGTTTCCATGATCCGCAAATGTGCTTGGTTTGTGTTTGCAGCAACCGAATAGGGGTGCATTGCAATAAAGCCAGCCGTTCCAGCCAAAAAGCCGCGGCGTGAGAGAGTAAAAGCCATGTGGATCTCCGTTAATATTCTGAGACAGGTTGCCCGGATTATGTTTCAGGCAGACGACAAGTATTTGTTTGTTTTGAAACGCTGTCTAGGGGCAGAATGATCAGGTGACGTTGGGTTTCAACTTGATCGCCGCAGAGATCCTATGGTTTTCAGGGACTTATCTAGGGTAGAGGTCGAGCAAGAAAAATATCCGGCAAGTTGTGCAAACCGTAAACGCCAGTCCAGACGTTTCAGGGCGCAATCGGCATTAAATTTCGCCAGATCATATGACCAGCGATCCACCGCAGTTCGAATTTTTGCCAAGGCAGCATTTCGGTCTGTCATGGGGATGTCCAATGTCGCTTCGGGCCAAATCAAGTCAGAGAAAGCCCGATCGCTATGCGGGGCTTGTCCGGCGACAATGGCACCGGCCGCCAATGCATCGGTCCAGCGCGCGGTCAGGTATTCCTGGGATCCGTGCACATAGGGGGCAGGGGACACCAAATTCGACGAGGCCAAGACAAATTTTGCCTTTTGATAATGGGAAAATAGGTTTGGAATATGGGATTGGTCGTTCGACCCAAATGGCGGCCGCCCAGAAAAGATTAACCCTTTGTCATTACACGTGATTTTTGTGTTTTGGTCATGATCAAACAGCATTGGTTGACGCCCGACACGCAGCAGATCAATGGGTTTGTCCCCATGCGAAAAACCCAGCCCCAATGCATCTGTGCCCCAAGGCAAAACATCGACCGGTAGCCCCGTCGCCGCGGCATATGGGGCAACATCATTGGGACGCATGACAAATATCCGATCAAAGTTTTTTTGAAACCACCGTGGTTTCAAGTGGCTGGTATGAAAGGCGTCGATGATCCAAACGGCGGCTTTGTTATATCCGTCGCGCCAGTTTTTTGACAACAAAGCCGCAGGCAGGTCGGCCGCTATCGTCGTCACAAATAAAAGATTTGGTTTGTGATACCGGGGCGTGCGTGTGATCAGATGGGACCGTAACCGCGCCAGTCGGGTGGTTTTGTGATCCAGATATGTTGGGCGAACATGCAGCTCTGTTTGCATCACCCGCAGCATATGCCGGATTGGCGCCCAGCCAATGGTGGCCGGAATGTTATGTAAAACAATCATTGGCTTAGAAATTCGATAGACAAATACTCATATCTTATTTCTGCAAATCAACAGATCCAAGCAAAGAGGGCATGGATCGATCCTGTGCAAAAAGACAAGTCTGGTGCACAGGTTAGGGGGCCGTCAGGCACAAAAAAGCCGCGCAGGCGGACCTACGCGGCTAAATTTTCAAAGACAGCGAAGATTACTCTTCGGTTGTTTCAGCCGGAGCTTCGTCTTCGTCGTTCTGTGCAGCACCGATATCGTCAAACAGTTCCTGAATTTCGAATTCAGCAGCTGCTTCTTCTTCGGCGGCCAGTTCTTGGATGGATTTACCCGAAGCTTGCAGCTCGGCTTCTTCCTCAGAACGGGCAACGTTCAGTTGAATTTCGCAATCCACTTCGGGGTGCAGGCGAACGATCACGCTGTGCAGGCCCAGATCTTTGATTGGGGCTGTCAGGATGACTTGCTTGCGGTCCACTGAGAAACCTTCGGCAGTTGCGGCGTCAGCGGCGTCACGGATGGTGACGGAACCGTACAGCGCGCCTGCGTCAGAGGCAGAGCGAATCACGATGAAAGATTGACCGTCGAGCTTTTCAGCAAGAGCAGCGGCTTCTTTCTTGGTTTCCAGGTTGCGGGCTTCCAGCTGGGCTTTTTCAGTTTCAAAGCGTGCTTTGTTATGCGCAGAGGCGCGCAATGCTTTGCCTTGAGCCAACAGGAAGTTGCGAGCATAGCCGTCTTTGACGGTTACGACTTCGCCCATTTGGCCCAATTTGGCCACGCGTTCCAGAAGAATGACGTCCATGGGTCTTCTCCTTATTTAACGGCGTAGGGCAGCAGGGCCAGGAACCGTGCGCGTTTGATGGCCTGAGCCAATTTACGCTGGTTTTTGGCGCCTACGGCGGTGATACGGGAAGGCACGATTTTGCCGCGCTCAGAAACGTAACGCTGCAATGTACGTGTGTCTTTGTAGTCGATCTTTGGGGCGTTTTCACCCTCAAAAGGATCGGTCTTACGACGACGGAAAAATGGTTTAGCTGCCATGACTTATGGTCCTTTCCTGATCTACTTAGCTGCGTTCACGACGACGGCTGTCACGCTCGTCACGTTTCTGCATCTGAACTGATGGGCCATCTTCGTGGGCATCAACTTTGATGGTCAGAATACGCATAACATCGTCATGCAGGCGCATCAGGCGTTCCATTTCCAGAACCGCGTCAGAAGGCGCGTCTGTTTTCAGGAAGGCATAATGACCTTTGCGGTTTTTGTTGATCTTGTAGGCCATCGTTTTGACGCCCCAATACTCGCTATCAACGACTTTGCCGCCGTTATCTGCAAGTACGGTACCAAAGTGTTCGACGAGGCTTTCAGCTTGCGAGTTGGACAGGTCCTGACGCGCAATGAAGACATGCTCATAAAGCGGCATGTGTGCTCCAGTTCTATTCTAGCGCATTTCAAAGGAGGGGGCTTAACCTTCTGCACCCCATCCACGAGAGACTGCGCGGTTCAAAACGTCCGCAGAAGGATGGCGTCTTATACACGCGCGGGGCAGTGGTGCAAGGGGGATTGAGGCGCAGCGCAGAGATTTGCCCCCTTATATATTCTAACTGTTAACGGGCATTAACCAAACATCACGGATTGGACCCGTTGCTGCCCGGATTTGGCCTTTTTTCGGGGTGAAACTTGGTTAACGGCACCCAAAGAGGCGCCAGAGCAGAGCAAATGAGGCCCCCAAATGACCATGTTTATTGATCACCCGACCCGTAAAGCCGCCAAAGTCACCAGCCCTGCGCGTTTGCTGCGCAAATTTATGGTGCCGGTTCTGGCCATTGCTGCCCTTGGTGTGTTGTTGATGCCGATGGGGGCGTTTGGTGAATGGGCACTGGCGCAAAAGGTGATTACTTCTGGGATGTTAGCGGGTTTTGCGTTCATTTTTTCGCATTCATAACTTTGTAGGTTAACGCACATCACAGGGTTGTGAGAGATTTTGACTCTTCATTTACGAACAGAATCTGTTTGATCATGTAGAATTCTCAGGTCGATTGGTACGTGCAAGTCTGACGTATCAAAACAACCCTTTGAGGATCTGAAATGACCCGTACCCTGATTGCCGCTCTTATCGCCGCGACGTCTTTGACAACCACCGCAATTGCAGCGCCTGACACATATGTGTTGGATGCCAGCCACAGCCAGATTGTGTTTAGCTATAATCACCTTGGTTATTCCACCACTTACGGAATGTTCTCTGGTTTCGAAGGCGAAATCGCATTCGACCAAGAAGACCCCGCCGCATCCAGCGTGTCGGTTTCGATGCCTGCCCAATCCATGTTGACCGGCTGGGAAGGCCGTTTTCAGCACTTTATGTCGGATGACTTCTTTGGTGCCGACGACGCAGAACTGATTTCGTTCACATCCACCGGGATCGAAGTGACGGGTGAAAACACCGCGCTGATCACCGGCGATCTGACCATCAATGAGGTCACCAAATCCGTTGTTCTGGATGCGGTTTTGAACCAGACGGGCACACATCCAATGGCGCAAAAAGACTGGGCTGGTTTTAACGCGACCACAACATTGATCCGGTCTGACTTTAACTTGGGTCAGTTCGCCCCCCATGTCAGCGACGAAGTCGAAGTGATGATTTCAATCGAAGCTTCTAAAGCTGAGTAATTGAAATTCTGACAGGTTTGCATCGCAGTCCTGTCCCATTATTGGCGCTGTCGGTTATAACACCGGCAGCGTTTTTTTGTGGCTGTGTATGTGGGGCTTGGGATTATCGCAGCGCAGTTGGTGATAACGTGTGGCCATAAAAATGGCGCCCCAAATGGGACGCCTTTTGTCGTGATAGATATGACCTAGCGACGTGCGGTCAGCGAAATAGCGATATCCACGACATGGGCCAGATTGTCTTCGCCCGAGGCACCGATGCCAAAATCGGTTCGATTGACCTGTGTCGCGCCGGTCATCATAGCGATGTCATCTGCGCCATCATTGGATATTTCCAACGTAAAGGGCAGGGTGATCGGGATTGTTGTGCCTTTTAATGTGAGGGTCCCGGTCGCGACGTAATCGGTTTCAGTGGCGGTGATTTCAGCGGTGAAGGTGGCGGTTGGGAATTGTGCGGCGTCAAAATAATCTGTGCCCATGGATTGGCCCGTCACCGATCCCAATGTCAGCGATGCAATGGCGATTTCCGTTTCCACATGCCCCAGAATGCCGGTCGCATTTGGGTCAAAAGAAATGACAGAGGTCCATTCAGCAAAGGACCCGTCAACCTGTGATCCAAACTGCGTGATCGACAGCGCAATTGATCCGGTTTCAACCTGCCATTCGGATGATACGGCTTCCAACACGGGGGCTTGGGCGTGATCATGGTCATGATTGTGGTCTGGCGCGAAAAAACCCAGCCCGGCACCAAGTCCCAGCGCGGCGATCCAGATCACCAAAGCCCCTGCCAATGGGGCGAAGGATGGATGATGGGGCGCTACCTGCGGCAAATCGGGGCGGCCAAACCACATCCGCCGCAGTGTCGCGTCGCGGTCAATGACATGATGTTTTAGGGCACCTGCAAAATGCAACAGGATCGAAACAACCAAAACACGTTCAAAAATCATATGCAGGGTCGACGCGGTTTCTGACAGGCCGACGCTTTTGGGGATAAAGGGCAGGGATTGGCCAAACGGCCACCAAATGGGGGCAAAACCTTGGGATGCGGCATGGGTGATCCAGCCAGTTAATGGCACAATGATCAGCGACCCATAAAGCAGCCAATGCACCATTTCGGCCATGAAATGTTCTGGCTTATTGTCAGGGTTGAGCGATCCGGGTTTGGGTTGAACCAGCGCCCAGAGAATGCGCAAAACCGCCAGGAAAAACAGGGTGATACCCAGGGTTTTATGCAGCGAAAACAGATATGCCTTTCGGGTGAGTTCGTTATCGGTGGCAAAGGGCGCATCATCGGCCATGATCCCCAATGGGATCAGCGTGAAAATCAATAAGACGGTGGCCCAGTGGAATATTTTGGACAAGGTGCCGTAGCGCGCCTGAGTGTTGGTGAATGACATAAGAGCAATCCATAATTGTGTTGCGTGAGCTTAGCACAAACCTAACAACGCACATAAATGCACTCAATCCGAGGCAGCGCAGAGAAGCTGTGCGTTAATGCGCTTTCTTGTGATGCGCGCAGGGACAAGGTAAAGCGGTTCCCAACAGGAAAGTAACACCAAACGGAGTTGGGACATGCGGGCATTTGTATTTCCGGGGCAGGGCGCACAGACAATTGGAATGGGCAAGGCTTTGGCCGACGCTTATCCAGAGGCGCAGGCTGTATTTGACGAAGTCGACGAAGCGTTGGGCGAAAAGCTGTCAGATCTGATCTGGAACGGGGACATTGCCGAGCTGACCCTGACGGCCAATGCGCAGCCAGCATTGATGGCCACATCACTGGCCGCGATGAAAGCATTGGAAGCAGAAGGCGTAACCATTCAGGCGGCGTCATTTGTTGCAGGGCATTCATTGGGTGAATATTCGGCATTGGCGGCGTCTGGCGCGTTGAGCATTGCAGATACGGCGCGTTTGTTGCGCATTCGCGGCAAAGCGATGCAAGAGGCTGTTCCGGTTGGTGTCGGTGCGATGGCGGCGTTGTTGGGGCTGGACTTTGAAACAGCCAAAGCCGTGGCCGAAGCGGCGGCCGGTGACGAGGTCTGTCAGGCGGCGAATGACAATGATCCAAGTCAGGTTGTTGTGTCCGGTCACAAAGCTGCTGTGGAGCGGGCATTGGTGATTGCCAAAGAAAAAGGGGCCAAACGCGCGATGTTGTTGCCCGTATCTGCGCCGTTTCATTCCACATTGATGCAGCCCGCTGCCGAAGCCATGGCCGAAGCCTTGGGCGAGGTAGAGCTGAACCGCCCGAGCGTGCCATTGGTGGCAAACGTTCTGGCCGCTTCCGTGGACAACCCGGCGACCATCCGATCGCTGTTGGTGGAACAAGTGACCGGGTCCGTGCGCTGGCGTGAAAGCGTGATGTGGCTGGGGGAACATGGCGTGACAGAAGCCTGGGAAATCGGCGCGGGCAAAGCCCTGTCTGGCATGATCAAACGCATTGACCGGTCGATCACATCGCGCGCCGTGGGCACGCCAGATGATGTGAAAGCCGCCGCCGAAGCGTTGAACGGCTAAGCGAAATCAAAGCGAAAGCAAAAGTTTGAAAAACCCGCCCTGATCACACATGTGATTTAGAATGTGGGATCAAGAAGGAATGAGAAATGTTTGATTTGACTGGGAAAAATGCCCTGATCACCGGCGCATCTGGCGGTATTGGCGGGGCCATCGCAAAGTCGCTTTATGAGGCGGGCGCCACTGTGGCCCTGTCTGGCACACGGGTAGAGCCTTTAGAAGCATTGGCCGCTGAACTGGGTGAGCGCGCCCATGTTTTGCCCTGTAACCTAAGTGACGCTGATGCCGTCACAGCCCTGCCCAAAGAGGCCGCCGCCGCCATGGGATCTGTTGATATTCTGGTGAACAATGCCGGGATCACGCGCGACAATCTGTTTATGCGCATGTCTGATGACGAATGGGCCAGCGTGCTGGAGGTCAATCTGACATCCACCATGCGTCTGTGCAAAGGCGTGATCCGTGGAATGATGAAATCCCGCTGGGGCCGGATTGTAAATATTTCGTCCATCGTTGGCGCAACGGGCAATCCCGGTCAGGCCAATTATGCCGCGTCCAAGGCCGGCATGGTCGGGATGTCAAAATCCATCGCTTACGAAGTGGCCAGCCGCGGAATCACCGTGAATTGCGTCGCTCCCGGTTTCATTGCCACGGCGATGACAGACAAATTGACTGATGATCAAAAAGAAAAAATTAACGTTCAAATCCCGGCTGCGCGGATGGGGTCCCCAGAAGAGATTGCAGCCTCAGTTCTGTTCCTTTCCAGTGCAGAAGCTGGATATTTAACCGGCACAACTTTGCACGTTAACGGTGGAATGGCGATGATCTGACCCTATATGGGGTGTCATAAGCGTTTGCCTTACGGGGATTCTCTGTTATAGGCCACGCAGATTTACCAAAGGGGGCCGTCGCGTTCGTTTTGGTTTTGCCCTAGATCGGGCTATGAGAGCGGCCCAATAGGGGCAGACAAGAACGGGCGGAAGCCCAGAATATTGTGAGGATACATCATGAGCGACGTCGCAGACCGCGTCCGCAAGATCGTTGTGGAACATTTGGGTGTTGAAGAAGACAAAGTTGCGGAAAACGCATCTTTCATCGACGACCTTGGCGCAGACAGCCTCGACACAGTCGAGCTGGTAATGGCCTTCGAAGAGGAATTCGGTATCGAAATCCCTGACGATGCAGCTGAGACCATCCAGACATTTGGCGATGCAGTGAAATTCATCACTGAAGCTCAATAATCAAACAATTTGTTTGATCAGGATTTGAAACGGCGCTCTTTTGAGCGCCGTTTTCATTTGCGAACCCGGTTTAGTTATTCATGTCCTTTAGGAAAACCACGCATTACGTTTTGTCCGGCTCTATGGTTAGGTCGTCAGCCTGACCGAAGTTGATATCCACAGGTTCCAATGGGGTCGTGGATTGTTTTTGCCCTGCCTCGATGATTTTATCGATATCCTCCTGGTCGAGTTCTGTTTCAAAATGCAGGCCCATCTTGGTTTGTGTGCGCCAGATCACCTGTGCCTCGGTTGAAATGTCTTTGATGATAATTTTCAGATCGCGCGGCCCGTCATAGGGTTCGGAGATTTGCACCTTTGCGCCGGTCAGGCTGATATCAATCAAAGAGGCGACAAGCCAATCAGTGCCGGTTTCCAACACACAACCCGTGGTGCAATCGAACCGCTGTGCACGCGGCCGTTTTCGGTTTTTGAATCTGTAAAATCCGACATAGATCAGAAACAGGCCAAAAGTTGCCGCCGAGACGGATTTCCATGGCAAAACGATTGAAACAGGATTGGTTGGCATTGGGGCAGTGGCGCGTTCGGTTTCATCGCGATCCTGCGAGGATCGGGTCGGGGTGCCGGAACCGGGGCTGCGTTCCTCCGAAGGAATGTCGCGTTCATCCTGTTGGCAATCCAGATAGCCAAGGATGCGCAGCATATCCGCTGAAATGTCGCGATAGGTCGGGGATTGGATAAACGACACCGCATCGGCCAAAGAATGGGACTTTAGCGAAGCAACAAAACCGCGTTGCATGTTGTAATAGGCAATGATTGTGGGTTCATGGCTGGTATAGGGGGTCCGGCGGATCGCCAGACGTAATTGAACGGGCGAATGAGAGTCGATAACGTTGTTTAGGCTATCAATGGCGGCCGACCCAGGATGCGCCGGCAAACCCTGAACAATTGCATCGGTCTGAAGCACAAATTGATGGAGCCAGTTTTCAAATTCGCATTGCTGCCCTTTTGCCGCGACAGCCAAAGGGGTCAGCAATAGTCCCAGAAAACAAATTGCTCTTAATAAAACAATGCTATGGGCCATGTTACGCCAAACTATCCTGAGACCAGTGTCCTTTATTAGCCGAATGCCTCTTGCCTATGTCCAATTCGCTCATATTTGGTTAAATCATGCAAACTATCCGGGGGGACCTTACGGTGCCCTCTTGCTCCGGTTACCCCAGAGGCGTTATCAGGGCGGAAAGACATCACAAAGAATGGGGGCATAAAATGCGTCGAGTGGTTGTGACAGGGCTGGGGTTGGTAACACCTTTGGCCGACGGAGTTGAAGAAAGCTGGAAGCGGATTCTGGATGGTCAATCTGGCGCCGGAATGATCAAGCAGTTCGATACCGAACGCGTAACAACAAAATATGCCTGCGAAGTGCCGCTGGGCGATGGCAGCGATGGGACATTTAACCCAGACGCCTATATGCCCGCCAAGGATCGTCGCAAGGTCGATACATTCATTGTGTTTGGCATGGCTGCCGCGGATCAGGCGATTGCCGATTCTGGTTGGGCGCCCGAAGATACAGAAAGTCTGGAACGGACTGGTGTTTTGGCCGGATCAGGGATCGGTGGTCTGAATTCCATCGCCAACACCGCCATTCAAATGCACGAAAAAGGTCCGCGTCGTGTGTCGCCTTTCTTTGTGCCGGGGGCGTTGATTAACCTGATTTCCGGTCAGATTGCGATCAAACACGGGTTCAAAGGCCCCAATCATGCGGTTGTGACGGCCTGTTCAACTGGGGCGCATGCCATTGGTGATGCCGCACGGTTGATCAAATACGGTGATGCGGATGTGATGATTGCCGGGGGCGCAGAAGCGACCATTTGTGAAATCGGCATGGCTGGGTTTAACGCGTGTAAGGCGCTGTCGACCAAAGGCGAAGCCGATCCAACCAAAGCCAGCCGCCCCTATGATGCGGATCGCGACGGGTTCGTGATGGGCGAAGGCGCGGGCATGGTTGTGTTGGAAGAATACGAACACGCCAAAGCGCGCGGTGCTAAGATTTACGCCGAAGTCAAAGGCTATGGCCTGTCGGGCGACGCCTACCACATCACGGCCCCCTCTGAGACAGGCGAGGGTGGTGAACGGTCGATGCGGATGGCCCTGAAGGATGCCGGGCTGGAACCGGGTCAGATCGATTACATCAACGCCCATGGCACATCGACCATGGCCGACACAATCGAGCTGGGCGCGGTGGAACGCCTGCTAGGGGATGCGGCGGACGGAGTGACCATGTCATCCACCAAATCCATGACCGGCCACCTGTTGGGGGCCGCGGGTGCAATCGAGGCGATTTTCAGCATTCTGGCAATCCGGGATCAGGTGGCTCCGCCCACGATCAATTTGGACAATCCAGCGGTTGAAACCAAAATCGATCTGGCACCCAATGCCAAGGTTGAGCGCAAAATTGACTATGCTTTGTCCAATAGCTTTGGATTTGGCGGCACCAATGCCAGCGTGATCTTTGGAAAGGTCGATTAAATGTGGCGACACATTGCCAGCAACGCGATGACGTTGTTCATCGTGGTGCTGTTTCTGGCTGCCGGTTTGGTGGTCTGGGGCACGCGGGAATATGCGGCCCAAGGGCCGTTGGACACTGCGATCTGTTTGCGCGTTGAATCCGGCAGCAATATGCGCCGGGTCAGCGAAAACCTAGCGGATGAAGGCGCGATCAATTCTGCGGCGATGTTCCGGATCGGGGCAGATTATTCCGAAAAATCCAGCCAGTTGAAAGCGGGGGCCTATTTGGTGCCTGCAGGCGCGTCGATGGAATCCATCGTGGATATCGTCACACGCGGCGGTCAAAGCACCTGTGGCACAGAAATTGTGCATCGCATCGGGGTGACCCGCAGCGAAATCCAAGTGCGCGAACTGGACCCCGCCAGCAACCGGTTTGTCGAAGTGGCGGCGTTTAATCCAGCCGAAGAAGACGCGCCCGAGGTGTACACCGAATTGCGGGCTTCGTCGGATACCCGGTATCGCGTGGCCGTGGCCGAAGGCGTGACCAGCTGGCAAATCGTCCAGGGGCTGAACGGGATTGATGGGCTGGATGACCCGGTGGATGTGATCCCCGGCGAAGGCACATTGGCGCCGGACAGCTATGAATTCACCCCCGGAACCGACGTGGAAACCATTCTGGCGGCGATGACGGCCTCTCAGGCGCAGCGTCTGGCCGATGCATGGGCCGCACGCGCCGATGGGTTGCCCTATGCCAACCCAGAAGAGGCGCTGATCATGGCCTCCATCGTGGAAAAAGAAACCGGTTTGGCCGAAGAGCGCCGCCAAGTGGCCAGCGTTTTTGTCAATCGGATGAACCGCGGAATGCGTCTGCAAACGGATCCCACGGTGATCTATGGCATCACAAATGGCGAAGGCATTCTGGGCCGTGGATTGCGTCAAAGCGAGCTGCGCCGGGAAACGCCGTTTAACACTTATGTGATTGACGGATTGCCACCAACCCCGATTGCCAATCCCGGTTTTGCCGCGATGGAAGCTGCGTTAAACCCTGATACTACTGAATATATTTTCTTTGTGGCAGATGGGACAGGTGGCCATGCATTTGCGACAAATCTGGACGATCACAATTCAAATGTCGCCAAGTGGCGCGAAATCGAAGCGCAGCGCGCGAACCAGTAACGTACTGTAAACGTTCACATAAACGCCCCGAACGTTGCGTAGGGTGTTGCGCTAAATCTTGACTTATTGCGTTTTTACACGTATAGGTTGTGACATGCTGGAAGACATGGGCAAGCGGCCCCGGAGCAATCCGGTGGCCGCTTTTTCTATGGCTCTCATCCTGTGGCGGACAATCAATACAGGCAAACCAAGCATGAACGACACCAACAGAGTGGTCCTCGCGCAAGTCACTGATCTGCGTGAGGAGATTTCGGAAAGCCTAATCCTGCTGAGCAGCGTTCGACGAACGTTGCTTGACCTGCTGACCCGTGTTTCTGAAGGGGAGGCCGACGCATTGAAAGGTCTTTCCAAGAAACACAGTGAGCTGGAAAGCGCGGTGAAAGCCGCCAAAGACACGGAAAGGCGATTCAATGAGTGGGAATGCAAGTTCAACGGTAAGGCACGTGAGGGAGAGATCGACTTTGACGCGATCAGAGAGGATATCGGGCGCCGCATTGCTCGCCTCATTGACTGAGGCGGACAGAACGCGATTCCTGAATGGACTAGGGGAGGCAGAGCTGCGTGCTCTGCCTTTCTTGTTTGAGTTTTGGGCGATGGAACATCAGATGCCGCCCGAAGGCGACTGGCGGTCTTGGGTGATATTGGGTGGACGGGGGGCGGGGAAAACCCGCGCTGGGTCTGAATGGGTACGATCCATGGTCGAAGGTGCGCGCCCCGAAGACAAAGGGCGCGCATCCCGTGTGGCGCTGGTGGGTGAAACCATCGATCAGGCCCGCGAAGTGATGGTGTTTGGCGAAAGCGGTATTCTGGCTTGTTCGCCCCCCGATCGCCGTCCGCAATGGATTGCCGGGCGCAAAATGCTGGTTTGGCCCAATGGGGCCACGGCTCAGATTTTTTCGGCCTTTGACCCTGAGAGCCTGCGCGGTCCGCAATTTGATGCGGCTTGGGTGGATGAGCTGGCCAAGTGGAAAGATGCCCAAGGCACGTGGGATATGTTGCAATTTGGGTTGCGGTTGGGCGAGGCACCGCGGGTTTGCGTGACCACAACGCCGCGCAATCGCAAGGTTTTGACGGATTTGTTGGACCGCGACAGCACCGTGATGACCCATGCGCCCACAGAGGCAAACCGTGCCAATCTGGCGGCGTCGTTCCTAGAAGAGGTGCGTCTTCGCTATGCGGGGACGCGATTGGGGCGGCAAGAATTGGATGGCGTGTTGTTGGCCGACGAAGAAGGCGCGCTGTGGTCGCGGGCCAATCTGGAAACCAATCGGTGCAAGGATATGCCGGATCTGGATCGCATTGTCGTGGCGGTGGATCCGCCGGTCACAGGCAAAGTGGGATCGGATGAATGCGGGATCATTGTTGCAGGTGTGACGATGCAGGGCGCGCCGCAGGATTGGCGGGCCTATGTGTTAGAGGATGCAACCGTGTCTGCATCATCGCCCAGTGAATGGGCGCAGGCTGCGGTGGATGCATTTCATCACTGGCAGGCCGACCGTCTGGTGGCAGAGGTCAACCAAGGCGGCGATCTGGTCGAAACGGTGATCCGTCAGATCGAACCGGGCGTGGCCTATAAGGCCGTGCGCGCCAGTCGCGGCAAAGTCGTGCGGGCAGAACCCGTGGCGGCCTTATATGAGCAAGGCAAGGTCCATCATGTGGGGATGTTTGACGCCCTAGAAGACCAAATGTGTCAGATGACCAACAAAGGATTTGCCGGATCCAAATCGCCCGACCGCGTGGATGCGCTGGTTTGGGCGCTGACCGACCTGTTGGTGGACGCTCAGCGCGCCCAACACCGCCCCCGGATGCGTGTTCTGGGCCAATAGCCCCGAAAACACGGTTAATACGCCGTTAACCAGCCACCGCACGGTGGTCACGGCGCATCTTAAACAATTGCGGTCAAATTGCCCTCAAGACGCCGAACAACACGATGTTCTGATTTGGCGGCAGCACGGGACCAAGGAGATTTGGATGTTCGACTTTCTAAAACGCAACGATCAACAGACGAACGGTTCGGCTCCTGAGGCGAAAGCTTCGGCGACGGGTCGGGTTGTATCTTGGCAGGGATCGGGGCGCGTCGCCTGGAGCCCGCGCGACGTTGTGTCATTGACCAAGACCGGGTTCACATCGAACCCCGTCGGATTTCGCGCCGTCAAACTGATTGCCGAAGCCGCAGCGGCATTGCCGATTGTGTGTCAGGACGCCGAGCGTCGCTATGACATGCACCCGGTGATGGATCTTATTCAGCGCCCCAATGCGGGTCAGGGTCGGGCTGAATTGTTCGAAGCATTGGTCGGTCAGATCCTGTTGACCGGCAATGGTTACCTAGAGGCGGTTGCGGGCGAAGAGGGATTGCCGTTAGAGCTGCATGTACTGCGCTCTGATCGGATGAGCCTGGTGCCGGGCAGCAATGGTTGGCCAGCGGCCTATGATTATACGGTTGGGTCACGCAAACACCGGTTCAAAGTGGGCGATGGCGTTTCCCCGATTTGCCATATCAAAAGCTTCCATCCGCAGGACGATCATTATGGGTTGTCCCCGATGCAGGCGGCGGCCACGGCGATTGATGTGCATAACGCCGCATCCGCCTGGTCCAAAGCGTTGCTGGACAATGCAGCACGCCCATCTGGTGCCATTGTGTACAAAGGGTTGGATGGCCAAGGCAGCCTGTCGCCGGATCAATATGATCGCCTGCTGCACGAAATGGAAAACCAGCACCAAGGCGCGCGCAATGCCGGACGGCCGATGCTGCTAGAAGGTGGTCTGGATTGGAAACCAATGGGGTTCAGCCCGTCGGATATGGAATTCCAGAAAACCAAAGAAGCCGCCGCACGTGAAATTGCCACAGCGTTTGGGGTTCCACCGATGATGTTGGGCATTCCGGGGGATGCCACTTACGCAAATTACCAAGAGGCAAACCGGGCATTTTATCGCCTGACGGTGTTGCCGTTATTGTCGCGGGTTGTGTCGTCAGTTTCGGAATGGCTGAATGATTTCAATGATGAACGGGTCACTCTTAAACCTGATTTGGACGGTGTTACCGCACTGTCAACGGAACGGGATGCCAAATGGAAACGCATTGGTGATGCGGATTTCCTGACGGATGCAGAAAAACGGTCCTTGCTGGGTTTGCCAGCATTGGAGGTCGGCGATGAAGGCTGAAATCGTCGATATGGACGGCAAACCATCATCGGATAGCGGCGCCAGCGCCCGACGTGATGCCGGCCATTCAGTGAGTGATTTCTGGTTTGCGCAGGTCGATCTGCGACTGACCCGGATCGAGACCATGATGGAACGCGTCGAGCGTCAGATTTGGATGATGGTTTACGCGGCCGGTGGGGTTTTGCTGATCGAAGGCCTGCGCGCCTTGATCGCAGTATAAAGGAAATTGGGACATGGATTTAGAACATAAGTTCTGCCAATTGGGCAGCGACGTGACCGTCACGGACGGGGCCTTGATCGAAGGCTATGCGTCATTGTTTGGCAAAACCGACCAGGGTGGCGACGTGGTGCAAAAGGGGGCCTATGGCGCATCCCTGAGCAAAATCAATGCCAAAGGCGGCAATATCAAAATGCTCTGGCAGCACGACCCGGCCCAACCGATTGGGATCTGGGACGAAGTGCGCGAAGATTCCAAAGGCCTGTGGGTCAAGGGACGTATTTTAACGGATGTGGAAAAGGGTCGCGAAGCGGCTGCATTGATCAATGCCGGGGCCATCGACGGTTTGTCGATCGGATACCGCACGGTCAAGGCCACAAAGAACGACAAAGGCAACCGCCTTTTGTCTGAACTGGAGCTTTGGGAAGTGTCATTGGTGACGTTTCCGATGCTTCCTGATGCGCGTGTTGACGCCAAAGGGGTCGACCCCGAGGTGGAAACGATGCGCGACTTGGCGGCGGCATTTGAAAATGCCCGCAGCCTGCTGGCGATTAGATAGAGCCGGCGTTTCTCTCATCAGAAAAGGACTGAAAGATGAGTCATCCCGAGACGAAGGCTCGGGCCGGGGGAGATATGTCTCCGGCTGAGGAGTTGAAATCCGCAATGGCGGGTTTTGTGGGCGATTTCAAAGGTTTCGCCAATGACATTAATGCAAAGATTCAAAAGCAGGAAGAACGCATGAACAAGCTAGATCGCAAATCCTTGATGGCAGCCCGCCCCGCATTGGCAACGGCTGCAACCGAAGAAGCCCCACATCAGAAGGCATTCGCTGCCTATCTGCGGTCGGGCGATGATGACGCGCTGCGTGGTCTGGATATGGAAGGCAAAGCCCTGAACACATCCGTGGCCGCTGATGGTGGTTATCTGGTGGATCCACAGACATCCGACACCATCCATGGCGTGTTGTCTTCGGCCGCATCCCTGCGGGCTGTGTCAAATGTCGTGAATGTCGAAGCAACATCGTTTGATGTGCTGGTGGATCATTCCGAAATTGGGTCTGGCTGGGCGTCTGAGACAGGGTCAACAACCGAAACATCGACCCCTCAGATCGATCGCATTACCATTCCATTGCACGAATTGTCTGCATTGCCAAAGGCGTCTCAGCGTTTGCTGGATGACAGCGCATTTGACATCGAAGGCTGGCTGGCTGAACGCATTGCGGCAAAATTTGTCCGCGCTGAAGCCGCGGCATTTGTAAGTGGCGACGGCGTGGATAAGCCCGAGGGTTTCCTGAACAACCCAATCGTTGCGAATGACAGCTGGGCTTGGGGTGATATCGGCTATGTTGCGTCTGGCGCGGATGGTGATTTTGACGTGACCAATCCTGGTGATGCGATCATCGAGCTGGTCTATGCGCTGGGTGCAGAATATCGCGCAAACGGGTCGTTTGTGATGAATTCCAAAACCGCTGGCGTAGCACGCAAGTTGAAAGACGCGGATGGCCGTTTCTTGTGGACCGATGGGTTGGCCGCTGGTGAACCTGCGCGTTTGCTGGGCTATCCTGTGCTGATCGCCGAAGACATGCCTGACATCGCGTCAGATTCCACATCCATCGCATTTGGCGACTTTGGCGCGGGTTACACCATCGCTGAACGCCCCGAAATGCGTGTGCTGCGCGACCCATTCTCAGCCAAGCCACATGTTCTGTTCTACGCGACAAAACGCGTGGGCGGTGCCGTGAGCGATTACGCTGCGATCAAGGTCCTGAAGTTCTCGGTTAGCTAAGCTGACAGAGACGGAGTTGGGGGCCAGTGCGCTGGACCCTGACGCCGACCGGGCGCGCCAACAGACAGCCCTTGCGTTGTCTAGCTGCTCCTTCCGTCCGAGCAATGCGGGGGTGCGCGTCCGGGACGGGCGGAGAAATTTTGGGCCGGAATTCGGAGTGTTTCCATGATGTTAGTCGAAGAGACCACGGTGCCGCTAAGCGCACTTCCGGTCACTCAGTTTAAAGACCATTTGCGGCTTGGGTCGGGGTTTGCCGATGATGCCATTCAAGATGGGATGCTGGAAAGTTTTTTGCGTGCGGCCATGGCGGCCATTGAGGCACGCACCGGCAAAATCCTGATTGAGCGGGAATTCAGCTGGACGCTGACCCTGTGGCGGGATTGTCAAAGCCAGGCTTTGCCTGTGGCACCTGTCAGTGCTGTGATCGAAATGGTCATGATCAACAATGCGAGGGATGAAACCGTCGCTGATGCCGGTAGCTATCGTTTAGTGCCGGATATGCAACGCCCGCGGATCGAGGCAGTTGGCGGGGTGTTGTCACCTGTGCCATCCGGCGGGTCTGTGCGCATTGGGCTGTTGGCCGGATTTGGGCCGGATTGGGCGGATTTGCCCGCGGATCTGGGACAGGCCGTGCTGATGTTGGCCGCGCATTTCTATGAATATCGCCACGAGGCCGCATTGGGCGGTGGCGCCATGCCTTATAGCGTCAATGCGCTGATCGAGCGGTATCGCACGGTGCGCGTCTTTGGGGGAGGCCGCCGGTGAAACAGATGCATCTGAACAGAAAGCTAGAGCTGCAAGAAGCCGTGCGTGTGCCAGATGGATCGGGTGGTTTTGTCGAAACCTGGTCGCCGTTGGGCAGTCTTTGGGCCGCGTTTGATGCAGGTGCGGGCCGCGAATTGGCTGGGGTGAAAACCCCGCTGAGCCGCGTGCCCTATGTGATCAGCGTGCGGGCCGCCCCTCATGGGGCACCAAGTCGTCCAAAGGCAGGTCAGCGATTTGTTGAAGGCGTGCGCGTGTTTCCCATTCTGGCAGTTAGCGACGGCGATCCTAACGGGCGCTATCTGACCTGCCACGCAGAAGAGGAGATCGTCGTATGAGCTATGGTGTTTCGGCCGCATTGCAGGCGGCTGTGTATCAAGCATTGTCAACCGATGGCACCCTGACGGGGCTGGTTGGAACGGCGATTTATGACGCGCTGCCCACCGGGTCCTTGCCTTCGATCTATGTGACGCTGGGACAGGAAACGGTCAGTGACCGGTCCGACAAAGTGGGCCACGGTGCGGCGCATGAATTTGTAGTGTCGGTGGTCACGGATGTGTCCGGTTTCGCCCAGGCCAAAGAGGCCGCGGCGGCGATTTCGGACGCGTTGGTGGATGCAAACCTAACCCTGAGCCGAGGAATGCTGTGCGGATTGCAGTTTCTAAAGGCCAAGGCGGCGCGGGTGGGATCAGGCGGGACCCGCCGGATCGATCTGACGTTTTTGGCGCGTGTCGACGATATCTGAATGCCCATCCCGGCGGGATCGGGGTGAATTTGAATTTGCAACTTATGCGGAGTGATGGCTATGGCGGCCCAGAACGGAAAAGACCTTTTGGTCAAGATTGATATGAACGGTGCAGGTCTGTTTGAAACGGCTGCAGGTCTGCGGGCAACGCGGATTAGCCTGAACGCCGAAAGTGTGGATGTCACCAGCCTGGAAAGCACAGGCGGATGGCGTGAATTGCTGGGTGGCGCGGGTGTGAAAACCGCAGCGATCAGCGGATCAGGTGTGTTCAAAGACGCAACCACCGATGAACGTGTGCGGCAGATTTTCTTTGATGGGGAAACGCCGGCGTTTCAGGTGATTGTGCCCGGTTTTGGCACGCTAGAAGGCCCATTTCAGGTAACGTCGATTGAGTATTCCGGCGATTACAACGGCGAAGCGACCTATGAAATGGCGCTGGCATCGGCGGGCGAAGTCACGTTTGTGGCGTTCCCATAAATGAGCAATCCGTGGGCAGGTGAAGTGGATCTGGTGGTCGATGGTCAGCGGCATATATGCAAGCTGACCCTCGGCGCGCTGGCCGAGATGGAAGCCGGGCTGGAGACGGGATCGATGATGGATCTGGTCACACGGTTTGAAAGTGGCGCGTTTTCCAGTCGGGATGTGCTGGCGTTGATCGTTGCGGGGTTACGTGGCGGCGGGGAGCAGGTCACAGCGGCGGATTTGTTCAACGCAGATATTGCGGGCGGCCCGGTTGCGGCGGCCCGTGTGGCGGCTGAGTTGCTGGCACGCGCATTTGCCATGCCCGAAGGCTGAGGTTGGCCGGGATGGATATGCGCGGGTTGGATTGGCCGGGTTTGATCCGAGCTGGGCTGGTGGGGCTAAAGCTGAAACCAGCCGAGTTCTGGGCCCTGACCCCAGCAGAGTTGTTGATGATGCTGGGATTAGAAGGCGCGGATGCGCCCATGGCCCGCAATCGTCTGGAAGAGTTGAGCCGGGCCTACCCGGACGCAGAGAAAGGAAGAGCCGATGGCTGATAATCCGTTTGAAGCATTGGATGCTGAATCCGAGGGCCTGAACGAGACGTTGGGGCAGACCAGCGCGATGACCAATGCGTTTTCCAACCAATTGCGTCAGGTGCAAAGCAGTTTGACAGAAACCACGCGGGATCTGGCCAATCTGGAACGTGGCATCACCGGGGGATTGCGCAAGGCATTTGACGGTGTCGTTCTGGATGGCATGAAGCTGACGGATGCGCTGAATACCATTGCGACGTCTATGGTGAACACCGCCTATAAATCCGCGACCCGTCCGGTGATCGACCATGTGGGGGGGCTGCTATCGGATGGGGTGAATTCCTTTATGGGGGGGCTGTTGCCGTTTGAAAAAGGCGCGCCGTTTTCCCAAGGTCGCGTGATGCCCTTTGCCCGCGGTGGCGTGGTCAGCAGCCCGACCAGTTTTCCCATGCGCGGGGGCACCGGGTTGATGGGCGAAGCCGGTCCCGAGGCGATTATGCCCCTGTCGCGTGGCAGTGACGGCAAGCTGGGCGTGCGCGCTCAGGGGGGCCGCAATGTGACCGTCAATATGAACATCACAACGCCGGACGTGCAGGGGTTTCAGCGCTCTCGTGGGCAGATCGCCGCGAATTTGAGCCGGGCCTTGGGCGCGGGTCAGCGCAATCGGTAAGCAAGGAGCAAGCATATGTCTTTTCATGAGGTACGGTTTCCCGCATCGCTGAGCTTTGGGTCCATCGGGGGGCCAGAACGGCGCACCGAAGTTGTGACGCTGGCAAATGGGTTTGAGGAACGCAACGCGCCCTGGGCCCATTCACGTCGCCGCTATGATGCGGGGATGGGGCTGCGGTCATTGGATGATGTAGAAGCGCTGGTTGCGTTTTTTGAGGCCCGCCAAGGCAAGCTGTTTGGATTCCGCTGGAAAGACTGGAGCGATTTCAAATCCTGTCTGCCCAATGGTGACATCACCGGCGAAGACCAGTTCATCGCCTATGGGGACGAAATCCAAGATGTGTTTCAGTTGGTGAAAACCTATCGCTCGGGGGAATACACCTATGAGCGTCCCATCAAGAAACCGGTTGAGGGTTCCGTTCAGATCACGGTGGGGGATGATCCGCGCCAAGTGGGGGTGGATTATGAGATCGACCATGACACTGGCATCGTGACATTTAATCACCCACCTGATGTGGGCGCTGAAATTCGCGCAGGGTTCGAATTTGACGTGCCGGTGCGGTTTGATACCGATATGATCCAAAGCTCGGTTTCCAATTTTCAGGCTGGCGAAGTGCCGGATGTGCCTGTGATTGAGGTGCGGGTATGAGCCGGGACGCATTAGAGGCGCATCTGCAAACGGGTGTCACAAATGTCTGTCGGTGCTGGGCTGTGATCCGCACGGATGGCGATGTGCTGGGGTTTACGGATCATGACGGTGATCTTAGCTTTGATGGGATCACGTTTCGGGCGGAAACCGGGCTGACACCGATGGCGATCAGTCACACAACCGGCCTGTCGGTGGACAATAGCGAAGCCTTGGGCGCGCTGACAGATAGCGCGCTGACCGAAGACGACATCGAAGCGGGTCGGTTTGATGGAGCTGAGGTCAAGTCGTGGCTGGTGAACTGGCAAGACACACAAGAGCGCCTGTTACGGTTTCGCGGCACGATCGGTGAAATCCGCCGGGCAGGCGGTGCCTTTAATGCTGAATTGCGGGGGCTGACCGAAGCGTTGAACCAAGTGCAGGGGCGGGTTTATCAAAAACTCTGCGGGGCTGTTCTGGGGGACGGGCAATGTGGCTTTGATCTGACCACGCCGGGGTTCAGCTATGATCTGACCTTGGTGGCGGTGACAGATGCACAAGTGTTCCATGTCTCGCTGGACATGTCATCAGAACATTGTTTTGAACGTGGTCAGCTAAAGGTTCTGACGGGCGATGCGCAAGGACTGTCCGGATTGATCAAACATGATCGGTTTGAGGATGACGGAATGCGCGTGATTGAATTATGGCAACCGCTGGGGGCAGATGTGACAGCAGGAGATACGGTGCGCGTCACTGCTGGCTGTGATCGACGGTCCGAAACCTGTCAAAACCGATTTAGCAATTTGCTGAACTTTCGTGGGTTCCCGGATATTCCGGGCGAAGATTGGCTGATGCGGGTTCCGGTCAAGGCGGGCAATAACACTGGCGGTAGCCGCCGGTGAGCGCCGCAGATGTCCCGAACATCCCGGATCACGCAGCGGTTCTGATCGCCCGGCAATGGTTGGGCACGCCATATCGGCATCAGGCGGCGACGTTGGGGGCTGGATGTGACTGTTTGGGGTTATTGCGTGGGGTATGGCGCAGCCTATATGGCCAAGAGCCAGAAGCGATCCCCAATTACAGCCCGGATTGGTCAGAACCACAGGGCCAAGAGCGCCTGATGGCGGCGGCCTTGCGTCACTTACAGCGACAAACCGGGGCGGATGCGTCTGGGGATGTGTTGTTGTTCCGTATGCGGGCCGGGTCGGTGGCAAAACATCTGGGGATCGCGGCCCAAATGGGGGCGTCTCCTACTTTTATTCATTCCTATTCAGGTCACGGCGTCGTGGAAAGCCCACTGACATCGGCCTGGGGGCGGCGTATCGCGGCCCGTTTCGTATTTCCGTAAAGGGGGCCTGAACAATGGCGACGATAGTTCTTTCTGCTGCAGGTATGGCGCTGGGCGCGTCTGTTGGGGGCACGGCCCTTGGATTGTCTGCTGCGACCATTGGTCGTGCAATTGGCGCCAGTGTCGGTCGGGTGATTGATCAACGCCTGCTTGGGGCGGGCAGTGAAACGATTGAAACCGGGCAGGTGGATCGGTTTCGGCTGACCGGCGCCAGCGAAGGCACCGCGATCCCACGTCTATATGGGCGTGTGCGGGTCGGCGGGCAGGTCATCTGGGCGACCGAGTTTCTGGAAACCAAAACCAAACATGGCGGCAGCGGCAAAGGTGGGCCGCCCAAACCGACGACGGTCGAATATTCCTATTCGGTCAGCGTTGCGATTGCCCTATGCGAAGGCGAAATAACCCGCGTCGGCCGTGTCTGGGCAGATGGGCGCGAAGTGTCCCCCGATGATCTGAATATGCGGGTCTATGCGGGCAGTGAAGACCAGATGCCAGACCCCAAAATGGAAGCGGTCGAAGGTGCGGGCAACGTGCCTGCCTATCGTGGCACCGCCTATGTGGTGTTAGAAGACCTGGACCTTGGCCAGTTTGGCAATCGTGTGCCGCAATTCACCTTTGAGGTCAGCCGCCCCGCGCAGCCAGACCTAGAAGACGAAACCGCAGATATGACCCGCATGGTCAAAGCGGTGGCCTTGATGCCGGGAACCGGGGAATATGCCTTGGCAACCACTCCGGTGCATATCACCCGTGAATTTGGCGAACAGGCCGTCACAAACGTCAATTCCGCATCCGGCAAATCTGATTTGCAGACTTCGTTGGATCACCTGGACGAAGAGCTGCCAGATTGCGGGTCGGTGTCGATGATTGTGTCGTGGTTCGGGGATGATTTGCGGGCGGATCAATGTACGCTACGCCCCAAGGTGGAACAAACCACAGCCGACGGCAATGAAATGCCGTGGCGTGTGTCGGGTTTGACCCGTGCCGGGGCGCAGAACGTTCCTGTGGTGGATGATCGCGTGATCTATGGGGGCACCCCTGCGGATCAATCCGTGGTTGAGGCGCTGATAGATATTGCCGATCGCGGCAAAAAGGCGGTGTTTTATCCGTTTATCCTGATGGATCAGTTGGACGGCAATGGGTTGATCAATCCGTGGACTGGGCAGGCCGGGCAACCGCATCTGCCATGGCGCGGGCGGATCACGTTGTCTGCGGCGCCGGGACAGGTCGGAACGCCTGATCGCACAGCTGCGGCCGCCGCCGAAGTGGCTGCGTTCTTTGGGACGGCTGCACCTGCGGATTTCACCCAAGCGGGCAACACCGTGACCTATAGTGGACCGAATGAATGGTCCTATCGTCGGTTCATTCTGCATTATGCGCATTTATGTGCCATGGCGGGGGGCGTGGATGCGTTCTGTATCGGGTCAGAAATGCGATCCCTGACGCAAATTCGCGGCGCTGGCGACAGTTTCCCTGCTGTGGATGCCATGATCCAGTTGGCGGCAGATGTGCGCGGTATTCTAGGCCCCAGCACCAAAATTGGCTATGCTGCGGATTGGTCCGAATATCACGGTTATCAACCCGGTGGCGCCAACAAATATTTCCATCTGGATCCGCTCTGGGCGGATGACAATATCGATTTCATCGGGATCGACAATTACATGCCGCTCTCGGATTGGCGGGATGGGCTGGACCATGCAGATGTTGACGCCCGTTCAATCTATAATCTGGATTACCTGCGTGCCAATGTGGCCGGGGGGGAAGGCTATGATTGGTATTACCATTCCCCGGAATCCCGTGCGGCGCAAATTCGTACGCCCATCACCGATAGTGAAGGTGAGGAATGGATTTGGCGCTATAAGGATATTCAGAACTGGTGGGGGCAATATCACCACAATCGCATCGACGGTGTGCGGGACACATTGCCCACGATCTGGGAACCGGGCAGCAAACCGATCTGGTTTACCGAACTGGGATGTGCTGCGATCGACAAAGGCACAAACGAGCCGAACAAATTCCTTGATCCGAAATCATCGGAAAGTTCGGTGCCGCATTATTCCAATGGTATCCGGGATGATTTTATCCAGATGCAATATCTGCGGGCGGTGCATCAACACTACGCCGACGTGGGGAACAATCCCATTTCGCTGACGTATGGTGGTCCCATGGTCGATATGAGCCGCGCCCATGTCTGGGCGTGGGATGCGCGTCCACATCCGTTTTTCCCAGTGTCCCAAGATATCTGGTCGGATGGGGAAAACTATGCGCGCGGGCATTGGATCACGGGCCGATCTGCGGCACGTCCTTTGGCATCGGTTGTTGCTGAAATCTGCGAAAAGGCCGGTGTGGCGGATTATGATACATCCCGGCTGTTTGGATTGGTCAAAGGGTATCTGCATGAACGGGTAGGTACGGCGCGCTCAGCGTTGCAGCCGTTGATGTTGGCCCATGGGTTTGACGTTGTGGATCGCGATGGGGCGCTGCATTTCATAACCCGAACCGGTATGCCCGATGCGACATTGGAATTTGACGATCTGGCTGTGCCTGACGACGTCGAGGGGGACATTGAATTCACCCGCTCAGCCGAGGCAGAAATGGCCGGGCGTGTGCGTCTGAACTATGTCGCAGGGGACGGTGACTACGAAGTGGCCACCAGCGAAGCCTCACTGGCTGATGATACGGCCTATAATGTGTCGCAATCCGAATTGCCGATTGTCATGTCACGTGGCGAAGGGCAGGGCGTCGTTGAACGCTGGCTCGCCGAAGCCCGCGTGGCACGGGATGGGGTCCGTTTCGCGCTACCGCCATCCATGTCCCATCTGGGGGCCGGGGATGTGGTGCGCATCCAAACCGATCAGGGTGGCGGAATTTTCCGGATGGATCGCGTGGAACAAGCCAAGCAGATGGAAATCGAAGCAGTGGGGGTGGAACCCGAAGTGTACCGCGCCCACAACACCGCAGAGGTTTACGCGCCGTTACAGACGCAGGCACAGGCCGTGCCCGTCGAAGGCGTGTTCCTCGATTTGCCATTGATGACCGGGGATGAGGTTCCACATGCGCCACATGTCGGATTTACCAGCAAACCATGGCCGGGATCTGTTGCGCTTTATTCCTCGACGCAGGATGCAAATTATGCGGTGAACACGATTGCGGACCAATCTGCCATTATTGGGATCACCGAAACCGAACTGGTTCGGGCCGCTCCGGGATTATGGGATCGAGGGCCGGCATTGCGAGTGAAACTGGTCCGTGGCGCGTTGCTGGGGGTGACCCCGGAACAGATTTTGTCTGGGGCCAATTTGGCGGCGATTGGGGATGGAACGCCTGAAAACTGGGAATTGTTCCAATTTACGAATGCCGATCTGGTCGCGCCCGACACCTATGAACTGACACTGCGTTTGCGGGGGCAGGCGGGCAGTGATGGGCTCATGCCCGATCAATGGCCGGTTGGGTCTTTGTTTGTGCTGATGGATGATGCCATGTCGCAGATTGGGCTGAATACAGCCGCGCGCGGGGTTTTGCAGCAT
Source organism: uncultured Paracoccaceae bacterium (assembly GCA_947492475.1). GTDB lineage: Bacteria > Pseudomonadota > Alphaproteobacteria > Rhodobacterales > Rhodobacteraceae > CANLNM01. The sequence goes on from CANLNM010000002.1 coordinate 426,014, forward strand.
TACCGCTATGGCCCCTCTCAACGGGCGCTGGGTGATGCAACCTATCGGTATCGCGCCGAGGCGTTCCGTGGCGCTGGGCTGCGCCCTTATGCGGTGGCGCATCTGAGGGCGAAACCCAATGGGGCGGACACTGATCTGACTTGGATCCGGCGCACGCGTCTGGACGGTGACAGCTGGGATGGATTTGACGTGCCTCTGGGCGAAGCGGTGGAACGCTATCAGGTTAAAGTGTTTCAATCCGGAACGTTGGTGCGTGACGACGTGATCACCACACCAAACTGGACCTACAGCGCCGCCCAAAAGGCCAGTGATGGCATCAGCGGACCCTATCATATCCAAGTGGCGCAGCTGTCTGAAAGCTTTGGACCGGGACCGTTCAAAGGCCTCGATCTGGATGGCTAACGCGCTGGGCATGCGGGCTTTGTTGCCGGGTGATCTGGATTTTGCGGTGCGGGCGGTTTTGCCGATCGCCCCCCCAGATCGCCCGGCCATGGTGCGCCAACTGATCCAACAGGCCCGTCTGGCAGAGGCACATCGTCGCCAAACGGGCAGGGCGCATCCCAAATTCGGCACAGGGTCCCTCATGTCAGCGGCCAGCAAATGGCCCCTGACACCGATGCCACATCACTGTGACATTGGCTATTTGGCCGCTCTGCAAACCACTACGCAGGTGCTGATCCAACAGCTCAGTGAGGGCAATCCAGACCAACATTAGCGATGCGATTGCGTTTTTTTCGTTAGGTTTCTGGGTCTTGCCCCGATTGAAATGCAAAATATCACATAAATTCATCACGGTTTTGTAAGGGTTTGGGTTGCATCTTGGCGTTTGGGGGCTATCTGCTATAGGCTCCTTAGGGAAGATTGCAGCAGGGACCCGTCATGGCTCAACTCAATTCAAATGTCGCAAAGCTTGACCCAGTTTGGGCGCGTATTCGGTCAGAAGCAGAAGACGCGATCGCAAATGAACCGTTGATGGGGGGCATGTTTCACTCTGTTATCCTGCATCACAATTCATTTGAACGCGCTCTGGCTTACCGTCTGGCGATGAAGCTGGAATCAGATGAAATGCCTGCGCAGATCCTGCGGGAAATCGCGGACGAAGCCTATGCGATTGAACCCAACCTGCCAGCGGCGGGGCGTGCGGATCTGGTGGCGATTTTTGAACGTGACCCGGCCTGCCATCGCTATATGCAACCGCTGTTGTTTTTTAAAGGATACCAAGCCGTTCAAGCCTATCGGCTGGGGCATTGGCTGTGGAAACAGGGCCGGCACGATCTGGCATATTTCCTGCAAATGCGGGTCAGTGAAACCTTTGGCGTCGATATTCACCCCGCAGCGCGGATCGGCAAAGGTCTGATGATTGACCACGCCCATTCGATTGTGATCGGGGAAACGGCTGTGGTGGGCGACAATGTGTCGATGCTGCATTCCGTGACCTTGGGCGGGACCGGCAAAGAAGAAGAAGACCGTCACCCAAAGATTGGCAATGGGGTCTTGATCGGGGCAGGGGCCAAAGTGCTGGGCAATATCCGCATTGGCAATTGCAGCCGTGTGGCCGCAGGGTCGGTTGTGTTGATCGAAGTGCCTGATTGCAAAACCGTCGCCGGTGTTCCTGCGAAAATTGTGGGTGAAGCAGGCTGTGATCAGCCCGCGATGTCGATGAACCAATTGGTGCAAACGGCCCCCGCTGGCAAAGAAAGCCCAGAAACAAGCACACCAGGAACGGGCGCCCCAGAAACAAACACCCCGGATAGCCGCGCTCAGGACAGCTGATCAAAGGCTTCCATGGCCTTGGCACCATACATGTAGCCGGGGCCGCCATTCATCACCACGACAACATTGATGGTCTCTGCGATCTCGTCGCGTGTTGCACCGGCGCGGATCGCGGCCTTGACGTGGAACCCGATGCAATCATTGCATTGTTTCGATATTCCGATGGCCAAAGCCTGCAATTCTTTGTGTTTCGTACTCAGCACCCCATCCGCCATGGCGGCGTCATGCAACGCGCCAAATCCTTTGGCCACGTCTGTTTGCTGTGCGCGCAGGGGCTTCAACAACGCCCTGGTATGAGACAAGGCAGATTTCCAGTCCATTACATGTTCCTTTTGTGATGTTTCACAAGACATAGACCGGTCGCACAGAGCATGGATTGAGCCAGATCAATCCATGCCTTCAGGCGCTGTGAATGTGTTCCTCAGCTGGCGGGTTTCTCAGATGGCCAACCTGTCGCCACCGTTTGAAAATCGCCCCTAGCGACATCACAATGTAAAACCCCTGGATCATCGCAGCACTCAGATTGAAATCCACCCACAAACTGGCCATCACGCAGGTTGATGCCAGCAAAACCATCACAAAATAGAGCGGCGAGGCAGAGTTTAACCGCCCCGTGCAAAGCCCATAAAACCCCGCCACATAGATCAGAAATCCGATCACACCGATGGCCCGGAACAATGTATTTAAGTCAAGTATATCAATGGGGTAGTAGGCCATAATGCCCCCCGGAATAGGAAAGAAAGTTTGATAAAAGTCTGGTTCGTTTTAATGAGCAGACCCTAGCAAAACCGCACCAAAGCCAAAAGTCAGACTTTCCTGACCTTAGGAAACAGCCCTGAAACGACAAAGGCCGCCCCAAACGGGACGGCCTTTGCCTTGAGTTTAAGGGAATGCTTAGGCAAGCATAGTCATCGGGCTTTCAAGGTTGTCCTTGATCGCGTTCAACAGGTTCGCCCCCAATGCGCCGTCGATCACGCGGTGGTCAACGGACATGGTCACAGACATCACCGTGGCCACAGCCAGTTCGCCATCTGCGCCAACCACTGGTTTCTTGACCCCGGCGCCCACGGCCAGAATGCCGGAATGCGGTGGGTTCACGATGGCGTCGAAATTGTCGATGCCAAACATCCCAAGGTTTGAGATTGCAAAGGAACCGCCCTGATATTCATGGGGTGCCAATTTGCGATCCCGGGCGCGTCCGGCCAGGTCTTTCATCTGGGCAGACAGCGTCGACAAGGATTTTGTATCCGCATCCTGCAACACAGGTGTGAACAGACCGCCTTCGATGGCGACGGCCACCGCCACATCAGAGGATTTCATCTGCAGCACCCGATCCCCGGCCCAAACGGCGTTGGCTTCGGGGTTGGATTGCAGTGCAAGTGCGCAGGCCTTGATGATGAAATCATTCACGGACAGTTTGATACCGCGTGGTTCCAGCTGTTTGTTCAACTGGCTGCGGAATTTCAGCAACGCATCCAGATTGATGTCTTTGCGCAGATAGAAATGCGGGATGGTTTGTTTGGCTTCGGTCAGGCGAGCGGCGATGGTTTTGCGCATACCGTCCAGGCTGACTTCTTCGAAGTCGCGACCTTCGTACATCTTTAGCACCGTTTCCGTCGACGGACCTGCTGGCATAGCGCCGGCTGGGGCTGCGGATTTGGCGGCAGGTGCCGCTGCGGCCGCAGGTGATGCAGACGGTGCCGTTGCAGTGGCGCCTTCGACGTCAGCCTTTACGATGCGCCCATGTGGTCCCGACCCGGTGATCTGGGTCAAATCCAAGCCTTTGTCCGCCGCAATGCGACGCGCCAAAGGTGTGGCAAACAAACGTGACCCATCCGCGGCAGCGGGGGCAGAGGTTGGGGCAGCCTTATCGGAGCCCCCTGCGGGGGCCACCTCTGCGGCTGCGGGGGCGCTTGCGGCTGGGGCGGCAGCTGGGGCTGCAATGTCAGACACGCTTTCGCCGTCTTCCAGCAACACGGCGATGGGGGTGTTCACGGCCACGCCTTCGCTGCCTTCTGCGATCAGGATTTTACCGATCACACCTTCGTCCACGGCTTCGAATTCCATGGTGGCTTTGTCGGTTTCAATCTCGGCCAGCAAATCGCCGGATTCAACGGTGTCGCCTTCTTTGACCAGCCATTTGGCCAATGTGCCTTCCTCCATGGTGGGGGACAGGGCGGGCATCAGGATTTCTGTTGGCATATCTGTCTCTCCTACCGGTAGGTCACTTGTTTCACGGCAGCGACAACGTCGTCCGTGGTCACAAGTGCCAGTTTTTCAAGATTGGCCGCATAGGGCATTGGCACGTCTTTGCCAGCGCAATTGATCACAGGGGCGTCCAGATAATCAAAGGCACGTTCCATGATGGTTGCGGACAAATGGTTGCCGATGGACCCCACAGGGAAGCCTTCTTCGACAGTGACACAGCGGTTGGTTTTCATAACCGAAGCCAGCACAGTGTCATAATCAATCGGACGCAGGGTGCGCAGATCGATCACTTCGGCATCCACGCCTTCGCCCGCCAGCTGTTCTGCCGCTGCCATGGCATATTGCATACCAATCCCAAAGGACACGATGGTGACGTCATTGCCGGGGCGCGCGATGCGGGCCTTGCCAAAGGGAATGGTGAAATCATCCAGAACCGGCACGTCAAATGTGCGGCCATACAGGATTTCATTTTCAAGGAAAATCACCGGGTTATTGTCCCGGATCGCGGTTTTCATCAGACCTTTGGCATCCGCAGCCGTGTAAGGCATAACAACCTTCAGACCCGGAATTTGCGCATACCAAGCGGCATAATCCTGGCTGTGTTGCGCGCCAACGCGGGCCGCTGCACCGTTTGGACCACGAAACACCATAGGTGCCCCCATCTGACCACCGGACATATACAATGTCTTGGCGGCTGAGTTGATGATCTGGTCAATCGCCTGCATGGCAAAGTTGAAGGTCATAAATTCAACGATTGGGCGCAAACCACCAAAGGCCGCCCCGACACCGATCCCGGCAAAGCCATGTTCGGTAATGGGCGTGTCGATGATGCGTTTAGAGCCAAATTCGTCCAGCAGACCCTGGGACACTTTGTAAGCGCCCTGATATTCTGCCACTTCTTCGCCCATCAGGAACACAGTTTCGTCGCGGCGCATTTCTTCGGCCATGGCGTCGCGGATCGCTTCGCGCACGGTCTGGGTTTTCATTTCGGTGCCTTCGGGCCAATCCGCAGATGCGTTGGACACAGGCGCAGCCGGGGCCGCCGCAACCGGGGTGGCGGGCGCAGCGGAGCTGTCTGCGACAGCCGCCGCATTGCCCGCTTTGGCGTCTGGGGCTGCGGTTTCGGGAATGGCAGAAGCGTCTTCGCCGTCTTCCAGCAACACGGCGATGGGGGTGTTCACCGCAACACCTTCGCTGCCTTCTGCGATCAGAATTTTGCCGATCACACCTTCGTCGACCGCTTCGAATTCCATCGTTGCTTTGTCGGTTTCGATCTCAGCCATAATGTCGCCAGACTGGACGGTGTCGCCCTCTTTGACGAGCCATTTGGCCAATGTGCCTTCCTCCATGGTGGGGGACAGGGCGGGCATTAGAATTTCAGTAGCCATGATGATGTCCCTCTTAGGCGTAAATATCTGTCCAGAGCTCTTCGACAGCCGGTTCCGGGCTTTCTTTCGAAAAGTCTGCACTTTCGTTGACGATGGCTTTGATCTCTTTGTCGATCGCCTTCAGATCATCCTCGGATGCATGTTTGCCGGTCAGCAACAGCGACCGGACCGCTTCGATCGGATCGCGTTCTTCGCGCATTTTCTGCACTTCTTCGCGGGTACGATATTTGGCCGGATCAGACATGGAATGGCCACGGTAACGGTATGTTTTTACTTCCAGAATGTAGGGACCTTTGCCTGCACGACAATGGGCCACAGCTTTCTCTGATGCGGCTTTGACGGCCAGAACATCCATGCCGTCAACCGCTTCGCCTTTGATGCCAAACGCATTGCCGCGTTCATAGATTTCGGCCGAGGACGTAGACCGCGCCTGGGCGGTGCCCATCGCATATTGGTTGTTCTCGATTACAAAAATCACCGGCAAATCCCACAGGGCTGCCATGTTAAATGTCTCGTAAACTTGGCCTTGGTTCGCCGCGCCGTCCCCGAAATAGGTAAAGGTCACATTGTCATTGCCGGCATATTTATCGGAAAACGCCAGACCCGCACCCAGCGGAACCTGTGCGCCCACGATGCCATGGCCACCGTAGAAATGCTTCTCTTTGCTAAACATATGCATCGAGCCGCCTTTGCCTTTGGAGTAACCTCCTTCACGCCCGGTCAGCTCGGCCATCACCCCTTTGGGGTCCATGCCGCAGGCCAACATATGGCCGTGGTCACGATAGGATGTGATCCGTTTGTCGCCCTCTTTGGTGGCGGCTTCTAGGCCGACAACCACGGCTTCTTGTCCGATATACAGGTGGCAGAACCCCCCAATCAAACCCATTCCATATAATTGACCGGCCTTTTCTTCAAAACGACGGATCAAAAGCATGTCACGATAATAAGAGAGCAGCTCGTCTTTCGACACATTGGGTTTGCTACTGGCTTTTCTGGCGGCCATCAGGTCCTCCTCCTTGGGCAAAACAGATCGCTAAATAGATAGTTTAGCTTTAAACTATTCTTACAGGAGGTCGATTTAAAATTCCATTGCTAATTAACCTTGGGTCGCGCACACAGCGCAATCCGTCCATGCGTTGAGCGAATATCAAGGTTAACGCCCCCAAAGGACCCACCATGGATCACGGTGAATTTGTGTTTGGTCAAAACGGGTTAGGGGGGGGCAAAATTGTAAACGCATTTGGATCGCAGATTTGGCGATGGACCAAATGCCGACCCGTTGCGGTGCAATTTTTGAAAAAAGCGCGACTCATTGCGATGCAAAGGCATCAAAAATCGCAAAAGAAGAACGTCGTGGTGATCAGAATCTGATCAGCGGATGACAACTTCGTCTGACCGGATCAACCCCAGTACATCGCGCGCGCGTTCATCCAGCAGGTCCAGATCCAGAAACTGATCAGACAGGCGGCGGGTCAGATTTTCCATCCGCGCCACATCTTGTTGTAATATCGCCAATTCAAGCCGTAACGCACGCGCCTCCGCTTCGACCTCGGCACGACGAAACACGCCGTAATCCCCCTGCACAGCGGCAAAGGAAAAATAGGACCCTAATATCACGGCCCCACCAAGGAAGAAGAGAGCGCCCAAAGCCGGGCTCTTACGCGTCGTCATTTTACTGCCTCATCCCGGTCTAACGCCGGTTAACAAGAGATTCGCATATTTGATTCGGCTTGTGAATCCCCAAAATTACTTTTCTTGTAATTTCAGGCGCTTATTTGCCTATCGCTGGACATAATCGACGATGCGCGACAAGGTGGCGGGGAAAACCGGGGGAAACAGCATGTTAGATATCAGGCCAAATTGCGAGTTATGCGACAAAGATTTGGCACCCGATGCCTCTGAGGCGCGTATTTGCAGCTATGAATGCACCTATTGCGCAGACTGCGTTGACCGGGTGCTGCACAATGTCTGCCCAACCTGCGGGGGCGGCTTTGCCCCACGCCCCATACGGCCCAAAACCGCGTTTCGTGACACGCATAAACTAGGGCTGGGCCACCATCCGGCCAGCACCACACGGATGCATTCCAAGTTCAGCGCAGAGGACATTGCCGCCCATGTAGCCCGGATCAAAGACATCCCGCCCAATCAGCGTTAGATCATCGGATCATAGGCCCATTGCAGCAGCGCCTGACGTTGGCGCGGGCGGCAAAAGATATCGCCGGGATGGCAATTGGCGCGAATTTGACCTGCGTGACGGGCAAAACCGCGCCAACGTTTGATCTGAATTGCATCAATATCTGGCAAACGGCGTCCCATGTAATAGCGGCAATACCACTGAAACCAGCCCCGCGGATCGGGCCCATAGATCCAGCCTTTGTCGCGCCAAACCGACAGGGGCTGGCGGCTTTTGACGCCAAAATAGTTGAGCGAAACATCCGGGACGTCGCTGATTTTTGCCGCGTCAAACCAATCGGTGGGAAATTCTGCGGTGCAGTCGTTTAGGTATTTGCCTTCGAACACCCCCATCGCTAACATTTGTGAGGGGCTGTGAAACGGGGTGAAATCCGCGTCAAAATCCTGACCCATAGGGGCGGTACGTGTATAGGAGTAACCGGTTTGAAACCGGTCCTGCACCTGAATGGTCTTGTGAGGGTTCATAAGGGCATCAGATCGCAAATGGGTACAATTGCAATGATATTCAAACGTCAGGTATGAAAAAGGCGCCCGCAGGCGCCTTGATCCGGTGGCATCTGTTTCGCGGCTTAGCCCGCGATAGATGCCTGATAAATCTGGTCAATTGTGTCTGCGATCATGGTGTCAAATTCAGCGTCGCTTTGCTGGGCGGACAGACCTTCGGTCAGGGCACGGCTAAAGCTGGCGATCATGCCAGTGTTTTGGGACAAACGCGCATTGGCCTCGGCGCGGGAATAGCCGCCTGACAGGGCCACAACTTTCATCACGCGCGGATGTTTGATCAATGGCAGATAAAGGTTGGCCTGTTCCGGCAATGTCAGTTTCAGCATCACATCTTGATCGTCGGGCAGGGCGTTCAATTGCGCCAGGATGGCATCACGCAGCATCACTTCGGTCTCAGCTTTGTCAGCAATGGTTATGGTCACTTCTGGTTCCAGAATTGGGATCAGACCTTTGGCATTGATCTGGGCGCCGATTTCGAATTGCTGCGCAACGATGGCGTTGACACCGTCCGCATTGGCCGCAGAAATCACCGACCGCATCTTGGTGCCAAAAATGCCATTGGCCACGGCGCGATCCAGAACGGCATCCAGTTCCGGCATCGGTTTCATCAATTGTACGCCGTTTGCTTCGGCTTCCAGACCTTTGTCGACCTTCAGGAATGGTACAACGCCGCGTTTTTCCCAGATATACTGCGCGGAAGGCATGCCGTCGATGGTGCGATCCATGGTCATTTCAAACAGGATCGCCCCGACAACTTTGTCCCCGGTAAAGGCAGGTGCTTTGACGATACGGGTCCGCATATCGTGGATCAGGCCGAACATTTCATCGTCGCCATCATAAGCCGTTTCATCGACACCATAGAGCCGCAGCGCCTTGGGGGTGGAACCACCGGATTGATCCAGTGCAGCAATGAAACCCTGTCCAGCACGGATGAGATTGATTTGATCTTGGTTTGGCATGTGTCGATTCCACTCTATGACTAAAAGAAAAGCGCCCCTCTTCAGGGGCGCTTCTAAGACAGGGGCGGGCGGGCCGCAAATATGGTTGCGCTAACAGTGGTTTAATTCACTGCTCAAACTTAAGAAAGTGCCAAAACACCGGGCAATTCCTTGCCTTCCATCCATTCCAGGAACGCGCCACCCGCGGTTGAGATATAGGTAAAGTGATCCGCAGCACCGGCTTTGTTCAGCGCGGCAACCGTATCACCGCCCCCGGCGACCGACACCAGCGACCCGGCTTTGGTCAGGTCTGCGGCCTTTTGTGCTGCGGCATTGGTGGCCGCATCAAAGGGTTCTATTTCAAACGCGCCAAGCGGGCCGTTCCAGACCAGCGTGTTGGCCGCGTCCAACGCAGTCGCGATCGCCGCCACGGATGCAGGACCGGCGTCCAAAATCATCGCATCGTCCGGGCAAGCCGTAACATCCACGGTTTCATTGGCGGCATTTGCGGCGAATTCGCGCGCCACAACCACATCTGAGGGCAGCAAAATGGTGCAGCCTGCGGCCTCGGCCTTGGCCATGATGTCGCGGGCCGTATCAGCCAGATCATGTTCACACAGGGATTTGCCCACATTGATGCCTTGCGCGGCCAGGAATGTGTTGGCCATGCCACCACCGATCACCAGCGTGTCAACTTTGGCGACCAGATTGCCCAGCAGGTCCAGCTTGGACGACACTTTGGCGCCGCCCACCACCGCCACAACCGGACGGTTCGGCGTGCCAAGTGCGGCTTCGAGCGCGCTGAGTTCGGCCTGCATCAGGCGACCGGCACAATTTGGCAGCAGACGTGCGACGCCTTCGGTGCTGGCATGGGCGCGGTGCGCGGCCGAAAAGGCGTCGTTACAATAAACGTCGCCCAACGTGGCCAAAAAGCCAGCCATTTTCGGGTCATTGTCGGTTTCCATGGCGCTGAACCGGGTGTTTTCCACCAAAACAACCGCATCGCCGGGCAGGGCGTCAATCATGTCGCGTGATGGGCGTTCGATGAATGTCACAGATGTGCCAAACGCAGCCTTTAGGGATGGCACCAGCGGGGATAGGGACATTTCCGGCACATATTGGCCTTTGGGGCGACCGAAATGGGCCAACAGAATTGGCGAGCCACCTTTGGCCAGAATGTCTTTGATTGTGGGGACGATGCGGTCAATCCGGGTTGTGTCAGTCACAACGCCATTTTCCATTGGCACGTTGATATCCACACGGGTCAGCACACGTTTGCCGCTCAAGTCCATATCATCAAGGGATTTCCAGCTCATTATGCTCTCCTAAAATCGGGCAAAAATTCGGGTTGGCCCCTGTTTCGGCGCAAATTCCCGCCACGTCAACAGGCCCGTCTTGGCAATCGGGTCGGCAATGCGTAGGTTCACGCCAAATTTAATCTGAAAGGACAGCTTGTGGCTGACATCAAAGATCCCGAAAACACCATCCTGCTGGAACTCAAAGGTGGCACCGTCACCATCGAATTGCTGCCTGATGTGGCCCCCGGCCATTGTGACCGCATGAAGGAATTGGCCCGCTCTGGTGCCTATGACAATGTGGCCTTTCATCGGGTGATCGACGGCTTTATGGCCCAGACTGGCGATGTGGCCAACGGAAATATGGAAAAAGATTTCAACATCCGCGCGGCGGGCACAGGCGGGTCCGATCTGCCGAACCTGAAGGCGGAGTTTTCCAAAATCCCACATGCGCGTGGCTCCATCGGCGCGGCACGTTCGGGCGATCCCAACTCGGCCAACTCTCAGTTTTTCATCAACTTTAACGACAATGATTTCCTGAACGGCCAATACACCGTTTACGGTCAAGTCATCGAAGGCATGGAACATGTTGATGCAATCGTGCGGGGCGAGCCACCTGCGAACCCGGATCGGATGATTTCGATGAAAGTCGCCGCAGATGCATAAGCTGGCGGCAGCTTTGGTTCTGGCGGCAGCTCCGGCTGTCGCAGACGAACCCGGCCCCTATCTGGACATCACCGTGTCCGGGCAGGCCAATGGCGTCATCACCATTGATCTAAACGAAGAAGTCGCCCCCGGTCACACCGCGCAATTGGTTGCGCTGGCCGAAGAGGGCAAATACGACAACGTGGTGTTTCACCGCGTGATCGAAGGCTTCATGGCGCAGACAGGTGATGTGCAATTCGGGATTTTGGGCCAAGACATGCGTCGCGCCGGGATGGGATCGTCAGATCGTCCCGATCTGGCGGCGGAATTTTCCGACATCCCGTTTGATCGCGGCATGGTGGGCATGGCCCGGTCGCAAAACCCGGATTCCGGCAATTCGCAGTTCTTTATCATGTTCGATGACGGCCATTTCCTGAATGGTCAGTACACGATCATCGGCAAAGTCACCGAAGGCATGGATATCGTTGACACAATCAAGCTGGGCGAAGGCCGCAACGGCGCTGTGATCGGCGAACCGGATGTGATGACATCCGTGGTTGTGCGCGCGCAATAATCCGCAAAATTCACCCGATCCCGCCCATACCGGCGGGGCCGGGCAAACCTTGCCAAAGGGCGGCCGGTCATGACTTATTCCCGTATTTCTGTGGCGGCGACATGTGTGTGCTGGTTGCTGTGCCTTTGTCTATTGACCACGCCCGGTCTGATCTATTGGCTGTTTCAGATCCCCGCCCATGACAGTGCTGATTTTCTGGCCAAACGGGCCGCGATGCTGTTTCTGGGGCTTGGTGTTATGACATTTCTCAGCCGCCAATCGAACAATTCTGAAACCCAGCGCATCCTGTCTGCTGGCATGATGGCAGGGATGAGCGGGCTGGCGATGCTGGGTCTGTTTGAATATCTGCGCGGGATGGCGGGGCCGGGGATGTGGTTGGCGATCTGCGCCGAGCTCGGCTTTGTCATGGCCTATCTGCGGGTTTATCGCCGCGCCTCACAGGCATAAACACTGCTCACATCTGCGCGAGGGGGCTATGCGGCCTGTCAATTCCCTGCCACCGTTTCCCCAACGGAGGATTATGCATGCAGAGCCTATTCAAAACGATCAGCTGCGCCGCAATTGTGGCCTTAACACTGACCACCGCCCCCCAAAGCGCATCCGCCAATCCGGAATTTTGGGCCAATGAATGGCCCAATACCGATTTTGAACAGACCAGCGTTGCCTCTTGGCGGGAAATTCTGTCGGGCGGCCCCCCCAAAGACGGCATCCCGGCCATTGATAATCCGCAATTTGTGCTGATTGGCGAAGAAGGTGACATTGGAGAGCGCGAACCTGTCATCACCGTCGAAATCGAAGGCGAAATCCCACGGGCCTATCCAATCCGCTATTTGACATGGCATGAAATCGTCAACGATCAGATCGGTGATCTGCCGGTCGCAGTGACATTCTGTCCTTTGTGCAATTCGGGCATCACCTTTGACCGGCGGGTCGGGGATCAGGTGCTGAGCTTTGGCGTGTCGGGCAAATTGCGCAATTCGGACATGGTGATGTATGACCGCGAAACCGAAAGCTGGTGGCAGCAGGCCATCGGCACATCGATTGTCGGCGAATTGAACGGAACCGAATTGCAAAGCCTGCCCAGCTGGATGGAAAGCTGGGCCGAGTTCAAAGCCCGCAATCCCGAAGGCATCGTAATGACCAAACCGGTGGGCTATAACCGGGCCTATGGGCGCAATCCGTATGTGCGCTATGATTCATCCCAGCGGCCGTTTTTGTATTCCGGTGAATTGCCGCCCCATGACATTCCTGCCCTCGCACGGGTTGTGCGCGTCGGGGATCGAGCTTGGCCGATGACACGTTTGTCTGAACAGGGGCAAGTGTCAGAATCCGGCGTGGTTCTAAGCTGGAACGCGGGGCAAGCGTCGGCGCTGGACGGCGAAAGCATCGCCCAATCACGGGATGTGGGCACCGTGCGTGTGCGCGACGCGGCGGGCAATGATCTGCCGCATGATGTGATGTTTGCCTTTGCGTTTCACGCCTTTTGGCCCGACGGGATTTGGATGTTGGACCAGTAAGGGTTGATTGGTTAAGTGCCGCAAAATGTACGTGAAACCACCTCAGACGGCACCGGTGGCTGGGTAAAACCATCCGCCAGATCAGAGCGGTCAAACGGGTGCGTGACCACGGATAGCAATGTGTGAAAGGGGGTATAATCCCCTTCCACCGCCGCTTGGATCACAGCCTCGATTTGATGCAGGCGCGGCACGACAACTGGGTTTGTAATCCGCATCTGATCCAGGTTCGGGACCTGGTTCATCCAATGTACGCGCCAGGCGTCAAATGCAGCACGATCTGTGAATTGGTCGCGATCCGTATCCCTGCCCAAATTGGCAAATACATTTGTGAAATCAGCGGCGTCTTTGTCCATCAATGCAAGTAGATCCTGCGCCAGTTGATCGCTGGATTCGGTTGGGGCGATGCCCAATTTGGCAGCAAAACGCTTGCGCCATTCAGTTTCGTAAATGGCAGGAAAACCGTTAACAATTTCGGTGAAATCTTCGATGGCGCGGTCCTGATCCGGCATCAAAGGGATCAACGCTGTGGCCAGTTGTGCAATGTTCCACACAGCGATCCGGGGCTGGTTGCCATAGGCATACCGCCCCCGTTGATCAATCGACGAAAACACCTGCATCGCGTGATAATCATCCATAAAGGCGCAAGGGCCGTAATCGATGGTTTCCCCGGCAATTTGCGCATTGTCTGTGTTCATCACACCATGAATAAATCCAACCGACATCCAGCCCGCGATCAATTGCGCCTGCCGCGTCATGATCTGTTTCAGCAAATCAGAGGGCGACGTCGCATCTGGGTAATGTCGTTCAATAACATGATCATAGAGCGCCCGCAGCGCCACCAGATCATTGCGCGCCGCAAAATATTGAAACGTACCAATTCGGATATGACTGGCCGCGATACGTGTCACGATTCCGCCGGGATACCCGATTTCGCGTTGCACCCGATCCCCGGTTGCCACAGCCGCCAAGGCCCGTGTTGTGGGGATGCCGAGCGCGAACATAGCCTCTGACATCAGATATTCGCGCAGCACCGGACCCAGCCAAGCCCGGCCATCCCCATTACGCGAATAGGGGGTACGCCCCGACCCTTTGAGTTGGAGATCAAACCGACCTACCGGACCGTTAACCTCTCCTAATAAGACGGCGCGACCATCGCCCAATTGTGGGTTCCAATGGCCAAATTGATGCCCGGCATAGGCCTGCGCGATCGGAGTTGCGCCATTGGGAATAATATTGCCAGAAAAAACCTGCGCCAGATCGCTTTCTGTGTCTTGTGTGATGCCCAGTTGCATTGCCAGCTCTGCGTTCCAGATGATCAGGCTGGGATTGGATACCGGTTCAGGCAATTGATGTGAATACATCTGATCGGGCAGACGTGTATATGAATTATCAAATGGGATTTTGATAGCCATTACAAAGATTTGCTCATTAGGTGATAGCCATCCCGGATAGAAAACCCATTGCGCTGATAAAGCCGGATTGTGGCTTGGTCTTCGGTTGCGACCTCAAGATGCAAGGCGCGCACGCCGCCTTGGGACAGGGCCTTGCTTAGGGCCAATAACGCCTCAGTTGCCAATCCACGTCCACGCACGGATGGGCGAATAAACAATTCGTCAACAAATGCATCGATGCCGCCAAACTCAACTGACCAGCCAAATGTGATCACAACATACCCAACCGGAGCGCGCGCCGGGCCCATCAAATAGACGGCCCCCAATGGCGATCCATCAAGCAAAGGTTTTATCGCGGCTTCGCGGTGGTCTTCTTCGCTGGCAATGCCGATTTCTTCGTGAAACCGGGCGACCAGAGGCAAAATCCGAGGTAAATCGTCAGGGGAACATAGATGCATTGCGGTCATAGGCGGGCCAGCCTTTCGGTGAGCAGGGTGTAAAATCGGTCCGCATCCACATCGCCAACAAAATAGGTGTTGGCCGGGCGATCCGTCACCCGCCACCAATCGGCGACGGTCATGCCGCGGGTCAAATCGGACTGGACTTCAATTTCGACATTGATGTTGCGCCCGGTGAACAATGTGGGGTCAATCAGATAGGCAATGGTGCAGGGGTCATGCAGGGGCGCGCCCGCCGATCCGTATTTTTCCATATCAAACCGTTCAAAGAAATGCGTCCACGCGGCGACCATGCGGCCCACTTCGGTCTTGAGGGCGGCAAACGCATCCACGCGGTCCTGTGTGGTCAGCACTTTGTGTGTGACGTCCAGCGGCATCGCGGTGATTGGAACCCCGGATTTAAACACGATATCAGCGGCTTCTGGGTCGACGTAAATGTTGAATTCCGCCGCCGGAGTGACATTGCCAACCTCAAAGTAAGCCCCGCCCATCAGCACAATTTCCTGCACTTTTTCGATGATATCGGGGGCCTTTGAAAAGGCTTCTCCGATGTTTGTAAGCGGCCCGATTGGCACCAATGTGACCGTTCCCGCCGGATGTGCGCGCAGGGTTTCGATGATGAAATCAACACCGTGCTGTTCCTGCAAAGGCATGGTCGGATCCACCATCGGGGGACCATCCAAACCCGTTTTGCCATGCACATTCTCAGCCGTAACCAAGGTACGACCCATTGGTTTGTCACAGCCCGCGAACACTTTGACATCCGCGCGATTGGCCAATTCACAGACAATGCGGGCGTTTTTCTGCGTCAATTCCAGCGGAACGTTACCGGCCACGGCTGTAATCCCCAACAAATCGATGTCCTCAGGGCTGCCAAGCGCCAACAAAATGGCAACGGCATCGTCCTGTCCCGGATCGGTATCGATGATAATTTTACGCGGGGCCATATATTGCTCTCCAAAGCCTGCTTTGAACTTGGGCACACAGTTTCAGCAAATTGGGTCAATGGCCAGAGCCAGCATGATTTTGCCGCTCAACAAAAGCGATTTCGCTCGATTATTGCTCAGATCAGGGGTGGCGGGATTTTGCCGTGCGGTGGGCCGCTGATTTGAGGGGCAAAAACGGGCAGCGCGTGGCCGAAATGTGCCGCACCATGGCGATGGGATATCGTTTTTAATCGGGGGCTGGCATCACAGCGGCGAAGGGGACGCTCTTCTTTTATCATGTCCTAAATGAGGAAAATCAAATGCTTACCAAGAATATCACACCTATTATGGCCCTGATCCTAATCGCTAGCACGGCCATGGCTGATGAGGCGCCAATGGCAGATGTCAGCATCGATACAGATGGTGACGGCGTATATACACTGAGCGAAATTCAGGTCGCTTTTCCGACGATCAGTGCGGATGACTTTATGGATTTGGATGCCAATGGGGACGGGGTTATCGATATGATCGAGGCCCAAGCCGGCGCGGATGCCGGGCTGATCCCCATGGAGGAAAAGTCCACCGACGGATGACGACATAATCAAACGAGACGCCCGATTTGGGCGTCTCAATTCGACGATTTGGGTCAATCTGAGGGGTCTTGTTCTTCGAAGACTTCTAGCGCTGTGTTTAGCGCGTTGATCGCTGAGGGGAACCCGCCATAGAGCGACATTTGCCAGATCACTTCGGCAATTTCTTTTTGGGTCAGACCGGCCTTTAACCCACCGGAAATATTGATCTTTAGCTGCGGTTTGGTCTGCCCACCCAATGCGGTTAGGGCCGCGATTGTGGCGATATATCTGTCTCTCAACGGCAGGCCCGGTCGGCCGTATTGTCGCCCATAAGAGAAATCAACGACACCTTCGGCCATTCCGGGCAACAAATGCCCGTACCGCGCATCCAGCGCCTGTTCCATGCCCGGGTTCAACGTTTCAGAGAGTTCTCTGCCGATTTGCGTGGTGGATTTGGTCATCTATGCCTCTGAATATCAAAAATAATTGTCATGATTTGATATGAGATCAGACATGGGTCTGATCAAGCCCTGAGGCGCGAGGTTTCGCCAGTCGCGGCCGTCATTTTCACAAAACAAAAGGGCGGAAATCATCCGCCCTTTGCCGTATCAGAAAGGGATCGCCGTTACTCAGCGCCGCGTGACAGGGCCGCAACGCCCGTGCGCGCCATTTCCAACAGGCCAATCGGGCGCATCAGATCCGCAAAAGCGTCGATTTTTTCCGGCGTGCCGGTGATTTCAAACACAAAGCTTTCCAACGTGCTGTCGACCACATTGGCGCGGAAAATTTCCGCCATGCGCAGGGCTTCGATCCGATGTTCGCCTTTGCCGGACACCTTAAACAGCGCCAATTCGCGTTCCACGGACGGGCCTTCGACGGTCAGGTCATGCACGTCGCGCACCGGTACAATCCGGCCGACTTGGGCTTTGATTTGTTCGATCACTTGCGGCGTGCCGCTGGTGACAATGGTGATGCGCGACAGGTTTTCTTCGTGGTTCACTTCGGCCACGGTCAGGCTTTCGATGTTGTAGCCACGCCCGGCAAACAGGCCGATCACACGGGCCAGAACGCCGGGTTCATTTTCCACCAGCATCGCCAGCGTATGGGTTTCAACAACGTCCGAAAAATTGGGGCGTAGGTTATAGGCGGAATGGCTGGTAGAGCCTTTTTTGATACGTAGTGCGGACATTTTCGTCTCTCCTTATACCAAAACCGAGCCGGACGCGTCGATTGCGCCTTCGGTGGAATCGTCGCCCATCAGCATTTCGTTATGCGCCTTGCCCGATGGGATCATCGGATAGCAGTTTTCATGCTTTTCAACCAGACAATCAAACAGAACCGGCCCGTCATGATGGATCATTTCCAGGATCGCATCATCCAGCGTGTCGGGATCGGAACATTGAATGCCTTTGGCGCCAAACGCTTCGGCCAATTTCACGAAATCAGGCAGGCTTTCGGACCAGCTGCTGGAATAGCGTTCGCCATGCAGCAATTCCTGCCACTGACGCACCATGCCCAGACGTTCATTGTTCAAAATGAACTGTTTCACCGGCAGGCGATACTGCATCGCAGTGCCCATTTCCTGCATGTTCATCAGCCAGGACGCTTCGCCAGCCACGTTGATCACCAAGGCATCCGGATGCGCCAGTTGCGCACCGATTGAGGCAGGGAACCCATAGCCCATCGTGCCCAGACCGCCGGATGTCATCCACCGATTGGGTTCATTGAATTTCAAAAACTGCGCCGCCCACATCTGATGCTGGCCCACCTCAGTGGTCACATAGCGGTCCATGTCTTTGGTCAGTGCTTCCAGCCGTTCCAGCGCATATTGAGGTTTGATCACCTTGCCGGTTTGTTCAAACGCCAGACAATTCACAGCTTTCCAATCTGCGATTTGACCTTTCCAACGCGCCAAACCGTCTTTGTTGACCTTGCGCCCGCGGGATTTCCACACTTTCAGCAGGTCTTCTAATACGTGGCCCACATCGCCAACAATCGGGATATCGACCGGGATCACTTTGTTGATCGAGGACGGGTCGATGTCGATATGAGCCTTGGTTGAGTTGGGGCTGAATTTTTCAATCACCCCGGTGATGCGGTCGTCAAAACGCGCGCCGATATTGATCATCAGATCGCAATCATGCATCGCCATATTCGCCTCATACAGACCATGCATGCCCAACATGCCCAGCCAATTTTCACCCGTCGCCGGGTAGGCGCCCAAACCCATCAAAGTCGACGTGATCGGGATGCCCGTCGCATCCACCAATTCGCGCAGCAACTGTGACGCCGCCGTGCCGGAATTGATCACGCCACCGCCGGTATAAAATACCGGGCGTTCGGCCTGTTCCATGGCTTCGACCAATTCGGTGATCGAGGCAATGTCGCCTTTGACGGGTGGGTTATAATGGCTCTTGTTTTTCAGTTTGTCGGTGTATTTACCGGTGGCAAATTGCACGTCCTTGGGCACGTCAATCAGAACCGGACCGGGGCGGCCAGTGGTGGCCACGTGGAACGCTTCGTGAATGGTGCCGGACAATTTGTCGGTCTCTTTGACCAACCAATTGTGTTTGGTGCAGGGGCGGGTGATGCCAACGGTGTCGGCTTCCTGAAAGGCGTCCGACCCAATCATAAAGGTCGGTACCTGCCCGGAAAACACAACGATCGGAATGGAATCCAACAATGCATCGGTCAGGCCGGTCACTGCGTTTGTCGCGCCGGGTCCGGATGTCACCAGCGCCACGCCAACCTTGCCGGTGGAACGTGCATAGGCTTCGGCGGCGTGGATCGCGGCCTGTTCATGGCGCACCAAAACGTGGCGGATGTCATTCTGAAGAAAGACCTCATCATAAATCGGAAGCACAGCTCCGCCAGGATATCCGAAGATTGTGTCGACACCCTGATCCTTCAGGGCCTGAACTACCATTTTCGCACCGGTCATCTGACGTGTCATGTCTTGCTCCGTATTCAGACATTTTTAAGTTGCGCAACAAAAAACCCCCGGAAATTTCCGAGGGCGCATGGGGTACCATTATGGTCTACCGTTACCGGTCCATGCGCCTTATTCTCACAAGTACTAGAATGCGTTTCATTCCGGGCTCCTCGTTGCGTGGTGACTTTATGCACGGGGGAAACATGGCGTCAACAGTAATGCAGCAAAAATTTCGTCAAACGGGGGTTTGCCGCAATAAAATTACAAAATCGCCTTTGGCTGCCATTTGAAACGGATCAAATTTACGTGTGATTCTATCAAATTTTGATCAGACCTGCGGGCTGAAATTGTCCGATCCGGCAATAATGGCAATGTTGTTTCCAATCCATCGACAATCTTGGCTTTTGTTAATCACTTTTTAACCTGGATGCGGGGTTTGCCACATTCTCTTTGAAATATGCCCGCAATTGCGCCACATTTGGCCCAGTTTTTGACACATTTCAGCGTGGCCGATGGGGACGCGTTTTAAAGGGGACTGCCATGATACCTGCCTCGGTAACCGATTATGCGCAAAGTGAGATAGATTTTAATCCATTATCCAATGCGACGATCTCTGATCTACCAAATGGTGGATATGGCGTGACTTTCTTCGCCGGAATTGGGGCCGAAGATGCGGATGGTTTTGTCAATGCGCTGCTATGCACCCAAGTTTTTGACGAAGAGGGTATGCAAGGTTCCTTGATCGAACATTCTTTTCAGGCAAATGCGGCAGGTGATCTGATTGTTGTTGAAACCCCCGATGGGATCGCCACTCAGTTTGATGTGTTGGCCGGGCCGGTTGCACAGCGTCTGACCTTTGACGGGGATGCTGCTGCGCTTGAGGATATGAACGCCGTGGTCAAAGGCACTCCATTTGTTGACGCGCTTTATACCGATGGCGGCGATGACTTTATTCGTGCCATGTCGGCCGGGGACAGCATCAGCGCCAGTGGCGGCGATGATGTGGTTCTGGGCGGCCATGGGGGTGATCTGATCCGCACGTGGACCGGTGACGACGTGGTGCATGCGGGCAAAGGCGACGATGTGGTCTATGCCGGTGCGGGCGACGATTATGTTCTGGGCGGCGAAGGTCACGATAAAATCGGTGGTGGCTACGGCAATGACACCCTTTATGGCCATGATAACAACGACACATTGTATGGGGCCCGCGGCGAAGACAGTCTGCATGGTGGCAACAACAATGACACGTTGTTTGGTGGCGATGGCGGCGACCGGTTGCATGGCAACAAAGGCAATGACGCGCTTTATGGTCAACAGGGCAACGATTTCATCCGTGGGGATTGGGGCAATGACCTGATCGTGGCCGGGATCGGCAAAGACATCGCCTATGGCGGGGCTGGCCATGACGAAATCTATGGCGGGGCCAGCGCGGATAAACTTTATGGTGGGGATGGCGACGATGCCATTCGCGGCGGCTCTGGCTGGGATAAAATCAATGGTGGCGACGGCGATGACAGCCTGCATGGCAATGCCGGTCGCGATATCATTATCGGCGGCAACGGGTCTGACCATGTCGGCGGTGGATCTGGCAACGATGTGATTGATACATCCGGCAATGTTGACGATGTGTTTGGCATTTCTGGTGCGCCTGATCTGGGTTATCCGGGGCTGTTCCCCGCGGATCCTTTGCCGGGCGACGATATGGATGTTGTCTGGGCCGGGGCCGGGCATGACACGGTCACCACCGGCGATGACGCGGATTACATTCGCGGTGGGTCCGGCAATGACACGCTGGATGGCGGGTTTGACGCCGACACGATCTATGGCAATTCCGGAAATGACGTGATTATCGCGGGCGAAGGGTCCGATACGGTGTTCGCAGGCACCGGCAATGATGTGATCCATGGTGGCCTGCCGCCCGGGCTGCCAGATACGCTGAATGTTCCCGATGTTTTGGGCGATTTGGAGCCTGATAACGGCGATGACCTGCTTTATGGCGGCCATGGCGACGATCAGATTTTCGGCGCGGATGATGACGACACGATCTATGGCGGTCACGGGGATGACCTGATTGATGGGGGTGTCGATAATGACCTGATGACCGGTGGCGATGGCGATGACCTGTTTACGTTTGACGACGGAGACGGCGCTGACGTGATCACCGATTTTGGCCATGGTGCCGACCAAATCCAAATCTCTGGAATTGACGGTCTGGACTTTGCCGGGCTGTTCCTAAGCCAGGATGAAAGCGCCGCCGTAATCGAAGCGGGTGATCTGGTGATCCGCCTCGAAGGTGTAAATGCAGAAGACCTGAGCGAAGAAGACTTCTTGTTCGCCTAAACAACGTTTGGGGGCCAATTGCCCCCAAATTTGACCCATAACCCGACCTGTGACGTCACATGATGTCAAACCCAAGGAGCCGCCTGTGCCATCCATCGCTGATACCTTGTCCAGCCGAAATGTCGATCTTGTTGATGCTGTTTATGCCATGCAGGGTCCTGATGGGCGTCCGTTCATTTTGTGGCTTGAACATTCGCAGGATCCGGCTGCAATTGGCGAAAAGGATGTCTATGTCGCAACCGAAGGTCAGGAAGCCGCGCCGTTTTCGCTCGGATTTCGATTGTCCCCGACACAGGATTTGAAATTTGCTGTGGATGATGTGGCTCAGCGGGTCACCGTCGGGTTGGCGTCGCAAGGGACATTGCCCAAAGATCAGGATTTTCAGGTGGAATTGTCCGTAAACGAGGGCAATGTGACCCTGCTGCGGTCCTTTAGCCCAGCCAAGTTGCATTCCTAGGCAAACGGCATTCTGACAGAATGAATTTTGGTGATCGGGGCGTCATTGCGCCCCGTTTTTATTGATACAGCTGGGTCTAATCGCGCATTTCACGCACAGCCTGATCCGCATTATCCGTCGAGGCCTGAATTTTCTCTGCAAGTGCGCGAATTTCTTTGGCGACAACAGAAAAACCAGACCCCACTTCGCCTGCATGGGCCGCCTGAATAGAGGCATTCAACGCTGTCATGCGCACCGCAGATGCAATCGATTTGATTTCATCCAATGTGGTTTCCAACGTGATATGAAGCTGATCCACCTGAGACATGGTTTCTTGTTTCTGGTTGTCCAAATCCGCCCAGAGATCCCATATCATTTTGGTCATTTCATCGCGCACGACTGGCCACAGGGTTTCGTAAAAATGTCGCGCGGATCTGCAATCGGGCAGGGTTCCTGCCTCAATCAGAGTTTGCATATCCTGAATTTTGGACTGCACCCCCAATATGCGATTTTTACGCTGGGGATGCTGTAATGCGATGGACCTGATCCATTCGATCCGTTCCCGTGGATGATCGGCAAAATTTCCCGTGGAAAACCCACCTGTGCCATAGAGCAGATCCATATTGCGGCCAAATTGCGCAGCCATGTCGACAAATTCACCCATAACCAGATCGCGAATATCATCAGGCGGGGCAGAGGCCAGCGTCATCAGCCGCAGTGACATCTGAATGGTCAAACCACGTGTTGTCGCAATTTCATCAACCAGCACGCGAATGTCATTTTGTTCCTGACCAAACGAGTTGGTGGCCGGGTTATAATAACTTGGCGTGGTTTGGTGTGGATCAAGTTGTACGTTCATAGCGGCCCCTTTTGAGGGGACAATATCAGTCAAATTGTAAACTAATTGCTAAAAGTGTGTGGTTAATTCAGCGCCACGCCGGTGCCTTGCAGGACCCCATGTTCCAACGCATACCGGGTCAGTCCAGCGGTCGAACTGATCCCCAATTTACGTTTGATATTCTTTCTATGGGTTTCTACCGTGCGGACAGAAATATCCAAAACATTTGCGACTTCTTTGTTGGATTGCCCCTGCGCCAATTGCAACAAAATGGTTTGTTCCCGGTTGGTTAGGGGTTCCCGACCATCTGCGATTTTGGGTTTAAGGGAACCTTCGGCACCGGTGCATAGATATTGTTCGCCACGCATGACCGCCTCAATCGCGGTATGGATTTCTTCGGTTGGGACATCCTTTAGCACATAGCCCTTGGCACCATGGTTAAGGGCGGTGCTGATATATTCAGGGCTGTCATGCATCGACAGGATCAGAATCCGGGTCGCAGGACGGCGTTCCAAAATCATTTCAGTGGCCGTGAGCCCGCCCAGTTGCGGCATATTCAAATCCAGCAGAATGACATCGGGATCCAGCGTTTCTACCTGATCCACGATTTCCTGTCCGTTCGACAGGACGCCGACCACATTAATATTGTCATAGGATTCCAGCAGCGACTGGATGCCTTCGGCCACCATGGGGTGGTCATCAACGATAACAACTCGGACCAAACTCATATGACGTCCTCCTTTTTGTGAACCAATCGACCCGTCGTGTTTTCGGTCGGTGTCAGCATGTGGCTCAGCGGGATCAGGGCTTCTATCACGGTTCCCGGACCAGTGGAAATCAGGTGAAATGTCCCACCCAATTGTTCGATACGTTCAGCCATATTGCGCAGCCCCAGTCCACCGCCACGACTGCGCCGTTCGGTGCGGGGCGGCAGGCCGACCCCGTTATCAGCAATACGCAGCAATGCCCCTTTGCGATTGCCGCGCAGTTGAATATCGACCTGTGTCGCTTCGGCATGGCGTTCAATATTGGTCAGGGCCTCTTGGGCGATGCGATACATGGCAATGCGGGCCTCTTGATCCAGCCGATTTCGAAACACCACGGTTTCAAAATTCACGATGATGCCGGTTCGGGTTGCGAAATCTTCGGTCAGGGATTTTAACGCCGGGCCAAGCCCCAAATCATCCAGCACACCGGGGCGCAAATCGCGGCTGATCCGGCGCACTTCCTGGATGGCGCCGCCAAGGGATTGGATGCCTTTGTCCAAGCTCTCTTCGGCGCGTTCATCGTTTGATTTCAGACGTTTACGAGCCAATTCTAACGCATATCGCACCGACACCAAAATCTGGGAAATACTGTCATGTAATTCCCGCGCCACGCGCCCGCGCTCTTCTTCTTGGGTGTCGATGATCCGTTGGGTCAGTTGCTTTAGCTTGGCATCGGCCAGCCGTCGTTCACGTATGTTCAGACCAATACCGGTCAAAAACACCGCCACCAACGCCGCAATGGTGATGGCCAATATATAGAGTGACATCCTCTGGATGCGGTCCTCAACTTCGGCGCGGGCTGCGGCGACGGTATCCAACACGTCATCGATGAAAATACCGGTGCCCACAACCCAACGCCAATCCTGCAAGCCCACCACATAGACAACCATGCGCGCGGTTTCACCGGTGCTGGGTTTGGGCCAGTCAAAGGTATGATAGCCCCCACCGGCGCGGGCGATACGGATCAATTCATCCGTGATCGGTATGCCATTTGTGTCCACCAACCCAGTCCAGTCCCCGCCAATCAGAAACGTTTGCCGGGGGGCGACCAGATTGCGCCCATCGTAATCATACACAAAGAAATAGCCGTCCTGACCATAGATCATGGATGACAATTCTTGGGTCACTTCAAGCTTGGCCACTTCGTCATCTGGTGCGGCACGTCCATAAATATTGACGAAGCCCGTGCGTGCAATTGACATATAGTTTTTCAGCTCATCCCGCTTGGCATCGATCAGCTGCGTTTCCAGCGCCTTGATTTCACGTTCTGCCAATTGCCTTGATTGGCCGATCACCAAAAACGAAATCACCGTCACCGCCACGATCAGGGGCACGGTTGCCAAAAGGAACAGTTTTTGTCCGTAACTGAGCGCAATTGCATCGCGAAAAGGGGTTGGGCGGGTGTCCATAAATGATTCGATAGACCGAATCTGTGGCGAATCAAAGGGCACCAAAAATGCTGTTATCGCTAACGCAAAGGGTTTAGGGTGTTCTAACCCCGAAAACCGGTCATATTTTATGACAATTTTGATCGATCTTGTGGGTCTCTACGCAGTCATGGGTATTTTGGTCTGCAATTTCCCGCGCTAGGGTCATCGAACCTGCAACGATCTGCCATCCCCGGGGAGGGGACGGTTCTACTTTGGGAGGACAACCATGGATCGTCGTTCTTTTTTGAAAACTTCTGCTATTGGCGGCACCGCCGCTGCTGCGACTGGCCTTGCCGCTCCGGCATATGCTCAGGGCAATCGGACCCTGACAATGGTCACCAGCTGGGGCCGCGGTCTGGCCGGTGTGCATGATGCAGCGCAACGTGTTGCTGACAACATCACCGCCATGACAGACGGCTCATTGACCATCGATCTGAAAGCATCAGGCGAATTGGTTGGTGGCTTCGAAGTGTTTGACGCTGTGACATCTGGTCAGGCGGACATGTATCACGCGGCTGACTATTACTTTGTCGGTCAGCACCCAGGCTATGCCTTCTTTACATCTGTTCCTTTCGGCATGACTGCACAGGAACTGGCCAACTGGTACTACCATGGCGAAGGCGCTGCAAAGCACGACGAGCTGGGCGAAATCTTTGGCCTGAAATCGTTCTTGGCTGGTAACACTGGCGCCCAAGCGGGTGGTTGGTTCTCTAAGGAAATCAACGGTCCAGAAGACTTCCAAGGTCTGAAATTCCGTATGCCGGGTCTGGGCGGTCAAGCGCTGGGTAAACTGGGCGCATCCATCCAAAACCTTCCGGGTGCAGAAGTGTACCAAGCGTTGGCATCTGGTGCGATTGACGGAACCGAATGGATCGGCCCATGGGCAGATGAAAAAGCTGGTTTCCAGGAAATCACCAAGTTCTACTACACAGCTGGCTTCCACGAGCCGGGTGCGGGTCTGTCGCTGGCGACAAACCGTGACGTGTTCAACGAACTGTCCCCAGCCCATCAGAAAGTGATCGAAATCGCTGCTGGCGAATGCCACCAGTGGAACCTGTCACAATTCCTGAACAACAACGGTGCCGCATTGCAGCGTCTGCAGGCTGGCGGCGTAAACGTTCTGGAATTCCCAGATTCAGTTTGGGACGCAATGGGGACTGCGACAGAGGAAACTCTGAGCGAGCACATGGGTGACGATCTGTATGCCGGCATCCGTGAAAGCTACAACTCTTCTATGGCGGCCAGCTCTAACTGGTTGGTGAAGTCCGAAGGGACATACCGTAGCCAGCGTGACCGCGTTCTGGGCTAAAGCCTGATCGTATAAATCTATCGGCCCTCCGTTTCGCATGGGGGGTCGGTGCGCGCAGATCGCGTGGGTTTGAGGATTTCGGTCAACGCCTGCACATCGCGCGAATTTACCCTACAAATTAGGGCCCATTCAAAACGGGGGATGACCATGGGACTGGTCGAATCATGGGGCGGAAACGCCTTTGGTTGGTTTTTCGCACATCTGATCGAAGCTTTTTATAACATCGGCTATGCGGTGTTACATCCGGGGCAATGGCTGTCTTGGGTGCCGTATATCAACGGATCAATGCCAGAAACCGAAATCAAAGAAGCGCTGATGCGGTTCATCTATTATGGCGGCTCTACCGAGCTGTTTTTCGCGGTTTTTGCGATCTTCTTGGTTTTTACCGGAATTGGGCTAGCAAATAACGGGTTTATGTGGCGCTGCGTGCGGGCCCTGGAAGGGTTTGCAAACGGCATCGGCCGGTTCTTTGCATGGGCCGGTTTGTTGATGGTGCTGCAACAGATCATGATCATCTTTATGCAGCGCGTCTTTGCGGTGTCCGAGATTTCGATCGGGTTTGGTTCCGCGCTGACCAAGGACGTGTCCTGGTGGGCCGAAATGCTGAAATTCGAAAACGCGTTGATCGTGACGCTTTGTGCGTCTTATACCTTTGTTCAGGGCGGGCATGTCCGGGTTGATCTGGTCTATTCTGCCGTGTCGTTTCGCACCAAACGCATCATCGACATGATCGGATCGCTGATCTTTATGGTGCCGGCGGCGGTGCTGACATGGATGTATGGCTGGTATTTCCTGTGGCGCCATCTGGTGGTGCCAAAGCCATCCGCATCTGACAGTTTGGATCGGTTGATCACCAAAGCCCGCGCCATTCGTTGGAATGTTGAAACCATCGGGTTTTCGCCCAACGGCTTTAACGGTTATTTCCTGTTCAAGATCCTGCTGGTGGCGTTCACTGGGTTGATCATGCTGCAGGCCGTTGCGTTCTTTTATCGCTCTTACCTAGAGTGGAAAGAAGGGCCTTCTTCTGAAAACAAATATCTCGACAAGGACGTGCTGGGCGATGAGCAAGCCGAACTTGTTGCAGACATCCACTAAATTAGGGGCGTAAAGCTATGCTATTGGGATTAGATGGCGTCGAGATCGGCCTGATCATCGTCTTGCTGTGCCTCTTTGGGGGTATTCTTTCCGGCTTTCCGGTGGCGTTTGCCATCGGTGGGGCAGGGGTTATTTCATTTGCGTTGATTGCGGCGCTGGATTCAGGCGGATACCTGATCCACCAAGCGATCGACAAAGGATCAGACGCCTATAACGCGCTGATCGGATCGGGGATCCACCCGGATAAAATCTCGGTCTTTAGGTATCCTGATTTGCCACGACTTGCGGAACCTGTGTTTGCGCAAGGCTGGGAAACAGCGATGGACCGCAACGTGTCCTTTATTGTGAACCGGATGAACGAACGGGTTCTGGCGGGGCAATCCATCGAAACCCTGTTGGCGGTGCTGATGTTCGTCATGATGGGGATCACGCTGGAACGGTCCAAAATCGCGGATGATTTGCTGACCTCTATGAGCCGCGTTTTTGGCCCATTGCCGGGCGGTCTGGCCGTGTCGGTTGTGGTTGTGGGGGCGTTTTTGGCGGCCTCAACCGGGATCGTGGGCGCAACTGTTGTGACTATGGGGCTTTTGTCGTTGCCAACTATGTTGCGCAACAATTATTCGCCGGAATTGGCCACAGGGGTGATCGCGGCGTCGGGCACATTGGGGCAGATCATTCCGCCTTCGATTGTGATTGTGCTGTTGGGCACCTTGGCTGGGGATCTATATTCCACCGCCCAAGAGGCCCGCGCCCAAGAAGCAGGATGTAGCGATGCGCTGACCCTTCTCGGGGAACCCGCGGTTGTGTCCGTTGGCACCTTGTTCCAAGCGGCGTTGCTGCCGGGGATCATGCTGGCCTTCCTTTATGGGGCCTATGCGTTTGGCTATGCGATGTTGAAACCACATAAGGCACCGCCGGTGGAATTTGACGCCAAAACCGGTGAAACCATCACCCGTAACGAAGGCCTGACATGGTTCCTGGGCGTGCCTGTTGCATTAATCGTCGGAACCATCCTGCTGGGCCAGGTGGGCATCGTTGGGTCGCAATCCGTCATCGTGAATTCCTATTCCGAAGCCGGACAATCCGCGAGCTTGCGCACAAATGTTTCTGAGCAATGCGCCGCCTCGATGTTGGAACTGCATGGCCAAGAGGCATGGGACACAGCTGTTGCAGAACAAGCGGCGATTGACGCCTCTGGTGGTGCGGTTGCCGCCCATCAACTGAGCGACGATGAACGGGCGCAGGCGCTGGCTGAAAAGCTGGAAAATGCAGCCCCCATCGGCAAAGGCATCGCTGTATTTGCTTTGTTGTTCGGCTTGGTTCTGGTCATAGCACGGGGGGTTCAGCCCAACGCCGATCCTAAACCACTGATTTTGGGGGCGATGGGTCTGTTGGCGATGTTGTTCCTGGATGTGGTGGCGATTGGTCCGCTGACATCACCGGGGGTCACATTGTTGATCCTGCTGGTTCCGGGCATCATTGTGATGCGCGCCAGCAAGGTCGCCGCAGGCCGGTTGGGCCAAAATGATCTGCTGCGGGTGGTGTTCCCACCTCTGGTCCTGATCGTTGCGGTGCTGGGGTCCATTTTGGGCGGCATCACCAACCCAACACCAGCGGCCGCATTGGGCGCAGGTGGGGCGATCCTGCTGGCGGCCTATCGCAAGCTGCACGATCAGGGCAAATCCGGCGCACCTATCCTATGGGGCACGGGCGCGGTTGTGGTCATGCTGTTGCTGGGCACCAACTTTGATATGCGGATCAATCAGGAAAGTGTCGGGTTTGAAAACTGGCTGGCCTTTATCGCGGCCTTCACCTGCTTCTTGTTTGCCTTTGCGGTGATCCTCTATGCATGCTGGGTGCTGTTTGCCGGTGGCGTTTTGTCCCCCGTCATGCGCGAAACCGCCAAAGTAACATCGATGGTTTTCTCCATCCTGATCGGCTCTCAGCTGCTCAATCTGGTGGTGATTTCCTTTGGTGGCGAACATTACATTCAGGACTTCCTCAAGAGTTTTGATGATGTGCGCACGGTGTTCTTGATCGTGATGCTGGTGCTGTTTGTACTGGGCTTTGTGCTTGATTTCCTTGAAATCATCTACATCGTGATCCCGATCGTCGGCCCGGTCATCTATGGGGATGTTCTGGATCCGAAATGGGTGACGATCATGATTGCTGTGAACCTGCAAACATCGTTCCTAACACCGCCCTTTGGGTTTGCGCTGTTCTACTTGCGCGGCGTCGCCCCCAAAGAGGTCACGACCGGTCATATCTATCGCGGGGTGATCCCGTTTGTGTTGATCCAAGTGGTTGGGTTGGGCATGTTGGCACTGTTCCCACAGGTCGTCACAATCATTCCCAATCTCATCGGGAACTGACCCAGACATTATACCTTTGAAAACGGCGTCCTTTGGGCGCCGTTTTTCTTTTGATCCACGAAAATCCGGGCGTGGTGTTAGATCGGATTATCTGAACTGGGTTGCAGCAGATCCCAGCGGTTGCCAAACGGATCCTGCCAGACCGCGACAATGCCATAGATTTCATGGCGCGGCTTTTCGCAGAAATGCACACCGGCCTGGATCATTCTGGCATGATCACGAGCAAAATCATTGGTCGACAGGAAAAAACCGACACGTCCGCCGGTTTGCTGACCGATGGCTGCGGATTGTAGGTCACCATCCGCCTTGGCCAGCAATATGCGACATTGCCCACCGGGCGGGGCCACCAGCACCCAGCGTTTGGTCGCGCTAAGCCGTTTGTCCGTGATGACATCCCAACCCAAAACGCCATGATTGAAATCCAGCGCCAGATCGTAATCCGGTACAACCAGCGCAAAAGCAGCGATATGGGGCATTAGAATTTTGTTGTAGGCCGCGCATCCGGCAGGCTGATCTTGGCCACTTGTTCGGCGATGGGCGGCACAGATAGGGGATGGGTTTCGGCCTCATAGGCGGCTTTGTCTGTTAGCGGTGTCCATTCGCCGCGGTGATAGATTTCTAACCCTTTGAACTTGGCCTTGTAGTCCATTTTGGGCGATCCGGGCACCCAATAGCCCAAATAAATATAGGGCAAATCCATCTGACGCGCGATTTCGATATGATCCAAAATCACATGAGTGCCCAGTGAATCCCCGTGATGTTCGGGCGAGAAAAACGAATAAACCATCGACAGCCCATCATCGAGGATATCGGTCAAACATACTGCGCGCAGACCGCCACGTGGATCGGTGTCGCGCGTCGCGTCGTCGTCAGGGTGGGTATATTCGATCACACGGGACCGGATTGGCGTTTCTTCGACCATGGCGGCGAATTCAAACAGGTCCATATCCGCCATGCCGCCATCAGAATGACGCCCGTCCAGATAATCGCGAAACAACGCATATTGTTCCTCTGTGGCCCAAGGCGACAGCGCGCGTCGGTGCAGGTCTGCATTGCGTTTAAACACGCGGCGCTGACTGCGGGTCGGGGCAAAATCCGCCACCTTGATCCGGGCTGACAAACAGGCCGAACATTCCGCACAGGACGGGCGATAAAGGACATTTTGCGACCGGCGAAAGCCCTGTTTTGACAATGCGTCATTCAGCTGTTCGGCTGTATCCCCTTGTAAAGCCGTGAATAATTTGCGCTCCATCCGGTCTGCCAGATAGGGGCAGGGCTGGGGCGCGGTCACGTAAAATTGCGGCGCAAGGGGTAGTGTATGACGCATAAAACTGGCTCCTTAAGGGGGACGTTAACAACGCGTGTCTCCGAGTCCAAGCCCCCCATATTCAGGGAGTTGATTGAAATATTAATATTTCATGGACAATTTTGCCTCTTTTAGAGGGGCGCTCCTTGTGGGCGCAACCACGCTTCAAGGTAGATGGTTAACCGCGATTGGATGCTGGCATCCCCGTGTACGGCGCAAAAATGCAGCGCAATTGCTTGGATAACAAAGGCTTGCACGCCCTCGGCCAAAAGGGTGGCCGACACATCTTTGCGAAACGGGCCAATTGTTAACCATTTGGCCAAAACCGCGATCTGACGATCAAAGGTCCGCGCGATAGGGCCCAGTTCCTCTTTGGCGGCGGCGCCGGAATGCCGAATGATCAGATCAAACAGATAGCGTTCTTGGGCCATGAAATTCAGGATTGGCATCAATTGAACCACAAAATCCGCAACATCATCGGGCGTGGATTTCTGTTCAATATCATCAAGATAGAGGTTCAATTCATCCCCAACGATCAGATCCAGCAACGCGTCCTTGTCCGGGAAATGGGCAAAGAATGTGCCCTTGGCGACACCGGCCTGTTGTACCACCTGTTCGACGCGCATCGCCCCATAGCTCTGAACAGCGATCACTGCTTTGGCGGTGTCGATCAGTTTGGCGCGGGTGGCGTGGGCCCGTTTTTGGATGGGTTTGGTTTGTTGGGTCATGTGCCTAGACATACAGGATTTATGACCGTGGTCAAATTTATGAATTGACCGTGGTCATTTTTGGCAATATGACCGCGGTCAATATTTAACATTCCAAAGGAAACGTCATGTCTGCCAAACGTATTCTGGTTCTAAACGGCCACCCCGCTGAAACGTCTTTGTCCAAATCTCTGGCCGAAAAATATACGCAATCCGCCCAAGAGGCCGGTCACGATGTGCGGGTATTGCACTTGCGTGATTTTGAATTTGATTTGGATTACGGATTTGGGGGATATTCCAACCACAAACCGCTAGAGCCTTGTTTACTGGCCTTTCAGGCGGATGTGGACTGGGCCCAACATGTGGTTTTGCTGACACCGATGTGGTGGGGGGGGATGCCCGCCAAATTAAAGGGCCTGTTTGATCGCACGTTGCTGCCGGGATGGGCGTTTGACACACGCACCACTAAAATGGGTATGCCGTTGCCGCTGTTAGGGGGGCGCACCGCGCGCGCGATTGTGACGTCCGACACGCCGACATTCCTGTTTGGGTTGATGTATCATCGGTCCTTGCTGCGTCAAATCAAAGGGCAGATTTTGCATTTTATCGGCATGAAACCTGCCAAAATCACCCATTTCGCCCCCGCTAGCAAAGCCAAGCCCGAATTGGCCGCAAGGTGGCTGAACAAGGTGGGTGAATTGGGGCGTCAGGGCGTCTAATGGCGACAACGAAAAAAGGGACGGTTGGGGAACCGTCCCTTTGACTGCATGTGGTGGGATTACAATGCTCGGTTCAGCGCAGCAGTGCCCAAAACATGGTCAGTCAGGCTTTGTTTGCGGGGGCTGAACAGGATCAACGCGATCGAAATCAGCTGCAACGGCGGGAAAGACACAGAAATTGTGTATCCCAATGTATGTGCAAATGCCGTGCCGTTTGACAGAAATTGGCCGTCTGCTTCGCGCATTTCCAGACCCATCAGGCGCATGCCCCAAGTGGCCGATCCGCTGGACAGGGTGAACCAGCGATAGAAAAATCCCAGCACCAGCATCAAAAACGGGAAAAAGAAGATCCCTAAAAACGCGGTAAACGGCACGGCGATGGCGGCCAGGATCGCGATCAGGACCACGTCAAACACCCATGCGATCAACCGCTTGGTCGGTACACCGGCATAGAAATCAGGCCGCGTGGCAGGGTCAGGCAGGCGTGGTTCAGTGCGGGTTTGATAGGCGTAGGCAGACATGGGTCCCTCATGTTTTATGGTTTCACCGGTTTTCCGGATGTTTCACTGGGGCAGGCGGCCCATCATTACATGAGGGCCGCCAAGGGGGGATTTGTGTCGTGTGTGTGGACGATTAGGCGTCTTCGCGTGTCGCTTCTTCTTCGTCTTCTGGATCGCTGGCCTTTTTGGCGCGGTCATCCATGAATTGGTCGAACTCAGCTTTGTCCTTTGCTTCGCGCAGGCGAGCCAGGAAGGCTTCGAAATTGTCTTGCTCGTCTTCTAGACGTTGCAATGTTTCGGCCTTGTAGGCGTCGAATGCGGAATTGCCCGAAGGTTTCATCGCCGCCTTAAAGGCGTGGCGCGGTGAATGGGCGTGGGAACGGTGGCTGCAATTGCGGGAAAACATGCGTTTACTCCAGATCATATAAGCGAGAAGGGCGAGGCCGACGGGCCAGACGAAGATAAAGCCGAGAACCATGGCAGCGATCCAGGCCCCTTTGCCGCGTTCGTCAAGCCAGGCCTCGGTCTTGGAAAACCAGCCCTTTGCACGGGCACTGCGTGGCATCTCATGCGTCGGGTATACGGTGGCGTCAGACATTTGGGGCTCCTTGGTAAGGTTACGTTTTGTTTGTTTGCTGCGATGTTTATCGCTTTCACATTACCGATATCGGAGTTTGCCCCCTCTAGTTCAAGCTTTAATGTGAATGTTATTTACATAAATCGTGTAGGTTATTGTTATTCATCGGAATAATGGTATATTTTTCGGAACCGCCTGTGTGGCGTGACAGGGATTTCTGCAGTGATTGTCAGAGATATTTGCAGCAAACGTGTTTTAGACTGAGTTTGCAACCCACGCTTCGGCTTCGATCAGCTCTTCAACCGTTAAAACCCGACCTATGTTAATCACCCGTTTAAAGGATACCGTTTGTTGCGGGGCTGCGACCAAGGATCGTGGGAAGCGCCCCGGAAAGCCAAAGCCTTTGTTTCCGACAGCGGTCCAAGTGGGTCTAGATGTGGGCGCGGAAACAACTTCTGCCCCGTTGATCCGGCCTGTCAAAATGCCCGCAGAATATGTGATCGCCAGCGTGTGCCATTGCGTAACATCAGCCGGGATCACCACCCCTCCATTGCTTAAAGCTTCTGGCGAAGGGGCACAATCTGGTCATCAGGCCTTATGGTTGGTTAGCGCACGTGCTTGTCGTGCGGGATTGCCGTTACGCGGACGAAGCTACCATCGATATTCATCAAGCACTCAACCGAGCATTTCATATCCCATTGTGCATGATGAAAGCAGTATTACCTCTGTTCACCACTTGGAGACATGTATCCGCAAGTTGATCAAAGCATGAGACAACTTGGCTTCGAACCATGCTGTGCTTTTCGTAAGCCCCACTTTCATAACCTTGTCCATCCGCCCAACCATAATCTCCGGTCAATTTAATCTCAGGCGGGGATTGTCCATACAAGGATGACCAAGCCATTGAAATCCTATGTAGTTTTTGCGCTCCAGAATTTTTGATGACTGTTGGACCGTAGAAATTTAGTCCCAATTGGGGTTCCATATTGTGTGCTGGATTGTAGCTGGGTACCCACTGCAAACTATCGCTGATGTACTGAATAAGGTTATCACTCAGCGAAACGGTTGCGGCGACGTTGTAGTACTTTCGGTAATCGAAAGTTGGGTTATCCGAAAGCTCTGTGAAATAGAAATTATGGATCATCATCCGGTGCCTTTGTCGCTATGTCGTTCTCGTCTCAAAGGGGTCAAACCGGTCAACTGGCACCTATGGTTGGCTAAGACACCCGTTTGCCGCACCGGATGGCCGTGATGTTTGATTGGGTCGACATGTGTAGCGACCGTTATTCGAACTTAACCCCACACCAAATGAAAAACCTCTTCCAGACCCAAAGCAGAGGGAAGAGAAGAATGAGCCCCACTTTTCCTTCTTTAGTACCATCACCGGGGATGAGAGCTGAGGCGAGTGCTATTCCACCCAAGGCGGCTATAATTGTCAATATTATCAAAATGATGACGCCAAGAGTAATCAGGAACGCCTTAGTCTGCATCTGATCAACCCCAGTTTTCGGTGTCATTTTACGTTGGCCATTAGGTGGTGAATGCGACGGTTTTTGCACCTGTCACACCTACCAGATCATCCGGGGTGATTGGGAAGATATGTTTGGGCGTGCCTGCGGCGGCGTAGATCACGCTATAATCGGCCAATTTGGGGTCCATAAAGCAGCGAATTGGGTTCAAATGGCCCACAGGCGCGACACCGCCAATGGCAAATCCGGTCTGATCGCGCACCAATTTGGGATGCGCACGTCCCAGAGGTTCTCCAACAACTGCGCTGGCTTTTTCAATATCAACCTGATTGCCACCGGCGGTTAGAAACAGGATCGCGGTCCCGCTCTCTGTGCCCTCAAAGATGATGGATTTGGCGATTTGGTCCACGTCACATTCCGCGGCTTCTGCTGCTTGGGCGGCGGTGCGGGTTTCCAAATCCATTTCCAAAACAAACGACCCAAGACCGGCGGCGGTCAATGCGTCGGTGACACGTTGTAAGGATTTGCTCATTGGAACCTCTCTTGGCTATCTGGTCTTTAACGGTACTAAATCGTGGGACGCGACAAATTGCACGCCGACATTGGGATGATCCCGGCCTTGGGCGATTGACGCTGCCGGGGGACAAAGGCAATGTCGCCTTATGTCGTTTACATCCCGTATATCCCGCAGCCCACACGCATTTGATCCTGATATGGGGGCGGATGCGATTGCGCATGTGCCTGATTTGCCCCCGGAATTGACGGGCCTGATCACCGGCGCGGCCGGATGCAGCCCCTATCTATCGGGGCTGATCGCCAAAGAAGGCGCATGGCTGCGCGCTGCCTTGGATGATCCCGAACAGGCGGCCACGGACGAATTGGCACGTTTGCCAGAATTGGCGCTGGATCAGCTAAAACCGCAATTGCGTGTGGCCAAACGGCGGATTGCATTGTTGACCGGGCTGGCGGATCTGGCGGGGGTCTGGTCATTGGAACAGGTGACTGGCTGGTTGTCACGATTGGCGGATGCGGCGGTGGATGTGTCGCTAAAACGGTTGGTCGGGGCTGAAATCGAGCGTGGCAAAATTCCGGGTCTTGGGGCAGAGGACGCCGAAAATGCCGGGGGATTGTTTGCCCTTTCCATGGGCAAAGGCGGCGCATTTGAGCTGAATTACAGCTCTGATATCGATCTGATTGTGCTGTTTGATGAAACCCGGTTTGACCCGGATGATTATCATGATGCGCGCGCCGGGTTCATTCGCGCGACCCGTAAAATGACCGGCCTGATGACCGACCTGACCGGGGATGGATATGTGTTTCGCACCGATCTGCGGCTGCGCCCGGATGCCAATGTCACGCCGGTTTGCCTGTCGATGGAAACCGCAGAGCGCTATTACGAAAGCGTTGGACGCACATGGGAACGGGCCGCTTATATAAAGGCGCGCGCGGCGGCTGGGGACATCGCGGCCGGCAATCGGTTTCTTGATACGCTGACGCCGTTTGTCTGGCGTCGCCATCTGGATTTCGCCGCGATCCAAGACGCCCATGACATGCGCCTGCGCATTCGCGACCATAAAAAACTGGGGGGTCGGTTGATCCTCGAAGGTCACAACATGAAACTGGGGCGCGGTGGCATCCGAGAAATCGAATTTTTCACCCAAACCCGGCAATTGATCGCAGGTGGACGCGATAAAACATTGCGGGTGCGGGGCACGGTGGATGGTTTGGCCGCCTTGTCACAGGCAGGGTGGGTTGAGCCAGAGGTGGCCGACACGCTGACCGATCATTATCGGGCCCACCGCGAGGTCGAACATCGATTGCAAATGCTGCGCGATGCCCAGACCCACACGATGCCCAATTCCACAGAAGGTTTTGACCGTTTGGCTGCCTTTATGGGGCAATCCGTGGCTGATATGCGCGCTGATCTGACGGATCGGTTGGAACAGGTCCATGCCCTGACCGAAGATTTCTTTGCCCCCGGCCACGTGGCACCAAGCGATGATGATTTCGGCCAAGAGGTCACAGCGCGTTGGCTGACCTATCCGGCTTTGCGCTCTGACAGGGCGGTTGAAATTTTCAACCGGTTGAAACCAGAATTGTTGACCCGCCTGAAAGACGCCGCAAAACCAGAAGAAGCCTTGCTGCAATTTGATGGCTTTCTCAAAGGCTTACCTGCCGGAGTTCAACTGTTTTCCCTGTTTGAAGCCAACCCGCAACTGACCCAATTGATCGTCGATATTGCCGCCACTGCGCCCGCTTTGGCGCAATATTTGTCGCGCAATTCCGGGGTGTTTGATGCTGTGATTGGCGGGGCGTTTTTTGCGCAATGGCCGGGTATTGATGGGCTAAAATCCAGCCTGACCGACACGTTGGACCATCTGGATGATTACGAAAGTTGTCTGGACGGCACCCGCCGTTGGGCCAAGGAATGGCATTTCCGCATTGGGGTGCATCATCTGCGGGGGCTGATCACGCCAGAACAGGCCGGTGCGCAATATGCGGATTTGGCCCAAGCGGTTGTGGCCGGGCTTTGGCCCATTGTTGTGACCCATTTTGAAGCAAAACATGGGGCAATGCCGGGCAATGGCGCGGTGGTGTTGGGCATGGGATCGATGGGATCGGCGCGTCTGAATGCCAGTTCCGATCTGGATTTGATCGTGATTTATGACGCGGATGGGGTGGACGCCTCTGAGGGGCGCCGCCCATTGGCGACACGGGCCTATTATGCGCGCCTGACCCAAGCCATGGTCACCGCATTGCAGGCCCCCATGGCCGAAGGCAAATTATACGAAGTGGATATGCGGCTGCGTCCGTCTGGTCGGCAGGGGCCGGTGGCGACATCGCTCAAGGCGTTTGAGGATTATCAACGCCACGAGGCCTGGACCTGGGAACATCTGGCATTGACCCGCGCGCGCGCCGTTGCGGGGTCACAAATGCTGGGCGATCAGGTCGAAACCATCCGGCAATCGGTTCTGGCTGAAAAATCTGGCGGGGACACGATCCTACAAGACGTGGCGGATATGCGCGAAAAAATCGCCGCCGCCAAAGCTCCGAATGGGGATTTTGACGCCAAAATCGGGCGCGGACGGATGCAGGATATCGAATTGCTGGCACAGACCGCATGTTTGCGCGCCGGGTCAAATGTCCGCGAAACCGAGGCGCAATTGGCCGCAGGCGTCGCGAGCGGTTGGTTAAATGCCGCGGATGGGGCAGTTTTGCAGGATGCGATCGGGCTTTTCTGGTCCTTGCAGGCCGCCGCACGTCTGTTAACCGGCGAAGCGTTGGATTTGGACCGGATTGGCGAAGGTGGGTTGCGGTTGATTTTGCGTGAAACCGGCGTAGAAACGCCAAACGACCTGCGGGCTGTGATCGAAAACACCTATCAACAGGCGGATCAGGTGATTTCGCGGTTGCTTGGGGGCGCGGCGAATACAACCTAACACCAGCCAAAAAAAACGGTCCAAAAACAGGGGAAGAGAGACAACATGGAAAAGTTCGATCCAGCAATTTTGGACCGCAAAGGCCTGATCCGGGAATCCTATCGGATGGATGGGATTACAGCTGGGGAATGTCGCTCGATCTTTTTGGATTGGGCGCTAAGCGTTCCTGAGGGCGCAGATGTTCAGGCGTTTTTGACGCAATTGATTGCGCAATATGGCGATGCACATCCGGATCATCCAATGACCCAAACATTGCGCGAAGGATTGCAAACCAGCGGTCCGGCCAAACGGCGCGGCGGTCGGGCCGCCAAGTTTAAGAACTAGATAAAGATCGCATCTTGAAGGTCTAGGAACCGCGTTTTCCAAACGAAACGGGTGTCGCGGTCCTTCAATCTTGGCAAGGCGATCAAGGCCATTCACGGTAGGTGACTTTCTCATGAAAGCGATTGCTTTTCTTAACACGATCGTTCTGGCGCTGAATGTGAGTTCGGTATCTGCTGACCAAGACAATCCGCTTGAAAACATTAGCAAGTTTGTCGGACTCTCATTACACAAATGCATGGATTCTGAAGACAATGTATATTTGTGTTTCGAAACCGTTATGTCTGAATGCAATGCACATGTCGCTGGCTTTGCGCATAATGCATACCCTTGTTCAACGAATACGCGCTTTGCATTTCGCAAACTTGTGGCAGACAGGATCGAAGCCTCTTTTCCCGATAATCTATCCTTTGAGATGTTTCAGGAAACGCTGGAGGCTGGGTATGGTTTTTGCCGGGGTTTGGATCAGCTTGGGGTTGGGTTAGGTCGATCTGGGCTAAGTCTGGAAAATGAAAGTTGCCTCAACCAGATGACAATTATTGCTGTCGCCAAAGTCTGGGACATTTTCTAATTTTGAACATCAAGGGTGTTTGCTTGTCGTTGAAACACTAAAGTATTGTTGCCCATTCCGACCTAATAGCGGTGAATTCATGCGGTAATCACCGGTTTTTCCCAAAATGGAACCAATCCCGGCACAATTCTGCCTCATAAAATTAAGAATAGTTAACGCAACCTTGAGGGGGGTAACCAATTTCATGGGCGAAAGCCCGGAGGGCGTAACATGACACTTAAACGTATCGCAGGCATTGCAGCACTGGCTTTGACACTTGCTGGGTGTTCAACCGTCGACACCGTATCCCGAAACGCACCCCTAAATGCACCCGGATTGGAAACCGCAATCCCAGAGGTCGCCATCGTGCGGTCCTATGACGTGCGTGACATTCGCGTCGCGTTTCCATCCAATCTGACCGTGTCAGAATCCAACGGATATTACCCGATTGCAGATATCGTTTGGCGGGGGGACCCACTTGGGGATCGTCGTCAGCAAATTGGCGAAATCTTTACCGCGTCGTTTCGCGATGGCACATCTGACTTGCATGGCGATATCCCTGTTGTCGCCACCATCCGCGTATTGCGGTTTCATTCACTGACCGAACGGACCCGGTATACAGTTGGCGGCGTGCATTCGATCAAATTTGAACTGGCCGTGCATCACGCCCAAACCGGCGCCGTTGTTGAATCCCCCCGGATCATCATCGCTGATTTACCGGCCTTGGGCGGGCAGGCGGCTGTGATGGCCGAAACCCGCGGCGAAGGCCAGAAGGTGCGCATCATGACCCATCTTGCACAGGTGGCGCAGCAGGAACTGGGCCCACAAAATACCCCCATTCTGGCATCTGCGCCTGCGCGCTGATCTATCCCCCCTTTCGCTGGGACGACAAAGTCTTTAGAGGACGCGTATGAATGCGTCCTCTTTGCCCGTCATCCGCCTGAAACCCAAATCCGAAGCCCGCGCAATTCGCCACGGCTTTCCTTGGGTTTACTCAAATGAAATTGTCACCGATCGCCGCACCAAAGCGATCGAGCCCGGCGCGCTGGCCGTGTTGGAGGACCCCGAACGTCAGAAAATGGGCGTGGTTGCGGTCAATCCAAATTCGCGGATTTTTGCGCGGATGCTGGATCGGGACGAAAACGCGGTCATTGATCAGGCTTGGCTGGCCGGGCGTATTGCCCGCGCGCTGAAGCATCGTGAACGGTTGTATGATGCTCCGTTTTATCGGCTGGTTCACGCAGAAACCGACGGTTTGCCGGGGGTGATTATCGACCGATTTGGCGATCTGGCCGTGATCCAACCCAACGCCGCCTGGGCCGAAGTGCTGATTGAACCGCTGGCCGCCGCATTGGCCGACGTGACTGGCGTGACCACCATCATCAAAAACGGCACTGGCCGGTCGCGAAGCCTAGAAGGCCTGACCGAAGAAACCACCGTGATGCGGGGCAATGCCCCTGATGGCCCATTGCCCGTGCCGATGAATGGCGCGACCTATATGGCCGATGTCATGGGCGGGCAAAAAACCGGTCTGTTTTTTGACCAACGTCCTAACCATGCCTTTGCGGCACAACTGGCCAAAGGCGGGTCGGTTCTGGACGTATTTTCCCATGTGGGGGGCTTTGGGCTGGCCTGTCTGGCCAATGGTGCCACATCCGCATTGGCGGTGGATGGGTCTGCCCCTGCGCTGGCATTGGCTGAACAAGGCGCCATCGCAACCGGTGTCGCAGATCAGTTTTCAACCCGTCAGGGCGACGCCTTTGATGTGTTGACCAAGTTGGGCGAAGAGGGGGCAAAATTTGACGTGGTGATCTGTGATCCACCGGCCTTTGCCCCATCTCGCAAAGCGTTGGAACCGGGGTTGCGCGCCTATGAACGTGTGGCCCGACTGGCGGCTCCTTTGGTGGCCGAAGGCGGCTATCTGGGCCTGTGTTCCTGTTCACATGCGGCGGATTTGTCGAAATTCCGCAACGCATCTGCACGCGGCATTGGCCGGGGCGGACGCCGTGGTCAGCTGATCTATACCGGATCGGCGGGACCGGATCATCCGCTGCTGCCACAACTGGCCGAAAGCGGCTACCTAAAATCCCTGTTCTTCCGTCTATAGGGCCATGCGGGTCCTGATCGACGCTTGTGTTCTGTACCCGACGGTGATGCGGGAAATTGTGTTGGGCTGCGCCCGCGCACGGTTGTTTGAACCAAGGTGGAGCGCACGTATCTGCGAAGAATGGGCCCGCGCCGCGGCCCGGTTGGGCACGGATGGGGAAACCTTTGCGCGCGGTGAAATTGCGCGTTTGAACATCGAATTTCCCCGCGCTGTGATTGCGCATAATGGGGCGTTGGATCAGCAGCTATGGTTGCCGGACAAAAATGACATTCACGTCTTTTCGTCTGCTGTTTCAGGGTCTTGTGATGCGATCCTCACATCAAACGCAAAGGATTTTCCGCGCAACATTTTAGCAGAACAGGACCTGCAACGCCTCGATCCGGACGGGTTTTTGATGTCGCTATTTGTCGATCATGACGTCGTGGTTGAACAGGTCGCCAACATTGTTCTGACCGAAGCGATCCGCCTGTCCGGGCAGGAATGGACCATGCGCAAACTGCTCCGAAAGGCCCGTCTGCCACGCCTTGGCAAAGCTTTGGATCACTGAAACCTGCCATTTACAGGGGCAAACCCCCGAAATCAGGTCGATTTGAAATGCTTGGACAGTTTGAGCCCCTGACCCTGATAATTGGACTTTATTTCGCGTCCATACAGGGCTTTGGGCTCTGCGCTCATGCGTTCATAAACCAAACGCCCCACAACTTGGCCATGTTCCAGAACAAATGGCGCCTCATGGCATCGGACCTCTAACACGCCGCGCGAACCGGCCCCACCGGCGCCATCCCAGCCAAATCCGGGGTCAAAGAACC
The DNA here is from genome assembly GCA_947492475.1 of uncultured Paracoccaceae bacterium. Classification (GTDB taxonomy): domain Bacteria; phylum Pseudomonadota; class Alphaproteobacteria; order Rhodobacterales; family Rhodobacteraceae; genus CANLNM01. Next base: position 468,420 of record CANLNM010000002.1, read on the forward strand.
CGGCATAATGCACGCGAAATTCGCCAACCATCGCCAGATAAGGGGCCATTTCAGCGGCGCAATCGGGCGGGATACAGATCGCTTCGCGGCTGACGAGAATGTAAAACGCGCCGGGGTCCAGAATGATGCGGCCTTGGGACGTGCGCACCTCTTCCCAGTAATCGGCAGGGTCATAATGATCCAGATTGGCCAGATCGACCACACCTGTGTGACGTTTGGCGCGGTAGCCGACCAAATCGCCGGAACGGGGCTGTAGATCGACTGAAAATCCCAGCCCGTCGGAAATCACCGGGTCCCCGGACACAATCGGGGATCGGGCATGCACAGCGCGCAGTTCATCATCACTGAGTAGGGTTTTACCCTGTCGGAAAATGATCTGGTTCAACAATTGACCGGGCTGGGCCACGACGGAAAAGCTTTGCGGGCAGATTTCAGCATAAAGCGGGCCGTCATATCCGTCAGGAATACGGTCAAATTCAACCCCGTGATCGGTGATCACCCGTGTCATCAGATCAAGCCGCCCCGTCGAGGATTTGGCAGAGGCGGCAGCGGTCATACCGTCGGGCAGGGACAGGTATTCCATCAAGGGAATCACATAAACACAGCCCTTTTCCAGCACCGCGCCACCGGTCAGGGCGATTTTATGCATGGTCAGTTCATCCAACCGATCCGCCACGGTACGCCCGTGACCTGCCAAAAACGACGCCCGCACACGGTACGCAATCGCGCCCAGCCGTAAATCCAAAGATGCCGGTTGAATTTGTTCGTTCAAAATCGGGGAAGAGGCCGAAATTCCGCCCGACGCGATCAGGGTTTCGATCTGATGATCCGCCAACACTCCGGTGTCGATTTGCGCGTTATCTGCGTTCATGATCGTTCCCCCTTTTGGTTCCCCATAACATGTTTGTTCATGATACAAAAACACCCGCTGCGCAAATCGCGAAGCGGGTGTTTTTGAGTATCGGTAACGTCGTTTAATGGTCGGGCTAGCAGGACTCGAACCTGCGACCTTCCGTCCCCCAGACGGACGCGCTACCAGGCTGCGCCATAGCCCGACATTGGGTCTTAATAGCGTTTTGGGCGGGGCGGGCAAGCGGAAAAATGCGCGATTTGGATTGAATTTCCAATTCCGATCAGGCGGATTTCATCCGTGTGTGCAAATCTTTTAGGCGGGCCAGAAGCGGCGCATAGGTGGCGGCATCCGCATGTAACGCACCGGGCTTTTTCTGGATCAAATCATGCAGAACGCTGGGGGCTAGATCTGGCTCCATAACGTCCAGCGAAATATCCACACGCCGTTTTTGCGGCGTCGGTTCACCCTCTTGTTCGGGGTGGGGGTCAGCTGTGCCCTGATCAATATCGGTTTTGGTGTCTGAAACTGGGCGTTTTGACAAAAACGACGGAAGCGCAGCTGGCTCGGATGGGACATCCGTTTTGACCGGCTGTGCGTCGGGAATGTGGGGGGGCGTGTCCGTTTCGATCTTTGACGATTCGGTGATCGCACCGGCGATCACTTCCATCGGGGTTTGGCTAGGTGTGGTCGGTTTGGTGTCGACCGCCGCATCTGGCTGGTCAGCAACCGCCGCCGCATCATCCACATCTGAAACGACACCAGAATCCGCCTGTTCTGCTAGCGCAACCACTGGTTTGGCCATTTCGGGTTTTGCGGTTCTGGGCTGTTCGGGGGGCAACACCACACGGGCCTGCACCAAATCGCCCGTATCCTGATCTGCCGGGCCTTCGCCGGGCAGGGGGGCGGACATGGCGGAAACGGCTTTGACGCCTTTTTCACGCAGGGTTTTCTGCGCGCCTTTGATGGTCATCCCATCATCATGCAGCAACGTTTTGATGCCGCCCAACAGCCGCATATCCTGAGGCCGGTAATAGCGTCGCCCACCCGCGCGTTTGACGGGTTTCACTTGTGGAAACTTGCTTTCCCAAAATCGCAGAACATGGGCCGGGGAATCCAGCCATTCTGCGACTTCGGAAATGGTGCGGAATGCGTCGCGGGATTTGCTCATCCGCGCGCCTCCTTTCAGCTTTTGTTGCCAGCTGCCACGCGGTCTTTCATCAGATGCGAGGGCCGGAAAGTGAGAACGCGGCGAGGGTGAATTGGCACTTCTTCCCCGGTTTTGGGGTTACGTCCAACGCGCGCCGCTTTGTCGCGAATTGAAAAAGTTCCGAATGAGGAAATTTTGACCGTTTCCCCAGAGACCAGCGCATCAGAAACGTGTGACAGCACGCTTTCAACCAATTGAGCGCTGTCGTTGCGTGACAGGCCAACTTCTTCGTGTACGGCCTCTGCCAAATCCATGCGCGTAAGTGTCTTATCTACCATCCCTATCCCTCCGTTTGGTTAAGTCTAGGCAGAACCGAAATTCAGAGTCAATAACAGGGACTTGCGAGAAGCCGTTCAGGCGGAATTCTGTGTGTATTTTGTGGGATTTGGCGGAAAGTGACGCGAAATTACCAGCGCAGAACAACCGCGCCCCATGCCAAACCGCCGCCGATGGCCTCAGCAACCAGCAGATCACCCGGTTTGATCTGACCGTTTTGCACACCCACAGACAGGGCCAGCGGGATCGATGCGGCTGATGTGTTGCCGTGGTCCTGAACGGTCACCACCACTTTGTCCATGCTCACGCCCAGTTTGCGGGCCGTGCCTTGGATGATGCGGATATTGGCCTGATGGGGCACAATCCAGTCCACATCATCGTGACCCAGCCCGGATTTCACCAAGGCAGAATCAGCGGTTGAGGCCAGTTTTTCCACGGCCTGACGGAACAGGGCATTGCCCTGCATCACGATAAACCCGGTTTGCTGGCTGACCATGCCGCCATCCACATACAGCAGATCACGGTAACGCCCGTCAGAATTCAGATCACAGCCCAGAATGCCCCGGTCATCAGATGTGCCATCGCCCATCTGCGCCTCAAGGATCACAGCGCCAGCCCCGTCGCCAAACAGCACACAGGTGGACCGATCGGTGAAATCAAGGATGCGGCTAAAGGTTTCGGCCCCAATCACCAGCACCCGTTTGGCCTGACCGGATAGAATCATCCCATTGGCATTGGTCAGGGCATAGACAAACCCAGCGCAGACCGCCTGAATGTCATAGGCAAACCCTTGGGTCATGCCCAGTTTCTGCTGCACCATGGTGGCTGCGGATGGAAATGTCATATCCGGGGTGGATGTGGCGACAATCACCGCGTCGATGTCGTCAGCCTGCAATCCGGCATGATCCAGCGCGGCTTGGGCGGCTTTGGCCCCCAGATCAGAGGTAAATTCATCCTCGGCGGCAAAGTGGCGCCGTTCAATCCCTGATCGCGTACGAATCCATTCGTCACTGGTTTCCAGTGTGGCCTCAAAGTGTGTGTTTGGCACAACCCGCTCAGGCAGGTAATGCCCCACTCCTCGGACCACGGCGCGCAGAGTTTGGGATGGTGTCATGTGTTTATTTACTGCCTGTGGCGGACGCGCCGGATGCGGCGGCGTCAATTTCCTTAACGTCATCTTGGGCGAGGGATGCCGCAGATGCAACCCGTGCCGCAAGTTTGTCGGTGAAACCGGATTGCGCCAATTGATGTGCCAATTGCAGCGCCGCTTTGACCCCGGTCGAATCGGCGGATCCGTGGCTTTTCACGACTGTGCCATTCAGCCCCAGAAACACGCCGCCATTGACGCGGCGCGGGTCCATCCGTTTGCTGAGCCGTTTCAGCGATGTCATCGCCAACAGGGCCGCAATGCGCGATAGGGGCGTCTTCTTAAAGGCTTCGCGCAGGAATTGGCTGATCAGGCTGGCCGTGCCTTCGCCGGTTTTCAGCGCGACATTGCCGGTGAACCCATCGGTCACAATCACGTCAACGCGATCGCCGGGAATATCGCCACCTTCGACAAAACCGACATAGTCGAATTCAGCCAATGGCGCCATGCGGGCGATCATTTCATGGGCCACCTTTAATTCGGCGCGGCCTTTGTGTTCTTCGGTGCCGACATTCAGCAGGCCAATACGCGGGCGGGGCATGTTCATGCCATTGCGCGCATAGGACGCCCCCATCAGGGCATAGGTCAGCAAATCATCCTGATCGGCGCGAATATCAGCGCCCACATCCAGCATCACGTTGAACCCGGACGGGTTGCGCGATGGCCACAGACAGGCAATGGCGGGGCGATTGACGCCCTCGGCTTTGCGAAGGCGGATCATGGCCACCGCCATCAAGGCGCCGGTATTGCCGCAACTGACACAGACATCGGCCTGTTTGTCACGCACAGCTTCGATGGCGGACCACATGGACGTGTCTTTGCCGTGGCGCATCACTTGGCTGGGTTTGTCTGACATCGACACCACACCGTCGGCATGATGGATGGTCACGCGATCCGCGATGCCGCGTTTGGTCAGCATCGGTTTCAGCGTTTCCTCGGGCCCATGCAAAATCGCGCGGGCGCCGGGGGTCGTTTTCAGGAAACGCGCAAGGCCCGCAACAATCGTTGCAGGCCCTTGATCGCCGCCCATGGCGTCGACAGATAGAACAACGTCTTTAGGCATAGCCGCACCCCGGTCTTGATCCTTCAAAATCTGGGTCATAGCGGCCGCCTAAATCAGTTTATGCCGCGTCGTCGTCCAGATCCACGTCCGCAACCTGTGCGATCACTTCACGGTCCGCATAGGTGCCACAAGAGGGGCAAATGTGATGTGGGCGCTTCAGCTCACCACATGATGGGCATTCATTTGGGTTTGCACCAGAAAGAGCGTGGTGCGAGCGACGGTTGTTCCGACGCGACTTGGAGATCTTATTCTGTGGGACAGCCATGTCTCAACCTCGGTTTAAGGGGCCATATCGTGGGCCCGTCGTTTATCTAAATTCAGTCCGGTTTCGCGGGGTCATATGCGATTGTACGGCCCCTGTCGAGACGTATCTGACAGGCGGGTGAACATAGTTTCGTTCCCACAAAACGCAAGCGGTTTTCGATCACCCGGTTTATGCGTCGTTTTCGCCGTTCTTGTCCAAGCTGTTACGCAAAGCAGCCAACCCTGCAAAGGGGCGCGCATCTTCGTCTGTCATTGGGGTTTGGCCGGGTTCTGTGAACACAGCCGACCCAATTTCGGCCCCATCTTTGCGTGGATAGGGGGGCAGATGCAGCGCCAGCGCTTCGATCATCACTTGGGCGACGTCCAATACTTCGGGCAGTGATTCCAGATTTTCCTCGTCGGTCATTTCAACCTCGGAATCGTCAGGCTCCACATAGCCGGTCACATATTGGCGTTCGACCTTTTCGTCGATTCGTGTGGTCACCGGATCTAGCGTCACCACACATTCCTGCACCACAGTCGCCCCGATATCGGCAACAAGCCGCCAATCCCTGGACCCCATCGGATCCAGCCGTCCCGAGAACCGCAATTTACGCAGCCCGAGCAGGTCCAGATCAACCCCTATGGCGTTTCGGCCCTCTGCGTCGGGTTCAATAACAAAGTCCAGACCGGCCCGATTGGGCAGATCCGCGATGCGAATGAGGTGTTCGGGCAAAGAGGCCATTGTGCTTCCATTCTTGAAGTTTCAGGTCCGCTTGATGTAAGCGGGGATACGGGCCGTCAAGGCCAAACAAATGAGGTCGACATGCGTAAAGCACCAAAATCCGCAGCCAAGACACTGCGCGCTGCAATTTGTATCGCAGGGTTGGGCGCTATGGTCGCGTGTTCGCCGATCTATCGCAACCATGGTTTTATCCCGCCAGAACAGGACCTGTCCGAATTGTTGGTTGGGATTGATACCCGCGACAGTGTTGAGGACGTGGTTGGGCCGCCCACCGCCGGGGGTGTTACGGATTCCAGCGGCTATTATTATGTCCAAAGCCGGTTCCGCAAATTTGGCCCGTTTGAACCCCAAGAGGTCGAGCGCGAAGTTCTGGCCATCACCTTTGATGCGGATGGGGTTGTTCAGAATATCGAACGTTTTGGCCTAGAGGATGGTCAGGTTGTGACCCTGTCGCGCCGTGTGACGGATGATAATATTCAGGACACCACGTTTATCCGCCAGTTGATGGGCAGCTTTGGCCGCGTGGACGCCGAAGGTCTGCTGGGCGCGCCGGGCTAAGGTTTCGGGCAAAAACCCAATCAAATCAGGGCTTTTCGGCCTGCTCTTGAAGTGCGATGGCAAGGTCGCCATAGCCGGTTTTTCGATGTTCAAACGCCAGTCCCATCCGGTCGGCATGTCCCCGCGCCAATTCGACCAGCGCCGGGTCATCGATCTGTGATTGATAGACCAACGTGGTGTAATTGCCGAAATACATGTCCAGCAATTGCGGATGACGATCCAGCCCCAGCGGTTTCCAGACAAAGGCGTCAAACTGGCGTGCCAGGAAATCTGTCAGATAAAAACAGGTGACTTCGCCTTGGGCAGCAAAGGCGTCATTGCCTTCGTAAAATGAATAGCAATGCGGGCCTTTGATCATTTCAACGCCCATGTCATCACAGGCTGATTTCAATTGCCCACCTGTGCCGCAATCCGCATAGGCCACAAAAATGCGGGTGTATTGATCCCGTCTTTGGGCGACCGCGTCTTTGACGGCATCGGTGATGCGATCTGGGTGATTGTGCAGAATTGCGGGCAGGCAATGCAGGTCCAGATGGCGCCAGTTATTGCCACGGATCAGGGCCAGTATTTCACGCGCCAGTGCACCGCAGGCCAGAATCAACACCCGTTCGGTCCCAAGATCAGTGTTGGATCCAGATAAATCCAACCCCTGTTCTGTCAGTTCCACGTCAGAAACCGATTGGGATATGTCCAGAGGGGGGGCGGGCTTTTTCACGCAGGCAGACCTAACATTGACGCAACAGGCGGATTGCCCATCAACATATCCTGATGGTTCCATCCCGCCCGATCCGGTGCAAGCCCAAAAACGGCACGCTCAAACGCGGTTGCGCCTTTGGCGGGAAGGGGCGCTAATCCTCAGAGTTGAGCAGCAGATTTGTCTCATAGGGTTTGATGGTTTGACGCGCGGTTGCCCCGTAATGCAGGCCTTTATCAATGGCCAGTTCCGGGAACAGCGCCAACAATTCGTCCCTTGTATCCTGCGCCACATTGTCGAGCGTGAATTCACCGGGGTGAAAGCTCTCAGAGGGGCAATTTTCGGCATAGATAATTTCATGCGTGTCAAACATCAGGTGGTAATAGGTCACCATCCCGCCCTCTTTGGGGCGAATCGTCAGGTCATTCACCAGATGTTTCGCCGGGATCAGCACCTCGGCTACGCCAAACAGCATTTCGCATTGCGGCCCATAATACAGCATCCGGTGCTGCGGCGAGACCAGCAAATCGCTGTCATTGTCTAATGCGCCTTTCTGGATCAGGATCGGGGCGAATGCGCCCTCAGCTTGGACCTGGCAGGTCCCAATCCAGCGAATTTCCTGAAACCCGTGATCCATCGTCAGGATTTTATCACCAACAGAGAGGGTTTCGATGGGTTTTTGACCTGATTGTGTCGTGATCCGGGTGCCGGATGTAAAACAAGTGATAAAGGTCGGGTCCATCCGGTCGACGTTCAGGCCATATGCGTAATTGGAATTTAGGGAATCAAATGTCACCGATTGAATGGGGGCAGATTGCATCGTTGCATGATCGGTATTGTCGGAATATTCGGGCACCCAATAGGTGTTGCCATCGGTATCTTGGGCAACCACTGCGGTGACATTGGCGGTGGACCCATCGATAAATGTTACCGTCGCATTGTAAACGGCCGTCCCGTCAAATTCCTGCGCCACGCCGCTGTCATTGATTTCAAACGTATCCCCGGGATATGCCATGTCGTAAAATGTGTCCCAGACACTGACCGCGTCCCAAGTTTGGGCGTGATCCACCAGAGAATCCCCGGGGCCACCAAAGGTGAGGCCGACCAGATCCCCTGCGCTTTCGGAGTAATCATTCCCTTCCACTGAATCGATGTCCGATTGGACACCTAAATAGAATACATTAAATGACGATGGCATTGTTTTTCACCCGTTTTATTCCCACGTCCTCAGCATGGGGGTGGATGATTTCCAATCGCTTAAAAATCTTGGCTAATAGCCTCAATTTTAACGAGTATTGACGAAAAAAGGCCCGGAAAATCCGAGCCTTTGTCATAGATTTTAATCAGGTTTGAACGTTAACCAGCCGCCAGCTGGTTATGTTTACGCGCCATGTATTCCTTGGCGGTTTCAACGGCCACGGCCGCGTCCCGGCAATAGGCGTCTGCGCCGATCGCTTTGCCGAACTCTTCGTTCAAGGGCGCGCCGCCGACCAACACGGTGTAATCGTCGCGGATGCCTTTTTCGACCATCGTGTCGATCACAACCTTCATGTAAGGCATGGTTGTGGTCAGCAGGGCGGACATGCCCAGAATGTCGGGCTTTTCGGATTCCAAAGCTTCCAGATAGGCTTCGACGGCGTTGTTAATGCCCAGATCAACAACCTCAAATCCTGCGCCTTCCATCATCATGCCAACCAGGTTTTTGCCGATATCATGAATGTCGCCTTTGACGGTGCCAATCACCATTTTGCCCATACGGGGCGCGCCGGTTTCTGCCAGCAATGGTTTGAGGATGAACATGCCACCCTTCATCGCGCCCGCGGCCAGCAGAACCTCTGGCACAAACAGAATACCATCCCGGAAATCGTTGCCCACAATGGTCATACCACCCACCAGAGCTTCGGTCAGAATCCGATAAGGTTCCCAGCCGCGTTCCAACAAGATGTTGACCGCTTCTTCGATTTCTTCCTTCAGACCATCATACAGGTCGTCAAACATCTGCAGAACCAGCTCTTCGTCGTTGAGCTCGCTGAGGATGATGTCATCTTGGTCGTCAGACATGGGTGGCTTCCCTATGGCTAGTATGTCGAAATTGTTAACGTGTTCATTCCAAATGCGCTGAAATCACGCAGCAGGTCTGGACCGATTGCGACATGGAGTGCCTCGACAACGACGCAAGAGCAAATGAATAATCCGCAGGATTATAGTGAGGAGGCTTCACGCGTTCGCGTTTTGTTCTTATAGTGGCAAAATGAGCAAACCCGCAGAACAATCCCGCAGGCTGGGCCGCGCCGCCCGGAGCAACATAACCAACCGGTTTGAAAGGCTTCGCACCGAAACGGTGGAGGATGGCTGGTTTGTGGATGAATTGCCGGTTTTGCGCACCGAAGTGACACAGGAAACCCCGCGCAAAGTGCTGAGCTATAATGCGTCACCGGACCTGCCATTTGACCGAACGATTAACCCTTATCGGGGGTGTGAACATGGCTGTATCTACTGTTTTGCCCGCCCCAGTCACGCCTATTTGGGCCTGTCTCCGGGGCTGGATTTCGAAACCAAGTTAATTGCCCGCCCCAAAGCGGCAGAGATTTTGGCGCGTGAATTGCGTAAACCGGGCTATCGCGTCGCACCGATTGCCATTGGCACCAACACCGATGCCTATCAACCGATTGAGAAAACCCAAACCGTGATGCGCGATATCCTAAAGGTGCTGCAGGCGTTCAACCATCCCGTGGCCATCACCACCAAAGGCACGCTGATAGAGCGTGACATCGATATTCTGTCGGATATGGCCCGCAATGGGCTGGTGCAGGTCGGGGTGTCCGTGACCAGTTTGGATGCACAGATTACGCGTGCCATGGAGCCCCGCGTCCCATCCCCTGCGCGCCGGTTGGCGTTGATCAAAACGCTGTCAGATGCAGGTATTCCGACCCGGGTGATGGTCGCGCCGTTGATCCCGGCTTTGACGGATCATGAATTGGAACCGATCCTCTGTGCCGGGGCCGAAAACGGGGCGCGTGCGGCGACGTTTATCATGCTGCGACTGCCGCGCGAAGTGTCAGAGCTGTTTCAGGATTGGCTGCAACAGCATTTTCCAGATCGGGCCAAACGGGTCATGGGCCGCGTGCGGGAATTGCATGGCAGGAGTGATTATGATCCCGATTTTGGACGTCGCATGACCGGGCAGGGGATTTGGGCTGAATTGATCCAGAAACGTTTTCACGTGGCGTTAAAGCGGTCTGGCCTGTCGAAATCCCTGCCGCCTTTGCGCACGGATTTGTTCTGTCCACCCTTAGCGCATGGTGGACAGATGTCGCTGTTTGACTAGAAATTTGTAGGGATCGTCCCTTGCGCTGTGACACGGTCCCGCATCATGGGATCGCGTCACATCACACTAGGGCAGGATTAGCCGCGACGGCGGGATCGCCGTGTGGTGCGCGTGGGCGTGTCGTTTTCACCGGTGCCGTCATTGGCGGATGAATAGCCGCCCAGTTTTTCGGCAATCAATTCCAGCGACGGGCGATCCCCCCGTGGGGTGTTTTCCAACGCAGCGCGCATCGCGACCAGATGTTCCGGCGTTGTGCCACAGCAGCCGCCGATGATGGTTGCGCCGCAATCCCGGGCCAGAACGGCATATTCGCCCATCAATTCGGGCGTACCGTCATAGTGAATGTGGCCGTCAACATATTTGGGGATGCCGGCATTGCCTTTGGCGATCAACGGCAATTCGGGACCCGCCGCGGCAAATCCCATGATTGTGCGCAGCAAATCAGACGCGCCAACCCCGCAATTGGCACCAAAACCCAACGGCTGATAGCCCAGTTTGCCGACCATTTTGACCATATCGGCGGATGTCAGCCCCATCATGGTGCGCCCAGCTGTGTCAAAGCTCATGGTGCCACACCATGGCATATCGGCCTTTTCAAATGCTTCGGCGGCGGCAGCATATTCTTCGGGGGCAGAAATCGTTTCAACCCAGAGCACATCCACGCCCCCGGCCTTTAGGCCTTCGGCCTGTTCGTGGAACATTTCCACGGCGATTTCGTGGGTCAGATTGCCCATCGGCGCCATAATTTCACCTGTTGGACCAACAGATCCGGCCACGATCACGTCGCGACCTGATGCATCTGCAACGTCACGCGCAATTTCAGCCGCGGCGCGGTTCAATTCCCCGACGCGATCAGCTGCGTCATGCAGTTTCAAACGCGATGCATTGCCGCCAAAGGAATTGGTCAGGAAAATATCGGACCCAGCATTCACGGCACCGGCATATAGCGCTTTGATCTTTGCTGGTTCGTCCTGGTTCCACATTTCCGGGGCATCCCCGGATTGCAGGCCCATATTGAACAGGTTCGTGCCTGTTGCCCCATCAGCCAACAGCCAATCGCGGGTTTCAAGGAGACGGGAAAGAGCGTTTGTCATCAGGGGCACCTGTAGCAGCATGAGCATCACCAGTTCGGACCGGTAACATTTGGGTCTGTCGCGGCAGGTCGCATGTCGCGGGACCAAGATCAAACCCAAAATTTGCATCTTCATCATGAGTAGGCTGCATATTGCCCGCATTTGGATGATGAATTTGTCTGAAAATGAACCACATAGCGGTCGGGATCTGCCAAAAACGGGGGGTCGCCAGAAAAAGCGGTTGCCAGCGAGGGGCAAAGCTCTGTTTGAACTGCGCCAAACCGCAAGCGAGATGTTTGCGCAAAAAGGCCCATTGATCCGGCAAGGTTGGGATCGCAGCCAATGATACCGTTGTAGCGCCAGCGGCAATCGCTGCGTTAATCCCGGCATGGATCAGCGCATACATCGTCCCGTCCGGTGCGCATTGATCCGCGCGCATCAGGTCCAGCACCCATTTGTCGGCGGTGGCGTGAAAGCTGACAAAAGCGACCAATTTGCCATCCACATGGGCGGTGAAAAACACCTGCCCATGGGTGTTTCCGGCCACATAGCGGCCCATGGAAAATCCGCGTTGTCCCCCATGGCGATCGGCCCAATTGTCAGCAACACGGGTCATTTCATCCCAACATGGGGCATTTGACATCGGGCGGATTTCGACACCGGCCTTTTGGGATTTGCGCAGTTTCCGACGCAAGCTGCGACGTTGAGGAATGTCTAAGTTCCAATGGTTTAGATCAATCACTGCGTCCGATGCGATGCGGATCACCGACCAGCCGATACTTTGCGCAGCAATCGCTGTGGCGGCGCTGCATTTATATAGTGCCGGTTTCAGGTTCCGCGCCTGTGCAAAGTTCTGAAGTTTGTCCAACGCACGCGCGGACACGCTGTTTGAGCGCAGGACAGTAGGGTGGCCATGAAAGGCAGGGCCAATCGCCGCCATCACCGGACCGGCCACATCCACACGCCAGCCCTGTTCGCCATGCTGATCCAGCAGGATATGCCCGGATTGTTGCACCAACCCCCATTCCGGACAGGGCGGGTTGCCTAAAATGCGGCGCGTTTCCCAGTTGGTGGCCAAATGCAGGTCGGTTTTGGCCTGATCGCGCACATAGATCAGCCCGGGAACCGCAACCAAGGCGGGCAGGGCGTAATAGGCCAGTCGATACGCAAGGATCGCGGCCAATAAATCAGGGGCGGGAATGGCGGGCAACAACGCCATCAAGGTCAGCTCAAACGCGCCCAATCCCCCCGGAGCATTGGAAAGGAGCCCACAGCCCAAAGCGACCAAATAGGCGCTGAACAAGGTCATCGGGTCCACTTGTCCCCACAGGAACACCCCCAAAACGATTGCGGCAAATCCGGTATCCAACAGCGCCCAAAGCACCAGTTGACCCAAATCCGACGTGTCCAACTGGCCTAAAATGGCGCGCAGACGCGGAATGCGATGACGCATCAAGGGTAAGGCCAGACCGATGGCCGCCGCAGCGGTCGCCCCCGCCAAAAGAGCTGGCTTTGCAGGTAAATCAACCCTGCCAAGCCACAGGATCAGGGCTGCAACGATCGACCATGCCGCCAAAAAGGACACCGATACCAGCACGGATAGATGCACCGCCCGGATTGCGGTCAATTCAGGCAGACAGCGCCACCGGACCAACGCGGATGTCAGGCTGCCAAAGCCCAGCACTTGGCTAAGGGCGATGGCGCGCATCCCGGAAATACGGGCGCGACGCGCAGAAATCCCAGTGCGCAGGGCGCGGTGAATCACCGCATCATATTGTCCCAATGCCAAAAAACTGGCCGCAGAGGCCAAAATCGCCAATCCCCATTGCAGGGGATGCATGGACCAAACCACATTCCAGATTTGTGAAATGTCAAATCCGCGCATCCGGTCAAACAGCAAAATCCCGCAAATGATCAATGCAACGGGTGGCAACAAATGCCCCCAGCGAAACGACAGCGCAAATGCATCACGTGACGCCGCTGTGTTTGAGTGCGGGGCCGTTTGGGCTGAAACTGAGTTTTGATCGTCACGCATAACAAGATCCGAAAAACGCCGAATACACTCGGCTGGTCTTGTTAGGGCTAGCTGGCGGGCGGTGAACCATGCGTTAATTTCAGGTGAGGAACTGCCTCAATGGTTAACGGCGCGCCCTGAATGATCCAAAGCGCGCCGTTACAAAATTTAGGGGCCTTACTGTCGTAAGGCTTTGATTAATCAGCTTCTTTTAGAAGCGACTCTTTCGCGACTTTCAGGTTTTCCGCCATTTGCGCACGGATTGTCTGTTCATCAGCAACGCCGTTCAGGTCCGCGGCCAATTTGCGATAGACATCTTCGTGGCCGGCTTCTTCGAAGTCGGATTTCACAACTTCTACGGCATAAGCTTCGGCATCGGCACCGGTTTTACCCAGCAGGCCAGCGGCCCAAAGACCGGTCAATTTGTTGCCGCGCGCATCAGCTTTGAACTGCATTTCTGCGTCATGGGCGAATTTGTTTTCAAACGCGCTTTCGCGATCGTCGAATGTGGACATGGGATGATCCCCCCGTATTGAATGAACCTTGTCCTTCATATGCCTGTCGGGACGCTTGCCCGCAAGGGGGCGCTGGCGTATGAGGTCGTTTATCAAAGCGGCCAAGCGCCGCATTTCGCCCATTCGGCCCTTTGATTGGCCCGGTTCACCCGGTTTGATCAACCACCACGGGGCAGACAGGAGAGCACATGGCACGCGGCAAAAAGATTTATGAAGGCAAAGCGAAGGTTCTGTACGAAGGCCCTGAGCAAGGCACGTTGGTACAATATTTCAAAGACGATGCCACCGCGTTTAACGCTGAAAAGAAAGCCGTGATCGACGGAAAAGGTGTGTTAAATAACCGCCTTAGCGAGTTTTTCATGACCGGGCTGCACAATATCGGCATCCCGACGCATTTCCTGAAACGGCTCAATATGCGCGAACAATTGATCCGCGCCGCAGAGATCGTGCCGCTCGAAGTGATCGTGCGCAACTATGCCGCCGGGTCGATGGCCAAACGTCTGGGGATGGAAGAGGGCACACAATTGCCCCGTCCCATCATCGAATTTTCCTACAAAGATGATTCCCTCGGTGATCCGCTGGTCCCCGAAGAATACATCATCGCCTTTGGCTGGGCATCACAGCAGGATCTGGACGACATCGTGGCCATGGCGCTGCGGGTCAATGATTTCTTGTCTGGGGTCATGTTTGGCGTCGGCATCAAATTGATCGATTTCAAAATCGAATTTGGCCGCGTCTACGAAGGTGATTTTCAGCGTCTGATCCTGGCCGATGAAATCAGCCCGGACAGTTGCCGCCTGTGGGATATCGAAACCGGCGAAAAGCTGGACAAAGACGTGTTTCGCCGCGATTTGGGCAATCTCACGGATGCCTATACCGAAGTGGCCAAACGGTTGGGCGTCATGCCGTCTAATCCGTCGCAAATGCCCAAACCTACTCTGATCAACTAAGCTAAGGACGTATCCGATATGAAAGCCCGCGTATTTGTCAGCCTGAAAAACGGCGTTCTGGACCCCCAAGGCGAAGCTGTGCGTCACGCACTGGGTGCGTTGGGATTTGACGGCGTGAACGGCGTGCGTCAAGGCAAGCTGATTGAACTGGACCTAGCGGATGGCACAACCGAAGCCACGGTCACTGAGATGTGCGAAAAGCTGTTGGCGAACACTGTGATCGAAAGCTATTCGATCGAGTTGGTCTAAGCCAAATCGTCCCCATTCGGGGCGTATTCAAAAAGAAAGGCGACCCGGTTGGGTCGCCTTTTGTCGTTGTGGTTGCTGAGGTTTTGGATGAAACGCTCAGGCTTGGGCAGCGCGGCGTTTTTGACGTCTCGCGATGGCGCCAAATGCGATCAGACCAGCCGCCGTCAATGGCAAAGATCCGGGTACGGGAACCGCAGGCAGCGCAGCGGTGATGTCAAAAACAAAAGTGTGGATGGGATCAGCGCCAATTGCGATATCAACAAAATCAATCCCGATTGTGGAATCTGTAAAAGAAATGTTGACCACTTCTGAAGCGATACCAGAGACCAGAGCAACGGATGTGATGACGCTGTCGAAACCTGAAAACGCAAATGTGGTCGGCGCGCCAACATTAGCGAAACCAGAGAGATCATAGGTGATCGTCAGCGACGAGGCGGTAAAATCCACGGGGATCGGATTGACTGTCGGAGCCATAAACTCAACTCCGGGATCGGTGATTGTCGCGTCACCTGAGAAAAAAGTAGGCCCCCCAGTGATACCAAATTCGTAATGAATTTCATCACCAATCAGGGAAACGGGAATTGCATGTGCTGCAACTGCGGACAATGCAAAGGCTGCTGCTGTCGTGAGTGTTTTGAAAAAGTTCATCTGACATCCAAGAAATATTTCGACTGGGTGCTCGGAACGAGCTCTGAACTTATGTGCTAAATATTGATTAAAAATCTAATTAAATCGTGTCTTTGTTCCAGACAAGAAACAAATGTTGCAGGTTCGCCATCTGAATATTGACAGGTTTATGGATGCAAAAGGGGCATCGGCCGTTTGGCCCCATGTCGAACGTGTCAGATTAACTTTGCGCGGATTTGCGGCGTTTTTTACGCATTCCGGCCCATCCCAACGCCAACACACCCGCAGACAAAGGCAAGGAACCGGGCAAGGGAACCACCGGCATTGGCACCGAAGCCGTGACATCAAACACAAATGTTTGGGTCGGATCAGACCACGCCAATGGGTTATGCATATTCAGTGTGATCGTATCATCGGTAAAGAAAATACCGGCAACATCTGCCGCATTTCCAGCGGCCAACGTCACAGACGTGATGATATTATCAAAGTCCGAAAAGAAAAACGTGGTCGGTACCCCGATTTGTCCGGCGACCCCAGGATTGAAGGACAGCGAAATACTATTCGCATCAATATCAACCGGAAGCTGAGGGAAAAGCGGGATAACAAATTCTACACCCGGGTCGCTAATGACCGCGTCGGCGTTGAGAAATCCCCCAAAACCAGTTTGCCCAAAGTCCAGATTAATGGTGTCCCCAATCAACGACACGGGCAATGCATGAACAGAGCTGGACATAAACACCAGAAGGGCAGCCATTGACGTCGTCTTGAAAAGGGTCATATTTTATCCATCAATTCTATAGGTTTATGCCGGACATTTGGTGTAGCATTCGGATTTGGATATCGGGCTCGTTAGGTCAAACTACCCAGACACACCCTTTTCGCCAAGAAAATTTTAACTTTGATTAAAAAATGCGTCACCAAATGATCTGACGAGGTTTGGGATTGATCCGAAACCCCACCAGACGTTCGCGTATAAATTGTTTTGGGTTCAAAAACTGCATATCCAGTTGATCTTTAAATACATGTTTAAAGAATTTGGCGTCATGTGGTATTCAAGCTATGCGCGAAGACGCGTTATGTTGCCTTTGGAATATGCTTTTTAATGGAGAAGGCCTTCGGGAGTTTAGAAGGGTACGTATGGTAGCGGTAACAGAGTTGATGCTGAATGCAGGGGATGTCCTGTATCGCGAAGGTGACCCCAATGATTGTGGGTTCATCGTCGAATCTGGTGAATTTATCCTCTATCATCAACAAGAAGGGCAGCGTGTCGATTGCGAACGCCGCGGCCCCGGATCGATCATCGGTGAATTGTCGATCCTAACCGGGCAACCCCGAACGGTGACGGTTCAAGCGTTGGAAAAATGCTGTGTTTTCAGGGTGTCCGCCGATGAAATTCTGGATCGCTTTGAAAAGCTGGATCCGATTTTACGTGCCTGTATTGAAACATCCATAAATTTCGCAGCCACCCTAAACCGACCGGCCCATCACCAAGATGCAATTGCCGATCTCGCGCCAAATACGTTGCGGAATGCAGATGACCTGATTGAAAAATTCAAGTTTGAAAATGACATCCTCAAAGGGTTGACGCGCAAAGAGTTTTTCATGGTTTATCAGCCGATTGTCCGGCTCATGGACGGGCAAATTGTTGGGTTTGAGGCATTGATGCGGTGGGAACATCCCCAATTGGGGTCGGTGCCTCCGTCGCAATTCATCGAAGTCGCTGAAACGATTGATGCGATATCTGATTTGACGGAATTTGCCCTGACGCAGGCCTGTGCAACGCTGGCTCAAATTCAAAATCAGTCGGCTGATCACCGGGACATGTTTATGTCCATCAATGTTTCTGGATCCGATATCGGGCGGTATGATTTTGTCGATCAACTGGACCATGTTTTGAATATGAACGGGGTGCAGCCCCAAAACATTAAGCTGGAAGTGACCGAAACGGCCTTGATCCCAACCTCTGACGTTTCGGAACGCAACTTGGCGCGGCTGCGCGCATTGGGATATGGCATTTCGATTGATGATTTTGGCACCGGCTATTCCAATCTGGCCTATCTGAAAACGCTGCCGCTTACGGCGCTTAAAATCGACCGGGCCTTTGCCGGGGATGCCCGCAATAGTGATGTCTCGCGCAGCATCGTCAAATTTCTGGTGTCGCTTGGGGGCGAATTGAACGTTGATATCGTCGCCGAAGGGATCGAATCTATCGAAGATGTGGCGGTTTTGCGCGACTTGGGATGCCGGTTTGCACAGGGCTATTATTTTCACCGACCCAGTTCAAAGTCGGACATCCTGAAATTGGTCACCCAAGACAGCCTTACAATGTTGCCCAATGAAAGCCGCCTATCGGGGTGAGGGGCCTTCTCAGTCATCCCAATTCCCCGGAAATTTGGCGTTTGGCCATTGTGATAAAACCGGGCGATGAATCCGGGGCAATTCTGCATCCCAGAACTTGCGTCTTGCCTCTTTTCTTAGGGCGGGCTTTGCGCTAAAGCCCCTGCAACCAAAGGAGTCTGCCCATGAAAGCCGCCGTCATCGTTTTCCCCGGATCCAATTGTGATCGTGACATGGCCGTTGCGCTGGAAAAGGCGGGGGCGGATGTCAGCATGGTCTGGCACAAAGATGCAGGCCTGCCCGATGGGGTTGATCTGGTGGCCATTCCCGGCGGATTTTCGTTTGGCGACTATCTGCGCTGTGGGGCAATTGCGGCGCAAAGCCCGGTTTGCAACGCCTTGGTCGATCATGTGCAGCGCGGCGGATATGCGTTGGGGGTGTGTAACGGATTTCAGGTCTTGACCGAAACGGGGCTGTTGCCCGGTGTTTTGATGCGCAATGCCGGGATCAAATTTGTCTGCAAATCCGTCAACCTGAACATTGCAACACGCAATTCGGCCTTTACCAACGCCTATGGATCGGCCACCTCGATCGACATCCCGGTTGCCCATCACGACGGCAATTATTTTGTGGATGAGGCAACATTGGCCAAATTGCAGGCCGAAGATCGGATCGCCTTTACGTATCAGGACAATCCAAACGGTTCGATTGCAGATATCGCCGGCGTCCTGAGCGAAAACCGCCGTGTGCTGGGCATGATGCCCCATCCGGAACGTGCCGTCGAAGACGTGCATGGATCGACCGATGGGCAGGCGCTTTTCCGCGGATTGTTGGCGGAATTGGTCACCGCCTAAGGCCTGCGCTTGCCCCGGATCGGGGCGGGGCGTAAACTGTGGCTATGTCCCAGACGAGTGATCCTTCTCACAAAACGGCGACCAATGCTGGCACCGACGAGCCTAATCGGCCCGCGCGGATGCGTTGGGCGTTTTTGGTCTTGGTGGTTGTGGCGATTGGGGTGATTTACGTCACCAATAACCTGCTGACCCAACGGTTCACAGAAACCACCCGCAACCGCGCCGAAGTGCGCGGCACACTATATGCGGGCAACCTGATTTCTGAATTGCAACGCGCATCCATTGTGCCACAATTGCTGGCGCGCGACCCGGCCTTGATCGGGGCGTTGAATTCGTCGGATTTTTCCAATTCGACCCAACGGTTGCTGTCATTTGTAGATGAAATTGGCGCGGCGTCACTGATGCTGCTGGATGTGGACGGCCGCGTTGTGGCGGCGACGGATCGCAACCAATTGGGCACAACCTATCGCACCAGCGGTTATTTTGTGGATGCGATCCGATCCAATGACACGGTGTTTACCGTTGAGGAACGTGAAACCGGCGGCATTGGGTTCACCTATTCCCGCCGGGTCGAAGACGGCATTGGTGCGCTGGGTGTGATTGCGGTGGATGTGGATGTGGCCAAGCTGGAACGCAGCTGGGCGGGGATTTCGGATGCGGTTCTGGTCACCGATAGCGAAGGGACCATCATCCTGTCGACCGAACCGCGCTGGCGGGGGTTACAGGAATCTGATGCGTTGGAACGGCGATCTGCGCCGTCGGCCATCGAACGCGCCATTCGCGCCACACAAGATTGGACCGCGCTGCCGATTGACGCCTATCTGCGTGGCGAGGCCGTGCTGCGCATGGAAAGCCGCATTCCGTTCCAGGGCTGGCACATGGTCACCTACACCACTTATGCCAGCGTGCGCGAAAAGGTGAACGGGGTTCTGGCGCTGGAAATCATGGGATTCGCGATCCTTTTGGCGTCTGTGTTCTGGTTCATGTCCCGTAAAACCGCGTCGCGGCTGGTGTTTTTCCAACGGGAATCGGCAGAGCTTCGCCAGTTGAACCTGCGCCTGCAGCGGGAAATTGCCGAACGCGAAAAGGTCGAAAAGACCCTAGAAGTGGCCGAACAAAGTCTGGCGCAAAGTTCGAAATTGGCGGTGCTGGGCGAAATGTCCGCCGCCGTTAGTCACGAGCTGAACCAGCCGCTGGCGGCGATGAAAACCTATCTGGCGGGCGCACGTCTGTTGCTGACACGGCGCCGCCCAGAAGAGGCCCAAGCCGCGTTCCAACGCATCGATGATCTGATCGAACGGATGGGTGCGATCACCAAACAGTTGAAATCTTATGCGCGCAAAGGCTCAGAAGCGTTTGAACCCGTAGATACAAGGGCCGCAGTGTCATCTGCGCTGGCGATGATGGAGCCGCAGCTAAAGGTGCGCAAAGTGTCCATTACCCGCACTTTGCCATCCGAAGAGGTGCTGATTTTGGGCGACAGATTGCGGTTGGAACAGGTGATCATCAACCTGTTGCGCAACGCGCTGGACGCCACCAAAACCGCACCGGACCCACAGATCGAAGTGTTGCTGGCCGCAGGCGAAACCGTGCGTCTGACGGTGCGGGATAACGGGCAGGGGATCGACGATCTGGATGCGCTATTTGAACCGTTTTACACCACCAAACAGCCCGGTGACGGGGTTGGGTTGGGGCTTGCCATCTCGTCTGGGATCGTAAACGAGTTGGGCGGACGGCTGACAGCACGCAACGCCATTGACGGCGGGGCTGTATTTGAACTTCAGCTTCCTATCTTAAAAGAAGACGGCGACAGCATCGCCGCAGCGGAATGAAAAGGCACAGAACATGACACAGGCCATGAAGATCGCGATCGTCGATGACGAAAAAGACATGCGCCAATCCATCGGCCAATGGCTGGCTTTGTCGGGGTTTGACACCGAAACATTTGCCAGCGCCGAAGAGGCGCTGAGCCAGCTAAACGGTGATTATCCGGGCATTGTGGTCAGCGATATCAAAATGCCGGGCATGGATGGGATGCAATTCCTGCGCAAGCTCAAAGGCGTGGACAGCGCCCTGCCGGTGATCATGATCACAGGGCATGGCGATGTGCCCATGGCCGTCGAAGCGATGCGTATTGGCGCGTTTGATTTTCTGGAAAAACCGTTTAGCCCGGATCGCATGACCGAATTGGCTAAAAAGGCCACCCAAGCGCGCCGGTTGACCCTGGATGCACGTGTGCTGCGCAAGGAATTGTCGGACGGGTCGGCGTTGATGAACAAACTGATCGGGTCCAGCCCGGTGATGGAACGCCTAAAAGAAGACATTCTGGATCTGGGGCAGGCCGATGGGCATGTGTTGATCGAAGGGGAAACCGGCACCGGGAAAACCCTGATTGCCCATGCGCTGCACGCTGTTGGTGCCCGCGCCAGCAAAAAGTTTGTGCTGATTTCCTGCGCGGCCTATGACGAAGACGCGCTGGCGCGCCGGCTGTTTGGCCCATCCGAGCAGGACGAACCGATCCCCGCCATGGAAGAGGCGCGCGGCGGCACCTTGGTGTTGGAAGATATCGAAGCCCTGAGCACCACATTGCAGGCGCGTCTGCTGACTGCGATCAACGAACAGGGCAACCCGTCCGAAACCCGCATCATTGCGATTTGTAATCTACAGGACGAGGGTAAAACCTGCGAAAGCGAGCTGCGCGCCGATCTGTTTTACCGTCTGGCCGCGTTGCGCATTACGGTCCCACCTTTGCGCCAACGGGGCGAGGACATCCTGACGCTGTTTACCCGCCTGTCCGAACAGTTTTCCGATGAATATGGCTGTGATGCGCCACAGATTTCCGCCCAAGAGGCCGCGCAATTGTTGCAAGCCCCGTGGCCGGGCAATGTGCGTCAGCTGATCAATATCGCCGAACGCGCCGTGTTGCAGAACCGGCGCGGAACGGGCACGATCACGTCGCTGTTGATGGCTGATACCGAAGAAACCGAACCGGCCATGACCACCGAAGGCAAGCCGCTAAAAGAATTTGTCGAAGCGTTTGAACGCATGCTGATCGACAACACGATGCGCCGCCACAAAGGGTCCATTGTCAGTGTGATGGATGAATTGTGCCTGCCGCGTCGGACGCTGAACGAAAAAATGGCCAAATACGGGCTTAGCCGGTCGGATTATCTGTCCTAATGGGGCTGGCCTATGCGCTGATCGCGCTGTTCATGTATGGCGTGCCATTGCTGGGCCTGTTTGTGCTGTGGCTATTTGTGCGCTTTGCCATGAAAGGCGTGCCATTGCGCGGGGTTTTGGCGTTGGGGATTGTGGCAGTGGTGGCCGCGATCCCGATCCTAAAGGAACAATATGAGTTACGCCGGGATCTGGCGGTTTTGGAAATGTGGGAAATGCGCCCCACCCAATTGTCCCCTTTGCCCGGATCATTGCTGACAATAGACTCTTATGCAGGTGGGTGCCGATATGTGTGTCCCGACCTAACAGAGGCCAGTTTTGTCACATCGGTCACCCATGCCGAAGGTGGATCGATGCTAGAGCCCAGCTATGAACCGATCACAGAAGGGGATTTGTGGACGGTGCTGGATGATCCGGATCGGTCCCAGCCGTTCCCATATGATTATGTGTTGTTGATGGTGCCCGCTTTTGTGCTGCCTGAGGTGATCCCCTATTCAGATTATCGCGTCCCCGGTTGGCCGGATGGGGTGAACACTGCGGTGGTACTGGTACGCGCCCCTGTGGATGGAATTCTGGATTTGAGAGAGTCGGACATTCTGTACAAGCGGTTGGAGTTACAGCGGGATATGACCCAATACCCGTTCTGGCCCTATGCGACGGATACCCGGTGGACCCCAAGTGTCGTGTCTTTGATCGAAGAAATAATCGCGCTGTCACACCTATAGGTTGCAATTGGAATTCGCATATTCGTGCAATTTGCTGCGCCCAATCGCGATTAGTCATTGTGTTTATCCACAGATATCCCATATGACTAAAGGACGGATGGCTGGCATGAAGGTTTGCGCAGTCAACGGGATATTCTCTGATCCGCGATGAGGGCTAATCGCCGCCGCAATCAGACCGACAATTTCGACCCTTGGTTTGATCCTTGGGTCGCACGAATGGGACCCTTTGGGGTCGTATGAACAGCCCGCGGGCGCTGATGGACATACCAAAGCGCCGGGCCATGAATGGGCGTGAGGTCGAACGACCCGCGTCAGAGAAGGAACGCGATGAGGCGCGCGACGAGAGTAAGCGAGAGAGCAGGGACCCAATTGGGCCTCGCCATCGCTTTGCGCGCACCAGTCGCCATAATCAATCATGACAACGCTTTGATCGGTCCCAATAGGGCTCCGCCGGGGCGCATTTGTCATGGGGAAAGCAAAAATGGCAAAAAAGATGCTGATCGATGCCACACACGCGGAAGAAACCCGCGTTGTTGTGGTGGACGGAAACAAGGTCGAGGAGTTCGACTTTGAGAGCCAGGCCAAGCGCCAACTCGCCGGAAACATATACCTTGCAAAAGTAACCCGTGTGGAGCCGTCTCTGCAGGCGGCGTTCATCGATTACGGTGGCAATCGCCATGGGTTTCTGGCGTTTTCTGAAATTCACCCAGATTATTACCGTATTCCAATCGCTGATCGCGAAGCGCTGATCGCCGAGGAACGCGCCTATGCCGAAAGCCTGAAAGCCGAAGCAGAGGCCGAAGAAGAGAAATCCGCGCCCAAACGTCGGCGCCGGTCTCGGTCGCGGTCCAAAGCGGCGGAAACCAAAACCAACGATCCAGTGGTGACCGAAGAGGTCAAAACAGACGATGTAAACGGCACAGATGCCCCTGCACAGATTGCGGGCATGGAAGTGGTCGATCTGGATGCGCCCGCACCAGATGCGATGGCAGACCCCCAAGAGGGGCTGAGCCATATGGAACTGGTGGCCGAAACCCCAGTGGAAGAGCCAAAAGCCGCAGAAGAAACGGTGGAAACCCCTGTTACAGAAGCGACACCAGAGGTGGATGAAGCTGCCCCTGTTGCCGAGTCCACAGCGCCAGATGCGGCTGCTGACGACGCTGAGAAATCTGCCGATGCGGCCGACGTTGTAGAAGATGACGCCGAAGCCGAACCAAAGAAATCGCGCGATGCGACATCCAAGGATGCGGGCATCGAATCTGTCGCCGACGAAGACGACAGCGAAGATGTGCGCCCCGTGCGCAAACCACGGCCCAAGCGTTACAAAATCCAAGAAGTGGTCAAAACCGGTCAGATCCTGCTGGTTCAGGTCGTCAAAGAAGAGCGCGGCAACAAAGGCGCTGCCCTGACCACGTATCTGTCGCTGGCGGGTCGCTATTGTGTCTTGATGCCCAACACTGCACGTGGCGGTGGCATCAGCCGCAAGATCACCAACGTCTCGGACCGCAAAAAACTGAAAGAAATCGCCAATGAAATGGATGTCCCGGATGGGGCAGGCCTGATCATTCGCACCGCCGGGTCCCAACGGACCAAAACAGAAATCAAACGCGACTATGAATATCTGCAACGTTTGTGGGAACAAATCCGCGAACTGACGCTGAAATCCGTCGCGCCCGCCCCAATCTACGAAGAGGGCAACTTGATCAAACGGTCGATCCGGGATCTTTATTCCAAAGAGATCGACGAAGTGATTGTCGAAGGTGATACCGGTTACCGCACCGCCAAAGACTTCATGAAAATGATCATGCCAAGCCACGCCAAAAACGTGAAACCCTATAATGATGCATTGCCATTGTTTGCCCGGTTCCAAGTGGAAAGCTATCTGTCGGGCATGTTCAATCCGACGGTGCAATTGCCATCTGGTGGCTATATCGTGATCGGCATCACCGAAGCGTTGGTGGCCGTTGACGTCAATTCAGGGCGTGCGACCAAAGAAGGGTCGATTGAACAAACAGCCGTGAAAACCAACCTCGAAGCGGCCGACGAAGTGGCCCGCCAATTGCGTCTGCGCGATCTGGCTGGTTTGATCGTCATCGATTTCATCGACATGGATGAGCGTAAAAACAACGCCGCCGTTGAAAAGCGGATGAAAGACAAGCTGAAAACCGATCGTGCCCGTATTCAGGTCGGCCGGATTTCGGGCTTTGGCCTGATGGAAATGTCGCGTCAGCGTCTGCGCCCCGGTATGTTAGAGGCAACAACTCAGCCCTGCGCCCATTGTCACGGCACGGGTTTGTTGCGCTCGGACGACAACACTGCGTTGATGATCCTGCGCCAACTTGAAGAAGAAGGCGTGCGTGGCCGGTCCAAAGAGGTGCTGGTGCGGGCCCCGATTGGCATCGCCAACTTTATCATGAACCAAAAACGCGATCACGTGGCCCAGATCGAGGCCCGGTATGGCCTGTCTGTGCGCATTGAGGCAGACCCGCATATGGTTGCGCCCGATTACGCGATTGAGAAGTTTAAAACCGCGACCCGCGTTGTGGCCGAGGTGGCAACACCTGTGATTTCATCCGACAGTTCGGTCATTGAAACGGCCGAAGAAGAGGTCGAAGAGGCCGTTGTTGTGGATGCAACTGCCGAAGAGGGCCAAGAGGAGAAACCCAAAAAACGCCGTCGTCGTCGTCGTCGTCGCCGCAATGGCGGGGATACGGAAAATTCCACCGAAAATACGGGTGAGAATACGGGTGAAAACACTGCTGAGAATGCGGGCGAAGCTGCACCTGACGCGCAAAACGCCGAAGGTCAAACTGCGGACAGCACAAGTTCAGACAGCGCAGAAACGACCGAAGCGAAGTCGGACGCTGTTGAGGGCTTAACGCCAGCTGAAGGGGACGCGCCTGCGAAACCAAAACGCGCGCGTCGTTCCCGGTCCCGCAAAAAAGCGGAGCCAGAATCGGCTGCAGAGGTGCCTGCTGAGGCGGACGCGACCCCAGCGACAGAAGCCGACGCACCTGTCGTTGAGGCAGAGGACGAGAAACCAGCCAAGCCGAAACGCACCCGGACACGTCGTAAAACCAAGGCGCAATTGGCGGCTGAAACCGAAGCGGCAGCAGCAGAGGCGGCATCAAGTGACGCAGAATCTGTTGCGGAAGCGGCCCCTGCCGCGCCAGCAGCCGAACCAACTGAAACAGTTGCTGAAACGGCTGAAGTCGCTGCCGAAGTGGCCGCGCCAGCGGTTGAACCTGCAGCAGTGCCAGCAGCTGAACCTGTGGCGGAGCCAACACCGGAGCCTGTTGCCGAAACGGTCGCAGCACCGGTGGTTGAAGCGGCCCCAGTGGCAGCGCAGGAACCCGCAAAACCCAAACGTCGGGGTTGGTGGTCGATGGGTGGCCGCTAAGCCAACCGGATAAGAAACTGAAGACGCCGCGCAATCCTTGTGCGGCGTTTTTTGTTGAGACGATGAACCCAGCGGAATGCCTGCGGCATGCTTGATAAGCCATCCAAGACAATGTCTTGGAGGCCGATTGGCGCGCAAGACGGAAGGTTACGCTTTGCGGATGGAATAGGTTTGATAGGCGCCCGTTTCGACGACACCCAGAAAGGTATGACCGGCCTCGGTGCAGAAATGTGGGATATCGATGATCGCGGCCGGATCATCGGCCAGAACGGTCAGGACCGCACCCGAATCCATCGCCATCAAACGTTTGCGCGCCTTGAGCACGGGCAGGGGGCATAGCAGCCCAATTGCGTCACATTCCTGATCCATAATGCTCAGATAAGCGGGATGTTACAATCTGTCCACTAGGTTGTGACCGCACATGACGTGACCTTTGGTTTGGGCTGATCTAAGAGGGGGTATGGATGCTTCTCTTTTGCTTGATGCCTCGTTTGCCGTTGCCATGTTGATTGCCATGGTCGCTGGTCTGTTGTCTTTCCTCAGCCCCTGCGTTTTGCCGGTGGCGTTGCCGTATCTGGCCTATATGGGCGGGGTCAGCGTGACGGATATGGACCAAGACGGGGCCGCGCGCCGCCGCGTTGTAGTCACAGCGTTGTTCTTTGTGCTGGGCCTATCAACGGTGTTTTTGATCCTTGGGGCCGCGGCATCGGCGTTGGGACGGGTGTTTTTGCAGGCCCAAGACTGGTTCCTAATGGGGGCCGGGATCATTGTGATCGCATTTGGTCTGCATTTTATCGGGCTTTATCGGATCAAATTTCTGGACCAAGAGGCGCGGATTGATGCAGGGGATCGTGGCGGATCGGCCTTTGGTGCTTATGTGCTGGGGCTGGCCTTTGCCTTTGGCTGGACGCCGTGTTTGGGGCCGATTTTGGGCGCGATCCTAGGACTGGCCAGTTCCGAGGCAGATCTGGGCAAAGGCATTGCATTGCTGGCGATCTATGCGATGGGGCTGGGCATTCCGTTTTTGCTGCTGGCCGCGTTTTTCCCGCGATTAAAGGGCTTTATGGCGTGGATGAAACGCCATCTGCGCAGTGTTGAACGTGTGTCGGGCCTGTTGCTGGTGTTGGTCGGTGTGCTGATGCTGACCGGGCAATTCACCGCGATATCGTTCTGGCTGTTGGACACATTCCCGTTTTTACAAAACATCGGGTGATGGCTTAATTTTGCCCGGATTTCACACTAACCTTCCTGACAAAGAGGGTGTTATGTCTGAGTCTGTTTCTAAAAGTACCGTTAAAACGCGCCGGGTGTTTTATATTCCCGGCTATGATCCCATTCACCCGCGCCGCTACCGCGAGCTTTATCGCAAAGAAGGCGCTGCACAGGCGCAGATCAGCGGCTATGAGATCAGCCTTGCGGCCAAACAGGGCGGGGATCGTTATGGCTGGCAGGTGAATGGTCAGATTGACGGTGCGCAGGTCGCTGCCGAATTCGAAGTGCTGGTCTGGTCCGACATCGTTCGCGACAGCATGGCCACATCCATCCCGGCCACCTATCTGCAAATGGCACGCACCGCCTGGACCTACATCGCGTCGGGCGCGCTGCGCCGGTTGATGTGGCTGCGCAAAGGCCCGGTGATTGCCGCGCTTTATCCGGTGGGCATGTTGATCCTGCAATTGCTGTTGGCGCTTCTGATTGGCCATTGGGCCGGTTTGGGCCTGTCGAAATTGGTCGCCCTAATCCCCGCAGGCACAGAGGGGCTGTGGTCCACGATCAAATCCCTGATAGGCACCGGAATATACTGGGGGATCGCCGCCATCGTGTTTGTCACATTAATGCGTTGGTTCAAAAAACAGGACGGCAAATTTTTCGCCTATTACCTGATGCACGATTATGCTTATTCAGCGGCCTCTAACGGGGCCAACCCGCCCGAGTTAGAAACCCGATTGGCCGAATTCGGCGATGTGATCGCGGATGCGTTAAACACAGGCGTGGATGAGGTTCTAATCGTGGGGCATTCATCGGGCGCGCATCTGGGTGTGACGATTTTGGCCGATCTGATCCGGGCCGGGCGCGTGCCTGTGCATGGGCCGGAATTGTCGTTCCTGACCTTGGGCCAAGTGGTGCCAATGGTGTCGTTCCTGCCAAAGGCGGACCGTCTGCGTGGCGATCTGGCCTATCTTTGCACTCGGGATGAATTGGCCTGGGTCGATGTCACCGCCCCCGGCGATGGCTGCGCCTTTGCCCTTTGTGATCCGGTCGCCGTGTCAGGCGTGGCCCCGGCAGACAAACAATGGCCGCTGGTGTTTTCAGCCGCCTTTACCCAGACCCTCAGCCCTGCACGTTGGAAAGAATTGCGTTGGCGGTTTTTTCGGCTGCATTTTCAGTATCTTTGCGCCTTTGATCGGCCACGGGATTACGATTATTTCCAAATCACCGCAGGCCCCAAAACCCTGTGGGACCGATATCAGGATCGCAATCCATCCAATTCACGCATTGACATTGCCGCGTCGAAATACACTTCTGTGACCCATGGATACGCCCCCAAATAACGCGCCCAGAATTCCGCCAAAACCGGCGGCGCGGCCAGATAATACCACCCTGTGGCGCTATCTGAAACTGTTTCGGGCTGATATTTTGTCGGCCCAGCCGGCCAAATTGTACCGCGCGTGGATGGCTGAATTTCGCACGCCGTTTTTTCGCTCTTATCTGGCCAATGACCCCAAGCTGGTGAAAACCGTGCTAAAGGAACGCCCCGATGATTTTCCGAAATCGGATCGGGTGGGGGCAGGTCTGCGCCCCTTGCTGGGCAACAGCGTGTTTTTGACCAATGGCGACACGTGGAAACGGCAACGCCGCATCATCGACCCGGCCTTTGAGGGCGGGCGGCTGCGCGATACATTCCCCGCCATGTGGGCTGCGGGCGAAGCAGCGGTGGAACGTCTGCGCCCCATTGCAGATGGGCGCGATTTTGAGATCGAGGCCGAAACCAGCCACGCCGCAGCGGATGTGATTTTTCGCACGCTGTTTTCGATCCCAATCGAACATGACGTGGCCACGCAGGTCTTTGACAAATTTCGCACTTATCAACGTAGTCAACCGATCCTGAACCTGGCCGCCTTTATTCCCGGCCCCAAATGGATGCCCCGGTTTTTCCGACGCGAAACCAAACGGACCGCTCGCGACATCCGCGCATTGATCGAACAATTGACCACGGCGCGCATGGCAGACATCGCCGCCGGGACCGCGCCTGATGATCTGGCGACCAAAATCATGACAACGGTTGATCCAGAAACCGGCGATACATTCAGCGCCGAAGAAATGGTGGATCAGGTTGCGATCTTTTTCTTGGCGGGGCATGAAACCAGCGCTTCTGCTTTGGCGTGGACGTTATATTTGCTGGCGCTGTATCCCGACTGGCAGGACAAATTGGCGGCAGAGGCGGCGGAGCTAACGCCAGATTTCGCATCCGTGTCCAAGCTGCGCCAAACCCGTGATGTGTTCCGCGAAGCGTTGCGGCTTTATCCGCCGGTGCCGATGATGGTGCGCGAAGCAGGCTGTCCGGTGGAATTTCGGGGCCGGGACGTGGCCAAAGGATCGCAGGTGGTTCTGTCGCCCTGGCATTTGCATCGACACGAACGCCTGTGGGATCGCCCGGATGAATTTGACCCGGATCGTTGGGCCACAGAAAACGGGAAAACCTGCATACGGGATGCGTTTATCCCATTTTCTGCTGGGTCGCGCGTCTGTACCGGGGCGGGTTTTGCCATGGTTGAGGGGCCGCTTTTGTTGGCGCAAATGCTGCGTGCCTATCGGTTTGAGGTGTTAACCAATAAACCGCCCGTGCCAGTGGCCTATTTAACCGTTCGATCGCGCGATGGCATCTTGTTGCGACTCACCCCGCGGGCCTGAGTCGCCACAATCATTTTCAACGATCTTTGAAAACACCTAGGCACTGTTTCCACAGCGGCTTCAATAAACGTGTTTTGGTTAACCTCAGCTTAACAAAATGGCGAGAGTATGACTAAACAAATAACGTCTAAAATTATTTGGAATTTATTAGTTATCAATGGGTTAAGGCTGGTTTGTTAACGATTTCCTCAAGATTTTGGCACAAATGAGGCATTCATTTTGGCAAAGTAAAGGCGCATATTAGCTTTGTAGTAACCGAAGTGACGAAGATTAGGAGTGTCAGACATGGCATATGGCATGGGAATGGAAGAGATCCGGGGCGAGTCCAAAGGCAAAGGCCTGACGCAGACCCTGCAGACCATCATGTCGGTCGTGCGTCAATCACGCGACGGCGAGGCAGATGTTCAACCTGAACGTAAGCTAAGCGATGGTGAATTGCGCAGCCTGTTCAAACAGGACCTCCGCGGCACCAAACAGGAAACACAGGAATCTGTGGATCTGACGCGCATCCGTTCAGCGCTTTATGGCGACTGAAAATAGCGTAAAACAAACACGCGCATCGCTGAGGCCAGCCCGACATCGGGCGCCCGTGCTGCGTCGATTTCTGAGGCCAGACCGTTAATCGTCTGGCCTTTTGCTTTGGCGATGTCCTGAAAGGCCTGCCAAAATTCGGGTTCCAATGACACAGATGTTCGGTGCTGTTTCAGGGTCAGCGAATGTTTCACGGGTCGCATTTGCGGCAGGGCCTGTAACAATTCAGGCAGGGTCGGGTGCTCACTCATCTTCAAACTTTAACTGATCAAGCCGTTTTGAGGCCTGTTCGGCACGGGCTGTTTCGGCCAATCGTTCGGCTTTGGTGCGGCCAAATCGGACAGCATTTTGGTCTGCACGGGCCTTATCTTGGGCCCGTGCACGTGTTTTCCTGACTTTGTTCAGGTTGATCGGCTTCATTTAGGGCCGATCATCTGTTCGGGACGCACGACCGCGTCAAACGTTGCCTCATCCACAAAGCCGAGGGCGATTGCCTCTTCTTTCAAGGTTGTCCCGTTTTTATGGGCGGTTTTGGCGACTTTGGTGGCGTTGTCATAGCCAATGGTTGGGGCCAGCGCGGTCACCAACATCAGGCTTTCTTTCATCAATTTGTCGATGCGCGGCTCATTCGCCTGAATGCCGTTCAGCATCCGTTCGGTAAAGCTATCGGCCACATCCCCCAAAAGTTGCATGCTTTGCAACAGGTTATAAGACATCATTGGGTTATAGACGTTCAGCTCAAAATGGCCCTGGGACCCGGCAAAGGCGATGGCGGCGTCGTTGCCCAGGATATGTGCGCAGACCTGTGTCATGGCTTCGGCTTGGGTCGGGTTGACCTTGCCGGGCATGATGGACGATCCGGGTTCGTTTTCTGGCAGGATCAATTCGCCCAGACCAGAGCGTGGACCAGAGCCAAGGAACCGGATGTCGGATGCGATTTTATAGGCGGCCATGGCGGTGGTTTTGATCGCGCCGGACATAAACACCATGGCGTCATGGGCGGCCAAAGCTTCGAATTTATTGGGCGCAGTCACAAAGGGCAGGCCGGTGATTTCGGCCATATTGGCGGCCACGGTGGTGTCCCAACCAGGGGATGTGTTCAACCCGGTGCCAACGGCTGTGCCGCCTTGGGCCAGTTCGTAAATGCCGGGCAGGGCCAGTTTGATCCGGTCAATCCCGTTGCGGATTTGTGCGGCGTAACCGGAAAATTCCTGCCCCAAAGTCAGCGGGGTCGCGTCCTGTGTATGGGTGCGGCCGATTTTGATAATGTCTTTGAATTCAACGGCTTTGGCTTCTAGACCGGCCTGAAATTTTTCCAGACCCGGCAACAGCACGTCACGCACAGTCATCGCCGCTGCAATATGCATAGCGGTCGGGAATGTGTCGTTGGACGATTGGCCCATATTGCAGTGATCGTTGGGGTGCACCGGATCTTTGGATCCGATCACGCCGCCTAGAATTTCGATGGCGCGGTTGGCGATCACTTCGTTGGAATTCATGTTGGATTGTGTGCCCGACCCGGTCTGCCACACCACCAAGGGGAAATGATCGTCCAGTTTGCCATCGACCACTTCGCCCGCTGCGGTGATCATCGCATCGGCCAAAGTCGCGTCCAGTTTGCCGCTGGCTTTGTTGGCTTGGGCGCAGGCTTTTTTGATCACGCCCAGGGCGCGCACGATGGCGACGGGCTGTTTTTCCCAACCGATGGGAAAGTTCATGATCGAACGTTGCGTTTGCGCGCCCCAATATTTGTCGGAAGGGACTTCTAGGGGGCCAAAGCTGTCGGTTTCTGTGCGGGTCTGGGCCATGGGATGCTCCTGTGTATGCAATTGTATGCCGCAATAAAGCAGGGCGCATGACTTGGCAATTGCCCCTTTGGGCGCACCCTAACCTGCGGGGCAAGCTAGGGAAACCACCCCAAGCGGGGAAACCTACACAGAATAGGTCGCGTTTGCGCTAAACTTTCGATTGGCGAAATGTGTAGACCCGTGCAGGCGGCAGATTGCCCCAGATTTTGCGCGACACGTCCCATCTCAGGCCAAGGTTTTTGCGCAAAGCTTCGTTGATGGGGGGCACCGGGCCATAGGTGAACTGAATGAAAACACCGCCACGGCCCATCATCTGAAACGCACCACCGACAATAGCGTCCTGAATGTGGTTTGGCATCGATAATAAAGGCAGTCCCGACACAACAGCGCGCACCGGTTCGTCCATATGATCCACGGCGTTTTGCGCGCCGGTGATGTGAATATGGGTTTCTGGGAACGTGTCACGTAAATGGCTGGCGAAATCTGGGTTCAGTTCAAACAAATGCAAATCAGAGGCGGCAATGCCCCGACCCAACAAAGCGCGGGTGATTTTGCCGGTTCCGGGACCCAGTTCGACAACGGCGCCAGACCCGTCCGGCACGGCCTGCGCCATATGCTGGGCCAAAGCCGCAGATGAGGGCGCCAAAGCGACGACTTGGCCGGGTTTACGTAGCAATTGCCCAAGAAATAAAGGGATGTCCGACGCCATTGGAAAGCTCCTGATCTGATAGGTCTAAGATCAGGATCAAAGCGCGATAGGTCAACGCATAGGCGTGAGATTTCACAAAACCTTCAACAGGTTGCCCGTGAATGTGCCTGTGAATGCACCTGTGCCAATGACTGTGAATGTGCCGGGGCAGAGGGGGCTATTTGCGGAACGAATCCAGCGACACCACTTCGGCCTCTTTGACGGGTTCGTCAGCGGCGACTTCGTGATCTTCGACATGGGTCATCGGCGCGGGCATGATTTCGGCGTCTTCTTCTTCGCCATCCTCACCGTCCTGCGTTTCAAACCGCAGGCCAAATTCCACGGACGGATCGACAAAGGTCTGCAGCGCATCAAACGGAATATAGAGCGGTTCGGGGTTGTTGCCAAAGTTCAGCGTGATCGAAAAACCGTCATCTGTGATGTCCAGATTGTCGAACCAGTGCTGGACCACAACCGTCATTTCGCCGGGATACCGGTCTGACAGCCAATCGGCGATTTCAACATCGGGATGATTGGTGTCAAACGTGATAAAGAAATGGTGGTTGCCCGGAAGCCCGTTTTTTGCAACGTTTTCAAGGACCTGCTTGATCAGTCCACGCATGGCGTGATGCATGAGATTGCCATAGTCGATCGTATCGCTCACCGGGGGGCTCCTTTGATAGTGCGGTCAGCATAAAAGATTCTACGCCAGTGAAAAGGGGTCAAACGAGGTTTGCGACCCCAAGTCCCAGGCCAAGGACCGCCATGATCGCCAGGACCAGCACCATATCCCACTTTAATCGCAGCAAAAGCAGGGCTGCAAAGGCCGCTAAAATCGCTGCGATGGGTTGGAATGTGGTGATCTGCGGCAGGATGAAGGATAAAAATCCGGTGTCAATTTTGGTGATGTCACCAAAGAAAACATGGGCCGCGAACCAAATTGACAGATTCGCGATGATGCCAACAACAGCGGCGGTAATCGCATGCAACGCGCCCGATATTCGCGGTTGGTGTTCCAGCCAATCAATAAGCGGCGCGCCAGCGAAAATCCATATAAAACAAGGGACAAACGTCACCCACAATGACATCAACCCAGCCAGAACAAACTGAGCCTGGGCATTGCCAGCCAAATGTCCGACAAATTGAGTGACCAAAATCAGCGGCCCCGGTGTCGTCTCTGCCAACCCCAGCGCGTCCATCATTTGATCTGTGCTCAGCCAGTTAAAGCCTGTCACGACCTCTTGGGTCATGTAGGCCAGCACTGAATAGGCGCCGCCAAAGGTCACAACTGCCAATTTGGAGAAAAACAGCCCCAAAGACAAAAGAAACTCTTGTCCCAACAGGGCCGCCAGCGCCAAAGGGGCCGCCCAAATGACACCGCCGATTGCCAAAATCCGCAAGGTGCGTCCCAGTGACAATACCGGTTTTTGTCCGTCCGTCGGGCGGGCACGTGTCGCCAACGCCCCATAAAGCGCTGCCGCTGCGATCAATAATGGAAAAGGCGTGTTAAAGAAGAAAAGCGCAACAAAAGACACGATCGCGATGCCGATATCGGACCGGGCTTTCAACGCTTTTTTGGCAACCTTTAGAATGGCTTGCAGCACGATCACCACCACGGTTGCCTTCACCCCGAGGAAAATGGCCTGCACCAATGGAACGCCGCCAAAATGGGCATAAATCCAAGCCAGCGCAAAGATCACAATGGCACCGGGCAGGACAAACAACCCCCCGGCGATCAAACCGCCGGGGATGCCGCGCAATCGCCAGCCTGAATAGGTCGCCAATTGCATGGCTTCGGGGCCGGGCAACATCATGCAAAAGCTTAGCGCGCGCAAAAATTGGGCTTCTGTGAGCCAAGGTCGGGTTTCGACCAATTCACGGTGCATCAACGCGATTTGCGCCGCGGGTCCACCAAACGAAAACAGGCCAATGCGGCCAAAAACTTGGGTGAGTTCACGCAAAGATGTCATCGCGCCACCGGCCAGTCATGGGTTTCGTTCACGCCGTCCCGTGCCCAGCGATACAGCGCGTCATACAGCGTCATGCCCGCGTGCAATTGTTCGATGTCATCTTTGTAGAGTTTTGACAATCCAACAGAAATAGCAAGCAAACCAGCGGCTTGCGGTGCGTTGTTATTGTTGTTTGTATCAGCCGCGCGCACAATCAACGCCAGGTTTTCCAGCGCGTCATGGGACAGATTGAACCGTTTGATCATGGTATCAAAGGTGCATTTATCCCCTTCATGAGACCAAGGGACATCTTCGACATCAAAGGGAATTGCGCCGAATTTTTCAGCAACGCCCTGAACCTGCGCAGGTGGCACAAACAAAAACTGTGCAGCGGGGTCAACAAAACGGCGGATCAACCACGGGCAGGCGATCCGGTCAATTTTGGGGCGGTGACGCGTCACCCAAAGCGTGCCACCTTGTTGCAAACCTTTGATGGCTTGTGCGGGAATGCGCGGTAATTTGGCATCCCGCCAGCCATAATTGCCCCCCTGCAACACCTGCGCCTCAAACCCCGCCGCCCGCAAATGCGCCGCGACGCCATGCGACAATTTCAGGCCTTTTTGACAGACAACAACAATGGGACCGTTGCCCAGCCGTTCTTTCAAATCCTGTAACGCGGTGTGATTGTGCCGAAAGGCCGTCGGAATAAGAAACGGATCCTCGTTGAAATCTTCGTCGGTGATGACGTCCACGATTTGCGGCGCTGTTGGTCCGCCGATCAAACGCATCAATTGAGTAGGGGATATTTCAGTAAAGCCAGCCACAAAGCATCCTTTCCTGGCAAGGCTCAGAACGATTCTGAGCCGGTCAAAATGGATGCGACCTTGGCCTTAGCCTCACGGGAGGAACGCGGTTCCCATGCTCTTTGGGTAGGTCAGTGGCTGGGTCCGGTCAAGGGGTATGGGGCGCGTTAACCAAATATTCGTGCCACTTCGCGCAAAATTTTCCGACGGATTGCGTCAGGATATTCACGATGGCCGCGTGCGGTGATGACAAACCCGTCGCGTGTGATGATGGATCGGTGAAAATAGACGGTGATCGTCAGGCCCATACCTTCTATGGCGATGCCATTGACCGTCACCCCCATGCGTTCTGCGCGTGTGCGTAACGGTCTGACATCAATGCCAGAATTGGCTGTGCCGTCGCCCGACACATCGATAATTTTCCGGTGGCAGTCCGGGGCGTTTTCCATCTGATCCAATGCCAAAGACAACGCATTCCCCGGCGCAGTGTCCGACAGGGCAAAGGCCCGCGGTGTGGTGCGTGCGATCAGGGCAAATTCGCGAACCTGGTCGCCATTGGTTAAAATCGTCCAGGGTTGCGTGATCATTTGGCGGTCTTGGCCGGACCATTGCATGACCGACATGGCGACCTGACCGGCAATGATTTCATCCATGATTTCCGGATCCAGCAACGCAACGGCCAAACCGTCAGTTTGCAAACGGTATTCGCCTTCGTCAATTGAATTGGACACATCGATCATCAACAGCAACGCCGTTGAACAGGCCTGCGCCATTGACGTTACAAAACAAAAGAGGATCGAAATCGCTAATTTGAACATGTTTTGAGTTGAGGCGATTTTGTCAAAAAACTCAAGAGGTATGGAATTCCATACTATGCAGATGCACATCAGAAGGCGAGATAGGGGGCCACCTTCGGATCATTTTGATCAAGTTGTTTTGTGGGGGTAATGAGTTTGGGCCGTCCTTCGGGGCGGTCTTTTTCTGTTTAAAAACATCGTTTTCAATGTGGGAAAGCGCAGGTTTCTGTTGCCAGGTACCTGCAAACCCCGCCTTACGCTGCTAGGCGCAAGGGCTTAATTTTCAATGTTTCGCACAGCTTACGCTGCGAGAGCCATTGGAGCTTTGTTGTCATTTGCAACTACTCTAAGTGTACCGATAACGGTGGTAACTCACCGAAACAAAGCTAACCCCTTTAGACGTTCGTCGATCCTATTTCGTCCCCATGATCCCCAAATGAAGGATTTTGGTGGAGACGCCGGGTACCGCCCCCGGGTCCGATCCGCTTATTACGAGCGCGTTTATGTCCATAGTCCCGAAGGACATTCCAAACATAAGGTCTTGCTATCAGGATTGAAAGGGGGCCAAGGCAAAATGATCCATTCCGCCCGTGTTTCGTCTATGGGTCGGATAGGGGCCTGCTGTGATACATCGACCGTTTTCCTATGCGCAAATCTAACCTTTTTGGGAATGTTCCGCGCGGTGGCGGCCCAATTCTGCGGTGTAATTGGCCAGTTCGATCAGCGCGCTATCGGCGGCGCTTGCGCTTCTTGCTTCGATCCCATCGGCAATCGCAATATGAAGCGCAACAATCCGTTCGCGGCTGCGCGCCGTAAAGGTGATCATGTTCATCAATGGCTGCATCGCCTCAACCGCGCCGGCCAGTTGATATGACAGAACCGGGTTACCGGCCCCATCGACTAAAGCCCGGTGAAATGCCACATCTGAGGCGCAGAAAGCCTCATCCGTCAGGCCGGATTGTTGTTGGCGAAAAATTTCGGCACGCATGGTTGCCAGCTGATCGGCATTGCGCCGCTGCGCTGACAATGGGGCACAGGCGCGTTCCAATGAAAACCGCGCCTCGCAGGCAATTTCAAAGCTGATCGCGTTCATCGATAACAACAAAGTCGACGTTGTAACCTGTTGAGAATACGCGTCTTCGTAAGAAAGCCGATTAACAAACGCACCGCCAGTTGCCCCGCGCTGCGTGCGGATCAGGCTTTGGGCAGCCAGACGTTTTAGCGCCTCGCGCACCGTGCTGCGTGACACCGAAAACTGTTCGGATAATTCAGCTTCGGATGGCAATCTGGCATCCACGATCAGGTCGCCAGAAACGATCGCTTCTCGGATCGAATTTGCGATTTGCGCAGAGAGGTCGGTGGTCTTTTCGGTGGTTTTTTTCATATGTCTGACATTTCCTAATTGCCAGAATTTTAAATGTCTGACATTAATTTCACAAGACCTGAGTCGCACTCGAAATCGCAAAAGGCCCCAAAGATGAGAGACGTGATCAATCTGCGCGCCGTTTTGTGGCTTAGCTTCTTTGCCAGCATCCTAGTGGCTTGGGGGGCGGTTTTTGGCATGATCCGGGCCAGTGGGCTGGATTATTCTGGCCGCAGTTTTTGGGATTTGTGTTTGTCATCCGAGGCCGGGTTTGGCGGATTGACGATCATGTGGATGATCATGATGGCCGCGATGATGTTGCCGACCATGGTGCCAACATTGAAGGTCTATGATGATCTGATCACCCGTGGCGCGGGCAGCCGGGGCGGCTGGATTGGTGTTTTGGCGGGATATGCGGTGGTCTGGGCTTTGGCGTCAATCGGGTTTGCGGGATTGCAGGTTGCATTGGCGCGGGCAGGGATCACCGATGATCTGGGGCGCGCCCAATCCATCTGGTTTGCGGTGACATTGCTGATTGTCGCAGGGGCCTATCAACTGAGCCAAACCAAGGCGGCCTGTCAGGATGTATGCCGCACGCCGACCATGTACTTTTTGGGTCACTGGCGGGCAGGTGCCACCGGGGGGTTGCGCATGGGCGCAGAGCTGGGATTGGTCTGCGTTGGATGCTGCTGGGCGATCATGGGTTTGGCCTTTGTCGGGGGCGCCATGAGCCTGATCTGGATGGGGTTGGCGACGGTTTTTATGGTGATTGAAAAACTACCGGATGTTGGGCGCTTTGCGCGGCAACCTGTTGGTTTTGGACTGATTTTTGTAGGTGTGCTGGTCGCGGCTTTGCACATCACTGAGCACATAATAGGAGGATAACATGTGTGGAGCTGATATCGTAGAGGCGCATCCAATGCGTCGAACCGCAACGCCAACGGATTGGGCGATCAAGGGCGAGCTGTTTTTGAATTGTTCCTGCACCGTGTTTTGCCCCTGCGTTGTGTCGCTTGGCCAACATCCCCCAACCGAAGGCTATTGTCAGGCTTGGATGGCCATCGCGATCGACGAAGGTCATTTTGAGGGCGAAAGCCTGTCAGGTCTGAATGTCGGGCTGATGGTCGACATTCCGGGACGCATGTCCGAAGGCAATTGGAAAGTCGCCGCTTATGT
Organism: uncultured Paracoccaceae bacterium; assembly: GCA_947492475.1. Taxonomy (GTDB): domain Bacteria; phylum Pseudomonadota; class Alphaproteobacteria; order Rhodobacterales; family Rhodobacteraceae; genus CANLNM01. Next base: position 507,482 of record CANLNM010000002.1, read on the forward strand.
CGACAATCGCGCCAGTGACGTGGCCTATGATGGGATTTTAAAAATCTTTAGTGGCCAAGCTGGGGGAACGACGGGTCTGTTTACCATGCTGGTGTCAGAAATCATCGGTGCTGAACGTGAACAGGTGGAAATCGTGCGCGAAGGCACCAAACGTGGGCTGTATATCGGGCGCAAAATTCAGGGCGAGATTGAAATGATCCCCGGCGCGGATCCTGACAAACCCGTCACAATGACCAACACCCAATACTGGATGGGCCCTGATGTGATTGCAGCACGTGGGGTGAAATCCAAGGTGCGTGATTATGGACGGATTTGGGATTTTGGCGGTAAGTCAGGCGAAATCTGTTCCATTGATTGGAGCGGCGGCAAAAAATGATAACGCCCGAATATTGCGTGACTATGGCGTCCTATAATGCGTGGCAAAACAATCTGTTATGTGGCGCAGTTGATGAATTGTCAGCTGAGGAGCTGAAGGCCGATCGCGGTGCGTTTTTTGGCTCTATCTGGGCGACGCTGAACCATTTGATCTGGGTGGATCATCTGTGGATTTCACGCTTTGACGGGGGCAGCGCACCCATTGGTGGCATCAAAGAGGGGCTGAACTACGCCACTGATGCGGCCGATTGGCGGATCAAACGGCGCGACATGGATGCACGGATTTCGGATTGGGCCAATCAGGTGACTTTGGCGGGTTTGACGGGGGATCTGGTGACTCAGTCTAAAATAATGGGCCGTGACATCACAAAATCCAAGGCGCTGTGCGTCACGCATTTCTTTAATCACCAGACCCATCACCGGGGGCAAATCCACGCCATGATGACCCAAACCGGTCAGGATGGGGCACCATCTGATTTGTTTTTCATGGCAGAGCTATCTTGATTCAGCGTTTTTATCCAAGGGATTAACGCGTGAATCTAAAGTAAATCCACATAAGGAGAACATCAATGTTCAAAGCATTGTTGGTAGAAAAGAACGACGACGGAAAAACGCAGGCTTCGGTTCAGGACATCGACGAAAGCGCACTGCCCGAAGGCGACGTTTTGGTAAATGTCGAATATTCGACTGTGAACTACAAAGACGGGTTATGCATCGGGCCGGGCGGCGGGTTGGTGCGCAATTATCCCCATATTCCGGGCATTGATTTTGCCGGGACCGTCGATACTTCGGATGATCCACGTTACAAACCCGGCGACAAGGTCGTCCTGACGGGCTGGCGCGTCGGAGAAGCCCATTGGGGCGGCTATGGACAAAAAGCGCGCGTCAAAGCCGATTGGCTGGTACCATTGCCGGCGGGGTTGGACACACGGTCTGCAATGGCAGTTGGCACGGCTGGTTTCACGGCGATGTTGGCTGTTATGGCACTCGAAGATCATGGGCTAACCCCCGAAAAAGGAGAGGTTTTAGTGACCGGTGCGGCCGGTGGCGTTGGCTCGGTTGCCACCGCTATATTGGCGCATTTGGGCTATCAGGTTGCCGGTGTTACGGGCCGTCCGGAACAGGGTGAATATTTGACCCAATTGGGTGCAAGCCGTGTTGTTGCGCGTGAGGAATTGAACGAAACCACCAAACGTCCACTAGAGGCGGAAACCTGGGCGGGCTGCGTTGATGCGGTTGGCGGGGCGATGTTGGCGCGGGTTTTGGGCCAGATGAAATATGGCGCATCCGTTTCGGCCGTTGGTTTGGCTGGGGGCGCTGGCCTACCTGCCACGGTCATTCCGTTCCTGCTGCGTGGGGTCAATTTGTTGGGCATCGACAGCGTGATGCAACCATATGACAACCGTTTGCGGGCGTGGGAACGCATTGCGTCGGACCTGCCCATGGACAAATTGGAGGCAATGATCGTGCCGGCAACATTGGCTGATCTGCCCAAACTGGGTGCGGATATTTTGCAGGGCCAAGTGCGCGGTCGGGTTGTTGTAAACGTCGCAGACGCCTAAAAATAATCAGGCCCCATGGGGACATGTATGTGGCGCATGGGGCCTGATTTCCTATCCTTTTGAACAAACATGACCATTCTCATTCCAAAAAATTCGCCCGCGTAGGATATATTGGCAGGGCAGCCCGCCTGTGAACAATGGGCGTGTGCGAGGTAGAATTGGGAGGTCAGAAATGGTCCTGTATTCAACCCGTCGGCAGGCCAATCTGCCGCGATATTTTGGTCAGGTGTTCGACATTTGCAAACAGATGCAACACGGGCAATTGGACTTTGTTTTGCCAGACGGTCGACGGTTTCGCGCGACTGGAAAACAGCCGGGCCACCATGCGGCGTTGCTTGTTCATGACCCGGATATTTTTGCACGATTGATTCGCGAAGGCGATTTGGGATTTTGCGAAGCCTATGTTGATGGGGGCTGGTCATCGCCCGATTTGATGGCGTTTCACGATTTACTGCATCAGGACAATCAGGCCGTTTATGATGGTTTTCCGGGGCAGGCTGTGTTGCGATGCTACGAAAGGTTGCGCCACGCATTGAGGTCAAATTCCAAATCCCAAGCGCGCAAAAACATCCATCATCACTATGATCTGGGCAACGCGTTTTATGAGCTTTGGCTGGATCGATCGATGACCTATTCCAGTGCCCTGTTCAAAAGAAAAAACGACAGTTTAGAAACCGCTCAGCGGCGTAAATATGCATCGATTGTGGATCAGATGGGGGTGCAACCGGGGGATCATATACTTGAAATTGGCTGTGGTTGGGGTGGATTTGCGGAATATGCCGTCAAAGAACGCGGGTTACGTGTCACCGCATTAACCATCAGTCAGGAACAGTTTAACTTCGCCATGGAACGCTTTGAAAAAAATAACTTATTGGGGGCGGTTGAGGTGAAAATGCGGGACTATCGCGATGAAACCGGGCTGTATGACGGGGTCGCAAGCATCGAAATGTTCGAAGCGGTCGGTCAAAAATACTGGCCCGTTTATTTCCAAAGCGTTCGGGATCGGTTGAAGCCCGGTGCAAAAGGCACGTTTCAGATCATCACTATAGAAGACAAGCGTTGGGACCTTTATCAAAAGGGGGTGGATTTCATCCAGAAATACATCTTTCCTGGGGGGATGTTGGTGTCACCTATGGCACTGCGCCGCGAAATCGAACGGGCAGGCTTAAATGTCGCGCAATCCATCGAATTCGGCGAAAGTTACAGCCGCACATTGCGCCATTGGCACGCGGTTTTTAACGCCCGTTGGGAAGACGTGGCGCAAATGGGATTTGATGAACGGTTCCGCCGCATGTGGAACTTTTACCTCTGCTCTTGCGCGGGGGCGTTTCATGGCGGAAACTGTGACGTGACACAGATCACGGTGCAAAAACCCATCCAATAGGGCGCATCATCCAAGGAGCAGTGAGATGCCAACATTTGCCAGATTGATGGCTGCAATCCTATTTGCAGCCCTTGCCGCGTATGTTTCCGAGTTGACCAAACCCCTGTACCCACCAGAACGTCAGTTGAATTTCTATACTGAATTCAACGCGTTCTGCGGTTTGATAGTCGGTTGGCGCGTCGCAGGAAGCCGCGCTGGCATCGGGATTTCCGGCGCGATTGGCTATGGGTTAACGGCGGCGGTCGCCGTGTTTATCACCGCGTTGTTTTTCCAGTGCGCCTATGAAATGGTCATGCGATCCCTGCAAAAACAATATGACACCGCCCCAGAAGCCGTGATCGGCGTGTTTGAGCTGATGTATGAATACGGGATCTTCCTTTCGACGGTTCAGGTCTGGGCTGTGACGCTGGTTGGTGGTATTCTGGCCGGGATTTTAACCGAGCTTGTCTCACGGCGTTTCGATTGACCTTATGACCCCTTTGTTTATTTACGGCACCCTGTGCCATCTTCCGTTGCTGCATGTGGTTTTGGGCCGCACAGATGTCAAAACCCGCGCCGATACATTGCCTGATCATGGGGTGTATTGGGTCAAAGACGAAGCGTTCCCCATGATTGAGCGTGACGTGAACAAGTCCGCGCAAGGTCTTGTTTTGCATGACTTATCAGAGACAGACATCGCCCGGCTCAATTTCTATGAATCTGGGTTTGACTATGATTTGAAACATGTCGACCTTGCGGATGGGACGGCGGTTCAGGTCTATTTCCCGCAAAAGTTGGATTATCCCAAAGGGGCCGATTGGAACATTTCAGACTGGGCCAAAATTCATGGGGATTTGGTGGTGGAAACGGCGCAATTGGTCATGGGTTATTTCAACAAAGTTGGTGAAAAATACATGTCCGAAAACAATCAGAACGGCATCACACAGAGCCGGGCTTGGAACCGTATTCTGGCGCGTGATACGGCGCCAACCGATCTGCGCCGCAACGTGCCCGAGGCTGATATGACAATCACACCGCGGGACGGGGGCTTTGACGGTTTTTTTCAATTGAAACCGGTGACGTTGAAACATCGCAAGCTGAACGGCGACTGGAGTCCGGAAATGCCGCGCGAAGTGTTCATCGGCTATGATGCCGCGCTGGTTTTGCCCTATGATCCGGTGCGTGACCAAGTGTTGATGGTTGAACAATTGCGGCTTGCGCCAAAATTGCGCGGGGATCTGGGGGTCAGTTTGCTGGAACCCATCGCCGGTATGGTTGACGCATCCGAAGCGCCAGAAACCGCCGCGCGCCGCGAAGCAGAAGAAGAGGCGGGATTGACGCTAACGGATCTGGAATTGATCACCCGCAGCTATCCCGCGCCGGGCTATGTGACCGAATTTCACCATTGTTATCTGGCGCTTGCATCCCTTGAGGGGCGCGATGGTCATATTGGTGGCGCGGTTGAGGAAAACGAAGACATCCGGGTTCATGTTCTATCATTTGACCGCGCCATGCAGCTCTGTGACAGTGGCGAAATCAACGTCGGCCCGCTGTTTATGATGCTGATGTGGCTGGCACGACATCGTGATCGTTTGCGCGCAACCGCTTGAGTTCGCAGCCATCCGCACCTACACCTAGTGAACCACATCAAAAGGTCGCAACAATGTCCATAAAATCCGATTTGGCCGATACAATCGGCAACACTCCTTTGATCCAGCTGCGCGCAGCATCCGAGGCCACCGGCTGTACCATTTTGGGCAAAGCGGAATTTATGAATCCGGGCCAATCGGTCAAAGACCGCGCCGCGCTTTATATCATCAAAGACGCGGTTGAACGCGGCGACTTGAAACCCGGCGGCACCATCGTCGAAGGCACGGCCGGCAATACCGGCATCGGGCTGGCCTTGGTTGGGGCGTCGATGGGGTTCAAAACCGTGATTGTGATCCCCGAAACCCAGTCCCAAGAGAAAAAGGATATGATCCGCTTGGCCGGGGCTGAATTGGTTCAGGTGCCCGCAGCGCCCTATTCCAACCCGAACAATTACGTGCGCTATTCCGGCCGTTTGGCGGAAAAACTGGCGCGCGAATCCAACAAAGGCGTGATCTGGGCCAACCAGTTTGACAATATCGCCAACCGTCAGGCGCATATCGAAACCACAGGTCCCGAAATCTGGGAACAAACCGACGGCAAGGTCGATGGGTTTGTCTGCGCGGTTGGATCGGGCGGGACCTTGGCCGGTGTTGGCGCCGCGTTGCAGCCCAAAGGCGTCAAAGTGGCGCTCGCCGATCCAGAAGGCTCTGGCATGTACAAATTGTACACCGGTGACGAAAACCCCGGCAATTCCATCACCGAAGGCATCGGGCAGGGGCGGATCACCGCCAACCTCGAAGGGTTTACGCCGGATATGAAATTCCGCATTCCCGACGCAGAAAGCCTGCCGGTTGTGTTTGATCTGTTAAAGGATGAAGGCCTGTGTTTGGGCGGATCATCCGGCGTGAACGTCGCAGGCGCGATCCGCATGGCGCGTGAAATGGGGCCGGGCCACACGATTGTCACGGTGCTGTGCGACTATGGCACCCGGTATCAATCCAAGCTGTTCAACCCCGATTTCTTGCGCAGCAAAGAACTCCCGGTGCCAAGCTGGCTGGAAACCGGTCCTCAGAGCATCCCGGGCGTGTTTGAAGACGTATGATCCGTTTTGCCCTGTTGATTGCAGTGTTCTGGACCGCGCTTACGGGCGCGGTTCACGCACAAGATGAGCCAGATTACGATGCTTGGTCGACCTTGGCGATCCGGGCCGAAATGGCGCTGGAGGCAGGGCGCGCATCGGATTACATATTTGAGGATATGCGCGCAGAGATAGCCCTTTGGCGCGATATTTTTGCCAATGCGGATGGCGCACAGGCGGATCGGCTGGCTACAATTCAGGCGCAATTGGATGCTTTGTCTGCCTTGCCCGACACCGAGTTGCCCGAAGATGAGCGCATCACCGCTCGGCGCATTTTCCTAGAAGATCAACAAGCCAGATTACAAGCGCCCGTTTCGCTGGCATCAGAGGCATATGCACGTGCAAATGGGCTGATTGGCGAAATCGATATTCTGTTTCGCACCCGCCAGCTGGACGCCCGTACAAAACGTGGTCCCACCCCGCTAAATCCCGCGAATTGGGGGGCCGGGGCCACCCAAATCCCCGCCGCGTTGCGTCAGCTAAATTCGGAATTTACCAACAAAATCAAAGCTGATGTCTGGCAACAAAATGCCGGATCCGTTTTACCAGTGGCCGGATTGCTGTCGCTGCTGGGCTTTGTTCTGGTGTTGCGCGGGCAGCGTTGGACGCTCAGATTACAGCGCGGCGCAACCGCGGTCACACGGCGCGGCAAAGGGGTTGCGCGGTTTGTGGTGTCTCTGGGGCAGATCCTGTTGCCGGCCTTCGGGCTGATGCTGCTATTTGCCGGGATCATCTATGCGAATGTGCTGGATTTTCGCGGTGTCGCATTTGCTGAATCCATTTTCAGCGGGGCGCTGGTTGTCGTGCTGGCCCGGTGGCTGGCCTATCATTTTTGCCCTGTGGGTCCTGAATTGTCCGGGCCGCTATCCCTGACCGAAGTCGCGCGTAAACAAGGGCGGCTTTTGGTGATCGCTTTGGGCTGGGTTCTGGCATTGCGCGATATTGGCATGGGGTTGTTTCAACTGACCTCTGCCACGGCCGAAGGTGAATCTGTTCTGACCTTTCTGTTGCATGTCTTTGCAGCGTTTCTGTTGTTTCGCCTTGGCGGATTGTTGGCGCCCACACTGGAAGAAGACCAAGACGTGCATGACGCCACCAGTTTTCGTCAACGTCTGACGCGGGTGGTGGGGCGCAGCATTCAGATCGTGGCCGTGGTTGCGCCGCTTATCTCTGCTGCGGGCTATATTTCCGGGGCCAGCCTGATCCTCTATGCCACAATCATGAGCCTGGGCCTGTTTGGCATTGTGGGTCTGCTGATGGTGCTGGTGTTTGATGTCTACGCCTTGGCGCTTGGCAATGATCCCGAAAACAACACCACAGCCCTGACGCCGGTTCTGATCAGCTTTGGCTTGGCCTTTTTTGCCATGCCGGTTTTGATGTTGATCTGGGGCGCGCGGGTTTCGGACCTAACCGAAGTCTGGGCGTGGTTCCGTGAAGGGTTCAGCCTTGGTGATACCAAAATCTCTCCGACGGATTTTCTAACGTTTTTGTTGGTCTTTGCTGCTGGTTATGTATTGACCCGCCTGATCCAGAGCGCGCTGAAATCCACCATTTTGCCGCGCACCAAACTGGATTTGGGCGGACGCAACGCCATCGTGTCTGGCGTGGGCTATATCGGGATTTTCATCGCGTCTTTGGTGGCGATCACCATGGCTGGGATTGATTTATCCAACATCGCCTTGGTCGCCGGTGCGTTATCGGTTGGCATCGGTTTTGGCCTGCAAAATATTGTGTCGAACTTTGTTTCGGGGATCATCCTGTTGATCGAACGCCCTATTTCGCAGGGCGACTGGATCGAGGTCGGCAGCCAGATGGGCTATGTGCGCGATATTTCTGTGCGATCGACCCGGATCGAAACCTTTGATCGGACCGATGTGATTGTTCCCAACTCGGATCTGGTGTCGGGGCTGGTGACCAACTGGACGCGCGGCAATTCCGTGGGGCGGGTGATTGTGCCCGTTGGGGTCGCCTATGGCACCAATACGGATCGCGTCGCGCAAATTCTGCAGGAAATCGCAGAAAGCCACCCGATGGTACTGTTGAACCCTGCGCCGTCAGTGGTGTTTCAGGGCTTTGGGGCGGATAGTCTGGATTTCGAAATTCGCGCGATATTGCGGGATGTGAATTGGGTGTTGAGTGTGAAATCCGAAATGAACCACGCCATTGCGCGTCGGTTCACCGAAGAAAACATCGAAATCCCATTCGCCCAGCGTGATATCTGGTTGCGCAACCCAGAAGCGTTGTCGCCCAAGACCGCGCTATCGGCCAACCCAGCGGCGCCCAAAACGTCGCAAATTGACGATCACAACGATGCTGATCCAGATGCCGAAGGAGACGAGCCATGACCCTGCCACTGTTTCGCGATGACGCCTATCTGCGTGATGCTGTCGGAACTGTCACCACATTGACCGAAGAGGGGGGGATCGTGCTGGATCAAAGCATTTTCTACCCAACCAGTGGTGGTCAACCCGGGGATTCAGGGCGGCTGACATGGGATGGCGGGGCGATCGAAATCGCCACCAGTGTCAAAGGCGACGGGGATCAGATTGTGCTGGTTCCGGCAGAACCTTCTGCTTTGCCCCCCGAAGGAACCCAAGTGACCCAAACCCTGAATTGGGAACGCCGCCACCGGCATATGCGGGTCCATACGGCGTTGCATTTGCTGTCGGTGGTTATTCCATTGCCCGTCACCGGTGGGTCGATCAGTGCCGAAAAGGGCCGGTTGGATTTTGACATGCCCGACGCCCCCAGTGCCAAAGAAGAGCTGGAAGTGGCCATCAATCAGTTGATTTCCATGAACCTGCCAATCAGTGACAGCTGGATCACCGACGCCGAACTGGACGCCAATCCCGGTCTGGTTAAAACCATGTCGGTGCAACCGCCGCGCGGGTCGGGTCGCATCCGGTTGGTACAAATCGGAGAAGGGGCCAATGTCGCCGATCTACAGCCCTGTGGCGGCACCCATGTGGCGCGCACGCTGGAAATCGGTCAGGTCCGCATCGGCAAGATTGAGAAAAAAGGCAAACAGAACCGCCGGGTTTATCTGCACCTTGCCTGAGGGCGACCACGAAAAGGCATTATGATATGCGGCTGACGGATCAGAAACGGCAATCCATTTTGGACGCGGCGATTGGCGAATTTCAGGACAATGGATTTGGCGCGGCCCGGATCACCAAAATTGCTGCGCGCGCCAATGTGTCGACCCGCACGCTTTATAATCATTTTGACAGCAAAGAGGCGCTGTTTGAAGCGATCATCGACGTGGTTTTCGCCCAAAATGCGGCCATTCAGATCACCGATTTTGATCCTGAACTGCCCGTGCGTGATCAACTGATCACCGCGATCAATATCTATATTGCGGGCACCACAACCGAGCAGCATTTGGGTCTGAACCGCATCGTCATGGCTGAATTTCTGCGCGACACTGCGCTGGCCAAACGGGCCTTTGCCCATGTTCAGGCCCATGACAACCCGGTGGAACATTTGATTGCGCAGGCGATGAATGCGGGCAAACTGCGCGCGGATGATCCGAAATTTGCGGCGCGAAAACTGGTTTCCATGGTCAAAACATTTTTCTTTACGCCGTTGTTTTTGTTTGGGGAAACTACGCCATTGCCGCGATCCGACGACGCCGTTATCGCCGAATGTGTCGATATGTTTTTGGGGGCATACGCACCCTGACGGACAGGGGATCGGTCTGGAATACCCGCATTGCCCCAGCGTCACACCGCTGTCACGCTCTCCCTGCATTCTGACCCCGCAGGAGGACACCATGCCCCAGTTTACCCATTCGATTGCCCGGATCGCCGTTTGGAATTTGGCCGGTTTTCAATTCCGCAACTTCAATGATCCCAATTGGGTGCCCAAACCAATGTCGGATGAACGCACCGCGCGTCAGGCCGAAGGTTTGGCCCTGCTGGACGCCGAATTGGTCACCTTGGTCGAAGTGAACCCGCTGGATCACATCCAACGTTTGGCAGACGTCCTGCTGGCCGAGTATGGCGTGCAATACCATGTGTCGATCCTGAAACAGCCTGATGCGGACCTGAATATCGGGTTCCTGCACAAACCGGGCGTGGATGTCTCTGATATTACTTTTATCCCCGGCTCCAACGGTGCCTATCAAAACGGCCGCCAAGCCATCAAAGCACAGGTGCGCATTGGCAAATTCAAGGCCATCATCGTGGGCGTGCATCTGAAATCTGGCCGCGACAAAGGTGATCAGAACATCCGTGACAGCCAATGCAAGGTGATCGGCGACTATCTGACCCATGTGCGCGAAACGCCGGGTCTAGGGCATCATACGTTGATGCTGATGGGGGATTTCAACATGATCCCGGGGCAGGATGTCAGCAATTTCCACCATTTGGGCGGCGAAGATGTGATGGACTTTGTGTCCTGTTGGGATTTGCAGGATCGGTATAGTCACATTCTGGATGCAGGGCGGGCAAACCTGCTGGATGGCTTTGCGGTGTCACGCACGTGGTCTGGCGATTATATCCGCGGATCTTTGCGCCTGTTTCCAATGCATTGGACGATGACACGCAACGGCGAACCGGGAATGGGGCGCGAGAAATTCAAAGAAGAAGTGTCCGATCATCTGCCCTTTGTCGCCTCTGTCAGAATTTTCTAAAAAGGCCCTTGCACTTCCTCCCTTCTATTGAGTAAACCCCCGCCTACGGACAGGTGGCCGAGTGGTCGAAGGCGCACGCCTGGAAAGTGTGTAGGCGGGAGACCGTCTCCAGGGTTCGAATCCCTGTCTGTCCGCCATTACCCCCTCAAACGATGATAGTGATAGATACTTGCTGCCTGGGAATGATCCAGATTGCCCTCGGGCGTGGCAATCTGGTGTTTTGTGATCAGATTGAGTTAACCAGCACTACCTTGCCGACGACCCCGCCTTTTTCCAACAGCAGATGGGCCTTTGCGGCGTCATGCATCGGGATTTTTGCGGCGATGGCAGGGTGTAAATGGCCGTTGGCCGCTTGGGTCAAAAGGTCCGTCAAAGTATCGCGATACCAATCGAGGTTGCGTGCCGGATAGCTCAGCATACTGGGCGACATTGGCAGTTTTAAACCATTGGGCCACAGCGCAATAAGGCCCAAGGTTAAAATACTGAGCGGGATCATCTTCACGCCGGATGTCTTTGTGGACGCCATCCCCAGCATCATCAGTCGCCCGCCACGTCTAAGACTGCGGGCGGAACGCATCAATTGTCGTGGACCGCCAACCACATCGATCACGATATCAACGCCATTTTTGGTCAGATTACGGATGCGGCGCACGACGTTTTCGGTCTGATAATTGATTGCGGTTGCGCCGTTTTCCTGAACAAAGCCGACGTTCTTTGTGCTGGCGGTCCCGTATAGTTCCAGACCGGCCAAACGCCCAAGTTGCAAAAGAGCAGAGCCAACACCCCCCGATGCGCCATGGATCAGAACCCGTTCGCCGGGCTGGGCGCATACGGTTTTTTCAAGCGTAAGCGCCGCAGTGAGGTAATTGGTGATGATCGCAGCCGCCACCACCGGGTCAAGCCCATCGGGCACAGCAACCAGCGTTTCAGCCGGACGATTAACCATTTGCGAATAGCCTTTGCCTTGGCCAAAGGTCCAAGAGGCGACCCTTTGGCCAACTTTGAATGCGCTCACGCCTTGTCCGACCGCATCGACAATCCCCACCAGATCTTCGCCCGGCGTATAGGGCGTTTTGGGAAACCCAAAGAACCAATGTTTGCGCAACATCAAATCGTAGCCAGACACACCGGCGGCTTCGACGCGAATACGAACATGGCCCGCGGCTGGGGGTTGGATCTGGCTGGGGGTCCATGTCAAGACGTCCGGCGCGCCGCGACGCGGGACAACAATGCGATGATTGGGAACGGAATTCACGTTAACTCTCCTGTTGTGGTGGGGGTCGAAAAAAGACGGAGTCATGGCGTCTGTTAAACGCAAAACCAATTTTTGGGCGTCATTGGGAAAGAAGGTCGGAAATCAGATCAAAAACCAATCGGATGCGCCGGCTGGTGTGTAATTCCCGATGGGCAACCAGCCAGTTAGGGACCGTAAACGGGGCGATTTCGGTCAATACGGGTTCAAATTCGGGGAATTTCGATGCAATCCGGTCCGTCATGATCGCAATGCCGTGTCCTTGGCGTGCGATTTCCCATTCCACGATCTGAGATTGCGACACATATTTGAAGTTTTGTTTGGTCAATTTAAGCCCAAGCGGCACCAAGTAGCCCAGCATTCCTTCGACGTCATTAAAGCTGACAAATTGGTGTTTTGAATGGTCGTCCTCTAGCGTGGGACGCCCGTAAACATCGATGTATTTCGCAACGGCATAGAACCGCATTGGATCTTCGCAGACGAGTTTTGCAACCAGATCAGGCTGTTCGGGGCGAATATGGCGGATGGCTATGTCCGCCTCGCGCATCAGTAAATCACTGACACGGTTATCCGATACAATTTCCAGCTCTAGCTGCGGTGCGATCCGTTTTAACTGATCCAGCAGGGCCGGCAGAACATAGGCGGCGGTCATGTCTGACGCGGTGACGCATACCAGCCCGTCAATGGTTTGCGATTGCCCCGACGCGGCGAGCGACATCAGATTTGCCCCATTCGCCATGACGCGCACATGATCGAGCAGGTTAACCCCAATCGGAGTGAGCGTCACAGACCGGCCGGATCGCTCAAACAGGACCACTTCCAGGTCTTTTTCCAGCGCAGCGATTTGTCGGGTGATGGTCGGTTGCGTCACACCCAATGCTTTTGCGGCGGCAGAGAGCGAATGCTCTTGTGCGACGGCCAGAAAAGCACGGGCTTGGTTCCAGTCAAATGAGAGTGTGTTCCAGTTCATGACCTCAATATACCAACAATAATTGCATATAATACCAACGTTTTTTCGCAGTATACCTGCGATAAACGTATAGATTATTGAGAGGCAGGGCCGGTTTGAGAGGAAAATATCCGCGCCCGGGGGGGGATAGGTTAACCGTAGCGCTGCACCACGGTTTCCATCACCGCAAATGAATTGGTTTGGTTGATGCCGGGCAATTTGTTGATGTGATCCCCCAGCACGTTCCGGAAATGCAGAATGTCGCGTGTGCGCACGGTCAGCAGATAGTCAAAGGATCCGGTGACCATCAGACAGCTTTCGACCTCTGGGATGTTTTTGACGGCAAGGTTAAACGCATCTAGCGAATTGTCTCCCCCCGTGGCCGCCAGCGACACCTGCACAATGGTGACATGTCCCAGTCCCAGCTTTTCTTGGTTCAAAATGGCCTGATAGCCGCAAATAAACCCATCGCGTTCCAGTCGTTTCACCCGTTCAGAGCAGGGGGTGTTGGTCAGGTTAACGCGGGTTGCAAGCTCCACAATAGAGAGCCGACCGTTTGATTCCAGCTCTTCCAGGATCCGTCGATCAATCTTATCTAAATCCCTTATCATCAGTGATTTTGCCTGTTTAACTGCCGTATATGGGGAATATCACCCCCAAGATGCCCTATTTAATTCAGCATTGCTAGTGATAATCACTAATAATGTGATTCAGGTTAATGAGAAATATATTGTTCATTATTTCCATGCCTAGGCTGGGGGTTATTGGCTCTTGGCGCACAAAAAGAACCAATTAGGGAGTAAAAGAATGACGGTTAAAATTGTCATTGGACTAGATGGGACAGGGACCGGTGAACGGGCGCTCAGTTTTGCCAAAGATTTGGCATCCAAGATTGAGAGCTGCGAGTTGCTGGTGGTGTATGTGATTGAATGGTCGCCATTCACGTTCCAAACCGCCGAGGAAAACGCGCAGCGTCATAAACGGCGCGAAGAGGAAATCAATCTGGCGACTTCGCGGATTGTGGAACCTGCTGTGAACGCGTTGAAGGATGCGGGCTTTAACGCCAGCGGTTTGGTGCGGCATGGGGATGTGGCAGAAACGCTGAACAAAATCACAGTAGAAAATGACGGAGCGCAAATCATCGTTGGGCGCGCCTCTGCGGATGGTTTTGCCAAGCGGATCTTTGGCAGTTCAACGCAGAACCTTGTGATGCATGCAGACGTGCCTGTCACGGTTGTGGGGTAAGGGAACACCATGAAAAATTTAGCAAAATATACGCTTGCCGGCGTGGCAGCGTCCGTTGCCGCGAATGCAGCACAGGCCCAAGAAGCCCAAGAAGCCATGGGCATTGATGACAAAGTGAACGAAGTGTTCGCGAATTTGACCGGCCCGTTTGTCGGGACGATCTTTGCACCTTTTCCGGGTACGGATTTCCCGTGGATTGTGATGTGGTTGGTGATCGCCGCCACGATTTTCACATTATATTTTGGGTTTGTTCAGTTCCGGTTTTTCAAACACGCCATTCAACTGGTCAAAGGGGATTATTCCGACCCCAATGATGCGGGCGAAGTCAGCCATTTCCAAGCCTTGGCAACGGCACTGTCCGGCACCGTGGGTCTGGGCAACATCGCCGGCGTTGCGGTGGCCGTTGGCATTGGTGGACCGGGGGCGACATTCTGGATGATCCTTGCTGGCCTGTTGGGCATGGCATCGAAATTCACCGAATGTACGCTGGGTGTGAAATATCGGAATGAATATGCAGACGGCACCGTATCCGGTGGTCCGATGTATTATATTTCCAAGGGCTTCAACGAGTTGGGCCTGCCGGGTGGTAAAATCCTCGCTGTGGTGTTTTCGATCTTTTGTATCTTGGGTGCGCTAGGCGGCGGTAACATGTTCCAAGCCAACCAAGCCCATGCACAGATTTCCGGCATCGTTGGCGACTATCCGGGCTGGATCACAGGTATCGTTTTTGCGGCTGTAGTGTTTGCCGTGATCGTTGGTGGGATCAAATCCATCGCAAACGTGACCGAAAAAGTGGTTCCTTTCATGGGCTTGCTTTATGTGGGTGCGGCTGCGATCATCCTGATTGTAAACTATGACCAAATCGGTTGGGCTTTTGGCCAGATCTTTGCCGGGGCCTTTACCGGTCTGGGCGTTGCTGGCGGCATGGTTGGTGCGCTGATCCAAGGTTTCAAACGTGCAGCGTTTTCGAACGAAGCCGGCGTTGGTTCGGCGGCGATTGCGCATTCGGCGGTAAAAACCAAAGAGCCAATCACCGAAGGGTTTGTGTCCTTGTTGGAACCCCTGATCGATACGGTTGTGATCTGTACCATGACCGCGTTGGTCATCGTGATTTCCCAGCAGTTGATCACAGATCCTGAAACGGGGTTCTATGTGATGAACGAAGCTGGCAGCGCGATTGCGACTGTGGATGGCAATTCGGGCGTGTCGTTGACATCGGCGGCCTTTGCATCCGGGATCAGCTGGTTCCCCTATGTTCTGGCAATCGCGGTTGTGTTGTTCGCCTTCTCAACCATGATTTCCTGGAGCTATTACGGCCTGAAAGCTTGGACTTACCTGTTTGGCGAAGGCCAGACATCTGAGCTGGTGTTCAAAGTGATCTTCTGCATCTTTATCGTGATCGGTGCGGCGGCCTCTTTGGGTCCGGTTATCGACTTCTCTGATGCGGCGATCTTTGCCATGGCTGTGGTGAATATCTTCTGCCTCTATTTCTTGATGAAACTGGTCAAAGAAGAACTGTCTTCTTATGCGTCCCGTTTGCAATCAGGCGAAATCAAGAAGTTCGATCACTAAACAATCGAACCTGAAACTGACACGCCCCGACGCATTGATTTGCGTCGGGGTCTTTTTTGTTTATGCCTTTTTGACTGGCCCGCAGAATAAGGCGGGAGGTCCGCGTCGGGTAGGGGGGCTCGGTTTTAACTTGCAATGTCATTTCGATAAATCTAGTTTTATCGTATGATTGATTCCAAAACAAATCCCCAAGAACGCGAAGCGCTGGCTGCTTTGATGTTGTCTGCATTAGGTGGCGAAAGCCGTTTGCGTATTTACCGTTTGCTTGTGCGGGCAGGTGAGGGCGGGTTGCCCGTCGGTGTGATCCAAGACCAGCTCGGCATCGCCGCATCAACCTTGTCACATCATATTGCCGCGCTGAAAATGGCGGGTCTGATTGTGCAACGCCGCGACGGGCGCACGATATTTAACACGGCCAATTATGAAAACATGAACGCGCTTCTGGCCTATCTGACCGAAGAATGCTGCGCTGATCAGCAACAGGAGACACCCAATGACAATGGCTGATATGAGCGCCCACAGTTTGAGCGTGGCAAAGAATATGGACCGCGTGTTTCTTTTCATTCTGGCCGTCATCGTTGGGCTGGCATTGGTGGATATCACCCAAGTGATCCCCAGTCTGACATTTACCAAAAACGCAATCCTAAACACTGCCCCCTATATGGCATTGGCGATTGGCGCGATCGGATTTCTAAAAGCAACGGGCGCGGAAAAACTGGTTGCCAGCGCGTTTCAGGGCAACGAAGCCCGGATGATCCTGTTGGCATCGTTGGTTGGGGGATTGTCGCCGTTTTGCAGCTGCGAAATCATTCCGTTTATCGCGGCCTTGCTGGCAATTGGCACGCCTTTATCTGCGGTGATGGCGCTGTGGCTGGCTTCTCCGATTATGGATCCTGCGATATTTCTGATCACGTCAGGCGAACTGGGCTGGACCTTTGCTTTGGCCAAAACGATCTTTGCGGTGGCGTTGGGATTGTCTGGTGGTTTCATCAGCCATTTCGCCGTGCGTGCCGGATATTTTGGCAACGTTCTGTTACAAAAATCTGAGCCAGCCAGCTGTGGATGTGGGCCACAAAAACCATTCCAAGGCAAACCGGTCTGGGATTTTTGGACCGACGATGCCCGCAGAGCGACCTTTTGGTATGAAATACGTAGCAATGGTTGGTTTTTGTTAAAATGGTTGTCGCTGGCCTATCTGTTTGAAAGCTTGATGATCCGGTACATTCCCGCGGAAACTATTGCTGGCATTGTTGGCGGAACCGGCCTGCAACCCATCTTTGTTAGCGCGTTTGTCGGCGCGCCTGCCTATCTAAACGGTTACGCGGCCCCAGCTTTGGTTTCTGGTTTAATCGAACAAGGCATGAGCGCAGGCGCAGCGATGACATTCATGATCGCAGGCGGGGTGACGTCCATTCCGGCTATGACGGCGGTGTTTGCCTTGGTTAAAAAACCCATTTTTGCCGCCTATATCGGGCTGGGTATGGGCGGAGCAATCGTGTCGGGATTGGTGTTTAATGCCTATATGTCCCTGATTTGATATGGTTTTTTCTGGAAATAATAATGGTCATAACCCCATATGCGTTATGACACAGATTGCATGTGATGTGTTTGTGGACAAGCGGCGGTCATCTCCGCTTGTCCAATTTACATTACAACTGGGCCTTCAGATAGGTGACAATCACATCTGACAATTCCCGATGAATGGCCGCGCGTGACCGCCCACCGGCATCATCACAAAGCGGGTCCAGCTCGTCTTCGTTTTCCAAAATGCGCGCCCCGTCAGGTTTGCATTCGGCCAGAAAACTAAAATGGGTCGCATCCGGAATGGCGCGATATTCGGCCTGTGCGATCAATTCCGCAGCAGGGCGCGCATAAACGCCTGCGGGCACGTCAGGTTCCGCACCAAGGTTGAGCACCATCATCGGGATATCGATGGATGACAGGCTGTCAGCGGTGAGGGTTTCGACGATCCCCGGATCCACAACAATGGTCGCACGGATGCGATCATCTGATAAATCCGCCGCGGCGGGCGATAAATCAAAGTCATGCAAATCGACCCCGAAATGGGCCAAAAACGCACAATCGGACATGCCATGATCCGTGTCGTCACAAAACCGCTGCAACAGGTCGGGATCAACCCGCGCGCCCGACACGGCCATCGCGGTATAGCCCCCCGCTGAAAATCCCAGCGTGCCAATACGTGTGGGATCAATATAAGGGTATTGGTCTGGATTTTCGGTGATTTCATCCAGAACCGCCGAAATATCAGCCGGCCGTTCCCACACCCGCACAGCCGCCCGCGCCGAAGCATTGCCCGTTGTGGTGCCGGGGTGATTGGGCAGGACAACAACAAACCCCGCATGGGCCAATTGCGATGCAATCCACCCAAATTGCCCGGAATTTCCCCCCGCACCATGAGACATAATCACCATCGGAAACCGACCCTCTAGGTGGGGGGCATTGCGCCCGGCCGCTGTGCTGTAAAACACGCCATTGCCCCCAACATTGACGGTTTTTCCACCGGGTTGGGCTGGATACCAAATATCAAATTTCACGGACCTGTCGCGGATTGGCGCATAGGCGGAGCCCGAACTGATCCCAGCGCCCCCCGTATAGGCGGGGCGGGTTATTTCATAGGCGGCCCATCCCGACAAACCCAACAATGACAGGGCAAATGTGGATTTGAGAGCCGTTTTGGCGAAGGACTTGAAACGTGACATCGGAAACTCCGTTTGGGTGGTGATCTGGATTAGAGGATGGGGGATGTGCAAAAAACCATCGTCCTAAATCACGTTTGAGGTCGTCTCAGATCGCGATTGAGGATAAGAAAACCCAATCCAAACCACGCAGAGCCCGATTTATGTTATTTGTTCCTTTGCCGTTATTTGCGACCCTGTTTCTGGGGTTGTTATGTGGTCGGTTCATTTGGGTGCGCGACATGGCGCTGCGCAGTCATCAACTGTTTGCGGCGTTGTTGGGGCTGTATGCGCTGCAATCCCTGTTTAGCACGTTGCGATGGGGATATGACGTGACATGGGCGGCGGGGCTGATGGCGATGTTGGCGCCGATTTTGCCGGTGATCGCCTATTTGGCCTATCGCGGGCTAACCAGACGGCAAATCGGGTGGGGCTATTGGCCCCTTGGGGTGATCGGCCTGAATTGGGCGGTGTTTTTTACGCTGCCAGATTTGGCGGATGCGTTGATCCTAATGACATATCTTGGCTTTGGCGGGATGTTGCTGCGATTGACCGCGCATGGCCCTGATCAAATGATATTTTCCCCGTTTAACAATGCGCGTGACATCGTTTTTGCCATGGGGCTGACAGGGCTTGCGTTGATTGCGTCGGGGCTGACGGATGTCTACCTGATTTACGATTTTATCCAAAATCAGGGGCGAAATGCGGGGCTGGTTTTGACATTTGTGCAAACGGGATTTGTCTTGGTGATCGGCGGCGCTGCGCTTTTTGCGCGCTCGGGCGGGCAGTCGGAAACAGAAACCAACGATCCTGTCGACATGGACGCGGCACAAAATGGGCCAACGGATCAGGATGTGACGATAATCGCCAAACTCGAAACGTTGTTTGCACAGGATGGGTTGCACAAAACCGAAGACCTGAGCCTGCGCCGATTGTCACGCCGGTTGGGGGTTCCTGATCGTCAGGTGTCCAACGCGATCAACCGTGCCCGCGGCATCAGTGTGTCGCAATTTGTGAACAACCATCGCATTCAGGATGCCTGCGAGATGCTTATAAAGACCGAAAAATCCGTCATCGACATTTCACTGGCGGCGGGGTTTGCGTCAAAATCCAATTTCAATCGGGAATTCCTCAGGGTCACCCAAACCACGCCTTCGCGCTGGCGCAGCCAAAACCGTGTGCAAAACATGGATAAATGATTAATGGATTTCGCGATATCATTGCTTGCGTCAGTTTGGACTTCGCCCTACACAGCGGTTGCAGACGTTTTTCTTTTTCGACCACTGTCTCCCTAATCCGGCGTTCAGTCTTTTCGATCCAGACCGACCACGCCAAGCTGTCGCATAATGCGGGCAGCGCATTTTTAGGAGATTACGGATATGGCTAATGGCACCGTAAAATGGTTCAACGCAACTAAAGGTTTTGGTTTTATCGCACCCGAAGGCGGCAGCAAAGATGTGTTTGTACACATTTCTGCAGTTGAGCGTTCCGGCCTGACTGGTCTGGCTGACGATCAAAAAGTGACTTTTGACGTCGAAGCTGGCCGTGACGGTCGTGAATCTGCGGTTAATATCGAACTGGCATAAGCCAACGATATTCCAAGATTTGAAGCGCGGTTCCCGTAATGGGGGCCGCGTTTTTTGTTGCGTGATCCCGATTATTACCCCGGCAGAAAACAAAAATATCTTGCCTTTGGGTGGGATACGCGCCAATCGAAATCATGCGTTTTTTGCCAAAACTTCTGACATTGCTGCTGGCCATCGCAATTGCGGCGGGCATTTTTCGCGTGTCACACAGCTATTTCGTATCCGAAGAACTGGCCAAAGCAGAGGGCCGTCTGTCGCTGTTTCGCGCGGCTGTGGACGCGGAATTTAACCGCTTTTCGCATCTGACCTTTGTGTTGTCTCGCGACCCGATTGTGATCGACACGGCCATGGGGCAGGACACGGATGCGTTGAATATGCGCCTGCGCGGATTTGCCGATCAGGCCGGATTAGAAGCGATCTATCTGATGGACCAGAACGGTTTGACCATCGCGGCCTCTAATCATCATCTGCCTTCCAGCTTTGTTGGGCAGAATTATTCGTTTCGCCCCTATTTCAGTCAGGCCATGGCCGGGCAACAGGGCCGGTTTTATGCGATTGGCACCACCACAGGTCTGCCGGGTTATTTTATCACCGATGCGGTGCGCGATGGGGCCGGGGACATTCGTGGGGTGATCGCGATCAAAATTGGATTTGCACAACTGGAACAAAGCTGGCGCGGATCTGGCGAACAGGTGTTGTTATCCAATGCGGATGGGGTGGTGTTGCTGTCATCCGATCCGGCGTGGCGCTATCGGATGTTGCAAGACCTAACCCCCAACCAACGCGCCCGTATCCAAGCATCCCGCCAATTTCCCGGTCAGGAACTGGCACCGCTGGATTGGGCGATGCTGCCGGATCAGCGGGCCGAAATCGCGGGTGCGGAACACAT
This sequence comes from uncultured Paracoccaceae bacterium, assembly GCA_947492475.1. GTDB lineage: Bacteria > Pseudomonadota > Alphaproteobacteria > Rhodobacterales > Rhodobacteraceae > CANLNM01. The sequence continues at coordinate 528,332 of CANLNM010000002.1, forward strand.
GCATCTGACGGCGACCACACAGCCGCATGGCTGGGATATCCATTATTTTGCCAGCGATGACCGTGCTGATGCGCGGGCTTCTTTGGTGACAGCGCTTGCGGTATTGTTGGCCGGTGTGGGGTTGGTCATCGTGCAAATCCAGCGCAACAACAGAGTTGCCGCCGCCCTGCGCCGGTCCGAAATGGAAGAGTTGAAACTGCGCAAAGCCAATGAACGTCTGGCCGTGGAAATCACCGAACGCACCACCGCCGAACGCCGTTTGCAGCGCACGCAACAGGAATTGCAACGGGCCAGTCGATTGGCCGCATTGGGTCAATTATCAGCCTCTGTCACACATGAGCTGGGTCAACCTATTGCCGCCATGCGCAACCATCTGACCGCCGCCGAATTTCGCGCGCAGGGGCAGGGGGACACGCCCCAGACCAAGCTGACCCAGACCATTTTTGGTCTGGTGGACCGTATGGAAGGCATTACCCGGCAGCTCAAATTCTTTGCGCGTACAGGCCAAGAAGAGTTTAATGATGTTGATCTATGCGGGTCCCTGCGCGCCGCGCTGGCCTTGGTGGAACCAAATGTCGACGCGTTTCATGTCGATGTGCAGGTGGATTTGCCGGATCATCCGGTTTGGGTGCGGGGCAGCAATCTGCGCATAGAGCAAGTCATGACCAATCTGTTGCGCAACGCCGTGGATGCGGTCGAAGACAGTGATGCCCCCCAGATCCATGTGCGGGTTGGGGTTTCGGATCAAAATCACTGGTTTGACATTCGGGACAATGGCCATGGTCTGGGCCAGGCAACCCTGGCGGATTTGCAGGAACCGTTTGTCACCACCCGCGAAAGTGGACGTGGCATGGGGCTGGGGCTTGCGATTTCATCGAGCATCGTCAGCGATCATGGCGGCACGATGGTGGCCGAAAATGTTGACACGGGGGGTGCAATTTTTACGGTGACATTCCCGATCAGCGATGGCGACACAGTTTAGAGCGAGGCAAATCACATGAGCGCGGCACATTCGTTTAGCATTCTGATTGTGGATGATGACAAATCCATGCGGGCCTCTTTGGTGGAATTGTTAGAAGCCGCAGGCTGGCGGGCGCAATCCGTGTCGCGCGCCACCAAAGTTGCCGACATTTTAACCGGGTTCATGCCCGATGTGATCCTGTCAGATGTGCGGATGCCGGGCATGTCGGGGCTGGAATTGCTATCATCGCTGGATGTCAATTTGGCGCCGCCACTGGTGTTGATTTCAGCGCATGGTGACATCCCGATGGCGGTGCAGGCCATTCAGGACGGAGCTTATAGTTTCGTTGAAAAACCCTGTGAACCCCGTCGGTTACTGACCATTCTGCGCCACGCCGCAGAACAAAACCGGATGAAACATAGCAATTCCCGCCTAAAGGAACGGCTTTATAATCTGTCCGGTCTGGACCGGGTTTTATTGGGGCAAAGCCAGTCGGTCGTGGATTTGCGGCGCGATATTCTGGATCTGGCCGAAACAGAAGCCGCCGTTTTGGTCGAAGGTGAAACCGGCACTGGCAAAGAGCTGGTTGCGCGCGCCTTGCACGATCTCAGCGCCAGCCCGGATGCGCCTTTTCTGGCTATCAACTGCGCCGCGCTGTCGCCTGAAACCTTTGAGGTTGATATGTTTGGCAGCGTGGATGGCGGCGATGGACGTCTGTTGGCCGCATCAGGCGGGACGTTGTTTCTGGATGAAATCTGTTCCTGCCCACCGGCTGTTCAGGCCAAATTGCTGCGCGTCATTGAGGATAAAACAATTCTGCCCGTTGGCGGCAATCAGCCGGTTCCCATAGACATCCGCATCGTGTCGGCCACCAACGAAGACGTGGATCAGGCCGTGCGTGACAATCGACTGCGGCAGGATTTGTTGTTTCGCATCAACACGGTCATCCTGACAATCCCGGCCCTGCGGCAACGTCGCCAAGATCTGACATTGCTGGCGGCGCATTTTTTGCAGGAATATGCGCGGATTTATGAAATTGCCGTGCCCGAAATCAGTCAGGACGATCTGGCCGCTTTGGTGGCCCATGATTGGCCCGGCAATGTGCGTGAATTGCGCAATGTCTGCGAACGTCGGGTTCTGGCGGCGCGCCGTGGGGGCGGGTCCATGGGGGCCGCCATTCGCAGCGATCAGCAATTGGACGATGTGCCAGATACATTACGTGCTGCTGTGGCCGCGTTTGAACGCGAATTGATCGCCAAAGCCGTGCGCGCGCATCAGGGCCGAATGGACGCCACCGCCGAAGCCTTGGGCATTGGGCGGCGCACGCTAAACGAAAAAATCGTTAAGCTCAGTCTCGACAAAGATGCGCTGATTTAGCTCTGCGGAAATCCGCAGGGCAGGGTGCGGGGCTTGGGCAATTTCCTTCATAGGCAAAGCGGGAAATCTGTCCGATGATGCGGCATCAATTTGCATGCATCTGGGAGGAAACACCATGCGCAAGTATCTGAACCGCACCGCGATCGCTGCCGTCACACTGGCCTTTGCATCCCAAGCTTTGGCCACGGAATGGAACGTCTCCGTTTGGGGTCAACGCCGCGCGTTTACTGAACATGTTGAACGTTTGGCTGAACTGGTCAGCGAAAAAACCAACGGCGAATTTACCTTGGTTGTCAATTATGGTGGCCTGTCCAACAACAAAGAAAACCTGGACGGCATTTCCATCGGCGCGTTTGAAATGGCGCAGTTCTGTGCAGGTTATCACCGCGACAAAAACCCATCGATCACCGTGTTGGAATTGCCGTTTCTGGGCGTGACTTCGCTGGAACAAGAGGTGGAATTGTCCATGGCTGTGTATCAGCACCCCGCCGTCCAAGAAGATCTGGGCCGCTGGAACGCCACATTGCTGATGCCATCGCCATTGCCACAGTATAACTTGGTTGGGTCCGGTGATGCGCCGTCGACTTTGGACGATTTCGCAGGTCTGAGCGTGCGTGCAACCGGCGGTATCGGTGCTGCGATGGAAACCATCGGTGCTGTGCCCACATCCATGTCCGCCACCGAAGTGCGCCAAGCCATGGATAGCGGCATCGTTAAGGCCGTGAGCTTTGCGCCACATGCGCATATGTCGTTTGGCACAATCGAAAACGGCACATGGTGGACCACCAACCTGAACCCCGGCACAGTGAATTGCCCGGTTGTGGTGAATTCCGATGCGTTGGCGGATCTGTCTGATGAACATCGCGAAGCTCTGCTGGGATCAGTTGACGAAGCGTTGGATCATTATGTTGATTTCTATTCCAACAACACGATGAACGCCTGGGGTCCTGCATTGGAAGAGCGCGGTATCGAAAGTGTCACGTTCACTGATGCTGAAATCGCATCCTTCAAAGAAGCCGCCGCAGCCCCGGCCGCCGCTGCTTGGATCGAAAACAACACAGCACGGGGCCTGCCTGCGCAGGAACTATATGACCTCGTCACCGGTATGATCGCAAACGCAAACTAAGCGCGACATCCAAAAAAACCGCCCCGCATTTGTCGACCAGATGCGGGGCGCATTGCATTTTCACCGGAAAGGAGATCCGCCATGGCTGGGTCATCTCTGGTTCTGTCTGACGACAGTTTTCTTAGTAAAATTGACAGACATTTATACCGCATCGAAGGCGTCATGGCCCTGATGTCGGGGTTGGCGGTGTTTTCGCTGATGATTTTGGCGGTAGTATCTGTGGGCGGGCGCAACCTGTTAGGAAGCCCGCTGCCGGGATATGTGGACTGGATCGAACAGGCCATGCCGTTGATCGCGTTTATGGGCATCGCCTTTACCCAGCGTGACGGGGGGCATATTCGTATGGATATGGTTGTCGGCGCGCTGCGCGGGCGCACATTATGGCTGGTCGAATTGATCACAACCTTGGCGATTTTGCTGCTGATGGTGCTGCTGGTCTGGGGCAGCTGGGCGCATTTTGCCCGCAGCTTTGATTTTTCTGCCCCCTTGTGGAGCCGCGACAGTTCGATGGATATCGCATTGCCGCTATGGCCGGCCAAATTACTGGCGCCGGTTGCGTTTGGCGTGTTGTGCCTGCGACTGGTCCTACAGGTTTGGGCCTATGGGCGCGCGTTTATCCGCAACGAAGAAACCCCCGTGGCCGTGCCGATGATCGCCAATGCCGCAAAACAAGCCGCAATGGAAGCCGAGCAAGTCTCGGGCCATGATTCTTAGGGTGAATGAATATGGAACCGATTGAAATTGGCCTGATTGTTTCGGGTGGGTTGCTGGTCTTTGTGGTGCTGGGGATGCGTGTGGCCTTTGCTGCGGGCATGGCAGGCATGATCGGCCTGATCTGGATTTTCTGGGCAAAATTTGGCTATGATCCGGGCCGCTTTGGCAAAGCTGTGACCGTGGCGGTGAAAACCGCAGGGCAGGTGCCACATTCCAAGGTATCGTCCCAAGCGCTCAGCCTGATCCCGACCTTTATCCTGATCGGGTATCTGGCCTATTACGCGGGCCTGACCAAAGCCCTGTTTGAAGCCGCCAAACGTTGGCTGGCTTGGGTGCCGGGCGGGTTGGCTGTGTCCACGGTGTTTGCCACGGCTGGATTTGCGGCCGTGTCTGGCGCATCTGTGGCCACATCTGCGGTGTTTGCACGGATCGCGATCCCGGAAATGCTGGCGCTGGGATATGACAAACGTTTTGCGGCAGGTGTTGTCGCGGCGGGGGGGACATTGGCGTCGCTGATCCCGCCGTCGGCGATCTTGGTGATCTATGCGATTATCGTGGAACAGGATGTGGGCAAATTGCTGTTGGCTGGGTTTATTCCCGGCGCCTTTTCCGCGCTGATCTATGGGCTGTTGATCATCGGAATGGCCATGACAATCAAAGGCTTCGGCCCGCCTGTATCCGGGTTTACGTGGCGCGAACGGTTTATGTCTTTGCCGCCTGCGCTGCCGATTGTGTTTGTTGTCGTGACGATCATTTTCTTTGTCTATAACCCATTTGGCGGCGATGCATGGGGCACGCCCACCGAAGGCGGCGCAATCGGGGCCTTTGTCGTATTCTTGATGGCGCTATATCAAGGGATGCGTTGGAAACAGCTGCGCGATGCCTTGCTGGAAACCGCCAAGCTGAGCGTGATGATTTTCACCATCATCTGGGGCGTGCTGATCTATGTGCGGTTCCTTGGCTTTGCGCAATTGCCCGCCGCGTTTTCTGATTGGATCACGTCCCTGACCATGTCGCCCATGTTGATCCTAATTTGCATCCTGTTGGCTTATGCGGTGCTGGGTATGTTCATGGATGCGATTGGCATGCTGTTGCTGACATTGCCGGTGGTGTACCCGGCGGTCATGGCGCTGAATGGCGGCGCAGATGTGGCGGCGATCGATTCCACCTTTGGGATGTCGGGGCCGATGTGTGCAATCTGGTTTGGGATTCTGGTGGTGAAAATGGCGGAATTCTGTCTGATCACACCACCCATTGGGTTGAACTGCTTTGTGGTGGCGGGCGTGCGCGATGACCTAAGCGTGCAGGACGTGTTCAAAGGCGTGACACCGTTTTTCATCGCAGATGCCATCACCATCGGGTTGCTGGTCGCGTTTCCGGCGATTGTGCTGTGGTTGCCATCCCAAGTCTGACAAAACCAACAGACCGATAGAACCGAAACGGCGTGAACTGGCAGGTTTGCGCCGTTTTTCTGTATCAATTCAATATGTTTGCGCCGGTGGGTTTTCGAATGACCCCAGCATCCTTATCTAATGGTCCAGTATTTAAAGGAGCAAAACATGAATTGTCACGAAGTTGATTTTGAAATTTTTGGCGACGACATGCAGATCGTCGAGGTTGAACTGGACCCCAGCGAAACCGTGATCGCCGAAGCGGGCGCGATGAATTACATGGAAGACGGCATCGCCTTTGAGAGCAAAATGGGCGACGGCACCACCCCAACCAAAGGCGTGATGGGCGCGTTGATGAATGTGGGCAAACGGGTGCTGACCGGCGAAAGCATTTTCCTCACCCATTTTAGCAATCAGGGGCAGGGCAAAAAACGTGTCGCGTTTGCAGCCCCTTATCCGGGCAAAATTATCCCGATTGATATGGCCGAAATGGGCGGCGAACTGATCTGTCAAAAGGATGCGTTTTTATGTGCTGCCTTTGGCACGCGCACGGATATTGCCTTTCAGAAAAAGCTCGGCGCTGGGTTTTTTGGTGGCGAAGGGTTCATCCTACAACGCCTGCGCGGTGATGGCATGGCCTTTGTGCATGTGGGCGGCACGGTGATCCGGCGTGAATTGCGCGCGGGCGAAACCCTGCGTGTTGATACGGGCTGTATCGCGGCGTTCACCGCAGGCGTGGATTATGACATCGAACGCGCGGGCAATCTGAAATCCATGGTGTTTGGCGGCGAAGGCCTGTTTCTGGCGACGTTGCGCGGCCCCGGCACCGTGTATCTTCAAAGCTTGCCATTTTCGCGTCTGGCCAACCGCGTGCTACAAGCAGGCAGCATCGGAGGCAGCAAAGGCGAAGGGTCTGTTCTGGGCGGGCTGGGGGATCTGTTCGGGGACAATTAACCGACAATTCGATCCTAACTGATCCTGACAGGGCTTTAAAACACGCTGGACTTGGGGGGCATTTCCGCTTCAACTCGGCACATGATATTGGCCCTGTCACATCCCATTTTTAGATGCCTTTTTGCTGCGCAAATCTTGGCGTTGCTCGGCACGGGGCTGGCCAGTGTCGCGCTGGCCCTGATGGCGTTTGATTTGGCACCTGACCGGGCCGCGCGTGTATTGGCGACGGTCCTGACGATCAAAATGCTGGCCTATGTCTTTGTCGCGCCCTTGGCCCAAGGGGTGTTGGGGCATCTGCCACGGCGACAGGTTTTGATCGCGCTGGATATCATGCGTGCCCTGGCCGTCGCGGGGCTGTTTTTTGCCACAGATACATGGCAAATCTACGGGCTGATATTTTTGATGCAGGCCGCATCAGCGGGATTCACCCCAACGTTTCAGGCCACAATCCCCGATATTCTAACCGACGAAGACACCTATACCCAAGCCCTATCCCTGTCGCGATTGGCCTATGATCTAGAAAGCCTGATCAGCCCGGTTCTGGCAGCTATGCTGTTGTTTTTACTACCACCTGTTGGGTTGTTTATCCTCACGGGGGTTGGGTTTATCGCCTCGGCCCTGCTGATAAAATCGGTGAGCATTCCCAGTATCGCAACACAGCCTGCTCGATCATTTAAGGACCGGCTGACACGTGGTTCGCGAATTTATCTGGCGACCCCGCGGTTGCGGGGCCTATTGGCCCTGAACCTGTCCATCGCTGCGATTGCCGCAATGGTTCTGGTTAATACCGTTGTGTTGGTTCAGCAGGATTTGCATCTGTCCCAGCAACATGTCGCATTTGCCATCGCTGCATTTGGCGGGGGATCAATGCTGATTGCACTGATCCTGCCGATGGGCTTGCGTCATTGGGCCGACCGCAATGTCATGATCTGGGGCGCGGTCGGGGCTTTGTGCTCACTTGTGATGTTGCTGATATCGTCATTTGTGAGCGGTCTGACTTGGGGCTATCTATTGATCAGTTGGGCCGGAATTGGAATGGGGTTTTCAGCCGTCATGACCCCATCTGGCCGGTTGCTGCGCCGGTCCGCCCATATCGAAGATCGCAGCGCTGTTTTTGCCGCGCAATTTGCACTGTCGCATATGTGTTGGCTGATCACCTATCCGCTGGCGGGCGTTTTGATGACCGGGCTTGGAACCTCAGCCGCATTGATCGGATTGGCATGTGTCGGGGCAATCGGGATTGGCATCGCCCTGATGGTTTGGCCTGGAAATTTGGATCAAAGCCCGGCCCATGCTCATCCGGAATTGGCGCCTGATCACCCACATTTACAGGGGGCAGGGCCGCATCACCATCCGATAGTCATAGATGATCTGCACCTCCATTGGCCGCGCATGCCCTAAATGACCACATTGGTATTTCAATCCGCAGGCACATGCTGTTACGCGGTTCCAATGTCCAACTGAACAGCATGCCCCCGCGTTATGCCTTTTGCGCTTGGTGCCACAGCTCAAATTCTTCGCTATGTTTGCGTTCAAATTTGGCTAAGGTTTTCGCAGAAAGCGGTGTGTCCATTTTCGGCGACACATTGCGCTGCGGCAGAGAAATGGACATTTCCAGTCGATCCTCAAGAAAAGCAATCAATTTGTCCATCTGTTCGTATTGAAACAGATGATCGACGCCTAAATTGCCGTCTTTATCTGTCAGAAACCGGGTTTGGGACCCGATATCTGCATATGGTGGGCGGTTACCGCGGCAATAGGCATCCACAAATTCATCAAAACTGACCCCTTTGGTGGAATTGGGATGCCCGTCCAGATCGTCGCGGTGGCGATATCGATACCAGGAACTTAGCCGGCTGACCGGATCGCGAATGACCGCCAAAGTTTCCGGATCCAGACCACCGGCCTGTTTGAAAAACGGCTTTAGGAATCGCCGGTATCGATAAACGGGCGAATGTTTCAGATGGGGCGGATTGCGCAAAACCATCGCGGCTTTGTGTTCCAGCGCGGCCATTAATGCGGTTGTTCCTGTTTTAGGAATCGACAATATCACCAGCTTTTGATCCCAAAAAACCAACATATTATGCAGCGCCTTTCGTAGGTTAGGGGCGTTTTCAGTGTGTAAACTACTCTTTAACCATGTTTGGGGGAAGCTTATTGAGGAAAAATTAACTTGAAATGTTCTCGTTTTGATCTCATAACAATTGAGAACAATCGCAGAACAAAGCGGCGATTGCTGCCCCCGTCGGGGTGTGGGATAAGGAAGCGAACATGGCAACGGCAGAGCTTTTCAATATGAAAGATAAAGCAGGCGCAGACAAACAGAAGGCCCTCGATTCGGCCCTGGCGCAAATTGAACGTCAATTTGGTAAAGGCTCGATTATGAAGCTGGGCGGCGAAAACGCCCTGCAGGAAATCGAAGCGACCTCAACCGGATCTTTGGGGCTGGATATCGCGCTGGGGATTGGCGGTATTCCCAAAGGGCGGATTGTTGAAATTTACGGTCCAGAAAGTTCCGGTAAAACCACGCTGACATTGCATTGTCTGGCGGAGGAACAGAAAAAGGGCGGCGTTTGCGCCTTTGTGGATGCGGAACATGCGCTGGACCCGCAATACGCCAAAAAGCTGGGCGTGAACCTGGATGAGCTGCTGATTTCGCAGCCCGACACCGGTGAACAAGCGCTTGAAATCGTGGACACTTTGGTCCGGTCCGGCGCCGTTTCGATGGTGATCGTCGATTCCGTGGCTGCGCTGACGCCAAAATCCGAACTCGAAGGTGACATGGGCGACAGCTCGGTCGGGGTGCATGCCCGTCTGATGTCCCAAGCGATGCGTAAATTGACCGGGTCGATCAACCGCACCAATTGCACCGTGGTCTTTATCAACCAAATCCGGATGAAAATCGGTGTGATGTTTGGCTCGCCCGAAACCACCACCGGGGGCAATGCGCTGAAATTCTACAGCTCGGTGCGTTTGGATATCCGCCGCATCGGTGCCCTAAAGGATCGCGACGAAGTTGTGGGCAACCAAACCCGCGTGAAAGTCGTGAAAAACAAGGTTGCGCCGCCATTCAAACAGGTGGAATTCGACATCATGTATGGCGAAGGCATTTCCAAAATGGGTGAATTGCTGGATCTGGGCGTCAAAGCTGGCGTCGTCGAAAAGGCGGGATCGTGGTTCAGCTATGGCGATGAACGGATCGGGCAGGGGCGTGAAAACGCCAAAACTTTCCTGCGCGAAAACAAACAGATGGCCTATGAAATCGAAGATCAGATCCGTGCGGCGCATGGGTTGGACTTTGATGCGCCGCCAATCGGTGAAGGTGACGACGTCGTCGAAGCGTAACCCACCGTTGAATAATCAACAAAATGACGTGAAAGGCCGGGGTTTTCCCGGCCTTTTGCCGTTCTGGCTGGACGATGGGCGGACGGGGGGCTAAATCTGTAGAAACGCCAGATTTCTGGCCATTCTTTGCCCATATCGCCCAAATGGACGCCGTTCCCAAAGGACCCTCATGACCAGCCTTGCAGATATCCGCACAACCTTTTTGAATTACTTTGAAAAAAACGGCCATCAGATCGTTGATTCATCGCCTTTGGTGCCGCGCAACGATCCCACGTTGATGTTCACCAATTCGGGTATGGTACAGTTCAAAAACCTGTTTACCGGCGTCGAAACCCGCGACTATCAGCGCGCAACCACGTCGCAAAAATGTGTGCGTGCAGGGGGCAAGCATAACGATCTGGACAATGTGGGCTACACCGCCCGTCACCACACATTCTTCGAAATGCTGGGCAACTTTTCATTTGGCGATTACTTTAAAAACGACGCTATTCCGTTCGCGTGGGAATTGATCACCAAGGAATTTGGCATCGACAAAGATCGTTTGTTGACAACGGTTTATCACACAGATGATGAAGCGTTCGAAATTTGGAAAAAGCTCGGCGTGCCCGAGGATCGCATCATTCGGATCGCGACATCAGACAATTTCTGGCAGATGGGCCCAACCGGTCCTTGTGGTCCATGTACCGAGATTTTCTTTGATCATGGCGATCACATTTGGGGTGGCCCTCCGGGCTCTGCGGACGAAGACGGCGACCGGTTTATTGAAATCTGGAACGTTGTGTTCATGCAGAACGAACAGTTCGAAGATGGCTCGATGAAGGCGCTGGACATGCAATCCATCGACACGGGCATGGGGCTGGAACGGGTGGCCGCGCTGCTGCAGGGCAGTCATGACAATTACCAAACCGATCTGTTCCGCGCGTTGATCGAAGCGTCGGCGCATGCCACCAACACCGACCCGTTTGGCGATCAAAACGTGCATCATCGCGTGATTGCCGATCATCTGCGGTCGACATCGTTCCTAATTGCCGAAGGTGTTCTGCCCTCGAATGAGGGGCGTGGCTATGTGCTGCGGCGGATCATGCGACGCGCCATGCGGCAGGCATCGCTGTTGGGCGCCAAGGACCCGATCATGCACAAATTGGTGCCGGCGTTGGTTCAGCAGATGGGCGCGGCCTATCCGGAACTGGCCCAAGGTCAGCGCCTGATCGAAGAGACATTGCTGCAAGAAGAAACCCGGTTCCGTACCACGCTGGATCGCGGGCTGAAATTGCTGGATGACGAAGTGTCCGGTCTGGCCGATGGTGCAAATCTGCCGGGCGAAGCAGCGTTTAAGCTCTATGACACCTATGGTTTCCCGCTGGATTTGACGCAGGATGCGTTGCGGTCCAAAGGCATCGAAGTGGACATTGACGGGTTTGACAGCGCCATGAAAGCGCAAAAAGAACAATCCCGCGCGGGTGGTATCGGGCTAGGCCAAGCCGAAGACGTCAAAGTTTATTACGACATTGCGGATAAACATGGCGCGACGGATTTTCTGGGTTACGAAACCGAAAAGGCCGAAGGTCAGGTGCAGGCTATTGTCGCTGACGGCGCGATTGTTCCCAGTGCCAAGGCGGGGGACAGCGTTCAGATCGTGCTGAATCAGACGCCGTTTTACGGTGAATCCGGTGGTCAGGTCGGCGATATGGGCCAGATTAAGGTCGATGGCGGCGTGGCAAACGTGACCGACACCAAAAAGATCGAAGGCCTGTTCCTGCATATTGCCACCGTGATCGAGGGCGAAATCACAACCGGGCAGGGCGCCGAATTGATCGTGGACCACGACCGTCGCAGCAACATCCGCGCCAACCATTCTGCGACCCATTTGTTGCACGAAGCATTGCGCAATGCGCTGGGGGATCATGTGGCCCAAAAGGGATCGTTGAATGCGCCGGATCGGCTGCGGTTTGATTTTTCCCATGGCCAGGCGGTGTCTGCGGCTGATCTGAAACAGATCGAGGCCGAAGTGAACGCCATGATCCGTCAAAACACCGCTGTTGAAACCCGGATTATGACGCCGGACGATGCGCGCGCAATCGGTGCGCAGGCCTTGTTCGGTGAAAAATACGGCGACGAGGTACGCGTTGTGTCCATGGGCCACGCGCCGACCGGCAAGGGCGCGGATGGCAACACCTATTCGCTGGAATTGTGTGGCGGGACCCATGTGCGGCAAACCGGCGATATCGGTGCCTTTGTATCGCTGGGCGACAGTGCATCATCCGCAGGTGTGCGCCGGATCGAGGCACTGACCGGGCAGGCGGCGTTGGATTATTTGGCCGCCAAAGACACGACATTGGCCGAAACGGCTGCCGTGCTGAAAACGGCGGCAGCGGATGTGCCCGACCGGGTCAAAGCCTTGATGGAAGAGCGCAAATCCCTGACCAACGAAGTGGCACAATTGCGTCGCGAATTGGCGATGTCCGGCGGTGCGACCGCAGCCCCGGAAACCAAAACCATCAACGGTATCCCGTTTCGCGCTCAGGTTTTATCTGGTGTGACCGGCAAAGATTTGCCCGCCTTGATTGACGGGATCAAAGCTGAAATGGGATCAGGCGCAGTGTTGTTGATCGCGGATGCCAATGGCAAAGCCGCTGTGGCCGCCGGGGTCACCGCTGATTTAACGGACAAAGTATCTGCCGTGGATATCCTGCGCGCTGCGACACCTGAACTGGGTGGCAAAGGCGGCGGCGGTCGCCCTGACATGGCCCAAGGCGGCGGATCAGACGCCAGCAACGCACCGGCCGCAATCGCGGCTGCCGAAAAAGTATTGGAGGGTTAAATGCCTGCACTTTGGATTGCAAATGTGACCGTGACGGATGCGGAATCTTATGCCAAATACGCCGAATTGGCGGGGCCGGCGATTGCTAAACATGGCGGGCATTTTATTGCCCGCGCGGGCCGGTTTGTGCAACTTGAAGGGCGTGAACGTCCGCGCAATGTTGTGGCGAAATTCGACAGCGTCGAAGCCGCAGAAGCCTGCTATCACAGCCCAGAATACCAAGAGGCGCTGGATCATGCGCGCGGGGCATCAGAACGGGAATTGATGATCGTGGAAACCACAGAATAGGGTTTTGTCGGTCTTAACACTCAAACAAAAGGGCCCCAAATCGTGACGCATTCCGCCTGGTGGGAGTCAAAACGAGAAAGGCCTGTCATGATAATCGCGGCAGGCCTTTGATTTTATTAAAGCAAAAGGCATCGAATAGATCGCAAGAATAGGTTGGAATTGCGAGGATTTTTCTTCGAATGCAGAAAACTGTGCAAGAACCGCGAAAAAAAACCGGTCCGCCAACATTTTTCGACTTCTGATTTAGAATATCTAGCCAATCTTATTTGATCACAAGCTTGAAGGCCCTCTTGTTCGGTTGCGGATGGGAGCCCGTATCTACCTCTAATTTTGTAGTTTTTCTGCTTCATGAGCGTAAAGAAACGATCAAGGGCAGACACTGCGGCAAAATCGAGGTGTCGATGACAAGTTTGGCAAAGTTCAATTTCAAGCTGACTGACCTATATCCCCAGTCCACAGACAGCAATCTCAACACATGCGGCAATCCTGACTGTTGGAATTTCGGCGTCAAACCCAACAGTCTCGCAGAGCGAAAATCTTTCTGGCAAGGCAAGAAGCTCGGCCTGCCGGATGAGCAAATGGTTTTCCTGGCCCGCCACGGACAAGGTTCCTATAAGCTTGCCGGTGCTGATCGAAAGCACCGCCGGGTGACCAAGGTTCTCGAATACAAAGAAGATCCCCACGCCTGGATCGACCAGCGAACCATCCGCTGTCAGGGACTCACTTTCGACGACAGTGTCTGTAATTCTGGCTTCTCCATACTATCCCCCGAGCATCTCACCGATGAAGCAAACCGATTGAGAAACCATAACGGCGTGTTGGACGGACCATCCTGTGGCGCATGTGGAACCCGATTTCTGGAACGCCCAGAAGAGTTCACGATGAGCGGCGCGCACCAGCGGACGAAAGATCGAAATGGGCGTCCAATCAAAGCAACAGGAGCGCCAAAGGCGGTCCGCGTGCTACACAAGCCCTGCAAAGGTAAAAAAGGGGCCAGGATCACAATCTCACTGCCCCATCACCGCTAGAAAACCTCAAAGGACAATCTGAGCATCCTCAATGCGCTGATCAACAGCGCGGGGATCCTTGACATGCAGAGAATGCTCGGGTCTGCAGCCATGGGGCAGAAGATCGGGATCAGTAGAATCTATGACCGTATTGCGTGGTTTGAACAGGTCTTTCTGGCATATGAACGAGAGATGCTGCGTCGCTGGCGAGAGAAGCAATCGAAAAAGAAGAAACCAGTCGAGCACCGCTTGAGTCATGATGACATCGTCCTCTCGGTCAACTGGGAAACTGCATCAGACCGGCGAAATACCCAACTGAACTGCGCGGTCACCGCTGACGCAGACAGTGGTTTCGTGTATCGTTTGGATGTCGATTTCGACCCCAATATCGCGCCGCTGGACCTATTCAACGAAGCATATCTGGACCAGGATCGAGCCCCCAAAAACTTGTCGAAGGACTATCCGGGAACAAAGTTTGGATCAGCTCCTCTCTTTTCATGGCAGCGACCTACAGGCCGACTTCACGAACCTTATTTCTTCGCGGCGTGTGTGAACGAGTTTCGCGTGGTCCAGAAGAAGGCAGAGCGTCTGATGCCAACTCAAACCAACGAACAGAGAGCTCATCAGGGCGAAGTTTTGGCGCGGGTTGAAGGCGATATCAACAAGGTCAAACTAATTGGTGAAGACTGGTTTGGATTTCAATCTGAAACCGAAGACTCGCGTGGCTCATTTAAGGGCATGACAACGCGGGACACCTACACGAAAGCAGCTCACTTCATCCTGGTGAAGGAAATGCTACCGCCGGGCCCGATTGTTCTGACGACCGAACAAGAAGCAACCCTCCCCGCGATCTTACCCCATATCTTCGAAGAAGAAATCAAACGAGATCAGTTCACCTGGTTGGCGATGAGCTTCAATAAGAACGCGAAGAAGCCGGAAATCCTGAGGAAGGTGAAAGAATATCGGGACCAACGTTGGAATTTCCGGAACTTCGGGATGTATGATGGTCGCTTCACCCTGGAAACGGATCCGCAATTCATCACCAGGGAATACATCCGTGAAAACAGGAGCACCGCTGTGAAGTCCGGCAAGGTCGAGGCGCCGTATCCCAAATCACTTGGAGCATACTCTCGAAGACGGATCAGTAAGCGATGAACTGAAAAAGAACGCTCTATACAAGCGAATGGCTGACGTTGAGATCGTTTTAAGATTCTTTGCCTTCCAAGACAAAGAAAAGATTTCTGGCTCTGTGAGAGTCATGTTGGACAATACAATGAAGAATTCTCGTCGCATTTCCCAAGATGAGATAGCGCTTCATCAAGATCAATTCATTTCAACGCTTTCATTGGCGACAGATGTTTTTGGAGATTCAGTTTTCTGCCTCCCACCCAATGATGACGGAAAACCAGGAAAACGTTCGAAGCCACTCTATGATGCTGAGATGATTGCGCTATTCAGGTTACTGGATAGACAGGAGGATATTCGATCTGAACGGGACCAAGTAAAGGCAAAAGTCATGTCTCTGGCCATCCCAGGAAGCGAAACCTACGAGTTGATGGTCGGTCGAGGGAACACGGCAGGAACGATTAAGGATCGTATTGACGCAGTCCAGAAGGTCATCATCGAAGTGATCGACAATGACCAGTCTTGATACCCCGAAGACCCTCGCATCAACCTACTTGTCGGAACTCAGGGATACGGCTGAAATTCGTGGGATTTTCTCGGACATCCTTATAGGACGTAACGGAGAGCTCCGTGGATTTCTTTCATATGACCGAAATGTTGTTGATCGTTTGAATGATGCAGCAAGGCTTAAGACAACCGGGCCTGCAGCCCTCTATCGTGGGTTGATTGTTCAATCGGTGTCAGTATTTGAGAACTTCGTAAAGGAGTTGGCATCGGCTACAATCGCACTCAATGTTAACAGAGCAGGAAGATACTCATCTCTTAGTGATAAGTTTAGAAACCAACACGCGTATCACGCTGGTCAAGTCCTGACCCATGTCAACAAAGGGGTTCTTCCAGGACAAAAATTTGGTTTCTCTATTTTGATGAAGAACCTCGGAGACTGTTTTTCCGATCAAGATAGCTTTGATGTAATGCCCGAAGTTTTTACATTGCTCATGGCAATGCCACTCCGGACAGATTGGAAAATCTATTCGAGAAATTGGATCTCCCTTCCCCGTTCAACCCAGGTGTTGGTGATACCAATGCAATGAAGAAGGTCCTCAACGAAACAAGGAAGGTTCCTGCTGCCAAGTTGGCAAGGGGCGAGCTGGAAAGTCTAATCAAGAAACGCAACACCATCGTCCACGGGGATTTAAGCCTCGACGTTCAACAATCAGATTTCCAAAATGCAGTTGATTTCTTGGAAACAATGATTGAGGCGCTTCACGAAGTTGTCTCGAAACAGTTTGTTTGAAAATAGATACGTTGATTTTTCCAGGAACCTCAGACGCCTCGATTCTCAAGGTTTTTCTTGCTGAGCGTGTCGCCCGCGGCAGCGAGGATGACTCTGCGACCGCGGGAAATTTGTTGTTCTGTTTTGGGATATTATTTTCTGCGCATCTCAGAAAATGACTCCCACTATACGGAATGCGTCACCCAAATCGGGGCCCTTTTTTATTCCTAAATGTCGCCTTGCCTTAGCTGGCGCGGGACTGACGTTTACGCTCATGTGGGTCCAGGTACCGCTTGCGCAGACGGACAACATTTGGCGTGACCTCAACCAATTCATCGTCGTCGATATAGGCAATCGCCTCTTCGAGCGACATGGTGATGGGCGTGGTCAGACGCACGGCTTCGTCGGTGCCGGATGCGCGCACGTTGGTCAGCTTTTTGCCTTTCAACGGGTTCACTTCCAGATCGTTGTCACGTGAATGTTCACCGATGATCATGCCGGTATAAACGTCGGCCTGCGCGCCAATGAACATCTTGCCGCGATCCTCAAGGTTCCACAGGGCAAAGGCCACGGATTGGCCGTTTTCCATGGAAATCAGCACACCGCGATGACGTCCGGGGATTTTACCTTTGTGGGGGGCCCAGTCGTGGAAAATCCGGTTCAACACGCCAGATCCGCGTGTATCCGTCAGGAATTCCCCGTGATAGCCGATCAGACCGCGCGACGGCACATGGGCCACGATGCGGGTTTTGCCAGCGCCAGCGGGGCGCATTTCGACCAGATCGCCTTTGCGTGAACCGGTCAGTTTTTCGATCACGGTGCCGGAATATTCGTCATCCACATCGATGGTGACTTCTTCTATTGGCTCCATCCGTTCGCCATCGATTTCCTGAAAAATCACGCGAGGACGCGAGATCGACAGTTCAAAACCTTCGCGACGCATGTTTTCGATCAAAACACCCATCTGCAATTCACCGCGACCCGCGACGTCAAAGGCTTCACCGCCTTCGGTGTCGGTCACTTTGATTGCGACGTTGACTTCGGCTTCTTTCATCAGGCGTTCACGGATCACGCGCGACTGAACTTTTTTGCCATCCCGACCCGCAAGCGGCGAATCGTTGATGCCAAACATGACAGAAATGGTTGGTGGATCGATTGGTTGGGCAGGGATCGCCTCTTCGACGGCGACGTCACAGATCGTGTCGGCAACGGTTGCCTTGGTCATGCCTGCCAGCGACACGATATCGCCTGCCTCGGCCACGTCGATCGGGGCCTGCGCCAAACCACGGAAGGCGAGGATTTTGGAGACGCGGAATTGTTCGATCTTGGTGCCGTCGCGCGACAAAGCCTTGACGGTTTCTCCCGCTTTCAATGTGCCGCTTTCGACGCGACCGGTCAGGATACGGCCGATAAACGGATCCGCGCCCAATGTTGTGGCCAACATGCGGAACGGCTCGGCACGGGCTTCGATCTGTTTGGGGGCCGGGACGTGATCAACGATTGTTTCAAACAATGCGGTCAGATCTTTGCGGGGACCATCCAGTTCTTTGTCACACCAGCCGGACCGGCCAGAGGCATAAAGATGTGGAAAATCAAGCTGTTCATCCGTTGCGTCCAGTGACGCAAACAGGTCAAACACTTCGTCCAATGCGCGATCAGGTTCGCCATCAGGTTTGTCGACTTTGTTCACAACCACGATGGGGCGCAGGCCCAGACCCAGGGCCTTGGAGGTCACAAATTTGGTTTGTGGCATTGGACCTTCGGCAGCGTCGACCAGCAAAACAACCCCGTCCACCATGGACAGAATGCGTTCAACTTCACCACCGAAATCGGCGTGACCGGGCGTATCAACGATGTTGATGCGCATGCCATTCCATTCGACGGATGTCGCTTTAGCCAGAATTGTGATGCCGCGCTCACGTTCCAGATCGTTGCTGTCCATGGCCCGTTCGGCCACAGCTTGGTTTTCCCGGAACGCGCCGGATTGTTTCAGTAGTTCGTCAACCAGCGTTGTTTTGCCGTGGTCAACGTGTGCGATAATCGCAATATTACGCATGTCCATTGGGATGCCCTTCTCGAAGCTTGCGCCGCCCATACAATGCAGGCGCAGAAAAGGCTAGGGGAGGATGGGTGTTTTCCCCGCTTTAACCAA
Organism: uncultured Paracoccaceae bacterium; assembly: GCA_947492475.1. Taxonomy (GTDB): domain Bacteria; phylum Pseudomonadota; class Alphaproteobacteria; order Rhodobacterales; family Rhodobacteraceae; genus CANLNM01. The sequence goes on from CANLNM010000002.1 coordinate 546,869, forward strand.
GTCTGTCGTAAATGGCCCCGATTTGGGGGGGGTGTGATTGGGGATTAATGGGTTGTGCTGTTTGAAAACAAATGGATCACGGCGATGCCTGCCACGATCATCACCAGCCCCAAAATGGCCGCCAGATCGAGCTTTTGATTGAAAACAACCACGCCGATGGCTGCGATCAAAACGATGCCCAATCCCGACCAGAGGGCATAAACGATGCCAACCGGCATGAATTTCAGCGTCATGCCCAACAAATAGAACGCCAACCCATAGGCAATCACAACCACGATACTGGGCCCTATCCGGGTGAATTGTTGGCTGGCCTGAAGCGCGGTTGTGCCAATGGTTTCCGCGACAACAGCAAAGAAAAGCAAGATATAAGGCATGGGCACAATCCGTTACAAAGGAAGTTCGGTCGTGTCTTTGAGCTCTTCCATCACAAAGCTGGCGGACACGTCAGACATATCAATTTTTTCGATCAATTGCTGGTATAAACGGTCATAATCGGCCACATCAGCGACACGGGCCATGATCAAATAATCCAGATCTCCGGTCATGCGATAGGCCCCTTGGATTTCAGGAATGGTGCGCACCGCGCGGGCAAAATCGCGCAACCATGCGGCGTCATGCCGGGCGGCGTGGATTTGAATGCAAACGGACAATCCCAACCCCAAAGCGGCCGCATCCAGCAAAGCGACCCGTTTACGGATCATTCCAGAGGCTTCTAATGCTTTGATCCGACGCCAGCACGCATTGCGCGACAGGCCCACAACGTCGCCCAGTGATTCCAGACTTTGATCGGCGTCACGTTGTAGTTGCTGCAGGATTTGTCGGTCTATGGTGTCAATGTTGCTCATATTTCAAACTTATGTGGAAAATTTCCCAATTTCAATCTTGAATGATTGATCTTTGGGATCGCTTTGCAGGGTGGCTGCGGCAAACTGGGATCAGCATCACATATGACCCAAGGAACAGCCCCATGATGAACCGCATTTTTCTGGACCATCCCCGCGCCGTCGATGAAAGCTATCTGCAACATGCATGGTTCGCGGCAAAGTTTTCGTTCTGGCTGTTTGCCGCGGCGTTTGCCGCCTTGATCCATGCATTTGTGCCTGCCGCATGTGAAAAAACCGCCAGCCGGATCACGGCGCGGCTTTATGCCAAAACCCATAATCGGGGTCAGTAAAGGGATAGATCCATGTGCCGATGGGCGGCCTATCTGGGCCAAGACATTTACCTGTCGGATGTGTTGGTCGCACCGGCACATTCCTTGATCGCACAATCGCGCGCAGCGTCGGAATGTAAAACTGCTACCAATGCGGATGGGTTTGGCATTGCGTGGTATGGGGATCGTCCGGATCCGGGCCTATTTCGCGATGTGTTGCCGGCTTGGTCGGATCCAAACCTGCAATCGCTGGCTCATCAGGTGAAATCGGGGCTGTTTTTGGCCCATGTGCGCGCCTCAACCGGGACGGCCACCAGCCGGAACAACTGCCACCCCTTTGTCTGTGGCGGTCTGAGCTTTATGCATAATGGTCAGATTGGCGGCTTTGATGCTTTGCGAAAATCAGCGGATATGCTGATCCCCGATGCGCTATATGGCGATCGAAAAGGCGCCACCGATAGCGAAGCGCTGTTTTTGGTGGCCGTGGGAATGGGATTGCAGACCGCGCCGTTGGCGGCGATGGAACAAGCCGTCGCAACCTTTGAGCATCTTTCAAAAACCCATGGCGCTGCCCCACATATCCGGCTCGCTGCGGCGTTTTCAGATGGCAAACGGCTGTTTGCTGTGCGCTATTCATCAGACGCGATTGCCCCGACATTGTATTACCGTTGGAGCGAAAGTCGTCGGGGATGGGCCGTGGTGTCAGAGCCGCTGGAACAGGAAAGCGGCTGGATCGAAGTGCCCGCCGGGTCGTTCTGTGTCTTTGAGGGTGAAAACGTTGAAATTCAACCGTTTAGACCTATTTTGCAATATAGCGATCCCGTCGGTGATTGAGGGTAATCACCATGTTCAGGATCACCGCGCCCAGCAGTGACCATGCGACCATTTCCCACGGAAACAACACAAACGCCAAGGCAAACACCATCGCATCAAACCCCAGCTGCACATGGCCAGCTTTGATGTTGCGGGTGTCCTGCAGATACATCGCAATCACGCCAATGCCGCCCAATGTTGCCCCATGTCGAAACAGGATCAACAGCCCCGCGCCCCCGGTGATGCCTGTCAAAATGGCGGCCAATCCGGGATGCAGATAGCTGATCAGGAACACATGTGGAACAAGTGTGGTCAGAACCGACAGCAACGCAACCGCGCAGAATGTTTTGATCGTGAACGCCCAGCCCATGCGGCGGATCGCCAGCCAATAAAACGGCAAGTTCAGCACAAAGAAGATCAGACCGAACGATGTGCCCGTCGCGTAGGACCCTACCAAGGACAGGCCCGCGATTTGGCCGGTGATCAATCCACCCGCGCGCATCAGATGCACGGTCAGCGCCATCAAAACAGCACCAGTGACGACACCCAGAATGTCTTCGATCAGGGAATGGCGGGTCGGGGTTGCGGGTTCAAGCAGGGTCATCGTGTTTGCCTATGGCGCAATCATGAAAAGGGCCAGTCAGAAAGGAATGTGACGGTCATCAAGGGGCAAAGGGCCGCAGGATTGGGCCCTTTGCACAGTATTTACGCCGCCAAAGCCGCGTTCAGGTTTTCTTCGATTTTTTCGAGGAACCCCATCGTGGTCAGCCATTTCTGATCCGGACCGACCAGCAGGGCCAGATCCTTGGTCATAAAGCCGCTTTCGACCGTATCAACGATGACTTTTTCCAAAGTATCGGCAAAATTCATCAACTGGTCATTGTCGTCCAGCTTGGCGCGGTGTTTCAGCCCACCGGTCCATGCAAAAATCGATGCGATCGAATTGGTCGACGTGGCCTGACCCGCCTGATGTTGGCGATAGTGACGGGTCACAGTGCCATGGGCGGCCTCGGCTTCGACGATTTTGCCGTCTGGCGTCATCAGCTGTGATGTCATCAAACCAAGCGAGCCAAAGCCCTGCGCAACAGTGTCGGATTGCACGTCGCCATCATAGTTTTTACAGGCCCAGACAAAACCGCCATTCCATTTCATCGCGCAGGCGACCATGTCGTCGATCAGGCGGTGTTCATAGGTGATCCCGGCTTCTTTGAATTTGTCGGCAAATTCGGCATCAAACACCTCTTGGAACAGGATCAGAAACTGACCGTCATATTGTTTGAGGATGGTGTTTTTAGTCGACAGATAGACCGGCCAACCCAGCGACAATCCGTAATTGAACGAGGCGCGCGCAAAATCGCGGATGGAATCATCCAGATTATACATGCCCATAAACACACCGGATTTGGGCGCTTGGAACACTTCGCGTTCATCCACGGTGCCGTCTTCGCCAACAAATTTCATCGTCAGCGTGCCGGGGCCGTCAAATTTCATATCCGTGGCGCGATATTGATCACCATAGGCATGGCGGCCGATCACAATCGGTTTGGTCCAGCCCGGTACCAGACGTGGCACATTGGAACAGATGATGGGCTGGCGGAACACAACGCCGCCCAGAATGTTGCGGATCGTCCCATTGGGGGACCGCCACATTTTTTTCAGGCCAAATTCCTCAACGCGGGCCTCATCGGGGGTGATGGTCGCACATTTGACGGCCACACCGATTTCTTTTGTCTTTTCAGCGGCATCGATTGTGATTTGGTCATCGGTTGCATCGCGCGATTCAATGCCCAGATCGTAATAGAGCAGGTCAATATCCAGATAGGGCAGGATCAGTTTGTCTTTAATGAACTGCCAGATGATGCGGGTCATCTCGTCGCCGTCCATTTCAACGATGGGGTTCGCTACCTTGATTTTCGTCATGGGGATTCCCTTTTTGCGTTCGGATTACGCGCCAAATATCGCAAATCAGCCGCCATGTGAAGCGTTGTATGCAATTGTATACGAATTAAGTGATCTCAGATCGCAGCGCGGGGGAACACCGCGATGTTCCCCCGAATTATATCCCGGTTTTATGCGTCGGGCGTGGTTAAAAAACGGTTGATGACCGCTTGGTTTTGCAGATGCCCATCTGGGTCAGCCTGTGTCTTCAACGCACAGAATTTTTCACCCCAATCCGAGGTGCGCAGGCGAATAGGGGGCGTGTCGGATAGGGCGCAATTCAGCACGACTTCTGCCACTTCATCCACGGTTTGATACAGGCCTGCCTCTTCGGCGCGGCTTTGGGCACCGCTGACATAGGCCTGCAAAACGGGCAGATATTCGTCATCCAGCATGCCGCCGGTATCCATAACCTGTTTCAAGGCACGATCGGCAAATTCAGACCGAATGCCGCCGGGCTGAACGGTTGTGAAATGCAGACCAAATGTCGATCCAACATAAGTCGCAAGGCTTTCGGTGAAGCCTTCGACGGCAAATTTAGCGGCGCAGTAGATTTCGTTGAACGGCTGGCCAACCAGACCACCAACGGACGAAATGTTGATCACATGACCTGCACGTGCAGCCCGCATATGCGGCAGGGCTGCGCGGGTGGTGCGCACCACACCGGTAAAGTTAACATCCATGACGTCCTGAATGGTTTTGATGTCTGTTTGCTCAATGTTGCGTACAAACCCAGACCCGGCATTGTTGACCAGAACATCAATTTTTCCAGTTTTCTCAATGATCTGCGCAATCGCATTTTCAACGCTTGAATCGTCTTGCACATCCAGCTGCACGATGTCTGCGCTGACACCAGCATCTGATAATGCGGCGTTTAATTTGTCCGCCTTGGCCGGGTTGCGCATGGTTGCAAAGGTGCGAAACCCTGCCTTGGCGGCCTGTACTGCAATGGCGAGCCCAAGCCCGGTGGAAGCGCCGGTAACAACAAAGGTTTTATCTGTAGATGACATGTTTGATCTTTCTGTCCTGTTTCCGGGACAGAGGTAAAACAATTTTCAAAAAGTACAATTGTTTTTTTACTTTTTGAGAGGGCCGGGCCTGTTTTGGGCAAACCACAGGTCAATTCGGGTCTTTAAGGCGTCCCAAATGGCGGGGGCCCCATGGCGCACTTTGACACCGACGCGCGTTTCAAGCTGATCCGGGGTGACGTTATATTCTGGCCACGTGCCGCCATCGGTTTCCAGATTGGAAATCACCGGCTGTACGCGATCAATGGATTTGGCAAAGACGGCATCATCGGATTGCGCGGCTTCGAATTCTTCCCAGAGGGCGCGGAATTCGGCGTTTTGATCCGCAGGCAAAAGCCCAAAAATCCGATCCGCAGCTTTTTGTTCGATGGCGGCCTGATGATCCGCATCCACAGCGCCATGAATAGGGGTGTCACCGGCATCGATTTCAACCAAATCATGCAGCAACAGCATTTTGATCACGCGGTCCACATTCACCGGGCGGGTCGCATGTTCGGCCATTACCAACGCATAGAGCGCGATGTGCCAGCTGTGTTCAGCCGTGTTTTCGCGGCGTGATTTATCGCAAAGCTTGGTGGCGCGCAGAACCGATTTCAGCCTGTCGGCCTCAATCAAAAAGGCCAGTTGGGCTGAAATGCGATCCATATGCTAATCCTGCGTTGCGGCCAGAGATTTGGCGCGGGCGTTCAGGAAATCGTGGGCCTTGCGAGCAGCAAGACGCATTCTGATTTCGGTCAAAAAGGCTTCTTCTAGGGATTGAGACGACGCTGCGAGCACTTCGCCAATCTCAACATATAGGCGGTCCTGGCCTGTGGCGTCCTGAACTTTCAGAACCTCCAGCGCCAGATCCGCCGCAAGTGTATCAAGCGTGCTCATTACCGGGTGTTTTCCGTCAGGCGGCGGCGCACATAGCCTGTTACGCTGTCGATCATCCCATCCATATAAGGATCCTCAAAGAAGTGGCCTGCGCCGTCGACTTCTTCGTGGGTGATGGTGATGCCTTTTTGTTCGTGCAGCTTGTTCACCAAATTGGTGGTGTCCTGCGGCGGGGCCACGCGGTCGGCAGATCCGTTGATCATCAGACCAGAGGACGGGCAGGGCGCCAAGAAGCTGAAATCATACATATTGGCCGGGGGCGAGACGCTGATGAAACCGGTGATTTCCGGGCGACGCATCAGCAATTGCATCCCGATCCAAGCCCCAAACGAAAAGCCAGCAACCCAGCAATGTTTGGAATTTGTGTTCATGGATTGCAGGTAGTCCAGCGCAGATGCCGCATCAGACAATTCGCCAACACCCTGATCGTATTCGCCCTGTGACCGGCCAACGCCGCGGAAATTAAACCGCAATACAGTGAAGCCCATATTATAGAACGCATAGTGCAGATTATAGACGACGCGATTGTTCATCGTGCCGCCAAACTGCGGATGCGGATGCAAAACAATGGCAATGGGCGCATCACGATCCTTTTGTGGATGGTAGCGGCCTTCGAGCCGACCCTCTGGGCCGGGAAAGATGACTTCGGGCATTTTGGCGTCCCTGATTAGGAGGGTGCCGACATGTTGACGAAAACACTCAGGCACCTTAGAAGGATTCTAAATCCGGGATCTTTGGGCCCGGTTGCAGGAAAGCAGTTAAATCTGCTGAGTGGTAACGTCAATGAAAATGGCCCATTTGGGCGATAATTCTGGCCCAAACGGGCAATGAAATTGGCCCCTTAGCCGGGGAATGGGCCCCAAAAGGGTCACAATGCCGTAAATCGGACGGGGGAAACGATGAAGCTGAGCACCAAAGGTCGTTACGCAATGGTCGCCCTGTCTGATCTGGCGCTGCAGCCGGATGGTGCGCTTGTTTCATTGGGGGAAATTTCCAAACGGCAGGATATTTCACTGGCCTATCTGGAACAATTGTTCGTGAAATTACGCCGCGCAGAGCTGGTTGAATCTGTGCGCGGACCCGGCGGCGGGTATCGTTTGGCGCGCCCCACCAGTGATATCCGTGTGTCCGAAATTTTAGGCGCCGTGGATGAAACCGTGGATGCGATGCACAAAGGGGCAGGCGCGTCGGGTGCCGCATCCGGATCACGGGCGCAATCCCTGACCAACCGACTGTGGGAAGGCCTGTCGGCCCATGTTTATGTCTATTTGCACCAGACCCGTTTGTCAGATGTGATCAGCAATGAATTGGTGCCTTGTCCGGCCGTGCCAACCTTGTTTGAGGTGGTGGATGATGAGTGAGCGTGATCCAAATGGGCGCATTCTGCGCGCTGGATGTGCTTTGAGCATCGCTCAAAGCTGTGGGTGGCCTGCATGATCCGGACCTATTTGGATCATAATGCAACCGCGCCCCTGCGCAGTTGTGCGCGCGATGCGATGATCGCGGCGATGGGGGTGATCGGCAATCCATCCAGTGTGCATGGCGAAGGACGCGCCGCCAAAGGCATTATCGAAAAGGCCCGCCAGCAGGTGGCCGCGGCGGTTGGGTGTCATGCGGATGAGGTGATCTTTACCTCGGGCGCATCAGAATCGGCGGCATTGGCGTTGGCGGGGCGGGACCTGTCCTGTGCCGGTGTGGAACATGATTGTGTGCAGGTCTGGGCCGACCCGACCCTGCCGGTGGATGCCAACGGGCGGATAGAAATCACCGATCCAAGCCTGTCAGCCGTGCAATTGGCCAATAGCGAAACCGGGATTTTGCAGGAATTGCCACAGGGCCTTGCCTTGGTGGATGCGGTGCAGGCGGTTGGGCGTGTGCCATGGTCGTTTGCGTGGTCGGGCGCGCAAATGGCATTGCTGTCAGCGCATAAACTTGGCGGCCCCAAAGGTGTCGGTGCCTTGATCGTCAAACGTGGTCTGGATGTGGCGGCGCAATTGCGTGGCGGCGGTCAGGAAATGGGGCGTCGGGCGGGCACTGAAAACGTGATTGGTATCGCAGGCATGGGGGCTGCGGCCCAAGCTGCAGCGCAGGATCATAGTGATGGCACATGGGATCGGATCGCGACATTGCGCGATTTCATGGAAGAGGCCATTGCAGCGGCGTCAAAAGAGACTATTTTTGTCGGGAAAGGGGCGGCGCGCCTGCCCAATACCAGCAATTTTATAACCCCAAACTGGAAAGGAGAAACGCAAGTGATGAATATGGATCTTGCTGGGTTTTCCGTCAGCGCCGGATCGGCCTGTTCCAGTGGCAAGGTAAAGGCCAGCAAAGTGTTGTTGGCCATGGGATTTGATGAAATGCAGGCGTCCAGCGCCATCCGCGTTTCGTTGGGACCGCAAACCACAAAAGATGAGGTCGAGCAGTTCGCCACGGCCTGGGAACGAACATATAAGCGGCACGCGCAAAGAGCGGCCTGAGGAGAGAAGATGTCTGCGATTGATAAAATCGAAGTAAAAGAAGGCGTTGATCAGGAAACGGTCGATGCGGTGCGTGAATTATCAGGCACTTATAAATACGGTTGGGAAACCGAGATCGAAATGGAATACGCCCCCAAAGGCGTGAATCCAGACATCGTAAAACTGATTTCCGACAAAAACGAAGAACCTCAATGGATGACCGATTGGCGGCTTGAGGCGTTTGCGCGTTGGGAAAACCTAGAAGAGCCTACATGGGCGTTGGTGGAATATCCTGAGATTGATTTTCAGGATCAGTATTATTATGCCCGCCCCAAATCCATGGAAGTGAAACCCAAATCGCTGGACGAAGTGGATCCCAAGCTGCTGGAAACCTACAACAAATTGGGTATTCCATTAAAAGAGCAAGCGTTGCTGGCGGGGGTCGAAGCCCCCGAAGAAGAGCGCAAAGTTGCTGTAGATGCTGTGTTTGACAGCGTGTCTGTGGGCACCACATTTCAGGCCGAATTGAAAAAGGCCGGCGTGATTTTCTGTTCGATTTCAGAAGCGATCCGTGAACATCCCGAATTGGTCAAAAAATACCTCGGCACTGTGGTGCCTGCATCCGACAATTTCTATGCGACGCTGAATTCGGCGGTGTTTTCGGATGGCTCATTTGTATATGTGCCGCCCGGCGTGCGCTGCCCGATGGAATTGTCGACCTATTTCCGGATCAATGCTGAAAATACCGGTCAGTTTGAACGCACATTGATCATCGCCGATAAAGGCAGCTATGTCAGCTACTTAGAAGGCTGTACCGCGCCGCAACGTGACGTGGCCCAGCTGCATGCGGCGGTGGTGGAAATCATCATCGAAGAAGATGCCGAAGTGAAATATTCGACCGTTCAGAACTGGTATCCAGGTGATGAAAACGGCAAAGGCGGCATTTATAACTTTGTGACCAAACGGGCCGATTGCCGCGGTGATCGCGCCAAAATCATGTGGACTCAGGTCGAAACCGGGTCCGCTGTGACGTGGAAATATCCGTCCTGTATTCTGCGCGGGGATGACAGCCAGGGTGAATTTTATTCCATCGCCATCGCCAACAACATGCAGCAGGCCGATACGGGCACCAAAATGGTGCATCTGGGCAAAAACACCAAGTCCCGGATCGTGTCCAAAGGCATCAGCGCGGGCAGGGCGCAAAACACCTATCGCGGGCTGGTGTCGATGCATCCAAAAGCCAAAGACAGCCGCAACTATACCCAATGTGACAGCCTGTTGATTGGTGATCAATGTGGGGCCCATACCGTGCCGTATATCGAGGTGCGCAACAATTCTTCGCGTGTGGAACACGAAGCAACCACATCCAAGGTGGATGACGAACAGATGTTCTATTGTCGCCAGCGTGGCATGGACGAAGAAGAGGCGGTCGCGCTGATCGTCAACGGCTTTGCCAAAGAGGTTCTACAAGCGCTTCCGATGGAATTTGCGATGGAAGCTCAACAACTTGTGGCGATTTCTTTGGAAGGGTCAGTGGGCTAAAATGCACCCCGTCGACGACACAAAACCGGTTCAGGAATTTGAGCAAATGCTCAATGAGATCGAAAACGGGACAAAAACCGCGCGGTTTGGATTCCATCCTGCCATCACGGTTTTTGCCTGTGTTTCACTGATCGCGTTCCTGTTGTTGTCGTTGGTGCCGTTTTCCTGGATGACTGTTTTTGTCCAATTGGTTTTGGCTTTGGCAATCGGCGCATATATCGGGCGCAAAATGTTCCAACGCGCAATGCGTACTGTGCAGATTAATCCTGCTAAGGCGTCAAAATGATCAGGGTGAGGAATTTATAAATGCGTATCGCCCTGACATCAGCCGCATTAACGGGTGCGTTTTGCGCAGGCTTTGTCGTTTTGATCGACAAATTGGCCGGCATGTTACCGCTTGCGCCGGTCATCATGCTGTCTTTTCTTTCGGGCTTTTTGGGGTCGCTGTTTGCGCGATTTGTGATGGGACGTAAAAATGACTGACATTATAGAACGTCCCGTTTTAACCATGCCCGAAGCAGAGGCGGATTGGCTGCGCAGCGCCTATGCCGAGGCCAATGTGATCTTGGAATATGGGTCCGGTGGTTCCACGGTTATGGGCGCTGAAATGGGTGAGAAAACCATTTTTTCGGTGGAAAGTGACCGGAAATGGGCCGGAATGATGCAGGATTGGTTTGATGCAAATGAAACCAAATCCGACGTGCATATTCAGCCCGTTTGGGTCGGCCCGACCGGCAAATGGGGCACGCCAACCAAAAATGAAACCCACGGAAAATGGCCCAAATATCCGTTGAAAATATGGGATTTGGAGAGCTTTCAACATCCCGATGTTGTGTTGGTGGATGGGCGGTTTCGCACCGCGTGTTTTCTGGCCACCCTGTTTCGCATCACCAAACCGGTGACGCTTTATTTCGACGATTATATCGATCGCGAACACTATCACATGGTCGAAGATTTTGTGCCCCGCACTGAAACGCGCGGGCGCATGGCGCGCTTTGATCTGACACCGCAGGTGATCAAACCCGAAAACCTGCTGAAAATCATAACTGAATTTGCGAAAAAACGCTGAGACCCAAAAGGGTTTTTAGGAGAGAAAATGCTGAATATCAAAGGTCTGGAAGTCAAACTTGAAGATGAGGATAAGCAAATCCTCAAAGGTGTTGATCTGGTGTTGGAGCCGGGCAAAGTGCACGCGATCATGGGGCCGAACGGGTCTGGTAAATCCACTTTGTCTTATGTTTTGTCCGGCCGTGACGGATACGAAGTGACCGGTGGATCCGCCACGCTGGACGGCGAGGATCTGTTGGAACTGGAAGCCGAAGAACGCGCCGCGGCTGGGCTTTTCCTTGCGTTTCAATATCCGGTCGAAATTCCGGGTGTGGGCAACATGACATTCCTTCGCACCGCCGTGAATGCACAGCGCAAGGCCCGCGGAGAAGAAGAGCTGAGCGCCGGTGATTTTCTAAAAACAATCCGTGCCAAGGCGAAAACCTTGAAAATTGATGCCGACATGTTGAAACGTCCGGTCAATGTTGGTTTCTCTGGTGGTGAGAAAAAGCGTAACGAAATCCTACAGATGGCGATGCTAGAGCCCAAGATGTGCATCTTGGACGAAACGGATTCCGGGTTGGATGTGGACGCAATGAAACTGGTGTCCGAAGGCGTGAATGCGCTGCGCAATGAGGAACGCACATTCCTCGTGATCACCCATTACCAACGTCTGTTGGACCATATCAAACCTGATGTCGTGCACATCATGGCCGATGGTAAAATCGTAAAAACCGGCGGTCCAGAGCTGGCTCTGGAAGTGGAACAAAACGGCTATGGCGATCTGCTGGCCGAGGTGGCCGCCCAATGAGACGCGCTGCCTTAAAACAAGCCAAACAGGACGCGGCCCAAAGCCGTGTTGACGGCCTGTCGCTGCCCGCAGGGGCAGGTTGGGCGAATGATCTGCGTAAGGCGGCCTTGGCCCGTGTGCTGGATATGGGTCTGCCCAATCGTCAGGACGAATATTGGAAATGGACCAACCCGGCATCGTTAACCTCTGACACGGCCCCCAAAGCCGCTGTTTTTCAGTCCGACGAAACCCCGGTTTTTGATGGGATCGACCGTCTGAAAATCGTGTTTGTGGATGGTGTGTTTGACGCGGATGCCTCTGATGATCTGTCATTGGAAGGGGTGAGCATTGAGCGTCTGTCGGATGTGATGGCGACGGATATTCACTGGGCCAAAGACATGTATGGCGCCTTAGAAGCCGACAGTCATGAGGTTGTGGAACGCCCCATTCATGCGCTGAATACGGCCATGGCCACAGATGGGATCGTGATCCGTGCAACGGATGCCGTTAGTAAACCCATCAATCTGATTTACCTCCATAAATCAGATGCTTCTGATGTGGTGTTACACCATTTGGTCAAGGTCGAAGAAGGTGCGAATGTAACCATTCTGGAAAATGGTCCGGGGGCTGCGCGCCTGTCCAAAGGCATGGAAGTGTCCGTCGCTGACGGCGCAACCTTTAACCATGTACGTGCGCAGGGACGTGATCACGAACGCCGGGCATTGACCGGTTTGTTTGCGCGAATTGGCACCGAAAGCACCTTCAAAAGCTTTACGCTGACGGTCAACGGCGTGTTGACCCGCAACGAAGCGTGGATCGACATTGTTGGCAATGATGCCACCGCGCATATCGCAGGTGCTGCCTTGGGCGACGGTGATGATTTTAACCATGATGACACGGTTTTTATCACACATGCGGGGCTAGCATGTGAAAGCCGCCAAGTGTTCAAAAAGGTGCTGCGCAACGGTGCGACGGGCATTTTTCAGGGCAAAATCCTGGTCAAAGAGGGCGCTCAGAAAACCGACGGGTATCAGAAATCCCAGTCGTTGTTGTTGGATGATGATGCCCGGTTCCTAGCCAAGCCAGAGCTGGAAATTTACGCCGATGACGTGGCCTGTTCACATGGGTCCACATCCGGTGCCATCGACGACGAAGCGCTGTTTTATCTGAAATCACGTGGTGTGCCCGAAGTGGACGCTGTGAACCTGCTGACATTGGCATTTTTGGCCGAAGCGCTGGAAGAGATCGAAGATGAACGCCTGTCTGATGATCTGCGTGACCGGCTGGAAGGCTGGCTGGACCGGCATTCAAAATAATGTCGGTGACACAGGATATCGTGGCAACGTGGCGGCGGCCGGGCCGGGTGGTTCGGCGGCTGCTGGATGATGGAATGGATGACGGAACGTTGATCTACCTGACGCTGATCACCTGCGTCTTGATCTTTGTTGCGCAAACGCCATTTCAATCCCGAGAAGCGTTTTTGGACCCGTCCATTCCACTGTCATCCCGCCTGTTTTGGAGCGGGCTGTTCTTTGTGGTGGTGATGCCGATCATTCTCTATTTAATCGCAGCTCTGAGCCATGTGATCGCAGGTTTTTTCGGGGGCAAAGGCCGCTGGATTGATGCGCGTTTTGCCTTGGTTTGGGCGTTATTGGCCGTGACGCCATTGACGTTGTTACGTGGCATGGTGGCCGGTTTCATCGGGGTAAGCCCGGCATTGCAATTGACGACGTTCCTTTGGATCATGGCGTTTTTTGCGTTTTGGGTCAGGGGCTTAATCGTGGCCGAAACCCAGAAAACGTTCGGAGCTGAATAATGCCATCCGCAAGTGCGCGCCAACATTTGTTAGATTTCGGTCTGCAAACCATCACAAATCCACGCAGCGTTGCTCAGTCGATTGTCGCGCTACACTTTTCGCGGGATATCGGGTGGTTGCTGATGGTTCTGGCCATCACATTGAATGGCCTGTTTGTCGGAGTCGGGGCCTATCTGGTGCCTGAGGTCTACGATTCAATATTCCCGGGATTTGTCCTAACGCCGATTACGTTTTCGATCATATCGGGGGGGATGCTGATCATTTCGGTGTTCACTGTTTTTTACACGGGTTTGATGCTGGGCGGTCAGGGGCGATTTTCGGACGCGATCATGCTGACGGCGTGGTTGAACTTTGTGATGGTTGTTCTGCTGGGCGCGCAATTGTTGCTTACGTTTGTGTCGCCTTTGTTGGGAATGATTGCGACGGTTGCCCGTTTTGTTATTGGCCTACGCGGTTATGTGATTTTCACGGATGTCATGCTGAATTTCGACAATGTGGGCCGCGCGGTTTTGACCTTGTTTATTGCGTTTGCCGGTTCGGTTCTGGGCCTATCCCTTATATTAGCGCTGATCGGTGTTGGCGCGGCCGCAGGAGGCGGTTGAACGATGTACGATGTTGATAACGTCCGGGCCGATTTTCCAATCTTATCCCGCGAAGTAAACGGTAAGCCGTTGGTTTACTTGGACAATGGCGCATCTGCACAGAAACCAAGTGCGGTGATCGATGCCATCACCCAAGCCTATGCAATGGAATATTCCAATGTGCATCGTGGCCTGCATTATCTGTCCAATTTGGCGACTGAAAAATATGAATCCGTGCGCGGCACCATTGCGCGATTCCTAGGGGCGCGGGACGAAAACGAAATCATCCTGAATTCGGGCACCACCGAAGGCATCAATATGGTCGCCTATTCCTGGGCGATGCCACGCCTGCAGGCCGGGGATGAAATCATCCTGTCGGTGATGGAACATCACGCCAATATCGTGCCTTGGCATTTTTTGCGCGAACGCCAGGGTGTGGTGCTGAAATGGGTGGATGTGGATGCCAATGGTGATCTGGATCCGCAGGCTGTTTTGGATGCGATCACACCGAAAACGAAACTGATTGCGATCACGCAAATGTCGAATGTCTTGGGGACCTTGGTGGACGTAAAGTCGATCTGCGCAGGCGCCCATGAACACGACGTTCCCGTGCTGGTTGATGGATCTCAGGGATCGGTACATGCCCCCGTGGATGTGACGGATATTGACTGTGATTTCTACGTAATTACCGGGCATAAATTATATGGCCCATCCGGGTCTGGCGCTATTTATATGAAACAGGCGCGCATGGCCGAAATGCGTCCCTTTATGGGGGGGGGCGATATGATCCGTGACGTGACCCGTGATGCGGTGACATGGAACGACCCCCCGATGAAGTATGAAGCGGGCACACCGGGCATCGTGCAAACCATCGGGTTTGGCGTTGCGCTGGAGTACCTGATGGCGTTGGGGATGGACAATGTTGCGGCCCATGAGGCGCGGTTGCGCGACTACGCAACTCAGCGTTTGTCAGGTCTAAACTGGCTGAATATTCAGGGCAATAGCGCCACCAAAGGGGCGATTTTCAGCTTCACTTTGGATGGGGCGGCGCATGCCCATGACATTTCTACGGTCTTGGATAAAAAAGGCGTTGCCGTTCGGGCAGGGCACCATTGTGCGCAGCCTTTGATGCAGCATTTGGGGGTGACCGCCACATGCCGCGCCAGCTTTGGGCTTTATAATACTGAGGCCGAGGTTGACGTGTTGGTCGATGCGCTAAATCTGTGCCACGATTTGTTCGCCTAGACCTGTCTGTTTATCAAAATTCGGGGCCGCATTGAAAAGCCATTGCAGCCCCGGATCGCCCCGGCTATAGATCGCCACAGTGGACCCATAGCTCAGCTGGATAGAGCGCTGCCCTCCGAAGGCAGAGGCCAGAGGTTCGAATCCTCTTGGGTCCGCCATTCTTATCAACCACTTAAACGATGTGCGACCTGTTGATTCAGGCATGAAATCGTCGCGCCCCTTTGCTTTTGGTTTTCAAACCAAAGGCTAAGAAGTTTTCGCGCGCGTCAAACCAGCGCATTCCAATGAATGACAGGCCTTTTCGTGTGAATGTGGCGACAAATGCGACCCGTACAAAATGAGGGGGGCCAGTGTTGCCTTGCCTGTTTGCGTTCTTGCTAGTCTGAGCAACATCTGAAATGTTAACGAAAATTTAATGAGTAAGGCTACGTAAATGTATTCTTCTGTACGAGACCACCTAAACGCATTTGTTTCCCTGGATCTGTCTACAATTCCCGGCGACGATGTCGCGTCGCTGGCCGCGCTGAGCGGCGTCGCGATTGATCCGAACAATTTCTTTGACAACGGGATCGACGTCCACGCCTTTGTGACAGACATTGAAATCGTAGCCTATCAAATCGATGCGTTCTTTGAGGCAACCACCGACATTGAGGCGTTAGAAAGCTATCTGCAGGCCAATGATCCATCCTACTACGATAGTTTCATGTCGCAAACCGCGTCGATCCAAACCCAGATCGACACTGTCTTTGACGATGCTACGCCGGGGTACCGGGATTATTGGTCCGCTGAATTTGCCATCCTCTGGGAGGCAACATCCGGCGTTTCCACCGCCTTTTACAGCGCGATTACAACGACGGCTGGTGGTTTGGACGCGATTTTTAGAGGCGCTACGGACGAAATCGACAATCTAACAAATGTGTTCTTTGACGAGGTGGCCAGCAATCTGGGCGTGTCATTGGTTCAGGTGGCAGCCGTTTCGCAATTCTGCTTTGTGGTCAGCGACAAAATGACGTCCATCGGCAGCCGCTTGGCCGATGCTTTTGCCAACCCAGATGCGACAACGTTTGCATCCACTAGCGTGGGAATGTTGCAAGATATAAACGCGATTTTAGCGTCCTACGACAGTGTTGAAACCATCATGACAGGCGTGCCGGTTACGGGGCGGGTTCAGGCGGTCTTTGATCTGGTGTCCGAACTGGCAACCGTGGTGACGATTATCACCGAACAATTGGCGCTGGCTGACACTGTTGATGATCCAAACCTGACCGACCTATCGCGACGTTTCCTTGACGATGCGATCACCATGAACGCGCTTGAAATCACCGATGTGGTCGCCAACCTGATTACCATCACGCAGGACTTGTTTAACATCGGTGGGTCCTCTGCCGGAATGCTGGCCTATTTCACCGAAGGCGCGCGCACGTTGGTCGATATCGTATCCCTCGGACAGTCGACGCCGTGGCAGATCGAAGCCGCGCAATTTGCCCAATATGACAACCTTGCATCAATTGCGGCAAGCTATCAGACCCTATTGTCCAACGCGTTGGATCACGCTGACACACTGGATGGCGGCACATGGGGCACTGGGCTCACATCAGTCATTCCTGTCGCTCCGATTGCGGCGCTTAGCGTGTTGTCAGATCGGTATGACCACCTTGGCGACGCAGCGATCGAAGAGGGCGGAACACTTGCGGTTGGCGGATCGATAAGCGGGGATATTGGGATCCTGGACAATGGCGACTGGTTCGAAGTGTCGCTAACCTCTGGTCAGGATTACCGGTTTTCTGTGCTGGAAGGGACAATCGCGAACGGGGATATCCGGCTTTATGATGCACAAGGGCGTCTGGTGGCGCATGAAAACGCGGCCCTGTCCGATGCCAGCAACCACATCATAGAAGGCACAGCTCTTGAAACGGGCACCTATTATGTGACCTTCGAAAGCACCCTTGGCGGCACCTACACAATCAATTTTGACGCGGTGACGTTGCCGGTTGATCTGCAGGAACTGCGTGATGCGCCGCGCAGCATCGACACCCCATATACGTTGTCGGTTGGTGAATCCTTTCGCGGCAATATGAACAACGAGGATCTGGATCATCAGACCGGCGATTG
>CANLNM010000003.1 GCA_947492475.1 uncultured Paracoccaceae bacterium
CGACGTTCTGGCCGTGCTGAAATCCGGCGGCCAGGTTCTGGCAACTCAACAGGTCGACGTCCGCGCAAACTAAGCGCCACGCCACCACTCACGAAAGGGTCGTCCAAACGGGCGGCCCTTTTGCGTTTTAGCCCGGCCATTTGGCCCCCATAAAAAAGGGCGCACAGATTTCTCTGCGCGCCCTTTTGTTGTCTGGTCTGACCTTAGGTGTTGGCCATCAAACCAGCACTGCCCAAATCCGCGTCATGTTCAGCCACAAAATGGCTGGGCGTCACTTCGACCAATTGCGGGCGATATTGTTGTGCATCCGGGTCATCGATCAGCTTGGATTTCAGGAACCGCAACGGGGCGCGACTGTCCAGCGGGCTGGGCAGGTCGCCCTCTAGGCGGATGCGTTCGCGGGCCCGTTCAAGTTTTGGATCCGCATTGGGCACCGCCGCGATCAGCGCCTTGGTATAGGGGTGGCGCGCATCCTCATAGATGTCATGCCGCGTCGCAAATTCGACCACCCGCCCCAGATACAGCACCATGACCCGATGGCTGACTTCGCGCACCACAGACAGGTCATGACTGATGAAAATCATCGTCAGGCCCATGGATTTTTGCAGCTCAATCAGCAAATCAACCACCTGCGCCTGCACAGATACGTCCAATGCCGACACGGCTTCGTCGCAGATCACCAGTTTTGGCCCCAAAATCATCGCCCGCGCAATGCCGACACGCTGGTTCTGACCGCCCGACAATTCATGCGGATAGCGATTGATCAGCGCCACATCCAGCCCCACTTTGGGCATCATGTCCCGCACCATTTCTTCGCGTTGTTTGCGGTTCAGATCACTGCGGTGGATCGACAAAGGTTCGGCAATCGATGATCCGATGGTCATGCGCGGATCAAGGCTGGCCAGTGGATCCTGAAACACGATTTGCAGCTCATCACGCAGGGCGCGCATTTGCTGGCGATCGGCCTTGGAAATGTCGCGGCCCAGCCACGCCACGGTGCCATCGGTCGGTGGGATCAGGTTTAACACCCCGCGCGCCAAAGTGGATTTGCCACAGCCGGATTCCCCCACAACGCCCAGCGTTTCCCCGGGACGCAGATCAAAGGACACGCCATCAACCGCGCGCAGCATTTTGGTGCGCCCAAACAGCCCGCCCGACATTTTAATCGGGAAATGGATGTTCATGTCTTGCACTGTCAGGATCGGGTCGACGTCGTCAGGTTGCGCGGGACCAATCGCAGGCCGCCCACGACGGTCGGGCTGATCAATACGCGGCACAGATTCCAGCAGCATTTTGGTGTAGTCATGCTGCGGATTGTAGAAGATGTCATCCACCGTGCCGGTTTCAACTACTTCGCCATGACGCATCACGATGATGCGGTCACACATGCGCGCCACAACCCCCATATCATGGGTGATCAGCGCAATGCCGGTATTGGTTTCGTGCTTTAACTCGTCCATTAATTCAAGCACTTGCGCCTGAACCGTCACATCCAGTGCCGTGGTGGGTTCATCCGCAAATAACAGCCGCGGACCACAGAGCATCGCCATGGCGATCATTACGCGCTGGCGCATTCCGCCGGACAATTCATGCGGATATTGACGCAGACGGCGCGCGGCTTCGGGGATGCGCACCTTTTCGAGCCATTCAATACAGAACTGATCTGCAGCGCGGCCTGACAGGCCTTTGTGCAGCTGCAGAACTTCGCGCATTTGCTGGCCCACGGTCAGCTGCGGGGTCAGCGACGTCAGCGGATCCTGAAAAATCATCGACATTTTGGCACCGCGGACCCGTGAGAGGTCCGTTTTCGACATGTCCAGCATATCTGCGCCGTCAAACAGGATTTCCCCTGTGGCCATGCCATTGCCTGCCAACAGGCGCATCGCGGCCAGCGCGGATTGGGATTTGCCCGATCCACTTTCGCCAACGATGCCCAGACATTCGCCCGGATGCACATCAAAGCTGATGTTTTTGACCGCGTGGACCACGGAATCGGGGGTGGCAAATTCTACGTTCAGATTGCGCACCGATAGGATTGGATCATGCATATCAGCGGTCCTTTGGATCAAGCGCGTCCCGCAGGCCATCGCCCACAAAGAACAACGCAAACAACGTCACAAGGAAAGAGCCCAGCGGAAAGGCCAGCATCCACGGGGTTTTATTGTGGATCTGTGCCACGCCCCCTTGAAGCAACGCGCCCAGCGATGTGGCCGGTTCCTGAATGCCCAGCCCCAGATAAGAAATGAAGCTTTCAAAGATGATCATTTGCGGCACCAAGAGCGACGCATAAACGATCACAATCCCAGCCAGATTTGGCACGATATGGCGCAGGATGATCATCGCGCGCGACGCCCCCATCGCATGGGCGGCCTCAACAAATTCCTTGTTTTTGATGGTCAGGGTCTGCCCCCGTGCAATCCGCGCCATATCCAGCCACGAAATCATCCCGATGCCGATAAACAGCATCAGCATAGACCGGCCAAAGATCACCAGCATCAGGATCAGCACAAACATAAACGGGATCGACATCAGCACATCGACGATGCGCATCATCCAGTTATCTGTGCGCCCGCCCACAAAGCCAGCCGTGGCCCCATAAAGCGTGCCAAACACCACCGCGACCAACGCGCCGACGATGCCAACCAGCAACGATATCCGGGTGCCCATCACCGTGCGCGCAAATAAATCGCGCCCGTCATTATCCACCCCGAAAAAGTGGCCGGTTTCAATGGATGGCACGCCGCGATAGGCATTGGCGCCCATCAGGCTGAAATCCACATGGTCCGGTTCAAATTGCGCCAGCATTTGCCCGAAAAAGGCAAAGACCATGATCGCGACCAGAATGATCAGACTGATCATCGCCGCTTTGTTGCGCAGAAAACGCCCGCGCGCATCCTGCCACAGGGACCGCCCTTGGACGGGCAACGGTGCCTCGGCCAGTTTGGCGGCTGTTGAACGATTTGCAAGCATGTCCCAGCCCCCTTAGTAGCGGATTTTCGGGTCGATCCACGCATAGAGGATATCGACCAACAGGTTGAACGCGACCGTCAAAACACCCACCAGAATGGTGATGCCCATGATCACGGCATAGTCCCGGTTAAAGGCTGAGTTCACGAAAAACTGCCCCATCCCACCGGTAGAGAAAATGATGTCGACCACAACGGACCCGGTCACCATCCCCACCATGGCCGGCCCCAGATAGGAAATCACCGGCAGCAAGGCGGGTTTAAACGCATGGCGCAGGATTACGGTGCGCATCGGCAGGCCCTTGGCTTGGGCGGTGCGGATGAAGTTGGAATTCATCACTTCGAGCATCGAAGACCGCATGATCCGCGTGATCGACGCCATATAGGACGTCGATAGCGCGATCACCGGCATGATCACATGGTTCCATTGGCCGCCATTCCAGCCGCCACCGGGCAACCAGCCCAGCCATAGGGTGAAAATGATCACCAAAATCGGCGCCATCACAAAGTTTGGCAGCGCCTGTGCGCCGATGGATGTGCCCACGGCGAAATAGTCGATCCAAGTGTTCTGCCGGATCGCGGCAAAGGTGCCCAGCGTCACGCCCACAACAAACGCGGCAAATGCGGACCAGGCCCCATAGGTCAGGGTCACAGGGAACCCTTGGGCGATCACGTCATTGACGGTTCTGTCGGTATATTGAAACGAAGGTCCGAAATCGAACTGGGTCACAATCCGCCAGATATAATCCAGCATTTGTTTCCAGACGGGCTGATCCAAACCAAATTTGGCTTCGATATTGGCCATGACTTCGGGGGGTAAAGGACGTTCAGAGTTAAACGGACCACCGGGGGCCGTATACATCAGAATGAACGAAAAGACGATCAAAATCAGGATCGTCGGGACGGCAATGGCGAGCCGTCGAAGGATATAGCTGATCATTTGTTTAATCCGCACAATGTGCGACCCCCGCGTCCCAAATGGCACGCGGGGGTCTGTTTCAGAAGGTCTTATTCAGCGACTTTGTACAGATCGCGGGAATACCAATTCTGTTCCACATTGTTCACCGGCCAAGAGCCGACAACGCTGTCATCCAGCATGTAAACGCCAGCGTAGTGATAGACAGGGATCACGGGCATTTCTGCTGCGATGATCTCTTCTACTTTGGTGTAGTTTTCTTGGGGATTATCCGCAGTGCGTGCGCCCTGCATCAGATCATCCACCATAGCGTTGGCGTATTTGGCGTCGTTATAGCCTGAATCGGACTGTAGCAGATCCAGGAATGTGGACGCTTCGTTATAGTCGCCACACCATGCGCCACGGGCCAGTTCGAAATCGCCATTGCCGCGGGCTTCGAGGAAGGTTTGCCATTCTTGGTTGGCTAGGGTTGCCTCGACGCCCAGTGTTTGTTTCCACATCTGGGACATGGCCACAGCCACCGAACGGTGCGCTTCTGAGGTGTTATAAACCATCTCAAAGGCCAGTGGGTTGTCTTCGCCATAGCCTGCTTCGGCCAGCAATTCCTGCGCACGTGCATCACGTTCCGCTTGGGACATTGCCGCCATTTCGACCTCTGGTGTTGCAAACCCAGCGGTCGCAGCGGGCGTAAAGGAATACGCCGCAGTCTGACCACCGGCCAGCACGTTTTCAACGATCACATCGCGGTTCACAGCCAAGGCCAGCGCCTGACGGACACGCACGTCTTTGAACGCTTCTGGGCCATCTTCACGCAGGTTGAATGTGTAATAATAGTTACACAGACGTGGGAAGCTCACGGCCTCTTCTGGGTGCTCTTCGCTTAGACGTGGGAACTGACCGGCGGGCACTTCTGTGCGGTCCAGTTCGCCAGCCAAGAAACGGGTCAGCGCTTGGTTTTCATCATTGATGATCAGGGCTGTGACTTCGTTGATGATGGTGGCGTCGTTGTTCCAGTACATGTCATTGCGCACGCGCACGGACCGTTCCTGTGGGATATGTTCCTTCAAAACATACGCGCCGTTGGACACGATGTTTTCAGGGTTGGTCCATTCATCGCCATACTCAGCCAAAACAGCCTGCGGCACGGGGAATGTGGTGGTGTGTGTGGTCATCTGCGGGAAATACGGCAGTGGCGTGGACAGGCGGACTTCTAACGTTTGGTCGTCAATCGCTGTCACACCCAGGCTGTCAGGTTCGGCTTCGCCCGCGATGATTTGGGATGCGTTTTCCAGCGACATCAGTTCAACATACCACGCATAGGGGGATGCGGTTTCTGGGGTCGCGGCGCGTTTCCATGCGAATTCAAAATCGCTGGCGGTGACGGTTTCACCGTTGGACCACTTCGCCTCTGGGCGCAGGTGGAATGTGTAGGTCATTTTGTCGTCGGAAACGTCAAAACCGGTTGCAACGCCCGGGATCAGATTGCCGTCGGCGTCTTGGTTCATCAGGCCTTCAAACAGGTCGCGCACGATTTCGGCGCCAGACACGTCTTCTACGATGCCGGGATCGACGGAACTATGTTCGTCCAGAACCCGGTATACAAAAGTCTGTTCTGCGGCCAATGTTTCGCCGGTGACCGGATGGGTCGCGTGACCGTCAGCAAAGGCCAATCCGCCCATCCCGATCAGTGCCGCAGCGGTTGTCGCCTTGAGTGTTGTTTTGATTGTCATGTGTAGCTCCCTTGTCAGTCCATTTAGGATCTTGAACTTAGACATGCGGATAAAATGCACGTCATAATGGTGTGATCCTTTGGCGAAGTGCCCGAAATGGCAAGTACGACGCCACGAGACATGGCGTTTTGACGTGTGTCAAAAACTGCGCGAAATGGGTCATTTCTTTGCAACTTCACAAAACGTTTCTGCTTTGTGTCACAAATGTTCTAACTTTGTGAAATTTCATCACCATATAATTTCTGAATTCACATGCCGGAAATGTACGTTTTTACAGCGCGTTACACTAAACCATGCGTTTAGTTGCAAAAAAAACCGACTTTTCTTGAGTCATTTGGTAACTCATCTGGCCGTCGCGACAATTTGACCAAATATTCAAAAAATAACAGGCAATTTGACGACGCGCCCTTCGATATGACGATCTGGGAAAACGACTCACTTTCAACGATTATCGCATTGGACGCCTGTGCGTTTACTTTCCTTTCCAGACCGGATCGCGTTTTTCGGCAAAGGCACGCGCGCCTTCCAGCTGATCCTCGGACCCATATAGGGTCTCGACGGTTTTGAACTGGCTCTTGGTGATTTTGTTCATCGCGTCCTGAAACTTCATATCCTCAGCCTCGCGCACCACCTCTTTGATCGCCGCCATCACCAACGGAGGACCAGAATCCAACAGGCGCGCCAAATCCCATACGGTGTCCAGCAATGTTTCAGGACTGGTCACCTGTCGCAACAATCCCCATTGCAGCGCCTCAGCCGGGTCAAACCACCGCCCTGTCAGCAACAGATCCATCGCCACGTGATAGGGGATGCGTTTGGGCAGCTTGCAGGATGCGGCATCGGCCACCGTGCCTGACCGGATTTCCGGCAGGGCAAAGCTGGCATTATGGGACGCGACAATCAAATCACAGCTCAGCGCCAGTTCCAGCCCACCGCCACAGCAAATACCGTTCACCGCCGCAATCACCGGTTTGTTCAACCCCGGCAATTCCTGCAACCCGCCAAAGCCCCCGACCCCATAATCACCATCCACAGCGTCGCCGTCTGCAGCGGCCTTTAAATCCCAACCGGGGCAGAAAAACTTTTCGCCCTCGGCGCGCAAAATGGCCACGCGCAGGCTGTCATCGTCACGAAAATCGCGAAACACCTGCCCCATGATCCGACTGGTCGCCAAATCAATGGCATTGGCTTTGGGCCGGTCTAGCGTGACTTCTAGGATGCCCCCGTCGCGGCGGGTTTTGATTGGTGTCTCAGTCATATTTTGTCCTTTCGGATGAGCGCGTCCACCGCCACAGCGCCGGAATCACAGGCCAATAGCGGATTAATTTCAATGTCTTCGATGTCGGGTGATTTATGCAATAGATCCTGCAATAACAGCGCCACATCGACCACTGCGTCGATATCCGCCGCGGGTTTGCCGCGATATCCGTGCAGCAGCGGCGCCAGTTTCAACCTGTTCAATGCAGTGCGAATGTCGGAGGGGGTAATTGGCAACACCAATGTCACCACATCGGCCAATAATTCCGCCTGCATCCCGCCAAATCCCAGCGTCAGCGTCACGCCATACACAGCGTCACGCTGCACGGCGATGATCAATTCGGCAACGGCGCCTGTGACCATTTCTTCGGCCAGATAGCCGGTCGCGCCTTGCATTTCGGCTTGGGCGGTCACATCGGTGACGTTCAACCGCACCGCGCCAGCGTCTGATTTATGGGCAAAGCCCAGCCCCTTTAGAGCCAAAGGCGGTTTTAGGGTTTTGGCCAATGGGGCCAAGGCATTCAAATCGGGCGCGACCACGCCGTTTGGCACCGCGATCCCGGCCTGCGCCAAAACCTGTTTGCCAGCGGCCTCGTCCAGCATCAGGCAATCGCGCACGGGTTGGGCCCGCCCTGGGTGCCACGCTGGCGGTGCGGGCAGGCTTGCGGCCTCAATCGCGGCCAAGGCCGTGTCCAGCCCACATAGGGGCACCACCCCTTGGGCGATTTGGCCCCCAATCCAGGTTTCGTCGTAATTTTCTGGCAAGGTTGCCACCGGAAAGGCAGGTTTTCCGGTTTCAGTGGCCGCCATTTGGATCGCGTCCAATGCCGGTTTAAACGATGCCGGATCACAGCGATCCGCGCGCGGAGGATCAACCACAAACAGACCCGCATCAAATGGGCGCAATGTCTGGGCAAAAACAGCCGCGGTTTTATCCAGATCCCCCCAGATAAACGTATGATAATCCAGCGGATTGGACAGGGTCACCAGCGGCCCTAAAATGTCGCCCAGTTTTTGGGTCTGATCCACAGACAAAGGCGGAAATTCCAATTCATAGGCGGCGGCCAGATCAGAAACCAACCCCGCCTCGCCCCCCGAACAGGACAGGGAACACAACCGCCGCCCCGGCAATGGCCCATGCACATGCAGGATTTTGAGCGTTTCAATCAAAGTCGCCAAATCGCGCACTTCGCCCATGCCCGATTGCGCCAAAAACGCCGATGATGCGGCCCCGCCCCCCACCAGCGCCGCAGTATGGGACACGGCCGCCGCCGCCCCGGCTGCTGTTTTGCCGGCCTTGAGCACCACAATGCCTTTGCCATCTCTGCGGGCCTGTTGGGCCAGCTGCGCCATGACCTGCGCATCGTCGAACCCTTCTGCATAAAGCCCCAGCGCGGTGACGCGGTCATCAGCCAGCATCGCATGGGCCAATTCGGCCATGCCAACCTGTGCAGCATTGCCCAAGCAAGCCACATAGGCGATCGGCAATCCACGCGCCTGCATGGTCAGGTTGATCGCGATATTAGAGCTTTGGGATAGGATCGCCACGCCCCGATCACAGGGCAATGCGCCGTGTTGATCGGGCCAGATCACAGCCCGGTCC
Source organism: uncultured Paracoccaceae bacterium (assembly GCA_947492475.1). Lineage (GTDB taxonomy): Bacteria > Pseudomonadota > Alphaproteobacteria > Rhodobacterales > Rhodobacteraceae > CANLNM01. Next base: position 8,473 of record CANLNM010000003.1, read on the forward strand.
AGCAGGTTCAGCAGGCCGTAACAATTGGGTCCCAAAACGGGCATATCCCCCGCCACGCTGACCAATTCGGCCTGCAAATCCGCCGCGCCAGATTCTGCCCAGCCGCTAGCAAAACAAATCGCCCCACCCGCGCCCATTGCGGACAGGTCCCGCACCACATCCACGCTGGCGCTGCGGTTTACCCCGACGAAAGTCACATCCGGCGGCATTGGCAAATCATGCACGCTGCGAAAACACGCGCGGCCCCCGATGTGATCGTGTGTAGGATGCACCGGCCAGATGTCGCCGCCAAATCCGATCCGGTCACATTGCTCAATCACATTGGCCGCCCAGACCGATCCCAGAACCGCAATGGATTTGGGGCGCAACAACGGCGTCAAATCCCGTTTTGTGTGTTGGGCCGATCCCGCTGCCAATGGCATCTCAGGCCCCCAACGGGCGCAGCAGATCGCGGCTGATGATATGGCGTTGAATTTCGCTGGTCCCATCCCAGATCCGTTCCACACGCGCATCCCGCCAGAACCGTTCAATCGGGAAATCATCCATCAGCCCCATGCCGCCGAACACCTGCAATGTAGCATCCGTCACCCGCGCCAGCATTTCCGAGGCATAAAGCTTGGCACTGGCGATTTCACGATTTGCCGGCAGGTTTTGATCCAGCCGCCATGCAGCCGCCAATGTCAGCCAATCGGCGGCGTCAATTTCGGTGATCATATCCGCGATCTGAAACCCGATGCCCTGAAATTTACCGATCGGTTGGCCGAACTGGGACCGTTCCGATGCATATTGCAGCGCATAGTCAAAACAGCGGCGCGCGCGGCCAACACAAAACGCGGCAACCGTCAGGCGCGTGGCATAAAGCCATTCATTCATCACGGCAAAACCGCCATCAATCTCGCCCAGAACCTGCGTATCTGGCAGGCGACATGCGTCAAAGGTAAGGATGTAGTTTTTGTACCCTTTGTGGCTAACCGATTGATATCCTTCGCGCACTTCGAACCCCGGTGTGGCGCGATCCACCAGAAATGTGGTGATGCGTTTTTTGGGGCCTTTGGGCGTGTCATCCACCCCGGTTGCGATGAAAACAATAAAGAAATCCGCGTGTTCCGCCCCGGAAATGAAATGTTTGGACCCGTTGACCACCCAGTCACCGCCGTCGCGGATCGCCTGACATTTCATGCCCCGCACGTCTGATCCGGCATCCGGTTCGGTCATGGCCAGCGCATCCATCCGTTCGCCGCGCACAGCCGGGAATAGATAGCGTTCGCGTTGCTCAGCATTACACGCCATCAGGATGTTTTGCGGACGGCCAAAGAAATGCGTCAACGCCATGCTGCCGCGCCCCAATTCCCGCTCAACAAGCGTGACATCCAGATGGCTCAGCCCGCCGCCGCCAACTTCTTCAGGGAAATTGCAGGCATAAAACCCCAGATCGATGCATTTCTGTTTGATCTCTTGGCCCAGCTCAGCGGGGACATGGCCCGTGCGTTCGATCTCTGCTTCATGTGGGTAAATCTCTTTCTCCACAAAGGTGCGCACGGTGGTGGCGATCATGTCCTGTTCTTCGGTCAGTCCGAAATGCATGGCTTAGGTCCCGTCCTGTGATGGCAGATTTGCATGGGCATCGGCCAGCACGCCCAGCGCCGTGGCGACATGGGGCAAGGGCGGGCAGGATTTGCGGGTGTCCAGGCTGACATGCAGCAACATCTGCGTCGCCTCGGCCATGATCGATCCGTCGGCTTTGATGATCTGATGGGCCAGCCGCATTTTTTTGCCCGCGCCAACCAAGACCTGCGTCAAAACCCGGATCGTTTCGCCGGCCAATGCTTCGTTCAGGTAGCGGATGTTGGTTTCCACGGTAAAGAAACTGTTGCCCGCAGCCACATAATCCGCATCTGCCCCGATATGTGCCATGACCGCATCAGCGGCATCTGAAATTGCCTGCCCAAAGCGGCTTTCGTTCATGTGGCCGTTATAATCGGTCCAATCGATGGGCACGGTGCGATCGACGGTGATCAGGCGGCCATCGTCATGTGATGGGCATTGCCCCAGCGGGCCTTCGTGGCGGTTCAGCAAAGCACCGGCCGCAGCATCGCGTGCCTTTAGCGCGCGCATCATGCCCACCAAATTGGCGTCACGCAGGCGTTCCAAGTCGCGGATGGTCATGTGACCCGATTGTGCATCCGATTGACCGGCGATCAAATCCACCAGTTCGTCGGTGAATTCAGGCACATCCGTCAATTTGGTCCACGGCCATTCCAGACAGGGGCCAAACTGATCCAGGAAATGTTTCATCCCCGCCTCGCCCCCGGCAATGCGATAGGTTTCAAACAGGCCCATCTGCGCCCAGCGCAACCCAAAGCCATAGCGGATGATGTTGTCGATTTCTTCGGTCGTGGCGATCCCGTCTTTGACCAGCCACAGGCTTTCGCGCCAGACGGCCTCTAGCAACCGGTCCGCCACATGGGCGTCGATTTCTTTGGCAATCCGTTGCGGGGACATGCCGATTTCGGTCAGGATCGCATGGGCGCGGTCCAGCATTTCGGGGCTGTTTTTGGGGGTGCCGACCACTTCTATGACGGGCAACAAATAGACCGGGTTAAACGGATGGGTGACAATGATCTGTTCCGGGCGGGTGGCGCAGCCTTGCAATTCTGACGGTTTGAACCCGCTGGTGGATGATCCAATGATCGCATCAGCGCGGCAATGTTCCTGTAGGGTTTGATATACTTTGCGTTTCAGGGCCAATCGTTCCGGCACGCTTTCTTGGATCCAGTCCGCATCGGCCACCGCGCCCGATATCGTGTCGTGAAATGTCAGGGTGCCTTCATTTGGCATCGCCCGATCATAGAGCATCGGCAAAGCAAAGCGCGCATTGGCCAGCACCGCGTCGACTTTGCGCTTTGCCTCTGGGTCCGGGTCAAATACCCGCACATGCCACCCGTTTAGCAAAAACCGTGCGGCCCATCCGCCGCCGATCACACCGCCGCCTAATATTGCAACTGTTTTGGTCATATCCGTTTTCCCGCAAGTATCGGGTCGCCAGCGCGGGTGCATTTGCGCGATGCATCCCCAAAACAGGAGACCCAAGATGAAGATCGCATTTCATGGCCTGCCCAGCGCAGTGGTGGCCGATATTCGCCGCACTCAGATAGATGCCTATGGCAACCCGGTTGAGGAACATATGTCAGACGGTGACGCCTATCCGTGCCGCCATTGTTTAGGCGCGATCCCCAAAGGACAGACCTATCTGATCCTGGCGCATTGCCCGTTTGAAACACGCAACCCTTATGCGGAAACCGGACCGATATTCCTATGTGCCACCGATTGCGCCCCTGCCCCGCACAGGGCCGATCTGCCTGCAATCCTGTTGGCCCCCGATTATATCGTCCGGGGCTATGGCGCGGATGAACGCATCCAATATGGCACAGGCCAAATGACCCCGACGGATCAGATCGCGACCTATGCGGCGCACTTGCTGGACCGCGACGATGTCGCCTTTGTGGATGTGCGATCCGCGCGCAACAATTGTTTTCAATGTCGGATATGGCCTGCATCCTGATCACCGGTTTGGGGCGCGTTTGGTCAGGCCCAACTTGGCGCGCACCGCCTCTGGCCCCATCACACGTGCCCCTAGGTTTTCAACGATGCTGACCGATTTTTCGACCAATTGCGCATTGGTGGCCAGCACGCCTTTTTCCAGCCATAGGTTGTCTTCTAATCCGACGCGCACATGCCCCCCGGCCAAAACGGAGGCCGCCACATAGGCCATCTGATCGCGGCCAATGCTGAACGCGGACCAGTTCCAATCAGACGGCACATTATTGACCATGGCCATAAATGTGTTCAGGTCATTGGGCGCCCCCCACGGGATGCCCATGCACAATTGCACCAATGCGGGACTGTCCAGCACGCCTTTGTCGACCAAGGATTTGGCCAGCCATAAATGCCCGGTGTCAAAGGCTTCTATTTCGGGTTTGACGCCCAGTTCGGTCATCATCCGCCCCATGGTTTCCAACATGCCGGGCGTGTTGGTCATCACATAATCGGCCTCGGCGAAATTCATCGTGCCACAATCAAGTGTGCAAATTTCAGGCAGGCAATCCGCCACATGGGCCACGCGTTCCTGCGCGCTGACCATATCGGTCCCCGCCACCAGCGGCAGCGGCTGAGACGCAGGCCCAAACATCAAATCGCCCCCCATGCCCGCCGTCAGGTTCAGGATCACATCCACATCGGCATCACGGATCCGCTCGGTGACTTCGCGGTATAAATGCCGTGCGCGCGCCGGTGCGCCGGTTTCTGGATCGCGCACATGACAATGCACAATCGCCGCCCCCGCCTTGGCCGCATCAATGGCGCTGTTGGCGATCTGTTCAGGGGATCGCGGCACATGGGGGCTGCGGTCCTGCGATCCGCCCGATCCAGTGACCGCGCAGGTGATAAAAACGTCTTTGGTCATGGCCAGGGGCATCGCATTCTCCTTTTGTTGGGGTCAGCGTGGCCCGGATTGACGGGGCCAATTGTGCAGAGATATAAATAATCATGCAGCTTTGGAAAATTCCTGACGCCCCAAGCCAACAATATGGTATTTTGCTGTTTGATCAGTTTTCAAACCATTGTCTGGCCAATTTCATCGAACCCTTGCGCGCCGTGAACGGGTTTACGGGGGAAACGGTCTATGATTGGCAAATCCTGACGCTGGAGGGCGGGCCGGTCACATCGTCCAGTGGCATTCCGATCATGCCTCATGGTCGGCTCAGGGATGCGCGCGGCGATGCGTTGGTGTTGATGCCATCCTATGGGTATCGGGCCTTTGCGACCCCGGCGATGGATCGCGCGTTGCGCGCGGCGGCCACTCGATTTCAGACCTTGATTGGGCTGGATACGGGCGCGTGGTTGCTGGCCCATGCAGGGTTGCTGGATCACGGCCCGGCCACGATCCACACCTCTGAGCTGGATGTTTTTGCCGAACGGTTCTCGGATGTGGATGTGCAGCGGGACCGGTTTGTGATCGGGGAAACCCGGATCACCGCAGGCGGAGCCATGGCCGCCTTTGACCTGGTGCATCACCTGATTGTGCAACGTCACGGCGCGGCAATCGGGCTGCAGGTTGCGGACTTGTTTATGCTGAGCGATCAGGCGATCCCGACCCAATCCAACATCGTGTCACGCGACAAATACGTCCTGCGCGCCTTGGCCGAAATGAATGCGACCCTCGCGGAACCGGTCACCGTGGCGGCCATCGCTGCGCGTTCTGGCCTGCGTCAGCGGGACCTTGAACTGCGATGTCGCAAGGCGTTTGGCACGACACCTGCACAGGTCTATCGTCGTCTGCGGCTGACCTTGGCCCATCGGTTGATCCGCGAAGAAAAGATGAGCATCGCCGAAATCGCCCTGCGCTGTGGCTACGAAGACGCGTCCAGTTTTGCGCGTGCCTTTAAGGGCGAATTTGACCAAAGCCCAACCGATCTGCGTCGATAGCAATTTGATCCAGATTTGTCGCGCTTCGGCTTTACAAGTTCTCGCAGGTTTCCTATAGGAAACACACGTACTAAATTGTGGATTCGGTTGCCCGACGGAGGCCCCATGACAAACACGCCCCAAGAACACGCCCCAACCCCCAAACGCACGCCGCTGCATGATCTGCACGTCTCGCTGGGTGGCAAAATGGTGGATTTCGCCGGATGGGATATGCCCGTTCAATATCCAACCGGGATCATGGCGGAACATGCCCAATGCCGTGCCAAAGCCGCGCTGTTTGATGTCAGCCATATGGGTCAGGTGCATCTGATCGGCGACAATGCCGCCCAAAAACTAGAGGCGCTCTGCCCGTCGGCCTTTACCACGCTCAAGGATGGCAAAGCCCGCTATACGTTTTTCACCAATGACGTGGGTGGTATTCTGGACGACCTGATTGTCGCCAATGCCGGGGATTTCCTGTTTGTGGTGGTCAATGCATCGATGCGTGATCAGGACATCGCCCATATGCGCGCCAATCTGGATGGGATCGACGTGGTGGAAATCACCGATCACGCCCTGATCGCATTACAAGGCCCCGCCGCAGAATCCATTCTGGCGGATCACTGCCCTGACGTGCGTGACATGGGGTTCATGGAAACCATTCTGGCCCAGATCGACGGCCAGGCCGTGCGCATTTCGCGGCTGGGCTATACCGGCGAAGACGGGTTCGAAATTTCAATCCACCAAGACGCCGCCGACGGGTTTGCCCGCCAATTGCTGGCCCATCCGGATTGCGAACCTGCCGGGCTTGGGGCCCGTGACAGCCTGCGGCTTGAGGCTGGATTGTGCCTATATGGCAATGACATAACCACGGACACCACGCCGATTGAGGCTGGGTTGATCTGGGCGATCCAGAAACGCCGCCGCACGGATGGCGGATTTCCGGGGGCCGATGTCATTCAGGCTCAGATCGCCGATGGACCTGCGCGTCAATTGGTTGGGATCAAACCTTTGGGTCGCGCCCCGGCCCGTGCTGGTGTGGTTTTGCAAATGGCCGGTCAGGATGTCGGGATCATCACATCCGGTGGCTTTGGTCCGACAGTTGGCGGCCCGGTTGCCATGGGCTATGTCACCCGCGATCACGCCGCTATCGGCACCAAGATTGACCTGATCATTCGCGGCAAGGCCCAGCCTGCCGAAATCGTATCGCTGCCTTTCGTGCAGCAAAACTACAAACGCTAAGGGAGCTTTCACATGGCCACCACATATTATTCCGAAGACCATGAATGGATCGAAGTAGACGGCGACATTGCCACAATCGGCATCACCGAACACGCCGCCGTTCAACTGGGCGACATCGTGTTTGTTGAGTTGAAAGAAGAAGGCGACGAATTTGCCAAAGGCGACGATATCGGCGTGATCGAAAGCGTGAAAGCCGCGTCCGAAATCTATGCGCCTGTGGATTGCGAAGTGGTCGAAGCCAACGAAGAACTGGAAGGCAATCCCGCCATGATCAACGAAAGCCCCGAAAGCGGCGCGTGGATCTACAAAGTCAAACTGTCCGACCCATCCCAACTGGATGATCTGATGGATGCCGACGCCTACAAAGCCCTGATCGGATAAGGAAAATACCGATGACCTTTAAACTGACCGATTACGCAGCCTATGATTTTGCCAATCGCCGTCATATCGGGCCCAGCCCGCAAGAAATGGCGGATATGTTGCAGGTCATCGGATTTAAAACACTGGATCAACTGATCGACGCCACGGTGCCGGTCAGCATCCGCCAGCAGGATCCGCTGGAATGGGGGCCGGCCCTGTCAGAACGTGACGCTTTGCACCACATGAAACAGGTCGCGGGCAAAAACAAAGTCCTGACATCCCTGATTGGTCAGGGCTATTACGGCACTGCCACACCGGCGCCGATCCTGCGCAACATTCTGGAAAATCCAGCCTGGTACACGGCTTACACCCCCTATCAGCCGGAAATCTCCCAAGGCCGGCTTGAGGCGCTGTTGAATTACCAAACCATGGTCAGCGATTTGACCGGGCTCGACATCGCCAACGCATCCCTGCTCGATGAATCCACGGCAGCGGCCGAGGCCATGACAATGGCCAAGAGGGCCGGTAAATCCAAGGCCAAGGCCTTCTTTGTCGATGAAAATTGCCACCCCCAGAACATCGCCGTGATCAAAACCCGCGCTGAACCGCTGGACATTGAAATCATCGTGGGCAACCCGGATGATCTGGTCGCCGAAAATGTGTTTGGTGCGATTTTCCAGTATCCCGGCACCTATGGCCATGTGCGCGATTTCACCGCTGAAATCGACGCGCTGCATGCGGTCAAAGCGTTGGCAATTGTCATTGCCGACCCGCTGGCGCTGACCCTCCTCAAAAGCCCCGGTGAAATGGGCGCTGACATTGCGGTTGGCTCAACCCAGCGCTTTGGCGTGCCCATGGGCTTTGGCGGGCCGCACGCGGCCTATATGGCTTGTCGCGATGCTTATAAACGCGCCATGCCGGGCCGGATTATCGGCGTGTCTGTCGATGCGCGCGGCAATTCCGCCTATCGGTTGTCGCTGCAAACCCGCGAACAGCATATTCGCCGCGAAAAGGCCAATTCCAACGTCTGCACCGCGCAGGCTTTGTTGGCTGTCATGGCGTCAATGTATGCGGTCTATCACGGGCCTGATGGGCTAAAGGCGATTGCCCAAACCGTGCATCGACACACCGCCCGTCTGGCCAATGGGCTAGAGGCGGCAGGCTTCGCGGTGGAACCCGAAACTTTCTTTGATACCATCACGGTAGAGGTCGGCGCGTTGCAGACCACAGTGATGAACGCAGCCGTGTCCGAAGGCATCAACCTGCGCAAAGTGGGCGATACAAAGATCGGGATTTCGCTAGATGAAATGACCCGCTTTGACACAATCGAAGCGTTGTGGCGCGCCTTTGGCATCACTCGCAAAGCCACCAAAGATCAGGCCTACCGCCTGCCCGACGGCGCCCTACGCGAAAGCGCCTATTTGACCCACGAAACATTCCATCGCAACCGCGCTGAGGCGGAAATGACCCGCTATATGCGGCGTCTGGCCGATCGCGATCTGGCGCTGGACCGCGCGATGATCCCGCTGGGGTCGTGCACAATGAAACTGAACGCCACCGTGGAAATGATCCCGGTGACATGGCCGGAATTTGGCGATCTGCATCCGTTTGTGCCCAAAGATCAGGCCGCCGGGTATCACGAAATGATCGATGATCTGAACGACAAACTGTGTCAGATCACCGGCTATGACGCGATTTCACAGCAGCCCAATTCGGGCGCGCAGGGCGAATATGCCGGTCTGCTGACGATCCGCAATTATCACATGTCTCAGGGCCAAGCGCAGCGCAATGTCTGCCTGATCCCCACATCCGCCCACGGCACCAACCCCGCCAGCGCCCAGATGGTCGGCTGGAAAGTGGTGCCTGTTGCATCAGATGAGGATGGCAACATCGATCTGGATGATTTCCGCGCCAAGGCGGAAAAATTCAGCGACACATTGGCGGGTTGCATGATCACATACCCATCCACCCACGGCGTATTTGAGGAAACCGTGCAAGAGGTCTGTCAGATCACCCATGATCACGGCGGTCAGGTCTATATCGACGGCGCCAATATGAACGCCATGGTTGGCCTGTCCCGACCCGGTGATATCGGCGGTGATGTCAGCCATTTGAACCTGCATAAAACGTTCTGCATTCCCCATGGTGGCGGTGGCCCCGGTATGGGTCCGATCGGGGTGAAATCCCACCTGACCGAACACCTGCCCGGTCACCCGGAATATGGCAGCGCGGTGGGTCCTGTATCTGCGGCTCCGTTTGGGTCGCCGTCGATCCTGCCGGTGTCGTGGGCCTATATCCTGTTGATGGGCGGCACTGGTTTGACCCAAGCCACCAAGGTCGCGATCCTGAACGCCAACTATATCGCCGCCCGCCTGAAAGACGCCTATGACATTCTTTACACGTCCACTTCTGGTCGTGTGGCCCATGAATGTATTCTGGACACGCGCCCACTGGCAGACAGCGCGGGTGTCAGCGTTGACGACATCGCCAAACGCCTGATGGATAGCGGGTTTCACGCGCCTACCATGTCGTGGCCTGTGGCGGGCACTTTGATGGTGGAACCCACAGAATCTGAACCCAAGGCCGAACTGGACCGGTTTATCGACGCGATGTTGTCGATCCGCGCCGAAGCCCAAGACATCGAAGACGGTAAGATCGACGCCGAAAATAACCCGCTGAAACATGCACCACACACGGTTGCGGATTTGGTCGGGGATTGGGATCGTCCTTATACGCGGCAACAGGCCTGTTATCCGGCTGGATCGCTAGGGGTCGATAAATATTGGCCGCCGGTGAACCGGGTTGATAACGCCTATGGGGATCGCAATCTGGTCTGCACTTGCCCACCCATGGACGCCTATGCAGAGGCCGCAGAATAACAGCTGCACACTATCACCAAAAGGGGGCCACGCGCCCCCTTTTACATGTCTGGGATACAGCCCGGTTTACCGGCGCATTGCAGCCCCGGCACACATTCCACATCCACATCAATCAGGGATGTAAAGCGCGCACAACCTTGTCCCGCCCCCAATATGCGCACCACATTGCGCCCCTCAGCCGCATCGCGCGCCATCATCGCCTCGGCCCCCGGCAGATCCGGTTGCAACTGACGTCGCTCTGCATCCCGGCGGGCCAATTCCAGAATGTCTGGCAGCGGGCCATCGTAGTAAATCACATCCGCTTCTTGCAGGCGTTCCACCGCGCGCAGGGTCAGCAAATCCCGCGTTTCAGGCAGGGAAATCAACGTGATCCCACCGCCGGTGTCACCTGCCCCGCCTGCGGCAATCGCCTGTTTCAGCATCTTGGCCGCGTCCCGTTCCGCGCCACGCTTAAACGCCTGCCACGGCCCCTGCCCAAAGGCCCAGCGCCAGAATGCCCGGCGTTTTTGCGGTTCAACATCACGCGCCACGGCCACCCGTAACCGCCCCGCCAACGCAGCAAAGGCCCCAAGCCGCGGGTCCAGCAATTGTTCGATCCGGGTTTTTAATCCGCGCGCCAAAATCGGCGCCGTTCCTTCGGTGCCAATGGCCACCACAACCGGGTCACGATCCACAATCGACGGGGTTGTCACGTCACATAAATCCGGCCGATCCACGACATTGACCAATGCGCCGACGGATTTGGCCACGCCGTGCAACGCGGCGTCGTGATCCTCATCCCCAGTGGCGATAAACACCAGCGCGGCATCGGCAAAAACACCCGCCGTTTCATCGCGGATATGCGTGGCACGCCCCTCATCCACCAAGGCCTGTAATTCGTCATCCAGATCCGGCGCGGCCAGCACGATTTTCGCCTCGGTTTTCAGCAGCAAACGCGCCTTTTGGGCGGCCTGTTCGCCGCCGCCCGCAATCACAACCCGCCGGTTCGCGACAACGATAAACATCGGAAATGATTTCATCTGGCGTCCCACAATGCCTGAATGCGCGCCCGTGCATCCGCAACGCCCAGCGTTTTCAGCGCCGACGTGGCCGTGCCTAAAACGATCGCTTCGGCAAAGTCATCCTGCAGAGTGCCCCCCCAAAGTGCCGCCAAGGCGGATGGGTCAGAGGGCGCTTCGGCCAGGCGTTGCACCTGATCGATCTGCGCGGGGGCCGATGTGTCAAACGCCACCCCGTCGCGCAAACCAAACAGCGCGATTTCTTTGCTGGGATGACGTTCAAATTCGCCCCCGCCACCCTTTAGGACGGTCAGATTTTTCTGCCCTAAAATGCGCCCAACATCCTGTTGCAGCCCCCGATAGGGCGGATGAAACACGCCTTGCACTGCGGCATCCGCGGCAAACGGGTTCAGCACCCGCAACAACGTGTTCACACAGGACCGAAGCCCCAAAACATCGCGCAATCGCAACAGATCAAACAGCGCGGGCGACAGGGTTTCCAACGGCAAATACGCGATATTGCTCAGGCGCAGATTTTCGCCCGCCTCGGCCACGGATGCGGCTTTGACCACGCCAATTACTGACAGGGCATTGCGCACGGATGCGGCTGGGTTCTGATGCGAATTCCAGCCATGTAACAGCACAGGGTACCCCGCCCGTGCCACCAATTTGGCCGACAGCAAAAACCAAGGCAGCCCCCGCGTGCGCCCCGCCGCATAGGTCGGCCAATCCAACGCGGGTTGCATCGGGATCGGCGGCAATGTGGCCCGCGCGGCGCGGGCGAACCCGGCCAATTCTTCGGGCTGTTCACCCTTCATGCGCAAGAGCATCAGCAACGCCCCAATGGATTCCGGGGCCGCGTCCCCGTTTAGGATCAGGGTCATCGCCTCTTGGGCTTCTTCTAGCGTTAAGGATCGCGACCGACCCGGGCCACGCCCCAAAATCCGTACATAGGGCGCCAGCCCGGTTTTGGCATTCATAAAGGGTTCAGTTTCATTCTGCGGCGACTTTCACCTGTGCCCGGCCCAATAATGCGGTCAATTCGGGTTTGCACGACCCGCAATTTGTGCCCGCCTGCAACGCCACGCCAATGGCATCGACATTGATCAGCCCCTGCGTTTCAATTGCCGTCAGGATAGTGTTCACACCAACCCCAAAACAAGAGCAAAGCGTCGGGCCCGGATCCGGCATGTCCGCACCGGGGCGTCCGGCCAGAATGCGCGGGCTGTTTTGCCCCAGCTGCCCGGCTAGATAATCGCGAGACACCGCAATCGGATCCGGCCCCGCAAACAAGGCCCCAACGACGATCCCATCCCGCAAAATCGCAATTCGCGCATGACCGCGCGCTTTGTCGAGCACAGAAATCACGTCACCGTCGGACAAGCCCAACAAACTGCGCGTATAGGTTTCCCAATTGTCCGGCACGTCATCCGCGGCCAATTCCAGACGCCATCCCCCCGCCACGCGGGCCGTGGCCCAATAGGCGGTGTTGGGATTTGGCGTCTGGGTTGTGATCGCATAGCCGTACCAATTGGCGTGAAATTTTTCGACCGAAACCACAGATGCTTTGCTGTCGGGCTGGCCGCTAAACGGGTCCACATTAGCCGTCACAAGGTCATCAATACGCCCGCTTGGGGCGGTTTCCCCGGTCCAGTGGATCGGCGCAAACGGATTGCCCGGACTTACCGCGTCAGAAATCAGCACCCGCAACAGGGCTGTGCCAGTGGGGCTATTCAGACGCACAATATCCGAAGGCGACAGGCCCAGATCGGTGGCATCCTTTAGGTGAAGTTCCAAAAACGGTTCAGCCAAATGCGCCGACAAACGCGGTGATTTGGCGCTGCGGGTCATCGTGTGCCATTGATCGCGGATCCGCCCGGTATTCAGACGATAGGGGTATTTGGCACTGCGTTTGGACGGTAGATCGGCCTGTTTAACCGCCAGCATTTGCGCCTTGTGATTGGGGGTATAAAACACCCCATCCGCAAAGAAACGCCCGCCACGGCGGGATGCAGTCACCGGCCAGCGTGTGGGGGTCAACGTCGCATAATCCGTATCCTTCAGATCGCTAAACCCTGAAATATCAAAGTCTTTTCCCAATGCGCCAGCACGCCCCGAAAGGGCTGCATATTCGCGAAAAATCTGCGCAGGTGTTTGGTAATCAAACGCGTGTTGCCAACCCATGCGACGCCCCACTTCGGCCAGTTGCGCCCAATCGGCGCGGGCCTGACCGGGGATGGGTAAAAACGCCCGTTGGCGGCTGATTGTGCGATCCGAATTGGTGACGGTCCCGTCCTTTTCGCCCCACCCGGCGGCGGGCAAAACCACATCGGCCAGTTGTGCCGTGTCGGTTTGATCGGTCAGATCACTGACCACCACAAAGTCGCAGGATTTGATCGCGGCGCGCACAGCCGCCGCGTCGGGCATGGACACGGCCGGGTTGGTGTGGATGATCCACAGCGCCTTGATCTGACCATTGCCAGCGGCTTTGAACAGATCAACGGCCTTTCGTCCCGGTTTATCCGCAACATTGGGCACATCCCAAAAATCCGCCACACAGGCGCGATGGTCAGGGTTTTCCAGATCCAGATGACAGGCCAGCATATTGGCAAGCCCACCCACTTCTCGGCCGCCCATCGCATTGGGCTGACCTGTGACGGAAAATGGCCCCATGCCGGGGCGTCCGATGCGCCCGGTGGCCAGATGGCAGTTCAGGATCGCGTTGACTTTGTCGGTGCCATTTGCGCTTTGGTTGACGCCTTGGGAATAGATCGTGACCACGTTTTTATGTGCAACCCAAAGGTCATAGAAATCCTGTAATTTCTGAGGGTCAAGGCCGGTTTTGGTCAGATCAACCTGTTGAGCAATGTCCAACGCTGCATCAAACCCGTCCACATGCTGTAAATAGGTGCCGTCAACGGCATCGGCCTGGGCGATGGCCGACAACAGACCATTAAACAGCGCCACGTCGCTGCCGGTTTTTAGCGGTAGATGCAGGTCTGCGATGTCGCAACTCGCTGTGCGGCGCGGGTCGATCACCACCACTTTGGTGCCGTGATCCTTGCGGGCGGCGACCAATCGCTGGAACAGGACCGGATGGCACCATGCCAGATTTGATCCAACCAAAACCACCAGATCGGCCTGTTCGATATCGGCGTAGGTGCCCGGCACCGTATCGGTCCCAAAGGCCCGTTTATGCCCCGCCACCGACGACGACATGCAAAGCCGTGAATTGGTGTCGATATTGGCCGATCCGATGAAACCTTTCATCAGTTTATTGGCCACATAGTAGTCTTCGGTCAGCAATTGACCGGACACATAAAACCCAACACTGTCGGGGCCATAGGTGCCAGTGGCGGCCTTGAATTTCTGTGCCACCAGATCCAGAGCAGTATCCCAGCTGGCCTGTTGCCCGCCCACCATCGGGTGTAGCAAACGGCCCGTCAGGTCCACCGTTTCCCCCAATGCGGACCCTTTGGAACACAGGCGGCCAAAATTGGCCGGATGGTTTGGGTCGCCTTGGATTTGCACGCCGCCCTGCCCGTCCGGGCTGGCGATCACACCGCAGCCCACGCCACAATAGGGACAGGTTGTGCAGATGCTCATGCGGCGCTCCGTTTGTCCAAGGTTGCGCCGTCGATCAACAAACGGCCCTCTTCGATGCGGATCGGATAGGTGGCGATTTGGCCCTGATCTGCGCCCTGCGCCTGCCCGGTTTCCAGCGAAAACACCCAATTGTGCAGCGGGCACGTCACAGATTTGCCATGCACGATACCTTCTGACAGGGGGCCTTGTTTGTGCGGGCATGTATCCGATGTGGCAAAGGCTTCGTTTTCGGCAGTGCGAAACACTGCCACGCAGCCCACGGGTGATTTGATCACGCGCGCCCCGCGCAAAGGGATGTCGGTGATGGCGCCAATGTCGATCCAGATCATTCTGCGGCCTCCAATGTCAGGTCCGCCATCGGGCGATAGGCGGCGGCGTTATTGTCAATGTGATCGGCCCAAGGATCGGCGCGATAGACCGATTGCGACAGATCGAACCGGGCGGCCAATGCGGCGCGACTGTCCAGATCGTTGATCTGTTCCTTGCACCAATCCAGCCCAACACGGCCCACCCATTTGAACACGCGGTCCAGATAGCGGGCGTTTTCACGATAAAGCTGGGTAAAGGCGTTGATGACCTCGATCACCTCTTCTTCGGTGGTGACTTTGATCAGGGCTTCGGTTTCTTTAACCTCCATCCCGGCCGCGCCTGCGACCGAAATTTCATAGCCCGAATCCACGCAGATCACGCCGATATCTTTGCAGGTGGCTTCGGCGCAATTGCGTGGGCAACCTGACACGCCCAGTTTCAATTTATGCGGAGTCCAAGACCCCCATAATTCCTTTTCCAGCTTGATCCCCAACCCGGTGCTGTCTTGGGTCGCAACCCGGCAATGGTCTGTTCCGACACAGGTTTTCACTGTGCGCAGGCCCTTGGAATAGGCGTGTCCTGACACCATGCCCGCCTGATTAAGGTCATACCAGATCGCCGGCAGGTCCTGTTTTTTAACCCCCAGCAAATCGATCCGCTGACCACCGGTCACCTTGACCGTTGGCACGTTGTATTTGTCGGCGGCATCCGCAATGGCGCGCAGCTCAGATGGGGTGGTGATCCCCCCCCACATGCGCGGCACAACGGAATAGGTCCCGTCCTTTTGGATGTTGGCGTGGTTGCGTTCGTTGACAAATCGCGACTGCGGATCGTCGATGTAATCCACGGGCCAATCCGACAGCAGGTAGTAATTGATCGCCGGGCGGCACACGTGACACCCGTTGCGGGTTTTCCAACCCAGTTCCTGCCAAACCGCGTCCTGGGATTTGAGTTCCTGAGATTTGATCAACCGGCGCACGTCATCATGGCCCAGATCGGTACAGCCACAGATCGATGCGGCCGCGGGAACAACAAAGTCGTCCCCCAATGTCGCGGCCAAAACCTGTTCCACCAAGGAGGTACAGGTGCCACAGGATGCGGATGCTTTGGTCGTGGCCCGGATCGCGCCCAGATCGGTTGCGCCATCGTTGATCGCGTCGGTGATTGTGCCTTTGCAAATGCCGTTACAGCCACAGATTTCCGCATCACGCGGTAAGGCTGCAACGGCCACCAAAGGGTCCACTTGGGCACCCCCTTGGAACGATGGGCCAAAGATCAACGTATCGCGCATATCAGACACGTCGGTTTTGTCTTTGATCAGGCCAAAGAACCAGTTGCCGTCTGCCGTATCGCCATACATCACCGCCCCAATCAGGCGGTTTTGTTCCAACACCAGACGTTTATAAACGCCCCGCGCCGGGTCACGGAAAACGATGTCTTCGCGCCCCTCACCTGTCGCAAAATCCCCCGCACTAAACAGATCACAGCCTGTGACTTTCAGTTTTGTGGCGACTTCTTTGGGTTCAAAAACCGCCTCTTCGTTCAGCAAGGTCTGGGCGACCACGCGGGCTTGGTCATAGATTGGCGCGACCAGCCCAAACAGCTGTCCGCGATGTTCCACACATTCGCCCATCGCCAGAATGGACGGATCAGAGGTGCGCATCGCATCATCCACGGTGATGCCGCGTTCCACTTCGATCCGGGCATCGGTGGCCAGCCGCGTTTCGGGGCGAATGCCCACGGCCATCACCACCAGATCAGCCTCCAGACCTTCGTTATCTTCCAGCATCACGCCTTCGACCCGGTCTTCGCCCAGGATCGCCGCTGTGGACGCCTTGCACATGATGCGGATGCCTTTGTCTTCTAGGCTGCGGCGCAACAGGTACCCTGCGGCTTCGTCCAGTTGACGTTCCATCAGGTGGCCCATCAGATGCAGCACGGTCACATCCATGCCGCGCAGTTTCAGACCTGCCGCTGCCTCTAGGCCCAGCAGACCGCCGCCAATGACCACAGCCTTGGCGCCCGGTTTGGCGGCCGCATCGATCATGGCGTTGGTGTCGTCCAGATCGCGATAGGAAATCACGCCCGGCAAATCCTTGCCCTGAACGGGGATGATAAACGGCGCTGACCCGGTGGCGATCAGCAGCATGTCATAGGCCACTTCGCCGTTTTGACCGATAACTATTTTGCGGTCGCGATCGATGGCCGTGACATGTTCGCCAAATCGGCAGGTCACGCCGCGCGCTTCGTACCAATCGGCGTCATGGGTGACGATTTCTGCATAGGTTTTTTCGCCAGACAGCACAGGCGACAACATGATGCGGTTATAATTGCCACGCGGTTCGGCGTTAAACAGCGTCACCTCATAGGCGTCTGGATCGGCCTCCAGCAAATGTTCGAGCGCACGGCCCGATGCCATGCCTGCGCCGATAATAACAAGCTTCTTTTTCATGGTTTACTCCGCCGCGATTGCTTTGGTGGGTGTGGGCTTTGGCTGTGCTTTCGGGGTGGCGCCGTGTTCATATTCCTCAAGGAAATCAAGCACCTCTTGGCGATATGTGTAGTAATCCGGATGTTCCAACAGCGCCTTACGACTACGGGGGCGGGGCAGTTTCACATCGGTGATTTTACCGATGGTCGCCTGTGGTCCGTTGGTCATCATCACCACGCGGTCCGCCAGCAAAATCGCTTCGTCCACATCATGTGTGACGCAGATTGCGGTCACTTTGGTGCGCGACCACACCTCCATCAGCACCTCTTGCAATTCCCAGCGCGTCAGGCTGTCGAGCATCCCAAACGGTTCGTCCAGCAACAGCAATTTTGGCGACAACGCAAAGGCGCGTGCAATGCCGACCCGCTGTTTCATCCCGTTGGACATTGACGCAGCGCCCCGGTCCATCGCATCGGCCAAACCGACCCGTTCCAGATAATATTCCACCACGTCCTGACGTTCGGCTTGGGACGCTTTGGGGTATACTTTGTCCACGCCAATCGCGACGTTTTCCTTGGCCGTCAGCCATGGGAACAAGTTGGGGGATTGGAACACAACCGCGCGTTCCGGGTCCGCCCCTTCGACGTGGCGACCATCCAGTTTGATTGCGCCTTTGGAAATGTCGTTCAACCCGGCGGCCATGGTCAGAACCGTGGATTTACCGCAGCCGGAATGGCCGATCAGGGAAATAAATTCGCCGCGATTTACCTTTAGGTTAAAATCCTCAACCACGGTCAGGGGACCTTTGGGGGTTGGATAGACCTTGTGCAATTGGGAAAAGTCCAGAAACCGTTCGTTGATCATGCCCTTTTGCGCATCTGCCACGGCGGCGGGTACGGCGTGGATCGGCGTCACATCCGGCAATTCGCGGCTGCCTTCGACTTTGGCGTCGATCCCGACCTCCATCAGGTATTTGGTGATGGTGACCCGCAGTTTTTTAAAGTCCGGATCTGTGTTCATATCCCCACGATCCCGTGGGCGGGGAATGTCGATTTCAAACGGATCGGCCAGCGTGCCATCCGGGTTCAAAACCACCACGCGGTCCGCCAGCAAAATCGCTTCGTCGACGTCATTTGTGATCAGAATGCAGGTTTTTTTGTCCTGTTCCCAGATGTCCAGAATTTCATCCGCCAGATTGGCACGGGTCAACGCATCCAGCGCCGACAATGGTTCGTCCAACAGCAACATTTCCGGATCCAACGCCAAGGCGCGCGCCACTGAAACCCGTTGCCGCATCCCCCCCGACAATTCCGCCGGACGACGATGGGTGGCATGACCCAGCCCCACCATGTTGATGTAATGTTCGGCCTTGGTCTGTTTGTCGGATTTGGACAATTTGGGATGGGCCGCATCGATGGCCAGCATCACATTTCCAAGCACCGTCAACCACGGCATCAGTGAATAGGACTGAAACACCAGCCCCCGTTCGGGCCCCGGCCCGTCGATGGCTTTGCCTTTGAATTTGACCGTCCCGCTATCGGGTTTTTCCAGCCCGGCAACCAAATTCATCAACGTTGATTTACCGGTCCCGGAAAAGCCGAGGATCGCTAGAAATTCGCCTTCTTTGACCTCTAGGTTGATGTCTTTGAGGATTTCGACGCGGTCCAAACCTTCGCCGAACCCTTTGTTTACATTTGTGAAAACCAGATTTTCCATATTGATCACCGGTTATTTGAAAATGTGAACAGGGATTGCAGCGCAAACATCACACGGTCCAGCAGGAACCCGATGATCCCGATGGTGAACACGGCGACCATGATTTTTGCCAGCGAACTGGACGACCCATTTTGGAATTCGTCCCAGACAAATTTACCAAGTCCGGGGTTCTGCGCCAGCATTTCTGCAGCGATCAAAACCATCCAGCCCACACCCAATGACAGGCGCAACCCGGTAAAGATCAATGGCAGGGCAGAAGGCAAAACCAGCTTGGTGATTTTGGTCCATGTGTTCATTTTCAACACGCGCGATACGCTGACCAGATCTTTGTCGATCGACGCCACGCCAAGGGCTGTGTTGATCAGGGTCGGCCAGAGCGAACACAGGGTCACGGTGATCGCCGACACGAGGAACGATTTGGCAAAAAGCCCGTCATTGGTCGCATAAACCGCCGACACAACCATGGTGACAATCGGCAACCAAGCCAGCGGCGAAACCGGTTTAAAGATTTGCACAATTGGGTTGATCGCCGCGTTTGCTGACGGGGACAGGCCCGCCAGAATGCCGGTTGGGATCGCGATGGCGGATGCGATCAGGAACCCAAAGAACACAGTCTGGATCGAGGTCCAGATTTGGTTGTAATAGGACGGCGCCCCGGTAAAGGTCATCTGTTTGACCTCATCCGCGCGTCCCGCATCGATCAAACGTTGGTTGCGCTGGTCCACACGTTCCTGAAATTGCGCTTCTTTTTCGGCCTTTTCGACCGCGTCATGGTGCAGGTTGACGGCTTCGGTCCACACCGCAGCCGGTCCCGGAATAGCGCCCAATGATGTCTGAACCCGTGGGGCCAATGTGGCCCACAGCATCAAAAACACCGTAATCGCCAGCAACGGCACACCCAACAGACGCCAGATGTCTTTCAACTGGCCTTTGGGATTGTCGCCAGCGGCGGCCTTGATCATCGGTGTCAGCCAAGCCAAGCCCAGCACCTGAAACCATTTGTCGGCTTTGTTGATACGGGTGAACAGACGGGCGCGGCGGGCTTCTTTGGCGGCGTCTGCGTCAAAATTTGGATCGGCAATTGTCATCGGGTTTCTCCGGGGAATGGGGGCCGCCCCAACCTCTTGGGGCGGCGATGTTTTAGCCTTGGATTTCGTTGCCAACGACGATCTGATCGCCCTTGAGCCCGATCGGCAAACTGTCGAGATATGCGTTTGGTGTGCGCCCGTCATAGGCGATACCGTCGATCACATCCTCTGGTGGCGTTGGTGACTTGTAACCGTCTGTATCCCATGGGAAATCTGCCTCATTGGCCAGACCTTCGTCGACCAACATACGCGCGGCTTCTAGATAGATTTCGGGTTTGTAGACGGACCGGGCCACTTCGTCATACCAGCTGTCTGGCTGTGCTTCGGTGATTTGGCCCCAACGGCGCATCTGTGTCAGATACCAGACCGCATCGGAATAATAAGGATAGGTCGCATTATACCGAAAGAACACGTTGAAATCAGGCACTTCGCGCACGTCGCCGGGTTCGTATTCAAACGTTCCGGTCATGCTGGCGGCGATCACATCCGCATCTGCCCCCACATATTCCGGGCGGCTTAGGATTTCGACGGCCTCTTCGCGGTTGGCATTGTCGTTTTCATCCAACCAGATGGCGGCGCGGATCAGCGCTTTGGTGATGGCCAATGTGGTGTTTGGGTTTTCTTCGGCAAATTCAGCCGAAATTCCGAACACTTTTTCCGGGTTGTTGCGCCACAATTCGTAATCGGTGATCACGGGCACACCGATGCCTTTGGCCACGGCCTGTTGGTTCCATGGCTCGCCGACGCAATAGCCATTGATGGTGCCGGCCTCTAGTGTGGATGGCATTTGCGGCGGAGGCGTCACCGACAGGAACACGTCAGCGGCGATTTGGCCGGTGATGTTGTCAGCCGAATAATAGCCCGGCTCGATCCCGCCAGCCGCCAACCAATAGCGCAGTTCGTAATTGTGGGTGGAGACAGGGAACACCATGCCCATGTTGA
This sequence comes from uncultured Paracoccaceae bacterium, assembly GCA_947492475.1. Classification (GTDB taxonomy): domain Bacteria; phylum Pseudomonadota; class Alphaproteobacteria; order Rhodobacterales; family Rhodobacteraceae; genus CANLNM01. The sequence goes on from CANLNM010000003.1 coordinate 29,507, forward strand.
ACGGTTTGCCCTCTTCGGCGAATTGATCAATCACCGGCACCAACGCTTCGGCAGAAATGGGGTGCTGCGGGCGGCCATCATCCATAGTGGGGATATGCGGTTTCATCATGTCCCAGACTTCGTTGGAAACGGTGATGCCGTTACCGTTCAAATCCATGGAAAACGGGGTGATGATGTGGGCTTCTGTGCCATAGCCGATTGTGGCGGCCAGGGGTTGACCGGCCAGCATATGCGCCCCAGCCAATTGGCCGTCGATCACGCCGTCCAGAAGCACTTTCCAGTTGGCTTGTGCCTCCAGCGTGACAAACAGGCCTTCGTCAAAGAAATAGCCCTGTTCATAGGCCACGGCCAGCGGTGCCATATCGGTCAGTTTGATGAACCCAAAGGTCAGCTCATCTGTTTCCAGCTCTAACATGTCGGCAAAGGCGGGTGTGGCCAGCAGGGTTGTGGCGGCCAGAATGGCGGAAAGTCGTGTCATGTATATTCCCCGTGTCAGGCCCAATCCGGGAGGGGGATCGGGCAGAAATGCAAAAAAGCCGACGACTCAACTGCCCTAAGAAGCAGAAGGTCGAGCGGCTTTGCTCGGTTCACCCAAAATTTGGGAGTGTTCACTTCAGACAACCCCGTTGCTGTCTGATAATGTTAATGGGACATTTACATAGGTCAGGTTCAAGGCACGTGAGGGGATTTCTGCAACGCAGCAACTACGCCCGCTGCAAATGCACAAAAATTACGCAGAACCCCTAGGTCGGATCAAAAATGCAGCCATCAAAGAATTGGTTGGTCTGCAAAAACAGTTTGCCTGATTCCCCGGCCACAGGCATCGGGTTGTCCACTGCGCCTTCTAGTTTTTCGTTGGCGCCGGGCAAATCCGCCCCTGTCCCGCGCAAAGCGGCGCGATGCAAATCCGGGCGAAACACCGATTTGGCGATGTGGATGCTGTTCACCGGATCCAATCCGTGCCGAGACGCCAATTGCGCCCCAATCCACGCCGCCTGAGAACGCCATGGAAAACTGGCAGCCCCGGCGTGAAATTCCACAAAACGTTCCGTGCGCCGTTCATCGCCGCGGCTGGAAACCACCAGCCGATTGTTCAAAGACCGGTCAATGATTTCAGCCGAGATATTCAGGCGTTCCGGTTTTGACAGCAATTCCGCAGCAGTGATGCGCGACGATGTTTCCCCAAGCCACCGCCCGGCCCGCCAAACGGCGCGGATCAATCGCGCGACCAATTCGGGTTCGTTGGCGGCCCAGTCGTCGCGTGTCGCCAGCACCTTTTCGGGGGCAAAGGACCAGATCGCGGATCCGGGCAACAGCAATTCACCGACGTTGTTTTCAACCGCAATCGACCCCCAGGGTTCGCCCACGCAAAACGCGTCGATTTCACCGGCTGAAATCGCCTGCGCCATCAACGGTGGCGGCACGGTGCGCACGTCGATCCCATCGGGCATGTTCAGCCCCAGTTTTGACAGCCAATAATACAGCAGCTCGGCATGCATCGAAAATGGGAACGGCACGCCAATGCGCAGTTTTCCGGCCCCGATCAACGCCCGCCCAGCTGCATTCGCATCTTTGAAATCAAAGGCATAGCCTTTGGCGCGCAGCAGATCGGCAATGCGTCGGCTCACCCCGATCACATTGCCATTGACCGACATAACCGACACGGCCGACATGGCAGCAGCGCCCCCGCCCAGCCCCAACGCATTGGCGATCGGTACGGGTGACAACATATGCGCGGCCTCGACCCGACCATAGCTGACCATGTCGCGCAACGCCGACCAAGACGGGGCCTGCACCAGATCCAGCGCCAGTCCTTCTTCGGCGGCGAATCCCATATCCTGGGCCACGATCAGCGGTGCGGCGTCGACCAGCGGCATGATTGCGATACGTAAAACGGCTTCGTTCATGACAACAGCTCCGCTGCGGTGACCAGCGCCTGCGCCACATCGGCCACCTTGCGCCCCTGATCCATCGCAGCCTTGCGCATCAAGGCATAGGCAGCGTCTTCGTCGATATTGCGCGCCTTCATCAGCAGGCCTTTGGCGCGATCGATGACTTTGCGTTCCTCAAGTGCGCGTTTGGTTTCGGCCAATTCGGTACGCATCCGCTGGAACATGTGAAACCGGGCAATGGCCGCGTCCAAAATGGGTTTCAATCGTTCTGGCTGCAGACCATCGACCACATAGGCAGACACGCCAGCCTCGATCGCGGCCTTGGTCAAACCGTCATCGCTGCGATCCACAAACATCGCCACGGGTCGGTCCATAGGGGCCGATGCCAGCGCCAATTCTTCGAGTGTGTCGCGCGACGGATTGGCAATATCGATCAGCACCACGTCAGGATTCTGGGTGGATATGCGCCGCGCGAGGCTGGTTTCTTCGGCGATGACCTGAATGTCATGAGAACCGGTTTCAGCCAATGAATCCACGATCCGCAACGCTCGATCACGATCCTTTTCGACAACAATGATCGACAGTTTCTGGTTCATGCTGCATTGCAGCACAGCGCCCCAATATTGAACAGAACCCGGTGCAAACTATCCGGTCCAGACTTGGATGACGCTTAAATTATGGGCATCCCCCAACAAGATACCCAAAAATTGCGCAAACTGCGTCTGGCGCCTAATCCCCCGGGCAAGGCATCCCAGCCACACCCCAAGCCAGCACATCATCCACATGTTCCTGCAATGAATAAGGCGCGGGTTCACGTCCGCCCCCGGGGTTCCAGGCCCAGTGCAAAATAACGTCGTGATCCAGATGTTGTGCCAATTCCAGATAATCACGCCCCCCATTGCGGTCCGGATCGCGCAGCTGGTGGCACACTTCGGTTGTGGATTTCCCGAACCATTCTGCCGCGACCGGGGCCAGCATCCATGTGGCGTCCACGCGGGGTGGTTCATGGGGCGTTTCATTGCCTCGCGTTGATGTGGTGTGGCAAGTCGAACAAAGCACGTATTCGACACCGATCCGGCTTTCTCCGGCATTGATGTTCATCCCGTGCGGGCGGGTTTCACCGTAGCTGGGACCGGACCACATGGGCACGTTTTCAGCGCCCACGTGACAATTGGAACATCTTGGATGGGACGCCACATCATAGATGCGATCCCAGGCCTGCAACCCCTGCGCCACGCTGACCGAACCCGCCACAGGTGGGTTAATTTGGGTGTCGCCCATAGCTGTGCCTGCCACCAAAGCCGCAGGTAAAAGGATAAATTTCAAACACTTGCCCATCACACAAAATCCACAAATTTTTTGAATGGCATTTCACGCAGCCGGGTGCCCGTGGCGGCAAAAATCGCCCCCGCCAACGCCGCCGCCGCGGGTGGAACCGGCGGTTCACCGATGCCGCGCACCTGATCGCCGTTTTCCAATCCCCGCACTTCGATTTCTGGGGCTTGGTACAGGCGCATCCCATCGTTGAGGTGATAATTGTCCTGATCCGCGATCCCGTCGCGATAGGTCATTTCGCAATTCATCGCCATGCCAAGCGCGTAGATCACCCCGCCCTGCACCAAGTTTTCAAAGTTCACCGGATCAACCACGGTCCCCACTTCGGCGGCGACCCAGACCTTGTCGATTTTGATCCCGGCGGGGGTGTTGGACACTTCGATCACCTCGGCGCAATGCACCCCAAAGCTATAGGTCAACGCTACACCGCGGCCTTTTCCGTCGCCCAACGGACCCTGCCAGTTGGACATGTCGCCGACGGTTTCCAGCACCTTGCGGGCCAGATCGTCATTGCACAGGCGCAACCGTTCGGCCAACGGATCAGCCTCTGCCGCATGGATCAATTCATCCAGCGCGGCATTGTAGAAAAACCCGTTGCTGGACGCCCCGACAGACCGCAGTGAGCTGATCGGTGCCAGTTCCGGCGCGCGGTACCCGGTGACCCGTTGGTTCGAAATATCAAAGGGTTGGTCCCATGCGCCCGCCACAATCTGGCTGTCTGGCCCCGGAATGTTCAGCCCCTGCCGCCCCATCTGGCTGACAATCACCGATGGCATCGAAATCCCCAGATCAAAGCTGTCGACATGGCCGTCTTTGACGCGGCCTTGCATCCGGGCCATGGCGATTTGGCGGGGGAATTCATGCATCATATCCTGTTCACGCGAATAGGTCAGCTTGACCGGAATACCGGGCATTTGCATCGCGATTTCAGCCGCTTGCTTGACCACTTCGTCCTCAAGCCGATGACCAAAAGAGCCCCCCATCATCTGAACATGCACGTGGATCTGATCCGCATCCATGCCGGTGATTTTGGCCAAATTGGTTTGGATCATTCGCGGAATTTGGGTGCCGGTCCACACGTCAACGGATTGTGCGTTCACGCGAACAATGGCGTTGATTGGTTCCAGTGGCGCGTGCGGAACATAGGGCGCGCGCAGTTCGGATGTGATGATGTCGTCACCTTGCAACGCGGTCGTTACGTCGCCATCATCCAACATCCGGCTGTCCTGATGATCCGGGGTGAACGCATCTGCCAAGGCCTGCCAGTGATCCTCCATTTTATCGGGAAACGGCGCGCGGCCCCAATTGGCCTGCACCGCCTGCGCGGCCTGAAAGGCCCGCCAAGTATTGTCGGCCACCACGCCAAAACCACCGGTCACAGGCACCACGGCCTGCACCCCGCGCATGTTCAATGCTGCACTGGCATCAAACCCGATCATGTCCCCGGTTTGAGCCGGATTTAACACAATCGCAGCATGGACCATCCCATCCACATGATAGTCGATTCCATAGGCCTGCGTTCCCGTTGATTTAGCAACGATATCAATACGCTGCATCGGTTTGCCCACATATCGCCATTGCGACGGGTCCCGCAGGGTGACGTCCTGAATGGGCGCAATTTCAGCCGCGATCGGCGCCAGTTCAACATAAGATAACGCCGTCCCATCCGGCAAAATAACAGCGCCGTTTTCTGTTTTCAAAGACGCGCGATTGATCCCGGTTTTGTCTGACGCCGCCTGCTTCAATGTTTCACGCGCACTGGCCCCGGCTTGACGCAGTTTCACAAATCCATCCGGTACAGTGGTCGAGCCGCCGGTGATCTGCATGCCCATAAACTTCATGATGGCATCAATGGTTCCATGGGCGATTTGCTGCCCCACGCCCCCGCCCGGCACGGCAAAGGCCGCGGCCTCTTCGGAGAGGGCGGTGTTCCAATAGGCCGGGGATGGCGGGCCGGGGTCGACCTTAATCTGGTTCAGATCCACATCCAATTCTTCGGCGATCAACGCGGCCTGCACGTGATAAACGCCCTGCCCTTTGTCGGCGCGCGGTGTGATCAATGTCACCCCATCCGCGTCGATTTTTACATAAGGGGTCAACGCCGCCTCGCCTTGGTTCAGCCCGTCCAGCAACGGATTGGCCACGTCGCGTCTGTACATATAGGCGCCAAAGGCCACACCGCCGACGATCGCTGCGGACCCGATCATGAACGTGCGGCGGGCTATTTTTCCAACTCGGCTCATGGCTTAGACCCCGTTCAAGCTGGCGGCGGCGGATTTAACCGCAGCGCGGATACGCGGATAGGTGCCACAGCGGCACAGATTGGCAGACATGGCGCGGTCGATCGCCGCGTCGTCGGGGTTGGGGTTAAAGTCCAGAAACGCGGCGGCGGCCATGATCTGACCGGATTGGCAATATCCACATTGCGCGACCTGATGATCGATCCAGGCCTTCTGCACCGCATGCAGGGCGTTTGGGGTTCCCAACCCTTCGATAGTGGTGATTTCTGCACCGACCGCATCCGCAGCCGTGACCTGACAGGATCGCACGGCCTGCCCATCCAGATGCACGGTACATGCGCCGCATTGCGCAATTCCGCAGCCAAATTTCGGGCCGGTGATGCCCAATTCATCCCGCAAAACCCACAGCAATGGCATGTCGTCTTCTACGTCGATCTGATGATAGGTTCCGTTCACCTGCAAATGCATTTTGGCCGCTCCGTTGTGGGGTTCTGACCTTAGATATAGTGGTCATTTTTGCGTAGCGACTTGCAGATCGCGCCAAAACACTATCAGGTTGCGCCACGTCACCTATGTGAGGCCAAAATGCAAAAAGACCGTTATCCTGTGGTTCAAAACCTCATTCTGATCAGCCGTATTCTGGACATTTCACCAGAACGGGTATTGCAGCGTGCCGGGTTGCCCCGCGACTTTGTCCACAACGAAGGCAAAGGCGTAACCGCCGCGCAGTTTTTCTGCCTTTTCAATGCCATGGACCAAGAATCCGAGGCCCCAGATTTGCCAATCAAGCTGGGGCGTGCCTTTGCCAAAGGGCCGACAAATGCGGCGATGTTTGCATTTTCTTGCAGTCCCAACACCGAAGAAGGTATCAAGCGATTATCCCTGTTCAAACCCTTGGTTGCGCCCTGTGATCTGGGTTTGGAACGCCTGTCGGACTCGGTTGTGATCACAACTCGGTCGGCGGATTTGGAACATCCGATGCCGCCACGTTTGGCAGCGTTTGAAATGGTGTTTTTTACCGAATTGATCCGCAATCATACGATGTCACATGTGGTGCCATTGGCCGTCAATTTGCCCAGCGATGTGGCGGGCCGCCCCCGGTTGGATCGCTATTTTGGCGTAGCTTCGGGAACCGCGCTTTACCCCAGTTTAACCCTGTCGCTAAACGATGCGCATCGTCCGTTATTTTCCGAAAATGCCGCGCTTTGGGCCGGGTTCGAGGACGGGTTAAAGCAACAAATGGATGCGCGTAAATCCGAAACGCCCATAACCAAACGGGTGCAATCCGCGTTGATGGATTTGTTGCCTGCGGGGCAATCTTCGATCGATGCGGTATGTGGGCGGTTGCATATCAGTCGGCGCAGTTTGCAACGTCATTTGAAACAGGAAAACACGTCATTTCAGGCGATTTTGGACCACACGCGATCCAAATTGTCGCTACATTATCTGGCCCGCCCGGACATGAGCGTCGAAGATATTTCCTATCTTCTGGCCTATCGCGATCCGAATTCATTTTACCGTGCGTTTCAGAATTGGACCGGAAAAACCCCAATGCAGGCCCGCCAAGACGCGCTGCATTAGGGCCTGAAAACAAATACTTAGTTGTTGAACAAGAAATGCAGAACGTCGCCGTCTTTGACTTCGTAGGCTTTGCCTTCGGCGCGCGTTTTACCGGCCTCTTTGGCCGGGGCTTCACCGCCCAATTCGACAAAATCCGCATAGGCGATGGTTTCTGCGCGAATAAACCCTTTTTCGAAATCGCCGTGGATCACGCCCGCGGCCTGCGGGGCAAGCGTGCCTTCTTTGATGGTCCAGGCGCGCGCCTCTTTGGGGCCGACGGTGAAATAGGTCTGCAGGTGCAGCAATTCGTAACCGGCGCGGATCAACCGATCCAAGCCCGCTTCGTCCAGCCCCATTTCCGACAGGAACATGTCCGCCTCATCAGGCTCTAGCTGGCTGATTTCTTCTTCGATCTGGGCCGAAATGATCACATGGGCATTGCCTTCGGCGGCGGCCATTTCGGCAACCTTGGCCGAATGATCATTGCCGGTTGCGGATTCGTCTTCGCCCACGTTGCAGACATAGAGAACCGGCTTGGTGGTCAGCAATTGCAGCATTTTCCACGCTTTCAGGTCGTCTTCGTCGACCTCCACCACACGGGCAGGTTTGCCATCCTCAAGCGCGGCCATCGCGGCGCGCATCAACCGTTCCTGTTGCACGGCTTCTTTGTCACCACCGCGCACCTTGCGCACGATGTTTTGCAGGCGTTTTTCGATGCTTTCCATGTCGGACAACATCAATTCGGTTTCGATGGTCTGCGCATCGGCCACCGGATCGACGCGGCCATCCACATGGGTCACATCGCCGTCTTCGAAACAACGCAGCACATGGGCAATGGCGTCCACTTCGCGAATATTGGCCAGAAACTGGTTGCCCAGACCTTCGCCTTGGGACGCGCCTTTGACCAGACCGGCAATGTCGACAAACGTCATGCGGGTCGGAATGATGTTGGCGGATTTGGCAATCGCAGCCAGTTTATCCAGACGCGCATCAGGCACGCCCACTTCGCCCACATTGGGTTCGATCGTGCAAAACGGAAAGTTCGCAGCCTGCGCAGCGGCGGTTTTGGTCAACGCGTTGAACAACGTGGATTTGCCAACATTCGGCAACCCAACAATCCCCATTTTGAAACCCATGATCCGACCCTTTGTAATATGGTTTGCCGCCTTTTATGCGGATGTATTCACCACTGCAATGCAGGTCATGCTAGAAAGGTGCGGTTTCAACTTTGCAGGGCAGGCAAATGCCGATTGGGGTGGCCCTCTTTTCCCAACGGGGTCGGGCTGTGGCGGAATCGACGCTTTTCCTATGGGTTTCCTTTCTGCGGGGCATTGATTTTCCGGGTTGAATTCGCCAAACCAAGCGTAACTTAATCGAGGAAACCCAATGTCCCGGATCGACGCAAAATTTGCCGCCCTTCAGGCCCAAGGAAAAAAGGCCTTTGTTGCCTATGTGATGGCGGGCGATCCCGACTATGATACGTCCCTTGAAATCATCAAAGGTCTGCCCGGCGCAGGTGTGGACATCATCGAACTGGGCCTGCCATTTACCGATCCAATGGCCGATGGTCCAACCATTCAACTGGCCGGTCAACGCGCGCTGGCTGATGGTCAAACCCTTGAAAAAACGCTGCAAATCGTGCGCGAATTGCGCAAAGACGACACCACAACGCCGGTTGTGCTGATGGGGTATTACAACCCGATTTACAATCGCGGCGTGGATCAGTTTTTGGTCGATGCCAAAGAGGCCGGTGTTGACGGTCTGATTGTGGTCGACCTGCCGCCCGAAGAAGACGACGAATTGTGCATTCCGGCGCAAAAGGCGGGGTTGAACTTTATCCGTTTGGCCACCCCCACCACCGATGATCAACGTCTGCCTGCTGTTTTGCAAAACACATCCGGCTTTGTGTATTATGTGTCGATCACGGGCATCACTGGCGCCGCCGAGGCCCAGTCAGACGCCGTCGCCCCAGAAGTGGCCCGGATCAAATCCGCCACAGACCTGCCGATCATTGTCGGCTTTGGCGTGCGCACACCCGACACGGCCCAAGCGATTGCTGGCGTCGCTGATGGCACTGTTGTCGGCTCCGCAATCGTTGAAAAAATCGGCAATGGCGACAGCCCGGAACAGGTTTTGGCCTTTGTCAAAACCCTAGCCGACGGGGCGCACCGCGCCTGACGCCCTGCCCTGATTAGGCCGCTTTGGGTGGGTAAAGCGGGGTGAACAGCCCTTTGGATTGCGCGGTTTGAACATCCGCTAGCAGATCGCGCTCCAACGCTTCGAACAGATCATCCAGTTTATCAATCACGTAATATAGCGGTTGATGAATATCGATCCGGTAGGGCGTGCGTAGGATGTCCAACACGTCAAATGGGCGACGCACCACATCTTTGGCCAGAACCGCATGGGGCAATTCGGTGGGCGACGATGCCAGCCCCGATCCCAACGCTTTGATTTCACCATTTTCGCGGGTCAGACCAAATTCGATGGTGAACCAATAAAGACGGATCAACCAAGAATACTGATCTTTGGTGGCGTTTTGCCCGGCCTGCCCGATCGCTTGGGAAAACCGCGCGAACCGATCATCGGTCAGCAATGGTGTGTGACCGTAGATTTCATGAAAGATATCAGGCTCTTCGATATAGTCGAAATCTATGCGGGATCGGATAAAACTGGCCGCCGGAAAGGTTTGTTCTGCCAACATATTAAAGAATGTTTTGAATCCAATCAGCGCGGGAACCGGCGCCACGGACCAGCCGGTCAACCCTGCCAGTTTCGCTGATATGTCAGGGCATTGCGGCACGCGGTTTGTGGGAAGGTCCAGCAATTTCAACCCTTTCAAATAGGGCTGCGCCATATGGGTTTGCACCGCCTCAGACTGCGCCGCCACCAAATCTGTCCAGACGGAATCTTCGTCGGACGTATAGGCGATATATCCCTGATCATCGGGGATTTTTGCGGTGTAATCTGTGGATTTCGGCATGGATTTCTCTCTTTGTTATGTCCAATCAGCGTTGCAGAAATTGCGCGAAAAATTCCCCCTCTTTTTGCTGAATATTGATCCTATAGGGCAAAATGTGCTTCATTAGAGGCAAAACTGGGAATGATTTGCCTTGGACACTTTAGACGCCACCGATCGCCGCCTTCTGGAATTGCTACAGCATGACGGAAAAATGAGCCTGCAGGAATTGGCAGAGGCAACAAATTTGTCGACCTCCCCATGCTGGCGGCGCATTCGCAAACTCGAAGAATTGGGCGTGATCAATCGCTATGTTGCGGTGCTGGACCGGCGGAAATTGGGGCTAAACGCCATGGCCTATGTGCAGGTGCAATTGATCGACCATTCCGAAGACACAATCGGCGCGTTTGACCGTTTTGTGCAAACCGAACCGCAGGTGGTGGAATGTGCATCGATCACCGGATCCAATGATTACATGCTCAAGGTGGTCGCGCAGGACCCTGAATCTCTGGAAACGTTTCTGCTGAAACGCATTCTGCGGCTGGGTTTGGTGCGGTCGTCGCATACCCATTTTATGTTGCGTCAGACCAAATCCAGCACCGCATTGCCGGTATGACTTGCCATTAATGGTGTGAATTGGTAAAGGTCTCTTACCAATTTAGCCGAAAGCACCTGCCATGCCTGTGATTACCTGTATCGATGACCTGAAACGCCTGCACAAACGTCGTGCGCCTAAGATGTTTTACGACTACGCCGAAAGCGGCAGTTGGACCGAACAGACGTTCCGGGAAAATACATCGGATTTCGATCAAATCCGCCTTCGTCAGCGGGTGGCGGTGGACATGTCCAACCGCACCACCCGCAGCAAAATGATTGGTCAGGATGTGTCCATGCCCGTCGCATTGGCCCCCGTGGGCCTGACCGGGATGCAATGTGCAGATGGCGAAATCAAAGCCGCGCGCGCTGCGGAAAAATTTGGCGTGCCCTTTACCCTGTCGACCATGTCGATCTGTTCCATCGAAGATGTGCGCGAACAGACCAAGGCGCCGTTTTGGTTTCAGCTCTATGTGATGCGCGACGAAGACTTTGTGGACAACATCATCGCAAGGGCAAAAAATGCCGGTTGTTCTGCGCTGGTCATCACCCTTGATTTGCAAATCCTGGGACAGCGTCACAAGGATCTGAAAAACGGCCTGACTGCGCCGCCCAAATTGACCCCGTCGACCCTGCTTGATCTGTCGACAAAATGGCGCTGGGGTTTGGGCATGTTGGGCACCAAACGCCGCACATTTCGCAACATCGTGGGCCATGCCAAAAGCGTGGAAAACATGAATTCCCTGCATTCCTGGACGGCAGAGCAATTTGACCCGCAATTGGATTGGGACAAAGTTGCCAAGTTGAAGGAAAAATGGGGCGGCAAAATCATCCTCAAGGGGATTTTGGACGCCGAGGACGCGAAAAAGGCCGTCGAAGTGGGCGCCGATGCCATCATCGTGTCCAACCATGGCGGGCGTCAGATTGATGGATGTCTGTCATCGATCAAAATGCTGCCGTCGATTGTTGCGGCCGTTGGAGGACAAATCGAAATCCATCTGGACAGTGGCATTCGGTCCGGTCAGGACGTGCTAAAGGCCTTGGCGATGGGTGCCACAGGCACCTATATCGGACGCGCGTTTATCTATGGGCTTGGCGCGATGGGCGAAGCGGGTGTGACCAAGGCGCTGGATGTTATTCGCACGGAATTGGACACGACGATGGCCCTATGCGGCCGCCGCGATGTGACCACGCTAGGCAAAGATATCCTATTGATCCCAAAGGATTTCGAAGGTGACTGGCAGGCCTAGCGCCGCCGCAGGATCACAGCAAACGGGATGGCGAGCAGCAACACGCCTGCCACCCCAACATAGGACCAGCGCAGCCCGACATATTCAGACGAAAACCCCATCAAGGTCGGCGCGATAAAGAAACCCGAAAAACCGATCACAGCGACGCGGGAAATCGCCTTGGTGCGGTCCTTGGACGATACACGTTTGCCGACAATCGCCAGACCAATGGGGCCAATGACCGACACGCCCAGCCCCAGCACGCCAAAGCCCAGATAGCCCATCATCGGGGAGGTCGCCCCGGCGGCGATCAGTGCCCCGCCCGCCGCGATCAGGGCCGCGACAATCACCACGCTGGTTTCGCGAAACCGTTCCGATACGGCCTGTCCGGAAAACCGCCCAATGGCCATGGTGATGCCCAACATGGCCGGACCCAGCGCGCCTTCGGCGGCGCGCCCTAACAAAGTGCGTTCGATATGCAGGGCCGACCATGCTTCAACCGTGGCTTCGGACATGAATGCGATCAGGGTCACCGCCCCGCACAACAACACAATCGACCAGGACGCATTGCCGCCTTCGTCAGCGTCGTCGACCTCTGCTGGGGTCATGATCAGGCCCGGTGTCAGTGCCAAGGTCACCAGCCCAACGATTGCAAACACGTAAATTGGCTGCAATCCAGCCTCTCTTGCGACGCCCGTTAACAGGGCCGAAATCGCATATCCGACGGAAAACATCGCGTGATTGGCATTCATCAAGGTGCGCCCGGACTGGGATTCAAGCTCACTTACGCGGGCATTCATGATCACGTCCAGCACGCCCGACGCCATGCCCACCATCATGATCGCAAACGCAAATAACAGCGGCGTGGTGATCAGCGGTGGAAACATCCAGAAAACCGCAAACATCACCGCCGCGATCTGCATGCCGCGCGCGCCCAGCCATTGATCGACCCTGGGGGCCAGCCACATGGCCGACACCAACCCAATGGACGACCCCAACAATAGCTGCCCAAACAGCGCATCCCCGGCCCCCAGCTGGTCTTTGATGACGGGGACCTGCGCGGCAAATGCGCCCCAGAACAGACCAATGATGGTAAAGGCGCGGGCGGGGCGATGGGATAGCTTCAAAGCGCTTTGAATAGACATAATCCATAAGACTCACACTTAACCTTCCAAAGCAAGCGCCAAAGTGGGTTTGCCCCTTTTCAAATGGGGAAATCACCGCTATAGGCACCGCTTCACTGGGCGCAATGCGCGCCCTCATTTGAAAGTGAGTCCCGATATTGGGATGCGCGAGATGAAAGGACATACCATGGCTGGTCAAATTCCAGATCTTATTGCAGAAGCCCGCGAAAATTCCGGCAAAGGTGCAGCACGCGCCGCACGCCGCGCAGGCAACGTTCCCGGCATCGTTTATGGTGGCGAAGGTGAGCCACAGGCGATCAACGTGAACTTCAACATGCTGTTGAAAAAATTGCGTGCTGGCCGTTTTATGTCGACATTGTTCAACCTGAAAATTGAAGGCCAAGAAGACGTTCGCGTTATCTGCCGCAATGTTCAGCGTGATGTTGTCAAAGACCTGCCAACACATATCGACCTGATGCGCCTGCGTCGCACATCACGGGTGAAATTGTTCATCCACGTCGAATTCACCAACGAATCTGCGGCACCCGGCATCAAAAAGGGCGGCGTTCTGACGGTTGTTCGTCCCGAAGTTGAGCTGGACGTTCTGGCGGGTGAGATTCCTGAGCAAATCGTTGTTGACCTGACCGGTCTGGAAGTTGGCGATACCATCACCATTTCCAACGTCACATTGCCAGACGGCGCAAAGCCAACGATCGACCGTGACTTTGTGATCGCAAACATTCAGGCTCCGTCCGGTCTGCGCTCTTCTGACAACGAAGATGACGGCGAAGGCGAAGCAGAAGAAGCTGCTGCTGAAGAATAAATTGCAGAAATGCGATGCGAACGGCGCCTTTGGGCGCCGTTTTGCGTTAAGATTGCAAAAAAGCGATCCGGGCCGCGACATCGGCCCAAGTTGGTTCATCCACCGCGCAGATCAAAACGCCGTCACTGATATGGGCGTCATAGTCGCGACCATCCAACATCCGTGCCACACCGCCGGCCTCTTGGACGGCCAAAGCGCCAGCCAGATGGTCCCACGGGTTCAATTTGGCCGACACGCAGAAATCAACATGGCCTTGGGCCAGCATCCGGTATTCATGACAGGAACAGCGCAGCGATAACACGCGGCGAAATTCCGGAAATGTTGCGGCCAATTGGTGTTGCTGTTCTTTGGTGAACAAAAACAGCGGAATATATCCCGTTGGCGGCGTTGCGCCCTTTGATGGGGGGATCGCGCGGTTCTGAAACATCGCGCCCTGCCCGGTGCTGGCTTCGACCCAATCCTGCAATACCGGATCATAAAGCAGACCAAAAACCGGTTTGCCAAACTGCGTCACCGCCAAAATCACCCCAAAAACCGCCAGACCATGGGCAAAATTCCACGTCCCATCCACCGGATCCAAAACAAAGGCCAACTCCGCCCCCGCCAAATCTGCCAACACAGCAGGATTGGCCGCGACCGCCTCTTCTCCGATCACCAATGCATCTGGAAACCGCGCTGAAATCCGTCCTGTCAGGCAATCTTCGGATCGCAGATCGGCTTCGGTCACCAGATCATCGGGCGCAGATTTCGATGCGATCTGATCCGCAGACAAATGACGGAACCGCGGCATGATTTCGGTTTGCGCAACCTCGCGCACTTGGGCAATCAACCAATCTTTGTCGTCGCGGTTCAATGGGCAGGTCAATGTCATCACAGGTCTCACTTTCATTCGGCGCATGCCCCTTCTGGAAATGCGGCCAAAGATAGGGTACAGACCGGATATGAAACTTTTTGTTGGATTGGGCAATCCTGGCCCGAAATATGCGCAAACCCGGCACAATATCGGCTTTATGGCCGTGGACCAAATCGCGCGCGATCATGGATTTCCGTCGTTTCGGGCGAAATTTCAGGGCGAAGTCAGCGAAGGCCGAATTGGGTCTGACCGTGTTATCCTGCTGAAACCTATGACATTTATGAACCTTTCGGGTCAATCCGTGGGCGAAGCGATGCGGTTTTACAAATTGGACAGCACTGATGTGACCGTGTTCCATGATGAACTGGATTTGGCCCCCGGCAAGGTGCGGTTGAAATCCGGTGGCGGGCATGCGGGGCATAACGGGCTGCGTTCGATGCACCAACATATCGGTCCACATTATGACCGCGTGCGTCTGGGCATTGGCCATCCGGGTCACAAGGATGCGGTTTCGGGCTATGTGCTGCATGATTTTGCCAAGGCCGATCAGGACTGGCTAGATGATGTGATCCGTGGCATTGGCGATGGGGTGGGGTCGCTGGTGGCGGATGATGGACCACAGTTTTTGAACGCCATTGCCCGGCGTGTGGCCCCGGCGCGGTCCTCAACCAGCAAACCCAAGCCAAAGCCACCCGAACCAGAGGCCGAACCAGACACCCGCACAGCCATGCAAAAACTGGCGGATCGGTTCAAATGACGGATCGTTTGCGCGCAGCATTTCGCTGGCAGGCCGGGGCGTGCCGTGATTTGGGATCGCCATTTATGGGGCAGCTTTGCGATGTTCTGGCGCAGCGGTTGCAGCCCGGAACGGCGCTGACGGATCGGATGTTTGACTGGCCCGGGGATTTGTCCCCAAAGTCCGAAAGCGTGCCGTTGCGGCTATGTGGTGCGCTTCATGCGCTGCGGCTGTCGGGTCGTGCTGGGCTGAAACAGGTCTATCCGCCGCATCACGTCAACGACGATGAGCTTTGGCAAGCCATTGAAAAGACGTTGATATCAGAGGCGGGCTTTGTCGATGATTTCATCAATTCACCGCCCCAAACCAACGAAGTGCGCCGTCAATGCGCATTGATCGCGATGGGGCATTTCCTGACCCAAACCTATGATCTGCCGATTGTGCTGTCCGAATTGGGGGCCAGTGCGGGGTTGAACCTGACATGGGATCGCTCGACGTTGATCGCGGGTGATGCCCAATTAGGACCGGATAAACCAGTGATGGTGCTGCGCCCTGAATGGACCGGCACGCCACCAACCGGCCCGCATCCCAACGTTGTGGAACGGCGCGGCGTTGACCTGAACCCGCTTGATCCGCATGCAGACAGCCTGCGGCTGCGGGCCTATCTGTGGCCCGACCAGCCAGAGCGTCTGACCCTGACCGCAGCCGCGATTGACGCGGCAGAGGGCCATGTGGATCGGGCGGACGCGATTGACTGGATTGAACAGCGCCTGACCCCGCGCACGGGCCATTTGCACCTGATTTATTCCACCATCGCGTGGCAATATTTCCCAAAAGCGTCCCAAACTCGCGGCACCGACCTGATCGAAGCAGCCGGGGCAAAAGCCACCACTGAAACACCGTTGGCATGGTTCGCCATGGAGCCAGATGATCAGAAACCCGGTGAGCAAAAGCCGGGGGCTGCGATGACACTGCGATTATGGCCCGGTGATCTGCGATTTGATCTGGGGCGCGTTGATTTCCACGGGCGTTGGATCCATTGGGATCCACAACAGCATTGATTTGGCGGGTCTTTTTGTGATTGGCTGGTCCTATGGAAAAAGATGCATCAACCAATGTTTTGGGCAAAGCCCTGACATCCTGTTCCACCAATCCGGTGACCGGCTATTTTCGCAACGGGGCCTGTGATACCTGCGCCCAAGACGAAGGCAACCACACCGTCTGCGCCGTGATGACAGCCGAATTTCTGGCCTATTCAAAATATGTGGGCAATGACCTGTCCACCCCCCGGCCCGAATTCCATTTTGCGGGGCTAAAGCCGGGCGATCAATGGTGTCTGTGTGCCGCGCGATTTTTGCAGGCCCATGACGAAGGATGCGCGCCATTGGTGTCCCTGACGGCCACCCATGAACGGGCATTGGACATTGTTTCATTGGATATTCTGGCGCAACATGCCCTGCCCGTTTCGGATGGTCCAGCGGAATAAGCCGAGGTTCCTAAACGAAAAAGGGCAGCCAAAAGCTGCCCGATTTAAGCTATTTTTCCAATGTCTTAATCTTCGGCCGAGCGGCCTTCTGTGTCGGACATGTCAAAGCCCAGATACTTCGCCACCGTAAAGATGTCTTTGTCGCCGCGCCCGCACATGTTCATGCAGATGATGTGGTCCTTGGGCAGGGTTGGTGCGATTTTCATCACATGGGCCAATGCGTGGCTGGGTTCCAACGCGGGGATGATGCCTTCGGTGGAGCAGGACAATTGGAACGCTTCCAACGCTTCTTTGTCGGTGATCGACACGTATTTGGCGCGGCCGATTTCATGCAGCCAGGAATGTTCCGGCCCGATGCCCGGATAATCAAGGCCCGCCGAGATCGAATAACCGTCCAGAATCTGGCCATCGTCATCCTGCAACAGATAGGTCCGGTTGCCATGCAGCACGCCGGGCCGTCCGCCGGTCAGGGATGCGCAATGTTCGACCTTGTCGTTCACACCTTTGCCACCAGCCTCAACCCCGATGATATTGACCGATTTGTCGTCCAGAAACGGATGGAACAGACCGATCGCATTGGACCCGCCCCCGATGGCAGCGATCAATGTGTCTGGCAAACGGCCTTCGGCCTTTTGCATCTGTTCGCGCACTTCTTTGCCGATGATCGATTGGAAATCACGCACCATCGCCGGATAGGGATGCGGCCCAGCCGCGGTGCCGATGCAATAAAACGTATCCGCCACGTTGGTCACCCAATCCCGCAGCGCGTCGTTCATCGCATCCTTTAGCGTGCCACGGCCCGATTGCACAGCGACCACTTCGGCGCCCAGCAGACGCATGCGGAACACATTGGGCGATTGGCGCTGCACATCATGCGCGCCCATATAGACCACACATTTCAGGCCAAATTTGGCACAAACCGTCGCGGTCGCAACGCCGTGCTGACCGGCCCCGGTTTCAGCGATGATCCGGGTTTTGCCCATGCGCCGCGCCAGAATGATCTGGCCCAACACGTTGTTGATTTTATGCGCGCCAGTATGGTTCAGCTCGTCACGCTTCATGTAAATCTTGGCACCGCCCAGATGTTCGCTCAGCCGTTCAGCGTGATAAAGCGGGCTGGGACGGCCCACGTAATGGGTCCACAGATCATTCATTTCCGCCCAGAAACTGTCATCGGTTTTGGCAATTTCGTACTGCTCTTGCAGCTCTAGGATCAGCGGCATCAATGTTTCAGAAACAAACCGCCCCCCAAAGTCGCCAAACCGTCCCCGTTCATCAGGGCCGTTCATGAAGGAATTGAATAGATCGTCTGCCATTTTGCTCTCCTGGTGCGGATACCAAACAGACCTAGCGCCCCCTCTGGGGCGGGGCAAGGCTCTGGGGTGGCAAAAACACACGGACATGTATGTTCTTGGGATGAATAATGGTGATTGGGGCTTGGCGCGCGATCAGGCCTTGGCGGCGCGCACAAAGGCATCGATCAATGCTGCGTCTTTGATGCCGGGTGCAGATTCGACGCCAGTGGACACATCGATCTGTTTCGCACCGGTGCGACGCACGGCTTCGGCCACGTTGTCAGGGGTCAGCCCCCCGGCCAACATCCACGGTTTGGTCCAATATTTGCGATCCGCCAGCAGCGTCCAATCAAAGGCCAGCCCGTTGCCGCCCGGCAGATCTGCGCCTTTGGGGGCTTTGGCATCAATCAGCAATTGATCCGCCACCTGGGCATAAGCATCGATTTGCGGCAAATCCGCGACGTCACGCACACCGATGGCTTTCATCACCGGCAATCCATAACGGGCTTTGATTTCCGCCACGCGTTCGGGGCTTTCGCTGCCATGCAGCTGCAACATATCCAGCGGCACCTGATCGGTGATCGCATCCAGCTGCGCGTCATCCGCATTGACCACCAGCGCCACCTTGGCAATGCCCATAGGCACGTCCACCGCCAACGCAGCGGCATCCGTTATGCTGACAGCACGCGGGGATTTTGGGAAAAAGACAAAGCCGATATAGGCCGCACCAGCATCTGCCGCAGCGCTCACCATCTGCGGAGTTTTCAGCCCGCAGATTTTCACTTTCACTTCGGTCGACATGGCTTAGCTGGATTGCTCCAGCAGCGCCAGAACCTCGTCTTTGCCTTCATGTTTCTCGGCCTTCAGCCGGTCCACTTCACGACGCAGACCTTTGGCCGCACGTGTTTGGGATTTTGCTTCGGCGCGGAAACGATGTTCGCGCAGCCATTCCCACATGAAGCCGACCAACAGGCCAACCCCAACGGAGGCCGCAATGACCACATATAAAGGCAGTTCGATCACTGGGGACATGCCCAGCAAGTCAGCCAAGAATTCAGGCATGGCGCGCAATGTCACCAACCCACGATTAGCTAATCCGACCGCAATCAGACAGATAGCCACAATGGCCCAGAAGCCGTAACGAATATAACGCATAGCGCTTGTTTATCCGCCGTTCAGCCTGTCGCGCAAGAGCTTACCGGTCTTGAAAAACGGAACATGTTTCTCATCGACCTCAACAGACTCGCCCGTGCGCGGATTTCGGCCGACACGTGCGTCGCGTTGTTTGACCGAAAACGCGCCAAAGCCGCGCAATTCAACCCGATCGCCACTGGACATGGCATTGGTGATTTCGTCGAAAATCGTGTTCACAATCTTTTCGACGTCCCGCTGATACAGATGCGGATTTTCGTCGGCGATCTTTTGAATTAGTTCCGAACGGATCATGTGGAACCCCCAGTTGGTTGTTTTTGCAGGTTTCCCCTGCTTTTCCTTCGTGAACTATTGCGCGAAACCCGCGCCAAGAAAAGAATGCAGATGCAGCAAATGCCGCTTAATTGCAGATTTCTGCGGGTTTTAGGGGGGAAGTGGCGGAAAATACGGTTAAATTTCGCGCCCGATTTTCGAATTAGACCCGAATTGCCACTTTAACCCCCACCGATTCGGGACGGTTGCCCCCAGACATAGCCGCGTTTACCAGAGATGAAGCCACGTCCAATGCAATTGCCTTGAAAACCCACTAGGTCCTTATGTTGTGATAAACACACCGGATGACGGCTTTGCGGACTTTGCCGACCTTGGGTTTTCAGTCTTTACTAACGCAGCACTCCTTCGCATCTGCGGCACACCTTTTGTTGCGATGCAACGCAAGTCGTCGAAGCTTCGTTCAACGACACCGATCTGGTCCGGATCGACACTGCACTTTCGCCACAACTGAATCAGACAACTCAGATGCGGGACAAAGTGAGCATTCGCTGCAGCTTCTCTAATGTTCGCTTTGTTCTGACCCGTTCCCTATCGAGTCCGTCAAATTCAGTCAGCTTCACACTGTTTCCCATCGAGATACCGATCTCGACGGGTTTGCGTGCCTAGACAGAATCATCGCTACAATCGGAACAGTAGTTTCGCTACATAACCCTATTGGGGCCGCGATTTTGACAGCTCCTGAAGCAGGATCCGGTAGTCCAGCACCAGCGAAACAAAAAACACGCCATAAGCGGCCATAAGCACAGCCATCGCAACAGGTTCTGCGGGCCCTTGGCCCAGATAAACCTGATGAACACCGTAGGCCAGCACCGTCGGCCAAGCGATGAAATGCGTGGCGGCGAGCACGTTAATGTTGCCGGTCAGGTTGAACGACAATGGCGCAAAGATGCCAACCGTGATCAGAAACGTGACCAGATTGATCACATGCAATTGGCTATCAAGGTAGAACGCCTGCGCGGCAAAGGTGAGAACCATCACCGCCATCCAGAGCTTTACGTGGGTTGGCAAGTGTCTGCTTTCTTTCATCATTCCCAGCATTTCAAGTCTCCGATTGGGATTGAGTGATCAAGGCAGATTCAAGCATCTTGCCAAACTGTTTTGTCACCATGTTCCGGGGCATCAGTCGAGCCATACGTGTCATAAGGCGGTTTTTCCGCGCCGGTACAATTGTGGCGCGCTGCCCGAGTGCCGCTAGGCTCTCTTGGGCGACAACGGCGGGGTCGCCCATTGGCATGGACATTTTTTTGAGGTCGATGACCTCTCCAAGTTGGTCACCCATGCGGGTCTTTGTGCCGCCGGGAGCGACGGATAGAACATCGATATTCTTGTCCCTCAGCTCAACTGCCAGCGCTTCACCGAGGTTAAGAATGAACGCCTTGGCCGCGCCGTAAACGCTGGAAAATGGCATCGGGAACATCCCAAAGACGGAACTGATCAGGATAATCCCGCCGCCGCCGCGCGCCACTAACCGTTGCGAAATTGCGCGGGTCAGATGGGCCGTTGCGGAAACATGAATGGCAATAAGCCCTTCATCCATATCGTCCGGCGCATCAAGATAGGGACCGACATAGGCATTCCCGGCCGAGTGGACAAACAGGCCAACATCCAGCACCGCGATCTCTTGCAACAGTAAATCGCGGCCCTCTTGTGTCGCTAAATCGGCGGAAATCACCTTGGTTTCTGTCCGAATGTCCTGCGTGGCTGTTCGTGTCAAAGCATCGGCTGAGCGAGCGACAAGGATGACTTTCATCCCCTGTTTGGCCAGTCCGATTGCGAATTGCCGCCCGATGCCGGAACTTGCGCCGGTGACCACGGCCCATTCGCCATATTTTTGTGGGTCTTTCATTAACTTCTCCAAGTTGTTTGTCAAAATGTCAGCGCCCACGCTCCGATTATCAATGGACAGAAGTTGACAATTTTGGTGCAAAAATGTACGAAGCTGGGATGAACTGGGATGATCTCAAAATTGTTTTGGCCGTTTTTCGCAGCGGGAATGCAGGAACAGCCGCAACAGACCTTGGGCTAAGTCATGCAACGATCTCTCGGCGCATAGCTGAGATTGAACGGAACCTTGGTGTGGCACTGGTCGATCGTAGCGGGCTAAGCTGGCGGCCCACCCCAATATGCGCGCAGGTGGCCGCGCAGGCTGAACAGATGGAGGTGCTCCATGACGAAGCTCTGCGCGTTGCCACTGCCCATAGTTCGGACTTGTCGGGACCCGTTCATATCTCTTTGCCCACGGGCACTGTCGAAGGGTTTGTCGCCGAAGCCCTGAAAGAGCTGCCCCGTCTTGCGCCAGACATTCGTTTGATATTCCTCATTGAGGATCAATTCTCTGACCTGCCAGGCCGAAAGGCAGACATCGCCGTGCGCTTTACAAGCTCTCCCGATCCTGACCTGATTGGCCAAAAAGTCACTCAGAGCGCTTGGGGGTTTTATTCTAGCGCGGATTTGGCCAGGGTCATCAACGCACAGGTTGATGAAGAAACGACTGTCTTGGCACCCATCCTGACAACCGAACGTGATGGAGCGTTTCCCGATTGGGCGCGCCGTTATTTTGACCCGGCAAGCCCATGTCACTTTGTCTATGGTTTTCCGTCCAAAGCAGCTATGGCGGCACAGGGCTTTGGTGTGGCGCATCTTCCGCGGGTGATCGGCGACGGCACACCAAGGCTAACATTGCTCAGCAAGCTTGCCAGCCCTTTGGAAACGGAGCTTTGGGTCTTGGCAAATTCCGACACGCGATCCAGCAAAAGGATATCCCAAGTTAAGCGGGTGCTGATTGATGGTCTGACAGCCATGCGGCCGCGGTTTTTCCCAACTGACGAATGAGAGAACAATCTTGCTTGAAGAATGCAGTGGCTGGCCAGCGGCCACATGGACAACTGGCCAAATAGATTTGCCTTAGCGTGACGCCGACCCAACCAAGTAAGTGAATGACGTCAAGTGCGCATCGTTGAAGGCTGATACTTCCTCTAGGATACCCGTGTTTGCCGCCCGAAACTGGTCGGCCACTTCTGCACTTTCATAGTGAATGACAACCACCTCGTCCGGAGTTGGAATTCCGTCAGCAGCGTGAACCTGAAGAAAAGACTCATTAATCCAGCGGCCATCAAGGGATTGCGCCATCATGTTCAGCGCGGTCAGGTCCTGCTCTCGGGCGTCAACATCGGCGTTGTTATAATAGCCGACTTTCAAAACGTACTGCCGTTGCGCCACGTCGCCATCCACAGCGTCGATCGGAAAATTGATCAACGCGCCTTCGAAGATTGCTATCGCTGTGCCATCGGAAAACAAGTCTGATGTCGCTTGCCTCCGGGCAGTGTTGCCCAAAACGCCCTCCCCGCAATCAAGAACGACGAACTTGTCCGGCTGGGTCAGGTCGTACTCCAGTTTGCCCTGCGCAGCCATGATAGATCCTTCACGATGGATGGCACAGCCGAGGTTAGCGACTGCTTCGTCGTTCAGAACGGCGTCCCCGGCATAGAGCCCGACAACCCCGACTTGCCCAGCAAAAGCAGCAGAGGAAGACAGAGCCAACACAGCGCTGGCAATGAGTGTGGATTTCTTGATCATGATCTTAGTCCTTTGTGTCGAGTGAAATGAAAACGCGATGATCGGCAAAGACATCGCTGGGTCGTTTGTGTTTTCCCGACCTGACCGCCTGAATGGCTGCAATCGGCCGTTCGATGAAGGTGGCAGGATGTGCCGGCACGGGAAGTGACGGTGCATGTCCGTGGAAGACTGCCGAAAAACTTGTGTCATCCCATTTGTAGGCGACTTCACATGCGGTTTTGCCGTCATAGGTCAGGCCCAACCGCATTTCCCCATCCAATGGGTCGCGGATATCGGCGTCAATAAGTGTGACTTCGTAGGTCATGGCGCGCTCCAGTTTGTGTTCTGACTGGATATCCATTGGCAAGATGTATATAAATTATCCAAATTTGAGACATAGTGGATAATATTTGCACCATGAAAAATTGGGATGACTTGCGCATTTTTCACGCCATGATTGGTGCGCGCTCTGTGCGTGAAGCGGCCGAGAAGCTCGGAACGACCCACGCGACAGTCTCGCGCCGGATCAGAAGTCTGGAAGCCGAAATGGGCCATACGCTGTTTGAACGCACGCGCACCGGCTATGAGCTGACCAGCTTTGCGCAGGCTGTTGCCGACCTCACGGATGTCGTCGGTGACAACATCGCGGCCATCGACCGGATGGCTTTCGCCAAGCAAGGCGGACTGGCAGGAACTGTGCGATTGTCAGTACTCGAAGACTTGTTCCTTGCAGTGCTGGCCGAACCATTGTCTGCCTTCATGGAACTACATCCATTGGTCGAAGTGTTGGTCGACACGACGGCGACATTAAGCGACCTGAGACGACTTGAAGCCGACGTGGTCGTGCGGATAACCCGTGACCCGCCGGAACAGGCATTTGGCCGCAAGGTCGCAGATAGTCCACTCGCGGCCTATGCCTCCCCTGACTACCTCGCCGATCGTCCTGAGATAGATCGGTGGATTGCATTGGATTACCCCCCTGCGCGCGCACCACAGCTACAGGCTCGACCGGTTTTGCGATGCAACTCAATCGGTGCCGTCGTTCGGATGCTGGAGCGTGGGCAGGGTATTGGTTTGCTGCCTTGTTTTGCCGGAGACAAAAGCCAGGGCCTCACCCGCGTCGCTGAAATTCCGCAGGTGCCCGATATGGAAATCTGGGTTCTGACCCATGACGATGTTCGAAAGAACCCACGCGTGCGCGCATTAATGGACCATCTCTATGAAGCATTCAAAGGCACGAGAGGCCTGATCGAAGGCACCAGCGCAGCAGCTGGATGATCATGCTGATCTTCAAAAGACTGCCCCCTTCGACAACAATTCTCGAAATGGAAGTTCAGCAATACGATCTTGTCGAAAGTCATATCGGCAGAGAATGGGATGATTAGGTAAGGCCGTTTTTTGAGCGACCCATTTTTTTTGGGGGGGGCATGAGTATCAGCTAAGCGCATTCATATGGCAAGTGCCCCACGAGTTTGCAACGGTTTCGATCAAGCCGCAAAAGCCGACGTTCGTGCGTTGCGCAGCATCGGTCAAGGTGGGCTCTCATTCCTATTTCGCTGCAGCGAGTTTGTAGGCCCGTTCTGAATTGGCGAACGGCACCGGCCATTCGTTCACGGCACTGAGAGGATTGTAAGTGCAACTAACGGGTTGCGGACAAACCGGGCTTTCGCTGTGGCGGCTCGAACGACCCTTAGCTTTCTGTGGGGCGAAACACGACATCTAGAGGGAACACAAATCGCGACCGGTGTTAAAGCTAAGGGCAATTTCCAACAGAATTCGGGGGCTGCGTGTCTTCGCCGGACACGTCACTAGGATACCTTCTTTGCAACCACAAAATAGCTAGATGCACCCTTGAAAATTTCCTCAGTCTCAATGACCTGCAGTCTTTGATCATCCATCAGATCGTCCAAGTCTGCACTCTTAAGCTGTCGAATGGGGACTGGGATAACCCCAACCCTTAACAACGCTCTGACCAACAGAATTTGTAGCGCAACCAAGGCTGACTTTTTACTTCCCAAGCAAGGTGTTACAGAAATAATCAATCCGCCAGGTTTCAGCAGATCAACCGTTCTTTGCACTACACTTTCCGGATCAGGCACCGTGTGCAGCACGTTGAATGCCAACACCACATCGAATGAACCATTCTCGAACTTTTCATCGAAGATGTCAGATTTCTCGAAATCAATGTTGATAATGCCGCCTGTCGCGGCCTTTGCCTTTGCGATTTCAATCATCGCGGTTGAGATATCAATCGCGCGCACGCTCTTGACCAAGCCGGAGATCTCGCAAGCGGTCGTACCTGTTCCACATCCGTAATCCAACACAATGTCGGTATTCTTCAGATGCCTCTTTGCGTATTCGCGGCTGCGACTATGAATGAACTCAAATTTCTCTTCTGTTTTGTCATAGCTGCTGGCGGATTGATTCCAAAACTTTTCCGATTTGTTCATTCTTTCTTTCCCATCAATTCAACATGATCCTGCGGCCTCTTCCGCGTATTCGTGACGACTTCGTCAATGCGCTGCTGCACCTTTTCACTTGCCTGACCGCGCTTGTTTGCCGGGGCCGATTTGACAGCCACAATCAACAGCAACAAAGCCAACGCCCCTAGACCAGCAGCAAGCAAGAATGGTGCGCCGGCGTGCCAAGTGTTTGCCGATCCCTCGTTTGACAATTGGGAGGCGAAAAGCTGGGTCATCATTGGAAACGAAACCAAAGACGCTAATGCGCCAAGGCTTGCAAACGTGCCTTGCAGCTCGCCCTGCCGATCAGGATCGACCTGCGCAGAGCTTTCACCAACAATCGCAATGCCAACAATTGCTCTGAGCGAGAAAACTGGCAGAAGGATCAAAGCGAACAACCCAGATTGCAGCCAAACCAGTGTTAAATAGCCCGCAAAACCAAGCGACAGCCCTAACGCAGCCACATTCAGGTTGCCTATTCGCTTGGCAACCGGGCCCAGAATTGCCGCCTGTGTCAACACAAAGCATATGCCCATGATACCAAAGGAAAGACCAATTGTGGTGCTGTCCCAACCGTATCGCGCAGCACCGAAATACGCCCAAACCGCAGGAAAGACAAAACCTGCCAATGCATCAAAAAAGTACACGGCGAACAATGCCAAAGACACCCCTTGCACGCGGAATAGCAAGGGACCAAGCGGATTGATGATCTTCCAGGTGATTTGGCGTCTGTTTTCTTGAGGCAACGACTCTTTTACAAAGAGAACCGTCCCCACCAAAGCCACCAATGACAAAGCCGAGGCAGCGTAAAAGGGCGCGCGGGGTCCGTAGGTGCCTAATAGACCACCGATGAATGGCCCCATGACAAAGCCGATACCTGCGGCTGCACCCACGTAGCCAAAAAACTTGGTGCGGTCTTCCTTGGAAGAGCGATCAGCAAGGTATGCCATGGCAACCGATAGCGTCGCCGAACTGGCACCGGATAACGTTCGGCCAACGAAAATCATCCAGAGGTAAGGTGCCGTTGCCATCATAAAATAGTCCGCCGAAGCGAGTGCTAATGAGCACAGCAAGATTGGACGGCGACCGTATCTGTCGGACAACGCACCTAGGATCGGACTGAAAACAAACTGCATCGCCGCAAAAACCAATGAAAGGTATCCGCCAATCGCCGCAGCTCTGGCAATTGACCCACCTTGAAACCCGGCAAGTAGCTCTGGCATGACAGGCATAATCAGGCCGAGGCCCATCGTGTTCAGAATAGCTATTGTACAGATTACGGCTGTTGCTCGGTCAAATCCCTTGGGCATATTGTTCTCCGGTCTCTCGAACAATTCATGCCCGTGAGTTCTCTGGTGGTGACAACATCAGGTAAAACGCTGCCGGAGACTTCTTTTCGTCCCTTGTTCAAACATCATATCCATACATCAATGGTCGTTCTATTGACTAAATACGTTGGTTCTATATACGCAGATCGATGAACTGGCAGGCCGTATCATTCGATTGGAACCAAGTGAGGGCGTTCCACGCTACCGCCCTAGAAGGGTCGTTCAGTGCTGCGGCTCGCGCATTAGATACAACGCAGCCAACAATCAGCAGACAGATATCCGCTCTCGAGGCTTCGCTTTGTGTCACTTTGGTTGACCGCACAGTTAAGGGGCAAACGCTGACCCCAGCGGGACAAGAACTCTTTGCCCACGTACGCTCTATGGGTGAGGCTGCAACGCTCTTGTCGATGGCAGCCAGCCGTCAATCGCAAGACATTACCGGGGAAGTCGTGTTAACCGCGACCGACCTAATGGCAGCGGCTTTCTTACCTGTCATATTGTCGAAACTGCGGAGCCAGGCGCCGGGCATCACAATCTGCATCAACGAATCCAGTGGCATCCAGAACCTCAAGCTACGCGAGGCAGACATTGCAATCCGGCATGCCCGACCGGATCAAAGTGATCTCATATCAACCCATGTCGGAGACCTGAGAGGCAACTTATACGCATCAACCGACTACCTGACACGCGCTGGTCAACCCCGCACCAAAGAAGATCTGGCCGACCATGATTTTGTGGGTATTCCCGACCCCGACCGTCTGATTGCGCCGTTGAACAACATGGGCATCCCGGTGCGACCGTCAAACTTCGTGATGCAGCCCTACTCGAGTTTGGTCACTTGGGAAATGGTGAAGTCCGGTCACGGAATTTCTATGCTGCCCGAGGTGTTAGGAGACGTTGAAACGTCTGTCGAAAAAGCACTCGCGGACCTGCCCTCTCTGGAGTTCCCGATCTGGTTGGTCACGCACAGAGAACTTCAAACAAGTCCGCGGATCAGAGCGGTATTTGACCTTTTGGCCCACTATCTTGGAAAGATCGCCAATGCCCGCATCGAAGAAACAAGCAGTTTGTCGTCATTGTTATCCAAAGAGCCCCACTAAATCGACCATTCGCCACCCCGAAGAAATCTGTTAAATTGGGCCCAAAGCGGGCATCGATGGTGTTGGATGCTGTTCAATAATGCCCTGCCCTCAGTCCACACCCGGAAACGCAAAAAGGCCCCGCAATTTGCGGGGCCTTTCTGGTGTTGCAGATCGCGGGTGCGATTATTCGTCGTCGCCTTTCAGAGCGGCGCCGAGGATATCGCCAAGCGATGCACCGGAATCCGAGGATCCGTATTGTGCAACAGCTTCTTTTTCTTCTGCGATTTCGCGGGCTTTGACCGACAGGCCCAAGCGACGTGTTTTTGCGTCGATGTTTGTGACGCGCACGTCGATCTTGTCGCCAACCTGGAAACGCTCTGGGCGCTGGTCAGCACGATCACGGGCAAGATCAGAACGACGGATGAAGGATTTCATGCCTTCATACTCGACTTCAACGCCGCCATCTTCGATTGCGGTGACTTCAACAGTCACAATCGAACCGCGCTTAACAGAACCGGTTGCATCGGCAAACGGATCGCCGTCCAGCGCTTTGATGGACAGGGAAATACGCTCTTTTTCAACGTCAACTTCGGCAACCTTGGCTTTGACAACGTCACCTTTGCGGTAATCGCCGATCACGTCTTCGCCGCGGCCTTCCCATGTCAGGTCAGACAGGTGAACCATGCCGTCGATTTCGCCGGGCAGACCGATGAACAGACCGAATTCAGTGATGTTTTTAACTTCACCTTCAACTTCGGTGCCTTCTGGGTGTGTCTCAGCAAAGACTTCCCATGGGTTGCGCTGTGTCTGTTTCAGGCCAAGGGATACGCGACGTTTGCTTTCGTCGATTTCCAGAACCATGACTTCGACTTCTTGGGACGTAGACACGATTTTGCCGGGGTGTACGTTTTTCTTGGTCCAAGACATTTCGGACACGTGCACCAGACCTTCAACGCCGGCTTCCAGCTCAACAAATGCACCGTAGTCGGTGATGTTGGTGACGCGGCCCATGTGAACGGATTCAAGTGGGTATTTGCCAGCAACTGCATCCCATGGATCTTCTTGCAGCTGTTTCATGCCCAAGGAGATGCGGTGGGTTTCTTTGTTGATCTTGATAACCTGAACGTTGACGGTTTCGCCAATGGCCAGGATTTCAGATGGGTGGTTCACACGGCGCCATGCCATGTCTGTGACGTGCAACAGGCCGTCAACGCCGCCCAGATCAACAAACGCACCGTATTCGGTGATGTTTTTCACAACGCCTTCGACCGCTTGGCCTTCGGTCAGGTTGCCGATGACTTCTGCGCGCTGTTCTGCACGGGATTCTTCGAGGATTGCACGACGCGATACAACGATGTTCCCACGACGACGATCCATTTTCAGGATTTGGAACGGCTGTTTCAGACCCATCAATGGGCCCGCGTCACGCACAGGGCGTACGTCAACTTGGGAACCGGGCAGGAACGCAACTGCGCCGCCCAGATCGACTGTAAAGCCGCCTTTGACGCGACCAAAGATTGCGCCTTCGACGCGCTCTTCGTCTGCATATGCTTTTTCCAGACGATCCCATGCTTCTTCGCGGCGCGCCATTTCACGAGAAATAACAGCTTCGCCACGGGCATTTTCAGCAGCGCGAAGGAAAACTTCAACTTCGTCGCCAACCGAAATCTCGGGAGCTTCACCTGGGTTTGCGAATTCTTTCAGATCAACGCGGCCTTCCATTTTGTAGCCTACGTCGATGATTGCTTGGCCAGCCTCGATAGAGATGACCTTGCCTTTGACAACGGACCCTTCATTGGGTGTGTCCATTTCGAAGCTTTCTTGCAGAAGGGCTTCGAATTCTTCCATGCTTGTGTTCTGAGCCATGTGGCGTCGTTTCCTTTACGTATTCTTTTTTCTGGCCGCGCGGTTGTCTCCGCCGGTCTTGGGGTTAGCTTGTTGGTCAAGACGACACATAAAACAAAGAGGGCCGGATAACTCCCGACCCTGCTCGATCTTTTGTTTTATGGCTTAATCGCCTTATTGACACCGCGCGTCTAAGGCGTTTTGCCCTTATTGGCAAGCGCAAACCCAATTTGTGAGACCCAAATGCCCCATCCGATTACGCCCCTCACCGCCGCCCAAACCTTTGATTTACGTCATCGGGTGTTATGGCCGGATCAACCGCGTGACTTTGTGATTGTACCGGGGGATGACGCGGCGCTGCATTTCGGTGTGTTGGATAATGGTCAAGTCATTGGAATCGTGTCGATGTTTGACACAGATGACGGTGCGCAATTGCGCAAATTGGCCACCGACCCTGCGTTCCAAGGCCGCGGCATCGGGTCCGCACTGGTCGCCCACGTGGTCCAAACCGCCCGCATATCCGGCACCCACCGGATTTTCCTAAGCGGCCGCCACAGCGCGTTGGATTTCTACAAATCCTTCGGCTTTGCGGCCTATGGCGATCCCTATCTGGTCGAAAATGTCCCCTGCCAGAAAATGGAGATCCGATTCTAATCCGCCTGCTCGGTTTCAGTTTCCCCTACAATTCTTGCCCTTTGTTCAGCAAGTCTTCGATCAATTGACGCTGCAAATCGGTGCTGTCCCCATTGCCAAACTGGGCCGCGCCGCCAGAATATAGCCCGCCATAGGTCTGGGCGATATTCACCGTCTGAGCCAGCCCCGAGATCAGCTGTTCGCGCTCAAGCGGGGATAGCGGGTGGATGTAAGTGGCCCAAAGTTTACCATGCGCAACCGCATAGCGCGCATCCAATGCCGTGTCGAAATTGGCCTGCAAAACCCGCATGATTTCGTCCTCGGTCATGCCTTCCGCATTGCGGATCGGGACCATGGCGCGCATCCGGTCCGCCGCCACATCCACGACGATCAGCACGGGAATGTCGGCGATGGTCAGTTCAACTTGGTTGGGGCCAAATTGCACGTCCGGGTCCAGAATCGTCAGGATTTCCGCCATACGATTCAAGGTCATAGGTGGCTCTGCCCCCTCTGACTGCTGGGCAAAAACCGGCGTTGTAAACGCCAATGTCAGACACAGGGTTAGGACAGACCGCATATGATTTCCTTTCAGGTTATGCCCAGCATGGACCCAAAGGACCGGTGAAGTCCAAGCACGATTGGTCACCGGTTTGTGCGCGATGTTACCGTTTGAGGGTTTGGGCCAACAAAACGCGGGTGAACCGCCCTAAAACGGGGCGATTTCAATGCCTGCCTGTTCTAGTTTTGCCCGCAAAGCGGTGGCCATTTGCACGGCTGTGGCCCCATCCCCATGTAGGCAGATCGTGTCGATCTTGCAGGGAATGCGCACGCCATTTTCGGAAATAATAGCCTGTTCCTGCAACATCTGAATGATCCGGGGCGCGGCGGTTTCGGCGTCATGCAACACTGCGCCCGGCAGGCTGCGATCCACCAACGTCGCATCGTCATTATAGGCCCGATCGGCAAAGATTTCGCCAGCCCAAGCGCATCCCAATTCCTGCACCGCTTTTTCCTGGGCCGTGCCGGACAGAACCATGATGATGATGTCCGGCTGAACGGCCAGAGCGGCGCGATAACAGGCGCGGGCCATGTCGATGTTTTCGGCGCACATATTGGCCAATGCCCCGTGCAATTTCAGGTGGCGCACCTGCCCGCCTGCGACCTTGGCCATCGCTTGGGCTGCGCCCAGTTGATAGGTCACCAGATTGGCCAATTCGGTGGCGTTTAGATGCATCCGGCGACGCCCAAATCCCTGCAAATCAGGAAAACCGGGATGCGCGCCGATCCCCACCCCCGCCTCGACCGCTAACGCCATAGCGGAGGCCATATTATCCGGATCGCTGGCATGAAACCCACAGGCAATATTGGCGGAACTGATAATGTTCAAAAGGGCGGCGTCGCTGCCCATTTTCCAAGGGCCAAAGCTTTCGCCCATATCGGCGTTCAAATCGATTGTTTGGGTCATGTTAAGTCCATTTCGTCATGTCCGGCACTCACTCCGGAAATCAATTGATAGCTTAGCAAATCGGCAATATCGGCCGGATCACGCAACAGCGTTTGCACCTTTGATCGCAAAGAGCGCAGCACATTTGCATCGCTTTGTGCCAAGGCATCGGCCTGATCCAAACTTACCCAGTCAAAGCTGAGCTTGGCCCCGACGGGTGCCTGTGCAATGCGGGGCAAATCGGCGGCGATCACCGTACCGATACGGGGATATCCACCCATCGTTTGGCTTTCGGCCAGCAAAACATAAGGCACGCCCTCACCGGTCATTTGGATGTCACCGGGGCGAATAAAATCCGATGCCAGCCCCGCAGCCAATGCGGTGCCAAAGGGCGCACCATTTTGTTCGATGCGCACGCCTTGGCGATTGGCCTGTGCGCCGCGCACAAAGTCGGTGGCCCCAAATCGCGCCTGCATGTCGGCGTCAAACAGGTCGGTCTGCGGCCCCGGCATGACCCGGATGTTGCCCCCTTGGAACCGATTATCCGCCCGCAATGTCATGGATGATCCGGGGTCAGCAGCATCTGCAAAGGTCAGCACATCCCCGCCAGCCAAGACCCGACCGACCCCGGCCTGTAAATGCACAGATGCGCTTCCTAGCCACGTGGCGTCCAACAAATCTGGAGCAAATGTCAGATAGCCATAGACGCCTTTTTGCACCCCGCCCAGCGTCAGAACCTGACCGGGCAACAGCACATATGATGTGTTCCACGCAACGGGCGCGCCATCAATGGTCGCCCCCATCGGCGCACCCGTCAAGGCAAATTGCACGGCTTGATCAACCGAAAATGCGCCGCCCATTCCGGCCATTTCAATGGCGGGTGTGACGTCTTTTCGCCCCAACAACGCCGCCGCTTCGAACAGGGCCAACCGATCAGCCGCGCCCCCCCGTGACAGCCCCTGCCCCACATATCCGTTGCGTCCCAAATCCTGCAGCGTCATCAATGGACCCGCCCGGTCAATCCGCAGTTTCATGACGTCACCTTGCAGATCGCGCCGCCCAGCCCGTCGGCATTGTCCGCCTCAAGCGATTGCCATTCGGCATGGGAAATCGTTGTAAACTGAACGGCATCGCCTTGTTGAAACAACAAAGGTTCTGCGCGGTCCTGCAAAAAGGGGCGGAACGCGGTTTGCCCGATTTGTCGCCACCCCGTGGCGCTGGCATTGGTAAAAATCACCAATTGACGCACGGCCACCACCAATGCCCCTGCTGGCACGGCTGGGGTCAATTCGGGCAGTCGTGGAAATCCCCAA
This sequence comes from uncultured Paracoccaceae bacterium, assembly GCA_947492475.1. Lineage (GTDB taxonomy): Bacteria > Pseudomonadota > Alphaproteobacteria > Rhodobacterales > Rhodobacteraceae > CANLNM01. The sequence continues at coordinate 62,780 of CANLNM010000003.1, forward strand.
TGGTCTGGCAGCATCCCCAGATAGGGCTGGCCGGGTGCGTAACCGATTGTCAGCACACGCAATTCGGTGTTGCAAATCTCTGAAACGGCCTGTTCCACACTCTGCCCCGCCAGATCAGCCGATTGGGCCAATTGAGGGCCGGCTGCGCCCCCAAATGTCACGGGGATCGTCCAGCGGCGTGTTGGTGCGGGCGTGTCAAACTGCGCCCAATCCCGCGCTGACAACAACGTCCCTAGCGTTTTGGACAAAACGGCGCGGGTCGTCGCATCCGGATCGAACCGTACCAAAACCGACGTCAGCGAGGCGGACACTTCTGATATGCCCGGCAGGTCCGCCAGCGTGATGTCGCGGCGCAATGTCAACGCAGCCGCACCGGCCTGTTGGGTCACCTTGCGATCAAAACACACAAGAATGCCGTCTTGGCCATGCGGCAAAATTTGAGGGGACAGAATGGTATTTTCAGAGTTCATTCAGGCACTCTAACCGGATTGCCCCCAAGGAAAAGGGGGCGCTGACAAACGCCCCCCGAAAAATTGTCGTCTAAACCCTAATTTGGCCCAGATCCGGTCGGTTTATGCCTGCAAATCAGCCAACATATTCGCCAGCAGTTCCATGCCCGCACCCCAACCAGAATCCAGCCCGGCCATCGCGCCCCGGAAACAGGCGATTTCAGCCTCACTTGCCTCATGCGGGGTCCAGGTCAGACGCATATGGGTTTGGCCGTCCTTTTCCTCAAACGTTACCACCGTCATCAACACCCGCGGCCAATCGGGCATCATCGGATTGCTGGCCACATTCCAGTTTGCATCCGCATTGGCATGAAGCCAAACCAGCTTGGCTTGTGGCTCGACCTCTAGATATTCAACCCGTTGATAACCCGAGCCCTGTTTCATCTTCATTTCATTGAGCCAAAGCCCGCCGGGGCGCACGTCCAGTTCGTGGATCACCGTTTCCACACCGGGTCCATACCATTGACCCAATAACTCAGCTTCGGTCCATGTACGCCAAACCAATGCGCGGGGTGCATCAAAAACGCGGTCTAAAATATAGGTCGGCAGATCAGTCATCCGATCCTCCTTCTGGTTGGTTTTTCTTTAATGTTTCCAGCAATGTATCAAGTTGATCGAAACTGTTGGTCCAAAACGATTTAAACTCTTCCAGCCAGGCCACAGCGTCGGCCATGGGTTGCGCATTCAGCCGTGCGGGGCGGCGTTGTTTGTCGATATCCCGCAGGATCAAACCCGCGCCTTCCAAAACTTTTAGATGTTTTGAAACAGCAGGCTGGCTGATTGCGAAAGGTTCGGCCAAGTCGTTCACCGACGCCGTCCCTTGCGCCAAACGTGACAGGATGGCCCGGCGCGTTGGATCAGCAAGAGCGTGAAAAATGGCATCCAAGGCCGGTGCGTGAGTTTCATAACCAATTTGTTCCATAACAATATGGTTATGTTGATTCGCACATTGGGTCAAACAAAAAAGGCGCCCCAATTGGGACGCCCTTTTGTGTTACGCAAGCAATGCCCTAAACCGTGCCGCCCAACGATCCCTCTAGGGCCACCAGTTCCTGACCACCGGCCATCAGGTCTTGTAATTCCTCTGGGGTGATCTGCCCGCGCTGCGCAGTGCCCAGCGTTTGGCCACGGTTCAGCACCGTAAATCGGTCCCCCACAGCCATGGCGTGGCGCACGTTATGGGTGATGAACACCACACCGATCCCCTGTTTGCGCACCTTATCGATGGTCGACAAAACATTGGCCGTTTGCCGCACCCCCAGCGCCGAAGTGGGTTCGTCCAGGATCAGCACCTTGGCCCCGAAATGCACCGCACGGGCGATGGCAACCGTTTGACGTTCCCCGCCTGACAATGTGCCGACCGCCTGATCAGGGCCACGCAGGTTGATGCCCATTTTGCGCATCTCAGTCATCGTCACTTCGTTGGCGTGATCGTGATCAAACAGGGTAAATGGACCGGCCTTTTTGGTTGGCTCATTTCCCATAAAGAAATTGCGCGACACAGACATCAAAGGGATCATCGCCAAATCCTGATAAACGGTGGCGATCCCGGCCGAAATGGCATCCCTCGGATCGGTGAAATTCATCGGCTGGCCCTCAAACAGGATCTCGCCTTTGGTGGGTTTATGCACGCCCGACATGGTTTTGATGAACGTGGATTTACCCGCGCCATTGTCGCCTAGCAGGCAGTGACATTCACCCGGAAAGATATCCAGCGATACCCCAGCCAGCGCAATGACGGACCCGAAATGCTTTTCGATCCCTTGCATTTGAATGATGGGTGCATGGTCGTTTGTCATATCACCGCTCCCCTGTGATGATGCGGCGGATATAGGTGTTCAGGATCACCGCAGACAGCAGGATCACCCCCAAAAACACCCGGAAAAGTGAGCTTTCGACGCCTGCGAAAAATAGGCCCTGCTGCACGACGCCAAATATCAACGCACCCAGCGCCGCCCCCAAAACAGAGCCGTAACCACCGGTCAACAACGCGCCGCCGATGACCACGGCGATGATGGCTTCGAATTCTTTTAACATGCCGCGATCCGATCCAGCCGATCCAAATTCCATCACCTGACAGGTTGCCAAAATCGTGGCGCAAAAGGCGGTGAACATGAACAACAGGATTTTCACTCGGTTCACCGGAACCCCCACATAGCGGGCGGCTTGGGCGTCACCACCGGCGGCAAACACCCAGTTTCCGAACCGTGTGCGCGTCATAATCAGATGGCCAATCACCACCAAAGCGATGGCCCAGATGATCATCATTGGCACGCCTTCGATCACGGGCTGACCCTCTTTGGTGCCGCGGGTGAATGTGTCGATGACGCCTTTGTCGCCCAGCCACTGGAACAGGCCCTTGAACACTTTGCCACCAAAAATCGGCGCCAGCCAATCGCCTTCTGCGACATCCTTTAACCCGCCAATCACAGTTTTGCGTTCCACCAATTGCGGCAGGAAAATCGCAAAACCACGCAGGATAAACAGGAACGCCAACGTCACGATGAAACTGGGCAATCCAGTGCGCACAACGATATAGCCATTCAGGGCACCAATCGCGATGGCCAGAACAAAGGTCGCGATGATGGCCTGCCACATCGGCCAGCCCAGCGTGACGGAAAAAATCGCGATCATCATGCCCGCGAACCCGATCATCGACCCAACGGATAGGTCAAATTCACCGGCAATCATCAGCATACAGGCGCCCACCGCGATGATCATGAATTGGGCGGAAACGGTGGACCAGTTCATCACGCCTTGGGCGTTGAACATGCCACTGTCGCCGGCGAAAATCAGGAACAATGCAAACACGATGATGGTGCCACATATCCCACCCAATTCGGGGCGGATCAGGGCGGTGCGAAGACGGGATTGTTGTTTAATACGCTCGTCTGCGCCGGAAATGGAGGTTCCGTCTGACATGCTTTTACTCCGAAGCGTGCAAAGATTTTGAGGAAAGGTGAGATGCGTATGGCGGCATGTCGCACGCCGCCATACAGGTTAAGAAACCGCGCAAATCGCGATGGCATTTGCCTCGGGATTAGCGGTATTCGCCTGCAAATTCTTCGACCTTGCCCAGGGCGTCAGCGGTGACAAAACCGGGGCCCGAATTGATGTTGTTGCCGGGCAGAACGCCGTAGCGATCATAGTTGGTCAACACAACAACCGGCAGATAAGCCTGCAGGAATGGCTGCTGATCGATGCCCCAGTTGATCACGCCGTCTTTGATCCCCTGAACGATGTTGTCGCCCAGATCAAATGTCCCGAAATAGATGTCACCGGCGATGCCCATTTCATCCACGGCCAGCAATGTTGGATCCGCAGAGGTCGGCCCCAGCGTCAGGATCGCGTCGGTTTCAGGATTTGCAGTCAGATAGGCAATCACCCGGTTTTTAATCTCGGCCGGATCTTGGCCGGAATCGATCATCTGATCACCCAGCTCAATGCCCAGACCGTCCGCAAAACCGCGGCACCGTTCGGCGACCACTGTGTTTGAAATCACGTGGTTCACGCACACAAAGGATTCAATGCCGTCGCCCTTGGCGCGCAGACCCGCCGCCAGACCAGCGTCATATTCAGGCTGCCCGACAAACATCAAGGCCCCCACTTCGCGTACCTGTTCGGGTGTGCCGGAATTCATGATGATTACGTTGATCCCCTGATCAACCGCCGCCCGGATTGGGCCGCTTAGCACATCGAAATCCGCCAGCGTGGTGATGATCCCATCCGGGTTGGACGCCGCTGCCTGTTCGATGATGCGCGCCATGTCGGCCAGATCGCCGGTAGGTGGGTTGCGGTATTCCACCTCAACGCCCATTTGATCGCCCGCCAAGGCAATGCCGTTTTTGATCGTGTTCCACCAGCTGTCGCTGTCTGGCGCGTGGCTGACCAGAATATAGGTCTCAGCTGTCGCAACGGACCCTGCCAATGAAACGGCAGCGGCTAGCGCGATCTTCTTGAATGTTGAAGTCATGATTTCCTCCCAGATTATCACCCTCAAGGTGTCGAAAGAGCGGTCTCCTCCGTCTCTCCGAATCTAAATAACCACAAATCCTGCCATTTTGCAACCGGTTGCAAAATTGATCTGACAAATAGATGCTGAATTCCATGACACGTTCAGGTAAAACATCATCCAAACAAGAAGGAAGCAGGCATGGCCGTCACATTAAAGGATGTCGCAGAACGCGCGGGCGTGTCCCGTTCTGCGGTATCGCGCACCTTTACCGATGGGGCCTCTGTTTCCGACAAAATGCGTCGAAAGGTCGAAAAAGCGGCCCAAGACCTGGGATATAGCCCCAATTTCCTCGCTCGAAGCCTGACCACACGGCGCACCAAATTGATTGGTTTGGTGTCCAACAACTTTCACAACCCGATTTTCCTAGAGGTGTTTGATCTGTTTACCCGCGGCCTACAGGATCGCGGGCTGCGGCCATTGCTGGTGAATTTGACCGATGAAACCGATCCCGAAAATTCCGTGCGGATGCTGCAACAATATTCGGTGGATGGGGTCGTCGTCGCGTCCTCTACCCTGCCCCCAAATTTCGCCAAATCGTTTCGCGATGCCGGGGTTCCGGTGGTGCATTCCTTTGGCCGGTATTCCAGTTCACCTCAGGTCCATGTGGTTGGGGTGGATAACGTCGAATGTGGGCGTATGGCGGCGCAAACCCTGGTTGCTCGTGGCTATAAACATGTTGGATTTATGGGTGGACCGATTACCGCGACATCGACCCAAGACCGCTTCAAAGGCTTTGAACAAGAGTTGAAAAACCACCCCGACATCACCCTGAGCCACAGCTTTGCCGATGCCTATTCATTTGAAGCTGGCCGCACTGAAATGCAGCGTCTGCTAAACGAAACCCGCGCCGAAGCCTATTTTTGCGGGGATGATGTGCTGTCGATCGGGGCGTTGTCCGCGATCGATGACCATGGCCTGACAATCGCACAAGACATTGGCATTATTGGATTAAACGACATGGAAATGTCGCGATGGGAAAACATAAACCTGACCACAATCCACCAGCCCATTCAACAAATCATCCGATCTTCCATTGAATTGATGGTCGCCATGTTAGAAGAACCCGACCGCTATCCCGAAGCACGCCTGTTCCCCTGTTCCGTTGTCGAACGCGGCACGTTGCGCCCTCCAGAAGGCAAGTAAATGTTCAAAAAAATCGTCGATTTGTTCCGCCCGATCCCACCGCGCACCAGCCCGCGCGCCAAAACCGTGATCGCACAGGGAAATCACGTCGAAAATCTAGCGGCCCATCCAGAGGTCACACATGCCCCCATTTCCCAAGGTCAGACAGAGTTCGATCTGCCCGTTTGGGTTGACCACCCCGCCGATGCGGATCACGTCGACACCTACGCTGGCCTGTTCTGGGACGTGGAGCCGATGGGGGAATACCTGTATTACCTGTCCGGTAAATTTCTAAAGAATGACAAAGGGTTACTGCGTTTCAGAACCGCCCCAATCGAAACACGTGTTGAGCGAAATTTTGAAGTCGACGTCATGGAAGTCGCCTCTTTGAACGCAATGGACGACCAATTCATCGCCACCCAAACCGCCGCAGATTTGTCCGATATCGCGGCGTTGGATGTGGCCACAGCGGCGAATATGTTTGTGCCCAAAGCCTTTGAATTGGGTCAGGATCGCTGGATGATTTCGCTCAGCGGCCCCGGCATTAACCTGCATTCAGGCGTGGCTCGTTTGATGCTGGGCCTGGGGCCGGATGATGCGCCATTTGTAGAAATTCTGTATCAGCGTCAGCAGCCCAAAGGCCCGGATGTACCGCATGCGTCGTTAATATCTGTGTTTGTGTTTTGCACCGATGCCACCGCCAATATCGGCGCTTTGGCGCAGGAATTTGAAGCCCTGCGCCAACGGTATCGCGACATGCCATACCGCGCCCTGACTGGCGCGATCCGCATGTAATTACCGCAGCATCGGCGGACGTGCATCGACCCATGCCCCGTCGGTTTTGCCGCTTTCTGCGACGGCAAATACGGCGGCCATGGACCGCAAACCATCCACAGCACGCGGGTACAAGTTCGCTGCGGGATCCATGGCACGCCCTTCTTTTTCAGCGCGGATCGCTTCGGCCAAGTCTTTGTAAATATTAGCGAATGCTAATGGCATGCCTTCGGCATGACCGATTGTGACGCGGGTGGTGCGGTCGGCTTCTGGGCTCAGCCCTGCCTCGCCCCGTTCGATCACTTGCAGTCGACCATTCAGCGGCATCCAAAACAGCTGATTTGGATGCTCTTGCGACCACCGCAACCCGCCCTTTTCGCCAAATACCTGAATGCCCAGCCCATGCTGACGCCCAATCGCAACCGACGACGTCCACAACCGGCCAACCGCGCCGCCATCCATGCGGAAATTAACCATTGCGTCGTCTTCCAGCTCTCGGCTTGGCAGGCAAGACACGATGTCAGCGGACAGTTTTTCAACCTCTTGGCCAGTCACAAATGACGCCATATGCATCGCATGAATTCCGCAATCCGCAAACTGCGCCGACACGCCAGCCTGCGCTGGATCATACCGCCAACGCACCCGCGGATTGTCGGCATCGGCGGCATCTGCGTGATGGCCATGGGCAAACTCTGCTTTGACCAAACGGATCGCCCCTAAATCACCGCGCAAAACCATCGCCCGCATGTGCCGGACCAACGAATATCCGGTGTAACCATAGTTCACAGCACAGATTTTTCCGGTTGCTTGGCTGATCTTAACGATCTCTTCGCCCTCATCGACATTCATGGTCATGGGTTTTTCGCACAGCACGTGAAACCCGTTTTCAAGGAACGCTTTGGTGATTTCAAAATGCGTCGCATTTGGCGTTGCCACCGTGACCAGATCGACGCGGTCCGCGCGGTCCTTTTCACCGGCCAGCATGTCGCGCCAATCACCATAGGACCGGTCCGCCGCAAGGCCGAGCCGCTGACCGTAGTCACGCCCCGCATCGGGCCGATGATCCAAGGCGCCCGCGGTGAATTCAAATTCCCCATCAAGCCCTGATCCAAGCCGATGTGCCGGTCCAATTTGGCTGCCTTCGCCGCCGCCAATCATACCCCATTTAAGTTTTGCCATGATCAGGGTTCCTTAGTTAAAGCCAATAGATTCAAGGTATTCACGGTTCTTGGTCGCATCCCCCAACGGGTCAGGATCAAGGTTGGGATCGCAGTCCTGTTCAATCGTGCACCAGCCTTCGAAACCGGTTTCCAACAGCAGGTCGCGTACTGCAGGCAGGTCAACCTCACCATCGGCCAGGTTGCAGAAAATGCCCTGCCCGCAGGCGTCATAAAACCCGGTGCGATTGGCGATAGCTTCTGCCTTGATGGCGGCATCCGTCGATTTGAAATGCACATAGGTGATCCGGTCCATATGCCGTTTCATGAACGCAACCGGGTCAAAGCCCGCATAGGTGCAATGCCCTGTATCTAAACACAATTTCAGTGTGTCTGCATCGACTTCTGATAGAATCCGTTCGACTTCGGGCTCAAAATCCATGAACCCGCCGGCATGGGGGTGCAATTCGGGGATCAGCCCATAATCCGCGCCCATTTTGGCGATGTCCACGATCCGGTCGCGATAGGCGTTCCATTCGTCATCGACCATTTGTTCGGCCTCTGCGGGGCGGCCAGCGGTGGGGGCACGGCGTTCGGAAATGGAATCGATCAACACCAGATGTTTGGCGCCATGAGCGACCAGCGCTTCGCAGGTGCGTTTTGAGGCATCCACGACCTCATCCCATTTTGACGCGTCGTGGAACGGGCGGAAAATCACGCCGCCAATCAGTTCCAAATCGTTTTTGGCCAGCTCGTCTTTCAGGATCGCCGGGTCTTCGGGCATGAACCCAATCGGACCCAATTCGATGCCTTTATACCCTGCGGCTGCGCAATCGCTCAGCACGCTTTGCCATGTGGGGTTACGTGGATCTTCTGCAAATTCGACGCCCCACGAACAAGGGGCGTTACCGATTCTGATCGTCATTTTTTTGCCTTTCAAGACGGGATCGACGGCACGTCGACCCAAGTTTTCTGTTTCGAAGATGTCAAAGCGGCTGCCACAATCTGGTTCACCTCAAGCCCATCACGAAAGGTGGGCCAAACCGGTTTTCCGGTTTCGATTGCGTGTAAAAAATCGCGGGCTTCGATGATGATTTGATCCTGATAGCCGGTGCCATGTCCGGGCCCCTGACAAAAAGGTTCATAATCAGGATGCGCAGGCCCCGTCAGGATTTTGCGAAACCCGCGGGTGTGTTCGGGATCGTCTGATTGATACAGCCACAACGCGTTCTGGTCCTCTTGGTCGAACCGAATAGCGCCTTTTGTGCCCGTGATTTCATAGGCATAGCCCATTTTTCGCCCCGACGAGATACGGCTAAAATACATCTGCCCCATGGCGCCATTTGCAAACCGCACCATCATTTGGGCGTGGTCATCATTGGTGACGTCGCCACCAGGGCGGGTTTTGTGAACGGTTTCAACTTCGGCGATCAATTTCGCCACAGGACCGATCAACGCGAGGGCCGCATTGATCATGTGGGGTGCCAAATCCCCCATCGTGCCGTTGGCCGCACCGGATGTGCGCCACGTGGCAGGGCTGTTGGGATCGGCGTAGAAATCTTCGGTATGTTCGCCCCGAAACCACGTGATGTCGCCAATTGCGCCATCCGAAATGAGCTGCCGGGCGAATTGACTGGCGGGGGTGCGGATATAGTTGAATCCCACCATATTCACCACGCCCGCCTTCTCTGCGGCGTTGGTCATGGCGGCACTGTCAGCTGCATCCGCGCCCAGTGGTTTTTCGCAAAACACGGGTTTTTGCAGTGCAAATGCCGCCTCTGCGATGGCGCGGTGGGTGGATTGGGGCGATGCGATGATGATGGCGTCGACCTTGGGGTCATTGACCAACACGCGCCAATCATCCGTTGCGCGCGCAAAACCATAGGCCGCGCGATAGCGTTCGGCGCTGGCGGGCGTCGATGCCGCGACCATTTCCAGCCGTGGACGCAGGCCCGTATTAAACACCGCGCCAACCGCAGACATGGCCACCGCATGGGCCTTGCCCATATAGCCGCCACCCAAGATGCCGATTCCGATCTGTTTCAATGCTGATCCTCCCCGCCGATTGAAATATATTTGCAACCGGTTGCAAAACTTGTATCCTCAGATTCGAAATCTCGCAAGCTTCAAAAGCGGGAACGTTAATTTTGCCGCCCCGCAATTGGGGTGGGGCACAGAGGATAGCGCCACATGAATATGGCCCCGAACACCATTCGCCTGACCACTGCACAGGCCATCATCCGTTGGCTTGCCAACCAGTTTATTGTGATTGACAGCGTGGAAATGCGCGTTTGTGGCGGGGGGTTTGGCATCTTTGGCCACGGCAATGTGACCTGTCTGGGCGAAGCGTTGCATAATGTGCAGGACGAACTGCCGCTTTATCGGGGGCAAAACGAACAAAGCATGGGATTCGCCGCCGCCGCCTATGCCAAACAATGGCTGCGTCAGCGGTTTATGTTTTGCACCGCCAGCGCCGGGCCCGGCACCAGCAATCTGGTGACCAGCGCCGCTCTGGCCCATGCCAACCGGCTGCCGATGCTAATGCTATGTGGTGATGGCTTTGTGACCCGCCTGCCCGATCCGATTTTGCAGCAGATGGAAAACTTCAACGATCCGACCTTTGGGGTGAATGACGCGTTCAAACCCGTCACACGTTACTGGGACCGCATCACCCATCCGGCGCAAATCCTCAGCGCGCTACCCAACGCATTGGCGACGATGCTGGACCCGGCAGAATGCGGACCGGCGTTTTTGGGATTGCCGCAGGATATTCAGGGCTGGAGCTATGATTATCCGGTTAGTTTTTTTGACAAAAAGGTGCATCGCATCCGTCGCCAAACGCCAGATATGGCCGAGGTTGACGATGCCGCTGCCCTGTTGAAATCCGCCAAACGCCCGATGATCATCGCCGGTGGCGGCGTGCAATATTCCGGTGCAGTGGCTGAATTGACGCGCTTTGCCGACACCCACAACATCCCGGTTGTCGAAACCATTGCCGGGCGCGCCAATTTGCTGGCAACTCATCCGCTGAATATCGGGCCTATTGGGGTCACGGGGTCAAATTCCGCCAACGCGATTGCCCAGCAGGCCGATGTGATCGTTGCGATTGGCACACGGCTTCAGGATTTTACCACCGGATCATGGACCGCGTTTGCGCCTGAGTCCCGGTTCATTTCCATCAATGTCGGGCGTTACGATGCGGGCAAACATATGTCTTTGCCCATAGTCGGCGATGCAAAACTGGCGCTGCCTTTGTTGGGACAGGGCCTAAATTCCTATGCCGCACCACCCGACTGGACTGCGCAGGCCCAGTCGGAACGGCACAAATGGGATGCCTATGTGGCCGAAAATACCGCCCCCGGAAATCGGCCCAATTCCTATGCGCAGGCCATCGGCGTGGTGAATGAATTATGTGCCCCACGCGATCGCATTGTCGCAGCCGCAGGTGGCCTGCCAGCCGAGGTCACCGCCAATTGGCGCACCTTGGATGTGGGCACGGTGGATGTGGAATTTGGGTTTTCCTGCATGGGATATGAAATCGCTGGCGGCTGGGGCGCACGGATCGCGCAGGCCGAACGTGAACCGGATCAGGACACGATCATTTTCACCGGTGACGGGTCCTATATGTTGATGAATTCCGACATCTATTCCTCCGTACTAAGCCAAAAGAAACTGATCGTGTTGGTGCTGGATAATGGCGGGTTCGCCGTGATCAACAAGCTGCAAAACAACACCGGAAATCAGAGCTTTAACAATCTGTTGGTGGATTGCCCGACCATCCCTCAGGCCTTTGGCGTTGATTTTACCGCCCATGCCGCATCCATGGGGGCCAGCGCCGAAATGGTCGCCAATCCATCCGAACTGGCCGAGGCATTTAAACGCGCCAAAGCGTCCGACAAAACCTATGTGATCGTGATGGATGTGGACCCCTATGAAGGCTGGACCCAAGAGGGCCACACCTGGTGGGAGGTCGGAACACCCCATATCAGCGAGGACGAAAACGTCACCAAAGCGCATCTGGAATGGGAATCGTCGCGCGCCAAACAGCGAAAGGGCGTGTGATGGTGATCGACGGCATCGCCCAAAAGAAATTTCTGGTGATTGGGCGCGTTGGGATGGACCTGACCCCGACGCCGACCAACACCGCAACCCAGCATGCCACCGATATGATGGTGGCGATGGGGGGCTCATCGGCCAACATCGCTGCTGGTCTTGTAAAACTGGGCTGTCAGGCCGCGCTTGTGACGCGCGTGTCGGACGATTCCATCGGCTGGTATTGCCAGAACCAGTTGGATCATTACGGCGTGGACCGCCAACATGTGACGCCCATTTCAGGCGAAAGCCGCACGTCACTGGCGATTTATGAAACCCGCATTGAGGACCACCAATCGGTGATCTATCGCAACAATGCCGCCGATTTTCAGATGGATATCGCCGATGTTGAGGCGGTCGATTACAGCCAATACAGCGCATTGATCACCGCCGGAACTGTGTTTGCCGCCGAACCATCGCGCAGCGCCACATTCCGCGCCTTTGAACTGGCGCGCGCCGCTGGCATCCCGGTCATCTTTGACGTGGATTACCGCCCCTATAGCTGGCCCAGCCCGCAGGTCGCCCAACAGGTTTTATCCCGCGCCGGAACCCTGTCAGACATGATTGTCGGCAATGACGAAGAGTTCGGCTTTATGGCCGGCCACATCGACCAAGGATTGGCCAAAGCCCGCGAACTGGCCCAGAAAAACGCCGCCATTGTGGTCTATAAAATGGGCGCTGAGGGGGCTGTGACCTTTGTTCAGGGGCAGGAAATCCGCACAGGGATCTATCCCGTTCAGGCCGTCAAACCCACCGGCGCGGGCGACAGTTTCATGGCCGGTTTTCTGGCCTCACTCGCGGATGGGCACCCTATGCGCGACGCCATTTTGCGCGGGTCCGCCTGTGCCTCGATCGTTGTGGCCAAACCCGGCTGCGCCCCCGCCATGCCCACCTTAGCCGAGCTTGACGCGTTCCTCGCTTCGCATCCCGGCGCTACCCAAGCTTGAAAGGATCAAGACATGCATATCCCGCCATTTGACAACAAAAACAAACCGATCGTTGACGCCGAGGATGGTTTTGTCCCGCTGAATTATTTCAACATGATCAACCTGAAAAAAGGCGAAGTGTTTGAATATGCCGTGCCCGGTTACGAAACCTGCATCGTGCCCGCCACAGGCAGCATTGATGTGCAGGTTGGCGATTTTCGCACCGATGATCTGGGCGGGCGCGGCGTGGATGTCTGGGACGGCGATCCCGAAGGCGTCTATGTCCCGTCTGGCATGAAGGCGACGTTTACCTGCCTCAGCGACACCACCGAAGTGTTCATTGCCGGTGCCAAATTTGACGAGGTTCTGGAACCTTTTGCCGTACGCGCAGACGAATTGGACGTGGTGCAATACGGGTCCGACGACACCAAAACCCATCGCAAAATCAAACATATCCTCGGCCAGAAACAGCATGACAAAGTGGGCCGCCTGCTGGTCAGTGAACTTTACACTGTTGGCGCGGGCGGCTGGTCCGGTTTTCCGCCCCACAAACACGACACAGATCGTCTGCCGGATGAAACCCGCCATGATGAAACCTATAATTACCGGTTCCGGCCCAATTACGGCACCGGCGTTCAGATCATCCAACAAGAAGGGGACGATCTAGGACAAGCCCATCATATCAAAGATAAATCCACGATTTGTCTGCGCTCTGGCTATCACCCATGTGTGGCGATGCCGGGCTATGAAATGTATTATTTCACCATCCTTGGCGGTCTGTCTCAGCGTTCGTTGAAACAATATTTCCAGCCGCAACATGCCGAACAATTGCACACAATTCCCGGTATTCTGGACATGGTGGCGAAATTTAAATGACGCTGGCAACGCTTTCTGATGTGCTTCAACCTGCATTGAAACACGGGTATGCGGTGGCCGGGTTGGTCACGCTGGGCTGGGAAGATATGCGCGCCTTTGTCGCCGCCGCCGAGGCCGAAAATGTGCCGGTGATTTTGCAGGCAGGCCCGGGTTGTCGCGCGCATACACCGTTGCCGATCCTTGGCAAAATGTTCCGCCATTTGGCCGAAGCTGCCGATGTGCCGGTCGTGGCACATCTGGACCACGGCTATACGTATGAGGATTGCAAAATCGCGCTCGATTCGGGCTTTACGTCGGTAATGTTTGACGGATCTCGCACGTCTTTGGCCCAGAATATCGACGACACTGCCCGCATCGCAGACATGGCCCATGCCGCCGGAATGTCCTGCGAAGGCGAAATCGGTTTTGTCGGCTATAGCGGCGGCGAGCGGTCCGCCGGAACCGACCCGGACCAAGCGGCGCAATTTGCCCGCGACACCGGGGTCGATGCCATGGCGATTTCGGTCGGCAACGTGCATTTGCAACAGGACAAAGAGGGCGGATTGGACGAAGCCCGCATTCGCGCCATTCAGGCCGTCACAGATGTGCCGCTGGTCATCCATGGCGGATCCGGCGTGCCTGTGGCGCAACGCACCGCATTGGCGCGCGGATCAAACGTGTGCAAATTCAACATCGGCACGGAATTACGCATGGCCTTTGGCGCGGCGATGCGCAACGCTGTCAACGTTGACCCGGACAGATTTGACCGGGTCACCATCCTGCAAGAAACCCATGACCCGATGGTCGCGGCAACGCGCCGGGTTTTAGCTGCCTTCAAAGGAGCCTGACATGGTGCGTATCGGAATTCTGGGCTGTGGGCGCATTGGCCAAGTCCACGCCCGCACGTTAAATTTTCTGGACACCGCACAGGTTACAGCCGTGGCGGATGCCTTTGACGCACCGGCACAGGCGTTGGCGGCCAAAACAGGTGCACAGGTGATGAACGCGGATGAGTTAATCGCGTCCGATCAGGTGGATGCGGTGGTGATTGGCACGCCGACCACCCTGCATTACGATCAAATCCACGCCTGCGCCCGCGCGGGCAAGGCGATTTTCTGCGAAAAGCCTGTGGACCTGTCATCGGATCGCATTCGCGACTGTATTCGCATCGTCGAAGAGACAGGTGTGCCGTTTATGACCGCGTTTAATCGCCGGTTTGATCCCAGCTTTGCCGCAATGCAAAACCGGATCACCAAGGGTCAGATTGGCAATGTGGAACTGGTCACCATCCTGTCGCGCGACCCGTCCCCGCCCCCGATTTCCTACATCGAAACTTCGGGCGGGCTGTTTCGTGACATGATGATCCACGATCTGGATATGGCCCGTTTTTTGCTGGGCGAAGACCCGGTCAGTCTGCATGCGGTTGGGTCGTCCTTGGTTGATCCGCAAATCGGCCTAGCCGGGGATGTGGACACAGCCGCCGTGACGCTGACCACCGCCAGCGGCAAAATTTGCCAGATCAGCAATTCGCGCCGCGCCACCTATGGATATGACCAACGGATCGAAGTGCATGGCGCCAAAGGCATGTTGCGCGCGGAAAACCAATTAGAGGACAGCGTTGAAATCGCAACGGAAAATGGCATTACCCGGGCGCCAACACAGAACTTTTTCCTGGAACGGTATGAAGCTGCCTATCGCCATGAAATGACCCATTTCGTTGAGGCGCTGTACAATGGCACGCCGCCCCATCCGAGCATTCGTGATGGGCTAAAGGCGCAATCGATGGCCGATGCCGCCGCGCAAAGCTGCGCAACGGGTCAACCCCAGATGCTGAACCTATAACGCTGTCGCGCGGTTAACCCCGCGCGGCCTGCACGGCTTGGGCGGCTTGGGCGATGGCTTCGTCGATGCTCAAATCAGACGTGTCGATCAGGATCGCATCTTTGGCGGCCACCATCGGCGCCTCGGCGCGGTCGGCGTCGCGTGCATCGCGGGCTTTGACATCTGCCAGCACGGTTTCGAAACTGTCATCGATCCCGTTGCTGACCAATTCTGCATGGCGACGTTTGGCGCGGATGTCCGCGCGGGCCGTGACAAATAATTTCACGTCTGCATCCGGGCAAATCACCGTGCCGATGTCGCGCCCATCCAGCACAGCGCCCCCGGCCCGCATGGCAAATGCGCGCTGAAAATCCAGCAACGCGGCGCGTACTTCTGGGATCACCGCGACCTTGCTGGCCGCCTGCGCCACATCCGGTGTGCGCAAATCGCCCTGCATCTGATCCAGAGTTAACGCTTTGGCCGCTTCGATCGGGTCAAACCCTGCCAACATCTGCGCGCCCACCGCCCGATAAAGCAGCCCCGTATCCAGATGCCCAAAGCCGAATTCGGCAGCCACGGCCTTGGAAATGGTGCCTTTTCCAGCTGCTGCTGGCCCATCAATTGCCACGGTAAAGCTCATCGCATCCTCCTGATATTCTGCACATATCTGGACCAAATTGGCCCCAAAGAAAAGGAGCCACAATGCGTATCACCCTACTTCACCCGCCCCATAGCGCAATCGGCAGCCGTATGCCGCGCGAAAACCTGCCGCCCTTTGGGTTATTGTGCATTGGCGGGCCGCTGATTGATGCGGGGCATGACGTGACATTGCTGAACGCGGACCCTGACAATCTGGACGATCTGACGATCCTGAAACGGCTCAAATCGACCCGGCCAGACGCCGTGCTGATCGGCCATTCTGGGTCCTCGTCTGTGCATCCGGTTGTGGCGCGTCTGGTGGCCCGCATTCGTGCGTGGCTGCCGCAGGTTCAGATCATCTATGGGGGTGTTTATCCCAGTTATCATTGGCAACAGGTGCTGGATCAATGCCCAGAGGTAGACGTGATTGTACGCGGCGAAGGCGAAGCGACAGCCGTGTCATTGATGAACGCCATCGCGGCCCAACACGACCTGCGCCAGATCCCCGGCATTGCGCTGCGGGTGGCAGGCAAACCCACGGCCACCCGCCCGGCCCCGATGATCAAAGACCTGGATGCTTATCGCATCGGTTGGGAACTGATGGATTTTGCCGATCATTCCTATTGGGGCGGTAAACGCGCGGTGATCCTGCAATTTTCGCGGGGCTGTCCGCATCTATGCACCTATTGCGGCCAACGTGGGTTCTGGACCAAATGGCGCTATCGTGATCCGGTCAAACTGGCCGCTGAAATCGCGTGGCTGCACCGCGAACATGGGGTCGAGCTGATCAATCTGGCCGATGAAAACCCCACCTCTTCGCGCCGCGTTTGGACGGCATTTTTGCAGGCGATGATCGCTGAAAATGTCCCGGTTCAGATCATCGGATCGACCCGCGCGGATGATATTGTGCGTGATGCCGATTTGTTGCCGCTCTATAAACAGGCCGGTGTGTTGCGGTTTTTACTGGGGTTAGAAGGCACCGACGAAGCCACGTTAGAGGCCGTCAAAAAGGGTGGCACCCGCGCCAAGGATCAACAGGCCATTCAATTGCTGCGCGCCCATGGCATGATCGGGCTTTGTACCTTTGCGGTTGGGTTCGAAGAAGAGACAGATCGCGATTACTGGCGTCTTTTGAAACACTTACTGGCATATGATCCGGATCAGGTCATGTCGGTATTTGCCACGCCGCACCGTTGGACCCCGTTTTTTGATCACGTCAAAAACCGCATTGTGATCGAACCGGATATGACGCGGTGGGATTACAAACACCAAGTGATGGAGGTGCCAAATGTTCCGGCTTGGCGGGTGTTTTTATGGGTGAAACTGATCGAGATGTGCCTGCAACTGCGCCCCAAAGCCTTGGCTCGGGTTTGGTTTCACCCGGACCCAGACATTCGACATGCCATGCGGTGGTACACGCGCATGGGGCGTCGTGTGGTGATCCGCGAAGTCTGGGATTTTATCCGTCGCTCACACCGCCCCACGGCCAGCGTCGCACAGGTTTTGGGGGAACAACGCCTGCCGGAAAACGCCTTGGCGCGGGGGGGATAGATCAGGATTTGGCGGGCCGAAAACGGCGATACAGCGCCAACAATCCGCCGATCAACAACGCGGTCATTGCGATTGTGTCACCTGCGGATTTGACCAGGGTGGCCCAATTGGCCGACGCAACCATGTCAGGGGTCACAGCATCCACCGTTTGACGCAACATACGTCCCACCAACATGTTTTCGGTGTAATCCGCAACCGCTGCGACACAGGCGGCGATGCTGAATTGCGTGGCCAATCGCGGCGCCCAGACCAGTCGCAAACCAAGGATCAAGGTCAGGGCCAGCAACCCCGGATAGATTAAATCCAACCGGTGTTGCGCGCCCAGATAGAGGTCACGCCCGTCTTGGCTGAGCGCGGTTAGAAACGTTTGCGCAGCGGCAAAATCATAGCCGCCCGGACGCATATCAAAGGCAGGCAGCCCCCCAGCTGCGGCCTGAATGGTCGGCAATGTCCATGTGATCATTGTCACATAGATCGCCATTGTGGCCGCAAACAGCCCCCAGAAAATACATCGTATCAACGGTTTGCCCGTTCAACGTTGGCACCCAGTTCCGCCATCAAAGGTTCAAAAATCGGGAACGAAGTGGCGATTGGGTTGCCGTCATCCACAGACATCGGCGCATTGGTGCCCATGCCCATGATCATAAACGACATGGCGATCCGGTGATCCAGTTGCGCCATGGCGGTGGCCCCGCCCGGCACATTGCCGTGGCCCAGACCGTTGACGATCCACCAATCTTCGCCCTCTTCTACCGTCACACCTGCGGCCCGCAGACCTTTGGCCATGGCATCAATGCGGTCGCTTTCTTTGACGCGCAATTCTTTGACGCCGCGCATCACGGTCTGACCTTTGGCAAAACACGCCACAACGGACAGGACCGGATATTCGTCGATCATGGATGCGGCGCGTGCGGGGGCCACTTCGATGCCTTTCAGGTCCGGTGAAAACCGCGCCCGCAGATCGGCCACAGGTTCGCCGCCCTCAAAACGTTCGTTTTCATAAGTTAGGTCTGCCCCCATTTCGCGCAGGGTTGTAAACAGCCCCGCACGGGTTGGGTTCAGGCCAATATTAGGCACCAGCACGTCCGACCCTTCAGTGATGATCGCCGCGCAGACCGGGAATGCCGCAGATGACGGATCGCGCGGAACGGCGATGGTTTGCGGCTTCAACTCGGGCTGGCCTTTTAGTGTGATCACCCGGCCTTCTTCGGTTTGTTCAACGCTGATATCTGCGCCAAACCCGGCCAACATCCGTTCGGTGTGATCGCGAGTTGCCTCTGTTTCGATCACCACGGTTTCGCCCGGCGCGTTCAGCCCGGCCAACAGCACCGCGGATTTCACCTGTGCCGACGGCATGGGCACAGTATAGCGCACTGGCACCGGGTTTTGGGCGCCTACAATTGTCATCGGCAAACGGCCCCCGGCACGGCCCACCGATTGCGCGCCAAACAACGCGATTGGGTCCGTGACCCGCGCCATGGGGCGGCCATTCAGACTGGCATCCCCGGTAAAGGTCACGGTGATCGGCGACGTGGCCATCGCGCCCATGATCAGCCGTACGCCGGTGCCGGAGTTGCCGCAATCCACTACATTGTCGGGTTCCGCGAATCCGCCAACGCCGACGCCATGCACACTCCATTCGCCGCCACCATGATCCGTGACCTCAGCCCCAAAGGCCCGCATGGCCTTGGCGGTGTCCAGCACGTCTTCACCTTCGAGCAAGCCAGTGATGCGGGTTTCGCCCAAAGCCATCGCCCCAAGGATCAACGAGCGATGCGAAATGGATTTATCACCGGGAACATTTGCGACGCCTTTCAGCGGCCCGCATTTACGAGAGGTCATAGGGATCGGGGTGCCGTGGCCAGACATGAGGGTCCTCGTCTTATATATGCAATGATTGCGTTAACGCCGGTTTAGACGACAGAAACGAAAACATCCATCGGATTTGACATCGCTTAGTCGCCAATAAAGTCCGCGCGCCGTTCCAACAGCGCCGCACAGAGGTAATCCACAAACAGCCGCACCCGTTTGACCCGCTGCAAATCGCCGTGCAGCAACACCCAAGTCGACCGGCTACTTTCGAAATCGGTGCCGGGCACCCGTTGCAATTCGGGGAATTGCGCCTGAACCCAATTGGCCAAAAACGTCATCCCGGCCCCGGCGCGGGCCATATGCAGGTGCATTTCAGGATCCGCGATGGAATGACGAATGCGCCCTTTGGGAAAGGCGGATTGAGCGATCATTTGTTGCAATACCGGCTCTGGCCCATAACCGATCCAGTCCAGCCCCTGCCCTTTGGGGCCTGCCTTGGGCAAGGCGCGATCCAGATAATCCCGCGCCGCAAACACCCCGATATTGAGCGGGAATAGCTTGCGCCCGACCACGTCCTCTTGGACCTGCGTCACATGTCGGATCGACACATCTGTTTCCAGTTTTTCGATGGAATCGATGCCAAATGACAGCCTAAGTTCCAGATCAATTTCAGGGTAAAGCGCTGAAAAGTCCGCCAATACCGGGGCCAGCAAAAAATGCGCCGTCATGGGGTCCACCGACACCCGGATGTGACCGCTGGCCTCTCGGTCCAGCCCTTGCACGGCGCTGAACCCTTGCAGCAATTGCGCCTCAGCCTCTAACGCTTGGGGCAGCAATGTTTTGCCGGCGGCGGTTAAATGCAGACCATTTTGCGCGCGCCGAAACAACTGCGCCCCAAGCTGCGCCTCCAGCGCCTCTATTTGACGTCGCAGCGTCGCATGGGTTGCGTTTAAATGATCCGCCGCCGCCCGCAATGATCCTTCTCGGGCCACGGCCAGAAACGCAGGCACAGATTTCCAATCCATCATAGGTGGTTCATTTTTGATCCATAGGTGGGCATTTCAGGCAATTCATGGGTCAATTTTGACGTGCTAAATCGGTGCCGTCAAGTTAACACCCCCAATTAGGACCCATTCCATGACCCACCAATCCGCAACAACAACCTTTCAGGCTGCCTCCTCCACCTCATTCGCCCAAGCATGGCGCGTCACGCGATATGGCGGACCCGAAGTGTTGGAACCCACATCCTTTGCCGTGCCAACCCCACCCAAAGGCGAGGTGCTGATCAAAATTCACGCCTCAGCCGTCACCCGCGCCGACGGGATGATGCGTGCTGGCACACCAAAATTTGCCCGCTTGTTTCTCGGGCTGGGCAAACCCAAACAAGACCGGATCGGCACAGGTATTTCCGGTGTGGTTCAGGCCGTCGGAACCGATGTGACCCAGTTCAAAGTGGGCGATGAAATCTTTGGGGAAACGGGGCTGCGATTTGGCGGCAATGCCAGCCATATCTGCCTGCCAGAGGATTACATGCTGGTGCATAAATCCGCGCAATTGTCCCATGCCGAAGCCGCAGGAATGTGCGACGGCCCCCTGACATCGTTCAACTTTTTATCTCAGCTGGCCCAAATTCGCCCCAATGATAAAGTGTTGATTTTAGGCGCTTCTGGATCACTTGGCACCGCAGCGGTGCAGATCGCCGCCGCATTGGGCGCGCAGGTCACAGGCACATGCAGCACCCGCAATACTGGGCTGGTCGCGTCGCTTGGGGCGCATCATGTGATTGATTATACGGACACCGATTTTACCCGAGACACACGACAATATGATGTGATCTATGACACGCTGGGTGTGTCAAATTTCGACGATTGCAAACCGGTTCTGACCCGCACGGGCCGCTATTTGTCACCGGTTTTGGGGCTTGGATTGCTATGTGCGATGTTGCGCAGCATATTCACCCGTAAAAAGGCGCAATTTTCGGCCACAGGCATGTTACCCGTCAAAGAGTTGCGCCCTATGATGGCGCAGATTTTGGACCTCGTTGCCCAAGAGAAACTGCGCCCTGTGATGGACCGGTCCTGGCCTTTGTCTGACCTGCCAGAGGCCCATTCCTACGTGGAAACAGGCCGCAAACGCGGCAATGTCACCGTGTCCTGATCAAACACTGTCCTAAACGAAAAAGGCCAGAGCAATCCCAGCTCTGGCCTCTTTTATACCGTTCTGGGCAAATTACTGCCCCAGACACCACCGCATCACGGCCTTTTGGGCATGCAGTCGGTTTTCGGCTTCGTCAAAAATCACCGAATGGGGGCCATCCATCACGGCGCTGGTGGCTTCGTCATCGCGGTGGGCGGGCAGACAATGCATGAACAGCGAATCTGATTTTGCGTGGCTCATCAATGCGTCATTCACCTGATATCCGCGCAGCTGATTGTGGCGCCGTTCGCGGGCCGATTGCGGATCATGCATCGACACCCACGTATCCGTCACCACCAGATCGGCACCTTTGACGGCTTTTACCGGGTCGCGTTCGATGGTCACATTTGCGCCTTTGGCACGGGCTTCGTCAATGAAACCTTGTTCGGGATCAAGTGGTTCCGGCCCGGTAAAGACCAGATCAAACCCAAATTGACCCGCCGCATGGGCAAAGCTGGCAAACACATTGTTACCGTCGCCAGACCAGACAACTTTCTTGCCAGCGATCGGCCCGCGCTGTTCCTCAAATGTCAGGATATCGGCCATGATTTGGCAGGGATGGGTGCGATCGGTCAGGCCGTTGATCACCGGAACGCTGGCATATTCGGCCATTTCCAGCAGGGTCTGTTCCTCAAAGGTGCGGATCATGATCAGATCAACATAGCGCGACAGAACGCGCGCCGTGTCGGCAATGGTTTCGCCGTGGCCCAGCTGCATATCCGTGCCGGACAGGACCATAGTTTGCCCGCCCATTTGCCGCACGCCAACGTCGAACGAAACGCGGGTCCGGGTCGATGGTTTTTCAAAAATCAACGCCACCATGTGGTTTTTCAAGGGCTGCTCGGCGTCCAGCGTGCCCTTTGGCAGGCCAGCACGCGCAGATTTCATCGCTGCGGCCTGATCTAAGATGCCCCGCAATGCGGCCGGGTCGGTTTTGTTGATATCCAGAAAATGATTCATATCTTTGTCTTTCTCGTCAGAGGCATCCGCCCCAAATTCACTAAACGGGAAATTCCGTTATATATCAAAGGGCAGAGGCCGCCTGATCCAGACGTTTGAACGCCTGATCAATGTCGTCATCTGTCAGGTTCAGCGGGGGCAAAAGCCGCACAACGTTATCCGCAGCAGGCACGGTGATCACATCGTTATCATAGCCTGCTTGCACCAAATCCATGTTGCTGAGCTTGCATTTCAGCCCCAGCATCAGCCCCGCGCCGCGCACCTCTTCGAAGATATCTGGATGGGCGGCGATCAGGCCTTCTAGCTTTTGGCGCAGCAGGGCGGATTTGCGGTTCACCTCGGCCAGAAATGCAGGATCCCCCACGATTTCCAGCACTTTTGCGCCCACAGCACAGCCCAGTGGGTTGCCGCCATAGGTGGACCCATGTGTGCCCGCGACCATGCCTCTGGCGGCGGCTTCTTTAGCCAACACGGCCCCCAACGGGAACCCGCCACCGATGCCTTTGGCAACCATCATGATGTCCGGCGTGATGCCCGCCCATTCATGTGCAAACAGACGCCCCGTGCGCCCAACGCCGCATTGCACTTCGTCCAGAACCAGCAAAATGCTGTGTTCATCACAGATGGCGCGCAAAGCTTGCAAATCTGCATCCGGGATCGTGCGAATGCCGCCTTCGCCCTGAACCGGTTCGATCAGGATCGCCGCGGTTGTGTCAGAGATGGCGGCGCGCACTGCGTCCAGATCAAGGAAAGGCAGATGTACAAATCCCTCAAGCACCGGGCCAAAGCCGCCGATCATTTTTTCCGACCCTGCCGCCGCGATGGCCGCAGATGACCGGCCATGAAAACAGCCGTCAAAGGTCAGAATGTCGATTTTTTGGGGTTCGCCCTGATCGTGCCAGTATTTGCGCACCATTTTTACGGCCAATTCGCAGGCTTCGGTGCCGGAATTGGTGAAAAACACGGTGTCGGCAAAGCTGAGATCGACCAGCATATCCGCCAATTTCTGCTGGGCAGGAATCTGATAGAGGTTGGACACGTGCCACAGGTTTTGCGCCTGATCGGTCAAGGCGTTGACCAGTTCAGGGTTTGCATGGCCCAGCGCATTCACCGCAATCCCAGCGCCCAGATCCAACATGCGTCGGCCCTCTGCGGTCTCAAGCCAGGCGCCTTGGCCTTTTTCGAACGACAAAGGGGCGCGATTATAAGTCGGCAATACGGAAGGGATCATGTCTGTGGTCCTTCAACAGAAAGCCCGTTGGTGCCGTAGCGGCAGGGCTGTGTCAATAATTTGCAGAGATTTGGAGAAGAGATGCGCATAGGCGCGACGAAACAACGCTATTAATTAGCGTCGGCGTCGGACAAAAATGAGTGCATATGTCATCATGCGGCCCGTGTAGAGCATTCGATCGCGTCTGTGAACCCCTTTGGTGGGGCGGCATGAAACGGTGCGAAATCCGTTGCATCCCGTACGGACGATTGTGTCACCACCGCGCATAGTTGTGTCGACCCAATGGGACAGGGACGACCACAATGATAAATGCCTGTTTCTATTGATCAGAAGAAACGGTCGGACCAACAAGTTCGATCCGGTTCGTCCAAATATATCCGTCGAAATGTTCTGGCACATTGGCAAGAGTGGTCGCATCGTCGATACCGCTGATGAAACC
Source organism: uncultured Paracoccaceae bacterium (assembly GCA_947492475.1). GTDB lineage: Bacteria > Pseudomonadota > Alphaproteobacteria > Rhodobacterales > Rhodobacteraceae > CANLNM01. Next base: position 86,879 of record CANLNM010000003.1, read on the forward strand.
AGACCCGTCATACGGACCGGCGATAATAACGTCGGTGCCTTTGTCACCTAGACGGCGGGTGAAACGATGCGGCCAGCCCCACAAAAAACCAGCGTAATTCTGCGGAACGACAATCATCGTGTCCCGGCAGACTTCTGGTACATACCCGCTCCAACCGATTGCAAAATACCTCATTAGGCAGCTTTTAATCATGGCTTTGTCAAAACCGCGCAGGCCAAGTGGCGCATCGATGACGGCCTGTGTTGGCGAGCTGCCACCATAAACCCCGTAAACCCGTTCACGCAATTCTGGGTTTTCAAGCAGTGCCAACAAAGCGACACCGTCACCGCGGCGCGTGCTCTTGAAATTCACCAAAAATGCGCCACCCATATCTTGGGATAAAACGGTGAGCAGGTCAGGCATTTGCCCAATCGCCTGCCCCCGAAGTGGAAACGAACCGCTGCCATCATCGATACGATAGCCAAGGTCGAGAGCTTGGAGATCGGTAAGATTCTGATTGTGGGTGACACCAGTCCCATCGGTCCGACAATCCACGGTCCAATCATGAAACACGGCAAAAACGTTATCGTTGGTCAGGTGAACATCGATTTCAACAACGTCCGCTCCTAGGCGAAAGGCTTCGCGCATGGATGGCAGCGTGTTCTCAATAAAACGATGTTCGATTGGCTCCACAGGAGAGGCATGACAAGAATCGACCGACCGATCTGATCCTGTGTAAATGTGATGCACACCGCGATGGGCAATGACACGGGTTTTGTGACTCTCGACTTGTGAAACCAACAATGAAGAGTTTGCAGCCCAAAGACCGAGGCCAACCACAACAATAACAAAGACGAAACGCTTAAAAAACTTTAACATGTGAAGTGGTTACAATGTGATTCAGGTTTTGAAAAGCTAGATTTCACAGCATGGCAAATGTTCGCTAAGCCCCTGCGTGTCGCCCCGTGTTTTTGCAATCTGCCGCATCTTGCTTGATGCAGGCGCGCACCCATTTGGCGGCCGATCGATAATGGGATGGGCCCGCAGCTTCGGCCCAGCGGCCGGGGGTCCATTTGTTATTAGCGCCCTGCATTGGGCCACCATATAGCGCGCCGTCATCCCGTGTGTGAATGAAATCGATCAGCGCGGCATGATTTTGCGCCAGCATGTCACGCACATCATCCCAGCCCAAATCCGCCTGCTGCCCGCGCAACATGGCGTTATAGGATTTCAGATCGCTCCACTTATAGCCTTGGGCGGGGAAATAAACCTGTTTGCCCGCCAACCCATCCACATACCACCCTAAAAACAACGCAATCCAGTGGGCACGATGGCCGATCACATCCTTGATCGAAGTGTCTTGCTCGCGTTTGCGCAGGGCCTGATCCGCAGGCATATCCGCGATCAGTTTTTGCAATTTGGCATATTCTTTGTCGGCGATTTTGATCAGGTCCAGTTTGTGCGTCGCTGCAGGCATGGCGATCTCCTTTGAAACTGATTGACACTTTCGCCGAACTGACGCCTTGATCCGCGTCATGTTACATCAACAAAATCCCCGGCTCGCGATCCTATTGATGATCACAGCGACGGCGTTCATCGCTGGCACAATGCTGAGCGCGAAATTGCTGGGCACGGATGCGCTTGGCCCTGCTTTGCCCGCATTGCAGGTAACCCATGGCCGGTTCACATTTGCCTTGCTTGCCTTTTTGGTGGCCACGGCCGTGATCCGCCCTGCCTTTACCCGGCCGCACTGGCGATTGCACATCGCGCGCACGACCTGTGGCGCGTTGGGGGTGACGCTGATGTTTGCCGCAGCGGCCTGCATTCCGTTATCGGATGCAACGGCGCTTAGTTTTTTGAACCCGATCTTTGGGATGATGCTGGCCATTCCCCTATTGGGTGAACGGGTGGGTCCGGTCCGCTGGGGGGCCGCGGGGATCGCGTTGATAGGCGCAATGATCCTGCTGCGCCCCGGCTTTGCCACGTTTCAGGCCGCCGCATTGCTGGCCGTGGGCGCGGCCATGGCGCTGGGACTAGAGCTGATCTTTATGAAGAAACTGTCAGGGCGCGAAAAACCACTGCAAATCCTGTTGGTGAATAATATTCTTGGCTTTTCGATTGCCAGTCTGGTTGTGATCCCGGTTTGGCAAATGCCCAATGCGGCCCAATGGGCGGTTTTGGTGGCACTTGGCGTTTTAATGGCCTTGGCGCAAACCTGTTTTCTAAACGCAGTTGCCCGCGCCGAGGCCAGTTTTATCACGCCTTTTTCATACCTTACGCTGGTTTTTGTTGCGCTTTATGATGGGGTGGCGTTCCAATCCTGGCCCAACATCGTATCGCTACTGGGTGCCGGTGTCATCATTGCCGGGGCGGCGTTATTGGCCTTTCGTGAGGCGCGGATCGCCCGTTAACCTCGCCTTCATAGCTGTGTTTCAAAGGTCGCGCATGCAAACGATCCGTATTATCCCGCGACAGGCGCTTGTATCCCGGCCAAGGGTGCTTAAAATAGGATGCTGACGAATTCAGATGGGTCGGGCGGTTTCACGCGCGCCCCCTTACCAAAGGAAATGCCATGTCCTGGACCGACGAGCGGGTTGAGCTGCTTAAAAAGATGTGGGGCGAAGGCCAGTCCGCCAGCCAGATTGCCAAGGAACTGGGCGGGGTTACCCGCAACGCAGTGATCGGCAAAGTGCACCGTTTGGGGCTGTCCAACCGGACCAGCACAACAACGGCGGCAAAAACCACCAAAGAAAAATCCGCGCCCAAGCCCAAGGCAACAGCGGCCCCCAAACCCAAGGCCGAGCCCAAGGCAGCCGCCCCGGCGGCCAAGCCAGAGATCGACACATCCAAGCCGCTGCCCATGAGCCCAGCGCGCCGTGCGATCATTCCCGCGGGCCAGCCATTGCCACCACAGCCTTCGGCCAATGAAATCAGCCCCGAAGCATTGGCCAAGGTCAGTGAAGTGGAAAAAGGCGCTAAGAAAATCAGCCTGATGGAATTGACCGAACGGACCTGCAAATGGCCCATCGGCGATCCGGCCACTCCAGATTTCTGGTTCTGCGGCCTGCCCGTTCAACAAGGCAAACCCTATTGCGAAGCCCATGTCGGCGTGGCGTTTCAGCCCATGTCATCACGGCGCGACCGCCGCCGGTAATCCCGGACATATTGATCTGACAAAGCCCTGCCAAACTGGCGGGGCTTTTTCGTTGGGCTTGGTGACTGATCACCCCGCTGGTGTCGCCCCTTGGCCGCAGCTTTTGGCGATCTTGGTTGTTGTGCATCGCCCTGCACCCGCGTACCAGTTTTGCATCGCCCTGATCCACCATCAGGTCGGTGTTCAAACAGGAATATTCATGCAAAACCTCGCCCCCCGAAACGCATCTACAAATGCCCCGGCAAACGCCCCTGCAAACGCACGGGCCAACCTGATCGGCAGCTTGTTCATGGTTGCGGCGATGACGGGCTTCGCGGTTGAGGATGCATTCCTAAAAGCGACATTTGTCCAACTGCCCATCGGCCAGATCCTGATGATGTTTGGACTGGGCGGTGCGATCCTATTTGCGATAATCGCCCGGCTACAGGGCACGTCGCTGCTGCAAGCAGCGGTTTTGTCCAGACCCATGCGCATCCGGGTTTTGTTCGAAATCACCGGGCGGCTTTTTTATGGGTTGGCCATTACCTTGACCCCTTTATCCTCGGCGACGGTGATCCTGCAGGCCACTCCGATTGTTGTGGTCGCGGGCGCATCAATTGTGTTTGGCGAACATGTCGGCTGGAGACGTTGGTTGGCCATCGTGATCGGATTGATCGGCGTGCTGATCATCCTGCGCCCCACATCTGACAGTTTTTCGATGCTGTCGATTTTGGCCGTTTTGGGCATGTTAGGCTTTGCCGGGCGCGATCTGGCCAGCAGGGCGGCGCCATCCACGCTGTCCACATCGGTTTTGGGGTTTTATGGCTTCTTGGCGGTGATCGTCGCGGGCGGGCTCTATGCGCTTTGGGACGGCCAAGCGTTTGTGATGCCCCACTTGCGCATCTGGGCCATGATGATCGGGGCCGTGGTCGCCGGTGTTCTGGCCTATTCCGGCCTGATGAAGGCGATGCGCACCGGCGACGTATCCGCCGTCACCCCGTTTCGCTATTCCCGCCTGCTGATCGGGATTGCCTTTGGGGTGCTGTTTTTCGGCGAAACACTGGACTGGCAGATGGCGCAAGGCAGTGTTTTGATTGTGCTGTCAGGTCTGTTTATTTTGTGGCGATCCCCGTCAAAACCACGCTAAAGAAACAAAATGTCGGGATTGCCGACATTTCCGACCGACAAACTTGTGATTTCACCGCGTGGCCTTACATCCAAATCAGCCACAGATGTTTTTTGATAAAGGATCGTCCTATGCCTAACCTCGCCCTCATCACTGGTGCATCATCGGGAATTGGCCGGGAACTGGCGCGGTTTCACGCAGGTCTGGGCGGTGATATGATCATTACGGCTCGACGTGATGCTGAATTGCAGGCGTTGAAATCCGAACTAGAGTCAAAATACTACGTCACCGTGCACACCATTTCACTGGATTTGGGCGCACCGGGCGGGGCAGATGATCTGGCCAAACAGGCCATGGCGATTGGCCCGATTGAGGTGCTGATCAACAATGCTGGCTTTGGCGGGCATGGCGCGTTTATTGACCGGGATCTGGCGGCGGATCACGCGATGGTGGACCTAAATGTCAGCGCTTTGATGACCCTGTGCCATCATTTCGGGCGGGATATGGCGGCGCGTGGCGGTGGCAAAATCCTCAACGTGTCGTCGACCGCGTCCTACATGCCCGGCCCCCTTCAGGCGACCTATTTCGCCACCAAGGCCTTTGTGTCGTCCTTTTCCCAGGCGCTGGACGAAGAGTTGCGCGACAAAGGCGTGACCGTGACCGCACTGGAACCGGGCGCTGTGGCCACCGAATTTATGGATACCGCAGACCTGAACGGCACGGATTTGGCCAAAGGCGGTGCCAGCGCGGCTGATGTGGCCGCATTTGGATACCGCGCCATGATGGCCGGTGAATTGCGCGCGATCAATGAAACGCGCCTGCAGGTCCTGATGAATTGGGTCATGCCATTTCTGCCCCGCCGCCGGGTGCTAAAAATGGTGCGCAGCATGCAGACGAAATAGCATCGCCAATTTGTCTTCGGGATGGATGGGCCCCATGGTATAAAGGGGCTTCTCGCGGTCCTTGCCGCGCAACCCGGAGCGAAAAACAATGCAACTCGGTGCCTTTTCCATCAGCCTATCTGTCGAAAACATTCACGCATCCAAAGCGTTCTACGAAACCCTTGGATTTGCGACCATTGGCGGCGATATCGACCAAAACTGGCTGATTTTGCGCAATGGATCGGCCACGATCGGCCTGTTTCACGGCATGTTCGAAGGCAACATGCTGACGTTCAATCCCGGCTGGTCCCCGGACGCGCAGCCCTTGGACGCATTCGACGATGTGCGCGCCATTCAGGCCCATCTGCAAACCGCAGGGATATCGCTGGACATGCAGGCCGACCCCAACAGCACCGGCCCCGCGCATCTGGCGCTAAAGGACCCAGACGGCAACGGGATTTTCATCGACCAACACGTGGATAAACCCGATTAACGCAAACGGAACCGCTGACGCAGACCCAGCCCAAGGAAAAACAACAGGACAAAACCGAACACGGTTTGAGTGGCTGAGAGCACTTGAATGACCCAATGGGCATCTCTCAGAATGTCGCCGAAATACGTGCCTTGCAGGCCAAAAAATTTAAAGATGTTGGCAAATGAAAACGCCGCTCCGGTGAGGATGGATTTGATCCCTTGCAGCACAGAACTAAGATCACACCAAAGCGCTGAAACATAAATACCCATGCAAAAGGCCCAGAGATAAGCAAGTAGTTTGATCGGTTTTTCAATCGAATACCCATAATCAGACAGCGCGCCGTAGATCAAATACGGTAACCTTTGCCAAATCGGTCCGATCTGCGCAGTGAACGCCATTTCCCGTCTGAAAAAGAAATGCTCTTCTTCAGGGAACCCCTGTTTGGCAAATGCTTGACGTAACATCGAACATGATGTTGTCGCTTTCTCGACTTCCGACTTATCCTCAATCCAAGAAGATAAGTCGTTTGAACTACGTCCATCTACACGTTCTGGCCAATTCTCATCACCCATGGTGAACGCCATTTCAGCAGGTAGTTCCGCACCATCCAGCAAAGGATACCGATTGAGGAACCTGCTTTCGCGAAATGTGACCGGTTTCTTGAAACTCGCATTCCTTAGATCCAGATATAGCGGATTTTCGCGGCATTCGTCTCCAAATTGACACCCTTGAAACCCGACGCGTGACTGAAATTCTGAATTTTGGAACATCGCGCCTTGATGAAATGCTGAGTTCTCAAAGATTGCTCTTCCTTTAAAGACCCCTCCCAGAAATTGTGCATTGTGGTCGAATGAAGTTTGTGAAAACCAACACAATTGCTCAAAAGTCGACAATTCAAAACTGACGTTTTTTTGGAAAGTTAAATTGTCGAACCGTGCCCTACTTTCGAAGGTGGAATGCGCAAAGCTGCTATTCCCTTCAAAATAGCAATTGCTAAAGAACAGCTCACCAAAACTAGACTGGTTAAGGTCCACATCTTTCGCAAAATAGGCGCCAACAGCATTTATTGAAAGCCTCTCTCTTAGCCCGGTCAGTTTGAGCTTCGTCCCAAAGTAGAAGCCCGAAATGCCCAGTAGAAGCCCATGCACTGCTGCATTAGTTACTTCCACATCGGACTTGGGATTAGGAATGCCGGGATAATCAAAGTCCCCAGATATAAAGGCGGAAGAATCCCTCATACTTTGTCTATGCAGTTCGTGCACTTCATCCGCCATATCATCCCAGCCGCCCAATTCGCCCAGCGTGATAGGGGTGTCGGGATGATTATGTAGAATTTTCTGATGAAGCTGCACTAACTGTTGGTCAGACAATCCTTGACACATCCAAGCATTCCAGACCTTACGGTTTTTCTCTTGAACTTTGTGACCTGCCCGCTTGTTTTTGGGCTCACCATAAAGTGTCATTAAAACATACCAAGGGTTGGTTCGTTTCAAACTCATATTTCCACCCTAATCAAAACCAAACCGCACAAGTTGAACTAAGAAGTAAGTCGCTTGACTATCATCGTCAAACCCCATTCCCCTTTGGCCGCAGCATCGTTATACGCCCCTCATGTCCAGCAATCCGCCCGAACTTCGCCCCGACCTCGCGCCTGCCCCAAAATTCGGGGGCCGCATTACCGAAACCAAACGTGACGGTCAGCCGACCATCGGGATGGTGTCGCTTGGCTGTCCCAAAGCCTTGGTCGACAGCGAACGCATTTTGACCCGTCTGCGCGCCGAAGGTTATGCGATCAGCCCCGATTACAACGGCGCAGATGCGGTGATCGTCAACACCTGTGGGTTTCTGGACAGCGCCAAGGCCGAAAGTCTGGATGCGATCGGCGAAGCATTGGTGGAAAACGGCAAGGTGATTGTCACCGGCTGTTTAGGGGCTGAGCCCGATTATATCCGCGAACATCACCCCAACATTCTGGCCGTCACTGGCCCGCATCAATACGAACAGGTGCTGGATGCGGTGCATGGTGCTGTGCCCCCGTCCCCCGATCCGTTTGTCGATCTGCTGCCGGCGTCAGGCGTGTCCCTGACCCCGCGCCATTACAGCTATCTAAAGATTTCTGAGGGCTGCAATCACAAGTGTAAATTCTGCATCATCCCCGATATGCGCGGTCGCCTGTCATCGCGTCCGGCCTTTGCAGTGCTGCGCGAAGCCGAAAAGCTGGTGGAAAACGGCGTGCGCGAATTGCTGGTGATTTCGCAGGATACGTCGGCCTATGGGGTCGATCTGAAACACGCTACAGAACGCGGGCATCGCGCCCATATTACCGATCTGGCGCGTGATCTGGGTGCGCTTGGATCTGGACGCGATCTGTGGGTGCGGATGCACTACGTTTACCCTTACCCGCATGTGCGCGACATGATCCCTTTGATGGCGGATGGGCTGATCCTGCCCTATCTGGACATCCCGTTTCAGCATGCCCATCCGGATGTGCTAAAACGGATGGCCCGCCCTGCGGCAGCGGCCAAAACGCTGGATGAAATCGCCGCTTGGCGCAACACTTGCCCCGATATCACCCTGCGCAGCACGTTCATCGTCGGCTATCCCGGCGAAACGGAGGCCGAATTTCAGACCCTGCTGGATTGGATGGACGAAGCCCAGCTGGACCGTGTGGGGTGTTTTCAATACGAAAACGTCGATGGCGCGCGGTCCAACGCCCTGCCTGACCATGTGCCTGCGGATGTGAAACAGGATCGCTGGGATCGTTTCATGGAAAAGGCCCAAGCGATTTCCGAAGCCAAACTGGCCGCCAAAGTGGGCAAAACGCTGGACGTGATCGTGGACGACATCGACAGCGACGGCATCGCCACCTGCCGCACCAAAGCCGACGCGCCCGAGATTGATGGGAACCTGTTCATCGATGAAGGCACGGATGGTTTGTCGGTGGGCGATATCGTATCGGTCGAAGTCGATGAGGCTGGGGAATATGATTTGTGGGGTAAACTTGGCTAACGAAGCGTTTTACCTAGTTAGTATGCACGACCAAGACTCGCGAGTTCCGCTCAGCGTTTCGGATGCCGAGAAAGTGCTGGCAGCGCGATCATTCCTCGTGTCATGCAGCCGCTTAGAAGATCTTTTTTCTTTAATTGCGATAAGCTACAAAGAGTTCGAAACCTTTGTGTTTGAAGCCGGGCTAGCAGTGCATATTGGTGAGTTTGACGGTCTTGAGGAAGGGTTAGATGAAAAGTTCCTCAGGTCAACTGACTACGCGAACCAGAAGCTGTTGGGGTTAACAAATTCGCATCGCGCCCTTGTGGATCAATATCCGCAGAGGTTGCGATCAAGCTATACCCATTCTGTCGATTTGGTGGAATTGTTTAAGAAATTCTTAGCCTCAGCATTCGATAATAGCTTTGAATATCGCATTTTCGACCTGCTTCGAAACGTAACTATTCATTCCCAGCTCCCAACCAAGCCCAATTATTCCGTCAGCACTCTCGCTGAAACGTTTGAGGATTTTCCCAACGGACGGGTGGTCGGCCGATCTAGTTTGGAATTAAATATCTCAAAAGAAACTCTGACAAAGGCCCAGCAAGGTCGTAGAAAAACAAAAGATGAAATTGATGCAATCTCGGAGAACGAACTTGATTTAAAGGTAGTTGTACGTGGATTTATTTCCGCATTGTTTGATTGTCGAAGTAGTTTCCACAGCGAAATCCAAGCGTACCAAAACGATCAAGTAAGCTGTTACAATGATGCGTTAGCGTTGTTTAAAGCTCAATTCCCGAGCCACAATCAATTAGTTATTTTGTCCAAAACCATCGATGGGAAGGAAGCGGATCAAGTCTACCTGAAAGAAAAATTCCCGACCTTGGTTGCGAGCAAACAAAAGCGCTACTTTGGGTTGCGAGCTGCGCTTACTAGATATCCATCCATTGAAGTTTCAGATCGCAAAGATGTTTATCAAGGTAATTTCCCTAAGCTTTGGAAACGGTAGCCATGACCCAAACCGATCAAACCCCCAGCGACACTCAGGTTCTCTACAATGCGGAATGTCCCGTCTGTCACTTTGAGGTTAGTCGCTACGCGCGTTATAGCGACGATAACGGCCTGCCGATCCGGTTTGATGATCTCAACGGCGCGGGGCTGGCCCGGTGGGGCCTGACCCCGGATCAGGCGGCGCGGCGACTTTATGTGTCCCATCGCGGGGAATTGCTGTCGGGGATGCCTGCGTTTCGTGTGTTATGGGCGCAGATGCCGCGGTATCGCTGGCTGGCGCGCGTCGCGGGGTGGCCGATCCTGCGCCCTACCTCGGTGTTTTTGTATGATCGCATCATCGCGCCGGTGATTTATCGCTGGCACAAACGCCGCAAAGCCCGCACCCCTAGCAAAAACGGCTAACTAAACACGACAATCACCCAAGCCAGCCCCGCAGCAAAGGCGGTCACTGCGACCCCTGCGCTGCCTGCGTCTTTGGCTTGTTTGGCCAAAGGGTGCGGTTCGGTTGAGATATAATCCACCGCCCGTTCCAGTGCCGTATTGAACAGCTCGGCCGCCAAAACCAGCACGCCCAAAATCAGGATCAGCGCCAGTTCCATTCCGCTGAGAAACCACAGCGCAAAGAGCGCCGAAACCACGTTGGCCCAGACCCAGCTGCGAAACGAATGTTCGTTCTGCCATGCGTCGACCACGCCGGCCCAGCTCCAGATGCAGCGCATTTTTAACCGTTTGATAAAGTATATCATTGCGCCACCCTAGCGCCCAAATGGGTCAGGTCAACTGATCCAGATAAATCCGCACCGCATCCTGCACGTGGCGGAACCGATCCCCGCCCAGATGTTTGCCGCCGTACCAGCGCGTCACACAGATCAGATGCCCATGTAGGGCTTCGCGTTCCAGCATCCGCACGATGATCATGCCCGCCCCGCTTTCGCCGTCATCGTTTTTCAGCGGTGCGTCGGGCAACAGGACCGCCCAGCTGTTATGGGTGGCTTTGGCGAACTTTTTCTTGCGGCGCAATTCTTTGATAAAGGCGCGTGCTTCGTCGGCGGATGTGACGGGGGCGCCGGACACGGCATATTTCGATCCGCGATCGCTGGCGACGTTTTCAATGATTTTCATTCCCCCTTTTCCCGCTGTGATTGATGCAGGTCAAGGCCCCGCGGATCCCGGGCTGATAGGGTTTGCGCGAGATACAAAAGAGAGGGCCAACATGACAACATCCACCACAGCAACCACAAAACCTGCCGCCGCCAACACCAAGGCGCAGCCCGTCAAAACCGCCGCGAAACCCGCTGTTGTTGCCAAACCTGTTGTTGCGCAAAGTGACGCGAAACCTGAAAAAATGGCGCGTCGCCCCTATGAGGCCGAAAAGGCAAAGCTGCAGGCCGAGCTGTTGAAGGTTCAGCTATGGGCGCAGGAAACCGGCCAGAAATTTGTTCTGCTGTTTGAGGGGCGCGATGCGGCCGGTAAAGGCGGCACAATCAAGCGGTTTACCGAACACCTGAACCCGCGCGCTGCGCGTGTGGTTGCGCTGAACAAACCCACCGAAGAAGAGCAAGGCCAGTGGTATTTCCAGCGCTATATCGACCATCTGCCCACTGCCGGTGAAATGGTGCTGTATGACCGCAGCTGGTACAATCGCGCCGGTGTGGAACGGGTCATGGGGTTTTGTGAGCCAAACCAATACCTTGAATTCATGCGTCAGACGCCGGAATTGGAACGCATGTTGGTGCGGTCCGGCATCCGGCTTTATAAATACTGGTTTTCAGTCACGCAGGATGAACAAAAACGCCGGTTTGATAGCCGCGCATTGGATCCGCTGAAACAATGGAAATTGTCCCCCATCGACAAAGCGTCGCTGAACAAATGGGGTGATTACACCGAGGCCAAAGAGGCGATGTTTTTCTACACCGACACCGCCGATGCACCATGGACGGTGATCAAATCGACCGACAAAAAACGTGCGCGGATCAACTGCATGCGTCATTTCCTGTCGACGTTGGATTATCCGGGCAAGGATCACGATGTGGTCGGGCAACCGGATCCCGAAATCGTCAATGCAGCGGCCCATGAGATCCATCAATCGGAACATATCCTGGGCAAAAGTTTACACCCCGACACCCGTCGGGTTCAGAGCTGAGTATAGACTTCCACGCCTCTCTCCCTCTCTCAGCGTGGTTGCCTTACCCAGGCCGGGTCCCGTCACAGGGGCCCGGCTTTTTGTGCAAATGCCTGCACCATTTCAAACAACCAGCGTAGAAAAGCGTATCAGAAGCGCGCAACCAGCGCGTCATAGCTGTAGCTTTGTTCAATCGTGCCATCATCACCCTCAACAAAATTCGGGTCTTTGGGCAGGCAGCCAATGCCGCAGACTTGGTAGGTTTCCATGTCGGTTGTATCAACATACCAAAGCCGTCCGCCCGGTGTCGCTACCCAGCCATCGATGCCTTCTTCTTCGTCGCCTTCCATGTCAGCGCCGCTGGGCGTTTCGCTGGAATATTCGGTCGAAAAATTCCCGTGCGTATGATATGATGCGGTTGTAATTTCCAGGTTTGTGGGGTCATCCGCCAAACAGCTGCTGGTCGCGCCCGCGGTGGGTGGGGAAACCGCCAATTCACCTGAGGCCGTAAACCCAACATAGCCGCAATATTCGATCCCTTTCTCAAACGAGAGAGGATTGATTTCTGCGAATGTCTGTCGAATGAGGGCTTCTTCCTCTTGTGATTGTGCGGCAACGGTCGTCGCAACACATGAAAGAGCAAGCCCAAGTGGCATCAAGATACGATACATTTGGAATAATCCTATAGATTGAACGGCTTTATCGGTATCCCATTCAGTCGATCTGTCAACATCAAAGCCGAAGTCATCAGGCGTGTGACCGTATCTCACTATTCTGCCCATGGCTTTGCGATGGGCATGGCCAACGCCAACAGATCGATGGCGCGGGCGGCGATCTGATCGACGATATCAGTCACATTGTCCGGGTTTAAATAAAACGCCGGAACCGGCGGCAGGATGATGGCGCCCTGTTCCGTTGCAGCCGTCATATTGCGCAGATGGGCCAATGTCAGAGGCGCTTCGCGGGTCAACAGCACAAGCCTGCGGCGTTCCTTGAGCTGAACACTGGCGGATCGGGTCAATAGGTTATCATCCAGCCCCTGCGCAATCGCGGCGAGGGACCGCATGGAACAGGGCGCAATGATCATGCCCGTCACAGGCACCGATCCCGACGCAATGCTGGCCCCGATATTGGACAAAGGGTGGCATCGCGTGGCCAGCATTTGCAAATCAGCCAACGCATTTGGGCCGCATTCCTGAACCAAGGTCCGGTGCGCCGCTGCACTGATCACCAGATCGATTTCGACGTCCAGCGCGGCCAATTGTCGGGCCACCGACAGGCCCAATGCCGCACCAGATGCGCCCGACACCCCTAAAATCACCCGGGGCGCGTTCACGTCGTCACCTGCGGCATCAATCGTGCGACCAAATCCGCCGCGAACTCTGCGTCCTGCGTCGCCGTTTTCATCACTTCGCCCCAATCCCGGTTGGTTTCAGCGTCGATTTTTATGGTGGCATCTATGCCCATTTTCCCGGCCAAACCGGGCCGCGGTGACGCAAAGTCTAGGTAATCCATAGGCGTATCATCCAAATGCATCACATCGCGCGCCGGATCCATGCGCGTCGCCAGCGCCCATGCAATGTCATCCCAATTTCTGACATCGATATCCGGGTCCACAACAATGACCATTTTTGTGTAGCTAAACTGTGGCAACATCCCCCAGAGCGCCATCATCACACGCCGCGCCTGACCGGGGTAGCGTTTGGCGATACTGACCACAGCAATGCGATAAGAACACGCCGCCGCTGGCAGCCAAAGGTCGCGAATTTCGGGGATTTGCGCCCGAATTGTCGGCAGGGCAAGCCTGTTAAACACGTCACCAATGATTGCCGGTTCATCGGGGGGACGCCCCGTATAGGTCGACAAATAAAGCGGGTCCTTTTGATGGGTGATTGCCGTGATCTGCACCACCGGAAATGGCTCGGCCTTGTTGTAATACCCGGTGTGGTCCCCAAACGGCCCTTCGGGGGCGGTTTCGGTGGGGCTGACCCACCCCTCTAGGATGATTTCCGCCTCAGCAGGGACCATCAATGGCACGGTTTTGGCCGCAACCATGCGCGGGCGCAGGCCGTTAATCGCACCGGCAAATGTCAGTTCTGACACCGTTTCCGGCAGAGGAAGAGCAGCAGACAGCAATGTTGCGGGATCCGCGCCCAGCGCAATGGCCACGGGCGTCTTTTGGCCATTTTGCGCCCAACTCTGGTGATGGGCTGCGCCGCCGCGATGGGGCAACCAACGCATGATCAACCGGTCACGCGCCAAAACCTGCGCCCGGTAAATCCCTGCATTATAAGCCCCGATATCGGCCTGTTTTGTGGCCCGGGACCGGGTGATAACCACCGGCCATGTGATCAATGGTGCCGCGTCACCCGGCCAATGGGTTTGCACCGGGATCGCCGTCAGATCCACATCAGAGCCTTGCAAAACGACCTGCTGGGCCGGGGCCGATTTGACGATCTTTGGCCGTGTCGCCAACGCAGCTTTTAGCATCGGCCAGCGCGCCAACGCATCGCGCAATCCGTCCGGCGGCGTTGGGCTTCTGAGGGCGGCCAGAAACGATCCCAGATCATCGATCTGATCCAACGCCATCCCCAATCCCGCCGCGACACGTTCACCTGTACCAAACAGATTGGCCACAACCGGGATATCAAAGCGACCGCCATCCCCCTGAACCGGCTGATCAAACCGCAAAACAGGGCCTTTGCGTTCCAGAATATTGCGATGAACCGCTGTCATTTGATGACGGACCGAAACAGGCTGCGGCACTGGCAATAGCTGCCCGGTTTCATCGCACCAGCTGAGATAGCTGCGCAGGCTGGGGAATGAAGGCAAGGTGCGCACATAATTTCCTGACATTGAACCCCGCGCTGCCTATCAGCCGAAATGCGCCGCGAAATTGACGATCGTCAATTTGCCCAAACACGCAAACGACTACCAAGACCAAACCGGATCAGCCCCGTCCCAAAGGATCTCTGTTTGTCCCAGTCGCCCGCTCAGATTTCACGCCTTCCATTGGCGTTGACCTATCCATTGCGGTTTGTGCCGCTTGCGCCATTATCCACGTCCTTGACGCTTTTTGCCCGTAAAACGGCGCGCAATCACCCCGCATTGTTTCGGCGGCTCGGGGTGCATGGCCAGAAACGATTTGTGCTGGATCCAACCGATTTGCCATTTGTCATTCTACTGGACCCAAATGGCGGCACCCCAAAGGTGACCGTGATCCGGGGTTCGGGGGCTGGCGCTGCACGGATCGCCGGGCCTTTGGCGGCGCTGATTGGGCTGGTGCATGGGGTTTATGATGGGGATGCTTTGTTTTTCTCACGTGATCTGGTGATCGAAGGCGAAACCGCCGCGACGCTTGCCTTGCGCAATGCGGTGGATGACGCGGAACTCGATCTTTCGCAGGAATTATTGAACCTTTCAGGGCCGCTGGCCCGCCCGTTGCAACACATGATGGCATTTTGGGAACGGCATTCCGGTGTCCATTTGACCAGACCGGATGAGGTGGAAACATGGTAATGGAAATCGTCTGCCCCGCAGGCACCCCGGCCGCTTTGCGCGCCGCCGTAAAGGCCGGTGCGCACACTATTTATTGCGGCTTTGCCGACGAAACCAATGCCCGCAATTTTCCGGGGTTGAACTTTGATCGCAATGAAATGCGCGACGGCGTGTCATTTGCCCATGCCCATGGTGCCAAGGTGCTGGTTGCGATCAACACCTTTGCGCGCGCGGGCGAAGAAGCCATTTGGCACCGCGCGATTGGCGATGCGCAAACCTGCGGCGCGGATGCGGTGATCTTGGCTGATCCGGGGTTGCTGGCGTTTACGGCGCATCACCACCCGACCCTGCGGCGACATCTGTCGGTTCAGGCCGCCGCTGCAAATGCCGACATCATCAATTTTTATGCCCAGGAATTCGGGATCAAACGGGTGGTATTGCCACGTGTCCTGTCGGTGCCTGAAATCGCCGCGATCAACGCGGAAACCACCATCGAAACAGAGGTATTTGTGTTTGGCGGACTATGTGTCATGGCAGAAGGCCGATGTTCGCTATCGTCTTATGCGACCGGACAATCCCCCAATATGAACGGCGTGTGTTCGCCCGCCAGCCATGTGGAATACAGCCAAGATCACGGTGTCTTGGACGCCCGGCTGGGCGGATACACCATTCACCGGGTCGGCAAAAATGATCCCGCACCCTATCCAACATTGTGCAAAGGCTGTTTTGGCGCGGGCGGCAAAACCGGCCACCTGTTCGAAGACCCGGTCAGCCTGAACGCCGAACGCCTGATCCCGCAGTTGCAAAAGGCAGGTGTCACCGCCCTGAAAATCGAAGGCCGCCAACGATCTCGATCCTATGTCGCACAGGTGGTGCGCAATTTTCGCGCCGCGGTCGATGCGCTGGACGCGGGCAAACCACTGCCAGAAGGCATGTTGGCCCGTTTATCCGAAGGCCAAGCGATGACAACCGGCGCCTATAAGAAAACATGGAGATGACATCATGGACCTGACTATTGGGCCAAATCAGTTTTTCTGGGCCACCGATCGCTGGGCTGCGCTTTACCGGGACCTCGCGCAGGCGCCCATTGACCGGGTTGTTCTGGGTGAACTGGTTTGTTCCAAACGATTGCCGTTTTATCAGGATCACATCCCGGATGCTGTTGCGACCTTATTGGCCGCGGGAAAATCCGTTGCTTTGACAAGTCTCGCGTTGATCACGCTAAAACGTGAACGCAAACAGATGGCAGAGCTGGCCGAAATGGGCGTCGAAATCGAGGTGAACGATCTGACCGCCCTGCCCTTTTTGCCGCAAGACGCGGGATTTTCGGTGGGCCCCTTGGTGAACGTCTATAACGAAGGCACGCTGGCTTGGTTGGCCAAACGTGGGGCGCACCGGGTGTGTTTGCCCCCCGAGCTGCCCTTGAAATCCGTGGAAACGCTGGCGTCAGCGGGGGCTGATTTAGGTGTCTCAATCGAAGTGTGGGGGCATGGACGATTGCCGCTCGCGATTTCTGGGCGGTGTTATCATGCCCGTTTGCATGGCCGCACCAAGGACAATTGCCAATTCGCCTGTGATCAGGACCCCGATGGGAAAGACGTGAAAACGCTGGATGATCAGCCCTTTATGGCCATGAACGGGGTGCAAACCCTGTCTGATACATATGCCAGTGTGGCCCATCACGTGCAGGCCCTGACCCAGGCCGGGGTTTCGGCCCTGCGATTGTCACCGCAATCAACAGGGTTCATAGAGCTGTGCCATCTCTATCGCCAATTGCTGGACGGGCAAATCGATGGCCCCCAGACCGCAGCCGCAATCCACCAGATAGACGGCAATGCCCGCCTGTCAGATGGGTTTTTGACGGGGCAACGCGGTGCGGATTGGTCCGGTCTGACCACCAGCCCGTAGGCTGCCCCATTTCGCCCCCCCCCGGTCCACCAGTCCGGCAATCTAGCCGCCCGCGCCCTTGGGGGCGGGGTGTGACATCGTTTTGTAGGGCGTCCAATCCGTGATTTCTGGATAGAATTGTTTGCGCCATGCCCGCACCCGCGGGTTAAAGAGGCGACGCCACACCGGGGGCACCATCGCAATCGCCGTCATAGGCGGATATCCGGTTGGCAGCATGGGGACCTGTGTTTCGTCATAGATTTGCAGCAGCGGAAACCGACGAAGCGGATGCACATGATGATCCGCATGGCGTTGCAGGTTGATCAGCAACAGACCCGACACACGATGTGCGGAATCCCATGAATGATGCGGCTTGACGGGTTCGTATTTTCCATCCCCCAAATATTTTCGAGTCAGGCCATAATGTTCTACGTAATTGGTCAGCTCTAATTGCCAGATCGCAACAAAGGCTTGAAACGCAAACAGCCCAACGCCGATCCCCCCCCCAACCGCAAATGCAAGGCACAAAAACCCCGTCTGCAATCCAAGATATTTCCAGATCGGATTGGACGGATGAAACGGCGAACGACCGCGCCGGGCCTGCATTGCCTTTTCGGCGCGCCACGCTGATCCAAATCCTTTTGTCAGGGTGCGGGCAAACGCGCGGTGGAACCCTTCGTTATAGCGCGCCGTCACCGTGTCCCGCGGCGTGCCAACATAGGGGTGATGCACCAACAGATGTTCGGTTCGAAAATGCCCATAAAGCACCAGCGCCAACAGCAAATCACCTAGATTTCGCTCAATCCGGTTGGGTTTGTGAAACAATTCATGGGCGTAAACGATGCCCACGGTCCCGGTTGTGACACCGATCCCAAACATGATCCCAAATGTTTCCGACACAGAATGTTGCCCCACATGAGACAGGTAATAAAGCGTTCCAAAAACCAGCAAAAACTGGATGGGAAACCAGATGCAGGTCAGCAATCGAAACCAGAACAGGCATTCGACCGGTGTGTCAGGGTCCGGATTGCGCAGATCCTGGCCCAATATCGTGTCCAACAGAGGCATCAAAACCCACCCAAATGCGGGGATCAGCAATATCGTCCAGCCGCCATAAACCACGGCCAAAATCACCAAGGGCACAAATAGAATAGTGACCCAATAAGGCCACGCTTTGAGGCGACCCTGAGGGTTAGACTTAAAAGGCGCAAACGTCATGAATTTGCATCCTGTTTTGTGTCATGTAACCGGGGCGTTAGGCGCAGGCGAATGCCATTGGCGGATCGAACTGTCAGATGGGCGGCCGGAACGGGTCGATCCCCATCGACCACATCAAACCGATAGGCGCGTACCAACATCGACAACAAAAGCGGCCCCTCGGCCATCGCAAATGCTGAACCGGGACACACCCTTGGACCTGCTGAAAATGGGATATAGGCAGATCGCAGACATTGTTTGCCATTGGGGGTGTCAAACCGGCTGGGGTCAAATTCATCCGGACGATCCCAAAGCCGTTCATGCCGATGCAAATGCCACGGGCTTAGGATAATCTGCGACCCTTTTTTGATACGGCGCCCCCTGAATGTTCCACGACCAGCGGTTTGGCGTACATACATCGGCACCGGGGGATAAAGCCGCATTGATTCACGGAAAACCGCGCGGGAATGGCGCAGTTTAGACAGGGCTGAAAAATAGATTTTATCGGGCTCCAACGCTGCGTGCGCCTCTTGGGCCAGCCTGTCCTGCCAATCTGGATGGGTGGCCAGCAAATACAGCGCCCACGCCAAAGCCGCCGCTGACGTTTCATGCCCCGCCAAAAAGAAAATCGCGACTTGGTCGATCATTTCTTTGGCGTTGAATACCTGCCCTGTTTCAGGGTCCGGGGTTGTCATGATTTTGGTGGATAAATCATCAGGCGCGGTTCCCGCTTTGATGGCCTGTGACCGTGCATCGATCAGCTGTCCGATCAGGTCGCGTATCGTGCGGGCCGTGCGCAAAGTTTTTGGCGAATGAAACCGTGGGGCCCATTTGGGAAACGGCAATACCGCAGCAATCCCCGCCACGGGCTGCGCCGTTTGATGCTGGCAAAACGCTTCATAGGCTTTTTGGGCGGTTTCATGTTCAATCGGAACGGAAAATAATGTGCGAAAAATGACATCCATGGCGACATGGCTGGTTTGGCTTTCGATGTCGACCGGCATCCCATCCGCAAGCGGCTTTAATCGTGCAACCGCTGCCACCCCACTGTCCCACATTGCCGGAAACACCTCTCGCAACCGCCCGCCCTCAAAGGCCGGATCGATGATCCGCCGTTGGCGGGCCCAGGTGTCGCCGTTTGAAATGAAAATAGACTCACCCAGTAGCGGTTTTAACCCCACGCGAATGCACTCAGACTTGGGGAAATCCGATGCGCGCTTTTTCAAAACCAAATCAACGAGATCCGGATCATTGCAAAGGTATGATCGGAAAAACGGCGTGCGCATTTCCGCCATCCAAGCCCGATAAAGCCGTGCGGGCTGTGCTGACAGGATGTCGGTTTTGAACAACCGAAAATAGGTCCAGAGCGAAACCCTTCCTTCCCGTGAGGCAGGTTTTGGTGGCAATTCTGGCGCTGAATTGCGGGGGGCGTCAAACACGTGGAACTCCGTAGGATGGGAACATTTTATTGGTCCGCATTCCTTGCCCCCTGCCTGTCCCGCGTCATTGACGATCGTCAAAATTTGCCAAATTTCCGCACAATATCCGCAGGTAAGTGTTACCAAGCGCCGCAGTCGACAACGCGTCAAAGCGCAGGGTAATCTGATGTCGTGCCCCCAAAGCACGTTTTGTGAATGGCCAC
This sequence comes from uncultured Paracoccaceae bacterium, assembly GCA_947492475.1. Lineage (GTDB taxonomy): Bacteria > Pseudomonadota > Alphaproteobacteria > Rhodobacterales > Rhodobacteraceae > CANLNM01. The sequence continues at coordinate 106,815 of CANLNM010000003.1, forward strand.
CGAGGCATCAATGATCACCACACGCGACGCGCCACACCCTTGTGGGAAATGCGCCTTTTATTCCCAAAGTGTCTGGCAACCGGTCCATCCCGGATCGGTTTCTGTGCTTGCGCAGGGGTTTTCGCGCAAGGACCTGGAATCGGGGCAAATCCTATACCAACAAGGAAGCGAAAACCGGGGTGTTTTTTGTGTATCCAAAGGATTGATTGCGCTCAGGGCGCTTCATATGGATGGGTCATCTACCCTTTTGAAACTTGTCTATCCCGGTGAAATATTCGGATACCGGTCCTTTCTGGGCAACGAATGTCACAAAACCGAAGCCCGCGCATTGCAACCGTCGCGTATTTGCACCGTTGCACATCGCGACGCAAACCGCGTCGTTCAAGGCAACCCATCGGTTCTGACACGGTTGACGCAACGCTGTATTTCCGAAATCGACAGCAGCCGCGCGCGGATTATCTCGGCGGCGACAACCTCTAATCGTGTGCGGCTTGCTGATGTGTTGCGCCGTTTAATGGAAACGCATGGCACCCGCATCGGCGACATGTTGCACATGCATTTGCCACTGTCGCGTTCCGACCTTGCGGATTTGATTGGGGTTCAGCCCGAAACGATGTCGCGGCTTTTCACACGACTAAAAGAAGACGGTGAATTTGTGATTTCTGGGCGTGTTATTCAAATGCCTGTTTCAGCGCTGAAACAGCGGGCAATGACGCCTTAACCGCGTAAATGTCGGGGTCGGCCAAAGTAGGCCTGCCATTTGGCACCTCGCCCGCATGCTCATCCGATTCCTTGCGATTGTTCACGCCCAAAAACCGCGTGTGTGTGACGCCCGAACCCCACATTTCGGGGATGTCGCTGCCTGTCATACCAAAATTTTTTTCACATCAAAGCCACGCCAAAACGCACAGTATCTTTGTGCAATTGCGCATAGTTAGGTCGCCCTGACAGCAAGATTGGTGCAATTGTATACCGCCGTATCCCGCTAAGTTATTAAAAACATTTGATTTTTTTTGGCGGGGTAATTATAAGCCAAAACAACAGTTGCTTTTGAAAGAAAATTATCCATGCAAAATCCAGACGTCTCACAATGGACTGGACGCTGTGAAAAACAGCGCGGTGTGCTTGACCTGAGCGCCGCGCAAAAATTGGCAGCAACGCTTGGGGACCGGGCCGGGAAAATCGGGGACCCGATGCCGTTTCTTGCCCATTGGAGCGCCTTTGTACCGCAGAGTTTGACCTCAGAATTGTCCTGTGACGGACACCCCAAGCTCGGGGGGTTTATGCCACCAGTGCCGTTGGAACGTCGGATGTGGGCGGCGGGCGCATTGACGTTTCATTCCCCGCTGCACATCGGATCAGATATCACGCGCCAGTCAACGATCCGGTCTGTCAGCCAAAAAGAAGGGGCCGCAGGTCCAATGGTTTTTGTGACCATTGCCCATGAGTATTTTGAGGATGACACCCATGCGATCAGCGAAATTCAGGACATCGTTTACCTGAATATCCCACAGCAGTTTTCGCCCCCAAAGCCCAAACCAGTCCCTGTGGATGCGGATATCACAGAAGCTGTGCCAATGTCCGAAACGCTGCTGTTTCGGTATTCAGCCGCCACGTTTAACGCGCACCGTATCCATTACGATTTACCCTATGCGCAAGAGGTCGAAAAATATCCCGGGCTCGTTGTTCATGGCCCGCTACAGGCGACATTGCTGATGCGCGCGGCGCTCAGACAGGGTGATCGCCAGCCAAAAAAATTCAGCTTTCGTGGCATTCATCCGATGTTTCATTTCGATGATCTGCACATTTTTGGTCACGACACTGACAACGGGATGACCCTGTGCACCGGCATCGTCGGTGGACATCAGGGCATGCAGGCAAATATTATTTGGGAGGAAAAACCATGAGCGGCATTCTAACAGGTATGCGCATCGTTGAAGGGTCCGCTTTTGTTGCGGTGCCGCTGGCGGGCATGACATTGGCGCAGATGGGGGCGGATGTCATTCGGTTTGACCGCTTGGGCGGTGGGCTGGACGCGACACGCTGGCCCGTTGCCCCCAATGGCAACAGCCATTTCTGGGCGGGGATGAACAAAGGCAAGCGGTCGATTGCACTGGATATGCGATCCCCCAGAGGGCGTGAATTGGTGACACAGATCATCACAGCCCCGGGCAAAGATGCGGGAATGTTTATGACCAACCTCAAGGTACGTGGGTGGATGGATCATGAAACCCTGTCCCAGCACCGCAAAGACCTGATCATGGTTTCGCTCAAGGGGGATCGCCATGGCCGTCCCGCGGTGGATTACACGGTCAATCCGGCGCTCGGCTTTCCGGCGATCACTGGTCCAGAAGGCTCGACCGATCCCGTCGCTCATGCGCTCCCTGCATGGGATTGTGTTGCCGGTCAGCTCATGGTGTCGGCATTGCTTGCTGCGGAACGACATCGTTTTAAAACGGGGCGCGGGCAGGATGTGGAGTTTTCCCTAAAGGATGTTGGTGCTGCAATGTTGGGCAATTTGGGCATCATTGGGGACACTGCGATGGGGGGGACCAAACGGCAGAAATCAGGAAACGCATTATATGGGGCCTATGGGCAGGATTTTATCTGCGCAGATGGGCAGCGCATTATGGTGATCGGGCTGACAGGTCGGCAATGGCGCGGGCTCATTTCTGCGACAGAAACACAGGCCCCTCTGGATGCGCTTTCGACATCTCTGGGCGTGGATTTTGACGACGAAGGAATGCGTTACATTCATCGCAATGCAATCACTGACCTCTTTAAACCTTGGTTTGCGGCCCGCGACGCTGCATCGATCGGCAAACAATTCGATGAACTGGGCCTGACATGGTCACTGTTTCGGGATTTCGAATCTGCATTGTCAAATGATGATGATTTATCCACCGAAAACCCAATGTTTTCCGAGATTGAGAACCCCGGACTGGGCCGTTTCCTGGTTCCAGGTTCGCCATTGAATTTCTCAGACTATGATCGGGATGAACCCAGCCCAGCCCCCATCCTAGGGGCAAACACAGAAGAAATACTTGGGGATGTGGTGGGCTTACCGGATGTCGAAATCGCATCGCTCTTTGACGAAGGGGTGGTCAAAGGACCTGCAGGCAAAAACATGCGCCCAGCGGCCTGAAGTTGCGACAAAACCCACATACTATTTTCTGATTAGTTAGGTCACCAACATGCCCCCGTTCAAACCACTTGTGACGCCGCTTTTTGTCCCCGCGACGCGACCTGATCGCATTTCAAAGGCGGCGCGCAGTGGGGCCGACGCGATCATCGTCGACCTAGAAGACGCGGTGCCGCCATCTGAAAAAGTGAAGGCCCGATCAAATCTGGCAGACTATTTGTCTGATGCCACAATCCCAATCATTTTGCGGATAAATGCCGTAGATACAGATTGGTTTGAACAGGACGTACGATTTGCGCGCCATGCCGGGATCAGCGGCGTGATGCTGCCAAAGACAGAACACGCGGCCGATTGTGCAAAAATTGGGCTAGACCTGCCGGTGATTGGCCTGATTGAATCGGCCAAAGGTGTCGTGAACCTGCCTGATATCTGTCGGGCGACCAACCTGCGTCAACTGGCTTTTGGGTCCATTGATTATGCGTTTGACGTTGGCTGTGGCGAAACCCGTGATGCGCTGCTGCTTGCGCGTTTGGCTTTGGTGACGCATTCGCGGGCCCAAAACCTGCCACCGCCTGTGGATGGCGTGACAACATCCGTGACCGACGATGCTTTGATCCGTTCGGATGCGGACTATGCGGCCAATCTGGGATTTTCAGGTAAATTGGTCATTCATCCAAGCCAAGTGGATATCGTTCGCCGCGCAATGCGCCCAAGTGATGCTGAAAGGGCATGGGCTCAGGATGTTTGCGACGCGGATCAGGCCCATGGCGGGGCTGCCGTTTTAATCGATGGTCGAATGATTGACGCACCGATTGTCAAAAAAGCGAAACGTATCTTAGCCAGGGCTGGTCTGACCTAGGGGGTTATATGTTTCCAAATGCGCAATGTTATGAGCTGGCCAACGCTGCCAATTCCGTTTTGTTGCGACAATAATCCGGTGCAGCAGTGGCGCTGGGATTTTGATCCAACCAATGTTTACACCCTTGTGGATTATCACAGGTGCGACAGGCATTGATGATTTCAGCATAGCTGCGCTGGGTCAATTTACCATCGCGCAACGCATCCCCCAGATTGGCGCCAACGGCCTTTGACATACCGATGGTCAGCCAAAAATGATCACGTGGATTGCCCATTGGGTGCATGACTGGTCTCCTTTGTTGGGCGCAATATGATGCCAAACAAAGGGGGCCGTCTTTGCGTCAGATCAAACCTGATCGGCGCTGCAATCAATCGCCGCTATTACAGGCGTGCAGCCACACGTTGCACCGCCGCAATACGGGCCGCATTGGGGGGATGGCTGCTTAGGAAATGGTCACCGGGATCGGGGATCCGGGTAAAGAACTGGGCCCCAATTAGGGGATCATACCCAGCGAGATGCGCAATCCGTGCGCCCATTTCATCGGCCTCTAGTTCAAATTCCTGACTAAAGGTGCGCGCGCCAACCAAAGCGCCAATTTCCTGCGCGGTTTCTAACGCTTCGGAGGAATCCGTGCCCAAGGTTCCGGCCAATTGGCCAAACACCTGTGCCCCGATGGCCGCATTGCGCCGCTGCACGTCCAGATGCCCCGCAATATGGTGAGCTGCCTCATGGGCCATGACAAATGCGATTTCTTCTTTGTTTTGAGTTTCCCTCAGCAAAGCCAAGGTAAACGCGATGATCGGCCGCCCGGTTTCATCCACCGTTTGAAACGCATTTGGCGGCGCGTTGGGACTGTCGTCGACAACAATCAGAAAATCGCAATTGCCGCGTGACAATCGACGCCGGCATTCTGCCTCGGCCACAGGTTCCAGCTGGTTCACAACTTCGATGAAATCCCGCGCAAGTTGTCGGGCATCCCGACGCGGAACATTGGCACTGGCGCGCAATTGCGGTGTCTGCGGCTGGGTCGTCGGCGATGTTTGCGCAGGCGTATCGATCGGTTGTGTTGCATCAACACACGCCATCAAACCAAAGGCCATTCCCAGACCAAGAACCAAGTTACGCATATAAACTCTCCTGCGGGTTTGTCCCTATGTAACGAATGCAAAAGCATCGGGCCAGTCCCGATTGTGTGAACGCCCTTTGCACAACCCGGAATGCAGGCTAACATACAGATATGTTTACCATAGAACACGATTTCGACGCCTCGGTCATTACCCTCGTTGACGAAGGCGAAACCCCTCTAAAAGAAGACGTGATCGTGAATGCATTTGCAGAAGTGATCACCGTGACCCAATACGATCCCCGCACGGATCGCGATGTGACAATTACGCTGTCTTTGTCGCAATTGCGGGATCTGGGCGCGGCGCTGGATCTACCAGAAGGTGTGTATCGCATCCGCCCCTTTCAGGACGGCGATCCCCCAGAGGACAGCGTCTAGCCCCCCGGCTGATTGCCCCCGGTTGGTTCCCCCGGCTGGATGACCTACCTTGTGGCGGGCGTCCAAACACAGATCGCAACCGCGAAATTCCCGCACGCCATCCGATTTGGGCGCAAAACGATGGCTTTTGCCGGGGCAAAGGGGTGGTATGCATGGCCAAGGACCCTTAAATCCGTTTCAACCTTTGAAACCGACAGGACATTTTATGCCCATCGCCAACCAAGCCGCACTTGAATTTTTGCTGTGTCGGCGGTCGCGCCCCGCCAAAACACTGACGACACCGGTTCCCGATCGCGCTGATCTGGACATTTTGCTGACCGCGGCCTGTCGCACACCGGATCACGGCAAACTGGAACCCTGGCGGTTCATCGTCCTGCAAAAGGCGGCCCTGTCGCGGTTGGGGGATGCCGTTGCGGCGCGCGGTGCGGCATTGGATATCGACCCTGACAAAATCGAAAAGGCGCAATTGCAATTTTCCAACGCAGATCTGGCCGTGGCAGTTGTCAGCGCACCGGTTGTGTCCCCTAAAATCCCTCAGATCGAACAGGTTTTATCGGCGGGGGCCGTGTGTGCCGCATTGTTGAACGCGGCTTTGGCTGCGGGTTGGGGGGCCAATTGGCTGTCAGGCTGGGCGTCCCATGATCGCGATTTTGTTGAACAAAATCTGGGATTAGCCCCAAATGAAACCATTGCGGGCTTTATCCATATCGGCACCGAACGCGTCGCACCACCAGAACGGCCCCGCCCTGATTTAGCCACCAAAGTCACATGGGTTCAGTCATGATCATCACCGACTTTTTCAAGGCATTCGCCCAATTGCCCGATCCCCGCTTTCGGCGTGTATTGTGGCTGGGAATTGCGTTGACCATCGCGTTGCTGGTCGGGGCTTATGCCGTTTTGTTGTGGTTCATCAACAGCACGTCGGGCGAACCCATAACCATCCCCGGCATCGGTGAAATCTCATGGCTAGGCGACCTGCTGGGCTGGGGCAGTTTGTTGTTGATGTTCATCCTGTCGATATTCCTGATGGTGCCGGTTGCTTCGGCGATCACATCGATGTTTCTGGATGACGTCGCGCAGGCGGTTGAGGATGTGCACTATCCCCATTTGCCCGATATTCCCCGCACGCCATTTGGCGACGCGTTTCGCGACACTATCAATTTTCTCGGGGTTTTGATTGGCGCAAACCTATTGGCGATCATCGCATATGGGTTGCTGCCCTTTGCCGCGATTGTCATTTTCTGGGGGCTGAACGGTTATCTGCTGGGCCGGGAATATTTTCAGATCGCTGCCATGCGTCGGATCGGACGCCAAAATGCCAAAGCGCTGCGCAAACAGCATTCCGGTGAAATCTGGCTGGCTGGTTGTCTGATGGCGATCCCTCTGACGGTGCCGTTATTGAACCTGATCATCCCAATCTTGGGGGCCGCCACGTTCACGCATCTGTTTCATCGGTTGAACAACAAGGCAGGCTAAGCCCGCACCGCGATGGCCATTTGCAACACGTTCGCGACGTCCGCGCTCATGTTTAGATTGCCGTCCAGAACCTGTGATAGGGGCATCCAAGCTGCGTCAGAAACATCATCGGCAGCTTGGGGCGTGCCGCTGACATAATCGCAGTGAACCGCAGCCAGCAGGTAGTGATATTCCAGCGTGCCATCAGGGTTGTGACCGATGATGTCGAGGTTGGTTAAATACCCAACGGCGCGCACAGTCACACCGGTTTCTTCGGCCACTTCGCGCATAGCCGCCGCAAGTGCAGTTTCACCCGGATCAACATGCCCCCCCGGATAGCCCCACAGCCCGGTATCAGGTGGATTTTTGCGCCGCACAAGCAGGACGTGATCGCCCTGCACAACAACCGCAATGGCCGCAAGTTTTGGCCAATGCGTCATGTTTATTCAGCATCCAATACATCAGGGTGCATGGACGGAATATGCGGCGATGCCATCCGATCAAACCAATCCATATCCCGAACAGAGATCACCCCAGACAGAATGGTGCCCGCAATGATGCCAAACACCCCCAACGAAACAACGCTGGTGATCTTGGCTTTGCGGGCGATATTCACGTCACTGGGCGCGGATTTATGGGTGCCGGGAACCACCTCTCCTGCTTCGCCTTGCGTTGTCAGACGCAAGGGCAGCACAATAAAGAACACCATGAACCAGATCACGGCAAATAATACCAACGCCGATGTGATTCCCATTGTTCGATCCTTTCACGTGCCGCGGATTGCGACGTTAAACCTGCTCTAATTCAACAAGACAGCCGTTGAAATCCTTGGGATGCAAAAACAGCACCGGTTTGCCATGCGCGCCGATTTTTGGCTCGCCAGATCCCAGCACACGTGCCCCGGTTTCCTGCAAATGGTCACGCGCAGCGATGATGTCATCCACTTCGTAACAGATATGATGGATGCCACCGGATGGGTTTTTCGCCAAAAAGCCGTTGATCGGGCTGTCTTCGCCCAGCGGATACAGCAATTCGATCTTGGTGTTTGGTAATTCAATAAAAATCACCGTCACCCCGTGATCAGGTTCATCCTGCGGGGCGCCCACTTTGGCTCCCAATGCGTTGCGATATTGTGCGGCTGCGGCCTCCAAATCTGGGACAGCAATGGCGACATGGTTCAAACGACCGATCATGGCGGGCTCCTCTCTTTTGTTGCCTGCTTATCGCTGCTCTGGTCAGTCGGCGCAACGGGCCGCGCCTTTCGGTCGCGGTTACATGTTCGGCGATGAGTCCATTTTCTAGCGATGTGTCGCGGCGCGTTAACTTGGTCTTCACCATCAGGGTGCTTGTCTAGTCGCAGAACCAATACCTAACAGGAGGGGTAAAATGGACAATCTTGACGACTTTCTGATGACACGGCCACCAACGGCCAACCGTCCCTTGCTGGGGCATACGGTTCTGGCGGTTGAGGATAGCCGTTTCGCGTCTGAGGCTCTGCGCCTGTTATCGTTGCGATCTGGCGCACGGATTCGGCGCGCTGACAGCTTGCATCATGCGCGCCGCCATTTGCGGGTTTACCGCCCTTCGGTGATCATCATTGATCTGGGCCTGCCCGATGGCGCTGGCGAAGATCTGATTCAGGAATTGGCCAATACCAGCCCCCGCGTCGAGGTGATTCTGGGGATTTCAGGCGATGTGGACGCGGCTGAACGTGCGCTGAACGCTGGGGCAGATGGATTTATTGCCAAACCCATCGCATCCCTTGCGGCCTTCCAACAGGCGATTCTGGATCATTTACCCGCGGATAAACAACCGCCCATGCCCCGGAATGTGTCCGCCGAAATCATCCATCCAGATCGGCTGGCTTATCGGGATGATCTGGCGCATGTGGCTGAAATGCTGGGTGATGGGCAAACCGGTGAACAGGACCTGCCGCAAAAACTTGACTACGTGACACAGTTTTTGTCCGGGCTCGCCTTATCCGCCGATGATGCCGACCTGAGCGCGGCGTTGATCGATTTGGACCACGGCACATATAGCCGCGAACAACTCAGCACCGAAGCGATGCGCCTATCAAAATTGGTCCAAGACCGTATCGCGGCGCAAAGCCAGATTTAACAATATGGGGCGGTCTCGATTTTGCCCCATTTGGCCTGATTTTCACCATTCCGGCCCAAAAGCACCCTCTATTCGGCCTATTTGAGCCCCAATCCTTCGCCAAATTGATCCCATAGCTCGGGTGTGGAGTACGAAAGGATTAAAACATGGCGAATTTTATTGAACGCTTTTGGAGTGACGAAGACGGTAATACAACAATCGACTGGTTGGTTTTGACCGCTGGGATTGTGTTGCTGGGCGCGGCGATTATGGCGGCCGTTTCTCCGAGTACGCGCAATATGGCCGACAACACAGCCGATATTATCGAAGCTCGTCAAACCGACGGCGGCTGATCAATCTGCGGTCAACCACACGACGTGCCGGGCCTTTCTTTCGTACAAAGGCCCGCCAAACCCTATTCGCCTTACAATATGATTCCGGGATTTTGACCCAGTTCAACACCCGGAAACACGATATTTTCAATATTCGGCACCGACATCCCGATCATATCCCTCAGCGCCCAGCCGGCGATGGCCCGCACATCGCGTGTGGGCATCAAATCACGCCCGGCATATAAATCCGCGTCGGACAATCCCGGCCAATCCGTGACCACGCGCCCCCCCCGCACAGCGCCCCCGGCCAATACCATCGCGCCACCGGTCCCGTGATCGGTCCCATTGGTCCCATTTTCCCGGGCCGTGCGACCAAATTCGGTCATGCAAATCACGGCCGTTTTACCCCATTGCGCCCCCAGCCCCGCTCGCAAGGTCAAAATCGTTTCTGACAAGGCCCGCAATGCATTTCCGATGCCGCGTTTTTGCTCATTATGGGTATCCCACCCATTCAATGAAAACGAGGCGATACGCGTGTCGCCGCGCAGCCGGGACGCGGCAAATTCTGCCAGTTGAACATGTGCAATATTGGGGCGCACCGCCCCCATCATCGGATTGTCCGCCAGCATTTCTTCGGTTTCGCTGGCCAAATCCGCCTGCGTCGCCACGTCCCCCGCGATCAACAACGCATCGCGCGATGCCTCTCTGAACAAGGGGTCGTCGTGATAGATCAGTTCCAATAGACGTTCGGCCTGCGGGCTCAGATCCAGCTCAGATCGCGGGGCCCAAGCCGAACTTGGTGCATCCCCTTCTAGGATCAGCATCCGTTCCCGCCCAACAGCAAAAGCGGTTTCCGTTTCGATCCCCGGCGTCACCTGCAGCAGCCGATTTAGCCACCCATCCCGCACGCCCTGTCCCAGATTTGTGATCCCTGCTTCTAGGATGTCCTGCCCGTCAAAATGGCTGCGTTTGTCGCGATAAGGCGTTGAAACTGCGTGCACAAATCCCAGTTGACCGGCCTGCCACAATGGATAAATAGGCGCCAGTGACGGATGCATCGCATAAAACCCATCCAGATCAAGCGCATCCGCCGCCTGTCCGGTTTTCAGGTTTGGCCGCAGCGCCGCCATTGCCGGATCACCATAGGGCTGCACGACGTCCAGCCCATCCATGCCGCCGCGCAAAACGATCACGACCAACCGCGTGTCCCATGGGGCATTGGCCAATGCGATCGGAGTGATCAACGGGCTGGCGGCCGCCGAACATCCAAGTGCTGCGCCGCGCATCAAAAATTTGCGTCTGCTCACATCGTTTGTCATGCCATTTACCTTTTGTTGAACGCGGCTGACGCCAAAACAAGCCCGATCCCTTCGGATCGCGCTTCTGCGGAATTGGCTGCAAAAACAACCTCTTGGGGGGCGTATTTCCCAAGCGCCGTTTTCACAAAATCCCGTGGATCTGGCAGCGTGTTATTAAGGAATTGCGGCACGTTCATTGCCCAATTGATCCGGGCGGCCATGCCTCGTGGGGTGATCCAGGCCAGGGGCTCTTCTGGCCAGCCATCTGGTCCTAACGGGTGCTGCCAAGTTTGCCCCATCAGCTGCATCGGGTGATAGAATCCGCGCAAAATTTCCTGCCGGGTCAGGCCCAAAATCCGGTCTGCGGGCACCGCCAGCGCCCGCATGGATGCACAGATATATTCGAATGGCTGGCGGATTTTCACTGGATCGGGCGACCACGATTCAGGATGGTTGAGCATCGCTTCGTACATCTGCCCCAAATCCCCGCCTGTTTGGTTAAACACGTGTTCCAAATCAGAAACCAACCGATCAGATGGCGTGTCAGACACGAAATGCACCGCCAGTTTTTGGGCGATATGACGCGCGGTGGCCGGGTGGGTCGCCAGATCATCCAACACCTGCAAAATCGGGTCTAACGCGGCCGCGCCGCCCCCGTAATCCTGCCCCAAAACGGTTTCCGCGCCCGGTTCTGCAAAGGGCGGTCGAAACACGAAACCTTTGCTGGGATTGTAGCTAAGCCCGGTAAAAAGTTCGGCCAATTGGCGCACGTCATGCTGCGTATAGGGACCATCCACGCCCAATGTATGCAGTTCCAGCACTTCACGCGCGAGGTTTTCGTTCAGCCCCGCACCCCGTTCAAGTGCGGCTGGACTGTTGGGGCCCATCGATCGGATTTGATCCAGATATCGCAGCATCATCGGATGCAAAATGCAGGCGCGTAACATCTGCGAAAACGACCCCGTCAAATGCGGGCGAATTGCTTCTTCTATGTAGGGTTGCACCATATGGGCGGTTTGCCCATTGCGGGACACAACGGTGAAATGATCCCCCCAGAATGCGGCCAAACGTTCGCGAAATCCATCCGGGTTATGGGTCCAACGCGCCAGTGTCGCCCGAAAGTGACGTTCACGCACCGCCCGCCCTTGGGATCGCAATTCCTGAAACGCCTCTTGGGTGGCCTGTTCTTGGTCTGTGCCACGGGCCTGAACACGGGCGCGGTGCAGCCGCAAATAGGTGCTGACATGGGGCGTCACATCCGCAAATTTAGGGATTTCAAACGCTTGGGCCCCGTGATCTGGGCCGCGCAATTGCGTCATGATGTCAGAAACAGATGTCGGGGCCGCCAGATCAGGGGACAATCCGATCCCAAATCGGGTCGCGGCAAGTGTGGGATCAAAGGGCATCGTCGTTCCTATTCTGGATACGTATGGTGCCCTTATAACGTAATCCTGCAACAGGTCCGGCGCAAATTTTGCCAGAAATTCCCATCGGCTGATTTCCGCAAAAAGAAAGGCGAGCCATGGCCCGCCTTTGCTTGTTCATTGCGCAGTTGATTTAGGCCTCTGGTGGCAGGGACCGCAGGTTCAATTCGCGCATTTGTTCGTTTTGCGGCTCTGAGGGGGCGTTCATCATCAGATCCTCTGCGCGTTGGTTCATCGGGAACATCATCACTTCGCGGATGTTGGATTGTTCGGCCAGCAGCATCACAATCCGGTCGATCCCAGCGGCACAACCGCCGTGTGGTGGGGCGCCGTATTGGAACGCATTGACCAAAGCCCCAAAGCGGTTTTCGACCTCTTCTTTGCCGTAGCCTGCGATTTCAAACGCTTTGAACATGATTTCTGGGCGGTGGTTGCGGATCGCGCCCGATACCAATTCATAGCCGTTACAGGCCAGATCATATTGATAGCCCAGCACGTCCAGCGGATTGCCGTTCAGCGCCTCCATGCCGCCCTGAGGCATGGAGAATGGGTTATGTTCAAAATCGATTTTGCCGGTTTCTTCGTCCTGTTCATAGATCGGGAAATCAACGATCCACGCAAAGGCAAACCGGTCTTTATCGGTCAGGCCCAGCTCTTCGCCGATCACATCACGGGCGCGCCCTGCAACCTTTTCGAACGCATCAGGTTTGCCGCCTAGGAAAAACGCCGCGTCACCCACACCCAGACCCAGCTGTTGGCGGATGGCTTCGGTGCGTTCGGGGCCAATGTTTTTGGCCAGCGGACCGGCGGCTTCCATGCCCTCGCCCTGGTCGCGCCAGAAAATATAGCCCATGCCCGGCAGACCTTCGCCTTGGGCAAATTTGTTCATGCGGTCACAGAATTTACGCGACCCACCTTTGGGGGCGGGAATGGCGCGGATTTGTGTACCTTCGTTTTCCAGCAATTTCGCAAAAATCGCGAAACCAGACCCAGCGAAATGTTCGGACACAACCTGCATTTTGATCGGGTTACGCAGGTCGGGTTTGTCGGACCCATACCACAGTGCCGCGTCGCGATAGGAAATCTGCGGCCAGTCGGTGTCGACCTTTTTGCCGCCGCCGAACTCTTTGAACACACCGGCCAGAACCGGTTCGATTGTGTCGAAAATGTCCTGCTGCTCAACAAAGCTCATTTCCAGATCAAGCTGATAGAAATCAGTAGGCGAGCGGTCTGCGCGCGGATCTTCGTCGCGGAAACACGGCGCGATCTGGAAATATTTGTCGAAACCCGACATCATGATCAGCTGTTTGAACTGCTGAGGCGCCTGTGGCAGCGCGTAGAATTTGCCGGGATGCAGACGGGACGGCACCAGAAAATCGCGCGCGCCTTCGGGGCTGGACGCGGTGATAATTGGCGTCTGATATTCGCGGAAACCCTTGTCCCACATCCGTTTGCGCATCGACGCCACAACGTCAGAACGCATTTTCATGTTGTCCTGCATCACCTGACGGCGCAGGTCCAGATAGCGGTATTTCAGGCGGGTTTCTTCTGGGTATTCCTGATCGCCAAACACCATCAAAGGCAGCTCTTCTGACGCGCCCAACACTTCCAATTCACGGGCGAACACTTCGATTTCGCCGGTGGGCAGGTTGGGGTTGATCAGGCTTTCGTCGCGCGCCAGCACATTGCCGTCGATGCGGATACACCATTCGCTGCGCACCTTTTCCAGATCGGCAAAGGCCGGGCTGTCGGCGTCGGCGATCACTTGGGTGATGCCAAAATGGTCGCGCAGATCGATGAACAGCACGCCGCCGTGATCGCGGACGCGATGCACCCAACCAGACAGACGAATATCATCGCCCACATTGGATTTGTTCAGGTCGGCACAGGTATGACTGCGATAGGCGTGCATGATAGGTCCCCTCGGGAAAAAACGGTCGTTGCGATAAAGGGCGATGGGCAGGGGAAGTCAAGCGCCGAGCAAGGCTTTGTTGCGCCAAATCACCTCTAAGGTGAGGAACATCGCCTCAAACTCGCCCGAATGCTTGCTCAAACCTTGGGAAACCGCCATCTTGGGTGAAATTTTTGCGCTTAGGTTGTCATATTGTCCACGGTTCGTTTGCCCATTTTATTGCTTTTGATTGCGTCTGTGACTGCGTTTGTCAGTCTGCAGGGGTTATGGCCCCCTGACCTTAGCGCGGTTTACTTTGGCGCGCGGGCCTATGGGCTTGGATTTGTGGATCACATTTACACCGCCCCCGAAGGTTTTTTCGGCCGATCCGTGGATGATCCGGTCTGGCGGCAAATGGCCACTGAATTGGGGCATGGCGATGAATTGATCCTGCCCTATATTTACCCACCGTTCACCGCAATGATCCTAAGTCCGATAGCAAAATTGGTGTCGCCAACGGCGTTTTTCACCGCGGCTTTGGTGTTCAACATTGCCTGTTCTGCTGCCACGTTTGTTTTGGCGTGGCGGATCGCGGCGCGTCGCCCGGATATCATGACATGGACCAGCGTGAGTGTCGCGATCGCCTTGACCGCCTTTGCCTTTGTCTTTGCGCATTTTCAGCACCAGCCGCATATCTTTGTGACATTGCTGATCATGGCTGCGTTTGAACGATATAGTTTGGGCCGCATGGCCAGCGCGGGGGCGTTGCTGGCCTTGGCGGCGGCGATCAAACTCAGCCCGGCGTTTTTTGTGATCATATTCCTTGCGGATCGAAATTGGCGGGCGTTTTTTGCCTGTGCGCTGACAGGGGCGGCGCTATTGCTGGGCAGTATTCTGATTGGCGGTGTGGCGCTGCATCTGGATTTCGTCGCGCAGATTTCCCGTCTGGGTTCCGCGGATCAGGTGCTGAGCAATTCCAGCTATTCGATTGCGGGCGCGATCACGCAATTGCAGTATGTCATTGCCGGAATTGCGTTTGAAACGGGCAAGGAATTTCTATTGCTGCCCCATTCATCGGTCGGGCGTGGCGTGGCGTTGTTGCTGTTTGTGCCCGGTACTGCGCTGTTGCTGTGGCATACGCGCAATATCCCCGGTCGGCTGTTCATTCGTTTGCTGGGGCTTTGGCTTATTTTGGTGCTGGCGGATCCGCTGTCATGGGCGCTTTATGCGATTGGGCCGCTATCGCTGCTGCCGGGATTGATCACGCGTCTGCCCAAATACGTGGCGATTGGCGCAGTGGTGATCGCGGGCATTGGCCTGTCTTTTCAGCTGTTTCAGCTGGATTTGGCCACGTCCCATATTCCTTTCCCTCAAAGCTTGATCGCGGTGTTCACGCTACTGGGTCTGTTGGGGCTGACGTTTAAACTAACGCCGCCGAAATAAACCCACGCAGCGAATTGCCCATCAAAAAGCCCCCATCCTGCAAATCTGACAGGGTCACAATCGCCTCTGAATACCCTTGTTCCAAGGCGATTTCCCGCTGGATCCCCGGCAAAACACCACATGTCAGCGCCGGTGTTCGTTTTTGATCCACCAGAAACAGGTTGGTGATGGTGCCTTCGCAAATCTCGTCGCGTTCATTGAGAAAAACCAGTTCGTCAACCCCGTCAGGGATATGCGCTCGCGCCGCATCATAGATTGCACGGCGGCTGGTTTTATGGGCCAGCCAAGGGTCCTGTGAATGAAGCCGATTGGGGGCAATCGCGACACGCCAGACATCAGGATTGGCGGCCAGCGGAGCCTGTGTCAGATCGAACCGCCCATCAACGGTCAGTGTCAGACGGCAACGTGTCGGGCCATCCACATGCAATTCTACCAATTCTGCGATCCGGGCTTGGGCCGTGTTCAGATCAAACGGCAGGCCCAAAATCCCCGCCGACCGCGCCATACGTCGCAAATGCCGATCCAGATGGCGCGCACCGGCGTCGGGATAGATCCCAAAGGTTTCGATCAATCGAAAGTCTGGGTCGCCTTTTGGGCAAATCGGGTTTTCCATAGCGCCTCTTCGTATTCGCCAGCCGCCTGACTGTCATAGACCACGCCGCCGCCCACATTCAGCGTTGCGATGCGGTTATCCCCGTCACCTTCGACCATCAGCGTGCGAATGGCGACGTTAAATGTGGCCCGCCCATCCGGCGCAACCCAACCCACCGTGCCACAATAGGCATCGCGGGGCTGTGGCTCCAATTCGTCAATGATTTCCATCGCGCGAATTTTGGGCGCACCGGTGATGGACCCGCAGGGATAAATCGCGCGCAGCACATCCCCCAGCCCCAGATCGGGCATCAGCTGGGCGGTGACACGACTGACCATTTGATGCACCGTTTCAAAGCTTTGCACCGTAAACAGGTTCGGCACTTTGACGCTGCCCAATTCAGAAACGCGGCTTAGATCATTGCGCAACAAATCCACGATCATCAGGTTTTCGGCCTGATTTTTTTCGTCACTTTGCAGGAATGCGATATTGTCCTGATCCTGCTGGGGCGTGTCGCCGCGCGGCTGCGTGCCCTTCATTGGCAGGGTTTCGATCTGGCCATCCCGGCCAAGGCGGAAAAACAATTCAGGGGATCGGCACAGTAAATCCGGCGCGCCGTCCTGTTCGATCAACACGCCGTACCCAACCGATTGCTGATCCATCAACCCCGCATAAAGCGCCTGTGACGTGCCCGTCACCGTGCAGCTCAGCGGGAAGGTCAGGTTCACCTGATAAATATCACCCGCCCGGATATAGGCATGCGCAGTGTCAAATGCGGCCCGGTACTGGGATTGGTCCCAATGGGGCTGCAACGGCCCAAATTGCGCAGGCCCATTTGCCAATTCCTGCATCTGCGGCGCGTCATAGACCCCAAACCGAATGAGGGGCACCTTGCGATTGTTTGGCATCAACCGGGTCAAACAGGATTCCAGCGCATATCCCAGTTCATAGGAACAATACCCCGCCAGCCAGTGCCCTTCCGCACGCGCGCGATCCAGCGCAGCCAAGGCATCAGGCACATCCGCCGCATCCCATGCCTCGATCAGGTGCAGGGGCGCGCGAAACCAATCGCCGGGGCCATTGGGGCCTATGTCAAACCGGATATCCAACGTCATTCATTCCTTGTTCTCGCCGACATATATTACGCCATGCGCCCAATGACAGGCCAAAGACGTAGCATCGGGTGGTTTTTCCGTCATTGCCAGCCTGCCCCCTGCCCCGGTATCAACATAAAAAAGAGGCCGCGCAGCTATGGCAAACCACACATTCCCCGCCCTGATCCTGATCGCAGCCTTTGCGGTCCTTAGTTTTATGGCCTCAGCACAGGCCCCGTCCTCTGATCTGTTGGCCACATGGTTGGCTGGCCATTTTTACGCAGAGGGCGCGCTGGATCAGATTTATCCCGCGAATAGTGACCTATACACGATGTTACCCCCGTCAGGCTGGGTGGAATTTATGACGGCCCAAGGATACAGCCATGATGTTTTTCCGTTTATTTACCCGCCTTTATGGGCGTGGGTTGCACAATTTTTCACCGACATTCTGCCCTTTCACAGCTTGGCGCGCGTGGCCAGCCTGATCAACCCAGCCTTGATCGGGGGAATGGTATTCATGGCGTGGCGCACCACCCGGTCAACCCTGCCCCCGGTGGTTTTTGTATCTGTCGGGATTGTCGCAATTGCCGCGACGAATATCGGCCAAGTGGCCCTGCGCGACAATCAACCGCAAATTCTGGTCAGTTTTCTGACGGTTTGGGCTTTGTCGCGGCTTTATAACGAACAACCCCGATCAGGGGGCGCGGTGATGGCGTTGGCGGCGGCGTTGAAACTGACACCTGCCTTTTACGCGCTGCTCTGGGTGACGCGCCGAAAAACCCGCGCCTTGATTGGGTTCACAATCACCGGCGCTGCATTGGCGGGCTTGTCCGTCTTGGTCGCGGGCTGGCCGTTACATGCCACGTTCCTGCACCAGATCGGGGCGATTTCAGACACGATTTTCCTCAGCAAATTGAACTTTTCCATCGATCCGGTGATCGCACAGTTCTGTTGCACGGATGCGTTCCTGTTTATCGACCCGGCCCTGTCCAATACGGCGCTTGTGGAGACACAAGCCGGTGGCTGGTACATCATGGCCAAGCCCCCCCTGTGGTCGGCCCTGTCGGGGTTGGCGTTGGTGATGGTACTGGCGGGCTGCACCTGGCTGGCGGCAAAATCGCAGGATGATCCACTGATCTGGCCCGTGCTGATGATCACCGTCAGCCTGATATCACCGCTGTCATGGGTCTATCACTATCTGGCCCCTGCCGCCTTTGCCCCGGTTTTGCTGGACCGATTCGGGCAAAAGGCCGGAACGTTGACCTTGTTGGCGGTGTTTGCCCCCCTTTCCTTGCCGATCATGGCGCAAATTGATGCCATTTCGCCCTCGCCTTTGCTGGTTCAGGGCACATCATTGGCCTGTCTGACCCTGCTTGCGACGGCGTTTGTCGTTGCAATCCTTCGCAAACAGGCAAAGATCAGCTAAAAACCCGCAAACCAGCGTCAACGCCCCCTTGCAACCGCCCGCGCCATCCCTATAACGCAGGACAATTTGGACACACGGGGGTGTCCGCCACAGACATCATAAAGGGGCCGCTGCCATGCCGAAGAGAACCGACATCAAGTCGATCATGATCATCGGAGCGGGGCCTATTGTCATCGGCCAAGCCTGCGAATTCGATTATTCCGGCGCCCAAGCCTGTAAGGCCCTGCGCGAAGAAGGGTTCCGGATCATTCTGGTCAACTCAAACCCGGCGACGATCATGACCGATCCGGGCCTTGCGGATGCGACCTATATCGAACCGATCACACCCGAAGTTGTGGCCAAAATCATCGAAAAAGAACGCCCAGATGCGTTGCTGCCCACCATGGGCGGCCAGACCGGGCTGAACACGTCCCTCGCTCTCGAAGAGATGGGCGTGTTGGAGAAATTCAACGTCGAAATGATCGGCGCGACCCGCGACGCCATCGAAATGGCCGAAGATCGCAAATTGTTCCGCGAAGCCATGGACCGTCTGGGGCTGGAAAACCCACGCGCGACCATTGTGACCGCGCCCAAATTCGATGACGGCAAAGCCAATCTGGACGAAGGTGTGAAAATCGCACTGGCTGAGCTGGACGATATCGGCCTGCCCGCCATTATCCGCCCGGCCTTTACCATGGGTGGGACCGGCGGGGGCGTGGCCTATAACCGCGAAGAATACATCCATTTCTGCCGCACAGGCATGGACGCATCCCCGGTGAACCAAATTCTGGTCGATGAATCCCTGCTGGGCTGGAAAGAATACGAAATGGAGGTTGTGCGCGACAAAGCCGACAACGCCATCATCGTGTGTTCCATCGAAAACATCGACCCAATGGGTGTGCATACCGGCGACAGTATCACCGTCGCCCCGGCCCTGACGCTGACGGACAAAGAATACCAAATGATGCGGACTGCCTCGATCGCAGTTTTGCGCGAAATCGGCGTAGAAACCGGCGGGTCAAACGTGCAATGGGCCGTGAACCCGGCCGATGGCCGCATGGTTGTGATCGAAATGAACCCGCGTGTGTCGCGCTCTTCTGCTTTGGCGTCCAAGGCGACGGGTTTCCCGATTGCAAAAATCGCCGCCAAACTGGCCGTTGGATTCACGCTGGACGAGCTGGACAATGACATCACCGGCGTCACACCCGCGTCGTTTGAACCCTCAATCGACTATGTCGTCACCAAGATCCCGAAATTTGCCTTTGAAAAATTCCCCGGTTCAGAACCGTATCTGACCACGGCGATGAAATCCGTCGGCGAAGCCATGGCCATCGGCCGCACATTCCACGAATCCATGCAAAAAGCGTTGGCCTCGATGGAATCTGGCCTGACCGGGTTTGACGAAATCGACATTCCGGGCGCGCCTGAAAAACCCGCCATCACCAAGGCATTGTCGCAGCAAACCCCCGACCGCATTCGCGTCATCGCCCAAGCCATGCGACTGGGCCTGAGCAATGATGAAATTCAGGCGGTAACGGCCTTTGACCCGTGGTTCCTGGACCGGTTCCGTGAAATCATCGACACCGAAGCCACGATCCGCAAAGACGGCCTGCCCGTCAGCGAAGAAGGTCTGCGCCACGTCAAAATGATGGGCTTTAGCGATGCACGTCTGGCCATTCTGACAGGCCGCGACGAAGGCCAAGTGCGCCGCGCGCGTCAGAACCTCGGCGTGAATGCTGTGTTCAAACGCATCGACACCTGTGCCGCCGAATTTGAGGCGCAAACCCCCTATATGTATTCCACCTACGAGGCGCCAATGATGGGCGAAGTGGAATGCGAAGCCCGCCCAAGCGATCGCAAAAAAGTGGTCATTCTGGGCGGTGGTCCAAACCGGATCGGCCAAGGGATCGAGTTCGATTATTGCTGCTGTCACGCCTGTTATGCCCTGACCGATCAGGGCTATGAAACGATCATGATCAACTGCAACCCGGAAACCGTGTCGACCGACTATGACACATCTGACCGGTTGTATTTCGAACCGCTGACTTACGAACATGTGATGGAAATCCTGCGGGTTGAGCAGGAAAACGGCACCCTGCACGGCGTCATCGTTCAGTTTGGTGGGCAGACCCCGCTGAAACTGGCCAACGCGCTAGAGGATGCGGGCATTCCGATCCTTGGCACGTCCCCAGACGCGATTGATCTGGCCGAAGACCGCGAACGTTTTCAGGCACTTGTCAACGATTTGGGCCTGAAACAACCCAAAAACGGCATCGCATCCACCGACGCCGAAGCGCTGGAAATCGCTCAGGACATTGGCTTCCCGCTGGTGATCCGCCCGTCCTATGTTCTGGGGGGGCGCGCTATGGAAATCGTGCGCGACATGCCACAGCTGGAACGCTACATTTCCGAAGCGGTGGTTGTGTCCGGCGACAGCCCGGTCCTGCTGGACAGCTATCTGGCAGGTGCGGTGGAATGTGATGTTGATGCGCTCTCTGACGGCGAAAACGTCCATATTGCCGGCATCATGCAGCACATCGAAGAGGCCGGCGTGCATTCCGGCGACAGTGCCTGTTCGTTGCCGCCCTATTCCCTGCCCGACGACATCATCGCAGAACTGCATCGCCAAGGCGTCGCACTGGCCAAAGCGTTGAACGTGGTGGGCCTGATGAATGTGCAATTCGCGGTCAAAGACGGCGAAGTTTACCTGATCGAAGTGAACCCACGCGCATCCCGGACCGTTCCGTTTGTCGCCAAAGCCACCGACAGCGCCATCGCCTCGATCGCGGCGCGTTTGATGGCGGGGGAACCTTTGTCCAACTTCCCGATGCGCGCGCCTTATGCCGAGGCAAGCGATCCAATGGACGTCATGCCATTGGGCAATCCATTCACATTGGCCGATCCCAAAACACCTTGGTTCAGCGTCAAAGAGGCCGTCATGCCCTTTGCCCGGTTCCCCGGCGTCGATACGATTTTGGGGCCAGAAATGCGGTCCACCGGCGAAGTCATGGGCTGGGCGCGGTCATTTGATCGTGCCTTCCTAAAGGCGCAACTGGGCGCAAGCGTGGAATTGCCCACCAGCGGCACCGTGTTTATGTCCATCAAAGACGATGACAAAAACGCGCAAATGCTGGACGCATCCCGTATGGTCACCGATCTGGGCCTGTCCATTCTGGCGACCCGCGGCACGGCGACTTGGCTGGCAGAAAATGGCATCGACAGTGAAACGGTCAACAAAGTCTACGAAGGTGGCCGCACCATTGTGGATCGGCTGAAGGACGGCGATATTTCGTTGGTTTTCAACACCGTAGAAGGCGCGCAAGCGGTCGAAGATTCCCGTTCAATCCGCGCCGTCGCCCTATATGACAAGATCCCGTATTACACGACAGCGGCCGGATCTAACGCAGCGGCCATGGCCATGAAAGCCCAAGCAGAGGGCGACATGAAGGTCCGGTCCCTGCAAGGGGCCTAAATCCCGATTTTATCAAATGAAAAGGCACCCAAACGGGTGCCTTTTTGTTTTAGCCCATCGTAAAGACGCGGGCATCGCCGCCCGGTGGGGTGAAACTCACCTCAGATCCGTTGACGGAAACATCCTGACATTCATAAGGCAGTTCACGTTCGCCGATCGAACCGGACCGACAATATTGCCCATCCACAATGGTCCAAGTTCCCGCAAAAACAGCGCCGCCAAATTCCCCGGTAACGCGACCATCCGCATGCAACGTTGCATAACCCTGATCGTTTGAGAGCCGCTTGCCGACCAATGACTGAATGGTCGCCTCTTCGGGGCTGACCATGTCTTGCGTCATTTCAGTTTCGGTTTGTATACAGGCCGACAGGGCCAGCGCAGCGCAAGCCGCCACAATTGCTTTGTACATTATTCATTCCCCATTCTTACAATATGCAGAGCCTATTTATTTATTAGGTTGTTTTTCAAGGGAAAACCGCGCTGGCGGGTTAATCCAACGATTTAACCCGCTCTAGCCAATCACCTGCAAATGGTTCAAATGCACGCCAGGTTTGTGAACTTCCGGCATAGACTTGTTTGCGGACTTGCTGTGCTGAGGCGGTCCTGACCATATGATCCGCGCGTTCCGGGGTCAGGCAATTGTCATCCCAAGTTAGGCTCAAATCTTTGATCAAATTGCGCGTTGTTTTCTCTTGGTCGGCAACCAACGCTTCGTAATCCAACGTTACAATCCGATCCCCAAATCGATCCATCCAAAAATCCATCAGGTCCTTATACATCTGATAATACTGAACAATGTCATCAGGATCATAGGCAAAGCCCATTCCCGTAGAACTAAAATAGTGATTGAAAATCGACCAGCAATTGGCCCGCGCATCGCGCTGGACATGGATAATCTGGGCTGTGGGCATCGCACTGGCGATGTAACCGATCAACCGAAAATTCAGCGGCATCTTATCGGTAAACATATCCGGCTTTTCATCGGTTTCTGGGATCGCAGCCAGGTATTCTGCGCGCAAATCTGCGCCTTGTTTGGCGCTCAAACCGGTCCGGTTTGTGTAGCAACGTCGCACCACCTGCGATAGCACACCCAATTCCCCCATCGGGGTCACGCGGGCATGTCGCGCCAAAATCGCTTCGGTTAAAGTGGTGCCGGATCGGGGTAACCCGGTGATAAAGATCGGCGTGGGATCGTCAGGGGATGATGTGGTGTTTGGGGTCACCTCGCCGTCAAATTGCGCCTTAATATCCTGAAATAGCGAGGCATCTTGGGAAATATCGTAGTTCAAATGAGCTTTGCGCAACCGATTTCCCGTTTTCAAAGCCTGATAAGCATCGGCATAATGCCCGTGTTGTTGCTCTATCTTGGCCAAGGCAAATTGCAGATAACCCAGGTCCGAGCTTTCTGGGTTCTGTTTCAACAGGGCACGCAGTCCAGCTTCGACCTTAAGGTATTCCTGTTGGGACGCGACATTTAGATAATTGTAAAATGCGCCCGAATTGTTTGGATCAAGCGAAATGGCGGTCAGATAAGCTATCTTTGCGGCCTCTTTTTGCCCCAGCGCCGCCAAAATCACCCCTTTGGCCGCTTGCAAAGACGCATCTTTTGGCCATTTTTCCTCGGCTTCGCTTAGGATTTCAAATCCGCGTGCCGCTTGGCCGATGCTATAGCAACTGCGGATCGAATTCAGGTAATGTACCACGTCATCAGGATCGAGCTGGCGAGCAATTTCGAAGCTGTTTAACGCCTGATCAGTCATCCCAGCATCCCGGAATGCCCGACCTAAACTGCTGAAATACTTTGGATTTGTGGGATCAATTTGCACCGCCTCGGCCAAGATAGTCAAAGCTTCCATGCGTTTGCCCGTTTGTGAAAGCACCTGCCCCAATCCATGACAGGCCCGTGCATCCTGTGGGGTTGTGCGCAAACGATCCGAAAAATGGGTGATGGCGGCGTCAAAGTCACCCATTTTGGCGTATAAATCAGCCAATTGGGTGGAATAAACGCCCCCTTTCCCTTGGATGGAAATCGCGGTTTTGTAGTGATTTATCGCCTCATCCACGTTGCCCACTTGAAACGCTGAATGGGCTGCAACCCCATGCAAATCCGGCCGTTCGGGCAAAAGTTTGAGCGCTTTTTTGCTTTGAAACAATGCCTTACGATATGACCCTTTTTCAAACAGCTTTTGAATATGAACCAGGTCAGGCTGGGATTTATGAAGCGATATCGGCGTGTTGGGCTGAGGCATAGTTCATCCTGCGAAAATCGGGGCAATCGCAGGATGTCGCATCTTGGCAAAGATTTCGTTAGCGGCTGTAACCGCCTATTCGACCCATTCCCATGGCCGGGTATAGGTGCCCAGCGCTTTGATCACATCTTCGTCGTTGACCGTGCCGGATTTCACCAATTGCGCGACCAATCCGCGCTTTTTATCATCGATGACGCCGCTGACTTCGGCGGCGACATCCGCATTGGCCAAGGCCTGACCATAAATCCGCGCGATCGCCAGTTTGCGCAGATCAGGTTTAAAGATTTTACCCACAGCGGTCTTGGGAAGTTCTGGTAGAATTTCCAGATACTTAGGATGTGCGGCACGTTCATGGATGCGATCCTTGGCAAAGGTGATCAGATCCTCAGAACTGACATTGCCCCCCTCGACCAGCTCAACATAGGCACATGGAATTTCGCCCGAATGGGCATCCGGCTGACCAATCGCGCCGGCAAAGGCGACCATCGGATGACCGGCCAGCGCCTCTTCTATTTCGGCGGGGTCGATATTGTGCCCCCCCCGGATAATCAAATCCTTGGCCCGCCCCGTGATCCACAAATAGCCATCCGCATCAATCCGGCCCAAATCGCCGGTGCGCAGATAGATATCGTGATGGAACAAATCGTGGTTTTTATCGACTTCGGTATAGGTGGAACCGGCGTAAACCCCCGGATTGTCGATACAAATTTCACCGATTTCATCGGTTGGGCATTCTACGGGACCATCCGCAGTGTGCCGCAGAATTTTGACGTCGCAATACGGAAACGGAAGCCCAATAGAGCCGATTTTCTTTTCGCCATCGGGTGGGTTGATCGCCACCAGACAGGTTGCTTCTGTCAGGCCGTACCCTTCGCAGATTGTGACGCCTGCGCTTTCTTCGAACCGACGATATAGTTCAATTGGCAGTGGCGCTGACCCGGAAAAGGCCAGTCGCAGAGACGAAATATCGGCATCCACCGGGCGTTGCATCAGGGCCGAAATCGCGGTGGGCACTGTGATCATAAACGTCGCTTTGTAGCGTTCGATCAGTTTCCAGAAATTGTCAAAAACCCCATCGCCGCGATAGCCCTGCGGAGTTGGAAACACGACCTGCGCGCCCGATCCCAGCGATGCACCCAGCGACACAATCGTCGCAAAGACGTGGAAGATCGGCAAAGGGCACATTTGCACGTCTTTTTCATCAAATAACAGCGTCGCACCCAGCCAAGCATTGTACACGATGCCGCTATAGCGGTGCTGTGCTACCTTGGGCATGCCGGTGGTGCCGCCGGTGTGGAAATAGGCCGCAACCC
The DNA here is from genome assembly GCA_947492475.1 of uncultured Paracoccaceae bacterium. Taxonomy (GTDB): domain Bacteria; phylum Pseudomonadota; class Alphaproteobacteria; order Rhodobacterales; family Rhodobacteraceae; genus CANLNM01. The sequence goes on from CANLNM010000003.1 coordinate 132,382, forward strand.
GGTCGCCGTCACTGTCTTTGAACGCCAGCTCTGATGGCTGTTTGGCCATTTCTTTGTTGAAATCCAACACTTTGGCATTGTGCGTATGCGGGTTTTTGGGGCGGATCATTGGAACGATCAGTTTCTTCACCCCGGTCAAATACCGCAACAGGTCAACCTCGATCACGGTTTCCACATTGGGGGCCAGCGCAACCGCTTCGGCGGCTTTTTGGGGCACGTCGGTTTTTGGAAATGCCTTTAGCGTGACTAGAACCTTGGCGTTGGTTTCCCGCAGGATCGCGCCAATTTGTTCTGCATCCAGCAAGGGATTGATCGGGTTCACGATGCCGGCGATTGTGCCGCCCAAATAGGTCAGGATCGTTTCTGTGGAATTGGGCAACAGGAACGCCACAACGTCCGTTTCGCCAATGCCCAATGAGCGGAACAAGTTTGCGGTCTGCGTGGATTTGCGAAGCAATTCAGACCAGGTCAGGGTTTCGTCTTTGTCCTTTGGACCGGAAAACATCTGAAAGGTGACTGCTTTTCGGCCGCCAAATTTATGGGCCGTGCCGGACAACAGTTCATACATTGTGGATGGAACATCCCGTTCCTCCCAGCTCATTTCCTGCTCAAAGGCATTGCGGTCCGCGAGTGTTGCGTATGTCACTAAGATGTCCTCCCTAAAGTCGCAGCACCCAAAGATGCCACGGCAATTCCTGCCATAGACCTAAAGATCGAGCGAATTCTGACAAGTATGACGCAGCGATACATCATTCGCCAAGGGTGAATTACGCTGGGTCACTCAATTTAAAGATGTGGGGTTATTCTGCCGCCAAACCAGAGGTAAATTGCAGCCGCGCCAAACGGGCATATAACCCGCCCTCGGCAACCAGCGCGTCATGTGTGCCCTGAGCGACGATTTTACCGTCTTCAAAAACCACGATCCGGTCGGCCTTTTTGACGGTTGCCAATCGGTGCGCCACGATAATGGTGGTGCGATCTTTGGACATTTCATCAACGGCCTGCTGCACGGCCAGTTCGCTTTCTGCGTCCAGCGCAGATGTGGCTTCGTCCAGCAACAAGACCGGCGCATCGCGCAGGATCGCACGGGCAATGGCGATCCGTTGTTTCTGACCGCCTGATAACATCACCCCACGTTCGCCTACATAGGCGTCATATCCGTCGGGCAGCGCCATCAGGAAATCATGCGCAGCGGCGGCTTTGGCGGCCTGTTCGACCTCAGCATCGCTGGCATCGGGGCGTCCAAACCGGATGTTTTCACGGGCTGTATCGGCAAAGATCACCGGGTCTTGGGGCACCATGGCCAGATGCCGCCTAAAATCGGCCCGTTCCATGTGCCGCAGGTCAATACCATCCAACAAAACCGCCCCCTCTGACGGGTCATAGAACCGTTGCATCAGTTGAATAATCGTGGTTTTCCCAGCCCCCGACGGACCAACCAAGGCGATGGTTTCGCCGGGTTTTACGTGCAGATTGACATCCTGCAATGCCTGCGTGTCCGGGCGCGCCGGATAGCGAAACGACACGTTGTCAAAACGGATTTCCCCATGTCGGGTATCAGCCGAGGCCTGCGGGTTTTCCGGATCGTTAACCGCGTCTTGGGCATGGAGCAACTCAACCAGCCGTTCCGTGGCCCCAGAGGCCCGCTGCAATTCCCCCCAGATTTCCGTCAACGCCCCAACTGCGCCCGCGACCATCACCGAATAGATCACAAACTGAACCAAGGCCCCGATCGACATCAACCCGGCCTGAACATCCCGCGCGCCGATCCACAAAACCCCGACAACCCCTGAAAAAATCAGGAAAATAACGATGGCTGTCATCACCGCACGGGTCGAAATGCGCCGCCGCGCCGCATCAAAGCTTTTCTCGGTCAGATCCGCGAATTTATCACGGCTGCGGGCTTCGTGGGTAAAGGCCTGAACGGTTTGCGCAGACAACAATTGTTCGGAGGCATCACCAGATGAGGTGGCGATCCAATCCTGATTTTCGCGGCTCAGTTTGCGCAATTTGCGCCCCAAAACCACAATCGGCACGATAACGGCGGGAACAATCAGCAAAACCAACCCGGTCAATTTGGCCGATGTAAACAACATCAGCACCAAACCACCCAAGAAAATCAACACGTTGCGCAGCGCAACCGACACGGATGACCCGATGACAGACAGGATCAATGTGGTATCCGTTGTGATCCGGCTCAGCACTTCTCCGGTCATGATGTTTTCATAGAAACTGGGGCTCATGCCGATCATGCGGGTGAATACGGATTTGCGGATATCCGCGACAACCCGTTCGCCCAATCGTGTGACCAGATAATACCGGATCGCCGTGCCCACAGCCAAAGCCGCGGCAATCAGCAAGGCGGCGACAAAATATTGGTTCAACAGCCCCGATGCTGCGCCTTCGAAATTGTCGACTACTCGGCGCACAGCCAATGGCAGGATCAACGAAATAAAGGCCGTGACGATCAGCGCGATTAATGCGCCGCCCATCAAGCCTTTGTAGGGTTTCATAAATGGCCACAAGCCCCGCAAGGCACCAATGCGTTTTGACGACGCTCGGTCTTCGGTTGATTGGCGCGGGGTGTCGGTCATAGAGCGTCCTTTCAAGTCAGAAAGGCACATATAGGCGCGCGGCCCCGCAAACAAGCGTCGGGCCGTCGCAGATGCGGTTTATGCCGCTTGTTTTTGCCCCGCCCGACGTTCCAGAACCCGGTTCAGCCGGGTTTGCATCCGTTGATGGCGATTGGGCAGAATTTGCAGGCGACGCATTTCATCCAGCATATGCGACGACACATCCGGACGGCGCCATAGATTGGCAGAAAACATGGTCAGCAAATAGCCGGGCGTGTCGCGTTTTGCGCGGCGAAACTGCCCCATCAGATCCGCAACCCGTCGCCGGGCAATCAACCGCAGCAACACCCGATCCAACAGCCCGGTTTCCAGCAGGCAGCGCTGAATTCGTTGCGCGGTTCCGGAGGCTTTGTAATAGGCCGTGCGCGCGTCAGGCAGGTTCAGGATCTGGACATGGCGATGTTCGCAATCGGCTGAATCATACAGCACAGAATAGGCCTGTGCCTTGTGATCTGTCACGGCGTCTAACTCGCCCAATTGTTTGAAATCTTTTGCAAAACGATTATCCGCAGGCAGGGCATCGGGGTCCAATGCGGCCACAGGGGACATGGCGATCACGTGATCCGCGGCAATCCGTGTTGCGGCCTTTATCGCGCCATAGGCCCCCATGCCTGTGCCCACAAACGTCACATGTGTGAACCAGCCGCACATATGTTCCAACGCTTCTAGGCATTCGTCAAACGCCGCCCCCAGGAACCAATCGGCATTGTCCGATCGCACTGTGACGATGTTCAACCCAAATCTCGCACCAAAGGCCGTTTCAGCGGCCCGTTCGGTCGCCGCACCCGTTTCTGATTTGTTGGGAAAGAAGACAACAACCTGACGCGCATTCCGGCGTAGCTCTGCATGCAGAGAATAGCCATTATTGTCGAATAAAACTGCGTTTTCCATTTTGCCCACCTTGTCCATTTCCCAACGTGATTGTCGCTGATTTAGAAACTGACAGCTAAGAATGAAAGGAATTGGAAACGGATTGGCCCATTTCATGGCAAATTACGGCACAAATGTGGCGCACAAATGTGGCGATCGCCCCTGCGGGAATGACGGTTTGGTCTGTCTGGGAAATCTTGGAGCGGGCGGCGGGAATCGAACCCGCGTCATTAGCTTGGAAGGCTAAGGTCTTACCACTACACAACGCCCGCTCAAGAGAGTCTTCTACTATTTCATCGGATTTCTGGCGTCAAGACAGCCAACACCGATAAGCCGCCAAATATCAGAGAAAATTTTGCAACTAACACAGTGATTTCAATTTATTGTTTGGGTCCGCATTCACGTCCTGATCAACTGTGCATCCAATTTGGGATTGTGGTAAACGTCGCTAAACACCGATTTTGCCGCCCGCAAAAACACCCCTCATCGTGGCCGGGCGATGGCGGTGTCAATTTCCGACCTGATGGGTCGACAATTTGTCGCAACGTGACATACGATCCCCAAAACCAATCAGGAGAGATCGATGGCGCGTGTTATTCGATATTATGCCCATCCGGGTCATCGACATTCCAAGGTCAACGCTTTGATAGATCGGGCGGCCAATCAGGTCACCGGCGTCACGCATGTGGATCTTTATGCGCAATATCCACGGTTCAACATCGCCATCGACACAGAACAGGATCGGCTGCGGGATCACGATGTGATTGTGCTGCAATTCCCGGTTTTTTGGTATTCCTGCCCCGCTTTGGTCAAGGAATGGATCGATCTGGTGTTTGAACATGGTTTTGCATACGGCGCGGGTGGGGATGCCCTAAAGGGCAAAACCCTAATGCTGGCATTGACCACGGGCGGTGGTCAGGATGCCTATTCACCGCAGGGCTATCAGCATTATGACCTTAGAACGTTCCTCACGCCTTTTGAACGCACGGCCGGTTTGTCGCAAATGCAGTTCTGCGCGCCCTATACATTTTTCGGGGCCATAAATGCGGATGCACCCCAGATCGAGGCCCATATAGACGGGTTTTGCCAATTGCTGGGTGCATTGCGCGACGATCAATTTGACCTGACCCGCGCCGCACAAACCGACATCATAACCGCCGACACACTTCCTTTGCTAAGCGAGGCTTGATCCATGGGCTCTTTTCTTCTGACTGCCTTTTTGTTCCTCGCGGCGGGATGTCTGGCCGTTCCGATCGCGTCCGCATTGGGGCTTGGCTCGGTGCTTGGATATTTGATTGCCGGGATCGCATTAGGCCCTGTGCTTCTGAGCTTGGGCGTCGATGTGGTTGGCCTGCAGCATTTCGCGGAATTTGGTGTTGTGATGATGCTCTTTCTGGTGGGATTGGAACTGGAGCCCAAAATGCTCTGGGCGATGCGATCGCGATTGCTGGGACTTGGTGGGCTGCAAGTGGCCGGCACCACCGCATTGATCATGGGTGGGGCGATTCTGTTAGGGCAACCTTGGAATTTTGCGCTGGCTATCGGGTTGGTGCTGGCATTGTCCTCTACGGCGATTGTGCTGCAAACCCTGAATGAAAAGGGATTGATGCAAAGCGATGGGGGCCAGTCGAGCTTCTCTGTGTTGTTGTTTCAGGACATCGCCGTCATCCCCATGTTGGCGCTGATCCCGCTATTGGCGATCCCGGACATGGCCGATTTGGCACATGGGGGTGATATCAGCCACGCGGTTGAGGCAAGTCACACCGCTGTGGCGCATGCGGATCCACACGCCGCGCCACATGCGGATGATCACGGAAACGATCATGGACCGAACCTGAACCTAACCGAAAACCTGCCGGGTTGGGGCGTTGCCTTGGTGACACTAGCAGCCATCGGATTGGTGGTCGCAATTGGCTCTGTGTTAACGCGGCCCTTATTTGGGTTCATTGCGCGGGCGGGATTGCGCGAATTGTTCACCGCAACCGCCCTGATGATGGTGATCGGCATCGCGTTGCTAATGACGCTGGTGGGCCTGTCGCCCGCGCTTGGCACGTTTTTGGCCGGGGTGGTTTTGGCCAACAGCGAATACCGACACGAACTAGAAAGCGACATTGACCCGTTCCGAGGCCTGCTGCTGGGCCTGTTTTTTATGACCGTGGGCGCGTTGATCGATTTCAACCTGCTGTTTTCCCAATTCGGGACCATCATTGGGCTGACCTTGGCCGTGATTGCGGTTAAATCCTTGGTTTTGCTGGCGCTGGCCATCGTTTTCCGACTGCGCGGATCAGACCGGTGGCTGATGTCATTGGGGCTGGCCCAAGCCGGCGAATTTGGCTTTGTGTTGCTGTCCTTTACCGTTGCAAACAACGTGCTGCCCCAAGGTTTGGCAGATCAATTGTTGCTCGTTGTGGCATTGTCGATGTTGCTCACCCCCGGTTTGTTCATCTTTTATGATCGCATTATCGCGCCGCGCTTTGCCAATGATCAGGCCCGCGACCCCGATGAGATCGCCCCTGATGGCAAAATCATCATCGCTGGCCATGGCCGTTTTGGCGGCACAATCAACCGGATTTTGCGGGGTGCGGGCTATAAAACAACCGTGCTGGATCATTCATCGGCGCAATTGGATATGCTGCGCGCCTATGGGGTAAAGGTTTTCTACGGCGATGCGTCACGTCCTGATATGTTGCATGCGGCGGGCATTCACGAGGCCAAGATGCTGATCATCGCAATCGATGACGAACACCAAGCCACCGAAATGGCGCGCCATGTCACGCAAAACCATCCGCATGTGCATATTGTGGCGCGCGCGGTGAACCGGCATCACGTTTACCACCTCTATGCGGCGGGTTGTCGGGATATCATTCGCGATACCTTTGACAGTTCAACCCGCGCGGGGCGCACCGCATTTGAAGCATTGGGAATGCACCCCCACGAAGCGGAAATGCGCATTCAGGACTTTATCGAACGTGACCGCAGCAATCTGGTTGAGATGGCGCAATTATACGATCCTGACATCCCCGCCCATGAAAACGAACCTTATGTGGCCCGCGCCAAAGAGCTGAATCAGGCGCAAGAGGCTGAAATTCGAGGGGATGCACGGCGTTTCACCAATCACACCGATCGTGGTTGGAACCCGCCCACCGACAAAGATGCCAAAGTGTTGAAGGATCAAAACACCGTTCCAGAAGGCAGCTAAGCTACACCCACTTCCCACCTTCGGGATCAAATTGGCCACCCTTTGCCAGATGGGCCATCAGATCAGCGTCTTTGGGATGTGATATTGCAAATCCCTGCAATTGGTCACATCCCAGATCGCGACACAGCCGAACGTGATCCTGGGTTTCGACCCCTTCGGCGACCACTTCGACATTTAGGGCGCGCCCGATATCAACGATTGCGCGGATCAAATCCTCATGCCCGGTGGCGGTCAGCGCCTGCATCACCAATGACCCATCAATTTTAATCGCCCGGGGACGCAGCCGCGTCACCGACAGGATCGACGCATGCCCCGATCCAAAATCGTCAATTTCCACACCGATGCCGAGGTTTTTGATCGCTTCAATCCGCTGCATGATATCGTCATTTGCATCATCCAAAAACGCAGATTCCAGCAATTCGAACCCAATGGAGCCGGGGGTGATGTTTTTTTGGATCAGGCTCGCTATCAGGTCCGGTTCCACCAAACGACGATGGGAAACGTTGACGGTCACCCGTGATATTCCGGGGCCAATCATCTGCCATTTTGCCAAATCAGACAGGGATTGATCCAAAATCGCGTTGTCAATTTCCTCAATGACACCAATGTCTTCTGCGACACTGATGAAATGTTCCGGCGGCAAAACACCCAATTCGGGGTGATCCCAGCGCGCCAGGGCCTCAACACAGATCAAACGCCCGGTTTTGGCATCAATCCGGGGCTGATAAACAGGGCGAAACAGGTTCTGTTCCAGCGCGGTCAAAATGTCATCGGCCAATTGTTTGCGATGCGATAGCTCTGCTTTCAATTCTGGGGAAAATACCTCTACCACACCTCGGCCAGCATTTTTCGCACGGTAAAGCGCGATATCCGCGTCCACCAGCAACTGACCGGGATCGATATCTGCACCCTGATGATGCGCGATGCCGATACTGGCCCCGCACCGCATCACATTTTCCTCATACACAATGGGTTTGGTCAATTTGCGTACAATCGACAGGCCAATTTCTACCGCAGGTCCAAAATCGCCGTCAATCGGCAATAGAATGACGAATTCATCCCCGCCGATACGGGCAACAAAACCGTCTTTACCCGCTTGTTTCGTCAGGATTTTCCCCACGTAAACGAGTAGGAAATCCCCTGCCGCATGGCCCAATGTATCATTGATCTGCTTAAAGCGATCTAAATCAATATGCAGCAATGCCAGCCCCATATCTTTTTGGGCCAATTCGGGTATGATTTTATCGAAATGCAGCCGCAAAAACCGTCGGTTTGGCAATCCAGTTAATGCATCATGCATCGATGCATGTTCAGAAACCTTTTTGGCCTTTTCTGCTGTATCCAACGCGGTTTGCAGCGCTTTGGTCCGGTTTTGAACTGTCTGTTCCAAATCATCATTCAGAGCAATCAGTGACGAATTTACCTTGAACAATTCCAGACTTTTTTCCTCCAGCAAACGCTCTGCCTCTTTGCGGGCGATGCGTTCGCGCGTCGCTTTGCGTTCCAGCCTAGATATTTTTTGCCGCAAATCGGAGTCAGAAGAAAAATTTGGGTCGGGCAGGTTCATTTTCGCCTAATTCCATTCACTTAGCAGATTGGACTATGCCGCGGCGGCCTGTTCACGCACGATCCGAATATCAAGCCCGTCTGCATGTGCAGTATGCGTGATCGACACGGTTTCATTGAAATGTGCAGCGCAACCTTCGATCATGCCAACACAAAGGTCCCCAAACGGACGGCAGGACGTGTAGCGAATGACCAGCACCCCGTCCCCATCTGGTCGGGTGTCCAGTTTTGGCAATTCCGCATCCGGATACAGTTTTTTCACTTCGACATGTATGTGATTTTCGACGGATTCCAGAAACGCAAACACGTCGTTTTGCCCCTCAAAAAAGGCGGGATATAGCGCAGAAAACCGGCCAAACAGGTGATGACCAAATGACGCCACCAAATCAGGGACCGGTTTTTGCGTGATGTGCGACAAGGCAACAACCATATCAACCAGTTCCTGCCAATCGTATTTCCCAACGGATGTATAGGCGCCGCCCGAACTGGGATTGGCATCCGTGATCATGTCATCGGCGACATCCTCGCCGAGCGCTTCTTCGACAAAATCGATGAATTCCCGAAAAACAATACCTTTCATCTGCGCCTCCGCGATTGGATTTGCATCTTGGGTAAGGGAAATTGATTGACAGGTCGTGAACCCGCCTATTGCGCGCCCGCATTTTTCAGAATTTCGGCCAGCACGGACACGGCAAGTGTGCGGGGATCGCGAACCGATGGGATCAGCCCAACGGGACCAAACAAACGGTCCAGATCAGCTTTCGAAACCCCCATTTCTAGAAGCGTTTTCAATCTGTTATCACGTGCACGCTGGCTGCCTTGGGACCCGATATAAAAGGCGGGCGTTGTCAAAGCGTCCTTTAATATTTGGGGTTCCCAATCGTGATCGTGAAAAAACAGAATGACAGCGCATTGATCATCGATGGTCATATCTGCCGGAATATGGGGGCGGGTCAGGTGGCGGGTCTGCACCCCGATATCATGTCCAAATTGCAGGGTTTCGTCATCCTGGGACAACAGCACAATTGGATATCCAGCAGACTGCACCAACCCGGAAAAAGTGCTGGCTTCTGGACCTTTGCCAAAGACCAGAAATTTGAGCTGTGGCGGGAAGTGGACGTTAAAAACATCACCGTCCCAGCCGGTTTGCGCATGGTCGCTGGCGGATATCGTGCCGGTTTGTGCGTTCAGGGCCAGCGCTGTTGAAATACGGAGACTGCGCGCGGTTTGGATATCGTTTATCGCTGATAAATCGGGCCGCGGGATCAGGGTAATCTGCAACCCACCACCGCAGGGCAGCTGAATGTCCACAAACGGCGACCCAACGCCATAAAGCACTGTTTTAGTTGCATTTTCCGCCGTGGCATTTTGTGCATGGATAGCAAGGTCCGCCTCGATGCATCCCGATGACAGGGTCCCGGCGCGGGTGCCATCGGGCAAAAAGGCCATCATCGCCCCCAATGGGCGATAGGAGGGGCCATCGACACCGGTGATCACGGCCAACACACCACCGCCAGACAGCAATATGGCCTCTAACGGGTCGCGGGTCGGGGCGGCGGGCGAAAACTGGGTCATGGGCGTTAATTAGGCGCTCGGGGATCGAATGCAACCACCCCTAGACAGGCGGCACCTTATTCCACAACCCGCTGCGCCACTTTTGCGCCATCCACCAGCCCGGCGGACGGGTAAAGAACCACGTTTTGACCAGCCATGACGCCGTCAAGGACTTGGGCAGAAATCCCGTTCATTTTCCCAATGGAAACAAGGGTGTGCCGGGCAATTCCATCCTCTACGACAAAGGTGGCCCAGCCGTCCTGATGCCGAAACAACGCGCTGGCTGGAATGGTTAATGTATTATCATTTTCCCAGACCACGATCCGGGCTTCGACGCGGAACCCGTGGCCCAACGCGGCGCGATCCGCCACATCGCTGTTTAGGTGAATGACGACACTGACGCGTTGCTCTTCTACGCCGAGCGCCGAATATTTCGTCACCCCAAAGGGATCAATCCGGCGCACAACCCCGGACAGATCAACCGGCCCGCCCCAATCCTGCACAATCACGCGATCCCCCACGCTCACTTGGACGGCATCGGACGAAATCAGATCGACGACCACCTCTAAGTCCGCCTGAACATTGCCGATTTCCATCACTGGCGCCCCTGCGGGTAGGATGGTTTCCGATTGTTGGATCACCCGCAAAATGGTGCCATTGATCGGCGAGAAAAGCGCAATCGTGTCCTGCGCCCCATCGCCCAGCGCATTGGCAAGCCCCTGATCATCAAACCCAATCATTTGTGCCTGCGCATTGGTGAGTTCCGCCTCGCGCATGGCAATCGCGGCCTGCGCCGTGTCGATCGCAGCCAAAGCCGCACGCGCCGCTGACTGAGCCCGATCCAAGGCCGCCTGCGACGCGGTGCCAGACCCAGCCAATTGACGTGTTCGATCCAAATCTGATTGCGCTAAGTCATTGTTGGCCATTGCGGAATTCAAATTGGCCTGTGCCACTCGAAGCCCGGCCTGCGCGGCGGCAACCAGCGCCTGAGCCTGTTCACGGGTGCGCACATCCAGCACCGTTGGATTATGCGGACGCATATTGGCCACCACGGTTTCGCCGCGCGTCACCGGATCACCGGGCAAGCCTGTCACGCGTAACAATCGCCCGGCCACAGGCGTGGATACAATATAGGCGTCATGCACGCGCGTACGCCCCTCTTCGTCGATGGTGACCATCATCGGGGCGCGGGTGATTTCGCCCAAATCCACCATGGTTGGGCGGGGCCAGAACGCCGCCGTCAGCGCCGCACCGATCAATCCGACCACCAGAATTGTCATCACGGCCCGTGACCGTTTTTTCGCCTTGGCCATATTCAAATCCCCATTTATTCGCGTGTTTTTAAGGCCAGAACCAATTCGGCCCGATCCAGATCACGTTTCACCAACACACCCGATACAATTGCAGCGACAATCACAACCAGCCCTGCAAATCCCAGACTTTCTGGGCTGAACAGCACCGGTATGTGGAACAAATCCCCCGAAAAGGCGCGCGCCAATAACAACGACAGGTAATGCCCGCCCAAAGCCCCAATCGGCAGGGCCATCGCGGTCACCAAGCCCAATTCGCCCAGCAAAACAAAGGCGGCTTCGCCTTTGGTAAACCCAATCACCCGCAAAGAGGCCAGATCGCGGGCCCGTTCCGCATAGGCGATGCGCGCGGCGTTATAGACAATGCCAAATGTGATGATAAACGCCATCGTCCCCATCACATAACGCACGGCCCCTGCCCCTTCGTTGAGCATTTTTTCAAACGCGGCCTGCGCCTGTGCATTCGGGCTGACCCCGGCCACAACCGGCAGATCCTTTAGCCAGCGATAAATGTCGTCGGCAAACGCGTCATCGATGCTCAGATACGCGCCCGACACACGCCCCGGTTCCCCCAAGGCCCGGCTGAGCGCGTCGATTTCCATATAGGCCGGCATGCCCAGGAATGCCTCGGCGATGCCAACGACAGGCAGGTCCAGCACGGGTTGGCGGCCTTCGCGGACCTCAACGGTTAACATATCACCCGGCTCAATCGCCAATTTGCGGGCCAAGGTGGTCGACAGGATAATGCCATCACTGCGCGGCGCGATGGACTGTTCATTCGCATCAATGGCGCGATACAGGTCCGCCCCCATCGATAGGCCCGTAATGGCGCCACGTTCGGAAAACCGCCCGTTGTGATGCACGACCGAAACGGACCGCATCGGTTCAACCGCGTGAATGCCCGGATGATTGCGCAGCTCAAACAGGGTTTTGTCTGATACCGGCTGCACAAAGGCGACAGAAATGTCGGCGCGGTTTTCGACCGTGAATGTCAGATCAATGGTGTGGTTAAAGGCGGCAAAAATCGTCAACATCCCCGATGATAACGCCATCCCCGCCGCGATCCCAAACATCGCCCCCGCCATGCGCAGCGGCTGTCGGGTGATCCGGCGCAGCACTATGCGGGTGGGTTGATCCAGATAGCGCGCTAAAACGCCGCTTAGCTTTGAGGATCGGGAATAATCCGGCGGCGCAGGTGGGCGCATCGCCTGAGACGGGGTCAACGCAAAAACCTGCCGCAGCACCAAAATCCCCCCAGCAGAGGCGGCCAATACCGACACAGAGACGCCAATCACAAAGGATCGCGGATCAAGTTGAAACACCAAAAACGGGAATTTGAAATAGATCAGGTACTGCTCGACCATGCCGCGCCCGCCCGCAATACCCAGCAAACAACCCGCCAAGGCCCCTCCGATGGCGATGGTGAGGATCAGCTTGAAATAATGGGACCCAACTTCCCAATTTGTGTAGCCAAACGCCTTCATTAATCCGATTTCTTCGCGTTCGGCCTGCACCATGCGGGTGATGACAATGTTGAGCAGAAACGCCGCCACGGCCAAAAACACCGGCGGAACCCAAGTGGCGTTTTGTTCCAACTGGGTCAGTTCGTTTTGAATGAACATGTTGGAAAACTGATCCGCCACCCCATAGGCGCCCTGCCCGCCATAAGGGTCCAGCACATCATCCACCGCAGCCATCACCGCCTGTTCATCTGCACCGCGCGTCAAAGACAGCAACATTTCGTTAAACGCACCCTGCATGTCATAGGCAGCGGACAGCGCGGATCTGCTCATCCAGATGACACCAAACCGGGCATCATCGGGGACCATTTCACCGGGGGCCGTTGTGTATAAAAACTCTGGCGATTGTGCCAAGCCGACAACCACAAACGCGCGCTGTGCCCCGTTCATGGTGGCGCGCAACGTGTCGCCGGGGGACAGGTCATGGGCGTTTGCAAAACTTTCAAGCAACAGGATCTCGTCGCTATGACTAGGGTTTAGTAACCGGCCATCGGTCAGGTACACATCGTTAAGCCGTGGCGCGCCGTGGTCAGGCAGGGACACAGCGCGCGCCTGAACCGGGACCGGCTGGCCGGGAATGTCGATCAGGGCCGCCCCTGTCACGCGGCCTTGGGCCCCTGCCACGCCAGCAATTTCTGACATGCCCGCAATCAGCCGATCCGGCGCCCGCATCACCGGGGCAAACATATCCGCCAGACGATAGCGTTCATAATAGGCGCGGCGGGTTTCTTCGACCGAATTATACACCCCGCTCATCATCACTTGTAGGGCGACGCCAACGGCAATGACCAGACCAATGGCGATGGCTTGGCCTTTCATGCGCCATAGATCACGCAGCAATTTATGGGTCAGCGGACTTACCAATGGATGTCCTTGGGGTCGGTTTTTTCGGCGTTCACGACCACCTGTCGGATTTTGCCATCCGCAAAGTGTATGACCCGATCCGCCATGGCCGCTGTGGCTGCGGCATGGGTCACGATCATGATGGTCGTCCCCAAGGTTTCATTGGTGCGTTTCAGCACCTCTAACACGTCGCGGCCGGTTTTACTGTCCAGCGCGCCGGTTGGTTCGTCGCAAAACAACACGGTCGGCTGTTTGGCGATGGCGCGCGCGATGGCGACCCTTTGTTGTTCGCCACCCGACAATTGCGCCGGAAAATGATCAACCCGCTGGGACAGACCCACCAGCCCCAACGCCTGATCAGGGTCCATTGGGGCGCGGGCAATTTCTGTGACCAATTCGACATTTTCACGCGCCGTCAGCGAAGGCATTAAATTGTAGAACTGAAACACAAACCCAACATGGTCGCGCCGATATTGGGTCAGCTGTGCATCGCTCATCGCGCTCAGTTCAACATCCTGAAACCATGCCTGACCGATACTGGGTTGATCCAACCCGCCAAGGATGTTCAGCAAGGTCGATTTGCCCGATCCAGACGCGCCCAACAGCACAACGATTTCGCCCTGCGGCACCACCAAATCCACGCCGCGCAACGCATGCACGGCAGCGTCGCCTTCGCCATAGATTTTCTTGATGCCTTGGGTTCGAAATGCGGGGGCTGGCATGATCACGCTCCTGTGCATAGCACAACAATTGCTATGTTTTAGCGGATGATAGCCAGCGTGCCCTTGATATGAATCAGGTTCTGGCGCGCCAAAATTTAGCGATACGCCTTGCGGGCCATATTTATTTTGGCCTCCATCATCGACATGTTTTTCATGATCTCGCGGCGTTTGGTGCGGTCATCCGTGTCGTTCAATTCGGCCCGCAACTTGGCCAATTCCCGCGACAGCGACACAAATTCGGGCGTGGCCCCGTTTTCTTTCATCAAACGATGGAACAGCGCGTTTTTTGGATCATCTGAGGGCGGCAATGGTTTGCCTGCGCCGGGCAGATTGTCAAATTCACCCGCCGCCTCGGCTGCGCGAATTTTAGCTGAAATCAGATCAATCAATGGATGGTCCATGCCCTATTTTAACAGACCAAGCGGCAGGATCAAATCGCCCTTTGGTCACACCCCATCCGCCAGCATCGCGCGGATTTTGAATGCTTTTTCAAAGTGATCCAATTGATGGGTTTCAATCCACCATTGCGCCACCTGCATCAGCGTCACCGGATCGTCGTTTTTGTTTTTGAAAAACGCATAAAAAGACAGGCCAACATTGTCGCCTTTCTGGGCGATTTTGGCGTCACAAATGGCAATGGCTTTGGCCCTGAAATCGGTATTCATATTCTTGCTTTAAATGAAAAAACCCCGACAAGATAGACGCTTGCCGGGGAATTTGATCGCACTTTGAAACAGCTTATTTCAGCGTGATACGGCCGTCTGTATAGGGCTGATAGGGGCCCATTTCCGCCATGAATTCCGCTGTGACATCGGCCAGATCCGGCCCAAAGTCATAGGCGTTCATCGCGCTTTCAAACACGTCGTAGCCGTCGCCGCCATTGCGCACGTAATTGTTGGACACAACCCCGTAGACTTTGGCAGGATCGATGGCTTCGCCGCCGACCATCACATCAGAAATCCGCGCACCTGCTTGGGCTGCGGGATCTACGGTGAACGTAATGCCTGCAACCTGCGGGAACCGCCCGGCGCCTTCTTCGATCTGGGACACACCATTTTCAAGCGCGGCCACAACCTGTTCGCCGGTCACTTCGAAGGTGGACAATGTGTTCTGGAACGGCAGCACCGTCAGAACTTCGCCCATGGTCACTTCGCCTGCATCAATGGACGCACGAATGCCGCCGCCGTTTTGGATGGCAATCGACACGCCTTGGTCAGCCACACGGGCCAGCATCGCATCGGCGATCAGGTTGCCCATTGGGCATTCCATCGCACGACAGACCGACCGGTCGCCTTCAATTGCATCGCCGGATTCAGCCACTACGCGGTTGCGGATTTCTTCCAATGGGGCGGCCAGTTCTGCGATCCGCGCCACCACGGCTTCGTTTTCGGTGACGTTGCCGTCCATCACAAGCGGTTCACCCGCGGCTTCGGTGATCACACCCGCATCATCAAATGTGACGTTCAACTCGCCCAGGAATTTCCCATAGGCATAGGCAGAAATGATCGCCGTATCACCAACCATGGTTGGATACGGACCTTCGGCACGGTCATTGGTGTTGGACAGCAACGTATTAGAATGCCCACCCACGATCACGTCGACACCGGTGGTGTTCGCAGCAACCTGCTGATCCACAGCATAACCGGAATGAGAAAGCACAATAATTTTGTTCACGCCTTCGGCGGTCAAACGATCGACCTCTTGCTGCACGGCCTCAGATGGATCTGTAAAGATCACGTTGGGTCCCGGGCTTGCCAGTTCATCAGTGTTTTGTGGTGTCAAACCGATCAGGCCCAGTTTTTCGCCGCCCCGTTCAATAATCACGGATTTCTGAATCGCATCGGCCAGCAACGCTTCGCCGGAATAATCGGCGTTGGACATCAGAACCGGGAAATCAACGCTGTCGACAAATCCGCGTAGCACTTCTGGTCCGTCGTCGAATTCGTGGTTGCCCACGGTCATTGCGTCATATCCCAGCTGGTTCATGAACTCAGCAGCCATCGCGCCTTTGTAATAGGTGTAAAACAGCGTGCCCTGGAATTGGTCACCGCCATCCACAAGGATGGAATTGTTGCTGCGCGCGCGCGCCTCTTCTAGGGCGGTGGTCAGACGGGCCGTGCCCCCAAAACATTCGCCGGCGGCGTTGTCTTCGGATGAACATCCCGAATCGTATTTCGAAATCGGCTCAAACCGGGCATGGAAATCGTTGGTGTGCAGAATGGTCAGCGAATAATCAGCGGCGGCAGCGCCTGCTGTTAGGGCCAAAGCACATGTTGTTGTTAAAATACGGGCAATCATTTTCGTGTCTCCCTCGTTAGACCGGTTCACAGTGGCAACGGTTTGCCGTTTAGTCAAAGTTATCCTTCGGCATTGGGCCTAACTTTGCTGCGTGACAATAGCGTGACGCTTGAAAACAAAGCAGAAATACCCAAATGTGACGCTGGGTAAGCGAGGTTAATATGCACAGCCTGAATCGGATTTTTAGGGGACTCACCCTGATCAGCATCGCGGCAGGGCTGATGTATTTTGCCCTGCCCGGCCAACATCGCGCCTTAACGCCTCAGTTATTTGGCCTGACCCAAGTGCAGCCAAACCTGTTTATCGACGACGTTTCCCGCAGTGCTCAGGCGTTGGATTTGATCGCACAGGCCGACAGAACCAATCGCGCGTTCTTTGGTCCGTTAGAGGCAACGCCGACATTCCTTTTTTGCTATTCCACCGAATGCGCGGATGATTTTGGCATCCATACCTCAGGCTTAACGCTGAGGGATCGGTTCATTTTACTGTCACCGCAAGGGATTAACCCGATGATTGTCACCCATGAACGCGCCCATGCGGAATTGCATGGATTTGGGTCATGGGTTGATTATTTCGACCCGATTTATCCCATGTGGTTCGACGAAGGTCTGGCATCGTTTATTTCGGCAGATTCCCGGCTGGTGATCCCGCACACCGTCGGGGAAGCGATCTGGACCACAGATTTACACACATGGCGCGATTGGGGCGCGGTTGTGACGCGCGAAAACTGGCCGCAGGTTTATGGCGCGTCATTGGGTTTGGTGACCGATATCATCGATCAGTCTGGGTGCTCTGGGCTATATAAACTGATCCAAGACGTCAGAAATGGTGCTGATTTTGATGTGGTTTTAGGCGAATTACCGGGCACGGCGCTTGACCGCATGGACAGGAAACTGCATGTGAAGCCATGCTTATTTACAAGATCTTGACCGCCCCGCAATGGGCCCAATTTCAGGCGGATGGCCACTT
Source organism: uncultured Paracoccaceae bacterium (assembly GCA_947492475.1). GTDB lineage: Bacteria > Pseudomonadota > Alphaproteobacteria > Rhodobacterales > Rhodobacteraceae > CANLNM01. The sequence goes on from CANLNM010000003.1 coordinate 149,866, forward strand.
TGACGGTGCCCCAATCGACCTGATCGACGGGTATATCCATTTTTCTGATGCAAATCAGGCCGCTGAAACGGCCGCCAAACATTTCACCGCTCAGACCGGATTGAAACTGGCGGCCTGCGACGCGGATGGGTTTGGCGCTGATCTGAAATGGGAAAAATCGCGTGGCGATGCGCTGTTTCCGCATCTTTATCGACCGTCATTGACCATGGCGGATGTGGTGTGGTGCCGGGATTTGCCGTTTGAAAATGGCGCACATGTGTTTGGGGATCTGACATGAAGGTTTTGGAACGCATCGGCATGGCCGCAATGCATAAAATGGACCCCGAAGCCGCCCATGGCGCGGCGCTGACCGCGTTGCGCGCAGGATTGGGCCCCAAATCCGGTCCATTTACCAGCCCGCGTTTGGCCTGTTCGATTGCCGGGTTGGATCTGCCCAATCCGGTTGGGTTAGCCGCTGGGTTTGACAAAAACGCCGAGGCGCTACACCCGCTGGCCCGCTGCGGATTTGGCTTTGTTGAGGTCGGCGCCGCCACCCCACGCCCACAGCCGGGCAACCCCAAACCTCGCCTGTTCCGCCTGACCGAAGATCGCGCAGCGATTAACAGGTTTGGGTTTAATAACAAAGGCATGGAAGCCGTGGCCGACAAATTGTCAGCACGCCCCAAGGGCGGTGTGATTGGCCTGAACCTAGGGGCAAACAAAGACAGCGATGACCGCGCCGACGATTTCGCCCGCGTGCTGGCCCATTGCGGCGACCATCTGGATTTCGCCACGGTCAATGTGTCGTCCCCCAACACCGAAAAGCTGCGCGACCTGCAAGGCAAAGCCGCGTTATCAGCGTTACTGACCGGCGTCATGGACGCAAACTCAAAGCTGGCCAAACCGCTGCCAATTTTCCTGAAAATCGCCCCGGATTTGGACCCATCTGACCTGCAGGACATCGCCGACGTGGCCAGCCAAACCGGCCTGTCCGCGATCATCGCAACCAACACCACATTGGATCGCGTCGGTTTGAAATCTGCAAACGGACCGGAAAAAGGCGGCCTATCGGGCGCGCCATTGTTCGAAAAATCCACGCGGGTTCTGGCCCAATTGTCCATGCTAACCGACCTACCCTTGATTGGCGTTGGCGGTGTTGGCAGCGCCCAACAGGCCTATGAAAAAATCCGCGCCGGGGCCTCTGCTGTGCAGCTATATACGGCGCTGGTTTACGGGGGGATTTCGCTGGTGGATGACATCACGCGCGGTTTGGATGCGTTGCTGAAACGGGATGGATTTGCATCTGTGGCCGACGCGGTTGGCACCGGACGGGGGGATTGGCTATGATCCTCTGGCATAATCCACGTTGCTCTAAATCACGGGAAACACTGCAACTTTTGCAGGATAACGGCCATAACCCTGACATTCGCCTGTATCTAAAGGAAGCGCCAAGTGCGGATGAAATCAACGCCGTGCGTGTGGCTTTGAACCTGCCTTTGGTACAAATGACCCGGTCCAAAGACGCTGCCTTCAAAGAGGCGGGGCTGGCAAACGTATCTGAGGCGGAACTGTTGCAGGCCATGGCCGACAATTCCGCGCTGATTGAACGCCCGATCCTGATCAACGGCGACAAAGCCGCCATTGGCCGCCCGCCCGAAGCGGTTCTAGCCATAATCTAAGCCGGGCGATGTGCCGCGCGTTCCAGCGCGCGGTACCGCAGGCCCAGCGTGGCCCCGCGCACCACAAAGCTGATCAATAACGCGATCCACAGCCCGTGATTGCCCCAATACAGCATTAAAATTGGGGCGATCCCAAAATAAATCACGGCGGAAATGATCATCATGTTGCGCATGTCGCGTGTGCGGGTCGCGCCGATAAATATCCCGTCCAACATCCATGCTGCACAGCCGAATATCGGCGCTAAGATCATATATATCAAATAGATACGACCGTGTTCGCGCACCTCAGGGGATGTGGCCATCACGTCGATCATCCACGGGCCGATCACCCAGAACACCGCGGATAATGCCAGACATAACACGATGCCCCATTGTGATGTGATGATGGCGGATCGGCGCAATAAACCGGGGCGGCGCGCGCCCATGGCTTGGCCAATCAATGTTTCCGCGGCAAAGGCAAACCCGTCCAGCGCATAGGCCGTGATGTGCAGGAATTGCATTAACACTTCGTTTGCTGCCAGCGTCACATCGCCCAGTTTCGCCCCCCAAAACAAGAAGCTGACAAACATTGCCTGCAATAACAGCGACCGGATCAGGATGTCGGAATTGACCAGCGCCATGACCCTAAGTCGGGCGACATCAAACACCCGCGCCACGTCACGCCAAGCCGGACCAACAAGGGCGGATCGGCATAGATAAAGGCCCAAGATCAGCCCCGACCATTCCGCCAAAAACGTCGCGATAGCAACGCCTTGGACGCCCCAACCAAAGTTCAGCACAAACACCAGATCCAACACGATGTTCAGCCCGTTCATCCACAATTGCAGCACCAAAACCGACTTGGTTTTTTCCAATGCAATCAGCCAGCCATTGATCCCATAAAGCGCAATCGCAGCGGGCGCAGACCAGACCCGGATTGCCAGATAGTCGCGTGCCAGATGTTCAACCTCGGCCGAGGCGGGGGAAATGTAGAAATAGGCGGTGAACAACGCCGCCTGAAACAGCAGGATCAACAGCCCCGCCACAAAACCGATCATCAGAACACGGGACAACAATGCGGACACTTCGGCGCTGTCGCCTGCCCCTTTGGCTTGGCTGGTCAATCCAACCGTGCCCATGCGCAAAAACCCAAATATCCAGTAGATCGACGTCAGGATGATCGCACCCATGGCCACCGCGCCAATCGGCACGGCCTGCCCCATTTGACCGACCACGCCGGTATCCACCGCGCCCAAAATAGGCACCGTGGCGTTGGACAACACAATCGGAATGGCAATGGTGAGGACACGCCGATGGCTCAGATCGTCCTGAGGATGGTCCGTCGCGGTTTGTGTCACCCTTTGGGTTCGCGGCTTGGCATGAGGAAATGACCGGTGGCCTGCGCAAACAAGCGGGATCGGTTGTCTTGCCATGCTTCGACATGCACGCTGGCATAGCGGCGGCCAGATCGGTTCACCTTGGCACGGGCATAGGCATCACGCGGCAGGCCAGATCGCAGGTAATCCACTGTAAAATCGATAGTTTTGGGCATTCTAGGCGTTGGGATATCATCGTTGTGAACATCCGCATCAGCGCCTTCGATATCATCCCACAGACCGGCCCAGGCCAGTTCCATAATCGCGGTGATTTCCAAAAAGGCAGCTGTCGCGCCGCCATGAAGCGCGGGCAGCATCGGGTTGCCGATCAGTTTGTCATCATAGGGCAGCACCGCCGTTAATTCATCACCGCGACGGTCAATCTGGACCCCCAGAAACCGGATGAACGGCACCCCAGAAACAAGACTGCTGAGCGCGGCATCGCGACGCTGTTTGATTACTTGAACGGGTTCAGGACGTTTGCGCATCATTTGCCCCTGCTGATTGTAAAGGTTCCGGTGGCTGTGGCGACGGGTCGGTCGGTGTCTTCGTCCAGCGTGGTGGCGCGCACAAACGCCACCGTGCGGGTCACGTGATAGCATTCCGCAATGGCAGTGATGGCGTGCCCGGGCGTGGCGGATCGCATGTAATCAATGCGCAAATCCAGCGTCGCTGTGGAAAATGGCGTTTCGGGATGTGACATTACGGCCGCCCCGGCGCAGGTATCCATCAACGCAGAAACCGCACCGCCATGGATCACGCCGCTTTCGGGATCACCGATCAGGTCTTTGTTGTAAGCCATTGATATCACGGCGCGACCATCGCTGATCTCTTCTAGGTTCATCCCCAATTCCCGCGCATAGGGAATGGCTTCGATGAATTGGCGCGCAAGTTTGGTTGTGTCTTTGGGCACGGAATCAGTCATCACGTTTCTCCTTGGACACAAACTGGCACTTGCAGCTTTGTTGGCAAGTGGTATATCTGCAAATGAGAATAATTCGCAATTGCAGGTAGAGCCTCGTGGACAACACCATTAACCCGCCCAAAGCCATTTCGATTCCAGGAAATATCGGCCCGTTCCGCGGCCGACGTCTGCTGGTTGTGCTTGCTCTGTTGGCGCTGGCCATCTTTCCCGGCGGGCTGGGCACGCTGACCCGCGAATTGATGGTGGATGCCTATGTTCAGGTGTCCTCTTTTGTTGCGGCGACGTTGCTGTTGTTTTACGGCGCGGAAAAATTGTTCAAATTTGACATCGGCACGGCACTGGAAAATTCCAAAGGCTGGCAGGTGCCGATTGCATCCCTCATGGGGGCGACGCCGGGCTGCGGTGGTGCAGTTGTGGTCGTTGCGGCCTATTCATCCGGTCATGTTGGGTTTGGCGCGGTTGTGGCCACGTTGACGGCAACCATGGGCGATGCGGCGTTTCTGCTGATCGCGGTGCGGCCCGATGCGGCGGCGGTTGTGCTGCCTTTGTCCTTTGCGGTTGGCATCCTGTCGGGCTGGATCGTGGATATCTTGTCACGCGGCAAATTTGACGCAGACCCGTCACAACATTGCGAATTGGCCCCCCAGATCGGCAAAACCCGGATCAAAGACTACGCTTATTTTGCCTTTGCCGTTCCCGGTTTGGTGATCGGAGTGACCCAGATTTTAGGCAAAGATATCTTTGAAATTTACGGTGTTTTGCCCACCATTGTTGGGTTAGCGGGCACGGCTGTTGGGTTAATCGTGTGGTCCACATCCATCCTGCAGGCGATGACCAACCAAAAGGACAGTACCCTAACCCGGATGACCGAAGAAACGTCGTTTATCTCAATCTGGGTGATCGGGGCCTATCTGGCCTATGATTATCTGGCCGCCTATGCCGGGCTGGACCTGGAAACGATGTTTCAGTCCGTCGCGCCGTTGCTGCCATTGATTGCGATTGTGATTGGGTTTGTCCCCGGCTGCGGACCGCAGGTTTTGGTCGCAACGCTGTATATCAATGGCTTGATCCCGTTTTCTGCCCTGCTGGGGAATGCGATTTCCAATGATGGCGACGCGCTGTTCCCGGCCATCGCCCTCAACCCCAAAGCTGCATTCTGGGCCACTCTTATCTCGGCTGTGCCTGCATTGGTTCTGGCATATGGGTTCTACTTCTTTGCCCCTGCGTTCATGAATTGATCCTGTTGCTCGTCCTGCGCACACGCGCTAGGATTCGCAATAAGGGAGCAATCCATGACCGATACGACCAGATTGTCATTCAAAGAAATGTGCGCCAAGTACGACGTGACCCCGCGCACATTACGCTATTATGAATATATCGAACTGCTTTCCCCCGAAAAGGAAGGCCGGTCACGGTTTTATGGCAGCAAAGAACTGGCGCGGATGACCTTGATCCTGCGCGGGCGCCGCTGGGGATTTTCCCTAGAAGACATCCGCCAATGGCTATTGATCTATGAACACCAAGGCACCGAAGCCCAGATGCAGGCTTGGGTCGATATGGCCAGCACGCAATTGGTCGAACTCGAAGATCAGCGCCGCAATCTGAACGAAACCATCGAAGAATTGCGCAATATGCGCGATCAGGTGGCCACTGAGCTGGGCTAACGCACGGCCTGATTCTCTTTGACGGATTGCGGCGTCGGATTTGAATGGCCCGCGGATTTACGACCTCTCCTTAGGTAACTTTCTTGCGCTTGCCGCGGCGTCACCTTTCCTGACCTTTCGTCAGCTAAAAAATGACGCGGCGTTACATTTACGTTAACGTCACCTGTTCTTGTATGAATAGAACAACGCCCCTCATTTAGGTGCATCACGCACAACACGCGAAAGGACGAGGGATGACCACCGCAACGCTAACGATCCGAGAAATGTGCGACGCTTTTGATGTGACACCACGCACCCTGCGCTTTTACGAAGCAAAGGAGCTGTTGTTTCCCATTCGGGAAGGCCAGAAACGCCTGTTCACCAAACGCGATCGCGCCCGGCTTAAACTGATCTTAAGAGGAAAGCGCTTTGGCTTCAGCCTCGAAGAGATCCGCCAACTCTTGGACCTATACGATATGGGCGATCAGCAAGCGACACAGCTGGCCCGCACATTTGAACTGGCCAAAACACATCTGGCCGAAATGAAAGCGCAACGTGATGAGCTGTCCGAAGCCATTACCGAGCTCGAAGAACAGATGGATTGGGGCGCCAAGCGGCTCTCTGATTTGCAAACAGTCTAGGCGCGACGTCACAGCGTCCGCCGTTGAACACCACCGAGGAGGCCCACATGCCGAGCTACACCGCACCCGTTAAAGACATGCAATTTGTGTTGCACGAATTGTTGCAGATCAGCCAAAGCGATATCCCCGGATATAGCGATCTAGAGGCGGATTTCACCTCGGCGATCCTAGAAGAAGCGGGCAAGCTGACCTCTCAGGTTTTGGCGCCGTTGAATATCGTTGGCGATACCGAAGGCTGCCGGTTGGAAAACGGCATTGTCTATACGCCCACCGGGTTCAAGGATGCATTTGAGCAAGTCAAAGAAGGCGGATGGACAGGTCTGGACCTGCCCGAAGAGTTCGGCGGCCAGAACATGCCATATGTGATGGCCACAGCGGTGATGGAAATGTTCAGCGGCTCCAATCAGGCGTTTTCCATGTATCAGGGCCTGACGCATGGCGCGGTGTCGGCAATTTTGGTCCACGGAACCGACGCACAAAAAGCCACCTATGTGCCTAATATGACGTCCTGCGAATGGACCGGCACCATGAACCTGACCGAACCCCATTGCGGCACCGATCTGGGCCTGATGCGCACCAAAGCGGAACCTCAGGATGACGGGTCATATAAAATCAGCGGTCAGAAAATCTTTATTTCTGCGGGCGACCACGACATGTCCAGCAATGTGATCCATCTGGTGCTGGCCAAAATCCCCGGTGGCCCCGACGGCATCAAAGGTGTGTCGCTGTTCATCGTGCCCAAATTCAACATCAACGATGATGGCACTGTGGGCGACCGTAACGGCGTATCCGTCGGTAAAATCGAAGAGAAAATGGGCATTCACGGCAATTCCACCTGCGTGATGAACTATGACGACGCCAAAGGGTTCCTGCTGGGGGATATGCACAAAGGCATGCGCGCCATGTTCACCATGATGAACGAAGCGCGTCTGGGCGTAGGCATGCAAGGCATGGCCCAAGCCGAAGCCGCCTATCAGAACGCCGTGATCTATGCCAAGGACCGCCTGCAGGGCCGCGATGTGACCGGCGTGAAAAACCCCGATGGTCCGGCCGATCCGTTGATCGTGCACCCCGATATCCGCCGCAACCTGATGGAACAGAAAAGCTTTGTCGAAGGCGCGCGGGCCTTTCTTTATTGGGGCGCACAACAAATTGATGCAGGCCACCGGGCCAAGGATGCAGATGCCGAAGGCCTGATTTCCCTGCTCACCCCCGTGATCAAAGGCTTTATGACCGACAAAGGGTTTGAATACGCCGTCGCCGCCCAACAAGTGTTCGGTGGACATGGCTATATCGAGGAATTTGGCATGTCCCAATTTGCCCGCGATGCCCGGATCACCCAAATCTACGAAGGCGCCAATGGGGTTCAGGCACTGGATCTGGTTGGTCGTAAATTGGCCACCGATGGCGGCAAACATGTCATGGCCTATTTCGACATGATCAAAACCTGGATCAAAGACAATTCCGGCGACGATGACTTTGATCAGGCGTTCATCAACCCGCTGAAAGACGCATCCAAAGCGCTGCAGGCGGCGGGAATGTATTTCATGCAAAACGGCATGAAAAACCCCAACAATGCGCTGTCTGGGTCCTATGATTTCATGCACATGATGGGTCATGTCACGCTGGGCCTAATGTGGGCAAAAATGGCCAAAGCCGCCCAAACCGCGCTGGATAATGGGGCGTCGGATCGTGAATTCTACGAAACCAAAATCGCCACGGGTAAATTCTATATGGCCCGCCAATTGCCCGCCTGCGCCATGCATCTGGCCCGGATCGAAACCGGGGCAGACACCGTTATGGCCCTAGACGCCGAGAGCTTTTAAGCTTCTGGTTGTTGGGCGCATCCCGCGCCCAACACACCCAAAGGAGAGCTAAATGCCCAAACGTTTCCGCCTCACCCGCCGCTTTCCGGTCGCCATGACCGAAGATGGCTATCGTCGCCTGCGCCGTTTTTCCCAAGAGGCCGGTCTGGACGAAGGCGAAGCCCTGTCATTTCTGTTTGAAAATTTCGACAGCATTCTGGACGAAGAAACCTTTGGCATCAAACTGCGCGCCTTTAATTCCGAGCTGGAGGCCCGCAAACGATGATTTCTACTGAGTATACCGCCCAGAAAGCAGCATCGGGCCCGCAGTCCACACCGCGTTTATCACGCTTTGGTGGCCTACATCCTCAGCCGCGCTGCCTAAAATCATTTCTCAGCTCAAAGGTTATTCAATGATGAAACTCTATTGTTTTGGAGAAAGCGGCCATTCCTACAAAGTCGCCCTAGCGCTGACCCTATCCGGTACAAAATGGCAGGCCGAGCATGTTGATTTTTTCAACGGTGCCGCCCGCAGCGACGATTATAAGGAAAATATCAACGAAATGGGCGAATGCCCGGTTTTGGTAGATGGCAAACATACGTTGTCCCAATCCGGGGTCATTCTGGATTATCTGTCTGACAAAACCGGGCAATTTGGCGGCGAAACAGCAGATGAAAAACGCGAAGTTTTGCGCTGGATTCTATGGGACAATCACAAATTCAGTGCCATGATCGGCATGACCCGGTTTCTGTTAAATTTCCTGTCCGAAAAACACCGCCCCGCCGAAGTGATTGCATTCAATCAGGGCCGGATCAAATCCGCCATGGCGGTGCTGGATACCCATTTGACGGGACGTGACTTTGTGGTGGGCCGTAACGTCACCAATGCAGATATCAGCCTGTGTTCTTATCTGTATTACCCAGAGACCTGCGGTGTCGATGTCGCGCAATACCCCAATATTGTCGCGTGGTTAGACCGCATCAAAGCCCTGCCCAATTGGCAGGCCCCGTATGACCTAATGCAACCCGCGTTTCAGCGCGGGCAGTGAGGAGAGCATGTATGCAAGACGCCTATATCTATGACGCCCTACGCACCCCAAGGGGTAAGGGGCGCAAGGATGGATCGCTTCACGAAGTGACCAGCCTGCGGTTGTCAGCGGTGACGCTGAACGCCCTAAAAGAACGCAATGGTCTGGATGGCCATGCGGTCGAGGATGTGATCTGGGGCAATGCGACCCAAGTCATGGAACAAGGCGGCTGTCTGGCCCGCACCGCGGTGCTGGCGTCGGATTTGGACGAACGCATTCCGGGTCTGTCGATCAACCGGTTCTGCGCCTCTGGCATGGAGGCCGTCAATCTGGCCGCCAATCAGGTCCGCGGTGGCGCCGGTCAGGGCTATATCGCCGGTGGCGTCGAATGCATGAGCCGCGTGGTCATGGGATCAGACGGGGCGGCGGTGGCTGTGGATCCTACCGTGTCCATGGAACAAAACTTTGTTCCACAAGGTATTTCCGCCGATATCATCGCAACTGAGTACGGGATTTCGCGCGATGACGCCGATGCCTTTGCGGTCGAAAGCCAAAAACGTGCCGCCGCCGCATGGGACGCAGGCCATTTCAAAAACTCCGTGATTTCGGTCAAGGATGTGAACGGTCTGACCATTCTGGATCATGACGAATATATGCGTCCGGGCACCGATATGCAGACCTTGGGCGGGTTGAAACCTGCGTTTAAGGATCAGGGCGAAGTCATGCCCGGTTTCGACAAAATCGCCTTGATGAAATACCCGCATCTGGAATCGATCAATCACATTCACCACGCTGGCAACAGTTCCGGCATCGTGGATGGCGCGGCAGGCATCCTGATCGGGTCCAAGGAATTTGGCGAAGCCCACGGGCTGAAACCCCGCGCTGTGATCCGTGCGACGGCGAAAATCGGCACTGATCCGACGATCATGCTGACCGGGCCAGTGCCCGTGACCGAAAAAATCCTGGCCGATTCAGGCATGTCGATCAGCGACATTGACCTGTTTGAGGTCAACGAGGCGTTTTCATCCGTGGTTTTGCGGTTCATGCAGGCGTTCAACGTGGATCATTCCAAACTGAACGTGAATGGCGGCGCGATTGCCATGGGGCATCCTTTGGGCGCGTCGGGCGCGATCATCATCGGCACCCTATTGGATGAACTGGAACGCACCGGCAAAGGCACCGGGCTGGCGACGCTTTGTGTGGCATCCGGCATGGGTGCGGCCACGATCATCGAACGGGTGTAATCTAACATGCGCATCGCATTTCCCTTCGTCTCTTTTCAGGATGCTGCGGATCTAAGATGCGATTTTATCAATAGAAAGGTGGGACTTCTTCAACAGCTCCGGCTAGTGTTAAGCAGAATGAAAACGGCTGAGGAAATATATCAAAGCGTGCTGGATGGCACGCGCACCCCTCTTTTGGAGGGGAATTTCCAAGCATTCCGTCGTTTCATTGCCCTGCCCCATTCCATTTCTACACGGATGGGCACGGTGACAATGCACACCGAAAAGCATCTGGAATCGACGTTCCAGACGTTTCACACATCCCTCAAAGATCAGCGGGTCACCGACTATATCCGCACAACGATCTGGGCGAAATTTGTGAATGACACGCTTATCCAAGGTGCACATTCCTGCTTGATGATCAGCGGATCTACCGAAGTTGCCCCGGCTTACGGCAATGAAATGTCACTGGAATTTGACGGGGAAACATGGCGTGTCGCCAGTTCCGTCAGTTCGGTTGCCAATATCCAATGGCCAACCATCGCCCCAGTGTCACCTAGGTAAACCGAATACGGGCTGCGGCCCGTTCAGCAGGGAAGAACACAAATTATGAGTGACTTCAGCTATGAAATGGACGGCGATGGCGTCGTAACCATCACGTGGGATACAGTCGGGAAATCGATGAATGTCATGTCTTTGCAGGGGTTTAGCGACCTAAGCGACATGATCGACCGCGCCTTGGCCGATGATGCCGCCAAAGGTGTGATCATCACATCCGGCAAAAAAGGGTCCTTTGCAGGCGGGATGGATTTGAACATCATCGCCAAAATGAAAGAAAGCGCAGGCGACGATCCGGCCCGCGGCCTGTTTGACGGCGTGATGGATATGCATGGTGTGCTGCGCAAAATCGAACGCGCGGGCATGGATCCCAAAACCAACAAAGGCGGCAAACCCATCGCCTGCGTGCTGCCGGGCACCGCTCTTGGCATCGGGCTTGAGGTGCCTTTGTCGTGCCATCGCATTTTTGCGGCCGACAATCCCAAAGCCAAAATCGGCCTGCCAGAAATCATGGTCGGGATTTTCCCCGGTGCCGGTGGGACCACCCGTTTGGTGCGCAAAATGGGCGCCATGGCCGCGTCACCGTTCCTGTTGCAGGGCAAATTGTCCGATCCCAAGAAAGCCAAGGCCGCGGGCATCATCGACGAAGTGTCCGACGATCCGATGGCGGATGCGCGTGCCTGGGTTCTGTCAGAGCCAAAAATCGTCAAACCATGGGACGAAAAGGGCTATAAAATGCCCGGTGGCGCGCCCTATCACCCGGCTGGATTCATGACCTTTGTTGGCGCATCCGCGATGGTCAATGGCAACACAATGGGCGTCTATCCCGCCGCCAAAGCGCTGCTGAGCGCCGTCTATGAAGGCGCGATGGTGCCGTTTGACACAGCTCTGAAAATTGAGGCGCGCTGGTTCACCAATGTGCTGATGAACCCATCATCCTCTGCGATGATCCGCAGCCTGTTCATCAACAAAGAGGCCTTGGAAAAAGGCGCAAATCGCCCGGCTATTGACGATCAATCCGTCAAAAAGGTCGGCGTTCTGGGCGCGGGCATGATGGGCGCTGGCATTGCGCTGGTTTCTGCTAAGGTTGGCATCGACGTGGTGCTGATCGACCAAACCCAAGAGGCCGCAGATCGCGGCAAAGCCTATTGCGAAACCTATTTTGACAAAGGCGTGGCACGCAAAAAAGTGACGTCCGAGCAAAAAGATAAGGCGCTAGGCCTGATCAATGCCACCTCTAATCTAGATGCGCTAAAGGGATGCGATCTGATCGTTGAGGCGGTGTTCGAAGACGTCACAGTCAAGGCGGAAATGACCCAAAAGGTCGAAGCGATTGTCGGTGAAGACTGTATTTTCGCCACCAACACATCGACTTTGCCGATCACCGAATTGGCCAAAGCGTCCAAACGTCCTGAGCAATTCATCGGCATTCATTTCTTTAGCCCTGTTGAAAAAATGATGCTGGTTGAAATCATCAAAGGCGCCGATAGCGGGGATCGGGCGGTGGCGAAATCGCTGGATTACGTCCGCCAGATCAAGAAAACCCCAATTGTTGTGAATGACGAACGGTTTTTCTATGCCAATCGCTGCATCATTCCCTACATCAACGAAGGCATTCGGATGGTGAAAGAGGGCGTGGAACCTGCGCTGATCGAAAACGCGGCCAAGCTGGTTGGCATGCCGTTGGGACCGCTGCAATTGACCGATGAAACCTCGATTGATCTGGGTGTGAAAATCGCCAAAGCCACAAAACTGGCGATGGGGGATGCCTATCCGAACGAACAAGTCGACGAAGTGCTGTTCTGGATGTTTGACGAAGGCCGGCTGGGTCGCAAATCCAAATCCGGGTTCTATGCCTATGATGACAAAGGCAAACGTCAGGGTCTATGGGACGGTTTGACCGCCAAATACCCCGTGGCGGACGATCAGCCTGACCTGACCGAAGTGCAGCATCGCCTGCTTTTTGCCCAAGTGTTGGAAGCGGTGCGCGCCCTAGAAGAAGGCGTGCTGGAAGACATCCGCGAAGGCGATGTGGGCGCTATTCTGGGCTGGGGTTTTGCCCCGTGGTCGGGTGGGCCGTTCAGCTGGCTTGATATACTGGGCACGCCTTATGCGGCGGAACGCTGTGATCAATTGGCTGCAACTTATGGCGACCGGTTTGCCTGTCCTGATCTGCTGCGCGACATGGCTGCCAAAGGCCAATCGTTCTACGGCCGCTTTGGTCCAGAGGCAAAATCAGCCGCCTAATCAGCGCGTAAACGTTTGAAAAAAAAGAAGGTCGCCTTTCGGGGCGGCCTTTTATTTTGGGGATCATGCCTGATCATATGCCGCGCGTGACTGGCGAATTTGGTCATGATTTGCCGCCGCCCAAAGGGTCAAATCTTTGATCCGTTGCATCAAATCCAGCCCCAATTCCGTCAATTCATAATGCACAGCGACGGGGGGGCCGGGGGTGACGGTGCGGGTTAAAAATCCGTCCCGTTCCAATCCACGCAGGTTTTCTGTCAGCACGCGCTGGGTGACTTCTCCGATGGTGCGTTTCAATTCACCAAATCGCAGCGCCCCATCTTCGAGCACCAGCAGGATCAACATTTGCCATTTGCCGGTCACCTTGGACAGGACCTGACGGATTGGGCAATTTTCGACCTCTTCTTTGGTCAAGGCGGTTACTGGAAGCATACCTGGTTCCTTTAAGGTGCGTAATTGATACTTGGTGCGTTTTTGATACCACTTATGCAGCACTGAAACAATCGATTCGAAAGATACTGATATGACCCCTACAGAACTTGTCCTGAACGCGGTTGCGGCTCTGTTCACAAACTTTGATCCAGAAGCAGCACAACAATTGCTGGCGCCCGATTACATCCAGCACAATCCAGTTGTGCCAACCGGCGCTGCGCCGATCATCGGGTTCATTCCCGCCTTGCAACAAAGCGGCCTCACCATGACAACCCACCGCGTGATCAGTGAAGGCGACTTGGTTGTACTGCACAATACCTTTGACAATGCGCAAGCCTTTGGCGCGCCCAGCATGGTCGCGTTCGACATTTTCCGCGTCCAAGATGGCAAAGTGGCGGAACATTGGGACAATCTGGCCGCTGTTGCCGCGCCCAACCCATCAGGTCGCACGCAAACAGATGGCGCAACAGAAATCACTGATCTGGACGCCACGGCCGACAACAAGGCCTTGGTCACGGGGTTCATCCAAGACGTTCTGACAGATGGCAAAGTGGACCTAATCACCAACTACATTTCCACCGAAACCTACCTGCAGCATAACAGCCAGATCGCAGATGGGCTGGACGGTCTGGGCGTCGCACTGGGCGCCATGGCTGAACAAGGCATTTCGATGGTCTACACCGAAACCCACATTGTGGTGGCCGAAGGAAACTTTGTGTTTGCTGCATCCCAAGGCACATTGGGCGACACGCCTACGGCCTTTTATGATCTGTTTCGGGTGTCAGACGGATTGATCGTCGAACATTGGGATGTGGTGTCAGACATCCCCGCCGAAATGGCGCATGAGAATGGCAAATTCTAAGCTCATCCCCAAAGGAAAAGGTGCGCCGGGTTTCCCCGACGCACCCCCTGCGTATCTTCTCCGCGAGTGGTTAGGATACGCAGGATCCGGGGTCCCCTTTGGGGGAGGATACCCCGAATCCGGTCTCGTCCAGTTCCATCAGGCTCACTAAAATATCTGCCTGTGCGTCGCTCAAAGCAACATATCCATTAGTCTGTGGATCTATACCGACGAGTATATCGACAGCGGCTTGGCACAAAAACAAAGCCCCGCCATTGCTAAAGACGATCTGATCTTCGCTAAAATAAATGCACACCACATCTGTGCGACATGGGGGTGCAATACGTTCAATCCCACGGAAACCTTCCAATGCGCTGGCTGCCATCAGCGCAAAGGCGTCTCCGTAAATGTTTTCTGCTGCGTCGCTTTCGATCATCACAGGCTGATCGGGCAGAATGGTCATCCGGTCCTGATTGCCCAACGCACCAGCAGGAACATTCAGCGGCCAGCGGCTGGGATCTTTGTCGTGATGTGTGGACCAAACCGTAAACCGGCGCACTTCGACGACGGGTTGCATGCCACCATCAAATGTCAGCACCATATCCCCAGCCGCAATCGTTTCAACCGGGCGCCAGCCCATTTTAGTGGCAACTTTGGTGCCCGTCGCCAGCCCTACATTGACGTCAGCAAAGGATGTTTCCATCCGTTCAAAGCCTTCGTAGGTCCGTTCAGGTGCGGCAGCAGATTTAATCCAGTCGAACATTTTCTAAGTCCTTTTCACGTGGCAGCGGGCCTTTGACCCTCGCGATAGGACTAGATGCCGTGATTCTCTGGCCATGGATTGGGACATAAAAGGGCCGAATTGGGGCATTGGTGCGGCCGATTGGGTCAATTACGCCAATCCCAGCAGTTAATGCTTCGTTAAGAAACAATCAGGCAATTTTAATCGAAGGCATATCCAAATCGGTCGATGTCAGCAGCACAGATTTTGGCCACCAGATCCGCATCTGCTGTGGAATAATAGCTGCGCCAATCCGATATCCGCTTGGATTCGTTTGCTTTCCCTAAGGGCAGCTTGAACCCCAAATGGGTTTCCAGATCCGCCATATCCGCCACCAGATGTTCCAGTCGGATAAAATGGCAGGGATATTCCCGCCCCTGCGCATCACTGACATAGCGCCCATAGGGATGTGCATGCAGGCTGCGTCTGGTGTGGTCCGCATTCAGGAACCCGCTGAAATCCGTGGCTTTGGCCAGATGCACCGCCGGATGATCAAAGCGTTGATCCTGCAGCCAGTGATAATAGCTGACGATCCGGTCCCAGGGATTGCGCACCAATGTGAACACATAGGAATGTTCGATCTGATCGCGCCCTATCAGACCGATCACATCCGCCAAGGTCGAATGTTTCCACAACCGGCCCGCGGTTTGGGCATCTTTGATCCGATTGCGCCGCCGCACGGCCTTGGGGGTGTCGCCAATCAGGATGTCATCGGCCTTGGCCCGCTTTTCCAAGGCCAGCGCCATCGACGTCCCGCCCGTTTTGGGGATATGCACAAAGATATAGCCGCGGCCCGGTGAAATGATCATTTGCCTAGTCTATCGCGACCTGAGCGCAATCACGACCCCCGAGGCGATGATCAACCCAACCCCCGCCACGGCCAGCATATTGGGCACAGCCCCAAACAGAACAAACGCCCACATCGCCGCGCAGATGATCATCCCATATTCCAGAATGGCAATATAAGACGCCTCGCCCAGCTGATAGCCACGGGTAATGCTGAACACGCCAATCGTGGCCCCCACCGCTTGGATCAGGCACAGCCCCAAAAACGTGTATGTGGGCGCCACATAGCCCAAGGTCACAAAATCCGGCACCGCAATGTCCGCAATCGTAAACCCGACCATGCCCAGCAGCCCCACCAATCCAAGCCCAATGAAGTTAAAGATCGTCAACACAATCGTACCTTCGCCTTCGCACCATTCGCGTGTCGCCAAATTGGCCACCGCATAAAAAGCCCCGGCCACCATCGGGATAAAGGATGTCAGGTTCAGGCTGTTTGGGTCAGGCTGTACCACCATGACCAATCCGGCAAAGCCAACCGCCGCTGCGATCCAACGGCGACGGCCGATTTGGCGTTTCAAAAATACCGCTGACAGGATCAGAACGAAAATCGGCGCGGTAAACAGCCCCGCCAGAACCACTTCGATTGGCATAAAGGCCAGTGACCCAAAATAGATCGTCATGGCCATTGTGACCGCCACAGTGCGCCCGATTACGGCCCAGAATTTGGTCGGCCAGACAGGCGCACCCGCAAAATAGCCGATTAACACCAGAGCCGGCAGAACCAGCGCGGCACGGGTCGCGTGGAACTGCCACAACCCTGCCTGTTGCGCGATGGCCGGGACCAAATTGTCGACAAACCCCAACGACATCATGCCCATCAACATGAACATCATCGCAGCAACCGGCCTTACATTCCTATCCACGGATTTTTCCTTTGAACATTTCTCTTC
This sequence comes from uncultured Paracoccaceae bacterium, assembly GCA_947492475.1. GTDB lineage: Bacteria > Pseudomonadota > Alphaproteobacteria > Rhodobacterales > Rhodobacteraceae > CANLNM01. The sequence continues at coordinate 166,739 of CANLNM010000003.1, forward strand.
ACAAGAATCGCAAACCGGCTACATACTCAACGCCATTCGCGACACAAAATGCGTTTCAGGGGGGAAAATCGACATGGGTTGGATGGCAGACGAGGCCGGGCTGGAAAAATGCGCCGCAAATCACGTAGCTTTGACGCCTTTGTCGCATCTTATACGGGCGGCGCGGGTTTTTCCCAACCACGAAGCGTTGGTCTATGGCACCATCCGCCACACCTATCGTCAATATTACCAACGCATCACCCAATTGGCGTCGGCCTTGGTCAATGCGGGGATCAAATCCGGTGATGTTGTGGCCACGGTTTTGCCCAATGTCCCCGCCCAAGCCGAAGCATCCTGGGCCATTCCCGCATGCGGGGCTGTTTTGAACACCATCAATGTGCGTTTGGATGTCGACACGATCGCCTATATTCTGGATCACGGCGGTGCAAAATTGGTGATCGTCGATTGCCAGTTTTTGCCCGTGGTGATGGATGCAATCGACCTGATGGACGGCCCCGCCCCCATCGTGATCGAGGTTCCCGATCCGCTTGCAGGCATTCCCCATATTGGTACCCAAACCGATTATGAGGATTTTCTGGCCACCGGTGATCCGGATTTTCAATGGATCCTACCCAAAGATGAATGGGAAAGTCTGGCGCTGAATTACACCTCTGGCACGACGGGTCGCCCCAAAGGGGTGGTTTATTCGCACCGTGGGGCCATGTTGATGACCTTGGGCACGCCGATTTCCTGGCAAATGGTGCGACATCCCAGATATCTGACCATTGTGCCGCTGTTTCACTGCAATGGCTGGAACCACACATGGATGATGCCTGCATTGGGGGGGACGGTGATTTGCTGTCGCGACATCAGTGCTGCGGCCATTTATAATGCCATCGCCGACGAAGCCGTGACCCATTTTGGCGGCGCTCCCATTGTTTTGAACATGCTTGTTAATGCGCCCGATGACGTGCGACGTCGCTTTGATCACGTGATCGAGGTGTTCACCGCAGGCGCCCCGCCCGCCCCGGCAACATTGGCGGCGGTTGGCAAATTGGGGTTCAACGTCACACAGGTCTATGGCCTGACAGAAACCTACGGCCATGTGACGGAATGCACGTGGGATGCGGGATGGGATGCTTTGCCAGCCGATGAACAGGCCGCCATCAAAGCCCGCCAAGGCGTGCCAATTCCGACGTTAGAATATTGCAGCGTGCAGGACGACCAAGGCCACCAGATATCTATGGATGGGAAAACGCAGGGTGAAATTGTCATGCGCGGGAATTGCGTCATGAAGGGCTATTACCGCAATCCCAAAGCCACAATTGAGGCGTTTCACGGCGGTTTCTTTCATTCCGGCGACATCGCCATTCAGCATCCTGACAGCTATGTGCAGATTGCCGACCGCGCCAAGGACATCATCATTTCGGGCGGCGAAAACATTTCTTCGGTCGAAGTCGAAGCCGCCTTGATGCACCATCCGGCCGTGAACCTATGTGCAATTGTCGCCAAACCTGATGACCGCTGGGGCGAAGTGCCCTGCGCCTTTGTTGAACTCAAAGACGGGGCCCATGCCGACGAAGCCGAATTGATCGCCTTTGCCCGCAGCCGTTTGGCCGGTTTCAAATGCCCCAAACAGGTTGTGTTTATGGATTTGCCCAAAACATCGACCGGCAAAATTCAGAAATTCGAATTGCGCACCCTTGCGCGCGGCCAGACCGCTGATCTGACCTGAAACGGGGCTGTTGTCGCAACTCTTATAACCGCTCTATTCATTCCTGATTTGATCCCGTAAAGTTGCATAAAATTATCAGCTTAGATGACAGGCAATGCGTCCGCATAAATGACGGCACTCAGGGAATATCAGCACCTCGAAAGCGGGGGTTTGTGGCGCGCCGATACCGACGCCCAACGTCGGGATGTGATTGTGTCCTTTGGGGATGCCACGCTGGTCATTTCTGACACTGCCAATCGGCCGCTGTCGCATTGGTCCCTGCCCGCCGTCGCACGGCTGAATTCCGGCACTCGTCCTGCGCTGTATTCGCCGGACCCTAACGGCACAGAAACCCTTGAAATTGATGACGATTATATGATCGACGCAATTGAAAAGGTGCGGATCACTTTGGGAAAACGCCAGCCGCGTCAGGGGCGTTTGCGCTGGCTTAGCTTTGGGATTTCTACAGCGATTGTCCTGTCATTGATCCTGTTCTGGCTGCCAAATGCGCTGACACAGCACACGCTGACGGTGGTTCCTGCAGTCAAACGGGTCGAAATCGGTGCCAATCTGCTGGGCCATATTCAAAGCCTGACCGGCACGACCTGTCGCGCTCCGTTGGGCAATCAGGCGTTGCGCCGGTTGCAATTGCGCAGCCTTGGACCCGATGCGCCCGGTCAAATCGTGGTTTTACCGGCCGGACCCTCTGGGGCGTTATATCTGCCCGGCGGGATTATCACCCTCAACCGCGCCGTGGTCGAAGACCCCGAAGACCCCGCAACGGCTGCGGGTCACGTGGTTGCCGCCGCAGCGCGCATCATGGTGCAGGATCCGATCGAACCTATCTTGCGTCAGGCGGGCCTGCGCGCAACGCTCCGGTTCCTCACCACCGGGGATTTGCCGCCTGACACATTGCAATCTTATGCCGAAGTATTGGTTGCCTCTTCGCCGGAACGGGTTTCTGATGATGTGTTGTTATCGGCCTTTGCAGCGGCCCGCATTCCCAGCACGCCTTTCGCCTATGACCTTGATATTACCGGCGAAAAAACAATCAGCCTGATCGAAGCCGACCCATTGTTGGGCCAGACTTTTCCTTTGATACTGGCGGATGAAGACTGGATCAGTCTGCAGGGCATTTGCGGCAGCCGTTAATCCTGACCGCGCCACATTCCCTATCGCACACGAAGAAGACCCCGCCTAGCATCGCTATCGCAGAGCCTTCCCCGGGAGACCCCCCCTATCGCCGGGTTGTCGCGTTGGTGTATCCAACGCCTCGTACCGTCTGAAGGGCACGGTTCAGCCGCGCCGCATCGTTGAACGGACCTGCCATCACAATCCGATATTCCTGCCCATTTCTGGTATAAACGCCGATCCGCATCGGCAATCCACGTGCCCTCAACTGGCGGGCCACGGTTTGCGCAGCTTCCCGCGTGTCAAACGTGGCCACATCAACATATGCATCCTCAATCACCGCCGGTGCAGATCGTGACGACACACGTGCATCCAGTTGCGCAGTTGGCTCTGGGCTGCGTTCCTGAGTGGCATAAGTCACCGAACCACGTGGCAATCCCCGATTTGGGTTGATCCGCCCGTCTTCCCAGACGCGCTGATACCCGGCGGGTGGATTGGGAATTGTGCGGTCATGACGTGGGTTTGACGCAGGTACTGGCGCAGGTCCAAAAACGTTGCGCGGCGCGGTTGCATAGGTTGTGCGTTCAGCACCGACCAGATTATACCCAGTTCCCCCCTGCATCCCCAGCGGCGCATGCGGCAGCTGCAATTGGGGCCCACAACGCACGGGATGCCGAGATTGGTTCAGATAATCATTTGCATAAGGTGTGTTCGCACAGGAATTGGCGGCAACCTGTTGCGCGCCTGTTTGGGTGCGATCTGTCCCCGGAAATCCAAGCGTCGGCGCATCCGCAGAAGTCGCAATTTGTGTCACACGGGACGGCGCCGGTGCCGATTGCGGGGCACAAACGATGGGCTGCCCGGTTGTGTGGTTGATGTAATTGCGCCCGGTCTGCGCCATTTCTGCGCAGATTTCTGACAGGGTCACCCTGCGCAGATTGGACTGCTGGGGGGCGGGAATGGGGGCCAAGGCGGATAGCGGTGCGGTCACTTGGGCGGAGGTCTGCGGCGCGGGCCCGCAATCCAGCGCGCGACCAGTCCGCGCATCCCGATACCCACGTTGAATGCCAAACACACCATCACAAGCTTCGGCGCGTGTGATCCGACGGGGTTCGGTTACAGGCGGAACTGAGGGCGCTACTGGGGCAGATACCGGTTGCGGCGCAGGGCCACAATCAATCGGCTCGCCGGTTTGCGCGTTGCGATACCGACGTTGAATACCATAGACGCCGTCGCAGACATCCGCCCGCGTTAAACGCGGCGTTGCTGGCGCCGTTTGTGCAGGTGCGGCTGGTGCTGGCGTTGGCGCGGCAACAGGTGTCGGCGCAGGTGCGGGTGTGCGCACGATACGCGGCGACACAACTGGCGTTGGCCGTGGCGCGGGCTGTTCAGCCGGTGCTGCCGCAGTTTGCGGGGCCGGTTCGGGGGTCGAAATCACTGGCGCATCCCCTAGCGGGTTTGGGGCGGCGGCCAATTCAGACGCGCTGGCACGGGGGGACGCATTCGGGGCGGGGGCGTTGGCCTGTTCGGCGGCAACTTCTGCAGAAAGCGACGGCTGAAACCCACACATCGCCCGGCGATCACGCGACACACGGGGCACCCAGTTCACATTTCCACCGATCCCAGCACGGATGAAAACGCAGCCATCGCTGTCCACATATTGGTTGCCCGTAAAGCTGGCAGGAGGCGTTTCCGCAGGTGGACCGATATCACGCAAATCCTGTGCCAAACCCATCTGGGATGACAGAATCAAAGCTAAAACGGACGCGGACACTACCCGGGACATATCTGTATTCCCCCACAAGATATTGTGGGAGAATGCCGTACAATCTCAAAACTGTAAAGCTATTGTTGACGAAAACAGGGGATTTTGCCCCCTTATTTCGTACCAAACATGCGGTCACCCGCATCCCCTAGGCCCGGTACAATATATCCATGGTCATTCAGCCGTTCATCCACTGCTGCCGTGACAATTGGCACATCTGGATGGGCTTCTTTCATGCGTGCGATGCCCTCTGGGGCGGCCAAAAGACACAGGAATATGATGTTTTTCGCACCCGCCTCTTTCAGCAAATCAATGGCTGCTACGGACGAGTTCCCGGTCGCCAACATCGGATCAACGGCGATGGTCAAACGATCCCCCAGCTCATCAGGCACCTTGAAATAGTACTGGACCGGCTTCAGGGTTTCTTCGTCACGATAAAGCCCGACAAACCCGACACGCGCAGCTGGGATCAGCTCTAAAATGCCGTCCAACAACCCGTTTCCGGCCCGCAGAATAGAAATCAAAGCCAGCTTTTTGCCATCAATCACCGGCGCATCCATTTTCTGCATCGGCGTGTCGATTTCACGGGTGGTCATCGGCAGGCCACGGGTCACTTCGTAGGCCAACAAATGGCTGATTTCACGCAGCAGACGTCGGAACGAATTGGTCGACGTATCTTTGTTACGCATGATGGTCAGTTTGTGCTGTACCAGAGGGTGATCAACCAGGGTCAGATGGGGATTCATGTTGTGGGCTCCAGTTTTTTTGCGATCATCGCACGTGTTGTGTCATCGCAAAATGCGGCATCAAGCGCCACCTTATTCAACGCGGCAAAATCGGTTTCATTCCAGCCAAAGGTTTTTTCCAGCATCTCGTATTCTTGGGTCATGGTGGTGTGGAAAAACGGGGGATCGTCGGTGGATACGGTGACTTTGACGCCCGCGTCGCGCAGCATTCGGATCGGGTGCGTGTCCCAACTGGGCACGGCCTTCAAAAACACGTTTGATCCCGGACAAACCTCTAATGTGATGCCTTTTTCGACGATTTCGTCGATCAAAGCAGGGTCTTTGGACGCGTTGATCCCATGGCCCAGCCGTTCGACTTTCAGGTCACGGATTGTGTCCTGAACCATGTCCGCCCCGCCCCATTCGCCGGCATGGCAGGTCAGCTGCAAACCTGCTTCGCGGGCCATATCATAGGAATAGGCAAAATCGCCCGGCCGGTGCATCATTTCGGCGCCACCCATGCCGAAACCCGTGATAAAATCGCCTTTGGTTTCCGCAGCGCAACGCGCGGCTGACTTTGCTTTCTCGGGTCCTTCGTGGCGAATACAGGTCACAATGCCCCGCAACGTGATGCCGTATTGGGCCTCACATTCGTCGGCGGCGGTTTTCATCGCGGCTACGTAGTCTTTCCATGCAGCCAGATCGCCATTTCCGCAGAAATCGGGACTGATAAAGGATTCTGTGTAAACCACCCCTTGTTGGGCGCTGTTTTCCAGCACCGCGCGGGTCAAACGATAGAACTCCTCTGGTCCGGTCAACGTGGTGCAGGCGGCTTCGTACACTTCTAAAAAGTGGGTGAAGTCGCGATAGGCATAGCCCCCGTCTGGCGTGAATATCCCGCTGATATCCATACGTTTTTCCGCGGCAAGCTGACGGATAAATTCTGGTGGTGCGGCGCCTTCCAGATGCATATGCAGCTCAACTTTGGGAAGGTTCAGATAAGTCATAAAAACGTCTTTCCTGGTCCCTGTGACGGGATGTTTAGGTGGGATGCCACACTGGCCGCCACGTCGGTAAAGGCCACAAGGCCGAGATTTTTAGCACCAATTCCGTGGATCAGCACCGGAACGCGTTCGCGTGTGTGATCGGTCCCTACCCAGGTCGGGTCATTGCCGTGATCAGCGGTGATCAACAGCAAATCATCCGCGCGCAGTTTTGGCAGTAACTTGGATAGTTCAGCATTAAACCACTCTAGGTGTCGCGCATATCCTGACACGTCGCGTCGATGGCCATATAGGCTGTCAAATTCGACGAAATTGGCAAACACCAATGCTCCATCCTCTGCCTCTTTGACCAGATCGTTCAGATGCTGCATCAAGGTGACATCCGCACCTTTGCGGTTTTCATGAATCCCGCGCATTGAAAAAATATCACCAATCTTTCCAACGGCATAGACTCGGCGGCCTGCCTCAGACACCCAATCACACAAGGTCGGCGCCGGGGGGGCAATGGCGTAATCATGGCGGTTCAATGTACGGGTAAATCCCGCCTCGGGCGTGCCAATAAAGGGGCGTGCGATAACGCGGCCAACCTTCATTTTATGCACATATGGCGCAAGGTCCTGACACAGCTTTAACAGGCGATCCAAGCCAAAGCTTTCTTCGTGGGCGGCGATCTGAAGCACGCTATCTGCCGAAGTATAGCAAATCGGATATCCGTTCTGAACGTGGCGCGCGCCCTCTTGTTCGATGATCGTCGTGCCGGATGAATGGCGGTTGCCCAAAATCCCGTCCGTGCCGGCCAATTCACAGATTTTGGCCACCAATTCAGGGGGAAAACAGGGGTCGTTGTCCGGGAATGTATGCCAATCCCACGGCACAGGCACGCCGGCCAATTCCCAGTGGCCTGTCGGCGTATCTTTGCCCGGTGACACCTCAGTTGCCGCCGCATAAGCCCCCATCGGTTGCGCGTTTAGCCCGATCACCGGATCCCCCGTTGCCAACCGGCAGGCTTCGCCCAATCCCAACGCGTCCAACACGGATACATCCAAGGGACCGCTGCGCCCGTCTTGGGCGCGCCCTGCGGTGCATTCCGCCGCGATATGGCCGATTGTGTTGGCCCCGGAATCCGGTTCATCCCCGTTATAAAACAGGGCCGCATCCGGTGCCCCGCCGATCCCGACAGAGTCAATCACAACCATAAACGCGCGCGGCATCAATCGATCCTTTCGTGAACCAATGGCAGACTTTCCGGGGCGGTTTCCCCGATCGTGACGGCCTTTAGGATTGCATGGGCCGCCTGTGTGGCTTTGTCTTCGGTGCGGGCATGCAGGGTGCAAATTGGATCGCCCTTTTCCACCCATTGGCCGCGACCTACAACCTCTGACAGCCCAACGGCGGGGTCAATTTTGTCACTTTCGACCAAACGGCCGCCGCCCAGATGTACCACCGCCAGCCCAAGCGCTTCTCCGTCGATGTTGGACACATAGCCGGACCGTGGGCTGGGGACGTCGCCCACAATGGGCGCTTTGGCCAAATGGGTGTGCCAATCGCGGTCCAGATCCGGAGGCCCGCCCATTTCCGACACCATTTTGGCGAAAATTTCCATCGCGCGGCCCGATGCGATGGCCACATCCATGCGCTCTTCGCTTTCGCCTTCTGCTTCGCCGGACAGCGCCATCAAACGCCCGCCCAATGCGACGGTCAGGTCGTGCAAGCGCGGCGCTGCGGTGCGGTTGCCCGCCAGCACCTCCATGCAGATCGCCACCTCAAGCGCATTGCCAAGCGACGGCGCCAGCGGTTCGTTCATGTCGGTGATCATCGCGGCTGTGCTGCACCCGGCCCCGTTTGCCGTATCCACCAGGGATCGGGCCAATGCGCGGGCTTCGTCGGGGGTTTTCATGAACGCGCCGGTGCCAACTTTGACGTCCAAAACCAGTCCTTCCAGCCCGGCGGCCAGTTTTTTAGACAGGATAGAAGCGGTAATTAAATCAATACTTTCCACGGTCGAGGTCACATCGCGCACGGCATATAGTTTCTTATCCGCTGGGGCGATCTGCCCCGTGGCACCGGCAATAATACAGCCCACATCACGGGTGATCCGGCGCAGGCTGTCTTCGTCGGTTTGCGCGACCAATCCGGGGATGGATTCCATTTTATCCAGCGTGCCGCCCGTATGTCCCAGCCCACGGCCGGAAATCATCGGAACAAACACGCCACAGGCCGCCAATGCCGGCGCGAGGATCAGCGACACGCAATCGCCAATACCCCCTGTTGAATGTTTGTCCAGCACAGGCCCCGGCAAATCCCACGCCATCACATCACCGCTATCGCGCATCGCCATTGTCAGGCCCACCCGCGCGGCAGGCGTGATCCCATTCAGCAGCACCGCCATCGCAAAGGCACCGGCCTGTGCATCACTGACCTGACCATTGGCCAATCCCGCAGCGAACCAGCGCAGTTCTTCGGTGTCGGGGGTCTGCCCTTCGCGCACCTTGAGCAATATCGCGCGCGCATCCATTAGCTTCGCTCCATGTGGGCGGCGTCAAACACACCGGGCAGCAGGTCGGCGATTGTGGTCTCTTGGGTGACGCCATCAACCGTGGTCATGGTCACTTTGACCGATCCATCCGCAAATTCAGCCAGCTTTTGGCGGCATCCCCCGCAAGGTGACACAGGTTTGGGGCTGTCTGCGATCACCGCAACCTCTGCGATTGCGCTGTCTCCGGCGGCGATCATGGCCGCGATTGCCCCTGCTTCGGCGCAGGTTCCTTCGGGATAGGCCACGTTTTCGACGTTACAGCCTGCATAAACCACGCCAGATGTCGCGCGAATCGCCGCACCCACCTTAAAGTTGGAATAGGGCGCATAAGCATTTTCGCGCACAGTTCGCGCTGTTTGGACCAATGACATATCACTTCCTTTAAGCATATTTTACGCGGCGACGCGCAGATTCACGAACCTGTAACATCTAATATAATAGATGCAGCAGAGCCTGAGCAGCAGCAGTTTAAAAGACAGCCTGTCGGGCGCTAACGGGATTTGCAAGTGCTATGCGCCTTGGCTATGAGCGCATCAACCCTTCCCCCACGGCAGTAAAAATGGTTCAATATTGAACCAACCCAAAGGAGCGCCCCATGTCAGACACATCCAGAGAAGCCCTTCGTCAGGCGGCGCTTGATTACCACCGCCATCCAAAACCCGGCAAGCTGGAAATTCGCGCAACCAAACCCCTGGCCAATGGGCGGGATCTGGCGCGGGCTTATTCCCCGGGCGTGGCTGAGGCGTGTTTGGAAATCAAGGCAGACACAGCGACGGCGCAGGATTACACGTCGCGGGGCAATCTGGTTGGGGTTGTGACCAATGGCTCAGCCGTGCTGGGATTGGGCAATATCGGCGCGTTGGCATCCAAACCTGTCATGGAAGGTAAAGCCGTTCTGTTTAAGAAATTCGCCAATATCGACTGTTTTGACATCGAAGTGGACGAACCTGACCCGGAAAAGCTGGCCGAAATTGTCTGCGCATTAGAGCCGACCTTTGGGGCGATCAATCTAGAAGATATCAAAGCCCCGGATTGTTTCATCGTTGAGAAGATTTGCCGCGAACGCATGAATATCCCTGTGTTTCACGACGATCAGCACGGCACCGCGATTGTGGTGGGCGCGGCTGCCACCAATGCGCTGCATGTTGCGGGCAAGAAATTCGAAGACATTAAAATCGTGTCCACCGGGGGCGGTGCTGCGGGGATTGCCTGTTTGAACATGCTGCTCAAACTGGGGGTGAAACGCGAAAATGTCTGGCTGTGTGACATTCACGGTCTGGTCTACAAAGGCCGCACAGAGGATATGAACCCGCAAAAGGCCGAATATGCCCAAGACAGCGATCTGCGCAGTCTAGCAGACGTGATTGACGGCGCGGACATGTTTCTGGGCCTGTCCGGTCCCAATGTGTTGAAACCGGAAATGGTCGCCAAAATGACGCCTCAGCCGATCATTTTTGCGCTGGCCAACCCAAATCCCGAAATTTTGCCAGATATGGCACGCAGCGTGGCCCCGGATGCGATCATCGCCACGGGGCGCAGCGATTTTCCCAACCAAGTCAACAACGTGCTGTGTTTTCCGTTCATCTTCCGTGGGGCGCTGGATGTGGGGGCCACTGAGATTAACGACGAGATGCAGATCGCCTGTGTCGATGGTATCGCTGCCCTAGCCCGCGCCACCACCAGCGCCGAGGCCGCCGCCGCCTATCAGGGCGAACAGCTGACCTTTGGCGTTGATTATTTGATCCCCAAACCGTTTGATCCCCGCCTGATGGGTGTGGTCGCCAGCGCAGTGGCCAAGGCGGCGATGGAAACCGGGGTCGCCAAACGCCCCCTGCCCTCCATGGACATCTACAAAGAGCAACTCGACGGGTCGGTGTTCAAATCGGCGCTGTTGATGCGCCCCGTCTTTGAGGCAGCACGGTCCGTGTCCCGTCGCATTGTCTTTGCCGAGGGCGAAGATGAACGCGTGTTGCGCGCCGCCCAAGCCATGCTGGAAGAAACCACCGAACATCCCATTCTCATCGGCCGCCCCGACGTTATGGAAAAGCGCTGTGAACGGGCTGGGCTAAAGCTGAAACTGGGGGTTGATGTTCAGGTGGTGAACCCGGAAAATGACCATCGGTATCGCGATTATTGGGAAACATATCATCAGGTTATGGCGCGCCGCGGCGTTACCCCCGATCTGGCGCGTGCCATCATGCGCACCAACACCACCGCAATCGGCGCCATCATGGTCCACCGCAACGAAGCCGACAGCCTGATCTGTGGAACATTTGGCGAATTCCGCTGGCATTTGAACTATGTCACCCAATTGCTGGGCGATCAGGATTATTGCGCAACCGGGGCTCTGTCCCTGATGATCATGGAAGACGGCCCCCTGTTTATCGCCGACACCCATGTCAATTCCCTGCCAACCCCAGAACAGCTGGCTGAATCCGCCATCGGTGCGGCTCGCCACGTGCGCCGTTTTGGTCTGGAACCCAACATCGCATTTTGTTCGCAATCCCAGTTCGGCAATCAGGCCGAAGGGTCCGGCAAACGCCTACGCGCCGCCATCGCATTGCTGGATCAGCAACCGCGCGATTTCTGCTACGAAGGCGAAATGAACGTCGATGTGGCGCTGGATCCGGTGCTGCGGGATCGGATTTTTCCGGGCAACCGGATGAAAGGCGCAGCGAATGTGTTGATTTTTGCCCATGCGGATGCGGCATCTGGGGTGCGCAACATCCTGAAATCACGGGCTGGCGGGCTCGAAGTGGGGCCAATCCTGATGGGTATGGGCAATCGTGCCCATATCGTCACCCCGTCCATCACAGCGCGCGGTTTGCTCAACATGTCTGCCGTCGCGGGCACCCCCGTGACACATTACGGATAATTGATGGTTCCTTACGAATAGTTCACCATTTTCGGTCAATCCTTTTGCAACCTGCATGAGGAAACCCTCAAACATGCTCAAACGTGTGGCCCAATCACGATATGGCTCGTGGCTCAACCGGCGTGACGCTGCACCTGTTGACGTGGATGAAACGGAACTGGCTGATCCTGTGCCTGATCCGTTGGATGACGCGGCCCCGACAGAGGACAGCGATGCGTCCCAGCATCACGAACGGCTGCATCATCTGGCCCATAGCGCGTCGAAATTGGGCTACGAAGTCGTTGATATCGCAGGTTTTCTGGATGAACTCGAAAATCGGTCGGAACAGCAACTGGTCGTGCTGCGCGACGCCCGGCAATCGGCCGAACAGGTGGCCTCGGCCACCGATGCGGTCTGCGACACGGTAACAGAGGTTACCACTGCGGCCACGGATGCCCTCAACAAAGTTGAGGGGTCAGTCACCGCTGTTCGTGAAACCGCAACCCGATCCTCGGACGTGGCAGGCTGGGTTGAATCGGTGGCGACTCAGGTGTCTGACGTCGTGGATTCCCTGATCGAAGTGCAAAGCAACAATGAACTGATCGGCGATATCGCGTCGCAGGTGAATATGTTGTCGATCAATGCGCGCATTGAGGCAAGCCGCGCTGGCGAAACCGGCAAAGGCTTTGCGGTGATCGCCCATTCCATCAATGAACTGGCCGCACGCACCAATGACGTGGCCGGGTGTATCCGCGAAAGTGTGACATCCCTGACCACCGCGATCACCGAACTCGCCAGTCAAAGCGAAGCCGTGCGCGGAAACGCAGAAAAAGTGATCCAAGACAATAAAGTGGCCGATGCCACCTTGGGCGAAATCGCCAGCCACATTCGGGACGTACACGCCAAGTCGGTGAAAATCGACACTGAATCCCAAAAGACCAAGTCGGCGACATCGCGGTTCATCCCTGCCTTTACCGATGTGGGCACCAGCATTAACGACACGTCCGAACGCATTCATGGCGTGACCAAACGCACATCCGATTTGGTCGACATGTCAGAAGAAATCGTTCAGTTTTCGGTTCAACTTGGCGGAGAGATTGAGGATTCAATCTATATTGATCGCGTTCAGTTGGATGCGGCCGCCCTGTCACAAGCGTTGGAACAGGCCGTTGCAACCAATAAAATTTCAGAAGACGACCTGTTTTCGCGGGAATATACGCCCATTCCCGGCTCTCGGCCGCAACAAGTTACCGCACCGTTCACCACGCTGACGGATGAATTGTTCACTTCGATCCAAGAAGACGCCATCGCGCAATCGCCCGACGCCGTGTTCTGCGCGGCCGTGAATGTTGACGGATATTTGCCCACCCATAATCTAAAGTTTTCCAAACCCCTCAGCAATGATGAGGTGTGGAACACAGCAAATTGTCGAAACCGGCGGATTTTTGACGACCGGGCGGGGCTGAAATCGGGCCGCAATACGCAGCCGTTTTTGTTGCAAGTTTACCGGCGCAACATGGGTGATGGTGTTTATAAACTTATGAAAGATGTGTCCGCCCCGATCTTTGTGAATGGGCGACATTGGGGTGGGTTGCGGCTTGCTTATGGCGCTTAGCGTGGGCACTGCGATTCTCCAAATTCGGTTTGCAACTTTGCAATTGCGACAAGCGCCTTGAATAATTTGCTTTAAATGTTGAGCTTTGCAAAAATTTGCAATCCGTTTCGCCCGAAACTGCAAACAATACGCGGTAATCTGCCGCGCCTGATCCCAAGACGCTTGCCGTATCGCAGCCCGGCGCAATAGACATATCCTGACACAGAGGAGGAGCGTCACCATGGGATATAGCGACGTCTATGAAAATTGGAAATCCGACCCCGAAGCGTTTTGGATGGAGGCCGCTCAGGAAATCGACTGGATGCAGGCCCCGTCAAAGGCGCTGTTCGATGACGCGGCTCCTTTGTATGAATGGTTTGCCGACGCCAAGGTAAACACTTGCTGGAATGCGGTGGACCGGCATGTGGAAAACGGCCGCGGTGAACAGACGGCGATCATTTATGACAGCCCAATCACCCATACCAAACGCGAAATATCCTATGTCGAGTTGCGCAATCGGGTTGCCAATCTGGCCGGGGCGTTGCGGGCCAAAGGCGTCGAAAAAGGCGACCGCGTCATCATCTATATGCCGATGGTTCCCGAAGCGTTAGAAGCCATGCTGGCCTGCGCGCGCCTGGGGGCGGTGCATTCCGTCGTGTTTGGGGGCTTTGCTGCCCATGAATTGGCGGTGCGGATCGATGATGCCAAACCCAAATGTATCATCGCGGCATCCTGTGGTTTGGAACCGGGCCGGGTGGTGCATTACAAACCGCTGCTGGATGGTGCGATTGAACAATCCAGCCACAAACCAGATTTCTGCGTTATTTTTCAACGCGAACAAGAGGTTGCAGAACTGGTTGAGGGTCGCGATGTCAACTGGCATGGGTTCCAATATGGGGTAGAGCCCGCCGAATGTGTCCCGGTTGAGGGCAACCATCCGTCCTATATTCTGTACACGTCCGGCACCACTGGCCAACCCAAAGGCGTGATCCGCCACACGGCCGGGCAATTGGTGGCGCTGAACTGGACCATGAAAAACCTATACAATGTCGATCCCGGCGATGTGTTCTGGGCGGCCTCTGATGTGGGCTGGGTCGTTGGGCATTCCTACATTTGCTATGGCCCATTGATCGCCGGCAACACCACCATCGTGTTCGAAGGCAAACCCGTCGGCACCCCGGATGCGGGCACATTCTGGCGGGTGATTTCAGAACACAAAGTCAAAAGCTTCTTTACCGCGCCAACGGCATTTCGGGCCGTGAAACGGGACGATCCAACCGGTGAGTTCGTTAAAAAATATGATCTGTCAGGGCTGAAAGCCGTTTATCTGGCCGGGGAACGGGCCGATCCGGACACGATCAAATGGGCGCAGGATCAGCTGAACGTGCCGGTGATTGACCATTGGTGGCAGACAGAAACCGGTTGGGCGATTGCGGCAAACCCGTTGGGAATCGAAGAATTGCCGGTCAAGTTGGGCAGCCCTTCTGTGCCAATGCCCGGATATGACGTGCAAATTCTGGACGAAGCCGGGCACGAAGTGGCGGATGGCGACATGGGTGCGATTGCGATTAAATTGCCTTTGCCCCCCGGAACGTTGCCGAATCTGTGGAACGCCGAGGAACGCTACAAGAAGAGCTATCTAGACCATTTCCCCGGATATTACGAAACCGGAGATGCCGGGTACAAAGACGATGATGGCTATTTGTACATCATGGCGCGCACAGATGACGTGATCAACGTGGCCGGGCATCGCCTGTCCACTGGCGGCATGGAAGAAGTGCTGGCCAGCCATCCGGATGTGGCGGAATGCGCGGTGATTGGCGTGTCAGACAAGCTGAAGGGCCAAGCGCCGCTCGGGTTCCTGTGTCTGAATGCCGGAACGGATCGCCCACATGCCGATATCGTTAAGGAATGTGTCAAACTGGTCCGGGATCAGATTGGCCCCGTGGCGGCATTTAAACTGGCCTGTGTCGTGGATCGCCTGCCCAAAACGCGATCTGGGAAAATCCTGCGGGCCACCATGGTGAAAATCGCCGATGGTGAAACGTTTAAAATGCCAGCCACCATTGATGATCCGGCGATTTTGGATGAAATCAAGGATGCGCTACAGACGCTTGGCTTTGCAAAAACCTAAGCCAGACATGTGATCAAATTGAAAAACCGCGCAGGAAATTGCGCGGTTTTTTTACTGTGCACTCACCCGTTTGGGTGATGCCACGCCCGGCACGTCCCGTCAGTATTTGCGACGACCAAATAGGGGACAGAAAGTGCTAAGAATAATTCAGAGAATAGCCGTTGTGATCACATTGGCCGTGGCGGGGTGCGGGATACCGGACATTTCACATCTGCCACCGGCGGAACAATTGGCCCAGTTAGATCAGTGGATAGCAGAGTCAGAAGCCTCTCTGCACGATCCCACCCCCGCGCCGTTTTATGTTTCCCCGGCGGAACAGGCGCTATTGGATTTGGGGGAACAACAGCAGCGTCAAATCATCGATGATATGAAAGCCCAGCGCGCGCAATTGTTGGTGGCGCATCCGGAATTGGCCCCTGTGGGGACGTCATCTGGGCCATCTTCTGGTGCGGAGTTTGCAGGGGGGCGTTTGGGGGCAAATGTCAGCCGCGTGTCCCTGTCAGGCAATTGCGGATTTCCGGCCTCTGAGGTCAGCGAAGCCAATCGGCGACTGACCTATAACGATGCCGCATTGGGCACGTCTCAGCCTGCGTTTAACAGCCAATCCGCCCTGCGCGGAATGGCGACGGGCATTGCCTGTTCTGATGCCAACCTGCAAATGCAAGCCTATGAGGCGCCGCTAAACGGGGCGATCAATGCGGCGATCCAACTCAGAAACTCGACCGCGACCACCATTGATTTGCGCTGTGTTCCCGGGCCGGGATCCTGGAATGATAGCATATGCACCGCTGTTGCCCTGCTGCGCGAAGCACAGGATGTGGCGGTCGTCTGTCACCAAGCCTGTTCCGGCGGATAAGGATCAAAAACCCGGCGCGTTTGATCGCGCCGGGTTTCCAAATCAGAACCGCAGTGGTTTTGGAGAGGCCATAAATAGTGGAAATTGCACACCAAGCTCTTCGCCGGTATTGCCGTTGAAATCAACGATCAGGTAGCCGCCATTCGGGTTTCGATAATAGGCTTGGCAAGGTTTGAGAGCCTCATCAAAGATATCTTCGGCAAATGCGCTTTCCATTTCGGCCTGCAGCAATTCATTCATAAACTCACTGCCACCGATAAGTGAAAACTCAGTGTTTTCACGGTCAAAACAGACATGATCCCCTTCGATCAGCATCATCGTTTTGACCCGCAGGACCACATCTGAATCTTCTGCAACTCGTGTTCTTCCGACGGCATAATAGGACCCACGTGTGCGAACGATTTGTTCAACAAACCGACATGTATCCGACGCTGCTTCGTAATCCACACATTCGTAGGGTGTTGCGCTCAATTCCCGTAGATATTGTGCGGCTGGCACCTTTTCGCCTCTGGGGACGTCGGCAACCGGCGCAGCACAAGCTGTCAATCCAACCAAAGCCAGTGCAGCCGTGAATGCTTTGAAAATACGCATCGTTTTTCCTTACTTATACAAATTGCTCACTGATTAGCCGTTCCTCAAGCCCATGTCCCACATCAAATAACAATCGATGTCGAATTTCAGGCTCACTGCGGATTTCGACCGACACAACGTTTGACACCTGGCGGCTATCCGCATCGGCCATCACCGGGCGTTTTCGCGGTTCAGATACGTCAAACCGCACCACCGCGTTTTTAGGCAGCAACGCGCCGCGCCAACGCCGGGGGCGGAACGCAGCCATCGCCGTCAGGGCCAGCACATCGGACCCAACCGGCAGGATCGGACCATGGGCAGAATAATTATAGGCCGTGGACCCGGCAGGCGTGGCGACCAGCGCCCCGTCACAGACCAGTTCCTGCATCCGCAATTTGCCATCCACGGTGATGCGCAATTTCGCCGCCTGTGGACCGGCGCGCAGCAGGCTGACTTCGTTAATGGCCAGCGCTGTGTGGGATTCACCTGACACAGTCAATGCGGTCATCGACAGCGGGTTGATCACCGTTTCTTCGGCCAATGACAGACGTTCGATCAGGTTGTCTTCGTTATAGGCATTCATCAAAAACCCAACCGTACCGCGATTCATCCCATAAACCGGCGCGGGCAAATGCTGGGTTCCGTGCAACGTCTGCAACATAAACCCATCCCCGCCCAACGCGATGATGATGTCCGCCTGTTCCAGCGGAACCTCGCCATATCTGGCGGTCAGGGTCGCGCGGGCAGTTTGCGCTATGGGGGCATCGCTGGCGACAAAAGCGAAAGTCAGGTCCGACATGACCGCTCCTTTTTGGTTTCCTTTTGGTTCTGGGCTGTCCCAATGCGAAACGCAAGACGCAGATGTCGACGCTAACAGGGCGTGTTTGTGGTTCAACATGTCGATTCAGGGGTTTTCCGATAGGAAACTTCCCTCTATTGAACCTCGGACTCTTACTGGACTGGAGCCCAAAATGACCAACGACATCCGTGACGCCGGTTTCTTTACCGAAGCCCTTGCCACCCGCGACCCCGAATTGTTCGGCTCAATCACCGGAGAGCTGGGCCGTCAACGCGACGAAATCGAACTGATCGCGTCTGAAAACATCGTGTCTGCCGCCGTCATGGAAGCGCAGGGCTCGGTCATGACCAACAAATACGCCGAAGGCTATCCCGGACGTCGGTATTATGGCGGCTGCGATTATGTCGACGTTGCTGAAAATCTGGCCATTGCCCGCGCCAAAGAATTGTTTGGCTGTGACTTTGCCAACGTTCAGCCCAATTCCGGCAGCCAAGCCAACCAAGGTGTGTTTCAGGCGCTGATCCAGCCGGGTGACACCATTCTGGGCATGAGCCTGGATGCAGGGGGGCACCTGACCCACGGCGCGCGTCCGAACCAATCCGGGAAATGGTTCAACGCGGTTCAGTATGGTGTGCGTCAGCAGGACAACACGCTGGATTATGATCAGGTCGAAGAACTGGCCAAGGAACATAAACCCAAGATGATCATCGCTGGTGGCTCTGCCATTCCGCGCCAGATCGATTTCAAACGTATGCGTGAAATCGCCGACATGGTTGGGGCCTATCTGCACGTGGACATGGCGCATTTCGCTGGTCTGGTGGCCGCAGGTGAACATCCCAATCCGTTCCCTTATGCACATGTTGCGACAACCACGACCCACAAAACCCTGCGCGGTCCACGGGGCGGGATGATCCTGACCAATGACGAAGCCATCGCCAAAAAGATCAACTCTGCGATCTTCCCCGGCATTCAGGGCGGCCCGTTGATGCATGTGATCGCGGCCAAGGCTGTGGCCTTTGGCGAAGCGCTGCGCCCAGAGTTCAAAACCTATGCCAAACAGGTCATCACCAATGCCCAGGCCCTGTCTGATCAGCTGATCAAAGGTGGTCTGGACACGGTCACACACGGCACCGACACCCATGTTGTGCTGGTTGACCTGCGCCCCAAAGGCGTCAAAGGCAACGCCACCGAAAAGGCGCTGGGGCGCGCGCATATCACCTGTAACAAAAACGGCGTGCCATTTGATCCAGAAAAACCAACCATCACATCCGGCATCCGGCTGGGATCGCCTGCGGGCACAACCCGTGGCTTTGGCGAAGCTGAGTTCCGCCAGATCGCAGATTGGATCATCGAAGTTGTGGACGGTCTGGCCGCCAATGGCGAAGACGGCAATGCGGAAGTAGAAAGCAAGGTCAAAGCCGAAGTCGCCGCCATGTGCGCAAAGTTCCCGCTTTACCCAAATTTGTAAGGTAAACATTGCCTAAACGGGTTAAAACAAACCCGGAACAGAACCAGAATGCCGCCCCATCCGGGCGGCATTTATCGTTTTTAAACATGACTTTATGAATTCTAAATAGGACAATTTGAAATTTAAGACTCTGGTAAACTTCTGCCCGCAAATTCAGGGAAAGTTCATATTCCAGAGGTCCCCATGCTCAAGAAAATTCTCATCCCCGCAATCGCCGCTGTATCCCTGTCTGGCTGTGGCGCAGCCGTTGTTGAAATGACCGAAGGCATGGCCATCGGCCCTGTTCAAACCCTCAACAGCTTTCAATTGAACCGCGTATCACGTGACAGTTTTGCAGGCTCAGCCCCCGCATCTTGGAAACCCGCAGAAATTCAGCGACGCGCCCATGGCTATTATTGTGGTCCATCCAGCCAAGTGACCAATTTCCGGATGCAGAATGCCGGTGGTGGTATGGTCAGCTTTTCTGGCAGCTGCATGTAATCACACCAAACCGCGCCAACGCAGCATGGCGATCACAATTATAAACACCAACAGCAAATTCAGCGCGATCCCGGCAAGCCAGTTCAGACGACGTGTCACCAACGCTTGTCGTGGATCGATCTGCTGAAGATATGCCACCACCCGTTGCTGGCCCATTTCGGTCATTTCCAGATTGACCATCCGGGCCAGTTTCGGGTTGCGCAGCAACAGATCCGCCTGTGCCAATGCATGTGCATCGCGCCGAATGTTTTTGGGCAATCTGCGCCCTGCCCGCGACAATTGGTGATCCAGATCCCGCCCGCGCACCCGCAGCTTTGCCTCTAGCAAATCGCGTACTTCCGTCACTTTTTCGTTTAGTTCATCCGGTCCCATTTTCACAGCTTACCCCCTGCCATCTGGGCTTTCAATCGACAGCATCGCCTCATAAACTGACCAAATGTTGAATGCGATACATCATGGCGAAGGCCATCCCGAAAACCTGCTGATTTGCCACGGACTTTATGGGTCGGCCCGCAATTGGGGGGTGATTGCCAAACGTCTGTCCGACATCCGCAATGTCACCTGTGTGGACATGCGCAATCACGGCAACAGCCCGTGGTTTGAAAGCCATTCCTATCCGGATATGGCGCAGGATTTGACCGATTTTGCCGATGGGGACGTGCTTGGACATTCCATGGGCGGCAAGGCGGCGATGACCCTGGCGCTCACCCATCCGGATCGGGTGCGCCGGTTGATTGTCGCGGATATCGCACCGGTCAGCTACACACATTCGCAACTGGAAAACATCCACGCGATGCGGGCGGTTGATCTGTCCAAAGTGGCCAAACGTTCCGACGCCAAAGCGTTGCTGGACGTTGATCCAGACATTCAGGACTTTTTACTACAAAGCCTTGATGTTGCCGGTAAAAAATGGCGCCTGAACATGGACGTTCTGGAACGCGAAATGCCCAAAGTCCTGTCTTTTCCGGACTTAGAAGGCCAGTTTGATGGCCCGACACTGTTCCTGTCCGGGGCAGAATCCGACTATGTCAAACCCGAACATCGCGACCGGATCAAATCCATGTTTCCCAAGGCGCGGTTCGCCAAAATTCCCGGTGCAGGCCATTGGCTTCATGCCCAAAAACCCCGCGAATTCGAAGCCACCGCCCGCGCCTTTTTGACCGCCTGACCCGCTATTGCGTGACGTTCAAATCAGCGACCACATCGGTGGCACAGCCCTGTTTCGCCAAGGATTGTGAGGTCGCAATTGTGCCAAGGCTGAGCCCGCCCAGCACAATCACAAAGACATAAGGTAGAAAACGCATCGAACCCTCCGTTGGTTGCCCGTCTTATACGGACGCCAACCGGGATTCCGTCGCTCAGCCCATCAATGCTTTGGCCACACCCCAAGACACGGGGATTCCCAGCGTGAAACCGATCAACGCCGCGATCAGGATCGGTTGCACGGTATCGTATCCCGTGACCAAGGCCACGACGATCAGGGCCCCGGCCAGCGAAGAGCCGATGATGGAATAAAGTGTGGATGCCAAACGAAGCATAGCTGCCTCCCTGCTAAAAGAATACATCGCGGTTTTGACATATCCAGCACGAGACAGGATTGATTTGGGTCAATCCCTATTTCTTTTTGACGAATTGGGTCAGGATCACGATGCGCTGCCCTTCGACGCGGCCCTCAATGTGGTTTGGGTTGTCCGCAACCAGCGAAATCCCTCGCACGGCCGTCCCCCGTTTGGCGGTGAACCCCGCGCCTTTGACCGGCAGATCCTTGATCAGCACCACGTTGTCGCCCGCATTCAACGTCACGCCATTACTGTCTTTGTGCTGGCTTTGGGCGGCAACATTATCGGCCCAAGCTTGGGTGTCGTCATCCAGATACATCTGATCGGCCAAATCCTGCGCCCAAGGCTGATCGCTCAGACGGTTCAGCATCCGTGCGGCAATCACCTGAATGGCCGGAGTTTCGGACCACATCGCAGAGGCCAGCCCCCGCCAATGATTTGGGTCTGGTTCCCCGTCGATCTGATCCACACACGTGGCACAGATCAGCACGGATGCCGACGCAGCCCCCCCCGGCACGTCATGATCGATCAACGGGACATCAGCAGAACAGAGGGGACAAGACATGAGCGTTCCTTTGCGCATTCGCGCAGTTATAGGCGGGATTGGTGAGGCGTACGATTAGTTTGAGTAAGGAAATAGGAATACCTTCGTCATCCTCATTTCACAGAAATACGATCTGGCCACGTAACAAACTCAAATTCACCGTCGTCCCGCGCGATTAGCAAGCCAATTGAGTTAGACGAAATTATGGAAACCGGTAAGGGTTCATTTGGAAGGACTGCATCAAGCTGTGACGCCAAAAACCCCACTCGCAGAAAACCAGAAAACGCTGAGACAATAACCAATATTGGAGCAATCAACAATGCGTCATCAATATCAATTGAATAATCAAATTTACCGTCCCAACTTTTCCACGCTTCTCGCGATAGATTGAACCGAGCTAAGCGACTGAATGAAGAAAAGTATGAAATCGCAACTCCAAAAATGACGAAAATTAAAAAAACCAGTATACCACGTAATACCCCGAGGTAGCTAATAACAAATAGAATTGACCCCAAAGTGGCTGTTATGTGCATTTGGTAAGCAATATAGATATCGAAGAAGCATGAACCTTGGGCTTGTTTTTTTACGAAGTTCGAAAACCTCACAGCATCCCGATTGGGAGCGGCATACATTCGAAGATGTGTCCCGATCTCCTCTGCATTTGAAAGGTATCGCGCTCCACTACCAATGCCGGTATAGTTAACATATACTCTTTTATAGCCGCGTTTGTGGTATTTCTCTTCAATTCTCATCCTGTAGATAATTGAAATTACACCATATAAAAATTGAGGGAAATATCTGGCCACCCCCCCAAGAACTATGATTTTTAATCCCACAGAAATAGCAATTTCAGCTTTCATTTCACCATTGAAGATTACGCGAAGTGGTGCTGGAACTCCGTGGGAAAAACTTGCAACGTGTACTGAAACTATTGAAAAAACGGCCAGCAGTACAATGCAGGTTTTCTTCCAGTCGGACTTTTCAAACAACTCGTTCACTTTAACCAAGCACTAACATCCACCTATTTAAAAATACCAATATCCCTCAAAATCCAAGCGATTAGGAATAGTGTCAATTATCCATCTTCAACGCTGAAATAAACGCTTCTTGCGGGATATCCACCTTACCGAATTGGCGCATCTTTTTCTTACCGGCTTTTTGTTTGTCCAGCAGTTTGCGTTTGCGCGATGCGTCGCCGCCGTAACATTTGGCGGTTACGTCTTTGCGCAGGGCTGACAGGGTTTCGCGGGCGATGACTTTGCCGCCGATGGCTGCTTGGATCGGGATTTTGAACATGTGGCGCGGGATCAGATCCTTGAGCTTTTCGCACATGGCCCGGCCCCGCTGTTCGGCGCGATCCCGGTGCACCATCATCGACAGCGCATCCACCGGTTCGTCATTCACCAGCACGGACATTTTCACCAGATTATCCTGACGATAGCCGGTCATTTGGTAGTCAAATGACGCATAGCCTTTGGTCACGGATTTCAGGCGGTCGTAGAAATCAAACACCACTTCGTTCAGCGGCAGATCATAGACCGCCATGGCGCGCGACCCGGCATAGGTCAGGTCCATCTGAATGCCCCGGCGGTCTTGGCACAGTTTCAGAACGTCGCCCAGATATTCGTCCGGCACCAGAATGGTCGCCTTAATCCGCGGCTCTTCCAAATGGTCAACCAGCGTCATGTCGGGCATGTCGGCGGGGTTGTGCAATTCTTCCATGCTGCCGTCTTTGGCATAGACGTGATAGACCACGGACGGGGCGGTCGTGATCAGTTCGATGTTGTATTCGCGCTCCACGCGGTCGCGGATCACCTCTAGGTGCAGCAGGCCCAGGAATCCGCAGCGAAAGCCAAAGCCCAGCGCCGCAGATGTTTCCATTTCAAAGCTAAACGAGGCGTCATTCAGCGCCAGTTTTTCGATGGCGTCGCGCAGGTCTTCGAATTCGGCGCTGTCCACGGGGAACAGACCACAGAACACCACCGGTTGCGCGGGTTTGAACCCGTCCAGCGCCACTTCTGTGCCGTTGCGATCATTGGTGATTGTGTCGCCCACACGCGTGTCGCGCACCTGTTTGATCGACGCGGTCAGGAACCCGATTTCGCCGGGGCCCAGCACATCAACCATATCCATTTCCGGGCGAAACACCCCAACGCGGTCCACGCTATGCAAGGTGCCGTTGGACATGAATTTGACCCGCTGACCCTTTTTCAGGGTGCCATCAATGATCCGCACCAGCACGATCACACCCAGATAGGCGTCATACCAACTGTCCACCAGCATCGCCTTGAGCGGCGCATCGCGGTCCCCGACGGGCGCGGGCAATTTATGCACCACCGCTTCGAGGGTGTCTTTGATCCCGACGCCGGTTTTGGCGCTGACCCGAATGGCGTCTGTCGCATCGATGCCGATGACGTCTTCGATCTGTTCGGCCACACGATCACATTCAGACGCGGGCAGGTCGATTTTGTTCAGTACCGGGACGATTTCATGATCCGCATCAATCGCCTGATACACATTGGCCAAGGTTTGCGCTTCGACGCCCTGGGTGCTGTCCACAACCAACAGCGACCCCTCAACCGCGCGCATGGACCGGGACACTTCGTAGGCGAAATCCACGTGGCCGGGCGTGTCGATCAGGTTCAGAATATAGGTTTCGCCATTATTGGCGACATATTCGATCCGAACGGTGTTGGCTTTGATGGTGATGCCGCGCTCGCGCTCGATATCCATGCTGTCGAGCATCTGTTCCTTCATGTCGCGATCGGCAACCGTGTTGGTTTCCTGAATCAAGCGATCAGCAAGGGTGGATTTCCCGTGGTCAATATGGGCCACGATCGAAAAATTGCGGATATGAGCGAGGTCTGTCATGGATGAGGATATGTAAGGGTTTTGAAGCCCCGTCAATGGGGTCAAAGGCATTTGAGGCAGGTATGGTAGAGTTTACGGATCGTGAAAGTGTTGAAAGGTGGTTAGAGGAGCGACCACAGCGGGTTGCAATTGCACTGGCGTACCGGGCGGCGTTGCGGGTTGCGCCTGAACATTTGCAATTTCGTGACGAATTAGATGAGTTGTCTTTTTCAGAAAATGCACGACTGTCTGTTTTACGTGCAATTCTTATCTCGCAAGTCGCAGCGATTAGCCGGAGAAAGTCCGAATATCTTGCGAAAGCAGCTCGCAATGCGGCGCACAATGCCTATGTCGTGAAGGCAACGGTAGCGGCATATTCATCGGCGACCACAGCAACTTCGGACGTCGCTCGAGCTTCAGAGCTGTCAACCTATTTCATCGACTTTGCTGAAGGCCCCCTCGAGTTAGAAGCTTACATTAGCGATGCTACTTTTTTGGCCGGTCAAGATGTGACCATGGCAGAAAGCCGTGTCGCTTCGTTATTGAATAAGCCTGTGTACCTGAATGAGCAAAAAAAGAACGACAGAGTATTGTTACAATCCTTCTACAATTTAGCCATCCCTCCTAGATCTCAGTGGTCTTTTTGGGCGGGCTGGTTTGACAATGCTTGGAATGGAACGTCCTACTACCCAAGTACGCTTTTAGAGAAAATCGCTTCAATCCCAAATGAGCATTGGGAAGGTTCCGATGCTCCGGAAAAAATCGCAGCCAAAATTGAAGCTATACTCGGAGCGCATCGATTAGCTGAAGCCATCAACGCCCTCGAAGAACAGCTGATCACGTTGGCCAAGCAACCCATTTACCTTGGCAACAGCGACAATCATGACGGCCAACATCCCCTTGATGACACGGTGCCAATTCAGCGTGAACAATTGGCGCTATTGCGCGAAAAAATCGCAACGCTCAAAGAAGAGCTGCGCAAATTTGACGCCCCGGATGAAACGCCAGACCCGAGATTAATCGATCTGGTCGCCCACCAAATCTGGGACATCGCCAAAAAGATTGGCTTTTATTGTGGGCAAAAAATCGACATCGGCTTAGACGCTGCGGTTAAAACGGCCGCTGCCGCTGGCGCCACGATGGGCGTCGCCACATTAACTGTCGGACCAACAACAACGATTGAAACCGTCCAGAACGTCGCCAAAGCTGCGGCGCAATTCGCCAAAGCCTTGGCCGGAGGCTGACCTTGGGCCCAGCGTTTTGCCAGCAATAATGATTATATGTCCCGCCGCCTTATCAGCCGGGATTTATACCATTTCTGATAGGGACGCTCGCCCAGTACATGGGCCGCACAAGACAGCACAATCGCCGCAACTGCCAACAGAGCCACCGACCATATATTCAGATATGGCGAGGTGCCGGTCACGATTTCATAGGTTTTTCCAACGACCAAAAACACCAGTAAGTGCACCAAATACAAGACATATGACCCATCCCCGAGCAACAGCACCCATTGCGGAAAACGTCTTTTAACCCCGAGCAAACCGTAAACGATCAACATCGCCGGCAGGCCGGTTGTTACCTCTCGACCGACGGGCCAGTTATGTCCTATTCCGGTCATGTTGAGGGTCAGCAAAAACAGCCCGACCCCAAGGGCGATGCGCCAAAAGCGTGTTCCAAAATGGACAAAGACGACCCCTAAGATCACGCCATAGAAAAATTCGAGCACCACCGAATTTAACACAAATGCCAACCATGGTGTGCGAAATGACAGGCCGTATGTGTAGCTGAGCGCGCAGATTGACCAAATACTCATCCCGGCCAACAGCATCTTGGTTCCGCCGCGAAAAAACGTTAGCGCAAAAATGCCGTAAAACAGAATTTCAAGTGACAACGTCCATGCAACAATCGGGACGTGACCGGGATAAGGGATCAACAACGCGGATCGCAGAACCGACATCCAGTCAGGCGATAGCGAAACATCCCCCAACACTTTTGCCCCAACAAAATAGACGATGACATACGCGAACAACACGGCCCAAAAAACGGGATAAACCCTTAGGAAACGGCCCTTTATGAATGTCCAGGCATCCCCGCCCGCCTGACGTTGTGACGCAAAATAAATGATGAAACCGCTGAGTACAAAAAACAGGTCGACACCGGCTTCGCCAAATTGGAAAACCCGCCAGATACTGTTTGGGTGCCCTTCAGACACCATCGCAGCCTGAAGGTGAAACCCGACGACCAAAAGAGCAGCGATTGCACGAAGAACCTGTAGGGACGCCATAGATTTTTTATCCAATGAGTAAATAAATGATCAAATCTACGATTTACGTGCTTTTTGCAATGGCGGTGCGGATCCCCCTAATATTTCTGCGGCACGTATAGCTCACGGGGCATTTTGGAGCGTTCATAATCCGAATTATACACCCGTTCGGGCAGGTCGATATCTTCGTGGGGGACGTCGCCATAAGGGAACATCGTCAGCAGATGGTCGATGCAATTCAACCGGGCGCGTTTTTTGTCATTGCCGGGCACGATGTACCACGGGGCTTCGGGTATGTTGGTGCGGGCCATCATCTCTTCTTTGGCCAGGGTGTAATCTTCCCAGCGCACACGGCTTTGCAAATCCATCGGTGACAATTTCCACTGTTTTAGTGGATCGTGAATGCGCATCAGGAACCGCATTTGCTGTTCTTCGTCGGACACTGAAAACCAGTATTTCACAACCTTGATCCCAGAGCGTACCAACATGCGTTCAAATTCGGGAACATCGTTGAAAAACTCTTCGACTTGTTTTTCGGTGGCAAAGCCCATGACCCGTTCGACCCCGGCGCGATTATACCAACTGCGGTCAAACAGCACGATTTCACCGGCGGCGGGCAAATGCGGCACGTAGCGTTGAAAATACCATTGGGTTTTTTCCCGATCCGACGGCGCCGGCAGGGCCACGGTGCGCACAACCCGTGGGTTCAGGCGCTGATTGATCCGTTTGATCACCCCGCCTTTGCCCGCAGAATCGCGCCCCTCAAACAGGATCACAACCTTTTCGCCCGTATGCACAACCCAATCCTGAAGCCGGATCAATTCGGCCTGCAAACGCAGCAAATTGCGGAAATAATCGGGGCGCGGAATCGTGGGGCCGTGGTGGTCGCGGTAAATTTCGCGGATTTTCATCGACAGGATCGCGTCTTCAAGCTCGATTTCGTAGTCTTCGTCCAGCGTATCCGCCAGCTCCATTTCCAGCCAATCGCGCCCTTGTTCGTCCTGTCCGAAATCCATCATCCGCTCCTTGTCGTCTTTGTCGTCAATCCGTCTGACACCGCATAATCCCCTTCTGTGACGGTTTTATTGACATGTCTCAAGGGGCTGCGGTGAAAGTTGAAAACATGTGAATTGCGTTAAGCTTAGGTTGCGGTCATACTGGGATCAACACTTGGCGCAGCACTGGGAAAACGGGCGGGCCAGTTCATCAGGTATAATTTCGAGACAGATCATGCGTATATGTATTGCCCTAATTGCCGCCCTTACTTTGACTGCATGTGGCAGTGGGGGGCGCGTTTCTGGGCCTTCTGGTCCTATTTCTCAGGCGTGTTTGGCGGCCAACCGCGATGCGGCCAATCGTCAGCTGTGTTCCTGTGTGCAACAGGCGGCCAATCAGACGCTGTCATCATCCGAACAGGCCCGTGCGGCGACGTTTTTTGAAACGCCGGATTTGGCTCAGGCAGCGCGCACGGCAGATGGGCGTTCGGCGGAACGGTTCTGGCAGCGGTACCGCAATTTTAGCGACACAGCCCGCGGGATGTGCAGCTAAGCCAGATCGCGGATCAGCGCAGTGGCGCAGGTTTCAATCAGGTCCAGACATCCATCAAAGTCGCGCGTGTAATACGGGTCCGGCACATGGTCGGCCCCGGTTTCGGGCGCGTAATCGGTGAACACGCGCACGGGCGTGTCATTGCCGATCGGGCGCAACCCGTTGATGTCAGACAAGTTGGTCGCGTCCATCGCGATGATCAAATCAAAGCTGTCAAAATCCGCAGCCGTGAATTGCCGCGCCCGCAGCGGTGACAGGTCATAGCCCCGTTTGAGGGCCGCCTCTTGCATCGGACCATAGGGTGGATTGCCCACATGCCAGCCCGCAGTACCGGCGCTGTCCAGCGTCAGGCCAACGGATTGCGCCATGGCGCGGGTCACGCCTTCGGCGGTTGGGGATCGGCAAATATTGCCCAGACAGACAAACAGAACCCGCATCAATAGGTCCGTTCGCCGCGCGACATGGCCATATGCATTTTGAACGACGGGAAAAAGAACAGGATCCAGCCCGCGAACACAAACAAGGCAATCATCGCCGGAATCCACAGGAAACAAAACACCAGCCCGACCTTGCCCGTGATGCGCAACGCCGCATCGGGGGGCAATATCCGCACCATCGCCAGATGAAACAACCGCCCGCCATCAAGGGGCTGAACCGGCATCATATTAAACGCAAACAGCCAGATATTGACGACCTTGATCATCGCCAGCACCTTAAAGCTAAACGTCACAACCTCGGCCATGAATTGCGACGATACCCCGCCGCTCATGGCGAAACTAAACAGCGCCCATTGGGCAATCCCGGCCACGGCCCACAGGACCAGATTAACGATGGGCCCCATGGCCACGATCAGCTCCATCTGGCGGGGTTTGGCGCTGGCGGCCCCAAAACACAGCCCACCACCGCCATAAAGCAGGATCCGATCCACGGCCAAACCCTGAACGCGATATCCCCAGGCATGGCCGACCTCGTGCAGGTAGATCGATCCAAGGATCACCACCAAAAACAGAACGATCTGAAAAGGGTCACCAGAACTGGCGCCCAGCAAAAACATTATCAGCACAAACCCAAAGATGGATTGCCCGATTTCAACAGGGATGCCAAACATACCCCGGAACCGGAAGATCACGTTTTCCATCATAGTCGGCCTCCTTTGGGTGGCCCGAACGCCACCACGCCTGTCTAAGAAAGGATGCCCAGATGGACCAGAACAAAGCGGTGAAAAAGATCGTTATTTTAACCGGGGCTGGCATTTCTGCCGAAAGCGGGCTGGGCACGTTTCGTGACGAAGGCGGACTATGGGCGCAACACCGCATCGAAGACGTCGCCACCCCGGAAGGCTATGCCCGCAATCCGCAATTGGTGGTGGATTTCTACAATATGCGCCGCGCCGAGGCCGCGACAGCTCAGCCAAACGCCGCCCATCAGGCGATTGCCAAATTGCAGGCGGATCCGCGGTTTGACGTGATGCTGGTCACGCAGAATGTGGATGGCCTGCACGAGGCAGGCGGCAGTGACCCGGTGATCCACATGCACGGCGCGCTCAATTCTGCGCTATGTGCGGCCTGTGATCATCGCTGGGCCGCGCCGTTGGAAATGCATGTGGGACAGGCCTGTCCGTCCTGCAATCAACCGGCTGCGCGACCTGACATCGTATGGTTCGGGGAAATGCCCTATTTTATGGACGAAATCTATGATGCGCTGGCCGCGGCAGATCATTTTGTGGCGATTGGCACCAGCGGCGAAGTCTACCCAGCCGCCGGTTTTGTGCAGATCGCCAATCAATCCGGGGCGCAGACGTTAGAGCTGAACCTAGAGCCGTCCAGCGGTGTATCTGCCTTTGACGACGCTCGGTTTGGACCCGCCACCCAAGAGGTTCCCGCTTGGGTGGACGCGCTTCTGGCAACTTAGATCGGGCAGCAGACATAGCAAAAGGGAACGCAGCCCGATCCCGTTTCAGAATTCTCACACGGTGTTCTTAGTGGTCGTCGTGACCTTCGTCTTCTTTATCCATGTCCCCATGGTCCATCTCTCCATGGTCCATATCGCCGTGATCCATGCTGCCCATGGCGTCCCGCTCCAGATCAACAGGGACTTCGATCACCACCTCACCGGCATGTTCAAAAACCAAGGTCAGTTCAAAGGTTTCATCCTGTTCCATCGGGTCGTTTAACCCCATGAACATCACGTGTTTGCCGCCGCGTTCCAGCACGATTTCACCCCCTGCAGGCAGCTCAAACCCATCCGGCACATGGCGCATCAGCATAACACCGTCACCCGAATCGATATGTGTGTGCAGTTCGACGCGCGCAGAAACATCCGCATGTGCATCGATCAGGCGATCGTCGTGATCACCGTGATTGTGAATGGTCATAAACGCAGCGCCAGCCACGGCGGACATGCCAGACGAACGGGCATATTGATCGTGGACTTCGACGCTTTCTGCAAAGGCAGGAACGGCCAAAATAGTGGCAGAAAGGGCGGCGATAAGTGTAGATTTGAGCGACATTGGTCGTCTCCTATATGTATGATTTGATCCTTGTTTTATTTGAAAATCAAACACTTACAGGAGGTGCGCGTGCGCGATAGCTAACGCGCGGCAGTGAAGTTTCTGATCGGGCAATTTCTGGCCAATTGAAAACGCCCCGCCCATCGGGTCGCGTTTGCAATGGGGCAAATTGCGCAACACAATCCAGCATCGCCAATGCGCAATCCGGGCAGATATGCGGCGCACCGGTTGGTTGGCCATTTTGGTCCATATACACAATCATGGGGCCGGTTCCGGTGCACAGAACCATTTCCCCAACCGCCGTGTTATGGCTGCGCAACATCGTCATCTGATATGTGGTCAAAACCATCACCAGCGACATCAACACAGCAAAAATGGGCGCAGTCCTATTCATGGGATTTGGCTAACACTGTCTGCAAAAAGTTAAAAGAGGGCCGCGACGTCGCAGGCAGAACCGGCCCAAAAGCGCCGTTTGTCAAACGAAAAAACCCCGGGCGCCGATGCGACCGAGGTCAATTCATTCGAAAGATCGAAAGCTTAAGCGGCTGCGGCTTGGGCTTTGGAGATTTCTTTTTTGATTTTCAGAGCTGTATCAGACAGTTCCGCGTCTTTGGCTTTGGCCATGAACGCATCCAGGCCACCGCGGTGATCAACAGTCCGCAGCGCGGCATTGGAAATGCGCAGCTTGAACGAACGGCCCAAAACTTCGGATTGCAGGGTGATGTCCTGCAGGTTTGGCAAAAAGCGGCGCTTGGTCCGGTTTTTAGCATGGCTGACATTGTTGCCGCTCATTGGGCCTTTTCCAGTCAGTTCGCAACGACGCGACATAGTCTCTTCCTTGTCCAGCGGGGCCCTCGGACGGTGTCGGATGACACGGAGTGTCGGGGCGGCCCTTTCAAACGGCAAATACCCTGTCAAACAGGGTCTCGAATTCAGGTTCGGCGGGAATATTGGGATTCCCCGGCCACGTCAACCCGCATTCCCGGTTTGCGCCTCCAGTTTATCCAAATTTTCTTGGGCCTGCGCCGCCAATGCGGGCCAACGGGTCTTTAACGCATTTCTGCGCGTTGTCCAATAGCGCCGACTGGACCGCCGTGCCGCCCGATAGGCATGGATGATCTCCAGCGCCTCTGGATCATTGCGAAACGCTTGTTTTTGCAGCTGTGCAAAGCCGCCGCCCTGTCGCAGCACCAACCCAGCGGGATGATCCCCAAAGGGCAACCGCACGATGTCCATGTTGGGATAAACCATTTGCAGCATGGTTGCGTGCATAAAGTCCAGTTTGTGAAAAGGATCCGTCAGAATCAGGCCGCGCAATTGATCATGCGGCACAGACAGCAAATTGCCCATGCTGTGATCCAATCCTTTGATGTCTGCACGATAGCGGTGATCAAAAGAAACCATTGCGGGATCGACGGAAAACTGCGGCGACACGGCGACCAGCGATGTCGCGTTTAGCGCCTTCGCAAACCGGAACCCGCCATAGGCCCCCATCGAAAACCCCATGATATGCACACTGTCATAGCGTTGCCCCAACCCGGTCAGGATGCGCTGCAAGTCCTGCGTGTCGTCGTTCAAATACCAATCATTTTGGCAGGTCGTGATCTTGAGATGGGCAAACCCATTTTTCAGCGCCTGTTTTGAGGGCGCATAAACCGCAAAATCGCGCGCGCCGACTTTTCGATGGTCAAACGTCACATATAATTTGGACCTGTCTGGATGGCTCAAATAAGCCCGCAGATGGGCGCCATCAAATATCCGCGTTTCGCTCACGGGGTTTCCTTAGGGGTTTCCTTGGCAAACAGCGCATCAATCACCTGCCGGGCGGCATCGGCTGGGGCTTGGTGCCCTTTTGAAACCTCATGCTCTAATTGGGCCATGCGATCATGCAGATCGCCCGCTTTTCCCAACCGCGACAAAAGCCCCATGCGGACCTCTTCGTGGAACCAATAGCGTGCCTGTTCTGACCGGCGTGTGTCCCAAATCCCGTTGGCTTTGCGCCACGCCACCAAGGTGTTGATTTCATCCCACGACGCGTCCAATCCCGCGCCCTCATAGGCCGAAACGGTCAACGCTTTGGGGAAATCATCCGGGTCCTGCGCCCGTTTGCGCAGCAACCGCAACGCGCCCGCGTAATCGGCGCAGGTGCGCGTGGCTTGGGATTTCAGCTCGCCATCAGCTTTGTTTACCAAAATCATATCGGCAATTTCCATGATGCCGCGTTTGACGCCCTGCAATTCGTCGCCCCCCGCCGGGGCCAACAGCAACAAAAACAAATCCGACATTTCCGACACTTGGGTTTCCGATTGCCCGACCCCAACGGTTTCGATCAAAACCACGTCAAACCCCGCCGCTTCGCATAGGGCCACCGCCTCGCGACTGCGCCGCGCCACACCGCCCAGTTGCGATTGGCTGGGGGATGGCCGGATAAAGGCGTTTGGATCGCGGCTTAGGCGTTCCATGCGGGTTTTGTCGCCCAGAATGGACCCGCCCGATCGCGCTGAGGATGGATCAACCGCCAGAACCGCAACCCGCAATCCCTGGCCCGTTAACATCAGGCCAAAGCTTTCGATGAACGTGGATTTCCCCACCCCCGGCGTGCCCGATAGGCCTACGCGCAGCGCCTGACGTTGCGTGCCCAATATCGTCAGCAACTCTGAGGCTTGTGCGCGGTGATCGTCCCGGCTGCTTTCGACCAACGTGATCGCGCGCGCCAAGGCCCGTCGGTTTCCAGCGCGAATATCATCAGCAAGGGCGTGTAAATCCATAAAACTCTCGTGCGGCATCCGACATTTTTCTGTTCGAACCTGTTTACTGGCTCGCGCGGCCCTGTCTAGGGTCTTGACCCTTGCGATGATTTGCGAAACGACAAAACCATGGTCCAAACTCTGCCGATTGATCCGATCCTGCCCGATGTTGTTGCCGCGCTGCGTCAGCATGGTCGCGCTGTTTTACAGGCGCCTCCGGGGGCTGGGAAAACCACACGGGTGCCGCTGGCCCTGCTGGATGCGGATTTTGGCACCGGGCGTATCCTGATGTTGGAGCCGCGTCGTTTGGCCGCCCGGGCCGCGGCGGAACGGTTGGCGCAACAATTGGGCGAACCGGTGGGTGATCGAGTTGGCTATCGGATGCGCGGCGAATCTAAAACATCCGCAAAAACCCGGATCGAAGTGGTCACCGAGGGCATCCTGACCCGGATGATCCAGTCTGACCCGGAATTGACCGGCGTGGATGTGCTGATCTTTGATGAATTTCACGAACGCTCGTTGAATGCCGATTTGGGGCTGGCTTTGGCCTGGGAAGTGCGCGGCGCGTTGCGCGATGATCTGTCGATTTTGGTCATGTCGGCAACGCTGGACGCGGCCCCGGTTGCGGCGATGCTGGACGATGCCCCGATCCTGACCTCTCAGGGGCGGGCCTATCCGGTGGAAATCCGCCATTTAGACAGCCCAATCCGCACGCCCCAACGCGGCGCGGGGCGACGCCCGTTCAACGCATTTGAAACCAGCGTTGCCGATCTAGTGCGCCGCGCAGTCGGCGAAACCCAAGGTGGCGTGTTGGTGTTTCTACCGGGCGAAGGCGAAATTCGCCGGGTCGAAGCGTTGCTGGCTGGCACCTTACCTGCGGATGTGGATATTCGCCCTCTCTATGGTGCCCTGCCCTTTGCTGCGCAGCGATCCGCCATCGCGCCGGTCACATCGGGCCGTAAGGTCGTGTTATCGACCTCTATCGCGGAAACATCCCTAACCATCGAAGATATCCGTGTGGTCATTGATGGGGGCCGCGCCCGACGTGCCCGGTTTGATCCCGGCAGCGGCATGTCCCGATTGGTCACCGAAAAAGTCACCCGCGCCGAGGCAACCCAGCGTGCAGGTCGCGCGGGCCGTGTCGCCGCGGGCACCGCCTATCGTCTGTGGACCAAAGGCGAAGAAGGCGCGCTTTATGCCTTTCCGCCCGCCGAAATAGAAGCGGCCGATCTGACCGGGTTGGCATTGGAACTGGCCCTGTGGGGCAGCGACGAAGGTCTGGCGTTTTTGACACCGCCCCCCACCGGCACCTTGGCCGAGGCGCGGGCATTGTTGCGCGATCTGGGCGCGCTGGATGACCACAATCGCATCATCGCACATGGACGCAAATTGGCCGCGTTGCCCACCCATCCGCGATTGGGCCATATGGTGCTGACGGCGGGCGCGGATGCCAGTGATCTGGCGGCGCTTTTGGCGGATCGCGACCCGCTGCGCGGCGCGCCCAGCGATCTGCAATTGCGGCTAAAGGCGTTGAAAACCCACTATTCCGGCCCCGGAGAGGCCAATAAAGGCGCGATTTCCCGGATCAAACAAGACGCCAAACGTCTGCGCAAAATGGCCGGTCCTGCGCAGGAATACACGCCTGCGCAGATGGCGGCGCTGGCCTATCCCGACCGGATCGGATTGCGGCGCAACGGCGATGAGCCGCGCTATGTTTTGTCAGGTGGCAAAGGCGCATACTTTGCCCCGACCGACCCGCTGGCCGGACAGCGATTGGTGGTGGCCTGCGATCTGGATGGCGACGCGCGAGAGGCAAAAATCAGACTGGCCCTGCCCCTGTCAGAGGCCGAATTACGCGGCGTTCATGGTGAACTGATTGCGTGGCGGGATGTCTGTGAATGGTCGCGCCGGGATCGCCGGGTTGTGACCCGGCGTCAGGAATGTCTGGGCGCGCTGGTGCTGGATGATCGCAGCTGGAAGGACGCGGATGATGCCGACATTGCCCGCGCCATGCTGACCGGTATTCGCGAATTGGGCCTGCGTCTGTCGCCCGCCGCATTGCGGTTTCGCGCGCGCGTTGACCTGATCCGTGACGCCCATCCCGATCTGCCGGACATGTCTGATGATGCGCTGTTACAGGGGCTGGAACATTGGCTGCTGCCCCATCTGAGCGGCGTGCGCGATGTGGATGGCTGGAAACGGTTTGATGCGCTGGACGCGTTACGCGGCATGCTGGATTGGACCCAGATGCAAGCCGTCGACAAAGCCGCGCCCGCCCATTTCACCACCCCGTTGGGGCGCAAAGTTCCGATTGATTACAGCGGTGATTTCCCCACTGCCGAACTGCGATTGCAGGAATTGTTTGGCCAATCCACTCATCCGATGATCGGCACCACTCCGCTGCGGCTGACGCTGTTGTCACCGGGGCGTAAACCGGTGCAGGTCACCATGGATTTGCCCGGTTTCTGGGCCAGCTCCTATGCGGATGTGCGCAAAGATATGCGGGGGCAATATCCCAAACATCCCTGGCCCGAAAACCCCACCGAAGCCGCCCCGACCCTGCGCGCAAAGCCCCGTAACAAACCACGCGAATAGCGCGACAGGTTGCGCGACGCCCCCCAGACCGCTAAAGCCATGCGCATGACAGATGAAGCCCCCAAAACACACCCGACTGGCGCGCCTTGGCGCAATTTCTATGGCCGTTTCAAAGGCAAGACTTTGCGCGGGACCCAACAGGAATATCTGGACGAAGATTTGGCCAAATTTTCGCCCGGCCCGGTGGAATGGGATGTGAATCCGGACCGCACCAATTTGGACCTAGAGGGTCTGTTTGACGACAAAGATGTCTGGCTGGAAATCGGCTTTGGGGGTGGGGAACATCTGGTGCATCAGGCGCAGCAGAACCCGGATGTGGGCATCATCGGCTGCGAACCTTATATCAATGGCGTGGCGATGCTGTTGGGCAAAATCCGCAAGGCCGGTGTTGATAATCTGCGCGTGCATCCCGGCGATGCACGGCATTTGTTTGACGTGTTGCCCGAGGCGTCCATTTCCAAAGCGTTCCTGTTATATCCCGATCCTTGGCCCAAAAAGCGTCACCACCGCCGCCGTTTTGTGACCCCAGATCACATCGCCCCCCTCGCGCGTGTGTTGAAGCCCGGTGCGATTTTCCGTGTGGCAACGGATATTCCGGATTATGTGCGCCAAACGCTGGAAGTTGTGCCAAAACAAGGGTTTGAATGGCTGGCAGAGGGTCCAGAGGATTGGCGTGTGGCCTGGCCTGACTGGATTTCGACCCGCTATGAACAAAAGGCCCTGCGCGAAGATCGCACCCCCCATTACCTGACATTCCGTCGCTTGGCGGATTGAACCTGCCGCGACTGGCCCTTGAAATTGGGCGCGCCCTGCCCTTATGTGAGCGCAAACACATTCAGGAGCGCGCCCCATGACATCGCCCGAAACATCCCCGTCTTTTGGTCTGTTTGGACTTGGAACAATGGGCAGCGCGCTGGCGTTGAATATCGTAGATAACGGGTTTGAATTGCATGTGGCAAACCGGTCCGCTGCGCGGGTTGATGATTTCATCACTGAGGCAGGTGCGCTGGCGAACAAACTAACAGGTCACAACAGTTTGGTGGCCATGGCCCAAGCCATGCCAAACCCGCGTGTGATCATCCTGATGGTGCCTGCGGGTGCTGCTGTGGATGCATCCATCGCGGATTTGAAACCCCATTTGCAACCCGGTGACGTGGTGATTGATGCGGGCAATGCGGATTTCAACGAAACCCGCCGACGGACCGCCGAAATGGAACAGGCCGGGCTGGCATTCCTCGGGATGGGCGTGTCGGGCGGCGAAGACGGCGCGCGCAACGGGCCCTCCATCATGATTGGCGGCACCCAATCCGTCTGGCAGGGCGTGCGCCCCTTGGTCGACGCGATTGCGGCCAAATTTGACGGCGCGCCCTGTGCGGACCGGCTGGGTCCTGATGGGGCTGGGCATTTTGTAAAAACGGTTCACAACGGCATCGAATATGCCGATATGCAAGTGATCGCAGAGGCTTACGGGCTCATGCGGCGCGGTAAATCCATGAACCCTGCGGACATCGGTCAGGTGTTTGATCGCTGGAATACCGGCCCGTTGAAATCCTATCTGGTGGAAATCACTGGCGCGGTTTTGGGCACCACAGACAGCGCCACAAACGCGCCTTTGGTCGATGTGATCGTCGATGCGGCCGGACAAAAAGGCACCGGGCGCTGGACCGTGATCGAAGCGTTGAAATTGGGCGTTGCGGCCTCAACCATCGAGGCAGCCGTGGGGGCGCGGGTCTGGTCTGCGGATCGGGACGGTCGGGCCGTGGGCGAGGCATTGTTTGCGCCAACACGCGGCGATGTTGACCTGTCAGAGGCGGATATCGAACAGGCGATGCTGGCCGCGCGCATCATCGGGCACAGCCAAGGCTTTGATCTGTTGACCGCCGCATCCGCGCAATTTGACTGGGCGCTGGACATGGCGCGGATTTCAGAAATCTGGCGGGCGGGCTGTATCATCCGATCCGCGTTGTTGGATGACATCGCCACAGCATTCCGCGAGGGCGCACCCGAGGGCAAACTGGCCTTTGCCCCTGCCATGGTGGATCAGCTGAACGCCACCATCCCCGCCCTACGCCGCCTGGTGGGTGCCGCCATCACAGCGGGGCATCCTGTGCCGGTCCTGTCCAATGCATTGCAGTGGTTTGACGGGATGACACAGGCGCGCGGGTCGGCGGATGTGATCCAAGGTCAGCGTGATTATTTCGGACGTCACGGATTTGACCGCGTGGACGGATTGCCCGGGCGGCATGGCCCATGGGCGGATTGATCAACGCGGCAAATGGGTGAAACGTCCGCTTAGGCCATTTTAAACGCGCGGCTAAGCAATTTATTGCACCGATAGGACAGATGCGACGACACCGCATCGGGCCCTAAATTGCGCCGTTGCAAAAACACCGATAACGCATAGGCGCGGGATTGCTGGCTCATGTAGCCTGACCAGCCCACATCATCGGCCGACTGCATTTGAAACACGCCAAATCCAGCGATGATACAACCCAAATCCGTGGCCAGTTCATGCGCCCCTTCACCACCGGGCACATCCTGCACATGCGGGGATAGGCGGGCATGCATCAATTCATGCGCCAGAGTATTGATAAACAAGCTGGGGCGTTTGATCAGGTCTGGATCAAAGCGGATAAATGGCACTCCTGCATCGTTCTGAAAAGTGCCAGATACCAATGACGTGGCCCGATAATCGATCCGGTACTCTTCTGAGACCTGATCCAATGGGGCCAGTTCAACTTGTTGATGGAATTCCATGTGGCGCTGGATGTCGTTTAGGACACCCCGGGCGGTTTCTATTCCGGTTCCGCCAGAGGCTTTGAAGAACGTTTTGGTCGGAAGGATGGGCTGTTTTGGGGGCTCAAAATGGTCATCAAACCACTCAAAACATTCCAAAATCCAGTCCTGCATATCCTCGGAAATCATTGGACGCGACCAAAACATAGCAAACTCCTTAACCCGGTAGGGTTGAGATACGCGCCAACGCGCTCAAGTCAACACCTGTGGCACGTCAGATGACCTTGGCCTTTGCGTCAATAACCGACCCTGACAACGAGAACCGAATGTTTGGGCGGGATGCAGCGAATGTCCGGTTAGCCCAGACCTTCCAGTTTGGTTGCCAGCAGCGAATGTCGGCAATTTGGCCTGCCGGGCCTGACAGATTGAATAGCGGACTAATCGTCTACCCAGAGTGGAGCACACGTTCCGTCGTCATTGTATGAGAACCGACGAACTTGACCAATGTTGACACTTACTATGCCAAACGAACGTGGAACCTTGGCGTCTACTTCAATAAAGGTTGGGGCTGCCAAGTCGTTTCGTTTTGCAAGTTGTGGGAGCACTTCTGGCGCGACCCCTTCGCAGATTTCCTGCGCCAGCTTGCTCAGTTGGTCTTCAGCAACCCATTCTGAAATATCGACTTTTATACCTAATCCGGGCACTTCATCCTCGAGATTGTACGTAATGTCCGTCACGTTTGTTTGGAGATCTTGGCCAAAAGCAAGTGAAGGCGCAAGGAATGAGAGGACAATGGCCAAACGACTCATATTGTTTTTTGATTTCCTATAACTAATTTTACGCCACTGATGGCAGCTTTTGAGGGCTACAACCAGCCGAGGAGTCAACGAACGCGCTCAGTTTTATCGTGGTGAACCTCATTTTTTGCCTTACCGAAGCAGACATCTAAGAGCAAATAGAGAACATCCGTTTTATCCCACAAAGCCGTCATTGAGTTTGAAATACCTAAGGATTGTGCCGGTATTGCTTAAAACGCGTCTCTGACACAATTCAGAAACTCTGCGGAGTCGCGTCAAACATTCGTGGCGTTTCACAATGCTCAACAAAAAAGCGCCCCAAAACCGGGGCGCTTTGTCGTCAATTTGGTCTGTTTAGACGGCTTTTTTCAGCGCCTCGACCAGATCGGTGTTTTCCCAGCTAAATCCGCCGTCCGCATCCGGTGTGCGGCCAAAATGGCCATAGGCCGCCGTGCGTTCGTAGATTGGTTTGTTCAGACCCAGATGGGTGCGAATGCCGCGCGGGGTCAGGTCCATGACCTTTGGGATGGCCGCTTCGATTTCGGCGGCGCTGACGTTTGTTGCACCATGGGTGTCTACGTAGATCGACAATGGGCTGGCCACGCCGATCGCATAAGACAGCTGCACCGTGCACAGATCCGCCATGCCGGCTGCTACGATGTTTTTCGCCAGATAGCGCGCTGCATAGGCTGCGGAGCGGTCAACCTTGGTTGGGTCTTTGCCGGAAAACGCGCCGCCACCATGCGGGGCTGCGCCACCATAGGTATCAACGATAATTTTGCGCCCGGTCAGGCCCGCATCCCCATCGGGACCGCCAATGACGAATTTACCGGTTGGGTTCACGTGCCACACCGTGTCGTCGGTCAACCAGCCATCCGGCAGGACTTCGACAAAATAGGGTTCGACAATGGCGCGGATGTCGGCGCTGGTCAGGTTTTCGTCCAAATGCTGCGTGGACAGAACCAGTGAACTGACGCCAACCGGTTTGCCATCCACGTAATTCACAGATAGCTGCGATTTGGCATCCGGGCCCAGCGCAGGTTCTGTGCCGTTTTTGCGCACTTCGGCCAGACGACGCAGGATCGCGTGGGAATACTGGATCGGAGCAGGCATCAACGCGTCTGTTTCGTTGGTCGCATAGCCAAACATAATGCCCTGATCGCCAGCGCCTTCGTCTTTGTCTGCGGCCGCGTCCACGCC
This sequence comes from uncultured Paracoccaceae bacterium, assembly GCA_947492475.1. Classification (GTDB taxonomy): domain Bacteria; phylum Pseudomonadota; class Alphaproteobacteria; order Rhodobacterales; family Rhodobacteraceae; genus CANLNM01. The sequence continues at coordinate 207,699 of CANLNM010000003.1, forward strand.
TTGGGCGATATGGGCGGATTGTTCGTGCAGCAGGTTGGTCACTTCCACGGTTTCGTGGTGGAATTTGTCCTGCGCATAGCCGATATCTTTGATACAGGCGCGTGTGATCGCGTCGATCCGGCCCATATAATCGGCCAACTTGTCCTGATCGGCCAGACCCACTTCGCCGCCAATCACAACCCGGTTGGTCGTGGCAAAGGTTTCACACGCAACGCGCGCCTCTGGTTCCTCAGCGATGAATGCGTCCAGAATGGCGTCTGAAATTCGGTCGCACACCTTGTCAGGGTGCCCTTCGGAAACGGATTCCGAAGTGAATGTGTAGTTCTTACGTGCCATGTATCGTGCTCCGTTGGTTTATTGTCCGCCACGTCAGGAAGCCGTTGTGGGGTGTTTTGCGGGTTTGGGTTACGCCGCAGGGGCGCGTGGGTCAATGATCATTCGGCGTCGCACTAAAACGGCACAACACAAGAGCCCGATCAGCAACAACGCGGGCTTATCGCCAAATCGTGCATAGATCGTCAACGGCGCGGGCGCAGGCAACACAACATCGATCCAACCGGCCTGCCCCAACGGGATATGATCGCGGATCACACCATGGGGATCAATCAGCGCGGACACGCCCGTATTGGCCACCCGGATCATCGGCAGCCCCTGTTCAACGGCGCGCAATCGTGCCTGCGCCAGATGCTGAAACGGACCAACAAATTCGCCGAACCATGCATCATTTGTGATCATCAACAGGAATTCGGGGCGGGTGTCCCAATTGTTCACTTCTTGCGCGAAAATGCCTTCGTAGCAGATCATCGGCAGGGCGTTTCCGACATTCGGGACCGACAGCACAGACATTTGCCCCCTCGGCCCCTTGGCCCCGGCGCTGAACCCGCCGCCTTCGTTGGCAGCCAAACCGTGGATGCCAAATTGTCCCAGCAGGTCCGCAAACGGGACGTATTCGCCAAACGGCACCAGATGGGTTTTGTCATAGATATTCTGGACTTGGCCGCCGCGTCCCAACATCACCAAACTGTTGTAATACCGCGGTTCCTCTAGTCGTTGGATGCCAACGATCACCGGCACGCCTTGGGCAGCTTCGCCAATTTCTTCGAGTGCAGTGCCAGAATATTCAAGGAAATAGGGCACCGACGTTTCGGGCCAAACAATCAGATCGGGGGCAATGCCGGTTTCTGATAGGGCATTGGTAAAGCTCAATTGCCGTTCAAAAAACATCGGGGCCAGCTCTGGGTCCCATTTTTGGTCCTGCGGCGCATTGGGTTGGATCAACCGGATCACCGGCCCGTCCAATCGTGCTGTGTGGGCGGTCGTGGTCGTGGTCAACCCCCAAGCCAGCCCGATCCCAATCACCACAGCCCCCGTTTGCACAACCCAGCCAAGGCTGAACCGCACCTGCGCCAGCAAAACAGCCCCCGCCAAGGTCACAACCGTTAACCCATGTGGTCCGATCACCGACGCCAATTGCAGCAATGGCGTGTCGATCCAGATATGCCCCAGCAAAGCCCAGGGAAACCCCGTGAAAATCACCGATCGCGTATATTCCAGAATGGCCAAACCCAGCGCCGCCCCCAGAATACCGGGCCCGATGAAACGGCGCGTGATCCCAAAGGCAATGGCCCAGAATAACCCCGCCCCCAGCGCCATAAAAAACAGGGCAAACGGGGCCATCCATCCATAGATTTCGGGCTGAACAAAAAACGGCTCTATGATCCAGTTCAACGCCAGAGCGAAATATCCCCCGCCCAGCGCCCATCCCCATAACGCCGCCTGCCATGCTGTTTTTGCCGCCGGCACCATGGCCAGCGCCACCGCCAACGCCACCAACGTGATGGGCCATAAATCAAACGGAGCCTGCCCCAATGCAGCCAGCGCACCAAGGACCGCAAATACAGTGATCCTAAGCCAACCAGACCGCGCCGCCAGCCATGGGCCAAGCCCAGACATCAGATCGGCGCGCATCCTAGGCACGGCGCGGCAATTGAACCTTTAGGCGTTTGATCCGACGCGGATCCGCCTCAAGCACCTCAAATTCGATACCTGTGGGATGTTGCACAACTTCTCCGCGGGTGGGCACGTGACCGGCCAGCATAAACACCAAACCACCCAATGTTTCGATCTCTTCTTCGTCGATTTCTTCGTGTTCGGTCAGACCGGTGCCGATTTCCGCTTCGAATTCGTCCAACGGGGTTTTGGCCTGCGCAATATAACATCCCTGCCCTTCGCGCTGCCATAGATCCTCTTCGCCCAGATCGTGTTCATCCTCGATTTCACCGACGACCTGTTCCAGCAGGTCCTCAATCGTGACCAACCCGTCCGTGCCACCATATTCATCGATCACCAACGCCATATGGGTCCGTTCGGCCTGCATTTTCTGCAACAACACCCCAAGCGACATTGACGGTGGCACATAGATCAACGGCCGCAATGTTGCGCGTAAATCAAATGTGTTTTCGTCGCAGTGAAACCCATATTCCAGCGCGATGTCTTTGAGGTTCACAAAGCCGATTGGCGTATCCAGCGACCCATCAAAAACCGGCAAACGGGTTTTGCCGCTTTCGCGGAACAACTCGACCAGATCCGTCAGCGGCACATCCACTGGGGCGGCGACAATGTCAGGTTGCGGGACAGATACATCTTCGACGCGCATCCGGCGCAAATTCACAAGGCTGGGGGTTGGGGCGGCGGGCAAAACTTTGCCGTTCACATCTTCTGCGACGGCACCATTTACATCAGTCGGACTGAGGGCCTCTACGATGCGACTGAAAAAGCCGCGATTTGGTTCTTCTGTGTCTGGCCGCGCGCTTTGCGCAGCGTTAGACGACCCTTCTGTGGTCTCGCCCATGTTCTCCTACCGGTATGCAAAGGGCAAAAATGGCCCGCGCTTTCATTCTATGTCCTATATGGGTCCTTGATACCCAGTTTGCCAAGTATCTCTTGTTCCAACCGTTCCATCAGGGTGGCATCAAGGTCACGCTCATGGTCGTATCCCAGCAGATGTAGCACGCCGTGCACGATCAAATGCGTCACGTGATCATGCATGGATTTGTCTGCCTCGGCGGCTTCTCTCTGGCAGGTTTCAAACGCAATCGCGATATCCCCCAATTCAGAATCAGCAGCCGATGGCCAGTCTGGCTGTCCGCCATCCATTTCTGCGCCGCGTTCCGCACTGGGCCATGACAGGACGTTTGTGGGCCTTGGCTTACCCCTGAAATCAGAGTTCAGTTCGGCGATGCGGCTATCACTGCAGGCCAACACACTGACCTCAAACAGATTTTCATCCAGCCCAACATGTGTCAACGCCGCGACGCATGCTTGGGTTGCGATGCTGTCTAGGTGTGCGTCCCGCCAACGCGGGTCTTCAATCAGAATATCTGCTGCCATGGCGCCGGTGTATCCCGCATCGCTGAATTACGAAAGGTATTGCGTTTATCAATTTGCATTCGGTAACACGACAACCGTTTAAAGAATGTGTTTAACACCCGTCAGGAAAATGATCGACGAATGTCAGGCATGACCCCGCCCAACAGCGAGATCACCAAAACAGCCAAAAATTATTTTTCGTCCGCCTCATAGGCATCAATGATTTTGGCGACCAAGGGATGGCGTACCACATCTTTGGAGGTGAAATAGTTAAAGCTGATCTTGTCGATATTCGACAAAAGCCGCTCTGCGTCACGCAGCCCCGATTGCACGCCGCGCGGCAAATCGATTTGCGACCGATCCCCGGTGATGACCATGCGCGATCCTTCGCCCAGACGGGTCAGGAACATCTTCATTTGCATGGTTGTGGCGTTTTGCGCCTCGTCCAGAACAACAAAGGCATTGGCCAATGTCCGCCCGCGCATGAAAGCCAGCGGCGCGATTTCGATCTTTTTCTCTTCGATCAGTTTGGCCACTTGTTTTCCGGGCAAAAAATCATTCAGCGCATCATAAAGCGGCTGCATATACGGATCGACTTTATCCTTCATGTCGCCGGGCAGATAGCCCAGCTTCTCGCCTGCTTCGACGGCGGGTCGAGACAGGATAATCCGGTCCACATGGCCCCCCAGAAACAGGTTCACCCCTACAGCCACGGCCAAATAGGTTTTCCCGGTCCCCGCCGGCCCGATCCCAAAGGCCAGTTCATTGTCAAACAGCGACCGCACATAGGTTTTTTGCGCATCTGTGCGGGGCTCCACCAGCTTCTTGCGGGTCTTGATCTCAACCGAGCCGGGTTTGAACATCTCAATCTGGTCACCATCGCGGGTGCCGGTGCCTTTTTCGGATCCCCCCATGCGCAATTCGCGATCAATGTCAGCGTTTTCCACGGGCCGCCCCTGTTCCAACCGATTATACAGCGAATGCAATGTAGCTTCGGCGGCTTTGCAATCGTCTTCTTCGCCCATGACAATCAACAGATTGCCACGTCGCAAAATCTGAACAGACAATTTCTGTTCGATCTCTGCCAAATTGCGATCATGTTCACCGCAAAGGTCAATCAATAAGAAGTTATCGGGAAACTCGATCCGAATTTCAGAGCGAAGTTCAGTCCGCGTTTCTGTGTCATCCATCGGGGCGTCTTGGGGCGTGGTATTTGGGGCCAATCAGATCTCCTGAGTCTTGTGCCTAAAGGTATGGTGGCAACTTGTTGGCCTAACCGCAAGATGTCGTATGCGATTGTCACGCAAATGAGACGAAAAAGGCCGCAGCATGGGGGCTGCGGCCTTAGATTGTCAGGATTTTCTTAACGTTTACAGAACGTCAGCAATCGGTGTGCCGTCTTTGAACGGGCCAACGGCTGTGTTGGGTTCTGCAACACCGGAACAAACCGGGGTCCCATCGGGTTGCAGGCGTTCTGACAGGTAACCTTCGACACCATCGTCGATGATCCAGTGGTCACAACCATTTGGGTCAACCCAAACACCGGCAACCAAAGTCGACAAATGGTGGGCGTTAATGCCGCCATCAACAGATTTATCAGGCCCGATGCGACGGATACCTTCGCCACCTTCACAGGCGGACAAGGCGAACCCAACAGAGACGAGGCAGAGAATTTTGATCGTTTTCATGGGTCGTCTCCTTAGCGCAGGCAATAGATTTCAACGCGACGGTTCTGCTGCATACCTTCGGCTGTGCCGTTGGTTGCGCGCGGCTGGCGTTCGCCAAAACCTTTCACGTCGACGATGCGTGCACCCGTTTGGGATGCAACAGATGCCACCATATTGGCGCGGCGATCGGACAATGCCATGTTGTACTCATCCGAAGCACGTGAATCTGTGTGCCCGTAGATGATGTAACCAAACGCATTGGTTTGATTAAAGAAATCCATCAGCCGGTTTTTGTTGGCATCCGAAATCCAGTGTTCATCCGTTACAAACAGCTGATCTGTTGGGATCACACCACAGATTTCGCTGCGTCGGCATACCGGGGATCCATCGCGGTTCCGGTGCGGGGTCATGAAACCCTCGGCGCCGTCATCCATCGCCCAATGTTCACAGCCATCTGGATCGATCCAGACAGTTGGTTCGTACCGCTCACCGTTTACAGTGCGCTGTTGGGCATTTGCCGCATCGCCCAGGACCGAAAGTCCCAGAACCGCTGCCATCAGGCCCCCCAGCGCGGTGCGTGCTGCATTATTAATCATGTTCGCCACCGCTTTCCTTACAAATATCATCCCGTGCCAGCGACCAAACGCGCCAGCGATGCTATATCTTGCCAGTTTTAGACGAATTGTGCCAATTTAAAAGGGGTTTTGACCACATATTGTGGATCAATGGCGAACAATCCATAGTGATCTCCATGGATTGTTTCGCAGGTTAACGAAAATGAGCCATATTTTCGGGCCTTTATGTGGCGATCAATTGCCCGGCCAGAGAATTTGAGCTGCTGCTAACGATTCTTACCTTGGCGATTTTTCCGCGCAATTCAAGCGGCCCATCCACATGCACCGCGTGCAGATATTCGGATTTACCAACCATCTGCCCGGGCAAACGGCCTTCTTTTTCGAATAAAACATGCACATCGCGGCCAACCATCGCATCTTGTAGGTCGCGTTGTTGTTGCACGATCTGTTGCTGCAACCGCGCCAGACGTTCCGATGCCACATCCGGGTCCACCATCAACGCTGTTTTCTCTGCGGCCGGCGTGCCCGGACGCGGAGAATATTTGAACGAAAACGCCGTGCCATAGGCCGCTTCGCGGGTGATCGCCAATGTGTCTTCGAAATCCTGATCGGTTTCGCCGGGAAAGCCGACGATGAAATCACCCGACAGGTGCAAATCAGGGCGCACCGCGCGAATGCGTTCGATCAGTCGCAGATATTCCTCAGCGGTGTGTTTGCGGTTCATCGCCTTCAGAATGCGGTCGCTGCCCGATTGCACCGGCAAATGCAGATACGGCATCAGTTTTTCGCAATCCCCATGGGCGGCAATCAGGGCGTCATCCATGTCGTTGGGGTGGCTTGTCGTGAACCGGATCCTTTCCAGACCGTCGATTTTAGCCAGATCGCGGATCATACCCGCCAACCCGTTTTCGTGCCCATTATAAGCGTTCACATTCTGGCCCAGCAGGGTGATTTCCGCGACGCCGACTTCTACCAGATTGCGCGCCTCGGTCATGATGCGATCCGCCGGGCGGCTGACTTCGGCGCCGCGCGTATAGGGCACCACACAGAAGGCGCAGAATTTATCGCAGCCTTCTTGTACGGTCAAAAACGCCGTTGGGCCGCGCTTGGCCTTGGGGCGGGATTTCATCGCTTCGAACTTATCTTCCTCAGGAAAATCCGTATCCAGCGCCTTTTGGCCTTTACTCACGGCCTCTTCCATGGCGGGCAGGCGGTGATAGCTTTGCGGCCCCACAACCAGATCGACCATGGGCTGGCGTTTCATAATTTCTTCGCCCTCGGCCTGCGCAACACAGCCCGCAACCCCGATTTTCAGATCAGGATTGGCGGCCTTTAGACCTTTGTACCGTCCCAGTTCGGAATAAATCTTCTCAGCTGCTTTTTCGCGAATATGGCAGGTATTGAGCAGGATCATATCCGCCTCATCCGGCGATTTGACCTCTTCGTAGCCCTTACCGCCCAGCGTTTCTGCCATACGTTCACTGTCATAGACATTCATCTGACAGCCATAGGTTTTGATATAAAGCTTCTTTGGCGCGGACATGAGGATTCCTTGGGTTCACGGTCGATGGGTATCTAGCCCTTGCTTGGCTCTCTTGCAATGCACGCAGAATTAACCGACTTTGCGCCAAGCTGACGTGATGTGGCAAAGGGCAAGAACAAGATGCGGTATAACAGTCTGAACACGTTCAAAATGCAGGGCAAATCCAGCGTGTCTAAGGGACCCGTCGGACTGATCCTGATTGAGGATGACGTTGAGATTGACAGCACCATCCGCCATCATTTGGAATGTGGCTTTGCCCAGATCATCGTGTTTTCCGCGCCCCGCCACACAATTGATCCCGCGTTAGAGGCCAAAGTGATCCGTGTCGACCATGATATGCTGGCCGACAACGCCCTGACGGATGTCGTCAACACGGTCATCGACATGGCACCCAAGGTCTGGCTTTATTATTGTTACAACACCGAATACCTGTTTTTCCCGTTCTCAGAACATCGCACAGTCGGTGAAATGGTGGCCTTTAGCACCGAAGAGCGGCGTTTTTCGATTCTGACCTATGTTGTTGATCTTTATGCCGGAAATCTGGATGAAAATCCCAATGCGGTATCAATCCAAGACGCGTATTTGGACAAATCCGGCTATTATTCGCTGGCACGTATGGATTCACAAAACAACGCGTTGGACCGTCAGTTGGATTTCTTTGGCGGCCTGCGTTGGCGGTTCGAAGAGCATATTCCAAAACCGCGCCGCCGTATTGATCGGATCGCGCTGTTTCGCGCCCAAGACGGGTTGCGCCTGAACGAAGATCACACCTTTAACGAGCCGGAATACAACACCTATTCCTGCCCATGGCACCACAATTTAACGGTGGCCATTTGTTCGTTCCGCACGGCCAAAGCGCTGAAACGTAACCCGGGCAGCACCTTTGAAATTCAATCCTTTCACTGGCACAATTCAGCGCCATTTTCCTGGCATTCCCAACAATTGCTGGATTTGGGTCTGATGGAACCGGGGCAATGGTTCTGATCCGCAATTAATGCAGGTCTGCCGTGTCCAGAATCACCTCTGATACAGGTCTAAAGCCGGGTTTCAGATGATCCCTATCGGATCGCGCAGCGCGTTGGGCGGATTGGGATCGGTTTCGCCGATAAAGGGATGAAAACGGCCAGTCGCCTGCACGTTTTGCCAGCCCTGCGGAAATAGGCGCGGTGATGGCCAGATGGCGATGCAATGCCAAATCGCCTTCGTCCTGGATCAGATGTTCCCAAAATCTCCGCTGCCAGATCGCATTTGCGCGCCCCCCGGATTGAGGCGTCACAGAATCAGGCAGGTTTCTGGAAAACGCAGATTTGATCAGCCGCCAGCGTTTGGCGTAATCCGCATCCTGATCCGGCAAATGCCAGATCATATGCATCCGATTTGGCAGGATCATCGCGGTATCAATCTCAAAGGCCCACCTTTTGCGGGCCAATGACACGGCTGACCGCAATATATCCACATGATCAACCAACAAAGTCGCATGTGGATCGCGCAGCCTGAGCGTAAAGAAATAGGTCCCCCCAGGGACCTTATGCCGGGATGGCATCTGGGATGAGGTCGTGAGCGAGCGTGACATAAGCTCAGCTTGGGCAAACTTAGTAAACAGGGCATTAACGCCCCATAAACCTTTGTGTATTCAGGTTTTTCTAAGCCGGATCACCACGTCAACCTTGGCGATTTCCATGCCATCAGGGGCATCTGGCAGCTGCGCGATCTTTAACTCGGCGGCCGGTGCATCGGTTAGACGTGCCTCGTCTTCCCAATAGAAATGCGGGTGATCGGACATGTTGGTGTCAAAATAGCTGCGCGACCCATCGACAACGATTTCACGCAGCAAACCGGCATCACAGAACGCACGCAACGTGTTATAAACCGTTGCCAAAGATACCTTTTCTTCGGTTTCAGAGGCCGCATCATACAGGCTTTCGGCGGTGACGTGACGGTCATTTCCATCCCCCACAAGCAACGCTGCAAGCGCCACACGCTGGCGCGTGGGACGAACACCGGCCTGATTAAGCCAAGCGCCTCCTCTGGTGGTTGCATCTGTGTTCATGGTCTGCCCTATAAAATGTCGCGCCACTTTACAGCGGTTTTGGGCCAGAATTCAAATGAATAGAAAATGACACGGTTTTGGGGTCACCAAGTCGGGCCAATTGCGCGGCAATTCTAAACAATCCTTACCCTTTATCCGCAATCGTGGCGCACTTGCCCTTGCAGCACCCCGAGTGATAGAGGGGATGAAGCAACCGAGATAAAAGGACCCAATGCCCATGGCCAACTTCCCAAGCAGTTTTGACCGCGACGACCTCTTGAAATGCGCCCGCGGCGAGCTTTTTGGCCCAGGCAATGCCCAGCTGCCAGAGCCGCCGATGTTGATGATGGATCGCATCACAGACATTTCCGAGGATGGCGGCGCACATGGCAAAGGCCATGTTCTGGCTGAGTTTGATATCAAGCCGGACCTGTGGTTTTTCGACTGCCATTTTCCGGGAAATCCAATCATGCCCGGCTGTCTGGGACTGGATGGATTGTGGCAGCTGACCGGGTTTAACCTGGGCTGGCGCGGCTGGACGGGACGCGGCTATGCCTTGGGTGTCGGAGAGATCAAGCTAAAGGCAATGGTACGCCCAGATGCGAAATTGCTGACCTATAAAATCGACTTTACCAAAGCGGTGCAAACCCGTCGTCTGACCATGGGCGTGGCCGATGGCATCGTCGAGGTGGACGGCGAATTGGCCTATGAAGTCAAAGACATGAAGGTCGCCCTGAGCGAAAGCTAAGGGCGCAGACCACCCCAGACTGTCGTAATACTTTCTTAACTCCTTTGCAGAATCGTTACGAAGGATTGGCAAAACCGCCTGAGCAATTTCGGTTGCTCAGCACACCCGCCACAAAGGCGGGCCACCGTTAGCATTTGCCAGCTTTAAGGAAGTACCCCCCATGTCTGACAAGACTTTGATCGATCTGTCCTGGGACGATTTCGACGAACATCGTGACCCACGTTCAAATAACAACCAGTTTGACGCCGTTGTAGAAAAAGCCATTTCCCGTCGCGGTTTTTTGGGCGGCGCATTGGCGTTTGGGTCAGGTGCAGCCGTGTTTGGCACAGGTCTGTTTTCAACCACAACATTGGCACAAGCGGCCGGTCATCAGAAATTCGCGTTTGAACCCGTAGATATCGCCACCGATTTTGATGTGCATGTGCCAGCGGGCTATGCCCATAACGTTCTGGTGCGCTGGGGCGATGCCCTGTGGTCCGAAGCCAACGGCGCCTATTCCGCAGAAACCGGTGTTTCCGTGGACATGTCAGACAAAGTCTTTGGCGAAAACACAGACGGCATGGAATTGTTCAACGTCGATGGCAAAGAAGTCATCACGGTGAACTCCGAATATGTGAACCCAAAGATCAACCTGCCCGACAGCTCTGAGGGTACGCCGCAAAACGCAGACGAAGTGAAACTGCTGAAAAACCTGCAAGGTGTGACCGTCATGGAAATCGCCCGTGGCGAAGCCGGTTATCAAGTGGTTGTCGACAGCCCGCTGAACCGCCGCATCACCCACGAAACCGAAATGGTGCTGGCAGGTCCTTTGGCCGGTCACGCACTGGTGCAAACCAATGCAGACCCCGATGGCATGACAGTCAAAGGCACCATGAACAATTGCGGGTCCGGGCGCACCCTTTGGAACACGTATCTGACCTGCGAAGAAAACTTTAACGGCTATTTCGGCGCAACCGGCGAAGAGCCAACCGGCGAAGGTTACAGCCGCTATGGCATCGGTGGCGAAGGCCGCTATGCCTATGAAAAGTTCGACACGCGCTTTGATATTTCGGTTGAACCAAATGAGCCGCACCGCCATGGTTTCATTACAGAAATCAACCCTGCGGACCCGACATCGACACCGATCAAACGCACCGCTTTGGGTCGTTTCAAACATGAAAACGCATCCATGGTTCACGCCAAAGACGGCCGTGTTGTGGTCTATATGGGCGATGACGAGCGTGGCGAATATCTGTACAAATTTGTGTCCAACGGCGTTTGGGAAATCGGTACGGATGGGGGCGACTTGCTGAATGACGGCACGTTGTTTGCGGCCAAATTCAACGATGACATGACCGGTGAATGGCTGGCACTGACACCAGAAACCACAGGCATGGACGCCGCTGAAATCCTGTGTTTCACCCGCATGGCGGCCTCGGCTGTTGGGGCCACAACGATGGATCGGCCAGAATGGGTTGCCTCTAACCCGGTCAAAGTCGAAAGCTATTGCGCGCTGACCAACAACAAAAACCGCGGCGTAAAGCCAAATGCCGGGGGCGACGACACATCCGTGAACGCGCCAAACCCACGTGAAACCAACCATTACGGCCAGATCGTGCGTTGGACCCCTGCGGATGAAAACCACGCTGCGGATGTGTTCGGCTGGGATCTGTATGTGATGGCGGGCAACCCGACCGTTTACGACAATGAATATGCCGGGTCTGACAACATCAACGCGGGCAACATGTTCAATTCGCCCGATGGGATGGTGTTTGATTCAACCGGCATGTTGTGGATCCAAACGGACGGCAACTACAAAAACGAAGGCGACTTTGAGGGCATGGGCAACAACCAGATGCTGGTTGGCGATCCTGAAAGCGGTGAAATCATCCGCTTTATGACCGTGCCAAACGGTGCCGAAGTGACCGGCCTGTGCTGGAACCTGGACAAAACCGTCGCCTTTGTCGGCGTGCAGCATCCCGGTGGGTCCTGGCCTGATGGCAACGGCAAACCCCGGTCGTCTGTGGTTGCCGTGTGGCGCGAAGACGGCGCCGTGATCGGCTAATCGGATCATCCGATTTATCTAGGGGGCATCGGCGCAATCCGGTGCCCTTTTTCTATTTGCGCCCATAAAGGTGGCGTTAATCGGATCGCATTGCAGGCAGATGTCACTGTGTCTCATACCTATCTGCTTGCTGTTGTGCCCTCGCCTGCCTTACACAGGCAGTTAACAAACAGAGGAGAGCGCATGCGCCGCGTCGTCGTTACAGGTCTTGGCATTGTGTCCCCTATCGGGAACAACGCCGCCGAAGTCACCGCCGCCCTGAAGGCTGGTAAATCAGGCATCGAAGCCTGCGCGCCCATGGTCGAACACGGGTTTCGCAGTCAGATTGCGGGTACGCTGAAAATTGACGTCGCCGAACATGTGGACAAACGCACATTGCGGTTCATGGGGCCGGGTGCGGCCTATGCGCATATCGCCATGCAACAGGCGATCGCGGATTCCGGTCTGGAAGAAAGCGATATTCAAAATCCGCGCACAGGTCTGGTGGCCGGGTCCGGTGGACCATCCACATCCGCAATGCTGGCCGCGCATCAAACCGTACTGGAAAAAGGCGCGCCAAAACGCATCGGGCCATTTGCTGTGCCCAAATGCATGTCGTCGACCATTTCCGCCAACCTGTCGACAGCCTTTAAAATCAAAGGCATCAACTATTCCATCACATCCGCCTGTTCCACATCCCTGCACTGTATCGGCAACGCGGCCGAACAGATCATGATGGGCAAACAGGACGTGATGTTTGCCGGTGGCGGCGAAGAACTGGACTGGACCCTGTCCTGTCTGTTTGACGCTATGGGTGCGATGTCCAGCAAATATAACGACACGCCAGAACGCGCCTCGCGGGCGTTTGACGCGGATCGCGACGGGTTCGTGATCGCGGGTGGCGGCGGTATTGTGGTCCTAGAAGATCTGGAACATGCCCAAGCACGCGGTGCAAAAATCTATGCCGAAGTCACAGGTTACGCCGCCACATCTGACGGCCATGATATGGTGGCCCCATCAGGCGAAGGCGGCGAACGCGCCATGCGTCTGGCGCTGCAGACCATCCCAGAGGGTCGCAAAGTCAGCTATATCAACGCCCATGGCACATCCACCCCCGTCGGGGATGTGGGCGAAGTCGAAGCGGTGCGCCGCGTATTTGGCGAAGGTCAGACCCCGCCGATCAGTTCGACCAAATCCATGACCGGCCACAGCCAAGGCGCCACTGGCGCCCAAGAAGCGATCTATTGTCTGCTGGCCTTGGAAAACGACTTTATCATTCCGTCGATCAATGTCGAAAATCTGGACCCCGCCCTGAACCCCGCTGAAATCGCCACCGATCTGGTGGAAAATGCAGGTTTGGACACGGTCATGACCAATTCATTTGGGTTTGGCGGCACCAACGGGTCGATGTTATTGTCCAAATTCCGCGGCTAATTGGTTTCAAAAAACCTTTGAAATAAGTCTTAACACAGTTTAACGCCACGACATCCCCACGGGTTTCGTGGCGTTATGATTTAAAACAGGAGCATAACCATGACCCTTTCGATGGCAGGCAAAAGAGGCCTGATCATGGGCGTTGCCAATGAACGGTCTATTGCATGGGGCGTTGCCCGTGAAATGCACAAAGCCGGGGCCGAGCTGGCCTTTTCCTACCAAGGTGAAGCGTTCAAAAAACGACTGGAACCTTTGGCACAAAGCGCTGGCAGCGATTTTCTGGTCGACTGCGATGTGACGGATGATGCATCGATGGATACGTTGTTTGATGAACTGAAAACCCGCTGGGGCAGCATCGATTTTGTGGTCCACGCCATCGCCTATTCGGACAAAAACGAACTGACGGGTGATATCCGGGACACGACCCGCGACAATTTCAAAAACTCGTTGGATATCAGCTGTTTTTCATTGATCGACGTGTCACGCCGTGCGGCGGAAATCATGCCAAATGGCGGGACAATCCTGACCATGACCTATCAGGGCGCCAACCGCGTGACCCCCTATTACAACGTGATGGGTGTGGCCAAAGCGGCGCTGGAAAGTGCGACCCGTTATCTGGCCAACGATCTGGGACGCCAAGGTATCCGCGTGAACGCGATTTCACCCGGCCCGATGAAAACGCTGGCCGGTGCGGCCATTGGCGGTGCGCGACGCACGTTCAAGCACACCGAACAAAACGCCCCAATGAAGGCCAATGCAACACTGGCCGCCGTGGGTGGCACGGCTGTTTATCTGGCGTCTGATGCGGGGGCCTGCACAACCGGTGAAATCATCCGCGTGGATGGTGGGTATCATGTGCTGGGCATGCCTCAGATTGAGAACATGTAATCACATGGGCCGCGCAACACGCGGCCCATTTTTCACACGCATTTATGCGGTGATTTCAACCATTTCGATGGCAAAGGTCAGGTCCTGACCTGCCAGCGGGTGGTTTGCATCCAAAACGATTTCTGTTTCGTTGGCTTCGACGATGGTCACAGGAATAGCTTGGCCATTTGGGGCCTGCATCTGCAATTGTGTGCCCGGCTCGGTCGGGATTTCGTCGGGAATATCGGCGCGTGGCACGGCTTGGCGCGCCTCTGGGTTCACTTGGCCATAGGCTTCGTCACAGGGCACCTGCACGGTTTTCTTGTCACCAACCACCATGCCGGGGATCGCTTTGTCCAAGCCGGGAATGATCTGACCAGATCCAACAGCGAATTCCAGCGGATCGCGGCCCTCTGAGCTGTCGAAAACGTCGCCATTGTTCAGGGTGCCGGTGTAATGAATGCGTACGGTATCACCCGCTTTGGCTTGGGTCATGATTGTCTACCTTATGGTGAAAATTTGATGCGGCACCTTAATTGGCAGGGGTGCAAAACGCAAACCGCGTTAACACCTTGTGCCAAAACGCCCCAATGCGCGCATTGTGCGGTTACAATTTTCGGCTTTCCCCGCCACTTGGCCCATGCCAAGCTCTGGCCAAAGGAGACCCCGAATGCCGATCACGACCTGTATTTTTGACGCCTATGGCACGTTGCTGGATGTCAATGCCGCCGCCCGCGAAGCCGCCGGCGAGCCGGGCCATCAGAAACTGGCCGAGGTCTGGCCAAAACTGGCTGCAGATTGGCGCGCCAAGCAGTTGCAATACACGTGGCTGCGCGCTGTGGCGGATCAGCATTGCGATTTTTGGCAGGTCACGCAGGACGGGCTGGATTGGGCGATGGAGGCATCCAATCTGGACGATCCGGAACTGCGCGAACGTCTGTTGGCGCTGTATTATGAATTGGCCGCCTATCCCGAAGTGCCCGATATGTTAGCAAACCTGAAATCGCGTGGGCTGAACACGGCGATCCTGACCAATGGCACGCCTGATATGGTATCAGCCGCCTGTGGATCGGCCGGGATTGATGAATTGCTGGACGATGTCCTAAGCGTGCAATCCGTCGGCGTTTATAAACCCCATGACAGCGTTTATGCACTGGTGGAACAGCGGTTCAACTGCGCACGCGACGAGGTTCTGTTTGTGTCATCCAATGGTTGGGACGCCGCCGGGGCCGCCGGGTTTGGGTTCAACTCCGTTTGGGTCAACCGCGCAGGCGACCCGCTGGATCGGCTTTATGCCACGCCAGATCACATTCTGACCGACCTGACCACAATCCCGGATTTTGCCTGATGCCCACATTTATCACCAGTGACGGCCTGACCCTATCGTATGAGGATCAAGGCAAAGGGCCGGTTCTTCTGTGTCTTGCTGGGCTGACCCGCAATGCGCGGGATTTTGAACCGCTGCTGCCCCATCTGCCACATCACCGGATCATCCGTTTGGATTATCGCGGCCGGGGCAACAGCGACTATGACCCTGATTTCACCCATTATTCCGTCCCTCGCGAAGCCGAGGACGTGATCGAACTGCTGGATCATCTGGCATTGGACCGGGTCACGCTGTTGGGCACATCGCGAGGCGGGCTGATCGCCATGATGCTGGGCGCGACCCATGTGCACCGACTAAATGGTGTGATCCTGAACGATATCGGCCCGGTGATCGACATGCCCGGCCTGTCGCGGATCATGGCCTATGTGGGCAATAAACCCGTGGCAAAAACCTATGACGACGCAGCGCTGGGGCTGGCCAAATTTTACGGCGACGAATTCCCCGATGTCAGCGTCGAAACATGGCGTCGTCAGGCGGTTGCGATGTATCTGGAAACCGAAACCGGGTTGGAATTGCGATACGATCCGGCGCTCAAGGATGCGTTTAACGCACAGGCTTCTTCTAACGAAGAGGTCGATTTATGGCCGTTGTTTGACACGTTAAATGCCGTGCCTGTGGCTGTGATCCGGGGCGGGAACTCAGATCTTTTGTCGGCAAAAACCTTGTCCGATATGCAGGCCCGTCATCCCAATCTGATCGCGGCTACAGTGCCGGATCGCGGCCATGTGCCGTTTTTAGATGAACCCGAAAGCCTGACCATGATCCACACCCTATTGGAGCGCACAGCATGAGCAATATCGACATGATCCGCGCCGCGCAGCAGCGGCTAAAGGGACGCGCGCGCCATACGCCGCTATTGTCGTCCCCGTTTCTGGACGACATTGCCGGGCGTCGGGTTCTGCTGAAACCAGAATGCCTGCAACATACCGGATCGTTCAAATTTCGCGGGGCTTGGTCGGCTCTGTCTGCCCTGCCTGATGATGTGCGCAAACACGGGGTGATCGCGTTTTCATCCGGCAATCATGCCCAAGGCGTGGCCTATGCCGCCGCCCAGCATGGCGTGGCGTCGGTGATTGTCATGCCCAATGACGCGCCGCAACTGAAAATCGACAATACCCGCGCGCTGGGGGCCGAAGTGGTTCTCTATGATCGCCCCGGCGGTGAAAGCCGCGAAGCCTTGGGTGACAAAATCGCGACCGAGCGGGGCCTGACATTGGTGCGCCCGTTTGATGACCCCCAGGTGATCGCGGGCCAAGGCACGGCTGGTCTGGAAATCGCCCAAGATGCCAATGCGCTAGGGATCAAGGATGCCGACGTTCTGGTACCCTGTGGCGGTGGCGGCCTGACCTCTGGGATCGCGATGGCGCTGGCCGCGGATGCGCCGGGGTTGCGGGCACGGCCCTGTGAACCAGTCGGGTTTGACGACGTGAAACGATCCCTCAGCTGCGGAGAAATTCAACGCAACAGCGCGCAATCTGGGTCGATCTGTGACGCCATCATCACGCCGCAACCGGGCAACATCACATTCCCGATAATGTCCGATCTGTGCGGCCCCGGCATAACCGTGTCTGACGACGATTGCCAGCGCGCCATGGCGGCGGCGTTCACCCGATTAAAGGTCGTGATCGAACCGGGCGGCGCTGTGGCTTTGGCGGCCGCACTCTATCGCCCTGATACAATATCGGGCGACACCGTGATTGCCGTGGCGTCAGGTGGAAATGTAGATTCCAAAATGTTTCAACAAGCCTTGGAGAAATACGCGTGACCGACTTTACCATTGCCAGCTTTAACGTGAAAAACCTGATCGGCGCCGGGCAGGAATATTACAAATATCAGGAATACACGCCCGAAGAATTTGCCTGGAAACAGGATTGGATGGCGGATCAGCTGTTGACGATGGACGCGGATATCGTTGGGTTCCAAGAGATCTTTGAAGAAAGCGCGCTGGCTTCGGTCATCTCAGAGGCCGACAAACGTGGGATCGCAACAAATGAAATCACCATCCCCGACCGGTCCAAACGCTATCATAAACGCGCGATTTTTCGCAAACTGGCCTATCGTCCCTATACGGATGCGCAACTGGCCTTTGCCTCCAATGCCAATGATGGCGGCCCCGGTCAGCGCCGCCCCGGTTTGGCGGTTCTGTCACGGTTTGGGTTCAAAGGCGCGCCCGAAATCATCCAAAAACTGGATGAACCGCTGGATATCCCATTGCAGGCCTTGGGTGGGGGCGATGCGGGATCATATCGCGTTGAACGTCTGTCGCGCCCGATCCTAAAGGTGCGCGTTCCTGTGGGCGGCGAAGTCATCACCGTGTTCAACTGTCATCTGAAATCCAAACTGGGGGAATTTGTCCGCCCCGAAGGTGCAGAATTTGCCCCAGAATCCGACCTGACCGCCTATGATCCGGTGGGCCGCGCATTGGGCGCGATGCGGGCGGCGTTGCGCCGGATGGCCGAAGCCTGGGTTCTGCGTCGCGAAATTGTCAAAGAAATCGAGCTGGGGCGCCCGGTGATGGTGCTGGGGGATTTTAACGACGGTGAACATGCGGTCAGTTCGGAAATCATTTCCGGCGAGGCCCCGTTCAAGAATTACAGCTGGATGTTGCGGCACAATGCCAAACACGCCAATGATCGTTACAGCCGTCAGGAAAACGAACAAATCACCGAAGGCGTTGAATCTGTGCGCCTGCATTCCGCCGAAAAACTGTTTGTACGCAAAAGCTTGCGGGACATGGTTTATACCTCGGCCTTTGGCGGCGTGTTTGAAAGCATCGACCAGATTTTCCTGTCCCGCCATTTCCACCCCGATTACGCCGATCGCATCGCGGATATGGAATATTTCAGCGTGCTCAACGATCATCTGACCGACGGTTCCCACCCCGAAGCGCCCTATAACAAACTCGCTTCGGATCATGGTCAGATCATTGCCCATATGCGTTTGAAACAGGATGACCAAGACAATTGACATTGTAACAGATTCTTGATCAAGTTCGCATCGGGAGGAGCATAACACGGTCATGAGGTTCATTCGGAACCGGAGGCTGTAGAGTGCTAGCTGGTTCGGGCCACGTTTCTACGTCGGCCCGAACCGCAAATTTTCCCGCTTCATTTAGGCCGCCACGGACAGAGGAAACTTTGATGCTCGTTCATAAAATTGATCGCGCTGGCGTCACGCTGCATGCCACGGAACAGGGGGCGGGGCGTGATGTGGTTTTGGTGCATGCGTTGGGACTGGACCATCATGTCTGGGATGAAATGATCGCCCACATGCCCAACAATATCCGCATCATTTGCGCCGATATGCGTGGGCATGGTCAATCTGACGTGCCCGATGGCCCCTATTCGATGGGGGCTTTGATTGCCGATCTAGAAGCAATCTGTGTCGCGCTGAACGTCAAAGACGCCATTGTGGTTGGCCTGTCGATTGGCGGCATGATTGCGCAGGGTCTGGCGGTCAAACGGCTTGATCTGGTGCGGGGGTTGGTCCTGTCTAATACGGCGGCAAAAATTGCGCAGCCTTCTGTGTGGCGCAAACGGATTGAAGCGATCCAAGTCAACGGGTTAGGCGATATTTCCGACGACACAATTCAGCGCTGGTTTTCAAAGGATTTCCTGCGGGACGGGGATGTCGCCCATTGGCGAAACCAAATTTTGCAAACCAACGTGACCGGTTATGCCGCCTGTTGCGCGGCCATTGCAGGCACTGATTTTTTCACCCCCACCAGCAGTTTGCGCCTGCCCACCTTGGGCATCGCCGGATCCGAAGACGGATCAACGCCCCCGGATTTGGTGCGCGAAACCATCAATCTGATCCCGGGATCACGATTTGAACTGATGCGCCGTGTTGGGCATTTGCCTTGTGTTGAAAAACCTGCTGAAGTCGCCGCATTACTGACTGAATTTTTGACCGATACCGGACATATTTAACGGGTTTCCCGTCCAAGGATGACATGCACGCCTCAGACCAACCCTCAGCGCAAAGTAGCGGCCAGAAAAAGCGCGCTTTTTCGTTTATTGTCATCACCTTGGTTCTGGACGCGATGGGGTTTGGTCTGGTCATTCCGGTGATGCCTGACCTGATCAAAGGCATTCAGGGCGGCACATTGGGCGATGCGGCCGTGTGGGCCGGAATCATGACCACTGTCTTTGCGGTGATGCAATTTCTGTTCGGCCCCACCATCGGGTCATTGTCAGACAGGTTCGGGCGTCGCCCGGTTTTGCTGATGTCGTTATTTGTCATGAGCCTGGATTATCTGGTTCTGGCGCTGGCGCAAAACCTGTGGCTGTTGCTGGTCATCCGCATGATCGGTGGGATCACCGCCGCGACCCATTCCACCGCTAGTGCCTATGTGGCGGATATTTCTGATCCAGATGACAAGGCGGCTAACTTTGGCATTCTGGGGGCCGCCTTTGGGGTTGGTTTTGTGCTGGGACCGGTGATCGGCGGTTTGCTGGCCGAATTTGGGGTGCGCGCCCCGTTTTACGCTGCGGCGGCTTTGGCCTTTGCCAATATGGTGTTTGGCTATTTTGTGCTGCCCGAAACCGTCACCGACCGCATTCGTCGCCCGTTTGAATGGCGCCGTGCCAATCCTGTCGGAGCGTTTCGCAAAATCGTGGAATTACCCCAAATCCGGGTGCTGTTGGCGCTGTTTTTCATCTATGAATTTGCGCTGATGGTCTATTCGGTCACTTGGGCGTTTTTCACTCAAGAACGACTGGGCTGGGACAGCCGAATGGTGGGCTGGTCGTTGGGGGCCTATGGTATTTCGATCGCGGTGGTGCAGGCCGTGTTGCTGCGATACGTGCTACGCTGGCTGGGCAACCGGTTGACGATCATCTGGGGCATCGTGTTTGAACTGACTGCCATGGTGTTTCTGGTCTTCGTCACCCAAGGCTGGATGGTCATGGCCTTTATTCCGATCATGGGGTTGGGCGCGGTGGTCCACCCTGCCCTGACCGGCGTCATGAGCCGCATGACAGACGACAACCAACAGGGCGAATTACAGGGCGTGCTCAGTTCAACCCGCTCAGTCGCCCATATCTTTGCACCGATGGTGATGGGCTATATTTTCTGGTTCTATACCCGCGAAACCGGGCTTTACCTGCCCGGCGCGCCCTTTGCCTTTGCGGCGATATTAACCTTGATCGGCTTGGTCATTTTTGTAGGCTTTACCCAACGGGATCGGCCAAGACCGACATCAAACCGTCGCTAAAGGAATAGCGCAGGCAGATGTGGGACGATGAACTGATTGAACCGATCAGGCGCACCCACAGGAGCCCGCTATGACATTGGTAAAAGCCGCCGTTTGCCATGACTTTGGGCAACCATTGCAGATCCAAGACGTCGCATTGCGTAACGCCCAAGCAGGTGAACTGGGCATAACCCTAGAAGCCGTCGCCATCTGCCATTCCGATATTTCATATGCGGATGGGGCATGGGGCGGATCATTGCCTGCGGTTTATGGCCACGAAGCCGCCGGTCGTGTGACCCAGATTGGCGATGGTGTCACCGGGATTAATCTAGGGGATCGCGTTGTTGTGACCTTGATCCGGTCCTGCGGCACCTGCCCGACCTGTAGTTCCGGCAAACCTGTGATTTGTGAAACGCCCTATGATGGCGACACCGGCCCGTTAACCATGGCCGACGGATCCAAGCTGCATCAGGCGATGGCCTGTGGCGCCTTCGCAGAAAAGGTGGTGGTGCATCAAAGTCAGGTCGTGCGTGTGGCCGATACCCTTTCCCCCGAAGCCGCCGCTTTGCTGGCCTGTGGGGTGATCACGGGTGTTGGCGCAGTGGTGAACGCGGCGCAATTGCGCGCAGGTCAGGATGTGGTTGTGATCGGCGCGGGCGGCGTCGGGCTAAACGCAATCCAAGGCGCGCGGATCGCCGGGGCGCGGCGCATCATCGCCGTGGACATGACCCAAGACAAACTGAATGTCGCGCGGGATTTTGGCGCAACGGATGGCGTTTTGATCGATGATCCGGCTGTGGGCGGCAAACCGTGGCGCGCCGCAAAACAGGCCATGGGTCGGGGCGCGGATGCGGTTTTTGTCACCGTGGGGGTCAGCGCCGCCTATGATGACGCGCCGCGCTATCTGGCCCCGGCGGGTCGGGTTTATATGGTTGGCATGCCGCATGTGGGGGCAAAATCCACCTATGAGCCCGTGATGATGGCCGCCGTCGGCCAAGGCATGATCGGCACCAAAATGGGCGATACGGTGATCCGCCGCGATATTCCTTGGATGGTTGATATGTATGAACAGGGCCGCCTGAAACTGGATGAACTGATCGCAAAACGCTGGCGATTGGATCAAATCAACGACGCGATTGCCGATACCAAATCCGGCGTTGCAGGGCGCAATATCATCATGTTCTGATCCCCAAACAAGAGGACCAAGATGAAACTGCAAGACCTTGAAATCTTTGTTGTTGCACCGCCTGCGCCCGGCTGGGGTGGGCGGTATTGGATCATTCCCAAACTGACGACCGATACCGGGATCGTTGGCTATGGGGAATGTTACGCCTCATCGGTTGGGCCTGATGCCATGCGGGCTGTGATTGCGGATGTGTTTGAACGGCATATGCTGGGGGAAAACCCTGAAAACATTGAATTGATGTTCCGCCGGGCCTATTCGTCTGGGTTTACGCAGCGCCCGGATCTGACGGTGATGGGTGCGTTTTCCGGGCTGGAAATCGCCTGCTGGGACATTCTGGGCAAAGATCGGGATCGCCCTGTACACGCGCTGATTGGGGGGCGCGTGAATGACCGCATCCGCGCTTATACCTATCTTTATCCGCTGGCCGATCACCCGTTGCCAGAGTTTTGGGCATCGGCGGACATGGCGGCGCAATCGGCGCTGGCCTGTGTGGATGCGGGCTATACGGCGGTTAAATTTGACCCAGCTGGCCCCTACACAATCCGATCTGGCCACAGCCCCGCGATGGATGACATCGCCCAATCCGTCGCATTCTGCAAAACGATCCGCGAAGCGGTGGGCGACAAATCCGACCTGCTGTTTGGCACCCATGGTCAGTTTTCCACCGGCGGCGCGATCCGGGTTGCTCAGGCCATTGCACCCTATCACCCCCTTTGGTTCGAAGAGCCGATCCCCCCCGATAACGTCCATGAAATGGCCAAAGTCGCGCAGAAATCCCCGGTGCCGGTCGCGACCGGTGAACGTCTGACCACAAAGGCCGAATTTGCGCCGATCCTGCGATCTGGTGCTGCAACCATCCTGCAACCTGCATTGGGCCGCGCAGGTGGTCTCTGGGAGGCGAAAAAAATCGCCACCTTGGCCGAGGTTTACAATGCCCAGATCGCACCGCACCTTTATGCAGGTCCCGTGGAATGGGCGGCCAATATCCAACTGGCCGCCGCGATCCCGAATTGTCTGATGGCCGAAACCATCGAAACCCCGTTTCATGACGCGTTGATCAAAGGTTCGATCAAGGTCGAACAGGGCTATGTGCCTGTGCCCAGCGCACCCGGATTGGGCATCGACTTTGACGAAGATCTGGCCCGCGCGCATCCCTATACGGGTACTGGCCTGCATCTGGAAATGCAGGAATCCCCCTGCAATTACAGCCAACGCAACGTGTTTGCCGGGGGCGCACCGGTCAAATCCTAGGGCGCGTCGGCGGCGGGGAACCGGTCGCCTTGTTGTGCTTCGATCATGCCTGCGCGGGCAAAGGCCGGGCGCGATTGCAGGCGCGTGACATAATCCTGAACGGGACCCTCAGTGGGGATGATGCCCAGCATTTGCCCCACAAACAAATTAGAACCGACCAAGACATCCGCCGCCGAAAACCTATCGCCCAGCAGCCATGTGTTTTCACCAATCGCCTGCGTCAGCGTTTCAAACATCAACTCAAACGAACCCCAAGCCACGCTGGCGGGTGGCAAATCCCAGTTGAACATTTTCTCACCAAAGCTGGGCTCCATGATGGCGCTGGAAAAGAACACCCAACGCAGGAATGCCGGGCGTTTTGGGTCGTCTAAACCGGGGCTAAGCTGAGCCTTGGGAAACCGATCCGACAGATAGATCGCGATCGCGCCCAATTCAGAAACGGGCCTTTCCCCGTCCATCACCAATGGCACTTTGCCCATTGGGTTCAGCGCCAGATAATCGGCCTGTTTATGGCGGTTGGACGCCAGATCAAAGCTTTCCAAGTGATAGGCTTCGCCCAGCTCTTCGAGCAGCCAAAGCGCGGTGAATGACCGGCTTCTGGGGGCGTAAAACAAGGTGAGGTTGGCGGAATTTGTGTCGCTCATGTCATGTTCCTTTGATGTGCTGGCACAGGGTTTATTGCAAAACATGACATTTTATGGCGTATTTGTTCGATGGCACGCACAAAGACATATGATCGACTAAAACGGCTGGATTTACTGGCCGCGCAGTTAAAACAAGATACCCATTGCACGATCAAATATCTGGCCGCACAGCACAATGTCAGCGAACGCACGATCTGTCGTGATTTGCAGCTGATGCGCGATCAGGGCCTGCCGATTGACGCGGATCGTGGCCGGGGCGGCGGTGTGCGGCTGGATCAGAACTGGGGTGTGGGCCGGTTGAACCTGACCTATACCCAAGCCGTTGATTTATTGATCAGTATCGCCGTTGCTGAACAGATGAATTCAGCCATTTTTCTAGCCAATCTGGGATCAATCCGCCGGCAATTGGTGGCGTCCTTTGCCCCAGACAAACGCCGCCAAGTGGACCGTATCAAGTCGCGCATTCTGATCGGCCCCACCGCATCAACCCCGGTGCAAAACACCACCACCCCCGCGCCCAGCCGGGTCATTCAGACCTTACATCAGTGCTTTTTGACCCAGAAAAACATCGCGATCACCTATTGTGACGAAGCAAAACGAACCACGGACCGCCACATTGAGCCGCATTACCTGCTGCTGAATTACCCGGTTTGGTACGTGTTGGCGGTGGATCATCTGCGCTGTGATCTGCGCACATTTCGATGTGATCGCATCCTCAGCGCCATGGCCACCGAAGATCGATTTCAGCTGCATCCCAAACAGGCCTTTGTTCAATTGTTGGAACAAAAGGGCCTGCTGAGATTACACTCAGACCATACCCAAAGTTTGTCTTGAATGTCACCTGTGACGCTTTAATGTGAACGCGGTTCAATCGTTCATAAAAGGCAAACAGACATGGCAGGAAAAGTTCAGGAACGTCGCAAAGCATTGCGGGAATCTTTGACGCTGATCGCGCAACGTCACATTGCCCAAAATGGACTGGGCGCATTGCGTGCCCGCGATCTGGCCAAAGAGGCCGGCTGCGCCTTGGGGGCCATTTATAACGTGTTTGGCGACCTGACCGATTTGGTCCTAGAGGTAAACGCCCGCACATTTAAACAACTGGGTGCGGATGTGGCCGAAGCACTGGCCAGCGCAGATCAAACACCGTTGGATCAATTGACCACGATGGGCCAGGCCTATGCCCATTTTGCCGCGGATCATCCCCATTTGTGGCGTGCCCTATTTGACGTAGACCGGCCCGACGGCGAAACGGCGCCCGATTGGTATCTGGCAGAAATGGGTCGATTGCTGGCCTATATTGATGCGCCGTTGCGGGTGGCATTTCGGGACATGTCCGATGTGGAACGCGACCTGTTTACCCGCACTTTGTTTTCGTCGGTCCATGGCATTGTCCTGTTGGGATTGGAAAATGCCAGCGCTGGTGTGCCCACCGGCCAAGTCGATCAAATGATCGCTCTTTTGCTCAAACGATTGGTTCCTGCTGAATAGCCCCCCTGAACAACGTTCAAATTTTTCTTGACGCGCTCGAATTGCCTCCCTATACCAAATTTATGAACAACGTTCATGAAAGGGAAGCCAGATGTTTAGAACATTATCGACATTGCTTGCAGGCGCTTCGGCCCGTTCCGAAGATCGGGTCCGTGATGCCTTTGCGATTGAGTTGATCGACCAGAAAATTCGCGAAGCTGATAACAGCTTGAAGGCCGCCAAAGCCACATTGGCCACGATAATTCAGCGTCAACGCGCCGAAGACCGTCAGGCCAACACGTTGAAATCACGTATTTCTGACATGACGGCCCGCGCCCAAGACGCGTTGCGTGCAGATCGAGAAGATTTGGCCGCCGAGGCGGCAGAGGCCATTGCCAATATGGAAAACGAGTTAACGATCCGATTGGAAACGCTGGATCGACTGGATCAGAAAGGTATGCGTTTGCGCAGCTCGATCGAAGCCGGGCATCGACGGATTATCGACCTGAAACAGGGCGCCATCCAAGCCCGCGCCGTGCGTCGCGAACACCATATTCAGCGGCGTTTGAATGCCACGGCCGGCACCAATACCGCCGTCGACGAAGCAGAAGAGCTGATCCAGCGTGTCATCGGGGCCGATGATCCGTTTGAACAATCTGAAATCCTACGCGGAATCGAAAACGATCTAAGCCACGACACATTGGCCGACCGGATGGCAGATCATGGTTTTGGCGCAGCGACGCGTAAAACCGGGCAGGATGTATTGGCCCAGCTAAAAGCCAAAAAATCCAAATAAATCCAAGCATTAATCGAAAAGGAAATAACATGTCTCAATTCAATCGTTCCGATAATACGCTGATTATGTCGCTGAATGGGCTTGGGGTGGCCGTGTCATATGGCATGTTGGGCCTGTCGCTATGGCTGTCGCCCGACGTGCCCCTGGCCACCAAAGGCTATTGGGGGATCTCAGTTCTGATGCTGACCCTCGCATTGGTGAATTTCGTGAAATACCGGTTTGATGATCGTCTGAGCGAAGACCGCATTCAGCGTATAGAAGACGCGCGAAACGAAAAGCTGCTCGAAGATTACGTCGGTGAAAACGCCAGCTAACCGAACGGCCTGCCCCTGCCGGGCGGGCCTTTTCCATCGACGCGCATAGTTCAACGGATTTGAAACTTAGAATAATATCGGAACCCACGCATACCAAAACAAGCATCGCGTTCGGGTTGCACCGCTGAAATGTCGCTTTTCTTGGTGTTGTGATGGCCAAACATATGATCTGACTACCGCATAGATTGGCGCATATTTTCATCGCGCCACAGGGGGATTGAAATGTCAGATTTATGGGATGGCCTGTCCCAAGCATTCTGGCTTTTGCTGACACTGGACGCGGATCTGGTGAGTATCACGTTGCGATCATTGCGCGTGACCCTGACAGCTTTGCTGATCGCATCCTGCATCGGGTTTCCACTGGGTGCGTTGCTGGCAGTGCGCCGGTTTCGGTTTCGCCGCTTTACCATTGCGATCCTCAATGCCTTGATGGGATTGCCGCCTGTTGTGGTCGGGTTGATTGTCTATGTTTTGTTATCGCGATCCGGCCCGTTTGGGGTATTTGGGTTGTTGTTCACCCCAACGGCCATGGTCATCGCCCAAGTGATCATCATTGTGCCGCTCATTGCATCCATCGCGCACCAAGCGTTACGCGATTTATGGTCGGAATATCACGACCTGCTGATTTCGATGAACACCACCCCCCTTCAGCGGATGCAGGTCCTGATCTGGGACGGCAGGCGCGCGCTGATGACCGCGGCGCTGGCCGGGTTTGGCCGCGCCATTGGCGAAGTGGGCGCCATTATGATTGTTGGCGGCAATATCGATCACCATACCCGTGTTTTGACCACGGCCATCGCGCTGGAAACCGGCAAAGGTGACTTTGCACGCGCATTGGGGCTGGGCTTTATTCTGATATTCATGGCCATCCTTGTGAACCTGATGATCCACGTCGTTAGCCGCACAGAACGAGGGGGCCGATGGTGAGCGAATTGTTCCCTCTGGTGGCGACAGGTGCCAGCACCAAACGGCGTGGCAAAACCTTGGTCGGGCCGGTGGATTTCACCCTGTTGGGCACGGGCGCCACAATGGTGATCGGCCCCAATGGGTCAGGCAAAACATCCCTGTTGCGCATGCTGCATGGGATCGCGCGTCTGGGGTCAGGCACAATCGACTGGGCCTGCCCAACCAGCGATGCGCAATCCCAACAAGCGTTTGTTTTTCAGCATCCCGTGATGATGCGCAGATCGGTTTTGGCCAACCTGACCTATCCGCTGCAGCTGAATAAAACCCCGCGAAAACAGGCCCGTGACCTGGCGGCTCAATGGGCACAACGTATCGGTCTGGACATGGCATTGGATCAATCCGCCACGTCCCTATCAGGGGGGGAACGTCAAAAACTGGCGCTGGCCCGCGCGCTGATCCGCAACCCCAAAGTGCTGTTTCTGGACGAACCCTGTGCCTCTCTTGATGGGCGGGCCACCCGCGAAATTGAAACCATCCTCATAGAGGCAATGGAAAACGGCACCCGGTTGATCATGTCGACCCATGACATGGGCCAAGCCGCCCGTCTGGCCAATGATGTCCTGTTTTTGCTGCATGGAAACGTGCTTGAACATAGCGCCGCCAAAGATTTTTTCGCGGCCCCCAAAACAGATGCGGCCCGCGCATTTTTGAAAGGAGATATCGTCGAATGAAACGTTTTGTAATCGGGATTGCCGCTTTGGTGGTGCAGGCTGGCTTTGCTTTGGCGGATGACATGCGGTTGGCGGTGACAACGTCGTTTCACAATTCCGGCCTGTCTGACGTTTTGCTGCCCGCCATCGCCGCGGATACAGGTATCAACGTTCAGCTGCTTGTTGTGGGCACCGGTCAGGCAATCCGATTGGGTCAGGCCGGGGATGTGGATGCGATTCTGGTTCATTCCCGCCCCGCCGAAGATCGTTTTCTGGCCGAGGGATATGGCACATATCGCCGTGAAATCATGTATAATGATTTTGTGTTTATCGGCCCAAGTTCTGACCCGGCTCAGGTGGCCCAAGCCGACACCGCCGCCGACGCGCTGACGCGCATCGCCACCCAACAGGCCCCGTTTGTCAGTCGGGGCGATGACAGCGGCACTCACAAAAAAGAACTGTCGTTATGGGCGGAAACCGATCTGAACGTCGTGGATTTTGGCCAATGGTATAACGCTGTGGGCGCTGGAATGGGCGCTGCGCTGAACACGGCGGCGGGGCTGGATGCCTATATCATGTCTGATCGCGCCAGCTGGCTAAACTTTGGCAATTCCGCAGATCTAGAGCTGTTGTTTGCCGGGGATGACATCCTGTTTAATCAATACGCCTATTTGCCGGTCAACCCAGAGCGACACCCCCATGCAAAGCACGATCTGGCGCTGGAATTGGAACAATGGCTGGTATCAGACAAGGCCGCGGCGTTGATCAATGGCTATATGATCAACGGGGAAACCCTGTTTGTGTTCAACGCAGTGGCGGATTAGGGCGTATCAGCGCGTCCCTGCCCGATTGGGACCTGCAAAAACAGCAACGCGCCACCGGCAAGGGACGCGATTGCGCTCCACTTCAATAGATCGCCCAGCAGGCCGGAAAAGTCGAAGCCATCATCATCGTCGTCGTTGTCAGACGGGGCTTCGGCGTCGATTGGAGCGGGATCGACCATGTTGATCAGCAGTGGATTTGGTAAATGGCGATCCCTGAAGGACTCGAACCCTCAACCTGCTGATTAGAAGTCAGCTGCTCTATCCAGTTGAGCTAAGGGACCGCTGGGGGAGTGGTAGCGGAGGCATCGCCCCGCGACCAGAGGTTTTTGAACCGATTAGTGTGTCCAGACGCGGCGGCGATTGGTGGCAAAGTTTTCGCCGTAGCCGCCATTGCGGATATTGGCTTTGCGTTTGTGGGGTTCTTGGACCAGAAATTCGATATCGTTGGATTTGGCATAATCCATCGCCGCTTCTTTGCTGTCGAATTTCAAACGCACCTGACTGTTCATGTCGGTCGAGGATGTCCACCCCATCAGCGGGTCAACCGAACGCGCGGCTTCTGGTGAATATTCCAGAACCCACTGGTGGGTCTTCGCGGTGCCAGATTGCATGGCATTGCGGGCGGGCTGATAAATGCGTGCGCGCATGGGCTTTCTCCTGAAACTAGGGGCGTTATGGGGCGAATCTGATCCTGTTGCAAGGGATCGCATCGCCGCAATGCCCGGTTGCGGACAACGTGTTGTCAGTAAGTATAGCCTGCAAGGGTTGCAGAGGAACAAAAAAGGAACCACATTGCTGAACGCAAGGTTAAGGACACCCCCCATGTCAGACGTTCAAACAGATCAAACCGATGTCTTTATGAACATCCCAGCGGATGACGTGCGCACCCGTGAAAAACTAGAGGGCGGCAAGGCGTTTGTGCTGCACACCGAATTTGATCCAGCCGGGGATCAACCCACGGCGATTGCGGAACTATGCGCTGGGGTCGAAAGCGGTGAACGCGATCAGGTGCTGTTGGGGGCAACCGGGACCGGTAAAACATTCACGATGGCCAAGATCATCGAACAGACCCAGCGACCGGCGATCATTCTGGCCCCGAACAAGACCTTGGCCGCGCAATTGTTCGGTGAATTCAAAGGCTTCTTTCCGGACAATTCCGTCGAGTACTTCGTATCGTTCTATGATTATTATCAGCCCGAAGCCTATGTGGCGCGATCAGATACGTTCATCGAAAAAGAAAGCCAGATCAACGAACAGATCGACCGGATGCGCCATTCGGCGACACGCGCCCTGTTGGAACGAGACGACGTGATCATCATCGCATCGGTGTCGTGTATCTATGGGATCGGATCGGTTGAAACCTACGGGGCGATGACGCTGGACCTAAAGGTGGGCGGCCAATACGACCAACGAAAAGTCATGGCCGATCTGATCGCGCAGCAATATAAACGCAACGATCAGGCCTTTGCCCGAGGCACATTCCGGGTACGCGGCGATTCATTGGAAATCTTTCCGGCCCACCTAGAAGACCGCGCCTGGCGGTTGTCGTTTTTTGGCGAAGAGCTGGAATCGGTCACAGAATTTGATCCCCTGACGGGTGAAAAAACCGATACGTTCGACAAAATTCGGGTCTATGCGAATTCACACTATGTGACGCCAAAACCGACGATGCAGCAGGCGATCATCAGCATCAAAAAAGAACAGAAAATCCGGTTGGATCAGCTGGTCAGCGAAGGCAAATTGCTAGAAGCACAGCGATTGGAACAGCGCACGAATTTCGATCTGGAAATGCTGGAGGCAACCGGCGTTTGCAACGGGATCGAAAACTATTCACGGTATCTGACAGGGCGTGCACCGGGTGAGCCACCCCCCACCCTGTTTGAGTTTATCCCCGACAATGCCATTGTTTTTGCAGACGAATCCCACGTGTCCGTGCCCCAAATCGGCGGCATGTACAAAGGCGATTACCGCCGCAAATTCACGCTGGCCGAACATGGGTTCCGGCTGCCGTCATGTATGGATAACCGGCCGCTGAAATTCGAAGAATGGGACGCGATGCGCCCTCAATCCGTGTTTGTTTCCGCTACGCCGTCTGCGTGGGAATTGGACCAGACGGGCGGCGTGTTTACCGAACAAATCATTCGCCCCACGGGCCTGTTGGATCCCGAGGTCGAAATCAGACCGGTGGACATGCAGGTCGATGATTTGCTGGACGAAGTGCGCCGTGTGACCGCCGACGGGTTTCGCACATTGGTCACAACCTTGACCAAACGCATGTCCGAAGATCTGACCGAATATATGCACGAACAGGGGATCAAGGTCCGCTATATGCATTCGGACATCGACACGCTGGAACGCATTGAAATCCTTCGTGATTTACGCCTGGGCGCCTTTGATGTTCTGATCGGGATCAACCTATTACGAGAAGGGTTAGACATTCCAGAATGTGGGCTGGTCGCCATTCTGGACGCCGACAAAGAGGGGTTCCTGCGGTCCGAAACGTCGCTGGTTCAGACCATCGGCCGTGCGGCGCGCAACGCCGAAGGCCGGGTGATCATGTATGCGGATCGCATCACCGGCAGTATGGAACGCGCGCTCAAAGAAACCGATCGTCGCCGCGCCAAACAGCACGCCTATAATGTGAAACACGGGATTACGCCGGAAACGGTTAAAAAGAACGTCGAGGACGTTCTGGCCGGGCTGTATCAAGGCGACACAGACATGTCGCGCGTCACCGCCAAGATCGACAACCCCCTACATGGCGCCAATCTAGAAGCCGTTCTGGACGGGCTGCGCGATGATATGCGCAAAGCCGCTGAGAATTTGGAATTCGAAGAAGCCGCCCGTCTACGCGACGAAGTCAAACGGTTGGAAGCCGTCGATCTGGCGGTTTCAGACGACCCAATGGCGCGGCAATACGCCGTCGAAAAAGCCGTACAGGACAGCGCCAAAGCGTCTGGGCGGTCGTCAGCAGGCAAGGCAGGCCAACGGGGCGGAAATGTAAAACGTCGGGGGCGATGATACGCCACGGCCTGTTCATTTGGCGCATCAATTGCAAGTTGAGGACATCCCCTGACCGCGGGTGGGGGTGAAGCCCCCGCCCATGGGGGCGGTCGGGGGCTGTCCGGGGACCCCGGACAAAATCATCAGATGATCGGCACAAACGGCACGCCGCCGCAACTTGCGAGGGTGAGAAGTGTGAGTGTGGCTAGAAATAGGCGCATCTAAAATACCTCGGCGACGTCGTACATGACGGGTTCAAAGCTTTTACACAGCTCATTGATTTTGCGATTGCGATCCCGCATTTCGGGGGTGCGCAGCATCGCTTGAAAATCCTCGCGGCGTTGCCATTGGGAATAATTTGCGATGCGGGTTTGGGCATCATTGACGTGCAACCCTGCCGCAATAAACCCGTGTTGTTTGGAAATGCAGTCGGCATAGGCCGCTTGCAGCGCTTCGAGCAGGTCCTGGCACATGCCGGGGGTGGTATCAAACGTGGTCAGGACGGTTTGCACCGGTTTTGCACCGGGGGCGTTGACTGTGATCTGGGGCATTGGATCCTCCTTTGC
Organism: uncultured Paracoccaceae bacterium; assembly: GCA_947492475.1. Lineage (GTDB taxonomy): Bacteria > Pseudomonadota > Alphaproteobacteria > Rhodobacterales > Rhodobacteraceae > CANLNM01. The sequence continues at coordinate 240,205 of CANLNM010000003.1, forward strand.
CCCAGCTTGCCAAGAAAAGTCGCCCCCGTGAAGGGGTTAGATCGAAACCTTAGCGGGTGACATGCACTGCGCATTGGGCGTGCCGCACCACACGGGCGGCGGTGGACCCTAGGAAATAATCCGAAAAGCCCGGACGGTGAGATGCCACAACAATCAGGTCTGCCCCTTTTTCATTGGCATATTCCACGATGGATGTGCCGGGATGACCTTCGATGACGTCACTTTTGCCACCCGGAACACTGTCGGCGGTGACGTTTAATTCGCTGATGATCCCATCACGCGCCGTGGTGCGATACCCAGCGGGCAAATAGGACACGGCGTAGGTCGGTACGGCGTCCATGACGTGCAGCAGGGTGATGGTGCCCCCTTCATCGACCAATGCACGCGCGGCATTCAGGGCGCTGGAATTATCATGCGTGTCGTCAAAGGCGACGGGGACGAGGATGTTTTTGTACATATCAGGCCTCCTTTCAGGCTGAGGAATTGGCAGGACAGTGCCCCGGTTGTAGCTTCGGCGCCTTGATCTGTGTCAGCAAAGCCGTAGGTTGATGCCATGACATCCCCGATCCGCCCCACCGAAGAATCCGCCAGACAGATGGCCCGTGATTTGATTGGCCAAGCCCGGTTTGGGGCGATCGCCACCCTTGATCCAGTGACCAAAGCCCCAATGGTGACCCGAATTGCGGTCGGATTGACCCCGACGGGCCTGCATATCCTGATCTCGGACCTGTCGCTACATACCCAAGCCATCAAGGCCGATCCCGCCTGTTCCCTGTTAATCGGAGAGCCGGGACCAAAGGGGGATCCGTTGACCCATCCCCGTCTGACGCTGCAATGCCGAGCCAGTCCCACCCCAAAATCCGGCCAAAGGAACGCTTGGTTGCAAACCCATCCCAAGGCGGCGCTTTATGTGGATTTCACGGATTTTGACTTTTATCGGTTGGATGTGGCGCAGGGATTTCTAAACGGCGGATTTGGCAAAGCGTTCCATCTGACGCCTCAGGACATGGCCCTGACATCCGCCCGCTAAAACCCGTATCCAACACCAGAGTTTTATCAATTTCCCGTAAGCGCCGTTGCAGCCCATGTGATGGTCGGTCTAATGTCCGCGCATGTCTGTGACCCTTACCCGCCGCGCGCTGTTAACCGGTGCTTTATCCGCTGTTGCCACGGCGACGTTTGCTGATGCGCCAGCGCGATCGCTGCGCCCACGTGAACGCGCCCGCGATCTGGGCCTAAGCCGGATTCGCCCACAAGCGCGCACTTCGCTGCAGGACATTCTGGAAAATTCCGGATTGGGGGGGGATATGTCGGTGGCGATTGCAAATATGCGATCCGGGCAAATGCTGGAATCCCATCAGGGCGATGTGTTTTTGCCCCCTGCTTCGGTGACCAAATCTGTGACCGCGCTTTATGCGTTGGATGCGTTGGGGGCCAATTATCGGTTTTCCACCCGGATATTGGCCACCGGCCCGATCCGCGATGGGATCATTCAGGGTGATCTGATCTTGGCGGGTGGCGGCGATCCTGTTTTGACGACCGACCATTTGGCCGATCTGGCGGCGGCGCTGAAATCCGCCGGTATTCTGGGGGTGACAGGCGGGTTCAAGGTCTATGGAAACGCCCTACCCTACGAAGAAGAAATTGATCCCGGTCAGCTGGATCATCTGGGATATAATCCTGCCCTTTCCGGGCTGAATTTGAATTTCAACCGCGTACATTTTGAATGGGCGCGCGCGGGTGGGTCCTATCGGGTGTCGATGGATGCGCGCACGGAGTTGTACCGCCCCGATGTCACAATCGCGCGGATGCGCGTCGCCGATCGTAGCCGCCCGATCTATGCCTATGAAAGCGCGGAAAACACCGACAATTGGAGCGTCGCACGGGGGGCTCTGGGGGATCGCGGATCACGCTGGTTGCCGGTGCGCAAACCCGCGCTGTATGCGGGGGATGTGTTTCGGACCTTGGCCCGTGCACAGGGCGTGACATTGCCGCAGGCACAGCGCATGACGCAAACCCCGTCGGGCACCGAACTGGCCTTGCACAACAGCGCCCCCCTACAAGACATCCTGCGGGATATGTTGAAATATTCGACCAATCTCACCGCTGAGATCATCGGGCTGGCAGCGTCTAAGCGGCGCAGCGGGACTGTTCCGACTGATCTACAGGGGTCCGCCCAGCAAATGACCCAGTGGATCAATCAGACCTTTGGTGTAAATGCCTCTTTTGTCGATCATTCCGGATTGGGTGACCTGACCCGGATCAACGCGGATCAAATGATCAAAATCCTGACCTCTGAGGGCAGTTTCGACGCGCTGCACCCGATTTTGAAACATATCGCGCTACGCGACGCAGAAGGCAATGTGTTGCGGGATCACCCGGCGGATGTGCGCGCCAAAACCGGCACGCTTAATTTTGTATCCGCATTGGCAGGATATGTTCAGGTGTCAGGTGGCGATCATTTGGCATTTGCGATCATCAGCGGCGATCTGGCACAGCGGGAAATCGGCAAAGCCAGCCCGGATGAAATGCCCCAAGGCGCACGCACATATAATACACGCGCCAAACGGTTGCAGCAGCGTCTGTTGCAGCGTTGGGGGCAAATCTATGCCCCCGCGCAGGTGGTCGCACAGGTTGCGGTGACCGATTAAAGCGTCATGTGACGCGCGCGCGCCCCACGTTCAATGGCGGCGGCGTGCAGACGATCAATATTCAGCTCATAGCGGATTTCTTCGAGCATCCGCCCCTCAGAATCTGCAATCGCCCCATCCGCGGCTGCCACATCACACGACAATGCATAGGCCGTTTCAAACAGACGTTCGGGCAACGCGTCCCGGATCAAACCAAACAGCGCGTCCAATCCGTCCTCTTGTTCCAGCAGGTCAAACACCGATTGGGACACATTGGTCAGTTTGGTTTCGTCATAATCACCAAAAACCGGCAACATGTTGATCGCATTGGTGATTTTCACCAACTCAGACGTGCGGATATTCGCATCAGCCGCAGATACGGCGATCATCAGGGCGCAAAGGCTGTCCTGAGCAGAGAAAAGGGGCGTTTCGGACATGGATTACCTCATTGCTTTTAGGGCGTGTTCCCCCAACATTTATTGACGTGGACGCGTCGTCGCAATAGGTAGTCGCGCGGTCTGTTCATTGGGAACGGTCGAAAAAGTCGAAATGAGGAAGATATGTCTGATCTGCGCGACGCTGCGATGAGCTCCAAAGCATGGCCCTTTGAAGAGGCGCGCCGCCTGCTCAAACGCTTTGAGAAGACGCCGCCAGAAAAGGGATATGTGTTGTTTGAAACGGGGTATGGCCCGTCTGGACTGCCTCATATCGGCACCTTTGGCGAGGTGCTGCGCACCACAATGATCCGCCGCGCCTTTGAGGTGATCAGCGATATTCCGACCCGTCTGATTTCTTTTTCTGACGATCTGGACGGCATGCGCAAAGTGCCGGGCAAATTGCCTCAGCAGGATATGTTGAATGATCATTTGCAAATGCCACTGACATCCGTGCCCGATCCATTTGGCACCCATGACAGTTTTGGCGCGCATAACAATGCAATGCTGTGCCGGTTTTTGGATACGTTCGGGTTTGAATATGATTTTTATTCTTCCACCGAATTCTACCGCTCTGGCCAATTCGACGATGTGCTGAAACGCTGTGTTGAGAAATACGACGACATCATGAAAGTGATGCTGAAATCCCTGCGCGAAGAACGTGCGGCGACCTATTCGATTTTCCTACCGATCCACCCGGAAACCGGGCGGGTTCTGTATGTGCCGATGAAATCGGTCGATCCGGTCAATCACACGGTGACATTTGACGACGAAGAAGGTCGCGAATGGACCCTGCCCGTCACGGGTGGCAATGTGAAACTGCAATGGAAGCCGGATTTTGGTGCGCGTTGGGCGGCGCTGGAAGTCGACTTTGAAATGTATGGCAAAGATCATTCGACCAACACGCATATCTACGATCGGATCTGCACAATTTTGGGTCAGAAAGCCCCCGAACATTTTGTCTATGAGCTGTTTCTGGACGAAGGCGGGCAGAAGATTTCGAAATCATCTGGCAACGGGATCAGCATTGATGAATGGCTGACCTATGCCAGCGCGGAATCGCTGTCGTATTTCATGTATCAAAAGCCAAAAACCGCCAAACGGTTGCATTTTGATGTGATCCCCAAAGCGGTGGACGAATATCACCAGCAGTTGCGCGCCTATGCGGATCAGGACGCGACCAAACGGTTGGCCAATCCGGTGTTTCACATTCACGGTCACAACGTGCCAGCATCCAACATGATTGTGCCATTTTCGATGCTGTTGAACCTGGCCAGCGTCGCCATGGCCGAAGAGAAAGAACAGCTTTGGGGCTTTATTCAGCGGTATGCACCAGAGGCCAGCGCCGAAACCCACCCTGATCTGGATGCGGCGGCTGGGTTTGCCGTGCGGTATTACAATGATTTTGTGAAACCCAAGAAAGTGTATCGCGCGCCGACGGATCTGGAACGCGAAGCCCTTGAGGAATTGCGCGACAAGTTGAAAGCCTATGATGGGCCGATTGACGGGGATGAGCTGCAATCGGTTGTGTTTTCTGTGGGTCGTGAACGGTTTGATCCGATGCGCGACTGGTTTAAGGCGCTCTATGAAGTGCTGCTGGGCGCGTCTCAAGGGCCGCGATTTGGCGGTTTCATCGCCCTTTATGGGATCGACGAATCCATCGCGTTGATTGAACAGGGCCTGAACGGCGATCTGATCTGATCCCGCATATCATCCCAAACGACCAGCCCCGTGCGGAGAAATCCCCACGGGGCTTTTGTTTTTCGCGGCTCAATGTTCTGCGTCATTAACCTGATCGCAATCTTTGCGCCCCCCACCGTCACGGTGGGATCAGCCCCTCTTTACAGCTTGTTGGTATCTCTTCCGCCCGAGCCGGACCCTGTGCCCGGTTTTACGGTCAAGGATCTGACGGGTGGTATGGTGTGATGGGCAAGGCGTGGGGCCAAGCTCCACCATTCCACCCCGTGAAAGGGGATATTATGAACAAGGCGATTACTGACGGGCTGGTCTTTATGCCGCCAGCGTTTTCTGGCGGTCTGGACGTTTGGTCAAGCCAGAATGGCACACCGGGCTCAGACACCTATGACGGGTCTGGCAATGGGGCCTTTGTGCCTGCTGATGCCAATTTCGCGGGATGTCTGGAAGTGGTGAAAACCCAATCGGTCACCAAGGTCCGCTATATGGGTGAAACGCCGATTTTGCCGGGGTGCTATTTGCGTGTCACAGCGCGCGTCAAAGCGGTTGCCGGGGCATTCCCCGCTGTGCGTATCGCCGGTTGGGCCGGTCAAAGCGGTGGTGGTCATGCCACTGTCGATAGTGAAACAGGCCCGTCGACCCAATTGACGACCTATGGCGAAGTTGTTGAAATTTCGGCCATTATCGGCACAGGGGATCGCACCGGTGTGGATATGATCTGGAACGGGGCGATCTACGGCCATATTGGTCTGGATCTAACAGGATCAAATGGCGGCGTTATTCGCATCGATGACATCCAAATCGAAGATGTGACCAATGTGTTTATCCGCGACATGATGGGTGTTGTGGACGTGCGCGACTATGGCGCGATTGGGGATGGGGTTACCAATGATTCAGCGGCATTCGAAGCCGCAGATGCAGCGGCCGGTGGTCGCAAAGTCCTGATTTCCGAAGGCGTCTATCATTTGGCCAATAACGTGACCTTTCAAAATGAGGTCAAATTCGAAGGCACGATTACAATGCCTGCGGACAGATACCTGATCTTGCAGCGTAATTTTGACTATCAGACCTATTTGGATGCGTTTGCCAACGAAGAGCTGGCGCTGAAAAAGTCGTTTCAGGCGTTGTTGAATTATTCGGATCATGAATCGCTTGATTTGGGGGGGCGCCGCATTGGCCTGACCGAACCGCTGGACCTGCAAGCGGCAGAAGGCACAAAAACTTCTTTTGCGTCACGCCGTGTCATTCGCAATGGCCAGCTTGCGCCGATTTCTGGCCCGGCCTGGGACCCGGATGTGTTTGCATCACAAGGGACCTATTCCACGTCCACGCCATTGACGCTGACGAATGTGACAGGTGTGGCCAATATTCCGGTCGGTAGTTTGATCACGGGCAATGGTGTGGGGCGCGAAATTTACGTACGCGCCAAAAACGAAGCCGCGCAGACGATCACGTTGAGCCAACCTTTGTTTGACGCAGAAGGCACCCAAGTCTTTACGTTTACCCGGTTTAAGTACCTGCTGGATTTTTCTGGCTTTACCAAAATCAGCCTATTCATCCTGTCTGACATTGAATTCCAGTGCAACAACATGGCCAGTGGTGTGATTCTGGCAAATTCGGGCACGGCATTTCATGTCCGCGATTGTTTCTTTACCAAACCGGCGGATCGGGCCATCACATCGCATGGGTCCGGGTGTCAGGGTCTGATGATTGACCGGTGCAACATCCAATCAAGCGAAAGCACGGTGCGCGTTCAGGACCGTACAACAATTGCGATCAACACCAACGCAAATGACCTAAAGGTCCGCGACAACCGTGGCACCTATTTCCGCCACTTTGTTGTTGTTGGCGGCTCTGGTTCGACGATTGTGGGCAATCACTGGTTCCAAGGGGACGAGGAAACAGACGGAGTCCGTCTGGGCGGTCTGGTTTTTGCCACTTCGAATGTGAAATCCATCGTGACCGGGAATTACATCGATAACAATTTTATCGAATGGACCAATGAATATGATGCGACACCTGATCAGGGGTCTGACTTTTCGTTTGGCGGTCTAACCATCACTGGCAACACATTCACAGCCAATGATGTCGCGCGGTGGTTCAACTGGATTGTGGTCAAACCACATGGCAGCGACCATTTCATCAACGGGTTGTCCGTCACCGGGAACGTGTTTCGGACTTTGAACGGGAATATTGACCGGATCGAACATGTGGACACGACATTTGCGGATCTGAAATATAACAGCATGCGCAACATCACCTTTACCGGAAATGTGTTCAACGCGATCAACGAACCTGTTGAAAATCCACGCATTATTACCGCGACGGAATCGACAGCGTCACAGACCTGGATCATCGACACGGATACCAAACTGCCTTTCCGAGGGTTTGCACGCACGGTCGAAAGCTATAGTGCAAACGGACAATTGCGTAATTCAGGCAGCACCACGATTTATGATGCGCCGTGGTTCGACACGGAATATGGCGCCGACAAACGCGAAGTGCGTGTCGTTTGGCGCGAACCCACGCGTGGCTCGATCCGCTGTCGTCTGCGCATGGACAATCCTTTATAATCGACATTGGGGCGCCTGTTTGGCGCCCTTTTTTACGTCCGATCATATCGTCAAGGTCTGACAGACCGGACTTGACGCATTGGCCCCCAAAAGACGAAGCTTGGCTAAGCCGATGTGACATTGCCTTCGGTATCGCTGAATTTTCAATTGGGTATCCCATGACCATTTCTAACACGCCTTTCGTTTTCGCCACAGCTGTCGCCGCTTGCACCTTGATCGGGGGGATGGCGGTGGCTTGCCCGATTGCCTCTGATTTGCAACGCGGCATTCAGTTGAATTTCACCGATGGCACCCAAGAAGTGTATACCAGCATGAAAGAAGGGCTGGTGCGGGCGGTTGGCGGCAATCCCGGCGATGATCAATATCAGTTGGATCTGGCCTATGGGGTCTATTTGCTGGTGTCACAGGACATCATTGATGGTCAGCCTGATTTTGGCTCGCGTTTGACCACGGCCTTTCCGATGTCCATCGCGCAAATGCCAATCCCCCAAGCTGGCGCCAGATGGCAGGCGGACGTGACCCTCACCGATGCGGATGGCACATCCCCGGAAACACAAACCTTTGCGATGGGCGGTCCACGCACCCAGATCATCGGCGACTGCAGCTACGAAGCCATTGATATCATGGTGCATTATGACGGGGCCGAACAATTGGTCGACGGGCTTGTTTTGTTGCCAGAACTGGGGTTCGCCTATCTGTCATGGTTTGAAGACAATGACGGGGCACGATCAGATTACCCCGTCGCCAGCATTTCAGCACGCTAAGGCACATGCGCCTGCAGATTATTCGCGGGCGCGCAAAATTTGCGCAGGCCGTGCCGCCAAGGGACGCAGTGCAAACAGCAAACCCGCCAACAATGTCGCTACAATGCCGCCTACGACAATGGCCAATGCAGACCCCCAGATGATGGTAAAATCACTCTCCATCACAAACTTGCTGACGGCCCAGCCCCCCAATATCCCGGCAAACAGCGACACAATCCCGGCCGCCGCCCCAAGCAACGCGGCACGCAAGGCAAAGCTGCCCAAAATGCGCGCGCGTGATGCGCCCAAGGTTTTCAGCACCGCACTTTCATAGGTACGCGCCCGTTCACCCGCCGCAGCCGCCCCCATCAGCACCAGAAATCCGGTCAGCAATGTTGCGCCTGCTCCGTAGCGCGTTGCCGTTGCGATCCCGCTCAGGACTTCTACCACGCGGTCAATGCCATCCCGTACACGGATGGCCGTGATATTGGGATAGGCCTGCGCTAGATCCCGCAAAATCGCGGCTTCTGCGTCCTCTTGTGCGTAAACGGTGGCGATCCAGCTATGAGGCGCCCCCGCCAAGGCCCCGGGATTCATCGAAATCACAAACCCAATTCCTGCGGTTTCAAAATGCACTTCGCGAAAACTGGCAAGGGTGGCGACGATGTCGCGTCCCAAAATGTTAATCGTGATTTCATCCCCGATAGAGAGCCCCATTTCGCGGGCCTCTTCATCAGAAAAACTGATCAACGGAGGTCCGGCATAATCTTCGCCCCACCACGCACCTTCGGTTAGGGTTGTCCCATCGGGCAATGCCCCGGCATAGGTCACGCCGCGATCCCCCTGGATCACCCAATGATCCCCCACCACATCGGCGGCCGGTTGGCCATTGATGCGGGTGATAATACCCCGCAGCATCGGTGCCGCCTCAACCTGTGAAACGCCTGTATCGCCGTTCAACCGCTCATGAAATCCATCAATTTGGCCGGGCTGAATATCAACAAAGAAATAAGACGGCGCGACATCCGGCAATTCATCCGCAATTGAGTTTCGCAAATTTCCGTCGATCTGCCCAACAGCGGCCAGCACCGCCAATCCCAATCCGAGCGATAAGACAACCGATGTGGTTTCCCCGCCCGGATCACCAATCGCCGCCAGAGCGGAACGCAGGGACGGACGCCCCCGTGCCCAGACGCGGGTTTGACGTGCGACAGCCCGCGCCAACATCGCCGCCAGCACCAATAGGATGAGCGCCCCCGTGATGCCGCCTGCGGTCCACAATGTCAGAAACATCGTCCCCGAAAACCAGATCGCCGCCGCCAGCAGCAGACCGACCAAGCCCAGCGTCGCAATAACATAGCGTAGCGCAGGCAGGCCGCGCACGGACCCAAATGCGTCCCGAAACAAGGTGGCGGCCTTGATTTCCTCAGCGCGGGCCAAGGGCCATAATGTGAATATCAGCGCGGTCAAAATCCCGTAAATCGCCGCCTCAACCAGGACCGAGGGATAGACCGCAAACAAGGCCGGGATCGGCAATTGCGCCGCGATCACAGGGGCCAAGGCCAAAGGGATCACAACGCCAAGGATCAACCCCAACGCCACCCCAACCAAGGTCAAAACGCCGATTTGGATGAAATAGGTCTGAAAGATGATGTTGCGCGTCGCCCCGAGGGTCTTCAACGTGGCAATGACACCGGTTTTGCCGGCCAAATAGGCGCGCACAGCGGCGGACACACCGACCCCACCGACGGCCAACCCTGACAGGCCGACCAAGATCAGAAACGCGCCGATCCGATCCACAAACCGAGTCATGCCCGGCGCGCCGTTGCGCGCATCCTGCCAGCGCAGTCCAGTATCACGATAACGGTGTTCTGCTTCGGCTTCTAATGCGGCCAGATCCGCACCATCGGGCAGATCAAGCCGGTAATTGCTTTCAAACAGGGTCCCGTCGGCCAGCAACCCGGACTGCGCCAGATCAACCCTGCGCACGATGCTGCGCGGTCCAAGGCTGAACCCGCCGCCCGCATCATCCGGATACCGTTCTAGCACCGCCCCCAGCACAAAATCCTGCACGCCTAGCCGAAACACATCACCGGGTTTCAATCCCAGCCGGTCCGCCAGTACCCGTTGCATCACCCCACCGGGCAGCCCATCTGTGCCATTTAGCGCAACGTCCAGATCAATGTCAGGGTCCAGTTGCACCCGCCCAATCAACGGATAGGGATCATCCACACCCATCACTTGGGTCAGGGCGCGTTCCGCATCCCCGTCTGGATTTGGAACCACGGCCATGGACCGGAAATCGACCGTTTCGGACACCGTTTCAGCGATTGAGTTCATCCAGTTGCGTTCGTCTTCGCTTGCGTAGCGATAGGTGAACCGCACCTCAGCGTCGCCGCCCAACAATGCGGCCCCTTCGGCGGCCAATCCGGCGGCGATGGACGCGCGCACCGTGCCCACGGCGGCGATGGCCGCCACGCCCAAGGCCAGACAAGCCAGAAAAATCCGAAATCCGCGCAGGCCCCCGCGCAATTCGCGCCGGGCGATGCGCGCCGCCTGTGCGACGCTCATTCTGCGGCCTGCTGCAGGGTGTCTACCCGGCCGTCACGCAGCCGCACAACGCGGTCACATCGCGCCGCCAATTCGCCCGAATGGGTCACCAAGATCAGTGTTGCCCCGTGCCGGTCCCGCAATCCCATCAACAAATCAACGATCGCCGCGCCATTGGTTTCGTCCAAATTCCCCGTCGGTTCATCCGCCAGCAAAATCGCAGGACGCGGGGCCGCTGCACGGGCCAGCGCAACCCGTTGCTGTTCACCGCCCGACATTTGACCGGGATAATGATCCGCCCGATGAGACAGGCCCACCGCATCCAATTCTGCCGCCGCGCGCGCAAATGCGTCCTTTTCCCCCGCCAATTCTAACGGAGTTGCAACATTTTCCAGTGCAGTCATTGTGGGAATAAGGTGGAAGCTTTGGAACACCACCCCCATATGATCCCTGCGGAACCTCGCCAAGGCGTCTTCGTCCATGGCGGTCAGGTCCTGCCCCAACGCGGTTATTTTCCCGGCGCTGGCCTGTTCCAGCCCGCCCATAAGCATAAGGAGTGACGATTTGCCCGACCCGCTAGGCCCGATCAATCCCAGCGTTTCCCCCGCTGAAACATCCATCGAAATGGAATGCAAAATATCGACCTGCCCAGCATTGGATCGCAGCGACAAGGACACATCGTTCAGGGACAAAATCGGATCAGTCATAAATCTGGCTTTCACTAAATGTCGGTCTTTTGCATATGGGCGCGTATTCAAAATCAGCAAGACAGCAACCGCATTGATTTTGAGCCTAAATATCCTGCCTTTGTTTGCAAATGCTGAACCGATCACAATTGCCGCTTTGGGCGACAGCCTGACGCAGGGCTATGGCCTGCCTGAAAGGGACGGATTTGTGCCGCAGATGCAGGCTTGGCTGACCGAAAACGGCGCGGATGTGGTGATGATCAATGCAGGTGTTTCGGGCGACACCACGGCAGGCGGATTGTCGCGTGCGGCCTGGACATTGACGCCAGATGTGGATGTTTTGATCGTGGCGCTGGGGGGCAATGACGTGTTGCGCGGCATTGACCCGGCCAATTCCGCGGCCAATTTGGACGGTATATTGCAAGCGGCCCAAATGGCCGAGGTGCAGGTGCTATTGGTGGGCATGCAGGCCCCGTCCAATTACGGCCCGGATTACAAATCTGCCTTTGATCAGATGTATCCCGATCTGGCCGCGCAATATGGCACCGGATATTTCCCCAGCTTTTTCGAGGGTTTACGCAGCATTGGCGAAACGCCAGCCGAATTGCGCGACGTGATGCAGGCCGATGGGATCCACCCCAATGCGACCGGCGTCACCCTGATTGTCGACGCTATGGGGCCCGCGATATTGGATGTGATCACGCCCTAAACTGGCTAATTTCCCGCCCGTTTATATAGCGCGCGTAGCGAATAACTCTCGCGGATGCGCCCTTTGGGTTCATCAATGAAATTGGGATCCGCAGGCAAACACCCCACGCCGCAAATCTGCGACACGCGTTCGGCGTCGGTATCAATATACCAAAGCCGCCCGCCCGGTGTGGCCACATATCCATCAATGCCCGACGCTTCGTCAGATTCATAATCGGTCAGCGACGGTATTTCGGAATCATATTCCGGCGAATAGGTCGAATGGGTGTGATAGCTGGCCACAACCACCATTTTGGTGGGCCATTGCGGCAACCAACAACTGGCCTCTTCGCCAATCATATTGCGCGTATGAACCAATTCGCCCAAGCGGTTATAACCAATATAGCCGCAGATTTCCTTGTTGATTTCAATGGATTGCGGGTTCAGTTCCCCCAGGATTTCCATAATGAAATCCAGCTCTTCTCCGGCGCCGGTCGCTTCGCGTGTTCCGCCCAGATCATGCACAACCGCCTCTTGGGCAATCGCGCTGGTCGCCATACAGGCGATGGTCGTTAATGCATAAGTAAAATGTTTCATGGGGGCAGTATTGTGCCCCGCATGAGTCTTTTCAAGACGTGGTTTAGTCAACCAGTGTCAGATTAACCGCAGATTCACGACCGTCACGGCCAGCTTGCAGTTCAAATTCTACTTTCTGGTTGTCAGCCAGGCCGGTCAGGCCGGAACGCTCAACAGCAGAAATGTGTACGAAAACGTCTTTGCCGCCTTCGTCTGGTGCAATAAAGCCGAAGCCTTTGGTTGTGTTGAACCATTTTACGGTGCCAGTAGCCATCCGTATTCTCCTTACAAATTTCGCTCGCGACGTGCAGCGATTTGGCTCGTCAGGTCTGGATCGAAGAACTGGGCCTTAGAAGGATACAGTGGTCGATAGCAGTAACTCGCGTGCTCGCAGATATAGCTATTTTCGAAAAATGCAAGAAATATCGACTTTTCAGCCCTAAAATTGGACCTTTAACCTTGCAATTTCCCGCTTATGAGGGAAACGCGACAGCTTTCCCCTACACACCCACTATCTAGGGATTATATGTTGGCATAACCCCAGAATCAAAAGGCCAGTTCCCATGTTCAAATTCCTTTTCGGACGTAAAAACAACAAAGTAGAAGCCGTCATTGAAACCCAGCGCCAAACTGTTGAACGCGCTTTGAGCGAAGTGAATGACGTGCTGAGCACATTGGAGTCGATGCCGCTGATCACAATTGATGCGGCCAATAGCACCATTTTGGTGAATTTGCCCGAACACATGCCCGACGAAGCCCTGGCCCTGCCCGCCCCAAGCGAAGAAGCGACCGCTCAAGACACGCCAGAGACCGCGGTAGAGGAGACCGCAGAAGCCGAAGCGGAACCAGCAGCAGACCTTGCGCTAGAAACGGAAGCGGCGGACGCTGATCAGTCAGAAGAAAAACCTGCGGAAAAAACCGCGGCCTGATCACGTTTGCATCACGTGATCTGCTTGACCTTGTCCGGGGCGGTTTCCCAACATATTTGAAGCATCACATATGAAGGAGCCGCCCGGTGACCCAGCTAAAATTAACCTGTTTTGAATGCGGCCAAGTGAACCGTGCGCCCAGTGACCGACTGGCCTCGGCCAAATGCGCCACCTGCGGTTCGCGTTTGGTCACCGGCAAAGCCCCCGAAATCGATCTGGCCACATTGCAAAAGGCCGCGCGCAATGACGACCTGCCATTGATCGTCGATTTTTGGGCACCTTGGTGTGGTCCCTGTCGCCAAATGGCCCCGGAATTTTCCAAAGCGGCCAACAGCTTAAACGGCAAGGCCCGTCTGGTAAAGCTCAACACAGAGGCCCATCAAAAGGCCAGCACGAAATATGGCATTCGCGGCATTCCCACGATGATCAAATTCAAAAGCGGCAAAGAAGTGAAACGCCAATCTGGCGCTATGCCAGCAAGTGCGATCCAGAAATGGGGCGGCTCTTAGGCCATTTCAATCGCGCCTGATCATCACAAGCGCGGCCATCAGACCTGAAAAGGCGGCGCAAAATCCGATCCAGCCGAAAAACCATCTTTGGCCTGCGGCAATGTCTTCTGCATAGGATGCGGCAAACTGGATTTTTCCGGAATACGCCACCCAAAACGCGCCAATCATCAGCACAGCAAACACAGCCGATAGCCATTTTTCCCGCCCCAATATCCGCACAAGCCCCAACGCAAATGCCAGCCCGATTGGTGTGCCAATAAGGACGGCTTTTGTCGCCCAAAACGGGTGCGCGCCCAATGTGACATGAAACTTGCCCAAATGGGCGGCAATCGAGACGCCGATCACCAAAACAATTGCGATCAAATACCGGTTTACTTGCATAATTGGCTCCTTTGGGCTGCGCAGACCATGCCGGATTTTCAGCCATTCCGGTATTCACTTTCGGCCACTTCACTCAGGTTTGAACGGCTTCAGGTTCAAATTCACAAAAAAGCGGGGCCCAATCTGAGCCCCGCATTTGATCGTCAAAATCGGTATGATTAGCGCGCAAATTTCTTGTGTTTCAGGCGCTTAGGTTCCAATGCATCGGCACCAAGACGACGTTTTTTGTCCTCTTCGTAATCTTCAAAGTTGCCTTCGAACCATTCCACATGCGCGTCGCCTTCGAAGGCCAGGATATGCGTACAAATCCGATCCAAGAAGAAACGATCGTGCGAAATCACGACCGCGCAACCGGCGAAATCGACCAGCGCATCTTCGAGGGCTCGTAGGGTTTCAACGTCCAGATCGTTGGTCGGTTCATCGAGCAACAGAACGTTTCCGCCCGCTTTTAGCAACTTGGCCAGATGCACGCGATTGCGTTCACCACCTGACAGGATACCAACTTTTTTCTGCTGATCGCCGCCTTTGAAATTAAACGCGGAACAATAGGCGCGGCTGTTCATTTGGGCATCGCCAAGCTGGATAACTTCGCCGCCGTCAGAAATCTCTTCCCAAACGGTTGCGTTTGGATCCAGAGCGTCACGGGATTGATCGACATAAGACAGTTGCACCGTGTCGCCCATCGAAATTTCCCCGCCATCGGGCTTTTCCTGACCGGTCAACATCCGGAACAAGGTAGATTTACCCGCGCCGTTTGGCCCGATCACCCCGACAATCCCACCGGGTGGCAGGCTGAATTCAAGGTTTTCGATCAACAGCTTATCGCCCATCGCCTTGGTCATGTTTTCGACGTCGATCACTTTGCTGCCCAAGCGTTGACCATTGGGGATAATGATCTGCGCACGCGACAGTTTTTCACGCTCAGATTGGCTTGCCAGATCATTATAAGCCGAGATACGCGCCTTGGATTTTGCCTGACGCGCCTTTTGCCCCTGTCGCATCCATTCCAGTTCGCGTTCCAGCGTTTTCTGTTTGGATTTGTCTTCGCGGGCTTCTTGTTCCAGACGTTTTGCTTTTTGTTCCAGCCAGCTGGAATAATTGCCTTCGTAAGGGATGCCTGACCCCCGGTCCAATTCCAAAATCCAGCCTGTAATGTCGTCCAGGAAATAGCGATCATGGGTGACAACCAAAATTGTGCCTTTGTAATCAATCAGGTGCTGCTGCAACCAGGCGATGGTTTCCGCGTCCAAATGGTTGGTCGGTTCATCGAGCAACAACATATCTGGCGCTTCTAACAGCAATTGACACAGAGCAACCCGGCGTTTTTCACCACCCGACAAGGTTGACACATCCGCGTCATCTGCCGGGCAGCGCAATGCCTCCATCGAGACGTCGATTTGCGCATCCAGATCCCATAGGTTCTGGCTGTCGATTTCATCCTGAAGCTTGGCCATTTCATCGGCTGTTTCATCAGAATAATTCATCGCCAATTCGTTATAGCGATCCAGAATGTCTTTCTTGGCCTTCACGCCCAGCATGACATTTTCACGCACATTCAGGCTTTCATCCAATTGCGGCTCTTGGGGCAGATAGCCAACTTTGGCACCTTCTGCGGCCCAGGCTTCGCCGGTGAAATCTTTGTCGATTCCGGCCATGATCCGCATCAACGTCGATTTACCGGCCCCGTTGGTGCCAACCACGCCGATTTTCACCCCCGGCAAGAAGCTTAGCCGGATGTTTTCAAAGGTTTTCTTTCCACCGGGATAGGTTTTTGAAACCCCGTCCATGTGATAGACATATTGATAGGCTGCCATTGGTTCGGCTCCGCAGAATTCAAATTTCACCCTTCCTAATCTGCAAGGCGCTTGTATTCAATGGGGGCTGGCTGGGTTGACGGCTTAACCGGCCACTTCTTGGACGGAAACATCTTCGGGCATGCCGGTTTCCAGCCAATTGCTGACCTGTTCCGTGGGCATGGGGCGTGACACCCAGTAGCCTTGCAAAATCGGGCATCCCAGTTCATGCAATCGGCCCGCCATATCGTGGCTTTCTACGCCTTCGGCGATCAGTTCAAGTTCTAGATTCTCGCACAGTTCGATGATCGTCGCGACGATTTTTGCGCTGGTTTCATCATGCATCATATTACGCACCAAACTCTGGTCGATTTTGACGCCCGTCACCGCCAATTGCGCCAGATGCGCCAGCCCGGCATAACCCACACCAAAGTCGTCCAGCATCACCCGGAACCCGGCATCCCGCAGCTCAGCAATCACCCGCGCAGGGGCGTTTTCATCCTGAACGTCACCAATAACCGTGGTTTCCAGCACTTCGATCACCACTTGGCTTGGATCAATGCCACGTCCCAGCACCCCTCGCATCAATCGGTCAATAAATTCGGGATGCGCCAATAATTCACCCGAAGCGTTAAACGCAAATTTCAGGCCCGGCATCTGCGATCGATCCATCAGCGCCTTCATCGACAGGGCTGCGTCCATCGACAGGAAATCCAGCTCGGCCATCAGGCCCAGCTCTTCTGCCATGGGTAAAAAGTGGATCGGAGGGATTAATCCGTCTTCTGGATGCTGCCATCGTACCAGCGTTTCGAACCCTTCAATGGCCCCGGTTTCAAGGTTCAATGTGGGTTGGAAATAATGGATCAATTTATGCTCAAGCACCGCCTCTCGCAGCTCGGTACCGCGCCTCAATTCCAACGTGTGGCGCTGGTGTAGCACTTCGTCATATGACGCAACCTGATCCCGTCCTTCCCGCTTGGCCTCATACAGAGCGAAATCGGCACGAAGCAGCAATTCTTCGGAATCTAGCCCATCATTTTCCGACAGCGCGGCCCCAATACTGGCCCGGCAAACCAATGTGCGTTCACGCCATTCAAACGGGACTGAAATCGCGTTTGCCAGCGACTGACCCAGCTCTTCTAGATCCTCAAGCGCATTCACGCCGGGGCAAACAACAACAAATTCATCCCCGCCAACCCGGGCCACCATATCCGACGAACGCACATTTTCACGCAGCGCATCTGCCACATGTTTCAGTGTCGCATCCCCGGCAGAATGCCCATGCGTATCATTGATTTCTTTGAATTTATCCAAATCCATATGCAACAAACCCACATTCCCACTGCGATGGGCGGTCAGAGATAGCATATCTTCGGTAAAACGCAGCAGCGCCCCGCGATTTGCCAATCCGGTCAGGGAATCATGGGTCGCCGCGATTTCAAGCTTGTTGCGGGCCTCATGCAGTTTCTCTTCGTGTTCAATCTGTTCTGTTACATCCCGACACACCAGAATGGCGTGTTCGTTTCCATCTGCTGATTGACGGATGGATACGTTAATCTGGTTCCAGAACATCGTGCCGTCACCGCGCACATTGCGAAACAGGTGCAACCCCGTGGAATTGTTCGACCCACGCTGATATCGAAATTTTTCGATCGCTTCCGGCGGTGGTTTGTCCTCATTGGGCAAGGCAAATTCAAGCGGATTACGGCCAATGATATCTTCGGCTTTGCGTTTCATGATACGACAATAGGCGGGGTTGGGCCAAACAACGCTGCCATCCATATCCTGAATGACGATCCCATCATTTGCATGTTCAGCAACCATGCGGAAATGTTCCGCTTCACGCAATTGCCGAATTAGATCCAACCGCGTGCCATCCAGAACCTTTTGGGTGTCGCGCAATTGCCGTGCCTTGCCGCGCCCCCAAAAATATACGAGGGGCAGCACGCAAAAAATGGTCACAATGATCAACGTCACAAAATACACGTTGCGGCTTTCAACTAATAGTAGATACGCTTATTCAACACCTAAACCGGTAGCCTTGGTAACGTATTAATGCACAACAGCGCAAAAATTACAATTTAACGGGCTTTCTTGGCATTTGGAATTTTCCTTTTAAATTCGCAACTAACGACCGGTTTGCTGTGATATCTGACCAAACTACTTTACATCCTTGTCGGTTATCCCTTTTTTGTCATAAGCAAGTCCAAGCAAGGCATCACGTGATAAATCCTATGACCTCTCATCCTCAGGCCCGATCGGGACAAGTGGTTGGTTTATTGGGTGGATCTTTTGATCCTGCTCATGATGGGCATGTGCATATTACACAAAATGCGTTGAAACGCTTTGGCTTGGATCAAGTTTGGTGGCTGGTCAGCCCCGGTAATCCATTAAAGAAAACGGGCCCTGCCCCCATGGCACGACGCCTGCAAATCGCCCAAACCATCATGGCCCATCCAAAGGTGCAGATAACCGACATCGAAACCCGTCTGGGCACCCGGTACACGGCGCAAACCCTGTCAAAGCTTCACGCGATTTACCCTGGGGTGCGGTTTGTCTGGCTCATGGGGGCGGATAATCTGGCGCAGTTTCATCTGTGGCAGGATTGGCGGTCGATCATGGACCATGTGCCTGTTGGCGTTCTGGCCCGACCCGGCCAACGTATTTCTGCGCGCATGTCACCGGCCGCGCAGATTTACCGGCATTACCGGCTGCAAGGGCGGCAATCGCAGCTGTTGGCCCGTGTCGGCACACCGGCTTGGTGTTTTGTGAATTTGCCTATGTCGAACGCATCTTCAACGGCGATCCGCGCTCTGGGTGGCTGGACATGAGCCGCCATTTCTTTGGCTATGGCTCATTGGTCAATCTGGACACACACACCTATCCGTCCCCTAAGCCAGCCACCCTGTCTGGGTGGCGACGTGTCTGGCGTTTTTCGCCGCATCGCGCACTTGGATATCTCAGCGTGGAACCCCATGCTGACAGCACCATTCACGGTATGGTCGCGCAGGTCCCGGATCAGGATTGGGCGGCATTGGACGAACGTGAACGCGCCTACCGCCGGGTTGATATTTCCCACGCACTGCCCCAGACCATGATCTACGAAGTGGACCCGGACACCACTGTTCGCACCAATCAATCGCACCGGATTTTGCTGTCTTATCTGGATGTTGTCATTCAGGGCTATCTGCGTTTGATGGGTCCCGACGGGGCGCAGCATTTTGCCGACACCACGGCCGGTTGGGATGTTCCTGTGTTGAACGATCGCGCATGCCCGATCTATCCGCGCGCGCAGACATTGACCGCGCAGGAAACCAAAACGGTCGATGATCTGTTGGACGGATTAGCGACGCCGTTGGAGGTTCCCAAACAGAGTGAGATGACGGTGGAATGGTTCACGCGTATCCGCGGCGCCGCCTGACGAAATCACCCGCCAGGCCAGCCAAATGGCGACAATCCCGAACACAACACCGCCCAGATATTGCCCGATGATCACGCCCGGCGCACCCAGCCATGCGGATCCAACCATCACAAACGGCACCGTGCCCAAAGTGTGGCGCCCCCAGTTGATCCAAGTGGAATAAAACGGATGGCCCAGATTGTTAAACGCAGCATTGGCCACAAAAATCGCCCCGTTGAAAAAGAACAACAACGACAGTGGGCCGGCAAACAGGAACACCAATTGGCGCGCCTCGCCGTCCAGTGCAAACAGCAATTCCAGCGGGCTGCGCAAGGCAAAGAAGATCGCGGAAACAACCACGACAATGCCTGCGGTGAACAACAATCCCTCTTTGAAGGATTGGCGTACGCGGTCCATCTGACCCGCGCCAAAGTTTTGGCCAATGATGGGCCCAATCGCCCCCGACAGTGCAAAGATCACCGCAAAGCCAACCGGGATCAATCGACCGATGATGGCCATCCCAGCGACGGCTTGTTCACCATAGGTCGCCATTGCGCGGGTCACATAGGCCTGTCCGATTGGGGTGGCCAATTGCGTCAGGATCGCCGGGATCGCCAATGCCATAACCGGGGATAAATCGCTGGCCAGTTCTTTGGCTTTGGGCCGTCCAAGCCCACCATAATAGCGGAAAATCGGCCAGATTGACGCGGTTGCGATCACGATCCGCGCCACCACCGATGCCATGGCTGCACCGGTCAATTCCAGATCAAACCCAAAGATCAGGATCGGGTCCAACACAGCGTTCACAATCGCGCCCCAGAACGTGGCAAACATGGACCGACGGGCATCCCCATGAGCGCGCAAAATTGCGCCGCCAACCATTCCCAACAATAGGATTGGCAGGGATGGGATGATGATTTGCAGATACCGCACCGCCAGATCCAGTGTGTCGCCCTGCGCGCCCAGCAATTGGGCTAAGGGTCTGATATTAAACCAAACCAAGGCTGAAAAAATGACGCCAAAAACAAAGCCGTAGATCAATGTATGGCTGACTTTGGCCTGTGCCAATGCCGTGTCCCCCGCCCCCAAGGCCCGCGATACCAACGCCCCGGCAGAAATCGCCATGCCGATGCCAAAGGAACTGGTGAAAAACAGGATCGCGCCCGCATATCCGATGGCGGCGGCCAGTTCTGCTTTGCCCAGCATTGAGATAAAGATCATGTCGACAAAATCGACCAGGAACACCGCCATCAGCCCAAAGCTGGAGGTCAGCGACATAATCGCGATATGCCGCATCAGCGACCCGTTCAGGAATTTTGCTTGTTCTGTCATGCCTGTGCATAACCCGGCAGGTCGATCAGGTCTTGGGTTTTTTCTGTGCGAAAACGCACAAAGGACAAGCAGATGGCCCTCTGTGCGGGTTTACGCGCGCTTACAGCTTGGGTTTTACCTGCATCAACTGCATCACATCCGACATATCCGGACCGCGATCCAGACCCGTCACCGCGCGGCGCAGGGGCATGAACAGGCCTTTGCCTTTGCGACCTGTTTGGGCTTTGACAGCGCTGGTCCAGCTGGACCACGTATCAGCCGCATAAGGTGGTTCACCCAACATATCAAAGGCTTGCGCGACGAATTCGGCGTCTTCTTCTGCCACTTTGGCGGTGGCGCCATCGCGGAACAATGCCCACCATTGCGGCAAATCATCCAAGGTTTCGATGTTTTCGCGTACCACAGACCAGAACAATTCAGCCTGTGCATCCGGAACACCTGCGGCGGAAACTTGGTCAGCCACTTCGGCCAATGGTCGTGCCGCCAGCCAGCGCTGGGTCAGCGGCACCAGATCAGCCACGTCAAATTTGGTTGGCGCTGCGCCAAATTTGGACAGGTTAAACCCGTCGACAATTTCCGCCACGGTTTCGCGCAGCTCCACCGGATCGGATGACCCCAGCCGCGCCATGTAGCTGAGGATCGCCATCGGGGCCAGCCCATTGGCCCGCTGATCGCGCAACGCCAATGTGCCCAGCCGTTTGGACAATGCTTCGCCCTGCGGGCCGGTCAGCAGGGAATGGTGTGCAAACCGTGGCACAGTCCCGCCCAGCGCCTGAATGATCTGGATTTGCGTGGCGGTGTTGGTCACGTGATCCGATCCGCGCACCACATCGGTGATGCCCATTTCGGTGTCATCCACCACAGACGCGATTGTGTACAGAACCTGCCCGTCCCCCCGGATCAGAACCGGGTCGGACACAGATGCGGCATCAATGGAAATATCGCCCAGAATGCCGTCAGTCCATTCGATCCGTTCCAGATCCAGCTTGAACCGCCAATGGCCTTTGCGCCCTTCGGCGCGATAGGCGTCCTTTTGGGCATCCGTCAGGTCCAGAGCACCGCGATCATAGACCGGCGGTTTGCCCATGTTCAGCTGTTTCTTACGCTTCAGGTCCAGCTCGGTCGGGGTTTCGAAACACTCATACAGCCGCCCCATATCGATCAGGCGCTGCTTGGCGGCCTCATATCGATCCAGCCGTTCGGACTGCCGTTCGATCCGATCCCAGCTGATGCCAAGCCATGTCAGATCTTCTTTGATGGCGTCGACATATTCTTCTTTGGAGCGTTCCGGATCGGTGTCATCAATCCGCAGCACAAATGTTCCACCTGCCTGTCGCGCGATGGCATAATTGAACAAAGCGGCGCGCAGATTGCCGATATGCAGATATCCGGTAGGCGATGGGGCAAAACGTGTGGTTGTCATGTGGGTCTCCTGTTATGCAGGCCTTTTCATAATGTGCCCGGTTTGTCCATATGTCGTTACTGGATTGGCCGCTTGTGATGGGCACCCGTTCGGGCGAAACTGCCCCAGACAAACCAGAGGGCCAAGATGCGCGAAATTCTGACCATTACGTTAAACCCCGCCCTCGATATTGCCACTTCGGTTGCCCAAGTCGCGCCGGGCGTAAAACTGCGCTGCACCCCGCCAGAAACCGATCCCGGCGGTGGTGGCATCAATGTCAGTCGTGCGATTGATCAACTGGGCGGCCAATCGAAATGTTTCGTCGCATTGGGGGGCGATACCGGTCAGCGATTGCGCGCTCAGTTGCAGCAGGCCAATCTGGACCTGATCATCCATGACGCCCCCAGCGAAACCCGTCAGAGCCTTGCGGTGACGGACCTGTCGATCAACGCGCAGTTCCGTTTCATGCTGCCCGGCCCGGATTGGGGGGCGGTTGACATCAAAGATGCGCGCAGTGCCATTCGCGCGGCCGCGCCTGACAATGGGCTGGTGGTGTTGTCCGGGTCGGGACCAGCCGGCGCAGCGCCTGATTTATATGCCGACATTTGCCGTGATTTCGCCGATGATGCGACAGATATCATTCTGGACACATCCGGGCCGCTCTTGGCGCATCTGGCCGCGGGTCAGGATAGCCTGCCTTTGGTGTTGCGTATGGATCAACACGAAGCCGAAACACTGGCGCGCCGTCCCCTGCCGACCCGACAGGACAGCGCCAATTTCGCTGAAACGCTGGTGAAACGGGGCGCAGCACGGATGGTGATTGTCGCGCGTGGTGCGGATGGGTCGGTCTGGGCCGATGCTGATCGCCGTCTGCATGTGGCCGCCGCTGACGTGCCGGTGCGCAGCAAAGTTGGCGCGGGCGACAGCTTTGTTGGTGGGTTCACTTACGCCATGGCGCGGGGGCTGGGGATTGAACAGGCCTTGGCCCATGGCGCTGCCGCGGCCAGTGCTGCGGTCATGACCGAAGGCACGCAATTGTGTCGTGCTGAGGATGCCCAGAATAATCTGGCGGAATGTGTGGTGACGCCGCTTTAACGCTCAGGTCGGCACGACCGGCCAATGGCTGTTTAGGTCTTTCAGACCTGCACGCACCAGCTCTTCGAGCACGTCCATATCAATATCCGCCAGCTTGTTCACATACAGACAGGCCCGCCCGGTTTTATGTTTGCCAAGCCGGGCCATGATGTCGGCGAAATTGGCGTATCCGGGCATGATATAGATCGACTGGCTGGCCTTGCGTGGGCTGAACCCGGTGGCCAGTGAATCCCCCTGACGACCGGTTTTATAGGTATAGTGATACTGGCCATAGCCGATAATGGTCGGGCCCCACATGCGCGGCATATACCCCGTGACCCGTCGAAACATCTGATCCAGCACAATCGCATCCGCGCGGCGCGTGGGATGGTCAATGCTGGCGATAAAATCCTCAACCGATTGGGCTGTGATCTGGGTTTTATTGTCTGCCATTGCGCGCTCCTTTGTGGGATCCCCATCCGAGTATATCACAGGTTCGCGCAATCCTCAGCTTTGATCGCGCCAGCGGTTCACAATCGGATAGCGCCGGTCCAGCCAGAACGCATGCATCGTCAGACGGGCACCGGGGGCGGACTGAAACCGTTTGTATTCACTGATATACAGCAGATGTTCGACCCGTTTCACCACATCCCGATCATAGCCCGCCGCCACGCATTCCGCCACGCTGGCATCGCCATCCACCAACATCGTCAGGATGCCGTCCAGAATGTCATAGGGTGGCAGGCTGTCTTCGTCTTTTTGATCGGGGCGCAGTTCGGCGCTGGGGGGTTTGTCGATGATCGCCACCGGGATCACTTCGCCGCTGGGGCCAGCCATCCAATCGCGGTGATTGTCATTGCGCCAGCGACACAGATCAAACACCCGTGTTTTATAGACGTCTTTGATCGGGTTATATCCGCCCGCCATATCGCCATAAATCGTGGCATAGCCCACGGCCACCTCAGATTTATTGCCCGTGGTCAGCAGCATTTCGCCAAATTTGTTGGACATGGCCATCAACAGCAATCCGCGCAGGCGGGATTGGATGTTTTCCTCGGCCAGACCGGGTTCATGTCCTTCAAATAGCGGGGCCAATGTGTTGGTGATCGCGGCGCGCCCTTCGGCGATGGGCACAAAATCATAGTGACAGCCCAGCCGCGTGGCGATGTCTTTGGCATCATCCAGCGACCCTTGGGATGTATATTCGGACGGCAGCATCACACAGCGCACATTATCCGCGCCCAGCGCATCCACGGCGATGGTGGCCACAATCGCGGAATCGATCCCGCCAGACAGGCCCAACAGCACCTTTTTGAACCCGGTTTTGCGCATGTAATCGCCCAGCGCGATAACCATGGCCCGGTAATCCTGTTCCAGATCATCAGGGAACGTCGCCTTGTCCCCGTCCTGCGCAACCCAGCCGGTATCCTTGCGGACAAAATCCACATGGGCGATCACGCGGTCAAACACAGGCATTTGCAACGCCAAGTCCCCACCCCGGTTCAGAACAAAGGACCCGCCGTCGAAGATCTGATCATCCTGACCGCCAATCATGTTCAAATAGACCAGCGGCACATCATTTTCGACCACACGCGACACCATATTGGTCATGCGGATTGGGAATTTATTGCGGAAATAGGGCGACCCGTTGGGCACCATCAGAATCTCGGCCCCGGATTCGACCATGGCTTCGCAGACATCTTCGTACCATGCATCTTCGCAGATCGGCGATCCAATGCGCATCCCGTCGATTTCATAGGGGCCTTGGATTGGGCCGGGTTCGAACAGGCGCTGTTCGTCAAAAACGGTGTAGTTTGGCAGAAAATGCTTCAGCATCCGGGCGTGGATTTTGCCGCCTTTCAGGATGAAATAGGCGTTGTACAGCACGTCATCTTCATAGACGGGTCCGCCAATGCCCAGCGCCGGGCCATCGGCACAATCCGCCGCCAACGCATGGATATGCGCCATGCAATCCGCCACAAAAGCTCGTTTCAGAACAAGGTCTTGGGTCTGATACCCGGAAATAAACATTTCCGGCAGGGCCACCAGATTGGCCCGTGCATCACGCCCTTCGCGCCATGCGGCACGGGCCTGATCTGCGTTCTCAGCAAGTGCGCCCACGGCGGGGTTCAATTGGGCCAAAGTCAGGCGAAACTGGTCTGTGGTCTGGGCCATGTTCCGGCACCCTTTCTGTCGTCTGTTGGCGCCAGATGTAGCCGCATCAGACGTCAAGTAAAAGCCGATTGACCAAATCACGCGCAACCAACCCACAGCAAAGCTGCGCAAACCCGTTGCCCCGCCCCCATTGCTGAACTACCTTACGGCCAAGAAACGTGAGGGAGCTGTTCATATGTCACGCCAAAGCCTGCCAATCTGGATCCTTGCTGCCACGCTTGCGCTGTCTGCGCCGGTTGGGGCGCAAACCGTTCAGACCAAGCAATATGACGATGGCG
This sequence comes from uncultured Paracoccaceae bacterium, assembly GCA_947492475.1. Taxonomy (GTDB): domain Bacteria; phylum Pseudomonadota; class Alphaproteobacteria; order Rhodobacterales; family Rhodobacteraceae; genus CANLNM01. The sequence continues at coordinate 266,052 of CANLNM010000003.1, forward strand.
GCGTGTACGAAGGCACGTTCCTGAACGGACGTCAGCATGGGCAAGGCACCTATCGTTTGCCCAATGGCTATGAATATACCGGCGAATGGTTCGAAGGCGAAATTCGCGGTCAGGGCATTGCGCGGTTTCCCAACGGATCGGTCTATCAGGGCGCGTTTTCATCCGGCAAACCCGAAGGTTTCGGCAATATCACCTTTGCCGATGGTGGCACCTATGAAGGCGACTGGGTGGATGGCAAAATCAACGGTCAAGGCATGGCCAGCTATGCCAATGGCGTGACCTATGAGGGCGAATTTCGCAACGCCATGCATCACGGCGAAGGCAAAATGCAGAGCCCGAACGGCTATATCTACGAAGGTACATGGGTCAATGGCGTCAAAGATGGCCAAGGCATGGTGACCTACCCTGATGGCGCCCTATATGAGGGCACGTTGGCCAATGGCGAACGCGAAGGCCAAGGCACGCTGACCCTGCCCGATGGCATGACCTATGTGGGCACTTGGGTAAACGGCCAAATTCAGGGCCAAGGTCGGTTGATCCAGCCCAATGGCGACATTTACGAAGGTGACCTGTCCGCAGGACGGCGCGAAGGCACCGGAACGGTAACCTACGCCAATGGCGACGTCTATCAGGGCGGATTTGCCAATGATAAACGCCACGGCCAAGGCAGCTTTACCGGGGCGGATGGCTATACCTATGTTGGATCATGGGCCAATGGCCAAATCGAAGGCCAAGGCGAAGTGACCTATCCAGATGGATCGGTCTATGTGGGGCAATTTCGCGCTGATTTGGCCGATGGGATGGGCAAAATCACCTATCCGGATGGGTCCACCTATGACGGGGCTTGGTCTGCTGGTGTGATCAATGGGACCGGGGTTGCGACCTATGCCAATGGATTGGTTTATGAGGGCGAATTCCAGAACGCCCAGAACCACGGCATGGGCAAAATGACCTATGCGGATGGCTATACCTACGAGGGCGCTTGGGAAAATGGTCAGCGGTCCGGTGTGGGCGTGGCCACCTATGCGGATGGCACGCTGTATGAGGGGCAATTTGCCGCCGGACAGCGCCATGGCAATGGTAAAATCACCATGACGGATGGGTTTACCTACCAAGGTCAGTGGCAAAACGGCCAGATCACCGGCATGGGGGTTGCGACCTATACCAATGGCGCGATTTACGAAGGCGCGTTTCGCAATGGCCGTCGTCAGGGCGAAGGCACGATGCGCTACGCCTCTGGCGAGGTTGAAACCGGAGCTTGGGATGATGGGGCATTGGTCACCCGCGCAGATGTGGCCCCTGCAACAGATGCCGTCACAGACCAAGGGTCCAACAGCCAAGAAGCGGCATCAACAGAAGCCGCTTCTCAGTAATCGTTACCCTAACCACTCGCGGTAAACACTAGCCTCGGATCAAACGGGCCTCATGGGATTTGAGGCACCGGCGCGCAGTACTGCCATAGCCGTTTGGATCGCTGCGCAGTTCTGGGAACAGGGCAAACAATTCCTCGCGGGCTTCGTCGCTGACGGCCGTCAGGCCAATGTCACCGGGGTGGAAGCTTTCGGATGGGGCGCCTTCGGCAAAGATGATTTCGTGTTCGTCAAACATCATGTGGATGTAAGTGACTTCGCCGCCTTCTTCGCGGGTGACGTCAACGCCATCCACCAGATGGGTTGCAGCCACCAGAACTTCGCTTTCGCCAAACAGCAATTCCGCAGAATAGCCCTGGAACAACATCCGGTGCTGCGGGGATACCAGCAGGTCGGATTGCTGACCTGTCAGCACGCCTTCGCGGATGCGGATCGGGGCGAACCGGTCCAATGCGGGCACGGTGCGGGCTTCGATCCAGCGCACAGGCTGCATGCCATGATCGCGGGTCAGCACCAGATCCCCAACCTTTAGGTCCTGGATCATCCGCGCGCCACGGGGCGTCGCGATCCGGGTGTTAGGCGTGAAACAGATGATGTTTTCAATCTCGCTAAAGTTCAGCAACGTGCCGTCATTCAGTGTGACCGACCCGGTCAGGCCGCCATTGGCATCATCTGGGTCCGTGATCACAAGGGTCGACATGTCGGCCAAACCACCCAGCTGCAATGTATCGCCGCCGGTTTCATCGCCTTCGCCGCCTGTGACGGTGATTGTACCGTTTGAGCCATCACCCAGATCGGCCAGCACAAAGGTATCGTCCCCGTCACCACCAGTGACCACATCGCCATGGGCAAATGTAATCGTGTCGTCGCCTGCGCCACCGATAATGGTATCTGTGCCCAGCCCACCAGCAATAGTGTCATCCCCGGCGCCACCGTCCAGCGTGTCGTCACCCGACCCGCCAATCATGGTATCCGCGCCGTCACCTGCATCAACATTCACGCCAACACTGTCGGCGGAAGCGTCCAAAACATCGTTGCTGCCGGTCAGCACCAACTCTTCGATATCGCTAAAGATTGCGTCATCTGCGCCGTTGACCATCAAACCCGCTTCGTCGCCGAAATAGGTCGCGGTCACGCCGGTTGACAGGGCGGATGCATCCAACACATCCTGATCCACACCTGTGCCGCCGCCATCAATCGTGTCACTACCGAACCCATCGACCAGATTGACCTGATCCTGATCCGCGCCGCCATTGATCACATCATCGCCGGACCCGCCGATGATTATGTCGTCGCCAGCACCAGCCGTGATCGTCACACCAGCGCTGTCTGCGGCTGCATCAACCGTGTCGTCGCTATCGGTCAGAACCAGTTCTTCGATTTCTGAGAAGTCCGCCGTGTCAGCACCGCCAACCAACTGGCCAGCCTCATCGGCGGAATATGTAACGTCAACGCCAGATGTCAGATCGGATGCGTCCAAGATGTCATGATCCGTGCCGGTTTCACCGCCAACAATGGTGTCATCGCCAAAGCCGTCGATCAGTTCGACCTGATCCTGATCCGCACCGCCAGCAATCACATCATCGCCGGTCCCGACCGTAATGGTGTCATCACCCGCACCAGCAGTGATGGTCGCGCCGGCGCTATCGGCGGATGCATCCACCGTGTCGTTGCTATCGGTCAGAACCAGTTCTTCGATGTCGGCGAATGTGATGGAATCTGCGCCGTTGTTCAGAACACCGGCTTCGTCACCGGAATAGGTGACATCCACGCCGCTGGTCAGGGCAGAGGCATCAATCGCGTCTTGGTCGGTGCCGGTGGCACCCCCATCCACGATGTCGTCGCCAAAGCCGTCTTCGACCAGAATATCGTCCTGATCCGCCCCACCAAAGATGGTGTCGTCGCCCGCCCCACCGGTGATAATATCTGCGCCTGCTTCGCCATAGATCGTATCGTCGCCAGCCCCGGCCAGAACGGTATCGCCGCCTGCGCCTGCTTCGATCAGATCGTCATTGGCCGCATGGCCCGACAGGATGGCGTCGCCTGCATCCACCAGATCATAATCGGGATCACCTGTGTAGGACCCATCAATCACGTCCGCACCCGCCGTGCCGCTGACGGTGCCGTCGGAAATTGGAATGCCAATGGCGTTCAGCGCATAAGGATCGTCGATGGCCGCAACAGAAATCCCGATCAGCGTCAGGGTTTCACCATTCGGGAAATTCAGCACTGCATTGCCGGACCCATCTTCGGTCACGGTCACGTCGGACACATAAACCGGATCGCCCAGCGCATCCGTCAGGTTGGTCACATCCACCAAATCATTGCCGGTGAATGTGCCATCACCGTTGTCGGTTGGCGCTTCGAAATTGGTGATCACATCCTGACCAAAGCCGTCTTCTAGGATCAGCGTGTCCTCATCCGTGTCGTTGCCCACATCGATGATGTCGTTGCCAGCGCCGCCTGTGATCGTGTCCGCACCTGTGCCCAGATCAACGTTATCCACGCCATTTGAGCCGGTGATTGTGTCATCACCGCTGCCCAGAATGACATTTTCGATCTCGGTAAATGTCGCCGTATTGCCGCCGGTGACCAATGTGCCGCTTTCGGGATCATTGGCATCAACCGCACTGAGATCCAGCACAATGTCAGAAGTGATCGTGCTGGCATCCAACGTGTCGCCATTGGTTTCGCCGGTTTCACCCCCGGTGATCGTATCCGTGCCAAAGCCATTGTCCAACGCAAAGGTATCGTCGCCCGATCCCCCGAATTGCACATCATCACCGGTGCCGCCGGTCAATGTGTCGGCACCATCTCCACCATAAAGCGTGTCATTGCCCGCGCCGCCAAACAGATCATCCGCGCCCGCATTCCCCGACACGGTGTCATTGCCGCCATCGCCATGCACTTCGTCATCATCCGCGCCGCCAGAGACGTCATCCGCACCCGCGCCACCATAAACGGTATCAGCCCCGGTGCCGCCGTCGATTTCGTCCGCGTCATTGCCCCCATAAAGCTGATCGTCGCCCGATCCGCCCAGAATGCTGTCGACGCCGTCATAGCCATATACGGTGTCGTTGCCCGCACCTGCATCAATGGTGTCGTCATTGTCCGCATCCACATAGGTGGTGAAATGAACGTCCGTGACCCACAGATATTGGTTGGTTGTGCCACCATTGGCATAGACGATTTCAACAGAATGCACGGGACCTGCGATTTCAACCAATGCCGACCCAGCTGCGTCTCCGGCGTCATCACTGCTGGTGCCCGCGGTGATGGTATTGCCATTGACGATGTCATCGCCCGCCGCCGTGATCAAGACGGTGACGGCATTGCCATCGGCATCATAGGCGTTGATCGTCACATCATCATGCCATGTGCTGTGATCGATATCGTTGATGCGAAACGCCACATCGACCACTTCGTTGGCCAGACCTGTGCCATCTACCGCATCAAAATCCAGTGTTGTGGTTGAGGTTGGCCCGCCATCCCCGCCCAGTTGCAGCGATGAATTGGTCGCAAAGGTTTCATTGCCAGTTGAGTATTGGCCGGTCGCGGTGTCGACCTGATAGAGGTTGCCATTCCCGTCATTGGAAAAACTAACGGTGACATCCATATCGCCGGTATTCTGGGTGAAACCGCCAAAGATATTTGTGCCTTCGGTGCCTTCGTCGGACCAGTTCAGGGTTTCATCCCCAGTGGCCGGAGGCGTCGCATCATCGCCGTGAATGGTATCATTGCCAGCGCCGCCAAGGATGCTGTCATCGCCGCCACCTGCATTGATCACATCATTGCCATCACCGGATGTGATCGTGTCATCGCCAGATCCTGCATTGATCGTGTCTGCCCCGGTCCCGGTTTCAGACGTTGTATCGCCGCCGTAAATCGTATCGTCACCAGCCGTGCCTTCGATATCGGCATCATTGCCCGTTGTGCCATAAATATTCGGATCAGCGGTATATGCAGGGGCCGCGGTTGCGCTGGACCCGTTATTTGCTGTGATGTTCCAAGTATCAGGGACAAAATAGACACTGCCATCCGTGGCCAGATAATACGACCCCGTATCTGTGATGTTGTTATATGTATTGCCGTCGCCGTCCCAGACGCCGCTCCAGGTCCAAGACCCCGTGCCCAACACTTGATCGGTTGTGAACGTGATTTGCGTTCCAACGATCTGATCGCCTGCGTCCAGCGTTCCGTTACCTAAATTTACCAAATAACCTGATGGCATTAACTTGTCCCTTCAATTTCGCACTGGCAATCTCGCATTGGCGAACGCATGCGATTTCACCTGCCTTGAACGTAATCTCGCATTCAATCATGGACAGTTTCGGGCGATCAGATGGATTTGTGATGTTACTGAACACAATCCGGGATTTTCTGCTAAGATCGCAAAACCCAAAAAAATGCAGCCAAATCAATTAAGTAAATGAAAATCAATTTTCAATCGCGTCACAATTGTGGACGTTTTCGATTTTCCCGACACAATGCCGCCTCAATCCGCCACAGATTGCCCCCAATGATGAACGGCAATCGTATCTTACGTCAACTTGGTGATTTTTGGCGCGGATTGCCCCTGCGAATGTTTGGTTTCATATCACATTCAAACACTGCAAATTGGCTCTTTCCAATTGGCAATCTGTGTTTATAGTGGCGGCATGATTAGTCAGACCCATATCCCATCTTTGCCGTGCAATTCTGCGCGTGCCTTTGGTCTGCTTCTTCTCCTTAGCCGCTTCTGAGCGTGCCTTTTGGCGCGACCGCTCAGAAGGGATCAGCGCCAAACACCTCTCAGTCTTCTATCTGCCAACGCTAAGGGCACACATATGCAAAAGATTAACCTAACGGACAAACTGGGTTTGTTTGACACCCACTGGGACCCCAAAGTGGTCGCAACCTATAACAATAACGACGTGATGGTTGTGAAGTTTCAGGGGGAATTTCCCTATCACAAACATGACGATACCGATGATTTCTTTCTGGTGATTGAGGGTCAGGTCACGATGGATTATCAGGACCACGATCCTGTGACCTTTGGGCCCGGTGAACTGGTGATTGTCCCCAAAGGCATCGTTCATCGCCCCCGCGCCGAAAAAGAAGCCAAAGTCCTGCTGATCGAACCGATCGGTGAAGCCAATTCCGGCGATAGCGGTGTCCCCGCCGCCGCCAAAGCCCATATCTAAGGAAGTCGACATGTCCGATAAAAACCGTGTTTTGATCTTTGACACCACATTGCGCGACGGCGAACAAAGCCCCGGCGCCACCATGACCCATGACGAAAAACTGGAAATCGCAGAAATGCTGGACGAGATGGGCGTCGACATCATCGAAGCTGGCTTTCCCATCGCATCCGAAGGCGATTTTCGTGCAGTCAGCGAAATCGCCACCCGGTCCAAACAATCGGTGATCTGTGGATTGGCGCGCGCCAATATCAAAGACATCGATCGCTGCGCCGAAGCTGTGCGCAATTCTGAACGTCCCCGCATCCACACCTTTATCGGGACGTCACCGTTGCACCGCGCCATTCCGAACCTGACCATGGATGAAATGGCGGAGAAAATCCACGAAACGGTCACCCATGCCCGCAATCTGGTGGACAATGTGCAATGGTCCCCCATGGATGCGACCCGCACCGAATGGGATTACCTGTGTCGCGTGATTGAAATCGCCATCAAGGCCGGCGCCAGCACCATCAATATCCCCGACACTGTTGGCTATACCGCCCCAATGGAAAGCGCGGATTTGATCAAGCGCCTGATCGAAACTGTGCCGGGTGCGGATGACGTGATTTTTGCCACCCATTGCCACAATGATCTGGGCATGGCGACCGCCAACTCGCTGGCTGCCGTGGCCGGTGGCGCGCGCCAAATTGAATGCACAATCAATGGCTTGGGCGAACGCGCGGGCAACACCGCATTAGAAGAAGTGGTGATGGCGCTGAAAATCCGCAACGATATCATGCCGTTCAGCACCGGCATCGACACTAAAAAAATCATGGCCATTTCGCGCCGGGTTGCCACTGTGTCGGGCTTTGCGGTGCAGTTCAACAAGGCGATCGTCGGCAAAAACGCCTTTGCCCATGAAAGCGGCATCCATCAGGATGGCATGCTGAAAAACAAAGAAACCTTTGAAATCATGCGCCCCGAAGATGTGGGCCTGTCGGGCACATCCCTGCCTTTGGGCAAACATTCCGGACGTGCGGCGCTGCGCGATAAACTGGAACAATTGGGGTTTGAGGTTGGGGACAACCAGTTGAAAGACATCTTTGTGCGGTTCAAGGATCTGGCCGACCGCAAAAAAGAGGTGTTTGACGACGACATCATCGCGTTGACCCATATCGGCGGCGACACCGAGGATGATCAGCTGAAACTGGTCACGCTGCGTGTGGCTTGTGGCACCGGTGGTCCAGCCGAGGCAACGCTGGTTCTGGATATCGACGGCAAGGAACACACCGCCATTGAACGCGGCGACGGTCCGGTTGATGCCAGTTTCAAAGCGATCCGCGCGCTGCATCCCAACACCGCCAACCTGCAATTGTATCAGGTGAACGCCGTGACCGAAGGCACCGATGCGCAGGCCACCGTGTCTGTCCGTTTGGAAGAGGACGGAAACATCGCCACCGGCCAATCCGCGGACACAGATACGGTTGTTGCCTCGGCCAAGGCTTATTTGCATGCGTTGAACCGTCTGTTGGTCCGTCGTGGCCGCACCGGCGAAGACACCAAAGAAATCCGGTATACGGACGCAAATTAACCCAGCGCGGGGCGGTTTATGCCGCCCCGTTCGCTCCAAACGCGGCGTCAAACAGCGCTGAAATCCGCGTTGCTTCGTCCGACAGACCCCATGGCGCATTGACCACAAACATCCCTGACCCAATCATCCGATGGCCTTCGCGCGCAGGTGGAAACCGCACTTCGTGGTGGACTACTTTGGGCAGGTCTTCGGCCAGCAGGGTTTTGATCATGGACTGATGCGGCCCATCCGTCAAAATCGGATACCACAGGGCAATCACCCCTACATTCCATTTGCGATGCAGCTGCGTGATGATGCCCGGCATACGCACGTAATCTGATTTCACCTCATAAGACGGATCAATCAGCATCAGCCCGCGCCGCGGATCAGGCGGGCAAATCGCATGGGCCATGGAAAACCCGTCTTGGGCATAAACTTTGGCGCGACGGCCCATCACATCCTGCAACGCATCGCGTTCACGTGGATGCAATTCCGCCAAATGCATCGGATCATCGCCCCGCAGCAGCGACGCCGCCACGGCGGGCGATCCGGGATAGGCGGTTTCGCCGCGCGCATTGCGAATAAAATCCAAGGCCCGCATATAGGGATGATCCGCGTCAAACCAATCCTCGGCCACGGCAATACCGGCCGCCGCTTCGCCGGTTTTCACGGCCTCAGCCGCATCCAGATGATACAGGCCCCGCCCCGCATGGGTTTCGATATAGGAAACCGGTTTGGGCTTTTGGGTCAGATAATCCAGCATCCACGCCAACAGGCTGTGTTTCTGGACATCGGCCAGATTCCCGGCGTGAAAAATATGTTGATAAGACAGCATGGCCTTCCCTAACGCTGCGTCGGCACAAAAGAAACGCGATTCTGTTCTGATTCTGGCGACTTGCCGCCGATTGTCCCCCCTATTTGGTCTTTCGCCCATGTGCGCCGCTGCTTATACAACATTGGTCCGCACCCCTCACAGAGTCGCGGACCGGCGACGTTTGGCAAAGGGCTCCACTCTATGGGACTATTCGGAAATCTTGGCGGCATGTTTTCATCTGACATGGCGATTGATCTGGGCACAGCAAACACGCTGGTTTACGTCAAAGGTCGCGGTGTGATCCTGAGCGAACCGTCCGTGGTGGCCTATCACGTCAAGGATGGCGTCAAAAAAGTGCTGGCCGTGGGCGAAGACGCCAAGCTGATGTTGGGGCGCACGCCCGGCAGCATCGAAGCGATCCGGCCCATGCGCGAAGGCGTAATTGCCGATTTTGACGTCGCCGAGGAAATGATCAAACATTTCATCCGCAAAGTTCACAAACGCACAACATTTTCCAAGCCGAAAATCATCGTCTGTGTGCCCCACGGGGCGACGCCGGTTGAAAAACGCGCCATTCGCCAATCGGTTTTGTCCGCTGGTGCGCGCCGTGCCGGGCTGATCGCAGAACCGATTGCTGCGGCGATTGGTGCGGGCATGCCGATCACCGATCCGACCGGGAACATGGTTGTTGATATTGGCGGCGGCACCACCGAAGTGGCGGTTCTGTCACTGGGTGACATCGTTTATGCGCGCTCCGTGCGCGTCGGTGGGGATCGCATGGACGAAGCGATCATTTCCTATCTGCGACGCCAGCATAACCTGCTGATCGGGGAATCCACCGCTGAGCGGATCAAAACATCCATCGGCGCGGCACGTATGCCCGATGATGGCCGTGGCCAGTCGATGCATATCCGGGGCCGTGATTTGTTGAATGGTGTGCCCAAAGAAACCGAAATTTCCCAAGCCCAAGTCGCCGAAGCCTTGGCCGAACCGGTCCAGCAAATCTGCGAAGCGGTGATGACCGCGCTGGAAGCCACCCCCCCCGATCTGGCCGCAGACATTGTCGATCGCGGCGTGATGCTGACCGGCGGTGGCGCGTTGCTGGGTGAATTGGATCTGGCGTTGCGCGAACAGACCGGGCTAGCCATTTCCGTGGCCGACGAAAGCTTGAACTGCGTGGCATTGGGCACCGGCAAAGCGCTGGAATACGAAAAACAACTGCGCCATGTAATTGACTACGACAGCTGAGCGCACGCAAGATACCGCGCAAATCGCCCACTGACAGAAAGGGACGCACGGACCCTTGGCCAATGACAGAAACAGAGAAGATTTTGTAGCCCCGATCCGGCGTTTGCTGGTTGGGGTTCTGGTGCTGTTGATGTTCGCGGTTTTCCTGATCTGGCGGATCGATTCCCCACGTGTTGAACGGTTCCGCGCCGACATTATCAACCGGTTTGTGCCCAGTTTTGAATGGGCCATGGCCCCTGTGACCGGGATGATCAATCTGGTGTCGGATTTCCAATCCTACCAACGTCTGTCGGATCAAAATCAGGAATTGCGGCGCGAATTACAACAGATGAAGGCCTGGCGCGAAGCTGCGATCCGGTTGGGGCAGGAAAATGCCAAACTGCGTGATTTGAACAATGTACAGCTGGATTTACAGCTGACCTATGTGACCGGCGTGGTGTTGGCGGATAGCGGGTCGCCGTTTCACCAATCCTTGCTACTGAATATCGGCGCGCGTGATGGCATCGTTGATGGCTGGGCGGCGATGGATGGGCTGGGTCTGGTGGGGCGGATCAGCGGTGTGGGCAATGACACAGCCCGCGTGATCCTGTTGACCGACACGTCCAGCCGCATCCCCGTCAATATCCAAGACGCAGGCCAACGCGCCATTCTGTCAGGGGATAACACCCTGCACCCGCCCTTGGAATTCATCGAAAACGCCGATTTGGTGCGTCCCGGTGACCGGGTTGTGACATCGGGCGATGGCGGTGTTTTCCCGGCGGGTTTGCAGGTGGGCGAAGTGGCATTGGGCGTGGATCGTCGATTACGCGTGCGTTTGTCGGCGGATTACGAGCGGCTTGAATTTCTGCGGGTTTTGCGCAGCCACGGCACCGAAAACATCACCGATCCCGGCGGGTTAATCGCCCCCGGTCTGCTGCCCGTCTTTGAGGACGAAACAACAGGGGCCAACGATGGTTGAAGCCCCAGCAAGCCGGATATGGATCGCACGCGGCACCTATATCACCATCGCGATCCTGTTGATATTCCTGCAACTTTTGCCGCTCAATACATTGCCCCCACGCTGGGCACCGCCGGATTTAATCCTAGCTGTGACATTGGCTTGGGTGGCACGACGCCCGGATTTTATGCCCATTCTGTCCGTCGCATTCGTTTTTTTGTTGTGTGATTTTTTGTTCCAGCGTCCGCCGGGACTATATACTGCATTGATGTTGATTCTGACGGAAACCTTGCGGGCCCGATCCCGAAATCTGCGCAATTCTGCCTTTTCGGTGGAATGGGCGACCATTGCGTTGGGTATCGTGGCGATCACGTTTGGCTATCGGTTGGTGCAATCTGTCGCGCTGCTGCATCAGGCGCCGTTTTGGTTGACGATGGTGCAGATGGTGCTGACGATCCTGATCTATCCGGTGGTGGCCGTGTTGTCGCAAATTCTGTTTGGCATTGCCCGCCCGGCTCCGGGGCAGGTTGATTCATTGGGGCATCGGCTATGAAACGATCTGGCGCAGATACCAGCGAAAGCGCGCGCCGCATTTCGCGACGGGGCCTGCTGGTGGGTGGGTTTCAGTTGGGCATCATGGGGGTGCTGACCTGGCGGATGCGATCGATGCAATTGGACGCGGGGGAAACTTATCGCGCCTTGGCCGAAGAAAATCGGGTGAATATCCTGACTTTGGCCCCGCCTCGCGGCCTGATTTTTGATCGCAACGGGGTCAAGCTGGCGGAAAACGAACAGAACCTACGCATTGTTATGGTGCGCGAACGCGCCGGTGATATTGGCGAAGTTCTGGCCCGGTTGACGCAATTGGTGCCCATTCCCCCCGAAAATCTAACCCGCGCCATCGAAGAAATGACATCCCGCCCGGGCAACACCAAAATCCCGATCGTGGATCGCATCACTTGGGAAGAATTCGCACGCGTTGCCGCCAACACCCCCGCCCTGCCCGGTGTCATCCCAGAGGTCGGCCTGTCGCGGCATTATCCCATGCAAGAAGACATGGCGCATGTGGTTGGCTATGTGGGCCCGGTCAGCGATTATGATCTCAGTCGGATCGACGACAAAGACCCGCTGCTAAACATTCCCCGGTTCCAAATTGGCAAAACCGGCGTTGAAAACAAGATGGAACGCCCATTGCGCGGCTCTGCGGGCAATCAACAGGTCGAAGTAAACTCGGCCGGGCGGATCATGCGTGAACTGGACCGCCAAGAGGGCCAAGCCGGGACCGATCTGCAACTGACCGTGGATGCCGGATTACAGAATTACATGCAGGCGCGTCTGGGAAATGAAAGCGCCAGCGCCGTTGTGATGGATCTGGAACATGGCAATATTCTGGGGATCACTTCGGCGCCCAGTTTTGATCCAAACCTGTTTGTGCGTGGGATTTCTGTGTCTGATTGGCAGGGCTTGAATGAAAACACATTCCGCCCTTTGGCCGCCAAAGCGGTACAGGGCACCTATCCCCCCGGTTCAACCTTTAAAATGGTGACCGCTCTGGCCGCGCTTGAGGCTGGTATCGTCGATCCTGAGGAAACGGTTTATTGCCCCGGTCACCTGGATGTGGCGGATGTGAAATTCCATTGCTGGAAACGCGCGGGCCATGGCAACGTCAACCTGCATGAAAGCCTGAAACAAAGTTGCGACGTCTATTATTATGACATTTGCCAACGGGTGGGCATCGACAAAATTGCTGAAATGGCCCGCAAACTGGGGCTGGGTATTCGCCATGATCTGCCATTGTCAGCCGTCGCGCGCGGGCTGGCACCGGACAAAGCATGGAAAACCGAAACCCGCGGCGAAGATTGGCGGATTGGGGACACAGTGAATGCCTCAATCGGACAAGGTTACGTACTGGCGTCGCCCATGCAATTGGCGGTGATGACGGCGCGGATCGCAACCGGCCGGTCGATTTCACCCCGGTTGATCCAATCCATCGATGGGGTCGAAACACCGTCGGGGGCTGGGGAAACGCTGGGGCTGAACGAAAATATGCTGCGCCGTGTGCGCCAGGCCATGTATGCGGTCAGCAATCATTCGCGCGGCACAGCGCGTGGATCGCGTATCGTCGAAGATGCGTTTCGTATGGCCGGAAAAACCGGCACATCCCAAGTGCGCCGCATCACCGCCGCCGAACGTGCGGCGGGGATCATCCGCAATGCCGATCTGCCATGGGAACGACGCGATCACGCGCTGTTTGTCGATTTTGCCCCCTTTGATAACCCCAAAATTGCGGTGTCCGTTGTTGTGGAACATGGGGGGGGTGGATCAACTGCGGCCGCCCCGATCGCCCGTGATATCACGCTTCAGGCGCTTTATAATGGCACGCCACCCTTGTCTGCCTATCCTGCGGATCAACGGGGCCGTATCCGCACACAACAGCAAAATATGGTGCTGCGTGACATTGTGCCGCCAGCGACAAATGACAGGGCTTAACAATGTCCTATCTAGAATATCAGGTAAAATACACGCCCACGGGTTTTCGGAAATTGTTGTTCCTGAACTGGCCCGTCATCCTGTTGCTGACGGCGATTTCCTGCATCGGGTTTCTGATGCTGTTTTCCGTGGCGGGCGGGGATATTGACCGCTGGGCCACCCCTCAGATTAAACGGTTTGGCATCGGCATGGCCCTGATGATGATCGTGGCTCTGGTGCCTATCTATTTTTGGCGCAATGTCGCGGCGGTGGGATATATAGTGTCTATTTTGCTGTTGGTCGCGGTGGATTTGATTGGATTTGAACGCAACGGTGCGCAACGCTGGGTTCAACTTGGCCCGGTTCAATTGCAACCCTCAGAGCTGGCGAAAATCACCGTGGTGATGATGTTGGCGGCCTATTACGACTGGCTCCCGGTGAAAAAGACATCCCGCCCGCTATGGGTTTTATTGCCGGTTCTGATCATCCTGTTGCCCACGTTTTTTGTGCTCAAACAGCCCGATCTGGGCACGTCGTTATTGCTGATGATGGGCGGCGGGGCGATCATGTTTTTCGCAGGTGTGCATTGGGCCTATTTCATGACCGTTATTTCGGCGGGGATTGGGCTTATTTTTGCGGTGTTCAAAACGCGCGGCACAGATTTGCAATTCTTGGCCGATTATCAATACCGGCGGATTGATACATTTCTGGACCCGTCTCGGGACCCGCTGGGGGATGGATATAACATCGCCCAAGCCAAAATCGCACTGGGGTCAGGTGGCTTTACCGGGCGTGGTTTCATGCAAGGTACGCAATCGCGCCTGAATTTCCTGCCTGAAAAACACACCGATTTCATTTTCACCATTCTCGCCGAAGAGTTTGGGTTTCTGGGCTCGTTTGGGCTGTTGTGCCTTTATGGTTTGGTTCTGTTTTTCTGCATCACATCTGCGCTGCAAAACCGGGATCGGTTTGCGTCATTGGTGACTTTGGGCGTGGGCACGACGTTCTTCTTGTTCTTTGCGATCAATATGTCGATGGTCATGGGATTGGCGCCGGTTGTGGGCGTTCCATTGCCGTTGGTCAGCTATGGCGGCACGGCGATGATGATCCTGTTGATGGCGTTTGGGCTGGTGCAATCCGCCCATGTTCACCGCCCGCGCTAACCCAAAGGGGCTGCTTATGTCGATCTTTCACCTTGCTTATAATGTTGATGATCTGGATGCGGCACGCGCGTTTTATGGCGGCGTTTTGGGCTGCATTGAGGGGCGGTTTACCGACACTTGGGTTGATTTCAATTTCTTTGGCCATCAAATTTCCCTGCATCTGGGCACGCCATTTGCGACCCAAGCGACAGGTCATGTGGGCGATCACATGGTGCCCATGCCGCATCTGGGTGTGATCCTGCCTTTGGCTGACTGGTTGGATCTGGCGGAACGACTGGATGGACAGGTCCAGTTTGAAATTCCGCCCATCATCCGGTTTGCCGGAAAACCGGGCGAACAGCGCACGATGTTTTTCCGGGACCCATCCGGAAACCCGATAGAAATCAAAGGCTTTGCCGATATGACACAGGTATTTGCATCATGATCCAGATTTTAAATGCCACGGCAGTTCACAACCGCGATGCCTATGGGGCCGCGTTGAAAACCGCCCTGTCGGCGCGGGATTTAACCGCGAATATTTCCAGCGACATCCCCGGCGATCAGGTCGATTACATCATCTATGCCCCAAACGGGACGATCACCGATTTCACCCCCTTCACCAATTGCAAAGCTGTGCTCAGCACGTGGGCCGGGGTTGATAAAATCACCAGCAACCAAACCCTGACCCAGCCGCTGACACGTATGGTCGATGATGGGTTGAAATTTGGCATGGTCGAATGGGTCAGCGCCCATGTGTTGCGCTATCATCTGGGGATTGATGCACAGATCGTGAACCCGGATCACATCTGGGATCAGACCACACCCCCTTTGGCGTGCGAACGGGCTGTGACCATCCTTGGATTGGGCGAATTGGGTCAGGCCTGCGGTCAGATGCTGGCGCAGCTGGGGTTCAACGTCACCGGTTGGAGCCGGTCGCAGAAAAACATCGACAATATCACCTGCCTGTTCGGCCCTGATGGGTTAAAACAAGCATTGGCCACGGCTGAAATACTGGTGCTGCTGCTGCCCAACACGCCGCAGACCGATGGATTGATCAATGCCGACCGGCTGGCGCAATTGCCACGCGGCGCGTTCCTGTTGAACCCCGGTCGTGGCCCGCTGATTGACGATGCAGCCCTGATTGAGGCGCTGGATCGCGGCCATCTGGCCCATGCAACGCTGGATGTGTTTCGCATTGAACCCCTGCCTCAGGACGACCCGTTCTGGTCCCACCCAAAGGTCACCGTCACCGCGCATGTGGCGTCAGAAACGCGGGTGAACACAGCCGTCGAAGTTCTGGCGGACAACATCAAACGCAGCGAAGCCGGGCAAAGCCTGAATTTCCTCGTGGATCGTGATTTGGGGTATTAAAAACCAAAGGTCACAGATCACCGGCGTTTACAAATTGTGATTTCATCGCTGTCAGACCTAGCGCTTTTGAATTCAACTGATCCCCGCAAACGTCGATTATCGACGGATAGCCACTGCTTCAGAATGCAAGCACCATTGGGAGCGGCGCTATCAACTCACGGGATAAGCAAAAGCTTTGACGACGCCATGGCCTGCTAGGCACAATATATGTCGCGTCCAAACTTACCTTAGCTTTGGTGGCACGTTCGGATCCATGCCGGGGCCGGTGCGTTGGGCTTCGGGGATGTGGGGTTCGGCGGGCACAGGCAGATCGAACCGCAGCCCGTGACGTGCTAGACCTGATGCCAGTGGATCGCTGGCGCGGAAAAACGCCACATCAATCGCGCCGGCCTCAACGCCTGAAAACGTCAAAGCTTCGCCCACTGCGCTGGCTAGGGCCGGTTCCGCCCCCGGCACTGCATCAATGAACGCCAGCAAATGCCCGCGTGTGCCAATCGCGTATTTGACTTCGACCAGATAGGCCATGCGCGCCAAGCCGGTGGCCGTGGCCAATTTGCGATCCACACCTTCGATCACCGCTTCGGGCAGACCGGCGGGCGGGGCGATTTCTTCGATCTGGGCCTCTTCTTCGGCGGGGCCCTGGTCCAATGTGTCCACCAGCCATCCCAGCGCATCGGCGGGGATCAGCATCGCGGATGGGGCCACGTCCAAATTCAGACCCAACCCGATCTGCAATCCCGCCAACATCTGCGCCAACATCCGCCCCGACAGGGCCGCGTAGGGGGCTGGTGCGCCGGTGAATTCCGTCAGCCGTTCTGTGCGGTCAAACACCAGCACAAAGCTTTGGCCTTCGACGTCAAAAACATCCGGGTCGATTTGGTCGCCTTCGGGTTCGGCGGTCAGTAACATGAACAATTCCGTGTCGGCCAGCCGTTCAAAAAACCGCAGCCGTGCGGCGTCATCACCGGGGGCGGCTTCCATTTTGGCGTGGGCGTTGTCCAGATCGGTCATTGGGGCACCTTGGGGTCGGATTACATTGGCCCTGTGATGTCATTTCTGGCGACGACCCGCAATCAATCGGTCTGGGTTTCGCCAATCATCGTGACGCGGGCCTGTCCAATAAATGCCGAACACGGGCCTGAATTTGTGGGATCACGTCCAACTCAAACCACGGATTCTGTTTCAGCCAACGATTGTTGCGCGGGCTGGGATGGGGCAACACATAAATCCCGTTCTGCCCCTTTGCGCTGTATTTCACCGCCTCCGTCACGGATTTCCCTTTTAGCTGCGGCAGATGCCAACCAATCGCATAGGCCCCCAGAACCAGCGTCAATTCGACCTGTTTTAACGCATCCATCACCGGCGCGCGCCATGTAGCGGCGCATTCCGGGCGGGGCGGCTGATCCCCGGCCTTGCCTGATCCAGGAAAACACAGCCCCATCGGGAATATCCCCATCCGATTGTCCGCATAAAACGTCGCTTCGTCCACGCCCAGCCAGCTGCGCAACCGCTGTCCGGATGGATCATCAAAGGGGCGGTTTTTTGCATGTGTGATCCGCCCGGGCGCCTGCCCTGCGATCAGAATTTTGGCCTCTGCATCCAGCTGAAAAATCGGATTGGGTCCAAGTTCCAGCCCCTGACAAATCCGACAGGTTTGCATTTTGGGAATCAGCGTCGCCAAGTCGTCAATCATCGGTCTGCCTCGTAGGAACGGGTGAACGGGCCGGGCAGGATTCGCAATCAGCCCCTGATTTGGCTGAACTTGCGTGACATCAAACGCCAATCCCAGACAAATCGCCCAACTTTGCGATAACTTTTGCGCCAAACCTCATGATCTAGTTCAGCTTTGCTTGTTCCTCCGCTTTCAAACCGCTATTTGACGTCAAAACAAGGGAAATGGGGGAAGCATGTACCGCGTCTGGAATTTCGTTACCAACTACTCACTGCTTTTGATCATCGGGGCCATTCTGGCGCTGATCTGGGCAAATACCAATCCACAAACCTATCATGACTTTGTCGAGTTTGTGATCGTCGATGATTTTTTCATCGGTCATCTGCACGATGATGGCCACGGTCACGTGGTCCGCACGCTGACGCTGCATTATCTGGTGAATGACGTTTTGATGGCGTTCTTCTTTGCGATTGCCGCAAAAGAAGTCTGGGAAGCGATCATCCTAAAAGAAGGCTCTTTGCGTGGTAAAAAAGCCGCGACGCCGTTGGTTGCGACCTTTGGTGGGATGGCTGGCCCAATCGCTGTTTATCTGGGCATGGCCTATTTCCTTGGCTCAGACACCTATGACGCCGTTGCCAAAGGTTGGGCGATCCCAACTGCGACAGACATCGCGTTTTCCTATCTGGTTGGTCGTCTGGTGTTCGGCGCAAGCCACCCTGCGGTTCGGTTCCTGTTGTTGTTGGCGATTGCCGATGATGCGGCGGGCCTGATCATTCTGGCGATTTTCTATCCATCAGGCGAATTGGCGCCGGAATGGTTGCTGATTTCGGTTGCGGCGGCTGTGGGCGTTTATGTTCTGTTCAACTGGCTGCCCCGCCGGATGGATCGCGGCAACGAAGCCCGCCCCCGTTCGACTTGGGTGCGCAACAAATTGTCTTGGTGGCCTTATCTGATCGCTGGCGCCATCAGCTGGTACGGGTTCCAAGAAGCGGGCATTCACCCCGCTTTGGGTCTGTTGCCAATCGTGCCAACCCTGCCCCATGCGGACCGCGCATTTGGCATCTTCTCTGAGGCGGAAACCCACCTCAAAGATTTGCTCAACCACACCGAACACCTGCTGGCCCACCCGGTCGAAGTGGTGCTGTTCTTCTTTGGTTTGTTGAATGCCGGGGTTGAGTTTAGCTCAATCGGGTCGCCGACTTGGCTGGTGTTGGCAGGTCTGCTGATCGGTAAACCGCTTGGGGTTCTGCTCATGGGCTGGCTGGCGGCCGGACCGATGAAACTGGGATTGCCAGAAGGGATGCGAACGGTGGATCTGTTTGTGATCGGCTGTGTGGCAGCGATCGGGTTTACCGTGTCGCTGTTTGTCGCATCCGTGGCGTTTAGTCCCGACGATATGCTGGGCAATGTTCCGGTTCAGGACGCTGCGAAAATGGGCGCATTGTTCAGTTTCTTTGCTGCTGTAGTGTCCATCATCGCCGGCAAAGTGACCCGCGTTCAGAAACAAGACTAAGCTAACAAACGCGTTTAGGGGGCCAATTGGCCCCCTTTTCACCCCAAATTTATTGTATTTTTGCCATTCAATCCGACATAATGAGTGAAAAAACATGTGGTGCCCTTTGGGTCACCCTGTGTTAACCAAGCCCTTGCACAATGGGGCACATGTTACAGGCGCCCCAGAACGGGCTGAGCGGAAACCGGATGCTGGAATTTCGAAATGTCAGCAAGTCCTTTTGGACAGGAAAGCAGCGCAAGGTGATCCTTGATGGCGCGTCCTTTCGGGTTGATCTGGGCAATTCTCTGGGCATTCTGGCCCCCAATGGCACCGGTAAAACCACGCTGATCAATATGATGGCCGGTCTGGAAAAACCCGACGAAGGCGAAATTTCCCGCACGTCGCGTATTTCATTCCCGTTAGGATTTATGGGCGGTGTTGTGAACCGGCATTCGGCCATGGAAAACAGCCGCTATATTGCCCGGCTCTACGGTCTGGACCCCGACTATGTCGAGGCATTCTGCCGCTGGATGGCCGGGATCAAGGAATATTTCGACATGCCTGTGGGCACCTATTCCCAAGGGATGCGGGCGCGATTTACGTTCTCTTTGATGTTGGCGCTGGATTTCGACATTTACCTGATCGACGAAGGCATGCCACAAACCACAGATGCCGAATTTAATCGCAAAGCAGGCGAAGTGCTGCGCGAAAGACTGGAAACAACAACGGTGGTGATTGTGTCTCACCAGGCGACAACGTTGGAACGTTATGCCCGATCCGCGGGCGTGTTAATGGATGGTCGCATCCACATGTTTGACACCTTGGAAGAAGCGAAACAGTTGTATGACTACGAAACCCAAGGCTAGAAAATACCGCATTCGCCGCAGCGAACCGCTTGCTGCGGCCCCCACTTCGGTTCCCGAGGATGGGACAGCTGCGTCAGCGGCCCAACCCGCGATCACGTTCCCAGACCTGTCAGATGGGTCGGTTTCGTCGCCGCAGCCCGTTCGCGAAGGTCAGGTCGACAGCACTGCGTCCGTTGCGTCGGAAACCGATATCAATGCGATCCGCAAAGAGGGGCTGACGGGCCGGCAATTACGCATGGCGCGGCGTGTGGCCCAGAAACAGGGGCTTGCTGTTACGTCAGATTTCGACGCAGTCCGGCAATTGCGCGCCAAAGGCATCGATCCGTTTCAGCGTGCCAATATCCTTGAACTCGTTTCTCCTGAGGATCCGACGGGGCCGCAAATGGCCGACGGTGGCCCGCCTGCGGGCAAACCACCACAATTGCCCCAAACCGTTCCCGGCAACGCCAACAAAGGCAAACAACTGGCGCGGATCAAACCAGAACAGGTTCCGTCGACCGACGTAAACAAGCCCTCTTCTGCGGATCGTCGCGCTGGGGAAATTCGCGAAATTCAACGTGATATCGCCAAGCGTCGCCGCAAAAAACTGGTCATGCTTGCCTCGCGGCTGGCTGTGTTTGTCATGCTGCCCACATTTATTGTTGGTTGGTATTTTGCCTTTGCCGCCGCGCCGATGTACGCCACATTCGCCGAATTCACCGTCCAAAAGGCCGAAGGGTCATCCAGCGGGATCGGCGATCTGTTTGGCGGCAGCGGCTTTGGATCACAGCAGGATTCATCCGGCGTTCAGAGTTTCCTAACGTCGCGCGATGCGATGATCCGACTGGACGAAGAACACGGATATGTGGCCCATTTCAGCAATCCTGACATCGACGCCATCCAACGCCTGTCCGAAAATGCCACCTACGAAGAGGCTTATGGTCTTTATTCTGACAACGTCAAAGTGGGCTATGATCCAACGTCAGGCGGGTTGTTGAAAATGGAAGTTGTGGCCGCGTCACCAGAGGCCGCCCAGCAATTTTCCGAAGCGTTGATTTCTTATGCCGAAGAAATGGTCGACGCCCAAACCGAACGGTTGCGCCGGGATCAGATGGCCGATGCCCGCACCGCCTATCAAGAGGCCGAAGAGCGTCGTTCTGAAGCGCTTGCGCAGTTGGTTGAAGCACAACAAGCCACGTCTGCCACCGATGCGGCCTCAGAAAACTCTTTGATTTTGGGGCAGTTACAGCAATTGAACACGGCCCTGTTGGATAAAAGGCTGACCTTGGATTCATTCCTGACCCGTGCGCGCCCCAATCAGGCCCGCGTCGATGCGCTGCGCACTGAAATTGCCAGTATCGAACGTCAGATTTCCGTCATCCGGCAGGAAATCGGCAGTTCGCGTGCGACCGATAATACCGCCCTGCGAATTTCCGAGGAAAACTATACATTCCAGACACTTATGGTCCAGCAAAGCCTGCAATCACTGGAAGCGTCCCGCATAGAAGCCAATCGTCAGATCACTTATCTGACGCTGAATGTGCGCCCGGTTGCCCCTGACAAAGCGACCTATCCAAGGGTTTTTGAAAACACGATGGTGGCGTTTTTGATTTTTGCGGGTATTTACCTGATGATCTCTTTGACGGCGTCGATTTTGCGCGAACAGGTATCTTCGTAATGAAAAACATCCAAGTTGGGTCACTGACCCTGTCCAATGACGCGCCACTGACCGTCATCGCTGGCCCGTGCCAGTTGGAATCAGAGGCGCACGCCCTAATGATCGCCACCGCGATGGCGCAGGCCTGTGCTGATGCGGGTGCGCAATTTGTGTTCAAGGGCAGCTTTGACAAAGCCAATCGCACATCCCTATCGGGCAAACGCGGATTGGGGATTGAGGCAGGCCTAGCGGTCATGCAAACGGTCAAGGACGCGCTTGGCTGTCCGGTTTTGACCGACATCCACACGCCAGAACAATGCGCCAGCGTCGCCGAAGTGGTTGATATCATACAGATCCCGGCCTTTTTGTGCCGCCAGACCGATTTGCTGATCGCGGCCGGAAAAACCGGCGCCGTGATCAATGTAAAAAAGGGCCAATTTTTGGCGCCCTGGGACATGGTCAATGTCGTGTCCAAAATCGAAAGCACCGGAAATCACAACATTCTGTTGACCGAACGCGGTGCGTCATTTGGCTATAACACCTTGGTGGCTGACATGCGGTCCCTGCCCGAAATGGCCAAGACCGGCTATCCCGTGGTGATGGACGCAACCCATTCGGTGCAACAACCCGGCGGTCAGGGCGGATCATCCGGTGGGCAACGCGAATTTGCCCCGGTTATGGCCCGCGCGGCGGTCAGTTTGGGGATCGCGGCGGTGTTTATCGAAACACACGAAGCGCCAGATACGGCGCCATCTGATGGGCCCAACATGATCCCGTTGGATCAGATGCCGGCCTTGGTAAACACTTTGATGGCGCTAGACAAAATCGCCAAGGCGGACCCAATCCGACTGTAATCCTGTCGGGAAATCCTGACTTGGACATTGGGCAGCTCCTGCTTATGGTCGCGATAACTGATCCATAAAAGCGATTTATCATGTCCATATTCCGCCGCCTCGCCTTTGTTTTTGCTTTGTTGTTTGTCGCGTTGCCTGCAACCGGCCCCACCCTGGCCCAAGACGCGACAGACACAGCGCCGATGGGGGCGATCACCCCGCAGGATAGCGCGCAATTGGACGCCGATATCGCGGTGCGACTGCGTGAAATTCTAGAAGAAATGGCCAATTACCCCGACGTCACCGTCGCCGTCAGCGAAGGCATCGTGACCTTTCGCGGCACGGCGACAACGCAGGCGGATGCCGATGCTCTCAGCGAATTGGCCGCCCGCATCGAAGGTGTGGTGACAGTGCGCAACGACGTGACAGAAACATCTGACATTGTTGAACGCCTCAACCCTGCCATCGAACGGTTCAAAGAACGCGCCGCGCAATTCCTGAACTTTTTGCCCATCGCCGTGATCGCGGCACTGGTTTTTGGGTTGATCGTCTGGATTGGGTTTCGCATCGCACGCGCGCATCAACCTTGGGAACGGTTAGCCCCAAATGCGTTTATCGCTGACCTCTACCGGCACATTCTGCGCATCGCGTTTGTGATTGTCGGGGTTGTTCTGGCGCTTGATATCATGAACGCCACGGCCCTGCTGTCGACGATCCTTGGCGCGGCTGGGATCATCGGTTTGGCCATTGGTTTTGCGGTGCGCGATACGGTCGAAAACTTTATCGCCTCTGTCATGTTGTCGATTCGCCAGCCCTTTGCCCCCAATGACACGATTGAAATCAATGGGGACGAAGGCAAAGTCATCCGTTTGACCAGCCGTGCGACCATCCTGCTCAGCTTTGACGGCAATCATATCCGCATTCCGAATGCGACCGTGTTCAAAAGCCGGATCGTGAACTATTCGCGCAACCCGGAACGCCGGTTCAAACTGACCCTCTGTGTGGATTCGTCCGCCGACCTCGCAGAAATGCGGAATTTGGCCATTAAGACGGTCCAAGAGCTTCCTTTTACGCTGGAACACCCCGCATCCAATGCATGGCTGGGCGACATTACTGACGGTGGCACGCAGATCACCATTGTCGGCTGGATCGATCAGCGCGAAACATCCCTTGTGCGGGCCCGCGGCGAAGCGTTGCGATTCGTTAAACATGCAATCGAGGCCGCCGGTGTCGAAATCCCCGACACGACCTATCGGATTGTGATGAACCATCCTGATTCGGTGGAGTTGACCCCTGCACCGGTTCACAGCACCGCCCCGGCCCCTCAGGCAGAGGACGTAAAAGCCTCTTCTGAAGAGGAATTGGACCGGATTGTGCAGGCAGAACGCGACACAGGCGAAGGCGAAGACCTGCTGCGCAATGATGCTCTGAAAGAATAACATTTTTTTGTCAAAACTCTCTTGAACACTTCGCCAGTTCTCAGTATCAACCGCTTCGCTGATGGGGTGTAGCCAAGTGGTAAGGCAACGCTTTTTGGTAGCGTGCACCGTAGGTTCGAATCCTACCACCCCAGCCAGCCTTTCTCTTGTTGTACCGTCCGGCGTGAATCGCGACTTGTCCGGCGAGAAGCGCAACTTATGTCGGGTAAGAGGGCAACTTCGCGCACATTCTTCGGTTTTTGGGCCTTTTGAGTGCCATAGGGTGCATGTCATCGGCAAGGCAACCGATTGGTAGTCAAAGGCCGGTAAACTCAAGTGCGCCCGCAATGAAATTGTAGTTATTCCTCAAAGCTGTACACTTCAATATCATCCCGCATCAGATAGAACGCCATTGGCACAAATTCAGTGTGCAGGTCTTGACCCGCAGTTAAAAGCATTCGGTGGGTATGATTGTGGTATATGCCTCCGTGGGGAAGCAAACATCTTATCTTACCGGCAAAACTCAGCAAACCCTTTCGAGCTATGTTCGCTTTAGCCGCGTCAGATGCCTGGCTAAATTTCTCTTCGAGACTTACGGCTTTATCCGCACCACTTTCAGACATAGCAAATTCGTAGAGTTCTTGAATGAAGTCTCTGTATTTTCTAAAATTTCCTCTCGATGCAAGGTCGGCGACCTGAGGGATATCCAAGACAAACCTATGTTCCGTCTGTTCGAACAATTTGATCAATGCCGAAGCCTTGGGCACAACAATGCCAAGATCTCGCCTTTGGGACTTTTGTAGTTCTCGCCACCGGAACAAGCTATCCGTTATGACAAACGCCCCAGTAAGCTGAGCTAGGTAAAGGGTCATCTCAAGGTTCGGAGACATGTTGAGCATCAGTAATTGCCCATCATCTTTTCCTTGTTCGGCGTCGAGATCTTTGAGTATCGCAAGGGGATCAGCCTCGTTTTCCTTAGTAATGTGGTCAAGAAGCCTATCAATTCCAGCATCGTTGATGTCCGGTATCGCATTCTTTATGTTTGACCGCCGGAAGCTTTTGGGCATTGTTCTGATCGATCGGCGCATATCATCCATTTGCGCCCATTTTGAGCGTGGGTCGTCATCTATGTTGTGCTTTTCACCCTCGTTGCGCTGCTGTGAAAGCGAGAACATTTGCTCTCTTAGGTGTTGATCAAAGATACATGGGTCAGGAATGAAATTGATGGCACCAGACTCGATGAACGGAATCAATTTGACTAGTAGGACGACACTTTTAATTAATTCTTGCCTATATTGCTCTGGATTTTCGATAGGGCTAAAGTCTGGTTGTACCACCCTCGGATGAACCATTGGGTTTTGTACTATGATTTCCCCAAAGAAGAGGGTGCTTCCTAGTAAAAATTCATCGGCAAGCCTAGGATCGACTATCCCGGTGAAAACTGCCCGTGCCCGACCATCAGGTTTAGGAAGCAAGCTTTGGAGGTTCGTTTCTAGTGGCCAGAGTGAGGCAAATATCTTGTAAATCGTACTTATCTGATCACTTGTAATATTACGCCTGACCTGCGCCCAGTCTTGCTCCTCATTAAGCTTCAATACATTTGTAATTCCCCGGAAAAGCAGGATGTTCCGTTCTCTTATGCTAAGCTCCGTCCACGAAGGCCTTAGTTCAGGCCGCAAGTGTTTACAGCACTTCTTAAACTTCTCTCCTGACCCGCATCTACAGAAGTCGTTTGGTTTGGGTGCGGGCTTTTTGTGCTTTTTTTGAAGATGCTCAAATGGCTTTTCAGTTCTCCCAAATTTGTCTTGATAGTGAACGGTGCCATCCTCATAGCGAGCAAACATCTCACCACCGAAGTGCCAAAGCTGGTCTTTAGGAGGTGTCAAAACGTCCCGAAGGTCTTTCCAACTGCAATCAACAGATTTTTCCGGATACAACCAATCACGGTGCCCTGCCGCAATATATCTCCGAGCGCGCGCTTTCAGGATGAAGTTGATCTTCGTAACCTCTTCATCCGTCAGCTTTCGTTCCTTGATGAATGCATCTGTTCGAGCCATTGAATTTCTAAAATTCTTGGGAAAGGTGCGTTTTTCGGTCGGATCAACGTCGTTTGGTGACTCTGCGTACTCAAGATTCGACAGGATTAAGCAATGCTCACCACTCATAGGAAACAGCGTTTGCGATCCTTTGAGAGCGATTGCCGGATCGTTCGGATATGCGCATGCTTTGTGATTTGGAGGATACGCATGATTGAAGACAGTGACAGGGTGATCAGTCAAAATGAATTTCACTGAGGAGTCTGCGGCAGAAACGATTTCTCGCGAACCTTCCGTCCACAATGTACAGTTCATATTTCGGACGCCCTGCATCTCCATCATCAGATCATTTTGTGCCAAGGATGGGTATCGCGCACGGATCCAATCCAGTCCTTTCGGGGTTCTGATCTTTTGCGCATCGAGATATTCAAAGAAGTCCTGGAAGTGGCGATGCCAAAGAGAAACGTCGTCGCCGCAGAATGCTCTGATGGCTCTGGCACCTGCATCATCGATCTGTCCAAAGAGCTTCCGTTCAATTTCATCATTGATGAAAGGCCCAAAGAAAGTTGAGTATAGATCAGTCTGATAGAAGCACCTGGAAGTGGGCCAGTTGCGTAGATTCTTCATCGTGATAATTCGACCATCTGGCAGTCTTTTTTGGTCCGGATAAAGATCTAAGTAACTTAACTTATTTCCTTTTTCACCAAAGAAGGATTTTTGATGCCATTGAGGCACGTAGTGATTATCCCTAGTCTTGGTCATGTGCTTCCACCGCTATAGCATTTAGTTGAGTGTTCGGAGTTGAACGGTGAGTACCGTGTCGTCGTACTGAGCCTTCGTTAAGAGATTTGATTTGATTGACGGCATTAGCAAAGGAAGGTCAGATCGTTTGCCCTTTAGCTTGATGACTTCTGCAAAAAATGTTGCTGCCAAAGGACTTTGGCGATCTTCGAAGAACGCGAGAGCAACAGAAACGAGTTCTTCCCCGCTACGCTCAGCGCGGTTTCGGATCTCAGCCCAAGAATATGCGACGCTTTCGACTTCTTTGTCTCGATCCAAGAGCTCGTCTATTTCTGTCAGTGCAGTTTCAATATTCACAAATCTGGAGAACCGGCTATCGGTTCTTAGGATTGGGTCCAAGTGTACTTTCCGCCATTCAAAGTAGCCCTTGTCGTTGCAATCCTCCCATAGACTCCAGACAAACATTTGATCAAGATGTATCAAGTAGGGCTCCAGAGCTCTTAGCTGATGAGGCCCTTTGATGCCGTTTCGTCCATTATGTTTTATCCCAAAAATTGAAGTAAGATGTTCAAATAGTTTGCCTTTTTCCTCAGAGGCTAAGTACTGAACATGGAACGTTTCCAAAGCCCAATCAGTCGCCAAGAAGAGCAAGACTTGCAAGTATTTGCGGCTAGAGGAAAGGTGCTCCCAGTTCTCTCGAATTACCGCCTCTGAAAAACTATCGCATCGTTCGGCCAAAAGCTCAGAGATGGTCCGGTCTGTGTTTCCATCATAATCGGAACCTGTTTCAAAGGCATCACGACGACGAGTAAGCTCATTCTTGATCTCTTCCTCAAACCCTTCGGTTCCGAGGTACCGTACAAACTGAAACCAGAACCGGCGTTCATCACTACGCAACTTCGTTCTAAGTTGTGGAGCTACCGCGCGGTCACCGAAAAAGCATCGCACCCTCAGGACCTCGTCTTCAAGCCCGGCGGGTGGGTTGGTTTGTAAGGTTCGGCAGTCCACCAAGTTCATGGATGCACCCCATAGCTGAAAAGCGCGTTTTCGGAGAAAGATGCCGTTTTGTGTATTGCACCATATCCTTCTAAGCGCCTCCTTGGAGGCATATCCTAGCTTTGCATGTGAACGGTGGCTCTTGTCCCAACTTTGAAGCCGAGAACTAGCCAAAAAATTGAAACTACCAAGTTTACCTTCAATGCGAGTGTCAATATTCGCAATGAATTCAGCGATGTACACTACCGCCGCAGGGTGATCGACGTTATCAAGTGAAGCGTAAATCGCGTGATCCATCTCAGGATTAGTTTTGGCATATTCTATAAGCATGCCAATCGACTTGTTGTCGCCAACACGTCTCAATCCTCCGGACAAGCCGTATTGGCCAAGATCCCATTGGGTTTGCCTAGCAGAATTTTCTTTCTCGCCTTCTGATGACGTAGGAAAGTTTGCCCATGCGGCCAGCAGTTCCTCAGTGGGGAACTCATCTGATCCTGCCCCACACGATACCCCGGCAAACAGCAACTCAAACGTAATCTGTCGGCCTTGAGTCTGCATCATGCGCCAACGCTTCAAGATACTTGGTGCTAAGCCAACATCCGAGCATTCACCAGCGAGATTTAACGCACCCTTCACACCATTTTCGTTGAGGTTTGGATCACAGATCAAATTACTCAAATTGTGAAGCCATGCCGGACCGAACGTACTCTTAGCGTAGGAAACAAGCCGGTCTCTATAAAGAGAGTTCACACTAGATTCATGTGCTAGGCAAAGCCACGCCATTGCTTTGACATCACCGTTTAGAATGCGAGCCTCTCGACCCGCGTGAGTATTTGAGCGCGTCGCTTGCAACAATGTTGAGTAGCGCTCGCCTTGAAGTCTTGCGATCTCCCATTCGATAGCGCGGCGTTCGGCTTCTCTTGCCGTCCCCATTTTTTCTTCATTCACAAAGTTTTCGCAGAGCTTCAGGATTTCATCGGAACACTCCTGCCCTTGCTCTATTGCAAGGTTCAATCCTTTGAAGGCGACGAGCGGGTTTGTTCTCATGACTTGTTGCCAAAACTCTTGGGAGAATTGTGTTTTTATCGACGCAATGCTCAAGAGTTCGGAGTAAAATGGATCGGCGATATGATCTGCTTCCCACCGACCAGATTCGATGTCTTCTTGAAAAACTTGAGACAGCAAGTGATCTCGAACTCGATCATGTCGGAAACTAAGTCGTTTTTGTTTCCCTATTACTTCTTCCCCAACTAGAGAACCTGCTGCTAATAGAAGTTCTAGGCCCCTTTGGGTTTCACTGTTCTGAAGTCCATCGAAAAGCCTACGTAACTCAGGTTCGCTTGCGCGTTCTTCAATCATCCAACGCGACATTGCTGCTGCCGCTCTTTCCAATAAATAGATGCTGCAGCCAGCATTAGCAGCGCAACGCTCAAGTTGGTTCGTCACAAATTGATCTACCAGGTTTACAGGTTCAACCGCTCCATCTGGATCTAAGAGGCCGATCAGCAAGGGATCACTCGCCAAACTGACCGCAATTCCGTCGGCTTTCAGGTCACTGATTGCTTTTGAGCGCCGATGATACGCCGTTTTAACGGCTGCGCGCGCTTCGAGGTTGGAGAAGGGCTGCAGTTCAATTGACTTTCCGTCTACACTTTTACGAGCTTGATCCGTCAAGCCCTGCAGGCTCTTAGGCCAAACAGGGCAGAAAACTGTCACGCCAGAAGTCGTTAATCTATCGTCCGCACCCAGTTGTTTCAGGTCATTTGAAAATTGATCAACCTTGAGGATCGTAGATGAGGGATCCGAAGCCTTGTTTATGTCCTCGATCCAGAAAAAAATCGCCGCTCCACTAAATAGTTTCTGCAATTCTTGCAAAGAGTTTCGGAAAGAAAGTTCTGGAGCATACCTAGACAAACTCTTGAACAAAGCCTGTTCTATGGAATGACTTTGGCCTATATCATCGTGATGGACAACGAACGCGATGCCGTCAGTTTTTCTTACATAATCAGCATACTGGAGGCATACACTAGTTTTCCCTAGTCCTGATTGGCCAACAATATAAGTTAGAGGCCCGACTGCATTTATGAGATCAGGCAATGCTACGTCGAAGTCTCTTTCGACAAGGTCGCCTATTTTGACGTAAGTCTGTTGTTGCGCTAGCTGTCTGTCGGAAATCTCAAGTGCGAGCTCTTTTGAAAGACGCGTTTGTGGTATTCCAAATACCTGTGAGCGGATGTATTGGCCATCTGGATTTGTATCCAGCGCTTGTGACAGTCGGCTATTGTCCCAAATATCAATTTCCAAACCGCGTTCAGAACCATATTGCTCGATTTTACTTACCAAGTCAGAGGAGACCGATGAAGAGCAAGTTAGAACGATTTTGAGTCTGTAATCCGCCCACTTTTCAAGACGTCTTGCGGCTTTAATGACATCTCCTTGCTTCTCAGAGAGCCATTTTTTTTCAAGGCCTTCGCGCCTAGTAGTTGTGTGCTCAACGGCGATTGCGTGCCTGATGCCTAATTCATCAGTGGAAAAACAAATGCCATCAACAGGGTCTTTTATGCTCTGGCCCCGCACGTTTACTCCTGAGTGAACGATGCCGAAGTATAACGGCACCATTGCTCGCAGTACACGTGTCGCAATTTTCTCAAACTGACCGGTGTCTGTGATTGAGGTGAGTAGCTCTTCTGTATTCACTTTAATTCTTTTCCTCATAAAATGTGACGTTAAATCGTATATATCGCCGTGATTCAGCCGCGATGTTCTCAAACCTGCGGCGAATGCCTGCTATTGTTTTCTGCGGCGCAACACAAATCGGGGAAACCAAAGGCAGCTATTGAAGAGAACTTTAAGTTAGTCGAACCTTCCGCGTATGTAACCATGGTCCGGGACGGTCATGGACATAGTGATGCCATCATCGTGTTTTGACTTGCTGGCCTCAGCAGACATGATTGTATCCACAAAGTAGAAAATTGCAGAGCGAGCGAGCTTCAACGAGTCCAGCGCCATCCTTTCAAATTCCATGATGTCTTGGTGGTCCACTGCGAGCGACGACGATTTGCGTTCTTGCTTGCCAAAATCATGGAGTACCGTGAAGCGGTGTGTGGACGCATTGCGGTAGCTCTTATGAGCCTCCATAATACCTAATCCACGGGTGTCATCGCTAGACATGTCATGAAAAATGTTATGCAACGCAACCAAGCCAAAATTGCCCGTGGCAAGACATTTGGCGATTTCATCATGGAACCGAAACACTCCACCTTTCACCTGCTTACCCCACAAGCTGGCAAAGCTTACCTTATGCGCCTTTGGCATGTTCAGATAGCAGGCGATGGCGACGGCAATTTTGTCCAGGATGTCGAACGCGATGCGCTGTGCGCTGGTGAGAGCTGAATAGCGAACTCCGTAGAGCGCGTAATCCAACGTGTCAGCATGCGCTGTCGTTTCTAAGTATGGTGTGTCAGTGTCGTCTTCGAGGACCTCAAAGATTACCTGGCGCGCAAATGCAAAATCCGCTTTCATCACGTTCAGCATGGCGTAGATTTCAGGCACCCCATCTTCGTCGTCAAAGGTTCTGGTGATTGTTGGGATTGTTAGAACGTCGAACAGTCCCGACGCATAACCCGCCGAGCTACAATACAGGAACAGTGATAGATTGTGTTCTGAGATGAACCGGAAATACGGCTCGTCGATAGGTGCTTGCGGAGTGGGCGGGATTGATCCTGCAATCTCGATTTGCTTTTGCAAATATGGAATCCCAGCGTTTCCAGAGAACGCGATGAAAGTGGCAGAATTCTGCGCTGCGTCCTCTCCCAGCATGCGAAATTTCTCCGTGAGCGTCGGCAGGTGTCCGTAGCACTGATAGGTGTCCGGATCGCTCTGGAACAGCTGCGCTAATTGCTGAAGCAAGGTCATTTCCTTGAGCATGGCGACAGCATTTTTTGGATATTTTCGCTGGGCGGCGCGGAAGTGGTCCAAAGCTTCAATCCAACGTGAGATATCCTGTAAGAGTGTTCCCATATTAGTCAGCGCCTGTGAGGCTAAATCAGTCGGGGTATCTTGCGACCGAGCTGCTTGCCCAAAGAAAATTCGGGCTCGGAAATGGTCTTCGAATGATTGTCCGCAATATGGTGAAGATGGTCCGTAGGTCAGTCGTGCACGTGTCTGTAATCCGTTGGCGAGATTATAGGCCAGGCCGGGGTCAGGTCTGGCAATTTTGCGCAATGTCTCAAGTTTCGTCACTCCCAGATTGACAGCGGCAAAATCTCCTACATGGCCGCCGCAGTCGATGAGGATAGCGGCAGATGCAAACGCTTCTTCTGAACTATCCCCAAGCTCTGAAACGCGTAACAGAGCAGCGGAAGGATTTTCCCCCGCGAGAGCGTGAAGTTCTTCAATCAGTTGGATTTTCTCAGGCATTGGTCGGGCTTGGACATAATTTTTTTTTGGATGTCAAAATGGCATTTCGTAGCATGGTTCGCTCAATGATCATTTTGCTACATTGCGCCGCAACAACCAATTCATGAGTTCGTTATCCGTTATGGGCCGGAGATCACCGTTGTTGTCGAAACTCCAGGGCACAGGTTCTTTCGGCGAAAACGTCAAGTTGCAGATATAGCTTGCGCCGTATCCGACAGTAAAGCTACCAATAAACGAGTTAAGTTCTTTTCCCATGGCAAGTCCTCCTATCAATGACATCGGTCCAATACCGAATGTTCCAAGCGTGTAGAGGATGCCGGTAGCCAGAAGCAAAACAGCAAATATTGACTTAAGCATATGACGTTTTCGAAACGGCGTTTCCGCCGAAAAAACCCACTGAGTTATATTTCGGGGTGCTGGAAGCAATTTTCAAGCGTCGCGCACGCTATTTACCGAAGGCTACACTAGAAAGACGAAGCAGATGTTGCCAGCAGAACGTCTTTGGGTTTCGCACCTGATCTTTGCACCAGTTTATTTGCCATGTTGGTATGCTTGCTTAAAGCCGGTGCAAAAATCATGCTTTCCGCAACTCGACGGCATGGGGTTGGGAGGTTGTGTGCCTTCCTCGCCCGTTGGACGAGAAAGGCCTTTTGGGGTCTTTCGTTTCTTACCTCGAAGTTTGCAGGCTCCCACGTTGACCGATGTTCTCGCCAAACTGCTTCTCTGCTTCCGATTTCGTCAGCGGTTTTGCAACGTGAGTTGGATCCGGCTTGTAATCAACTGGGCGTTTGAAAACGATGCGCTTTGCCTCATCGAGCATGTAGAGCGCGACGTTTACCGTCTCAGTGTTGCCCGTCTTTGCACGCTGATTCCCTCCAAGTACCCAAATGCCCGCAACTTTCCCACTAACGTCAACATAGGTCGCAGCCACAAGCCCTGCATGCCCGGCGGTGCCGCCGTCCCAAATGATAGCGATGACATCGCCGACATGCAGATCGTCCAACGCTACATTGGTGCCCCAGCCAGGATAACTCATATCAGCTCTAGAGGCATCATAGTTTGCGGGCGATTGGAAGTGACGTGCGCCTGAACTGCCCGTGCCTGCATAGCCTTCCGGCAAACCAAATTTCTGAACGGTTGTATAGAGTACAAAGTTAGTGAAGCTGGCACACCATGCTGTCCCATCGGAGCGGCCAAAAGCGTTGCTGGTTAGGTTGTGCATTTTTTCGATGAGGCTATTCGACTTACCGCTTCCTTTTATTTCGGCCGTGCCAAGATAGGAAACGGCCTCCTGATACCAAATCGGACCTGCGGGCACTTGTGCTATTTGCTGCTCCGCCGCGAACACGAAGTTATCATAGGTTTGGCTAAGCGGAACCGTGCCGCAAGCCGCTACCCCCAAAAGGGTTGCCAAAGTCGAAACGCTGCGGATAGTTTTTTTGAGCGTCCGCAAGCTCAGAGTACCGTGTGACATTGTTGTCTCCTGAAAGTGATGGAGACAGGCGCCTGTCGTGTATCGATATGGCTGAGCGGCTGAGTCGCCGAAATTGGAAAAAACTTGCAACCAACTACAATATTGTTTTAATTCAGATGCTTAGGTATTGAGAATGTCAGAGGAAAAAAGCCCAAACGATGACCAGGAGCGGTTCAAGGCCCTGGTTGAGAACTACCTCAATGAACGCAATTGGACGCAAGCACGGTTTGCGGAGGAAACTTGCGTCCCACACGACGAACAAAGATGGAATAAATTCCTGAATCACGGGAAACCTTTTGTAGGGCGGAAGGTTGCTAGACGATGGGCGACAGCTTTGCGTATCCCTCGAGGGGAAGTCCCCTCTTTGCTGCAGTGGCCCGTCGACGAGGAAGAGGAGGCAATAGAAGAGCTTGCCCCCTACCTTGAACGTCTGTCAGAAGCGCAGCGGCTACCTTATTATGAGGTGCTCCAATCACTTCTAGGAAACGATGCGCGGCCTCCTTCACTGACCCGGGTGTTTGTCCAACCTGAGTACTGGACGCAAACCGAGCCCAACCTCCTATTGGGTGGCACCGCACCCGAATTACGTCATGATTTGCATGCCGCTTTACTTCAGCACCAGAATATTGTGCTTCAAGGTGCTGCTGGTTCAGGAAAGTCCTCAGTTACATCTGAACTGACCAAGGAAATCGGTCATACGCTACAAAACGGAGCTGACAAACTCCGCGTTGTACCCATCCAGATTATCGCAAGAGAATTTGTTGAGAGTTTCAAAAACGAAGATTTTAATCGCTCAGTCAAGTCATTCATTGAAAGTGAAACTGGGGTGCAGAAAGAGCTAGGTCACTTTCCCAAACCCCCACCGTACAGGTACGGAAAGTGGCTCCTCATTTTCGACGGTGTGGACGAAATCGTCGACCCAGCGATCCGATACAGTTTAGTCACCAACATATTGGAACTCGCGGAACGGGAGGTTTCTCCTTATAGGCTCCTGGTCACTGGGCGGCCTTTAGAAGAATTTGATCGACTCAAGAGTCCAACGTTCGCGCGGTACAATTTGCTGCCATTTCGCGAAGACCAGGTTGCAGAATTTATAGAGAAGTGGTTCGGGGCCACCGCTAAAGAGAGCGCCTCAGACATGACTTCTGAATTTCACAGTTGGCTCAAAACCGGAAGGTTGGGAGAGATCGCGACCTCACCTGCAATGCTCACAATCGCCGCGATTGTATTTCAGTATTCAGCAGACCCTTTGCCGGCTAGCAGAGCAGACCTTTATGCGGCCTATACCGACATCGCACTCCAGCGGAAGTTTAGAAAAGAAAAGCTCAAGGAAACTTGGGGGCGTGATGGTGCATTGCGCCTGGCGCTCAGCGATAAACCGAAGGATTACGGAGAAGCAGGTCGATCGCTCGCCAATGGGCTTTTAGCAACGCAAAAGCAGTTCTTTCAGGACTGCGCTTTGCGCTTGCAACACGAAGCAGAAATCGACTTCATCAAAATTGGCATTGAGATGGTGTTAGGAGCTCCATGGCGAGACGATATTCCTTATAACTTCCGATCCGACCCCGATGAACTAAAGCCATGGATTAATGAGTTAATCAATGGCAGTGGAGTAGTACAGGTACGCCGAAAGCGATACACCTTTATTCACAATACTATTCGAGAATATCTCGCTGCCATTCACCTTCATGAAACCTTGACTATTGAGCAAGACCGGCGAGCTCTGGTGCAGCGATGGAGTGAGGCTCGTTGGCGTGAAATTGTGCTGTTCTTTTTGTGTTTGACCAACCGTTCAACCGACGACGGTCTCACGATTTCAGATCACTTGAGAAGCATCCTTTCTTCAGGCGACCGAGGGGTACATTTCGCGATCTCAGCACTCGCAGAAGGCGTACAAGTCGATAAGGATACGGAAAAAGCCATCATCGCCGCGTTTGTTGACCGCATAAACACTTGGAACTCATGTAAAGAACTGCTTTCTACCTTTAGGTCTCCGAACCCCACAGAGGTAATTCGAATGACCTCTCATGACCCAAGGATCAGGCATGCTCTTATAGGCTATGTGCTTCGGGGTGGAATCTCATGCCCCAAGTCCTCCAGAGAGATATTCGCTCTTTATAGCGAGATTGCCGATCCCGTGGATCTCGAGAAATTGGCAAGGAATGGAGCCGTTCTTTGGATGCGTGTAGGGGCGATGTCGAACCTTTTGCGACATGGAGAACTGTCGCGCGCGCGGCCGATCATCGAGGATGCTATGCCGCGGCTCGGCGCGCGATACGGTCTCGAAATTGTCACTGCTCTAGTTTCTTGTGGTGCCCACGAAGAATTGCTCTGGGTTGTCCACCTCCCCCAAGCAAGCAAGATCGTCCGCCTAGCTGCACTTCTTTTTTTGGAAAACGATGAGCTCACCAAGCTGGAGCGGAGCTCACTAACCGCAAGTCTTGCTAGTGAAGTAACTGATTGGGAACCACTTACAGGTGACGTCCTTCTTCGCTTCGCAGAAAGCGAAAAACTATCACTCCTATTGGAGATTAAAACCCTTAGGCGGGATTTAGGTCTCAAGTTCTGCGGAGCGCTGATCAAGGCAGGTCATGGTAAAGCCACCATAGGTTATCTTGACGAAGCATTTTTGACCGGAACAGCGTCAGATCAAGTACAGGCGGCGAAGCTCCTTGCAAATCTTGAGAGTTCTTCTGAGCTACTTGCAAAAGTGCAAGCGCTCTACAAAAGCCCTAGACTTAACAGCTCGGAATTACTCGAACTCGCGAAACTCGGTGCAAGCTTAGGTGACAGCTCACTTCTCGAAAACTTAATAAAAACAGGGGCGATATCGGCCATAGACAAATACTCAGCAATCGTCTTCTACGCCCGCCTTGATCCTAGTCATCGTAGATTTGCTTTCGATACATTATGCAGTATCGCAGCGGGGCCTGATGCAGACCGGATTGACCGTATGGTAATTGAGTCTGCCTTGGCTATCGATGATTCGGAAGCTGGTGTTTCTGCGGCGATTTTCCTTATGGAAGAATATCAAATCGGTGGCGGGGATTGCTTTCACAAAATTGCAAACTCTAACGCTCTAGCAAGATTGGTGCTCGCTCCAAAAGTAACGAAAGGACAGAGAACATATGCAGTCAGTGCGCTTGCCGACTTAGGCGAAGGAGGCCAGCTACACAGTTTCGCGGGGAGCCCTGAACTCGACTTTGACCTGAGGGTGCTTTGTGCGGAAAAGCTATCTGACTTAGGATGGACTTCGGAAGCGAATACCCACGCCAAAAATCTATTAAATGAGTCAACTACCGCGCAGAAAGTTCATCTATTGGCGAAACATCACGTCTTTGGCCTTGAGAATATCGCCCAGCCAATGCTCGAATCCATTCGAGCCAATGACGATGTTCACCCCAGCGTACGTTTCGAGGCAGCAAAACTACTTGCAAAAGATCCATGGCATCAGAGTCCATCGTTTGAAGACGTCTATTGGCTGGTGTCGGACAACCATTCTAAAGAACTTCAGCTGGAGAGCGTTGATTGGGTAACGAGCAAGATGTGTGGAAGCTCCAATCCGGATTTTCCAACTCCCGTACGATCCTACCTAATCAATTCTATTTTCACCATTATTCGTGACACGGGTTTTGAAGCCACACTTCGCAAGCAGGCCTTTGACGTCCTTCGTTTTCGATTTGAGAACATTTGCCCACCACTTGATGTCGCTCAAACGCTCGTTTCGCTCTTCGAAGAGGCGGATTTCGTTATACTTTCATATCTAGCGGTACATCAAAAGGAACTGTCCTGTGGTCTCGACCTATTGGTCAAGAGTTCGAGAGCCCTAAAAGATAATTCTGATAGGATTTCTCTCGCTGGGTTGGCATTTCGATCAGGCTATAAAGACTTCGCTTTGGACGAAATCAAGAAGATAGAAATCGACCGCTCTAGTGCAGACGAAGTCCTTTCGTACGCATTCCTACTGAAGCAGTGTGAACTAAAAAAAGAAGCCAAAAGTGAATTTGAATATCTCATCAGCGACAGAAGAGCACAAGCCCATCTCCGCTTCTACAGTGTCCATGAACTCTTCGACTGGGGGGAAATCTCAGGGCAAGTCGCTAACGACTTCATAGACGTCATCGCTCAATGCGCCGAATCTTCCAAAGCGGACGTCCTGACGAACTATCTTTCCCTTGCCGAAAAAGGAGCAACAGCCGAGGATATGGGTTTTTTTGATGGGGCGCTCGAACTAGAAGAGTTGCCTTTTGACTTGAAACTCCAAATCTGCCGTTTGCTGGCTTCGCATGGTAAGAAATTAGATACTAAAACTTTCCTAGAAAGATCGCTTATGGGACCTTTGGGAGATGCGATCGCAGCATGCGGTGTACTTTCTCAGTATATGCCGGAAACAGTGACGCCCGCTAAGGTGAAGCAAGCTCTCTCTTCATTTGGGAAGTTTGAGCTCGACGGTTTATACGAAATCTGTGCTGGGACGAAAGATCATTCAGATTCGGACAGTATTTCGGAAGAAATAGTCTCATTCGTAGTTTTCTGCGTCGACGATCCAGGGCTTGTAAGAAAATTTGCCCAGAGACTGTCGCAAAATGGAATGGGAGAGATCGCTGTTCGCTTCGCCGTGTGGCTTAAAGGCGTAAGTCGCGAAACTCTTATCGATGACTGGAAATTGGAACCATCGCTAGCAGATGAGTTTTTGGAAAAATCGGGAGCTAACTAATACGGTGTGACCGGCTTCCATAGAGAATTGCGGTTCAAAGCGGTTGGTTGACCGTTTTCATGTGCCAGTCGGGACATAGCGAGATTGGGAGCAGGCCCGCGCGACCGCGCCCGATTTCGAGGTTGCTTACTTTCAGGTTGCCGGACAATACCCTAACATTGTTGCAAAAGCCCTAGCTTAAAGCCTGTGAAGCGGCTTACCAACACACAAGAAGAATTCTGAACAGTCGAGAGAAATTCGAACCATCTTCGTATCTGTTCCGAATACGAGACGTCTTCGCCTCGACAAGGAATGCCTGCTAAGTTTTGAATTTCTAGTTCAGTTTGCGGGCGCTACAATTCGTCAATATCCTTTCGAACCGGCACCTCTGCGCTCCGTTCTTTCACAATCTTAACTAATTTCTGATCATCATGTATCTCAGCAGCAACCCAATTGCGCTGCGCCTCAAGAAGCCTCTGAATAGCGCTAGCCGTCTCCTCCCTCTCTTCAGGATTCAAGAGCTGCCAATCCGGACCTAGCCGATACCAGCGACTCCGGGTCCGTGCCCACCCGGCATCGGGATCAAAGCCAAAAAGCGGTGTTGTCGTCACATACCGATCATCAATCGTTGGATGGCCATGCACCTGTCCGTAAATTTGTTGAACACTTTTGCCAATAGTTTCGAGACGGTAGTGATTGACGTATGGAGCAGCCGATAATTCTTCGTCAGTTGGTCCCCGTTCGGCTTCAGTGATGGCTCTTAGGACTTCCTCAAAATTCTCGTCCATATGGCTGTCCTTGTTCTCCGCCAATCAAAGGGCGCTTTGCAAATGCTACTAATGGCGCGACTGAGTTAGCCGGTCTCGCCGCAAGAACACCGAATTTCCTTGAGAAACCGATGTATTTCTTGGGTTCCGCAGTCTAGGATTCTTAGTAAGTTTTTGTTTCTATTTTTAACTTTAAGTAATTGAAAACAAACAGCATTATAGAGATCAACACCTCAAAGCGCAATACCAAAGATTTCTGGACGGATGCTGCCTAAAGAATCAGAATACTGTCACATCGTATAGGAAACTGGACGTCACGTTATGGATTGCAGTATGAGCGCGGCTGAGATCAAATTTCGCCTTGAAACAGAGGCGGGTCTGTCAATTGCAGCATTCGCCGCGACCATAAACCGACATCCGTCGACTGTCAGTATGGTAATCCATCGCAGACGCACCAGCAAACCAATCATGACCAAAATTGCAGAGACGCTAGAAGCAGCACGCTCTGCGCAAAAACAGCCTTCTAACGATCGGGAGGACGCAGCATGACCTAGGTTTCAAAAAAATTAACCAGAGGTACTGCTGAATAAGCAAAGGCCCGGATGCTTTCGCAATCCAGACCCCGCTGTAGAACGCCTTATTCATCCCACCTCACAATTTGAAAGTCAACAGACTCGCGCAAGCGATCAGTCGCTTGCGCTCAAAAATCCGACGCCATCGCGTTCGGAAACGGGGATGCTTTGCTATGCTAATGACATTCAGACACACGGCTTTGGACCTAGAGAAATTCACAACGATGGATCTCTCGGGTCTGCCAGAAGCCTTTCAACGTGCTTTTGGTCCCACTGAGGCCATACCTAATGACTTCGGGCCGATCGATATGCCCGACACAGAGCCACTGCCATATCGTGGCAACAGATCCATCAACGTAAGGTCTCGCGGATCTTGCCGCATTCTGGCGATCCTTTTGGATCTCGAAACCGGGAGGCCCCGGAAATACGGATTGGACAGCCAGGTTGAGTATCACAACTTGGTTTTGACGCTCATCGATCCGTCGGTCGCGCAAGTTCGCGAGCAAGTTGGCCCTTTGCAATTCATCGGCGAAGACGGAAAACCAGCCAAACACTTCATAGATCTTCTGATCCAATATCACGATGGCCGCCGTGTCGCTGTTGCTGTTAAACCAACTGAGCGGCTGGAGTCGGGGAGGTTCTTTCGTGAGCTCGAACAGCTTCACAAAAGCATCGTCCCGAGCATCGCAGACGAAATCCGCCTCGTAACCGAACTCTGCATACCTCGCGAGAAGGCGTTTAACGCGATCATGTATCAGCGCTTCGCCCTATGCCCAGACCATGATGTCGACGTCCGCCTTCAGGAAACGCTCAGGACGGTTAGAGGGGAGATTTCCATCTGTGATCTTTCGCGTCTTTGCCGAGCGGGCGGTCGCGGCTTTCGTTGTATTGTGCGAGGTCTCTATGAGGGAAAACTGAGCAAGATCAGCCCGGGCCGCATCAATTTCTTTACTATGGTGAAAGCGATCCGATGACCCCGAAGTTTCACTTTAATACAGTGGATCTCTATTGCTGGGACGGTGTTTCCTACAATTTCCTCTACAGCGATAACGACTTTGCATACATGAGGCGCTCAGGTGGCTCGGATGCTGTCGAAAAAATCTCTTGGGCCGACATAAACGAGATCGTCGCTGATGACAGTTGGGACATCAAGAGAAGGTCAGCCAACGTCATCGAAGCGATGCATGCGCCAGATCCCTACATGTTTGTCTGGGAACTACCCAAAAAGCAGAGAAAGCTCGTTCTGAATAGGTGGTTCTTCGTTCTTTGCGTCGAAAAACTCTATGCAGAAAAGCGGATTCAGTTCACCGCAAAGAGCGTCCAAGACAACGAGCATAAGCTCCGGAAAGACGTTGAGAAGGCACGATCTGCTTTTGAGGGGGAGTTTGGCAAAAAATATTTCAGTTCGGAAAGTGACAGCCCATCAAGATGGCCA
Source organism: uncultured Paracoccaceae bacterium (assembly GCA_947492475.1). Taxonomy (GTDB): domain Bacteria; phylum Pseudomonadota; class Alphaproteobacteria; order Rhodobacterales; family Rhodobacteraceae; genus CANLNM01. Next base: position 307,191 of record CANLNM010000003.1, read on the forward strand.
AATGCTTGCACGATCTTGGGTTGGAAACGAATTTACCGGGAGTCTGGCGGACGGATCGAATCTTTGAAGGATCGTCGTGGTAAGGCGTCGTCGATTGACATTGATCAAGAAAGCTACGTCTTTATCACGTCCAGGCTGCGCGAGTTTTTGACCGAACAGAGACATTCTGGCAACGAAGTTATTGCCAAGACGATCATGGAAATCGAAGTCGAAAACGCCAAACGTGCGAAGGCCGGCAAGACACTTTTGCAAAGTCGTGGCCGCTCTGTCTTGCACGAATGGCTCAAGAAATTCGGGCCCTTTGCCATTATGGCAGGCCGTGAGGGACTGGCGGCCGCCAAACGGGAATTTTCGGGTGTAGGCAAAACCGAACGTGCAACGCGTCCAGGCGAGTGCTTTCAAATCGACGAATGGGAGGTCGATGCACGTAATTTCATAATGTCAGGCCCATTGCGCGAAGGGCTGGATAAGAAGACCCTAGCAGCGCTCCCGCGCGGACGTCGTTGGATGTACATCGTTATTGATGTTGCCACACGGTATGTCGTTGGCTTCGCATTATCCGCCACTCAGAACCCAGAAGCAGCTGTTCGCTCGCTACGTATGGCGACGCAAAACAAGGACCACCTCGCCAAGGCTGCTGGAGCAAAAAATGGCTGGGCTGGCATGCAATTTGAAAGCCTGCAATCGGATACCGGCTCCGCATTTTTCTCAGAATACACGCACCGCGCCGTCAGCACGGCGTATGCTACATACTTTTTCCCTCAAGTCGGCGAACCACATCTGCGTGGTATCATCGAGCGGATATTTTCGACCTTCACCGATCGAGCTATGCCGTACATACCCGCCCGCACGTACAGCAATCCCCAAGAGCGTGGGGACTACGATACGGAGGCCCTTGTGACGCTCACTGATGATCAGTTGGCGTCAATTTTCATCCGATACATCGTCGATGTGTACCATCAGTCCTTGCATTTTGGGCTGTATGAAGAAACGCCCCAGAACGCATACAATCGGTTGGTTGGCACGATTGGAAAACCGCCAAAACTGCCAAGGCATGTCCATCGACGCGCTTTTGGAATTCGTGTTGAACGCGTCTTGACGCGCAAAGGTGTCCGCGTCTTAGGCATCGACTTCCATAGCAAACAATTGGTTGGCATCCGAAAAAAGATCGGAAACTCAAAGTGCCCTGTTTACGTTGATCCAGACTCCCTTGGCACAGTTAGTGTTTATGTCAAAGGCGAGTGGGTCGAGGTTCCCAATAGTATCGAAGATTTCAGGGGCATCTCTGTCGCGGAATGGAATGCTGTCGGTGAAATACTTCGGCGGCGGTATGCAGCGGAAGCCAGGGTGAATTTTGCGGAAATTCTGGAAGCGCTCAACTACATTCGCAGCAATGTAACCGAGGCGCAAAAAATCGCCGGTACCTTACCACCAGCAGCAACCTCTGAAACGGTCGACAAGTTTGAGAAGAACTTGTGGCATGGTCTCTCCGTATTCCAAGACAAAACAACCGATCTTTCCGGGCTGACGCGTTCAAGCGACGGTCTTGGCTACGTCATCGGCACTCCTGCCAAGAGCGGTCAAAACGACGAAATACACCTAGATGGCACCTTGCCAATTAGTGAATTCGCGCCAGAGGTCGAAACGCCCATCAGAGATGACAAAGACGTCGATGATGATAGCTGGTGGCAGCAGGAGAGCGACGATGACGTGTAATAGCTTTTCCTCGACCGCATTCTTGGAAAGCCCCGATTCCAAAAGGATCCGCGCACAAATTTCAAAGGCCTATCATGAGTTTTGCTCAGCTGTGAAGGCTGGAAGGCGTTTCGAGGCAAAGGGGATAGCAATTCTTGGCCCAACGGGAACCGGCAAGACCGAAGGGACGATGCAAGCCCTTGAAGCTCTCGGTATAGTCGAAACTGAACCTGGTGATACCGAACGCCCTCTTTTGAAACTTGATCTAGGTGCCCGAGCCACATTGAAATCTCTTAGTTCCGACATTCTGGAGGAGCTCGGGTGGCCGGAAATGCCGCGATCCAGCGGTCAGTCAAACTGGCGATCAAGTCGCAATTACATGGCAGAGCTAAATACGAAGATATTGGTGCTCGACGAAATTCAACATGTCAGATCGACCGGCAAGCAGGACCGTGAAGACCTCCAAGACTTCCTAAAATCGATGGTGAAACCCAGTCGAGGAAGGATCATGCCAATCTTGATTGGGTTGCCTGTTTTCAACGAGATACTTGAATCGGACGGGCAACTTGATCGACGATACTCAAAAATCAGAATGCGAAGTCTGGACCCGGCGATAGATCTTGCGCGGACCATTAAGACGCTCAAGAAAATCTGCGACAGAGCGGCCATTGAGTTAGCCCCCAGTGTGAAGACACAGGAGTTCGCAGCACGTCTTATGCATGCCGGTATGTATGGTTTCGGTTCAACCTGCGTTTGGTCTCACAGGGGCGTCGCCACCGCCCTAGATGCAAATGCTTCGGAATTAACAATCCAGCACTTTCAAAACGTCTACCAGCAAGAAGAAGACTGCGTTCCAGCACTCAATCCATTCATCACCGATGACTTCGAAACCATCAAAATCAAACCACAACAATAATCGCCGTAACAAGCGGTCAAAAAACGAGCAGAAAAATGATCTCAGTATTGCCCCTAAAGAAGTCGGCTCTGGCCGACGAACCCGGATTCTCAGTTCTCGCGAGAAACACGGCTATTAACGCATCAAGAACCACCCAGGAATTCTGTACAGTGACCGGATTGTCCAAAGCTGGCCTATGTGCCGGTGAAGGCGACCAACTCGAGCATCTGGCCAATCTCACTGGCTCTGATGCGACCCTGCTTGCGCGAAACAGTCCGCTTCAGAGGGCCCGAAAAATCTCCATCCTTAGCAGCCAGAAATTCTTAACGCGCTCCCTGCGCAAGAAAGACCTAGCGATCTGCCCGCAGTGCTGGCTGGAGACAGGCACCCATGAGCGTTCAGATCTATTCATTCGACGGGATTGGTTGCCTCGCCTTCTTCAAACCTGTGCAACTCACCGGGTCGCATTGGTCGCGCTGCCCTACGCAGACTACACCTCCTGCTATGATCATGTCATGCGGGCCGAACTGGAGCGGCGTTGGTTGGACAGGCTGCCCGACCTTGTTCAACCAATGCGACAGAGCCCATTTGAACGCGCCGCGCTCGAGCAATTGAGCGCGGGCGCACCTATGTGCGGATGGATCGGCGACATCCAGATTGATGTGCTCGAACGATGGTGTCTTGGACTTGGGCAATTCATCACGAAAGGTGTCGGTCATCCTGAACAGCTTGAGACGAGCCAACAACGGGAGTTCATTCGGATCGGCTTTGCCGTCACCGAACAGGGCAATCCAGCAGTCCATGACGCCGTCGACAGAGCTTTGTGTAAGCACCGGTTAAGGCTCAGCAATACTTGGTTACACAATTGGGCTCTCCTTTCAGTGAATCCACCGGAACGCCAATTCTTCCGAGACCTCATGAAGCGGCTTTGTACCGACCAAGGGCAGTTTTGCCTAACCAGCATCTCAACGGACATGAGTGTTGAAAGGCTTGTTGATGCAAAGATCTTGGATATTGCTCAAGCTACCAACCGGCATCACTCATGGGTACGAAAGGCGCTCGTACGCGATGGCCTGCTGCCGAGCAATGGCAAGCCCAAATATGTGAATTTGGAGCCCTATTTGTCTAAGAAATGCATGGGTCATATCGTTGATCTGGTGAATAGCTTGGACGCCAAAAAAAGCGCGGGCCGATTGAACATTGGAATTAAGGGGTTTGAAGCGCTGGTCAAAGACGAGCTCATCCAACCGATCAGCAGCCAAACCCACAAGAAATGGCGGTTCCGCCCTGATGACATTGATGAGTTTTCGTCAAAGGTGATGAACCAGCTATCTGGGGTTGGTCCCCCAGATAGCCATGACGCATGTGGCATTCATCAGGCTTGCTTTGCATATCAGTGTACGACGCCACAAATCCTCAGGTTTCTCATAACGGACCAGCTAGGGCGCTCATATCTAGCCGATGGCCAAACCGGCATAGCCGGAATTCGTGTCCTTAGATCGGAGTTACTTGAGGCGTTGTTAATTCTCAAAAGCGACCACATCACAGCCTCTGAACTGACTGACCGTCTTGGCCTGAATTCTGCAGAACTCAGGCAGTTGGATGTCTTGAACCTTTTGCCGACCTATCCAGCCGTCAAAAGTCAGGATCGGCGTGCGCAAAACAGCGTCAGCACGATAGTTTTGGATCAATTTCTCGAACGCTTCCAAACAACGCGAAGCGCATCGGATGTGTTGGGTATCAGTGAAAGCGCAATCGAAGAGCGCGTTCGCATCTGCAAAATCAGTCCCGTCCCAGAAGCCGATGGCCTTCCAATTTACTTTGCCGATGACCTACTGAAGCACTGAAAAATCCTAAGAATTGAAGTTTTTCCAAGCCGCATTTTGCGGCTTTTTGTTTGCCCACTAAACGAAGAGACTCGTGTCTTACTCGGACGAAGTTGGGGTTCTGTACGGACCGCTCGAAAAAAGCGACTCTCTTTCAAAGACGTAGAAAATCGCGAGACTCGGTTTTACACCGGACGGCACACTTGTGATGTCCACTATGAATACCGACGGATATCGGGTAACAGAATATATTTGGACATTTCTAACGGAATTCAAACGTTGAATCACCGAACTTTCGTTTTCAAATCGCTTGGAAAAAACGGCCCATTCTGGATGTAACCTGCCATCAAGGTAGCTGCGACGCAGTCCAAACCCGCGATCTCAATCAGGGCTATCGCCTCGACGACCTTTTTCGTGGGGGCACCAGATAGGAAAGACATTTCCGATGTCCTTCTGCAATTCTCCTCCACCATGGACAGCGAAGATTGACCTTTAACCCAATTCTCGGGCGTAGCCATACAACATGAGCGTGTCGCTTTTGCTACAATGCATATATACGCTGCTCAACTGGGTGTCTGGCGTTAGGCGGTCTTTGATTTCAGCACCCAGATCAGCGTGCCGACGACGACACCCCAAAACGCGCCGCTAATTCCCCAAAGTGTCATGCCGCTGGCGGCGATCAGAAATGTCAGCGCCGGGGCCTCTGGCTGGGTGGGGTCAGCGAATGCGGCTGAGATCGCACCAACCAAAGCCGGAATGAGCGCGAGCCCGGCAACGGCGGTGATCAGCGCCAATGGCGCAAGACCAACCAGCGACGTCACTAAAGCGGCGGCAAAGGCCAACAGAACATACACGATCCCCGCAGTGATTGCGGCCCAATATCGGCTTGCGGGATCGCGCCCTGCATCTTGGCCTGCCATCATGGCTGCGGTGATAGCGGACATGTTGACCGGGATCGATCCAAATGGTGCAAAGGCGATGCTAACAATGCCCGTTTTGCGGATCAACGGCTGGCGATCAACCGGGTAGCCGTTCAATTCCAGCACCGCAAATCCGGGGATGTTTTGCCCTGCCATTGTCACCAGATAAAGCGGCAGAGCGATGGAAAAGAAGGACGATAATGTGAAGCTAGGCGGCACGGGATCAAAGGCCGGAAGCCGCAGCGTGACAGATTGCGCATCACTGCCGGACATGTCGACGACAAAAAACAGCACCACAACAAACGCACAGACCGCAAAGGGCATGGCAGCCAATCGGTTCCAGACCAACCCAATCAACCACGCGACCAGAACCGGTAAAACCAGCACTGGAATTGTCCCCAGCGCCAATGCGGGCGCCAAACAGAGTTTCAACAAAACACCGGCCAGCAAACCGTTTGCGATTGGCTTTGGAATGGCCGCCACGACCCGCCCAAGTGCGGGCACAAACCCGGTTATGACAATCAGCCCCGCACAGAGGATCAACGCGCCGACGGCTTCGCCAAACCCGCCAGGTAAAACGGCCGTCGCCGCCAAAAATGCGGCCCCCGGCGTGGACCATGCCACAGCCGCCGGGATGCGCGTCACAGCGGGCAGCCAAATGCTGCAAATCCCCATGCCGATGGATGCAAAAAACAAACCCGTCGCCGCCTGTGCGTCGCTGGCCCCCATGGCCGTTAGCCCCGCCAGCACAATCGCAAAAGATGCCGAATACCCCACAAAGGCCGCGAGCAAACCCATGGAAATCGCTTGAACCGAAAGACGACGAAACATTGAATAAATACACTTTTCCAGTTTGCAGCACCTTTGCAGAGCGGGCCTAAATCCGCCAGTGCATTTCGAACTGGTGGTCAAATCAGACGCAAACCGCAGATATCTGCCCGCTAAAGCACAGTGCGCAATTGATGGCCCGGCCCGTAAATCAACCGCACCTTTGTGACCGAAACTGTGCTGTCCCAGGTCAGCCGATCGATGGCAAACAATGCAGCATTTGCCGGGCAATTCAGGATATCGCTCTGTTGTTGGGATGCTGAAATTGCTGAAAACGCAATATCCCCATGGGTATAAGGCGCGTTGATCAGCAGCCATTCATTGGCGCTGATATCGGCAAAGGGTTCATTGGATGCAGCGGGCACCGCGGCAATGTTGATCCAGCGATCCTCTAGCGCATAGGGCATGTCATCCGTCAAATGCAGGGCGCGAATGTGCAACAAATGTTGGGATGCGTCGGTCTGCATGGCGGCGCTGACTAAAACAGGCGGCACCACCTGCGCGCGTTCAATCAGGTGATAGCCGTATTTTTGACCGCGATCTTCGATTTCACTGCGAATGACGGCGATGTCCAGCGTGGCCTTGGCGATGGGTTGCATCGCGACGCGGGTTCCTGCTTTGCGGCGGCGATCCAGCAGCCCTGCTTCGGCCAATGAACGCAATGCACGGTTGACGGTTGTGCGCGCACAGCCGAATTCCGCAGCCAGATCGGCTTCGTTCGGGATCAGATCACCGGGTTTCCATTCACGCGCATGAATGCGCCGCAGCACTTCATCTTGGATGCTTTGCCAATTTCGAAATGTGGATGCGGTCATAAAGCGTCTTTCAGGGCCTCAAGCGTGTGTTTATATGCGGTGATAATGTCTGACCGCGCAACATGCCGTCCATCGCTTACCATATGGCGCCCGGCGGACCAAACGTCTTTGACCAGCCGATCATCCCCGGCAAAAACCCAAGCGTCCAGCGCTTTGTCCCCTGTAAGGGTCCACAGGTGATGGGACTGGGTGTTAAGCGTCATCAAATCCGCCCAATACCCGGTTTCAATGCGCCCTGTTTGCCGGGCCGCAGCCTGTGCCCCGCCCTGTAACATCGCCGAAAACAGCCGCCGCGCAGTCGAATGCTGGGACGTGGCCAAAGCCGCGCGGGTGCCGTCACGCAACCGTTGGGAATAGTCCAACTGCCGCAGCTCTTCGCACAGGGAAATGCGAATGTTGCTGTCTGACCCAATGGCCATCGCACCGCCATGACCCAACCATGATACGCCGTCAAAAATCCCATCGCCCAGACTGCTTTCGGTGATGGGGCACAGCCCGGCAACTGCACCCGAGGATGCCAAGGCACGGGTTTCATCCGGGGTCATCTGCGTGCAATGGATCAAGCACCACCGCGCGTCGATGTCCAAATTGTCCAGCGCCCAAGCGACCGGCCGTTGGCCCCAATGATGTTTGACCTCGTCAACTTCGGCCTGTTGTTCGGCCAAATGCATGTGGATCGGGCCCGTGGGAAACAGGGATGCATATTGGGCTAGATCGCTGGGTCCCACGGCTCTTAGGGAATGGGGGGCGACGCCGATGCCCGTATCCGCAGGCAATTCGGCGATCGCCTTTGTTGCGGCTTGGTGTAAATCCATGAACTGCGTCATGGAGTTGCCAAACCGAATTTGCCCGGCCGTTAAATCCCTTTGATCGCAACCGCCAAATTCATAATGCACCGGCAACAAACACAGCCCGATCCCTGTTTGATCCGCCGCCGCCGCAACCCGCTCTGACAGTTCCGCAATGTTGTCATAAGGCACGCCGCCCGGTTGGTGATGCACGTAATGAAATTCAACATTCGTGGCATAGCCTGCCTCAAGCATTTCCATCTGAACCATCGCGGTGATGGCCTGAATATGGTCAGGCGTGAGGCGATCCATGAACCGAAACATCAGGTGACGCCACGTCCAAAAACTGTCTTTGGCATCTGGGCCGCGATGTTCTGACAGACCGGCCATGGCACGTTGAAAACCGTGACTATGCACATTCACGGGCGCGGGCAGCAGCATGGGCACCTGCATTCCGCATGGATCAGCACCGACCTGCACGTCCTCGATCCGCCCCGATACGGCAATATCAACCCGAACGTTTGACGCCCATCCAGACGGCAACAGCGCCGTTTCAGCCCATAATCTTTGCATAAGTGACTCGCTTGACAGGATTATTATGTCTGCACATAAAGACATTATAACCCGATTAATGCAAGTGAGTCGCATGATGCTTTTGACCAATGCCACAATTGCGAGCCTAGAGGACAATGACGGTTTTGGCCTTATCCACGCGGGGGCCATCGCGTTGGATCACGACCGGATCGTCTGGGTCGGAACCATGCAGGATATCCCGCAAGCCTACGAAAAATTGACAAAATTTGACGTTGAAGGTCGGCTGATCACACCGGGGTTGATCGACTGTCATACCCATATCGTTTTTGGCGGCAATCGCGCCCGCGAATTTGAAATGCGGTTGAATGGCGCAAGTTACGAAGATTTGGCCAAAGCCGGTGGCGGCATCGTGTCAACCGTCACAGCCACCCGGCAGGCCAGCCACGAAGCATTATTGGCCCAAGCATTGACGCGGGTGGATGCATTGATCGCCCAAGGCGTCTGCCTGATCGAAGTGAAATCAGGTTACGGGCTTGATCAGGAAACCGAATTAAAAATGCTGCGCATCGCCAAACAGATCGCGGCAGAGCGGCCCATCGATGTCAAAACAACGTTTCTGGGCGCCCATGCGGTGCCTGCAGAATATGCCGGACGTGCGGATGCCTATATCGACGATGTTTGTATCCCGACATTGCGCCAAGCCCATGCCGAAAACCTGGTCGATGCGGTGGACGGGTTCTGCGAAGGGATCGCATTTAACGTGGATCAAATCGCCCGTGTGTTTGACGTCGCGGTTGACCTCGGCCTGCCTGTGAAACTGCATACGGAACAATTGTCCAATATCGGCGGGTCGCAATTGGCGGCAAAATACGGTGCGCTCAGCGCGGATCACGTGGAATATGCCACCGATGCAGATGCACAGGCATTGGCGCAATCCGGGTCCGTCGCCGTGGTTTTGCCCGGCGCGTTTTACACATTATCCGAAACGCAATTGCCGCCCATCCAATCCTTTCGCGATCACAATGTCCCCATCGCCGTGGCCACAGATTGCAATCCCGGCTCGTCCCCGCTTGCGTCAATTTTATTGGCGATGAACATGGCCTGCACACTTTTTCGGCTCACGCCGCATGAGGCATTGCTGGGCATAACCGCCCACGGCGCGCGTGCGCTCGGTGTTCAGGACCAAGGCCGGATCAAGCCCGGCATGTTGGCCAATCTGTGTGTGTGGGATGTCCACCACCCGTCAGAGCTGGCGTATCGCATTGGGTTCAACCCAATTCACACACGTATTTTTAGGGGATCACGATGATTGTCACCCTCACCCCCGGCGCGGCCACGTTGGCGCAATTGCGCGACATCTGGACCAATGCCAAAGCCGTAATTCTGCATCCCACAGCACAGGACGGGATCAATACCGCCGCCGCGCTGGTCGCCGCTGCGGCCAATGACGACGCCGCCGTTTACGGGATCAACACCGGATTTGGAAAACTGGCAAATGTTAAGATCGCACCGCAGGATGTCGCGACGTTGCAGCGCAACTTGATCCTGTCCCATTGCTGCGGCGTGGGCCTGCCTCTTGATGTTGCCACCACCCGTTTGATGATGGTTCTCAAACTGTTATCCCTTGGGCGTGGCGCGTCCGGCGTGTCCATGTCCACCATTCGCCTGATCGAGGATATGCTGGCCAAAGGCGTGACACCTGTGGTCCCACAGCAAGGGTCCGTGGGCGCATCTGGCGATCTGGCCCCGCTTGCTCATATGGCGGCCGCGATGATCGGCGAAGGCGACGCAATCCTGAACGGCCAACAGATGCAGGCGGCCAAGGCCCTACACAAGGTTGGATTAACTCCGATCGCCTTGGGCCCCAAAGAAGGGCTGGCCCTGATCAACGGCACCCAGTTTTCAACCGCTTGCGCCTTGGTTGGGCTATGGGCCGCGTGGGACAATGCGGCGACATCGGTTTTGACCGGCGCGCTTTCTACGGATGCCATTATGGGGTCCACCGCCCCGCTGCAGGATGCCATTCACACGTTGCGCGGTCACCCCGGCCAAATTGCGCTGGCGCGGGCCCAACGCGCATTGATGGCTGGGTCACTAATCCGCGAAAGCCATCGGGACGGCGACGCCCGGGTCCAAGACCCCTATTGCATCCGGTGCCAGCCTCAGGTCACCGGCGCGGCCATGGACCTGCTGCATTTTGCCGGCCGCACCTTGGAAATCGAAGCCAACGCCGTCACGGACAACCCGCTGGTTTTGGTGGACCAAGGTCTGATCGTATCAGGCGGGAATTTCCACGCTGAACCGGTGGGATTTGCTGCGGATCAGATCGCGGTGGCCCTGTCTGAAATCGGCGCAATTGCCCAGCGCCGCGTGGCCTTGATGGTGGATCCGACCCTGTCCTTTGATCTGCCGCCGTTTTTGACCCCAAATCCCGGCTTGAATTCCGGGCTTATGATTGCCGAAGTCACAACAGCCGCATTGATGAGCGAAAACAAACACCTAGCGAACCCTTGCACCACAGACAGCACCCCGACATCCGCCAACCAAGAGGACCATGTCAGCATGGCGGCCCATGCAGCGGTGCGTTTGATCCGGATGAATGCCAACCTGAACGTGATCTTGGGCGTAGAGGCAATGTGCGGCGCGCAGGGCGTCGAATTTCGCGCGCCCCTGATGACCAGTGACGCGTTGCAAACGGCGATCAAAACGTTGCGCGCGCAGGTCCCGGCACTCGCCGATGACCGCTTTATGGCGCCGTCGATCAAAGCGGCCGCGGCGTTGGTTTCCACGGGCGCCTTGGCAGATGCGGTTGGGTTGTCTGGATACATCCGCGGACAGGTCACATGACGCCGGTTCACGTCCAATCCGGGACTGGCCCGATTGTTTTGGGCCTGCCACATGCGGGCACGTTTGTGCCGCCTGATATCGCTCAGAACCTGAATGAAAACGGGCAAAAGCTGGCTGATACGGATTGGCATGTGGACCAGCTTTATGCCGATCTGATCCCTGATCTGACCTTTGTGCGCGCCAATTTTCATCGATACGTGATCGACGCAAATCGCGACCCATTGGGTACAATCCTTTATCCCGGTCAAAACACCACCACATTGGTGCCCCTGACCGATTTTGATGGGGTCAATATCTGGAACGCCCCCCCATCCCAATCCGACATCAAAACCCGGCTGCGCCGCTATCACGCGCCCTATCACGCCGCCCTTAGGGGCGAACTGAACCGTGTGCGTGATCTGCACGGCGCGGCGATCCTGTTTGATTGCCATTCGATCCGATCTGGCATTCCTTTTCTGTTCTCTGGCCCCTTGCCTGACTTTAACATCGGCACCAATCTGGGATCGACATGCGCCCCCCAAATCGAAGCCCAAACCGCAGAGATTTGCACCATGGCCGCTGGGTATTCCACAATCGTCAATGGCCGGTTCAAAGGGGGCTGGACCACGCGACACTATGGACAACCCTCTGAAAACATACATGCAATTCAGATGGAGCTGGCGCAATCAACCTATCTGACCCAAGAGGCCGCGCCATGGAGCTTTGATCTGACCAAGGCAGCCAATTTGCGCCCCTATCTGGCATCCATTCTGTCCACATTGGCCCAACTGGCCCCGACCCTAAGAGGTAAATCATGACGCAGTCCCGCCACAACATCCGTGATGTATTCCCCGCCACCGGATCGGACATCACCGCCAAAAGCTGGCTCACCGAAGCGCCGATGCGCATGTTGATGAACAACCTACATCCGGACGTCGCTGAAAACCCGCATGAATTGGTGGTTTATGGCGGCATTGGCCGCGCCGCCCGCACATGGGAGGATTTCGATGCCATCGTCGCCGCGCTGACAGAATTGGAAGACACGCAAACCCTGCTGGTGCAATCGGGCAAACCGGTCGGCGTGTTCAACACCCACAAAGACGCGCCCCGCGTGCTGATCGCCAATTCCAACCTTGTCCCGCATTGGGCCAATTGGGACCATTTCAACGAGCTCGATAAAAAAGGGTTGGCCATGTACGGCCAAATGACGGCCGGATCGTGGATCTATATCGGGACCCAAGGCATCGTTCAGGGCACCTATGAAACCTTTATGGAGGCAGGGCGCCAGCATTATGATGGAAACCTGAAAGGCCGCTGGATTTTGACCGGTGGATTGGGTGGCATGGGCGGTGCCCAGCCGTTGGCCGCTGTGATGGCCGGGGCCTGTTGTCTGGCGGTGGAATGCGATGAAACCCGTGCTGATTTTCGGCTGCGCACCCGCTATGTCGATGAAAAGACGGACAATCTGGATGATGCATTGGCGATGATCGATCAGTGGACCAAATCCGGTCAGGCAAAATCTGTGGCCCTGATTGGCAATGCTGCGGACGTGTTTCCTGAATTGATCAAACGCGGGATCAAACCCGATTTGGTCACAGATCAAACCTCGGCGCATGATCCTGTGCATGGATATCTGCCCCAAGGATGGAGCGTTTCAAAGTGGCGTCAAATGCAGGAAACGGATCCCAAAGCCGTCGAAAAAGCCGCGCGTGCATCCATGAAGATACAAGTCGCCGCCATGGTCGATTTCTGGGATTCAGGCGTGCCGACGCTGGATTACGGCAACAATATCCGGCAGGTCGCATTAGAAGAAGGGCTGGAAAATGCCTTTGCGTTTCCGGGGTTTGTTCCGGCTTATATTCGCCCGTTATTCTGCCGGGGCATTGGCCCGTTTCGATGGGCCGCATTGTCGGGTGATCCCGAAGACATCTATAAAACCGACGCCAAGGTCAAAGAATTGATCGACGACCCGCATTTGCACAATTGGCTGGATATGGCCCGCGAACGGATCGAGTTTCAGGGCCTGCCCGCGCGCATCTGTTGGGTCGGGTTGGGATTGCGGCACAAACTGGGATTGGCGTTCAACGAAATGGTGCGCAATGGCGAATTGTCCGCCCCGGTTGTGATTGGCCGCGATCATCTGGACAGTGGATCGGTGGCGTCCCCCAACCGCGAAACCGAAGCGATGAAGGATGGATCAGACGCGGTTTCGGACTGGCCTTTGCTGAACGCGATGCTGAACGTGGCTGGCGGGGCGACGTGGGTGTCGTTGCATCATGGCGGCGGGGTTGGCATGGGGTTTTCCCAGCATTCCGGTATGGTCATTTGCTGTGATGGCACTGCGGATGCAGATCGCCGTCTGGCCAATGTTTTGTGGAACGATCCGGCAACCGGCGTGATGCGTCACGCGGATGCTGGCTATGACATTGCGCTGGATTGCGCGCGCGAAAACGGGCTGAACCTGCCCGGTATCCTGCGCGCGCCCTAACGGCAGAAAATTGCCCCGGATCAAGGCTTGCATCCGGGGCCGTCACGCGAAAAAATAGGCCCATGACAGTTGGACCTATGGATGACATTGCTACGCTCGCGTTTGAGTTTTCGCCGGTTGGGCTGATCTATTCAGAAAACCGGATGATCGTGCGATGCAATCCGCAGTTTTGCGATATGTTTGCGCTGCCCAAACAACAGCTCGAAGGGATGTCGTTGTCGGTGTTATATCCGTCGTCAGATGAATTTAACCGCATCGGTATTGTCGGACCCAAGGTGCTGGCACAAAAGGGAATTTACGCAGACGAACGCATTATGAAACGCGGTGATGGCGCGTTATTCTGGTGTCGTGTGCGGGGGAAATCGCTGGATCGTGACGCGCCTTTTGCCCGCGCAGTCTGGAGCTTTGCCGACATTTCTAACGCCCGCCCGGTGACCGAAATGACCCCCCGCGAACGCCAAGTGGCCCAAGGATTGGCCGAAGGGCGCACCAGCAAGGAAATCGCCCGAGAGTTGGACATTTCCCCCCGCACGGTTGAGGTGCATCGCGCAAAATTGTTGGAAAAATTCAACGCCCGCAATTCCTTGGAACTGGTGGCACAATTGGCGGGCATCCCATTGTAGCCCGCCAAACGTTGCGTGGTTATCCTGCGACCACCTGACCGGGATGCGCCGCCGCCCAGTCGATCAAAAAGGCCGCCATTTCCGGCATGCCCGCCAAATCACCCATGCGTTTGGGCAAGGCAACGCCGTGATCCAACACAATGCGCGCGCATTCAATATGGTCGCGATTTGCCCGTTCGGGACAGTTTTCCGACCCATGCACGATGGTTGACAACAATGTGCCGCCATAGCCGTTCACATGGGTTAAATCCGGCCCCAATGAGAGGAAATATTGCACCAATTCTGGTCGCCCTTCCCAGCCTGCGATCTGAATTGGCGTCAGCCCCTGATCATCCGGTTTGTCCCATTCTGCACCCGCTGCGACCAGCGCCCTTAGATGCGCATCTTTGCCCGGAAGGTGCAGAATTTCACGAATGATATCGCGGTAAACTGTCGGCATTTTTGCGGGGTCCAGAAATCCGCCGGGGGGTTTTTGCTGCGCCGCTGCGCTGAGGATCTGTTCCTGATCCGTCAAGGCTGGCGTGACACCCAGAGCTGTCAATCGATCCACCAAATCCGCATTGCCATAGACACAGGCGGCGGAATACACGGTCACGCCTTTGAACATCGCGCGGGGGTCCGCCCCGGCCGCCAATAACAGGTCGATCATCGCGCCATCGTTCATGCGCCGCGCCGCCTGATGCAGGGCCGGGAACACGTGCGGGGCCTCTCCGCCTTGCGGTTCACCGTTAAAGTCATCCGCCCGCGCCCCGGCCTTTAGCAACATGTCGACGGCCACATGATCGTTAAAATCCATCGCCCGATAAAGCGCATTTGTCCCCGCCGGATCCGCCCCATGCGCCAGCAACATCGCCAACCCGTCGTGGTGGCCCAATTCGGTCGCATGATAGAGGCTCTCTTTGTCGTTTGGGTTCGCGCCGTGATCCAATAACCATTGCCCTAAAACCATGTTATTGGCATGTCCGATCGCCCCGTATAGCGCCGACAATGCCCCGCCCTGTTCCGGCGTCGCGGGGGTGGCGTCATTCACATCCGCCCCCGCCTTTAGCAGCATATCGGCGATGTCGATCATGGCATCGCGCCTGTCGGGCCATTGGTGGATCATTTTAGAAAATGCCAGATGCAGCATTGGCGTACGCGGCCCGGCCATTTTGGTTGCCAAAGTAGGATCATCCCACAACGCTGAACGCACCGCGTCGACGTCATACATGGCCACTTGCAGACCAAACAAACCTTCGGCCAAATCCGGGGTTTCCTGCATCAATGTATCCACCACCC
This sequence comes from uncultured Paracoccaceae bacterium, assembly GCA_947492475.1. Lineage (GTDB taxonomy): Bacteria > Pseudomonadota > Alphaproteobacteria > Rhodobacterales > Rhodobacteraceae > CANLNM01. Next base: position 322,707 of record CANLNM010000003.1, read on the forward strand.
AGCCTTGGCCATGGAACAATGCGATTTTCAACCGTTGCTGTTTTTGGGCACGATCCATGCCTTGGGTTTCCACCGCCAATTTCAATTGCGGCCAAGAGGCAAAACTGTTTTCCAGCGCAATAACATGCAGATAATCCGCATGTTTTAACTCGCTTAGCTCTGATCTGGGGGGATGGGCGCGCAGACGTGCAACCGCCTGATGGTCGCCCATTAAATGGGATTTTCGCAGGGCTTTTGCCGCGCGTCGAAACGGGTCCAGATGATCTGTCATCGGCTTCCTCATGTATGTTCCCGCGGATCCGCTAGCCGGGAAAAATGAGAAAGACCGCAATGGTCATTTCAACGTCAAAGGGTGCTGATACAGCTTTCCGCGGATCTGGATGCCCCCCAATGGGCCATTCAACCCTAGCGGCTGACATTTGCGCATGCAACCGCGGTATTCAATCAGGACAATCAATCAGGGGAATTCAATCGGGCGGCAATTGGTGGACGCGACGGTCTGCGCGGAATAGGTTAGCGCAGACCAATGGATCCAGACGCGATTCCGTGACCCTGACCAAACAAAGGCCATTATGACCGACGAAACCCAACCCGCTTATCAGGTGCTGGCCCGGAAATACCGGCCAGAAACGTTTGTCGATCTTGTTGGGCAGGACGCGATGGTGCGCACATTGCGCAATGCCTTTGCCGCCGATCGCATCGCCCAAGCCTTTATTATGACAGGGATTCGTGGCACCGGCAAAACCACAACCGCGCGGATCATCGCCAAGGGCATGAACTGTATCGGGGTGGATGGTACGGGTGGGCCGACCACCGATCCCTGTGGGCAATGCGAACATTGCACCGCCATCATGGAAGGTCGCCATGTCGATGTGATGGAAATGGATGCGGCGTCACGCACCGGTGTGGGCGACATCCGTGAAATCATCGACAGCGTACATTATCGGGCCGCCTCGGCGCGCTATAAAATCTATATCATCGACGAAGTGCACATGCTGTCGACCAGCGCGTTTAACGCGTTGCTCAAAACGCTCGAAGAGCCGCCCGCGCATGTGAAATTCATCTTTGCGACCACCGAAATCCGCAAGGTGCCGGTGACGGTCCTGTCCCGCTGTCAGCGCTATGATTTGCGCCGGATCGAACCCGAAGTGATGATCGCGATGTTGCGGCGCATTTCGGACGCAGAAGGCGCGGAAATCACCGACGACGCATTGGCGCTGATCACCCGCGCCGCCGAAGGGTCCGCACGGGATGCGCAATCGCTGCTGGATCAGGCGATCAGCCATGGCGCCGGGGAAACATCCGCCGATCAGGTGCGTGCCATGCTGGGTCTGGCCGATCGGGGGCGGGTTCTGGATCTGTTTGACATGATCCTAAAAGGCCAAGCCGCCGAGGCCCTGACCGAGCTGTCATCCCAATATGCGGATGGCGCTGATCCGATGGCCGTTCTGCGTGATCTCGCGGAAATTTCCCACTGGATCAGCGTGATCAAAATCACACCCGAAGCCGCCGAAGACCCGACCATCAACCCGGATGAACGGGTGCGCGGATTGGCGATGGCGGAAAATCTGCCGATGCGGGTTCTGTCGCGGATGTGGCAGATGCTGTTGAAATCCTTAGAAGAAGTGGCCACCGCCCCCAATGCGATGATGGCCGCCGAAATGGCTGTGATCCGGTTGACCCATGTGTCCGACCTGCCCACGCCCGAGGATCTGATCAAGAAATTACAATCCGATCCCCCCGGCCCCAATGGCGGTGGCGGCACAGCCCCGCGTGCGCCAAATGGGTCAAATGGCACGATGGCTGGCGGACCCGCTGGTCCATCTGGGGGCGGCAGTGGCGCACCCACTGCGCATCACACCCCCGCCGATGCGGTGTCATCTGCGCAAACCGGACCCACGACACATGGATCGCTGGCCGTTCAAACCGAAACTGCGTTGGCGCGGTTTGCCCGGTTCGAAGATGTGGTTGAACTGATCCGCCATCACCGCGACGTCAAATTGCTGATCGACGTGGAAACCGGGCTGCATCTGGTGAACTATGCGCCGGGCCGGATCGAAGTGAACCCCACCGAAAAAGCCCCTGCCGATCTGGTCGGTCGGTTGGGCAGCCGCCTGCAGGCCTGGACCGGCAACCGCTGGGCGATCACCGTCGTCAACGAAGGCGGCGCGCCCACCATTGCGCAGGTCCGCGATGCGGCCGAACTGGAACTGCGCGCACAGGCCGAAAGCCACCCGATGGTTTTGGCCGTGATGGCCCAGTTTCCCAAGGCCAAGATCACCGAAATCCGCACCGCCAAAGACATCGAGCAAGACGCCTATGCGGATGCCCTGCCCGAAGTCGAAGGCGAATGGGATCCATTTGACGACGACTAAACCCGACAATTTCAACCGACGCCTGAGGCCATAATCCAACATTAGTGTGGCTTGTGCCTCACTGTGAAACGCTTATCTTAGCGGCAACGCGAACAAAGGATATGAACATGCTCAAAGGACTAGGCCAGCTTGGCGATATGGCCAAGATGATGAAGCAGGCGCAGGACATGCAGTCCAAAATGACCGAACTTCAGGACAGTCTGGAAACGATGACGATTGTCGGTGAATCCGGCGCCGGTTTGGTCAAAGCGACAGCCACCGCCAAAGGCGTGTTGACCAGCCTTGATATCGATCCGTCCATCTTTGATCCCAACGAAAAAGAAGTGGTCGAGGACCTGATTTTGGCCGCGATCAAAGACGCCCAAGCCAAAGCGCAGGACCGGGCCCAATCCGAAATGGCCCGCCTGACCGAAGGTTTGGGCCTGCCTGCGGATTTCAAACTGCCGTTTTGATCTAACAATTCGGGCCGGGCGACGCATCACGTTTCCGGCCCAAAGAGGCCCCCATGAGCAGCACAAGTGACATCCAAGACCTGATAGATCTGATGGCCAAGCTGCCCGGGCTTGGGCCGCGATCCGCACGCCGTGCGGTGCTGCATCTGATCAAAAAACGCGGGGTTTTGATGACCCCACTGGCCGATGCGATGGGTCGGGTGGCCACAACTGCGCGGGAATGTTTGAACTGCGGTAATGTTGGCACCACCGATATTTGTGACATTTGCAGCAGCGAAAAACGCATCGGGTCGCAGATTTGTGTGGTCGAAGACGTGTCTGACCTTTGGGCGATGGAACGCGCCAATATTTTCAAAGGCCGCTATCACGTTTTGGGTGGCACATTGTCCGCGCTCGATGCAATCGGCCCTGATGAGCTTCGTATTCCGAAATTGTTGGACCGGATCACGTCGGAAAGCGTCACCGAAGTGATTTTGGCCCTGTCTGCCACCATCGACGGGCAAACCACGGCGCATTACATCGCAGATCAATTGCCCAACGTCACCGTCACCACGCTGGCCCAAGGCGTGCCTGTTGGCGGCGAACTGGACTATCTGGATGATGGCACCATCACCGCTGCGCTGAATGCGCGGCGTCAGCTCTAGGTTAATCCGGGTTCGACAATTCTTGGGCAATTGCATCAAACACAACGCGAATGCGTTTGCTGGTATGTAATTCACGATGGGTGATCAGCCAGACCGGAAATTCGATCGGGGGGAAATCCGGCGCTGCCCGTTCAAATTCGGGGTCCTGATCGCCGATTTGTTCTGGCAAAACCGTCACCCCCAACCCGGACCGGGCCAAATTTTCGGTCACCAATCCACTGTTGCAGGCATATTTGAACTGATCCGCATGCAGCGTCACCCCTTTGGCAGCGACCATGTCGATGAATTCTTGCATGTCGACGCCGCCAATAATGGTATAGCGTTCCAGATCCCGAAATGAACGTGCCCGCCCGACGCGATCCAGATAGTGCGGCGTGGCATAGAAATTCGCCCGAAGCGTCGCAACCAGCTTGGCATAAAGCTCTGGCTGGTTGGGGCGCACATGCCGCAGGGCAATGTCGGCTTCGCGGCGTGATAGGTTCTGGACCTCGTTTGATGCAATGATCCGGATGCTCACCCCCGGTGCGGTGCGTTGCAATTCATGCAGAACCGGCGTCAATAAATGCACCGCAAACAGGTCGACCGCGGTGATAGACACCTCGCCTGTGACGTCTTGGGATTGCCCGGACGCCACAAGAGACACGCGATTGGCCGCTTCGCCCATGGCGCGGACATGGTCCAACAATTCATGGCCCGGCTGGGTCAGGATCGGGCCGCGCGCCCCCCGTTCAAACAACGTCACTCCTAACGCCTCTTCTAGGCCGGCAACCTGCCGCCCCAACGTGGGTTGGGTTGAATTCAGCGCCCGCGCGGCGGCACTGAATGACCCTTCCTCGGCCGTGGCCAGAAACGCCCGGATCTGGTTCCAGTCAAAAGAAATCGCCTGCCAATTCATGCAAATATGTATACCTGATGTGCAAATTACCACAATTTCCATATGCTATGTGCATAGGTACCGTCTTGGCAAGCCACCCAGATGACAACTAGGATCCAATAGATGAGTGACACCGCATTTTGGAACAAAATAGCGCAGAAATACGCCGCGAGCCCGATTGAGGATGTTCCGGCATATGAGGCATCGTTAAAGCGGGTTTTTGCGCGTCTTTCGCCAAATGATCACGTTCTGGAACTGGGCTGTGGCACTGGCAGCACGGCGTTGCGTTTATCCGAATATGCGGCCAAAATCACAGCTACTGATTTTTCCGCCGAAATGATCCGCATAGCCAAATCCAAACAAAGCGACACGCAATTCACCAATGTTGATTTTCAGGTGGTCGATGCGCAATCGCCCTCTGATGGGCTCACCTACGATGTGGTTTGCGCCTTTAATTTGGTGCATTTGTTGCCGGATTTTGACGCTGGAATGCAGCATATCAAATCACAAATCAAACCCGGTGGTTTGTTTATCAGTAAAACGCCTTGTCTTGGGGAAATGAGCCGGTTCATGCCGGTCGTGATCTGGCTGATGCAGCGGGTCGGCAAGGCGCCGTTTGTGTCAAATTTCACAATTACACAGCTAGAAGCAAAGCTACGCGACGCGGGGTTTGAGCTGATCGAAAGCGAAACCTACGGCAAAGCTGGGCGCAGCCGGTTTATCGTGGCCCGACCTCTGTAGGCTGACAGATTGAAACGTGCCCAGACAGCCGGGCACGTTTGGCTAAGTGGACTACTGCGCGGTTAGTTTAAACCCAAGCGCCTGATCCCAATGGATAAAGCTGCCCGTGCAGACAAATCCATTTTTGCGATAAGACCGCATTTGCAAACGGAAATCATCAAAGGAGGCTTTGTAATCCTCCTTGGCGCGGAATTCCGGGATCAACCGGTTCAGCATCACAAACACGGTTTTGCGGCTGATGCGGCAGAACTCATCGACAATGCTCATCCAATCGTCGGGATGGCAGTAATGTTCGATCGCCTGAAAACACATGGTGACATCCATGCTTTTGTCCGCAAACGGATAAGGCGCGATGCCCGCATCAAAAACCGTCATTGGCAAATCAACGCTTTCGACGATGTGGCGATAGGGCCAGTCAGGTTTTTCGCCGGTGATTTCGTTGCCAAAATCATCTACGTCGCGCTGGAAACTTTCATCGTTTAGCGCACGGAATTGCGCCATGGCGCCGCCGTCTTTGGACCAAACCATATTGGCATAATCAGTGCCCATCACGTTATGACCGAAATGGCGCAGCACCTCTAGCATACCGCCATGCGCGGTCGACATTTCCAGCACGTCCTGTGGTTCTGCACCGATCAATTCAGGGAAATAGAGCTGAACCCGGTTCCAGCACCGTTGAATATTTTTGGCCCGGTTGGCGTATTTCTGTTGGATTTTTTCGTTCCGCGCCAACCCATCATCATCCAGCGGATACGGGGTTAACAATTCTGCGGGGGCGTTTTCCCCAAAAAGATCAAGCGTATCTGCTTTGATCCGTTCTTGCCGGACAAGCTTGCGCACTTTGGGATCTTTGAAATCCCGAACATCCATTAACATCAGACTACTCCTTGCACCCTTATGGGTGTCTATTTGCCTCGGGTTAAAGAATAGCAAAAACTGGGGCAGAAATGTGGCCGTAGTTAACCTCTTGTTAATTTTAGTTAACGCCTGAGTCAAAAAGGCCCCACCAATTGGCAGGGCCTTTTAAGATACGTGAATCAAAGATTACTCTTCGTCTTCGTCATCTTTGCTATCGGGCAAGTTAAAGAAGCTGTCCGCATCAGGGATTGCCTCTTCTTTGTCACTTGGATCGACATCTGTGTTCAGCGTGAACGTTTCCAGACCGGAAATCGCAGATGGCATTTTTGGCTCAGCGTCCATGCCAAGGCTCTGCTCAGTCGACACCAGTTTACGGCGCTCATCATCCGACATCACGCTGCCTTCAGCCTTTTTGGCAGCAGCTTTTTGAACAGCCAGATCCAATTCGGTCTGTTTACACAGGCCCAGCGCAACTGGGTCGATAGGCTCCATGTTGGAAATGTTCCAATGGGTGCGTTCACGGATCGACTGAATTGTCGGCTTGGTGGTGCCCACCAGTTTCGCAATCTGGCCATCGGACAATTCGGGATGAAACTTCACCAGCCATAGGATCGAATTCGGGCGATCCTGACGTTTGGACAGCGGTGTGTAACGCGGACCACGACGCTTTTCTTCGCCAACAGCTGCGGCGTTAAACTTCAGCTTCATGCGGTACAGTTTGTTTTCCTGTGCCTTGTCGATTTCTTCTTGGACCAGCTGGTTGTTGGTGATCGGGTCAAACCCTTTGACGCCTTGTGCCACGTCGCCATCAGCGATGCCCTGAACTTCTAGCTCGTGCATGCCTACAAATTCGGCGATCTGGCGAAAGCTGATTGTGGTATTGTCCACCAGCCAAACGGCAGTTGCCTTGGCCATGATTGGTTTGTCAGCCATGTAAGCCTCCTGAATTAGATACATTTTCCCCGTGCCCTGAAAGGGGCGGCCCATAGGGACCAGTTCGTATTGTCGGGGAACTTATCCTGTATATAGTGCCCGCAACCCATTTAGGAAAGGTCAAAATGCGTCACCTTCTTGCTGCTTTGCTGATCTCTGCTTCGCCTGTTGCTGCCGATGGGACGGCGGGTGAATTTGATTATTACGTTTTGGCCCTGTCTTGGTCCGCAAATTGGTGCACCCTGGAAGGGGATGATCGCAATTCGCCGCAATGTGAACCGGACGCCGAATTTGGCTGGGTTTTGCATGGGTTATGGCCGCAATATGAACGTGGCTGGCCATCCTATTGCAACACAAACCACCGCAATCCGTCCCGCGCAGACACGGGCGAACAGGCCGATTTATATGGGTCATCAGGGTCTGCGTGGCATCAGTGGAACAAACACGGACAATGCACAGGATTGTCGTCTGACGATTATTATGCGCTCGCGGGCGAAGCCTATGATCGCGTCACCCGGCCCAGCGTATTCCGCCGCCTGTCCAGCGCGGTCACACTGCCTGCATCCGTTGTGGAACAGGCGTTTACCACCGAAAACGAAGGGCTGGACGCAGATGAAATCACCATCACCTGCCGGTCTGGCTACATCCAAGAGGCGCGGATCTGCCTGACCCGCGATCTGGAATTTCGCCAATGCGGCGCGGATGTGATCCGGGATTGCACGCTGGATGATGCGTTGTTTGAACCCATGCGCTAACGCGCACGTCCGTCAGGGTATTCCCCCGGACCTTTGATTTCCAACAGGTTGCCAAACGGGTCGCGGATGTAAAACGAATGGCCCATGCCGCGCGCGCCGCCATGCATGGCTTCGCGTTCGATTGGGACGTTGTGATGGGCCAAATGGGCGCGCAACGCGTCGTGGTCAAATGCCGATGTGGCGATGCAAACATGATCCACATTGCGCCCACCGGGCACGGGTGGCACCGCGCTGGCGCCGCCGGGATGGGTTGTGTCCCACAGCACGATCAACGACGCCCCGGCCCAGACTTGCTCCATCCCGAGATCGGGATAAGAATACCCAATCGGGCAGCCCAAAACGTCGCGATACCAATCCACAGCGCGCCGCAGGTCGTCGACCAGAAACACAACGTGATCGATGCCTGTCAGGCTAAACGGGATGTCGCGATGGGGCATCACACATCCCATTTCGGGCACCACGGCCCGTTGACCAATCGCAGACCGCGATCCATGGACCGCAAGGTTTCGATCTGATCCGTGGTCAATGACACATCCTGTGCGGCAAAATTTTCCGCGATCCGGCCCGGATTAGACGAGGACGGGATCACCACATGCCCCTCGGCCATCAAAAACGCCAGCGCCAATTGCGCAGGCGTAATACCCAAATCAGACGCCATCGCCACAAAGGGGGCGTCGTCCAGAATGGCACCACGCGCCAAAGGCGAAAAGGCGGTAATGGGGATGTTTTTATGGGCGCAATGATCCACAATCGGGTGGTTCTGCATAAAGGGGTGCATTTCAACCTGATTGGTTAAAATCACACGATCCCCCAGCAATTCCAACGCCTTATCAATGTAGTGAATGGTGAAATTCGACACGCCAATATGCCGTGTTAGCCCGGCATCATACACGTCCGCCAATTGGGCCATGTAATCCTGAATGTCATATTCGTCGCCAATGGATGGGTAATGCAACAGCAGCAAATCCACCGGACCAACACCCAGTTTTTCTAACGACGCCTCGACATGCGGGCGCACTTGACCGGGGCCAAAGCTTTCTGGGGCGACTTTGGTGGTCACCCACAGATCAGCGCGCGCAATGCCAGAATCCGCAATCGCACGGCCCACGAATTCTTCGTTCTCATAACCTTCGGCCCCGTCAATGTGACGATAGCCGGTTTCCAATGCGGTCAATGTGCTTTGATAGGCCTCTTGGTCGGGGCGGTTCCACGTCCCAAAGCCCATCTGAGGCATTTTTTCCAATGCTGACATGTGACATCCTCCCAAATGTTAGCGGAAACCTAAAACGATTTCGCCACCGCCGCAAGGATGCCCCGCCCAATGGCAGGATCGCCAGATTACCCCACTTTGAGGACGATTTTGCCGATATGTTGGCTGCTTTCCATGCGGGTATGTGCGTCGGCTGCGTGGTCCAGCGTGAATTCCTGATCCATCACCGGCGCAATCCGCCCCGTGGCCAGCAATGGCCAGACTTTTTCATATAGGTCAGCCGCGATCCGGGCCTTGGCCAGATCGCTCTGGGGGCGCAGGGTCGATCCGGTCATGGTCAACCGGCGCATCATCAGATGAGCAAAGTTTATTTCGGCTTTGGGGCCTTGCAAAAACGCGATCTGCACCAAGCGGCCATCATCGGCCAGCGCCTTGATATTGCGGGCAATATAAGACCCGCCAACCATGTCCAAAATCACATCCGCCCCGCCCTGTTCGCGCAGAACATCGACAAAATCCGCGTCACGATAATTGATCGCCTGTTCTGCGCCCAGCGCCAGACAGGCGGCGCATTTTTCGTCAGACCCGGCCGTGGTGAACACCCGCGCGCCCAGCACATTGGCCAGTTGGATCGCCGTTGTGCCAATCCCTGATGATCCGCCATGGACCAAAAACCGTTCACCGGCCTTCAATCCGCCGCGTTGAAACACGTTGGACCAGACGGTGAAAAATGTTTCCGGCAAACACGCGGCCTGTTTCAAATCCATCCCATCCGGAACAGGCAAACAATGGGCGGCGGGCGTGACCACCTGCTCAGCATAGCCGCCACCGGGCAGCAATGCGCAGACCGGGTCCCCCACGGCCCAATCCGTGACCCCATCCCCGATTGCAGCAATGGTTCCGGATGCTTCTAGCCCCGGCAGATCACTGGCCCCTTTGGGCGGGTTATACAGACCTGCCCGTTGCAACGCATCCGGCCGGTTGACCCCCGCATAAGCCACTTGAATGCGCACTTCGCCATGGCCCGGTTCGGGGATATCCCGCAAGGCTGGTTTCAACACATCCGGGCCGCCGGGGGTGGAAATTTCCACCACACGCATTTGTTCGCTCATATCGGGATCCTATTTGTTAACTGTCCAACGGCCGGGCACATCCTCGCGTGCGCCAGCGCGGGCATTGGGGGCTTTGACCTGACCAAACAGCGCATCCAATGGCCCCAAAAACGGTTTCACCAAAGGATTGCCGCGCATGTGACCCTTTAGCTTTTCGAATTGCATGACGTTGTCGATGCGCCGGTCGATAAAGGCATCCGTGGCCTGCCCGTCCAGACTGTCATCGCCCAACCAATACAGCACAACCGACGAATAAACCGCGGACAAGGTCGCGCGTTTGGAATAGTAGTTCACATCCTCGGACGTGTCGCCCAGCAGGGTCCAGATCGCATCGGATGTGCCCCAGATCAGACGCGCCCCTTCGGCGGCCAGATGGGGCATGGCAAACAGGATTGTGCCACGCCGCACGGCCTCTTTGTCGGCGCAAACCTGCAATCGCAGCCGGATCGCGAGGCTGATTTTGTCGCGAATGCGCATGTCGGTCAGGTCGTGATCCGCCATGGCGGCGCGCATGTCGACGTCGCCCTGTTTGTGGAATTCCATGGCCAGATCCACCGCCCCGCGCGGACAGGTTTGGCGCGCCGTATCAGGGTCAATGTCCGAATCGCCCACCGCCGCGTCAAACGCCACATCCCCCCATCCATCAAAGGCCACATGCGGCAGGATTGCCTCTAATAATGCGGTTTTGATGGGGTCATGGGCTGTTTCAGCGGATGAATACGACATGGGGGCTCCTTGGTCTGTCTCTACTCTAGACAAGTTCCGACCCCTTTGCTATACGCGCGGTTCCTGCAAATCCTTGCAATTTCAACCTAGAAAGGTGGTGACAACCACATGCAGGTAAGTGTTCGCGATAACAACGTCGATCAGGCGCTCCGTGCCCTGAAGAAAAAGCTACAGCGCGAAGGCGTTTTCCGTGAAATGAAGCTGAAGCAACATTTCGAGAAGCCGTCCGAGAAAAAAGCACGCGAGAAGGCCGAGGCCATCCGCCGTCAGCGCAAGCTCGCTCGTAAAAAGGCACAGCGCGAAGGTATGCTCTAAGCAGCCCTTGAACGCTATGTAAGAATTCTAAACCCCCGAGGCCCAGCCGCGGGGGTTTGTTTTTGTGCGGATGTCAGCGGCTGGACAGGGTATGCATCGCGTCAAATTGCGACAGAAATACCTGCCCGGTCAAATCACCCAAAAAATGTTCCTTTTGCAGGCGATCCATCACCGGGCCTTTGACTTCGGACAGATGCAATTGCACCTCCATTTCGCGCAGGCGTGTGTTGATCATTTCCAAGGATTCCAGCGCGCTTAGATCAATGTCGTTGATCGCAGAACATTGCAGGATCACATGGCGAATACCGGGGTCATTGGCCACACGATTGTGAATTTTATCCTCTAAAAACCGGGCATTGGCGAAGTATAAGCTTTCGTCCACGCGCAGCGAAACGATGCTGGGATCGGTCTGGACTTTATGGCGCAGGATATTGCGAAAATGTTCGGTGCCCGGCACCAACCCCACTTCGGCAATATGCGGTCGCGACGTTTTATAGAGATGCAGCAAAATCGACAGGCCGACCCCTGCCGACACGCCGATTTCCACGCCCATCCCCAACGTCAGCAGGATGGTGATCAACACGGCGGCAAAATCGGCCTTTGAATAGCCCCAGCTGCGTTTGAGGATGCTGAAATCCACCAAACTGAGGACAGCGACGATGATGGTCGCGGCCAGCGTTGCCTTGGGCAGGAAATAGATCAATGGTGTTAAAAACAACGCCGCAAACGCCAATCCGAGGGCCGTAAACGCCCCGGCGGCGGGGGTTTCTGCCCCGGCGTCAAAATTAACCACCGACCGGGAAAACCCGCCCGTCACCGGAAAACCACCGGTCAAGGATGCGCCGATATTGGCGGCCCCCAATCCGATCAATTCCTGATCCGGATCAATACGTTGGCGTTTTTTAGCGGCCAATGTTTGGGCCACGGATATCGATTCAACAAAGCCGATGATCGAAATCAGAAACGCCGGTAGCAGCAATTGACCGATCAAGCTGGGGGACAGCGACGGGAATGTCAGCGGGGGCAAGCTTTGGGGAACGTCGCCGACGATTTTGACACCCTGCCCCGCCAGTCCAAACCCCCAAACCACCAAGGTTGACACCACAACCACCACCACCGGCCCGGTTTTCACCGCGATCCCGGTCAGACCCCCACCGATGCCTAATCGGGTCAGCGATGGTTTTAACCCTTTGCGGACCCAAAACAAAAACGCAGTCCCCAAGATGCCGATTGCGGCTGTGAACAGGTTCGTTTCGGTCAGATGTGCCAACAGCGACACGACAATTTCCAACAGGGTGTGTCCATGCGCGTCAATGCCCAGAATGTGTTTCAATTGGCTGGCTGCAATGATGATCCCCGATGCGGTGATGAACCCGGCAATCACCGGATGGGACAGGAAATTGGCGATAAACCCTAATCGCAACACCCCCATCATCAGCAAAATACCCCCCGACAGCCCGGCCAAGGTCAGGGCCGCCACGGCATATCCCATGCTGCCTTGGTCGTTGATGTCAGACAAAGCAGCAGCCGTCATCAACGACACAACCGCCACCGGCCCCACGGCCAAGGCGCGGCTGGTGCCAAAAACCGCATATAACATGATCGGTACGATGGACGCATATAGGCCTGCCTCGGGGGGCAATCCCGCTAGCAGGGCATAGGCTAATGATTGCGGGATCAACATGATCGTCACAATCAGCGCCGCCATCACATCATTGCCAAAACTGACGCGATTATAGTCGCGCACCAAGGTCACGATGGGAAAGACACGGGTCACCAATGGCGGCAGGGTTGCACGTGATTTCATCAAGGGGCCTCTAATACATTGCAGATTTGAGATATATGGAGATGCCACCCTCTCAGAGCAAGGCTCTCTGATGCGCCCTTTTGTCCCTTTCCCCCAGGTTTCGACCTATTCCGAACGCGCCGCGGCGCAAATTTACACAGGCAGCGCCGTTGTCTGACGAACCGTGCGCAAACTGAACGACGAATGAATGGTCTGCACGCCGGGCAATTTCGCCAAAGATCTGCGGTGAATGCGCGCAAATTCCTCTGCATCAGATGCCACCACTTTTAGCAGGTAGTCCGCCTTGCCGGCCATCAAATGACATTCCAATACTTCGGGCACCCGCGCGACGGCCGTTTCAAAGGCATCCAGCAATTCGTCCGCCTGCCCGCTGAGGGCGATTTCGACAAACACAGTTGTCTGATACTTTAGCTTTCGCGGGCTCAGCAGGGCCACATAGCCGCTGATGATGCCCTCTTGTTCCATACGTTGAACACGGCGATGGCAGGCCGATGCGGATAAATTCACCGCCTCTGACAGGTCCGCATTTGAAATCCGCCCCGTACGTTGCAACGTCACGAGGATTCGGCGGTCAGTGCTGTCAATTTCCATTTGGCGCAGATTCCTTCGAAGTTTTCTGACTTTAACGCAGAAATCCACGAATGTCACACGCTAACGCGGGGCAAATGACCCAAGACATTCTACCCGATGGGTGCGACCGTTTGTCTAACGTAGGAGGAAACACCCAATGCATATCGGTTGCCCAACAGAGATCAAACCCCAGGAATTCCGCGTCGGTATGACGCCCAATGCCGCTGGCGAAGCGGTGTCCCATGGCCACAAAGTCAGCATCCAGCAAGGCGCCGGACTGGGCGCTGGCTTTACGGATGATGACTATGTCGCGGCGGGCGCGCAGATCATCGAAACGGCGGCTGAAATTTTCGCCAGCGCCGATATGATCGTAAAGGTCAAAGAACCCCAAGCGATCGAGCGTAAAATGCTGCGCAAAGATCAGCTTTTGTTCACCTATCTGCATCTGGCACCAGATCCGGAACAGACCAAGGATCTGCTGGCATCCGGTTGCACGGCCATCGCCTATGAAACCGTGACCGATGATCGTGGTGGCCTGCCTTTGCTGGCCCCAATGTCCGAAGTTGCAGGCCGTCTGGCGGCTCAGGTTGGGGCATATACCCTGCAAAAGGCCAATGGCGGTCGCGGCGTTCTGATGGGCGGCGTACCCGGTGTTGGCCCCGCCAAAGTGGTCGTGATCGGGGGCGGTGTTGTCGGGACACATGCCGCTAAAATCGCTGCGGGAATGGGCGCAGATGTGACCATTCTGGATCGGTCCTTGCCACGTCTCAAATACCTTGATGATGTGTTTGGCCGTGATTTCAAAAACCAATATTCCACCGCAGGCGCCACCGCCGACCTCATCAAAGAGGCCGACATGGTCATCGGTGCGGTTTTGATCCCCGGCGCCGCCGCGCCGAAACTGATCAGCCGCGCGCAATTGTCGACCATGAAACCGGGCGCCGTGCTGGTGGACGTGGCCATTGACCAGGGCGGGTGTTTTGAAACGTCGCGCGCCACAACCCATGCGGATCCAATCTATGACGTGGATGGCATCATGCATTATTGCGTTGCCAACATGCCCGGCGCCGTTGCGCGCACGTCCACAATCGCGCTTGGCAATGCGACGTTGCCCTTCATGCTGGCGCTGGCAGACAAAGGCTGGAAACAAGCCTGTCAGGACGATCCGCATCTGATGAACGGTCTGAATGTGCATGCGGGTCAACTGACCTATGCCGCCGTTGGCGAAGCCCTGGGCATGGACTTTATTCCGGCGGCCATCGCAGCGGAATAAACCAGCGCAAAATGCGACGGAATGTCGGGGCTGATCCGTATCAGTCCCGACACTTCATTTCAGAGGCCCCCAATGTCGCATTTCTTCAAACGCACCTCACCCTATCTTTTGTGGGCAATCCTCGCGCTGCCGTCTTTTGCCATTGTCAGCCAGGCATTGGGCGCGGAAACCAACCGCGTTTATCACCAATTGCTGCATCCGACCGGTGAATTTGCCGCCCGTTTCATGATCATTTCGATGATGGCCACCCCGTTGATGATGCTGTTCAAAGGCTGGCGCGGCCCTCAATGGCTCAGAAAAAATCGCCGTTATTTTGGTGTTGCCGCCTTTGCCTATGCCGTGTTGCACACCCTGTTTTATCTGATGTCGGAACCCCTACAGCGCATTCTGGCCGAGGCGACCGATTTTGAAATCTGGACCGGATGGGTTGCCTTTGCGATCTTTATCCCGCTGGCGGCAACGTCCCATGATTGGGCGGTGCGTAAAATGGGGCCCGCGTGGAAATCTCTTCAACGTTGGACCTATGGCGCGGCTGTGCTGACGTTGCTGCACTGGGCCAGCCTGCATGATTGGCGCAGTCCAACCGCGGCGATCGTTCACTTTACCCCATTGGCATTGCTGACACTTTATCGGATCTGGTCGACCTATTCCCGCCGTCGGGCCCGCGCATTAAAGGCCGCCTAACCCGGCGATTGCCCCTCAAATAGCGGTCGCATCCCCCGCATGTGGGTTGCGGCAAAATCGACAAAGGCCTGAATACGGGGCACCCGGCGCAAATCCGGATGGGTCAAAATCCAGATCGGCATGTAGGGAAAATCCGGCAATCCCGGCACCCGAGCAAGGCCTGGTTCCCCATCCCCCAAAAAACACGCCATTCGGGTCGCGCCAATGCCGGATCGCGCCGCTTCGATGGCCACGATCATGTCATCCACTGACAGGCGCACATTCAGATTGGGCCGCAGATCGGTCAGCCATTTGGGCGGCCCCGGCCAATGGATAAAACGCACCCAATCCAACGGCGCATCGCCCCCCTGATCCCGCGCGATCAAATCAGGGCTGGCATAAACCGCCCCACGTTGTTGTGTCACCCGCCGCCCAACCAAGGTCGGCGAAGGATTGTCGGAAATGCGGATCGCCACATCTGCTTCGCGTTGGGACAGGTTCAACACATCATTGCTGGCCAACACTTTCAGATCGATATCAGGATGGGCGGTGATAAATTCCCGAAACATCGCGCCCAGCCCGGCCGAGATCAGCAATTGCGGTGCCGTCACCGTCAATGACCCGCTGATCGTGGTATCGCGCGCTCCTACCTGCCGATCCAGCTGGGCCCCGGTGATTTCCATCGCTTCGGCGGCACGCACCGCATCCAGCCCGGCCTCTGTTGCGATATAGCCGCTGGCCAATCGTTCAAACAGACGCGCACCCAGCGCAGTTTCCGCAGCCGTGATCCGCCGCGCCACCGTGGCGTGGTTCACACCCAGCACCCGCGCAGCCCCGCTGATCCCGCCCTGACGCGCGGTTTCCAAAACATATCTAAGGTCGTTCCAATCCAACATGCCCCGATCATTACCGCACAGCGATTGCGTGGCAATGATCGTTTTTGCGCAGGTCATGTGCTGTCACAAATGCAGCAATTCCAAATCAACCCGAAAGGATCAAACATGACCGCCTATGCCATAGTCACCCTCACCGTGAATGACGCCGAAACCCTCGCTCAGTACCGCGAAAAGGCCGGTGCCGCATTGGCGAAATACGACGCGAAACCGTTGCATGTCTCGCCAGACGCAACCGTGATCGAAGGCGACATCACTGCGCCCGACGTCACTGTCATTCTCACTTTTCCTGACCGCGACAAAGCGTTGGGTTGGATCAATGATCCTGAACTGGCCAATGTGCATGCATTGCGTCGTGGGTCGGGGACATCCAACATTATCCTGATGTGATCAGGCCGCGTCGCCCTGTTTGCGTTCCGAAATGGGCGACGCGTCATAGGCTTTGCGATAGGCGCGACTAAAGGCTTCGGGGGAAGTGTAGCCAAACCGGCGCGCCACACGTTCAACCCGGTCGCCTTTTTGCAAATCCTGCCGGGCGACGGTCAATCGCCATTGCCGCAAATACGACATCGGTGATTGCCCGACTTTTTGTGAAAAAAGCTCTGCAAAGCGGCTGACTGACAGGCCCGCCTGCCCCGCCAGATCGTCAATGATCCAGTTATGTCCGGGGCGATCATGCATCGCCACAATGGCACGGCTCAGCCGCGTATCGGCCAACCCGGCCAACAGGCCAACTTGGGTTCCGCCTCGTTCGATCTGATGGCGCAACAATCGCACCATCAACACCTCGATCAACCGACTTAGCACGGACGCCCCGCCACAGCGCGGCAGGTCTGCCTCGGCGATCAAAACCGTCACCAATGCCTGCAAATCCGGCGCATCTGAAATCGGCAATTCAACCTGATCAGGCAAAGCCGTCAGCAACGGATTATCCGCCCCACCCCAAGCGACATCCGCCGCAAAAAACACCTGGCTTTCGATCTGCAATTGACCGTTTTTCTGCGGATGTAAAATGATCCGATCCGGCTGTGCATTCTGCCCCACAACAATCAAATTTGCATCCTCAACGGATGTCACACGGATGTTCATCTGAAACCGATCAATGAGGGTGGTCAAGCGATCAATTTTCGACATTCCGGCGTTCCAGTCATGTAAATCGGATAATAATGACCCTAACCTGTGGCATGTTCCGGATCAAAGTCAACCAACCAAGGATTTCGAAATGCTGTTACCCCGTCAAAAAACACCCGATCTGGCCCTGCCCACTTTGGATCATGGATCATTTGATTTGTCCTCAGAGGCAACAGAACGCGGCACAATCATCTGTTTTTATCGCGGTCTGCATTGCCCGATCTGCTCCAATTACCTGACCGAGCTGGAAAAAAAGGTAGACGCATTCGCCGAACGCGGTGTTTCCGTCATCGCCGTCAGCTCAGACGGAGAAGAGCGCACCCGCGCCATGGCCGACAAAATCAGCGCAACAAAGCTGCGGTTTGGCTATGATTTGTCGCTGGAAAAAGCCCGCGAATGGGGGCTTTATATTTCGACATCACGCGGCAAAACATCCATCGGCATCGAAGAGCCAGCGCTGTTTTCCGAACCCGGCCTGTTCATGGTGACGCCGGAACAGACGCTTTATTATGGATCCGTTCAGACCATGCCGTTTGTGCGCCCACATTTTTCAGAATTGGTTGGTGCGTTGGATTTTGCCATTGCCAACGATTATCCGGCGCGCGGCGAATATACCGGCGCTGTTTAACACAAAAGGGGCCCGCATTGGGGCCCCTTTCCATCCATCTAGGGATGCTTATTTCTTCAACGAGTCGCGGATTTCGACCAGAATATCCAATTCGCTTGGACCCGCTGGCGCTTCTGGCTCGGCAACTTTTTCTTCTTCCATGGCTGCTTTGGCTTTGTTCACAGAACGCACCAACATGAACACCACATAGGCGATGATCAGGAAGTTGATGACCGCCATGATGAACGACCCATAGGCAAATACCGATGCGCCCGCTTCGCGCGCGGCTTCTAGGCTGGCGCCCTCTGGGGCTTCGCCTGCCAGAATGGCATATTTGTTGGTGAAATCGACGCCACCTGTGAACAAACCGATGATCGGATTGATCAAATCGTCGACCATAGACTTAACAATCGCCGTGAACGCGGCACCGATGATGATACCAACAGCCATGTCCATGACATTACCCTTGGCGATGAAGTCCTTGAATTCTTTTAGCATTTCTTCCCACTCCGTTACTTTTTCAAACGCGCAAAGTTGATCTCTGCTGCGTTAACCCCCTTTTGATAGCGCCAATTGCGATCCAAGCTAGGTTTTTTTTCACCGCGCCTTCCCCGTCACGGTGGTCGGCCGAAACCGGGTCATTGCGCCTGCAAAATCATATCCGCCACACGATCCGCAATCACCATGGTGGGCGCATTGGTGTTACCCCCAATCAGCCGCGGCATGATCGACGCATCCACCACACGCAGTCCGTTGACGCCGTGAACCCTGGCCTGAGGGTCAACCACCGCCATGTCATCCACGCCCATTTTGCAGGTCCCGACCGGGTGATAAATCGTGTCGGCCCGCGCACGAATATCGCGTTCCAATGCAGCGTCACTGCCGTCATGGGGATATAGACGTGCACCCCGCCAAAGGGCCAGTTCGGGGTGATCCAGAATGTCCTGCATGATCCGCGCGCCCTGTTTCAAACAGTCCAAATCCCGTGAATCCGCTAGAAAATTGGGATCGATTTTGGGGGCGTCCAGCGGGTTTGCGCTGTTCAGCCCGACAGAGCCACGGGAATAGGGCCGCAGCACACAGACATGACACGAATACCCGTCCGACAGATGGATTTTGCGCATGTGTTGATCAACGATACCGACCACCATATGCAGCTGCAAATCCGGGCGATCCAGATCAGGGTGGCTGCGCAAAAACGCGCCCGACTCTGCCATTGGCGAGGCAAACAGCCCCACGCCTTTGCGCCGCCAACGTCGGATCGCTTTGCCCATCCGCCACAGGCCCCGTGGGTTTAACCCAACAACATCCCGGCGTTTGGATTTATAGGAAATCACATAATCCAGATGGTCCTGCAGATTTTGCCCAACCCCCGGCAATTCATGCACCATTTCAATACCATGCGCCGTGATGGCATCCCGTGGACCAATCCCCGACAGCATCAACAATTGCGGGGATTGAAACGCGCCGCCGGATAGGATCACTTCGCGATTTACGGTGATCTGATGCCGTTTTTTGCGCCGGATATATTCAATCCCGATGGCGGTTTTCCCGCGCATCAAGATACGGGTCGCACGTGCGCGGGTGATCACCGTCAAATTCGGGCGATCCATCACCGGATGCAAAAACGCCGCCGCCGCGGAACACCGCTGACCTTTGTGTTTGCCCTCAAAAAACTGCGTCACCTGATAGAGCCCAACGCCCTCTTGCCTAGCTCCATTAAAGTCGCTGTTTTCAGCGATTTGCTGCCCCTGTGCGGCCCTGACAAAGGCCTTGGAAATCGGGCGCGGCTCGGCTTGGTTCGCCACATTCAGGGGGCCAGCGCCGCCATGCAAATCCGACGGCCCGTTTTGGTTGCGTTCATGGCGTAGAAAATGCGGTTTGACGTCCTTCCAGCCCCAACCGTCACATCCCATTGCGGCCCATTCATCGTAATCGGTCTGATGGCCGCGCACATATAACATGGCGTTGATCGCGCTGGATCCACCCAATGTTTTGCCACGCGGCTGAAACCCAACGCGGCCATTTAGCTCGGCCTGAGGGACGGTCTTAAACGCCCAATTGTTGATCTTGGGCCGTCCAGACACCATCGCCGCAACCAAGGCCGGCGCGCGCACAAAGATGTCTTTGCCGCCGCCCCCTGCCTCAATCAAACAGACGGATATGTCTGGATTTTCCGACAGGCGATTGGCCAGAACACTGCCCGCCGATCCGCCGCCTACAATTACGAAATCATATGTCATGCCCCACCATTGCCTTTCTGGCGGCGACCACAATCCTTTCGCCACGTCACGACGCATGTTGCGGCAGGATGTACGCCCAGATAAGACAAGCAGATGGAAAACACGCCCTTTGAAATCTTCTTCGCCGCCCAGCCCGGGCTTGAACATGTCCTATTGGCCGAGGCGCAGGAAAAAGGGTTTTCTGACGCAGCCGCAACCCCCGGTGGCGTCACGATCATGGGCACATGGCCCGATGTTTGGCGCGCCAATCTGCAAATGCGCGGGGCCGGGCGTATTTTAGCGCGGATCGGATCGTTTCGGGCGTTCCATCTGGCGCAGCTGGACAAACGATCCCGAAAATTCCCGTGGGGCGATGTGCTGCGCGCGGATGTGCCGGTGCGCGTCGAAGTGACCTGTAAAAAGTCCAAGATTTATCACGCGGGCGCAGCCAGCCAACGCATTGAAAAGGCCCTGACCGAAGAATTGGGCGTCGAGATTTCCAAAGAGGCAGACCTGCAAATCAAGGTCCGTATTGACGACAATCTGGTGACCATCAGCGTCGACACATCCGGCAACGCCCTGCATAAACGCGGCCACAAAGAGGCCGTGGGCAAAGCGCCGATGCGCGAAAACCTCGCCGCATTATTCCTGCGTGAATGTGGCTACACCGGGACCGAACCGGTGTTGGATCCGATGTGCGGATCTGGCACCTTTCCGATTGAGGCGGCAGAGATCGCGATGGGGTTAAACCCCGGCCGCACCCGCAGCTTTGCCTTTGAAAAGCTAGCGACATTTGATGCCGCGGCTTGGGCGCAGATGAAATCTGAAACACAATCCAACGATGTTGATCTGTCATTTTATGGGTCGGACCGGGATGCCGGGGCGATCAAATCCAGCAAAGCCAATTCGCAACGCGCCGGGACCGATCATCTGACCCAATTCACGCTGGGCCCGATCAGTGATCTGCAACGCCCCGATGGGCCGCCCGGCCTGATCATGATCAACCCGCCATATGGCGCACGGATCGGCACCAAAAAGCTGCTATTTGGGCTTTACGGCACGTTGGGGACCACCCTAAAGGACCGGTTTCGCGGTTGGCGCGTTGGCATTGTCACCAGCGATGCGGGATTGGCCAAAGCCACCAAACTGCCCTTTGTGCCGCCCGGCCCGCCTGTGGCCTTTGGCAGCCTAAAGGTCAAATTGTATCGCACCGGGCCGCTCTGACGGTCGCCCCCGTTACGACGGCAGCGTGCCGTGCAAAACATAGGTCAAAATTTCAACGACCTGCGCCGGTGTTTCCACCACGGCCAGCGCGGCAGCGTCCACTTCTTTTAGGGCGTGTTGGTGAACTGCGCCGTGCATAACGATCAGGGATTTGCCCAATGCCGCAGCATATCCCGCATCAAAGGCGGCGTTCCATTGTTTGTATTTGTCGCCAAACCGCACAACGACCACATCCGCGGCTGCAATCGCCTGACGGGTACGGATCGCGTTTAGCTTGGCGCCTTTGTGGTCGTGCCAAAACTTCTGATCCTCAACGCCTAAAATGGCCACGCCGCAATCATCTGACGCGGCGTGATCGGTCACAGGGGCCGAAAATGCCACGTCCAGATCAGAGGCAGCATGGACAATTTGGTCACGCCAATCCGTGTGGATTTCACCGGATAAATAAACATTCAGCATCGTTTTCTCCTGCTGTTTGTGGATCGGCCTAGGGCTGCAATCCTGATTTAACCATTTCAACCTTGGCCCCGGATTGTGCGGTGATTTCATATCCAAGATGTTGGTAAAGCGCGATATTTTCAGGGATGTCGCGATGTGTTGCCAGATGCAGCTGGTCCAAGCCATGAAACTGCGCCAATGTTTCGGCGCGCGTGATCAAACGTTTGCCAACACCTTGCCCGCCCGCATCCGGCGACACAGCGATATTCATCAATTGGGCGCGCTCATCCGTCAGTTTCAGCATCATCACCCCCACCACATCATCCTGTGTGGTGGCAACAACCACGGTGTCATCGGCAATCGCATCGGCCACGCCATCACTGACCGCAGGCAGATCAACGCCGCGCGCCACATAAGGCGCATAGGCGGCGTCGATCAGGGCGATTATCAGATCTACATCCGAAATTTCAGCCTTTCGGATCCAGATCTGCATGATTTATCCCCTTAATGCGCCACCGGTGGCTTTGGTGACTTTTTCGACGATCTTGGCGCTGACCGCCTCGATGTCTGCCTCTTTCAGTGTGGCATCTTTGGGCTGCAAACGCACCGTCACAGCGAGGGATTTTTTGCCCTCCCCCAATGACCCGCCGATAAATTCGTCAAACACACGCACGTCGGAAATCAGCGTTTTGTCCGCGCCCGTGGCGGCATTGACCAGCGTCATTGCCTCTACATCCGCGTCCACCACAAAGGCAAAGTCGCGTTCCACGGCCTGCAAATCTGACGCAATAAACGCGGCCCGAGTGGCGCTGTTTTTGCGCGGCATTGGGATGTCTTGTGGGAACAGGGTGAACCCGACAACCGGACCTTTGACGTTCATTTCCGACAGGATTTTCGGGTGAATTTCACCGAAAATACCCAGCACCTTTTTCGGGCCAAGACAGATTTTGCCGTGCCGTCCGGGGTGCCACCAACCCTCTGCGCCGCGCAGGATTTGCACCTTGGCCGGGGCGCCCATGGCGGACAGGATCGCTTCGGCGTCAGCCTTGGCGTCATAGATATCAACCGCTCGGGCTGCGCCATGCACATCCTTGGGGGCAGTGCGCCCAACCAAAATGCCGGTGATTTGGGTATGCTGTTCGCCCGGCTCGCCGCCTTGGAACGCATCACCTGCCTCAAACAGGGCCATATCGGCAAACCCACGCGCCTGATTGCGCGCCGCGGCTTGCAACAGACCGGGCAACAGCGCAGGACGCATATGCGACATTTCACTGGAAATCGGGTTTTCCAGCATCGTTGCATCATCGCCACCGCCAAACAGCGTGGCGCTGGCGCGGTCGATGAACGAATAGGTCACGCATTCATTATAACCCAGCGCCGCCGTGGTGCGCCGCGCGGTTGCGACGCGTTTTTGCATCGGCGTTGTGGTGATCTGGGTCAGGCCAGCAGGCACTGGCAAAGGCACGCCTTCCAGCTTGGTCAGGGACGCAATCCGCGCCACTTCTTCGACCAGATCGGCTTCGCCTTGGACGTCCGGGCGCCAGCTGGGCACCTGCGCCATATCCCCATCCATGACAAAGCCAAGCGCGGTCAGGGATTGCACCTGAACATCCGCAGGGATGACCATGCCAACGAGGCTTTGAACGCGATCCGTATCCAGTTTATAGGCCCGCGCCACGTCAGGCACGGTGCCTGCCACAATCATATCAGACGCTTCGCCGCCAGCGTGATCCACGATCATCCGCACCGCATGGTCCAGCCCCACAGGGGTAAATGCAGGGTCAACCCCACGTTCAAACCGATACCGCGCATCCGAATTGATTTTCAGCGCGCGGCCCGCGTAAGCGATCTGAACCGGGTCCCAATAGGCGCTTTCGACAAATACATCGGTGGTATCGTCAGAACAGCCCGTTTCCAGACCGCCCATGATACCCGCCACGGATTCCGGGCCATTGGCGTCAGAAATCACCATCTGACCGGGTTGGAATGTGTATTCTTTGTCGTCCAGCGCTGTCAGAGTTTCGCCACCAGCGGCGCGATGAACGCGCAGATCACCCGACACTTTGGCCAAATCAAACACATGCAAAGGACGGTTCTGATCATAGGTAAAGTAATTCGTCACATCGACGAGGAAATTGATCGGACGCAGGCCAATCGCCTTTAGCAATTGTTGCAGCCATGCCGGGCTGGGCCCGTTTTTCACGCCGCGAATGACGCGACCGGTGAACACAGGACAGCCATCCAGTGTGTCATCGTCAATGGTCACATTGATCCCCGCCGGGATCGTCGCAGGCACCGGATCGACGGTGCAATCTTTCATCACGCCCAGCCCACGCGCGGCCAGATCGCGGGCAATGCCCCGCACGCCCAGCGCATCGGGACGGTTCGGCGTAATGGCGATTTCGATCACCGGATCCACCTTGGATGGGTCATTTTCCGCCAGCCAATCGCTGAATTTCTGACCAACCTCACCTGACGGCAATTCGATAATGCCGTTATGTTCGTCCGACAATTCCATTTCGCGTTCGGACGCCATCATGCCAAAGCTTTCGACACCGCGGATATTGCCGACCTTGATGGTGATATCCAGCCCCGGAATATAGGTGCCCGGTTTGGCCAGAACCACGGTGATGCCTTCCCGCGCATTGGGCGCGCCACAGACGATCTGGGTTTCGCCTTCGTCAGACAAAACTTTGCAGACTTTCAGCTTATCCGCATCTGGGTGTTTTTCCGCGTGCAACACTTTGGCGATGGTAAAATCAGACAGCTTTTCAGCCGGATTTTCCACGCCTTCAACTTCAAGACCCAGATCGGTCAGCGCGTCACAGATGTCATCGACAGAGGCTGAGGTGTCGAGGTGGTGTTTCAGCCAGGAGAGGGTGAATTTCATAATTGAATTCCTAGTTTTTCGGCGGCTTCTTGCTTAACATATGCAATGGCCAGATCGCGCATCATGCCTAGTGAAAAACCACCGACTTTCGAAGCACCTTCTTTGGTCTTATCCCAAACAGTGTCACTCCGAATTGCATCAATGTAATCATGCCCTTGAGAAGTTAGTCGATAGACGCCTCTGTTGGTTTCCAGCATAAACCCAGCGTCGCATGCAAGCTTCACGTGGTATTCTTTTTTTTGCTCTTCAGGAGGCATTCCCATAACGCCACCAATTATGAAAATAGTTTCGTTCGAGGCTTCGAATCCGAGCATCATTTCTCTAAGAAAATCATCATCTCGCTTTGCCATTACCCGCTCAGCCCCCCATGCAGGGTTGGCACTTCGAGCGAGGCAAATCCGTAATGGCGCAGCCAGCGCAGGTCGCTGTCAAAGAACGCGCGCAGGTCGGGAATGCCGTATTTCAACATCGCCAACCGGTCGATGCCGATGCCAAAGGCAAAGCCTTGGTATTCATTTGGATCGATTTTGCCCGCTTGCAACACTTTGGGGTGGACCATGCCCGATCCCAGCACTTCGAGCCAATCATCGCCTTCGCCGACCTTGACGCTGCCATCTTCCCAGCGGCACTGAATGTCGACTTCGGCGGATGGTTCAGTGAACGGGAAATGCGACGCGCGGAACCGGGTTTTGACTGATGTGCCAAAGAACGCGGTAAAGAATTGTTCCAACACCCATTTCAGGTTCGCCATACTGATGTCTTTGTCGATGCACAGGCCTTCGACTTGGTGGAACATGGGCGTGTGGGTCTGGTCGTAATCGGCGCGATACACACGGCCCGGACAGATGATGCGGATGGGGGCGCCGTTTGCCTCCATGCTGCGGATTTGCACAGGCGATGTATGCGTGCGCAGCACATGCGGCGGGCGATTGTCGCCCTCGGCGCGGTGGGTGTAAAACGTGTCCATTTCGGCGCGCGCGGGATGGTGGCCGGGGATATTCAGCGCGTCAAAATTATACCAATCGGTTTCGATTTGCGGGCCTTCTGACACAGCAAAACCCAGATCGGCGAAAATGGCGGTCACTTCTTCCCAGACTTGGGAAATCGGATGGATCGACCCAACCCGGCGGTCGCGCGCGGGCAATGTGACGTCCAGCCATTCGGTTTTCAAACGTTCGTTTAATGCGGCATCCGCCAGCGCGGCTTTCTTCATGGCCAGCGCATCATTGATGTCGTTTTTCAGCGCATTCAACGCCGGGCCCGCCACCTGGCGTTCCTCGGCTGTCATCTTGCCCAAGCTGCGCATCTGCAAGGACACTTCGCCCTTTTTCCCAACGGCCTGCAGGCGCAGCTCTTCGAGGGTGGCCTCATCCTGTGCAGAGTTGATGAGATCGAGGTATTTCGCTTTGAGATCATCCATGATGCGCGCCTTCTGAGGTGGTCGCAAAGGTGCTACAGGGTGGGTGGATATGATGCAAGCGACGTGGCCGACAATCGGTCAATTGACGTGCTAAAGTTGACCATGCGCCTATTCGAGCAAGTTTTAATTAGCTTCAAAAACTTGCTTTTTGGGAATTTACACGAGTTTAATAGATTTCAGAGACGTTCGAAATGTGTCCCCGTTGGGAGAATTGAGAGGGTTCAAATTGCTTGAAGGCCGAAAAATCACTGCAAATCATAGCAGTGAGCTGAAAATTCCAATCGGATTGCTGAACGATTTGACCAGCGCGCGATCCGTTTTGGACATCATGCAATGCTATTCACAATGGTCAGGATCGATTCTGTGTGCCGATCGGTGCACAATCGCGTTGAACCCAATGGACAGCCCCTATCTGGAATTGATTGCCATCGAAGGGAATCAAGCAATCCCCGTTGGAGGCAAAATGCCCATCAACGGCAGTTTTATCGGTCAGGTCTTCGCAACCCAGCGCGGGGAAATCAGGCCAAACATTGCCAATGATCCTGAAATTGACTGTCAAAAATTGTCACAAGCCGGAATTTCGGCTTTGATGAATGCCCCAATTGAGGTTGCGGGGCGCTGTTTTGGGGTTTTGGCGACGGGGTTTCAAACCCTGCCCAGAACCGCCGAATCTGACTTTGAACTCCTCAAAGCCCTAGCGCGCTGCATCGCCACACAATTGCTGATCATCGAGCAAATGGAAAACCTGACCCGGATCGCCCATACAGATTCCCTAACGAAATTGTCGAACCGCCACTCATTCCGGGAAAACCTAACTGCGTGCTGGCAGGCGTGGCGGGCGGAAAAAACACCATTTTCTGTGGTTTCCATTGATGTTGATCACTTCAAATCCGTGAATGACACGTTGGGTCATGACGCGGGGGATGTTGTGCTTCAGGCGATTTCAAAACGCATCTCTGACGGGACAGCGTTACATGTTGAAAACGCAATTGTCGCCCGGCTGGGAGGAGAAGAGTTCTGTGTTTTATTGTCCGGCGCAATGGCCCGCCTCGCACAGGACGTCGCCCAGAGCATCAAATCTGAGATCAGCGATCATCCGATCACTTATTCGGACACCCATCTCAGCCTAACGGCAAGCATCGGCGTGGCCTATAGTGACGAGGGGGATGCAGAACGGGACGATATCATGCTGCGCGCCGACAAGGCGCTCTATGAGGCCAAGGCAAACGGCCGCAATCAGATCGTTTACAAATAGGTCCAAATGCAAAAAGGCCGCCCCAAAGGACGGCCTTTCTAATCTAATCCCAAAGATTTAGGCAGCCAGCGCGGCCTGAGCTTTGGACACGATCACACCGAATGCTTCGGGCTCGTGAACGGCCAGATCGGCCAGAACTTTACGGTCAACTTCGATCCCGGCCAGGTTCAGGCCGTTGATGAAGCGGGAATATGTCAAGGCTTCGTCATGGGCACGAACAGCCGCATTAATCCGCTGAATCCACAGAGCGCGGAAATTACGCTTGCGATTGTGACGGTCACGTGTCGCATATTGGTTGGCCTTATCAACGGCCTGACGCGCGACTTTGAAGGTATTTTTACGACGGCCATAGTAACCTTTGGCTGCATCGGTGACCTTTTTGTGACGACGGTGGGTAACGGTTCCGCTTTTAATACGCATTATTCAGTCTCCTTAGCGAGCGTAGGGCATCATTGGCTTGATGATACCTTCATCAGCCTTGCACAAAGTTGTGGTGCCTCGCGCATTGCGCAGGAACTTGTTGGACCGTTTGATCATGCCGTGGCGTTTGCCAGCCTGAGCGGCAACAACGCGACCTTTGGCCGTCACTTTGAACCGCTTTTTGCAGCTCGATTTTGTCTTCATCTTAGGCATTTCCGTCTCCTTGTTAGGTGCGGTTAACGCGCGACTCGGCATGCCACATTGGCCGGTCACACGGGATAGAATGGTGCTCTTACGTCTGGAACGCCGAATTGGCAAGCCTCAATTGATGAAACGGCCCACAACTTCGACAAAGACACCGGGGATTTGTTCGATCGTGTATCCGTTGGGCTGCTGGTTGATCGCCAATGCAATCAAACCGCCCCCAATCAGGATGGTAATGGCGGCCGCGCGTGGGGCGCGGCCTTCCATAAATGCGCCCAAAATCGGTGGCAGTGAAAAGACCGACACAATCAACCCGATCACCAACATTAAATCCGAATCCATAACGCATCTCCTAAAAATACCTTAATTAGGTATTATCTTAGGTTGCGCCCCAAGATCAAACCTCGGCTGAAAAAATCTGCCGTTCATCACAAGGCGCAATCCGCAGAATGTTTGTCGACCCCGGCGTGTTAAACGGAACGCCTGCTGTGACGACAATTTTGTCGTCCAATGTCGCGTCCAGATGATCGCGCGCAGCGCGCACGGCAGCAACAACGGCGGTTTTGAACCGGTCCACTTCGCCGGTGATCACACAGGTGGCCCCCCATGTCAGACAAAGCCGACGCGCGGTGCCGGTTTGCGTGGTCAATGCGATGATCGGCAATCCGGGACGTTCACGCGCCACCAACAGGCCGGTTGTGCCTGATTCTGTGAAACAGCAGATCGATTTAACCTGGGTGGTCTCCGCAATTTCACGGGCGGCGGCAACGACGCCTTCGGCCACTGTGGTGCCGTCGGTTGACCGGGCGGCCTCGATGATTTCGCGGTAGGTTGGGTCGGCTTCGACTTCGCGCGCAACGTTGTCCATTGTGCGCACTGCCTCGATTGGGAAATCACCGGCGGCGGATTCAGCCGACAGCATGATCGCATCGGTGCCTTCGTAGATTGCGGTTGCCACATCGGACACTTCGGCGCGGGTTGGCATCGGGCTTTCGATCATGCTTTCCAACATTTGTGTCGCCACGATCACCGGTTTTGCGGCCTTGCGGGATTTGCGGATCAGCTGTTTCTGGATCGGTGGGACGGCATGCACGGGCAGCTCTACCCCCAGATCGCCACGGGCCACCATGATACCGTCGGACACGTCCAAAATGCTGTCGAACCGCTTCACGGCTGATGGCTTTTCGATCTTGGACAGAATCGCGGCGCGTCCTTTGGCCAATTTACGGGCCTCTTCGACGTCTGCGGCGCGCTGAACAAACGACAATGCCAGCCAATCGACACCCAATTCACAAACAAATTCAAGGTCTTTGCGGTCTTTTTCCGACAACGCAGCCAAGGGCAGATCCACGTCTGGCACGTTCACGCCTTTGCGGTTGGAAATTGTGCCTCCAACGACAACTTCGCAATTGGCAAAGTCTCCACCGCAATCCAAAACCTTCAGGCGGATTTTGCCGTCATTGACCAACAGGCTGGCGCCCGGTTCCAGCGCGTCAAAGATTTCTTTGTGGGGCAAGCAAACACGGTTCACGTCGCCGGGTGTGTCATCCAGATCCAGACGGAATTTGGCGCCGACAACCATTTCTTCGGCGTCATTGGCAAAGACACCCAAACGCAATTTAGGCCCTTGCAGATCAGCAAGGATCGCAATCGGGCTGTCCATGTCTTTTTCGATCTGGCGGATAATTTCATGGCGTACGCGAATTTCAGAATGATCGCCGTGGCTCATGTTCAGCCGGAACACATCCGCCCCCGCTTCGTGTAATGCGCGGATGGTTTCATAATCGTTTGAAGCAGGTCCAAGCGTGGCGACGATCTTGACGTTACGGAAGCGTCTCATATGACAGAATGTCCTTTTTGGCGGCAAAATTGGTAGAGCGACGAACGTTATCGCTAACATTAGCGTTGCGCCCTTATACCCATTTTCCTTTGCGGCTCAACTAGCCTATATAAAAATAACATTATAAGACAGGCTGCATGACCTATTCACCATATGAAATCCTGAATTCCGATTGCACGTCGCAGCTGCTGCTGACCTGTGATCATGCCAGCAATTTTGTGCCCGATGATGTCGCCAGTGGCGATCTGGGTTTGCCCGCGGCCGATATGGACCGCCATATCGCCTATGATATCGGTGCGGCGGGTGTGACCCGGCATTTGTCAGCGCTGTTGCGCGCCCCTGCAGTTC
This sequence comes from uncultured Paracoccaceae bacterium, assembly GCA_947492475.1. Lineage (GTDB taxonomy): Bacteria > Pseudomonadota > Alphaproteobacteria > Rhodobacterales > Rhodobacteraceae > CANLNM01. The sequence continues at coordinate 352,907 of CANLNM010000003.1, forward strand.
TGTCGAATTTTTCCCGCTTGGTGATTGATCCGAACCGGGGCGCAAATGATCCGACATTGGTGATGAAGCTATATGATGGAACGATCATTCCCGCCAATCGCCATGTCGATGCCGCTGAAATCGCCCGTCGTAAGGCCAATCTATACGACCCCTATCACCGGGCATACGAACAGCTGGCCAGCGCGCATGACGATACGATTGTTGTGGCGGTGCATTCCTTTACCCCCCGGCTGAACGGTCGCAAACCGCGCCCTTGGCATGTCGGGATCCTGTTTGCCGGTGACGAACGCTTTTCTCGGCCGTTTCTGGATGAACTGCACGCGCAATCCGATCTCTGTATTGGTGAAAACGAACCCTATGCAGGTCATTTGCCGGGGGATGCGGTGGATCAACATGCCTTGCAATGCGGGCGGGCCAATGCGCTGATCGAATTGCGTCATGATCTGATCGCGGATGAAGCCGGTCAACGCCATTGGGCCCAGCGGCTTGCGCCGTTGCTGACCAATGCACTGGCAACCTATTGCGCGCAACATGCGCAAAAATCCCTAGCATAAGGCGACCCAATGCCCCATCTCGTCCTTGAATATAACGCCGCACTCGACACCCAGATCGACATGTCTGCATTGTGCAAAATTCTGTGGTCGAAAATGCAGGAAACCGGTGCCTTTGGGGATGGGTCTGCCATTCGCGTGCGCGCCATCCCCATACAGCATTTCCACGTGGTGGGCGATCAGATGTTTGCCAATGGGATGATCCGGCTGCTGCCCGGTCGCGATGTGGCGCTGAAATCCAAAATCACCCATGCGGTGCTGTCTGGTTTGATCGACGCCCTGCCCGGTGTGCAGAACCTGTCCGTCGATATCAAAGAAATCGACCCAGACGTTTACGCCAAACCCACCCCCTAAAGGAGCCGCATCATGGATGATCAGACCCGCCTCGAAATCGAAGCCGCCGCGTTTCGCCGGTTGCAACAGCATCTGATGCAGGATCGTCAGGATGTGCAAAACATCGACATGATGAACCTGGCTGGGTTTTGTCGCAATTGTCTGGGCCGCTGGTATCAAGAGGCCGCAAATGAACGCGGCATCGAATTGACCAAGAAAGAGGGCCGCGAGGCGTTTTACGGCATGCCCTATTCTGAATGGAAGGCGCAGCATCAAACAGAGGCCAGCCCGGACAAACAGGCCGCGTTTGAGGTCGCATTCAAAGAAAACGTGACCGACAAAACCAAAAGCGAAAAGTGATTCTACCCTTAGCGTTGGGTTAATTGCGGGACGAACTGGAACAGTTCCCCCGCGATTTGCATCACTGGCCCAGCAGCGGACACAATAAGCCGTTAACCCTGCCGTAAATTTGACGAAATCTAACCCGCAATGGCATGACGTATGTGGGGGCGATGCCGGAACGTTGTCAAAGACACGACACCGGCAATGTCAAAGGATAGACAATGGGTGCGCAAACGAGTGCCGAGTTTTTTGAGGGCACTGCCATGCCCGCCGTGCCGATGATCCAAGGCTTTGATCCGGACGTTGAAACGCTGTCGTTCACGCTGTCTGAGGACGACATGGACGCGACGCTTCGGCTAGAGGATTTGGCGGATCAGACCGGCGTTCGGCTCAGCATCGGGGACCGGTTGATTGCGGTTTTGTTTGGGGTGCGCGCGGATGATCTGGAACCGGGTTGTCTGCAATTTGAATTCGAATAGGTCTGTTTTTCAGACCCCAATGACGTCTGTGCAGCTACAGCATTGACGGAAAGGCCGCACCGGTAGGGGGTGCGGCCTTTCAGCGTTTTAGCCCATTCAGTCAGGCCGTTTTGCAAATCCAGTTGCGGTTAATGTGCGGGCCTGGTCCACCCAATTGTCCCGGCTCACCCGGCCCTTGAACCCGGTCAAATTGGAATCCACCCAAGCCACCTCTTGGTCGGTCCAGTTGGCGATCTGATAGAAATGCCAAAACCCCATTTCATTGCACAATGCCGCCAGTTTCGGTCCAATCCCTTTGATCAGTCTCAGATCATCCCCCTGCCCGTCCTCTGGCGCGGGCAAAGCGGCTGGGCGTCGGCCTTCGTCTGGACCCTCGACGATCCCGTCCCCATCCAAATCCCCCGGAGCGTTGGGCGTGGGGGGCGCAGCGTGGATCGCATCGGCAATGGCGACATGGCTCAGGTCCAGCTGATGCTGTAGCTGCGCCATTTTTGCGTGATCCACCGCTTGTTCGGCCCGGACTTTCTGCAACTCAGCTTTCAGGCGGTCCTCTTCGATGCCACCCTGAGGTTCGGGATCGATCTGGCGCCCCCAGATGATCCATCCTGCAAGCAGACCCAGCCCCCCTGCGATCAACAGCAGCACCCAGATTTCCCCCAGCAAAAATCCCCATTCCTTGAACATATTGGTCCCCTATTCGGATCCGCCTGCGGCCGGATCGATCCATGTCATTGTCGTTCGGCGATTTTGCGCGCGACCCTCACTGGTTTCATTGCTGGCAATCGGCACCTGCGATCCATAGCCATGTGCCGTTATCACCGAGCCAGCCACGCCACGGGTCACCAGAACCTGACGGACAATTCCAGCTCGTTCCAGCGACAGGGCATTGTTCACCTGATCATTCCCCGTGTCATCCGTATGGCCCCCGACCTCTAGCAACAATCCGCCCTCAAACACGCAGTTTTGGGCAATGGACGCAACCAGGTTGAGACTGCGCATGGATTTTGCATCCAGCCGCGTTGAGGCCGTGACGAAATTCACACCATCGGCCAATGCGCCATCGGTCCATGCCTGACAGGCCTGCAAACTTGGGGAAAACGTCAAAACGGGCAACCACACACCCGCGATAAACGCTTCTTCGATGCCGGTGGCCGCATTCACACGGCGGGTCCCTGTGAGGATCGAAACATCGCCGTCCTGAAACACCACGGAAACCGGCCTGTCACTGTCGGTTTCAAACAGCGATCTGATCGCAGATTGAACCAGTTCGGCATCAATGCCCGGGGTCAATGCAATTTCAGCGCGCAGGCCATCGGCGGTTGAATGATAGCGCAACGTTTCGATTTCAGGCAGCATATCCCCCAAGGCAAACAGGCCAATCGCGTCGCTTTCCTGCCCCACCAAACCCAAGAGCGGTTCCCCAGCGATCTGATGCACGCCCCATGCTTGCGCAATATCCGCCGGTGTCAGGCCCCGCGGCAATTTCCCAGACACAATTGCCCCATTCTGAGCCGCATAAGTCACAACAAAATCCGCCGGCGCACCGTCATCCAACACCGCAATATCGGCCCGCAATTGCCCCTCTGCGACGGTTTCCAGCATTGCGAGAACCTGTTCACGATCTGCCGGAACCTCTGCCAGACCTGTAAGGTCGATGCCCTGCCCGGACACATCCAACGCGCCCTCAACCAAAAGCCCCAAGGCCCGCAGCCCAATATCGGCCATTGGGACAAACAATCCGGTTTCATCATTGATAAACGCAACCTGGACGTCTCCGCCGATCTGATCGGCCCCCAATGTGTCCGCCACCCATTGCGATGTCACATCGGCCGGGATTTTCCCCGCGGCTGTCGCGCTCATCCCGGTGATGTCCACGTGCAGTTCAAATGGTGCGCCGTCATCCCACAGCGCGATGTCATGGTACAGCCCAAATGTGTCGGGCAAATTGGTCAACAAAGCCAGCGCCGCCTCTCTCTGAGCCGGGCGGGCCTGACCTGTGATCCTGATCTGCATCCCTTCGATTTGCAGCCGCCCCGAGGACAAATGCCCCAGCGCCTGCAGGCTGTGTTGCGCGGCTAGGTTCCAGTCAACCGGGCCTAGGATATGGGCCTGTTCCAACGTGCCATTCAGTGCCCCGGCATCCCCAAATGTTTGTGCAGAAAACGTATCCATAGCCAGTGGTTCGGATAGAAAATCGACCGGGATTTTGCCATCTGCCTGCGCATCTGTACCGTCCCATTGTAGATCAATCCGCATCGGCGTGCCGTCATCCAGCAACTCAATCCGTGCGTCTGAATGATACCCGTCCGGCAATTGTTGCAACATCGCCAGAACGAATTCTTTGGCATCGGGATCGCGCACCAATCCGGTCAGGATCAGGTTTTGGTCCCGCAGGATCATTTCCCCCTCATTCAACAGATCGCGCGCATCCATGCCCACCTTTACGGCGCTGTCCCAATCATTGGGCGCGCCAGATGATAGGATCAACCCATCCGCCAGTCCGCCTATTCGGGATCTCAATTGAGCGCGGGCCTGTTCGGATGGCACAGCGCCCAGCGCGTCCTGATCGGTGATTGTGATTTCAAACGGGGCGGCGACGGGGATCGGAGTGGTCTGCATCACAACAACCCGGCGTCCTGCAATGCGGTCAAACCGTTGCAACAGCGCCTGTGCCTCGGCAGTGTCATTCACCAATCCGCGCACGATGATGTCGCGGCCTTGAACGTCTATTTGGACGCTGTGCTGGCTTTGATCGGCGACAAACGCGGCGGATCTGGTCAGGTTTTGCTGAATATCAGGGACCGTAAAGGTGGCCGAAAACCACCCCAACGCCCCAAGTCCAATTGCAAAAACCGCGCCCCCAACCAAGCGTCGCATAAAAACGGCCCCTTCGTCATTCAATGCAACAATCGAATGACGTTTGGGGCCGTAACGCAAGGATTATATGGCAGAAATGCCTAGATCGCGGCTTTGCGGGCTTCGTCTAGGTAGATTTCGCGCAAACGCGGGGCGATAGACCCCGGTGCGCCACCGCCGATTTGTGCGCCGTCAATTTCAACAACCGGACAGACAAACATGGTGGCCGACGTGATAAACGCTTCGTCTGCTTGCTGGGCTTCTTCAATTGTGAACAGGCGTTCTTCGACGTCCATCTGTGCCTCGGCGGCGAACCGCAGAACGGCGGCCCGTGTGATGCCGTGCAGGATGTCGTTGGACAGCTGGCGCGTGATGATTTTACCGTCCTTGACGATATAGGCGTTGTTGGATGTGCCTTCGGTCACGTAGCCGTCTTCGACCAACCACGCATCATCACAGCCTGCAGCCTTGGCCATCATTTTGCCCATGGATGGGTACAGCAATTGCACGGTTTTGATGTCGCGGCGGCCCCAGCGTTGGTCTTCGATGGAAATCACTTTGATGCCGTTTTTCGCAGCCGGGCTTTCTGTAATGCCGGGTTTGGACTGGGTGAACAACACCACGGTGCAGGGTGTTTCATCCGGGTCCGGGTACACAAAATCACGATCCGCAGGCGCGCCGCGGGTGATTTGCAAATAGACACCGCCGTCGACGACGTCGTTTTTGGCAACCAATTCACGGTGAATGTTCAGCAGCTCATCCTTGGTTACAGGCGCGCGCATATCCAATTCGTTCAGCGACCGTTCCAACCGGATTGCGTGGCCATCAAAATCCACCAATTTGCCGTCCAGAACAGACGTCACTTCGTAAACGCCATCCGCCATCAGGAACCCACGATCAAAGATCGAAACCTTGGCTTCCCCCTCGGGCAGGTATTCTCCGTTTACGTAAACTGTGCGGCTCATGTCGTTATCCCCATAATGCGGCTTTGGGCGGGTGAACGCCCTCAGCGTCAAAATTTAATGCGTTGTCGCGGTCTTCGGCTAACAAAAGCGGCCCGTCAAGGTCCGTTACAGCCGCACCTTGGGCCACCAACGTCGCCGGGGCCATCGCCAGAGATGATCCAACCATGCAGCCGACCATCACGTCATAGCCTTGTTTTTCGGCCTCAATGCGCAATGCCAGCGCTTCGGTTAGGCCGCCGGTTTTGTCTAATTTGATGTTGATCATGTCATATTTGCCAGCCAATCCGGGCAGGCTGGCGCGGTCATGACAGCTTTCATCCGCGCAGACCGGCAACGGGCGTTCGATTTCGGCCAGCAGATCGTCCTGACCGGCGGGCAAAGGTTGTTCGACCATCTGCACACCCAACCGCAGCAGATGCGGCGCCAATTCGGAATAGACCTCGGCCGTCCAGCCTTCGTTTGCATCCACAACAATCGGGGAATTGGGCGCGCCGCGACGCACGGCTTCTAGGCGGGCCATGTCATCTGGCGTGCCCAGTTTGATTTTGAGCAGCGGACGATGGGCATGTTCGCGGGCTTTGATCTCCATCACGTCGGGCTCTGCCAAAGACAGGGTAAACGCGGTGATTTCTGGTCCCGGCTTGGCCAGCCCGGCCAAGTCCCACACGCGGCGTCCGGTTTGTTTGGCCTCTAAATCCCACAAAGCGCAATCCACTGCATTGCGCGCGGCACCTGCTGGCAGCAGATCCTGCAATGCCTGACGGGTGACATCGGCGGGCAATCCGTTGATTTCGGCGGTGACACTGTCCAGCGTTTCATCGTAGCGCGCATAAGGCACACATTCGCCCCAGCCGGTGATCCCGTCGCGGGTCACCCGCACGGTCAGCACTTTGGCTTCTGTGCGCGATCCGCGGGCGATGGTGAAAACTTCGGCCAATTTAAAGGCTTCTGACTGGACGCTTATCATTGTGCATTCCTTATTCGTAAAACGTGCCGCAGGCCAACGCCCACGGCACATCGTTCTTACAGCGCCAATAAGGCGTCGACCAGACGTGCCGCACCTTGGCGGAATGGATCGACCGCTGGCAGGCCCATTTCTGCTTCGACTTTGGCCAGATACGCCTCAGCTGTGGCCTCGTCCCAGGCGGATGTGTTCACGGAAATGCCCACAACCTGACAATCCGGGTTGGCCACACGCGCCAGGTTCAGCGCCGTGTCACGCAATGCTTGCAACGTTGGCAAATCATAGCCCGGCAGGCCGCGCATATGTTCGCGGGTCGGTTCATGGGCAAGGATCAGCGCGTCTGGCTGACCACCATGGATCAACGCCATGGTCACCCCGGAATAAGACACGTGGAACAGGCTGCCTTGTCCTTCGATGTGATCCCAGTGATCGGCATCATTGTCTGGTGTCAGCCATTCCACGGCACCAGCCATGAAATCTGCGATGACCGCATCCAAAGGCACGCCATTGCCGGTGATCAAAATCCCGGTCTGACCTGTCGCGCGGAAATTGGAATTCAGGCCACGGGCCTTCATTTCTTTGTCCATGGCGAGGGATGTGTACATTTTGCCGACGGAACAATCGGTGCCCACAGCCAGACAGCGTTTGCCGGTCCGTTTCACGCCATTTGCGATCGGGTAATCCACATCAGGGATGCGCACGTCGTGCAATTCACGGCCACAGGCCTTGGCCACGGCGACCAGATCTTCTTCGTCGCGCAGCAGGTTGTGCAGACCGGATGCCAGATCAAAACCTTCTTCCAATGCTGTCACCAGCACCTTTTTCCACGCTTGCGAAATCATCCCGCCCCGGTTGGCCACGCCAATCACCAGCGTTTTGGCGCCAGCGGCTTTGGCCTCTTCCAAGGTCATATCGGTCAGGCCCACATCGGCATTGCAGCCTTCCATGCGGAATTGGCCCACGGCGTTGTCAGGACGCCAGTCTTTGATCCCTTGGGCCACTTTGGCAGCCAATTGATCAGGTGCGTCACCCAGAAACAAAAGATACGGCGTCTTGATCATGATTATCCCCATTCAATATCGAAGGACAAAATGCAGCCCAAACACCGGGCAATGCGCCGAAAAGCGTCGTCAGATTTCACAATTTAACGAAGAAAATCGTCAAATCACCGGATTTCACGCAATTTTTTCCCGCCGCTGTCCGGTTAGACCATCGAATCCACCATTGCGGGAAAAATGTGTGTTCGCCCTTGGCAAAATCCGAAATTACGGGCTGCTTACCCCCCGCAATAGCTGGGTTATGGCATCGCGCACCGGCCCCGGATTGGGTTTGTCGACCAGATGCGCGCCCCAGTCTGGTTCGGCATCCGGCAAATCGCCCCATTGCCGTATCTGGTTGATAATGCGGGCAGTATCAGGAAATGGCGGCTGGTCCGCGGGGTTTTGATCGTTCAAAACACACCATATCCCGGCCCAGCAACGCGCGACAGCCCATGGATTATACCCTCCGCCCCCGGTGACCCATAAACGTGGTGCGATTGGTATCAACGCCCGGATCGCGTCGAAATACGCCTGATTGGACAGGCTCAGGTCCATCATCGCGTCCTGCGCCAGGGAATCAGCTCCGGCTTGGACGACGATGACCTCTGGGGCGAAATCATTCAGAATCGGGCAAATGGCTTTGTGCATCAACGCTGCCATTTCCGTGTCATTAAAATCCGGTGGGACAGGAAAATTATAGACCCCATAGGCCGGATCGCATTCAAGCCCGGTATGGGGCCAACAATGCTGTTGATGAACCGATAGAGTCAGCACCGATTTATCAAAGGCAAAGGCCGTTTCTACCCCGTCCCCGTGATGCGCATCCAGATCAACATAGGCGATTTTGCCGATACCCCGATCCCGCAGCGCCAAAATGCCAATCACCAGATCATTAAAATAGCCAAATCCAGCAGCATAAGCCCGGTGCACATGATGCGCGCCGCCCAATGGGCTATGCACAATGCCCCCTCCTGCCTTACGATCAGTTAGCAAATGCGCCGCCTTGATCGCCACCCCACATGCCATTGCGGCCCGATCGATCACCCCCTTAAACAAAGGCGTATCCCGATGACCCAACCCATATTTCTGGCGAACCGACGCAGAAACCGATTGCTGCGTTTCCGCATCCAGAGCCGCATCCACGTAATCGGGATCGTGAAACATGCGCAGACGCTGCGGCAGGGGTTTTACCCCCTCAACATATGTGTCTGGATCATGCCAAGCCAATTGCCGGATCAACGCCAGCGTTGGGGCCGTTTTAGGCCAAGCCATTGGATGGTTAGCGGTTTTTCCAGTGCGTTCAAAAATGTCACTGCCGATTAAAATGGGGCGCCTGCTGATCGGGGCGGAATTCATACTGGCCCCTTTCATGGTCAGATATTGCGTAGAACTGGCCAGCTGCCTGACATCATCACGGATGACCAAAACAGTGGCAATACAGCCATGTGTTGTCAAATTTGGCAGCACCTGCATTTATATTTGCGCGCGCTCAAACAAACCGCTGCATTGCGGCATGAGTTCGCACGTGCAGAAATCCCTTGCGAATGACTGCGCAATTTAATATCGCATTACGTAAATTCCACGCAATTTCCTTAGCAGGAGCCGCCATGTCATTTCGTCTGCAACCCGCTGCACCCGCCCGTCCGAACCGCTGTCAGCTGTTTGGGCCGGGCTCCAACACCAAATTGTTCCCCAAAATGGCCGCTTCTGCGGCTGATGTGATCAATCTGGATCTCGAAGATTCTGTTGCGCCTTCGGACAAAGACGAGGCCCGCGCCAATATCATTCAGGCGATCAACGACATTGATTGGGGCACCAAAACGCTGGCCGTGCGGATCAACGGATTGGACACGCCTTATTGGTATCGTGATGTTGTCGACCTGTTGGAACAGGCTGGCGATCGTTTGGATCAGATCATGATCCCCAAAGTGGGCTGTGCGGCGGATATTTATGCCGTTGATGCCCTCGTCACCGCGATTGAGGCCGCCAAACGCCGCAAGAAACGCATCAGTTTCGAAGTGATCATCGAAAGCGCTGCGGGCATCGCCCATGTGGAAGAAATCGCTGCGGCCTCCCCCCGTTTGGAAGCGATGAGCCTGGGCGCGGCAGATTTCGCGGCCTCGATGGGCATGCAGACCACCGGGATCGGCGGCACACAGGAAAACTATTACATGTTGCGCGATGGGGCCAAACATTGGTCCGATCCATGGCATTGGGCACAGGCCGCGATTGTGGCGGCGTGTCGGACGCATGGGGTTTTGCCTGTGGATGGTCCGTTTGGCGATTTCAGCGACGACGAAGGTTACCGCGCCCAAGCGCGCCGGTCCGCCACATTGGGCATGGTCGGCAAATGGGCAATCCACCCCAAACAGATCGCGCTGGCCAACGAAGTGTTCACCCCTTCAGAAGAAGCCGTCGCCGAAGCCCGCGACATCCTGCAAGCGATGGAAGATGCCAAAGCCCGCGGCGAAGGGGCCACCGTTTACAAAGGCCGTTTGGTCGATATCGCCAGCATCAAACAAGCCGAGGTGATCGTGCGTCAATCCGAACTGATCGCCAGTTCCTGACACATCCAACAGCCCAAAATATCAAAGCCCCGCATCATTCTGCGGGGCTTTTTTATGGGTGGGCAATTGGATCAGGCCACCAAAGGCAGGTTGATTTCAGTCAGCAACTCATCCTCGGGAACCTGACTTGGATCGTTCAGGTATACCTCATAACAGGCGGCTTCGGCCGGTTCCTGCCCCGATTGCGGCAGCCACGATCCGTATAGATAATCATAGGCCGCCTTTAGCCCTGAATACGGGCCTTTGTAGGTTAGGATGGCGGTTTTTCCGCCATGGGTTGTGATCTGTTCCAACCCATCCGGCACTGCGACACCTTCGGCCAAAATCAGCCCGGCATGGCTGCGCAAATCCGCCTGCGCGACGGCATTTGGATCGTCATAATAGACCCCGGCCATGCCGCGCGTGCTGGGCCACAGGTTGCGCGATGTGGCCACGGCCGCGACCTGTTCAAATTTCGACCCAATTTCCAGATACGGACCTTTGTGCGCCATGCCCGCCAATGTCAGGGCCGCGCGGTTTTCGATTTTAACGTCAAACATTGCAAAATCTCCTTTGCTTTTCATAATTTGCGCCGCAGTCAGGTCACCACGGGCGCGATACGAAACAGGAGAAAGCCCAAACGCCGCCTTGAACGTCCGGCTAAAGCTTTGAGGGCTGGGATAGCCCACCTTGGCGGCCACATCGGCCACGGGCCAATCGGTCTGCACCAACCAACACGCCGCGCGGTGCAACCGCATGCGGCGCACCACCTCGGCGCAGGTTTCGCCGGTCATCGCATGAAACACACGATGCCAATGAAACCGCGACATCGCGGCGACTTCGGCCAGATTATCCAGCGAAAGGTCGCCTGTTGGGTTGGCGTGGATATAGTCCAGCACACGCAACAGACGTTTTTCATAACTGGCGCTCATCACATTCTCCTGTTTGATGAGTCCGTTGTGACGTAAGCCCAATTAACATGTCTTGCTGAAATGATCGGATCAGTAATCGCGCAGCGAAATAACCCCAAACGCACATAGCCGCGTGCAATCCGTCGCATCCCCCCCCAGATTGGCCGGATCCAGCGACGACGCAGTGGATGGGCCTTCGAACCGGATGTCATCACATTCGCCATCTTGGGGATAAGCGCCCAAATCATTGCCAAAATCAATCGCCGCACAGGTCGTGGCCGCATGGGAATCGGCGCTGTTCCACAACCGCACCTGCCCCGCATCATAGGCCGCCCGACAATCGGTGGCATCCATGCCCACATAAACCCAGCTCAGACCAGAGGCCATGCCGGGGCCAACAAAACGGCGGTCATCACATTCCCCATCCCGGGCCCACTCGCCGTCATCATTGCCGAAATTGACATCTTGGGCAAAGGCAGGTGTGGCCATCGGTGCGACGGCACATAACAAACTAAAAGCAAGTGGTTTGAAATTCATTTTGGGTCTCCCTAAGATTGATGACGCCAAAGTGACCGGTCGCTGGACCGCGATCAAGGACGGAATTCCAGACTTTGTGAGGCACAGCACCCGTTGGGAACACAAGCTGAGTTGCAAACAGGTTGCCACAACGTCATATATCACCCGATATCGTAAGGAACGCGTTGATGACCAATTATCTCGACTTTGAAAAACCATTGGCCGAAATCGAAGGCAAAGCCGCCGAGCTGCGCGCCATGGCCAGATCTAACGAAGAAATGGATATCGAAGAAGAGGCCGCGGCACTGGATGCCAAAGCGGCTGAAATGTTGGACACGATGTATAGTGACCTGACCGCGTGGCGCAAATGTCTGGTGGCGCGTCACCCTGACCGCCCCCATTGCAAAGATTACATCGATGCGTTGTTCACCGAATATACGCCGCTGGCGGGGGACCGGAACTTTGCGGATGATCACGCCGTCATGGGCGGTCTGGCGCGTTTAAACGGCAAACCAGTGATGGTGATTGGCCATGAAAAGGGCCACGATACCAAAAGCCGCATCCAGCGCAATTTCGGCATGGCCCGCCCCGAAGGGTACCGCAAAGCGATCCGTTTGATGGACCTCGCCGATCGGTTTGGCATTCCGGTTGTGACCCTGATCGACACGCAGGGCGCCTATCCCGGCAAAGGCGCCGAAGAACGCGGCCAATCCGAAGCCATCGCCCGCTGCACCGAAAAATGTCTGCAAATTCAGGTGCCATTGGTCAGTGTTGTGATCGGCGAAGGCGGATCCGGCGGCGCGGTTGCCTTTGCCACCGCCAACAAAGTCGCGATGTTGGAACATTCGGTTTATTCGGTGATTTCCCCCGAAGGCTGCGCATCGATCCTGTGGAAGGACGCCGCAAAGATGCGCGAAGCCGCCGAAGCGTTGCGCCTGACCGCTCAGCATCTGACGGAACTGGGTGTGTGTGATCAGATCATCCCAGAACCCAAAGGTGGCGCACATCGCGATCCGGCTGCGACGATGGCATCTGTGGGTGAAACAATCAGCGCTTTGATCGCGGAAATGTCCGAAAAATCCGGCGCTAAAATCCGCGACGAACGCCGCAAGAAGTTTCTGGATATCGGGTCCAAAGGGCTGGCGGCGTAATCAGTCGACGCCCTGAGCCACCACCACATTGGTAATCAAATCGGGTTGCGCCACAAACACGATGCGCAACCCGGCTAAATCCGCGACACCCGATTTGGTAAATGCCAAAGTGCGCGGGCCATCGGTGAGAACTGTTTCTTCAGGAACCAAACCATAATCGGCTAGCTGCTCGATGGCTTGGGGTAACCAAATATCCGAAGACACGTCAAAACCGCCCGGCTGCCCCTGCAAATATCGCGTTGTTATCTGACACACTCGAAGCGTCGTTTCATTGGTTTGGGAACGCCCCCAGACTGCTTCAAATCGTTGATCTGCAAATTCCGCATAATGCTGAAACCGTGCTGCGTTTTCGGGGGACATGACAATCAATTGATCCGCGTCAATGTCATTCCCAAACTGCGTAAAAGCGGGTTTGTTTTCAACAACATAAGGCAGGCAATTTCCAAACAGCGCCGCCTGCAGGACATCATAATCCGAAGGCGTGGTTAGTCGGTCATACCCAAACAGAACCGCCCCACACAGTGCCGCACCGGTCAAAAATGCACCAATCCGTTTCACCACATCCGACCCTTGGCATATTCGGCATATCCCGCATCGTAGCTGTCCCCATCAAACAACGCGTCCAATTCTTTTAGGAATTGGCCTGCTGTGGGCACAACTGGGCGGTCCGTTTCCGTCCAAAGTCGTGATCGCAATATCGCCTTGGCGCATTGGAAATAGATTTCATCCACGCTGAACAGGATCACCGTTTTGGGATGTTTGCCCGCCTGTTCAAACCGGTTGGTCATCGCAGGATCATCGGTCAAAATCGCCGTGCCATTGATGCGCACCACGTTATTGCACCCCGGCACCATGAACATCAGGCTGGTGCGCCCATCGCGCACGATATTGCGCAGGCTGTCCATGCGGTTATTGCCCCGCCAATCCGGCAGGGCCAGGGTTTTTTCGTCCAGTTCCAGCACCACAGGGCCATCGTCGCCACGCGGGCTTGCATCTGTGCCTTCGGGGCCAATTGTCGACAGAACGCAAAACTTGGATGCAGCAATCCATTGGCGATAAAGCGGCGTTATGTGACGCGCGACCTTCTTTAGGGATCCCGGGACGGCAGGTTCATACAGCGCCTCTAGCGCTTCGATTGTTTCAATCTTTTTCACCACTTACTCCTCGATATCGGTAAACCCAGCTTCGCGCATCAATGTATTTGATTTGGCCTCAACCAGCTTTTCCAGCGATTTAAGCATTTGACGATGTTCCTGTCCCGCTGGCACCCGCGGCAAGAATTCGACAACGGCCGTTCCGGGTTTGCGGTAAATCCCGGTGCGGGGCCAAAACACGCCAACATTACACGCCACAGGCACACAATCCTGCTGCAATTGTTCGTACAAAACACCGGTCCCCACCTTGTAGGGGCGTTTAACGCCGGGGGCGACGCGGGTGCCTTGGGAATAGATAATCAACTGGCCCGGATGCGCAGTGCCAGCATTCACATCGGCAACCATTTTTTTGATCGCTTGGGCGCGTTTGCCGCGATTGACCGGCACACAGCCCATTCGCAGGCCATATTGCCCAATCACCGGCGTCCATAGCAGGGATCGCTTCATGATGAATTTCCCGCGCGGCACGGCGTGGAAAATCATGATAATGTCCAGAAAACTTTGATGCTTGGCGGCAATCATACATTCATCTGTCGGGGGGGTGCCGCGCACTTCGGTTTTCAGGCCCACCATCCAGCGCGCCGTCCACATGACCCATGCACAATAGAAATGCGCCGCCGCAAACGCCCCATGGCGCGACACCAGCGCCCAAGGGAAAAACACAATGCCAACCACAGCCAGAACAAAATACATCTGCCCGACAAAGATCAGGGATCGAAGCCATTGAATTGCATATTTCATGATTGCTCTTTCAAGGTTCTAAGCGCCGCATGACGGGTGGAAAAAAACGCTACAATCGCCGCGAGGATCGGAATGATAAGGGGCCACAACCATTGTGCGCCCTGAAAGCCAAGGCCGGTTAAAAACCCACCCGCCACATCCGCGCTGGGAAGAAACAGAATGGCGATGCAGCCTAAGATCATGCCCACAAACGCCCCAAGGGCTGCGCGCAATGTGAACCGCCGAATAAACGCTTTGGCGATATAGCTGTCTTGGGCGCCGACCAGTCGCATCACACGGATCACTTGGGCATTTGCCGCCAATGCGGCCTGTGCGGCCAATGTGATCATCGCCGCTGTGGTCGCCGCGATCAGAACAATCGCGATCAGCCCCAAACTGCGCAGCCGGTTAGCCGCATGAACCAGAGGTTCGCGCCAACGGGTGTGATCATCCAACACGGCGCCGGGCACTTCGGCCTGTAATCGCGCCCGCAGGCCGGTTGCATCATAGCCGTCCCCCGTTTCGATGATTTCGATCAATCGCGGGATCGGCAACGTGTCCAGCGGCAGGTCCGGGCCAAACCACGGCTCTAGCAATGCCTTTTGTTCATCCGGGCTTAGCGGGCGGGCCACGTCCACACCGGGTGTGGTTTCCAACACCGCAATCGCGGCGCGCAATTGTGCCTCGACCTGATCTGCGGGGGCTGAAATGCGCAACGTCGATGTGCGCGCCAGTTCAGATGCCCAGCGATCCGCCAAACGGCCCGTTGCCATCGACAAGGCCAGCGCAAACACCGCCAGAAACGCCATTGCGCCTGCGGAAAACAGCGTTAATCGGGCGGTGAACCCGGTGGGGGGCACGGCGCGATCCGCCTGAGGATCACCCGCCATCACATCCAGTAATCGCGCTGGGTTCAGTTTCATAGATCCGCCCCCGCCATGGTGATTTTCCGGTTTTGCAGGCGCAATACGCGCGACTGAACCTGCGCTTTGGCCGCGCGGATCAATGCCATGTCATGGGTCGCGATCAGCACGGTTTTCCCCATCCGGTTCAGTTCCACCAGCAATGTCAGCAACCGTTGTGACATGTCCCAATCGACATTGCCCGTGGGCTCATCCGCCAAAATCACATCCGGCGACATGATCACTGCGCGCGCCAAAGCGGCACGCTGGCGTTCCCCACCCGACAATTCCGGAGGCAATTGATTGGCCTGCGCAGACAATCCGACCCAGCCCATCAAATCCTGCAGATCGCCCAGCTCCTGACCACCGCGCCCGGCAACGGTCAGCGGCAATGCGATGTTTTCTGAAATCGGCAAATGGTCCAGAAATTGGCAATCCTGATGTACCACGCCAATCTTGCGTCGCAACAGCGCCACATGATCGCGATCCATGGCGCGGGTGTCGGTGCCAAACAGACGCACCTGGCCCGATGTAGCGGTCAATTCGCCGTAACACAGTTTCAGCAACGTGGTTTTGCCCGCCCCAGACGGTCCGGTCAGGAAATGGAATGACCCCGGCGCTAACGTCAACGAGAGATTGGAAAACAACTCTCCTCCGCCATAAGAATAGGCGACATTGTCCAACTCAATCACGCGGATACCCTTCCTGCTTTGTTTTGTTCTGCCCGTTTGCGCGCGTAGTTTCAATCACACATGCCACAGTAAAGCGGCCAATTGCATGCAATCGCTTGGAGATTTCGATTTTGATTGTTACACAATAGGAAACAACACAGGGTATTCTGCGCTGAACCGTGCAGAAAGGACAGGGTAATGAGGCTAATTTGTCCAAATTGCGGGGCTCAATACGAAGTCGCCGATGATGTCGTCCCAGAAGCGGGGCGGGACGTTCAATGTTCAAATTGCGGACACACTTGGTTTGAACAGCCGGGCGCATCTGTGCTGGCAGAAGAGATCGGACAGGTCGACGCGCCTGATGCGACCACCGCCGAAACACCCCAAGACGGGGGTGACGATCCTGTCACGGCACCGGAACCAGCCCCCGAACCCAAAGCAGAAACAGACCCGCCAGAAGAAGAGCCCGAACAAGAAGACATCGCCGATCCGGTTGTTCCTGCGGCCGCCATGGCGCGGCGGCGCAACCTGACGCCCGAGGTCACAGATATTCTGCGCGAAGAAGCCGCCCATGAAGAACAAGTGCGCTCTGCTGAAAAATCCGGCGGGCTAGAAAGCCAACCCGATTTGGGCATCCAAGAGCCAAGCCCGGTCAAACGCCCCCGCAGCGATGACGCAAGTCGCAACAAATCCCGCGTTCAAGACATGGTTGATGCACAATCCGACATCCCAGAGGATTTGTCCGAATCGCGTCGCGATCTGTTGCCCGATATCGAAGAAATCAACTCGACCCTACGCAACACGGCTGACCGATCCGAAGGCACTGCTATGGACGCGGTCCAAGCCGAAGCCGTCGCGCAAAAATCCGGGTTCCGCCGGGGCTTTAGCCTGATTGTGCTGATCGCGATCATCGGCTTTGCGCTTTATGTATTAAAGCCGAAAATCGCCGAATTGGTCCCTGCGCTGGACCCAGCCCTGACCACCTATGTGGAAAAAGTGGACGCCGCCCGGCTATGGCTTGATCTGAAAATGCAATCCATGATGAGCAGCGTCGAAGAGACCACCCCGTCAGAAGCGGAGCCTGCGGCTGAGGTGACAGAGTAAAAAACTGCGCCCAAAGTGGACGCAGTTTAACCTGCAGCATTTATTTGTCAGGCATTGAACGGAAAGCTGACGGTTCAGGCGGAACTCCAAGCCCTTATGCTCAGCTTTCCATTGTGACCTCATCGCCACTGGCAGAAAGTGTCGCCCAATTCATCTTTGCAGTCTAAAACGACCGATGTTGTTCTGTTTAAGTTTTCAGGTATATAGCTAGGTCACGCATTGGTGATCTTGCCCTTATTTTGATACCATGACCAATTTCTAAAAGCTTTTATCGGATTGAAAATGACTTACGATGGTTTTAGCCCGCAAGAAATTCCTGACGACCTTTTGGAATGCGCGTTGCTGCTTAAAAACAATATCATTGGTCTAACGACCGAAGGTGGCTCCGAAGCTGAATATAAAAGTGTTAGACTTAAACTTATAGAAGATACGGCAAGCAAGAAACTTCTACCGACTTTTGTGCGTTCTTCACAAGATGCAGCTTCAGTTCGGTCGGCATTGTCCACTGTAGCAAGTGGCCCGGGCTCATGGGCAAAACGCCGAAGTCACGTTCAAGAAGCCTTCATTCCACTTTTAACTTTCTTAGAAGAGGGCGGAGGCGCAGCAGACCCCACGATTACGGATGGTTTAAATGCTTATGATGCTCCTGCCGTCCAAGCCGCCTGGGCCAAAGCGTTGGAGCGACGGACTAATGACCCGGAAGGCGCTGTGACGGCCGCCAGCACACTTCTTGAAGAAGTCTGCAAACACATTATCGAAGATTGCGGTGAAACGTGGGGGACTAACTGGGATGTACCGAAACTATACGGGGAAGCTTCAAGTTTATTGCAGCTCGCACCATCGCAGCATCAGGAACAAGTCATCAAAAAGATTTTAGGAAACTGTAATCAAGTCGTTCAAAATATCGGGGTATGGCGGAATAAAGGTGGCGACGCACATGCAGGGGGCCGCACACGCGTTCCTTTCAAACCGAGTCACAGCGCTCTGGCGGTCAATCTAGCTGGGGCTATGGCCTTGTTTCTGGTCCAAACTTTGCAATCTAAGAACGAGGAAAAAAGAAACGGCGGGGTTTAGCCTTTCCTAGCAATCCCTAAAACCGGTCCAGCAGCCGTTTCAGGTAATTGCGTTCGCCTTCGGGGCGGTCTTGTTCCGATGACCGGCGGCGAATTTCATCCAGCAGTTCTTCGGCGCGGCGTTGCACGTCTTGTTGCAGCATATTGTCTTCGCTGCCCAATTGCCCATTTTCGCCCAGCTCACGTCCCAGCGGATCGCGTTGTCCGGGGGCGCGTGTGGTGCGTTCGCCATCTTCGCCGCCTTGGCCCGGTTGATCCTCTGAATTTTCAGCGATCGCGTCGCCCAGACTGCGCATCCCATCACGCAAGGCGTTGAGTGCCTCGGCCTGACGGTCAATCGCTTCGGCCAAATCGCCTTGGCGCAGGGCTTCTTCGGCGCGATCCATCGCCCCGTCAGCGCGGTCCAGCGCATCGCGTGCCTCATCCGCGGCCTCACCGCCTAAATTGGGCAATGCGTCACGCTGGCGGTCCAACTCGCCTCGTAGCGCCCGTTGACGGTCAGCCAGACTTTGTTGCGGGTCACCTTCGCCGCCTGCACCTTGGTCATTTTGCTGGCCACCCTCAGGATTGTCCCCTTGGCCAAGCCCCTGCCCTTCTTGTTCGCCCTGCTCACCCTCGCCATCGCCGCCCTGTTGCGGTTGGGATTGCGGGTTGCCGGGATTGAACTGTTCCTGCAGCTCGCGGAATGCGTCATCCGACAGGCCCTGCTGATCACGCAGGGTTTCAGC
Source organism: uncultured Paracoccaceae bacterium (assembly GCA_947492475.1). Classification (GTDB taxonomy): domain Bacteria; phylum Pseudomonadota; class Alphaproteobacteria; order Rhodobacterales; family Rhodobacteraceae; genus CANLNM01. The sequence continues at coordinate 371,913 of CANLNM010000003.1, forward strand.
CAGGTCCTGCATGCTTTGCTGGCCGGGGCCGCCTTGGGCATTGGGGTCCTGCACCACTTCCATGTTTTGCATCAGCTCATTGAGCTGTTCCATCAGCTCTTGGGCTTCGGCCATGCGACCCTCTTGCATCAGCTCTTCGATCCGATCCATTAAGGCCTGCAATTCATCCATGGTGAATTCCATCCGGTCGCTTTCGGCCTGATCCGGCTGGTCTGTGCCATCGTCACGGGGCTGCGCATTTTGCGCCAGCATATTCATGTAATCGTCGGTTGCTTCGCGCAATTCCTGCATCAGCTCGGCGATTTCTTCGTCGCTGGCCCCGTTGCGCATCGCTTCGGCCAGACGTTCCTGCGCGCGTTCCAGACGTTCGCGGGCATCGGCCAATGTGCCTTCTTCTAGTTGGATCGCCAAATCCCACAGAGCCTGTGCAATTTCAGCCTGATTTTCATTCGTCAGGCCCAGATCCGCCATGTTGGACAGGCGCCGCAGCGTGAACCGCAGCCGTAAATAGGTGGTTTCGCGGCGGAAAATATCGTCCGGTCTATGCGACACGGCGCGCAGCACATCGACCACCCGCGGCGCATTGGATTTTGACCAAAGCAGATCACGGCGCTGTTCGATCACCGCTTTGGCAACCGGTTGAAAAAACCGCCGTCCCGGCAGGATCAGTTCCGCGACCTCAGATTGACCAACCTGCCCCGGCGCGTCTGTGACCTGCAACGTCATCGTCACCGGCAAATTGGCCCATGGATGCTGTGAAAAATCATCGATCAGTTGCTCTTGGAAATCATCGCGATCCCCGGAAATCGGCAGCGGCAAATCCAGAACCAACGGGTCGATCGGATCGGGGTCCACCAGCAGGCCAAACCGGCGGTCCACAGCGGGCAGGTTCAGCGCAATTGTGGCGGTGCCGCCGATGATGGCATAATCGTCCTGCGCCGCAAAGGGCTGGGCCATTTCGCCCAGCGCCTCAATTTCCATCGGGCCAGATAGGGACACAGTGGGGGGCGCATCCGCGATCAGCACCACATCCCAAGCCGCGCCATTTTCGCCGTCAATCGACAGGGTGCCGGCTTGTACCACCTCAAAGCTTTGCTCTTCGGCGCTGGCGGGGGGGATGTCATCCACGCGGCCCGATACGGTTTCAGAAATGGTCAGCGCGCCCACTTCGCCATAAAGCCGCAGGATGATGCGGCTGCCGACGGGGATGCGCAATGTGCCCGGCGTGATATCGGCCAGATACAGCGTCGGTTTGCCTGTATAGGCGGGCGGTTGCACCCAGCCTTCCCATGTGGGGCCGGACAAAACGGCGATGTCAGTGTCGTTGGTGATCGTGTCGGTCAGGGTGCTAACCCGCCATAGTGACCCAAACAATGTTGCCGCAACAAAGCACAAAAGCGCCAAATACCGCAGCCCATAGGGGTCGCGCGACGCCACACGCAAATCAGGTTCGACCGGTTTTGCCCCCTCGGTCCGGCGGGCCATGCGGGCCAAATGAGCGTTCCAGACGGCTTGGGATGCGGGATCGCTGGCGCCAATGGCCTGTTCATCCGCGATGGCCGCGATGGGGCGCCCGGGCAATGCGGCATCCACACGTGCAACGGCTTCGGATCGTGCGGGCCATTTGAAACGGCGCAGACCATAGACCAAGGTAATGATTGCGGCCAAAACCACCAGCACTGCGAAAAACCAAACGATTTCAACGGGCAAAACATCCTGCCAGCCCATCATCGCTGGGGCAATTCCTGCAAACACAACCGTCCAAACGGGCCAAAACGCCCGCACAACACGTTCTGCTACGATCCCCAGATGCGTCAACGCAATGGGTCGTTTCAGGTGGGTCAATTCCGAGTCGGGCACAGGTCTGGACCGGGTCAGGGGGTTTCTCCTAAATCACTGACCCCAAGCTTAGGTGTCTTGCAGCCAGGATGGAATGGTATCGCGCGAAATCATATCTTCATAGGTGGGACGTGCGCGGATAACCGCAAATTGATCCCCATCCACCAGAACTTCTGGGATCAAAGGGCGCGAATTGTATTCGCTGGCCATCACCGCGCCATATGCGCCTGCAGATCGAAATGCGACCAGTTCGCCCGCCTTGATGGGGGGCATATTGCGCGCCTTGGCAAAGGTATCGCCCGTTTCACAGATCGGACCCACAATATCATAGGCTGTCTGTTCGGCCCCGGCGACGGGTTCTTTGACCGGGATGATGTCATGATGGGCTTCGTACATGGCGGGGCGGATCAGATCGTTCATGGCCGCATCCACAATCAGAAAATCCCGCCCTTCGCCGGATTTCACATAGATCGTGTCGGTGACCAAAATGCCCGAATTGCCCGCAATCAACCGACCCGGTTCAATTTCGATTTCACAGCCCAGATGACCAACCGTTTCCTGGATCATCTGCCCATATTCGATGGGCAATGGCGGCGCGGAATTTGACCGCTCATATGGAATGCCAAGCCCGCCGCCCAGATCAAGGCGTTGAATGTCCAAACCGTCAGCGCGCAATTGTTCGGTCAGCTCAGCGACCTTTTGATAGGCCAGCCGGAATGGTTCCAGATCAGTCAGTTGGCTGCCGATATGCACATCGATGGCCAACGGGTTCAGCCCCGGCAAGTCCGCCGCCATCGCATAGACATCGCGGGCGCGGGCAATGGGGATGCCAAATTTGTTTTCAGATTTACCCGTCGCGATTTTGGCGTGGGTTTTTGCGTCCACATCTGGGTTAACCCGGATCGCGATCGGGGCGATCACGCCCAATTGGGTCGCAACGTCGCTGAGAACCAGCAATTCCGGCTCAGATTCGACGTTGAATTGACGGATGCCACCGGTCAGGGCAGCGCGCATTTCATCACGGGTTTTGCCAACGCCGGAAAACACGATTTTGTCGCCGGGCACGCCGGCGGCGATTGCACGGGCATATTCCCCGCCCGACACCACATCCATCCCCGCACCTGCGCGGGCCAATGTGGTCAGAACCGCCTGATTTGACAGGGATTTCACGGCAAAACAGACCAGATGGTCGGCCCAGTTCAGTGCCTCATCAAACAGCTGAAAATGGCGCAGCAATGTGGCCGTGGAATAGGCGTAAAAAGGCGTACCAACCTTGGCTGCGATGTCGGCCACCCGCACATCTTCGGCCCATAATTCGCCGTCACGATACAGAAAATGATCCATGTGGGTTCCCTTCGCCTGTTTCACGCTTCTTAGCAGAAACAGAACCAAGCCCAACCCTGTTTTGATCTGGGCCGTTTTGATCACGACCATTTTGATCAGCAATGTCAGGTGCGGATCAGCAAAACCCGCGCCCGACGTTTTATTATGGTGTCAATTAGCAGCCCACATTGACCGAAACGGTGCCATTGCTGGTGCCCACGGAACAATTGGTGCTGATCCCACCGGTTCCGATGCTGATACCCGCATTGGCTGTGGGTTCAAATGGCGCGCCATCCGCGCCACAGGATGCAAGGGCGACCATGCTGATTAAAAATACAATTTTCTTCATTTTAAAATGTCCTTCCAACGTGCAATTTGCGTGCGAACCTGTGCCGGTGCAGTGCCCCCATAGGACATGCGCGACGCCACAGAGGCCTCAACCGTCAGCACATCAAACACAGATGCGGTGATGTCGCCGTGTTCGGCTTGCATATCTTCGAGCGTCAGATCAGGCAAATCACAGCCCTTCTCTTCTGCTTTGGCCACAAGCGCGCCGGTCACATGGTGCGCATCCCGGAACGGTAGCCCGGCTTCGCGCACAAGCCAATCCGCCAAATCGGTTGCGGTCGAAAATCCGCTGGCGGCGGCGGCGCGCAGGTTGTCCTGATTGGCGGTCATATCCGTGACCATGCCTGCCATCGCGGCCAAGGCCAGCAGCCAGTTATCAGCGGCATCGAACACTTGTTCTTTGTCTTCCTGCATGTCCTTGGAATAGGTCAATGGCAGGCCTTTCATGACCATCATCAGACCCACATTGGCGCCCATGATCCGGCCAATTTTGGCACGCAGCAATTCGGCCGCATCCGGGTTGCGTTTCTGGGGCATGATGGATGATCCGGTGGACCATTGATCGCCCATATCGACGAACCGGAATTGGGCCGATGACCAGATCACCAATTCCTCGGCCAGACGGGACAGATGCATGGCATTGATCGATGCGCAGGACATGAATTCAAGCGCGAAATCGCGATCCGCAACCGCGTCCAGTGAATTGGCCATGGGTCGATCAAAGCCCAGCGCCTGCGCCGTCATGTGCCGATCAATCGGAAAGCCAGTGCCCGCCAGAGCCGCAGCCCCTAAAGGCGATTCGTTCATCCGTTTGCGGGCATCGCGAATGCGCGACAGATCCCGGCCCAGCATTTCCACATAGGCCAGCATATGATGGCCCCATGTCACCGGCTGCGCCGTTTGCAGATGGGTAAAGCCCGGCATCACCCAATCCGCACCCGCCTCGGCTTGGGCCAGCAAAGCCTGCATCACAGCCACAATCGCTGATTCTGCTGCATCACATTGATCCCGCACCCACAGGCGGAAATCGGTGGCAACCTGATCGTTCCGGCTGCGCCCCGTGTGCAAACGCCCCGCCGGTTCGCCGATCAATTGTTTCAGTCGCGCTTCGACATTCATGTGAATATCTTCCAAAGCAGTGGAAAATTCGAATGTTCCGCCCTCAATCTCTGACAAAACAGTGAGCAGGCCTTCCCGAATGGCGTCGGCGTCTTTATCAGTCAGGATACCTGTCGCGGCCAACATGGCGGCGTGGGCGCGCGAACCTGCGATGTCTTGGGCCGCTAGTCGTTGATCGAAACCAATCGAGGCATTGATGGCCTCCATGATTGCGTCCGGTCCAGCGGCGAACCGGCCGCCCCACATCGCGTTTGAGGATTTGGTCATGTCAGGAGGCCCCATGAAAGTGGTCAGAAAAATTATTGGATCAGCGCTGCTTTATACGGCGGTTGGGTTTAGTGCAAATGCTGCGCTGGCGGATATGACTGAATTGGACGCGCTGCGCGTTGGCGATATGCGTAAATTGACGTTTCACTCTGAACCCGTGGCCAGCACGGATGCAACATTCGAAAGCTCCGAAGGCATGCCCATTGGGCTGGGCGATTACGAGGGTCAATTTCTGGTGCTGAATTTCTGGGCCACTTGGTGTGCGCCTTGTCGCAAGGAAATGCCATCGCTATCCGCGTTGCAGACCGAATTTGGCGGGCCGGATTTCAACGTGTTGACCGTCGCGACGGGGCGCAATCCACCTGCCGCCATCGAACGGTTCTTTGATGAAATTGAGGTTTCAAATCTGCCCTATCATCGCGATCCCCGTCAGGGTTTTGCCCGGTCGATGGGGGTTTTGGGCCTGCCTGTGACGATCATTCTGGATCGTGACGGACAGGAAATTGCCCGTTTGCAAGGGGACGCCGATTGGCACAGCGACAGCGCACGCGCGATTGTCGCCGCCTTGATCGCCTCTGATCCGCTGGACGACACCGCAACCAATTGACGCCTTGGCGGGTTCCCCCTATGGCAAGGCTATGTTGGACGAAAACGAAGAAATCCACCCGCTGTTTCACGGCGCCCCGCAAACAACGGAGTTTAAAAAGCTCCGCAAACGGATCGTGCGTTATACGCGAGAAGCGATTGAACAATATGGCATGATCGAGCCCGGCGCACGCTGGCTGGTCTGTCTGTCGGGCGGCAAAGACAGCTACACGTTGCTGGCCGTTTTGCAGGAATTGAAATGGCGTGGCTTGCTACCCGTGGATTTGCTGGCCTGCAATCTGGATCAAGGCCAACCCGGATTTCCGGCGACGGTTCTACCGGAATTTCTGGAAAAAATGGGCGTCCCGCACCGGATCGAATATCAGGATACCTATTCGATTGTGATGGACAAAGTGCCCGCAGGCCGCACGTTTTGCGCACTATGTTCCCGCCTGCGCCGGGGGAACCTCTATCGGATCGCCCGCGAAGAAGGCTGCAGTGCCGTTGTACTGGGCCATCACCGCGATGACATCCTTGAAACGTTTTTTATGAACCTGTTCCACGGGTCGCGATTGGCGACGATGCCGCCCAAATTGGTCAACGAAGAAGGCGACCTGTTTGTCTATCGCCCCCTTGCCCATGTGGCCGAAGTGGATTGCGAAAAATTTGCCCGCGCGTTGGATTATCCGATCATCCCCTGTGATCTATGTGGATCGCAGGACGGATTACAACGCCAACAGGTTAAAATGATGCTGGATGGTTGGGAATCCAACGCCCCTGGACGTCGCCAGAAAATGTTTCGCGCTTTGATGAATTCACGCCCGTCCCATTTGCTGGACCCAAACCTGTTCGATTTCAAAGGCTTGCAAATCTCTAAACAAGATAGCGAAAAATCGAACGAGATTCCGCAACTGCGTTAACCCCCTCATCAGGACTGTGTCGGTAATTTGGCACCGATTGCACTATTTGGCTGCATTGCCGTCAAATATGCTGAGGGGAAAACGAAATGCCACACGGTTCTTATCGCGAGAACGAAACCAGAATAGAACGCGCCGTTTCCGTGTTGCGGCGTCCGGCCGGGCTTATGCTGATACCGATTGTCACGGGGCCGGCCTATCTGTTGGGTGGTGAAACCGCGATGGCAATTGCGGCGCTGTGTTTTCCGCTGGCACTGGCATTGCTGCCCGACGAAACGAATTATTTACGTCAATTGGTCAGCCGCGACCGCGTAACCGGGTTGGCGCAGCGCGACGATATCGTGTTGTTCCTAGACAAAGCATTGTCCGCCTCCGCCCGAAACGGTCGCACGACGGGGGCGATCCTGCTGGAAATCGACAATTTCAAGTTGCTCGAAGAACGCTTTGATCATGAAACGATTGAACAAATTTTGCGTGTGGTCTCGACCCGGTTGGAAAAGACGCTGCGCGATTCTGACGTCGCCGCACGCCTAGAAGGCGCCACATTTGCCATTGCCCTGTCCCCCGCTATGCGGCTGGATCTGGAAAGTGCGATCCAGATGTCGACCCGCATTCAACAGGCCATCGCCGACCCGATTCCCATTGGCCATGCCAAGGTCTATGTTTCGGTGTCTGTTGGATTCAGCCTCGCTGCGCGGTTGGACAACCCAAACGGCGAACAGATCATGAAGGCCGCGACGTCTGCCCTGATCGAAGCGCAGCGCAACGCACCTTCGGCCATTCGCAGCTATTCCGAGGCCATGCAATCCCGGATCACATCCCGAAATTCACTGAGCGAAGAAGTCGCGCGCGCCTTGGAAAATGGTCAAATCGAAGCCTATTACCAACCGCAGGTCGATGCCGCCAATCGCAAAGTCACCGGGTTTGAAACGCTGGCGCGATGGACCCATCCCGACCGCGGGCTTATCCCGCCAATCGAATTTTTACCTGCCTTGGAACAGGCCGGGCTGATGGAAAACCTTGGGGAATTGATGGTCAATCAGGCCCTGTCAGCGCTCAGAAAATGGGACGATATGGGGTTTGAGGTGCCGCGCGCGGCGGTAAACTTCTCTAACGAGGAACTGCGCAATCCCAAATTGGTAGACCGCATCGGATGGGAATTGGATCGGCATAATTTGACCCCAGAACGCCTGTCCATCGAGGTGTTGGAAACTGTGGTTGCCAATCGGTCCGAAGATGTGGTGATCCGCAATTTGGCTGGTTTGGCCCGCCAAGGCTGCTGTCTAGATCTGGACGATTTTGGCACGGGGCATGCGTCGATCACCAATATCCGACGGTTTTCCATCGAGCGGATCAAAATCGATCGGTCCTTTATCACCCGAATCGATACCGATTCTGATCAACAGATGATGGTGTCCGCCATTTTGACGATGGCGGAACGTTTGGGGCTGGAAACATTGGCCGAAGGTGTTGAAACGGATCAAGAATTAGACATGCTGGCCAAACTCGGCTGCCACCATATGCAGGGATACGGGATTGCTCGGCCGATGCCATTTGACAACGCCACAACATGGTTGGCGCAGCAGCAGTCCAGTAATGTCGCGCCATTCCACCGCAAGAGCGGCTGAACGCCGCGCTTTCCAATCAAAACACCTTAAAAACCACACCTAACCCCTCGCAAATGGGGGAAATCGCTTGACCTTTGAGCCCCCGGCCTGTTGAACCAGCCTGATCTAGAACATGGCAATTGGCGGCACACATGGACGACCAAAACAAGAACCTCATTCTTGCAACTGTACTCAGCGGCATCGTTATTCTGGTGTGGTTTGTACTTTTCCCACCAGAAGAAGTTGCAACAGTTGAACCTGCGACCGACATCATCGAACAGGTTGTGCCTGATGGCGCGGTCCTACCAACTGTGGAAACCACCAATGGCACCGCAGCGACCGCCGAAGTAGAAGACGCGCCAGAAGCGCCGCGCCTGACCGTCGAAACACCCAGCCTGACAGGGACCATTTCCCTACAAGGCGGCCGGATCGATGACCTATCGCTGGTGAATTATCGCGAAACACTGGACGAAGATTCTGATCTGGTGCGGATGTTGTCCCCGCTTAGCGCCGATGCCCCCTATTACGCGTTGTTCGGCTGGGCCCCCGGCGCGGGCGTTGCCCCCGATGCGGTCCCCGGTCCCAACACAATCTGGAACGTCGAATCCGGTGAAACGCTGACACCCGAAACGCCTGTGACCTTGGTCTGGGATAACGGCGCGGGCCTGACATTCCGCCGTGCGATCTCGGTTGATGAGAATTTCATGTTCTCAATCGAACAAAGCATCGAAAACGCATCTGGCGCCGCGGTGACCATGGCCCCCTATGGCATCATTGCCCGCCACGGTGACCCAGATGGCGTTGGGTTCTTTATCCAACACGAAGGTGTGGTGCGCATGGCCGATGGCGTGCGCGAAGAAATCAAATATGACGATATGCAGGATCTGGATGCCGACCCCCGTGGTCAAGGCGTGTCTGAAATCGTCGAAGTCACGGAAAACGGCTGGATCGGCTTTACTGACCAATATTGGATGACGGCGCTGCTGCCATCGCCCGGCACTGCATTCCGGTCGGCGGCGCGTTACACCGAAGCCACCGCCATCTACCAAACCGAAACCATCTATCCGACCCGCACTATTGAACCCGGCGCGACATCCTCTGCCGAATCCAATGTGTTTGCCGGGGCGCAGAAATGGGAAACCATTCGCGAATACCAGAACAAAAACGGGTTTGAGCGGTTCTTGGATGCGATTGACTGGGGTTGGTTCTTTTTCCTGACGAAACCGATCTTTGCCTTGTTGCACTTCATCGATGGTCTGATTGGCAATATGGGGTGGTCGATCATTCTGTTGACGCTGATCATCAAAGCCGTGCTGCTGCCATTGGCCTATAAATCCTACGTTTCCATGGCGAAAATGAAGGAATTGCAGCCCGAAATGGAAGCCCTGAAAGCAGAAGCTGGCGACAACCGCGAGAAGATGCAAAAGGGCATGATGGAGCTTTACAAGAAGAACAAAGTGAACCCTGCCTCGGGTTGTTTGCCCATTCTGCTGCAGATTCCGATCTTCTTTTCGCTGTATAAAGTGATCTTTGTGACCATCGAATTGCGTCATGCAGAATGGATCGGCTGGATTCACGATCTGTCTGCCCCGGATCCATCTTCGATCCTAAACCTGTTTGGCCTGCTGGCGTTTACCCCACCAGAGCCGGGAACCGTGCTGGCCTATATCAGCCTTGGCATTCTGCCGATCCTGTTGGGTATCTCGATGTTCTTGCAGCAAAAACTGAACCCAGCCCCAACCGATCCAACGCAGAAAATGATCTTTGCGTGGATGCCTTGGGTGTTCATGTTCATGCTGGGCAACTTTGCGTCTGGTCTGGTGCTGTACTGGATTGCCAACAACACGATCACGTTTATTCAGCAATATCTGATCATGCGCAGTCAGGGCTATCGTCCCGATCTGATCGGCAACATCCTCGGCAATCGTTCCGAAGCCGAGAAGAAGTGATGGGGATTGTCGCCAACATATGGCGGCACCCGATCAAGAGCCACGGACGCGAGGCGCTTGAAGAGGTGGTCTTGCGCGCGGGACAGGCGATGCCATGGGATCGCCATTGGGCCATCGCCCACGAAGACAGTGATGCCGACGGGTCCGAATGGGCTCGGTGCCTGAACTTTTCTCGGGGGGCGCGGGCGCCGCAATTGGCCGCGATCCACGCAACGCTGGATGTGGATGCGCGGCAATTGACCCTGACCCATCCTGATCTGGATGATTTGGTGTTTTGGCCCGATGACACACCGGATGCGGCTGTTGCTTGGTCCAAACCATTGGTGCCCGACGGCCGTGTCCAGCCCGCCCGTTTGGTACGCGCCGCATCCCAAGCCATGACCGACAGCAAATGGCCATCGGTTTCGATCCTGAACCTAGCCTCTTTGCGGGACCTGTCCGACAAGGCCGGCATGACGCTGGATATGCGCCGGTTCCGGGGCAATATCTGGCTGGATGGGTTGGCGCCTTGGCAGGAATTTGACTGGATCGGCAAAACGATCCGCATTGGCAACGTCACGTTCGACATTCGCGAACCGATCGAACGCTGTCTGCACACACATGACAACCCCGAAACGGGTGCGCGCGACGGCAACACATTGACCGTTCTGCAATCCCAATGGGGTCATAAAAACTTTGGCGTATTTGGCGCCGTAACCCAAGACGGCGATATCCGTCTGGGTGACAAGATTGAGGTGCTTTGATGCAACTTTCCTTTCCACTGGCCGAAGAACCAGATGACATTACCCGCGAAAAGGGCCGCAAATTGTTCGCCGGAAACACCGATTTCCTAAAAGGCGTGGTTGCGATGTCTGGCCTGCCAGAAGCGGACCGGATCGAAGTCTGCTTTGCCGGGCGGTCCAATGTTGGGAAATCCACGTTGATCAATGCCTTGACCGGGCGGGTGAAACTGGCGCGGGCCTCAAACACGCCGGGGCGCACGCAGGAAATCAACTTTTTCACCACCACAGAAGGCCCCTATCTGGTCGATCTGCCGGGCTATGGCTTTGCCAATGCGCCCGTCGCCGTGGTGGCCAAATGGCAGGCATTGTTGAAACAATATCTGCAAGGGCGGCAAAACCTGCGCCGTGCCTTTGTATTGGTGGACACGCGCCACGGGGTCAAACCCGTCGACGAAGAAATCATGTCGCTGCTCGACAGCGCGGCGGTCACGTTTCAATGCGTGATGACCAAGGCCGACAAAGTCAAAGCCCATGAACGCGAAAAAATCCTGACCCAAGTGCGTGGCGCGCTGGCGAAACACCCCGCAGCCTATCCTGAAATTGTTCTGACATCGTCAGAAAAAGGCGATGGTATTCCAACACTTCGGTCGATCATCGCGGGTTTGGACTAATAACATGCAGAGGCAGAATATGAACCGAGATTGGATCGCAACCGCACGCACCCTGTCCGAGGCCCTGCCCTATTTGCAACGCTATTCCAACGCGATTGTGGTGATCAAATTTGGCGGCAACGCCATGGGCGATGCCAATGCGATGTCCGATTTTGCGCGCGATATTGTGTTGATGCGTCAGGTTGGTTTGAACCCGGTTGTGGTGCATGGCGGCGGTCCGATGATCAACGCGATGCTGGATAAACTCAACATCGAAAGCCGGTTTGTGCGCGGCAAGCGTGTAACCGATCAGGCCACGGTCGAAGTGGTCGAAATGGTCCTATCGGGCATGGTGAACAAACGCATCGTGCAGGCAATCACCGAACAAGGCGGCCGCGCGGCGGGGATTTCTGGCAAAGACGACCGTTTGATGGTCTGCGAAGCCGATGATCCGGAACTGGGCTTCGTCGGCAAACCCGTTGAAATGAACGTTCAGGTCCTGCGCGATATGTTTGACGCTGGCATCATTCCGGTGGTGGCGCCTTTGGGCACGGGTCGGGAACATGGCGAAACCTTCAACGTGAACGGTGATACGGCAGCGGGCGCAATTGCCGGGGCCTTGGCTGCGGATCGTTTGCTGTTGTTGACGGATGTGGCCGGCGTCAAAGATGCGACTGGCGAAATCGTCACGCAGCTGACGCCAAAACAGGTCCGTGACATGACAGCTGATGGCACCATTGCGGGCGGGATGATCCCGAAAACGGAAACCGCGTTGACTGCGCTCGATGCCGGGGTGCGCGCTGTGGTGATCCTGGATGGTCGCCTGCCGAATGCGTCCCTGCTAGAGCTGTTTACCGACCACGGCGCCGGGTCCATCATCCGTGACACGGATCCGCAGATCACCCCAACCTCTGCATGACCCAAGGCGTGGATATCCACGCACAGGCCAAATCTGTCGGCCTCTTTGTTTCTGGCATTGTTCACCGTCACGCCGATGATCCGCTGCCCGAATGGGTGCAATCGATTGTGCTGTTTTCCCCGGATGAACCCGATTTTTGGCCCCTGTTTCGAGCCTCGTCAGAGGCGCAGGATGGCCAGCCCCATCCGTTGGATCGCTGGTCAAAACGGGTGCTGGGGGGCATCGCAACGGAATTGAACGGGATGCCGTTTTTTCCATCTGACGGGCCGCCCTTTATGCCGTTTATCGGCTGGGCCAAACGATCTGGGCGGGCGTTTTCTGCGCCGATCGGGCCGTTGGTGCATGGACAATCAGGATTGTTCATTTCCTATCGCGGGGCGATTGCGCTGTCGAAACCAGCCCCGCAGCAGGGACAGCGCGCAATGCCTTGTGACACCTGCCAGCAGCCCTGTGTGACGTCCTGTCCGGTGGATGCCTTTGCCAATGGACAATACGATGTTGCCACCTGCAAGGCCCATTTGGAAACCAACGCCGGACACACCTGTCGCACAAAAGGGTGCTTTGCGCGGCGGGCCTGCCCCATTGGCCAAGGCAAACGACATCCGGCGCAATCCGCCTTTCATATGAAAGCTTTTCATCCAGATGCCTTTGAAACTGATCCTGATCCGTCACGCTAAATCCAGCTGGACTAACCTTGAATTGTCAGACCACGAACGGGTGCTGAACACACGTGGCATCGCCTCAGCCAAGGCGGTGGGTGCGTGGTTAGAGCAGCGAAATCAGCCGCTTGGTCATGTGTTCTGTTCTGATGCCAGCCGCACACGGGAAACTTTTGGGCTGATTTCTGCGGCCTTTGACGGCGCAACACCCGTTACGTTTTTGCCGGACCTGTATCTGGCATCACAGATGGCCATGTTGACGATTCTGCGCGGCGCGGGCGATGTAACCGACGGGGATACGGTCACGATGATTGGGCATAATCCGGGTATAGGTGATCTGGCCGTTGGTTTGGCCGCGACACGCCCTGCCCATCCTAAATTCGCGCTTTATCCGACCTGTGCCACCACAATTTACGAATTTGATGTGACCGACTGGGCGGCCGTGGCACCGGGGCGTGGTCAGATCGTTGACTTTACCGTGCCGCGCGATCTGATCGGCGCATAAAAAAGGCCCCGGAAAAATCCGAGGCCTTCTTGAACTGTATTGACCGTTTAGTGGCCCAGGATCTGGCTGAGGAACAGCTTGGTCCGGTCACTTTGAGGGTTGTTAAAGAACTCTTCTGGTTCGTTTTGCTCTACAATCTGGCCCTGATCCATAAAGATCACCCGGTTGGCCACCTGACGCGCAAACCCCATTTCGTGGGTCACACACAGCATGGTCATGCCCTCTTCGGCCAGCTCGATCATTGTATCGAGAACCTCTTTGATCATTTCAGGGTCAAGCGCAGATGTCGGTTCATCAAACAACATGATCCGTGGCTTCATGCACAACGAACGCGCAATCGCCACACGCTGTTGCTGACCACCCGACAACATGCCGGGATATTTGTGCGCCTGATCAGGGATTTTCACCTTTTCAAGGAAATGCATCGCAATTTCCTCGGCTTCTTTCTTGGGTGTTTTACGCACCCAGATCGGAGCCAGCGTACAGTTTTCCAGAATGGTCAGATGCGGGAACAGGTTAAAGTGCTGGAAACACATCCCAACCTCAGAGCGCACCTTGTCGATGTTTTTCAGATCCGAAGACAATTCGGTTCCATCAACAATGATTTTGCCCGCCTGATGTTCCTCTAGGCGGTTGATGCACCGGATCAGCGTGGATTTACCGGACCCAGAAGGCCCTGCAATCACGATCCGTTCCCCTTCGTAAACCGTCAGGTTGATGTCGCGCAGCACATGGAATGTGCCGTACCACTTGTTCATCCCTTGGATTTCAATAGCAACCTCATCAGAGACGGCCATTTTTGAGCGATCGATTTCGCGTTCAGTCACGATTTGAGCGTCAGACATTTATTCGTCTCCTTAGCGGTGGCCAGTGTGAAGCTTGCGCTCCAACCATTGTGAGTAGCGGGACATGCCGAAACAGAAGATAAAGAAGCATGCACCAATAAAGATGAAGAGTTCCCAGTAGATGCCGTTCCATGCGGTGTCGGCCCGGATTTTGTTTGAAAAATCAATCGGGTCAGACAGGCCAATGAACACCACCAGCGTGGTATCTTTGAACAGGCCGATGAACGACGACACGATGCCGGGGATCGAAATTTTCAACGCTTGCGGCAGAATGATCAACCGCATTGATTTCCAATAATCCAATCCCAACGCGTCCGCGGCTTCGTATTGGCCGGTTGGCAATGCAGCCAGACCCCCACGTACCACTTCGGCGATATAGGCCGCTGAGAACAGCGTCACCATGATGATCACGCGCAACATCAGGTCGAACTGCGTGCCCGGAGGCAAGAAGTAGTTCAACAAAAGCGACGCGGTAAACAACCACACAATCAACGGGATGCCGCGAATAATTTCGATGAAGGCCACCGAAGATTTATTCACAATCATCAAGTCAGACTGGCGACCCAGCGCAAGCACAACACCCAAAGGCATGGACAGTACGATCCCAGCCACACCAATCACAATCGCCAGCAAGAAGCCCCCGATTTTGTCAGATGCAACAGGTTCCAGCCCCACACGACCCAATTCTGTATAGGTGGTGTCGATGGCTGTTTGAACCGTCAGAAGATCGCCTTTGGCAGCCAGATAGGCACGCAGAGCAGCTTCGTCTTCGGGTGACGTTCCGCTTTCGATTTGACCCAGCGACCGAAGCCCCTGAACCGAGCTTGGCAATGTTGAGGCCAGTTCTGACACCAACGCCTTTGCTTCGGGCAGACGCGCTTCGCGTTCATCCAAGGCAAGGATGTTGTTGTTCAGCGCACGTGAATCTGACCGTTCCGAATTCAGGTTCAAAACAACCCGCGACAATGCAGATTCTTCATCCCGCAACACAGCCAGATCCGCAAGGAACGTCGACAGAGCCGCTTGATGTTCATCCGATGCAACAGCGTGATGATCGTCACCGCGTGCGGCTTCGATTTGATCCACCAAAGCATCTTTGTCCGCGACCATCGCGGCAATTTCAGCCTGCTTTTCATCGCGCACAGCTTCTGCTGCTTCGATTTCGGCGGGCAATTCAGCCAAACGGGTTTCCAGACGAATGGTTTCTGAATCCAGACGGCCATTGGCAACCATGCGATGCAGGCTGCTATCAATCGCTGACGACATAAACAGCCACCAAATCACAGCCGCCAAAACCGCAATGATGGATCCAAGCAAAGCACCGCCATATTTGGCAGCGACGTGGAACCCAACATAACCGGCCCCAAATCCAGCGAGAACCAGAATTGGTGTCCAGAACGATCCCCCCCACAAAAGCCAAACCGCAAGGAATGGATAAAGCAGGGTAAAGATCATCATTTTGGCTGGAACGCGGTCCGAAAACAGAACCGGAGCCAAAGCAACCGCAAACAAAGTGACGGCCAAAATTGGACGCCAGTACATGTGGCGCGGGTAGAACCCAAACGCCAATTGATGCCAGCGATCTTCGATCACGGCCCAGCAGGCGGCCTGATGCCCGGTTTTGCCAACCGCGGCCAATGCTTCGCGGCATTCGGTCAGCGAACCAGCATTCCAAACACCGCCAAAGATCCACGGCGTCAGCGTGACGATCACTTTGTACAGAACAAAGATCGCCAACAAGGTCAGGATAGAATTGATCGCGTTCGAAAACAGATTCTCACGGATCCATTTGACCGCCCCAACTTGTGTCGATGGGGGGGCCTTTTCGTCCAGCATTTCGGTGCGGACAAAAGAAAGATCACTATTGCTCATCTTTACCGCTCCTTCAGCTTAACGCTGTTGTTGTACATATTCATCGCCGTCGAAATCACGATGCTGAGAACCAGATAGAACAGTCCCATCAGCAACATTCCCTCAAGTTCGCGACCGGTTTGGTTGATGGTAATGCCGCCCAATGTGGCGCGCACATCCATGTAACCAACCGCAATCGCCAGCGATGAGTTTTTGGTCAGGTTCAGGAATTGCGAAATCAGCGGCGGGATAATCACCCGCATGGCCTGTGGCAAAACAACCAGGTTCATTGTCCGTTTTGGACGCAAACCCAGCGCGCTTGCCGCTTCGGTCTGGCCTTTGGAAACGGCCATGATCCCGGCGCGCACGATTTCAGCAATAAAGGCACCCGTGTACAATGTCAGCGCCAACCAAAGCGCGATCAAAGAGTTCAGGATCTTTGCGCCACCCGTAAAGTTAAAGCGTGAGATTTCTGGGTAATCCAGTGAAACAGGACGGCCCAGAACAAAGAACGCCAACAAGGTTGGTACGATCAACAGCCCCAATGTGACCCAAGTCACGGGCAAAATGTCACCGGTTTGTTCCTGACGGGTCCGTGCATAGCGGCGGAATACGATGATCCCGACAATCGACAGCGCCAAAATTGTCAGCAATACGCCCGATCCAGACCCCCAAACCGGAGCCGGCAAGAATGTGCCTTGGCGGGTGAATGCGACGCTTTCCCACAACATCGAGGCGCTTCCGCCTTCTTTGAATTCCCGTGGGTGTGGCAGGCTTTCGTTGACGATTGCAAAGATCAGCATGATCCACAGCAGCAAAGGCACGTTGCGGAAACCTTCGACGTAGACGGTCATCAACCGACCAACGAGCCAGTTGTTGGACAGACGCAGAACCCCTGCGACCACACCGATGATTGTCGCCGAAATACAGCCGAGCACCGCCACCAGAATCGTGTTCAGAATACCAACCATCGCCGCACGTCCATGCGACATCTGGTTATCGTATTCGATCAGTTTCTGGTTGATGTCGTAACCGGCGGATTGGGTCAAAAACCCAAAGTCAAAATCTTTGCCCTGCGCGGACAAGTTTTGAACCGTGTTGTTGCCAAGCCAAGCAAAGCAAAGAACCAGCATAACCAGAACCACGAACTGGATCGTCATCGACCGGTAACGTGTATCATAGATAAGCTGACTGAGCCGAAAGCTTTCTTTCGGCAGGTCCGTTGTAATGGACATTGTGTAACTCCCTAGGTCTCCGTTCACGGGGATCATGTGCCGATTGTTTCGGCTTCACGTCCTCGGAGACTCAATAATCTTGGAGAAGAAGGAAAAAGGGCGCGGAGTGAAATCCGCGCCCCTTCCTTAGATTTTAGCGGAAAGGTGGGGAGTAGATCAGACCACCTTCGGTCCATGGTGCGTTCAGACCACGGGCCAGACCAATTGGCGAATTCTCACCAATGTTCTTTTCAAACAGCTCACCGTAGTTGCCGCCTGCCATTACAGCATTTTTCGCCCAGTCAGCGTCCAGACCCAGCATCGCGCCCAGTTCACCTTCGGTGCCCAGCAGACGGTTGATTTCTGGGTTGTCTGTACCAGCAGTCAACTCTTCGATGTTTGCGGATGTGATACCCAGCTCTTCTGCAGAGATCAGCGCGTTCAATGTCCAACGAACGATATCACCCCATTCGCTGTCACCGTGACGAACAAGCGGGCCCAGTGGCTCTTTGGAGATGATTTCTGGCAGCAGAACATGTGCTGCTGGATCTTCGAATGTGGCACGAGTCGCGGCCAGACCAGAAGCGTCCGTTGTGTACACGTCACAAGCACCAGCCAGATACTGCTGCTGTGCTTCTGCGTTTGTTTCAATCGGCACAGGCTCGTAGCTGATGTTATTTGTGCGGAAGAAGTCAGCAAGGTTCAGCTCGGTGGTGGTCCCGGTCTGAATACAAACGGTCGCGCCGTCCAGTTCCTTAGCGGACGTTACGCCCAGTTCACGTGGAACCATGAAGCCTTGGCCGTCATAGTAGTTCACGCCAACAAATTCGAATTTCAAGTCGACATCACGGGAGAATGTCCAAGTGGTGTTACGTGCCAGCATGTCGATCTGGTTGGACGCCAAAGCTGTGAAACGTGTTTGACCCGTGGTTGGTACAAACTCAACAGCAGTTGGATCGCCAAAAACAGCGGCCGCAACAGCGCGACAAACGCCAACGTCAAAACCATTCCAAACACCGTTTGCGTCAGGGGCAGCAAACCCAACGAGACCGGTGGTCACGCCACAGTTCAAGCTACCACGCGCTTTAACATCATCAAGCGTTGCGGCAGCGGATGCGCCAGCAGCAAGCCCAGCAACAGCCAAAGCGCCGTAGAATACGGATTTCATCATAGATACCTCTTCCTGAGTTTCACCCCCATCCCCGGAGGTGATCATTTTTTCTACTCTCCCGATTTGGGACAGTGTTGTTCGGGGAATTTTTCCTCGACTTCGCCAGATTGGGCGAATTCATTGAAAAAGGTCAAGTGGTGTATCACAAATTACGATAACCGTTTTTCCTAAAAAACCTTCAGTTCGCAGGAGTTTTAACTGTGAGCGGAAACCGATCAGTCGTTTGTAAGCTGATAAAAGCGTGCAGCGTCCAAAAATGCGCTCTGTTTTACCGCTGACATCGCGTCTGCTTCGTCATCATGGCCCCATTGTTCGATCTGCCAGTCTTCATCAATTCGAGAAGTTAACCAAGCGTCAACTGGGTCGATTCTGCCGCGAATTACCGCAAAAGCGAGAATCAGTGAGCCCGAAATTTGCACCAGATCGTAGAATCCCGTGAGCGAAAAGGCAGACAAGTCAGCCACCCCTTCGCGCAAAGTCGACAACAAGGCGGGGTCTTGGGTCACATGCATGACACCATGGCCAATCGCCAAACGGCCGCCGAATTCCTCTGCGGCCCAATCCAATAGGGGATCCCAGGCTGCGGCTTGGCGGGCGATCAGTTCTGACGGGTCAGAGGCGCGGTAGCACAACAAATCAGACCCGCCGTATTCCGCGATCATTTCGACCACCGCAACAAAGTCTTTGGTGACTTTGTCGATGGCCGCATTGGCCGCACGGGTGACGGGCATCGTGGTCGGATCGATTTTTTCGTCCTGGGCGTCCCATTCGCGGGCGATTTCAGTGGCCAATGCATGGGTTGGCACCACCAGTGACGCCTTGGCCGGGGTTTTCACGGGACGGTCATCCAGAAAAATACCGAACCCACCCTCTATAGATTGCGCATTCGCGGTCTTCCAAAACCGCTTGGCTTTCCATTCGCTCATTTTTATCCCCAGATTTTTGGCAGCAATCCCGGCAATTGGGACATGTGTGAAATTATGTGCGGCGTGCCCAGCATTTCAGCAGGATGATATCCCCAATCGACCCCGATTCCCGGCACCTTGGCCGCGCGGGCCATATCCATGTCAAACGTCGTATCCCCAACCATCACGGTTTGGGCCGCGTCGACGCCACACTCGGACATGGCGGTGAAAATCATCGACGGGTTGGGCTTGGATGGGTGAAAATCCGACACTTGCTGGCTTTGGAAATATCCATGCAGCTGGTGGCCCTCGATCAATTTATCCAGCCCCCGTTTCGATTTGCCTGTGGCCAGTGCCAACAGCACATCATCGCGGGCCTTCAGATCATCCAGAACCTGACGCACACCGGGATAAAGCGGGCTGCTTTGATCTGCCCCGATTTCCGCGCGCAGCGTCATATAGGCGTCTTTGTAGCCCACGACCAATCGATCAATATCGGCATCCGCGCCGCTGGGATGCAGCAACCGCATCGCTTCGGGCAGGGACAAACCGACAATCGACAGGACATCGTCATGGCTGGGCGCAGGCAGACCCGCCGCCGCAAAGCTGAGCCGCATCGCCCCTGCAATATCCGCTTGGCTGTCGACCAACGTGCCATCGACATCAAAAATCACCAGACGCAGATCACTCATTACATCATGTCCTCAAACGGGTCGGCCGGCACGTCGCCTTCGCTCCAACCGACGTAATCCCATGTACGTTTCATATGTTCGGGCAGACCGGCGGTGATGGTCAGCTCTTTGCGGGTCACAGGATGGGTGATGGTGATCGACCGCGCATGCAGTTGCAGTTTCTTGGTCAGTTCACCACCCAGCCCCGCGCCCCAGCCATCACCTAGGTTTTCCTGGCCGGTGCCGCCATATTTGCCATCGCCTGCGATCGGATGACCCATTTCAGCCATATGCGCGCGCAATTGGTGCGTGCGGCCCGTGATCGGGATCAACGCCACCCAAGACGCCCGCGGCCCCAACGTGGTCATCACCGCATAATCGGTTTCCGCGCGTTTGGCATCGGGCGTGGTCTGCACTTCGGCCGGGTGAATGCAGCGCATTTTTTCGTTTTCACCACCGCGTCCATGACCGGGGGCTTTGACCAGTCCATATTTGATCTTGCCCAGACGGGGATAAGGCACACCAGCGACCGCAGCCCAGTAAATTTTGCGGGTTTCGCGGGACCGGAACGCATCCGTCAGGGATTTGGCCACCAACCGCGTGCGCGCCAACAGCAAAACGCCGGATGTGTCTTTGTCCAAACGATGCACCAGACGGGGTTTGTCTTCGTAGCCGAATTTCAGCATTTCGGCCAAACCATCCACGTGACGGGTTTGTTTGCTGCCGCCTTGGCTGGGCAATCCGGGGGGTTTGTTCAGCGCGATGATATGGTCATCTTTGTAGATCACGCAGGATTGGATCAGCTTGGTATCCGCATCGCTGATCCGTTGTTTGAACGGCAGCGGCGCGGGTTTGTCCACATCTGCAATCGGTGGAATACGCACCGTTTGACCCGCTGCCACCCGTGTGTTGGATTTCACCCGACCACCATCCAGACGCAATTCGCCCTTGCGGCACATTTTTTCGATACGGCCCTGCGTGACGTTTGGAAACCGCTTGCGCAGCCAGCGATCAATGCGCTGATCGTCTTCGTCCGGGGCCACTGTGATTTGTTGAACGCCACTCATTGCAGGGCCCCTCTTGTGATCCAAAGCCCCAATGCCAGCGCCGCAAGCGACACCACAACCGAAGCAATTACATAAAGACCGGCCGCGCCGATCTGTCCGCGTTCATAGAGCGCGACCGCATCCAATGAAAACGCTGAAAACGTCGTGAACCCGCCCAGGATGCCCGTCATCAAAAACGGCCCCAAACGGGTCTGTGAAAAATGCGCCAACGCGACGATCAGAACGCCCATCAAAAACGATCCGATCACGTTCACCCCAATCGTGGCCCATGGGAACCCCGTCCCAAACAGCCGTCCAACCCCAACCGAGGTCAGATACCGGGCGGATGCACCGATGGCCCCGCCAAGGGCAACTTGAAGCAGCGTTAAAAACATGGGCTGCTAGTGACCCTGCCCGCGCCAAGAGTCAACCGTTGCGCTTGGCCCGCAGCTTGGCGAAATAGTCGACCCGTTTTTTCAGGTCCCGTTCAAAGCCGCGATCCACGGGATCGTAGAATTTAGGGCGCTCCATCGTGTCGGGGAAATAGTTCTGACCTGAAAACCCGTCTTCGGCGTCGTGATCATAGGCATAGCCAGCGCCATATCCCTGATCCTCCATCAAGGATGTAGCCGCGTTCAGGATATGTTTGGGCGGTGGTTCGGACCCGGTGGATTTGGCCGCAACACGCGCCGCTTTGTAGGCGGCGTAACCGGCATTGGTTTTGGGGGCCAGCGCCAGATAGATCACAGCCTGCGCCAATGCCAATTCGCCCTCTGGGCTGCCCAAACGTTCATAGGTTTCCCACGCCTGCAGGCAAATGCCCTGCGCCTGTGGGTCCGCCAATGCGATATCTTCGACGGCCATCCGTGTCAGGCGGCGGGCCAGATAACGTGGGTCTTCGCCGCCCTCTAACATGCGCGCATACCAATACAGGGCCGCATCCGGGTCAGACCCGCGCACCGATTTATGCAAGGCCGATATCAAATTGTAATGTTCGTCGCCGTCTTTGTCGTATTTCGCCGCCCGTTTCATCAGCCGCTTGGCCAATTGTTCGGGCGTCAGGTCTGTGTCAACTTTCCATGCGGCGACCTGTTCGATCAGGTTAAGCAGCGCGCGCCCATCCCCGTCCGCCATATCCAGCAATTGCCCACGCGCACGTGTGTCCAGCGGCAACCTGCAATCCAGCTCGGCTTCGGCGCGTTTGGCCAGTTTTTCAAGGTCATCATTGTCCAGCCGTTCCAGAACCAGCACTTGCGATCGGCTTAGGACCGCGGCGTTTAATTCAAAGGATGGGTTTTCGGTCGTGGCGCCCACCAACAGGATGGTGCCGTCTTCCATATGGGGCAAAAACCCGTCTTGTTGGGCTTTGTTGAACCGGTGGATTTCATCCACAAACAGCAACGTCCCCTGCCCGTTCTGACGCCGAATTTTCGCGCCTTCAAACACTTTGCGCAGGTCCGGCATCCCGGTGAAAATCGCCGATATCTGAACGAAATGCAGATCGGTTTCATCGGCCAGCAAACGCGCGATGGTGGTTTTGCCCACGCCCGGCGGCCCCCAGAACACCAAAGACGACAATGACCCGGATGACAGCATCACCCCCAAAGGGGCATCAGGGCCCAACACTTGGCTCTGGCCAATCACATCAGACAGTTTTTTCGGACGCAACCGATCCGCCAAAGGGCGAGGTCCAGTGGCGACAGGTTCAGATGCGGATTGATTGAATAGATCGGGCATAGTCGCAACCTATGCGTCCTGCCCGATCTGCGCCATATCCCCCCGGATAAAAAGGGGCAATTAATGCAGTTGAGTCGAGAAATCGATCCAAACGGCCTGATAATCAATGCCGCCCATATTCATGTTGCGCCCAGCGGGCTGCATTTCCAGACGGCACCGCGACGCCCACCGGCCCCAATTGGACGGCAGCAGCGCGATCATACGGCTAATGCCTTCGGTGCGACTGGTGCGCAGCATTTCCAAAACCAGCTTCATCCGCACCTTTTGACGTTGGGCTGCAGGCAGATCAGCAGTGATAAACCCGCGCGTTACCTCCCATGTTTGGGGGTCAATTGGTGCTGATTGATACAACAGATCCGACGGGATTGAATCCAATAGCCCGTTTTGCGCATCGCGGATCATATAGGAATACATGCCGCATTTGGCCGTTGTGGGCGTCAGCCGCAGGCCGGCCAGAACCTGACCACAATCGCTGTGGACAGCCAACCAACGGGACACGGGCGTGTCGTATTGGTCATATTCCATGCCCATGGTTTCGGGCAGGTTCCATTGACGCTGAACAATGAATGATTCGCGCCTTGCGCGAAGAATGTTCGCGAAAAGTTCGCCATGGTTGTGCATGTTGGCAAATGAAAGGGTCGTGGATTGCATGGGGTTTCTCCTCCAGGCAGGGTTAGGGATACACAACCCTGCTGAAGATCCCCGATGGGCGTCAGAGCAGCCTGTAATCCCGCGCCCGCTGAATTGCTTCGGCCGTTGTACGGGCCAAGAGCGAATTCCGAGCAGAGGTAAGACGTGCCTTTAACGCACTTTCTGAAATATTCAGTTTCGCGGCGGCAGCTGCGTGACGGTCCCCCTCGGCGATTAATCGCAGGGCCTCGATTTGGGCGTCCGTCAAGGACTTTGGGGGCTCGGTGATGTCATGCAGCATTTGTATAAGTCGGGCGAATTCGGTGATTTCATCATCGGTGAATTCGCGATCCGCACGTGCAGCAGATGCAATCGTGCGTGATTTCATATGCCCACAAGATACAGCAAGACCATAAATCATACCGTGTTCCGCAGCCTGTCCGAATATATCGAACGGGTCAGGAATCGTAATTTCGCTCCATCGTTTTGATCCAACCTCACTAAACCCCCAGGCAATGATCGGATCTCGAAGCGCATAGACCTCCTCTGTATATTTGTCGGCCCATTCCTGCGGAAAGGACTGATGGTGTAACAATGGCAATGCAAAACGAATATGAAGGGCGAAAAAGAAACCACTCGGCGCCATCGCGCCAAGTTGTTTTGTGTGCAGCTCAATTCCCGACCTCATAGACATGTCTTTTTAGACAAGTTGCTTTGTCTGAGGTCAACCTTAAATTGTACACATCACTAGTACATAAGAGGTATTCAAATGCAGCACACCGACTACGATGTCGTTGACCGATTCAGTGGGCTGAGCGACATAGACCTGTCGTTAATCTTTGATTTTGTTGGCACATTTGGCACCGACAAAGATAATGAGGACGGCGCTTCTAAAGGGGATCGGGCGATTCCCCATTCAACAGATTCTGCGGGTCGCGAATAGTTCACATAACCTAACGTCACAAACGCAAAAAGCCCCGTCACATGACGGGGCTTTCGTGTTTAGGTTGTAGCCCAAACGATATTAGTCTTCGGCAGCCATTTCAGCTTCTACGCGAGCACGATCGTTTGCGCCTTTGGCGTCAACGTCACGGTCAACGAATTCGATGATCGCCATTGGTGCCATGTCGCCATAACGGAAGCCAGCTTTCATCACACGCACATAACCACCTTGGCGGTCTTTGTAACGTGGGCCCAAGATGTCGAACAATTTTGCGACATACTGGTCTTGCTTCAGACGTGCACCGGCCTGACGGCGGGCGTGCAGATCGCCACGTTTGCCCAGCGTGATCAGTTTTTCGATGATCGGCTTCAGCTCTTTGGCTTTTGGCAATGTGGTTTTGATCTGTTCGTGTTCAATCAAAGAACCGGCCATGTTTGCGAACATTGCTTTGCGGTGTTCGTGGGTCCGGTTCAGGCGGCGGTAGCCTCGTGCGTGGCGCATTTTAAATTCCTAACGTTTGTTTTGCTTTGTCTGGGGTGGGATGCGTGTCCGACCCTCTCCTTGGGGCTGAATGCCCAGTCGTATGAGAGGCGCCAGCGGCGCCCCTCGGAAGATTTAGAACTGGTCTTCGAATTTCTTCGCCAGATCTTCGATATTGTCCGGTGGCCAATCCTCGACATCCATGCCCAGATGCAGACCCATGCCTGACAGGACCTCTTTGATTTCGTTCAAAGATTTCCGGCCAAAGTTTGGTGTGCGCAGCATTTCTGCTTCGGTTTTCTGGATCAGATCGCCGATGTAAACGATGTTGTCGTTTTTCAGGCAGTTTGCGGAACGGACAGACAGTTCCAGCTCGTCTACCTTCTTCAGCAGCAATGGGTTGAATTCCAGACCATCGTCGTCCTGAGATGCTTGCGCAGCCTCTGGTTCGTCGAAGTTCACGAAAATCGACAGCTGGTCCTGCAGGATACGTGCAGCATAAGCTACAGCGTCGTCCGGCGTGATGGACCCGTCTGTTTCGACCTTCATGGTCAGTTTGTCATAATCCAGAACCTGACCTTCACGGGTTGGCTGAACGTCATAGCTGACTTTCTTAACCGGTGAATAGATCGCATCGATGGAAATCATGCCAATCGGTGCGTCTTCTGGTTTGTTTTTGTCGGCGGCCACATAGCCTTTGCCTGTGTTCACGGTCAATTCCATGTACAGGTCAGCGCCGTCATCCAAGTGACAGATCACGTGGTCTTTGTTCAGAACCTCGATGCCAGCGGATTCAGAAATGTCAGCAGCGGTGACAACACCGGGGCCTTTTGCCTGAACCGACAAACGCTTTGGACCTTCGGCTTCCATGCGGATGGAAACACCTTTGAGGTTCAGAACGATGTCTGTGACGTCTTCACGAACGCCTGCAACGGATGAAAATTCGTGCAGAACATTGTCGATTTGAACGCTGGTGATCGCTGCGCCCTGAAGCGAGCTCAGCAAAACGCGGCGCAGCGCGTTCCCCAGAGTGAGGCCAAAGCCACGCTCAAGCGGTTCAGCAACAACAGTTGCCTGACGCGCGGGATCGTTGCCGGGTTTGATTTCCAGCTGCGTAGGCTTGATCAATTCAGCCCAATTCTTGTGGATCATGCGTCCCTCCATTCTTGTCTGCCTTTCCATGTCCTAAAAGGCAAACGCCCGAGGTTTCAAAATGACGGATTGGGGCCGCGCAATACGGGGCCCCAAAGCAGTTTATTAGGATTATACGCGGCGACGCTTTGGTGGGCGGCAGCCGTTATGGGCCATTGGTGTCACGTCACGGATCGATGTGATGTTGAAACCAGCAGCAGCCAAAGCACGCAGAGCCGATTCACGGCCAGAGCCGGGGCCCTGAACTTCGACTTCTAGTGTTTTAACGCCATGTTCCTGCGCTTTTTTGCCAGCATCCTCAGCAGCCATTTGCGCCGCATAAGGTGTGGATTTCCGCGAGCCTTTGAAGCCCATAGTACCGGCGGACGACCATGCGATCGCGTTGCCCTGTACGTCGGAAATCAGGATTTTGGTGTTGTTGAAGCTGGAATTTACGTGTGCAACGCCAGCAGCGATGTTCTTGGAGACCTTTTTCTTGCCCCCACGACGGGTATCACGAGCCATTGATCAGATTCCCTTATTTCTTCTTACCAGCAATGGCCTTTGCAGGACCTTTGCGAGTACGAGCGTTAGTGTGTGTACGCTGGCCGCGAACGGGCAGGTTACGACGGTGACGCAGGCCGCGGTAGCAACCCAGATCCATCAGGCGTTTGATGTTCATCTGAACTTCACGACGCAGGTCACCTTCAACGGTGAAGTTAGCATCGATGTGCTCGCGGATGGCCAGAACTTCGGAATCGGACAGCTCGTTAACACGACGTGTGACGTCGATTTTAACAGCTTCGCAGATAGCGGCAGCCGAAGTCGGGCCGATACCGGTGATATAAGTGAGGGCGATTGGAACCCGCTTTGCAGCTGGGATGTTCACGCCGGCAATACGTGCCACGTTTGATCTTCCTTTTCGTTGCGAGCCCGTCATGCCGGGCCCTTTTTTCACAACATAAGCCCGAGGCGAACCGCGGGCCGATATCATAATTCGAGGTGTTTCTGAAACCATCAGGTGCGACCCGATTCTCTCAGACTTATCCCTAGGGGGATGGGGCTATTTATTGGGCTGACGGGTGACCGTCAACCCCCTGTCAAGGATATTGTGTCTCAACCCAAAATTGAGGCGATGGATGCTTTCACATCTTCGATCTCACCCAAACCATCCACAGATTGCAGCTGGCCTTTGGCATAATAGTAGCCAATCAACGGCGAGGTCTGTTTGTAATAGGCCAACAGACGGGTTTTCAGGCTGTCTTCGTTGTCGTCTGCACGACGTTTGAAGTTGGACCCGCCGCAATTTGTGCATTTCTCATCTGCGGGGATCGGTTTGGTGTTGTCGTTATAGACCTCACCGCAATCACCACAGGTGGACCGGGCCGTGATCCGGGCGACCAGCGCCTGATCATCTACGGACATTTCCACCACGTGATCCAAGCTTTGACCCATTTCGATCAGCAACTCACCCAATGCATCCGCCTGCGCCAATGTGCGTGGGAACCCATCAAAGATGTATCCCCCAGCGGCACCGCCAGCATTCAGTTTCTCGCGGATCAGGCCGATGACGATTTCATCCGTAACCAGGTCACCACGCGCAATGACATCCGCAACCAATTTGCCCATCTCAGAGCCACTGGCCTGTGCGTCGCGCAGCATATCCCCGGTGGACAGCTGCACCATGTCACGTTCTTCAACAAGGATCCGCGCTTGCGTTCCTTTACCGGCACCCGGTGGTCCTAGCAGAATGATATTCATCGACGAGCTGGCCCCCTTGACCGTTTCTTTTTACCGCGTTTGCCGCTCAGCTGGCTTTTCTCGATCAGACCTTCGTACTGATGCGCCAACAGGTGCGACTGAATTTGCTGAATTGTATCCATTCCAACCGAAACGATAATCAGGATCGATGTCCCGCCGAAATAGAACGGAATGGACAATTGCGCGCGCATGATTTCAGGCAACAACGCAACCAATGCCAGATAGGATGACCCCAAAACCAAGATACGTGTCACAACGTAATCCAGATATTCCGCCGTGCGTTTGCCCGGACGAATACCGGGGACAAACCCGTTTTGGTTTTTCAGGTTATCGGCAACTTCGTCAGTCTTAAACGCCACTTCTTTGGTGTAGAAATAGGTGAAAAAGATGATCATCGCCGAGAAGAAGATCAGATAAAGCGGCTGACCGGGGCCAAAATACGCCAGAATGGTCGACATGATTGGGCTGGTCGATCCGCTGCTGAATGTCGCCAAGGTGGTTGGCAACAGCAACAAAGCAGATGCAAAGATCGCGGGGATCACACCGGCGGGGTTCACTTTGATTGGCAGATGGCTGGAACCGCCATCATATACTTTCATGCCCACCTGACGGCGTGGATATTGAATGTGGATTTTGCGCAAAGAGCGTTCCATGAACACCACAAAGGCCAGCGTGCCGATCACCATCAGGATCACACCGATTGTGGCCGCAGGGCTGATCGCTCCGGACTGGCCTTGGCTCAGGAACTGGGCCATGGCGGCGGGAACTTCGGCGATGATGCCCACAAAGATGATCAACGAAATGCCATTGCCGATGCCGCGTGCGGTGATTTGTTCACCCAGCCACATCAGGAACATGGTGCCCCCGACCAGCGTAATAATGCACGACGCCATAAAGAAGCTGCCGGGATTGGACACAAGTCCCCCCGCCTGCAAAGAACTGGCCATCGCAACCGCCTGCCCCGTGGCCAGAACCACAGTGGCGTAACGGGTGTATTGGTTCAGCTTTTTACGCCCCTGTTCGCCTTCTTTTTTCAGCTGTTTCAGCGGGTCCCACATAGAGCCAAGCAGCTGCATGATGATGGACGCCGAAATGTAGGGCATGATGCCGAGGGCGAAAACACCCATCCGGCTCAGCGCGCCACCGGTGAACATCGACAGAATACCGCCGATACCCGCTGCGGCATCCTCCATAAAGTTGCGCAACGCGTCCGGGTCGATACCGGGCACGGGGACAAAGGTCCCCAGACGGTAAACGATCAACAGACCGAGGGTGAACAGAATACGTTGGCGAAGCTCGGTCGCCTTACCCAGAGCGCTCCAGCTCAGGTTGGAGGCCATTTGCTCTGCTGCTGATGCCATGTGATTGGGCTCTCTATCTCATGAACGCGCCGCCAAACCGGTGTCCCCGGTCGGCGGCGCTGGAAACTCTAATAGACATGTAAGCAGCGTTGGCGCTGCTCACAATACCTTATTCGGCAGCAGCTGCTGCTACAGTCAACGAACCGCCGGCTTTTTCGACCGCTTCGATGGCGCCTTTGGACGCACCGGTCACTGTGATCGTGACTTTCGCGGTCAGTTCGCCTTTGCCCAGAACGCGGATACCGTCCAGTTTGCGGCGCACCAGACCAGAAGAAACCAATGTGTCTTCGGTGATGTCTTTGGCGTCGATTTTCTTTTCGTCGATGAATTTCTGGATCAGGCCCAGGTTCACAACAGCAAAAGATTTCTGGTTTGGCTTGTTGAAACCACGTTTTGGCAAACGTTGGTACAATGGCATTTGACCGCCTTCGTAGCCTTTGATCGCAACACCCGAGCGGGACTTTTGACCCTTGATACCACGGCCACCCATTTTACCCTTGCCAGAGCCGGGACCACGGCCAACACGCATACGTTTCTTCGTTGCGCCCGGATTGTCGTGCAGTTCATTCAATTTCATGTCGCTATCTCCTTTGCCGGAACGGCCCACCCAGCGACGGGAACGGGCCAACACGGCGTTTGCAATTGATTCTATAGCCACGCATGGCCACCGGGCGCGTATAAACGTCCCGCTTTATCGGCACAAGTGTTTTGAAGAATTCGCCTCAGTTAGTGGCAATGCACAGTATTCGTAGCAGTCCTCAGATGACAACATTGACCAGCAGGGGAACTTTTTCGGCACCCGCCACCATGCGCCACGTGCTCTTGAGTTGAAACTCCGTTCAAATTGGTTGGTATTTCTGCGAATACAGCCCCAGCTAGCACAAAAAATGACAAAACAATTATAGACGCAGTTTTCATTTGATATTCCAATTCATTAACAACTACAGAGAGCATTAACGCTTGGTTAACCTATGCGCAAGTTGAGGAAAACCCGACTTTCTGATCATTGATTAAAACGCAAAACGCCCCGGAGAATCCGAAGTTCAGCGAAACAATATGATGGCGATTACATCCCTTGGATGTGTGCCCGCGCGATGTCTTCGATTTGAAAACGGGCGATGCCGATATCAGCCAAACCGCGATCATTCATCTGAGACAGCTCTGAAATGATCCGGTTATATTCAGACCGCCGATGGGCCGCTACGCGCATGTTTTCGGCAATGGACCCAAAGAAATGGGCCAGGGTGAAACCAAAAGTGGGCGCGGTGTGTGTTGTTGTATGTGTCATGGTATTTCCTAAATCTGCGGGGCCGTATTGCCCGGCTTGCTTAATCTCTGTCTTGGTGACAGGCTTGATTTAGGGGCGATTGGTGGCGCTAACAACGTCCGATAAGGTCAACCCGCTATGCGGAAACAGCATGGCCATGATCCCCGACATATGCGCAAACGAAAAACGCCCCGGCGTTTCCACCGGGGCGTCTAAAACTGTCTAAATCATGGGATATCCCAGTGATTTAGCCCTTCTCTTCGATGATCTCGACGAGGTGAGGGATTTTGTTGACCATGCCGCGTACAGAAGGTGTGTCTTCTAGTTCACGGGTGCGGTTCATTTTGTTGAGGCCAAGGCCAACAAGCGTAGCGCGCTGGTCGGCGGGGCGACGGATCGGAGAACCGATCTGTTTAACAACGATGGTTTTAGCCATTTGTCAGTCTCCTTACGCGTCTGCGTCTGCGGGCGCAGCAGCAGGTGCTTCGTCACGCTTTGGCAGAATGTCAGCAACTTTTTTGCCGCGACGTTGAGCAACAGAGCGTGGGCTCTGCTCTTTGGTCAGGCCGTTCAAAGTTGCACGGATCATGTTGTATGGGTTCTGAGAGCCGATCGATTTCGACACAACATCCTGAACACCCAACATTTCGAACACAGCACGCATTGGACCACCAGCAATGATACCAGTACCTTGTGGTGCAGTGCGCATCACAACTTTACCGGCACCGTGGCGACCTTCTACGTCGTGGTGCAATGTACGGCCTTCTTTCAGCTGCACGCGCATCATTTGACGCTTGGCTTGCTCAGTGGCTTTACGAATGGCCTCAGGGACCTCTTTCGCTTTACCTTTGCCAAAGCCGACGCGGCCTTTTTGGTCGCCAACAACAACAAGAGCTGCGAAGCCGAAACGCTTACCACCCTTTACGGTTTTGGAAACACGGTTGATCGCGACAAGGCGATCCTGAAACTCAGGAGTTTCGTCACGGTCGCGGCGATTGCCACGGCGATTTTCACGTTCTGCCATGAGGCATTCCTTTTCTGCTGACGCCTGCGCGCCAAAAATATGTCAATCCTAGTGGACCCCACCGAAATGGCGCCCCTGGATCATCGGGGCGGCGCGAACGCCGCCCACACGATTAGATTTTCAGACCACCTTCTCGCGCAGCGTCGGCCAGAGCCTTCACTTTGCCGTGGAAGAGGAAACCACCGCGGTCGAAATATGCTTCGGTCACACCAGCGGCTTTTGCGCGCTCGGCGATCGTTGCACCCACCTTGGTGGCGGCTTCGACGTTGTTTTTGCCAACATAACCCAGATCTTTTTCCAGAGTGGAAGCAGATGCCAGTGTTACGCCCTGAACATCGTCGATCAGCTGAACGCTGATGTTCTTGCTCGAGCGGTGAACGGACAGACGTGCCCGGCCAGCGTTGACTTTGCGAAGTTTGTTCCGAACGCGCAGGCGGCGCTTCAGAAACAGGGTTCTTTTGCTGTTTGCCATTTTTTGCGTCCTTACTTCTTCTTGCCTTCTTTGCGGAAGATGTACTCGTCCACATACTTGATGCCTTTGCCTTTGTATGGCTCTGGCTTACGCCAAGCGCGGATATTCGCCGCAACCTGACCAACAAGCTGTGAATCGGTACCTTCCACAACGATCTGGGTTGGCTTAGGAGCCGTCACCGTCACGCCTTGGGGCACTTCAAAGTTTACTTCGTGGGAATAGCCCAGGTTCAGCTTCAGGATGTTGCCCTGCATAGCTGCCCGATAACCAACACCGTTGATTTCAAGCTCTTTCTTGAAACCGTCGGTGACGCCAGTCACGAGGTTCTGAACCATAGTGCGGGACATGCCCCACTGTTGACGGGCGCGCTTGGATTTGCCGCGGGGCTCTACCGAAACAGAGTTATCCGCAACAACCAGCGTCACATCGTCGGTTGCGTTGAAGGAATGGGTCCCCTTGGGGCCTTTCACTTCGATGGTCTGACCTGACACAGAGGCTGTTACACCGCTGGGCAGTTCGACCGCTTTCTTACCAATACGAGACATCGATCGCTCCTTAGAAGACCGTGCAAAGTACTTCGCCGCCAACATTGTTGGAACGAGCATTTGCATCCGACATCACACCCCGAGAGGTGGAGACAATCGACACACCCAAGCCCTGACGGACCGCTGGGATGTCTTTGACATTCACGTAAACGCGGCGGCCAGGTTTAGAAACCCGCTTCACTTCGCGAATAACAGGAGTGCCTTCGTAATATTTCAGGCTGATGTCGAAAGCGGGGTGGCCTTCAACTTCGGTTTTTTCGTAACCGCGGATGTAGCCTTCGTCGGCCAGCACATCCAGAACCCAGCCGCGCAATTTGGAAGCTGGTGTCGAAACAACAGATTTCCCACGCATTTGGCCGTTACGAATACGGGTCAGCATATCACCGATAGGATCGTTCATAATCTGATCTCCTTACCAGCTGGATTTAACCATGCCCGGAATCTGGCCATTCGAGCCCAGTTCGCGCAGCATGATACGGCTGACTTTCAGCTTACGGTAATAGGCGTGTGGACGCCCAGTAAGCTGGCAGCGGTTGTGAAGACGGGTCGGAGCAGAGTTCCGAGGCAGTTTGGCAAGGTCCAAACGAGCCTTAAAACGCTCTTCCATCGATTTGGAGTCGTCGTTCGCGATTTCTTTCAGAGCAGCGCGCTTGGCAGCATATTGCTTCACCAGCTTTTCGCGTTTCTTTTCGCGTTCGATCATTGCTTTTTTAGCCATTGATCAGATCCTTTAGCTGTTGAAGGGCATGTTGAAATGCGTCAACAGGCTCTTTGCTTCAGCGTCATTGTCAGCGGTTGTTGCGATGACAATATCCATGCCCCAGGCTTCGTCGATCTTATCGAAGTCGATTTCTGGGAAGACGATGTGTTCCTTGATACCCATGGCATAGTTGCCACGACCATCAAAGCTGGTGCCGGAAACGCCGCGGAAGTCACGAACGCGTGGCAGAGCAACAGTGATCAAACGATCAAGGAATTCATACATCCGGTCGCCGCGCAGGGTCACCTTGGTGCCCAATGGCATGTCTTCGCGAACGCGGAAACCAGCGATGGATTTTTTAGCTTTGGTCATAACAGCGTTTTGACCAGCAATGGTTGTCAGATCAGCCTGAGCGGATTTGGCTTTTTTGCTGTCTTTAACAGCAGCAGCGCCACACCCGATGTTCAGAACGATTTTATCCAGACGCGGGATCTGCATGTCGTTCTTATAGCCGAACTCTTCTTTCATCGCTGCGCGGATCTTTTCGCGAAACTCTGTTTTCAGACGCGGGGTATAAGTTGCGTTATCCAACATTAGATTACGTCCCCCGTGGTTTTCGCAAAACGAACCTTTTTGTCGCCATCCATACGGAAGCCAACACGGGTTGCTTTGCCATTTGCGTCTACGATCGACAGGTTGGACAGCTCAATCGGCATTGCCTTTGGCTGACGGCCACCTTGGTCGGTCTGGCTTGGCTTTACGTGACGAACAGCGATGTTCACGCCTTCGACAACGGCCTTGCCTGCGGATGGGTTCACAGATGAAATCTCACCGGTTTTGCCCTTGTCCTTACCGGCAAGCACAACAACCTTATCACCTTTGCGGAGTTTAGCAGCCATTACAGCACCTCCGGCGCAAGTGAGATGATTTTCATGAAGTTTTTCGCACGCAACTCACGAACAACTGGCCCAAAGATACGGGTGCCAACTGGCTCGTTGTTGTTGTTCAGGATGACGGCGGCATTGCCATCAAACCGGATGGCTGTCCCATCTTCGCGACGTACTTCTTTGGCGGTACGAACGACAACGGCTTTACGCACGTCACCTTTCTTAACACGCCCACGTGGGATGGCTTCTTTCACCGATACTACGATGATGTCACCAACCGACGCATAACGACGGTGTGAACCGCCGAGGACCTTGATGCACTGAACTCGGCGAGCGCCTGAGTTATCAGCAACATCCAGATTGGTCTGCATCTGGATCATTTGGTTTCTCCCGACCTGTGGGGGGGCTTATGACCTGCCCAAGTCCCCAGGGTTTCGATTAAGCTGTTCTGCCTTCGCTTACGCGATGACTTCCCAACGCTTGGTTTTCGACTTAGGCGCACATTCTTGGATGCGAACTGTATCACCTACGCTGAACTGGTTGTTTTCGTCGTGGGCCCGGTATTTTTTGGACTTACGAACGATTTTGTGCATCTGAGGATGCTTAAAGCGACGCTCAACAGACACGGTTACGGTCTGTTCGTTCTGGTTGCTGGTTACAACACCTGAAAGGATACGTTTGGGCATAGGATCAAGCCTCCGATGCGGCCGCTGCGGCCTTTTCATTCAGGATTGTTTTTACACGTGCGGCGCCGCGCTTAACGTCGCGCATGCGTGCAGTGTTTTCGAGTTGGCCAGTCGCCTGCTGGAAGCGCAGGTTAAAGGCTTCCTTTTTCAGCGAAGCAAGCTCTTCCCGGAGCTGATCCGGTGTCTTGTCACGTAGTTCCTGGGCGTTCATGCGCCTTTTCCTTTATTCAACATCACCAGACGGCCCCCCAAAGGGTCACCGCGCAACTGGTGGAGTTCGTGAAATACCCGAATCCCCCGCAAACGGAGAATCCGCGCAGATGACGCTCTATAATGGCGGCAGACACGGGGGGCAAGGGAAAGTTTGAACACCCGTTGACATCCACTCTAATTACTATAATTACTACTATCATCACTTATCCGGACATGCTTCAGTAAAGGAATTACAAATGAGAACGATAGAAATAGACTTTCAAGTTCACCAGAAAATTGAATTGGAGCGTAAGGGCTTTAGCGAGACTGCGAACGATGTATTGCGCAGGGTGTTTGATTTGGGAGGAGGCGTACTACATAAAGAGGTCGACAAAAAACCATGGATTTGGAAAAGCGTAAGTCTACCACACGGAACGAAGTTAAAAATGGAGTACAATGGCGTTACTCACCGTAGTGACATCGAAGATGGATGTTGGATGGTCAATGGC
The DNA here is from genome assembly GCA_947492475.1 of uncultured Paracoccaceae bacterium. Lineage (GTDB taxonomy): Bacteria > Pseudomonadota > Alphaproteobacteria > Rhodobacterales > Rhodobacteraceae > CANLNM01. Next base: position 407,350 of record CANLNM010000003.1, read on the forward strand.
CAAACTGCCTCCAGCCCTTCTGATGCAGCAAAAATAGTCGCGCAAACTAGAGATGGGAAAAAACCAAGCTTAAACGGCTGGATCTACTGGCACTTTAAAACTCCCGAAAGTGACCAATGGATTCCTATATCAACGATGCGCAAGTCACAATCGTAACTGTCCGAACGAACAATTACCCCAACAGTCAAAACTGAAACACTCAAAAGCATGTCACATATAAAATCCCTGTTCGTCACCCGCCTTTATCACGCCGCTTTGTCCGAATTCGAACCCAAAATCGATCCGGCCGAGTTGGACAATTCCTGCGTTGTCATCGCCAATGATGACGAAGCCGGCCAAGACTGGTCCGAAGCCAACGGCTATCCGGGCTACACGTCTTATGCGTCGCTGACCGATCTGCCTTGGCGGTTCCCGATCTTTGCCGATCTGGTCAAAACGCTGGACCAGCACGTCGCGGCCTTTGCCAAAGATCTGGAATTTGATCTGGATGGGCGCAATTTGGTGCTAGAGGATCTGTGGATCAACATCCTGCCCGAAGGCGGCACCCATGGGTCCCATATCCATCCCCATTCGGTGATTTCTGGCACCACTTATGTCAACATGCCCGAAGGCGCGTCTGCCCTAAAGCTGGAAGACCCGCGATCCGGCCGCCTGATGGCCGCCCCTGCCCGCCTAAAAGACGCCCGCGAAGAATTGCGCACCTTTATCTATGTCAAACCCGAGGTCGGGGATGTCTTGCTATGGGAAAGCTGGCTGCGCCACGAAGTCCCGATGAACATGTCCGACGAAGAACGCATTTCGGTGAGCTTTAATTATAAGTGGGAGTAATCAAATGAAATACGCAGCAATCGTTTTGGGAGCGTTTGTCATTGCAGGATGCCAGCCGACCGACACAGCATTAAACGACGCAGATACGGAATTTGGGCCGTACCGCACATTTGCCACCAGTTTCGATGATCGCCCACGTTATTTTCCACCTCATGGCCCAGATACGGCCCGCCAAGCCGCGAGCTTTGATGCCGGCGTTGCAGCTTTCACCATCCAGCCCGGCATGACGCCTTCCAGCTCGGATATTCCCAACGGCACCGAACGGGCCGAAATGGGGCAGATCGCCGATGGCGCTGGCTTTGTGCGGCAGAGTTTCCGAGTGCGCGTTGATCCTGGTTTTACGGTCGAAAGACGCCTTATGATCGCGCAGATCAAACAGGGGCGGAACACTACGTTTTCGCCGGCAATCGCTGTCTATCTAAGCGAAGGCGGACAAGCCAAATGCATCGACTACACGGGTGATCAGCAAGATCAAAACATTCAGTCGATCAGGTCACATGGCATCAATCTGATTGATGGCAACTGGCACAACGTTGTGATGGAATATGTGCTGTCTGATACTGATGGATTTTGCCGCGTAACCGTAGACAATCAGATTATCGTTTCGATGTCTGGACATGACAGCGACCCCGACGGGGCCGAACTCGCAGCGCGTATCGGCCCCTATCGCGACAAAGTCGACTATCCGCAAACCATATACTTTGATGATTGGGCGGTCGAGCTGTGGCGCGAAATACCTTTTTAAGCCACAAGCGAAGATAAACTGAAAAACAAAACCCCCGCCGAATTCTCGACGGGGGCTTTTTTATCTTAGGTACGGCCCGCGGGTTTTCTGGGAAAACCCGCTATACCGTCGTTAAACCCAAAAGGGTTTAACGTTTACCAATCTTCGCGTTGAACAACACGTGTCTTGATCGGCAGCTTCATCGCAGCAAGGCGCAGGGCCTCACGGGCGACGTCTTCGCTGACGCCATCGATTTCAAACATAACGCGGCCAGGTTTTACCTTGGCTGCCCAGAAATCAACGGAACCCTTACCTTTACCCATACGAACTTCGACGGGTTTGGACGTGACGGGCAGATCAGGGAAGATCCGGATCCAGACACGGCCTTGGCGTTTCATCTGACGCGTCATGGCACGACGAGCGGCCTCAATTTGACGGGCAGTGATACGCTCAGGCTGAAGAGCTTTCAGACCAAAAGTCCCAAAGTTCAGATCGGAGCCACCTTTGGCTTCGCCCCGAATCCGGCCTTTGTGCATCTTGCGGAATTTAGTGCGCTTTGGTTGCAGCATCTCAAATCACTCCTTAGCGGTCGCGGCGATTGCCGCCAGCACCACGGGGTGCAGGACCGTCCTGCGCCTCTTGGGCTTTGCGATCGCGGGCTTGGGGATCATGTTCCATGATCTCGCCTTTGAAGATCCAGACCTTGATGCCAATGATACCATAAGGTGTCGTGGCTTCGGAATGGGCGTAATCGATGTCAGCACGCAGAGTGTGCAGCGGCACACGGCCTTCACGATACCATTCAGTCCGGGCGATTTCAGCACCACCGAGGCGGCCTGCAACGTTCACACGGATGCCCAGGGCCCCCATGCGCATGGCGTTCTGAACCGCACGCTTCATAGCGCGACGGAAAGAAACACGACGTTCCAGCTGCTGAGCGATGGATTCACCAACCAATGCGGCGTCCAGCTCTGGCTTGCGCACTTCAACGATGTTGAGGTGCAGTTCGCTGTCTGTCAGGTTGGCAAGCTTTTTGCGCAGAGTTTCAATGTCTGCACCTTTCTTACCAATGATGACACCAGGACGTGCAGTGTGAACCGTTACGCGGCACTTTTTGTGCGGACGTTCGATGATCACACGGGACACACCGGCTTGTTTACAATCGGCTTTGATGAAATCCCGGATCTTGATGTCTTCAAGAAGGAGATCGCCAAAGTCTTTGGTGTCGGCGTACCAACGGCTGTCCCAGGTACGGTTGACCTGAAGACGCATGCCTACTGGATTTACTTTATTACCCATTACGCTTGCTCCTCAACTTGACGCACTTTGATGGTCAATTCTGCGAACGGCTTAATGATACGACCAAACCGACCACGTGCCCGCGGGCGACCGCGTTTCATCGTCAGGTTTTTGCCCACATAAGCTTCTGCAACGACCAATTCATCGACGTCCAGGTTGTGGTTGTTTTCGGCGTTTGCGATTGCGGACTGAAGGCATTTCTTCACGTCTGCTGCGATCCGCTTGTTAGAAAATGTCAAGTCGGTCAGAGCCTTCTCAACTTTCTTGCCACGGATCAAACCGGCTACCAGGTTCAATTTCTGCGGGGAGGTACGGAGCATGCGCACTTTGGCCATTGCTTCGTTATCTGCCACGCGGCGGGGGTTCTTTGCCTTGCCCATGACTTACTTCCGCTTCGCTTTTTTGTCAGCAGCATGCCCGTAATAGGTACGGGTCGGTGAATATTCACCGAACTTCTGACCGATCATCTCTTCGGTGACGTTAACGGGCACATGTTTGTGACCATTATACACACCAAACGTCAGCCCAACGAATTGAGGCAGAATGGTGGACCGGCGAGACCAGATCTTGATGACTTCATTACGGCCGCCTTCGCGAACCGCTTCGGCCTTCTTGAGCACATAGGCGTCAACGAAGGGACCTTTCCAAACAGAACGTGCCATGTCTTAACGGCCCTTTTTCTTGGCGTGACGCGAGCGGATAATAAGCTTCTGCGACGCCTTGTTCTTGTTGCGGGTACGTGCACCCTTGGTCGGTTTACCCCAAGGCGTAACTGGGTGACGACCACCCGAAGTCCGGCCTTCACCACCACCATGTGGGTGATCAACAGGGTTCATAACCACACCACGGACCGACGGACGCACACCTTTGTGGCGGATACGACCGGCTTTACCGAAGTTTTGGTTGCTGTTGTCAGGGTTGGACACGGCACCGATTGTGGCCATGCATTCCTGACGTACCAAGCGCAATTCACCAGACGACAGGCGGATCTGAGCGTAGCCACCATCACGACCAACAAACTGGGCGTAAGTTCCGGCTGCACGTGCGATCTGACCACCCTTGCCGGGTTTCATTTCGATGTTGTGAATGATTGTACCAATTGGCATGCCTGAGAAAGGCATGGCATTGCCGGGCTTAACGTCAGCCTTGGCAGATGCAATCACTTTGTCCCCTACAGCCAGACGCTGCGGAGCAAGGATATAGGCCTGCTCGCCGTCTTCGTACTGTACCAGAGCGATAAACGCAGTCCGGTTAGGGTCATATTCGATCCGTAGGACGGAGGCGGATACGTCAAATTTGTTCCGCTTGAAATCCACGATCCGGTAGAGGCGCTTTGCACCACCACCACGACGACGCGATGTAATCCGTCCGGTATTGTTCCGGCCACCCGATTTTGTCAGACCCTGCGTAAGGCTCTTGACTGGGCGTCCTTTCCAAAGCTCCGAACGGTCGATCAGTACCAGTCCACGCTGGCCTGGCGTCGTCGGCTTATACGACTTTAGTGCCATGTTATCTGTCTTCCGTTGCTTTGAGGGGTCGCAAAACCCCTTCTGTTATAGGGCCCCGAAGGTCCCCGGTCGTAAATATCAACAGGCCCCAGAACGAATCTGAGGCCAGCCGATTGCGTGCGTATAACGGGGATGTCGGGGGGTGTCTAGCGTTTGGGCCTTATTTCAAAGCCTTTCGTCCAAAAATCAGAATTGCCTGCAAAAAACAAAACTTCTGACGCGGTTTCGTCATCTTCCGCCAACACAAACAGGGTTAATTACCCCAACAATTGGATTGTTTAACATGCGTTTGATTTTTTCCGCCATCGTTCTTTCAGGGCTCGCGGCATGTGCCGCCCCAACGTCACATTCATCAAATTCCAGCGTTGGTTTTGACGGGCTGGCCATTTCCGGCCAAACGGCCAATCCCAACGTTCCGATGGGCGCCAGCACGACATCTCCGAGCAGGACCCAAGCCACGCCAATGCAACCCACCATGGCCGCAACCAATGTGCCCGGGTCGCGGGAGTTGTCCCGCATGGCAGAATCGTCATTTGGGCGCGGATTGCCCCGTGATGACCGGGCGATCTATGCGGCTGGGCGAAATATGAAAATGCGCATCGTTACGGTGAGCGGCAACACATTTGCAGTCTTTCAGGAAACCGGAAACATGATTGGCGCACGCGCGAACCGCAGCATCCTGCCCCAACTGCACCAAACCGCTCAGGCAAATACCGGCTGCACTGCGACGGGCAATGGCTGGATGCAACAATTCAACAATGGCGCGCATCCACGTTTTTCGATCCACTTGGCCTGCTGATGCAATTTGGCCGTTTTTGCCAAAGAGACCACGAAATCATGCAGTAGCCGCATGCATAAGTAACAAACACCAAAGCCCTCCAGTTTCCCGGTGGGCTTTGTTCACGTTATAGCGTGGTCGTTTTGTGTGGCCTAAGTGACGCCCACACCGCCCCTATTAAACCTGATCGGCCAATCCTTTCAGGTTGCCGTCCAGCACTTTACCCATCATGCCTTTCATCATGGTTTGCCCCAGCAGCCAGCCTAACGGGCCGTATTTCACCCGGTAATCGACCGACCACACCACGCGCACGCCTTGTGCGCCCATGGGGATCACCTCTAGTTCGGCGTTCATGTGATGCAGGGGCATTGTCCCAAACTCTGACGCGCGAACCCGATAGCCTTTGCCGGGCGTCCATGCGTTCACTTCTTCGACCAAGGATGACCCGTTTTCAAACACACATCGCCGCTTGGACCCAACCCCGTTTTCGCCATGCGTCAGGGCCTCGACGCTGCTGACTTCGGGCGCAAAGTCATCGATATGCATATAGCGGCCCAGAACCGCCCATATCGCATCAGACGTGGCGGGCATGGTCAGTGAACGTTGGATTTTAGTCACTTGGAATTTCCTTTTCGATTTCCAACACCCTAGCAGACCCCTCCTGACAGCAGTGTGTCAGCATCATGCACCCCTGACAGATATTTTGTATATCAGACCCATTCCCGGCCCTAACGCAACCAATCGTTTTGGCCTCGTCCCTCGGCCTGTCTAAACGCATGTCCAATCCATGCAAAAAGCCCCCCGGTTTCCCGAGAGGCTTTTAATGTCGAAAGGTGTTAATCTCAGAGTCCGGTGGACACGTCGATGGTGTTGCCCTCTTCGAGCGTCACATAAGCCTTTTTAACGTCTTTGCGGGTCCCTAGCTGGCCCTTGAAACGTTTGACTTTACCTTTGGTGATCGTGGTGTTGACCGCTTTCACTTTCACACCAAACAGAGCCTCAACGGCCTCTTTGATCTGAGGTTTGTTGCTGTCGATTGCCACTTCGAAAACCACGGCGCCATTTTCGGATGCCATTGTGGATTTTTCAGTGATGATCGGCTTGCGGATCACATCGTAATGTTCTGCCTTCGCGCTCATTTCAGTCGAGCCTCCAGTGCTTCAACACCTGCTTTGGTCAACACAAGCGTGTCGCTGCGCAGGATGTCATAAACGTTGGCGCCCATCGTTGGCAGGATATCCAGACCATCGATGTTGCGTGCTGCAGTTGCGAAGCTTTCGCTGACAGAAGCGCCGTCGATGACCAAAGCGCGTTTCCAACCCAGGTTTGCAACCTGTTTGGCCAGAGCGGCGGTTTTGGCTTCTGTGTCGGCGTTTTCAATCACAACCAATTCGCCAGCTTTCAGCTTAGCGGACAGCGCGTGACGCAGACCCAACTTGCGGAACTTTTTGGTCAGATCGTGACCGTGGCTCCGGGGTGTTGGACCCTTGTAAATACCACCACCGCGGAAAATCGGAGCATTCCGGTCACCGTGACGTGCGCCGCCGGTGCCTTTTTGGCGATAAATTTTCTTGGTAGAGTAGCTGGTTTCGGAACGTGTCTTAACCTTGTGAGTACCGGCCATAGCGTTGTTACGCTGCCAGCGCACAACACGGTGCAGGATGTCAACACGTGGCTCCAGGCCATAGATTTCGTCGTTCAGTTCGACGGAACCGGCTTTGGCGCCGTCCAGTTTGATGGCATCAGCTTTCATTATGCTTCGCCTCCTTCAGCGTTTGCTTCTGCGGCAGGTGCCTCAGCAGCAGCGTCGGATTTCAGACCAGCAGGATAAACAACGTTTTCCGACAATGGCTTTTTCACAGCGTCTTTGACTGTGACCCAACCACCTTTGGAGCCGGGAACAGCGCCTTTGACCATGATCAAGCCACGGTCGGCGTCTGTGCGGACAACCTGAAGGTTTTGAGTGGTTACACGGGCAGCACCCATGTGACCGGCCATTTTCTTGCCTTTGAAAACGCGACCAGGATCCTGACACTGACCAGTCGAACCATGCGAACGGTGTGAAATAGATACACCGTGTGTCGCACGCAGACCGCCAAAGTTGTGACGTTTCATGGCGCCGGCAAAGCCTTTACCAATCGATGTCCCAGCGACGTCTACAAACTGACCTTCGAAGTAGTGGCTGGCAGAAATTTCTGCGCCAACCTCGATCATGTTTTCAGGAGCTACACGGAATTCAGCAACCTTACGTTTAGGGGCGACGTTTGCTTTCGCAAAGTGGCCACGCATAGGGGCAGATGTCCGTTTGGCTTTTGCTGTTCCCGCACCGAGCTGAACAGCTGTGTAGCCGTCCGTTTCGGCTGTGCGTTGAGCAACAACCTGCAAGTTTTCGAGTTGAAGAACGGTTACAGGAATCTGTTTGCCGTCTTCCATGAAGAGCCGGGTCATGCCGACTTTCTTCGCGATTACACCAGAGCGCAACATATCAGGTTACCCTCCTTATACCTTGATCTCGACGTCAACACCGGCGGCCAGGTCGAGCTTCATCAGCGCGTCCACAGTCTGGGGTGTTGGGTCGACGATATCGAGAAGACGCTTGTGCGTACGGATCTCAAACTGGTCGCGAGATTTCTTGTTCACGTGCGGTGAGCGCAGAACAGTGAATTTCTCGATCTTGTTTGGAAGCGGGATAGGACCGCGTACCGATGCACCGGTCCGTTTGGCTGTTGCGACGATCTCTTGCGTGCTGGAATCCAGTACGCGATAGTCGAAAGCCTTGAGGCGGATGCGAATGTTTTGGCTTTGAGCTGCCATGTAATTCAGCCTTTCGAGGGCGTGGAAGTTGAGAGGAGGAATGCCGACCACCGACACCCCTCATCGAACTCTTAAACGAATTCCCGGCGGGGTAGACCCGCCGGGACCAAGTGTCAAACGTTAGTTTGATTACTCGATGATTTTTGACACGACGCCGGCGCCGACGGTGCGGCCGCCTTCGCGGATGGCGAAGCGCAGGCCGTT
>CANLNM010000004.1 GCA_947492475.1 uncultured Paracoccaceae bacterium
GCCGGTGAAGTGGGTTCTAAGGTTTACTCACCAAACCCGCAAGCGCTTTTTACAAGAAATATGAGATTTTTGTGAAATTCGCGTTTTTCCAATGATTTCCGGGGGTTAGTTCGCATTGATTGCGCAAACAAACGCGTTTGGGTAATTTTCATACTGCGGCGCAGCATCGGTTTCGCCTCAAAGTTGAGCTTATCCACAGCTTCGCCCACATCCCAATCGTTGATTTCGATTCAGTCCGGGCCATTTTGGCGACTCGCGACTGATTTGAGTCGGAATTCTGGTCGTGAATCGCCTTCCGACTCGTTTTTGGGGCCAAAAAAATCCGAATCCGGCGACTCGATCCACGAATCTATTTCGGTCTGACGCTTAGATTCGCGTCTTTGACCGTCTTGAACGGATCATTCCCTGTGCGAAATGCAAAAAGCCCGACCATTTGGCCGGGCTTTTCATCTGTTTCATCCGAATTTGGATCAATGCACGTTCAAACCGCTTTTTTACGACGGTGTTTTGCGAATCCAAACAGACCCAAGCCGCCCAACAACAATGGCAAGCCCGCCGGCACGGGGACAGGTGGCAGGGCAGTGCTGAACTCTAGCCCGGTAATATGGCCCAATGTGCCCGATCCATTGTTCGCGACCTGAATAAAGAGTGAACTGCCCGCAGCCACAAACATGGGCCCGCCGGTGAACGTATCCAAAACCGCTGGATTTGAGGAGACAAAGCCAGCCGTCGAGAATGTGTTGGATCCGCCCGGATTTGTCGACGTAAAGACATCAAAGATTGGATTCACATTAAAAATCTGTGCCAATCCCCAGAAACCACTCATCCATACATCTTGGGATGCTGTAATGGTGAACGCGGACGGAGACCCGCCACCGCCCCCCAGTTCGACACGTGGATTACCACCCGTAAAGTCGTGCCCGCCGGACCACAGCCCAATCGTGCGAAACTGTCCTGCTGTCGTAAAGGTAAAATCGACACCCGACGAAGACGCCAAGAATGAATTGATCGGGCCGGCGCTGTCATAAGACAACGTTGTCGTGCCCGCCCCCAAATCCAATGTGATTGCGTTTGCCGCCCCAACAAGCGACAGCGACATTGCAATAGCTGTCACGCCTGCGCGGATGCTTTGGAATACGTTGATTTTCATAATAGCTCCTATCAAATAAACAGAGCACCGGCCAAAACCGGTGTCCTTATGTGATATTAACATATTTTTAATGATTTGGTCAGGTCAGGTATCGCCGACCTTTTGCATGGTTTCGCCATGCGCGGCCCTGTTCCTTATGTGTACCACATATGATCAGGGCCCGATTTCAAACAATGATGGGCTACGCCATCGATTTTGCTGGGACCTTTAACTTAACCCGCAGAGCCAGCAAAGCTGCGATCCCGATCAAATACAGGATTGGTTCAATCTGAAATCCTTTGACCAGCCAGACATAATGTAACCCGCCCAGCGCAACGGCTGGATAGGTCAGTTTATGCAGCTTGCGCCATGCAGCACCGCCCATTTTGCGCAGCGACATGTTGTTTGATGTCATCGCCAATGGGATCAGCATCAAAAAACTGGCCATCCCGATCGTCACATAGGGACGTTTGACGATGTCCGCCCAGATCCGGTCGATCCGCTGGATATCCAGAACCGCCCAGACCAGAAAATGCGCCAGCACAAAGAAAAACGCCAGCACGCCAATCGCGCGGCGATGTTTGATCAGGTTGATGCCCGCATGTTTGCGCAAGGGCGTGATCAGCAGACCCGCGATCAACAATTGCAGCCCGATTTTGCCATAGCGATGTTCCAACGCTTCGACCGGTTCTACGCCAAGGCCCCCGGTCAGACCCAAATAGAACAGATATCCGGCCCAGCCGGCCCCCATTATATACAGGGACCAATTTGGGATGCGACGCAGGATGGCATTCAGGCTCTGGATCATAGGTTAAAACTTCACGCTCAGGTCCATGCCTTCATAAAGGCTGGCGACGTCTTCTTCGTAACCGTTGAACATCAACGTGTCCTGACGGGTGGCAAACAAACCGCCACCGATGACCCGTTCGGTGGCTTGGGACCAGCGGGGATGATCCACGGTCGGGTTCACATTACTGTAGAATCCATATTCGTTGGGGTTGGCGATGTTCCAGCTGGTGGGGGGTTCCTGATCCGTCAGGGTAATCCGCACAATCGATTTGATCGATTTGAAACCGTATTTCCACGGCACAACCAGTCGGATCGGCGCGCCGTTCTGATTTGGGATCGGTTCGCCATAAATGCCGGTGGCCATCATCGTCAGCGGGTGCATGGCTTCGTCTAGGCGCAAACCTTCGACATAGGGGAAATCCAGAACCCGACGGCGCACGCCCGGCATGTTTTCCGGCTGCACTACCGTTTCAAAGGCCACATATTTCGCGCCAGCCTGCACGCCGACCTTGGCCAGAATATCGGCCAGTTCAACCCCGTTCCAAGGCACAACCATTGACCAGGCTTCGACACAGCGGAACCGATAGATGCGTTCTTCGATGTCCAGATCGGCCATCAGATCGGCCAAGGCATATTCACCCGGCGCATCCACCATGCCATCCACAGTGATCGACCAATTGGACGTATCCAATGTATGGGCGTTTTGGGCCGGGTCGGTTTTGGACGTCCCGAATTCATAATAGTTGTTGTAGGTGGTGATTTCCTCAAACGTGTTGGGTTCCAGATCCTGATCGGCCCATGGTCCCATCGCCAGCGCAGGGCGCGTTGCGCCAATCACCCCAGCCCCGGCCAGTCCGGCCATGATCTGACGGCGGTTCAGCCATTGGGATTTGGGTGTCACGTCGTCCCAGCTTAGGTCGTTTTTCCAGCGATGCGCCATTGTTCAGGCTCCTTTCGGTTCTCTCTTACTTAAGCGTCATAAACCGAAAGTCCTTACACATGGTGTCACGTTCCCGTTGGAAATGCTTCAATCGGGGATGCTGTCGTCATCCACACGCAGGCGCACATTATATATAGGCACTTCTGCGCCCGTGGTTTCGTCGATCATCGCGACACGCAATTTCCGTTTGCTGTGTTTGTCTTTGGCGGCGATTTGTACGCCGTCCACCAAATGCCGATTGCCCCATTCCAGCAACGCCAAAAAAGTATGCGCCAGATCAAGCCCCATCTCTGTCAAATGATAGGCCATGCGTTCGCGGCCCGCTTCGGGTTTGTAGGGGCGTTTTTCGACCAATCCCTGTTCGATCAACCGGGCCAGTCGCGTGGATAATACCGATTTAGGCACTGGAATTTCGGCGCGAATATCTTCGAAACGGCCCACGTTATAAAACAGCTCGCGTAGGATCAGCAGGACCCATCGATCCCCCAACACCTCGCTGGCGCGGGCCAGGCCGCAAGTGTCTGTATCAATAGGGGCGCGGGTTCGGAGTGATTCTGAGTTTGACATACGAACCCAGTTACACTATTTCTAGCTGAGTTCAAAATTAAGACTCAGGTGAAGCCATGAATTTCCTCGCTCTCTTATTGATCCTAAAAATTGGGTTGTCTTTGGCGCTGTTGGTGCGCCCTTTTATGATGGCCCCGACCAAAGCGTTGAACAATGTGATGTCGCTATACGGGGACAACCCGTTGATTTACCGGCTTTATAGTATCGCGATCCTGTCGCTGTGCGTCGCTTATGGATTTGGCCTATACGAAGCATTGGCAGGCCGAATGCCGTGGAACGTTATTGCCTTTGGGATCGTGTCCAATGCTGGAGCGGCCTTGGCGCTGACCGCATTGAACAGCCACCCCAAATTGCGGCCATTTGAGGCGACATTTGCCACCATCGCGGCGGCGTTGGTTCTGTGCGCATTGGCCCCAAATTATGCGTTGATGTCGATCTGATCGTGACGCGGTTGCAGCTGATTCAGCGGGATCGACGTCCCATCCGGCTGCACAATCCGCACATGACGGCGACGCATCTGGCGTGGTTCGGTCACACCCACTGAATGGGCGATGGTTTCGACCTCTTTGGTGATTGCCTTGGCATAGCGCGCGACCCGCTGCCATTTATCCTCGACCACTAATCCCTGCTGGAATCGGGGATCATGGGTGGTGATCCCGGTCGGACAGGTGTTTTTGTTGCATTTCAACGCCTGAATACAGCCAAGGCTGAACATAAATCCACGCGCAGAAGCGACAAAATCCGCCCCCGCACATAAGGCCCAGGCCACATCACCGGGATTGACCAATTTGCCGCTGGCCACAATCCGGATGCGGTCATGCAGCCCATATTCATCACGCAAATCGCTGATCCGGGGCAATGCTTCGCGGATCGACACGCCCACCAGATCCATCAAAGGCATGGGCGACGCGCCGGTGCCGCCTTCACCCCCATCCAAGGTGATAAAATCCGGGGCGCTGTCGGCCCCGCGTGCGTTGATCAGCGCGAACAGCTCTCGGAACGGAGCTTCGGCGCCCATCACCGTTTTGATCCCGACGGGCAGACCAGACACATCACGCACATGGGCGACAAAATCCAACAGATCACCCCAATCATCGATTTCCGCATGGCGGTTGGGCGATAGGCTGTCTTGGCCTTTGCTGATACCACGGATGGCCGCAATTTCATCCGAGATTTTTTCGCCCGGTAAAATGCCGCCCTTGCCGGGTTTGGCGCCTTGGGCCAACTTCACTTCGATCATTTTGACCTGATCATGGGCAGCCACGGTGCGCAGTTTTTCGTCATCCAGCCGGCCATCATTATCGCGCACACCATATTTGGCGGTGCCGATTTGAAAAACGATGTCACAGCCCCCTTCCAGATGATACGGGCTCAGCCCGCCTTCTCCGGTATTCATCCAAATCCCGGCCTTGGCACATCCGCGGCTCAACGCCTGAACTGCGGGTTTAGATATCGCGCCATAGGACATGCCCGACAGGTTATAAATCGACGGCGCCACATAAGGCGCGCGCGCAGTCGGGCCGATCGTCATCTGTGCGGTTTTGGCAAATTGCCCATCCAGTGGAGGAAAAGCCGCGTTCACAAAAATCGGCGTTCCCGGCACTGCCAAGCTGCGGGTGGACCCAAACGCCACCGTGTTTGAACTGCCCTGCCCGGCATGTGTGACCCAGTCCCGTTGGGCGCGGTTAAACGGCATTTCTTCGCGGTCCATCGCAAAGAAATACTGACGAAAAAATTCCCCAAGACTGGAAAACAGGTGCCGAAACCGTCCGATCACCGGGTAATTTCGCCGGATCGCATCATGGGCCTGAAGCCGGTCAAGAATGTACAATACCCCCGCCGCAACGACCAAAACGCCAATCACAAAAATAAAGGCAAGCGCCAAAAATTGGATGGTTCCGGTGGCAATATTCATGATCAACATAATCGCGTCCTGCTTATTTACAGCTCAGCGTTAACCATAACGCATCAATCCACGGACACCATCGGGATTGCGCCCACATTCCATCACAATATCGCCACAGTTTTTGCACAATCAATGGAATCAGCTATACCTACCTGAATAACAAAAGAATTTGGCGGGGCTGGTTCAGCCTATCGGTTATTTAACGCTCAATTTGGGCTGGGTATTTTCAGGGCGTGCTGAAACTGGGGGCCACCCCCAGCGATGGTCAGATCCTGTAAACTGGGGAAATATGAATGGCTGACTTTTATGAAATTGACGGAGAAGCCGCAGATTCGTTTGCATCGCGCGCCTTCACACCATTTACCATTGGCAGCGGGGATACCTTTACGGGATCGCTGGCGCCGTTTTCACTAGAAGACAGCTATGACGCGGTGGCGTTGGTGCCAACGGGCACAGCGCCGACAGACATCACATTGACCAACCATGACGGCCTGCCATTGCTGGCCTTTGGCCTGACGCTGTATCTGATCATAGAAGGCCCATCCGGCACGACCACGATCAGCTCTACGTCGGGGTCAATTACGTTCACGCCCGACCCGTTGGAAACCTACTATTTCGCGGTCGAAAGCATCGCTGCTGAATTGGACTACACCGTTTCTGTCAGCGCGCCGGTCGCAACGGGCCCAACGGGTGGTGCAGACATTCTGACCGGCACCAGCGACGCTGACGAAATCCACGCCATGGGTGGCCATGATGTGGTCAACGGATTTGCCGGGAATGACAAATTGGTCGGCGGATCGGGGAATGACCTGATTTATGGCGGGGACGACAACGATCACATCAATGGTGGCAACGGCGCGGATACGCTTTATGGGGATGACGGCGATGATCTGATCCGGGGCGATAAATCCAGCGATGAAATCTATGGCGGCCAAGGCGATGATGACCTGCGCGGCGGCACCGGCCATGATCTGATCCATGGTGGTGACGGGGATGACACGATCCGCGGCGACGGCAACAATGACACGATTTACGGGGATGACGGCGCAGATGTCATCGATGGCGGATCCGGCAAAGACGAAATCTATGGCGGGGCCGACAATGACATCATTGATGGCGGCAATTCCAACGACCGGATCTGGGGTGGCTCTGGGGATGACACCTTGAATGGTGGCAGACAAAATGACCGGCTGAACGGGAATTCCGGCAGTGACACGCTGAACGGCGATGCGGGCAACGACGTTCTGACCGGCGGCAGTGACGCAGATACGTTTGTCTTTGAGTTGGGGGGCGGCAGCGATCGGATCACCGATTTTGTGTCGGGTGAGGACCAGATCGATCTGACCGATTTTGGCATCGATGTGCTGAATCCAACCGCCACTTATACCGATAGCGGGACGGATATGGTGATTTCTTTTGCCACGGGTGAAATCCTGACCCTCGAAGGGGTGAATATCGCTGATGTTGCGCTCGGCGATTTCCTCTTCTGATCACGCCAACTTCATCAACGCAAAAGGGCGCCACATTGGGCGCCCTTTTTATTAGTGAACCACGGCATCATCTGGTGGCTGCCGGGTCGAACTGCTGACCCGATCCCCAACGATCAGGCCATCCGCCCCTGCCTCAACAGATACGGTTTGCCCATCCAGAACATCCCCGGCCAGGATCATTTCGGCCAATTGGTCCTGCAAGGCCCGCTGAATAACCCGTTTCAAAGGCCGCGCCCCAAAGACAGGATCATAACCTTCGTCGGCCAGCCATTTACGCGCCGCATCATCCAAATCCAACGTGATCTTGCGCGACGCCAACCGACGCCCCAACCGATCCAGTTGAATATCGACGATACCGTCCATGTCCACACGAGCCAGCCGGTCAAAGATGATGGTTTCATCCAGCCGGTTCAGGAATTCCGGGCGGAAATGGGCGCGCACCGCATCCATCACATCCCGTTTCGCATCCGCCGCATCCGCGCCTTCTGGCAATTGGCTCAGGGCTTGGGCCCCCAGATTGCTGGTCAGGATAATCAACGTCTGTTTGAAATCCACGCTGCGGCCATGACCATCGGTCAGCACCCCGTCATCCAGCACCTGCAACAACACGTTGAACACGTCTGGATGGGCCTTTTCGACCTCATCGAACAGCACCACCTGATAGGGCCTGCGCCGCACCGCTTCGGTCAAAACGCCGCCCTCTTCGTAGCCGACATAACCCGGAGGCGCGCCGATCAGCCGTGCAACAGCGTGTTTTTCCATGAATTCGGACATGTCGATCCGCACCATCGCGCTGTCATCGTCAAACAGGAATTCGGCAACCGCTTTGGTCAATTCGGTTTTCCCGACACCCGTTGGCCCAAGGAACAGAAACGATCCCAGTGGACGGTTTTCGTCGTTCAACCCAGCCCGCGCCCGGCGCACCGCATTGGACACAGCCCGCACCGCAGATTGCTGACCGATCACCCGTTTGTGCAGGTCATCTTCCATGCGCAGCAATTTGTCCCGCTCGCCTTCCAACATTTTGGATGTCGGAATGCCGGTCCAACGTTCAACCACGCTGGCGATCTGTTCGGGGCGCACCGCCTCTTCGACCATCACGTCATCTTCGGCCTCTTCGGCTTCGCCCAGCTGTTTTTCCAGCCCCGGAATGATGCCATAAGACAGCTCGCCCGCGCGGGCGAGATTGCCGTCACGTTTGGCGATATCCAGATCAGCACGTGCGCGATCCAGCTGTTCCTTTAACCCACGCGTGCCTTCCAAACGGTCGCGTTCTGACTGCCAGCGGGCGGTCAGTTCGGCACTGCGATCCTGCAAATTGGCCAGCTCTTTTTCCAACTTGTCCAGACGATCCACGGACCCGGTATCGTCTTCTTTGCGCAGGGCTTCGGCTTCGATCTGCTTTTGCAGAATATCCCGGTCCAACGCATCCAGCTCTTCTGGTTTGCTGTCCACTTCCATGCGCAAACGGCTGGCGGCTTCGTCCACCAGATCGATCGCTTTGTCTGGCAAAAACCGGTCGGTGATATAGCGGTGGCTCAGGGTAGACGCAGACACCAGGGCGCTGTCGGAAATCCGGACACCGTGGTGCAATTCGTACTTTTCCTTAATGCCGCGCAGGATGCTGATCGTGTCCTCGACGGTGGGCTCTTCGACCACAATCGGTTGGAACCGCCGCGCCAAGGCCGCGTCTTTTTCGACGTATTTGCGGTATTCATCCAACGTGGTTGCGCCTACACAATGCAATTCCCCGCGCGCCAGCGCCGGTTTGATCAGGTTCGCCGCATCCATCGCGCCGTCGGCTTTTCCTGCACCAACCAATGTGTGCATTTCGTCGATGAACAGGATGATTTCACCAGCAGCCTCCGTCACTTCGTTCAGCACAGCCTTTAGGCGTTCTTCGAATTCACCGCGGTATTTCGCGCCCGCAATCAACGCGCCCATATCCAGCGCCAACAATTGTTTGTTGCGCAGGCTTTCGGGCACATCGCCATTGACGATCCGCAGGGCCAAACCTTCGGCGATGGCGGTTTTACCAACACCGGGTTCACCGATCAAAACCGGATTGTTTTTGGTGCGACGTGACAGAACCTGCATGGCGCGGCGGATTTCTTCGTCGCGACCAATGATGGGGTCGATTTTGCCTTGGCGCGCCGCATCTGTCAGGTCATGTGCGTACTTCTTTAGCGCGTCATAGCCATCCTCGGCGCTGGCGGAATCCGCGGTGCGACCTTTGCGAATGTCATTGATCGCCGCGTTCAGGCCTTGGGCGGTGACCAGCCCAGCATCCAACGCGTCTTTGGCCTTGGATTTGACCAAAGCCAACGCCATCAAAACCCGTTCAACCGGGACAAAGCTATCGCCCGCCTTTTGGGCCAGCTTTTCAGCTTCGGCCAGAACTTTGCCCGTGGCAGAGTCCAGATATACCTGACCCACATCCCCGGTGACGGCCGGGATTTTATCCAATGCGGTATCGATGGCCTGCTTGACGCGCGCGGCATCCCCGCCTGCGCGATTGATCAGATTGGCCGCCAGCCCCTGATCATCATCCATCAATGCTTTCAATAAATGTTCGGGCGTCATGCGCTGATGACTTTCCCGCATAGCGATCGTTTGCGCAGCTTGAACAAACCCGCGTGACCGCTCAGTGAACTTATCTAAGTTCATGGCTTTCTCCTTTTAAAGCGCCCTGACAAAACGCCCGCTTTGCGGCACGTCCCTAATGGGCCTCGGTTAAAATATGGGGGGCATGGGATGTGTTTTCAACCAAAACCTTGCCAAAAAAGACAGGGGTTTAACCAAGGTTTCGACTGTCTAAATCAAACCTTTTCGATTAAACTAAAACTGTAATTAGAGGGGCGCTGCCATGTTAAACTCATCCCCGCCTGCCCCGCAGGCCACAACAGATCACCTCAGCGAAAAAGCCCGTGCATTGCTTGCGGCGCATGATCGTGAATGTATGCGCGAAACGGATCGCGCCGCGGCGGAAACCAACAACAAATCCTAACGTTTCATTGTGCCTGATTGATTGCACCCCCGCCCCATAGACGCTAGGACGCGCCTATATATAAGGAGTGCGCACATGTCCCAATCTACCGCCGATGACCGTTTGATTGTTGCCTTGGATGTTCCCAATGCTTTGGCGGGGCTTTCGCTCGCGGATAAGTTGGGCGATGCCGTCAGTTTCTACAAAATCGGGCTGGGCATGTTGACCACGGGCGGGCTTGCGCTGGCAAATGAGCTAAAGCAAGAGCGCGGCAAACGCATTTTTCTGGATATGAAGCTGTTTGATATTGGCGCAACGGTCGAAAACGCCGTGCGCGGATTGGCGCAGTTCAATCTGGATTTCCTAACAGTGCATGGGGATCCGCATGTTGTGCGTGCCGCCGCCGAAGGCAAAGGCGATGCGGACACCAAGATTTTGGCGGTCACCATCCTGACTTCGCTGGATCGCTCGGATCTGGATGCGGGCCTGATCAAACCCGGTGACATCACTGATCTGGTGCAGGAACGCGCTGGTTTGGCCCTGTCCAACGGGGCGGATGGCGTGATCGCCTCACCGCAAGAGGCCGCATTGATCCGCGCCCTGCCCGAGGCAGAGGGCAAGCTGATCGTCACCCCCGGCGTGCGTCCAGCTGGGGCCGATCTGGGGGATCAGAAACGGGTCACAACCCCAGCGGATGCGATCGCCAACGGGGCCGATCATGTGGTTGTGGGACGTCCCATTTGGAAGGCCGCCGATCCGCGCGCTGCAACAGAATCGATTCTGGCTGAATTAAGCTCTGCCCAAGCGACTCGACGTAACCATTAATTCTGGGAAAAGTTCGGCCGCTTTCCCCTTAAGCAAACGGGCCAGAAATGTGAGGGTTGGACAGTACCCACGATAACCCTCGTGGCGGTAAGCAGAGTTGGCCGGTTGGTAGACCCAACCGGCCTTTTTCTTTAGTCGTTGATGTCGTCTTTGACGATTTTCACATCCGTCGTTGAGCCGCTTAAAAATCGGCGCAGCAGCAAAAATGACAGCAATGAAAACACCGCAAAAATCACCAGAACCATGGGAAAGCTAACACCGCTCAGCCCAAACATCGTCAGAATGCCCACACCGACGGCCCCGGCTGCAAAGCCAAGAAAGATATAGCCCGGTGCCAGCACTTCTAGGATGCCAAGCACCAGCCCGGCCACCATCCATGTCCACCATTCTTGCCAAAGCTCCATGATCAGCGACCTTTCAGCATTTTGAACGCATCACCAAACGCCTCTAGCGCATTGGCGGGGACCAAAATGGTTGAGCTGCCTTCGCTTTCGCCCAGCTTATTCAGGGCTTCGACCTGTTTTAGGGCCACCTGATATTGCGCGGCTTCCAGACCATTTTCGGCAATCGCCTTGGCCACGACACCGGTTGCATAGGCTTCGGCATCCGCAGACACACGGCGTGCTTCGGCGGTTTTCTGGGCCGCATACAGATCCGCATCCGCCGCCAATTCAACCGCACGGCGTTTCCCTTCGGCTTCGGTCACTTGGGCGCGACGGGCGCGTTCGGCGTTCAGCTGCTGCAGCATCGCATCGCGGGTTGCCTGATCCAGATTCACATCCAGTATCTCGGCACGGGTCACTTCGATCCCCCAATCATCCACCGCGCTTTCGACCAGCGTTTTGATCTGTGTGATCAACTGCGCACGGTTGGATTGCACTTCGTCCAATTCCATTTTACCGATTTCAGCCCGCACAATCCCGGCCACTGTGGTGGCAATCGCGCCATCAACATCGCGAATCCGGTAAACTGTCCGTTCAGGTTCCAGAATGCGGTAAAACACCGACGTATCGACCTGCACCAACACGTTGTCGCTGGTGATTGCGTCTTGGCTCATGGTGGGCAATTGGCGTTCCAGAACGGACACTTTGTGCGCCACGCGATCCAGAAACGGGATGATAAAATTGATGCCGGGTCCAAGCACCGCGCGCAGGCGGCCAAACCGTTCCACGACAAATTTCTGGCTTTGCGGAACAATCCGCACACCTGCCATCACCGTAATGATGATGAAGATTGCCAAAACAATCAGGAATAAATTCTGTCCAATCAGATCTTCAATATTCATTGTCACTCTCTTTTACTAATCGACCAAAGGGTTTGCGCCCATCGGGGCCGACATGCCGCTTTCTGGTTACGAATTCAAGACAAGCCGCCGGGGCACAACCCCTTCTTGTTCGTCCAATTCGCCCTGAACACACATGTTGTCCACCACATCGTCCAACCATTCCAATATCCAATCTTTGTGCGGTTGGTGCAACTTGGGCAATCGCTTTGATATTTTGCGGCTTAGGCCTGCGGGTTCGAACCCGTCTTCGCCCGCTAAGATCCCGATATCACGGATATAAACCCGGATCAGGTCATAGCGCCACTGCTCTAGAAACCGGTCTTCTTCTTGGGTTGGCGCAGGGCAGCCAATCAGCGCCTCGGTCTCCTTCATTTCGCTTTCGCTGAACCTTATATGGGGACCCAATCCAGATTTTTCAAAGAAAAGTCGCGTGCGTTTGGGCAAAGACGGCACGATATTGTCCATTTCCAGCACATCACGGGCCGGTCGGATCGCCCAGCGCTGGCCTTCGTCGCCAAATTCAATGTTGTCTTCTTGGTGGGCAGGCATTTGCGCCACAAAGAAATGCACTTTGACCAATGGATTATGCTCAGCCCGGCTGACGATGCGCCATAGAATCTGGGCATCGCGCATGTCCAATCCGAACTCTTCCTGGACCTCACGGGCCAGCGTTTCTTCGGGGGTTTCGCGACCCTCGCGGCCCCCACCGGGAAAATCCCACGCACCGGCCCATCGCAGGCGATGTTTTTGGTCCCGTTGATAGATCAGCAGGTCGTCCCCGATAAACAACGCCACCTTGCAGCCATCAAATCGCATTGTTCCTCCAAATTTAGGACGGGTTTTCCAGACTTTCCCGCATTGAGACGCTCTTGTCACTTTCCATCTGGTATATGATGGGCCTAGTCTTACGCATTCATTACGACAGGAAGGAACAAGGTGATTTCCATGACCAAGAAACATCTCGCATGGGCATCCGGCGCCGTTATGGCATGTGCCGCTTTGCCCGCAGCCGCGCAGGATTGCGGTGGCGTCGGCGCAGGCGGTATCTGGATCGGAGGAGGACCCGGTGCTTCTGACATTTCCACGGCTGCTGATTATCAGGAACAGCTGGCGCTGGTCCTGTTGGGCAACCAATATGTGTCGCTGTTTTCGGTATCCAACCACGGTGATTACCGCCTCGAAGCAGAAGGCCGCGGTGCTGGCGATCCCATCATCGAGCTTTTTGACAATGCCGGCAATTCGGTCATGACCGACGATGATGGCGGCGGCGGCACCTCTTCGCG
Source organism: uncultured Paracoccaceae bacterium (assembly GCA_947492475.1). Classification (GTDB taxonomy): domain Bacteria; phylum Pseudomonadota; class Alphaproteobacteria; order Rhodobacterales; family Rhodobacteraceae; genus CANLNM01. Next base: position 13,201 of record CANLNM010000004.1, read on the forward strand.
GATCGAAACTGCGCTAAGCCCGGGCAATTACTGTCTGGCCATGTCGTCGTTTGACGGATCGCCAATGACCGGGACGGTTCGGATCGGACGCAGTGAACATGAACCACTGACCGCAGGGTTCACCGCTGGCGGTGGTGGTGCCCCAGCTGGGGCTGGCTGTGAAAATGCCGTGCCTTTGGCCGCGGGATCCCTGAACGCGCAATTGGCCGCTGGCCTGTCCGCAACCAACAGCATCAACAGCACACCAGCCTATTCAATCTCGCTGGACGCGCCTGCGATGATCACTGTGACGGCGGAAAACGAAAACGCCGACCCGGTTTTGACCATTTTGGACGGCAATGGCGTCTTGTTGGCGGAAAATGATGACTTTGATGGGCTGAACAGCCGCATCGACATGTCTCAGCCTTTGCAGCCGGGCGATTACTGCATCAGCCTCAGCGCGCTGAGTGATGGAAATGCGCCGGTTACCGTGTCGGTGTCGGAATTTGACCCCGCCGAAGCGTTGCGCATCCAATATAACAATGGCGAAATTTCCCCGCCTTTGGACGGATCGCACCCTGTGACCAATCTGGGCACAGTGACAACCCGCACCCGTCAGGATTCCACCACACAAGGCGGCATCGCGACATGGTACAGCTTTGAGGTGCAGGATTCCGGTCTAATGCTGATCGAAGTGATCGGTGCCGGTGGCGGCGATCCAGTGATCACGCTGTTTGACGATCTGGGCCGCGAAGTGGGCTATAACGATGACGGTGGCGAAGGGCTCGACAGTTTGCTAGCGGTTAAAATCAACCCCGGCACCTATGTTTTGGGTCTGAATGACCTGAACGAAGCCTCTGGTCTGATGCGTGTGGTTCTGGAACGGTACGTTCCTGCCCGATAAACAATTCCCCCGGCGCGTGTCATTTGCGCGCCGGGTCCTCTCGACGTGGCTTTGATCAGGGCTTATTCTGGTCCCATGCCATCACTCTGCCGAGATTGCCTGACCACATTTGATGTGGCCGCCCGCTGCCCGAAATGCCGCAGCCCACGTGTGATGACACATCCCGAACTTTTTGATTTGTCGATCGCCCATATGGATTGCGATGCGTTTTATGCATCCGTCGAAAAACGCGACAACCCAGAATTGGCCAGCAAACCAGTGATCATCGGGGGTGGCAAACGCGGTGTTGTGTCCACGGCCTGTTATGTGGCGCGGATCAAAGGCGTAAAATCCGCGATGCCGATGTTTCAGGCGCTCAAACTATGCCCCGAAGCCGTGGTGGTCCGCCCCCGCATGGACGCCTATGTCGAAGCGTCCCGCGCTATTCGTGCCTTGATGGATGAACTGACCCCAGTGGTCGAACCGCTCTCTTTGGACGAAGCGTTTATGGACCTCACCGGCACAGCACGGCTGCACGGCGCCCCCCCGGCGGTCATGTTGGCCCGGTTGATCAAACGCATGAAGGACGAGGTCGACCTGACCGGATCAATCGGCCTGTCCCACAATAAATTTCTGGCCAAAGTGGCGTCCGATCTGGACAAACCCCGCGGCTATTCCGTGATCGGCGCGGCAGAAACTGTTGCCTTTCTGGGACCCAAACCCGTGCGTTTAATCTGGGGAATCGGTCCGGCGGCGCAGGCCAGTCTGGAAAAGGTCGGCATCCGCACATTTGATGACCTCAGCCGTTGGGACAAACGCGATCTGATGGATCGTTTTGGCGGCATGGGGGAACGGCTATGGCATCTGGCGCGCGGGCAGGATCATCGACGGGTGTCATCCCACACCCCGGTCAAAGGCATTTCGAACGAAACGACTTTTTTCGAAGACACCGCCGCCACGGACATTCTGGACGGGCATATCTGGCGCATGGCCGACAAAGTGGCCAGCCGCGCCAAGGCCAAAGACATTGCCGGGCTGGTGGTGACGTTAAAACTGAAACGCGCCAATCACACGTCGCTGACCCGCCGCCACAGTCTGCGCACCCCGACCCAGATGGCGGATAAAATCTATCGCACGGCGCGGGATTTGTTTGATCAACTGGGCGATGACGGGCCCTATCGTTTGTTGGGGGTCGGGATCAGCAATCTGGTCCCCGCAAATGAGGCAGACCGCGAAGGGGACCTATTGGACCCGGATGCGGGCAAACGGGCCCAGGCCGAACGGGCCACCGATGCGATTCGGGCGCGATTTGGCAAAGATGCGATCAAAAAGGGCCGTGCGCTTAGATAGATGGGATGCGACGCTGTCGGCGCGGCAATTGGCCCAACAAAAGGCGCGTTTATTCCGCAGCCAAAGGCAGTTCGCCCGTTGACCCGATCAATGAAATATCCGCGATGACCCCCTGCAACAGCGATTTGAACGCTTCGAAATCGGGGCTGGGTTCCACATGTTTTTCATCAAGATAAAGCGCGCGGTCGATTTCGATCTGGATCACATGCTGTTTGCGCGACGGGCGTCCGTAATGCTGGGCGATATAAGCCCCCGCAAACGGCATATTGCGCACTACATTCAACCCGGCCTTTTGTAGGGCCTGTTCCACCTGATCCACCACCCGTGGCGCAGCAGCAGCCCCATATCGGTCCCCCAAAACAATATCGGGGCGTTTGCGATTATGGGTCACGGCATTGTCCAACGCTTCGGTTGGCATGGAATGGCAATCGATCAGAATGGCTTCTCCGAATCTGGTTTGGCTTTGGTCCAGCAGGGTTTGCAGCATGTCATGATAGGGCCGCCAATAGGTGTCGATACGGTGGCGCGCGACAGACAAAGGCAATTTACCACGATAAATACTGCGGCCCTGCGCCACGACACGCGGGATCACCCCCAATCCAGATGCAATTCGTGGATTATGTGCCGCACGCCGCACGTCTTCTATGACAGCTGGATCCAATTCATCACAGGCGCGATTTAGGTCCAAAAACGCACGCGGCGCCCCCGCGCGCAGAAACGGCGCCCCAAATCGCGGGGCGATGTCGAACAATTTATCGACATATGCATCCTCAGATGACCTTATTTCTAAGGGCGATAGCAACGTTGTATTCTGAAATGACTGGGGATAGTCACGCCCAGAATGAGGCGACGCAAACACAACGGACGTTGATCTGGTATCGGGATGAATCAGATGATAGGCGGCCTTTGGCATCGTCTCTCCTTTGAGATAAAGCATAGCGCAAAAAAAACACGCGTTTAAAGCCTTGATCCCCCTTGCGACTCCTTTTATAGACCGCACACCCGGCGCGGTTAATTCCGCGTCCTATTTTATTATAGGACTTGAAATAGCGACGGGTAAGGGCGATTAGCTCAGTGGTAGAGCACTTCGTTGACATCGAAGGGGTCACAAGTTCGAACCTTGTATCGCCCACCATGAGAATTCACTGTCCCGGCCACTCGGGATGTAACGCAACCAAGGCGCAATCGCCGCGCCGCGACTAGGAGAGACGAATATGAAAGTTCGCAACTCGCTCCGCTCGCTCAAGCAGCGCCACCGCGATTGCCGCATTGTGCGCCGTAAGGGCCGTGTTTACGTTATCAACAAAACACAGCGCCGCTTCAAAGCCCGTCAGGGCTGAAGCCTGAGAGCATCAGAATTTAAGGGCCGCCACGGGAAACCGGGCGGCCTTTTTGCTGTTTGGATGATCGTTGTTTAGGGGGCCAGGGATTTGGATAGGACGTGCCAGATGGCGCGGTCGTCATCCACAACGTCCCGAATATGCAGCCAGTGCTGACGTTCCAACAGGGATCGTGCCGATTGGGTGGTGGTGCAGATGCTGGCATGGCCGCGCCGTTTGGCCAGATCGGCAACCGCCGCAACCAACCGACCGGCAATCCCCTGCCCGCGATGTTCTGGCGCAACAACAAGCCCGGTTAACCAACAGGTTTCGCCCGCCTCTTGCCCAAAGGATTGGTGTGATAACGCAACCGTGCCGATCGCGCGACCATCAATCAACGCTGCCAACCCAATGGGAAAATCGCCCCCCTCAGCACGGGCTGCGATATCCGCAGATGCGTCGCCCTGCCCAGCGGTGCCGTACCATCCCGGCCAAGCCTGCGTCATGATCTGTGCCAGTTGAGTGCGCTGATCCGGTCCTAAACAATCCAGATCAACAATATCTATCGCTGTCATTGATTGACGGCATCCGCCAGCAGACGCACCAGAACGGCCTCACTTAGATAACCGGTCATCGGCAAATCGTGTTCCTGTTGATAGCGACGAATGGCGCGACGCGCTTCTTCGTCCAACCTGCCATCCACCGGACCCGGCTCCAGTCCAATGTCTTCCAACCGTCCCTCGATCAGGCGCAATGTGATCGGATTGAGGTTCAGTTCATTTTCCGCCGCAATCGCAGCCGCTTCGGCTTGGGTATCTTCGGCAGGGCGGGTTAATTCGGTGATCCGGGCATTGGCTTGTTCCGCGAAACTGCCATTAGGGTAATCCACCAGATATTGCCGATACCCCGAAATGACGTCTGCCTCTGCGATCAGTTCCCATGCGTCGCGTTCCTGGCTTTCGGCCTGTGCCAATGCCTGCTGAGCGATTGCATCCAGTTCAGCCTGCGCGATGGCGGCGTATTTCCCATCGGGATACCGTTCCAGATAGGCGCGATAGCCAGCCGCGTCGCCGCGTCCACCGGTTTCATTCCAATAGGCCTGATCCAATTGCGCCAATTCCTGACGCCGGGCTTCGGCCTCGGCTTCGATCTGAGCGGATCGCCGGGCGGCCTGAGCATCCAGCCGGTTGATTTGTTCGGTCGTTAAATAGGATGTCTGCGGATAGCCGTTTTCCTGCTGCCAATTGGTCATGGCGCGGCGTGTGCCGGACCCAAAAATCCCGTCGATGCCGCGTGTGTTGTAATCCAAAATGGTCAGGTGCCGTTGAATTTGCCGCCGCGCATCGCGTGACAGGTTCAGCGCCTCTTCGGCCAAACGCTGATCTCGGTAGGGTTCGCTCAGGATCGCTTCGAGCCGCGATTGCGCCTCGTCGGCATATTGCCCCCGCGGATAGGCCCCCAGATAGGTGCGATAGCTGTCCGCGTCATCCAGCGCTTCGGCGTCCTGCCAAGCCACGGCTTCGGTGTTGGGATCAATCAGGACCGGACCGGGGGACAGGTCCACCTCATCGGCGGCGGGCATAAAGATCAGTTCGGCAGGGACATACCCGCTGAGATCAACGTCGTAATCCTGTGCTGCGGTGATCAAATCTGCCTCAGGCTGGGCCAAGCCACGCATCAAAAACCCATGCACTTGCCCCGGTGTGCCCATGGCAATGCTGACCCCATTGGGGGCATTCAGCAGCCCAATCCCGGATCGCAAATAGGGGCTGATGTGCTGACCTTCATCAGGCAGCGTGCCCAGCACCAGAACGGCATGGCCCGGCTTTTCGGCCAAAACCCGCAGCATTGCATCCACTGAAACCGCATCCGCGCCCAGATCAAACAGGGTCGGATCCTCTGCGTCGGATCCCAGCAACCACGTGCGCGTGCCGTCGGTGACAAACCGCCCCGCCAGCCCGACAACCAAACGGTCAGCATTCTGTGCGCGATCCGCGAATCCGGCCACATTTTGGGCAATCTGATTGGCCCCGCCATTGCGCGATGCCTCCACCGCGAAACCCAGCCCCTCTAGGCCGTCACGCGCCAGAAACACGCCACCGGCCCGCGGCACACGGTCAAAATTGCGGTATTCGACATTGCCCAGCAACAGCGCCGCGTCCTCCGCCCAAACAGAACCGCCCAATAGGGCAAATGTGGTGGACAATAGGAAACGGCGCATAAGCTCTCCTTTTTAGGTGTCGTAGGTGCGGCGATCCTCAATCACGAGCCCGTCGCGGGGAAGGGAACCGGGCGCATGCAACGTCACGTCCCCTTTCAGTTTCAATATTTCACGCACGGATGCCGCAAACATGTTGGCATCCCCAGCGCTACATTCAAGTTGCACCGCCATGACATCGGATTCGCCATCGCGATCCGCAATCACACGGGCCCGGTCGATTTCAGCGTGGCGGGCCACCAATTGCGCCACCTGTTCGGGGCGTACAAACATGCCTTTGATCTTGGTGGTTTGATCGGCGCGACCCATCCAGCCCTTGATGCGCATATTTGTGCGGCCACAGGGGCTGGCCCCGTCCATCACGGCGGACAGATCGCCGGTGGCAAATCGGATCAGCGGATAGTCCGGGTTCAGCGATGTAACAACCACTTCGCCCACCTCGCCCGGCGCCACGGGATCGCCCGTGCCCGGTGTCACAATTTCCACGATCAGCCCTTCGTCCACGATCAGCCCTTCGTTTGGTGTCGTCTCATAAGCGATATTGCCCAAATCGGCCGTCGCATAGGCCTGAAGGCATGTGATGCCCCGATCGGCGTACCATTGCCGAAGCGTCGGGAACAACGCGCCCCCTGAAACGGCGGCTTTGCTGATCTTTAATGTGATGCCCATTTCATCGGCTTTTTCCAGAATTACCTTTAGATAATCAGGGGTTCCGGCATAAGCCGTGGTGCCAACATCGGCCGCAGCGCGCACCTGTAATTCGGTCTGACCGGTGCCTGCGGGCAAAACCACGGCTCCAACAGCGCGTGCGCCATTTTCAAACATCGTGCCCGCCGGTGTCAGGTGATAGCCAAAACAATTCTGGATCACGTCACCTTTGCCGATGCCCGCCGCGTTCAGGAAACGTGCGAACCGCCACCAATCATGGCCCATGCTGCCGGGTTCATAAATCGGTCCGGGGGATTGAAATACGTGGCTGACATTGGCGGTGAACATGCCCCCAAAGGGCGGCTGTTGCTTTTGCCAATCGCTCAGGTCGGATTTACGCAGCACCGGCAATTTGGCCAAATCCGCCAGCGAGGTCAGCGTGATATCCGGCAGGGCATTGCTCTGTGCGGATTTCACCCGGGCGATCTGATCCAATAACGCGGTGAATTGCGCCGCTTCGCGGGCTTCTTGGCTGCGGGTTTCAAGATCATCGTAATAGGTCATGTTTCTACCATTTCTTATCTTTGCCGCGACACCAAGCGACATTGTGGGATGTTTCTAAATTTGTCACAGCTGCGCCCAAGATATGAGGCCCAGTATGACGACGTATTCCGACACTTTCACCGCTGATGCGCTTGATCCGCGGATCACCATTCACGAGGCGTTGCTGATCGTGGAAATCACGTTCACCGGGCTGTATTTCCATACAACTGCGGATGTGAATGCGTTTTATGACAGGATCGAAGAGCGGCTGCTGGAAACCGGCGAACCGCTTTGGTTTTTTATGGTCAACACGCAGGATTACCGCATCGATGGGGATGCCTGGTTTGCGTTCACCCGACGTGGGCGCGATCTGAGCGAGGCGCATTCCATGGCCACAATCCGGTTTGACGCGGATCCCGATACGGTGGTGCAAATCGAGCGCAACAAAGGCACGGATCGCGCTGTGTCCAACCTGTTTCCCAGTCGCGAAACGGCGCTGGAACATCTGAAAACCCGGCAATCGACCCGCCTGGCACGCCCCAATCACATCCCCAACTACCATAAGGCGGACTTTGTTCAGCGGTTCCACCAAGACGTTGAGAACGACATCTTTGAGGTCGATCTGTCCGGTGTGACGTTTGAACATTCGCGCGACGTCAACGACATCCACAACTGGATCGAAGAGGCGATGCGCCCGTCGCATCATCGCTGGTATCTGCTGTATAACTACACCGGAACCCGGATCGACCCGGCGGCCTGGGTGCAGTTTACCGCGCGCAATCAACATCTGAATGCCAGCTACGCGTTGGGCGCGGCCCGTTATGCACCTGACAGCGAAACCGAAGCCGACATTCGCCTGCGCTACGAAGCCAAGGATATGCGCCCCAACATTCGCAACACCCGTGCAGAAGCCATTGAACGTATTGAGGAAATGCGCGCTGCGCAGCCCGCGCCAGATATGGAATTGGGCCCCGCGATGCAATCGGATGTCAGCCGCAACCCCCCAAGTCGAGGGCGGCGATACGCGCACCGACCAACCATCCGGATCATGCCCGGCGATTGATCTGCGCGCTGCAATCACGCCAACCAACGTTTCCGGCGACGATAGGACCGCACGTCACGAAAGCTTTTGCGACCGTCATCAGACACACCCAGATAGAATTCTTTCACATCTGGATTTTCGCGCAGCTCTGCGGCGGGGCCTTCCATGACGACACGCCCGTTTTCAAGGATGTAGCCCTGATGCGCATAGCGCAGCGCCACATTGGTGTTCTGTTCGGCCAACAAGAACGTCACGCCTTCGCCTTCGTTGACGTTTTTCACGATCTCAAAAATCTGTTCCACCAGCTGTGGCGCCAGCCCCATGGAAGGTTCATCCAGCAGGATCGTTTCGGGCCGTGACATCAATGCGCGCCCCATGGCACACATTTGCTGTTCCCCACCAGACGTGTAACCCGCCTGCGATTTACGGCGCTCTTTCAGGCGTGGGAAATATTCATAAACCATTTCCAGATCGGCGTTAACCGCGCCGGACCCATCAGACCGGGTATAGGCCCCGGTCAGCAGGTTTTCCTCGATGGTCAGGTGTTCAAAACAATGGCGGCCTTCCATCACTTGGATCACGCCGCGTTTCACCAAATCAGAGGGCTGTTTGTCCTGCACGGTTTCCCCGCGATACAGGATCGACCCTTTGGTGACTTCGCCACGTTCAGACCGCAGCAGGTTGGAAATCGCCTTTAGGGTTGTGGTTTTTCCGGCGCCATTCCCCCCCAGCAGGGCGGTGATTCCGCCTTTGGGCACAGACAGGGACACACCTTTCAGCACAAGGATCACGTGATTATAGATCACCTCGATATTGTTCAGCTCTAGCAGATTTTCGGTCTCTGCATTGGCGGGATTGGTCGGCGTCGCATCCAGCATTTCAGCGCTCCAATAGAAAGTCAGAAAAGACGCGCGGGCCCAAGGTTTCAGGCCCGCGCAAAAGGCTTAGTTACAGCCAGCGGTGATGTTGTTTTCCGCAGCAAAGGCAGCGGAATCTTCGGCCACCAATGGCGCGATAACGGATTGATCTGATTCCAGATAATCAGTCAGAGCATTCCACTGCATGGCACTTGCGTCCCATTGCTGAACGATGCCCATACCGGACCCACCGTGATCAGAACAGGACACGGAGAATTCAGGACCAACACCGGGCGCACCCAGTTCGTCCATCCGCGCAGCTGTCATTTCCAACGCTTCCATACCGTCGCGCATCATCGCTGGGGTAATGTCGGAAACACCGTGGATTTCCTGAGCCTTTGCAATCGCTTCGGCCGCCAGGATCGCTGCATACATGCCGCGTGTGTACAGAACGGACCCAACATTTGATCCGTCACCCGCTGCATTGCCCGCATCCACAACATGTGTCTGGATTTCAGCAAAGACCGGCAATTCGCCAATACGGTTCATGTTCAACGATTTGTAGCCGTTGGCCGCGTCACCCGCAGGGATCACGTCATGTTCCGCACCGGACCACCAGTTGCCGATGAAGTTTTCCATAGGAAAGTTCACGTTGGCCGCTTCTTGGATCGCAACTTGGTTCATCACGCCCCAGCCCCACATCAGAACGTAATCAGGACGTTCGCGACGGATCTGAAGCCACTGTGATTTCTGTTCCTGACCGGGGTGGTCAACAGCCAGTTGGGTCAATTCAAAACCCATCTGTTCGGACAGAATTTCCAGCGTGCGGATTGGTTCCTTACCGTAAGCAGAGTTGTGATACAGCAGCGCGATGGTTTTGCCTTCTAGGCTGCCACCGTTTTCATCGCTCAGATAGTTCACAGCAACCGATGCCGCATCCCAGTAGTTCGCAGGATAGTTGAACACATTACGGAAGATTTCGCCGTTCGCCGCAGATGTACGGCCATAGCCCATCGTATGAAGCGGAATGCCGTCAACTTCGGTACGTGGGATCAGCTGATAGGTGATACCTGTGGACAGCGGTTGATAAACCAGCGCGCCTTCGCCTTTGGTGCTTTCGTAGCATTCCACACCTTTTTCGGTGTTATAGCCGGTTTCGCATTCGATCAGGCGAATGGCTTCGCCGCCGATCCCGCCATCACGGGCGTTCAGCAGGGCAAAGTAGTCCTGATAACCGTCCGAGAAAGGAATCCCGCCCGCGGCGTATGGGCCTGTCCGGTAAGACAAATCTGGGATCACCAGATCTGCGGATGCTACACCGGCGCTTACGGCGCCTGCCACAGCCACGGCTGCAAGTTTGGTCATTTTCATCGGTCATATCCTCCCTATGGTTGACCTTGGTTGCCGGATTTTCCCGGTCGTCTCATGGTGCCGCCCACTCTCCTCAGTGTGGGAACGGCCAGAGTCTCAGTTTTTCTTTGGCGACGCGCCACAATTGCGCCAGCCCATGTGGTTCAAGGATCAGGAACAGCACGATCAGGCCGCCCACAATCACCAGCTGGATGTGCGCCACGATATCTGTCGGCCAGCCCAGCAGATCCACGCCCACCAGTTTCAACACAACTGGCAGCAAGACCAGGAACGCAGCCCCGGCAAAGGATCCAAAGATTGATCCAAGCCCGCCGATGATGATCATGAACAGCACCAGAAACGATTTGGTGATGCCAAACGCTTCGCCAACTTCAACAGCGCCCAGATAGACCGCAAAGAACAGTGCGCCGGACACCCCAATAAAGAAAGAGCTAACCGCAAAGGCCGTCAATTTGGCCGTCAATGGATTCACGCCGATGATTTCAGCCGCGATGTCCATATCCCGGATCGCCATCCATTTACGTCCAATGGACCCCCGCGTCAGGTTGCGGGCAATCAGCGCGGCAACGGTCAGGAAAATGAGACAAATCATATACTTGGCCCAGGCATCCGTGTTGGGCCCTGTGACGATGATCCCAAAAACACTGCGTTCAGGTGCGTTGATCTGACCGGATGCCGAATAGTTGTAGAACCACGGCACCTTGTTGAACAACCACACAAGGAAAAACTGCGCTGCCAACGTTGCCACAGCCAGATAGAACCCTTTGATCCGCAGGCTTGGCAGGCCGAACAGGACCCCGACCCCGGCGGTTATGCCCCCTGCCAGAATGACGTGGATGATGATCGACACCTCAGGAAAGGACGTCATCAATTTATAGCAGGCATAGGCGCCCACGGCCATAAATCCACCAGTTCCCAGCGACACTTGGCCACCGTAACCCACCAGAATGTTCAGACCAATCGCCGCGATCGCGTAGATCATGAACGGCACAAAGAAAGAACTAGCCCAGTAATCATTCATCAGGAATGGCAACACGCCGAACGCGACGATCAGAACAAAGAAGTACCGGTAGCGATCAAACTTGATCGGAAAGGTTTGGCTGTCTTCTTGGTATGAGGTTTTGAAATCACCCGCTTCACGATAAAACATCAGCCGATCTCCTGTCCGTTATTTTTATGGAACACGATTGCGCCCCCTGCCCGGTGTGACATGCCATTTTCTTCGGCGAATTGTGCCAGTCGAAAATAGGCGGATATCCCAGTTATCAAGCCGGCAAACGCCAACAAAGCTGCGATGGTGAGTTGTATTGAATCATGCACTTGGGTGGTTAGGGCGATATATCCGAACGCCCAGAACCCGGACCAAGACACAACACAGATGATAGCGATCAACTTGTTCATGCTTAGACCCTTTCGATGATCTTTTCGCCGAACAGACCCTGAGGCCGGAAGACGAGGAACAACAGTGCCAGAACATAGGCGAACCAGTTTTCAGTGGCCCCCCCAAGGAACGGCGCGCCGATCAGGAATTCGAACAATTTTTCACCGACACCGATGATCAAACCGCCGACAATGGCACCGGGGATGGATGTAAATCCGCCCAGCATCAGCACCGGCAACGCCTTAAGTGCGATCAAAGACAGCGAGAATTGCACACCGGATTTTGCACCCCACATGATGCCTGCAACCAGCGCCACGAACCCGGCCAGCGACCACACCAGAACCCAGATAAAGTTCAGGGAAATGCCAACCGACAGAGCCGCCTGGTGGTCATCCGCCACAGCCCGCATTGCACGGCCCTGTTTTGTGTATTGGCTGAAAATCACCAGCCCGATCACCAGGATTGCCGCAACCAAAGTCGCCACCATGTCGAGTTTATCGATAAAGAACCCGTAGAATTTATCGTCACCCAGACCGGCTGTCGCTTCTTCGAGCCATATAGACCCACCCTGTGGCAGACCCACGTCCAGTTTCTTGATCTCAGACCCCCACATCAGATCGCCCACACCTTCTAAGAAGTAAGCAAGCCCGATCGTGGCCATGAACAGAATAATCGGTTCCTGCCCAACCAAGTGGCGAAAGATGAATTGTTGCACAAGCCAGGCGAAAATCACCATCACGCCAACCGTCAGCAAAATCGCCAGTAACGCAGGCGCATGCCAGCCGAAATGGTGCAGCTCAGTGCCAAATGTGGCGTTGATGATATGGGCAAATGGGATCTGCCCTTCCATGATTCCGACCAAAGTCAACGCCGCGAAAAGCGCCATAACCCCTTGGGCGTAGTTGAAAATTCCGGATGCTTTGTAGATCAGAACGAAACCCAGCGCGACCAGAGCATAAAGAACACCCGCCATGAGCCCGTTCAGCAGGACTTCGACGCCATATAGAAATTCAGTCGGCATGATAGGCCTCCCTGATTGAAACGAATGTTTGGGATTGATGCAGCTGTTTAGTCATGTGCCACCCCCAAATATGCGTCGATGACGTCTTGGTTATTGCGCACCTCGTCGGGTGTGCCGTCGCCGATTTTTTTGCCGTAATCCATCACAACCACGCGGTCGGACAGATCCATCACCACACCCATATCGTGTTCGATCAGGGCAATTGTGGTGCCAAATTCGTCATTCACATCCAGAATAAAGCGGCTCATGTCCTCTTTTTCTTCGACGTTCATGCCCGCCATGGGTTCGTCCAACAGCAACAGTTTTGGTTCCGCCGCCAGCGCACGCGCCAATTCGACACGTTTTTTCAATCCATAAGGCAAACGCCCAACAGGGGTTTTACGAATGGCTTGGATTTCCAAAAAGTCGATAATCTTTTCAACGACTTCCCGGTTAGCGGTTTCTTCTCGCTCGGCTTTGCCTTTCCACAATGCTTGGGCAAACAGGCCGGATTTCATATGCGTCAAACGGCCGGTCATCACGTTGTCCAGCACTGACATGCCTTCGAACAGGGCGATGTTTTGGAACGTCCGGGCGATGCCCTGTTGCGCCACCTGATAGGGCCGCATCGATGGGCGTTTTGACCCGTGATACCAAACTTCGCCTTCTTGCGGATGATAGAACCCGCTGATTACGTTCAGCATCGACGATTTCCCGGCGCCGTTTGGCCCAATGATCGCGCGAATTTCGCCTTCGCGAATGTCAAAAGAGATGTCTTTGATCGCAACCACACCGCCAAATCGCAGGGTGATATTTTTCATTTCCATCATGACGCCGCCAATGGTGCGCCCGTCCGGAGTGACAAAGGATTCTGCTGTATTGGTCATTCCGCGGCCATCCCAATCGTTCCTGTTGCTGGGAATGTTTTGGCATCCATCAGCTTCAGTGTCGCCTTGATCGCGCCTTTGCGACCGTCTTCGTAGGTGACTTCGGTTTCGGTATAAACGTCGGCGGCGCCACTATAGAGACCTGTAATCAAATCAGAAAACTTCTCTTCTACGATCCGGCGACGCACTTTGCGGGTTCGGGTCATTTCGCCGTCATCCGCATCCAACTCTTTGTGCAAAACCAAGAACCGGTGAACTTGGCACCCATTCAACATCTCGTCTTGGGCGACGCTTTTGTTCACCTCTTCGACATGTTCGCGAATGGTTTCCAACACTTGCTCATTCTGGCTCAGCTCTTGGTAGGACGCATAAGCGATGTTGTTGCGCTCTGCCCAGTTGCCCACTGCCGTCAGGTCGATATTGATAAAGGCCACGCAATTGTCGCGCCCGTTGCCAAACATGACCGCTTCCAAAACGTTCGGGAAAAACTTGAGTTTGTTTTCCACGAATTTTGGCGCGAACATGGACCCATTGGCCATTTTGCCCACGTCTTTGATCCGGTCGATGATCCGCAGATGGCCGCTGGATTTTTCGATAAACCCAGCATCCCCTGTCGCGACCCAACCTTCGGCATCTTTGGTCGATGCGGTGCTTTCGGGGTTTTTGTAATATTCCACAAAAGTCCCGGGTGAGCGGTAGAACACTTCGCCTGAATCTTCGATTTTCAGCTCAACACCCGGACTTGGCACACCAACAGTGTCAGAACGCACCTGACCATCAGGTTGCTGTGTAATGAAAACAGAGGCTTCGGTCTGACCATATAGCTGCTTTAGGTTGATCCCCAAGGATCTGTAAAAGCTGAACAATTCAGGACCGATTGCTTCGCCCGCGGTGTAACCGACGCGCACGCGGCTAAGGCCAAGCGTGTTTTTGAGCGGGCCATAGATGAAAAGTTTGCCCAGCGCATAGCGCAGCCGATCCAATCCGCCGACATTGCTGCCATCCAGAATTTTCGGACCAACCCGACGCGCAACATCCATATAATGGTGAAACAGCCATTGCTTCAGCTTGCTGGCGTCTTCCATGCGGATCATGACTTCGGTCAGATGGCTTTCAAACACTTGTGGCGGCGCAAAGAAATAGGTCGGCCCAATTTCACGCATGTCGGTTTTCATCGTCGATGCGCTTTCTGGGCAGTTCACACAGAACCCCGTCCACATCGCCTGACCGATCGAGAAAATGAAATCCCCAACCCATGCCATCGGCAAATAGGCCAGCACTTCGTCACCGGCGCGCAAATGGTCAAACTCTGACGAATTGCGCGATGTTTCGATGATGTTTCTGTTGGACATCACCACGCCTTTGGGGCGGCCGGTGGTGCCAGAAGTATAAAGCATCACACATTTGCTATCGAGCGTCAGCTTGGCAACGCGTTCCTGCATCAGAGGTTCCAGACGGAAATGCCCGGCACGACCTTCGGCTTGGACATCTTCCATCGCGTTCATGTGTGTGTGGTCGTATTTGCGCAAACCGCGTTTATCGACATAGATGATCTGGTCGATCCCATGCACAGTTTCCTGCACTTCGATCACCTTATCGACCTGTTCCTGATCCCCTGCGATCACAAACCGTGCGCCACAATGTTCCAGAACATATGCCATTTCTTCGGCAACCGCGTCCTGATACAGCGGCACGGGTACGGCGCCCGCTTTCTGTGCGGCAATCATCGACCAATACATGGCCGGACGATTGCGCCCGATAATCGCGACGTGGTCGCCTTCGTTCAATCCGATTGCAATCAGCCCCATCGCCAATGCATCGATTTCCTCAGCAGCTTCTGCCCAAGTCCAGCTCTGCCAGATCCCGAATTCCTTTTCACGATAGGCGGCTTTGCCCCCGTGTGCGGCTACGTTGCGTGCCAGCAGAGCTGGAATTGAGTCTGGCACCGCATTGGGCGCAGATGAATGTGTCACCAGTTGTCCTCCCTCGTCGGCTATGTTCCGACGTATGCGCCACATCTCCCAATGCAGCACACCATCATTCTGAGAAGGAGAATGCCGCGCGTCAATGCATTTTTTGAACGAACGTTCATTTAATCCTTTCAAATCGGCGGCGATCCGCGAAATCTTATTTCCACATTGGCGTGATATCTTTTCAATTTCGCCGTTTATCCCTTGAAAAGTAGGGGTTTGGGGCCGACCCGGCCCTAATCAGATGACAGATTGTCGCGCGACGCTGTTAGGACAATAGCATTGACATATTAACGTTGAAAACCCGCGGCACTGCCACGGGTTTTCAACGTCTGGGTGTGAATCACTCTTGCAAAATTACTCGGCAGCGACCCGTTCGATCTTCTCAACTTTGACCGCTGCGAACTTAAATTCCGGAATTTTACCGTATGGATCAATCGCCGGATTGGTCAAAACATTGGCCGCAGCTTCGACATAGGCGAAGGGAACAAACACCATATCAGGGGCGATGGCGCGATCTGCGCGGGCCATGATGTCAATCGATCCGCGCCGGGTTGTCAGGCGCACCATATCGCCCGGTTCGACCCCCATTTGGCGCAGGGTGCCGGGATGCAGAGAACAGTTTGCTTCGGGTTCCACCGCGTCCAAAACCAAGGATCGCCGGGTCATGGACCCAGTGTGCCAATGTTCCAGCTGTCGCCCGGTGGTCAGGATCATCGGATAATCCGTGTCCGGGGCTTCGTCCGGGGCAATCACAGAAGCAGGCGTGAATTTCGCCCGGCCCTCTGCGCGTGGGAAGCCATCCCCAAACACAATCGGTTGGCCGGGATCGGTCGGGCTTAGGGACGGGTAGGTCACTGTTTCGGTCTCTAGCCGTTCCCAGGTGATGTTATCCAGCGACTTCATCGTGCGTTTCATTTCCGCAAAGACCTGGCTGACATCGGTGTAATCCCAGTTCAGTCCGATCCGCTGCGCCAGTTCAACGGTGATGGCCCAATCTTCGCGTGCCTCGCCGGGTGGGGTCACGGCGGGGCGGACCCGTTGGACCTGACGGTTGGTGTTGGACACCGTCCCGTTCTTTTCATAGAGCGCCGAAGCAGGCAGGATAATGTCCGCATAATTGGCCGTTTCGGTCAGGAAAATGTCCTGCACGATCAGCAATTCCAGTTTGGCAAACGCATCGCGCGCATGTTCCACATCCGGGTCGGACATGGCGGGGTTTTCACCCTGAATATACATGCCTTTGATATTGCCTGCATAAACCTGATCAACGATTTCGGTGACGGTCAGGCCTTTTTCGTTACTGAAATCTTCGCTGTCCCAAACGCCGGTGAATTTTTCACGCACATCATCGCTGGTGACCGATTGGTAATCGGGCAGGAACATCGGCATCAGCCCCGCATCAGACGCACCTTGTACGTTGTTTTGCCCCCGCAGCGGGTGCAGACCCGCGCCCGGTTTGCCCACATTGCCCGTCATCAGCGCAAGGCTGATCAGGCAGCGTGAATTGTCCGTGCCGTGGATGTGTTGTGACACGCCCATACCCCAGAAAATCAGGCCGGCATTGGCATTGGCAAAGGTACGCGCAACCCGGCGCAATTGGTCCGGTTCAACGCCACAGATTTCGGACATGGCTTCTGGGCTGAACGCTTTCAGGTGTTCCTTTTCAGCGTCCCAGTTTTCGGTCCATTTTTCGATATAGGCACTGTCATACAGGCCCTCTTGGACGATCACATGCATGATCGCGTTCAGCATCGACACATCCGCGCCGGGGCGGAATTGGACCATTTCATCGGCAAACCGACGCAGACCAACGCCGCGCGGATCCATGACAATCAATTTACCGCCGCGTTTGACGAATTGTTTGAAATAGGTCGCCGCAACCGGGTGGTTTTCAATCGGGTTGGACCCAATGACAATCGCCACATCGGCGTTTTTGATTTCGTTGAATGTCGCAGTCACCGCGCCAGACCCAACATTTTCGATCAACGCCGTCACAGATGAGGCATGACACAGCCGTGTGCAGTGATCGACATTGTTATGACCAAAACCCTGACGGATGAATTTCTGGAACAGATACGCCTCTTCGTTGGTACATTTGGCAGAGCCAAAACCAGCAACGTTTGTGGGTTTCTCTTCGCGCAGCTTGATCAGCCCCTTGGCGGCCAGATCCATCGCCTCTTCCCATGTGGCTTCGCGGAAATGGGTGCCCAGATTGCCGGGATCGACGTTCAGACCTTTGGCGGGGGCGTCATCGCGACGGATCAATGGTTTGGTCAGGCGATGGGGGTGGTGGATGTAGTCAAATCCGAACCGGCCTTTGACACACAGGCGGCCTTCGTTGGCGGGGCCGTTGATACCCTCAACGGATTTCACCTTGTTGTCTTTGACTTTCAGGCTGACCTTGCAGCCGACGCCGCAGAACGGGCAGACGCTTTCGGTTTCGCCGTCGAAATCTTTGCTATTGCCGATTTGGTTTTCATCGACCACCGCAGCCGGCATCAAGGCCCCGGTTGGGCAGGCCTGCACACATTCACCACAGGCCACACAGGTTGACGCGCCCATAGGGTCGGCCAGATCAAATGTCGGATAGGCATTGTGACCGCGCCCGGACATGCCGATTACATCGTTGACCTGCACTTCGCGACAGGCGCGCACGCATAGACCACATTGGATACATGCATCCAGATTGACCGACATGGCAACGTGGCTGTCATCCAGCAACGGGATATGATCGGGCTCTTGGGCGGGGAACCGGCTTTCGGAAATGTCGTTGGCGTTGGCCATATCCCACAGATGTGATCCCTGATCATGCGACACGTCTTGGGCAGGTTGATCCGCCAGCAACAGCTCAACCACCATTTTGCGGGCATTGGTTGCGCGCGCATTGTTGGTGGTGACCACCATGCCTTCGCCCGGTTCACGGATACAGGACGCCGCCAATGTGCGTTCGCCTTCGATTTCCACCATACAGGCGCGGCAATTGCCGTCGGGACGATAACCGGGTGCCGGTTTATGACACAGGTGCGGAATGATCAGCCCGCGGCCATTGGCCACTTCCCAAATGGTTTCACCGGGCTGGGCTTCGACCTCTTGGCCATCAAGTGTGAATCGGATCGTGTCGGACATAAGCGTCTCCTTGCATCGGACGTAATAGACCATGTATCCGTTTTTCAGAGAATGCTCGGGAACGACCCGACACACACTAAATCCGCCAGATTTGTTTCCTTTCGAACCCGCCCGATGTCCGATCTGCAACAAAGTCAAAACCAAAGAGTAAGGGAATTCATATGGGTGAAATTATTCTGGTCCGGCATGGTCAGGCGAACTCTGACGCCAAAGACGAAGAAAGCTATGATCGGCTGTCTGAACTGGGCCACCAACAGGCCCGGTGGCTGGGCGCGTATATGGCATCCCAAGGCATGGAATTCGACGAAGTTCTGGCCGGATCATTGCGCCGCCACCGCGAAACCGCTGCGGGAATGGGATATGACAGCCCACAAATTGATCCCCGCCTGAATGAGCTGGATTATTTCAACCTTGGCCACGCCTTAGAAGAGGTACATGGCGTGCCGTTCCCCGGGCCGGATGATTTTGCCACCCATGCGCCCCAAATCATGGAGGCCTGGCACAAAGCGGAAATCATGGGGGTGGAAACCTTTGCCAGTTTTGAAAACCGCGTCACCAGCGTTCTGCGCAAGGCAACCCAACCGGGCCGCAAAGTGCTGTGTGTGACATCCGGCGGCGTGATTGGCATGATCCTTCGTTCGCTTTTGGACCTAGACCCAACCCGCATGGCGCATATCCTACTGCCGATCTACAACTCATCGATCCACCGGATTCACGTCACACCGCATGGGCCGTTTCTGGCTGGGTTCAACGCCATTCCGCATCTGGAGTCCGATGACCGGGCGCATGGCCGCACACATTACTAGCCTCGTTGGCAAAGGGCCCTGAACATGCAGTTTCACTATGCTCCCAATACGATTTCCCTCGCGACGGCCTTGGCGTTGATCGAAACAGAAACCGATGTGGACTATGTCCGCGTCGATTTTGCCAAAGCCGAACAAACCAGCCCCGCCTATTTGGCCATCAACCCCAAGGGACGCGTGCCCGCGCTGGTCACAGATCACGGCATTTTAACCGAAACCGGGGCGTTGTTGGATTACGTGGCGGCCCTGAACCCGGATAAAAACCTGATCCCTGACGATCTATATACCGCCGCCCAAATGCGCGAAGTCATGTGGTATCTGGGCACAACCATGCATGTGAACCACGCCCATAAAATGCGCGGCCATCGCTGGGCAGACCAAGACGCCTCGCTCCGTGATATGACCGCCAAAGTCGCTGAAACCATGGGCGCGTCTTGCGCCTATCTACAGGACAAAATCGCGGGGCCCTATGTGGTTGGCGACGCGGTGTCCTTGGCTGATTTTTATCTGTTCACCCTGTGCACATGGCTGCCCGGCGACGGCGTCAACATCACAAATTACCCGACCTTATCCGCCCATTTCGACCTGATGATGACCCGTCCTGCGGTGATCAAAGCGCTGGAAATGGGCCTGTTTACAAAGGCATAACATGACACATCTCTGGGTTCGCGCCGAAAGCCGCGCCAATGAACAACGCGTTGCCATCACCCCGGATGGGGTGCGCGCATTGATGGCAGCGGGTCTAGACGTCACCGTCGAAGACAGCCCCACACGCATCATTCCAACGGATGCATATCGCGACACCGGCTGTAGGATCGCCACCCAGGGCGCATGGACAACGGCGCCAACCGACGCCATCATCCTAGGGCTAAAAGAATTGCCCGAAAATGGCACCGCCCTGCCCCATCAGCACATCATGTTTGGGCATGCCTTTAAGGGGCAATTTTCCGGGCAGGAATTGTTGCGCCGGTTTGCGGCGGCAGACGGCACTTTGCTGGATTTGGAATACCTGCTGGATGATCAAAACCGGCGCGTTGCTGCCTTTGGATATTGGGCGGGATATGCGGGCGCGGCTGTCACCGCATTGGCGCTTGCGGCGCAAAATGCCGGGCAAGCCTGCGCGCCCGTCACAGCGTGGCCCAATGCCGACACCATGTTGAACGACGTCAAAACAGCGCTCGGCACGTCATCCGCGACGGCCCTGATCATCGGTGCCAAAGGCCGCGTTGGCACGGGTGCCGCCGATTTGTGCAACGCGGTGGGCATCACGCCGACCCTGTGGGACATGGCCGAAACCGCATCCGGCGGCCCGTTTCCCGAAATTCTGGACCATGATCTGTTTTTCAACTGCATCTTGGCCCGCCCGGGCACACCTGTCTTTGTTGGACCTGACGCTTTAACGGCGCCACGCAGATTGCGCGCGATTGGCGATATCGCCTGCGATCCGGACAGTGATTACAACCCAGTTCCTTTATATTCAGAGGCCAGCACATGGGCCGATCCGGTTCTGCGCGTGCAGGACACACCGCCTCTGGACATCATGTCGATCGACAATCTGCCCTCGTTGCTGCCCCTCGAAAGCTCACATGACTTTGCCGAACAATTGCTGCCCTATCTGCTGCAATTGGGCGACCTTGAAACAGGTGTCTGGGGCCGCGCACGTGACATTTATCAATCGCACAAACTATAGCGTTGTTGCTGGCAAAATACTGATGCGCCGCGCAGATTGCGCCGCGTGTCAGTATAAATCATCCTCAGCGTCTTTGGCTGAAATCCCCAATGCATCCAGACCATTTTCCAGATGATCCGCCAGATGTGGTGACCCTTTCAGGTAATCCTGTGTCGGCGCGGACGCCTCTCGACGTGCGGTCGCATAGGCCTCTTCGTAATCCTCTGGCTCAAACGATCCGCGTCCAATCCAGAATACAGCAACCAAACTGGCCTCTTCTTCTTCGTCCAAACGACCGACAAACCCGTCAAATTCGCTTTCGCCGCGCGGCATTTCGCGGGCAAGGATGATGATTTCGGCGATTTTATCTGTGGCGATCTTTAGCATTGGAATTCTCCTTCTCTTCGAAGTCAGAATGCGCCGTTTGCCAATCTCAAACCTTGATCTGGGACAAACCTATTCCCAAGCCAGCGGGCGTGTTTGATTGCCTTCGCGCACGAAACCATCGCCGCCCATACCCAGATAAAACACCTGATGGCGTTTGATCCCTGACAAAACCACATATTGCGCTGTCTCTGTGGCGCGAATTTGCCGCCCATGTTCGGACCCCATGCAAACCCGATCCCCGCGACAGGGAACCAGCCGATAGGTGTGCATTTCACCATGATCCTCAGTCACTACAGAAACGGATCCGGATGCAAATGGCACGGATTGCAATTCTCGGTCCATTTGCGCGGTGATGTTGCTATAAATAAGCGTGTCCGGGTCCATATTCGCACATGCCGATAGGGCCCCAAACATCGCCAATGCGATCGCAGATTTCCTGACCATTTACGCCTCCTGACCATTGTTGCCTCACGCTAGCACAGGTCATCAGAACCACAAATGAAATCAGGTTTTCGGGGCCGTAATAGGGACAACTTTGGGTGTGTCTTCTTCTGGGGCCAGCTCTTCGAAATCAAAATTGTCGAGCCGCCGCGCCCGGCGCCCGGCTTTGTCGGCGCTGATTTTGATATCCGCAATATCCTTGGCCGCCTGACCAAAATGCCGATCCAGATTTTCGACCCGCTTGCCCAGCCGATCCACGTCACCATAGAGCATGCCCAGCTCTTTGCGGATCGCGCCTGCCTGTTCACGCATTCGCGCGTCTTTTAGGATGGCGCGCATCGTATTCAGCGTCGCCATACAGGTGGTCGGGGACACGATCCAAACCCGTGCGGCGAACCCTTCGCGCACGATTTCGGGGAAATTCGCGTGCAATTCTGCGTAAACGGCCTCTGACGGTAGGAACATCAGTGCGCCATCCGCGGTTTCCCCTTCGATGATGTATTTGTCGGAAATCGCTTTGATATGAGCCCGGATCGCTGTGCGCAGCTGACGCGCCGCGTCGTTTAGCTCATAATCAGTGGTGGCGTTGCGCAGGGCTTCGTAGGCTTCGAGCGGGAATTTACTATCCACCACAATGGGGCCCGGTGGGTTGGGCAAATGGATCAAACAATCGGCCCGTTTTCCGTTCGACAATGTCGCCTGCATGGTAAAACTATCCGCCGGAAGCGCCTTGCCCACGATGTCATGCAGCTGAATTTCACCAAATGCGCCACGGGTTTGTTTGTTGGACAGGATGTCTTGCAGGCTCAGGACATCGCCGGACAATTTGGTGATGTTTTCCTGCGCCTTGTCGATGGTTTTCAGGCGTTGCTGCAATTCCCCCAGACTTTGGGCGGTGTTGCGCGCTGAATTGGCCAGATTGTTGCCCATGGTTTCGTTCACCTGCGCCAGCCGTTGTTCCATCAATTGCAGCATGTTGGATTGCTGTTGCGCCTGCGCTTCGCTGACGGAATGCAGCCCGCCAAATAATTGCTGTTGCCCATCTGACAGCGCCTGAACCCGCGCCGTCATCCCGCCCATTTGCGACGCCATATTCTGGGCCATCAACGCGGATTGCCCGGTGCGTCGCACGGCTGAAATCAGCAAAACAACGATCAGCAACAGAATGAACACGCCAAAAAGCGCAGCAATCACAATAGGATCGCTGAAATGAACGGTATTTTCGCCAATCTGGATCATGTGCGTCCAAACAACCTTTCGATATCGCTAAGTTGCAGCTCCACATAGGTGGGGCGGCCGTGATTGCATTGGCCGGAATGGGGGGTTGCCTCCATTTCGCGCAACAAAGCGTTCATTTCCTCGGCCCGCATTTGACGGCCCGAACGGATCGATCCATGACAGGCGACGCGGCTCAGGATGGCTTCGATGCGGGCCTGCAACGTGGTGCTGTCGCCCAGATCGGCCAATTCGTCCAACACATCGCGCAGCATCGCTTCGGCGTTGATTTCGCCCAATATGGCGGGGGTTTCACGCACAGCAATTGCGCCGCCGCCGAACGGTTCCAACGTCAGTCCCAGCTTTGCCAATTCATCGGCATGCGACAGCAGCATTGCCGCGTCGCCATCTGACATTTCGATGATTTCCGGGATCAACAACGCCTGCGCCGCGACACCGTTATCCGCCATCTGATTTTTCAGCCGCTCATAAACCAGACGTTCATGGGCCGCGTGTTGATCGACGATCACAATCCCGGTTTCGGTCTGCGCCACGATGTAGTTTTCATGCACCTGCGCGCGTGCGGCCCCTAATGGCAGGTGTTCGCTTTGGGTCGTTTCCTGAGGGTCGAATGTGGGTTCAACCCGCGCAGAGGGCGACATCGTTTCGGTGAAACTTTCGGTCAAACTCTCTGCAAAACCAGTGGGATAGCTGGGAGATGGGGTATATTGCGTGGGCGCATATCCCGCGCGATCCATCTGATAGATCCGCCCAGATGGCGCATTTGTTTCGGGACGCATCGCCCCCAAAGTGGCCCCCGCGACAGTTGTGGACGCGCGATGCCCCGCATCCGCCAAGGCATGGCGCAGGCCCGACACAATCAACCCACGCACAGTGCCGGGATCGCGAAATCGAACCTCGGATTTGGCGGGGTGCACGTTCACATCCACCTTGTGGGGGTCACAATCGATGAACAAAACTGCCGCCGGGTGGCGGTCGCGGCTGAGGAAATCCATATAGGCCCCGCGCAGCGCCCCGATCAGCAATTTGTCCCGCACCGGGCGGCCGTTCACAAACAGGAATTGCTGAACGGCCGACCCGCGTGAATAGGTCGGCAATGCGCCATATCCGGTCAGGTGGAACCCATCGCGTTCCGCATCCAACGGGATCGCATTTTCAGCAAAATCCCGCCCCAGCACCGATGATAATCGTCCACGTAGCGCGTCAAACATATCGCCGGTTTGCGGATCGGCGCGAAATGTCACCCGGTCTTTGCCCGACGACACGTCCCGCAAGGTGAAGCCGATGAACGGTTCAGCCATGGCGAGCCGTTTGACCACATCCGAAATCGCCTGTTGTTCGGCGCGATCCGTGCGCAAGAACTTTAACCGGGCGGGCGTAGCGAAAAATAGATCCTTTAGCTCGATCACCGTGCCACGGGTCAATGCCGCCGGTTTGACTGAGCCCATCTGGCCGCCGTTCACCGTGATCGTCGCCGCCTCATGGCCGGTCGCACGGCTGGTGATGGTCAACCGGCCCACGGCGCCCAGCGATGGCAATGCCTCGCCTCGAAATCCGAATGTATGGATATCCAACAGGTCCGACCCGTCGATTTTTGACGTAGCATGGCGTGACAGGGCCAGCGGCAAATCCACCCCGGCAATGCCGCACCCATCATCTGTGACCCGGATCAGGGTTTTGCCGCCATCCGCAATATCGATGGAAATTCGGGTTGCACCCGCATCGATGGCGTTTTCAACCAACTCTTTCACTGCGGATGCAGGGCGTTCCACAACTTCGCCGGCGGCGATCCGGTTGATCGCGCCTTCGTCCAGTTGACGGATAACGGGCTGTTTTTCGCTTATCTTGGGGTCAGGAATGGCCATGCCGCTATAGATAGCATAGCCATTCCCGATTCTACGAGGGTCTTATTGGTTAACCGGCGCGGTTGTTTCCAACCCAACCGGCTGACCCACGACCACGAAATGAAGCCCATCTGGATCAAGGATTTCACGCGCTACCCGATTGATTTCCTCAAGCGTGACGGCGTTGATTTGATCATTACGCGTGGCGATATAATCAATCGGCAGGCCGGTCATCTGCATGCCAACCATGATGTCCGCAATCGGACCATTCCCATCAAACCGCAGTGGATACGCGCCCGTCAGATAGGTTTTGGCATCGCTCAATTCCTGTTCGGACACGCCATTTTCTGCCAGTTTCGTCCATTCCGCGCGGATCACATCCAACGCTTCGGCCATGGTTTCGTTCGCAGAGGCAAGCGACCCCAAATATTGTTCCGACAGGTCCTTGGGCACCAGATAGGAATAGACGCCATAGGTCAGGCCGCGCTCTTCGCGGACCTCTTTCATCAAGCGGCTTTCGCGGCCCCGGCCCCCCAAAATTTCGTTCAGGATATACGCCGCAAAGAAATCGTCGTCATCGCGGGTAATGCCGCCATGGCCGAAAATCGCGACCGATTGCGGGGTTTCGTAGTCCACGACAGTCGTGCCCCCGGCCAGCGTATAGTCGATCCGATCCGGCAATTCCGGTCCCGTCGCGGGCAGTTCCCCCAGTAACGTATCCAGCAACAGACCCAGATCATCAGCCGTGATGTCGCCCACAGCGCCAACATAAATCCGATCGCGGGTCAGGACACGTTGATGGGCTTGGATCAGATCATCCCGTGTCAGCGCGTTCACGCTGTCTTCGGTCCCGTCCAGCGATGACCCATAAGGATGATCGCCAAACGCCAGCTGATCATAGGTCGCACTGGCAATGCTGTCGGGGTCCTTGGCATCCGATTGAATGCCTGAAATGACCTGCGCACGGACCCTTTCGATGGCATCCTGATCAAAGCTGGGATCGATGATGGATTGACGTAACAATGCAATCGCATCGTCTTGGTTTTCAGTCAAAAACCGCGCTGACAGGGAAAAGGTATCGTCATAAATCCGATAGCTGAACGTCGCGGCGAGGCTCTCCAACTCTGCCTGGAACTCTTGGGCGTTCATGTCGCCCGACCCTTCTTCTAAGAGGCCGGTCATCAGGTTTGATGCGCCACGTTTTTCCGGCAAATCCAGCGAGGCCCCGCCTCGAATGCGGATTTCCAACGCGGTGAACGGAATTTCGTGGGCCTCAACCAACCAAGCGGTGATTCCACCGGGCGAAGTGACCTCTTGGATGTCGACCTCGGCTGTGGCGGTGGTGGCCCAAAGCATTGTGAATGCGGCAAATAAACGGATCATTGGTTCAGAACCCCACGGTTTGGAACAACAAAGGCTGTCACGGATTGATTGCGGTCAAACACACGTTCTGCGGCGGCTTTGACATCCGCGGCGGTCACGTTTTGCAGGATTTCCGGCCAATCCTGAATGTCCTGGATTTCCAGACCTTGGGTCAGCCCCGCCCCATAGCGACGCGCCAGCCCTTCGACATTGTCTTTGGCGAAAATCTCACTCGCGCGTAATTGAGTGCGCAGACGTTCCATCTGTTCGGGATCAATATCATTGGCCAAAAAGTCCGCGATAACCTGATCCATCGCGGCTTCGCCTTGTTGTAATGTGACGCCTTGGGCGGGCACCACAACCACGCCAAATGTCGTGTCATCCAACGATCCAGCGCTGTAAAAGGCCGACGAATACACCGCCGTTTGGGTATCAAATTGCAACGCGACGCCCAATGCGGACGTGAATGGCGACCCGCCCAGCAACTCTGCCAGATAGACCAGCGCGGCGGCTTCTTCTTGGGCGCCGGCATCCCGTTCGGGCGCCAGATAAGACCGGGTCACGTAGGGCTGCGATACGCGGGGATCTTCGTAGACCAGACGGCGTTCGGCGGTTTGGGGCGGCTCTGCGGGGCGCAGACGTTCGGGCAGTTGATCCTCGGCGGGAATCACACCGTAATACTTTTCGGCCAATGCCAACACGGCGTCGGGCTGCACATCCCCGGCCACGATCAGAATTGCATTGTTGGGCGAATAATAAAGGTCATAGAAATCCAACGCATCCTCAAGGCTCAGCTCAAGCATTTCGTGTTTCCAGCCAATAATCGGCACGCCGTAGCGGTGGTTTAAGTATTGCGCCGCGCGCATTTGTTCCCGCGCAAGGGCGCCGGGGCTGTTTTCCGTGCGTTGATTGCGTTCTTCGATGATCACCTGACGTTCTGTTTCAATGTCATCTTCGGTCAGGCGCAGATTGTTCATCCGATCCGATTCCATCGACATCATCAATTCCAGTCGATCTGACGCAACCCTTTGATAGTAAGCGGTATAATCGTAGCTGGTAAACGCGTTGTCACTGCCACCATTCGCGGCAACGGTCGCGGATAATTCGCCGCTTTCTAGGTTTTCGGTCGCCTTAAACAGCAGGTGTTCCAGAAAATGGGCCACGCCTGAGGCGCCGACCGGTTCATCCGCCGATCCGGTGCGATACCACACCATATGCGATACAACGGGGGCGCGGTGATCCTCGATCACAACGACCTCCATCCCGTTATCAAGCGTGTAATTTGTGACCTCTTGCGCAGAAACCTGCGTCGCGGTCAGAGTAAAAAGAGCTGCAAAAATGCGGCGCATGGGCAAATCCTTGAAATTGCGTCACAACACAAGCTACGACTGATTGACCATAGTTCAAGCGTGCTCAACGAGAATGTGAGCATTCGTCAGCGTGGTTAACGAAACGTTGACGCACCGCGCGATAATTTGCCGAAACCGGGGTGGTTTTGTAGAAACCTGCGGGATTATTGGGCAGGTGGGGCGGATGGAACCTGAACGCCGATATTGCGGAACCGGTCCATTTCAGATTGCGCATCAAGTGCTTGGCCCGCATAGGCGCGGAAATATCGATCGCCACCCCGAAACGGGCCAGCTGTGCGACGCCGCCGAAAACGTGCGTCTTCTTCGGCCAAATCAGCGCGGATATTTGGCGAAACTCCGTTGCGGTTCACATGGGCCAACAAGGCCGTATCAGCCGCGGGAATCGCCCCCTGCACGGCGGCAGGGTTACCACCCAATGCCACAATCGCATCCGCCATCGGGTTGGCGTCGGTCAAATTGCTGCCGCCGGGGGTTGGCGTTGGCAAAACGTTCAAATCCGCAGGCATTTCCAGCGGACGGGATGGCATGACCGAAAATTCATCCGGCCCCGCCGTTTCGCCACTAAAATCATGCAGCGTGCGCTTGCCAATGGTGCAAGCGGACAATCCAACAAGTGTGATTGCAATAATAAAAAGGCGCAGCATGCGATCCCCCCGGATACGTGTTGCGCCCTTTTAACCCAGCCAATTCAAAAGGTCACGATGTCTTCTTGGTGTCGTTTTTGTGTGGCTTTTTTTCGCCGGTGAACAGGACCAGCCCAATCGCGCCCGCAAAAATCGCGATATCGGCGATGTTGAACGCATAGGGATTGCGGATACCACAGCAGGACATGTTCAGAAAATCCGCCACCGCCCCATATAAAATCCGGTCCACGATATTGCCCAGCGCGCCCCCGACCAGCAATCCGGCCGATAGATAGACCCATTTGCTGCCGCCTTCGCGACGCACCCACCACAACACAAACAGCGAAATTGCGACAGCGACGCCCACCAGAATCCAGCGCATATCAAGCCCGGCAAACAGCCCGAAATTGATGCCTTCGTTCCATGCCATGCGAAATGTCAGAAAGGGCGGGAACACGTCGACAACTTGGCGGGTGTTCAAATCCAAAGTGTGCACGACAAAATACTTTGTCGCCTGATCAACCAGGAACACCCAGAAAGACATCCAAAAAGTCAGCCGCATATCACGCCCTTTCATTTTAGTCGGATCAGTGCCGGAAATGGCGCATGCCCGTCAGAACCATGGCCAATCCGGCCTCATCAGCAGCTGCGATCACTTCGTCGTCCCGCATGGACCCGCCCGGCTGAATCACACATGTCGCGCCAGCAGCGGCGGCTTCGAGCAATCCGTCAGGGAATGGGAAAAACGCATCGGACGCCACAGCCGACCCGATGGTCAGCGGTGTGGCCAGACCCAGCGTTTCTGCCATGCGCTCTGCCTTTTTGGCGGCGATCAATGCGCTGTCAACGCGGCTCATTTGACCGGCACCAACGCCAACGGTTGCACCGTCGTTGACATAGACGATGGCGTTGGATTTCACGTGTTTCGCGATTTTCCAAGCCAGCAGCAGGTCCTGCATCTGGGCATCTGTTGGGGCCAATTTGGTCACCACTTTCAGATCGTCCAGACCGACGAACCCGGTATCTTTGCCCTGTACCAACATGCCGCCGGACACCTGACGATAGGTCAGACCGGTTTCTGCAGGGTCGGACAGGCCGTCTGTCAGCAACAAACGCAGGTTTTTCTTGGCTGCAAAAATTTCCTGAGCCGCGTCATCCGCGCCGGGGGCAATCACAACTTCGGTAAAGATTTCGGTGATCGCGCGCGCCGTGTCGGCGTCCAGTTTCTGGTTCAGCGCGACAATCCCGCCAAAGGCCGACGTACGGTCGCAGTCAAACGCTTTGCGATAGGCGTCTTCCAGCGTTTTGCCCTGCGCAACACCGCAAGGATTGGCGTGTTTGATGATCGCACAGGCCGGGCCATTCGCTGGGTCAAATTCACTGACCAGTTCAAACGCCGCGTCTGTGTCGTTGATGTTGTTATAAGACAGCTCTTTGCCCTGCAATTGACGTGCAGTGGCGACACCGGGACGGTTTGAACCATCGGTGTAAAACGCAGCCTGCTGATGGGGGTTTTCACCATAGCGCAAGGTTTGCGCCAATGTGCCCGCAAACGCACGACGGCGGGGTGTTTCTACGCCTATCGCATCCGCCATCCACGTGCTAACAGCCGCGTCATAGGCTGCGGTGCGCGCATAAGCCGTCTGGGCCAGTTTTTTGCGGAATTTGGGGCAGGTTGCGCCGTCATGCTGATCCATATCGCCCAGCAATTTGTCGTAATCCTGCACATCCACCACAACCGATACAAAGGCGTGGTTCTTGGCCGCCGCACGGATCATCGCCGGGCCGCCAATGTCGATGTTTTCGATACAGGCATCGTAATCGCCACCTGCGGCGACGGTTTCTTCAAACGGGTAAAGGTTCACCACCAACAGATCGATGGCGCTGATGTCGTGTTCCTGCATGGACGCCAGATGCGCATCATTGTCACGCAGCGCCAACAGTCCGCCATGTACGCCGGGATGCAGGGTTTTGACCCGGCCATCCATCATTTCAGGGAAATTGGTCACATCCGACACGTCACGCACTGGAATGCCCGCATCGCGGATCATTTTGGCAGAGCCGCCAGTCGACAGCAAATCCACACCGCGCTCGCTCAGCGCTTTGGCGAGGTCGATCAATCCGGTTTTGTCCGAAACGGACAATAATGCACGGCGAATTTTGTGGTCAGTCATTGGTGGGCAGCCTTTCAATCCTGGACATCTGGTGTCGCGAGCGTGCCATCCTGCACAAGGTCACGCACCACCGAAGGGGTTTCGTGTGCCTTGGCCAATGACCATCGGACGCGCGTCGCATATGACATTGCACGCCCAGATAAAACCACTTGCTGTGTCGCACGGGGCCTTAATCGTCCATTTTCCAGATAAACTGACGGTTCCAGCCGCATTTCGGCGCTTCCGTCCTGTCGAAACACCCAAACTTCGCCGGATTTCAGTGCCAGACTGATCGCGGCACCGCCCAGATCCATCGACACGTCGACCTCTGGGTGCAAATGGAATCGGATGTCATAGGGGATGCCCTGCAGGCTGGATCGATCCAATGCTTTGTCAAACAGGCCATGGTCCTCTTTGGTGATCGCCGCCAGATAATCCTCGCCGATCAGGGCGCGACCATCCAAGGATAGTTCCAAGGTGCGGCCATGGGTCAGGCCAAACAGTTTCTGATAGCCGTCGTGAAACAGCTCGATCCGCTGGGAATCATCGTGTTTGTTGCTTTCGGCGCTGACCTTGGCGGGCACGTCGATCAGCAATTCGCGCGACAGACCCGACAAACCGCTGGCCTTGCCCAGACGAGAGGATGAATATCCTTCCAGCCCCAAGGTTGAATGACTGGGGGTTGCCCGCCCAGCGCGTCGCCATTCTTCGCCAAAACTGGCGCCCGATCCGCAATTGACGATCACCGGACGGCGCCCGGATGTCAGTTCAAACGCCAGCGTGGATGCGTGGGCATCATGGCTTTCGCGCCCAGTGGGTGGCGCTGCGGCGTCGACAATCACAGATGACCGCCCACAAGACACCCGCGCAAACCCCATCCGCAACCCAGTATGGGGCTGCTTTTTCACACCAGACGCGGCCAGCGCCATGTCCAACCGACCATCCAGACCGCGACCGCCACCATGGAACCGCGCCAGCGATCCGTCTTTGTGACGCAGCGCCCGCAACGTGGGCACAATCCGTTCAATGGCTTCGCGATGCGCCTTTGACACTTGGCGATTTGCAGCGTTCAGCGCCTCTGCTGCCCAGTTCAACAATGTCAGAACTTCTAACAATTCTTCGGGGTTGCGTGTCGCCAGACCGCCCTGTTCATCAATCTGCGCCGCGCATTCACGAGCCAGAGCCGCCTCGGCTGGGGTGGCGTGGCTTTCTTTGCCCAACAAAGAATGCCCTGCGTAAATTGCCCCGGTCAACGCTTCGAATCGTTCCACGCCGGGGCGGGTCGCCGGCCAACGACGGGCCAGAAATTCCGCCTGATGGGTCAGGCTTTGATAAAAGGCATCAGAAAACGCTTTGTCACGGCCCCGCAACAAAAAGGTCGCGTGATGGATCAACCGGATCAACCGCCGCCCGGTCAGTTCCGGCGTCCAGCCCGGCCCGGTGCCACGACCATAGGTTTTGATCCAGTCCCCAACCCAAAGGCCTGCGATTTCGCGCGCCCGCGCATCCCCCACCGCCGCCAGATCATCGAGCCATGTAAACCCTTGGATCACTTCGGCAAATGCTTCGTCCGGGGCGTCCACATCCCACAGGGATTTGCCCGGTGCTTCGATCAGGTGACCGGCGAATAACAGATTGCCCGCAATCAACTGTTTGCCACGTGCAAACAGGCCAATGGTGCGGGGTTCAGGTTGAGACACAAATCCTTTGGCTGCCGTCACGCGGGACGTCAGGCGCGCATGCACGCGATGCATCAGGCGGGTTCGCCTTGCTGTCCATGTCCGGGCCTTGGCCAAGATCTGCTGCCTCATTGTGATGCGTGTTTTGCATCTTGTTGTTGGCAGGCATCATAGACAGGACAAAGGCGCGAGTCACGCAGGCTTTCGCAGAACCGCCATATAAAATCCGTCCATGCCGCCGCGTTCCTGCCAGAAATCCGGGCGCAGACGCAGGCCGCCTTCTTCGGTGATCCAGTCCGGATCGACACCGTCGACGTTCAAGGCATCGCGATCTACCACCAGATCCGGGTGGCGATCCAGCGCATCGTCGATCTGCACTTCGCCTTCATCGGGCAGCAGTGAACAGGTGCAAAACACCAGCCGCCCGCCGGGTTTCAGCATCGTCAGCGCGTGATCGATCATGTCGCCCTGCTGGGCGATCAGTTCGGCAAATTCAGCGCCATCTTTGGCATAGGGCAAATCCGGGTGGCGGCGAATCGTGCCGGTCGCCGAACAGGGCGCATCCAACAGAACCGCGTCGAATCCTTCGCCCTCAAAGGCAAAGGCGTCGGACACCACGCATTTGGCGGTCAGCCCAGTACGTTTCAGATTTTCCCGCACCCGCGCCATGCGGCCCTCGGATACGTCAACGGCGGTGACATCCGCGCCAGCGGCCGCCATCTGCATGGTTTTGCCGCCCGGTGCAGCGCATAAATCAACGACTTTTTCGCCCTTTTGTGGCGCCATCAGGCGCACGGGCAACGCGGCGGCTGCATCCTGCACCCACCAATCGCCGGATTTGTATCCCGGCAGCAATGACACCTGCGCCCCGTCGCGAATCCGCCACGATCCACTGGGCAACGCTTCGCCCGGCAAACCATCCGGCACAGGACCGTTCAGCGTCAGATCCAGCGGCGCCCCTGCGAAATGGGCGCGTTCGATTTGTTGCAGCGCTTTGTCGCCCCAAGCCTGGGTCAGGGGACGGCGCAACCAACGGGGCATGACGGAAACGGGCAGTTTATCCCATCCGTCTTTGGCCGCATCAATTTTACGCAACACCGCATTGACCAGACCGCGATATTTCATCGTGCGTTTGGACCGACCGACGATTTCCACACAGGCATTCACCACGCCATGCGCCGCCGTGCCGGTGCAAATTTCCAACGTGCCAAGGCGCAAAACGTTTTGAACGGCCAGCGGGGGTTTGCGTTGCAGAAACGGTTTCAGCATCCGATCCGCGCGTTCCAGAGTGCGCAATGTATCCAGCGCCAACCGCTGGGCGCGGGCGCGATCCTCGGGCACCAGTCGGTCCAGCGCCCCTGCGCCGATCAATTCAGACATCAGACGGCCTTCTTCGATCACCTGCCCCAGCAGGTAATGTGCAGCACGACGCGGAGCGAGGCCAGTCGGATCCATGGGTCTTCCCTTGTTTTGCAATGGCCGGGGGGTATATCAAAGGGCAAGCTCTGACAAGGAAGAGACATGTCTGATACGCAAGATACCGACAAAGATTTGCCAGATGCCGCCAAACGCGCCCTGGCTGAGGCCGAAGAACGGCGCGCCAAAGCCAAAGACGCGATGCCGGTCGAACTGGGCGGGCGCGATGGCCCCGAACCGGTGCGCTATGGCGATTGGGAAAAAAAGGGCATCGCCGTCGATTTTTAGGCGCGCCGTTGGGGTTTTACAGCCCTAGCACATCAAACATGTCATATTCGCCGGGTTTCTGATCTTGGCCCCACAGCGCCGCTTTGAGCGCGCCGCGCGCAAAAATCGCCCGATCCGTTGCCATGTGGCGCAGCACGATTCGTTCGCCAGCCGCAGCAAACAGCACATCATGTTCGCCAACAATGTCGCCGCCCCGGATCGCTGAAAACCCGATATCGCCGCGTTTGCGCGCGCCCGTTATGCCGTCACGACCAGAATCGGTCACGTCCTTTAGGTCGACGCCGCGCCCATCCGCCGCCGCCTGCCCCAGCATCAGGGCCGTGCCTGATGGGGCGTCAACTTTGTGATGGTGATGGGCTTCGATCACTTCGATATCGAAATCTTCGTCCAAGGCGGCCGCGACTTTTTGGGTCAATTGCACCAACAGGTTCACACCCAACGACATGTTGCCCGCCCGCACAATCACAGCGTGGCGCGCGCATGGTTCCAACTGGGCGATGTCATCCTCGGTCATGCCGGTTGTGCCAATCACATGCACAGCGCGGGCCTGCGCGGCCAATTTGGCAAATTCGATTGTTGCGGCGGGGGCGGTAAAGTCAATCACCGCCTGTGCCCGCGCAAAAGCATCCAGCGGATCGCTATCCACGGTCACGCCGACCGCTTGGCCGCCCATGCATTCGCCAATGTCGCGCCCGATCCAGTCATGGCCGGGGCGTTCAATCGTGCCGACCAATTTGCATTTGTCGCTGTTCAAAACTGACTGAATCAACATCTGGCCCATCCGGCCTGATGCACCTGTGATCACAATTCCGGGCAAATCGCTCATGGTATGTCTCCTTTGCGTTTCCTTGCCTGCAATGTTGTGCACCGCTTGGCAAGGGGTCGCAGGTGGCTTACATGAGCGGTATGTCAAAGAAAAGATTCAGCGAAGGCCGCGGGCCATCCCAACGAATGCTGCGCGTCGGCGAAGTCATTCGTCGTACATTGTCGGAAATTTTGCAGCGTGGCGAAATCCATGATCCTGATTTGGGACGCATGCTGATCACTGTCGGCGAGGTGCGCGTCACCCCCGATCTGGGCATCGCGACGGCGTTTGTCCTGCCTCTGGGTGGCAAAAACGCCGAAGAAGCCATCGAAGTTCTGGCCCGCAACAAAGGCGAGCTGCGCCGGATGATCGGCCGCAAGGCCCAGCTGAAACATGCGCCCGAATTGCGGTTTCGCATTGATGACACGTTCGATCAGATCGAACGCACAGCGGCTTTGTTTGACAATGACCACATCCAACAGGATTTACGCACGCCAAGTGATGACCGCGAAACCGATGAGGATGACACCGTATGATCCCACAGGTGCGGGGCATATTTGCAGCAGCATTCACATTGCTGGCGACCCCCACCTTGGCGGTGACCTGTCAGGACATCACGTTTTCCGACGTCGATTTCACCATCTGTGATGTCGATCCAAGCGTGGAAAACCTGCGTTTGTTCCATCTGGACCAAAACAACGCGCCTTTGGCATCGTTTCGCGAAATTGAACGCAGTCAGCCCGACCGCGCGCTATTGTTTGCGATGAATGCGGGCATGTATCATTCCGACCTGTCCCCCGTTGGGCACTATATCGAAAACAACACCCAGACCATGCGCGTCATCCCCAATGCGGGGCCGGGCAATTTTGGCATGTTGCCCAATGGCGTATTCTGCATTCAGGATGACATTGCGCAAGTGTTTGAAACCCTGGCCTATGTGGATCAACAGCCCGACTGCACCCATGCCACACAATCCGGCCCGATGTTGGTGATTGATGGCGCGTTGCACCCCCGGTTCATCGAAGGATCAACCAGTCGGCATTTGCGCAACGGGGTGGGCACCAGTGCGGATGGCAGTCGCGTTGTGTTTGCGATTTCCAATCAGGTCGTCAATTTCCACACCTTTGCCCGCCTGTTTCGCGATCATCTGAACCTGCCAAATGCGCTTTATTTTGATGGCAAAGTGTCCCGCCTGCATGCGCGGGATCTGAACCGGTCGGATAATGGCTTTGCGATGGGGCCGATTGTGGGCGTGCTAGAATAGCTTGACGCAACCCGCGGCGACAGATAGCACGCCGCCTTTCCTTGGAACTTCGGAGGCACCACATGGCGCGCAAACGCAAAGGTCGTGACATTTCAGGCTGGCTTGTGGTGGATAAACCCGCCGGGATCACGTCCACATCCGTGGTGAACAAAGTGCGCTGGGCGCTGGATGCCAAAAAGGCCGGCCATGCGGGCACCCTAGACCCAGAAGCAACCGGCGTTTTGGCCGTCGCATTGGGCGAAGCGACGAAAACAGTGCCCTACATCACCGACGCGCTAAAGGCCTATACGTTTACCGTAAATCTGGGCGCGGCCACCAACACCGATGACGCCGAAGGCGAAGTGATCGCCCAAAGCGACCTGCGCCCGTCTGATGAGGATATCAAGGCCGCACTGGGCCAGTTCATCGGTGACATTCAACAGGTTCCGCCTGCGTTTTCTGCCGTGAAAATCGACGGTCAACGCGCCTATAAAAAGGCCCGTGATGGCGAAGAATTCGAACTGGCTGCCCGCCCGCTATGGGTCGAGGAATTGTTGTTGGTGGATCGCCCCGATCCCGATCACGTTGTGCTGGAAATGACCTGTGGCAAAGGCGGGTATGTGCGGTCAATTGCGCGCGACTTGGGTGCTGCACTGGGTTGTTATGGCCATGTGCAAACCCTGCGGCGCGTGTGGTCCGGCCCGTTTGATGCCAGTGACGGCATTACGCTGGAAATGCTGGATGCCCATGCCAAAACCGGCGAACTTGATCACTATATCCGCCCGCTGGAACAAGGCCTAGAGGACCTGCCCCAAGTGATGTGCCCCGCCGAAAGCATCGTGCGTTTGCGCAATGGCAACCCCGCCTTGGTGATTGCGACGGATGTGGATTATGGCGAAGAATGCTGGGCGTCCCATAACGGTCAAGCCATCGCGGTTGGTACATATAAATCAGGCGAAATTCACCCGACCCGCGTGTTTGTGCCCCCCAGCAGCTAGGGGTTCCCCCCGGCCCATCCGCCGGGTAAACCTGCCCTATGATCACACGCGAACACCTAAAAGACGACGCCGCATCCATTGCCATCTATTCAGATTGCGAACGGTATCGTTACAGCCTGACACGGGTTTGGGATGCGAATGGCGGCAAGGTGCATTTTGTCATGCTCAACCCGTCCACCGCCACCGAAGTCCAAAACGACCCCACCGTGGAACGTTGTGAACGTCGGGCGCGGGCGCTGGGATTTGGGGGCTTTCGCGTGACCAATATTTTTGCATGGCGCGACACCGATCCACGTAAAATGCGGGCGGCTGCGGACCCAGTTGGACCTGCAAATGACGCCGCCATTCTGGACGGACAAGCTTGGGCAGATCGGACAATTTGTGCTTGGGGCGCGCATGGGGATCACCTGAACCGCGGCGTGGCCGTGCATCGTTTGTTAAGACAGTCCCAAAACCCGTTATATTCATTGGGCTTGACCAAACAGGGCCACCCCAAACACCCGCTCTATATCAGCTATCAAACCCAACCCACGATCTGGATTGCAACCGACGGCTAGCGTTAACCAAATTCTGCATAATCGTTCTGCAATTGTTCCAGATTGTGATAAGTTTAGACAACGTGAGTAGATTCGTAAGCGAAAGTCGGTCTCAATGCTTGCCCTTTTAGGCCTTCTTGGCCTCGCTTTTACTGGTTTTGCAGTGTTTGATCCGCCCCTTGATCAAATCGGGGCGGACGACGATTCTATGCCTGATAGCGATGGCACATTAGGAACTGGCCCGGACATCCTAGCACCTGACGCATCCATCGAAACCGACCCATTGGACACAGCACCAACCGACCCGGCTGGTGCAACGCTTACCGGTACCGACGAGATCGACGAACTCTTCTCTGGGGAGGGTGATGATGCTGTTTCCGGGATGGGCGGCAATGATTATCTGGACGGCGAAGATGGCAATGACAGCCTTTTGGGTGGTGAAGGCGACGACCGTGTTCATGGCGGCACCGGCGACGACACGCTCAGTGGGGGGCTGGGGGATGACAGTCTATATGGACACACCGGCGACGATATTTTGAACGGGGATTTCGGGGACGATACCCTGATTGCCGGGGCCGGAAATGACATCGTTTACGGGGGCGTCGGCGCCGATACAATCGCCGGCAATGACGGTGATGATAACCTGATCGGGGGCGCTGGTCAGGACGTGCTGCATGGCGGAGAAGGGGACGACATCGTCACCGGCTCTGGGGATGCAGCGGATCGCGATTATCTGAATGGGGGTCAGGGCAACGACATCCTGATCGCTGGCGAAGATGATTGGATGAATGGCGGCGACGGCAGCGATACCTTTGCGCTGACAGATGGCACCGGCGCATCCACTATTGACGATTTCGATGCCACCGAGGATATTTTGCAGGTCATCTATGACCCCAGCGCCGGCATTCCGGAATTGAGCATCGCCAATATCGACAATGGGATCGCTTTGTTGTCAGACGGCGTTGCCGTCGTGAACCTGCTGGGTGTCAGCGAATTGGATTTGTCCAGCGTCGCCTTAGTGGCCGCCTGATCCCTTTTGCTCAGAAAACTCTTCCCTTTTTGAAAGAATCCGCTTAGACGCGGCCAATCGTTTGCAGCAATGTTGACGATGCTCCATGGGCCCTGCTGGACGACATCCCGGCCTGCGCCATTCACCTCATCCATAAAGGAGACCCCGATGTCGATTACTGTTGAAGAAAAAGCACGCGTTATCAAAGAATTCGGCACCAAAGAAGGCGATACAGGTTCGCCAGAAGTTCAGGTTGCCATCCTGACATCACGCATCAACACCCTGACAGAGCACTTCAAATACCACAAAAAAGACAACCACGGTCGTCGTGGTCTTTTGAAAATGGTTGCTCTGCGTCGTAAGCTTTTGGATTACACCAAAGCCAAAGACGAGGCCCGTTACCAGGACCTGATCAAAAAACTGGGCATCCGTCGCTAAGACTGACACCCTTTTGGTTCAAACGCTCGCCCTTTGGCGGGCGTTTTCATTTTTACGGTTTGTGTTATGCGGTTTGTTAAATTTTCGATTGTTGGCGTTGTCGTTTTGGGGCTGGTTGGGTTTGGCCTTCTCCATCTGAGCCGGTCCCGGACCTATCAAACCTTTGGCACCCTTTTGGATCGGGTTGAAACGCCGCAACAGGTGGTCGCCCTGACCTTTGACGACGGACCAACACCGGCGCACACACACACTGTTCTAGATATTCTGGCCCGACACGATGTCCCGGCGACGTTTTACGTGACCGGACGCGACGCAGACGCGCATCCCGATCTGATCCGCGCGATTGCTGATGACGGGCATGAAATCGGCAATCATTCCTGGTCTCATCAACGGATGGTGTTCATGCCGATGGGAGACATCCGGCGCGAAATTGAACAAACGGATGCCGCCATTCGCGCTGGCGGATATGACGGTCCCCTGACGTTTCGCCCGCCCTTTGGCAAAAAACTGTTTGGCCTGCCTTGGTTTCTGTCACAAACCGACCGCACCACAATCATGTGGTCCCAAGAGCCCGAACAGAGCGATCCGAACTCTGCCGCATCCATCACCGATCACGTCCTGACGCAGACCAAAAACGGCGACATTATCCTGATGCATGTGATGTTTTCGTCCCGTCAATCGTCACGCGACGCCCTGCCCGCCATCATCACTGGATTACGGGGGCAGGGTTATCGTTTTGTCACGGTGTCTGACCTGTTAGACGGCCAATTGGACGATCAGGCCGCTAGATAAGTCGAAAACTCACCGCAGATGGGCGCCAGAATAAAGTCCCGCTGGGTTGCGCGGCTCATCCGTGTGTTCAGCGCCAACGCCAATTTGGCATAGGCGGCCTCCATCGTCATGTCGCGCCCATCAATCACACCATATCGTACCAAAACCGCCCCGGCTTCATAGCTGCCCAACGAAGTGCCGCCGCCCAGACATTCGCTGACCACCACAACCGGGATGTTGCGTCGTTTTGCGGCGGCCAATGCGCGTTCCAATGTCGGATGATTTGGAACGGTCCCGCTGCCGTAACATCGCAACACCACACCGTCGCATTTGGACATGGCAAATTCGATCACCTCCATCGATCCGCCGGGCACAACCGTGACGACGGCCACTTCTTTTTGACCAAAGACATGCCGCAAAACAGTTCCCGAAATACGTCTGGGTGGTACCTGCGAAGGCTGCGCCGAAAACGCGTCATTGTCCCGTGAATGTATCTTGCGGGTGCGCGCACCATGCAGCAACCGGCCCGAAAACTGAATCCACACCCCCGGTTCCGCGGTTAAAACAGACTCAATCGTATCAGCAAGGTTTGGGCTGCCGTCACTGCCCGGCTCTGACAGCGGCAACATCGCCCCGGTCAGAACGATGGGTTTGTCCAACCCTTCTAACGACATGCACAATGCCGCCGCACAAAACGCCATCGTGTCGGTGCCATGCGTGACGATGAAACCGTCATATTCAGAATAAAACGCCATGATCTGGCCACTGATCCGGTTCCAATCCCGGGGGGTGGCATTTGCGCTGTCGATCAACGGATCAAGACGCACAATTTCGTAAGATATTTCCTCTGGTCTTGCGGCAATCTGCTTTTCGATCTCTTCCTCCATCACTCCGATTTTGGGCACATAGCCCGCCTCGGACTGAACCATCCCTATCGTCCCACCTGTGTGAATGATCAAAATCGACTTGTGTGTCATCTGGGCGTTCCTCCCTGCCAGTTGACGCTACGTAGTGATGTTGTTGCTTGCCCCAAATCGCCCAACATATCAACGTTTCTTACATCAAATGGCTGCGATGCGTATTATCTTTCATTTGGGAACATTGTGATGTACACGCGCGGTATCGATTCCGGCGCCCGGACCCCAGCGCCGATATGATGCTACGGGGTCAGGGGGAATCCGCCCCCTACGTAAAATGGCCGCGATTGGCCAACTTAGGAAATTCATATGTTCAATGAAGTAAAGAAATCAATCCAGTGGGGCGAAGAAACGCTGACACTGGAAACCGGCAAAGTTGCGCGTCAGGCAGACGGCACAGTGATTGCCACGCTGGGTGAAACCAGTGTTATGGCCAACGTCACGTTCGCCAAAGCACCAAAGCCGGGCCAGGACTTTTTCCCGCTGACCGTACATTACCAAGAAAAATATTACGCCGCCGGTAAAGTACCAGGTGGCTTTTTCAAACGTGAAGCACGCCCAACCGAAAAAGAAACACTGACAGCACGTCTGATCGACCGTCCGATCCGTCCATTGTTCGTCCCCGGCTTCAAACACGAAGTTCTGGTGATGTGTACCGTTCTGTCCCACGATCTGGTCAACGACCCTGACGTCGTTGCGATGATTGCGGCCTCTGCTGCGCTGACCATTTCTGGCGCGCCATTCCGTGGCCCAATCGCCTGTGCGCGTGTTGGTTACGAAGACGGAGATTACATCCTGAAC
This sequence comes from uncultured Paracoccaceae bacterium, assembly GCA_947492475.1. Lineage (GTDB taxonomy): Bacteria > Pseudomonadota > Alphaproteobacteria > Rhodobacterales > Rhodobacteraceae > CANLNM01. The sequence continues at coordinate 54,567 of CANLNM010000004.1, forward strand.
CCAACGGTTGATGACATGCAGGGCCTGCGCAACAACCCTGATCAGCGTCTTGATCTGGTTGTGGCCGGCACCAAAGACGCGGTCATGATGGTTGAGTCAGAAGCCTATGAACTGACCGAAGAAGAAATGCTCGGCGCTGTGAACTTTGCCCATGCGCAAATCCAGCCGGTTATCGACCTGATCATCGATCTGGCCGAAGAAACCGCCAAAGAGCCGTTCGAATTCATCGCACCTGATTATTCTGAACTGTACGGCGTTGTTGCCGCCGCTGGCGAAGACGCCATGCGCGCTGCTTATGCAATCAGCGACAAGCAAGAGCGCACCGCCGCTGTTGCCGCCGTCAAAGAGACCATCAAAGCCGCTCTGAGCGAAGAGCAGTTAGAGGATGCGAACCTTGGCGCTGCGATGAAGAAACTGGAATCCGGTGTTCTGCGTGGGGACGTTGTTAAAAACGGTCGCCGCATCGACGGTCGCGCTTTGGACGAAATTCGCCCAATCGTCAGCCAAACTGGTTTCCTGCCACGGACCCACGGTTCTGCCTTGTTCACACGCGGCGAAACCCAAGGTCTGGTTGTGACCACATTGGGTACCGGCGATGACGAACAGATCATCGACGCGTTGCACGGCAATTTCCGGTCCAACTTTATGCTGCACTATAACTTCCCTCCCTATTCGGTTGGTGAAGTTGGCCGTGTGTCTGGCCCCGGCCGTCGTGAAATCGGTCACGGTAAACTGGCTTGGCGTGCGTTGCAGGCGGTTCTGCCAGCACCCACAGATTTCCCATACACCGTGCGCGTTGTATCCGAGATCACAGAATCCAACGGGTCGTCGTCGATGGCGTCCGTATGTGGTGGCTCCTTGTCCATGATGGATGCTGGCGTTCCATTGAAAGCACCAGTTGCTGGTGTGGCCATGGGTCTGGTTCTGGAAGAAGACGGATCCTACGGCATCCTGTCCGACATCTTGGGTGACGAAGATCACCTGGGCGACATGGACTTCAAAGTGGCCGGTACTGAAAACGGTATCACGTCGCTGCAGATGGACATCAAGGTTGCAGGGATTACACCTGAAATCATGGAAAAAGCCTTGGCTCAGGCCAAAGCGGGTCGTCTGCACATTCTGGACGAGATGGCCAAAGCCATCACCGGCGCGCAGGAATTCTCGGTTCATGCTCCACGCATCGAAACCATGAATATCCCAACCGACAAAATCCGCGAAGTGATCGGGTCCGGTGGTAAGGTTATCCGTGAAATCGTTGAAGTGTCCGGCGCCAAAGTCGATATCAACGATGACGGCGTGATCAAAATCGCATCGCCAAACGGCGAAGCCATCAAAAAGGCCTATGAGATGATCCACTCGATCGTCGCAGAGCCAGAAGAAGGTGCGATCTACGAAGGTACAGTTGTCAAAATCGTTGATTTCGGTGCATTCGTGAACTTCTTTGGTAAGCGTGACGGTCTGGTCCATGTTTCTCAGATCGAAAATCGCCGCCTGAACCACCCATCTGACGTTCTGAAAGAAGGTCAAAAAGTATGGGTTAAGCTTCTTGGCTTTGATGATCGTGGCAAGGTTCGCCTGTCCATGAAAGTTGTCGATCAGGAAACAGGCACAGAAGCCAAACAAGAAGAAGCCGCTGACTAAGCGCTACCTTCTTTGAACGTTTAAGAGCCCCGGCATTTACCGGGGCTCTTTTTTTGGCGTTCTTTTCCTTGGCATAGCTCAGCCAAACTGAGCAAAATCTTCGCTCAGGCTTTCTTTGTCATCATTCCACGCGGCCTGTTCAGCGGTGTTTTGTTGTGCCCCCACATCAAACCTTTTGAGCGTGTTGGTCAGTTGATCCATGGACTGCTCCAACCCAACGGTGGCGGCGAAGGCTTCTTCTGATCTTGCCGCATTGCTCTGAGTGATGCCTTCGATTGTGTCCAATGCGGCCCGAATTTCTGATACAGAATCGGACTGATCCCGCGCTGATTTAGCGATTTCGACAATACTTTCAGAGGCTTCTTTCACATCGGTTAGAATACCGGTCAGTGCCTCACCCACCTCTTTCACCAAAACGACGCCAGCTGAAACCTGTTCGCCGCTTTGTTCAATCAATCGATTGATATTTTGCGCGGCCTCAGAGGACCGATATGCAAGGGCGCGCACTTCGGATGCCACAATCGCAAATCCGGCCCCCGCTTCACCTGCACGCGCGGCTTCTACGCCTGCATTCAGTGCCAACAGGTTTGTTTGAAATGCGATGTCTTCGATCAAGCTTACGATGCTGTTGATTTCACCCGATGATTCTTCGATTGCGTCCATGGCCGTAACCGCGCGTTCGACGATAACCGCGCTGTTTTCCGCAGCCGATCTGGTGATATCAAACCGGTTCTGCGTTCGACCTGTTGTGTCGACAGATGTTTTCATCGCGTCTGAAATGTTGACCACCGCACCCGACACCCGTGCCAGGGTTTCGGCCTGTTGTTCCGTGCTTTTGGCGACCTGATTGGACGAGGCTGCTAATTCCCCAGAACTTAGCCGCATGCCATCGGACAAAGACACGACTGTGCTAACGGCAACGTTTAGGGCGTTGACGGTCTCATTAAAGCTCTTGCGCAAATCCTCATATTCCGTCGGGAATGGTCCTGTGATGTCAGCCCTGAGATTTCCGGATTCCACCTCTGACAAACCTGTCCGCAATTGGGTCACGACATTCGTCTGGGCGCGATCCTTTTCTGCGATTACAGCCATTTCCTGTTCCAATGCAGACATGGCATCCGTCAGGGCCGATTTGTCGGTTTGGATCGTTAGCAGCTGCGCGTGCGTATTGCGCGCAGCCACAACCAAAATGATCGTTTCAACGACCAAAATGGCAGCGTGAAACAGCGTCCGTTCAATATTCGCCGATAGATCCGTCGAAGGGTAAATCAGGCTGGGCATTACAAATGTCAAAGCCAGATGGTGCAAGGCGATCACACCAGCCCCGACCACCAATGCAACGGGATCAACAAGGAGCGTCACCATCGCCAGCCCGGCAAAATAGGTCATGTGACTGTCTATTTGCCAGGCATGACCAGAAAACGCCGCCGTCAGCAGCGCAATTTCCCCGATCAGTGAAATCGTAACACCCAACCGCCCGGCCAGACCTGTTCCTTTTTTATAGGACGCAACCGCGAGCAGGGCGAACATCCCAGCAAGCCCACCAATTGCAAAAACAGAATTTCCGATCGTCCCCGCGACGATAATCGGAATGGCACCAACAACAACCGTAACAATCGTGAGCATCCGCAACGCGGAATGTCGTGTGTTTTCCAGTTCATTTAGTTTGCGCATTAAGTTCCCCACACAGCCATGCTTGTATTGACCCGTCCAGAACCGCCCATGCCCCAAGCGCCAGCAGACGGTCCGCAAATTGCGGATCATCTGAAACACCAAGCACCGATAGATACCTCTTTTCAGCCCCGACAACCTGACCACCGGCATCTTGCACCAATTGTTCAAAATCTTGGGTAGGGGACGCAACCACCAGCACCAATGACCCCGGTTCGACAGGTGTCGAAACGACAGCCATCACGGGGGTCACCAGCAAACAAAGCATCAATGATGCAATGGCAAGGAGGAAATCCAGAACGTTTTTCATCCCGCCACTAAACGCGCAGCGCTCTAAATATCAGGTAAACATTTTGGTTTAATCGCGAATATTCACAAGGGTTTATCGTTTGACCAAATACCCGTTGGGATTAAAGCTGGCATTAACCCCAAAGAAGTCATTGTAATGAGTGTCGATGTCATAATGGTCAGGAAAATCCCTGAGATATTCGTGAACTGCGCGGTTCGGGCCACCGTCATATCGCCAGTTTCCGCCTTGGTCCTCGATGACGCCATCTTCGATCAACAAATATTCGCCGGACTGCATGCGTTTGGCAAAATAGGCCATAACCGCATGGCTGACCCTAAAGGTATGGGCGCTGTCTTCGATCACCAACCACGGCCGCGGCAGCGTATCTAACGCCGCATGCAGGTCGCTTTCTTCAAGATGTTCCGCATCAGCCTGATAGAACCGAACTTTGCTCTTTGACGCTTGTGTGGTTGGGTTTTCTTCTAGGGTGCGAAAATCAACGGTGACGATTTCTGTATCCAACCCGTAATTGCGGCACAAATCTTCGTAAAACAGTGCTGCCCCGCCGTGAAACGACCCAATTTCGATGATCGATCCCGGCTTTAAGTCAAAGATCAGCTTCATATAGATTGCCAGATCAATCGGGCTTTTGAGACAGCTCACACCCTTATATGTATAGTCCATAACCCCTTTGTGATAGGGTTTTAGAAATTCTGGCGTGAACGCAGTTTTAAAGGACCGTGGTTCGGGCGGCGTTGCAGCGACGTCTTCGGGTTTGCGTTTGATCCGCTGCTGGGCGGGCCGGACATCCGGGTTCTTTTCATGCATATTGCGCGCTCTTTTCTAAGGCAAATGGCGCGCATCCCTGGATGCACGCCAAAACAGTTACAGCTTCACTTTGCGCAGATAAGGCAGCACCATATCCACCTCGCCATATTTGGCGCGCGCGTCTTCGTCTGACACGGTCATCGGTACAATCACGTCCCCACCGGGCACCCAATTGGCAGGCGTTGCAACGCCCTGACCATTGGCCGTTTGCAACGCATCCACAGCGCGCAGAACCTCAGCGAAATTGCGCCCGACATTCATCGGATAGGTCATGGACAGCTTCAATTGGTTGTCTGGGCCAATGATGAAAACTGACCGCACGGTGGCCGTGTCATTTGGCGTGCGCCCATCGGGCAAAATTGCCTCGGCTGGCAACATGTCGAACGCTTTGGACAAGGCCAGACCCTGGTCCGCAACAATTGGGAAATTCGGCGTTGCACCACCGGCTTTCTCAATATCCGCTTTCCATTTGATGTGCTCTTCTACACCATCAACGGAAACGCCCATGACATTCACGTTGCGTTTGTCCCATTCATCCGCCAGCTGCGCCACGGCACCAAATTCGGTGGTGCAAACGGGGGTGAAATCTTTGGGATGTGAAAACAGAATGGACCAATTGCCCCCAACCCAATCATGCAGGTTCAACGACCCTTGATCCGTTTCAACGGTCAAATTGGGGATGACTTCGTTTATCCGAATACCCATGTTTATCTCCAGCGATATGTCGCAGATAGAACATCTTCTGCGTTCTGTATTTGGATATAGGTTTGAAAAACGTCAAAAGCCAGCTTTGCTTGCAAATACTCGGCAATCCTGCCAAGGCTTGTCGGAAGGGAGAAATAATATGATCAAAAAACGCGAGTTCTATATTGACGGAGCGTGGGTTGCGCCTGCATCCCCCCGTGATCACGATGTGATCAATCCATCAAACGAAGACCCCTGCGCGGTCATTTCCTTGGGCGATCAGGCAGATACCGATGCCGCCGTTGCGGCCGCCAAATCCGCGTGGCCCGCTTGGCGTGCAACGGACCCATCCGCGCGCGTTGCGATTATCGAAAAATTCCTAGAGCAATACGAAGCTCGCAAAGAAGAAATGGCCCAAGCGATCAGCTTGGAAATGGGGGCCCCGATCACATTGGCGCGGAATTCTCAGGCCACGAGCATTCCATGGCACACACAGGGTTTTCTGGACGCGGCCAAGAATTTTCAGTGGGTCAAGGACGCTGGTGAACATGCGCCCAATGACCGTCTATCCTATGAACCGATTGGCGTTGTTGGCTTGATAACCCCTTGGAATTGGCCAATGAATCAAGTCACTCTGAAGGTCATACCGGCCCTACTCGCCGGATGTACCTGCGTGTTAAAACCCTCAGAAGAGGCGCCGCTCTCTTCGATGCTATTTGCAGAGTTTTTGCACGATGCCGGCCTGCCAGCCGGGGTGTTCAATCTGGTGAATGGCGACGGGCTGGGTGTGGGCACGCAGCTCTCTGAACACAAGGATGTTCAGATGATCAGCTTTACCGGTTCAACCCGTGCGGGGCGCGCTATTTCCAAGGCGGCCGCCGACACAATGAAACGTGTGACACTGGAATTGGGCGGCAAAGGGGCGAACCTGATTTTTGCGGATGCGGATGACAAAGCGGTTAAACGCGGCGTTCTGCATATGATGAACAATACCGGTCAATCCTGCAATGCCCCCAGCCGCATGTTGGTGGACCGCACCGTTTATGATCAAACGTTGGAAATTGCACGCGAAACCGCAGACAGTATCAAGGTTGGTACACCAACCGAAGAAGGCCGCCATATTGGTCCGGTCGTCAATAAACGCCAATGGGACCAAATTCAGGGATTGATCGAAACGGGCATCAACGAAGGTGCGCGGTTGATTGCGGGCGGCCCCGGCCTGCCAGAAGGCGTCAATCGTGGCTATTATGTCCGCCCAACCGTGTTTGCCGATGTCAGCAATGACATGACAATCGCGCAGCAGGAAATCTTTGGTCCTGTTTTGTCGATCATTCCTTTTGACTCCGAGGAAGAGGCCGTTCGCATCGCCAACGACACGGAATACGGCCTGACAAACTATGTTCAGACCCAAGATGCCGCACGCGCCAACCGGCTCTCGCTTCAGCTTGAATCCGGCATGGTTGAAATCAATGGTCAGGGCCGCGCACAGGGCATGCCTTTTGGTGGCAAAAAGTCATCCGGTCGGGCCCGTGAAGGGGGCGCATTTGGGCTTGAGGAATTTCTGGAGGTGAAGTCCATCTCTGGTTGGATCAACACCTAACTGCAACAAAACATAGCCAAGAGAGCGTCCCAGTGGGGCGCTTTTTCTTTTTAAAACGGGGCTTTGGCCGTGATGCGTGTGCCCTGCCCGCCATCGGGATGACGAAACCGAAGCGTTTCTGAATGCAGCATCAAACGCGGGTGATCCAGTGCCGCGCCCGTGGCGTAAAACGGATCCCCCAAAATGGGATGACCCAACGCCAACATATGGACCCGCAATTGATGCGACCGCCCGGTTTTTGGCATCAGCCGCACACGGGTTTCATCATCGTTTGACCGCACAACGCGCCAGTCGGTTTGCGCGGATTTCCCCGTTTCATGACACACCATCTGTTTGGGGCGATTTGGCCAGTCTACGATCAATGGCAGGTCCACCTGCCCGGTTTTCGGCTCTAGTTTGCCATGCACGCGTGCGACATATGTCTTTTGGGTTTGGCGTTTTTCAAACTGCAGCCCCAGATGCCGCTGTGCATGGGGCGTCAGGGCAAAAATCATCACACCAGACGTGTCGCGATCCAGTCGATGCACCAACAATGCCGTCGGAAAGACCTGCTGCACACGTGTGATCAGGCAATCCGCCAAATGTTCACCCCGCCCGGGCACCGATAACAGGCCGCTTGGCTTATCAACCAGCACCACTTCGTGGTCTTCGTGCAGAACCACAAGCGGGTCTTGGGGTGGGGTATATTCGGTTCCAATTTGCATGCCGCGTCCCTATCCGATCCGCCGGCCAAGGGAAAGCTATCGCAGCGTTAGGCTTGCAATGGGTCCGCAATGTCACCAGCAATTACCTATGAAAATCCCGACATTCCTTTCCAAGCCGCCTTTGGCTCCAATATTGATCTGGCAGGGATTGACCGTGCGGCGCCATGCGCTTTTGCTGGCGGAACCTATTGGGCCACGAAAGGGAACTACCCGGTCCCAGATCAGCACCGATACCCACCTTCGTCTCTTGATCATCGGGGACAGTTCTGCCGCTGGGGTCGGTGTGGACCATCAAGAGGATGCATTATTGGGGCAATTGATCGCGCGGCTGTCGCAATCGATGCATGTGACATGGCAATTAGAGGCAAAAACCGGCGCGACAACGCCATCAACGTTACAGCATCTACAGCACTTGGACCCAGATCACTTTGACGTGGCGCTGATTGTGCTGGGGGTGAATGACGTGACCCGCAATGCCAGTTTACGCCCATGGATTGCCCAACAAAACAGGCTGCGGGCGCTGTTGCGGGCCAAATTCGGCGTGCAGCATATTCTTGTGAATGATCTGCCACCGATGGGTCGGTTTCCATTGCTGCCCACCCCATTGCGCCAGATTTTAGGACAGGACGCGGCGCGGCTTGGACGTGCGCTTGCGGCCAACGTGGCCAAGGAACCTGATGTGACGTTTGTGCCGATTACTGTGCCATATGCACCCAAATACATCGCAAAGGATGGGTTTCACCCGTCAAAGGCCGCCTATGATTTATGGGCGGACATGCTGGCACCGCAGATCACCACGAAAAACGGGCAGACCTAAGCCTGCCCGTTTCCAATGCTCTGTCTCGTCGGATCAGGCTTTGACCCGCTCCGATTTTGGATCATACATCGGCTTCAGGGATGCTTCGGCTTTGACCCGCACACCCATGACGTCGATTTCATAGCTTGACGCCAGCACATCCGCCGCTTTTTCACCGGCGCATGGCACATAACCCAGCCCCATCGCGCCGCCCAGATGGTGACCGTAAGCGCCAGAGGTCAGATAGCCGACCAGCTCGCCGTCCCGCAGGATTGGTTCATTATGATAAAGCAGCGGTTCTGGATCCGTCAGTTTGAATTGCAACATCCGGTTCTGTGGCCCGGTTTCCTTGCGACGCAAAAACGCATCCCGCCCGATAAAGTCATCTTTGTCACCTTTGACGGCAAACCCGATGCCTGCATCAACAACGTGATCTTCGCAGGTGATGTCATGGCCAAAGTGACGATAGCCTTTTTCGATCCGGCAGGTATCCATCATATGCATCCCGCACAGTTTTAGACCCATATCCTGTCCCGCTTCATAGAGCGTTTCAAAAACATGCCCTGCCATGTCGGACGATACGTAAACTTCCCAGCCCAGTTCGCCCACATAGGTCACGCGGTGAACCCGCGCCAAGCCCATGCCGATTTCGATTTCCTGCGCCGTGCCAAACGGGTTCACGTCATTTGTGAATGTGTTTGGCGACACTGCTTCTAGCAATGCACGAGACCGTGGACCCATGACCGCCAGTGTGGCTTCGGCGGCGGTGATGTCTGTGATGGAAACGTTAAAGTTGCCTTTGTTCCGTTCCATCCAGACCTGATCATTATAGCGCGACGCCGCGGGTGTGACGACCAAATAGGTGTTGGTCGACAGCCGCGTGATGGTCACATCAGCCTCAATGCCGCCGTTTTTGTTCAGGAATTGCGAATAGACAATCCGGCCATGGTCCACGTCATATTGACCGCCTGCAAGGTAGTTCAGATATTTGGTGGCATCCGGGCCTTCTACGCGCAATTTGCCGAACGAAGACATGTCGTACATGCCCACATTTTGACGGATCGCCATGTGTTCTTCGCGGACATTGTCAAAGAAGTTTTGGCGTTTCCATGTGTATTGATATTCGGCCTCTTGATTTTCACGCGCAAACCAGTTTGCCCGTTCCCACCCTGAAAATTCACCAAATACAGCGCCGCGTTCCTGAAGGTGATAATGAAACGGCGACCGGCGAATACCACGCGCGGTTTCCTTTTGTTTGAACGGGAAATGATCCTTGTAAAGCAGACCCAACGTTTCTTTGGACCGCTCAAACAGGTATTGTTTGTTGCCCTGGAATGGCTGCATCCGGTTGATGTCAACATCCCCCAGATCAAACGGTTTTTCGCCTGTATCCATCCACTGCGCCAACGCCATACCAGCGCCACCAGCGGATTGAATCCCAATCGAGTTAAACCCAGCCGCGACCCAGAAATTGTTCAATTCCGGGGCCAGACCCAAGTGATATGCGTCATCCGGCGTAAAGGATTCCGGACCATTAAAGAAGGTATGAATCCCGGCCTCGGCCAAGAGCGGCACACGTTCAACTGCCATTTCAAGGATCGGTTCGAAATGGTCGAAATCCTCAGGCAATTGGTCAAATTCGAAGTCCGACGGAATGCCGTCATTCGCCCAAGGTTTGGCCACAGGTTCAAACGCGCCCAACAGAATTTTACCGGCGTCTTCTTTGTAATAGGCATATTCATCCGGCACACGCAGCACCGGCAATTGGGACATGTTTTCGATGTTTTCCGTGACGATATAGAAATGTTCACACGCCTGAAGCGGCACGCTCACGCCCGCTTTCTTGCCGACTTCGTGCCCCCACATGCCCCCGCAATTGACGACCATGTCACATTCGATATGCCCGGATTCGGATCCATCGTCAGACACCCAATCCACGCCCGTCACATCACGACCTTCCTTGGTAAAGGCGGTGACTTTGATACGTTCCTTGATCAGCGCACCGTTCTGGCGGGCGCCTTTGGCCAGCGCCAAGGCGATGTTGGCGGGGTCCCCTTGGCCGTCTTTGGGCAGGTAAACCGCGCCTTTGACGCCCTCTAGATTGATGTGAGGGTATAATTCCTGCACCCGCTCGTTCGAAATCTCTTCGACTTCGACGCCAAACGACCGTGCCATCGCCGCCTGACGATAGATTTCTTCACACCGTTCATCCGTCAGAGCAACCGTAATGGAACCGCAACGTTTGAACCCAGTGGCGACACCGGTTTCTTCTTCTAATGTGCCGTATAATTCCTGACTGTATTTCGCCAGTTTGGTCATGTTTTTTGTGGCGCGCAGCTGAGCAATAAGCCCGGCCGCATGCCATGTGGTGCCAGAGGTCAGTTGTTTGCGTTCCAACAGAACGACGTCTTTCCAGCCCAGTTTGGCCAGATGATACGCAACAGAACACCCGATCACACCGCCGCCAACAATGACGACTCGGGCTTTGGTAGGAAGAGACATGGGCTTGCGCCTCCGAAATTGTGCCAGATTGGCTTGAATGGGGACCTGCCCCGAAAGGCAGGTCGCAATAGGTTAGGCTTAGGCGCGGATGCGATCGTTTTCAGGGTCCCAGATCGGGGCGTCCTCTTGGACAATTGCTTTGCAGCGTTCGCCAAAGATTTCGACCTCAAGCTCGGTTCCCGGTGTGGTCAAATCGGCCCGCACCATCCCTAGCGCGATGGATTTATTGACCCGATAACCGAAATTGCCCGACGTGGTTTCACCCACCACTTCGCCGTCTTTCCAAAGGGTGGACATATACGGCGCGTCCGAATCTCCGGCTTCGACGATCAGCGTGACAAACCCTTTCTTTGACCCTTGTTGTTGTTCGGCCAACAAGGCGGCTTTGCCCGGGAAGTCCTGTTCCTTGTTCAGGCGCACAAACCGGCCCAAGCCCCCTTCGAGCAGGGTGTAATCGGTCGACAGGTCACCTTTCCACGTGCGGTAGCCTTTTTCGATCCGCATGGAATCCAGCGCGAACATCCCAAACGGCGCGGCGCCAGCATCGCGGATCGCGCTATAGGCATTGGCCGTGTCTTCGGTTTTGGTGTGGATTTCCCAACCCAGTTCCCCCCCGAAACAGATCCGCATCAATTTGGCGGGTTTGCCGGCAAATGTTGCATCCTGATGGGTCAGCCAACCTGTGGTCAGATCCGCGTCGGTCAGGCCAGACAACATGTCACGCGATTTGGGTCCACAGACCAGCAACGTGCTGTAATCGGTTGTGATATCGACCAAAGTCAGCGACCCATCCGCAGGCAGCGATTTTTGCAGGAATTCGAAATCGTGCCATTGCGCCACGGCGGCGGTCATCAGCATGAATTCGTCTTCGGCAAATCGGATGATGGTGACCTCTGTCACAATCCGGCCGCGTGTATCCGCAAAATAACCAAGGTTCATGCGCCCGGCTTTGGGCAATGCGCCTGCAACCTGTGTGCGCAGCCATTCAGCCGCCCCGGCGCCCGTCAGGCTGTAACGTGAAAATCCGGGCATATCCAAAACGCCGACATTGTCACGACAGGCTTCGACCTCTTCTTTGACGCGCACGGCCCATGGACCATTGCGGCTCCAGGTTTCGGTTGCGGCCTCAGAAACATCGTCGCCGTCCTTGGCAAAATAGTTGGCGCGTTCCCAGCCGTTATAGGCCCCCATTTGACCGCCATCCGCGACCAACCGGTCGTGGTTTTGCGACAGCTTTTTATTGCGCGCCGCAGGCCATTCGTGATGCGGGAAATGCATCGCGTATTCATGGCCATATGTTTCCAACGCTTTGTTGTGGCAAAAATCGAAATCCGCGTGATCGGTGTAGCGGCGTCCATCAACGGCCCACATATCCCATTCGGTTTCGCCAGTTGTGATCCATTCGGCCATGACTTTGCCCGCGCCACCGGCCTGCACGATCCCAAAGGTAAAGGAATGCGCCTCAAATGCGTTTTTCACGCCCGGCATTGGCCCCATCAACGGCAACCCGTCTGGTGCATAAGGGATCGGCCCGTTGATCACGCGCCCCACGCCAGATGTGCCCAATAATGGAACCCGGCCCATGGCGTCTTCGATATACCATTCCAACCGTTCCAGATCGTCCGGATATAGCTGGAAACTAAAGTCCTGCGGCATTGGATCGTCTTTGGTAACCCAATGCGCCTTACAGTTCACTTCGTATGGGCCAAGGTTCAGACCATGTTTGTCCTGACGCAAATAATAGGACGAATCCACATCGCGGATCATCGGCAATTTGCGGCCGTTTTCTTTGGTCCACGCTTCGATTTCGGGGATTTCTTCGGTCAGGAAATACTGGTGGGACATGACCACCATCGGCACATCACGCCCGCCATATGGTTTGAACCATTCGCCGACGCGTTTTGCATAATAGCCTGCGCAGTTGACGACAAATTCACATTTGATGTCGCCTTTTTCGGTGTGCACAACCCATTCATCGCCATCGCGGCTCACCCCTGTTGCGGGACAAAAACGTTGGATATTGGCCCCCAGATCGCGGGCACCTTTGGCCATCGCTTGGGTCAGCTGGGCCGGATCGATATCACCGTCCAATGGATCCCATAGAACGCCCGCCAAATCATGGGTTTCAAGGAAAGGATAGTAATCCAACGCCTCTTTGGGCGTCAGCATATCCATTTCCAAACCCTGATACCGCGCCATGCCGGCCACGCGTTCAAATTCTTTCATCCGCTCTTTGGTATGGCCCAAACGCAGCGCACCCGTGACGTGATAGTTCATCGGATAATCAACGTCTTCGGCCAATGTACGGTACATTTCCAGCGAATAGCGCTGCATGTTCATCACCGCCCAAGACGCGCTGAAATTCGGGCAATTGCCCGCAGCATGCCACGTGGACCCAGCGGTCAGTTCGTTCTTTTCCAAAAGAACACAATCGGTCCAGCCTTCTTTGGCCAAATGGTACAACGTCGACACGCCGATGGCGCCGCCGCCAATGATGACAACCCGTGCGGTTGATGGAAATTCTGCCATTATGGCCTCCTGCTATTTCTGTTGCGGAACATCGTCCGCAATTTCGTAATAATCGCCTTTGTCAGCGACAAAGATATGTTTGGTCAGCGTCAGCCCGGTTGGCCCATCCAGGGCCCCAAGCGCGAAACTGATCATGTTTTCGTTATGGGCCTTCCAGAACAAATAGGCCCCGCAATCCGGGCAAATGCCGCGTTTTGCAGTGGGGCTGAGCGCGACCCATTTGACCGGCCCGGAAATCGTCAAATCATCAATGTCGACCTGCGCGGACGACCATGTGTGGCCCGACATTTTGCGACATTGGCCACAATGACAGACCGATGCCCCAACCGGAGTTGCGGCTGTTTCAAAGCTGATTTTTCTGCAGGCACAGCTGCCTTTCAACACCGCCATTTTAGTAGATCGGAGGCGCGATGACCCAAATCACCGTGCAGGCCTCTGGGTGGGGGTTGGACCAGCGATATCGCTGCCCCCGGATGCGAAAACTATCGCCCGGTGAAAGGTTAAATTCTACGTCATCGATCCACAGCGTCAGCTTGCCTCCGACCACATAACCGACCTCTTGGGTTGGGCGGGTCACGGCGTCATTCATCAACGCGCCGGGTTCAAACGTAGAATGTACCACCTCAAAATCATCGGTCAGATCCGGGGAAAGCAGTTCTTCGACCAGCCCGTCATCACGCGACCCAATTGGGCGACGCGACGATTTGCGAACAATCAAGCCGTCTTCGTTTGTTGGGGTTGATGAGGTGCGAAACAGGGACGAAACGGACACGTCCAGCGCCTTGGCCATGGCCCGCAGATCGCTGACAGATGGGTCAGACATTTCGCGTTCCACTTGGCTCAACCAGCCAACAGACCGCCCCAGGGATTCAGCCAAATCGGTGAGCGTGTAACCCCGCGCTTTGCGCAGAGCCCGCAAATCCGCGCCCAAGGTTTTCGGTTTTTCGAGTGGATCGTGTTTCATAATGACCGTGAAATTTGCTTCCCTAATTTCACGGTGTCACATTTTTATGAAATTTCAAAGAAAAATTTCACTCGCTCGGAACAGAAATTCACGCAAGGGAAGCTTTGACCCAAAAAGACCTGCCACACCCAAATGCGACAGGTCCCTTTCAATCAATGCAGGCACTTGTGTTAAAACGCTTTTTCTAGAATTGACTGCAACCCATCCACATCGTTTTGGTCAAACGCATCCGGTAGGTCGGAATCGATATCCAACACTCCAAGCAGCTCTCCTGCCCAGTTCCAAACCGGCAAAACCACTTCGCTCTGAGTCGTGCTGGAACAGGCAATATGGTCGCTGAATGCGTTCACATCCGCGACCAGTTGCACTTGGCCTGTGCGGGCGGCGGCCCCACAAACTCCGCGCGAAAACGAGATAGAAAGACACCCGTGTCCGCCCTGATAGGGCCCGATTTTCATCAGTTGCGGTGCAACCACACGGTAAAATCCGGTCCAATGAAACCGGTCATCCGCATGGTGCAATTCACAGGCGATGGTCGCCATAATTGACACGACATCATCCTCGCCCTCTGTCAGGGCAAGGATGGATTTCGTGACTTCGGGGTAATCAATCCGCATCTGGTCTCTCGATTGCGATGGCTGTGCCTTCGCCGCCACCGATACAAATCGCGGCCACACCGCGTTTCAATCCGCGTTTTTCCAACGCGTTCAGCAATGTCACAATGATTCGCGCCCCAGAGGCCCCAATCGGGTGACCCAATGCACAGGCCCCGCCATTGACGTTCACGATGTCTGGGCTGAGCCCCATTTCATGCATAAAGGCCATCGGCACCACGGCAAAGGCTTCGTTCACTTCCCACAGGTCCACGTCGTCTTTGGTCCAACCGATATTGTCCAACAATTTCTGCGCGGCTGGAACCGGCGCGGTTGTGAACCAACCGGGGGCTTGGGCGTGGCTGGCATGGCCAACGATGGTCGCGCGCACAGGCAGACCGACCTCTTGGGCCGAGATGACCAAAGCCGCAGCACCATCTGAAATCGACGATGAATTCGCCGCCGTGACCGAACCATCCTTGCGGAATGCGGGTTTCAGCTGCGGAATTTTCTCGGGACGGGCCTTTTGGGGCTGCTCGTCCACGTTCACTTCGACGTCGCCTTTGCGAGTCTTATATGTCACCGCGGCAATTTCGCGATCAAACGCATCACTGTCCTGCGCAGCACGCGCGCGGCTGAGGGACCGTAACGCATATTCGTCCTGCGCTTCGCGAGTGAATTGGAAATGCTCAGCGCAATCTTCGGCAAATGTGCCCATCAGGCGGCCTTTGTCATAGGCGTCCTCTAGCCCATCCAAAAACATGCTGTCCTGAACGTTTTGATGGCCAATCCGTGCGCCGTCCCGCATTTTGGGCAACAGATACGGCGCGTTGGTCATGCTTTCCATGCCGCCCGCGATCATCGTATCCGCGTGACCCAGTGCGATCTGGTCAAACGCCATCATTGCGGCCTTCATCCCGGAACCACACATCTTATTTAGTGTAGTGGCGGGCACATCTTCGCCCAGACCACCGGCGAATCCGGCCTGACGTGCAGGTGCCTGGCCCTGCCCTGCTGGCAAAACACAGCCCATCAGCACTTCGTCAACGGTTTCAACTCCGGCTCCGGCCAATGCGGACCGAATGGCGGCCCCGCCCAGCTCTGCGGCTTCGATTCCCGCGAAATCCCCCTGAAATCCGCCCATTGGTGTGCGCGCTGCGCCTGAAATGACTACTTTTCTCATATTTCCCCCTCGAATTTGCGAATTGCCGCAAACTTGCCCTATTCACTCCATCTGGGTGCCCTGAATCAAGGGCACAAATGGTCTTGTAGCTGCAATATAGCTTCCCTCGGCGCCGTGCGTAACAGCCCCCACCCAGTGCACGGCGTCGAGGTCTATTAAATCCCCTTCAATGATTGAATTTCCCCACCAGACGCATAGGTTGTGTGTGATTTCTATGGGGACCCATCATGCACCAGTTCCAAACTCCGGGCCGATCTTCGGTTTTCGCCACCAATGGCATGTGCGCCACGTCGCATCCATTGGCATCCAAAGTGGCGGTGCAAATCCTTGAATCTGGTGGAAATGCCATGGATGCCGCCATTGCAGGTGCGGTTTTATTGGGGTTTTGTGAACCCCAGATGACGGGCATCGGCGGCGATCTGTTTGCGCTGATTTCCCCGGCAGGCAAGGATGACGTGGTTGCCCTGAACGGGTCTGGCCGCGCACCGGCAGGATTGAACGCACAATCATTGCGCGATCAAGGCCAAGACGTCATTGCCCCTTATTCGGCAACTGCGGTCACCATTCCGGGCGCAGTTGATGCATTTTGTCGCTTGTCCAAAGATTGGGGGCGTGTCGGTTTGGCAACATCTTTGGCCCCGGCGATCCATTATGCCGAGGCAGGCGTGCCCGTGGCCCCCCGAGTCGCTGCCGATTGGGGGCCGGGTGCCAACAATCTGTCTGGCATCGCGCGCGACACATTCATGATCAACGGCAATGCCCCCAAGGCTGGCCAAATTTTTCGCGCACCAAAACAGGCCGATGTGCTGCGCCGCATTGCGATGGACGGGCGCGACGCATTTTACGAAGGCGAAGTGGCCGAGGACATGGTGGCGTCACTGCGCGCAGCAGGCGGGTCCCACACTTTGGACGATTTTGCCGCCACGGCCTGTGAATACACCGATCCGATTTCTGGCAATTACGGCGATGTTGATCTGGTTGAACACCCACCCAACGGGCAAGGGGCGACCGCCATATTGCTGCTGAACATGTTGAAACAATACAATATTTCCAACATGGATCCAAATGGTGCCGAACGGGTTCATATCGAAGCTGAGGCCACCAAACTGGCCTATGATGCGCGCAACCGGTTTGTTGCCGATATGGATCACATGACCCGCCTTGATCATATGGTGTCGATGGACACCGCTGAAAAGCTGGCTGGATTAATCGACCCAAAACGTGTGTTGCCCGCAGGTCTGCCCGGTGCGGAATCTGTGCACAAAGACACGATTTACATCACCGTGGTCGACAAAGATCGCATGGCCGTGTCGCTGATCTATTCAATCTTTCACAGCTTTGGGTCTGGCATCGCGTCGGATAAATTTGGCATCTTGTTTCAAAACCGCGGCGCAGGGTTCACCCTGCAACAGGGTCACGACAACGAAGCCGCCGCAGGCAAGCGCCCGATGCACACAATCATCCCCGGTATGTTAAAGAAAAATGGCCGGGTGATCATGCCGTTTGGCGTCATGGGCGGGCAATACCAGTCGACCGGGCATGCGCGTTTTGTGTCCAACCATGTTGATTTTGGGCTGTCCCCACAGGCCAATATCGATGCCCCGCGCAGCTTTGCCCAAGATAGCGTGCTGGATTTGGAATCCGGGTATAGCGACGACGTGGCCCAAAAACTGGTTGAGCTGGGTCATGACGTGCGGCGGCCCGAACTGGGAATTGGCGGTGCGCAATCCATCCAGATCAGGGATGATGGTATCCTAGAAGGCGGATCAGATCCGCGCAAAGACGGCTGTGCCTTGGGCTACTAAGCGGTTGTTAGTTCAGCTGAAAATGCAGCGGGTAGCTGCCATCCTCAAACGGGCCAAACAGATCCTCTAGGTCCGGGTGATCCACGGGTTCGCCGGAATAATCCGCAACCAAATTCTGTTCGGACACATAAGCGACGTAATAGCTTTCGTCGTTTTCAGCCAACAGATGATAAAATGGTTGGTCTTTTTCAGGGCGCGCCTCTTCTGGGATGGATTCGTACCATTCGTCAGAATTGGAAAACATTGCATCCACGTCAAAAACCACCCCGCGAAAGGGATGTTTACGATGCCGGACAACCTGTCCGAGGAAGTATTTTGCACGTGTTTTCAACATATTCCATTCGTCCTTATCCCTGTTTACCCGGCCCGATGGGGAAAAGTCCACGTTTAGGGACCCGAATCACAGGAAACAGTTTGTGAACTTGACCGGTACAGTCCCAAATCAAAACCCCCAAAACAGCGCTTGATCACACTTTCGCTCATTTCAGGAAATCCATTTTCAGAGCACGAAAAATCAGCTATAATCGGGCTAATAAAAAACTAAATATGAGCGAGAGGCAGATGAGCAAACTCAATCTCGCGGTTCTGTTGGTCCTAATCTTGGGTAGCTGTGGCACCCGAGACAGTTCTGCGCCGCGCAATCTGGACAACGCCTGTTCAATTTTGACGGAACGCCCGAATTATGTGCGTGCTTTCCGCCAGACTGAACGCAAATGGGGTGTGCAAGCGCACGTTCTAATGGCGATGATCTATCAAGAAAGTAAATTTATTGCTGATAACCGTCCCCCGCATCGCTATGCGTTGGGGGTGATCCCAACCGGTCGACAAAGTTCGGCGCTGGGGTATTCTCAGGCATTGGATGGCACTTGGGAAGAATATCAACGCTACGAAGGCAGCCGGTCGTCCAGCCGTACAAATATCAATGACGCGCTGGATTTCATGGGCTGGTACATGACGCAAACCGTTGAAGAAACAGGGGTTCCTTTGACCGACACCCGCAATCAATATCTGGCCTACCACGAAGGGCGCACAGGGTATCTGCGGGGCTCATATCGGTCCAAGGGCTGGTTGGTTCGCATCGCGGGCGAAGTCGATGATCGCGCTGACATGTACGAAGCTCAGTTGGCCAATTGCCGCCGCTGGAGATAACAAAAAAGGGCGGTTTAACCCGCCCTTTTCATTTCCGAATTTTGAAATCTGATCAATTCTGCCAGTTGCGCATTTCGCGCTGGATGTTGAAATTGATGTCGCGAATATTGCCACCTTTGTCCAAATCACCGAGGATCAGCGTCGTTTGTGACCCCGTGTCATCGGTGATGATCCACTGGCGCAGCTCAGTCGGGTTGGCCGTGAACACCAATTGGATATTGCCGTATTCGGGGTGATCCGGGTCCTGTGCACGCACCGTGGTCGTGGTCCCATCTGACGTGTGACCTGTCACCATATTGGCGCGCGCCAGATCAACATTGTCGTCCAGGATAATGCTTAGCGGGGTTTCCCGCAGCGGATAACGCTGTGGCCCGGCATTGGAACGTGGATCAAACACGGCCAATTGCCCACCCGCCGCCAAAACCAGCGATTGTTCGGGTGGGTTATATTCAAACCGAATACGCCCCGGACGTTTGATCAGGATTTCCCCGGTCGCAATTGTCCCGTCTGCATTGATCTGGGTGAACTCGCCTTTGGCGGTGCCCAACCCATTCAGGTAACGTGAAATTTCGCTCAGCGGAATTTGCTGGGCATTGGACGGCGCTGCGGCTGCCAGTGCGGCCAGCAACATCGGGATCAGGAGTATCAGAAATCTAAACTTGCTCATGCATCTCACCTAGTTCTTAGGGCGCATGATTGCACCCCGCTGTGACATCACCAAGTCAGGATATCCCGAAGATAAGCGATATCGCGCCGCCCGTTATCCAATAACACGCTGTTTTTTGCGACTTATTGGATTTCTGGCACCAAAACATCGCGTTTGCCCACATGGTTGGCGGATGACACGACGCCTTCGTCTTCCATCTGTTCGACCAAACGCGCCGCTTTGTTATAGCCGATCGCCAATTTGCGCTGAATGTAAGACGTCGAACATTTGCGATCCCGCGCCACAATCTGCACCGCTTGATCATAAAGCGCGTCTTCGCCCGTGGTGTTGCCACCCAGCCCCAGAACCGCGTCGATGTTGCTTTCTTTTTCATCCGAAGGCCCATCAACCACACCGGATTGATAATCAGGTGGACCGAATTGTTTGAGATAGGTCACGATTTCTTCGACTTCTTCATCGCTAACAAACGGCCCATGCACGCGGGTGATTTTTGCACCCCCCGCCATATAAAGCATATCGCCCATTCCCAACAATTGTTCAGCCCCCTGTTCGCCCAGAATGGTGCGGCTGTCGATTTTGCCGGTCACTTGGAACGAAATCCGGGTGGGGAAGTTGGCCTTGATTGTGCCGGTGATCACATCCACCGATGGGCGCTGTGTGGCCATGATGATGTGAATGCCAGACGCCCGCGCCATTTGCGCAAGCCGTTGAATACAGGCCTCAATCTCTTTGCCTGCGACCATCATCAGATCGGCCATTTCGTCTACAATCACGACGATATATGGCATTTTCTCTGGCATGATCTCTTCTGTTTCAAAGATCGGTTCGCCGGTATCATCCGCAAATCCGGTCTGAACCGTGCGGCTGAACGTTTCATTTTTTGCCAGAGCATCCGCGACGCGCCCGTTATAGCCTTCGATGTTACGCACGCCCATTTTGGACATTTTGCGATAGCGATCTTCCATTTCGCCCACGGTCCATTTCAACGCGACAACCGCCTTTTTCGGGTCGGTCACAACAGGGGACAACAGGTGCGGGATGCCGTCATAAACGGACAATTCCAACATTTTTGGATCGATCATGATCATCCGGCATTCATCCGGCGTCAGTTTATAGAGCAACGACAGGATCATGGTGTTGATGGCAACGGATTTACCGGACCCGGTGGTCCCGGCGATCAACAGGTGGGGCATTTTGGCCAAGTTCGCAACGACGGGATCGCCGCCGATGTCTTTGCCCAAGGCCAGTGGCAATTTATGGCTGCCATCGCCGTAATCCCGGTTCGACAGGATTTCGCGGAACGACACCATTTCGCGTTTTTCGTTGGGCAATTCGATCCCGATCACAGACCGGCCCGGCACGGTGGACACCCGCGCCGACAACGCCGACATGGATCGCGCAATATCGTCGGCGAGGCCAATCACACGACTGGCCTTCAAACCCGGCGCTGGTTCCAGTTCATACATGGTCACAACGGGGCCGGGGCGCACGCTGACGATTTCGCCTTTGACGCCGTAATCATCCAGAACGGTTTCCAGCATCCGTGCGTTTTCTTCCAACGCTTCGTCGCTCAGCACATGGCGTTCGACCTCTGCCGGATTGGCCAACAGGCTTAGCGGTGGCACCTCATAAGACGTGTCGCGATCTTCAAATTGCAACGCAGGCTGGGCTTCGGCCTTGGCCTGAACGGATGGCTGAATTGGCTTTTTCACAGGATGCTGTACAACGCGACGATCCAAACCAGAATAGGCGGTTTGCGCCGGGGCCGTCACAGGAGTTACAGCCGGTTTCGGAGCCAGATCATAAGCAACTGGCGAAGGGGTCGGCGCGGGTTGTGGCGCCACGTCTTGGGGGATGGATTCCTGTGCCAATGGCGCTTCAAAGGCCGGGACATCCACCATGGGTGCTTCGACCAATGGGGCCTGCGCCATTGCCGGATCCGCATATAATTGCGGTTCAGCGGGCAAACCAGCCTGCGGGTTGCTAGTGTCCAAAATCAGCGGTTGCGGGCCACGTTTGCGCAGCAGCGTTGCCTGAGGTTTGGTCACCATGGGCGACCGTACACGTGCTTTGATCACGTCAGAAATCTTGGCTTTGATCCGGTCATCGCTGGCCGCGGGCATGTCTGTCTCGATCAATTCAGGTTCAACCAATTCCGGCGCTGGCAACGGATCGGCCCGTTTCAGCAGGGATGGCATGCGTGACAGCAATCCGCCACGCGGCTCTGACTCTGGCTCTGCCTCGGTGTGATAAACATTTGGTTCGGCGCGCAATTCGGCCTGCATTGGCGCGTAATCATGTGTTTCGGTCTGCGCGACGGGTGCGGATTGCGCTGCCATATTGGCGCGCACGATATTGGCCACACGCTGCGTTTCGGTCGGCTCGGGAACAGCGTCATAGGCCATTGCCTCAGCTTCGGCCTCTGCGCGTTCTGCCCGCGCTTTTTCGCGACGATCCGCGATATTGGCCTGCATGCCTTGTGCTGCACGCATGGATGCCGACGCGCCCTGCCCCAACATTTGCAGCAACATCGAATACAACATCACCACGCCAAGCGCCATAAAACGGCCGCCGACCTTTAATTCGCGCATAGTAAATCCAAGCACAAACGTGCCCATGGCCAAAATGCCAACGCCCATCACCAAGGACATCAGTTTCACGCCAAACGTGACCTTAAACGGAATGATTGTCAGGATCACACCCAACACCGTTTCCCCAAACAATCCGCCCAAACCAAACGAATGGCTCCAATCTGATCCCGGTGTCAGGGACGCGGCATAAACAGACCCAAATGCGATGGCGATCGGAAAGAAAATCAACCGTTCCAGCGCCCGTTCTTCGCCGCGATGCAACACCATGCGCAGACCCCATGCGCCCATGATGATGGCCAAACCCCAGGACCCCAGCCCGATAATGGCGATCAATGACGCGGAAATAGACGCCCCTGTGCGCCCCATCGCGTTTTGAACCGGGGTATCCGATGCGGTGACCCATGACGGATCATCCGGCGAATAACTGCTCAGCATAAGGGCGACGATGGCCGCCAACAGGATCAGAAACAGGCCGATCAACTCTTTGCCGCGCTTTTCCAACGCGGCCTGGGTTGTGCTGTCAAACAATGGATCGCGCTGACGGGATTGGTACAAAGCCATCTTCTTTCCTCAATTATACAAACAGTTACGGATCAGGGTCAGTCCGCGCTGTGTTTCTTCTTTTGGGGCCACAAGTGCGACCCGGATATAGCCGGCGCCGGGGTTTTCCCCGTTCACGTCACGACTAAGATACGCGCCCGGCAGAACACGAACGCCCGTTTCCTGCCAAAGCTTTAGAGCTGCGGCTTCGCCGTCTTTGACGGGCAGCCACAGGAAAAATCCAGCCTCAGGCGAGGCATAGCCGGGAACATCAGCGAAAATTTTGTCCGCCAGATCGAATTTTTCGGCATAAAGCGCGCGATTTTCGATCACATGGGTTTCGTCGCCCCATGCCTTGGCGGCGACGTGTTGCAATGGCAACGGCAGTGGCGCACCCGCATAGGCCCGCAATTGACGCATGCGGGCGATGCTTTGGGGACCACCTGCGGCAAATCCGGACCGCAATCCGGGCAAATTCGACCGTTTCGACAGGGAATGAAACACCACAACACGTTCTGGATCCGCACCCATTTCCTGTGCAATTTCCAATGCACCAGCGGGGGGGGAATCCCGGTAAATTTCAGAATAGCATTCATCGGCGAAAATACGGAAATCGTGTTTTTCAGCCAGCGTGATCAAATTGGTCCAGTAATCCCGCCCCGCAACCGCGCCCTGCGGATTGGCGGGGGAACAGATATAGGCAATCGTCGTGCGGTTCAGGATGTCCTCAGGCAAGGATGCATAATCCGGCAGATGCCCGGTCTGTGCGGTTGCGGGCACAAAAACCGGCTCTGCGTTCACAGAAATCGCCCCGATGGCGTAGACCTGATAAAACGGATTGGGCATCAATACGACAGGCTGTTGCCCGTTCTTTACCTCAGGACACAGCGCCATGGACGCGTTGTACAATCCCTCTCTTGTGCCGTTCAGCGCGAGGATTTGATCCCCTTTTAGGGTCACCCCATAGCGCCCTGCAACCCAACCGGCGATCGCGGCCAACAGGTCAGGCGCGCCTTCATTTGTTGGGTATTTTCCGAATTCTGACAGCGTTTGGTTGATCACATCCCCAACAAAAGCAGGGAACGCATGACGCGGCTCGCCGATGGTCATGGCAATGACCTCTCCGCCGGGCGCATGTGCGTCCAGCAGATTCCGCAGGCGCGGAAACGCATAGGCCGGTAGGTTCGAAAACCGCTCGGGGTAGATCATAACTGCCTCAATTCACGGGATCATTGACGTCCCATTTGCACCCAGATTAGCCCGGTGAGACGGCAAGTGTCCAGAAAAACGGCAATTTTTTGGCACGCTGCGCACGAGGATTGTGGCATTTAGGCCAAAGCACGCTCTACCGCGGCACCGATCCTCAGCAAACGCTCTTCGGTTCCGGGGGCTGAATTGAACAAAATCCCGCTTGATGGGACGTTGGTTGGCAGGCTCAGTCCGCATAATCCAAACAAGTTTCCGACGCGGGTATTGCGCAGCGCCATCAAATTGGAATGCACGTAATATTCCGCATCTTCCATCAGGCGTTTGACATTCGGCGGCAGAATGGGCGCGGTCGGAAAAATCACCGCATTATAGCCTCGCGTTGCAGACAAATATTGCGCCCGCAAGTCGTGCAAATACCGCCAAGTGGTCAAATAATCATGCGCCGCGACCTCTTTGCCGGCCCGCACCCGTTCCAAAATGGGGGGATACATTTTTTCGGGATGGGACTCGACCAAATCGCGCCACGCTGAATAGGCATCTGCAGTAAATAGCGGTCCGCCAATTGCCAGCGCATCCTCGATCACTGGCACTGCGCGTCGCTCGATTATGGCACCCGCCGCTTCAAGCTTTTGAACCGCCCAATCGAACCCCTTTTGTGGCCCCTCTTGGACGTCGTCCAAAACCAACGTTTCCGGGATCAAAAACCGCATGCCTTCTAGGTCAACTCCCCCCAAATCAATCGCGCGTATCCCTTCTAACGCGGCCAATGACGCCGCCGCGTCTTCGACGTTTCGACATAGCGGCCCAACCGTATCAAAGGTTTTGCACAACGGCACAACACCCTTTAATGACAATCGGCCATGGGTGGTTTTCAACCCGACCAAATCGTTCCAAGCGGCCGGAATGCGCACAGAACCACCCGTGTCGGACCCAATCGCTAACGGCGCCAACCCAAAGGCCACAGACGCAGCCGCCCCGGAAGAGGACCCACCGGGAACGGCATCGGAATCATTCACGTTGGGAGAGGTTGCCGTGATTGGGTTCAACCCCAGACCGGAAAAGGCGATTTCGGACATGTGGGTTTTTCCCAAACAAACCAACCCCATAGATGTCGCGGTTTGTAAAACATGCGCATCCTTGGATGGCACGCGCCCCTTCAAAAGAGCCGTGCCTGCCTCTGTCGCTGTGCCGCTGGTATCGAACAAATCTTTCCAGCATACGGGAACGCCATCCAGTTCGGACAATCGTTGCCCCTTTTTCGCTCGCTCAGAGGCGGCCTTGGCCTCAAACATTGCGCGATCTGGGGTCGTGCGCGCATAGATTTGCGGACCTGCCGGATGGGCGTGGATTGCATCCAGATAGACCGCGGCCAAATCCACCGGATCGATGTCGCCACGCGCAATGCCGCGGCCCAATTCCGCCGCCCCTGCCCAAAGCCAGTCCTGCATGGTTTGCCCTTCCTTTTTGTCAGGCCCTTTTTGTCAGGGTAGCGGCACCAAGCCCCATGGACAATCCCATCAATCCCCCCATATTTGCGTCATGGAAAACAAATGCGATATCGCCATTATTGGGGGCGGCCTGAACGGTCCAGCACTCGCGCTTGCGCTGGCTAAAACCGGGTTTTCAGTCACGGTCATCGACGCTTTGCCTGTGGATCAGCGTTCTGATCCGGGGTTTGACGGGCGCGCCTATGCATTGGCGCTTGCCTCGCAACGCTTGCTTCGAAATGTGGGTGTGTGGACGGATTTGGCCGATCAATCTCAGCCGATGTACGAAATCAAAGTGACGGATGGCCGCGCCGGAGAAGGGGCAAGCCCTTGGATGCTTCACTTTGATCATGCTGAGATCGAAGAAGGGCCAATGGGCTATATGGTCGAAGATCGATATTTGCGGCGCGCATTCCTAAAGGCGATGCAAGCGGAGCCAAATATCACGCAGCTGTCCAGTGAAACTGTTATTTCACAATCAGTTACGTATAATTCTGTCACAATATCGCTCGCTTCGGGCGCAAATGTTACGGCGCAATTGGCCATCGGATGCGATGGGCGAAACAGCGGAACCGCGACCCGCAGTGGCATTGGGCGCAAAGGGTGGGATTATGGCCAAACCGCCGTCACCTGCGCAATCGCACATGATCATCCTCACCAAGGGATAGCGCATCAATTCTTTATGCCCGCCGGTCCTTTGGCGATTTTGCCGCTGCCAGGTAACGTCTCCTCCATTGTTTGGAGCGAAACCCACGCCCGCGCGGCAGAGTTGATGGCAATGAATGAAGACACATTTCTTGAAGCATTGCGCCCCGCATTTGGGTCATTTCTCGGGGATATTCAGCTGGCAAGCACCCGGTTTTCTTATCCTTTGAATCTGACACTTGCTGATCGTTTTATCGAAGACAGGATTGCGTTGGTTGGCGATGCGGCCCATGGCATGCATCCAATTGCGGGTCAGGGGCTAAACGCCGGATTGCGAGATGTCGGTGCCTTGGCAGAAGTGCTAAGCGCCGCACGTGCCCGTGGCGAAGACATTGGAAACAAACAGGTTTTGCGTCGCTACCAACAATGGCGTCGGTTCGATACTGCATCACTGGCCCTGGCGACAGATACCTTTAATAAACTGTTTTCCAACGATAATCCCGTGCTGCGCGGATTAAGAGATTTCGGCCTGGGCGCGGTCAACGCTGTTCCGGGATTGCGCCGCAATTTTATCCGTGAAGCCGCCGGTCTGACAGGTGATTTGCCGCGCCTTATGCGGTGAAACACTTACAATCGGACGCAAGACAACAACATCGGTGAAATCAGTGCGCCAATGTTGCGGGTCATTTAGAACGGCATCAGGTAGCAATTCTTTGACAAAAACCTGCTTTTCTTCTAGCTGCACTTCCGCTTGAACATATCGCCCCAGAACCTCAAGCTCACCGCGTTTGAATCCACATTCAAGTTCGGTTTTACGCAATTGCAGTTTCTGCATTTCAGCCCGAATCTGAGCCAATTCATCCGCAGGTGATAGGTCCATCCGAAATCTCCTTATCATTGGAACATGATAGGAACACATGGTGAACAAAAAATTAAAGGCACCACATTTTCTGGGCCGTTAGTCCAGTTTTCGGGCCTCATCGACCAACATAATTGGGATGCCACCGCGGATCGGAAAGGCCAAATGCGCCGCCTTGCTAACCAATTCCTGATTTTGCGCATCATAGGTCAGGGGCGCATGCGTTTGGGGGCAAATCAGGGCTTCCAACATTTTGGGATCAAATTCGGTCACATCGGTCACTGCATCACCTCTTCGTTGCGCCCATTCATTAACGCGAATTCTATCAACGTCACAAGGGTTTCACGCCTTTTTTGCAACGTCTTTGTTTCCAACAACGCCTGTTTGTCTTCGTTTGATAATGGCAACAACATGGATAGTGAATTGATCACCATTTCGGGATCGGCATCCTTTAGGTTTTCCCAATCAGCCGATATGTTTTTGACCGCTAAAAACCGTTTTAACAACGTCATGAATGTTTCAAAATCAAACCCTGGGTCACGTTCTGGTTTGCCCAAATCCTGCGGGAAGTCACGCCAGATCACTTTGGCACGTCGATACGGCGTAAAGCCTTCTATTTCTTCATCAATTTGATAACGGCTAATCCCGGTCAGCGTGATCATATAACGCCCATCCTCGGTTTCCGAGAATGACGTGACACGCCCCGCACAGCCCGTCGATCGCAAGGCCCCATGCGCGTCTTGGGGTTGAATCAGCCCAATCATCCGACTTTGCGTCTTAAACGTATCGTCCAGCATCGCCAGATATCGAGGTTCAAACACGTGCAAGGGAAGCCGCGCCCGCGGTAGCAAAAGCGCCCCGGGCAACGGAAAGATCGGCAGAACATCCGGCAGATCAGCTGCGTGCATCATAGACCGAATATAGCGCAAACTTTGGGTTAGACAAAGATCAACGACGACAATTTACGACGACCGTTCAAAACGATCGGATCATTGGCGGGCAATGCATCGAAAATCGTGAACAATTGCGTCTTGGCCGCGCCATCATTCCAGTCGCGATCAACGCGAAAACTGTCCAGCAGCGCGTCAACGGCACCTTGTGCATCCCCGGATGCGTGCAGCGCAGAAGACAGGTCAAACAGCGCCTGAAGATCCGTTGGATTGGCCTCAACTGCGGCGCGCAATTCGGCAACCGGCCCGGCATCTGCCGCCTGTTTTGCCAATGCAATTTGCGCATATACCGCTTCAATTTCAGGGGCTTCGCTGATGTCAGCAGGAACACCATTCAGCACGGCTTCGGCTTGGTCCACTTGGTCCAGTGCCAGATAGGATCGTGCCAAACCGGAATAGGCCAGTGCGCTGTTTGGGTCTTCTTCTAACACAGCCGCAAAGGTTTCGACCGCGTCTTCTGCTTCGCCTTCGGCCAGCATGGTTTCGGCGGCTTCTAATGCGTCGGCCAGACCGCCATCTGCCTCGCCCCCGCCTAGAACCGCCAGTTTACCGACAAATTCATCCAACTGGGATTGCGGCAATGCGCCCTGAAACATGTCCGCGATTTGGCCTTCAAAGAACGCAACAACCGTCGGAATAGACTGCATGGGCAGGCCCTGTTGCGCCAGCATTTGCACCAATTGCTGGTTTTGATCGACGTCGATCTTGACCATTTTGACTGCGCCCTTGGCTTTGGTCACCGCCGCCTCAAGAGCAGGGCCAAGCGTTTTACACGGGCCACACCATGGCGCCCAGAAATCCACAATCACCGGGACTGTTTTGGACGCTTCTACAACATCCGCCATAAAGGTGTCTTGTGTGCCGTCTTTGATCAGGTCCGCAGCAGGCGCAGCATTTGCATTCAATTCGAGCATATCAGCCCCCATTCATTCCGTTTTACCCTATATGGGCGGTCTGGCCCGGTTGGAAAAGGGCCAAGTCACGTCGGATCGTTGGATCAGACGTCAAATTCAGCAAAAACCGGCGCGTGATCGCTGGGCTTTTCGTAGCCACGCACATGGCGTAGCACACGGCTGTTATGCCCAGCATTGGAAATATCGGGCGTCGCCCAGACATGATCCAACCGGCGGCCTTTGTCGGAATCGTCCCAGTTTGGTGACCGATAGGACCACCAGCTATAAAGCGGGCCTTCGGGGATATCCTGACGGGTGATATCGACCCATTTTCCGGCCTCCATCACGTCATTTAGATGGTCCACCTCAATTGGGGTGTGGCTGACAACTTTGAGCAATTGTTTATGGGACCAAACATCGTCTTCGCGTGGGGCAATGTTCAAATCCCCGACCAGAATGGATTTTTGCGGTGCATTATTGGCAAAATGGTCGCGCATATCCGTCAGATAATCCAGTTTCTGGCCGAATTTTTCGTTGACCTCACGGTCTGCTTTGTCACCGCCTGCGGGCACATAGAAATTGTGGATCGTGACCCCGTTTTCCAGCTGCCCTGCAATGTGACGCGCATGACCTAAATCGGCAAAATCAAAGGCATCTACCTCTTTGATCGGCAATTTCGACAGGATCGCAACGCCATTATAGCCCTTTTGCCCCCGTGCCACCATGTGGGTATAGCCAAGCTCAGCAAAGGTTTCGCGCGGGATTTTATCAACCGGGCTTTTGCATTCTTGCAGGCACAAAACGTCTGGCGTTTCCTCGCGCATCAATTGCGCAACCAGCGGTTCACGCAAACGGACAGAGTTGATATTCCAGGTGGCAAGAGTGAATGACATTTTTGGCGCTCCGTATACTCAGGCCGACATTAGTGTTAGGTTTTTGCAATTGCTATAGAGGTTAGAATTTATCGTCATGTTCCGGATTATTGCCCAAATTACAGCCCTGTTTTCCACTCTGTGTTTGCTTGGAACCCCTAATGTTTCGCAGGCGCAGGGCATTCAGGGGGAATACCTGATCAGGACGCGGGTCCATAACCCTGACATTGTTGTACCGCGACTGGTTCACCTAACCATATCCGCCGACAGTACAAAAGTTGCAATTATCCCTTATTTCTCACCTGATTATGACCTGTGTGAGCAAACGAATTGGTGCCGGATCTATTGGGACGGGCTAACGCTGGATACCCGGATCGAAGGCAAAACATTTCATATCGATGGCCAGACCAACACCGCTGACGATTACCCGTCGGATTGGCGTGTTCGTGGTGGTCCGTTTGACGAACAGATTTTCGTAATCGGCCCCATTTTGTTTGCACTGAACAACACGCAACTTAGTGTGCATGCTGATGGGACCTTGGAATTTTCTGGTGGGCTTGAACCGATCATCGCCTATCCCTTAACCCAAACTGATCTGTTTCGCGTCCGGTCCATTCCCCTCAATTTTGAGACCTCCGCGTCATTGATGAACAATTGCCATGTCCAGTCTTATTGGGAACATGTTGTCGCCTCTGGGGGGCAATCAAAGTTCCTAAGCGCGCTGGATTATGCGGTTTATATCCAAGACCTATACGACGCAGAGCAACAGCAACCACGACCCGACTATGATGCATTGTCAGAGGCGGAACAGGATGAATTGCGCCGATCCCAAGGTGCGCAACGTGTCGCAACATTAGCAAGCAATGTCAGTATGTTGCGTACGATCCCGGTGGATGAAATCACACATGCTGCGATCACAGATTTTTTGTTTGAAATAATCGGCCCGTCATCGAAATTATCACGTGAAGACGTCGCTGACATCGTCAATGCGCGGGGCGATGGGGTGCTGCATCTGAACGAATACCAAACTCGAATTGGCGAATTTGTCACGACGACATTCGAAAATGGCGGGGATGATTCCGATATTCGTGCCGCTATCTGCGCCGACATCACATTGGGGCTTGGCACGGAATAACCCACGCCAAGCCGGATCATTTATCCGTTCGGGGCGATTAGGATTTTTCCCGAACGGTTTGGTTTTGCAGCATGTTCCATGGCCGTATGGATATCGTCCAACCCATAGACCGCTTCGACCGGGGCGGTGATGGCACCGGTTGCGATACGGGTGATCAAGTTGCTGAACACGTCAATTTTGCGGGCCTGATCCGCCACGCCAAACCAACGCGCCAGCCAGAAACCACGCACCTGAATGTCGCGGAAAATCGTCGCCTGCGGGGACACTTGCGCCGCCTCACCCGACAATGCGCCATAGGACACCATGGTGCCGCCATTGCTCAGCAGATCTGCCATCCGCGCAAAGAGCGCCCCACTGACCGCATCAATCCCCAGCCGGATTTTGCCGTCGCCCACGGCCGCACGAATGTCAGCTTCCATGTTGGGGCCATCCAGCACCACCACGTCAGCGCCCAATTGCTGCAATGGGGCGATTGCATCCTCTCGGCGCACGATATTGATGGTTCTGATCCCGCGCTCTTTGGCCAATTGAATGACATAGCCCCCAACTGCGGAATTGGCGGCAGATTGAATGATCCAATCCCCGGCCTGCAGATCAACGAAATCATCCAGCAACAAATAAGCTGTGGGCGGGTTGATGGTGATCATCGACAATTGATCCAGATCCGCCTCAGGCAGCGGGATCAAGCCCAGCGCAGGTGCATCGATCTGTTGCTGCCAGACGCCAATTCCGGCCGGGATCATCACAATTTGGTCGATTTTCAGGCCTTGAACATCCTCTGCCATGTCCACGATCCGACCGATACCTTCGTTGCCCGGAGTCGCAGGCAGGGGCGGTTTCACCCCATATTGCCCCGCGATTTGAAGCAAATCAGACGGGTTGATCGGGCTGCGCATTACGTCAATCCGAACCTGTCCAGGGTCGAGCGGGCCGCGCGTTACATCCAGGACCGAAACCACGTCGGCAGGATGCCCGAATTCGGAATACACAACACGTTTCATACATCATCTTTCTGATTGTTCCGTCGATAGATGAGGATCACCGCAACAAACGTAAAGACAGGGATGCCCGTTCCGTCAGGTCACATAAAAAAACCCCGGCGCGAAGCCGGGGCAAGTCCAACAGGGAGGTGATGTCCTATGCCCATCAACATGGACCCCCGACATCTGGGGCTTGGGGGAATCATGGGGCGCAACGCCCCATGTTCAAATGCGGTCGCTCAGATCAGGCGACCAACCGATAGCCACCGCTTTCGGTGACCAACAGGCGTGCATTGGATGGATCAGGTTCGATTTTCTGACGCAGACGATAGATATGGGTTTCCAATGTGTGGGTTGTCACCCCCGCATTGTAACCCCAGACTTCGTGTAGCAGCACATCACGGGCAACAACCCGTTCCGTCGCGCGATACAGGAACTTCAGAATATTGGTTTCTTTTTCGGTCAGGCGCACCTTTTTGTCGTCTTCGGTGACCAGCAATTTCTGCGCAGGCTGGAACGTATAGGGCCCCAACTGAAACACAGCGTCTTCGCTTTGTTCATGGGTGCGCAGCTGGGCGCGGATCCGGGCCAGCAGCACCGGGAATTTGAACGGTTTTGGCACGTAATCATTGGCGCCGGCATCCAGACCCAGAATGGTGTCGCTGTCACTGTCATGACCCGTCAGCATCACAATCGGGCATTTCACGCCCTGTTTGCGCATCAACCGGCACAATTCGCGGCCATCCGTATCGGGCAGGCCCACATCGAGGATCACCAAATCATACAGGCCCTCTTTGGCTTTGGTCATGGCTTCGGAGCCATTTGCGGCCTCAAAGACATCAAAGTCTTCGGTCATAATCAGCTGTTCACTGAGCGCTTCGCGCAGGTCATCGTCATCATCAACCAAAAGTATTTTTCTGAGCTGTGCCATGGGCATCCTCCAATTCGCTTGCACTAGACATGTGACGCGATCACGGCTGCGGCAAGGATTGCTGCAATTTGCTCACGGCCTCGTGTGGTCTGCGTGGGTTTTGTTTCACTTTTAGACAGAAAAGAGTATCTGAAAGGTTCAAATCAGGCGGAGCAACATGAGTTTTTCACCAGATATCACCGAACGTTTGGCCCGCGCACGGGCGGATTTGCGCATGGGCGTGCCTGTTGTGGTTGAACAAAACGGGTGTGGCGCGGTGGCGATGGCCGCCGAAACGGTCAATGCCGCACGTCTGAAACAAATGATGGAATTGGGGGATGTGGCCCTGACAATCACATCACGCCGTGCCGAAACCCTAAAGGCGCGCGCCTATGACGGTGATATTTCGCGCATTGCCCTGCCCGCTGATGCGGATGTGGCGTGGGTTCAAGGCATTGCCGATCCGGCCGATGATCTGCGCGTCCCCATGAAAGGCCCGTTTCAATGTCTGCGACAGGGTCCCGCTGATCTGCACCGCGCGGCGATTACTCTGTGCAAATCCGCGCATTTATTGCCGGCTGTTGTTGTTGGGTTGCTCGACAACCCGACAGCGTTTGCGCTGCAACATAATTTGACCCGCCTGCCTGCGGATGCGGCCAATGATACGGCCACCAGCCCGCATAATCTGGTTGTGAATGCGCGGCTGCCCTTGGATGTATCCCAAGCTGGTCGATTGCATATTTTCCGGCCCGAAGACGGTGCCGAGGAACATTACGCCGTCGAAATCGGCCGTCCGGATCGCAGCAAACCTGTGCTGTCGCGGCTGCATTCGGCCTGTTTTACTGGCGATGTTCTAGGCAGCCTGAAATGTGATTGCGGGCCGCAACTGCGCGGGGCGTTGGGGCAAATGGGGGCCGAAGGCGAAGGCGTGTTGCTTTACCTGAACCAAGAGGGGCGTGGCATTGGGCTGGCCAATAAAATGCGGGCCTATTCGTTGCAGGATCAGGGGTTCGATACGGTTGAGGCCAACCACCGGCTGGGATTCGAAGACGATGAACGCGATTTCCGGATTGGCGCGCATATCCTGCGCAAGCTGGGGTTTTCGTCCGTGCGGTTGCTGACCAATAACCCAAACAAAGTCGCACGGATGCAGGAAAATGGCATCGACGTCGCTGAACGTGTGGCGTTGAAAGTGGGCAAAAACCCGTTCAACCAAAACTATCTGGCCACCAAAGCCGCAAAATCCGGACATTTGCTATGAGCCCTTATGATATGGTCGTCACGCCGCGCGGTCTGCGATTTATGGGCCAGCATTACCCCTGCACCATTGGACGTGGCGGCATCACCGACACCAAAGCCGAAGGCGACATGGCCACTCCGCGTGGCACCCATTATATTGTGGGCATGATGTATCGCCCTGATCGCATTATGCCACCCAATGATTGGGCCACCCCAATCCTGCCGGGCGATCTGTGGTCCGATGATCCTAAGTTACCAGATTACAATCACATGGTACGCGCGCCCTATGTGGGCAGCGCCGAAAACCTGCGCATGGCGGAACCGCTCTATGATTTGGTGTTTGTGACTGACTGGAATTATCCCGACGCAACACCCAATGCCGGGTCTGCCATTTTTATGCACCAATGGCGCCGACCCGGTTTTCCCACCGCTGGCTGTGTCGCTCTGCGCCGTGACCACCTGTTTGCCGTTGCCACACAGATCAAACCCGGAACAGCATTGTTGGTGCGCTAAACGGCCCGTGATTGGACAGCGCCGCAAGGGTCTGGAAATCCTGACTGTTGTCTTTCCCGTCAGCTTCTATATTGTGAACATTGTTCATGAAGTGAGGTTGTCACATTGGCAGGACGAAAAAAACTGACCCGTAGGGCCGCACTTTTGGGGGGCGGCGCGGTTGTGGGTGGATTGCTGACCAAGTCATTTTCCGCATCCAACCCAACACTTGATGGGACACAGTCCATTGCCCCGAATGGCGCCGCTGGCACGTTGAACGATGCCAGTGAACTGAGCGAAACACCGATATTTCGGCACATCATCATAAAGGATGATCCCGGCGAACAGCTGGTCGCATCCATCCGCGCCGAATTAAACGATGCCCGCGCCAATAACCGCCCGGTGAATGTGGGGGCCGCGCGTCATTCTATGGGGGGCCAAGCCATTCCCCGAAATGGCCATGCCATTACATTTGACAATGGGCTGGTTGAAACGGACACAGACAATCAAATGATGCGGGTGCATGCAGGTGCACGCTGGAGCGATGTGATCGCTGCAACGGACCCAATTGGGCTTGGGCCGCGGGTCATGCAGTCAAACAACGATTTTGGTGTCGCGGCCACGTTTTGCGTCAACGCACATGGTTGGCCCGTAAAAGAAGGCCCAATGGGCAGCACCGTGCGATCCTTTGAAATGATCCTGCCTGATGGCAGCGCGGCGACATGTTCGCGCCGTGAAAATGCCGATCTGTTTGACATGACCATGGGCGGCTATGGCCTGACGGGGATCATCACACAGATGGATGTGGATCTTGCCGTGAACCAACGTCTGGAACCATCATTCGAAGAAATGCCCGCCGAAGCGTTTGGCGACCGGTTTATTGCCGCTCTTGCCGATAATACTGTGACGATGGCTTATGGGCGGCTGAATGTGCAACGCGCGAATTTCATGTCTGACGCCCTGCTCATTACCTATCGTCCCAGTGAGGATCAAAACGCCCTGCCCGCCGCAGCCGGGTCTGGCGCCATTGCCAAAATCGCAAGCCGTGTTTATCGCGCCCAGCTGGGCAATGAGAGAATGAAACGATTGCGCTGGTGGTTTGAGGCCGACCTTGCAACGCGGTTGGCGAACGGGCCTGCCACGCGCAACAGTTTGATCAACGAACCGGTTGTCACGCTTGATGATCGCAATCCAAACCGCACGGATATTCTGCACGAGTATTTTGTTCCACCCGAACGATTTGCGGATTTTGTCGCGCTATGCCGGGCGATTATCCCCAGTTCTTACCAAGAGTTCCTGAACGTGACATTGCGTTTTGTGGATCGTGACCCGCACAGTTGGCTGGGCTACGCCCCCACCCCGCGCATCGCAGCGGTAATGTCATTTAGTCAGGAACTAACCGCCCGCGCCGAGGCAGACATGCAGCGCATGACCCAAGCCTTGATCGACGCTGTACTGTCAATCGATGGGACGTATTACCTGCCATACCGTCCCCATGCGCGGCCAGATCAATTGGTGAAAGCCTATCCAAGGGCCGGTGAATTTGCGGCTGCAAAACGGGTATTGGACCCTGATCTAATACTGCGGAATAATCTATGGGACAGCTACTTGGGGGCCTTATGACTTTGATCCAAAAATTTGCGCTTGGGTATTTCGTCGTTCTACTCGGGGCTGCGGGACTAAATTATGTACCGGGGATCACCGATGATGCGGGATTGGCATTCGGGATTTTTGCGCTCGATCTGTTTGATGATCTGCTGCATTTGGTATCTGCTATTTGGGCACTGGCCGCCGCGTTTTTAGGGGCCCGATCCAGCAAAATCTTCTTGGTTATCTTTGGTGCGCTCTACCTTGGTGATGGGGTGTTTGGGTTTTTCACCGGCTGGGGGTATCTGGATTTCGGCATCTTCACCAATCCGTCGGACGGTTTGTCCTTTACGCTGTTCAGGGTTCTGGCGAACTTGCCACATATCTTACTTGGGGGTGTTGCATTGGTTGCTGGGCTTCGCTTTGGTCGCCACCTATGATGCGCCTGTTAAAACGAACCCTTGGGTTGCTTTTGCTGCTATCATTAGGGCTGGCCGCGCCGGTGGGATATGTCGAACTGGCCTGTCGTCCGGGTGATGGCGCCGATGATTATGTGGCGTTGGTGTCATCGGACCAGCACCGTCCAGAAGGTCGCACATTGTTAACATACCCCGAATGGCACATCGTTCACGCCTACGATGATTATGCCAAAGTGATCAGCACAGGTGATCCACATGAATATGCATATCTGTCTTCGATTGGGGGATTCTGGGCCTCACTTTGCAGCCTGTCACAGGCATCTGGGCCCCATGGTGGATTTCCCGCAGAATTCAAATCAACCGTTTACACAATCGGGGTCAGTTTTACCGCAGAGCTGTTGGCAAAGGCCCTATACGAAGAGACGATCGGTCGTATCGCCGTCTTGATCCGCGGCGACACGCGTGCGCCATTGGATGACCTGACCGCACAGAAAGCCGCGCAATATGCGCAGTTCTTGCGGCAGGTGCCGTGGTATCAATGGGATTTTGCACAGGATGCGGCCGACATTTCTGATCACGCATCTGGATCATTTCGCGATGTCGAAAGACGTCTGGCCATTGGTCTGGAATACAAAGCAAAGTCTGGCTATGCGGGCGTCATCGCCGCCGCCGTCGCGAATATGGAACCCGATGCCCTGCAGTTGCGGATAATTGTCACCGACCTGACCGCCGCGGAATTGGCGACATATGACGGTGTGACTGTCATCGCAACGCATGCAGACGGGATCGAAATCGAAACGCCCCGCTATCGCGCCCTGACGCATCTGTTGATGCAATGGGCCAAGGCGGGCGGCAACTTTGTTGAGATTGCCGGGAATGATGACATTCTCTTTACGGTGACCTCTCAGGTGCCACATCTGGAACAGGCGCTCTATAGTTTTGAACGTCAGGGATATAATGACACCCGCCATCTGATCCTGCTACCCGTGTCCGAATTGGCCCAAGCGTTGCGCCAGAGTGAGGAACAGGGGCTGACCTTGGAACATATCCATGACTATTAAGACATGGGTTACATCCGTCACCTTTGTCTTAGTCGGGTGGATTACCCTGCAACTTGGGGTGATGTATTTTTCAGATGCGGCACCGGGTGCGATGGTTTTATTTCCCGACCACGACTTTATCTCACGCTTGCCAGCCCAAACAGCCATTGTAGATATGGGTGGGTTTTGGATCACCTTGGCCTCTGATGAACCAAACCTCGGTAAAAACCTTTACTCGGCGGGCGCCTTGATCGTGTTACCCGCCGGATTGCCCGGTTGCGTGCCCCTTGGATAAGGGGCGGTCGGCCAATTGTTGCGACTTAACCCTGACGTTCGCCGAATATCGCTGACCCTACCCGCACATGGGTTGCGCCGAACCGAATGGCTTTTTCGTAGTCTCCGCTCATTCCCATGGACAAACCGGTCAAACCGTTGCGTTCCGCCATTTTCGTCAGCAATGCGAAATGCAACGCGGATTCTTCATTGACGGGGGGGATACACATCAAACCACGGATCGGCAGGTCCAATTCACGACATTGTGCAACAAACGCATCCGTGTCGGCGGGTAGGATACCGGCCTTTTGCGGCTCTTCTCCGGTGTTGACCTGTATAAAGAGGTCAGGACAGGATCCCATTTCCTGCGCCAACCGCGCGATGGTCGTCGCCAGTTTGGGCCGATCAACAGAATGGATCGTCTGCGCCAGTTCCATGGCTTGGCGGGCTTTGTTGGTTTGCAGCGGTCCAATCAGATGCAGAACCACATTTTCATAGCGCTCACGAAAGGCCGGCCATTTGCCTGCCGCCTCTTGAACGCGATTCTCACCAAAGACCCGCTGCCCTTTTGATAGAATCGCTTCGACACGGTCCAGCGGCTGCACCTTTGATACCGCAATCAGTTCCACCTGATCGCCGGTCCGGCCTGAAACCTGCAATTGCGCATCAATATTCGCGCGCACCTCGGACAATGACATGGGCAGCCTCCTGATCTTGCTGACTCTTTCAACGTATTAAAGGCCAAACACCTCAATTACCCCCCTATATAAGGAATGGGCGGGGTTTGGCCTGTGTGGCACCAATGCATCATTTTACGCTACAGGGGAACCACCTGACCCCAATTTGCTTGAGTGTGCAGGCAGATGGGCGCAAAGACATCATCAATGCTGGTTCAACTAGCATTCTCTGGAATGCAAACACGAGGGAAAATCCATGAAAAGCATCCTTCTCGCCTCAGCCTCCATCGTCGCCTTTGCTGGCGCCGCTGCAGCTGAAGTATCTTTCGGTGGCGACGCTGAAATCGGTTATAACGACGAAGTAGAAAACGGTTTCTACTGGTCCGTTGGCCTGTCCGTCTCCGCTGACCAAACTCTGGACAACGGCCTGACAGTTGGCTTCACACTGGACGTAGACATCGCAAACGATGACGCGTTTGGTCTGGGTGACGGCGATGACGACATCGCTCTGTCCGACTACGTTTTGTCTGTAACTTCCGACAATGCTGGCCTGTACTTCGGTGATACCGATGCAGCTGCTCAAGCTCACTGGTCCGGCGTTACAAACATGGAAACAGACGGTTTCGCTGAAACTGACGACGGTCTGGACGAAGAAGCTACTCTGCGCGGCGAAGCCACATTCGGTTCCGTAACTGCAGCTGCTTCTTACTTCATCATCGACGCCAATGGCGGCACTGACGAAGACGATCTGGTTGGCCTGCAGGTTGCTGCTGTTGCTGACATGGGTCAGTACAACTTCATCTTGGCTTACCAAGAAGAAGCACTGTCCGCTGACACAGGTCTGTCCGCAGACATCGACCAAATCATCGGTCTGGCAGCGTCTTCCACATTCGGTTCCGCTGACGTAACTTTCGCTTACACTTCTAACTCCACAGACGACACATCGTCCGTAGGTGTTGAAGTTGCGTACCCATTCGGTCCAGTAACTGCGACTGTCTTCTACGTTTCTGAAGATGGCGCTGCTGAAGACTATAACGCTGGTGTTGAAGTTGGTTACTCCGACGGCCCAGTAGCTGTAGACTTCTGGTACCACACAGGTAACGACGAAGAAATCGGCCTGGAAGGTTCTTACGACGTAGGTAACGGCGTAATGGTCTATGCTGGTTACATCCAGAACGACGGCGACTCCGACGCAACTGAGCTGTATGTCGCTGGTACATACGACCTGGGCGGCGGCGCAGAGCTGTTGGTTTCTTACGGTGAAGAAGGCGACACATACGCCGGCGACGCTGACGAAATCGGTTCCGGTTACGAAGTTAACCAAGGCACAACTGTTGCAGTATCCTTCGACTTCTAATTCGAAGAATATTCTATAGTTTGAACGGCTCCTTCGGGGGCCGTTCTGCTTTTTGGGGGTGCAATTTATTGCCCCAGATCGCCCAGCACACCAATGCCCTTGTCCCGGCAATGTTCAACGGCTACACAGGCTTGCAAACATTTCATCGCGCATTCCATCGTAGGACGACGAATTGATGTCACTGGCGAAAGTCTCAAAAGGCGCGATTGCGCTGATTTCTCTTACTGCATTATCCGCTTGTGGCGGCTCTGGCAGTCTTAGCTCTTTTGGTGGATCGCTGGGGTCTGCCTCTGCATCCCGTTCCGACGAAGGCGCGACCCGGCAAATTGCCCGCACGCGCGGGTCCGAAAATGTCGCGGTGAACCGCTATCTGTGGGCTGCGTCGCTGGATGTTTTGAACTTCTTGCCGATCCAATCCGTTGACCCGTTTACCGGCGTCATCGCAACGGGTTATGGCACACCTCCCGGCGGTGGACGCGCCTATCGCGCAACGATCTTTATCTCTGATCCGGCGCTGGACGCGCGATCATTGAACGTGGCCTTGGCCACCCGATCCGGTCCTGTTTCCGCAGAAACCCAACGCGCCGTAGAAGACGCGATCCTATCGCGTGCCCGCCAGTTACGGCAGGCCGATAGCGCATTGTAAATCACGCCCGTTTGACCAGATATTCCACGCCGGGCACATTGCCCGGCGTTTGCAATTCCCCAGCGCTTTCATTTCCAAGGACCGCACACATGGCCCCCTACACACCTTCCGACATCGAAGCCCGCTGGCAAGCCGCCTGGGACAAGGCAGAAACGTTCAAGGCAACCCGCAGCGGTGACAAACCCAAATATTACGTGCTGGAAATGTTCCCTTATCCGTCCGGGCGCATTCATATCGGCCATGTGCGCAACTACACGATGGGCGATGTGATCGCGCGCTACAAATTGGCGACCGGCCATAACGTGTTGCACCCAATGGGGTTTGACGCCTTTGGCATGCCCGCCGAAAACGCCGCGATGGCGTCTGGCGGCCACCCCAAAACATGGACCTACGACAATATCGACACCATGGTCGCGCAAATGAAACCTCTGGGCTTTGGCTTGGATTGGTCGCGCATGTTTGCCACTTGTGACCCAGAATATTACGGCCAGCAGCAGGCCTTGTTCTTGGATTTTCTGGAAAAAGGTCTGGTCTATCGTAAAAACGCCGTGGTGAACTGGGACCCAATCGACATGACGGTTCTGGCCAATGAACAAGTCATCGACGGCAAAGGCTGGCGGTCCGGCGCCGAAGTTGAACGCCGCGCTTTGACCCAGTGGTTCTTTAAAATCTCGGACTATTCCGAAGAATTGCTGTCCGCCATCGACGGGCTGGATGACTGGCCCGCCAAGGTGAAACTGATGCAGGCCAACTGGATCGGCAAATCCCGCGGGTTGCAGTTCAGCTTTACCCGCGTTGATGGCGGTGAAATCGAAGTTTACACCACCCGCCCCGACACCCTGATGGGCGCATCTTTTGTGGGTCTGTCCCCCGATCACCCCATCACCAAAGAGTTGGAGCAAACCAACCCCGAGCTGGCTGCAGCCGTTGCTGAAATGCGCAAAGGCGGCACCACTGCCGAGGCATTGGAAAAGGCCGACAAGCTGGGTTTTGACACGGGCATTCGCGTCAAACATCCGCTGATCGAAGGTCAGGAATTGCCCGTCTGGGTCGCCAATTTCATCATGATGGATTACGGGACCGGCGCGATCTTTGGCTGCCCTGCGCATGATCAGCGCGACTTTGAATATGCGACCAAATACGGCCTGCCGATCATCCCGGTGTTTGAAGCCCCCGAAGGCAACGCCGATTTAACCGAGGCTTATGTGCCAACAAAGTCGGAAAAAGTCCGCTATATCAAAGGCTTTGCAGGGGATGAGCTGCAAACTGGCGAAGACGGCGTAAACGCGGCCGTAGATGCCTGCACCGCCAAAGGCATCGGCGAAGGCGTGACCAAATACCGTCTGCGTGATTGGGGTCTGTCGCGGCAACGCTATTGGGGTTGCCCCATTCCTGTTGTGCATTGCGACACTTGCGGCGTGGTTCCTGAGAAAAAGGAAAACCTGCCAATCGAATTGCCTGACGACGTCTCGTTTGACATTCCCGGCAATCCGCTGGACCGGCACCCAACGTGGCGGGATTGCGCCTGCCCATCCTGTGGTGCACCCGCGAAACGCGAAACCGATACCATGGACACCTTTGTCGACAGTTCGTGGTATTTCGCACGGTTCACATCCCCTGATGCCGCGACCCCAACCGATCTGGATGATGCCGCCTATTGGATGAACGTCGATCAGTATATTGGCGGGATCGAACACGCGATCTTGCACCTGCTGTATTCGCGGTTCTTTGCCCGTGCGATGAACATCACCCGCCATTTGCCCGATAGCGCCAAGGAACCGTTTAACGCTTTGTTTACACAGGGCATGGTGACCCACGCGATCTATGAAAACGCGAACCGCAAGGACGAAAACGGCCGTCCGATCTATCACTATCCAGAAGAGGTCGAAGACCGCAACGGCACCGTGGTCGTCAAAGAAACCGGCGAAGCGGTTAAGGTGATCCCATCGGCCAAGATGTCGAAATCCAAAAACAACGTGGTCGATCCAGTTGAAATCATTAAACAATACGGCGCTGACACCGCCCGTTGGTTTGTCCTGTCCGACAGCCCGCCCGAACGGGATGTGGAATGGACCGCCTCCGGGGCTGAGGCCGCGTTCAAACACCTAAACCGGGTGCATCGGATCGCCAGTGAAATCGTCGACACTGACAGTGCTGGCGATGCCAAAGCCAATGAGGAATTGAACCGCGCCGCCCACAAAGCCATCTTTGAGGTCACTCAAGGCGTTGATAGTTTTGGATTTAATTCATCCATCGCCAAATTGTACGGCTTCACCAATGTATTGGCAAAATCCAAAGCAGGCACCGCCGCCAAACGCGACGCGATGGCCATTTTGGCACAATTGATGTCGCCCATGACGCCGCATTTATCCGAAGAAATCTGGTCGCTGCTGGGGCGCGACGGGTTGATAGCCAACGCCCCCTGGCCCGTGGCCGACGAATCCTTGCTGGTCGAAGACAACGTCACCATGCCTATTCAGATTAATGGAAAACGCAGATCAGAAATCGTAATTCCCAAGGATATGCCGAAGGAAGAGGTTGAAAAAATCGCGCTGGCGAACAAGGCTGTGGTACAGGCGCTGGACGGTGGCCAGCCCAAGAAACTCATCGTTGTTCCGGGTCGGATTGTGAATGTCGTCATCTGATAAAACGTTAAAAATCACACGTCGCGGGGCCGTTCTGGGCCTTGTGACGATGTTGGCGGGGTGCGGATTCGCGCCCGTTTATGGCCCTGATGGTTCGGCAAATACGCTGCGCAATTCCGTTCAGGTGGTTGCGCCAGCGGACCGATTTGGTTTTCATTTTTCAGGTCAAATCGCTGCACGACTTGGCCCTGAACAGGTCGCGCGATATCGGCTAGAGGTCGAACTGAGCCAACGCGAAAGTGCGCTTGGCATCACCGACACAAGGGAAAACACCCGTTTCTCTATCGAAGGCGTGGCCAAGTTCACCCTCATCGCGTCCGACACAGCACAGATCGTGACCCAAGGCACAGTGCGCACGTTCACCAGCTATTCCGCCACGTCGACACCTGTCGCAAACACGGCTGCCAAACGTGACGCCGAGGATCGACTGGCTACATCGCTGGCGGATTTGACGATCAGTCAATTGTTGATTGCGGTCCCTGCCTCATGAAGTTGAGTACCCGCGAAGCATCGGGATACTTTCGCAA
Source organism: uncultured Paracoccaceae bacterium (assembly GCA_947492475.1). Classification (GTDB taxonomy): domain Bacteria; phylum Pseudomonadota; class Alphaproteobacteria; order Rhodobacterales; family Rhodobacteraceae; genus CANLNM01. The sequence continues at coordinate 98,145 of CANLNM010000004.1, forward strand.
ACCAAACCCGGATTCCGCCGGTTTGTTGATCTTTGGCTCCGACCCAATGCGCGTGGCTGATGGTCGAACACGCGTGATTTCTGCGCTGATTGGCCCCCAAGGCGAAGAAGAAATGCGCCTGACCCGCATTCCCGCCGCTGATCTGCGCAAAGACCTTGCCATGTTAAACGACGCCATCAAGGCACAGGGTTTTTTCCCCGGACCGCGCGTGGCCTTTGTCGAAGATGCAACCGACACGTTGGCCCCAACCATCATTGCGGGCCTGACTGATTGGGTTCCGGGTGATGCCCAGATCATTGTCACGGCTGGGCAATTGACCGCCAAATCCAAGCTGAGAAAAGCGTTTGAAGGTCATAAACAGGCCTTTGCCGTTGGGCTCTATGACGAACCACCCAGCCGTGAGGATATCGAAGAGGCTCTTCGATTGGCTGGGCTTAAAAACATCGACCGCGAAAGCATGGAAGCGCTGACAAACTTGTCTCGCGACTTGCAACCGGGTGATTTTCGCCAAACTGTCGATAAAATCGGGCTGTTCAAATATCAGGACGACACGCCCCTAACAGTCGAAGATGTCGCCGCCTGCGCGCCACAATCCTCTGAGGCGGATTTGGATGATGTGCTGCACATCGTCGCCGAGGCCCGCACCAGCGACATCGCCCCCATATTGCGCAAATTATACGCCCAAGGGGTCAATCCGGTTGGGCTGTGTATTGGGGCGACCCGCCATTTTCGCAGGCTTCATGTTGCGGCCAGCGATCCCGGTGGGGCCGCCCAAGGTGTGGGGCGTTTGCGCCCGCCCGTTTTTGGTCCGCGTCGCGATAAAATCGTGCGCCAAGCCAGTCATTGGGGACGCAACCGACTGGAAAAAGCGCTGACATTACTGACAGATACGGATCTTCAATTGCGGTCCGCGGCTTTGACACCACAACAGGCGCTGGTAGAACGCGCCCTCATTCGGCTATCGATGATGGCCCGCCGCTAAGGGGCGATTATGACCAATTCCAAACTTGATCCAGAAAACTGGGATGATTTTCGCGCGCAGGCCCACCGCCTGCTGGATACCTGTCTGACACGACTGGAAAACGCTGCCGATTTCCCGTGGGTGCCGGTCCCCGAAGATATCAAGCAAAGCTACGAAATTTCAGGCGGCGAAACCAAAGCCGAAGCGCTGGTTGAACGCCTGACACATGACGTTTTGCCCTATCACACCGGCAACACCCATCCACAGTTTTTCGGCTGGGTCCACGGGACCGGGCTTGCCTCTGGGTTGTTGTCCGAAATGGTTGCGGCGACGATGAATTCGAATTGCGGCGGTCGTGATCATGGCGCAATTTATATGGAACGTGCCGTGATCGACTGGACCCGCAACGTGATGGGTTTGCCCGACACAACCAGCGGTGTCCTGGTCACAGGCACGTCCCAAGCGACAGTCATCGCCCTGTCCGCCGCCCGCCTGAAAACGCTGGGGGCAGCATCGCGGAAATCCGGAAATGACGGCGCAAAGCTGGTCGCTTATGCCGGCGCAGGGGTCCACACCGCCACCAAAAATGCCATCGAATTGTTGGGTTTTGGCAGCGACGCCTTGCGCTTGGTTCCCGACGATGGACCCAACGGGATGGACCTGTCAGCATTGCAGGATTTGATCGCGCAGGACCGCAAAGCCGGGCTGACCCCATTTGCGATCATCGGCACGGCGGGTTCTGTGGATCGTGGGCATTTTGACGATTTGAATGGGCTGGCCGACATTGCCCAAACCCTAGGGGTTTGGCTGCATGTTGACGGGGCATTTGGGGCATGGACCCGGTTGGCTGACGATCCTTGGCATGGGCTGACAGACGGGATTGGCCGAGTTGATTCAATGGCTTGCGATTTTCATAAATGGATGTCCGTCCCCTATGATTGCGGGCTGGTTCTGATCCGACAAGAGGCTGACCACCGCGCTGCCTTTGCGGCCCGCCCATCCTATCTGGCGGCCCAACAAGACGGGTTGGGGGCGGGGGATCCGTGGTTTTGTGACTACGGGATCGACCTGTCGCGCGGCAATCGCGCGCTCAAGGTTTGGACCGCACTGGAGCTATATGGACAAGATCGATTTGGGCAAGCGATCAGTGAAAATTGTCGGTTGGCCGGATTTATGGGCGACTTGGTCACTGCCCATGCTGACATGGCCTTGATGGCGCCGGTTTTGTCCAATGTCTGCATTTTTACCGCAAATGCGTCGCTGGATAAGGCCACCCAAAGCGATCTGAACACCCTGATTGCGCAGCGGCTTCAGATCGAAGGAAAGACCGTGTTTTCAACAACAAACGCAGATGGAATCGTGTGTTTACGCGCGGCAATCGTAAATCATCGCACCCAAAATGCCGACGTTCAGAACGCGATCAGCAATGTCCATAAAATGACGCAGACGCTATCCGTTTAACGCAAAATCCGCGGCCTGACGCCCCGCCATGCGCCCCGTGGCAAGGCAACCGTTGATCAAATATCCACCCGTCGGTGCATCCCAGTTCAGCATTTCGCCCGCCAGAAAAACGCCGGGCTGGTCGCGGATCATGAACCCGTCCAGCAGATCAAACCGAAACCCACCCGCCGTTGAAATCGCATGATCCAACGGGGCAAATCCCGCATGTTGCAGCGGCAATGCCTTAATCAACGGGGCAAGGTTTGCCGGGAATGGCCGGCCAAATTCGTTCAGCAGCGCAATCTGCGCAGGGGTCAGTTTCAAACACCGCCGCAAATGATTGGCCAGCGACGTTTTGCCCTGAGGGCGGGCCAATTTCTGTTGCACGTCTTTGACGCTCAGATCCGGACATAAATCCAACACCAAATCATGCCCTGCCCGCACAGCACGCGTCATCATATAAATCCCGCCACCTTCTAGGCCGGATTTTGAAATGACAAATTCGCCGCGGGTTGTTTCGCCCCCGGCTGACAGGCTGCACCCTTTGATCGGTTGACCAAAATGCCGCTGCATGTGGTCGCTCCAACGCAGGTTAAGCCCAACGTTTGACGGCAAAAACGGCTGCACATTGTCGCGCGGAAAATGTTGAACCCACGCCCCATTTGACCCTAACCGCGCCCAGCTTCCACCGCCCAGCGCCAGAACAACGCCGTCGCAGGTGACGGTTTGCGGACCCTCAGCTGTGTCAAAAACCAATGCCCCCGCATCCCAGCCCTGCCAAACCCAGCGGGTGTGAAACGTCACCCCTAAATTCACCAATTGCGCCATCCAGCTTCGCAATAATGGCGAGGCCTTCATCGATTTGGGAAAGACGCGTTTGGTGGACCCGGTAAAGACCTCTTGGCCCAGATCCGTGGCCCAGTGCATCACCGCCTCGGGGTCAAATTCACGCAGCGCGGTCTGCAACACATCAGGGCATTTGCCATAGGCCGAAAGAAACCGATCCATCGGTTCATTTTTGGTCAGGTTCAAGCCAGATTTCCCTGCCATCAGGAATTTGCGCCCCACCGATGGCATGGCGTCCATGACCCGCACAGCGCAGCCCGCCTTTGCCATTTCGTGGGCGGCCATCAACCCCGCAGGACCGGCGCCAATCACCACCATGTTGGGACGGGGGTCAGCCACTGGGGAACTGGCCTTTGATTTCGACAACGCGATGCGGATACGGGATTTCTATTCCTGCCTCTTTCAGCGCGTTCCAAACCGCAAACAGCACATGCGACGTGTATTTATTGCGCCCATCATCAATGCCGTTGACCCAAAATTCGACAGCAAAATCAATGCCGCTATCGCCAAACCCGCGCAGTTCACAGTCTGGACCATCGGGATCTTGTAACACGAAATCCAGCTTGGACACGGCGGCATTAATGATACCCGGCACCAGGTTGATATCAGTGTCATAGCTCACGGAAAACGCGGCCTCATAGCGATTGGCAGATCCGCTATCGGAATAATTGACCACCCGCGTGACGATGAAATCTTCGTTGGGAACAACGATCCATTTGCCATCATAGGTTTCCAAAATGGCGGCCCGCGCGGTCATTTTAACAATCGTCCCGGCTTCGCCGCCATCCAGTTCGACGTAGTCGCCAACCGTGGCCTGCCCTTCGAGCAACAGGATGATCCCCGAGATAAAGTTGGACGCAATTTTTTGCAGGCCAAAACCGATCCCAACACCCAATGCACCGGTCAGCACAGCGAGCGACGTCAGCGGGACGCCCATGATGTTCATCAAGATTAAGAAGGCCACCCCAAAGATCGCGATTTCTGCCGTCTTTTCCGCCAATTGACGTGTGGCCGGGCGCATCTCTTCTTGTTTTTTGATAAAGGTTGACGATTGGTCATTTGACCAGCGCCCAAACCAGAAAATCACGCCAGCGATGACGATAAATTTCAGCAGCCACAACAGGTTAAACGACAGGTTGCCCAATGGGACTACGGTCGCTTCCAACTTGGCTGCGACGGGATCCAACAGGCCCAGCGCGTAAAAAGCGCCAACTGGGATCAACACCACTTTGCCCAGCAAACGCAGGAACGGATCGGTTAACATATCCCGCGCAAAGGCCCGCACGGCGAGGAACAGGAACACCCGTTTCCCGAACGCAATCATCGCGCCAGAGCCAAAAATCGATCGGGTCACCTGTTCCCCGGCCGAGGTCAGCGCAAAGGCCAACAGCGGAAGGAGTAACGGCGTGAACATCAGTGTGAACCGACGTATCTTGGACAGGATCGACTGGTTATCCTCGGCGGGCGTCAGCAATTTTTCAATTTTTGGACGCAGGCGTTTGGTCAGGTAAACGGCCAACAGGTAGCTTAGGATGATCAGCGCAAATTGCGACCACGCCGCCGGGCTGAGCAGCCATGACAGCGCAATATCCCCCGCCTGCAATGCATATTCGACCACACGCTGCACGATCGGTGGCATGGTTTCCGCCCATTCCGGCAAGGCAGGTGGAGGTCCGATCACAGGTTCGGCCATCGCCGGTTCAACAGCGTCGGTTGCTGCGGTGATCGCAGTGGTATTGGCGTCGGTATCCTGTTCCATAAACCTTCACTCTTTTGCAAAAATGGTCCGCGCTTCTATAGCGAAGGAACCGGGACGCGCAAAGTGCGTCGCACCGGTTCGTTCACGAACACAGGGATTTGATCCCGTGGATCAGGTCCGGGCGGGCGTTCAAAACATCGTCCCCCAGCGCCAGCGCAGCATCCAACGGCGATGTGGCGATCCGATCGATCAACCCCCAGGCCAACGCTTCGGTGGCGTCTATTTTTTGCCCCGCCATCAGGATCATCTTTGTGCGCGCCGGGCCGATCAGGGCCGTCATCCGTTTGGGATCGGACGGTTGGGGCAGATACCCGCGTTTCATCACCGGATAAAAGAATTTGGCATGCGGCGCTGCAATCCGGATGTCACAGGCCAAAACCATGCCATTGGCCCCACCTGCAACTGTGCCATTCAGCGCAGCGACGGACAGGCCGGGGAAATCAACGATGGTTTGTGACAGGTGTTCCCATGCGTCGGACACGGCCAGATCGCCATTGGCCACATCGTCCAGATCAGCCCCCGCGCTGAACACGCTGCCTTCGGCGGTCAGCACCAGCATTTTGGCCTCGGTCGCTGAATTTTCGATCGCCATCGACAATTGGCACAGCATGTCTTCGGTCAGGGCGTTGGCTTTGTCGACGCGATCAATGACCAGATGCAACACGTCGCCGATTAAATTGGCCCGGATCATGCGACACCCACTTTTTGGCGAATGTCTGGGTCACGCAGAGACACATCTGCGCCCAGATATTCGTCTGCCTCTGGGCCGCACATCCAGATCAGCGCTTTGGCGACCCATTCCGGGGGGATGTGATCGGACCATTCCAATGCGCTGACCGGGTTGATCCCCGATGCCTTGATTTCGCGCTGCATTTCGGTGGCCACTGTGCCCGGTGACAGGCCCAGCACCCGCACACCCAAATCGCGGTTTTCTTTGTCCGCGCATCGCGTCAGCATATAGGCCCCCGCCTTTGAGCTACAATAGGCCGACCATGCCTCAACAGGGCCATGGGCTGCGCCGGATGAAATGGTGATGATGGTGCCGCTGCCCTGTTCGATCATCCCCGGCAATGCGGCACGCATACCGTTGAATACGCCTTTTAGGTTGATGTCGATTGTATGCCCATAGGCATCAGGGTCGGTGCCCGCCAAATGACTGATCGGGTCGATCACGCCTGCATTGCCGATAAACACATCCAACCGCCCAAAGGTTTTGATTGTCGCGTTTACGGCTGCCTCTAGTTCCCAATACCGGCTGACATCACAGGGAATCGCCAACGCATTGGGCCCGATTTCACCGGCAATCGTCGCGATCTGATCCTCGTTTCGGGCCAATAGGGCGACCTTGGCATCCTGAGCGGCGAATAACCGCGCAGCCGATTCCCCGATGCCCCGACTGGCGCCCGTGATCAGAATTACCTTTTCCGTCATATCCATGCCATTTTCCTCATCCAGCAGAAGCCCATGGGAATTCGTGCAAAATTTCCACAGTCTTGTTTTCCCCACCTTGACCTCTTTGAGGAAGAAGGGGAATGCTGATTACAGATTTTTAAACTAGGGGAGACAACCCAATGACCCGTTTTAACCAAGCAAGCCAAATTGCTTTAATTATTTCCCTCGCTGGCAGCACTGCCGCATTCGCCGATGTCACCGCCCAACAGGTTTGGGAAGATTGGCAAGAAACCATGGGCATGTCCGGCGAAGTCAACATCGCCATCGGTTCAGAAACCGCATCCGGCGGCACCATTTCTGTGACCGATCTGGTTGTGTCCATGCAAGAGCCCGATATTTCCGTGACCTCTACCATTGGATCGCTTGAGTTCACAGAACAGGGGGACGGCACGGTTGCGGTGACCCTATCACCTGAGAACACAATTGATCTGGTTCTGGAAGGCACACCTGTTTCGATCACCGCGACAAATGATGACATGAACATCGTTGTGTCCGGCGATCCAAGCGAATTTAACTATGCCGTGTCCGCTGACAGCTATGCGCTGACTGTGACCAGCATCGAAGATGACGAAGTCGTCTTGAATGACATCAGCGTCGTGATTTCCGGCATTTCCGGGACTTATGTGACGCACACATCTGACCTGCGGAACGTGTCCTACAACATGGCTGCGGAAAACACGACCATTGTGGTTGATGTGTCCGAAAACGGCGGCGGCGGGGTCGTTCAGATGGCCGGTACGCTGGCGGATCTGGCGGCAGCCGCGCAGATCGCGATGCCATTGAACATGATGGAAATGGAAAACCCCGACAACATGTTCGTTGATGGTTTCGCAGTTGAAGGCGGCTATTCTGTAGGTGCCACAGAATACAGCATGAATTTCAACGCTGACGGCGACATGGCCCAAGGTGCCGCATCCTTTGACGGCGCCAATGTTGCGCTGGCCATGGGCATGGACGGTTTTGCCTATCAGGGCGCCATTCAAAACCTCGCGGCCAACATTGTCGGGTCCGAAATTCCATTGCCAGTGGAATTCGCAATGGAAGAGTTGTCTTACGGCATCGACGTTCCAGTTTCTGCCAGCGACGACCCGCAGGATTTTGCGCTGAACATGACCTTGGGCGGTTTGACCGTGAACGAATTGCTGTGGTCCATGGCCGACCCAGCGGGCGTGTTGCCACATGATCCGGCCACTGTGTCCTTTGATCTGACTGGTGCGGCGAAACTGTTCTTTGACGTGCTGGACCCATCTCAGGCTGATGCTTTGGCCATGTCTGACATGCCCGGCGAACTGCATTCTCTGAACCTGAACAACCTGACTGTGTCGCTGGTTGGCGCAGAAATTCTGGGTGACGGCGCATTCACATTCGACAATACCGATCTGGAAACATTTGACGGCCTGCCACGCCCCATGGGTGAACTGAACCTGGCCATCAACGGTGCCAACGGTCTGATCGACAAGCTGATCCAGATGGGTCTGATCCCAGAACAAGAAGCCATGATGCCCCGCATGATGATGGGTATGTTCACCACGCCCGTGGGTGATGACATGTTGACCTCAAAAATCGAAATCAACGAACAAGGCCACATTTCGGCCAATGGCCAGCGCTTGCAATAAGCGCGGTTAATCCCCAAATAATAGGCCGTGCGACCCGTCGCGCGGCCTTTAGCATTTTACCACAGGACACTCCATTGACCCGTCTTTTTAGTTCCGCCGCCATCCTGCCCCTGATCATCGCAACCCCAGCTTTGGCTGACGTGACCGCCGATGATTTGTGGTCTTATTACCAAGATTCCTATGCCCAATTCGGGGTGAACCTGACCGTAAACCAAGCCCGTGACGGCAATGTTGTAACGTGGTCCGACATCAGCGCAGAAATCGTTCTGCCGATGGATTTTGGTGAAATCACATTGCGCACCGGCCCGTTCACATTGACCGAAAACAGCGATGGGTCGCTGAATATTGACGTTCCGGGTGCAGGCGCGATCAACTTCTTTGGGATATTTGGCCCCGATGATGATGTAACCGTCACCGGTCAGATCCTGACGACCTCTTCCGGGTTGGTCACCGTGGTCACAGGCACGCCCGACGACATGACCCTGACCAGCACATATGATGAAATCACCTTTGAAATCGCCGATCTGGACCTGACCAGCGACGTCGAAGACCTTCCCTTTGTGTTTGAATTGTCCGGCAATCAGCGCAACGGCAATTCAGTCACCCGGATTGTGAACGCTGATCTGACCAACATCGAAATGACCTACAAACTCGAGGAAATGAACTATACATTCCACATGTCTGGTCCAGATGGTCTGGATCAAACCCAAACCGGTCAAACCCGTGATACGCAGAGCCGCAGCCTGATTTCGATCCCGGATATGCCGCTGGATTACATGAACATCGCCAGCGCAATCCGCGCCGGTCTGGCGATCCAAATGGATGCGACATCCGCCTCCTCCACCACACTTGTAAGCGGTCGTGACGTCAGTGGCATGGTGATGAACCAAGACCAACGTATGGGCGCAACCCAACAATCGCTGTCTTTTGGGGCGGACGGGCTTAGCTTTGATGGTGCGTTTGCAGATATCACCGCCAAAATCGGAATGCCTGAATTCATGCCGATGGACATCGACCTCGCAATCCCGCAGGGGTCTTATGCGTTCGACATCCCCATTCAAGCCGACATCGCCGCGCAGGATTTCCGCTACATGGTGTCGATCACCGACATCACCGTAAACGAAGACATCTGGCGTTTGGTTGACCCATCCGAACTGATTGCCCGTGACCCCATCGATTTCACCATTGATCTGGGCGCGGACGTGATCCTGAAACAGGATTTGCTCGACTTCAACGGTGTGATGGCGCTGGCGAACCAAGCGGATGATCCGCTTGCCTTCTTTGATATTGAATCGGTCAAACTGGACGCCCTGAACCTCAGCGCGGCTGGGGCCGCATTGGTGGCAAATGGCGCGTTTACCCTGGACATGACCGACATGGTCACAATGGGTGGTTTCCCCCGCCCAGAAGGCCGCGCCGAGGCGGAAATCACTGGTTATAACCAATTGGTGGATACGTTGATCGAAATGGGCGTGTTGGCCGCCGAGGACGCAATGGCGGCCCGGATGGGACTGGCAATGTTCACCCAAGCCACCGGTGACGACGCCGTCGCAACCGAGCTTGAAGTCAACGCAGAAGGCCATGTCATCGTGAACGGACAACGCATCCGCTAACGCAATGCTTGCAGGTTGGGGGCTGGAGCACTAATTCGGTCTGAAAGAAAAGGATCTGGAATGACCGAGATTTCGCTCAGCGCCCTGACCGGCCAATTGTTGGACGCCGCCCGCAAGGCCGGCGCCGACACCGCAGATGCCATGGCCGTCGAAGGAACATCCCTGTCCATCGACGTGCTGGACGGCAAATTGGAACACGCAGACCGGTCCGAAGGGATCGATATCGGGCTGCGGGTTCTGATCGGTCAGCGGCAGGCCTGTGTGTCTGCCTCTGACATTTCAACCCGCACCATTGACGAAATGGCCGCCCGTGCGGTGGCCATGGCCAAAGAAGCCCCAGAAGACCCCTATGCCGGGCTGGCCGATCCATCGCAGCTGGTGACAGATTATGACACCGACGCGCTGGAATTGTTCGACCCCTCCGACGAACCCGATCCGCAAATGTTGCAGGATGATGCGCTGCGTGCCGAAGCCGCCGCTGCGGGCATTTCTGGCGTCACACAGGTGCAATCGGCCAGTGCGGGCTATGGGCGCAATCGCATCCATATGGCCGCCACCAACGGATTTTCCGCAGGATATCAACGCTCTAACCGGGCGATTTCCTGTGTTGCGATTGCCGGGACGGGTGCTGGCATGGAACGCGACTATGACCATGACAGCCGTATTTTTCAGTCTGATCTAACGGACGCAACCGAAATTGGGGTCAGTGCCGGGGAACGCGCTGTGGCCCGGCTGGATGCCCGCAAACCCAAAACCGGGACTTATCCGGTGTTGTTTGACGAACGGGTTGCTTCTTCGCTGATTGGGCATTTGCTGGCGGCGATCAATGGGGTTGCCATCGCGCGCGGGGCTTCGTTTTTGCGGGATGCCATGGGTGAACAGGTTCTGCCCGACCATTTGTCCCTGATCGAAGATCCGCATCGCAAACGCACCGGCGCGTCCCGCCCGTTTGATGGCGAAGGCCTGCCAACGCAATCACGTGCCATTGTTGAAAATGGCCGCTTGACCACATGGACGCTTGATCTGGCCACGGCACGTCAATTGGGGCTGCAATCGACCGGCAATGCGGCACGTGGCACGGCGTCGCCTCCGGGACCGTCCGTGTCCAACGTGGCGCTGACCCAAGGCACTGCCAGCCGCGACGACCTGATCCGCGACATGGGCACAGGCCTGTTGGTCACATCAATGATCGGATCGACCATCAATCCCAATACCGGCGATTATTCCCGCGGGGCCGCGGGGCTTTGGGTGGAAAACGGCGAAATCAGCCATACGGTGAACGAATGCACCATTGCCGGAAACCTGCGCGATATGTTGCAGCGGATCATCCCAGCCAATGACGCGCAAACGCACCTTAGCCGTGTTGTGCCATCGCTGCTGATCGACGGATTGACCCTTGCTGGTGAGTAAGGATCTACAGCTTTTGTTGGACGTGGCGGAAACAGCCGGGCGCATCGCGACCCGGCATTTCCATGCGGCCCCAGAAATCTGGGACAAACCCGACAATGCTGGCCCCGTGACCGAGGCCGATCTAGAAGTCGACCGCACGTTAAAGGCCGAATTGCTGTCATCACGCCCCGATTACGGCTGGCTGTCTGAAGAATCCGAAGACAATTCCGACCGGCTGCACACCGACAAACAATTCATCATCGATCCGATCGATGGCACGCGGGCCTTTATCCAGAAATCCAAGGATTGGTCCCATTCCATCGCCATTGCCCAAGGTGGCGTGATCACACATGCAGTGGTCTATCTGCCCCTGCGCGATGAAATTTATGCCGCCGAATTGGGCCGGGGCGCGACGCTAAACGGCACACCGATTGCGGCGTCCCAACAAACCGACCTATCCGAAACCAGCGTTCTGGCGGCCAAACCGAACTTTGCCGACAAAAACTGGAAAAATGGCACCCCACCGGTGAAACCACATTTCCGATCCTCGCTGGCCTATCGGTTATGTCTGGTGGCCAGTGGTCGATTTGACGCGATGATCACGCTGCGCCCCAGTTGGGAATGGGACATCGCCGCAGGGGGCCTGATCGTTTCCGAAGCCACCGGCACATCCACAGATCGCACCGGGTCTGAACTGCGCTATAATAATCCGCATCCACAGTTGAATGGCGTGCTGGCGGCGGGCGCGATCCATCCGCAGCTTTTGTCGCAACTGCGTTAATACCCGTTTATTTACAAACCCTTATGGCACAACCCAACGGTGACCATCCTCTGGCGCTACGGTCCAATCCCTTGACCCTGTTGGGTAAACGCGTAGGTTGCCCCTAACCCTAACCACAGCCGGAGTTCCCTTATGGCCCAACGTTTGCATCTTGTCTTTGGCGGTGAATTGATCGACCCAAGCCAGAACGCGTTCAAAGACATCGACGACATCCATATCGTTGGCATGTTCCCCGATTATGCCTCGGCCTATGACGCCTGGAAATCCGAAGCGCAACGCACTGTCGACAATGCCCATATGCGGTATTTCATCGCCCATATTCACCGTCTACGTGACGAAGAAACCGAAGTGTCGCCGACCGAAGAACTCGGATAAACGGTCACGCCCATGTCCAAATCCCTGCCGCTCCAAGCGCTGATGGCGTTGCGTCGCAAACAAACCGTCGCGACGCCAAGTCTAAGCGAAAAAAACCGAACGGCAGGGCCGGTGATTTGCATCCACCTGACCAGTTGGGGGGATTTGCCTGCCATTTGCAGTTTGGGGCAACGTATCTGTGCGGATGAATTTCTGCTGTCCGGGCCGCCGCCGTCGTTGACCATCATCGGCCCCGCCCGAAACTGCCCCAACAGCGACCACCCTCGGATTACGATCCAGCCGGAACCGGCCGAAAATCGCGGCGAAATTGCCCGTTTTTTGGTGAAAACCCAGCCTGACTTGCTGATCTGGACCCATGGCAGGTTGCAACCTTCTTTTTTGGCTGAGGCGGATGCGTTAAACATCCCGCGTATTTTGATCAATGCGCGCAACAATGATCTGTCTTTGACGTCGGGGCGGTGGATTCCGGGGGTAATGCGCGCCCTGCTGGATGGATTTGTACACATTATCGCCGCTGATGATGGCGCGGTTCAACGTTTGCGGCGCACGGGTGTGGCGGCCAATAAAATTGATGCTTTGGGCAAATTGCACAGCGAAACACTGCCGCTGACCTGCAATGAGGCCGAGTTTTCTGAAATGTCATCGCTGGTCGGGTCACGTCCGGTTTGGTTGGCGATGAATGTCCCCGAAAGCGAATTCCGGTTCATTGCTCAGGCGCATCTGGCGGCCAGTCGCCGCGCACCGCGCTTGTTATTGCTGATGCGCCCTACAACCCCGGACATCACAGAATCCAGCCTCGCATTGCTGCGTCAGGGTGGTTTGAATGTCGCGGTGCGATCACACGGGGATGATCCAACCGATTCCACTCAGATCTACGTGACCGACTTCGAAGACGAAGACGGGCTCTGGCTGCGACTGTCACCGATCACCTTTTTCGGCGGCACTTTGACCAGTGGGGTCTGCCACTCACCGATGGAGGCCGCGGCGCTTGGATCGGCCATATTGCACGGTCCGCGCGTCAATGATCGCGCGTCATCGTTTCGCAAGCTCGCCGAACGCGGCGCTGCGCGGTTGGTGCGCGATGCGCTGGATTTGGGCGAAGCCGTCGAGGCACTGCTTGCACCTGACAGATCGGCCGAAATGGCGTTGGGCGGATGGGAGGTCGCGGCGTCCGGCGCGGCCGTCACCAACCGGGTGATTGAGCTGATCGTGGCCCTGCTCGACGAAGCGGAGGACGTGTAATGCGCACGCCGTCGTTTTGGCATCTGCCCCCAGACAAGCCAGGTTTGACTGCGCGACTTCTGACCCCGATTGGGATGTTATATGGCGCCGCAACGGCCCGCAGGATCCAGAAACCGGCGGATATCCATCCAGATATTCCTGTTATTTGCATCGGAAATATCAATGCCGGTGGCACAGGAAAAACCCCAACCACCATTGCGTTGATCCAACGGTTGATCGCGCGGGGGCGCGTGCCCCATGTGGTCACACGCGGACATGGCGGCACGTTGACGGGTCCCATTCGCGTGGATGAAACCAAACATAACGCCGGTGATACCGGGGATGAACCGCTGCTTTTGGCCGCGTTTGCCCCCACTTGGGTCGCCAAAAACCGCGCTGATGGTGCACAGGCCGCGCAGCAGGCCGGTGCGGATGTGATCCTATTGGATGATGGGTTTCAAAATCCGACCATCGCCAAGGATCTGTCGCTGATTGTGGTCGACGCCGCCAAAGGCTTTGGCAATGGGCGGTGCATTCCTGCCGGACCGTTGCGTGAAAAAGTGTCGGCCGGGCTGGGGCGTGGGGATATATTGCTGTCCATCGGGCCGGATCGCATGCAAACCCGGTTCACCCAAGTTTGGGGCGCCAAACTGCCCGATACATTGCCGCACCTGACCGGCCATTTGGCACCCTTGCAAACCGGGATGCCGTGGGCCGGATTGCGTGTGCTTGCCTTTGCCGGGATCGGCCACCCGGACAAATTTTTCACCACTTTACGGGACCTTGGCGCGGATGTGATCCGGGGCGAAGCCCTGAGCGATCACCAACCCTTGACCAAACCATTAATGAACCGATTGCTGGCCGAGGCACAGGCCCAAAACGCGCAATTGGCCACAACGGAAAAAGACGCCGTGCGATTGCCTGATGCGTTCCGCAGGCAGGTTTTGACATTGCCGGTCCGGTTGGAAATCGCAGATTGGTCAGCGCTGGATACTGCCTTGGGCCGGTTAGGGCTTTAGCAAATCCTGATGTTCGCCAAGGCTGGGGGATGGATCATCCATGGACAAGTCCGCCCCCGAAAACCGGATCGGGCAGCGCACCGACGGCACGCCATCTAACGACATTTGCAATCCGCGTGCTTTGACATGTGGGTCGTCAAACACTTCGGCCATGTCATTGATCGGCCCGGCCGGAACCCCGGCGTTTTCACAGGCTTGCAACAGGTCGGATTTGGTCCAAGTCATTGTCAAAGCGGACAATATCGGCACCAATATTTCGCGATATTCCAGCCGCGCAGGATTGGTTGCAAATCGTGGGTCATCCGCCAGATCCTCCTGTCCCAATAGCCCAACAAATTTGCGGAACTGACCATCATTGCCCACAGCGATAATGATAAACCCATCCGCGCAGTCAAACACCTGATAAGGCACAATATTTGGATGGGCATTGCCCAATCGGGTCGGCGCCGTCCCCGAGGCAAGATAGTTCATCGCCTGATTGGCCATCACCGATGTCGCCACATCCAACAAAGCCAGATCAAGCTGCTGTCCAGCCCCCGTGCGGTCGCGCTGAATAATCGCGGCCAAAATGGCATTTGACGCGTAAAGCCCGGTAAAAATGTCTGTGACCGCGACGCCAACCTTTTCGGGTTGCGCATCTGGTTCGCCGGTGACGGACATCAGGCCAGACATGCCCTGAATGATGAAATCATAGCCCGCGCGTTTGGCATATGGGCCATCTTGGCCAAAGCCGGTGATCGAACAATAGATCAGTCGCGGGAATTGCGCAGACAGGCTGGCATAATCCAGCCCATATTTAGCCAAACCACCAACTTTAAAGTTTTCGATGACAACATCTGCATCCGCCAACAGCTTTAGCAATTGCGCCTTGCCGTCGGGTGTACGAAAATCGATCACAACCGATTTTTTGCCACGGTTTGTACCGTGGAAATAGGCCGCCGCCCCGTCGCGTTCAACAAAGGGCGGGCCCCATTTTCGGGTGTCATCACCGTCTGGGCTTTCGACCTTGATGACATCAGCACCCAGATCCGCCAGAAGTTGGCCAGCCCAAGGGCCCGCCAAAATCCGCGCAAGTTCAACAACTTTGAGCCCAGCCAGTGGTGTCGTCATCAAGCGTCAATCAGCCCGTCAATAATCACGGCCATGTCAGAGAAGCTCATGTTTGGGTGCTTTTCACCATTGATGAACAGGGTGGGTGTCGATGTCACCTGATCCCGCGCAGCGTTGTCTTCGTACCAATTGACCAAAGACTGCGCCATACCGGCATCTTGCATACATGCATCCAACGCGTCGTCGGTCAGACCTGCGGTTTTACCAATCGTGCGCAGCTCTTCAACGATTGCAGCCGCGCTTTCGGCGCGGGCCCATTCGCCCTGTTTTTCCATCAGCAATTCAACGATTCCGTGGAACCGCATTTCGCCGCCACACCGGGCCACCATAGATGCCCACAGACCTGGACGGTCAAAATAGACTTCGCGGAAAATGAACCGCACTTTGCCGGTGTCGATATATTCACGCTGCAGATCTTTGAATTGATTGGCGTGGAAGTTCGCGCAATGTGGACAGGTGAACGACGCGTATTCGATGATTTCCACCGGTGCATCCGCAGAACCCAGCACGATGTCCTGAATTTCAATCGGGCCCGTTGCTTCTTGGGCATTTGCGGCGCCGGGCAATAGGTCCGATTGCGGTTTGGATTGGCTCATCCAATAGGAACCACCAGCAACAAGGGCCAGGGCAGAGGCCCCAATAAAGAATCGTCTGTCCATGATCGTCTCAATCCTATCTCTTATGTTTCTTTGTCTTGGATAGTACATTGGTCGCCAACGCTTCGAGCGCAAGGCGTAGTTTTTCATCCCCTGCCCCATCGGCAAGAGCTTGCGCTTCTTTCACAACATCCGGATCAGGGCGTTTTTCCGCCTTGGGGGCATGGGTGAATTGTGCTTGGCCTTCGGCAAAGCCAACGGGGGCGGTTTGGGTGATGCGAATACGTGAAATCGCGCGATAGCCGTAACAGGCGTTCACCTTTTCCAGTATCTGGGTTTTCTGCATTTCCAGCATCGGTGCCTGCGCCCCGGTGGTCAGCAATGACAGCGTCGCGCCCATGGATCCACGACCATAGGACACTTCGACCGGGCGGGCAATTTGGGCCACAGCGCTGCCGACAATTTCCACCCAATGGGTCAACAACCGCGACTGCGCAAAGCCGCGACTTTCGGTGGCTTCGCGGATACGCGATTGCAACAGGCCCGAAGTCCGGGCAAACCCACGTGTGGTGCTATGGCGATACGGTGTCTTCATGTTGGGCGTATCTTAAACGAGGCACCGCCGAGAGCCAGCAAAACCGCGACAAAAGGGCATAAAGAATGCGTGAGAGGTTAAACGCTGAATTATTGGACTGGTATGACCATCATGCGCGGATCATGCCATGGCGTGTTGGCCCGGCGGATCGGCGGGCTGGTGCAATGCCCGATCCCTATCGCATCTGGCTGTCCGAAGTCATGTTGCAGCAGACAACCGTCGCCGCCGTAAAGGATTATTTCGTCCGTTTTACAACGCGTTGGCCGGATGTTCAGGCGCTGGCCGCCGCCCCTGATGCCGATGTGATGGGCGAATGGGCCGGGCTGGGATATTACGCGCGCGCACGTAATTTGCTGAAATGCGCCCGCGCGGTGGTTGCGGATCATGATGGGCAATTTCCGGATAATCTGGATGCGTTGCTGACCTTGCCGGGAATCGGTCCTTATACAGGTGCGGCGATTTCTTCGATTGCGTTTGACCGGGCTGAAACCGTGCTGGATGGCAATGTGGAACGGGTCATGTCCCGCATGTATGACGTTCACACGCCCCTGCCCGCGGCCAAACCTGACTTGATGAAATTGGCGGCCGATCTGACGCCACAGTCGCGTCCCGGCGATTACGCACAGGCGGTGATGGATCTGGGCGCCACGATCTGCACCCCTAAAAACCCCGCATGTGGGTTATGCCCGTGGCGGTCTGATTGCGCGGCGCGATTGGCAGGCACACAGGCCGAATTACCGAAAAAAACACCCAAAAAACCGAAACCGACCCGGTATGGCATCGCCTATGTGGCCCGCCGCGTCGACGGTGCGTTTTTGCTGGAACGCCGCCCCGACAAAGGTCTGTTAGGCGGCATGTTGGGCTGGCCCGGGTCGGAATGGGGTGACGTTGCCACAGAATGCCCGCCCATCCGCGCCGAATGGCAGGATGTTGGTGCAGAGGCACGTCACACATTCACCCATTTCCATCTGCGATTGCGGGTCATGACCGCGTTGGTCCCGATGGATCGCGCGCCAGATCACGGCGACTTTGTCGCGCAATCCGATTTTCGCCCATCTGATTTGCCAACTGTGATGCGCAAGGCGTATGACTTGACGACCAAAGGCCGCAATTGATCAATTGAACCAACCGGTTTAGCGTGCCGATATTGATCCTGCGGAGCCGCACAATGAGTACCGATCCAAGCCCCAAATCGCCCATCGCAAACCTGACCAGTGCTTTGCCGTTTTGGTTGTCGACGCTGCTGATCCCGCTGACTTGGTTGGCGGCCACGCAGGGCGGTTGGTGGATCGCAGCTTTGCCGGCATTCACATGGTACATGTTCACAATTCTGGATGCCCTGACCGGGTTGAACCTGACCAATGCGGATCTGGACACGCCGGAAACTGATCTGTTTTGGTACCGCTTGGTCACCGTTTTGTGGGCGCCATTACAATACGTTACCCTATTCGGTGCCCTTTGGTACGTGACCCGCACAGACCATTTATCCGGTTTCGAAATGTGGGCGCTGTTTTTTGGCATCGGAGTTATGACCGGGTCCATCGGCATCAATTATTCACATGAATTGATGCATCAAAAACCAAAATGGGAACGTTGGTTGGGGGATTTGTTGCTGGCGTCCGTTCTGTATTCACATTTCCGGTCCGAACATCTGTTGGTGCATCACCGCTATGTGGGTACGCCGCGCGACCCGGTCACCGCCCGCTATAACGAAGGGTTCCACCGGTTTTTCCCACGTGTGTTAAAGCAGTCGATAACGTCGTCGTTTCGCGCTGAGCGAGATATGTTGGCACGTAAATCATTGCCATGGCACGCTTTTTCCAACCCGTTCTGGCGCTACTGGGCATTGCAAGGCGCCGCTGTTTTTCTGGCGGTCCTCATTGGTGGCTGGCTGGGATTGGTGTTGTTTTTGGTCCAGGCGATGACCGCGATATGGCAGTTAGAGCTGGTCAATTACATCGAACATTACGGGCTGACACGCAAACATTTGGGGGATGGAAAATACGAACATGTCCTGCCCCGGCACAGCTGGAATGCCGCGCATAAGGCATCGAATTGGTTGTTGATCAATCTACAACGGCATTCGGATCATCACTATAAACCCGATCGCCGGTTTCCATTGCTGCAAAACTATAACGAAGAAGACGCGCCGCAATTGCCATTTGGCTATCCGATCATGACCATGGCCGCGATGATGCCGCCCGTTTGGCGACGTGTGATGAACCCGCGTGTTCGTAAATGGCGGGCGCAATATTATCCGGAAATCACCGATTGGGCGGCTTACAAAGCTGGTACAAATCCGATGCCGCGATAGCTGGTAAAATCATAATTTCATTATGAAAAAACCCTGCCAGACCCAAAGGAATGGCAGGGGTAAGTTATGTGCCACGGCACGAGTAGCCGCAGGCACCGGCGGTAAACTTTATTAATTTGATGTGGTTCTAGTGCTCGCGCATTTCGGCACGGATCTGTTGACGCAACAGATCAATTGGCACCATCTGGCCTTCGCGTTTGAACGCCCAATAGGTCCAGCCATTGCAGGATGGCGCGCCTTCTAGATGGGCCCCGACCTGATGGATTGATCCTTTGATGTCATCGCCAATCAGGGTGCCATCTGCACGCACTTTGGCTTTGTGACGGCCGTTCAAGGACCAAAGCTGTTCGCCCGGACGCAGCATGCCACGTTCCACCAATTGACCAAATGGAACCCGAGGTTCTGCACGTTTCGAGGTCGAAACCTGCAGCGCGTCGCGGTCAAATTTGCGGATCTTGCTAATGCGTTTTTCAGCAACTTTGCGATATTCAGCTTCGCGTTCGATGCCGATAAAATCACGACCCAGCATTTTGGCAACCGCACCCGTGGTTCCGGTTCCAAAGAAGGGGTCCAAAACAACGTCACCCGGATTCGTTGTCGCCAACAGGACGCGGTGCAACAGGGCTTCTGGTTTTTGGGTTGGGTGGGCTTTTTCGCCCTCAGCGTTTTTCAGACGTTCGTGGCCTGTGCAAATTGGGATCACCCAATCAGACCGCATCTGCGTGCCTTCGTTCAGGGCTTTCAACGCTTCGTAGTTGAACGTGTATTTCGCGCCTTCGGCCTTGGACGCCCAAATCAGCGTTTCATGGGCATTGGTCAGGCGTTTGCCACGGAAATTCGGCATTGGGTTGGATTTGCGCCACACAACGTCGTTCAAAATCCAGAACCCTTGGTTTTGCAGCTCGGCGCCCATGCGGAACACATTGTGATAGGATCCGATGACCCAGATCGCACCGTTTGGCTTCAAAATGCGACGCGCCGCAGTCAGCCATTCATGGGTGAACCGGTCATAGGCGCCAAATGACGAAAACTGATCCCAATCGTTGTCAACGGCGTCCACTTTGGAATTGTCTGGGCGATGCAGGTCGCCGCGCAGCTGCAAGTTATAGGGCGGATCCGCAAAAATCAGATCCACAGACCCTTCGGGAAGGCTGTTCATTCTCTCGATGCAATCGCCATCAAGAATCGTGTTTAGAGGGAGCGCCGCCGCGCTCTTTTTCTTCGTCATTGTTTTCATTTCTGCCTCGTTATGCCCGGCGCTTTTGCGCTCTGTGGTTGAGGACAATGATGAGTCAGAGGCGATTCGGTGTCAAAAACTTTATTGAATCAATCACTTAAGAATTAACCTTGATACAAGATATTGTGTACCGGTTTGAACGTACGTCTATGGTGTGGGGTCACCCCAAGTTTTAGCAGCGCCGCTTTGTGTGCCGGGGTGGGATAACCGGCGTTTTTTTCCCATCCATAACCGGGATGCTGTTGCGCCAAATCCACCATTATCTGATCGCGCCTAACTTTTGCCACAATTGAGGCCGCCGCGATGGACAGTGATTTGGTGTCGCCTTTAACAATTGGGTCGGCGGACAGGTTCAGACCACGGGGCAATTGTTTGCCATCAATCAGCAGGTGGTCGGGGGTTTGTTGTAACCCTGCCACCGCCCGCATCATCGCAATATGGGACGCACGCAGAATGTTTTGTTCTTCGATTTCGCGCACGCTGGCATGGGCGGTGGACACATCCGCGACCTCCAACAGCTGTTCGAACAAAAACAGACGTTTCTTTTCGCTCAGCTGTTTGCTGTCATTCAGGCCGTCGGGGATGTTGTCCGGGTCCAGAATAACGGCCGCCGCCGTCACTGGCCCCGCCAGAGGACCGCGCCCCACTTCGTCGACCCCCGCAATGTGCAAAAACCCCCGCTCAAAGGCAGAGGTTTCAAAATGGAAATCGGGAATGCTCTTGGTCATATGCTTTCTTACGGCACCAGAATGTAAACGCCAAGGATTGGAACCATGAAACAGGGGCAGAGACCATGTCCTATCTCTGCCCCTACGCGCGCTGCAAAACTGGGGAAGAACGCAGCGTTGCACGATCAGCGGCTGATGCTCACCCCATTGCGGCGCAGGCAGCGCACGCCATATCCCCGGCGCATTCCGATATCAGTAGAGATTTCAACGCGGCATTGACGTGGCAAATGGCGGGCATTGTCGACATGGCGTTCGACACAGCGTCTGACGGCGATCCGGCGTTCCCCCCGCTGGGTTGTAAAGGTCCGTACGCAGCTTCTTGGGACAGATAACTGGCGTTGCTGGCGCACACGATCATTCCGATCAGGGTCATAGCCATGATCATATTGTCCGTGATGGTGTTCGTCATTGTTCAGCCGGTTAAAACGATCATTCCAGTCGGCGCGATCATTTCGGTCATTCCGATCATCCCGTGCATTGCGGTTGTCACGATTTTCGCGGTCATTTTGGTTTTGAATGGCGCTGCCGATCACAGCAATTGCCGCCAAACCAAACAGGATCTGACCGATCCGTTCTTCGTCTGTGGTGGCCATGGCTGGTGTTGCGGTGATACCTGACAGGGCAATCGAAAGGGCGGAAACGCCTGCAATCAATGTCTTTTTCATTGGGCTGATCCTTTTCATTCTGATGTCCGGGACAACAACCATGTGCGTCATCCAAGAAGCGATGAAAGGATTTGGCACCAAGCGCCGCCCCAAACCAATATCAGCCGCGTGATAGGCGTTATCATGATCAATCCGATGCAAGGTTATTGAATAACAACACCCGTCCGGTGCATGTTTGGCGCATGAAACACACTCTTTTCTCTCTAACGCTCCTTTGTGGGACGATGGTCGCCAATCTGGCATCCGCCGATTGCTATGCCGACTACAAAGCAAAGCGTGACGATCCTCTTCGGCTGCATTACGGTGTTGCGCAGATAAACGGCGACTGCTCCCCGGCTGTGGCATCAGATCAATTGCGGGGGCGCTTGGCGGCGGACAATTGGCAATTGCTCAATGTGCTTGGCGTTTTTGACGATGCGGGCCTTGAGGAAAGGAGAGACAGTGCAGGCGAGTTCTACCTCCGCTACTGAGACGCGGCAGACCGGCAACCGGATTGTTATTGCAGGCATTGGGGCTATCGTTGTGATCCTTGGGGTTGCGGCGGTGTTGCTGTTTCTGAACCTGCCGGACGCCAACGCCTTTAATATGCGTGTCGAACAATTGTTCGTGGAAAACGACAATCTGACATCCAATGCTGAAATCAAATTGCTCGAAATTCTGGCACAATCAGGCACGGCGTTTTCGGACACTTTGGCGTCTTATCGCTTTGTGATCTTTGTGCTGTTGGTGTTTGCATCTGCCTTGTTGGCGGCGGCGGTCGCGTTTTTGGTGATGCTGATCATATTGAACCGGCGCATGGGTCAGATCGAACGCCAAGGCATCGAAGTGTCATCCCTACTGATTTCGCGCGACCAGAACACCGTGTATCTGAACAACTTTGAATTCAAATTGACCACAGCCGCGATTGAAACGCTGAGCGTACTGGCCGAGGCACGGATGGATGACGAAGTGTTGTCCGGGTCCGAAATCGAAGCTGTTATATCTGGCCGCGATGCATCCGATTGCGACGAAGCCGCAGGCGCCACCCGGATCAAACGGTTGCGTGACACGTTGGGCAATCAAATGATGAGCGAACTGTTGGTGAAAAATATCGCGCGGCGTGGCTATATGCTGGCCATCGACAAATCCGTTATTCAGATGGTGTGACGGTCAGTGCTTCAGGTTCAGGAAATACGGATCAACCCGGCGCCAGTAATGTAGCAAATCCCGGCCAAGCACCACGTCCCGCCCCATGGCTTCGATCGCCAAAACGTCACCGGCGACCAATGCCGCCAATCGATAGGCGCGCTCTGCGCTGGCCGCGCTGGAATCACCAGAAACGAGGTCTTCTAATTCGGAGGCCGCATTGGTCAGCGCAAAACTGATCATCAATGCCTTTTCGCCCGGCCACTTGCGCGCAAGCGCACGGACCAGCCGAGCAACGCGAAACGATTGCCCTGATGCCAATTCTTCAATTACAAACTCGACCATTTCGTCGAGAACCAGCCCCATACCCAAACTAACCCCAAACTATTTTGCGTAATCCTGGAATAGATTGCGAATAGCACACTCTATCAGTGTTAGGGACTCGTTTATTAACCAATAGGCCTTGGATCACTGCATCCGCAGGAATAATGGGTCCACACGACGCCAAAAGTGCAGCAAATCCCCAGCAAAAGACGGGTTTTGTCCCATGGATTGCACCGCATGAACATCCGCTGAAATCAACGCAGACAACCGATAGCCCTGACTGATGGCGGGGTCTTTTTTGCTTTCGTCTTCGATGGCGCCGGTCGCTGACGTCACGGCATAAACCAAACTTAACGCGGGCTCTGATGGCCATTGTTCGGCCATACGCCTGACCATTGCGCGTTTGCGATCCGCATTTCCGGATGTCAATTCAATCTTTGCAAAGTCAATCATTTCATCGAGCACAGCGCGGGTCTCAGTCATCACACAACCACCTATTTAGATTTTACGCCTCAGTTGGTCCTAGAGTCCTAAGCAGGAACCGACAAAGAGTCTAAACTAAGTTGAAAATTTGATTAATTTGTAATCGGTTAATAATTAACATCGCGCCTCTCTTTTTTGATGCATTTTTCCTGCCATTTTTCCAGTTGTGATTTGACGATGAGGCGAACATCCTTCGCATTTCGGCGTGATTGCAGACTTCATCACTGGAATGCGACCATTTGCGTGAATGTATACCAATGTATGCCATGGACGACTCGCTTTGCTTGCCTTATGGAAAGGCAAACTCAAGATAGGTGTCCAAAATGTCAGATCAGACCAATCCCGATATTATCTACACAAAAGTTGACGAAGCCCCAGAGCTGGCGTCTGCCTCTTTCCTGCCCATCATCCAGAGCTTTGCCGCGGCGGCAGGTGTGGTTGTCGGCACCAAAGACATTTCTTTGGCGGGCCGCATCATTGCGACATTCCCGGATTTCCTGACCGAAGATCAGCGTCAAAACGACGATCTGGCCGCTTTGGGCCAATTGGTCAAAACACCTGAGGCCAACGTGATCAAGCTGCCAAACATTTCGGCATCTGTTCCACAATTGGTGGCTGCGGTTAAGGAATTGCAGGAACAGGGTTTTGCCCTGCCCGATTATCCAGAATCGCCCAGCACAGACGCGGATAAAGAAATTCGCGCCCGTTACGACACAATCAAAGGGTCGGCTGTGAACCCGGTTCTGCGCGAAGGCAATTCCGATCGCCGCGCCGCCAAAGCCGTTAAAAAATACGCGCAGGACAATCCGCACCGGATGGGGGATTGGTCCGCTGACAGCAAAACCCGCGTTGCGTCCATGTCGGGCAACGATTTCTTTTCCAACGAAACTTCGGCGACTTTGGCCAACGAAGCGACTGCCAAAATCGTTTTGGAAACCGCTAATGGCGAAACCGTACTTAAGGACGGCATCACCTATCCCGCCGGCACCGTGGTTGACGCGACATTCATGTCCGGCGCTGCATTGGATGCGTTCCTGGCCGATGAGATTGAAAAAACCAAAGCCGAAGGCACGCTGTTTTCGCTGCACATGAAAGCCACGATGATGAAGGTGTCTGACCCGATCATCTTTGGTCACGCGGTGAAAATGTGGCTGGCACCTGTGTTTGAAAAATTCGGTGCTGAATTGGATGCGCTGGGTGTGAACCCGAATTCTGGCATGGGGGATCTGCTGGCCCGTGTTGACGGCAATGCCGACATCAAGGCCGCCATCGCAGACATCACCAACGCCCGTCCGCCCATGTATATGGTCGACAGCGACCGTGGCATCACCAACCTGCATGTCCCATCTGACGTGATCATCGACGCATCCATGCCCGCCCTGATCCGCGCTGGCGGCAAAGGCTGGGGCCCAGATGGCAAAGAAGCCGATACAAATTGCGTGATCCCGGACAATTCTTATGCGCCCGTTTATGACGAAAGCATCAAATTCTTTAAGGAAAACGGCAAGTTGAACCCAGCCACCGCAGGCACCGTTCAAAACGTTGGCCTGATGGCGCAAAAAGCCGAAGAATACGGATCCCACCCCACAACGTTCGAAATCAAAGAGGCCGGAACGGTCAAAATGATCCTCGATGATGGCTCCGTTCTGCATTCCCACGACGTTCAGCCGGGCGACATCTGGCGGTCCGCATCCGCCCGCAAAGCCCCGATCGAAGACTGGGTCAATCTGGCCATCGATCGTCAGCGTGCCGAAGGGTGCCAAGCGATT
Source organism: uncultured Paracoccaceae bacterium (assembly GCA_947492475.1). Classification (GTDB taxonomy): domain Bacteria; phylum Pseudomonadota; class Alphaproteobacteria; order Rhodobacterales; family Rhodobacteraceae; genus CANLNM01. The sequence continues at coordinate 123,563 of CANLNM010000004.1, forward strand.
TTCTGGCTGGACGCCAACCGCGCCCATGACGCAGAGCTGATCAAATACGTCACGCCAATTCTAGAAGCCAAAGGTGTGGCCGACAAATTTGCGATCATGGCCCCACGTGCTGCGACCCGCGCGTCACTGGAAACCATCACCAAAGGTGACAATTCCATCGCGATCACCGGCAACGTGTTGCGCGACTATCTGACCGATTTGTTCCCAATTCTGGAACTGGCCACATCCGCGAAAATGCTGTCGATTGTGAAATTGATGCAGGGCGGTGGTCTGTTTGAAACCGGTGCTGGTGGGTCCGCCCCGAAACACGTTCAGCAATTGCAGTCCGAAAACCACCTGCGTTGGGACAGCCTGGGTGAATTCTGCGCCCTGGGTGAAAGCTTGCAATTCCTGGCCGAAACACGTGGCAACGAAAAAGCCCGCGTTTTGGGTCAGGCCGTCGATGCCGCAACCCAAGGCATTTTGGACGATAACCGGTCCCCATCCCGCAAAGTTGGCGAACCAGATAACCGCGACAGCCACTATTGGTTTGCGCGCTACTGGGCACAGGCATTGGCCGCGCAAAGCGACGATGCCGATCTGGCCGCACATTTTGCCCCAATCGCCACCGCATTGGTTGACGGTGAAGCAGCGATCACCAGCGAATTGGCCGCAGCGCAGGGTCCTGCCGCTGATCTGGGCGGCTATTTCCGCACGGATGATGCCAAAACTGCCGCAGTGATGCGCCCATCCGCAACTTTGAACGGCATTATCGGCTAAACCGCTGATAAGTTGGCAACCTTAGACCGCCCCAGCTTGTCTGTGGGCGGTCTTTCATTTTGGGAATGGTGTTGTTTTTTACGCCTTGGCAGGTTAACAGACCAAAGGTCGGTAACCTGAGGTGTAGCCCCATGAGCGAAACAAAACGGACCAACATGAAGCCCGAGGAACGCCGGGCACAATTGCTGAGCGTCGCGCAACATTTGTTTTTCAACAAAGGGTATGACGACACCACCATGGCAGATATCCTACAAGAAGCCGGCGTGTCGAAAGGCGGATTTTATCACCATTTCGAATCCAAGGACGCGCTGTTTTTTGCCCTGCTCGACCAATTGATTTCGCAAGTTGCAACGGCCCTAGAAGGGATTGCCGCGGATCAAAGTGAAACAGTGACACAGCGCATGGTCGCGGTGCTGGCCACCGAAGGCCAGTTTCTAAAGCGATCCAACCTTGAGCCACAAATGCAGATCATCAATGTGATGCAGGCCGAAAAAAACATCGGCATGTCTGCGCGGTTTGATCGAATGATCCGCGGGATGATGGCGCCGATTGTCACGGGCTTGATCCAAGAAGGGGTAAAAACCGGCGAATTCAAGGTCCATGATCCAGAGGCCGCCGCGCTTGTGATCCTGCACATGATCCGCGCATTTGAGCCGCTGCAAACCGTGGTTTACCGGTATCGCAACACATCAGAGGCCGCCGAACATGGGGATCGGCTGCGCAATGTTCTGACGCAGCAATTTATCGGGGTGGATCTGATATTGGGCGTGCCTTTGGGCACCACGTCCTATGGCTGGCCCGGTTTGGTCGATGCGATCATGGCGCTGCCGCAAAAACCTGTTTGAACCTAGCCACATCACACAATTGCGCCGTTACAATCGGATGTTTCAAACCCGGATCAAGTGATTATCCCACATGACATCATTCTGGGCGGTCGTTTCGTCCCCATTGCCAAAAACCTGCGCCAATTCACCCGCGCCCGCGCTGTAAACAAAGCCGCGCCCGGACGCCGCAACACCCGATATATCGACCTGTTCCAGCACATGTTCCACCCGACCCGTTGCGACATCAAACACCTGCAACATCCCACCTCTGGGTGAGGTCACGACAATCTGTAACCCATCCCCCGAATAGGCGACGCTGCCAATGTAATTGTTCATCCGTCGCGTCTGATCTGGCGTGGCGGATAACAGCTGGATGGCCTGACCGCGTTGATGTGTTGCAACCAGCGCAGGGGCTGGTCCGTCGCCCTGCCATTGCATCCCAATGGCCACTTTGTGACGTGCATTAACCGCCAAATGCCGGATCGAATTTTTGTGCATATCGTCGGGCAATGCCGCGCTTTCGATGACGGTTCCGTTGTCGATATATGCAAGATTGGGCGCCATCGTTGGGATGTTCAACTTGGTTCGGCCTGTGTCAGGATGGGTTTCGATGCCCCCGTTTGCGACCACCAAAACATCCGTCCCAGGTAGCCGCTTTATGTCATGTGGGCCGATCCCGCCGCTGTCCCATTCAGCGACCCGGTGATAGCCGTTTTCACTATCCCAGGCCCCGATCCGCCCCAGCCCGGATTCAAAGTCATTTTCCGTGGTGAACAACAACCGTCCATCGCTGGAAAATGTGCCATGCCCATAAAAATGCCGCCCGTCTGGGGCTGATAGCTCGGCCAATTGCGCACCGGACGAACAATCCAGCACAATTGCAAACGTGCCCGGACGACGGGCAAATGCCACGGCTTCTGGGCGGGTGGGATGTGCGGCGGCGGCGTGACCGCGGGCGGGCAAAGGCAGCGTAAAACGCAACGCCAGATCAGCCCCAATCCCACACAAGACGTATTTTCCGTCCCGTGTGGCGGCGGCTGACAAAAATGTGGGGGATCCCGCATCGGCCCATGTGACGCACGGCATAAATCCCGCCGCCAACAGCCCCCCGAGGAAATGGCGTCGTCCTGTCATGTCAATCCCCGTCCAAGGCGTTAAACCCTGCCGCAACCCCAAGTGTCGGGCCCAGTTCATCCCGCACGATCCCACGAATGGCATTCACCGTATTTTGGACGATCTCGACCTTGATACGGGTCGGCGCGTCGGCCACGCTGGCAAAGGTTGGATCATCCAATGCGTTCAACAACAAAACCGCCCGATCAAAGCCGGTGGTCAATCTGTCCGCCAGATCTTGGTCGGTCTGGGCCAGATGCTGCGCCAAATCGTGCAATGCCATCAGGCTGAGCAGCACATGACGTGCGGAACGCCCGGATCGGCGTGCCTCTGATCGGCGCGGGCGGGGGCGGTCGAATGTGCCTAACGGACGGCCAAGCCGGGTTTCGGCCGTGAATTGCAGCCCCGTCGCAAGCGCCTTAAACAATTCCTGCAGCACTTCGTCCTGAGAACGATAAAGCCCGTCATCCATCGGCGAAAGCATCAGCGCCGCAAAATTCGACTGCCAATCAGTGTGTATGTCCCGCGCCGTGACAGCGATGTCAGCCGCGATTGTTTGTACCAATTGGCACCGATATTCGGTGTCCGCTGTATGAATCGATTGTTCATCATAAAGCAGATATTCCAGCGCATAAAATCCCCGCCCGGCAATTGATACCTGCGCGTAATCCTCTGGCGCATTGGCGATGGGATCTTGGGTGTCTATCAGGTCGTTCAACACACGTGGCGTTATCCCGCGACTGTCCGGCCAAAACGCCAATGCAAATGCCCGGTCGTCCGTCTGGGTTGGCCCAAACCGCAGATGGCTCGCGGATATCCAACTGTCAAAAGCAGCATAATAGGCTGATCTAAGCGCGACCGAAGATGCCCGACATTCCTGTTCAGCCACATCCGACAAGGTTTGTGAATGCACGGCCAAGATTTCAAACCTCGGCAGAATGTGGTCCGAAACGATGCGGCTCACCATTTCGGATTTGGGGTCTGCTGAGGCCACAAATGGGGCGATGATCAAACATATTGCCCAACTTACCTGTCTCATAGGCTCTCCAGATAGGCGATTAATGCGCTGCGATCTTCGGTACTTAGGGCGACGACCGCATCCCGTTGGGTTTGTGCCTCGCCGCCATGCCATAGCACCGCCTCTAGCAGTGATTGGGCGCGACCATCATGCAGGAAATAGGTGTGGCCACTGACCTGTTGGGTCAGCCCGATCCCCCATAGCGGCGGGGTACGCCATTCTTGTCCTGTGGCGCGGGCTTCGGGGCGGTTATCTGCCAGACCGGGGCCCATGTCATGCAACAACATATCCGTATAGGGCCAGATCAGCTGAAAGCTTTGCTCGGGGCGATCCGATAACCGGTGGGTCACAAAACTGGGGGTGTGGCAGGATGTGCAGCCAGTTTCATAGAATATCTGTTTGCCGCGCAGAACCTGCGGATCATCCACATTGCGACGTGCCGGAACGGCCAGATTTCGACTGTAAAAGGTCACAAGGTTCAGCCCTTCGGCGTCAATTTCAGTGCCCCGATCATCCCCGTCACCGTGAATGGCTGTTTGGCAGCGAACCTGCGCTGATGTGCATTCGCCAGCCCCGGCCGGAAACAGCGGATTGGAAATTCCGATATCCCCGGCAAAGGCCCCGGCAGATTGCTGCATAATCGTTGGATTACCCGCCTTTAAACCAAACCGACCCAACATCGGCTGATCAAATTCAACCGACCACACGACATTGGGTCGCCCCGAAATGCCGTCATTGTTCGCGTCATCCGGATCCGCCAAAGCGAGGATATCTGCCGCCGGAATCGCCTCTAGCAGACCCAAACCAATCATCTGCGGTGCGATGCGTGGGCTTAGCATCGCATCGGGATGTAGGGGGCCATAGCCCAACTCTGCGGCGTCATAGCTGGGATGGCGCAAGATCACCTGCGTGCCATCCGCCAACGTCACAGTTTCGGGTTCATAGCTAATCGCGAGCTGGTATTCCGACGCGTGGCCCTGCACAGCGAAATCCTGCAATTGCGTGCCATAGGTCGGATCGGGCAGCGTGGCGATATAGTCGCGAATTTGCTGTGTTTCACTGTCAGCCGGTGCGGGGATCGAAACCCGTAGGAACATCGAAATAGAATTATCATCTGCGTTTTCAGGGGGATGCCCACGCCCGTCTTTGATGTGGCAGCGTTGGCAGGATCGGGCATTAAACAAAGGCCCCAACCCATCGGAGGCCAGCGTCGAGGACGGTGAAGACACCCAAAGTTTGCTGAACAAACCATTGCCGACCCTAAATTCTAGCAGGCCCTCAAATGTGGTGTTTGCCGAGGGCTGCGAAAACGCATCCGCATTGGTCATTGCCCGAACTGTGGCGGCGCCCGCGGGTTTGTCTTCGAACCGCTGGGGGGTGGTAAAATCGGTGGCAAATGCTGTCACCGCAGCAATCCGCGCCGTTTCTTCGGGGGTACGCGCAATGAAGTTCAGATGCGGATCACCCAGATCCCAGTCCAGCGCTGGGCGGGCAGTGTCAGGTTCGGCCAACACAATTGTTGCGCAGATCAAAGAGAGCGACAAAACCGAGCTCGGTTTCGACCAGATGCGAAGATTGAGACGGGGCATTTTTTCACCAATTTTGGTCAACATGAACCTCAACGGCATGTGGGGTAAATCGACCCACGAACGTTAGAACGCCGTTTGATGTTCGTGTTGGTTTTCCTGTGTTGCTGCTGAAACGGGTTTCGGCAGATGCATGGGGACTTTAGATTTACTGCTCTGATTGATTGTTGGACGCTGTATTGGCTTGCCTGTCCTGAAATCGGTTTTGCCATTCAACGCCAACATTCTGATGATGAAGGTTCACTTGAACGGCAAAACCTGCGTGTTTATTGGAACACAGCGTCGGGATCATCCAAGCTGTCAGAGCCTTCGATCGCGATTTGATCTAGGTTCAAAACACTGACCACACGTTCAATCGAACGGGTCTGATCAATAAAGCCATTGACCCCGCCCATAATCAGCATTTCACCCGCTTCGTTGCCGCGTTCCAGCATCTGATCATAGGCAAACCCAGCTTCGGCGGTGGTTTTGATCCGGCCTAGGGACATCATGGTGCTGCTCAGTTTGTTTTGCATTTCTGCATCCAAATCAGCGTCCGTTTCGGCCACCAGATTAGACAATGACGCCCCGGAAACAAGCGATCCGTCGACGCGGATATATTCACCCAGATAGGCGCTTTGGACGCCCAAACCATCATAATAGTGATCGTTATGGGTGTTGTCTGCGAAACAGGAATGTTCTTCTTCTGGGTCATTCAACATCACGCCCAGACGCATCCGTTCGCCTGCGACCTCACCATAAGACAGCGATCCCATCCCGGTTAGGATCGCCGCCAGGCCTGCCTCTGTGTCAGCGGTCAATTCTGCGCGCGCAGCGCCATCCGTGGCCCATTGCGCGGTCATCCATTCCAGATCAGACACCAGCAATTGTGTGGCCGCGATCAGATATTCGCCGCGCCGATCACAATTGCCATTCGTGCAGTTTTCGCCGGATGCGTAATCCGTCCATTCAGATCCTGCCCCCATAGCAGAAACTCGATGGCGTGATATCCGGTTGCCACATTCGCTTCGACGCCATCGGCCTCTTGCAATGTGTCCTCTAGCAGGGTTGGCGTGATTTTCGACGCATCTATGTGGGCGCCGGACAATGTAAACGATGGATTGGCAATGACGTTCAACGCGGCAAATTCATTGTCATCGGTTGGCCCACCATAAGAGGCGTCAACATAGTCGATTAGTCCCTCATCCAGCGGCCAAGCGTTCACTTTGCCTTCCCAATCATCCACGATCGGATTGCCAAAACGATAAACTTCGGTCTGCTGATAGGGCACACGTGCAGCCAGCCAAGCATCCTTTGCGGTTTGCAACGCCTCAGCAGAAGGATCCGCAACCAAAGCGTTCACCGCATTCTGCAAAGTTTGGGCTGTGGTCAGGCTGTCTTGGTATTTTGCGACGGCGATATCGGCATATGTGGTCAAAACTTCGGATTTTTCGACGGCAAAAACGGGCGACGCCACAGCCAGCGCGAGGGCTGTCGTGGAAAAGAAAACGTGTTTCATGAGGGTCCTGTTAGTGAAGTGTTGTGGGTTGGGATTGATAGGGTGGCGTGTCATCCACCATCTGTTTTGGGGTGCATAAATTCATCCGTTTCAGCGCTAGGCCAAAATCAGCAGCGAGCGATGTCATCAAAGGGGCAAAATCAGGCCGCACCATCAGGGTGGCGATCAGCATGGCATCATCACGATCCCCCAATGCGGCGGTGCAGATGAAATTGCCAAAACAGGCTTCGTCCGCACCCAGGCATTTGCAATGCACCGAATGCCGCATCAACGGTCTGCGCCCATGCAACGCAAAGAGACCGCACAAATCTTCGAAAGATTTCAGTGCTTTGCGGCCTTTTTCCCGACCAAGGCAGCTGGCAAAATCGTGCCAGACATTCGCTTGGCTTTGCGGGCCATCATTCCATAACCGTAGGTACAAAACCGACGCCGCCTCGACGCCGCTAAGGTCCGAAATCAGCCCAACGGGGGCGCCACCACGTTGTTCGCGATCCTGTTTCATTTGGTCAGGATCAGCTTGCCAGCACGTGTGATACGCAAGGTGTAGGTCTGACTGCCTAATACGATCTGCGCTAAGCCTGCGCCTTTGGTCAGGTCCTCAGCGGCATATGTGGGCAACGATGTGGGGGCGGGTTGCAGCATTTGTTTTGCCGAATGAAATGACATCAGTTTTCCTCCATGTAGGCGGGGGCATTCAGGGGCGCGCGGTCCATTGCCCATTCCAGGCTAAAGCCTTCTGGACATCCGGATTGAAACCAAATCTCGGCGATCTCAGCCTGGTCAGATCTGCGTTTACAATGCGCAGTTTCGGCGTCGTTCCATTGATCCATCTGGGCACACATCCAAGAAATCCTTTCATCTATCGATATCCGGGCTGGCCCAATCAGATGGGGTGGCTAGAGATGCGCTATAACTGAGTAATTTAGTAAGACATGTCAACCTGACTTTTTTACTCAAGTACAAAAAACCTGTTCATCCAACAGAGATTGAAATCCAAAACCGCGCCCCGCACACCCTAAGCGAATGATAAATCGCCATTGTTTCACGATGGCGTATCGTAACAATTAAAGTTGCGAATTATATGTAACTATACTAGTTGCGTGATTGGTATCACTCAAACCCGGAGGCAAAATATGAATTTCATCGTCCAAAAATCTCTGCAGGTGGCCCGATGACTGACATCCGTCTACCCGTTACCGTCCTGTCTGGATTCCTAGGGGCCGGGAAAACCACGCTCCTTAATCGTGTCCTGAACAACCGCGAAGGACGCCGTGTCGCTGTCATCGTCAACGACATGTCCGAAGTGAACATCGATGCCGATTTGGTGCGCGCTGACACCGAGTTAAGTCAGACACATGAAACATTGGTGGAAATGTCAAACGGCTGTATCTGCTGCACATTGCGCGGTGATCTGTTGGACGAAGTCCGCCGATTGGCAGCTGAGGGGCGGTTTGATTACCTGTTGATCGAATCAACAGGAATTTCCGAACCCCTACCTGTGGCCGCCACGTTCGATTTCCGCGACGAATTTGGTGACAGCCTATCCGATGTGGCACGGCTTGATACGATGGTCACTGTTGTCGATGCGGTGAACCTGCTTGCGGATTTCACCAGTCATGATTTCCTGAAGGATCGCGGTGAAACCATGGGCCAAGATGATGAACGCAACTTGGTGCATTTATTGACCGATCAGATCGAATTCGCCGATGTCGTCATTCTGAACAAAATCACCGATGCAGGGGCGCAACGGGTGGATGCTGCACGCAAAATCATTCGCAGTCTCAATGCGGATGCGCAGATTATTGAAACGGACCAATCCGATGTGCCAGCAGCGAAAATTCTGAATACGGGGCTGTTTGACTTGGAAAAGGCCCATGAACACCCGATGTGGGCCAAAGAGCTGTATGGGTTTGCTGATCATGTGCCCGAAACCGAAGAATACGGTGTCGCGTCATATGTTTATCGGGCGCGCCGACCGTTTATCCCGGAAAAGATCATGGATGTTCTGAATGGGGATTTATCAGGAGTTATTCGCGCCAAGGGGCATTTTTGGATCGCAACGCGTCCGGGCTGGGTTGCCGAATTTTCGCTGGCAGGATCGCTGTCCAGCGTAAAGCCGCTTGGCACGTGGTGGGCATCGGTTCCAAAGGAACGCTGGCCGGATCACGACAGCGCCAAAACCTATATACAAACCCATTGGCAGGACCCATGGGGTGATCGCCGCCAAGAGTTGGTGTTCATCGGTGCAGGCATCGATTGGCCATCGATTCAGGCGCGTTTGGACGCGTGTCTGGTGCCGGAACAGGTTACAACAGGTCCAGATGATTTGCCGGATTACCCAGACCCGTTCCCCAATTGGCGCCAAGCGGGCCAAGCTGCATAAGTTATTGATATCGAAACACTATGACAATCTGCGTCACTCTGTGATGCGGATTTTTCGAAAGGTCAGGTTCACCCTCGGCGACAGTACCTTTTTCGTTTTTGGAACACTATGCAGCCAATGTGATTGCGTGGTCCCTTTCATCGTTAGCAGACTGCCATGTTCCAGCATCTGCGAAACGGTCACTTTGGTTTGTTTGTGCTTAAGGGCAAATTTGCGTTCCGCGCCAAAGCTCATTGATCCGATGGTTCCATGTTTCACCAGATCTTTTTCCGCATCGCTGTGCCACGCCATGCCTTCGCTGCCGTCACGATAGAGGTTTAGCAAACACGAATTGAACGTCTCACGGCACGCTGTTTCAACAATGCTTTTCAGATCCAACAAGAGCGGCGACCAAGCCAGAGCTGTTTTTGTAGTCTGCGAATAGGTGTAGGAAAACGCGTCGTCTGCATACCACGCCACCTGACGTTTGGTTGTGATCCGTTTCCCAAAAATAACCGCCTCATCATGGCGCCAGTCAATGTCCCGCAAAAGGTGATCTAAATAGTGATCCGCCTCTGCCGGGCCTAATATCGGGCCATGATATTCAACGACCCCATCGACAGGCAGCAGGTTGCGCAAACCATCCTCGGGTTGCGTAAAAAGATCAGCCATCACCAACACTCCATCCGATCCAAGACGTGTCGGGATCAATGAAGATTTCCACCCAAAAAGAAACCCGTTTCTTGCTGAAAATGTCGGCCCTTGCGTTACCTGCGTAAATCAAAGACCGACATTTCCAGCGAAAGCCGAGTTTATGAACAACGCTTAGTTTGCATATGCCATTTCAGGTAGGAACGTCGCGATCGCCGGTATGAACAGGATCATGATCAAGGTAATGACCTCTACCTGCAGGAACCACCAGATCCCACCAAATATCTCTTTCAAAGAGAACGACGGCACCACGCTTTTCAGAACAAAGGCGTTCAGCCCAACAGGAGGAGTGATCAACCCGATCTCAAGCGTTTTGACGACAACAATTGCCAGCCAAATCGGGTGCGCCCCCAGTTCAATTAGCGGCGGCACAAAAATTGGCACGGTCAGGAACATCACCGACACAGGGTCAACCATGCATCCCAGAACCAGCAGCAACAGCACATAGATACAGACGATCCCCATCATCGACATATCCAAACCGACGATATACTCGGACACCGCGCCGGATGCGCCGCTAACAGCGAGATAAGAGGAAAAGATCAGCGCGCCGACAAGGATGATAAAGATCACCGATGTTGTCTGGGCGGTGTCTAGAAACACCTCTCGCAGGACTGGGAAAGACAACCGTTTGCGAATGCCCGCGATCAAGAAAGAGCCGATGGCCCCAATTGCGCCCGCCTCTGTTGGGGTGATGATCCCGGCATAGATCCCGCCAATGACAATTCCGCCAAGGCTTAAGAAGCTCCAGACCCCTTTGAGGGACCCAATCCGTTCTTCCAGTGGGGCCTTTGGCAGGGCCGGCGCCATTTCCGGGTTCCGGCTCACGCGAATGTGGATCATGACCAGATAGGCAAATGCCGTCAGCAATCCGGGAATGACCCCAGCAATCAACAATTTCGGAACGGATTCCCGTGCGATAATGCCATAAACGATCAGATTGATGCTGGGCGGGATCATACCCGCCAGGGTGCCAACCGTCGCAACACAGCCTGCCGCCAGTTTGCGGTTGACCTTTAGCTTTAGCATTTCGGGGATCGCAACACGGCCAAAGACCGCCGTTGAGGATGTCGTTGACCCTGAACAGGCCGCAAAGGCGACGGCGGCCACTGTTGTCGCAATCACCACGCTGCCTTTGAGGTGGCCCAGCCAAGCACGTGTGGCGCGGTAGATATCCTGTGTGATACCTGCCTTGGCCGCTACATGCCCCATCAGCAGAAACAACGGCACCGCGCTCAGGGCATATCCGGATCCGATATCAAACAGACGGCCACCGATGGCATCCAATGTGATCGATGTTCCGCGGATCAACGCAAAACCCAAGGCACCTGACATCAACAGAGAGATTCCAACGGGCACACGCATGACCATCAAAAATGCGACCATCCCGATCACGAGCGGCAATTGAAAAGCATCAATCATAGTTTTTTCTCATCTTCATCTGGTTCTTGAGTTGCGAATTCATGTTTCGCAGCTTCTTCAAGCAGCACATCTTTGGTGATCACGTGGCTCAGCTGGATCAGGAACCGTAGTGAAAAGAGGGCCAGCCCAATCGGAATGCCGGCGCGCGCCCACCAGGTTTTGACCTCAACAATGCCCAAAATCGTGTCACCCATGGAATAATTGGTCCACGCAGATACAGCGCTGGTCCACGACAGGGCCGCAAAGAACACGCATGCCACCAACAGGTAAATCGCCTGAACCGTTTTTCGCGCAGGGCGGGGAATGTGATCGTAAACCAGCCCAACCGTAATGTGAGCGTCACGACGCTGCGAAAACCCCAACCCCAAATAGATCAGGTAAACAAACAACAGGCTGACATATTCATAAGCGCCGGGCAGGCTCTTTGAGAACAGCGCTCTGGCCATGACCTCGACCACGGTGATCATCATCATTGATGCAACGGCCAAAGCAGAAACGTAACAGGCGATTTCTTCTAGTTTTCTTTGCAGCCAATACGCACTGTGGATCAAACTTGCCATTGTGGCATCCCTCTCTCAGGTGGTGATTATTCAAACGGATGTAACACATGACGATCTGTACACCGTTTGAAGCCGTCAGAACGTTTCACAGTGTTATGAACGTAATGCGCCGCCCCGAACCTGTTGGGGCCATGAGGCGGCGCAATTTAGCCAGACAATCTGTCCAACACTCTTTTCGTTAGCTTAGCCTTCGTGCTGCGCCAGACGCTGCAAGAAGTCATCGAGAACCGCCTGACCAGGAAGCCCTTCAGCTTCGCGGGCGTCAACCCAGCTCTGCCATGCGGCGTTGCGCACATCCAGCATTCTCGCTCTTTCGGCTTCGTCCAGTTTCACAACTTCTGTTTGTTCGCTCAGACGGGCGTGTGACTCAATCTCAGCAACTTCCAGAAGTTCACGGGCCTGCACAACCATTTCAGTGTTCAGCTCTTCGATAACGGCCTGCAATTCCGGCGGAATTGAGTTCCAAGTATCAAGGTTGATGGTCACAGGCATTGGAAAGTAGAACCATGTTTCATCGTCCCAATAGCTGAAAATCTCACCAAAACCAAAGGCATAGGCGTCAGCGGGCGACCCGATGATTGCAGCGGTCACAACACGACGTTCAGCGGCGGCCGGCAATTCACCCCATGGAATACCATAAACCGTGATATCCAGTTCCTTCAGGATTTCAGCGGCCCCACCATGTGCGCGGATTTTGGCATTCTCAAGATCTTCGATCGTGCGGATCGGCTCATGCGAAAGCATCTGAATAGATGTCCAAAGACCCGGGAACAGGTACTTTTGGTTCATCGCAGTAAATTCAGCTTCGACGGCGGGGGACATAAAGAGTTCATGCCCAGCCATCGCATGCGCCAATGGATCATCGCTCATGAAGGGCAGTGACGTCACATTCGCCAAGGGAAAGAGACCCGGATTATAAACCGGCGAGAATTCACCAAGATCAAACGCGCCAACTCTGATATTTTCAGGCTGGGCGGACAACTTGCCCAATGCGCCACCAAAAATCCGGGTAAAGTTCACCCGACCCTCGGTCCGCTCCTCGACTTCGTCCATCCACCAGCGCACAGCTAAGTTTGACGGACCTTCACCCGTAAATGCGTGATAAGTGAGGTTGACGTCCTGTGCCCAAGAAGGCGCTGTCGCTGACAGCGTTGCCGCCGCAACCAGAGCACTTGCACATAGCGTTTTAATGAGTTTCATTTCGGTTCTTCTCCCTATCTTAGTCTATTTTTTGAAGACAGAACACAGGTGCTCTGGTGGATTTAGAGAGTTGTTTTCGACACGCTCCTCCATGTCGAACACCACCTGTTTTTGTCTTCTGTAGATTGATTAACTTGATGTTAAGCTGAGGGGTACGGGGGATCACGCCCAGAATTTGCGGATACCCGCACCGTTGACGAGCATCGCCGCATGCAAATTGGCAAGCTCAAAGAACGGCCTTACCAAAGACGCGGTCGAGGCCCCTAATACGCGGGTGTTGCATCGTGTCATCTGTGCTTTCAATCCATCCATAACCCTTGAATTGCGGTATTTTGATGTACATAATACCGCATCTCTCAAACGTCTTTTACTGATTTGTGACCGAAATTCACACATGCCTTGAGGTCTCACTTTCTGACCCAGCTTTCCTGAATGTCACACCCGGCACGACGCAATAGAACCGACACAGGGCATTTCTCTCCTGTGATCTGTTGCAATTGGGCGATTTTTTCGTCGCTCGCATCGGTATCCAGGATCACTTTCAACTCAATCACCGGAAAAGGGGTCTCAATATCCGCTTTCCCAAACACCCCGCGCGTGTCGAAATGCCCGCAGATTTCGAACTCCATCCCGCGCAAGTCGATCTTTAGCAGACCTGCGACATAGTTCGCGATCACGTTTGTGCAGCCCAGAAACGAAGACAGCATGGTTTCCAACGGCGTTGCAAACAAATCCGTGCCGCCGCGTTCAGCAGGTTCGTCGGTTGTGACCACCTTGCCCCGCGCCACCATTTCGGTGCGCGCATGGGTTAGGGCATGACCTTTGACATCGATTTTGAACAGGTCCGGCATGACATGTGCCATAGGCGTGTCTCCTTGTATGTGTTGTATTACTTAGCGCTCAGCGCGACACGCGCGCCCGTGACACGCTGTGGCATCACTTGTTTCGTTCACATTTCGTTTAGGATTCCCCAGCAACAGACGTCAGAGTGTACCCGTATTGGAGGAAGGCATCGCTCTGCATCTGTTGCTGGTCGCCGGGCAGTTGGCCAACTTAGCTATCGCTATGGACATGACCAAATTGCCAAACGAGACACAGACGCTACTCTGGTCCGAAACGGTTCAAAACAACGGCAAACCCGGCGTTTTGACTTTTATCCGATAGAGCGATGTTGAAGACGTGACATAGAGATCCGTCAGGTCATCCCCGCCCCATGCGAAATTTGCTGTGAATTCTGCTGTGCGGATAACCCCTAGCGTTTCCGCATCCGGTGAAATCACATGGATCCCCCCCGGCCCGGTGCAATAGACATTTCCCTTGCTGTCGATCTTCATCCCATCCGGGTGACCTTCGCCTTCGCCGATTGTGACATCCACCCAGACATCTCCGCCTGTGGCAGATCCATCCGCGGCGATATCAAATTTCCGAATATGTTTATGATCGGTGTCGTTCACATACAGTGTTTTATGATCCAACGAAAAACACAGACCATTTGGCTGCGCAAAATCATTCGCCAATTGTGTGATTGTGCGGCCATCAGGCGTCACACAATAGACCCCCTGCGCACCCATTTCCAGGTCGCGCTCGACGCCGAAATAATCCAATCGCCCATAGGTGGGATCGGTGAAATAGATCAGCCCATCCTTGCGCACCACAATATCGTTTGGACTGTTTAATTCCTTGCCCTCAAAATGGGTCGCCAGCGTGGTCATGGCCCCATCTGCTTCGGTGCGCGTGACCGAACTGGTGGCGTGCTGACATGTCAGCATGCGCCCCTGTGCGTCGTAGGTATTGCCGTTGCCCATCTGACTTGGCTTGCGAAAAGAGGTCACATTCCCCTTTGCATCCAAACGAAACATTTCATTGCCGGGAATGTCCGAAAACGTCAGATGCTTTTCAACCGGATGCCAAATGGGTCCTTCGAGAAACAGGAAACCTTCGGCGACTTTCTCTAGGATTGCATTTGCATCAACGATGTTGTGCATCCCTTCGGTACGGATTTCGATATTCACGAGTCAGCCCTCAATTCCTTGACGCGCTGCCCACCGGAAAACCAATCCGTTTCATCAACTTCCTCAAAGGTGACCCAGACATTCTCCTTTGGAATGCCCGCCGCCTCAGAAATTGTGTCTGTCACCGACGCCTGCACCTTGGCTTTGATCCCTTCTGGATCATGTTCAATCACTTGCTTCACGATGCGAATATTCACAAATGGCATCGACATCCTCCTATGGGTTAATTGCCCCGCAATCGGAGGCTGCCTCGGTCGTGTAGGAGTGAAGATAAATCTTTGCCGTTAGGGGGTATGCGCTGGCACACGCAAGAAATGCGCGGAGACACACAACAGACTTGCGGATTCCCGCAAGATGCTGAAATTTAGCAGCTAATCGTGATGGCGTTCCATCCAGACGCGCAAAATCTCTTCTTCTTTTCGCAAGGCATCTGCGTTTAAGATTCCTTGGGTCAACGCAAGTGAGATCGCACGCGTACGGGAATTATAGGTCGGGCCCCAATCCCCGATCGGGATGTCGCTCTTGTCCAATCCCAGCTTTTGATAAAGGTGCTGCAACCGGCTCTGGGCCCCGCGCAAAGACACATTTCGACGGGCCGCCATCGCTTTGTCTGTCAGGCCCAGACAAAGATCCACCAGCGCTTCGTATTCAAGCTCGCTCAACCCCAAAAGCCGGTCGCCTGCCCGCTGCTGAACCCCGCGCACTTCTCGGTCAATCACGCATTGCTCGGCAACAAAAACCCCCTGCAAGGCCAGCTGCAATTGCTCTGCGGGTGCGGATTTCAGGATATAGCCATAAACGGCCGCACTTGGCACGATTTTGGTGATCCCACGAATATACGCTTCTTCGGTGTAATTGGACCAAAACAGAACCTTGGTACTCGGCTTTTTGGCCCAGATACTCTTGGCCACTTCGACACCGGTGACACGCGGCATCTGAAGGTCCAGCACAACTGAATCATACTCACCTGCATCAAACTCTTTTAGCGCCTCTGCGCCGTCTTCGGCCATGGTCAACACGTCCATGTCAGACAATGTATTTCGCGCCACTTTTTCTAAAAATGCCCTGTGCAATTTGTCATCTTCGGCAATCAAAAGGCGCATCGGTTATCCTGCAATTTGAGGTTCTTAATCATAGAGCCTGAACCCCAACGTCACTGTCATCAACAGACAAAGGCAATGTAATTTCGACACGGGTGCCTTTGGGATCAATCAGCCGCTCAAAGCGCACCTTGGCAGAGATCAGATCAGCCCGTGTTTTGATATTGCTAATCCCACGATTTGATTGCAGGTCTGCCTCTGAAATACCGGTGCCGCTATCGTCGATTGTGACCACCATATCATGGCCAATCTGAACGATCCTCACATCAACAGAATCACAATCTGCGTGTTTTAGCGCATTGTTTACGGCCTCTTGTACGATCCGAAACATGGCGGTGCGCACGGTGTCCTGCAGCGTATCCATCTGGCCATCTGACTGGTCTTGGACCTGCATCGCTATGTCTCGACGCATATGTTTCTGGCAGCGCTGCATATGCGCTTCGATGGCTTCTGAATACCCAAAAAGCTGCAACACACCGGGTTTCATATTTTCGACAATGCCGCGCACTTCGTCCAGACAATGGTCCAGTTCATCCTGCAAGGCGTCGATTTCTTTTTGGGCCGCCGCAGACCCGCCAACGATCCGCGACATGCGCCGGCGCATGCGCGTTAGGTCCGCCAGCGTCTGATCATGCAGATCCATCCCAAGCCGCTGTCGCTCCTGCTCCATACCTTCGGTCAATCGCAACGCGCCCAAACGCAACGCCTGCTCACGCGCGGTTGCCTCCAGCTCAGAAACGGCGGCTTCTTTTGCCTCTTTGCCCCGTTCAAGCGCAAACAGAAACGCCGAAACCAGATCCGCAGCGCCCTGTGCCAGCACAACCAATTCTTCGTTATAAAAATCGGCTTGATGGCTTGAAATGGCAAGCGAACCAATCAGCTTTCCTTGGACCCGCAACGGGACAATGATGCGGCTGTGCAAATTGGCATCAAACAAGGGTTTGCTGTCTGATCCCTCAAAATGAAACAGCGGATCAGTCCATGCATCATTGGTCAGAATATAGGGTTTGTCCCCGCGCAGCACATCACGGATCGGGCTTTCTGCTGTTGGCTTTGCCGGGTTCTGCGCATCACCCCACGCCGTGTGCATGCGCGCCTCATAGCACATTTGCGTTCCCGACGGATGCAACAGCACAATGTCGAGGTGATCATGCGCAATCAACGCCCGCAACCCGTTGGCAAAGTTTTCTAAGACCAGCTTATAATCTGTCTGCCCCGCAATCGCCTGGGCAATCGACAGGTAGCATTCTAAAGCCTCCCCAGCATTTGGCATCAAAGCAGAAACTCCCTCCTCGGGCGCTTTCAATTGAACATATTCTACCTTGTGTATCAAATTAGCTTCTTTTCCATTACGGGGCCAGCCTGCCCAGAAACCACCAACTGACAAAGAAGCTGGCCAACACGGTGTCGCCTTTGGATGATTGGATCGTCATCACCCTCATTTCTGGTCGACACCCCAAAGGGGCATGGAATCATGGCTAAAGAAGCTCGGGTCGTTTGAGAACTGCCAAGCGCGCAAGAATTCTGCGGGAACCCGCAAACACATGTCCAGCCCCAACGCCGTCGCAATCCTGTGGAACGCGCACGAAACTCAATCAGCTATATATTTCGAGCAGTTTTGGCGACCCCGGCAGGATTCGAACCTGCAACCTGCCCCTTAGGAGGGGGCTGCTCTATCCAGTTGAGCCACGGGGCCATCGGTTTGATTTATGTGGGATCGTGCCGCTATTGCAAAGGGCTGAATTTACGGGGGCAAAACCATTTTGCTGCGAAACGGTCGGCCGCACAGACCAATTGCGTTCATATTCGATGTTTCGAAATTTCGTCAGATGTCCCCCAACATGCCCTGTGCTGTTAGAAAACCTGTCGTATCTCGGCGCATGTCACAATATCGATCACGCGGGAAACAACCCAAGTCCTGGCCAAGTACCCCAAGGCTGAGCGCAACATTTTCCGCCATGTCGGCCGGTGTCATATTCAAGGCCGCGCGATATTGACCCAATATTTGCCCCGCCCATTTGGACCTAAGCCGCCCCGGTCGCCCACAAAGAGACCTGACAAACCGGACGATATCCGCGCCGGGGTAACCCTGCACATTGGCGCCGCGCCAGTCGATCACTCTGATGTCGAAATCAAAGGACGCAAATGGGTTAGGAAATTTCCGAGTGAGCAAAACATTTCCGAGCCATAAATCGCCATGCTCTATGCAGGTCCATTGATCCGTGCGCGTATTTTCAAGACGGTTTTCGGCAAAACGCCTGAGGGCGCTGGGGCAATCGTGATCTTGTACCAAATGGCGTAATGGGGCCCGAAACCTACGATCATAGGCGTCATCGTCAGCCCAGTGCTGTTTGGTTTGCAGGGCGAGCTGAGCACACCAATCGCGCGTCACCCGGGCGATCATCACCTTTTGAAACGTCGCCAGCACCCTATTTTGTGAAAATGCATGATGCCGCTCAAATACGGCATATGATTGCGTTCCCCATTTACCGCTCAGTTTGGGGCGAACGATTTGCGCGCCAATTTCCCCGTCCACAATGTCGCGCACCGATTGGGCCATGGCGATGTCATCCTCAACCACCCCATCAAAGTCCGAATTTGACACAAGCAGCACAACGTCGTCTTTTGCGTGTTTGCCTTTGATCTGGAATGGCATCGTTGCGTCCGCCACCACTGTTTTAAAGGCGCCAACGGGGATCGCGTTGAGGCTGGGCAGGTCCAGAACATCGCCCAGTTTCTGGGACACATGTCGCGCTAAGTCTTTCATGTCATGGTTATTTTCAGGGAACACATCGCTCGCTTTGATTTAAGGTCGAGTTAAGGCGCGATGGACAATACTAGCGCAGCACTGATCCGATGCAAATCCCGCAAAAGGCGTGTGCCTGTCGTGAAACCCACCAAGACCACGTCTTTCTACGTCAAATTAAGCCCCCAGAGCGGCACATGGTAGCATTCAGCTTGGACACGGGTCACTGATAGAGGTAACATTTTTACAAAGGACCAAATCAGGATGCTTCTATCGTGACAAAACCACCGAAACGGCCGCTGACATTGCGTGATGTATCCGAAGCCTCTGGCGTTAGTGAAATGACGGTCAGCCGCGTGTTGCGCAACAAAGGCGACGTAAGCGAAGCCACCCGCAAACGGGTCCAAACCGCTGCAAAAACGCTTGGATATGTGCCCAACAAAATCGCGGGCGCATTGGCGTCGCAGCGGGTCAATCTGGTGGCGGTGATCATCCCCTCATTGGGCAATATGGTTTTCCCCGAAGTACTGGCTGGGATTTCCGAAACGTTGGATGACACCGAATTGCAGCCCGTTGTCGGGGTGACCGATTATAGCCCCGAAAAAGAAGAGAAAGTCCTGTTTGAAATGCTGTCATGGCGTCCATCCGGGGTGATCATTGCGGGGCTTGAACATTCGGATGCATCACGTGCGATGCTGTCACAGGCGGGCATTCCTGTGGTTGAAATCATGGATGTCGATGGTGATCCGATCGACACATGTGTTGGGATTTCTCACCGACGCGCGGGCCGCAAAATGGCCGAAGAGATCCTGGCAGCAGGGTTTCGGCGGATCGGGTTTTTGGGAACCAAAATGCCGCTTGATCACCGGGCCCGCAAACGGTTCGAAGGTTTCACCCGCACGCTGGGCAAAGAGGGCGTCGAAATCGCGGATCAAGAATTTTATTCCGGCGGGTCGGCATTGGCCAAAGGGCGCGAGATGACCGAAGCCATGCTTAACCGCACGCCAGATATCGATTTTCTGTATTTTTCCAATGACATGATCGGCGCTGGCGGCCTGCTGTATCTGCTGGAAAAAGGCATCGATATTCCGGGGCAAATCGGGCTTGCTGGGTTTAACGGTGTCGAATTGCTGCAAGGGCTGCCGCGCAAATTGGCAACAATGGATGCCTGTCGACGCGAAATTGGCCAAAAAGCCGCCGAAATCATTGCCGCCCGCCAAGAAGACAATGCAAGCGACGAACCGGTCTTGATTGAGCTCAGTCCAAAAATTGAATTTGGCGACACCCTAAGACGAGGCTGACCCCGTGGATCGCCAATACACCAGCCTAACAGGGCGTTGGTCCGGCTATTTCGGCTACACAAATGCCGCCGCCCCGCGCGTTGTATTTGAGGCCGTATTGCAGGAAACGGCTGGTTTGGTTACGGGCGAAATCATGGAACCCAACACGTTTCGATCCGACATTAACGGGGATCTTTTGTCTGCCATTTCCGGCAGCCGCGATGGGTTAGAGGTCAGTTTTCTAAAGACATATACCGACTTTGATGAAGATGATTCACCGTTTTATGATGGGATGGTCAACCGTGCCCTAAGTCGGATCGAAGGGCGATGGCATTTTCGCCGGATCAGAGGCTGGTATGGGCCATTTATGATGGTGCGACGGCCAGAACGCAGTGCACAAAAATCCGCTGTTGTTGAAACCGAAATGGAACATCAAGACAAGGAATGAGCCCGCCAAAACGGCGGCGCTTTGGGTGAACATATGCTTTTGGTTGTGCGTGATCTTTTTAAATCGTTTGACGGCCCCACAGGTCCCATCAAAGTTCTGGATGGGATTTCCCTGCAAATGACCGCTGGTGAAACGCTGGCATTGACCGGTGAATCTGGCAGCGGGAAAAGCACGCTTTTGCATTTGGTGGGTGGGTTAGATCAACCTGATCAGGGGTCGATCACCCTAAAAGGCCAAGAGTTGACCCAGATGAGTGACGCTGAACGGTCTGAAATGCGGCGCATGCATGTTGGCGTTATATTTCAACAGTTTAACCTAATCCCGTCTCTAACCGTATCTGCCAATATTGCGTTTCAGGCGCGTCTTGCCAATCGCTATGATCCGCAATTTGTGGCGGCTTTGTCAGCAAAAATGGGTCTGCAGGAACAGATGGATAAATACCCTGAACAATTGTCCGGCGGCCAACAGCAACGTGTTGCCATTGCCCGTACTTTGGCGGCCAAGCCGGGCCTTATTCTGGCCGATGAACCAACCGGCAATCTGGATGAAACCACTGCGGATGATGTGTTGGGATTGATGCTTGAACTTCTGAAAGAAAGCGGCGCGTCCCTGTTGATGGTCACCCATTCCGAACGGGTCGCTGCGCAAATGGAACGTCGCCTGCATCTGCGACGGGGTCAAATCGCATGACACGTTATGGATTGCTTGCGCTGATGTCCCATTGGCGACGTAACCGATTGCAATTGTTCACACTTCTTGCCGGATTAACATTGGCCACGGCTTTGTGGTCGGGTGTGCAGGCCGTCAATTCCGAAGCCAGATCCAGCTATGATTCCGCCGCAGCCACATTGGGAGAAGCTGAGTTTAGACAGATATTGCCGCACGATGGTGATGTGATCCGCCAGTCAGATTACATCGCGCTGCGTCGATCAGGGTGGCTGGTCAGCCCGGTATTGGATGGTCGGCTCAATAATGTGCGATTGGTGGGGCTGGACCCGGTGACGTCGCCCGGCGGTCTGGGCCCTGTTAATATGGACCAAGGCCCGGATTTGCAGGGATTTATCACAGGACAGGGGATTTTGTTTGGCACCATGGCGGCGCTGGAACAAATCGATCTGCCGCAATTTCACACGATCATAGATGAAAACATCGCCCCCGGAACGGTGATCACCGATATTGGCACCGCCCAAATTCTGCTAAGCCAACCGAACGCAGTTAGCCGCCTTTTGCTGCATCCAGATCAGCCAATGAAGCAGCCGGATTTACAGACCATCGCCCCAGATCTTTCTATACAAGAGGTCCAGACTGGGTCCGATATCGCGCGGCTGACGGAATCGTTTCATCTGAACCTGACGGCCTTTGGGCTGCTGGCATTTGCGGTAGGTATTTTCATCGTTCATGGCGCGATCGGGTTGGCCTTTGAACAACGGCGCAGCTTGATCCGAACGTTGCGCGCGCTTGGCATTCCGCTGCGCAGGCTCATCGGGCTGTTGATGTTTGAAATCACATGTTTTGCGCTGATCGGCGGGGTGTTTGGGGTGGCGTTGGGATACGCGATCGCCGCGGCATTGTTGCCGGATGTGGCAGCCACATTGCAGGGCCTATATGGGGCGACGGTGTCAGGCACATTGGCCCTGCGTCCCAGTTGGTGGCTGTCAGGGATGGGGATCGCCTTGGGGGGTGCCGGGCTGGCTTCGGCCAAGGCATTATGGCAAATCGCCCAAATGCCATTGCTGGCCTCAGCCCGGCCCCGCGCCTGGAGCATGCACCAAAACAGCGCCAGATCGTTCCAAATCATTGCCGCGTTATCCCTGTTGGCCATCGCTGCGATCCTCAGCCAGCTCAGCATCGGTTTGGTCGCTGGATTTGCCATGCTGGGGGCACTGTTGCTGGGGTCCGCGCTGGCGTTGCCGATTGTTTCATCCTGCGCCTTGTCGCTGGGCGCGCGCCTGTCCAAAAACGTGATTCCGCAATGGTTCTGGGCCGATAGTCGGCAACAATTGCCCGGTTTATCGCTTGCATTGATGGCGTTGTTATTGGCCATGGCGGCAAATGTGGGTGTATCGACGATGGTGTCTTCGTTTCGGCTGACATTTGTTGGGTTTCTGGATCAAAGGCTGACGTCAGAATTATACGTCTATGGGGATGATGCGGATCATGCCGAACAGTTGCTATCGATTGTCGAGCCACATGTGGATGCAATCCTGCCGATCTTGCGCACTGAGGTCGATATCGCCGCATTGCCTAGCCAGCTTTACGGCGCGCGTGCGCATGAATCGTATGCGCAGAATTGGACGTTTTTGCAGGCCAATGCCGATCCCTGGCAACAGGTCTTTTCAGGCCAAGGTGTTGTTGTAAATGAGCAAATGTCGCGTCGCGGTGGACTGAAACTGGGGGATGTCATTGCGCTGGGTGCGGATCTGTCTCTGCCGATTGTTGGAATTTATGGCGATTACGGCAACCCAATCGGCCAAGCCGTGATCGCAGAGCCGCTCTTTGAGGCGCATTACCCGAATGTGCGCGTCACAAGGCTTGGGTTGCGGTTGCCCCCGGAAAATGTGCCGGACCTGATGCAAACCTTACGTGATGCGGGGCTGGCTGACACCAACATGATCGATCAAGCCGGGATCAAGGATTTTTCCCTAAAGGTTTTTGAACGCACATTTACGGTCACCGGGGCGCTCAACGTGCTGACCTTGGCTGTGGCTGCCTTTGCCATTTTGATGAGCCTGCTGACCTTGGCCGGGATGCGTTTGCCCCAATTGGCACCGGTCTGGGCGCTGGGACTAACCCGCGGCCAGCTCGGACGGCTAGAGCTGATCCGCGCGATGTTATTGGCCGTTATGACCGCCCTCTTTGCGCTACCGCTGGGGTTAACACTGGCATGGGCATTGCTGAGCGTCGTGAATGTGGCCGCCTTTGGGTGGAAATTGCCAATATATTTCTTTCCATGGGATTACGCGCGTTTGGGGCTGTTTTCCTTGGTGGCTGCGGGTTTGGCCGCGCTATGGCCCGCCCGCCGTTTGGCGCGCACCCCTCCCAGCGATTTGCTAAAGGTGTTTTCGAATGAACGCTAAGGTCCTGTTTTTCCTGCTATGGCCCAGCGCCACTTTGGCCCAAGGCTTCGCAGGGTTGGGCACTGATATTGATGGCTTTGCCAATCCACAGCCAAACCCGGAATTTTCATTCCCTCGCGATCATGGCCCCCACCCGGATTATAGGATCGAATGGTGGTATGTCACTGCCAATATGACCGGGCCGGATGGCACCGATTATGGTCTGCAATGGACATTGTTCAGATCCGCATTAGAACCCACAACGCGACAAGGATGGTCCGATCCGCAGATTTGGCTGGGCCATGCTGCGGTCACGACACCCGACGCACATTTTGTCGCTGAACGATATGGACGTGGGGGTGTGGGACAGGCGGGTGTGACGGCTGCGCCCTTTGCGGCCTGGATCGATGAATGGGCGTTGCAGGGTGACCGTTTTGATCAACTGAGCCTAACCGCAGGCGGCCGCGATTTTCACTATGACGTTGATCTAGCCGCCACGGGCCCGCTGATTTTTCAGGGTCAGGACGGATATTCTGTCAAATCCGCCGAAGGTCAGGCGAGTTACTATTATTCGCAGCCCTTTTATGAATTGTCCGGGGCGATTTCGCTGTTGGATCAGGACATTCCGGTCACTGGGCAGGCTTGGCTTGATCGTGAATGGTCATCACAGCCTTTGGGGCAGGATCAAACCGGATGGGATTGGTTTTCGTTGTCATTTGACGATGGAACCAAATTGATGGCGTTTCAATTGCGCCAAACCGACGGTGCGCCCTTTACGTCTGGGACGTGGATCACTGCGGATGGAAACGCCACGCCATTGCCACATGGCGCCGTTGAGGTGACCCCGCAGCAATCCCACCAAGTCAGCGGCCATACCGTTCCTGTCACTTGGCAGGTTTTGGTGCCGGATCACGGTGTGGACACCACGATTAGTGCGGTTAACCCTGATGCATGGATGGCCACATCCATCCCCTATTGGGAAGGGCCAGTTCGGATTACAGGCACCCATACTGGGGTCGGATATTTGGAAATGACGGGATATGATCACTGATCTGCGGCCACAATCGTCCAACCACGACACCGTGATCATCCCGCACATGGCAAATGCTGCATATGTCGCTTAGGCTGGCAGTATGAACAAATCCAGCATCCCCCTGACCCGTGACCTTGTGTTGATTGGCGGCGGCCATACACATGCATTGATCCTGCGAAAATGGGGAATGCGTCCGCTGCCGGGAACACGTGTCACCGTGATCAACCCTGATCCAACCGCGCCGTATTCCGGCATGTTACCCGGCTTTGTGGCGGGGCATTATGAACGGGATCAGCTGGACATTGACCTGATCAAATTGGCGCGGTTTTCCGGGGCCAGACTCATCATCGGGGCCGTTGATGATATCGACACCAAAGCGCGGCTGATCCACGTAGCGGGGCGTCCACCGATTGCCTATGACATTGCCTCTATCGACATTGGAATAACCTCTGCCATGCCCCGGCTGCCGGGTTTCAGCGACGCTGCGGTGCCCGCCAAGCCTTTGGGGCCATTTGCGGCAAAATGGGATGCCTATCGCGCACACGTCACGGACGCTTCTGTTGCTGTCATTGGGGGTGGGGTTGCGGGTGCAGAGCTGGCAATGGGGATGGCCCATGCTTTGCGTGTTCTCAACAAAGAGGGTCGCGTTCATTTGATCGATCGGGGCGAAATTCTGAAAGAATTTCAAACCGATACACGGCATATGCTGCTGGACGCCTTAGAAAATGCTGGCGTTAAAACACGCGCAAATTCTGCCATTTCAGCGATTGACCCACAACACATCCACTTTGACGACGGTACAACGCTGTTCGCTGATTTTATCACCGGTGCGGCGGGGGCGATGCCCCATAAATGGCTCGAAAAAACCGGGCTTGCCCTGCAGGACGGCTTTGTCAACGTGTCGCCGACATTGCAAAGCTCAGACCCAGCCATTTTCGCTGTTGGGGATTGCGCCCATTTGACCATGTCGCCGCGCCCCAAGGCCGGGGTGTTTGCCGTGCGTCAGGCGCCCATTTTGTTTGAAAACCTCCGCGCGGTTTTATCTGGCGGCACGCCAATTCCCTATAAACCCCAAAAGGATTATCTCAAACTTGTGTCCTTGGGGGGCAAAGTCGCCATGGCAGAAAAGCTGGGTCGCGCCCGCAAAGGCAGGCTGTTGTGGAAATGGAAAAACCATATTGATCAAAAGTTTATGGATCAATTTCGCCAACTTCCTTTTCAAAAACCCACCGCTGTTGCGCGCACTGTGACTGATGGGGTTAGGGACCTCGCGATCGACAAACCCCTGTGTGGCGGGTGCGGGGCCAAGGTCGGCCGGGATGCATTGACACACGCCCTGAACACCCTGCCGCGATTTCGAAACGATATCGACCATCGGGCCGGGGATGACAGCGCTGTGTTGCGAATAGGCGGCCAGCAACAGGTGATCACCACCGATCATTTGCGCGCGATCACCGACGACCCGGTCCTGATGGCCCAAATAGCTGCCAATCACGCCTTGGGGGATATCTGGGCGATGGGGGCCGCCCCCCAAGCGGCGTTGGCGCAGATAATCCTACCGCATATGTCCGCGACGCTTCAGGCCCGCATGATGGATGAAATCATGGCGACATCTGGTCAGGTTTTCCAATCCGCCGGGGCGGAAATCATTGGGGGTCATTCCAGTATGGGTGCCGAAATGACCATCGGATTTTCCATCACCGGCCTATGCGAACAGCCCCTCATAACATTGGCCAATGCACGGGTGCGGGACGTTTTGATCCTGACCAAACCCATCGGGTCCGGCACATTGTTGGCCGCAGAAATGGCCGGGTTGGCAAAAGGCGCTGATATCGCGGCTTGTTATGACGTGATGACCCAATCCCAGGCCACAGCGTCACAAATTTTGGCCCATGCCAATGCCATGACGGATGTGACAGGTTTTGGCCTGGCCGGTCATTTGGACAATATCTGCACCGCATCAAATTGCGGCGCGGTGATCAACATGGACGCTGTCCCCGTGATGCAAGGCGCATTAGAGCTGACCAATTCTGGGGTTCGCTCGACGCTGTATCGCGACAACAAACATCTGGTACCAGAGCTGCCTGATGGGGCGATGACGGACCTGCTGTTTGATCCCCAAACGGCGGGCGGATTGCTGGCCGCCATTCCCGAGGAAACCGCAGAGACAACCCTAAAAAACCTGATCGCAGCAGGGTATCCCGCGGTCATAATTGGCCGGATCACAGATGGATCTGGGATCACATTGATCTAACATCCGCGCTTGCCAGCTTTGGCCTATCATGACAGCTTTGCCGCATGACAGTTCCATATTCCCCACAAACCCCTACCGAAGAACGGTTTTTAGCTGAATGCCAGAACCCAGAGCGGATCGTTCTAGGTGCAGGGGATCGCCCGGATCACGCCAGCCCTGAAACAGAAATTCGTGCGGATTTGGTGCGATATGTGTTGCTGAACGACACATCGGGCCTGCATTCCAAAGGGTTGCGGTTGCGGGGGGCTTGGATCA
This sequence comes from uncultured Paracoccaceae bacterium, assembly GCA_947492475.1. GTDB lineage: Bacteria > Pseudomonadota > Alphaproteobacteria > Rhodobacterales > Rhodobacteraceae > CANLNM01. The sequence goes on from CANLNM010000004.1 coordinate 150,800, forward strand.
GTGGACGGCTGGACCTGCAGGGCTGCGACTGCGCGCGCGACATCACATTGCGCGATTGCGTACTGGCGGAACCGGTCAACCTTGTGAATGCAGCGCTGCGAGGGCTGCATATTTCCGGGTCGCTGCTGCATGGTTTGTCGGCTGATAACACCCGGTTTAGCGGATCGGTTTATCTGCGCGGGGGCATCCATTGCGAAGGTGAAATCAGTCTGGCAGGTGCGCGCATCAGCGGGGATTTGCAAATCTGCGACGCCACGATCCAAAGCACAGGCCAAGACGCCATTTTTGCCCCGTCTCTGCATGTTGACGGGTCTTTGTTCCTTGGAAATTATGTTTATTCCGAAGGCATTACCACGCTCACCACACGTGGCACGATTTTCTTTGCCTCGGCGGTTGTGGGGCATGACATGTTTGTGTCCAACACCGCCATCAGTCTAAACGACGACATTCTGGGCGGCGTGTTTGGCGCGACAGAGGAACACGGTCGTGACATGGCCCTATCGGTTGGACGCGCGCGGATTGGCGGGATTTTGTATTTGGCCGAAAATCAGATTGGACAGGGGATCGTGAACCTTGCAGGGGCCAGTGTGGCACGATTTCGGGACGAACCAAACGGGCCCGGCGCCAATTACCCGATCCGGCTGGATGGGTTTCGTTATGGTGATTTTTCACGCCACGCAGATACCGACATTGCAGCACGGTTGGCATGGCTGGAACGACGCCCTGCGGACACGCCGTTTACGGCGCAACCTTATGAACAATTGGCGCATGTATTGCGCGGATTGGGACATCAGGATGACGTCAATGCGGTTTTGATCCGCAAAGAACAGATTTTACGCCAATCAAATCGCGCCATGTTGTTAACCGAAGAAGGTCAGTCCCTACGCTGGGCGACGTCGGGCCTGTGGGACTTTTTCCTGCGGATCATGGTCGGGTATGGCTATCATCCGGGGCGGTCCCTGATCATGGCGATTTTGTTGATTATCGGCTTGGCATGGTTTTTCGACCAGACATGGAAAGCCGGGGATATGACCCCAAATGCCGCCCCGATTTTGGTCTCAGATGACTGGGTCAGCGCGACCCAAACACATTCTGACAATCCGGCGCAATATTGGTCCGCAATCGGTCAAGCAGGGCAAGATTGGGAAACCTTTAGCCCATGGGCCTATGCCACCGATCTGGTGGTTCCATTGGTATCACTGGGCCAAGAAAGCGCATGGGCACCATCCACGTCCCGATCCGATTGGGGGCGCACAGGGTGGTGGCTGCGTTGGTTTGCCAAAGGGATCGGATGGGTGATCACAGCACTGGTTGCAGCCGCCATCACCGGCGTGATCAGACGCGAGTGAGCGGCACGCGGCCCCCATCCGTCAGTAGCCAACAATCGCGGCCCTCAAACACGGCCGGATGCAACATTTCACCATAGGCGGCCCCGCCATCCAAGTTGATGCGATTACCGTAGTGCTGTGGGTGCTTTAACGCGGTGTGGCCATGCACAATCAACGGGCCGTGATCGTCCGTATTGGACAAAAACGGCTCTCGGATCCAGAGCAGATCGTTTTCTGCCTGCGCGCCCAGCGGAATGCCCGGACGAATACCGGCATGCACAAACACGCAATCACCTTGGCGATGCATCATTGTGGTCTGATCCAGAAAATTCAGATGTGATTGGGGAACCAATTCATGAGCCTGTTTCAGAACCTCTTCGTAGCGGGAACGTTCATCAATTTCGACACCATAGGATCGCAATGTGGTTTTCCCACCAATACGATCATGCAGCCAATCCATGCCGACCAACATATGCGGATCGAACCGTGGTACGGGCTGCATAAAATATTGAAACGCCCGGTCGTGATTGCCCTTTAGGAACGTCCATTTGCGCCCAGCGCTGCGGGCCTCGATCAAAAAGTCGATGACTTCGCGACTTTGGGGGCCGCGATCTGTGTAATCCCCAACAAAAACAATTTCAGCATCCGGGCCGCCGTCGCGTTCGATCAAATCAACAGCACGGGTGAGTTTATCCAAATGGCCGTGGATATCTCCGATTGCATAGAGCGACATCAAATGTTCCTTTTCTACCCGTTTAAACAGTAACGCCGCCCAAAATTGGACGGCGATACCAAATTCGAATTTTATCGTCGATTAGCTGACGTCAAATTGCAGTGGTTTCACCTGACGGAACAAACCTGTGTCACACAATTTGGCAATCACTTCGGATGGCACGGGTGCATCCACGTAAAGCAACGCAATCGCGCCGCCTTTGGCTTCGGACCGACCCAGCGTAAAGTTCGCGATGTTCACGTCGTTTTCGCCCATTGTCTGGCCCAATGTCCCGATGATGCCGGGGACATCTTCGTTGGTGGTGTACAGCATATGCGCGCCAACTTCGGCGTCGATATTGATGCCTTTGATCTGAATGAAACGTGGCTTGCCGTCGCTGAACACAGTCCCGCCGATGGAACGTTCCACTTTTTCGGTGACAACGGTGACTTTGATATAGCCATCAAAAGAACCGGATTTGTCTTGGTTTGTGGTGCTGATCTGAATGCCGCGTTCCTTAGCGATCACTGGCGCAGACACCATGTTTACGTCTGGGTTTGCCTTTTTCATGATCCCGGCAATCACTGCACAATTCAACGCATCCAGGTTCAAATCCGCCGCAGAGCCATCATAAAGAATGTTAATCGCCGTGATGGGATCTTCGCTCATTTGGCCGGCAAAAGCGCCCAAATGATCGGCCAACTTGATCCAAGGCCCCATGATTTTCGCCTCTTCGGCGGTCACGGATGGCATGTTCAGCGCGTTTTCAACGGCGCCGGTCAACAGATAGTTGGACATCTGTTCGGCCACTTGCAATGCGACATTTTCCTGCGCTTCGGTTGTTGCCGCGCCCAGATGCGGGGTGCAGACCACGTTTGGCAGGTTGAACAATGCGTTTTCTTTGGCGGGCTCTTCTGCGAATACATCAAAGGCTGCACCAGCCACATGGCCGGATTTCAGCAATTCTGCCAAGGCGGCTTCGTCGACCAGACCACCGCGGGCACAGTTGATGATCCGCACGCCTTTTTTGGTTTTCGCCAAGTTTTCAGCCGACAGGATGTTGCGAGTGCTGTCGGTCAGCGGCACGTGCAACGTGATGAATTCGGCGCGGGCCAGCAATTCGTCCAGCTCGACCTTTTCAACGCCCATTTTCGCGGCTTTTTCTTCCGACAGGAATGGATCAAAGGCGATAACCTTCATTTTCAGGCCACGGGCACGATCGCAAACGATCCCACCGATATTCCCGGCGCCAATCACACCCAATGTTTTGTTGGTCAGCTCGACCCCCATAAACTTGGACTTTTCCCATTTTCCGGCATGGGTGGATGCGGATGCTTCTGGAATTTGGCGCGCCACGGCAAACATCATCGCAATCGCGTGTTCAGCAGTGGTGATCATGTTGCCAAATGGCGTGTTCATCACGATCACGCCTTTTTTGGACGCGGCTTCTTTGTCGACATTGTCGGTGCCAATACCGGCGCGACCGATCACTTTCAGGTTTGTTGCGCTTTCCAACAGCTTAGCTGTTGCTTTGGTCGCAGACCGGATGGCCAGACCGTCATATTGGCCGATCACCTCGGCCAGCTTGTCTTTGTCTTTGCCCAGGTCAGGCATGAAATCAACGTCGATGCCACGGTCACGGAAAATCTGAACAGCGGTTTCAGACAGTTTGTCGGATACAAGTACTTTGGGGGCCATGATGGGGCTCCTTGTCTAATAGAAAGAGGGGGATGAGCGGGAAAGCGACGGATCGCTTTCCTCAAAATCTCAATTAAAGCGCGTCGATTTCGGCGTGAAACGCCCAGTCGAGCCAAGGCAACATGGCCTCGATATCGCTGGTTTCCACTGTCGCGCCACACCAAATCCGCAAACCGGCAGGCGCGTCACGATAGGCGCCGATATCCAGCGCAACACCTTCATTTTCCAGACGTTTTGCAACGGCTTTGGCAAATGTCGCACCGTCTGTGATCCGGTCATCGGTGAATTTCAAACACACCGAAGTGTTGGACCGAGTCGCCGGATCAACAGCCAGATTATCAATCCAATTGCGCGTGGCGCAGAAATTCCACACTGCCTGCGCGTTGGCATTGGACCGCATTTTCAGCCCGTCCAGACCACCCACCGATTTGGCCCAGTTCAGGGCAAACAGGTAATCTTCGACGCAGAGCATCGATGGTGTGTTGATCGTCGCACCGGTGAAAATACCGTCGATCAATTTGCCGCCTTTGGTCATGCGGAAAATTTTTGGCAACGGCCAAGCAGGGGTGTAGCTTTCTAGCCGTTCAACCGCACGCGGGCTGAGGATCAGCATGCCGTGGGCCGCTTCGCCACCCATGACTTTTTGCCAGCTGAACGTGGTCACATCCAGTTTGTCCCAAGGCATATCCATCGCAAATACAGCCGAAGTTGCATCACAAATCGTCAGCCCGGCGCGATCCGCTGGGATCATGTCGCCATTGGCCATTTTCACGCCGGACGTGGTGCCGTTCCATGTGAAGACAACATCGTTGTCGTAGTTCAGCGCCGCCATATCGACGATTTCGCCATAACCAGCTTTGTGTTCGGTCGCTTCGATTTTCAGCTGTTTGACCACATCCGTGACCCAGCCCGATCCAAAGCTTTCCCATGCGACCATTTGCACGGGGCGTTCGCCCAGCAAAGACCACAGCGCCATTTCAACAGCACCCGTATCAGATGCCGGAACGATGCCGATTTTGTAATCTGCGGGGACGCCCAGAATGTCGCGCGTCGTTTCGATCGCGTCTTTCAGCTTGGCTTTGCCAATTGCGGCACGATGCGAGCGACCAAGCGGTGCATCAGCAAGTACAGCAGGAGTCCATGTGGGGGGTTTGGCACAGGGGCCAGAAGAAAAACGCGGATTTGCCGGCCGCGTTGCCGGTGTCGTCATAGCCATGTTAGCTATCCTTCCAGATAAGCGCCCTTCGTTGGGGAAGGGTGTCCCACCGCCGGTGTTAGTTTGATCCAACGCATTCCACAACCGGCAAAATGACGCTAAACCGGCCTAATACCCGCCAAATGCGACTCACTTTGACTACGATCGGAAACAACGATGTTCACCGTTACGCTGCTAACCGCACCGTCCAATCCCACCCTTGATCCGGCTTTGGTCGATTCGTTACGCAATGCATGGGGCGGGGGCGACGCCGTTTGGCTGGCCCCAGATGAAGCAGCTGAATTTCCGGTCATGAAGCGGCCAGACAACTTTGATCAGGTCTGGGCCGATTGCCAGAACCTGAACACGGATTTGTGTATTCAAGCCACTGGTCACCGCCGCAAAAAACTGCTGCTGGCGGATATGGACAGCACCATGATCGAACAGGAATGTATCGATGAATTGGCCGCCGAAGTGGGTGTGGGTGAGAAAGTCGCTGACATCACCGCGCGCGCGATGAACGGTGAATTGGACTTTGACGCTGCCCTGATCGAACGTGTGGGGCTGTTGCGTGGGCAGGATGCATCGATCATCGACAAAGTTCTGGCCGAACGCATCACCTATGCCAAAGGTGCACGTCGTCTGATCGCCACGATGAAGGCAAACGGCGCGAAATGTGTGCTGATTTCTGGTGGGTTCACAGCATTTGCACAAAAGGTCGCGGATGAGCTGGGCTTTGATCACGCGCAGGCCAATGAACTGCTGATCGCAGACGGCAAATTGACCGGCGATGTGGCCCGTCCCATTTTGGGACGCGAGGCCAAAGTCGCCGCATTACAATCGCTTAGCGAACATTTGCCGCGTCAAGCCGTGGACGCCATGGCGGTCGGTGATGGCGCCAACGATTTGGGGATGCTGCATTTGGCAGGATCAGGTATTGCCCTCCATGCCAAGCCGGCTGTTGCGGCCCAATCCGATCTGCGCATCAACTTTGGCGATCTGACCTCGCTGTTGTTTTTACAGGGTTATAGCAGCGTCGATTTTGATCACGCCGCCCCCGAAACAGAGGATTACGCCGTCTAAGCGGTCCCATCTTTTTTGTCGGTTAAAACACGCATTGCGCCGGGCCAGAACAGCCTGGCGCATTTGGTTTGCTACATATTGTTGAACAATACGATCCGGATCGCCTCAATCCCCAGCAGCGCCACAATCGGGGACAGGTCAATTCCGCCCATCGCAGGCAAAACTCGACGAATTGGCCCATAGATTGGTTCCAGCAAACGGTTCAATCCATGCCAGATTTGGCTGACAAATGGCTGGCGGATATTAAGCACCTGAAACGAAATCAACCAGCTCATGATGAAGTGGACAAAGATGAAAGTCCGCGCCACGCCCAACACCAACAGCAGGATTTGAATGATTGATTGCATCGTTGTTTCCTTATTTCTCTTTGCTGGGACCTAAGCATTCTTGTCTTATCAGACAACACCTTTCCGTGTCGTAAAGCTTGAAAGCGATGCGAATTGACGTAAACGTCAATTTTTTGATCAAGCGATTCCCCGGAGACCCAGATGTACCCGATGCCCCGTTTAATGTGGCAATTGTGGCAGGCCCGCAAACAGCCCATGCTCCCGATCGATGGCACCCATGTCAGCACGCATATCTGCTGGCCTATTGATCTGGATTTTCTGATGGAGCTGAACAACGGGCGCACATTGACGCTGTATGATCTGGGACGCACGCCGTTAGGGCTTAGGATCGGATTGCTGCGCGCATTGAAAGAAAAGAAATGGGGATTAACCGTTGCGGGGTCGTCCACCCGATATCGTCGCCGCGTGCGAATGTTTGACAAACTGACCATGAAAAGCCGTGGTATTGGCTGGGATGACCGGTTTTTATATGTGGAACAAAGCATGTGGAACAGCCGCGGCGATTGCACCAGTCACGTGCTGATCCGGTCAGCGATCACCGACAAAGATGGCATCGTGTGCCCGGATGAATTCGCCAAATATTGCGGCCATACCGGCCCCCGCATTGACCCGCCCGATTGGGTTTTGAACTGGGCCAACGCAGATGCAACCCGCAGCTGGCCCCCAATGCAAGACACCTAACGCCATGCAATCCTCACCAAGTCCTTGCCTGCACCGCCCATTCCCTGTCTAACTGAGAAAAACAGGGGGTTGGGATGGATCGCAGTTTGCGAAAACGTATTTGGGGTTGGTTCTTTTTCGACTGGGCGTCACAACCCTTTTACACTTTGGGCCTCACGTTTATCTTTGGTCCTTACTTTGCCTATGTGGCCACAAACTATTTTATGGATGCAGGCCTGACCCAAGAGGCCGCCAAAGCCAACTCTCAAAGTATCTGGGCCATTAGCCAAACCATCGCGGGATTGCTGATCGCAGTGACCGCGCCTGTTTTGGGGGTCTGGGCCGATAATTCGGGCCGCAAGATGCCTTGGATATTGTTGTTTTCAGCGATTTTCGTCGCCGCCACCGCGTCATTGTGGGGGCTGACACCTGATGGTTCGTCACTGTATTTGATGCTGGTCATTTTCTATGTCGGCTTCTTTGCGGCTGAATCTGCCCTCAACTTCACCAATGCGATCCTGCCGTCATTAGGCGATGAAAAAACCGTTGGACGTATATCAGGAATGGGTGCCGCTTTTGGGTATTGGGGCGGAGTGTTGGCGCTGCTTATCATGCTGCTTTTGCTGGCTGAGAACGAAAATGGTGTGACATTGCTCGGGAATGCGCCCCTGTTTGGGCTTGATCCTGAAACCAGAGAAGGCACCAGAGCCGTCGGACCGTTCATTGCGATCTGGTATGTCATTTTCATGATCCCGTTCTTTGCATGGGTACGCGACGATCCCCGCAAGGTAAAATCTTCGGTGCCCTTTCGCCAAATTTGGAGCGATTTGAAAACGTCATTAAAGGCCATCACACACCGGAAAAGCCTGCTCAATTTCTTGATCAGTTCGATGTTATATCGGGATGCCCTGAATGCGCTTTATGCTTTTGGCGGATTTTATGCCGCGCTGGTGCTGGAATGGTCGATAGTTCAAATCGGCGTATTTGGGATTATCGGCGCCATTTCAGCGGCCATTACGACCGCGATCGGGGGTATTTTTGACGCACGTGTCGGACCCAAACCCGTTATTCGCGTGGCAATTTGGTGCTTAATCGCTGTTGGGGCGGTGATCATCGGCATGTCCCGCCAACACTTGTTTGGGTTTCCCCTACCCGAAGGATCAAGCCTGCCAGACGTGATCTTCTTAATCTGCGGGGCCGTCACGGGCGGGGCTGGCGGGGCGCTCTATGCTGCCAGCCGTTCCTTGATGGTGCGCCATGCGGACCCTGACCGCCCCACCGAAGCCTTTGGCTTGTTTGCATTGTCCGGCAAAGCAACCGCATTTCTTGCACCTGCATTAATCGCCTTGATCACCGCATGGACCGGGAACAACCAACAAGGGTTTATTCCTGTGATCATTCTTTTCCTTTTGGGGCTATTTCTGCTACGTTGGGTCAAACCAGAAGGAGATCGAGCAGTATGATCCGCCTCATTTTAGCGATGACATGTGTTTTGGCCCTGACGTCCTGTCGGGATCGTGGTGAAACGGCGACAAATAACGCGACGGCTACCCGCGTTTCGTCCCAAAACAGCAATGATAACCGATCCGCCAAAGAGGTGTTTGGCTATATTCCTGCGGCGTCTGCTCAGGATTCAGAGCCCGTCGGTGGATATGCGCGCGGATGTCAGGCCGGTGCGGTTCAGCTGCCCGAAACCGGGCCGACATGGCAGGCCATGCGCCTAAGCCGCAATCGCAATTGGGCCCAGCCCGACACTGTGGATTACGTTCAGGATCTGTCCAGATTTGCGGCCCGCCTGCCCGGCTGGGAGGGGCTTTATATCGGTGACATGAGCCAGCCGCGTGGCGGCCCAATGCTGTCCGGCCATCGCAGCCATCAATCCGGATTGGACATTGATATCTGGATGTTACCCCCGGATCGGTTGAACCTGACCCGCAGCGAACGTGAAAATATTTCGTCGATTTCCATGCGTCGCGCCAGCGGTGCCTACACCAATAACAGCTGGACCGAAGAGCACCGTCAATTGCTGCGTGCAGCGGCTTCGGATCCCCGTGTGGCGCGGATTTTTGTATTTCCCGGTGCCAAGGTCGACATGTGCAATTGGGAAACCGGTGATCGTGACTGGCTGCGCAAAATTCGGCCATGGTGGGGGCATCATTATCATTTCCACGTGCGCCTGTCCTGTCCGCGCGGCGCGACAAACTGCGAAGATCAGGCTCCGCCCCCCGCTGGGGATGGCTGTGCCGATGCGCAGAATTGGGTCAACGATATCTTGAACCCACCCCCGCCAAATCCGAATGCCACGCCGTCCACACCGCGGCCCCCCCTGACGATGGCGCGGATGCCCGGCACCTGTAGCGCGGTTGCCGCATCGGAGTAACCAATGCTGAAATGGATCATCGCGGCCTTGGTTTTGGCCGCGCCAGCCCGTGCGGATGTTTCGGCCAATGACAGCCAAAACGTCACCTTTTTGGGCAGCTATACGTGGCAAAGCGATATGCCCGGATTTGGTGGCATGAGCGGCATCGAAGTCTTTGATTCAGGACAGTCTTTTTACGCCCTGAATGATCGTGGGCTGCTGTTGCAGGGACATTTCACGCGCGATCAGGGGATCGTCAAAGACATCACCGCCAGCTCGATGTTACTGAGTAGCAAAATGCCCGATCTGGGTTTGCGGCTTCAGATTGACAGCGAAGGGATCGCGTTGCGCCCTGATGGCCGGGTGTTCATTTCTTTCGAAGGAGAACACCGCGTCTGGACCTATTCCGACGCCAACGACATCGGGACGTGGTTGCCCCAACATGCTGAATTCCAGAACATGCAGCACAATTCCTCGCTTGAGGCGCTGGCGCTGGATTCCAGCGGTGACATTTATACGATTCCAGAACGGTCCGGGCGCGAAACTCGGCCGTTCCCGGTTTATCGGTACCATGGCGGCACGTGGACCATTCCGTTTCACCTGCCCAGACGTGGCAAATTTCTGGTGACCGGCGCGGATTTTGACCCCGATGGGCGGCTATATATCCTTGAACGCGACTTTGTTGGGTTTGGATTTCGCAGCCGCGTTCGGCGGTTCGATGAAAACGGCCAAAACGAAGAAACGCTGTTTGAAACCTGGGTTGGCACCTATGACAATCTAGAAGGGATCAGTGTCTGGCAGGATTCCGACGGTCAGCTAAAAATGACCCTGATTTCGGATGATAATTTCCGGGCGTTCCAGCGCACTCAGATCGTCGAGTATCAAATCAATTCTTAAAAAAGGATTGACCGGTGCGGTTTTGGTCTCTAAACGCCGCTCGTCCCCATTCGGGGGCCAAGTCTCCGCTACCTTGATAAAACGGATCATATCATGACACGTATTCTACCTGGCATCTTTGCCATGGCCACCATCGTGGTGGTTTCAAACATCCTCGTTCAGTTCCTGCTGCTTGACGGCCTGCTGACTTGGGGGGCGTTTACCTATCCCTTTGCGTTTCTGGTCACAGATGTGATGAACCGCGTTTACGGAACCCAAGACGCGCGTCGCGTTGTGTTTGCTGGTTTTGTTGTTGGGATCATTTGTTCCCTGATCGGATCGCAGATCATGTTGCAAGGCGACGGATACACCTATCCGGCCGTTGCGATCCGGATCGCGATTGGGTCTGCTGTTGCGTTCCTTGTGGCGCAAATGCTGGATGTGCTGATCTTTTCCCGTCTGCGCGATGGCGCATGGTGGCGTGCACCGCTGGCATCTACGCTGGTTGGGTCCACAATCGACACCGCATTGTTTTTCACCATCGCGTTTGCTGGCTTTATCTCATTTGGCGCCGCGGCTGACGGCGAAACCTCTTGGGCGTTGGATACAATGCCGTTCCTGACATTTGGCGCAGATGCCCCATTGTGGGTCTCTCTGGCAGTGGCTGATTGGGGTGTGAAACTGGCAATTGCGTTGATCGCATTGGTCCCGTTCCGAATGATCGTCACCCAATTGATGGCACGATCCGCAACAGAATGATGGTAAATGTAGTCAAAAAGATTTTGACTTATACTAAATCTGTGCAAACCTACTTTCAGGCGAAACATTTGAAAGGAGGTGATCCAGTGTCAAGAAAGAGATTGGAGAATAGTGTCGGGACAACTTGGGGGATGTTTGGCTAGGGCAGCCCTTGGTCAGCAAACCTTAGGTGGGCCTCTGAAAAGAGCAGTCTAACCGGCCTCACCTCCTGAACTTTCGAAGGGCCGTCCCATCGCCGGGGCGGCCCTTTTTGTTCAAAACCAGCGACCAATGGCCGTGGCGGAAAACTGTAATGTATCCCCAGCCAGGAAATTCGTAGCGCCCGACATGCGATATAGCCGTATATCCACCATCGTCTCAGGCATCCCGGCCCCGCCAAACCGACCGCCAAACAGCCCAAACTCATCCGGCCCCGGCGTGGCTCCGTATTCGTTGATCAAATTGGTTGAAATTGCCGGCGTACTGCCGGCCGCAAAGGCCGCCGGATAGGTCCAGCTGTATTCCAACCGGTTGGCTGCATCATAGGCCAACGTGCCCGTATACGTGCATATCTGTGTTCCGTCAGCAAACCGAATGTATGTTCCATTTGCGGTACTGGCCCGTTCAATCATCGCACCCGTTGGCAGGCCCGCGGTTTCTGAAACTGTGCCAACGACGTTGCCACGACTGTAACCATAATCGGTCCGCATTAATCGCCCCGGCGTCACATCATCGGCGGCGTTCTGAACGGCTTGACCCGTCACAAGTCCGGTCCCGGATTCAAACCGTAGCGATTCAAACCATGTGGACCCGTTTGCGCTGGTTTTGATCGACAAATCCGTGTCACCAGCCAGCCCGATTTCAGCGTGCCCTGTCCAGTTAGATTGATACAACAATGATGCCGTATCTCCGGCAGAGGCCTTGTTTATTTTGAACTGATGCCCTGCCCCTGCATGCGAAAACAGGCTCGCATCAGATGACACCGACAAACGGTTCGTCGCATCAGACGTCGATTGAATCCCGATACCTGACACATTTTCAAGGATCACAGGCAAATCCTGCCAACTAGATCCGTCAAACACCACAAACGCCTGATTGCCGACATCCCATGCCAACCAACCCGCGAGAGGAGCAGTAAACGTCCAATTTGTATTGTCCCAGATGGCCAGCATTCCTGCCTGCCCCAGCCATGCGCCCGTGGGACTGGACCCAACAAAATGCGCATCCCCATCATTGGGTGACCCCGGCGGCGTGTCGGCGTCAAAGCTCATCAAAGTGAGCTGCACCAATCCGTCCAAACGTTGCAGGGCTTCGTTATGGGTGACATGTTTCTGGGCCTGCGATGGCAGCAGGTAGGGCAATTCGAGCCGGGAAGACACTTCCGACATCAGCAAACTCCTTTTGAATGATGCCCTAAGTCTCTACTTGGCCCCGTTAAACAAAGCCTTTGAGCGCCGTGCGGCGATTAACAACAGGTAAACAAACCAGAGGGTTTTTTGTCACGGCTTTCTCTCGTATCGTGATTGGGGCTTGCGCGCCCGGCCATCATCTTCAAAAGGTGGGGGAAATAACGCCGAAAGAAGGAAAAGGTTCATGCGGATTGCGATGATTGGCACAGGCTATGTTGGGCTTGTCTCTGGGGTGTGTTTCTCAGATTTCGGCCACGAAGTCGTATGCGTGGACAAAGACCCGTCCAAAATCGAACGTCTGAACGCAGGCGAAGTGCCCATTTATGAGCCGGGCCTCGACGAATTGATGGCCAAAAACGTCGCTGCGAGCCGTCTTTCGTTTACGCTTGATCTAAAACAGGCCTTAGAAGGCGCCGAAGCCGTGTTTATTGCTGTGGGCACTCCGACCCGCCGCGGTGACGGTCATGCGGATCTGACCTACGTCATGGCTGCCGCCGAAGAGATCGCGCAACTTGCAAACGAATATGTCGTGATCGTGACCAAATCTACGGTTCCCGTCGGTACGAATCGCAAGGTCAAACAAGTGATCCACAAGGCCAACCCAAATCTTGAATTTGACGTTGCCTCAAACCCGGAATTTTTGCGCGAAGGCGCTGCGATCGACGACTTCATGCGCCCTGATCGGGTTGTTGTTGGGGTACAAACCGACCGCGCAGCTGATGTGATGGCGGATATCTACCGGCCGCTTTTCTTACGTGACTTCCCAATCATCACGACGGATCTGGAAAGCGCGGAAATGATCAAATACGCCGCCAACGCCTTTCTTGCGACCAAAATTACCTTCATCAACGAAATCGCTGGTCTGTGTGAAAAGGTCGGTGCGGATGTCAAACAAGTGTCCAAAGGCATGGGGCTGGATGGGCGTATCGGCAACAAGTTTTTACATGCCGGACCGGGCTATGGCGGATCATGTTTTCCCAAAGATACCAAAGCGTTGGCGCGTATCGGACAGGAACATGCCATGCCCATGCAGATCACCGAGGCCGTGATCAAAGTGAACGAAGAAGTAAAACGCCGCATGGTCGATAAGCTGTTAGACCTTTGCGACGGCAGCTTTAATGGCAAAACAATTGCCGTTCTGGGCGCAACGTTCAAACCCAACACAGACGATATGCGGGATGCGCCTGCCCTAACGATTGTCCCGGCTTTGGTCGGCGGCGGTGCCAAGGTGCGTGTCACCGATCCCCAAGGCAAACACGAAGGTGAGGCGCTATTGCCCGGTGTGATTTGGTCTGACGACGCCTACAAAGCCGCCCGAAACGCTGATCTGGTGGTTTTGCTGACCGAATGGAACGAATTCCGCGCATTGGACCTGAAACGCATCGCCAAACATATGACGGCCCCCCGGATGGCTGATCTACGCAATATCTATTCCGCCAAAGACGCAAAACGTGCCGGATTTGAGGCCTATGATTCCATTGGCCGGTCCCCCATGAACAACCATGACCCTGATAGTTAACGACCAGATCACAATTGCCGATTGGGAGCTGACGGAGCAATTCGTCCGCGCCTCTGGCCCTGGTGGCCAAAACGTTAACAAAGTGTCCACCGCCGTTGAATTGCGGTTCGAAGCGGCGCGCTCTCCTGCGTTGACCGAGCCGGTTAAAAACCGGCTGCGCCGTTTGGCTGGGCGCCGATGGACCGCGGATGGTGCCATCATCATTTTTGTCCAAGACACTCGTTCCCAAGCGAGAAACCGCGACATTGCACGCGAAAGATTGGTCGAGCTGATTTTGAAATCATTGGAACGTCCCAAACGCCGGATCGCGACCCGGCCGACCCTTGGATCGCAGCGTCGGCGTGTGACTGCCAAAAAACAACGGGGTCAGATCAAAGCCATGCGTGGGAAAATCGGCGAAGACGATTAAAACGCCCATTTCACACAGGAGATGCTCATGAAAGTCGGTATTGTTGGAGCGGGGATGGTCGGCAGTTCAGCCGGTTTTGCATTGGCTCTGAATGGCACTGCCAGCCAATTGGTTCTGGTTGATCAGGATGAAAATCTGGCCCGCGCGCAGGCCCAAGACATTGCCCATGCCGTACCTTTTGCGTCCTCAACAATCGTTGAATCAGGCGGATATGGCGCACTGGATGGCGCTGACGTGGTCATCATCGCAGCGGGTGTCAGCCAAAAACCCGGCGAAAGTCGGCTGGATCTACTGACGCGCAATGCCGCTGTATTTCAAGACGTTATTACCAGGATCATGCAGGTCGCGCCCGACACAATATTGTTAATCGCCTCCAATCCTGTGGATATCATGACCCAGATCGCCACGCAGATATCGCGACTTCCCAGCGTCCGTGTCATTGGGTCCGGGACCATTCTGGACACTGCTCGGTTTCGCTGGCTACTTGGACGGCATCTTGGAATTTCGCCGCGATCCGTACACGCCTATGTTTTGGGCGAACACGGAGATTCAGAAGTTTTGGCCTGGTCAAATGCGCGCGCCGGGTCCGTTGCGATTGATGATTTCGCAGCCCAAGTATCGGCGCCATTAACTGAGGAAATCCGAGCAGAAATCGATCAGGGTGTGCGCCGCGCCGCCTATACCATTATCGATGGCAAAGGTGCGACCTATTACGGGATCGGGGCCGGGCTGGCGCGGATCGTTCAGGCCATTGCCACAGACGAACAGGCTGTGCTGTCTGTGTCTGTGGTGTCAGACGTTTTGGGCGTCAATGACGTGGCATGTTCCCTCCCACGTATCATCGGGGCGCAGGGGGTTGTTGCCGAACTTATGCCGGATTTGAACGCAGATGAAACCGCAGGCCTAAAGGCCAGTGCGGCCCTGTTGCGACAAACAATCGACGCGTTGGAACCTTAGACCAACACGTCCATTTCCTGCTGTTCGCCCACACCAAAAACCCGTTTGTAACGCTCGATTTCCCCGTCAGCGCCCATCGCTTTGCGCGGATTATCTGACAGTTTAACGGTCGATCGCCCATTGGCAGACACTGCTTTGCAGACCAGCGAAAATGGCGCCAATGCGTCATCCTTGCTGAGCCCAACAAAATCGTTGGTCAGCATCGTACCCCAACCAAAGCCAACCCGAACACGACCTGCAAACTGTTGTTGTAGCTCTATAATTTTATCTGCATCCAATCCGTCTGAAAAAATCACCAACTTTTGGGTTGGGTCTTCGCCCCGGTCTTTCCACCATTGTATCGCAACCTCAGCCCCAGTTGCAGGATCGCCAGAATCGATGCGAATGCCGGTCCATCCCGCCAACCAATCCGGGGCCCGTTTCAAGAACCCCTCGGTGCCATAGGTATCGGGCAAAATGATCCGCAAATTGCCTTCGTGTTCTTCCTGCCAATCGGACAAAACCTCATAAGGTGCTTGGGCCAATTGCGCGTCATCCTGCGCAAGCGCGGAATACACCATCGGCAATTCATGCGCATTTGTTCCGATCGCTTCCAAGTCGCGGTTTTTGGCGATCAAACAGTTTGACGTCCCGGTAAAGCTGTCGCCCAAACCTTCGACCATCGCCTGTACGGCCCAATCCTGCCACAAAAACGAATGGCGACGGCGTGTCCCAAAATCTGCGACGCGCAATCCTTCAACCTTTTGAAGTTGCTCAATCTTTCCCCAAAGCTTGGTCATAGCACGCGCATACAGAACCTGAAGCTCGAACCGTTTCATATCGTTCAAAACGGCCCGGCCGCGCAGCTCCATTAACACGGACAGCGCTGGGATTTCCCACAGCATCACTTCTGGCCAAGACCCTTCGAAGGTCAGCTCGTATTGCCCATCGCGTTTTTCCAGATGATAGTCCGGCAACCGCATGTTTTCGAACCATTCCATAAAATCCGGCCGGAACATCTGACGCTTGCCATAAAACGTATTCCCGCGCAGCCATGTACTTTCACCACGAGACAAAGACAGAGATTGGATGTGATCCAGTTGTTCGCGCAGCTCACCTTCGTCAATCAGATCGGCCAATCGGATCGATTTTGAACGGTTGATCAGGCTGAATGTGACCTGCGTGTCGGGTTTGTTCCGAAAAACCGACTGACACATCAACAGCTTATAAAAATCAGTGTCGATCAGGGATCGAACGATTGGATCGATCTTCCATTTGTGGTTCCAAACACGGGTTGCAATGTCGACCATCGGATCCTCCAACCTTTGCATGTAATCCTTAGATCATTGGACACGCCAAAGATGCAAGGGTTAGGCGAATTGCACACCGGCGGATTTCATGTCTGACATTGCGGATTCAAGCGACCCGTTTAGGTCAATCGCGCGACAAAGCTCTAGATCCACAACGACATCAAAACCCAGCTTTGCCGCGTCCAGAGCCGAGTAATTCACACAAAAATCAGTCGCCAACCCGACCATCGTCAACGCGGTGATGTTTCGGTTGCGTAGATACCCTTCTAATCCTGTGGGTGTCGTTTGATCGTTTTCGAAAAACGCCGAATAGCTATCTATCGCCGGGTTATAACCTTTGCGGATGATCAAATCGCCATCTTGGCGCAGTCCCGCGTGAAATGCGCTGCCCATGCTGGACTGCACACAATGATCTGGCCAAAGAACCTGCGATCCATAAGGCATATCGATCATGTCATACGGGGATTTTCCGTCATGCGAAGAGGCGAACGAAGAATGACCCGCCGGGTGCCAGTCCTGAGTGAGCACAACAACGTCAAAACCCGACATTTTGGTGTTAATCCCGGGGACAATCAGGTCGCCTTCTGGAACGGCCAGCGCACCGCCGGGGCAAAAGTCATTTTGAACATCAATCACGATCAGGGCGCGGGACATGGGATTCTCCTTGGTTTCGTGGCATTTTGCGACGATTGCCGCATAGGCACAATTGCATCCATGCGACATTCCTCATAAACACCCACTTCTTTGAAATAGGGGTGGTCACATGGCAGTTCTGGGTATTGATTTTGGGACCTCAAATACGGCGGCAGGTGTCGCGGTAAATGGCGCCCCTTATGTGATCCCGATGGAGCCGGGTGAACAAACGTTGCCCACGGCGATCTTTCTGGATTTTTCGAACGGCAAAACGCTTTATGGACGTTCAGCGGCGCGCGCCATGATAGAAGGCCAAGATGGCCGTTTCATGCGGTCGCTCAAAAGCATCCTTGGCACAAATCTGGCACGTGAACGTCGGCAGTTTTTCAACGAACGTCTAACTCTGATCGAAGTGATTGCGCGATTTTTACACGAGATCAAAACACGCGCTGAAAAGGAAACCTACCAGACCTACGATCACGCACTGTCCGGGCGTCCGGTTCGGTTTCATTCCAAATCTGACAGCCGAAACGAACAGGCGCAGATTGACCTCCAAGAGGCATATCTGCTGGCTGGCTTTAAGTCTGTCACGTTTCTACCAGAGCCAGAGGCCGCAGCGCTGGCGGTTGGTGGCACCGGGCGTGTATTGATCGTCGATATCGGCGGGGGGACGTCGGATTTTACCATTTGTGATCGCGTTGGGGACCAAACACAGGTCCTGGCCAGTCGCGGGATTCGCGTTGGCGGCACTGATTTTGACAAAGCGATCAGCCTCGCGCATGCGATGCCGTTGCTGGGATATGGCGCAGAGATTGGCAATGAAATGGGCCCCGGCAGCCACACTGCGCCGCGGTCTTTGTTTCAGGATTTGGCGACTTGGGAAAAAATCACCTTTGTTTACAATCCGGCGCTGCTGCGTGACGTCCAGAAATGGCAACGATTGGCAAAATCCCCAAAATTGTTTGGGCGATTGGGGGATGTGTTGGAAATGCATCTGGGACATGACATCGCCTATGCGGTTGAGGCTGGGAAAATTCAGGCCAATGGCGGATCAGACGGTACGATTGATCTGGGGCCCATCGAAAAAGGGTTAACAGCCACGTTGCTGCGGGACGCGATGCAGGCCGAAATCACCGGCTACGCGGATGAAATCGCTGAATGCGCCCTCGAAACGCTGGCGGATTCCGGCGTTCCTGCAACCTCGATCGAACGAGTGATTTATGTGGGCGGGTCTAGTTTGCTTGACGTGATCCGAACAAAGATTGAAACTCTATTTCCCACTGCAACCCCCGAAACATCCGAAGTTTTCTCCGCCGTTGTTGACGGGTTGGCATTGGCCTCGGCGCGACGTTAAAGCGCCTTGTAAACAAGGGACAACAGGAGTAGAGCGAAAATATGTATATCGTCGCAGCACTCTATCATTTCACCCCTTTCCCTGATCCTGCCGCCATTAAGGATCCGTTGCTGGCTGTGTGCCAAGCCAACGGGATCAACGGTACGCTTTTGCTGGCCAAGGAAGGCATTAACGGCACCGTTGCGGGGGATCGCAACGGCATTGATACGTTGATCGCCCATATCCAATCCCTGCCCGGCTGCGCGGATTTCGAATGGAAAGAAAGCACCGCAAGTGTAAAGCCTTTTATTCGTATGAAAGTGCGGCTGAAAAAGGAAATCGTCACAATGGGCCAGCCGGATATCGATCCACTGGCCAAAGTGGGACATTATGTTGCGCCTGAGGACTGGAATGAATTGATCAGCGCGCCGGATGTGGCCGTGATTGACACACGCAACGATTACGAAGTGGGCATCGGCACCTTTGAGGGTGCTGTGGACCCTGAAACGGCCAGCTTTCGGGAATTTCCCGCATGGTGGGAAGCCAACAAAGACCGGTTCCACAACAAACGTATCGCGATGTTTTGTACCGGCGGCATTCGCTGCGAAAAATCCACGAACTACCTATTGGGTCAGGGCGTCGAAGACGTATTCCACCTAAAGGGAGGCATCCTGAAATACCTAGAAGAGGTGCCTCAGGAGGACAGCAAATGGAACGGTGAATGTTTCGTGTTTGATGCACGCGTCTCGGTTGGTCACGGCCTAAGCGAAGGGCCGCATGAATTGTGCCATGCCTGCCGCAGACCCATTTTACCCTCTGACAAAGAACGCCCTGAATTCGAACAAGGGGTGTCCTGCCATCAATGCGCACATGAAACCTCTGACTTTGACAAAGATCGTTTTCGCGAACGTCAAAAGCAAATGGCGCTGTCAGCGGCACGCGGCGAATCCCATATCGGACAAGACGCCCAAAAGTAATTTGCGCAACACCTTGTGGCTGAATGGGGTCGCGGGGGGCGGATATTGCTTTCTTTTCTGACGAGATAACGATAGCAATTCTGTCATCACTGGGGGGTGAGAGAATGCAATTAAGACCGGTAATCCTAATCATCGCCGCGCTCAGCTTTGTGCTGACAGCTTGCTCTTTGCCACGCGGCGCAGGTTTTCAAAGCGAGGTTCTCGGATCTCAGGATGACCCAGAAGAAATCCGTGATTTTGCCGTTGAAATCGTCACACGTGACAGCCTGCCTCAGTTTGCAAACTGGCCCCAGATTGGCCCCTCACGTCTGAGCTGGATTGACCGGACGCCGCAAGCCGCCAATCGGATTATTGCCGCAGGCGACGTCGTTTCAATTACCATCTGGAGCAACGAAGAAAACGGGCTTTTGACCAGCCCGGGCCAGCGGTTTGTTACGCTTGAACCGATGCGCGTTTCATCCTCTGGGACGGTTTTTCTGCCTTATGTTGGGTCGCAACACATATCCGGGATGAGCCCCCAACACGCGCGAGAAACCATTGAAAACAAATACATAGAGGTAACACCATCCGCGCAGGTCCAACTAGAAGTTCAGGAAGGACGACAAAACACGGTCAGTCTGGTCGGCGGGGTTTCAGCCCCTGGGACCTACCCAATGCCAGATCGGAACTATTCGATTTTGTCGCTGATATCTGACGGCGGCGGTGCAGTGACCAGTTTCAACAATCCGCAGGTTCGGCTGCAACGTGGCAGCAATCTTTATGGGATTTCGATGGCCCGCCTATTGGATAATCCGGGATTGGATACAACCTTGGTCGGAGGCGACAAAGTCTATGTGGAAGAAGATGAACGTTTCTTCCTGTCTTTGGGCGCTGCTGGGTCCGAAGCGCGCCACGATTTTACGAAATCCGACATTTCCGCACTCGAAGCATTGTCGGTCATCGGCGGTGTGGCTGACACACGTGCAAATCCACAGGGCATCCTGATTTTGCGCCAATACTCAACGTCTCATATTCGCCAAGACGGCTCTGGCCCGACCCATTCGCGTGTTGTGTTCACACTGGATTTGACGTCTGCGGATGGCTTGTTCAGCGCCGGCCAATTTGAAATTCAATCCGGTGATTTGGTTTACGCAACAGAAAGCCCGATTACTGCGACGCAGACAGTTTTCCAACTCTTGGGAAGCGCGCTCGGGCTCGCTAGCCGACTGTAATGACGGTATCCAAACGTCTGCTGGATGTTTTGCTGGCGTTGATCCTCGGCATCATCCTCTTGGTCCCGATTGGGGTGGTGGGCATTTTGTGCCTGATTCTGCAGGGTCGACCGGTGTTGTTTCTGTCAGAAAGGATGCATTCACCCGACCGCGCCTTTCGCTTGGTTAAATTTCGCACGATGCGGTCATCCGCGACGGATAGCGGCGCCTCGGGTGGGAATAAATCCGATCGGATAACGCGCTTGGGGCATATTCTTAGGCGGACACGGTTGGATGAGCTCCCGCAATTGTGGAACATTCTTCGTGGGGACATGAGCTTTGTCGGTCCAAGGCCACCATTGCGCGATTTTGTCGAACGCTACCCGGAAATCTACAATCAGGTGTTGATGAACAGGCCGGGCGTTACGGGCCTCGCTTCGCTTTATTACCATGCGCACGAAGAGAAACTATTGCGTCATAGTCAATCAGCCGCTGAAACAGATGCGATCTACACCCGCCGCTGCGTCCCACGCAAAGCACATCTGGATTTAATCTATCAGAAACATCAATCTATTTGCTTTGACGTCGCCCTGATTGCAAAAACCGCAATGCAACCGTTTCGTCGTCGCTAGGATCAGGCTTGCGCTTCGTCCAGTTCGTTTTGCGGAACATAGCCCGCAACCCACCGGCAAATCACGTCTTTTACGCGACTTTCGTTGCCTTCTAACACCGCCGTTTGAAGCGCACGAATTGCGGTGGCCATTTCAATCTCGGATAGCCGCTCTTCTTGGGCGCACAAAATTTTCGGATGTCCGGTTGGCTGCGTTTCGGTGCCGATCAACAGTTCTTCGTGTAGCTTTTCACCCGGCCGCAGCCCGGTAATCACAATTTCAATATCGCCATCTGGGGTGCGGGCATCCCGAACAGAATACCCAGCGCGTTCGATCATCTGACGTGCCAATTTCTGGATCTGAATACGTTCACCCATATCCAAAACAAACACTTCCCCACCTTGGGTATAGTCGCCCGCCATCAGAACCAAGCGCGCCGCTTCGCCAATGGTCATAAAAAACCGCGAAATTTCACTATGGGTCAGAGTGACCGGACCGCCACGGGAAATCTGCTCTTCAAATAGCGGAATAACCGACCCTGATGATCCCAATACATTCCCAAAACGAACCATCCCAAACCGGGTTTCATCCGCACGCGTTGCCAAATCTTGGATCACGAGTTCAGCCAAGCGTTTTGACGCGCCCATGACATTCGTCGGACGCACCGCTTTGTCTGTGGAAACCAGAATAAAGTGGCTCACCTTTGCATCGCGCGCCGCGTCAGCAAGGATTTTTGTGCCCAAAACGTTGTTGCGCACACCAACCAACATGTTGCGTTCGACCATGGGCACATGTTTGTAAGCTGCGGCATGCAGAACAATTTCGACCCCATATTGGCTCAGGACGCGGCGAACGGTTGATTCGTCGGTGATCGACCCCAAAACAGATCGAATTTTAACGCCTGTCGTTCCGACCAGATCCCTCAGCTCGCGCTCAATCTGATAGAGCGCATGTTCACCGATTTCAAACAACACCAGTTCTTTGGGACGGCACGCCAGAATTTGGCGGCATAGCTCAGACCCAATTGATCCGCCCGCCCCCGTGACCATGACCGACCGGCCACCATAAATGTCACACAGATTTTTGATGTCGTGTTCTAAACCCGTTCGGTTCAAATACTCAATGGGATCAACGGGTTGAACGCGTTTGATCAAATCCCGATCACCCTCGCTGATCAACGAAACGAACGAAGGAAGCATGCTCACTTCGCATCCCATATCTTCTAACTTGCGCGCGATACGGGACTGTTTCGGTCGTGAAATTGATGGCATCGCAAGGATGACCATATCGATTTCTTTCTTTGAAATCAGCGCTTCCAACCGGACTGGCGAATATACCGGCATGTTGGACACAACCATTTTTTGAAGCGTTAGGTTGTCATCAACAAATGCCACAGCTTCAAGGGAATCATCTGTTTTCAACGCAGCGGCGAGCTGTACACCGGTGTTGCCAGCCCCATAAATCAAAACGCGTTTTCGGGTTTGCGCCTTTAGGTAGCTTTCTAATGTCAGGTGGCGCATCATGATACGTGCGCCCACAGAATAGATTGTCAGAACCATCGAAAAGATAAACATGTCTGACATGTTCACCAATGGATTGTCTAAGAACATACTGGTCAACGCGCCAAATAACCCAACAAGTCCGGCACTGGCCGCGGTTCGCATAACCGATTGTAATTCATATGATTTTAGCTTGATCCGATGCAAATCCAGCAGGATCGAAAAGCTCGCCCCGAGGCACACAAGTATAAAGAGGTAGGTGCTCCAGCTTTTCCAATGAACTGCGATTTCCGCAAAAACGGCCCATGGGTGGGTCAATGCAATCGTTGTGCCAAATGCGATCACGATCATCATCAGGTCAACAGAAATCAGGATAGCTTGCTTCTGCAAACCTGTCCGGTTTCGGATGTAACCATTAAGATCAATCCAAGTCAGCACCACACAGTCCCTTCAACTTTTTGTTGCTTGAGGCGTTTCTACGCATAAACATCAAAGTCACATAAAGTCACATTTTTCAACCCTGTGTTGTATGTCACAGGAATTCACATCGCTACTTACACGAGATGTGCGGATTCCGCAAAGTCTGCTAATTATTTGGTCGCTTTTGCGCGGATTGGCACCGTTCCAGACGAAAACGCCACACAAAATCCAACGACTTTGTGTGGCTGTTTAGCAGGGTGTATAGCTTTAGAAATCTAGGTTTTCGACGCTCAACGCATTGTTTTGGATGAATTCGCGACGTGGTTCCACCACATCCCCCATCAATTTGGTAAAGATGTCATCCGCCTCAGCGACGTCCTCAACCTTAACCTGCAACAATGTGCGGGCATCGGGGTCCAGCGTTGTTTCCCAAAGCTGATCCGGGTTCATTTCGCCCAAACCTTTGTAGCGTTGCAATGTCAGCCCGCGCTCACCTTCGCCAAGAATCGATTTCAACAGGTCAAGCGGACCGTGGATCACTTGTGACCGATCTTTGCGCACCAACGTTGCGGGCATTGTGTAGGTTTCTTGCAAACTCGCGGTAAAGCTACCGGTTTTACGGGCCTCACCGGACCGCAGCATTGGACCGTCCAAGGTGCGGACCTCTTCGACGCCGCGCAAAATACGGGCCAAACGCACGCCTTTGTCCTGCGTGATACGTCCGTTCCAGCCACGTTCATATTCCAACGCAATCAGGTCCAAACGTTCCGCAACCTTATTGGCCACGCCCTGCAAATCAGCATCAACAGCGCCGGACACAAACGCGCCAGAAATTGCCGCCTGTTCCAGAATACGGCGTGGATATTGCGTTGGAAACGCATCCAAAACGCGCTTTAGCTGGCGCGCCTCGTCAACGACACGCCGCAGATCCGCGCCCAGAATCTCTTCTCCGGATCCCAATCGCAACACGGCACTTTCCGACCCTTGCTCAACCAGATAATCGTCCATAGCGGCCTGATCTTTCAGGTAAACTTCGGATTTTCCGCGCGAAACTTTGTACAATGGTGGCTGCGCAATATAGAGATGACCATTCTCGATCAACTGCGGCATTTGCCGGAAGAAGAACGTTAGCAGCAGCGTTCGAATATGCGCCCCATCAACATCCGCATCCGTCATGATAACAATCTTATGGTAACGCAGTTTTTCGATGTTGAACTCGTCACGACCGATCCCCGTACCCAGCGCCATCACCAGATTGCCGATCTCTTGTGATCCGAGCATCCGGTCAAACCGCGCCCGTTCAACGTTCAAAATCTTACCTTTCAGAGGCAAAATCGCCTGAGTCTGCCGATCGCGCCCGGTCTGCGCGGACCCGCCCGCAGAATCCCCCTCCACGAGGAAAACTTCGGTTTTTGATGGATCCTTTTCGGAACAATCTTTTAGCTTTCCCGCCAAAAAATTAACGTCCATCGCTGTTTTGCGGCGGGTTAAATCACGCGCTTTTCGCGCTGCCTCCCGTGCATGGGCGGCTTCTAGAATCTTACTGACAACGATCTTGGCTTCTGTCGGGTTCTCTTCAAACCACTCGGTCAGCTTTTCGTTCATTAGGCTTTCGACCGCGGGACGCACCTCGGATGACACCAACTTGTCTTTGGTCTGCGAGCTAAACTTTGGATCCGGCACTTTGACCGACAAAACGCATGTCAAACCTTCCCGTGCATCATCCCCGGTAAAGTTGATTTTCTCTTTTTTGGCGATGCCACTGGACTGAGCGTAATTGTTAATGGTCCGCGTCAACGCACCTCGGAAACCGGCCATATGGGTCCCGCCATCACGCTGTGGGATGTTGTTGGTAAAGGGCAGGACACTTTCGTGGTAACTGTCATTCCACCACATCGCGACCTCGACGCCGATATCGTCTTTTTCGCCACGCACATAAATCGGCTCAGGCATCATTGGGTTTTTGTGACGGTCCAAATACTTTACGAACTCGTTTACACCACCGTCGTAATATAGCTCGCTGCGCAATGCTTCTGCTGGACGTTCATCCTCTAGGATAATGCGCACACCCGAGTTCAGAAACGCCAATTCCCGCAAGCGTTTTTCCAACGTCTCAAACGAATATTCCAGGTCCGAAAACGTATCAGTCGATGCCAAAAAACGCACCTCTGTGCCGGTCCGATCACCGCAATCGCCGACTTCGACCAGATGATCGGTCGTGACACCGTGACCAAAGCGCGCCAGGTGCTCTTTTCCGTTGCGCCACACACGCAGTTCCAACCAGACCGACAGCGCGTTCACAACCGAAACGCCCACGCCATGCAGACCGCCGGACACTTTGTATGAATTGCTGTCAAATTTACCGCCAGCATGCAGTTGCGTCATGATAACTTCGGCGGCAGAAACGCCTTCTTCTGGGTGGATATCCACCGGAATACCGCGACCGTTATCACTGACAGAAACACTGGAATCGGCGTGAATTTTAACGTTCACCGCATCCGCGTGGCCAGCCAGCGCTTCGTCAATTCCGTTATCAACGACCTCATAGACCATATGGTGCAGACCCGATCCATCATCGGTGTCCCCAATATACATGCCCGGGCGTTTGCGCACAGCCTCTAACCCCTTAAGAACCTTGATAGATTCCGCGCCATACTGCTCAGAGGCTTGATCGTTATCGGACATTCAGTACTTCCTTCGTAATTTTGTGATTTTATACGAAGTTTTGGGGGGGATGTCACGCGCAACCCCCACATTTTGCGGCGGATACCGGTTCGTTTCGCTCATACAAACGGGATTGCCAGACCCACCAAAATTAATAAAAGCCCGGCGGTGATATTCGTCCGTTTTAGCGCCTGTGGCGAGCTAAGCATTGACCGCGCCCGATCGATAAACACAGCCAATATCAAGTTCCCAACCAAAGGCACCAATGCCGACAATCCCGCGATCAAAACGATGTCTAATGTGGTAAGGTGCGACAGGTCAAAAAACCCGGGCAGCACCCCCATATAAAACAGCACGGCCTTTGGGTTTCCAAAGATCACGGCCAGTCCCGCCAAAAATCCAGCCACCGCGCCCGGCCGGGTCAATCGGCTGTCGCTGGAAATGCTTTTGTCCGCTGATTTTATAATCAGATAGCCCATGGCCAGAAAAATAATCGCGGCGACCCAACGCAAAAGCTCTAGGAAACCGCCATAAATCGATAGGATCCAACTGACCCCCAACACGGCCAATACCGCCCAAACTACATCACCAATGACCACCCCCAAGGCCAGCGGCCAAGCGGCCCGAAATCCCCCCGCAAGAGAACGAGCGATCAGGGCGACCCATACGGGACCGGGCGTTAAAAACAACGCAAATAACCCACCCGCATAAAGCAATAAGTCAAACGCTGAGAGGGTCATGTCAGCGTCGTTCCTTGATCCACCTGAGACAGCCCATTTTCATCCGTGACATGAACATATTGGGCGCGGTCCCCTAACCCTTCGTACAATTCCATCCCGGTGCCGGTCATCCAAGCCTGCGCGCCCAAAGCGCAAATTTCATCATAAAGCGCAGCCCGACGATCAGCGTCCAGATGCGCGGCAACCTCATCCAAAAGCAACAAAGGCGGTGCCCCAAAATCAGCGGCCAACGCACGGGCATTTGCTAAAATCAGGGACACCAACAGGGCTTTTTGCTCTCCTGTCGAGCAATCTTTGGCAGGGACATCTTTGGCGGCATAAGTCGCGGCCAAATCGCTGCGATGCGGACCAACCAAGCTGCGCCCCGCTTGAATATCACGCGCTCTGGACTGCGCCAAAGCGTCGCGCAGATCCTCTGCATTCTGGGGTGCCTCACCTTCGACCTGGATCAAGGACAGGTTCGCCGTCGGAAAGGCCGTTTCTGCCTCGCCTTGCGCATCCTTTAGTTTTTGCAATGCATTCAAACGGTTAGAAGTTATGGCAGCCCCAGATTGGCCCATTTGCAATTCCAATGCACCGTACCAATGCGGGTCGCGCACGCAATCCTTCAACAACCGGTTTCTTTCCCGCATTGCACGTTGATAGATCAAAACCTGCTCTGCATGCCCCGGCTCAAAACTGAGAGTTGCCCGATCTAAAAACCGTCGCCGACCTTCTGCACCTTCGATCCATAGCCGGTCCATGGATGGAACCAGCCACAAAACCCGTGCAATCCGCCCTAACATCGTCTGAGCCGCTTGTTTCCCGTCTATCCGGACCTGACGTGCGGCTCCATTTTCTGAAACGGTTTCGATCTCATAAAATTGTTGCAAGCTCTGCAGCGTTGCCGTCACTTTCCAACCCAACGCTTCGGGCCTGCGGGTCATGTCTTGGGCAGAGGAACGCCGCAATCCCCGACCCGGCGACAGGATCGACACTGCCTCTAGTAGGTTGGTTTTTCCCGCACCATTGGGGCCAAATAAGGCAACAGGACGCGGATCAAGCGTCAGCTCTGCCCGTTTGTGGGACCTGAAATGTGACAGGCCCAGAGAATGCAAAAAGAGGGACGTCATATCCCTCTCCTTACGTTTCTGTCGAATTTATCGTTCAGGATCAAACCCTTAGACGCGCATTGGCATGACAACATAGACTGCGCTCGTATCATTACCTTCGCGCATCAGGGTCGGGTCGCCCGAAGAGTTGAACAGGAACACTGCATTTTCGCGATCCACTTGGCTGGCAATTTCCAGCAGATATTTCGCGTTAAACCCAATTTCCAGACGTTCATCGCCATAGGCCACGGCCAGCTCTTCTTCGGCGGCCCCGCTATCTGGCGCATTCACAGACAAGGTTAAGCTGTCTTCGCTGAGCGAAAGCTTTACCGCGCGCGAGCGTTCAGATGAAACTGTTGCAACGCGATCAACTGCTTTTGCAAATTCAGCGGCATCGACTTCTAATTTGCGGGTGTTTCCAGTTGGAATGACCCGTGTGTAATCCGGGAATGTCCCGTCGATCACTTTAGAGGTCAGGGTAATGTTCGGCGTGGCAAAGCGGATTTTGGTTTCTGACACAGACACGCTGATTTCCATGTCATCGTCATCCAGCAATTTGCGCAATTCACCCACCGTTTTGCGGGGTACGATCACGCCCACCATATCAGCGGCCTCTGCGGGCAATGGCGCATCAATGCGTGCCAAACGATGCCCATCCGTGGCCACAGCGCGCAAAACGCGGCCGTCTTCGCCATCGGAAACGTGCAAATACACGCCGTTCAGGTAATAGCGGGTTTCTTCGGTGGAAATCGCAAACTTGGATTTATCAAACAACCGACGCAAAACCGGAGCTGGCGCGGCAAAGTTGGCGGCATATTCCGACGATGCCATGACCGGGAAATCCTGACGGGGCAATGTCGCCAACGAAAAGTTTGACCGCCCCGCTTCGATGGTCAACCGACCAGAAGCACCATCTTCGGACAAAGTCACCAACGCGCCATCTGGCAATTTACGGACGATTTCGTTCAGCGTTACAGCAGAAACCGTGGTTGCACCGGCTTGTTCAACAACTGCGGGGGCTTTGTCGACCACCTCGATGTCCAAATCCGTCGCCCGGAATTGCACCTCGGCGCCCTCGGCTTCGATCAAAACATTGGCCAAGATCGGGATCGTGTTGCGACGCTCCACGACTGATTGCGCTTGCGCCACTGCCTTGAGCAGCGTTCCGCGTTCAATTGAGAATTTCATGTCTCTCGCTCCGTCCTAATCCGGCCCTGTTCAAATTGGCCCCGTGCAATTTCGGCCTTTTACCGACACCAAAGGCCGGATGGAAAACTTACCTGTTTCCCAAGCCGGCTCAAGGGCTTTTGTCAGACTGTCTAAGAGTGTTGCAGCGGGGTCAAGTCGCTTAGGCTTCTAATGCGCGGCGCAACATTTCCAAGTCATCGGCAATTTGACTATCTGTGGTTTTCAATTCTTCGATTTTGCGCACACCGTGCATAACCGTTGTGTGATCCCGACCGCCGAAACGACGTCCGATTTCGGGCAATGACCGATTGGTCATCTGTTTGCACAACCACATTGCCACCTGACGGGGCCGCGCAAAATTACGCACACGTTTTGGGCCAATCATATCCGACAAACGGATGTTGTAGTGATCGGACACTTTGCGCTGGATTTCTTCGACGGTGATTTTGCGATCGCTGGCGCGCAAAATGTCCGACAGGCAATCCTGGGCCAGTTCCAGCGACACTTCGCGACCAACCAAAGACGCGAATGCATAAAGCCGGGTCAGCGCACCCTCTAGGACACGCACATTGGTCGAAATGCGGTGGGCCAAAAATTCTAGAACGCCGCCTTGGATTTGCACCTCTGGGTAGGTGGCTGCAAATTGCAGAACCTTTGATTGCAAAATGCCAAGTCGCAATTCGTAGTCGGTCGGATGCAGGTCAACAACCAGACCACATTGCAGACGCGATTTGATCCGGTCTTCTAGATCTTTGATTTCACCGGGGGCGCGATCCGCAGAGATAATGATCTGTTTGCCCGCATCAACCAACGCGTTGAAGGTGTGAAAGAACTCTTCTTGGGTGGAATCTTTGCCTGCGATGAACTGAACATCATCGACCATCAGAACATCGACGGACCGAAACAATTGCTTGAAATCAATCATTTTCCGTTCGCGCAGCGCGGTGATGAACCGGTACATGAACTGTTCCGCACTTAGATACAGGACGTTCAATTCCGGCTGGCGCAGGCGCAATTCATTGGCAATCGCATGCATCAAGTGGGTTTTACCAAGCCCGACACCACCATACATAAACAATGGATTAAACGTCACGGCGCCGCCTTCGGCAACGCGACGGGCCGCTGCGTGGGCCAATTCGTTTGGCTTGCCGACCACAAACGAATCAAACGTAAAACGCGCATCTAGCTGCCCGCCAGACACCAGACCTGAATTGTCAGACTTGGCAGCTGGGGCCGCGGTTTCAACCGCTGGTTTGGATGTTGCAGGTGTTTTGACGGGACGATTTGCCGGGGTGGTCAAAAACCGCAACCGTTCAACCAGGGCACCCGAATTATTCAGGTGATAGATGATCTGATCGCCGAAATTCTGAGAGACATAATTGCCAAAGAAAGGGCTCGGGACTTCGAACAAAGCCACTCCGCCTTCAACACTGGAGATCGCCAGAGGCTCAATCCAACTCGTGTAATTACTCGCACCCACATACGCTTTTAAGCCTTCTTTGACTTGGCCCCAAGAATCGCCGTTCATAATGTCCCCGTGTCACTGCCGTCCCAAGGTGAAATTCTCACCCACTATTTTGCAATCACTCATCAGCAAAGCATAACCGGTCACGCGAACTGACATTCGCGTGTGGTCAAAGCTGGGGGCAAGTTGGACACATGTCCAAACTTCGCCCACCCTGATATAGACATGGCGCCCGGCACACCGATTACTCGGCTGTTGCGCAGACTAGGTTGCCGCATCTCAAAGATGCAGCGCACCCCCCACATGAATCTCGGTGACTGTCCCTCGATCAGATGCAATTCGTTGATTGCAGCCTCTCATACATTGTCGCCGATCTTCCCCATGTTCCCCCAGGAACGAGTGAATCGCAGGCACAAACTAGCAAGTTGAAGGAGCCTGCTTCAACAGAACATCACACTTGACTCTAACTTCATGCAAAAAGAATCTCTCGCATATGCAGCAGCCCTTAGAAATATAAGGTTTAAGCGCTTTGACATGAAAAAAGGCGCGCCGGATGGCACGCCTTTCGAATCTCTTGGGTGATGCAATTGCAACACGATTCCGTAAGGTCAGATCAACCTAGGGCTTTAACGCGCGCAACCAAACGAGACATTTTGCGAGACGCTGTGTTTTTGTGGAATACGCCTTTGGTAACACCGCGCATCAATTCTGGCTCAGCCGCACGAACAGCATTTGCTGCGGCGTCTTTGTCACCAGAAGCGATGGCTTCTTCTGCAGTGCGCAGGAATGTGCGGATGCGCGAACGACGTGCTTTGTTTACGGCAGCGCGGCGTTCGTTTTGACGGGCGCGTTTTTTAGACTGTGGAGTATTGGCCATGAGTTCATTTCCAGTTCGGGTGTTTCAAAATTTCGCCGCGTGCACGACACCCAACCTGGATCAGACCAACCAGTTGATTCTTGCCAAAGCGGGCATCACACGCATGTATCGGCTGCCTATACGGCATATTGGCAGCCGTGCAAAGTCAAAAAATCCGCGTTATTTGTCGCGGAATTGCGGTTCACGTTTTTCTTTGAACGCCGCCATGCCTTCGGATTGATCATCCGTCGCAAAAAGAGAGAAAAACAATTGGCGCTCAAACAGGTTGCCTTCGGCCAATGTCGTCTCATAGGCGCGGTTCACAGCCATTTTCGCAGCCGAGGCCGCCAGCGTGGATTTCTCTGCGATCTTATGAGCTGCGGCCAACGCCTCTTCTTTTAGCTTTTTCACTGGCACAACCCGGCTCACGAGCCCGGAACGTTCCGCTTCTGCGGAATCCATGAACCGCCCCGTCAGGTGCATATCCATTGCTTTGGATTTGCCCACAAACCGGGTCAATCGCTGTGTGCCGCCAATACCAGCGATCACCCCAAGGTTAATCTCTGGTTGGCCGAATTTGGCATTTTCCGCAGCAATGATGAAGTCACACATCATGGCCAATTCGCATCCCCCGCCCAGCGCATAGCCAGACACAGCTGCGATGATTGGTTTGCGAACACGACCAATCCGGTCGCCTTCATTGCCAAAGAAATTTGCCTGATACATTTCAACAAATGATTTCTCAGACATTTCAGAAATATCGGCCCCGGCGGCAAATGCCTTTTCGGAACCGGTTAATACAATACAGCGCACTTTGTCGCTGGCATCCGCCTCTTCCAATGCGGTGCACAATTCAGCCAACAGCTGGCTGTTGAGCGCA
Organism: uncultured Paracoccaceae bacterium; assembly: GCA_947492475.1. Lineage (GTDB taxonomy): Bacteria > Pseudomonadota > Alphaproteobacteria > Rhodobacterales > Rhodobacteraceae > CANLNM01. Next base: position 182,926 of record CANLNM010000004.1, read on the forward strand.
TTCAACGCATCTGGTCGATTAAGGGTAATTACGCATACGTCGTCGGATGTTTCGACGATGATGGTCTCATAGGCCATGGTTTGTCCCTGTTTTCCCGTCACAGTCCCCAAGGCTTAACAAACGATTACCTTCATGCAAGCTATCTTTGGCATTGCGAACACCAAAATGTGGATCGACCGGATTGGACGAATCGCTCAATCACTGCGCCGCAGCCGGGGGTTAAACAGGGGTCACCTTCGCGTCCGTAAACCCGAAATGCGTGTTGAAAATAACCCAGTTCGCCATCTGCTTGACGATAATCCTTAAGCGAACTTCCACCCGCTTCAATTGCCTCTGAAAGGACGTCCCGAATGATTGGAACAAGGGTTAAAATTTGATCGGATGAAATCGCTCCGGCTTTGGTTTTTGGATCAATTTGCGCCCGAAACAACACCTCGCAAACATAAATATTGCCCAATCCGGCAACGATTCTCTGATCCAGCAACGCTGTTTTGATCGGCATTTTCTTACCTGATAGCCGTTCAATCAGATACGGCCCGTCAAAGGTGTTGCCCAACGGTTCAGGGCCGATTCCTGACAGTAATTTGTGCTGATCCAACACATCCGTTGCGGCCAAATCCATCGCCCCGAACCGGCGCGGATCGTGAAAGGTCACGCGGGCACCGTTTTCCATATCAAACACAACATGATCATGTTTTTCGATGTCGGGATGTTCATGATGGAACTGCCCCAATGGGTCCCCCGAAACAGTCATCCGGCCCGACATTCCCAAATGAATGATCAGGGTTTCTTGCCTATCCAGATCCATCAAAATGTATTTCGATCGCCGCCGTAGCCTTAAAATGCGCGCGCCGGTCAACCGCTCTGCCATGTTTTGCGGAAATGGCCAGCGCAGATCGGGGCGGTTCACACTTGCCTTTGTGATGATACCACCTTGCATTGATGGCTCTAGCCCGCGACGGACTGTCTCTACCTCTGGCAATTCGGGCATAGCGTGCTTTCCTATTGATGGGTTGCGTTGTAACCCCTGATTGGCCGCTATAGAAAGGCCACGAAGACATAGGATCGCAAGCCAAATGACCAAATCCGTGCACGATACCGACAACAAAACCACCCATTTCGGCTTTGAAACCGTATCCGAAGATCAGAAAGCGGGCAAAGTTCAGGGCGTTTTCACGTCTGTTGCCAGCAAATATGACATCATGAACGATGTGATGAGCATGGGCATTCACCGCGTTTGGAAAGATGCGATGATGGATTGGCTGGCCCCACGACCCGGTCAAAAGCTGTTGGATGTCGCAGGCGGAACAGGGGATATTTCTTTTCGGTTTCTGGATCGGGCGGGATCAGGTCATTCAACGGTTCTGGACTTAACAGAATCCATGTTGATCGAAGGCCGCAAACGCGCCGAAGCTCAGCAAATGAGCAAAAGCTTGGATTGGGTTACGGGTGATGCGATGGCATTGCCTTTCGCTGACAACACATTCGATGTCTACACGATTAGCTTTGGCATTCGGAATGTGACGCGCCCCCAAGAGGCCCTGAACGAAGCCTATCGGGTGCTGCGCCCCGGTGGACGTTTAATGGTGTTAGAGTTTTCACACATTCCCAATGACAGCATGCAAAAACTGTATGATTTGTATTCCTTCAATGTCATTCCCCGCATGGGTCAAGCCATCGCAGGGGATCGGGATAGCTACCAGTACCTGGTTGAATCTATTCGAAAATTTCCCGATCAAGATACGTTCCTAGATATGGTAAAACAGGCCGGATTTGGCAATGCAAAATACCGCAACATGACGATGGGCATCGCCGCTTTGCATTCTGGATGGAAACTGTAGATGCGCGGCCCTCATAACCTACTTCGCCTCATTCGCACGGGTGCCACGCTTGAACGCACCGGGGCTATGCGCGAAATTATGGAAGCCTTTGACACACCAAAACTGGTTCGCGTCGTCGTCAGGGGATTGGTCTGGCCGGTCCAATGGCTGGGCTATCGCGGGGATCAATCCGTGCCGCCCGTCACCCGCGCCCTCACCGCTTTGGGTCCTGCGTACATTAAGTTTGGCCAAGTATTGTCGACCCGCCCAGACGTTGTTGGATCAGAACTGGCGACGCAATTGACCGTGTTGCAGGACAAACTGCCCCCATTTTCAACGCAGGACGCAAAAATTGAGGTCGAACGCGAACTCAATATCACGTTGAATGAAACTTTTTCGTCTTTCTCAGATGCCGTTGCGGCCGCATCCATCGCCCAAGTTCACAAGGCGGAAGTCGCCGCAACCGGCGAACATGTCGCTATCAAAGTTTTACGACCAGGAATCGAACGCGCGTTTCAGCGAGACATCGATGCTTTCTATTTAGCGGCGCGGGCGATCGAAATCCTGTCCCCGTCATCACGGCGCCTACGCCCCATGGACGTTATTACCCATTTCGAAGGGGTCGTTGCTGGCGAATTGGACCTCCGATTAGAGAGCGCCGCCGCATCTGAGTTTTTGTCTAACACTAAAAACGACCCGGGCTTTGATCTCCCTAAAATCGACTGGAACCTATCGGCACGCCGGGTGATGACCCAGACTTGGGTTGAAGGGATCAGCGCGGGCGATATCACTGCACTTGACCTCGCGGGCCATGACCGCCCCGCATTGGCAGAACGAGTGCTGCAGTTGTTTCTGAGCCATGCCCTGAGAGACGGTTTTTTTCATGCTGATATGCATCAAGGGAACCTAAAAATCTCGCCCGCAGGTGATATCGTTGCCTATGATTTTGGCATCATGGGGCATATCGACGAATATACCCGGCGCGTTTATGCGGAAATCTTGTTTGGCTTTATTCGACGCGATTACCAACGCGTTGCAGAAGTCCATTTTGAGGCGGGTTACGTTCCCGCAGACCAAGATGTCGACGCTTTTGCACGCGCTCTGAGAGCCGTCGGAGAGCCCATTTTTGGGATGGATGCCAGCCGGATTTCGATGGGGCGACTTCTGACATATCTATTTGAAGTCACAGAACGTTTTGGGATGGAAACGCGTACTGAATTGATCCTGCTTCAGCGAACTATGGTGGTTGTAGAAGGCGTCGCCAGAACCCTTGACCCCCACATCAATATTTGGGAAGTCGCCCACCCAATCGTTGAAGATTACATCAAAGATCGCATTGGCCCCCGCGCAATGGTTCGGGATATGAGCAAAGCCATTATGGTATTGGGACGGTTTGGTCCCAGGTTGCCAGAAGCCATTGAACAATTGCTCGTCCAGAAGTCACAGCTTCAACAACCTGCACAGCCCAAACCTATTCTACCTGCCGTTTTCTGGGCGTTGATTGGCGCAGGTATCACAGTGATGACAATGCTCGCATTGACCTAAACCAAGAAATTACGATCCATTTCGAAGTGCCGTGACACCCGACGCAGCAACATGAACGCCACTGGACAGGAGTAGAACCGTTTGATGGCCGTTGCTTTGAACCTCCATCACTTCCGTGTAAACTTCTACAGGGTCCTGCGTGACCAAATCATCGCCACTAAAATTGGCAAGCTCAAAGCTGTATAGACCCGTTGGCAGAGGCGTACCGTTGCTGTCCAAACCGTCCCATTCGTAGGGGTCAGTAGTCGCAGGAATCTCTCGACGATCAACCTCTGATCCCCATCGGTCCCGAATGACGAGCTCTGTTCGGTCGGCAACCGTCAGCGGATTGGGAGAAACAGTAACGCTATTGGTACCATCCCATTCAGCAGGTGCGATTGCACGTGCTTCTTTTCCAACCCAAGATGCCATGTCCGACATTCCTGACGCCGCCAATTGACCAGACAGAGCGCTGAGCAAGTCATTGGTCAAAACTTGCTGTTCGACCCCGGAGAATGTCGCGAGTTGAACCGCGTAATCGGATGAATCCACTGGATTGAGCGGGTCCTGGTTTTGCATTTGAACAGTCAGCATTTTCAGAAAGGTTTCGAAATCTGAACTAACTGACGAGGTTGCATTCGTCGTTGCTGAATGGGTCGTGGTGCTCGCACCAGCCGAATTTACTTCCATCGTGGGATCCTCTTAAAGTCTAATGTCTAAATCGGACAACAATGCCCGCTCGGTTGGAACTTCATCGGGTGCATCACCAGGCTCAACGGAGCTTTGTGTGTGTGATTGCTCGCTGGATTCACTATCACTGTTTTGTGAACCTTGTTGTCCGAACGCAAAATCAATTGATGTATATCCAAGCGCCCGAAATTCCTCAGCGAGCACATCGATATGGCGGCGCATCAAATCAGTGGTTTCGGGACGCTCTGTATTAATCGTCAAAACCAACGAGGTCTCCGTTGCCGAAAGGCTTAGCTTAACCCTCCCCAGCTCTTCTGGATTTAGGCTAATCTCAGTTGTTCCAGTTTGCGAAACTGAGATATTCGCAGCGATCTGGCGCGCAACGTTCGATGCCAATTGTGGATTATGAGGCGATGTATTGACCGAGTTTAATCGCGCCTCTGCTGTCTTAATTTCAGTGTCAACCTGTGTCGCCTGAGCGATTAACATGTCGGAACTGGCTTCGACGTCCACTGGGGCCAATGGTGAAAACGCAACATTCTGGCTCATCGCAATTGGCGTGGCGACGGCAATGTCCGGGCGTTCAGGAAGCGCGGTCGGTGTTTTTCCCACTGGGCGTTCATTTACCGCATCGCGCAGTGTACCAAACTTGATTTCTTTCCTCTCAGGTTGCTTCGCATCCACGATAGGCACTGGGTTTGCCTTACTGGTAACCAATGGTGCCGAAGGCATCGTCGCGCTAGGCGTCGAATTCTGGTGTTTGTTATCTATCGGCGGATTCAAAGGCGCTCGATCATATGTCAAATCTGTGTCAGCTGCTGACTGTACCAACGGGGCCGGTATTGTTTTGCTTTGCGTTCGTACTGGAATAGTGTTGCTAATTAGGTTCGTCGTCTCCGCTCGCACAGAACCGGCAACCTGTCTTTCAGCATTTTCCGCTCGACCTGACTGAGGAACAACATCCATTTTTTCATGACGCAGCCCACCCACTTCGACAGGTTTTTCGGCGGATATCGGCTTGACCTCTTGCGCAGTCGGAGTCGCGTTTTGAACCGAAGGTTGATGCGATCGCTTTCCCAAAACGTCTGTCATCAATTGGACTGGCGAACTCGGTGATTTGGCGACTTGGGCAATCTGCTCTTCACCCTTTGCTGACGACAATCGCGGTTCATTCATAGACGTTTGCGATGCGATCTCACCCGGCATCTGCGCCCCAAGAAGGGCATGAAACCTTTGCTGCGCTACATTGATCCGGACGGGCACAGCATTTCCGTCTTCTACCGGTGCCGCAATAGCTTTACCAATTTCTACAGCTTGAACAGAATTCTCCAACTTTCGCGTGGCTAATTCTGATGTTTGACCTCGCTGATCGCCCGGATTGCCAAAACTCACATCCTGTGACTTCGTTTCACCTCTTATGGCAATAACCTCAGAATGATTTACCTTCAGAATTGGAAAATCTTGCCGCTCAAAAGTGGTGAATTTTACCGGTTCATTTGGATTAGATGTCTGAGCAACTATTCCTGATGCATCAGTGGCTGAATGACGTCCAATGAGATTCGTCTCAGTTTCTTCGGGTTGGTTTGGCTGAGCGACCGGATCGCTATCGTTTGACACCGTTTGCATCGGAGCCAATGGATTTGGTTGCTCTTCTACGGTGGAAGTAGGGACTGAATTCTGTTCACCACTTAGCGCGATATTTGCCCCGATGGGCATATATCGCGGAGTATGCATATCAGGTTGGGCCACCAACCTGCCCTCAGAAGCGTCCTCGCTGGAGCGATCGTCGCCATCGATATCTGGCTCTTCGACCATTTCTGCATCGGGCAATTCTACCTCAGGTACGGGCTCAGGTACGGGGAGGACCGGAGTACTTTCTGCTTCAATATTCTGCAGCACAGCCAAAAAACCGGTATCGCGCAATGTTTCATTCACGGCACTTATCGGGTTGATGGTCCCCTCTGACGAAAGCGGAAACACCAGACTGTTCGGCCCAATTATCGAGGAAGTTGATTCGCTTGCCATTTTATATCCATGCTTCAATTCATAAGCAGAATGACTCAAATAGCTTACTCAATCTTTACCAGTTTCAAGACACACTCAATCAAATGTAAGAATTTGGAGCACGATATGATTGTAGGTGATTCTAATAATGGATCGGTAAACGGCATCGTCCCCACCACGAATAATGACGCCCAATTGCGTGAAGCAGCGCTCCAACTTGAGGCCACTTTTCTTTCAGAAATGCTAAAATCTGCCGGGCTTGGCGAAGCGTCAAAATCATTTGGCGGAGGTATAGGAGAAGATCAATTTTCTTCTTTCTTGCGACAGGCCCAGGCCGAAGAAATGGCAAGAAGTGGCGGTATAGGATTGGCAGAATCCTTGTTCAACTCCCTGAAAGAACGCCAAAATGGATAAACGCGTGGTAAAAGATCTTCTGAACCTATTGGATGAAGAACGAGAAGTGATTCTAGAAGGTCGCTTTGAAAAGCTTGAATCATCAAGTGCACGTAAATCAGCTTTGTTTATCAAACTGAATGAAGTGTCCGCTGACGAACGATCCCTGACAATGCTCGCCGCAACGGTATCTAGGAATCAGGCGTTGCTTCGCGCAGCCATGCGCGGACTGGCCGACGCCAGCAAACGAATCAAAGACGTGCAACGCGCGCACGGAACATTGTCGACCTATAATGGAAATGGGCAAGTTTCCAATTATACACCAACAAAGCCAGCGTTTGAAAAGAAGGCCTAAAACTTTAATCAAAACCGCTGAACACGAAGCTTTGCTGTTAGTAATTCATTTATTGCTTCCCCCCAAACTCAACCTGCATCCGATTGGGATGGCGCTGATCTACCACAGTAGATGATCGCAACTGTCAGAATGACGTGTCCTGCCGCTTTGAATGAGCGGTCTATTTAAATCCGGGCGTTGAAACGCCCTTGTAAAAGGAACTCAAGAATGTCCAGCATTCTGACCAACAATGGCGCAATGGTCGCGCTGCAAACTCTGAAATCCATCAACAACCAACTGGGTGATACTCAGGGTATGATCTCAACGGGTAAATCCGTTGCATCCGCCAAAGACAACTCCGCGGTTTGGGCGATTTCCAAAGTGATGGAATCTGATGTCAAAGGCTTCAAAGCCATTTCTGACAGCCTTGCACTGGGTGAATCTACGGTTGCTGTTGCCAGCAACGCGTCCGAAACAATCACTGACCTTCTGACGCAGATGAAGGGCAAAATTGTTGCCGCACAAGAAGACAACGTTGATCGCGGTAAAATCAACGATGACGTTACTGCGTTGAAAGATCAGATTAACTCTGTTGTTTCAGCGGCGCAGTTCAACGGTTTGAACCTGATTGATGGGTCTCAAGGTGCAACAATTGATGTTTTGTCCTCTTTGGATCGTGATGCGTCTGGTACTGTAACAGCGTCCAACATCAGTGTGTCCACCCAGGATTTGTCCACAGGTGGTTACACTGCAGCGGCGGTGTTTACCGGTACGACTGGTGTTTCAACCAGCGCTGATGTGTTTGGGATGACAATTGATGACGGTTCAAGCGACTCTGTTGTTATTGTCGACCCCACTTTCGCCGCAGGTGATAAAATTTCTTTGACTGTGGGTGAAGAGGAGGTTTCGTACACCTTCACCGCAGATGACGTTGCAGCTACCACGCCAGAAGATATCGCAGCGGTTGGATTGCGCGCTGCATTGCAAGCGACTGGGCTTGCGATCGATGTGGATTTTAGTTCTACGGGTACATTGGATATCACCAACAACACTGGGAACGACCTTACAATCTCTGGTCAGTTTACCAATGCCGGTTCTGGTGGCCTTGGTGCACTTGCAGCGATTGATGTTTCAACGGCTCTTGGTGCATCCGCTGCGTTGGGGTCCATCGAAACTTTGATTGACACAGCGATTTCTGCATCGGCGTCCTTTGGTTCGGTACAAGGTCGGATTGAAACTCAGTCTGATTTTATCTCCAAACTGACCGACTCCTTGAAATCCGGTATCGGGTCAATGGTAGATGCGGACATGGAAGAGGCATCAGCCCGTCTGCAGGCGCTTCAGGTTCAACAACAGCTGGGTACCCAGTCGTTGTCGATCGCCAACCAGGCGCCTCAGTCTATCCTGTCGCTCTTCCGTTAAGGGCAACCGGGGAGGCGTCCGCGCCTCCCTACCCCTTAGACCTGCGATAAAATCGCAGATGCCGCCACTCCGTCCCGAAAGGACACCGACGTGAACGCCATTTTTCAAGCTCAACAAGCTTATGCGCCAAAAAACTCTCCTTTTCGCACAGGGCGATCAGCAGAAGTTCAACTCTTTGGCCAAATCACCAATCGCTTACGCAAAGCATCACAAAATCTTCCCGCTTCCTTTCCAGACCTTGTGACCGCGTTGCACGAAAACAGACGTATGTGGCACCACTTTGCCGCAGAAGTTGCGGATGATGACAACGCCCTTCCCCGGGATCTGCGCGCTAGGTTATTCTACCTCGCTGAATTCACGGATCATCACTCCAGACTGGCCCTTAAAAACGAAGCAGACGTTTCGCTGCTCATTGAAATCAACACCTCTGTTATGCGTGGTTTGAATTCACAGGAGGCAAGCTAATGTCCGGATTGGTCTTAAAGCTTGGTCCCAAAGAGCGCATTCTTGTGAACGGAGCGGTCATTGAAAATGGAGAGCGGCGATCCCGCCTCTCTGTTTTGACGCCAAACGCAAACATCCTGCGCCTTCGCGACGCAATTCGTCCGGACGAGGTCAACACCCCAGTTCGACGAGTGTGTTACATTGCTCAGCTCGTTTTATCCGGTGACGCCTCAGAAGAAGAAGCTGAGCTGCAACTCATGCGCGGAATAGAGCAGCTTAGCTTGGTTCTAACCGACACCGACAGCAAACTATACTTAGACGCTGCGACTCAAGCCGTCCAAGAAGGCGAGTTTTATCGTGCATTAAAACAATTGCGTGCACTTCTTCCGAGAGAGGAACGTTTGCTCGCGACAGCCCCGAGATTGTCATGACCTATCAACCCGTTGTTCCCATTTCCGGTTATGCTGGCTGGCGATTCCTAAATAGAACGTTGGATATGCAAAAGCAGGCTTTCGAAGAAAGCAGCACCATTGTCCGAAAAAGCGACTATTTCCGTGAGAACATAACCAAGATCAAGTCCGCAGAGGAGTTGGTTGGGAACCGCCGGTTGCTAGAAGTTGCCCTTGGGGCCTTTGGGCTGGATGACGATATAAACAACAAGTTCTACATCGAGAAAGTTCTTTCTGAAGGAACAATCAACGATGATTCCCTTGCAAATAAGTTGTCCGACAAACGCTATGCTGCGTTTTCAGAAGCGTTTGGATTTGGAAATATGGGGGGGTCAGGTCGCGTACGATTTGACGGCTTCGCCGATGAAATCCTAGAAAAATACGACGACAGACAGTTCGAATTGGCGGTAGGGGAACAAGATAACTCAATGCGGTTAGCACTAAACATGCCATCCGCATTGGACGAAGTTTTGTCCAACTCATCGACGATTGATGGCCAATGGTTTTCATTGATGGGGAACACCCCAATCCGAACGATGTTTGAAACTGCACTTGGTTTTTCAAGTAGCTTTGGGTCATTGGACATTGACCTTCAACTTTCGAACTTCAAAGAACGCTCTGAAAGTGTTTTTGGCACCAGTGACCTTTCTGAATTTCAAGACAGCGAAATGCAGGAAAAACTCACACGCTTGTTTTTGGTGCAGTCAGAAATCAATGCGATTGGCAACTTGGGAAGCAACTCAATCGCATTGACTTTGCTACAGTCTGCACCTCGATATTATTAAATCTACCTTTGACTGGTTGGATGCAACGCACGGCGTAATTCCGCAAAGCTGGCTGTAATGTTGGGCTTTTGTGCCATTCCAATAAACGCATCCAGCTGTGGATAGATTTGAATGGCTTCATCCACCTTTGGATCTGTACCACTCACATACAATCCAGACTGGATCATCAATTCAGAACGATCATACGACCCCAAGGTGGAACGAGCAGTAGAAATAAGTGCGTTTTCAGTGTCTGTCGCGACAGAAGGCAACGATCGCGACACTGACCGCAGTAGATCCACGGCCGGAAATCGACCTCGTTCTGCAATTTCTCGATCAAGCACAACATGCCCGTCCAAAACTCCACGTAACATGTCGGCAACTGGCTCATCCATGTCAGATCCTGCGACCAAAACGCTAAAAACTGCCGTTATGTCACCTTGGTTATGCTCTCCTGGGCCGGCGCGCTCGCACAGGCTTGCAATCGCGGGACCGGTTGACGCAGGATAACCGCGCAAAGATGCTGGCTCTCCACCTGCAACAGCAAGCTCGCGATGTGCCTCCGCAAATCGAGTTACTGAATCCACAAGCAATAAAACCTGCAAGCCCTGATCCCGGTAAAACTCTGCAACTGACATTGCCGCCCATGCACAGCGCCGTCGGATTTGAGGCGCGCGATCAGATGTTGCCGCCACTACGACTGACCGCGCAAGCCCTTCTTCCCCCAATACCGTTTCAACAAAATCTCGAACCTCTCGACCGCGTTCACCGACCAGGGCAATTACAATTACATCGGCCTGAACGCCCTTGGCAAAGTTTCCCAACAATGTCGATTTCCCCACACCTGAACCTGCGAACAAACCGATACGTTGTCCTTTCGCAAGAGGTAACAAAGTGTCAAAAACTGCGAGCCCGGTCGGCAATCGTTCCCCCATTGCGCGTCTATGATTTGGCGCGGGCGGAGAAGCCTGCAACGGCCGTTTCTGTGTTCCCGGCAGCAAGGCACGTCCATCAAGAGGATTCCCATCGGGATCAATCACCCGACCAATCCAGTTCATATGAGGTCGAAACGGGGCGGGCGGGTCAATTCGCACCATGTCGCCGACACAAACACCATCAACCGGACCTTCGGGCAGCACAATCGCACGCCCTTCAATTAGCTTGATGACTTCGGATCGAATAGAAACATCGGATAATATCCGCGCTCTATCCCCAAGTTTTACACGGTCGCCAAGACCTTCTACTGCAATTCGCCCACCTGACGCGCTCACGACTCTGCCCACGGGATGGACAATTCGATGGGCGCTAATTGCAGCTGCGGTTTGTTCAAAAAGACATTCTGTCATCGCGCTATTCCTTCTGCCGACAACTCGATCTTAAGGAATCACCCTTAAAGCATAATTTATATCGCTCGAGGGAGAAGCCCCGATGTTTAAAAACCTGGAAGTATTCCGGACAGCAATGTCCCTCGCACAACATGCCGGCCAAAATCAGGCCGTTGTTGCGCGCAACATTGCCAATGCCGACACACCTGGATTTCAGGCGCAATCTGTTTCGCATTTTGCAGAAATATATGATGCGCCCATGCAAAGCGCGTTACGCCAAACACGCGCCGGTCATTTCGAATCCACGCACGCAAATGCGACTTCATTTCTTACCAATTCTCAATCTGAATCCTCCCCAAATGGAAACTCAGTTTCCGTTGAGGAAGAGATGCTGAAGTCCGTCGAAATTCAGCGTGAACACAGCCGTGCACTCGCCATTTATCGCCATTCACTAGATCTAATGCGCATTTCCATCGGACGGAAATAGGGGCCATTCATGACAGATTTTTCAGATGCACTTGGAATTGCTTCCAGCGGAATGCGTTCCCAATCACAGCGGTTACGGCATGTTTCAGAAAACATTGCCAATGCAGATACCCCTGGATACCGCCGCAAAACGGTTAGCTTTACCGAAGCGGTAGAGGGTGGGCGCACGACCGGAGCTGTAAGAACTGGCCGCGTTCATCTGGACCGGACAGATTTGCCCATGCTTTTTGATCCCTCACATCCGATGTCAGACGACACCGGTCATTATGCGGGATCAAATGTGAACCTTTTGGTTGAAATCGCCGACGCCCGTGAGGCCCAGCGCAGCTATGAGGCCAATGTAAAATTATTTGATCAGGTGCGGCAAATGTCCGCTTCGCTGATGGATTTACTTCGTCGATAGGAGAGTAACATGGAACTAGGTGCTTTGCGCGTCGCGCAACAATATGCAGCGAACCGACCTGCAACATCCCCAAGCGAACAAGCTGCTGGGGACAGCAACTTTGGCGCAGCCGCCAGCGATTTTATGGCCACATTGCGTGCAAGCGAACAAGCCTCGATGGATGCAATGACGACCGGGTCGGATCCACATGCATTGGTTCAGGCTTTGGCTCAGACAGAGTTGGCTGTTGAAACCGTTGTCACCGTTCGTGACAAAGTCGTTGAGGCCTATCAGGAAATTCTGAGGATGCCTATCTGATGAATGAAGCGCTTTTTTATGACACTCTTCGTCAAGGTTTGTGGGTTGCGGTTGTCACCTCAATGCCAATTCTTTCCGTGGCTTTGGTCGCGGGTTTGACGGTTGGATTGTTTCAAGCGCTGACTTCAATTCAGGAAATGACACTGACATTCGTTCCGAAACTCGCGGCGATTGTCGCCGTGTTTTGGGTTTCGATGGGGTTCATGACCGAATCCCTAGTGTCCTTTTTTCAAGACACCCTGATCCCACTGATCGCCGGAGGATAGAATGGAAAATGCTACATATACCGCGCTGACACGACAATCAGGATTGATGCGTGAAATGTCGGTCATCGCAAATAACATCGCAAACGCTTCTACCACCGGTTATCGAACCGAATCCGTCATTTTTTCTGAGCACGTAAAGTCGCTTGAGCATAATCAAGAATCCATTTCGATGGCGACTGCCTCTGTCAGAAACACAATTTCCATTCAGGGCAGCCACACGCTCACAGGTGGGACCTTTGATCTGGCAATCGAAGGCGATGGGTTCTTTTTGATCGACACCCCCCAAGGGCAGAGATTGACACGCGCCGGGCATTTCACACCGAATGGTGAGGGTGATTTGGTAACCCCTGATGGTTATCCTGTCTTAGATGCGGGTGGCGCACCGGTTTTTATCCCACAAGGCGTTGATAACATTGGCATCGCTCCGGACGGAACCCTAAGTGCAGATGGCCAACCCGTCGCGCAGGTCGGCTTGGTAATACCCAATGATCCAACTGAAATGACGCGCGAAGGCGGCACAATGTTCCGCGCAGATGCCGGATACGAAGAAGCGACCGAAGGCAGAATGATGCAGGGATTCTTAGAAGAATCCAATGTGGATTCCGTATTGCAGATCACACGCATGATCGAGGTCCAGCGAGCCTATGAATTAGGTCAGAGCTTCCTTGAAAAAGAAGATCAACGACTTCGCAGCGCCGTCGAAGCGCTTGGTCGGTCTAGGTAATGGAGTGAACTTATGAGAGCCTTAAAAATTGCCGCCGCGGGTATGACAGCGCAACAAATGCGGGTAGAGGTTATTTCCAACAACCTCGCTAACATGAACACAACCGGCTACAACGCCCGGCGCGCCGAATTTGCGGATTTGCATTACCAACAGCTGACACGTCCCGGCACGATTAACTCTGCGGACGGCACCGTTTTGCCAACCGGTGTTCAATTGGGCCTGGGCGTCCGTCCGACAGCGGTATCTGTTATGCTATCACAAGGTTCACTTGCTGCGACAGGCGGCGATCTCGATCTTGGGATCGAAGGTCAAGGTTTCTTAGAAGTTACCCTGCCTGATGGCCGGTCCGCATTCACAAGAGATGGCGGGTTAAAACGATCTGCAGACGGGTTGATCGTGACATCCGATGGTTACTCAGTTTCGCCTGACATTACCATTCCCAGCGATGCGCGATCTGTTTCTATCAACGCAGAAGGTGAAGTTTACGCCTATTTTGCAGATCGCGTAGAGCCTGAATTACTGGGTCAATTCAGCCTTTCGGGATTCACCAACCCAAAAGGGCTAGAAGCCATCGGTTCAAATCTCTTTTTAGAAACGCCTGCCTCGGGACCATCAACGGTTTCCAATCCCGGTCAGAATGGTTTGGGTTTGTTGCGGCAGGGTTATCTCGAAGATAGCTCCGTCGACGCAGTCAAAGAAATCACTGATTTGATTGAGGCTCAGCGGGGATATGAACTGAATTCAAAAGTGATCACAGCATCAGATCAAATGCTCGGATCCATGGTGCAAATCAGATGAAATTTGTATTTTTCCTTCTTTTTGCCTTCAGCTCTGCGCCTGCATTCTCTGAAACCTTATTGGCGTCACGTACAATTCGTTCGCAAGAGATTATTGGCCCCGAAGATGTTGTTTTGGCGGCCGGAAATTATGCGGGTGGTGTTTCTGATCCTTCGTTACTCATCGGAATGGAGGCGCGCGTTGCACTTTATGCAGGCCGGCCCATTCGCTTGGGCGATGTTTCAACCCCTGCTGTCGTCGAACGAAACGCCATAATCACGCTAATTTATGATCGAGCGGGGCTGGTCATTAGCACCGAAGGGCGGGCCCTCGAACGGGCCGCAGCTGGCGATTACATCCGCGTGATGAACCTAGCATCACGGACAACGATTACGGCGCGGGTCGAAGAAAACGGCAGCGCAACTGTATCAAACTGAGGACAAGCCATTGAAAAAAATTATCCTTTTCGCCCTTATATCAGTAACGGCATGTGCTCGGTTGGAAAATGTGGGACAAGAACCGGAATTTAGCCCCCCTCAAGCCACGCAAGAACACACCGCAATGATGACGCCTGGCTTGCCACTTGCCGCTGATACGGCCCCCATTACGCCAGCAGCGCCGGCATCACTTTGGTCGGGGACCAGGGGATCATTGCTTGGTGAACGGCGCGCGGCCATTCGCGGTGATATCATGACTGTGGTTATTGAAATCGACGACCGAGCTGAGATTTCTAATTCAAGCGCGCGCTCACGTGCTGGATCTGAACAGATGTCCGTTCCGTCACTGTTTGGCATTCCGCAACGTATTGACGAAAACCTACCAGAAGGCGCCAGTATGAGCGCCGCCGTGGGTTTAAATTCATCAAGCAGTTCCAGCGGGGATGGGTCGGTCAGCCGCAATGAAAAACTAACATTGCGCGTTGCAGCAACCATCGTAGATGTCCTGCCCAATGGCGTTTTATCGATATCAGGCAGCCAAGAGGTTCGCGTGAATTTTGAGATGCGGGAATTGCTGGTCACGGGATATGTCAGACCAGAAGACATCAGCCGCCAAAACGAGATTACTTACGACAAGATCGCCTCAGCGCGGATTTCTTATGGTGGGTCTGGTCAGATTACTGACATGCAACAACCAAGATACGGCCAGCAAGTCGCTGATATCATTTTGCCATTCTAAGGACTGACTCGATGAAAAAACTTCTTATTCCATTGATCTTACTCATCGTCGGAGTAGGGGGCGGAGTCGGGGCAGGATTGTTTCTTTCTCCTCCTCCTGAACCTGAGCTGGCACAATCTGACAACCCGTGCGGAGATGTTCCGCATGTGACCGAGCAAGTGGAACACGCAGCGGCAGAACCGAGTCCCGATCCAACCGAGGAAGTTGAGGGGCGTGAATATGCAAGGCTCAACAACCAATTCGTTGTGCCTGTCGTTGTGGATTCAGTTGTCGATGCGCTCGTTGTTTTGTCTCTTAGCATCGAAGTGCCCGCAGGTGGAAAAGAAGCCGTCTTTGCCCATGAACCAAAACTACGGGATCACTTTCTTCAGGTGTTTTTTGAACATGCCAATCAAGGTGGTTTCAGTGGGGCGTTTACCAGCACAACCAACATGCGCATTCTACGCGAAGCGCTTCGTGACGCCGCATTTGAAATTATGGGGGACCGGATCGTTGATGTACTAATTATCGATATTGTCCGGCAAGATGTCTGATCAAATGGTCGTTTGAAACTAAATACTGTTTACTCGGGCCTGCCAGCGATCAGCAGGCCCGAGTGGTTAGATTTTAGGTAAAGCACAGTTCAGCTTTCCGGCTCCTGATCAAGCGAATGCAGATAGGCGTAGATGTCGTAGGCATCGCTTTCCTCCCTAACTTTATATGACATCTTTCCGCGTGCACTAGCATCGCCGGTCGCGTCTCTTAGCCACGCCGTCGGATCCTGGATATAGCCAACAAACCCTTCTTCGTCCCAGTGCAATCCTTGCTCGCCCAGAGAGAGAATTGCGGATCCATATCTATATCCTTCAACCGTTCCGATCGGACGCAAAGTCGATCCAAACAAGTTCGGACCAGTGCGCGCACTGCGCCCAGCAAGCGTTTCGCCTGCGTCATTCACAACCACATGACATGCCACGCATTGGCGCGCAAAAAGTGTCTCACCATTTGCAATATCGCCTTGCAATGGCGTTTCGTGGCTTTCCGCTATAGAGTTGGATGCCGCTGTTAACAACGCCCCAACCAGAATCATAGTTTTCATAATCTCGAACCTCTTGAACGATGCGCTAGGTGCTTCTGACAGCAGTTTAGCGACAGGTTTGCGATGGTCCAGCACTTCGCACATCACCATCAACCGTTCGGGATTCGGTATAGCTGCTATAGATAGCTACGCACGAGGCTCTGCGCGATTAACGCCCATCCGTCAGCAATTACAAAAAACGCCAACTTGAACGGCAATGAGACAATTGCAGGTGGAACCATCATCATCCCCATCGACATAAGTACAGCCGCAACCACTAGATCGATGATCAAAAAAGGCAGGAAGATCAGAAAACCAATCTGAAATGCGCGTTCAAGTTCACTTAATAAAAAGGAAGGAACCAAAACGGAAAGTGGAGATTCTGGAATTGACATCGCGGGATCAACATCACCCCGCAACGATGCGAGCGCCTCAAACGTGCCAGGATCAATCCTATTACTCATGAACTCACGAAACGGCTCTATCGCACGAATAAATGCCTCTTCTATATCGATGGCTTCTGCAATCAACGGCGCCACGCCATTCGCCCAAGACGTTAGGAACACGGGTTCCATAACAAAATATGTTAGAAAAAGGGCAAGTGTCACAATCAACATATTCGGAGGTGACTGTTGCAGGCCAATCGCTTGGCGCAGAATGGCCAGAACAGTCACAACAAAAGGAAAACACGTGATCATCATCAGTAATCCGGGCGCTAAGCTCAGAACTGTGATTAAAGCAATGAGTTGGACGGATCGGGTTGCAGTTGAACTATCTGCCCCTAAAGAAAGCGACAGATCTTGTGCTGAGGCTGGCAGCGCCAAAGCAAACAAAAAGACTAAAATTAGACTTATGTGCTTCATTTAGCCGAGTTCGCCTTTCAGCGATGCAACTTCAGTTAGTTTTACCGCCAATTGACCGGGTTCACCGCCTTCGGCCTCTTGCAATTCACCTCGCGCAATTAACTTGTCACCAATAAACAATTCGACTGGATCATCGATACGACGATCAAGAGAGAGAACAGCGTTTTCACCTAAATCCAGTAGTTCCCCAATCGATGGGCGCGCGCGCCCCACAGATATAGAAATTTCAATAGGAACATTTCGAAGCGGGTTTGCATCATTTTCATTCATTTGAATATCCACTCTGTTTCAGATCGTTTTGGCTTTCACGAAGTGCGGAAAGAGAAACAATTATGTTCTCAACAGCCTCAGTCATATCTATGATCGTCTCGTTTTCATTGTGTTTCAAAAGAACCTGACCAACTTCAAATGAGCCATCAGGCTCAAACTGAATTGGCGCGTCAAACTGCGCATTCAAATGGGACTTTAGCGCCGCCACCTCTGATGGGTGAGCCGAAACGACAAGCGCCGGATCTGCGCTCAGGTCCCGGGCATTTTGCAATAAAAACTCTACCAGCTGTGGTCCAAGTGATGACTGGGCAAGCGCAGGCAACAATGCTGTGCAAATTGAATCAAACAAAGGTTCCAATGACTTCAGCAGATCGTGACGCGCCTGCGCATAGGTAAAGCTGAGATCTGACAGGACCTGCAGCATTTCAGAGGATATCGCATCCTGCGTTGCTTGGGCTTGGGCAATCCCTGCCTCAAAGCCTGTCGAATATCCGTCCTCATAGGTCAAAGACGGTTCAACTTCTTCTACTTCAGTAGAGGTGAAATCCTCAAATAGGATGGTATTCCCCATATTAAACCTTCTCTACTTCATCGGCGGGATCATCCATCCAGTTTTGCAAAATCTGCATAGTTTCATCCTGACGTTCTTCGATCATCTCACGTAGGCGATCGACTGGATTTTCTTCCATAAAATCACCACCACCCATCATCATATCTGGGTCACCAAAGTCAGCCATTCCCAGCATCGGGGCACCCGGCAGAGCAAGTGGTACATCTTCTAACGGTTCAGATGCCTCACCCAACTCTGCTTCGGAATCGTCATTCGGCAACGCAAGAGGTTCAGGCAAAACCGTCGCACCACTTGTCAAAATTGGCCGCACCACAAACAGGCCCAAAATCAGGGCAACTATTGAAATGACGCCCAGCTTTATCAGCGACATGACGTCCAAAGGTGCACTGGTTGAGACAATTGGCCCTGCTTCAGAACCTACAGGCTCAATCGGCTCAAAGCTCATGGACTGAAGTGTTATGACGTCTCCGCGGGCTTCATCAAATCCCACCGCCGAGGAAACCAATTCGCGCAGTGCCGTCATTTCATCCTCTGAACGCGGCTCGGTGATTTCGTTTCCATCCTCATCTGTCGTGACGGATTCGTTTATGAGAACCGCAACGCTCAACCTTCTGATTGCGCCCGGTGCTTTGATAATTTCCCGTTGAGTTTCGGACACTTCATAGTTCGTTCTTTGGCGCGTTTCTGAATTTTGGCTCGACGAATTCCCGTCCCCGCCCGCACCATCACCATCGGGTAGATTTGAAGCGACAGTCACCCCACCGCCGCCGACATCTTGGGCGGTGTTTGTGCGTTCTTCGACTTCGGTGCTAATGGCAACGCGGCCATCTGGGTCAAACCGACGTTCGACGATCGATTCGGTTTCCGTCACCGTATCAACCGCAACTTCAACTACAGCGTTCCCATAGCCAACGCGCGCCTCTAGCAGCCTTTGAACGCGATCCCGAATTTGCTGCGCGCGATCACTGGACGAATTTCCTGCGCCTGCTTCTTCGCTAGCGCCGATTAAGCCACCTTCGCCATCAATCACCGCCACATCATCAGGCGCCAGTCCCGGAACAGAAGACGCCACCAAATATCTGAGCGCTCTGGCCTGAGAGACCGACAGATTTCCACCTGCGGTCGCCACCGTTACCGCGGCTGTCGTTTTTTGGTCGCGCTGAAAGCTTCGTGAACTTGGCGTTGAGATGTGCACACGCGCAGAACGAACATGTGGGCTCGCAAGAATCGTTCTTGCCAACTCCCCCTCTTTGGCGCGCCAATAAGCGGCATTAAACATCTGGGACGTGGTGCCAAACCCAGACAGATTATCCAGCAATTCGTAACCTGATCCACCATTCGCCGGTAATCCCTCTCCGGCCAAAGTCATGCGCAAAGAATCACGTTTTGATGTTTCTACGTAAATCGCTTCGCCGCGAATTTCATAGATCACCCCTTGCGCCTCAAGCGAGGCAACAACTTCCCCCGCTGTTTTTGATTCTAGGCCACCAAAAAGCAAAGACATGTCACGGCTTGGACCTAATCGCCCAAGTGAAATGACTGCTGCAAATACAGCAATGGTTGCAAGAACTACGATCAATTTCTTCGACGAAGAAAGATTGTTCCAAAGGGAGCTTATGCCGTCCAAGGGATCACCTCTAATTAGAGACGAACTTTCTGTCCGTCTGAATTCCTAAATGATCGAACAGCCTTAACAATCGGTTAGTGGATATCGGTTTATGAATTGTTTCGAACGAATTGAACAAAATGCACGAGGCTTGGCATGTCCGACGAACCCGAGGCCACAGAAGAAGAACCAAAAAAGGCGTCTAAACTACCGCTCATTCTTGGCTTGGTCTTTGCCATTGTCGGAGGTGCAGGTGGTTTTTTTGCAGTGCAAATGGGCCTAATCGGCGGCAGCGATCACGTGGAAGTTGCCGAAGATCATGCCGAAGAACCGCCTCTCGATCCCTTAACACCCATGAGCTTTATTGAGCTAGATCCATTGATGATTGCGATGCCAGGGTTGACTGGCGGATCACATTTGCGATTTCGCGCTAGTCTGGAGGTGCCTCCAGAATATGCGGACGAAGTTCAGGGCGTAGCACCGCGAATCATTGATGTGTTGAATGGCTATTTGCGGGCTGTAGATGTTGCCGATCTTGAAGATCCGGCCGCCCTTTATCGATTGCGTTCTCAAATGCTGAGACGCGTAAAAATCGTAACCGGAGATGGACGAGTTTCAGACTTGCTCATCATGGAATTTGTACCAATTTGAGGATGAAAATATGATCTACATCGCGGATGTATTGCTTGGCGCTGGAGCGTTTGGCGCAGCACTTTATTGTTATGTTTTGTCCCGCAGACTAAGACGTTTTACCGATTTAGAAAAAGGTGTCGGAGGGGCAGTTGCTCTCTTGTCGGCACAGGTTGATGATTTGAACAAAATGCTTGTCAAAACACAGGCCCAAGCACGTGATTCAGGGACAACTTTGGTTTCCCACACGCAAAGAGCAGAAGCCGTCGCCAAAAGAATTGAATTGCTATTGGCCTCTATGCACGACCTGCCAGACCCAACACCCAAGCCGAAACGATCACCGAATGCGCCTTTGTTTGTGCGTCATCCTGAAACGAATGGAGAATCACGATGAAAAGGCGGCTCCGTCAACGCCGAGGAGCTTTGTTTATCGTCACAGGGTTACTCATGATGTCAGGAATGTTGCGCGTCGGGTCCGAAGCGTCACAAGCGTACGCTCGCGACAGCGTAGATTTACCTGAAGCAGTTGAGGTGAGCGATTCGGAAACCGGGATCTGTGAAGGCGGAGAAAACCTGGAAGGGCTCATCACTGCGTTCCAAACACGGGAAGAACGCATTCGGCAACGTGAAGGTCTACTCGAAGATCGATTGCACGCTTTGACACTTGCTGAACAAGAGATCGACGAAAAACTTGCTCAGCTCACAGCCGCTGAACAGAGTCTGCGCGACACCATTGCCTTAGCCGATAGCGCTGCAGAAAACGACATCGACAGATTAACTAGTGTCTATGAGAACATGAAACCCGCTGAAGCGTCGTTATTGTTCGAAGAAATGGCACCCAATTTTGCCGCTGGTTTTCTTGGTCGAATGCGCCCTGACGCCGCCGCATCAATTATGGCCGGATTAGAACCATCCACCGCATATGCGATCAGCGTAATTGTTGCCGGCCGCAATGCAAATGTTCCTACGGAATAAGAAATGATCAGAAAGCTTTAAGGGTTTTCTGCAATCCTTCTAACCACGAGGAAACGTCTTCCTCAATAACATTATTAAAGTTGGAGTGTCTGAGAATGGTGGGTCTGATTGGCATCGCGATCATCTTTATCATGGTGTTTGGCGGATACCTTTTGGCGGGGGGCAAGATGGGAATTATCCTTAAAACCCTGCCATTTGAGATGATCATGATCGGGGGCGCTGCCGTTGGCGCATTTGTCATCGGCAATGATGTTCCTGCCATCAAACATACGATCAAAGATGTTGGGAAAGTTTTCAAAGGTCCCAAATGGGCTGCAGAAGATTATCGCGACCTGCTTTGCCTGTTATATGAGCTTATTCGGGTCGCTCGGTCGAGCCCTGTTGCGCTTGAAGAACACATTGAAAACCCACCTGAATCGAGCATTTTTGGACGTTATCCCAAAGTGTCTGCAGATTCAGAGGCGGTTGCTCTTATTTGTGACACTTTGCGTTCAGTTTCGATGAATTACGATGATCCTCATCAAGTGGAAGAGGTGCTCGAAAAACGCATCGAAGCAAGCCTGCATCACAAGATGCACTCGACTCATGCATTGCAAACCATCGCAGACGGGCTTCCCGCTCTTGGAATTGTTGCGGCGGTTTTGGGGGTGATTAAAACGATGGGTTCTATTGATCAACCACCCGAAGTTTTGGGAAAGTTGATCGGTGGCGCGCTCGTCGGAACGTTTCTGGGCGTGTTCCTCGCTTATGGCCTAGTTGGCCCTTTCGCCGTTAAAGTCAAAACCGTAATTGAAGAAGATTCGCATTTCTATCAACTCATTAGGGAAGTCCTGGTTGCCAATCTGCACCAACACGCCACGAATATCTGTATTGAGGTTGGTCGCCAGAATACTCCAGGGCATTTCCGGCCAAGCTTTTCAGATTTGGAAGAAGCCTTGAAATCAGCCAAGCAGGAAGCAGCATGAAGCGGCTGTTTCTCCTCTCAGTTCTTACAGCTTTCCCCGCGATAACCAACGCTGAGACTTATGAAATCCGAAGCGGAGATCATGACAGCTTTGCACGTCTTGTTGTATCGATACCAACTGGTTCCGACTGGATTCTTGGCAGGACCAACCTCGGATATGGACTCGAGATAAATCAAGAAAACGTTCTATTCAACACTTCGCAAGTTTATGAACGAATTCAAAATGATAGATTGGCCTCAATTAGTGCTGACGACGGTGAACTTTCTTTGCAACTTGGTTGTGATTGTCATGCAACTGCATTTTTATGGCGCAACGACAGACTAGTCATAGATATCGTTGACGGTCCTCCCCCTTCTTCTTCCGAATTCGAAGCCTTGTTGTATCCCCAAGAGTCTGAGCCTGCTTCAGAACAAAGGCATCTTGCAAGAACACGGCCTGAAAATGCAATTACACTTCCCATTGTGATCTCAAACTCAGAGCAGAACACAGAAACAACAGACTTTTTTCAAAACCAAGCGTTAGAGCCAAACTTCGAACGCGTCGGTGAGGTTGAAGAACAGCTCGTCGAAAGCCTCGCACGAGCCGCCAGTCAGGGGTTGCTCGCCGCTTCTGATTTTCAAAGCATCGAAAATGAACAAATACAGACCAGCCCGGCAGAACAAGCAGAATCAATTGATGTCATCCCCACCAGCGGCGTTTCAACGCGCACAACAATTGAACGCGACAGCCCGATTTACGGTGGCTTCGAGGGCGTTGAGCGCAGCCTGTCTGGTTGTCTAGATAACTCTCAATTTGATGTGAGCAGTTGGCTTTCGGAGGAGGCAGAATTTGATGCTCAGGTTCGCGAGGACCGCCTCAATTTAACCTCTGAATCCGGGTCACTGCAGAGTGATAGCGTAATTCATCTTGCGCGAACCTACATCTATTTTGGATTTGGCGCAGAAGCGCTCCAAGTTTTGGCGCTTTTGGACTCTGATTCAGATGAAACCGCATTGCTATCGGAAATGGCACTAATTGTAGATGGTCATAAGACATCAAAGATGGATTGGAATTCACAACTAAGTTGCAAATCAAGTTCTTCATTGTGGGCCGTTCTTGCGCTCCAAGACATTCCAAGCGACTACAACGTAGACCACGCGGTTTTGGTGCGCACTCTGAGAGCTTTGCCAAAACAGCTGCGGGGGCATCTTGGAACAACATTAGCTGAGCTTCTGGTAGAAGCAGGGGACGGAGACTCCGCAGAAAATTCATTGAAACAGGCCCTTCAAAGCGGTGTTACCGAGCCTGCTCAAATTGGTTTGGTCTTAGCTGAAGTTAGCGTAGAGCAGGGCAATGAACTTGAAGCTGTTGATCAGTTATCAGAGCTCGCAGAAGAGAGCCCTCGACTAACCGCAGATGGTGTGTCGAGGTTAATCGAGTTGTCTCTTGCTGAGGGTCAAAATGTAGATGCCTCCATTTTGTCACTCGCTGAATCGCTTCGATTACAAGGTGCAGAAAAATCAGCCTCTAATCGCTTATTAGCTGCTGAAATATCCGCAAACGTTGCCAACAGCAACTTTACGCGGGGATTTGAGTTGTTGAATCAAGCCGAACACGACTTCCATGAGCCCGAATTTGAGACAACGCGACATAGTTTTTTTCAAGCCTTTGCAGAGAATTCCAATCAAGGCGAATTCTTGGAATTTACCTTCGAAAACAATCTTGATTTCCTCCCCCCGGACGTCGGCAACGAATTTGCCGAGCGTCTAATTTCCTATGGATTTCCTGAGCGTGCCTTGGATGTTCTAAGAACAGCCGCAACACGTGATGACATGCGTGAGAGAAGGTATATTCGCGCTGAAGCTGCGGCTATTGTCGGGGACATAGAATTAGTCGACAGAGTTTTATCTGGCCTCTCTGACACTCGATCTCAGCAAATCCGCGTTAACAGCCTAATCAACCAAGGTGCGTATAAAGAAGCACATCAAACACTAGAGATCGCTGAGTTGGAAGATAACTCAAATCTGGCTTGGAGAGCTCAGGCGTGGAACCGCATTGCGCAATCTGAAGATCAACTCCTTCAAACCGCAGCGGCGCGTATGAACAACGTAAATTTGGATCCAATAAACTCTACTGCATCCCTAACCGCACGTTCGCAATTGCTAGAGGAATCCTCACAGACTCGCGATTTTGTGTCAGCTCTTCTTGCTAGGTATCCTTCCGAAAGCTCCCCAACATCTGATGAATAGCTGAACCCTCTCTATAGATAACCAATTATAAACATTCTCAATTTACTAAAACTATAGATGCAGCAGAAGGTGCAGCTATGGCTTTTCGTCCAAATACATACTTTAATTTACCAAACTCCGACATCAATATGATCAAGGTTTACGCGCAAGTTAGTAAAACAAAGTTGGCCCATCGTTCTTTCGTAACAATACCGGAGGGAAACGATGAATAGTTTTTCGCTGAAAAACCTGTTTCAGCCAACAATCCTTTTGTCCCTGGCTTTGATGGCCATCATCGTAATGATGATCCTCCCAATGCCAGCTTGGGTACTTGACCTTGGATTGGCAGTTTCGTTTTCACTTGCGATTTTGATATTTACCGTCACGCTATTCATCGAACGTCCGCTTGATTTTTCTTCGTTCCCGACGGTTTTGTTGGCATCCTTGATGCTGCGTTTGTCTTTGAATGTCTCGTCAACGAAACTCATTATTGGGGAAGGTCACACCGGCACAAACGCCGCCGGGGAAGTCATTGAAGGGTTTGCCAACTTCGTCATGGGGGGCAACGTCTTTCTAGGCCTTGTCGTTTTTTGCGTCCTGCTCATTGTAAACTTTATCGTCATTAACAAAGGCGCGACGCGTATGGCCGAAGTTGGGGCGCGCTTCGCCCTTGATGGCATGCCCGGAAAACAGCTCGCTATCGACAGCGATATGAGCGCTGGCGCAATCAATCATGAAGAAGCAAAGCTGCGTCGAGAAACCGAACAAGCCGAAACCACTTTTTTTGGCTCACTTGACGGTGCTTCCAAATTTGTAAAAGGCGACGCAGTCGCTGGCCTGCTTATCACGGGCTTGAATTTGATTGTTGGCTTAATCATCGGCGTGACGATGCATGATATGGCTATTGGAAAGGCATTTGAAACCTATGCCATTCTAACAGTTGGCGATGGGCTGGTCAGCCAAATCCCTTCCGTCATTATCTCGATTGCTTCGGCATTGCTTTTGGCCAGGGGCGGTGCAAAGGGCGCAACCGACCTCGCGATGGTATCTCAGCTCGGCCGCCACCCTTCTGCTCTTACTACAGTAGGGGTGTTGATGGCGCTTTTTGCACTGGTGCCTGGATTGCCGTTTGTGCCGTTCATTATCGGTGCAAGCGTTTTGTTTGCTTGCGCATTTTTAGTGCGTCGAAAACAGTTACAAGAAGCCGCATTGGCGCAATCCGCTGAAGTCGGCGAAGTTCAACCTCAGGTTCACACGTCGATGGGGGACGTGCTTGACCTTGACGACATCCATGTCGAATTTGCTCCTGATTTAGTTGAAATGGTACTTGATCAAGGAACCGGGCTGGATGCGCGGATCGCCAATATGAGGAACCATGTAGCAACTGAATTCGGGTTGTTGCTACCTGAGATCCGATTGACCGACAATTCGGCGCTTTCAATGGGTGAATATATCATTAAAATTCAAGGCGTTGAGCAAGCCAGAGATGTGCTTAGGCCAGACAAACTCCTTGCGCTACTTTCCGGCCCGGTCGACGACAGCATCGCAGGCGAAGATGTATCTGAACCGGTTTATGGCGCCCCAGCTCGATGGGTTTCATCGGGCGAACAAGAGGCCACCGCCATTCGCGGCATGACAACGGTTCTGCCCACCGAAGTATTGGCAACGCATCTGCTTGAAGTCATCAAAAGAAACTTCCGGCGGCTTCTTACTCTCAAGGCGCTCAGGCGCTTGTTGGATGAAATGGTCAACCTCTCGGACGCGTCGCGTGCAGAAGCAAATCGGAAAATGCTGGATGAGTTGATCCCAGAGCGTGTCTCGATTGATGTTTTGTTATCTGTCCTCAGATTGCTACTCGAAGAGCGTGTCTCGATCCGTAACCTTGGCTTAATAATCGAGGCATGTGCGGAGGCGCGGCAAATTCACACCACTTCAGAAGGCATTGCAGAACACGTGCGTCAAAGGCTCGGCTTTCAGCTTGTTGCGGAACTTCGCCGCCAAGATGGGACCATTCCCTTGATCCAACTGGCGCCAGAATGGGAGGACGTGTTCACGACCTATCAACTCAACAACGATCGCGGGCCCGCTGATGTCGCGCTACCGCCTGATGACTTCAACAGACTTGCAAATGCCATTTCGGCAAAACTGTCTCTTGCCGCTGAAAACGGGAATTTCCCTGCAATTGTCACTTCAATGCGCAGGCGGCGATTTGTGCGAACGGTTATGTCCGCCAAGGGGATATCGAACCCCGTGCTTTCATTTGAAGAAATCGGTGTCGATGCGCGTCCCGCATTGGTGGGCATGGTTCCTGCTGCATGACGTTTGAATTGCTGCAATTCATCGAAAAATACAATGACAGCGCAGCTGGGCTGTTCCTTGTTTTTCTAAGAGTGTCTGGCGCTATGTCCCTTGTTCCTGCGTTCGGGGACCAAATGGTGCCTGTGCGGGTTAAGCTCGTAATGGCCGTTATGTTTACGTTGGTTGTATATCCTGCCATCGCCCAAACAGCTTACTTACCTATTGACGCTGGATTTGGGTTCATCCCAATCATCCTTTCAGAGATTGCTGTAGGGCTCTTTTTCGGTTTGTTTTTGCGTATGTTTATTTTGACATTGCAAATGGCGGGCACAATGGCGGCGCAATCCACGTCGCTATCACAGATTTTTGGAGGAAGCGCCGGCAACGACCCCCAGCCCGCGATGGCGCATTTACTTGTTATTTCAGGTGTCGCACTCGCGACATTACTGGGGCTGCATGTTCATATCGCCAATTATTTGATCCTCACCTACGGATTTGTCCCTGCGGGAGAGTTTCCCTCCTCGGAAATTGTCGCAGAAATCGGCATTTCCCAAATCACAACAGCATTCGCGAGCGCCTTCACACTTGCCGCACCCTTTATCATCGCATCGTTGTTATACAACGTGACACTGGGCATAATTAACCGTGCCATGCCCCAATTAATGGTCGCTTTTGTGGGCGCCCCTGCGATTACCGCCGCTGGGCTCGCACTGCTCATGATTTCAAGTCCTTTAATCTTGTCCGTTTGGTCTGCGACTTTCTTAGATTTCATGTCTTCCCCATTTGGTGGCACCTATGAGTGAAGAGGACAATGACAAGCAACACGAAGCCACCCAAAAGAAGCTCGATGATGCACGCAAAAAGGGTGATTTCCCTAAATCGACCGACTTAAATACCGCCGCTTCGTATGCAGGCTTGTTAATTGCGTTGCTCGCCGTCGGGGGCAGCACGGTCAATGCCATGGGGGCCGCTCTGCAATCTTTGATAGAAGGTGCAAACGCTCTATCAATTCAGGCATTCTCTGCCGGGCATTTTTCTCAAATGGGTGATCTGCTCTCCACGCTTTTGATGGCGCTCCTGCCGCTTTTTATCATTCCAGCTGTCGCAGTCTTAGGAAGCCTGTTTACCCAAAAATCAATTGTTTTTGCACCAAGCAAGCTTGAATTTAAGTTATCCCGGATATCACCCCTTTCGAATATGAAGCAAAAATTTGGAAGATCCGGCCTATTCGAATTCTTCAAGAGCTTTGTCAAACTTTCAATTTATTCCTTTATTCTAGGGTATTATCTCAATGACCAACTCCCTCGGATTATGTCTTCGATTGGCACGTCACACCGGCTGGTAGTTGTCGAACTTGCCAACTTGGTCATCGGACTTCTTTCCATTGTTTTGGTTGTTGCTGTCACGATCGGCATCATCGACTTTTTGTGGCAAAAAGCCGAACACGCGAGGAAAAACATGATGTCTCGCAAAGAGCTAACCGATGAAATGAAAAACTCAGACGGTGACCCGGCGATGAAGCAGCAACGTCGCCAAAAAGCTGTTGAAATTGCAATGAACCAAATGCTGGCTGACGTACCAGATGCAGACGTCATAATCGTCAACCCGACCCACTATGCCGTTGCATTAAAGTGGGATCGAATGAGCCTCGGGGCTCCACTTTGTGTCGCAAAAGGCGTGGATGAACTTGCTGCTAAAATTCGAGAAATCGGAACCGATAACGCGATTCCCATTTTTTCGGATCCACCGACGGCGCGGGCGTTGTTTGCCACCGTTGAGGTTGGAGAAGAAATATTACCTGATCACTATCAAGCAGTTGCCGCTGCGATCCGTTTTGCAGAAAGCATGGCAGGAAAATCAAAATGAGACATAAGGCAGACAAGAAAAAATTAGCGACATTACACAGACTCGCTGATGCGCATTACACAAAAATACAGTCTCAAATGTCGATACTGAACAGCCGAGAAGCGGAATTGAACACCTTGTTGGGCCAACTACAAATGTCCATTTCTGGTCGTGCGGCAACAATTGACATTGAAACAGATGCATCCGTTTTCAGTGGTGCTGACCCTTTGTGGGAAGGGTGGGTTCAGGCACGTCGCACAGAGATTAACCAACAAATTTACGCCATTCGTGTGGAAAAGCAAAACTTGCAATTACAACTTTCAAAATCTTTTGGCCGCACAGAAGTTCTTAAAAACCTTCGCCAAAAAAGTTCAAATCGACAATGGGTATCGGAGTGAGAAAGTCACTTTGACCCCACAATTGCGACGGTTCATGTAACGCTGCAGTTTAGCAATGCAAACGAAGCTATTCCCATCATTTGAAATGGGAATAACATCTCACTTCGGAGGTAGATCAAGTCAGCGCTAGCCACTTGTGCCCTTTATTGAACGATGAAATCCGCATGCAGTGCACCACTTGCCTTGATCGTCTTAAGGATATCGATCATATCCCTTGGTGAAACCCCTAGAGCGTTAAGGCCTGCAACAACTTCTGAAAGAGAAGTGCCTTCACGTACTTCTGCCAACCCAATTCCAGGCTCTTCCTCGATTCCAACACGGGTTCGGGGAACAACTACAGTTTCTCCATCTGAAAACGGGTTCGGCTGTGCGACCAGTGGTGCTTCTTCGATCCGCAGGGTCAAGTTTCCCTGACTAACGGCCACACTGCTAATGCGGACATCCTCACCAATGACGATTGTCCCTGAACGTTGATCGACAACAACCCGGGCACGGCGCTCTGGCTCCACTGCAATATTTTCAATCCGTACCAAAGCGTGCGACGGCGAACGCATTCCCGTTGCCTCAATGTCGACCGCCACTGTGCCGGCGTCCGTCATCAACGCGACACGTCGTCCAAATGCTGAATTGATTGCAGTTTCAATGCGTGCCGCAGTGGTGAAATCTGGTGTACGCAATGCGAGTCGAATTTCTTGTAAATTTGAGAAATCGAAGTCAACTTCCCTCTCCACGGTGGCTCCAGAAGGGATCATTCCAGAAGTAGGAACGCCTTGAACTACGCGCGCAGCATCCCCCTCTGCCGACGCACCCCCTGCGATGATTGCACCTTGTGCCACGGCGTAAATCTCTCCATCGGCGGCGTTTAAGGGCGTCATAATCAACGTTCCACCTAACAAACTGCTGGCATCCCCAATTGCAGAAACACTCACATCGATAGGACTGCCCGTCCGGGCAAAGGGAGGTAGCTTTGCTGTCACAAGAACTGCTGCAACATTTCGCGGCCTGAATTGTTCGCCGGTCACATTGACACCGAGACGTTCAAGAATATTCGACATGATTTCTTCGGTGAAAGGGGAATTTCGGAGGCCATCCCCTGACCCATTCAAGCCAACGACCAATCCATAACCTACCAGTTCATTGGTTCGGACGCCGTCGAATTCCACCAAATCTTTAAGTCTGATTGGCGTGGCAAAAACTTGAGATCCGATTAGCAGAAAGACCAATGCTTGAATTAATGTTCTCAACGCAAATACTCCGTGAGAGAAAGCCGCGATAACCTTGCTGTGAGTGTATAATGCGTTTCGAGCTGAATCTGAGTTTGTTCAAGCGCAGTCGCCGTTTCGAATGGATCAGCGGAAACCATGTTGTTCCTCGCAATCGATAGCGCTGCTGCTTCGCTTTCATACTGAACAAGGTTTTCATCAATGCGTTGTTCGCTTTGCCCGACAAGAGCCTGCATGCCGACTATTTCTTGACCACTGCTAAGAAGAAGCTCGCTCGCATGCCTCAACAAAGCGACTTCATTTGCAGAGCCAGTAGCGCCACCCGCATTTGTTGCAATTGCTGCAATTACCGTGCCCTTCAATACATTTCGCACCTCGTCTGAATTTGCGCGAAAGTCGCTTGAGATTTCGGTACCATCACCCAATTTCTGTTCAACTTGGGCTCCGGTTCCCCCAAGATATCCCATCGAAGAAAATCCACCGGTCGGAGAATCAAACCAATCGTCGACTGCAGTGATTACGTCTGATGCTGATGTAAGAGCCCCGATATTCGCCTGGATATCAGCCAACATATCTGATGCATCAGCCAATACCGGTCCATTCGTTTGCGCACCGCCAAACAAAGAACGGCCACCAAACTGAACATTCATCGAACTGACCACTTTTTCAAATGCATCCTGACCATTGCTACTGGCCAAGTCGCGAATATTTTGGGAGCTGCCAGAATTGATTGTTATCAGCTTATTGGTCAGATCGGATCGTGCGGTTTCCACTGCGCCCAATGAAAGTTGCATTGCCCCTAGGGTATTTGAAAGTTCCTTCCCCGAAAGTTCAAATGCACCTAGTAGCGTCAGGCGATTGTCGAGGTGAGCCAACCGACCACTGTCCAATCCTACGGCGCGGGCGATATCACTCTTTTTGCCCGTGGACAGCTCATTTGTCAGGGTGTTCATTTGTGTTCGCAACCGGACATTGTTGCGTTGCGTCAAAAAATGTTGCGACATTGTTCCAATGGTTGTTCGAGGCATCTATCAAATCTCCATTAATGTCTGCATCAGCGAATTGATGGTCTGAATAACTTTGGCATTCGCTGCATAGGATTCTTCAATCACGAGCAGGCGCTGCATTTCGTAATCTGTGTCGACACCATTTGCGAGTTCTGCATTTTTCAATGCTCCCCATCGCGCAGATGACACCGCAACGTCACTTTCTTGATTGATCCGCATGGCACCGATCGATGTGTGTACGGCTGCCCCGTGAGACGCAGCTGACCCGGTCATACCACCAGTATGTAAGCTTCTCGATTCTTGTAATGCAGATAACCAACCATTTAGCATGCTCGTGTCCCCTACCGGCCCAACGGTCGCCGCTTGGACCCCGTCGCGAAGTCGGGAAAGCAAGCCTCCTTGGTTAGGGTCAATATTGGGATTTATACTAATGCGCCCAGCTAACCCTACGGTGTCCAGCACATCAAATTGAGCCCCACGATCAGTCAAAAGCCCGGCGTCAGTTGCTCCTAGAGACGGGTCAACTGCTGGATCTTGGAACCTCTCAATCAAATCTCTTGCGACCGCGTCCAAATGATCTTGGACTCCTACCAGTTCTTGATCCCTCAGTTCAAATGCCGCGCCTAGGGTCCCCCCCTCAAACGGGCCGGCAGCCTCGCCCGATGGAAAGGGCACGCCATCAATTGTCAAACCTGACAACGCACCTGAACCATACGTCATGTCTGGTGTGATGACGGCGGTTGGAGTAAATTCAATTTCTGCCGATGTACCATCAACCAGCTGAAACCCCGTGGTGGTCATCAGAGCAATTTGACCATTTGAACGATCCATTTGGCGCAAAGGTACGATGCCTGAAATCTCATCGACCAATCTTTGGCGCTGATCAAACAACGCTGTCGCATCATAGCCAGAGTTCAGCGCCCGACTGATATCACCATTCAACGCCTCTACATTTCGCAGCGTGCGATTCAAGGTATCTACTTGAGACGCAATGCTTGCGTCTGCCTCTTCCCGCATTTGCTGAACTGAATCAGACGCGGTGTTTAATGTCGTTGCAAGACTGTCAAACCCCGACACAACCTGTCGTAGCCGCTGATCCGACGATGGATCGCTTGCAGCAAAAATGAGGGCTTGTTCAACCTGACCGACCCGGCTGCCAATTGAGTGAGCGTCGTCAATTCCGCCAAGTGCATCCTCCATTCGAACAAATGCATCATGCAACATACCGTTACGCTGATGGTCAGCGTCAGAAATGCGACGATCCGCCAGCAAGCCACGATCGACAAGCCGGACAACGCCATCAATTCGAACACCAGCGCCATGGCCGCCAACATTCATGCTCGATAATTCGAGCTGCCTTGGACCGTAGCCTTCGGTCATCACGTTGGCCAAGTTCGCCGAAACAATTTCGGCGGCGCGTGCATTGGCGTTCAATCCGCTGAGTGCGTTTTGAAGAGATTGTGAAATACTCATTGTTCAATCCTTTCAGGCGCCGCCTTTTATGGCTTAACGTTTGATATTTGTGGTTTCTTGCAGCATCTCATCCACTGTTTGGATGACTTTTGCATTTGAAGAATAAGCCCGTTGCGTTTGGATCAGTTGGGTCAATTCACCCGCGACATCCGTGGCGGATTCCTCGCGTGCAAATGAAACGATATCCCCAGTTGGCCCATCGCCAGCATCCCACAAAAAGATGTCGCCGCTTTCAGTTGTGGCCCGATAGCTCTGTTGATCCAGGGATTCCAAACCATTGACATTCGGCACGTCGATCAACGGGATCTGATACAGGACGCGGCTGATCCCGGTGTCAAATGACGCGCTAATGAAACCATTTGCGTCCACTTCGATTGCGGTCATGTTGCCAACCGATGTGCCGTCCTTGTTGATCGAAACCGGTCGGAATGCATCCGACAGCTGGGTCAATCCGTCAGGTTCGCCAATAACCCCAATACCAACATCCAATGGGCCACCGGCAACAGTCATGCTGAGACGCCCGGTAACCGGATCATATGGATTTGTCCCGATATTATCGACCACAGATAGCA
Source organism: uncultured Paracoccaceae bacterium (assembly GCA_947492475.1). Taxonomy (GTDB): domain Bacteria; phylum Pseudomonadota; class Alphaproteobacteria; order Rhodobacterales; family Rhodobacteraceae; genus CANLNM01. The sequence goes on from CANLNM010000004.1 coordinate 216,184, forward strand.
GCGTACCACCCGCGGCACGCGTATCGTCAAAGGTCAACGTATAATCACCAACGATGGCCCCGCCAGACGCACTGTCACGCAACACCAACTGCCATTCGTTGGACGCCCCGGTCCCAGGGATCATCGGAATGAATTCAGCAGTGATTGATTCCGATTTCCCTAGATTGTCAAAATACTCAATTGACAATTCTTCGGGTGTACCGGCCGCAGTAGACTCGGTCGATGTGGCCGGCAGATTGACGGTCATTTCCATGAACGTCGTTGCCTCACCTGCAAACTGGTTTGCGTTAATGCGAATGGGTTCCAGCCCGTCGGCGGTGTCCCGCGGCATAGTTGGAATTGTTCCGCTTGGATCTGCGGGCCATCCCATCAGGATCAGTCCACTTTCAGACTTCAAATACCCGTTTTCATCTGTACGAAACGATCCAGTGGTCGACATCAGAAGCGGAGTTTCGCCCGCACCAACGGATGATTCACTGGTGACAGGTAGCAATCCGCGGCCACGAACGGCCAAATCTGTCGAATTACTTGTTGAAACGAGCGACCCGCGCTGGTCGATCATCCGGGATGTTGTGACCCGCACCCCACCAGCAGAATAGGTGCCGTTTCCGCCATCGATCACCATCGAATGAAAATCTGCTACTGATCGTTTATAACCATACGTGGATGAGTTCGCGATGTTATCTGCAATGGTCGCCAAACGGGTCGCGTTAGAGGCAAGCCCCGCAACGCTGGCGTTCAGAGATGAGGAAATCGTCATTTTTCGAGCCTTTCTGCATCAAGAAAATCTGTTGTCCCCTCAGGCTTACGCTGAATGCGCTTAACAGCCCCCTAACAGATAAAATCTGAATAACTCCGCCTTGTTTTTCCTTACTGATCACTGCGTAGAACCACGATTTCGATGCGGTTGTTGCGCGGCGAAGTCGGATTCGATGTCAGGATTTTGCGATCTGCATAGCCAACAACCCGTTCGATTCGGGTGCTTTCAAATTGCGCGTTTTCCAGCAGCATTCGGATTTGTTGCGCCCGCGAGGTCGACAATTCCCAAACCGGGTTTTCACTGACCACCAATGCCCGTGATCGCGTATGACCTTTGATCGCCAGATCGTTTTCAACCATGCTGAGGACCCGTGCAAACATCGACACCAATTCAACTGTGGTTTCGGTTGGCATATTGGTTTCCCCATCAAAGAGGGGCGCGCCCGGCAGGTCAAAAATCTCGACGATCAAACCTTCGTCCGTGAGACGCGTCAGAACGTGCCGCATGGCCCGATCTGAAACAAGGCTTTCTCCACCGATGCCAAGCAGTTGCTGTTCGACATTTTCAAGTGCAGCAACCTGCGCCGGTGTTTGACCACCATCCGCCTGCACATCGGAATCACCGGGGCGTACAGTATCACCCGAGAAATTCCCGGCACCACCGGTGCCATTTTCCGCCAAACTGTCCTGAGAAAAGACACTGCTGCCCCCAAAGGCACCATCGCCCCCGCCAGAAATCCGATTGATCGGAATTGTAGGGGAAAAATAATCTGCGATACCTTTGCGCTGCTGTTCGGTCGTCGCGTTCAACAGCCACATAAGCATAAAAAACGCCATCATCGCGGTCACAAAATCCGCATAGGCCACTTTCCAAGCGCCACCATGATGACCGTCCCCACCGACGACCTTCTTGCGCTTGATAATTACTGGTGCCTCATTTGACATGGTAACCCCACCACTTTGACTTGATCAGCTCCTAGGATGAGAACAATCGGGGCAGAAGTGGGGCATTTGGTTGCGAAAAACGGCCTAATTGGCCCTATCAAGGTTAACAGCACCTCTATCGTGGTAAATATCGTCTTTACCGCAAAATTCAATCAAATCGTATCCGTTTTCACGCATGATTTCAGGGATTTCCGAGCTTTGAGCGTTATTTTCAATCGACCAGATTCGCGGCCTGAATCGCCCAAATGGGAACGCTTTTAGAACGGCCACTTCGCCGCCTTCGATGTCCAGAGACAATAGGTCAGGTATTTCCAAACCCGCCTCGTCCAGGATCATTTCCAGCGTTTGCGTTTCAACCCGGTGCACCTTTTCTTTGTGCCGGGGATCTGATCGAACGGCGTCCAACAGGCCCGGGTCATAGGTGCCCGACAGCCCGCTCATCTGGGTGTAGCCTTCGCTGATTTCAATAAATTCCGCATCGCCATTTTGGGCCGCGACGGCCACGCCAATGCAGGAACATCTTCGAACTCTGCGGGCCTTTTCCAATTGCGCCGGGACGGGTTCCACCAGAATGCCGGTCCAATTGCGAAACAGTTCCAAAAAGAACGTGTTTGATCCAGTGACCCCATCATAGCCGCCAATATCCACAAAGGTGCCGCCGCGTTTGCCTTTGAATATCCGGTCAATGACCGCGTCCTGACCAGCCTGCGACGAATACCGGTAATCAGGGTTCATCGCGCGTCGGACTTCGTGCAGATGCAAGTTCAGCGCCCCGCGCGCCCGGCTTTTGTCTGCGTTCAACGCTTCTCTGAGCTCGGTCTCAGCGGATTTCAGGCTGGAACGGGCCATGTTTAGATGCGCTTTGACGTTCATGAGGCACCGCCAGTGTAATCGGCATAGGATTTTTCCTCGATCAGGTCCGATCCAAGATGAAGGTTGATCCGTTTTTTCACATCAGACCGTTGGTCATTGGTCACATAAACAGCGCGGGCCAAATCGATAAAGGTTTGCCCAAAATCCCCGGCCGCCTCGCAATCGCGAATGTCGTCTTCGATTTTCCAAAGCGCAGCGTTCACCTGATACAATTCATCCCACAGGGCGGTCAGGGTTTGCGACGGCGGCAGCTTTGACTGCGCCGTTTTGGTCAGCACAGTTTGTTCATGCCGAACATTGGTCAGTTTTGCCGGGTCGGTGATGTGTTCGGTCTTTAGCCGCAGGATCGTCAACTTGTCGATCAATTCACCGGGCGAGGTTGGGACTAAAATTGTTTCCACCTTCACCGCTCCTTCTTCCAATCTTTAATACACTTAATCAATTCAGGCTGTACCTGATCGAAAACGCTGCCCCAATCATGGGGCGCAGTTTGACGAAACAGCCGCATCGACGGATACCATGGCATCGTGTCACCTGTATGGCCAAAAAACCAAAACGGATCCCAATGCAGCAACGTCCAGACAGGAACGCCAAGTGAACCGGCAATATGGGCCGTTGCGGTGTCAGACGTAATGACCAAATCCATGTCCTGCATCATCGCGGCACAATCGGCAAAGTCCCGATCCGTGCTGGCCGCATCAATGATGAACGCAGCGCTACCATCCGCCTGAAACGCCTCTAATGCGGGACCTTTGTAGAGTGAAAACAGCTGCACATCGTCCAGATCAACCAGTCTGAGGAATTCCTGATGGCCAAACGACCGGAAACTGTTTCCCTTGAACGTCACAGAGCCGCTCCAGACGATGCCGACCTTAAACACATCCTTATAGGGCGCGACGATCTGAGCTGCGCGGTGTTTGGCATCGGTGGGCGTATTCAATCGCGTTGGCGGGGGAATGTCCCCGACGGTTTTCAAACCGACACGGGGCAGGTCCATAACCGTCATCCAGACGTCAAATTTCTCATCCTTTGAGACAACTTTGCCGATCCAATCGATTCCTTCGGCGGTCTCAAACAATCGGGCCATGGGTTTTTCCGCCATGACATGAACGCGCCCGGCAATTTCACGAAGCTGGGGCAAAAATCGCATCATCAGCACCGCATCCCCAAACCCCTGTTCAGGAACAACCAGAACCTTTTTGCCGGTTAGATCGCCCCCGTCCCATTTCGGATAGGGGATCGATATTGGTTTGGCCTCTGCGGTGTCCCAACGGGCTTCGTAATTTTGCAAACCCGCCTCGAATTGACGATCCGCCAGCTGGGCAAATCCCAATTGCAGCTTTATCTCTGCGTCGTCAGGATGCATGCCCAGCGCGGCCTCTAGATGGGTGATTGCATCTGAATATCGCCCCAAAGACCTGAGCGATTTGCCAATCAGCGCCTTTTGTTGCGTGTCATTTGGGGTCTGTTCCAGAATTTCGTGGCGCAGCGCGATGCTTTCTTTGTGGAACCCAACATCGTTCAGGATATTTGCCAGATTATTGCGCACACCGGCCATTTCTGGCTGCGCCGCATAAGCGCGTCGTTGGGCGCGTAATGCCTGATCATGTCGTTCCGTAGACCGATATAACGCGCCCAGATTGGTCCAAATTCCTGCATCTTTTGGACGCGCACTTAGATACCGGCAATAGGCATCCTGGGCTGCTTTGATATCCCCTTTTTGATGCGCATTGATGGCCCCATGACGCAGCGCCGCCAACTGATCGTTTGATAGAGTTTGCACATCTTATCCTTTAGATCGCCGGATGGGTTTGACCAGAGTTTCAGGGCGACGCTCTTCGGCGGCTTGAAACAGGGAAAACGTCTGATTGACGAAATTCACAGCGCCAGAAATCATGTCCATATATTCAAGTAGTTCTGGGGTGCGTTCCGTTTCGGTTAAGACAACAGCGCGGTCCTGCGGCATGGTTTCGAAATACACATAAAACCACGGATCCCCACGATTGATTTTCAGCGGCTTATCCGTGTCATGCCATTCAAACGCCCACATCAGCGGGCGCGGCCAAACATTGATCGGATACCGTCCGCCAAAAATTGTGCCCGGCAATTGATCGCGTTGATAATGCATAAAGCACGACAATTGCGTCACATAAACCGGCTCATCACTGATCATCACATAAGGCGTCATGACCTGAATGGTTGGCACCCCCGGATAACGCCATTCATGTTCTGGGGTGATGTGAATTTGCTGGGACAGTTTATTGGCGCGAATGCCGCTCATGTTGCCATTCAAATTCCGCAGCGCTGGCTTGCCTTCGTTATCACGGACAAAGGCCAGATGAATATCAAACGGCGCCTTCACCATGAAATAGCGGCTTTCCATGTTGATAACCGCAGGACAGCGTGACGCGCTTTTGGCATGCGATTTGTTCTGCTCGACGCTGCGTACACGTTCAGGCGGATCGTAAATGATGCTGCCTTTGGTCGTGTTTAAAAACCACCCAACGGTCACCGGACCGGATTTGGGGGCCACATCGCGTGTATTTTCAAAAGAAACTGACAATTGCATTTTATCTATCCTGACCAAGGCATTCGCCTGAAATATCACGTAAATCAATCGCAATCCGGCCGCCATGTCAAAGCCCCCATAGTTGACAGAGCTGCGATTGCGCCGTTTTACTCGGCAAATGAACGAATGTTCATTTACCTAAAAGGGGTTAAATGATGCTGACCAAAGGTGCAGATATCGCCGAAACCCGCTCTGGGTTTGGGTGGAACATTCCGACGCATTTCAACATTGGCGTCGATATTTGTGATCGCCCTGCTGCGCAGCATCCCGACAAAATTGCGATTATTGACGTTGATCCGGATTTTGCGGTGACCCGATACAATTTCAGACAGCTGCGCGACATGTCAAATATTCTGGCAAACGCCCTGTCACGGCATTGCCAAGAACAAGACAGGATTGGCGTGCTCTTGCCCCAAGGGATCATTACCGCAACCGCCCATGCTGCGATCCCCAAACTGGGCTGTATCGCATTGCCTTTGTTCACTTTATTTGGCCCAGAGGCGTTACAGCACAGGTTACAGGATTCCGGGACCAAAGTGTTGCTCACCAATGCGATGGGCGCGGCCATGATCGCCAAAATCCGGCCAAACCTGCCTGATCTGGCGCTGGTCATATCCGTTGATGGCCGCGACGATAACGCCATAGGCTATGCCGATTTCACCCACGGAATGGCGACCACTTTCACCTCTGTTCAGACCCGCGCCGATGACCCGGCTTTGTTGATCTATACGTCTGGGACCACCGGAAACCCCAAAGGCGCGCTGCATGCACATCGGGTGTTGCTCGGACATTTGCCGGGCGTCGAAATGAGCCATAATTTTTTTCCTCAACCCGGGGATTGCATCTGGACGCCTGCCGATTGGGCCTGGATTGGCGGTCTATTGGATGTGCTGATGCCCGCATTGCATCATGGCGTGCCGGTTGTGGCCTGTCGGTTTCGCAAATTCACCCCCGAAGCCGCATTTCGATTGATCCGAGACCACAATATTCAAAACACCTTTTTGCCCCCTACCGCGCTCAAAATGATGCAACTGGCGCCCGCCGACCTCCAGCCGAAATTCCAGCTGCGCAGTGTCGCGAGCGGCGGTGAGCCGCTTGGCAAAGAATTGATTGCATGGGGTCGAACCGTTTTCGGAACCACGATCAACGAATTTTACGGTCAGACCGAATGCAACATGATCGTTTCGTCTTGTGCTGATTTGGCCCCCGCAGAGCTGGGGATCATGGGATTTGCTGTCCCGGGCCATCACGTGGACATAATCGACGAAACCACACAAACCTGTTTGGGTCAGGATCAGGTCGGAACCATCGCGATCCGGGCGCCTGATCCCGTTATGTTTCTAAAATATTGGAACAATCCTGACGCAACTGACGCAAAATATCTGACGATCGATGATCAGAAATGGCTGCTGACCGGCGACAAGGGCTACAAAACACAATCGGGGCGTATCGGTTTTTTGGGTCGTGATGACGACATCATCAGTTCCGGTGGCTATCGCATTGGCCCTGCCGAAATCGAAGATTGCATCCAATCCCATCCCGCCGTGGAATTGGTTGGCGTTGTGGGCAAACCCGATCCCGTCCGTGGTGCTGTTGTGGCCGCCTATGTTCAGTTATCAGCCAATCACGCCCCCAGCGACGCACTGGCAGATGACATCGCCGCCCATGTCAAAACCCAGCTTGCCGCATATGAATTTCCCCGCATTGTTCGGTTCATTGATCAGATGCCGATGACCACAACCGGGAAAATCATCCGATCACAGCTGCGCCAGCTTGCTGAGAAAGAAGCCAAAGATGACCACTGACGCACCCATCCTTTTGGATATTTCTGATCATATTGCGCGGGTGACACTGAACCGGCCACAAAAACGTAATGCCGTTGATGCAACTATGTGTGCCGCGATCACACAGGCCTTTGACACGATCGAGGCAGACCCAAATGTCCGCGTGACGGTGTTGTCTGGAAAGGGTCCTGTTTTTTGCTCAGGGATGGATCTGCGAGCGTATCAACAGGGGCAATCGGACCAGATTTTGTTTGGGCAATACGGGTTTGCGGGGTTCGTAAAACGCCGCAGACAAAAACCAGTGATTGCCGCGGTTCACGGGGCCGCATTGGCCGGAGGATTTGAAATAATGCTGGCCTGCGATTTGGCCGTTGCCAGTGAAAATGCCGTATTTGGATTGCCAGAGGCAAAGCTTGGCCTGATCGCTGGTGGCGGTGGCGCATTTCGACTGGCCCAGCGCATGCCGCGGGTTTTGGCCAATGAAATGCTTTTATCCGGTCGGTCTGTTTCAGCTCAGGTGATGCAGCAATATGGAATGCTCAATCACGTGACGTCCGACGGTGAAGTAATTGACAAAGCACATGAAATAGCGACGGACATCGCCAAAAACGCACCGCTCAGTCTGGCGTCCAGCCTCGCATTGTCGGATCAATCCTGCGCTGTATCAGAACCTGATTTATGGGCGCAAAGCGATGCAGCACTGTCGCAATTGGGCCAATCTCATGACGTCCAAGAAGGCATTTCGGCCTTCTTGGAAAAACGTGCGCCAAAATGGCAGGGATCCTAACCCTTTGCGCCCTGCCCGCGTGCATAAACATCTTCGAGGCGCACAATGTCATCCTCACCCAGATAGGACCCGGTTTGAACTTCGATCAAAACCATGGGCACTTTGCCGGGGTTTTCCATGCGATGCACAGCGCCTAGCGGGATGTAAACGGACTGATTTTCGGACACCAATTTGACCTCATCATCGATGGTCACTTTGGCGGTGCCTTCGACAACAATCCAATGCTCCGAACGGTGGTGATGGCTCTGTAGACTCAGGGCAGCGCCGGGATGCACGTGAATGCGTTTCACCTGAAATCTGGACCCAATAACCAAGCTTTCAAACCACCCCCATGGGCGGTGATCCTTGGGAAAATCGGTTGCCTGCGCGGACCCTTTGGTTTTCAGGGCGGCAACGGCTTTTTTGACGTCTTGGGCGCGGGACATGTCAGCGATCAGAACCGCATCATTCATCGCCACCGCCATCACATTATCCAGCCCTACACCAACCAGTTCCAACTGATCGCTGTCGGATCGCAGCAACGTGTTGTTGCAATCAATGGCCGTCGCGTCCCCAGAGGTGACAACGCCGTTTTCGTCTGGTCCAAATTCCCGCCAGACCGCGTCCCAGCCCCCTAAATCGGACCAGCCGCCGTCAAATGGCACAACCGACAGATTATCAGACCGTTCCATAACTGCGTAATCGATTGAAATGTCTTCGGCTTGGCACCAATCGTCGGGTGCCAGACGCAAGAACCCCAAATCAACCTCGGCATTGGTCACGGCATTCCCAACCGGCCCCATCAGAGCAGGCGCATAAGATTTAAATGCCTCAACAATGTCGCGCGCTTTGAACAGGAAAATGCCCGCATTCCACAGGAAATGACCCGCCTCAAGCATTTGAACCGCATGATCATGATCTGGCTTTTCAACAAATTGCTTTAGGTCAATCGCGGTGCCATTTGCGTCCGGTTTTGCCGACAATTCCAGATACCCATAGGCGGTTTCTGCATGGGTCGGCTGGATGCCAAATGTGACCAGCTTTCCGTCTTGGATCGCTTCCAAGCCCTTGGTGACGGCTTTGTGAAATGCGGCTTTGTCCAGAACCACGTGATCAGATGGGGCAACCAACATGATCGCCTCTGGGTCTTTTTCCAGCAAATACAACGCAGCGGCCAAAACGGCGGGTGCTGTATTTCGCCCCTCTGGTTCGATCAATATTGCATTGGGGTCGATGCCGATTTCGGTCAGTTGTTCCGTCACAATGAACCGAAAATCTGACCCTGTCAAAATAACCGGCTTGTCGAATTCGATGCCGTTTTCGGCCCCGCTCAACCGATGAGCAGACGCCTGAAACAGGGTTTCCTCGCCCACCAATGGCACAAATTGTTTGGGATAGCTTTTTCGGGACAAAGGCCAAAGCCGCGTCCCTGATCCGCCACAAAGGATGACCGGTGTCACCATGGAAATTCTCCCTACTCAAATGCGCCGCAAGGAAGCAGCCTCGCTGGTCTCAATAACTTGTGTTCATGGTCAAAGATCGGAATACGCGCAACCTGTCATGACCGACTTTAGATCATCATATCCCGGAAATTGAACCAAAATATGACCGAATTGACGTCACCAACCGGTTTCGGAAGACGGTTTTATCACCCTGTTGCCGTTCCGCGAATGATCAGCTCTGCTTTGAAGCTGAAAACTTGGGCGGGATGATCAGCCCCTTTGAGGGCGATCAGATCAACGGCTTGCTGCGCCAAAGCGTCCACCGGAATTTGCACTGTCGAAATCCCGCCATTGATCCACACGTAGTGGCTTGGGTCTCCATACCCAACAAACGCCAATTGATCCGGTCTCGCTTGATCCGATTCCATATAGGCGTTCAATGCCCCGTTAGAAATTTCAAAACCACCGCAGACCAACGCTGTGGCTGGGCTGTTTTGAATGATATCCCTTGCCTGATCACGCCCCATTTCAAAAGAAGGTTTGCCCGTCCGAATGAGATCGGGGATCTTGGTCAATCCAACCTGTTCCAGTCCCTTTTCAAAGGCTGCAAGCCGACTGCGACCAGAGGACAATTCAGCGTCTGCCCCGATATAGGCGATCTGCGAATGCCCCTGCTTTGCAAGATGTCGCACAGCGTTTTCCAAGGCCGGACCGTCATCCACCAACACTGCATCGGCGTCTTTTGTCATGGTCCGTTGGCGGATCAATTGCACAACGCGCATTGCGTCAAAATGCGCCGGTTCAACATGTGACTGACCGGGGGATGGCACCATGACAACAGCCTGCGCTTGCACTTCTCTTAGACGATCCAGTGCCAGTTCTTCGACGGCTTTGTCATCGTTGGTCAAATGGATGATCAACTGAAATGCATTTTGGTCACAGGCCAGCGCCATCGCATTTGCAAATCGGGCGTAAAACTCATTCACAATATTGGGCAATAGCAAGCCAACAATTTGGGTTCCGTCCCCCCGCATCGCCATGGCCGCCGCACTTTTGACATAACCCATATCACGGGCGTGTTTCAAAACAGATTCTCGGGTTTCTTTTTGAACATTCGGATGATTCGACAATGCCCGGGATACCGTCATGTGGGAAATTCCCAGATCCTTGGCGATGGACTTGATAGTAACGCGACCTGACACCTTAACCCCTTTGAATTTCGAACCTTCTAGCATTTTAGCACAACCCATCTTGACACAAAATCAATTCCAACGCAAATTGTTCACGTGAACAAAAACGCCGGTGAAAGACGCAAATGACAACGCAACTCAATGATCGATGCCTGCAATTGGTCCGGGAATTGGGCCTGGGATATGTCGAAGATGTTACCGACATTACTCCTCTGACAGGCGGTGTCGCATCAGACATAGCCGCCCTGACGCTGGGCGGGCGCCGAATTTGTGTGAAATTTGCGTTGCCCAAGCTGAAAGTTGCAGCAGATTGGTACGCCCCTGTGCATCGCAACGCGGCCGAATATGCGTGGCTGGAAACAGCCGCCAAGATCACGCCGAATAGTGCGGTAAAACTGTTCGGTCGATCAGAAAAGGCCCACGGATTTGCGATGGAATTTGTCGCGGGGCCAGATGTGTACCTATGGAAAACCGCGCTGTTGGATGGTCAGATTTGCAAAGGCGAAGCAGCCCGTATCGGCGGCATGATTGGCCAAATTCATGCAGCGTCCACCGAGCCGGGTTTTGAGGATACGCCATTCCAAAACCAAGAAGATTTTCGCGCCTTGCGGATCGAACCATACTTATCGTTCACCGCCTCAAAACATCCAGATATTGCGCGCGCTTTAACCAAATTGGCCGACAGATTGTTTGTCAGCAAACAAGTCCTGACCCATGGCGATGTCAGCCCGAAAAACATCCTGATCCGTCCGCACGGGCCTGTCATTTTGGACGCGGAATGCGCGACCATCGGGGATGCAAGCTTTGATCCGTCTTTCTGCCTCAATCACCTCGCGCTCAAAGCGTATCATCTGCCGAATTCACGTCCCGGATTGCTGGCTGAAATGCTGGCGTTCTGGCAGGGATATGTGCCCCATATTTCGTGGGAATCCCGATCCGATTTGGAAACCCGCATCTGTCTGCTTTTACCAGCGTTGATGCTGGCGCGGATCGACGGGAAATCCCCGGTAGAATATTTGTCTGAACGAGAACGTTCAAACCTGCGAACCATCGCTATTGATATGATCAAAGCCCCTGAAACAACGTTGTCAAACTTCGTTTCCACGCTCGATCACCACATGAAGGAACGAAGTGTATGACCGTCATTTCAGACGTCAAAGCCCGCCGCGTATGGGATTCGCGCGGGAACCCCACCATCGAGGTGGATGTGATTCTACAAAACGGCGCACGAGGCCGTGCGATTGCGCCCGCCGGCGCGTCCCGTGGCACCAGAGAAGCAATCGATTTGCGCGATGGCGGACCGGCTTTGCGGGGTATGAATGTCAGCACAGCCCTAAACGGAATTCAAACCCGCATCGCGCCGGCGTTAATCGGGATGGATGTGCAGGATCAGCAGGGTGTGGATGCGGCAATACTCGCGCTGGATTCATCCCCCCTAAAAAGCGATCTGGGCGGCAATGCCACGGTTGCAACGTCGCTGGCGGTCCTGCATGCCGCTGCGGCTGACGCCCAAAAACCGCTGTGGCGCCATGTTGCGGACCATTATGGCTGCGTTCCCTCATTGCCTCTGCCGGAAATTCAGATTTTTGGCGGTGGTGCCCATGCGGGCCGTCGCGTCGATATTCAGGACTTTATGATTATGGTCCCGGGCGCGGTTAGTTTTGACGACGTTATGGAAATCACAAACGAGGTCTATTTTGCCGCCGGGGATATCATGGCCAAACGCGGAAAACTGGCCGGAGTTGCAGATGAGGGAGGCTGGTGGCCCAACTTTGACAGCAACGAAGAAGCGTTGGAAACACTGGTCCAAGCGATTGAACTGGCGGGCGAAAAGCCCGGCGAACGGGTCGTGATCTCACTTGATATTGCGGCCTCTGAGTTTGGAAAGACTGGGGATTATCGGCTCGCTCTAGAGGATCGCCAGCTGGATAGCGGCGATTTGATTGATCTGTTGGGGCGCTGGCTGGATGCCTATCCGATTGTCTCAATCGAAGACCCGGTGGCAGAAGACGACGTTGACGGTATGCGTGAATTTACTGCCCGTTTTGGCGATCAGGTACAAATCATCGGGGATGATTATCTGGTCACCAATGCAGCATTGGTGGATCAGGCCATTCGCGATCAAACCTGCAACGCCGTGTTGGTCAAAGTGAACCAGGCCGGCACGGTCAGTGAATCCATCGACACCTTTCATGCGGCTCAAAAACAGGGTTGGGGCGCGATCGTGTCTGCCCGATCCGGGGAAACCGAGGACGTTTCTATCAGCCACTTGTCAACCGGATTGGGCGGTGGCCAATTAAAGGTTGGGTCGTTTACGCGATCTGAACGCATGGTCAAATGGAATGAATGTCTGCGCATTCAAGATGAGCTCGGATCGGCGGCTTTTGTCGGCGGCGCACCCTTGGCTCAGACTTGGTGGGGCAAAACAAATCAAAAGGACGCACAGAAATGAAGCTTGCACGATATGGGGCCCGAAACGCACCCAAAACCCCATGTATATTGGACCAAGACGACGCCCCAAGGAATGCATCTTCGCTGGTTGATGACTTTGGACCCAACAGCCTGTCACCCGATTTGATCACAAAGCTGCAATCGGTTGATCCAATGACACTGCCGCTGATGGATGTAACGGATATGCGGCTGGCCCCGCCGATTTCGCAGCCCAAAAACATCTGGTGCATCGGGTTGAACTATTCTGACCACGCGGCCGAGGCAGGCATGGACATCCCCCAAGAGCCGATCCTGTTCAACAAATCCAGCGGCACCTTTTGCGGGCCAAATGACGACATCTTGTTTTCCCCCAAAATGACCAAACTAGATTGGGAAGTCGAACTGGGCATCGTCATCGGCAAACCAGCATTGAACATTTCCAAATCAGAGGCAATGGATCATGTCGCTGGTTTTGTATTGGTAAATGATCTGTCTGAACGCGCATGGCAGCTAGAACGGTCCGGCCAATGGGTCAAAGGCAAATCATTCCCCAATTTCTGCCCCACAGGGCCGTTTTTGATCACCCCAGACGCGGTGGGTGATGTCCAAAGCTTGGGCATGTGGCTGAATGTGAATGGTCAACGAATGCAGACCGGTAATACCGGCACGATGATTTTCGACGTGGAAACCATTGTCAGCTATATGTCCGAATTTACGCGACTAGAGCCGGGCGATCTGATCTGCACCGGGACCCCGCCGGGTGTCGGCGCAGGCATGGATCCACAGACATGGCTTCAGGTCGGCGATCAAGTGTCCCTTGGGATCGATGGTTTGGGTGAGCAAACCCAAACCGTTGTCGCATTATAGAGATCGATGCGATGACTGTTGCCCCCCCGTTAAAACTTTTGGGAAAAGTTGCTGTAGTGACCGCCGCAGGCCAAGGGATTGGCCGTGCCGTGGCCGAACGATTGCGGGACGACGGGGCAACGGTTTTTGCCAGTGACCTGAACGCTGATTTAATGGCTAATCTGGCTGGCGTTGACAAAACCCAGCTGGATGCGACCGACGAAACCGCTGTGCAAACCTTTTTTAGCCGGTTTGATCATATCGACATTCTGGTTCACGCCGTTGGATTTGTTCATCAGGGCACTATCGAACAATGCAGCATCGAAGATTGGCGTAAAACCTGTACCATTACGATGGATAGCGCGTTTCATATCGCCAAAGCTGCGATCCCCCACATGAAGGAAAACGGCGGCAGTCTGACCACAATCGCCTCGGTTGCCAGTTCCCTGAAAGGGTTCCCCAAACGGGCCGCTTATGGGGCCGCCAAAGGGGGCGTCATTGGCCTGACCAAAGCCATGGCCGCAGATTATTTACCAAATAAAATCCGATGCAATGCGGTGTGTCCGGGCACAATTGACAGCCCAAGTTTGCAAGACCGCGTTCAGGAATTGTCGCTAGACTTAGGCAGCATTGAGGCCGCGTGGAATTTCTTTTTAGAGCGCCAGCCATCTGGCCGTTTGGGGACCCCAGAAGAAGTTGCCGCAATCTGTGCATTTCTCGCATCTGATGATGCGGCATTTATCACAGGCCAATGTCTGCAAATCGACGGAGGAATCACAATTTAACATCGCACGGCGTTTTTTTGACGCGCGATGTTCACGTGAACGAAGAATTACGAACGGGTTAAACACCCACCCCAAGTGAATGCGTCATACTGATGAGGAGGATCAAATGACACGAATTTTGAAAACAACATTGGCAAGCGGTGTCGCCGCAATTGCCTTGGCCGCATCCGGAACAGCGATCGCTGAGCCAAAGACAAACATGTTGCACCAATGGCATTCCGGCGCAAATGCCGCGGCCATCAATGTGCTGGGCGAAATGTACACCGCAGCCGGAGGACTTTGGAATCAAACGGCAATTCCGGGCCACACATCCAACACGATTGCACGCCTGCGGTCCGATGTGATTTCTGGCACCCCCCCATCGGCGGTTCAATTGAAAGGTCCGGAAATTGGCGAATGGGCCAATACAGGCCTGACCGCGAACATGAATGATCTGGCGGCAACCGAAGGCTGGGATGATGTTGTCGCGCCAGAACTGGTCAGTGTCATGAGCCCCCATGGCGAATGGGTGGCCGTGCCGATGAACATCCACCGTATTGACTGGATGTGGGCCTCTAAATCCGCGATGGACACAATCGGCGCGACCGAAATGCCCAAAACTTGGGATGAGTTTAACGTTCTGGCCGCGCAAATGGCCGATGCAGGGCTGATCCCTGTTGCCCATGGCGGGCAGGATTGGATCGACGGCACTCTGTTTGAAATTATCGTTCAAGGCATCAGCACCGATCTTTATCGGGCAGCGTTTATTGACCTCGATCTGGACGCGCTTCAGGGCGATGACATGATCGCGGCATTTGACCAATTGCGTCTGATGGTTGGCTGGATGGACCCGGCATTCCCTGGGCGCGGCTGGGAAGAACCCTTAAACATGATGGTCACAGGCGAAGCGGGTTTCTATTTCCATGGGGATTGGGCGATCGGCACCATGAACGCTGCGGGTTACGAACACGGTGTGGACTATCTGTGCGCTGGTGCGCCGATGAATAGTGGTGAACCCGGTTACATCCTGAATTCGGATTCCGTTGTGTTCTTTGAACAGGATGATCCAGAATATATCGAAGGACAGGCCCTGCTGGCGTCCACTATTATGACCCCAGAGTTCCAGCGCGTGTTCAACGTTGCCAAAGGGTCCATCCCCGCGCGCATGGATGTTGAATTGGGTGATGAATTCAACCCATGCCAACGTCTGAACCTAGAGGACCTGCGCGCGGCGGCTGAATCAGGCACCGTGGTGCGGTCCATGGCCCACAACATGGCCGTGCCAGAAAAGTTTCGCAAAGCGATGTTCACGGTCATTTCCGAATTCATCACCAGCGATATGAGTTCTGCCGATGCGGCCCGCCAAATGGCCGAAGCCGTCATCAACGAATATTGATCTAAGGGCTTGGGATGGCTGGATTTCTGGCCGTCCCGAACAATCCCGTCCTGATCGGAGATCCCAATGTCACATGCCTCTGCCCCGCCAACGTTTAAGCCGCGCCCCAAAGGTCGCGCTGCGCGGATTGCCCAGATCATTCCGTTGGCCGTGCTTTTGCCAACCATCGTTACGACGGGCATTTATATTTTCGTTTTTGTCGGTTGGAACATCTATTTGTCCTTGTCGACGTCCACGCTGCTGCCGGTATATGATTACGCCGGATTTGACGCCTATACGCGGCTCTGGCGCAATCCCCGTTGGACAACGGGTGTCTGGAACCTGGCGCTGTTTGGGGCGCTTTACATCATCTTATCCACCATCGTTGGTATCTTTTTGGCCATTCTCATGGATCAAAAAATCAAAGGCGAAAACCTACTTCGGTCCATCTTTTTATACCCAATTGCGATTTCCTTTGTTGTGACCGGCACCACGTGGCAATGGATTTTGAACCCGTCGACCGGGCTTGAGGCCTTTATGCGTAATCTCGGTTGGGAAAGCTTCACGTTTAGCCTGATTACCAATCGTGAAACGGCACTTTATGCGGTTGTGATCGCCGCCGTCTGGCATGCCTCTGGATTTGTCATGGTGATGGTATTGGCTGCCCTGCGCGGCGTGGATCACGATATGGTCAAAGCAGGTCAGATTGATGGGGCGGGAATGATGAAAATCTATCGCCGGATCATTTTGCCCGCTATCTGGCCGGTGATGATTTCTGTGGTCATTATCCTTGTGCAATTCGCGATCAAGACCTTTGATCTGGTGCTGGCATTGACCCATGGCGGACCGGGTATTTCGACGACCTTTCCGGCCATGTTCGTTTATGACCGCTTGTTTGCAGCAGGTGAGCTGGCCCAAGGCGCCGCCGCCGCAGTCTGGATGCTGATCGGATTGTTCGTAATCTTTCTACCGGTTTTGACCCTGTCTTGGATTGTGCGTCGCCAAAAAGGAGCAACCCAATGACGTTGGTTTCTGAAAACATCCCGGATTTAGACCGCAAACGCCCGCTTGGAGCCAAGAAAATCCTGGGTCGCATTGCGCTCTATTCAACGTTGTTGGTTCTGGCGGCATTTGTTTTGATGCCTCTGGCCGTCATCGCGCTTAACTCCCTCCGATTTAACGAAGATATCCTGCGCGAAAGCTTCATCGGATGGCCGAGCCGTTTAACCTTTGAAAACTGGTCCGTCGCATGGGGCGAAGCCTGCATCAATGCCAGTTGCACAGGGGTTAAACCTTATTTTGTGGCGTCCATGTTGATGGTCGTTCCCGCAACGCTGATTTCAACGGCCGTTGGTCTGATCAATGGATTTGCGTTAACCAAATGGAAAATGCCCTTTGCCGGTCTGGTCTTTGTGGCCATCACGATTGGTGTTTTCTTGCCCCCACAAGTTGTGTTGCTGCCTTGGGCCATTACTTTGGCCTGGTTGGGGCTTTCAAAATCCTTGGCGGGTCTGGCACTGGTTCACATCATTCAAGGCACTTGTTTCACCACCCTATTTTGCCGCAATTATCTGATCAATCTACCCGATGACCTGATCAAGGCGGCACGGATCGACGGGGCGGGATTTTTCCGCACGTTTTGGAAAATTGTGGTCCCATTGTCGCCGCCAATCATCATTGTCACGATCATCTGGCAATTCACGTTTATCTGGAATGAATTCCTATTCGCGGTGACGTTCAGCTCTTCTGATTATCGCCCGATCACTGCTGCACTCATGTCTCTGAATGCCGATGATACTGGTGTCAGTGAATACGGTTTTGGCTCTGCTGCTGTTCTGATCGCAGCCATTCCCCCCCTCGTTATCTACTTCCTCGGCGGACGCTACTTTGTCCGGGGTCTCACTCAAGGAGCCGTGAAATAAATGGCCAGTCTCAACATTGAAACCGTTTGGAAAAAATACGGCGATGTCATCGCCCTACGTGATGTGAACCTCGACATTCAGGACGGCGAATTTGTCGTACTTGTTGGACCATCGGGTTGCGGAAAATCCACGCTTTTGTCGATCATCGCCGGCCTCGAAGACAGCTCTTATGGGACGCTGACATTGGGTGATCAGGATGTGACTGAACTGTCTGCCAAGGACCGCAATATTGCAATGGTGTTCCAGTCATACGCTCTTTATCCAACAATGACGGTGCGCCAGAATATTACGTTTGGCATGGAAAATCGCCACGTGCCTAAAACAGACCAGAACGCCGCCGTCGCTGAGGTTGCAAAGCTGTTGCAGATAGAGCCGTTGCTGGATCGAAAGCCCAGTCAATTATCCGGCGGTCAACGTCAACGGGTTGCGATGGGGCGTGCATTGGTGCGCGATCCGCAGCTGTTTTTGTTTGATGAACCCCTGTCAAACCTAGACGCCAAGCTGCGCGTTGAAATGCGGACCGAAATGAAAAAGCTTCATAAACGGTTGGGGCAGACCATTGTGTACGTCACCCATGACCAAGTCGAAGCGATGACCCTGTCGGACCGCATCGTTGTGATGAATGGCGGTGTAGTTCAGCAATTTGCTGACCCGGACACGATTTATCAGAAACCGGCAAATACCTTTGTGGCCGGGTTCATGGGATCGCCATCGATGAATTTCATTCCGGTCGAAATTTCGGGTAACGATCACCAATTGATGGCGACCTATCACAGCCCACAGGGTGATGTTGTGTTTCCAGTAGGTCACCAACACCCTGAATTAGCTGCATATGTTGGAAAAACCGTCACATTGGGTGTGCGTCCTGAACATTTCTTGCCCCCCGAAAACGCTGGGGCGGATATGATCGCATTAAACGTCAATGTCGATGTCGTCGAACCAACCGGGCCGGATACAATGGTGGTTTTTACCTTATCCGGCCTATCGTTGGTTGCTGTATTGCCAGCCAAGTTTCGCCCCGCAGAGGACGAACAAATTAACCTAGCGCTGAACCTTGCCGAGGCGTGTTTTTTCGACGCGGATACAGGTGATCGGATCGCTGTGTGATGCGAGCGAATTCAGCTAAATATCCAAGTTTGGAAAACGCACGTGTTTTCATCACAGGTGGTGCAACAGGGATCGGTGCGGCGATGGTGCGCGCCTTTGTCGATCAGGGCGCGCAGGTTGGATTTATCGACATTGCTGAGGATGCCGGTCAAATGCTGGCGGCAGCGTTGCCGAAAACATGGTTTCGTGTCGTAGATGTCACCAACACCGATGCATTGCGGGCCGCTGTTCATGCATTCATCGCAGACAGGGGCGGCGTGGATGTGTTGATCAACAATGTTGCCAATGACACGCGACATGATTGGCGGGATGTGACCGAAAGCTCTTGGGATCAAACAATGGCGATCAATTTGCGACCGGCTTTTTTCGCCATTCAAGCGGTCGCAGATCATATGATCGCCCAAAAATCCGGTTCCGTGATCAACTTTGGTTCCATATCCTGGAAAGCGAAACACGACGGAATGCCCGGTTACACCACGGCAAAAGCGGCCCTGCATGGTCTCACACGGTCGTTTGTGAAACCGTTGGGCATCGCGCATGTTCGGATCAACACAATCACCCCCGGTTGGGTGATGACCGACCGTCAAATGTCAGACCACTTCGATTCCCAAGGTGCACAAATGCTGGCGCAGAACCAACCTTTGGCAGGTCGCATACAGCCTCAGGACGCCGCTGCGCTTGCGCTGTTTTTGGCGGCTGATGACAGCGCGATGTGCACCGGCCAAGAATTTACCATCGACGGCGGCTGGTCATAGCCCCCGGTCGCGATTTCAAGGAGACAACAATGAACACACTTGATCTAAACGGACGTCGGGCCGTGATAACGGGGGGCGCACGTGGCATGGGGTTTGCCTTTGCCAAACGGTTTTTGCAAAGTGGGGCTTCGGTCGCTCTCTGGGATGTTAACGACGACGCCCTGCAGCGGGCCCAAAACGCACTGTCACAATTTGGAAAGGTGATCCACAACCGGGTGGATGTGTCTGATTACAACAATGTCGAACAGGCCGCCGCAGAAGTTGAAGCCGACCTCGGCGGGATCGACCTGTTGGTCAATGCGGCCGGTATTGCAGGGGTTAACACACCAGTAACAGACTATCCGCTTGAGACATGGAATGCGGTAATGAACGTCAATCTAAACGGCGTCTTTCACACCTCGCGCGCCATTGTGCCAATCATGCAAAAAGGCAATTACGGGCGCATCGTCAACATTGCGTCGATGGCGGGTAAGGATGGCAACCCAAATGCCTCTGCCTATTCAGTGTCCAAGGCCGGGGTGATCGGATTGACCAAAAGCCTCGGTAAGGAATTGGCCACCAGCAATATCCGGGTCAACGTGGTCTGCCCTGCTGTAATCAAAACCGAAATGCTGGACGACGTCACAGAGGAACAAATTGGGTATATGCTCGCTAAAATTCCGATGGGCCGTATGGGAACGGTAGAAGAAATTGCATCAATGGTGGGATGGATGTGCAGCGAGGAATGTTCCTATTCAACAGGGGCTGTGTTTGATTTATCCGGCGGTCGCGCCACTTACTAATTTCCGACGGCACCGTATTTTTGGAAAATATGGTGCTGTTTGGACAGCTTGCGCGCCGCTGCTTGACTTGTATTGTTTTATATAATTAAAAACAAATATCTCGTCTGACAAGGAAGCCCCGTCCATGCGCACCCCTATTCTTCAGTTTGGTACCAGCCGATTTTTGCAGGCTCATGCCGACCTATTCATTTCGGAGGCGATGGCAGAAGGTCAGGATGTCGGCCCAATCACCGTTGTCCAAAGCTCTGGCGACGTAAGCCGTGCCCAGCGCTTGGACGGATTGGCCCACCCGTTTCCCGTTCAAATAGAAGGGCTGATAAACGGCGAACACTCTTCGACGCTCACCTATGTGAACAGCATCAAACGCACGCTATCAACGGCGGGTGATTGGCAGAAAGTGATCGACGTTTTCGTCAACGAGGCTGAAATCGTTTTATCAAACACGGGTGATGCCGGTTTTCTGGCGCGACCCAGTGATGAAAACCCGGTTTTTGATCAATCCATGTCCTATCCTGCAAAATTGATGTTGCTGCTGCGTCAACGATTTGAACAGGGGGCCAAGCCCATTCAGATCATGCCAATGGAACTGATCACAAACAACGGTGACACGCTAAAAGCGCGGGTGTTGGAATTGGCGAACGGCGCGAAAGCAGACTTTGTTGATTATCTAAATACCGATGTTCACTGGATAAATTCCCTCGTGGATCGGATTGTATCGCAGCCGCTGGAACCCGCTGGGGCCGTCGCAGAACCCTACGCATTATGGGCCATCCAAGACCACGCAAATCTGCGCGCGCCCTGCCGCCACCCGGCGATCCAAATTGTCCCATCTCTTGAAACGATAGCATCGCTCAAGCTTTTTGTTCTGAATTTGGGGCACAGTTTTTTGGCCGATCGCTGGATGCAAACAAACGGTGTGCCTGATCTATTGATGCGCGACGTGATGAATATGTCGTCCGAAAAAACAGCACTGATCCAGATGTTAAAATCAGAGGTCGCCCCTGCTTTTGGCGCGGCAGGGCTGGCAGATGAATTCACCCCCTATTTGGCAACAACGCTTGATAGGTTTGCCAATCCGTTCCTGGAACATCGCATATCTGACATCGCCCAAAACCATTCCCAAAAGGTAGAGCGCCGCATGGGCGCATTGCTAAAATGGGCCGCGTCAAAGGGTGACTTTTCGGAAAAACCCACCTTGTCCCGCATCGTCAATCGCCAACAGAAAGCAACATCATGACCTTTCCGCGCAATCCAATTGGCAACACCGGTATTGAGGTGACGACGCTCTCTTTTGGGGGATCAAGCTTGGGCAATTTAGGGGGCGTTGTCAGCGATGCGGATTGCAACGCGGTCATGGACGCTGCGTGGTCATCGGGCATTCGATATTTCGACACAGCGCCCCATTACGGACGCGGATTGTCGGAACAGCGCATGGGCCAGTATTTGCGCACAAAACCCCGGAATGCCTACACAATTTCATCCAAAGTTGGCCGTGTTTTAACCCCCGGCACGCAACAATCCGACGCCGATGGGTTTGTGAACCCTCTGCCCAACGACGTGCATTACGACTATTCCGCCAAAGGGATACTTGCCAGCTTTGATGGCAGTTGCGACCGTCTGGGCGTTTCGAAAATCGATATCGTATTTGTGCATGACATTGGGGATTTAACACATGGCAAACAGGCAGGCGCACGACATCTGGCCGATCTGTTTGACACCGGCTTGCCCGCGTTACACGACCTAAAGGCCCAGGGGCGTATCGGCGCCATTGGGTTGGGGGTTAACGAAACCCAAATCTGCCTAGATGTGATGAAATCCTTCCCGCTTGATGTCATCCTATTGGCCGGACGCCTAACGCTATTGGATCGCGACGCTGAAAACGAATTGCTAGATGTCTGTGCCCAAAACGGAACCCAGTTGATACTGGGCGGTATTTTCAATTCTGGCATTTTGGCCACCGGCCCCGTGGATGGCGCAACCTTTGATTACGCCCCCGCATCGCCCGAAATTCGCGATCAGGTCGCAACGCTGCAGACCCAAGCCGAGGCGGTCGGCCTGACATTGGCGCAGGCATCCATCCAATTCGCGCTGCGTCACCCGGCTGTGATTTCAACGTTGATTGGCACGGGCAAAGTGCGCTCTCTTATTCGAAACTTAGACGCTGCAAAGCTGACTTTGACGCCCGACGCCGTCCAGTTTGTCACACGCTAAAGCGTATGGGCGTTGGCCTTTAGGGAATTTAGCAACGTGAGTTTTGACGTCGTTAAATGCGCCTGCGCCGCGGCAACGGCACGATCCGCATTCCGGCTCATGAGAGCGTCAATATAAGCCAAATGTTCGCGTATGGCGTCTTCGTTGCGAATACGTTCATCGGCCTTGTTCCATTGAAAATGATAGTGGAACACAAGGGAAATGACCTTTTGGAACTCTTTGACAAACCGGTTTGTAACCACGCCATTGATGGCTTCGTGGAATGTCTCATCGAGCTGAGAAAAGTCGTGGTAATCCACGTCGATGCGATCCAACAACGACAGGTGTTGCTGCTTCAACTCGGCCAACTGGATCCAGATCGGATGGTCGTCCGACAGCGTCACCAAATGACGTACCGAGTTCAGCTCTAGCACCGTTCTGAAATCTGACAATTCCACCGCATATTCCGCAGTGAAGCCCAGCAAAACCCAACCCCCCCGCGGACGGCGGGCGACAATTCCGAACCGGCTGAGCGACGAAAAAAATTCCTGCAATGTATGGGCGGCAACGGTGAAATTTTTGGACAATTGCGCGATATTCAAAACGGTTCCGGGCGGCACATCCATGCGCAAAACCCAATCCAAAAACCGGCCTTCCAGTTCTTCGATCGTTAATAATGATTCCGGCATCGCCAGTTGGTCATCATCAACCGACCGCCGGGTCACCACCTTTTCGCGTCCGTTCAACGCGATGATGCCTTGCTCGTTTAACTTGGCTAAAACATGCCGGATCACGGTACGGCTGACGCCAAACTGAGTTGCCAGCGCGTTTTCGGACGGTAGAAACTGTCCAATTTTCATTTGGTCACAATGCGTTAACATCTGCCCATGCGCGGTGATAAAACGGGTGTTTGTGCGGGCCATTTACGCTCTTTTCCTCTTAGTCTTTGGGCGGTTTATATCGGTTTTTTTGATCTGTGCAAAAATAATTAAAAACATTTGACGCTGACAAGAACGCTGATTACGGTTTATTATTATTAAAGCCTAAGCGGGCTTTTTAGGAGAATACCAACAATGCCCGACGCCCCAAAACCCCAACGTTTACGGTTCTTGCCAACAGGTGCAACCCTGCACAAGCTGTCTGCCTTGATGACGTTGTTGTTGCTGATTTTGGCCTTTTCGTTCACCAGCCCAGCCTTTTTGTCCATCAACAACGGGCTGACCGTGCTGTTGCAGACCACTGTGATCGGGTTGCTCGCGATTGGCATGACAATGGTCATTATTACCGGTGGCATCGATCTGAGCGTCGGCTCCGTTCTGGCGTTGTCCGGGGTCGTTACCGGATTGGTCATCAAGGCAGGCCTTCCGGTTTTGCCCGCCATGGCGCTTGGGATTTTTACCGGTGCGCTATGTGGGTTTGTGAACGGGCTGGTGATCACCAAAATGCGGATTACGCCGTTTGTAGCGACCCTGGGAATGATGATGATCGCCCGCGGGATTGCCCTGCAATTGACGGGCGCCGCACCGATCAGCCGGTTGGGCGACGCCTTTGGGAAACTTGGCAATGGGTCGTTTTTTCGCATCGTTGAAATGCAGGATAACGGTTTTCCCAAGGTCGTTTTCCCCGGCATCCCCTATCCTGCGGTTCTGCTGTTGGTTGTGGCGATCTTTGGCGCTTATCTGCTGCAAAAACGTCAAATCGGGCGACACATTTTTTCCGTCGGCTCTAACGAAGAGGCCGCGCGGCTGTCAGGCGTCAACGTGATCCGCACCAAAATCTGGGCCTATACCGCATCCGGTGCCTTGGCGGGGTTGTCGGGCATGGTTTTGATGTCCCGTCTGGTCACAGTGCAACCCAACGAAGGCGTCATGTACGAACTGGACGCCATCGCCGCATCTGTGATTGGTGGCGCATCCCTGATGGGCGGTGTTGGGTCGATTTCCGGCAGCATGATCGGCGCGTTCATCATCGGCGTTCTTCGAAACGGCCTGAACATGGCCGGCACATCCGCATTCATTCAGCAGATCATCATCGGGGTTGTCGTCATCGGCGCCGTTTATATCGATCAGATCCGCAACCGAAACTAACCAAATCAATAAGATCTTCACCAGGGAGGAAACCATGAAGAAACTTATCTCAACCGCAGTCGCGACCAGCGTGATTGCCCTATCCGCATCCTTTGCCACGGCTGGCGAAATTGCAGTGATCGTCAAAACCACCAATTCCAGTTTTTGGCAGAACGTCAACAAAGGTGCGACCGCCGCCATCGCAGGCCATGCTGAACACACAATGACGTTCAACGGTCCTGCCTCTGAATCTGCCATCGCAGACCAAGTGGCGCTGGTTGAAAATGCGATCAACCGGGGTGTGGCGGCGATTGTACTGGCCCCATCCGACCCAGAGGCTCTGGCCCCCGTCGTTCAACGCGCCTACGAAGCTGGCATTCCCGTTGCCATCATCGATAGCGGTTTGGCCGAGGGCAGCGAGCAGTATTACCAAACGTTCCTGTCCACCGACAATTGCGCCGCGGGCGAACAAGCCGCGCAATTGATGATCGAGTCAGCCGGGTCCACAGGCAAAGTGGCAGTGATGTCCTATGTGGCAGGTGTTGGCTCTGAAATCGGGCGGGTTGGTTGCTTTGTTGATTATCTGGGCGACAATTCGGACATCGAAATCGTTGGGCCGTTCTATTCGCAATCCCAAATGGCGACTGCATTGAACCAAACCACCGATATTCTGGCTGCCAATGGCGATTTGGTCGGGATCTTTGGTGCGAACGAACCCACAGCGATCGGCATGGGCCGCGCAATCGAACAGGCGGGCAAAGCCGGTCAGATCACGGCAATCGGCTTTGACGGCAATGCCGACCTGCAGGACATGGTCAAAAGCGGCACATTGCTATCCACCGCCGTTCAGGGGTCATTCCAGATGGGTGAATTGGGCGTGAACGCGGTCGCCGACATTCTGGCGGGCAACTCAGTGACTGACTTTATCGACACAGGCGTCGTGATGGTCACAGCCGACAATATCGACACACCCGTTGCTCAAAACGTTCTCTACTAAACAGCTTTGGTCAGCGTCTCAACGGCGCTGACCATCACATTTCATTTTAGGATTCAGCATGTTAGACGACACACGCCCAGTTGCACCTCTGATTGAGATGTCCAACATTTACAAACATTTCGGCGGCGTCCACGCAGTCGAAGGCGTGTCGGTTGATCTATACCCCGGAGAAGTGGTCGGCGTTCTGGGTCACAATGGCGCCGGTAAATCCTGCCTGATGCGCATTTTATCCGGGGCGATGCTGCCCAACGAAGGCGAAATTCGGGTCAATGGCGAACGCGCCGATCTGCACACGCCGCAAGATGCCAAAAAATACGGTATCGAAACGATTTATCAGACATTGGCGCTGGCCAATCATCTGGATGCCGCCGCCAATCTGTTTCTGGGGCGCGAGCTAAAAACCCGGTTTGGCAATCTAGACGAAACCCGCATGCATGCCGAAGCCAAAGACGCCTTGCGCCAGTTGAACCCGAACTTCAAAAACCTCAAAGATCCGGTCGCCAAACTGTCTGGCGGTCAACGTCAGGTCATCGCCATCGCCCGTGCGATCTATTTTCAGGCCAAAGTGCTGATCATGGATGAACCGACGGCCGCGCTTGGCCCGTCTGAAACCGCGATGGTGGCGGACCTAACCCTGCGCCTAAAAGCCGAAGGGATCGGAATTTTCCTAATCAGCCACGACATGCATGACGTGTTTGATTTGTGCGATCGCGTCATGGTGATGAACAAAGGCGCCAATGTCGGTACCTTTAAAATCGAAGACGTCAACAAAGACGATATTCTGAGCCTGATCATCAAAGGCACCCTGCCCGATGGCTGGACCCCACGGGGGCAGAACACATGAGCAAAGACATGATGCAAGTTGGTGTTGTGGTTGCACCCGGTTCCTTTGAAATTCAGCACCGCACCCGTCCCAGCGACATACCTGATGGCTGGGTCCTGATCGACATTTGCGCGGTGGGTTTGTGTGGTACGGATTACCATATTCTAGAGGGCAAACATCCCTATCTGGAATATCCCCGCGTCATTGGACATGAACTGAGCGGGCGCATCGCGGAAACCGGAAACGGATGGGCCAAGGGCGATTTGGTGGTCGTCAATCCCTATCTGTCCTGCGGAACATGCCGGGCTTGTTCCCGTGGCAAACCTAATTGCTGTTACAATATCGAAGTATTGGGCGTGCATCGCGACGGCGGCATGGGCCACCAATTGGCTGTTCCGTCCGGCAATCTTTATCCTGCCGGCGGCCTGTCCCCAATTGATGCCGCCATGGTCGAATTTCTCGCGATTGGCGCACATGCGGTCCGGCGATCCAACATCACCAAAGGCGACCGGGTTTTGGTCACTGGTGTCGGTCCAATTGGGATCGGGACCGCCCTGTTTGCGCGGCTCAAAGGGGCCAATGTCGAATTGCTGGACCTCAGTCAGGCGCGGCTGGATATGGCGGCCGACAAATTCGACCTGACCCAAGGGCATAACACAGTTCAGGCCGCAATCGATGCAACTCAAAACCAGGGATTTGATGCTGTTTTTGATGCAACCGGACATAGCGGCGCCATCGAATCCGGGTTCCCGGCCGTGGCCCATGGCGGTTCATATATTTTGGTCAGTGTGGTCAAAGACACCATTTCCTTTAGCGATCCGGAATTCCACAAACGGGAAATGCAATTGATCGGAAGCCGCAACGCGCTAACGTCGGACTTTGACTGGGTGCTCAGCGCGTTTCGTGACGGGCAAATCGATGGCAAAGCGTTGTGTTCCGGTGTGATAGATATCGCCCAACTTGCGGATACATTTACCTCGCTTGCAGCGGACCGATCCGATCTGATCAAGGTCATTGTCAAAATGCAGGACTAGCAAAATGTCGGATACCTTGAAGCTGCACGCATCAGATAACGTTGCCATTGCCTTAAACCCTTTGGTAACCGACGTTGGCGGCATCAAAACCCAGATCCCAAAGTCCCACAAAGTGGCGTTGACCGACATCCCAGCCGGTGAAACCGTGCTGCGATACGGCCAGATGATCGGAAAAGCGTCGTGCTTTATTCCCAAGGGTGCGCATGTTCATGACCATAATCTGGAAATGGGTGCACATGCGGTAGACTATGATTTCAGCGCCGCAGCAGACCCGTTACCCGAAGCCCCCAAATCCCGCATATTTCAGGGCTATCGCAGGGATAATGGCCGATTTGGCACGCGAAACTATCTCGGGATTCTGACGTCTGTGAATTGTTCAGGCTCTGTTGCGCGTTTCATCGCAGAGGCCGCGGAAAAGTCGGGACTGCTGGATGATTATCCAAATGTCGACGGAATCGTGCCAATTGTTCATGGCACGGGATGCGGCATGTCCAATCGCGGCGATGGCTATGACGTTCTGCTGCGCACATTGGCCGGATATGCAAAACACCCAAATTTTGGGGGCGTTTTATTGGTTGGATTGGGCTGCGAAGTTCTGCAATTGGCGGACCTGATTGGTGGCCAAACACTATCCACCCAAGGCGCTTTGCGGTATATGACAATCCAGCAAAGCGGCGGCACCAAACGCACTATCGACAAAGGATTGGCAGAGCTCGCTTCGCTGGCTGACTTTGCGAATGCCGCATATCGAACACCTGCGCCCGTTTCAGAATTGGTTCTGGGCATGCAATGTGGCGGCTCGGATGGCTATTCCGGCTTTACGGCCAATCCCGCATTGGGGGTCGCGTCGGATTTGTTGGTGCAACATGGCGGAACCTCTATTTTGTCCGAAACATCCGAAATTTTTGGGGCCGAACATTTGCTAACACGGCGCGCTGTTTCACCTGATGTTGGACAAGCATTGATAAACAAGCTGGAGTGGTGGGTCGCATATTGCGATAAACACGACGCAAAAATGGACAATAATCCCAGCCCTGGCAACAAACGCGGAGGGTTAACAACCATCCTCGAAAAGTCACTTGGTGCAATTTCCAAAAGCGGTCAGGCCCCCCTGAATGGCGTGTTTCAATACGCAGAGGAATTGACGGAAAAAGGGCTTGTTTTTATGGACAGCCCCGGCTTTGATCCATGTTCTGTTACGGGGCAAATTGCGTCGGGGGCCAATCTCATTGCCTTTACCACTGGGCGCGGTTCAGTGTCGGGGTACATGCCGACACCTTGCGTTAAATTGGCGTCCAATTCCGAACTGTTTTCGCGCATGCGCGATGACATGGATATAAATTGTGGTGATGTCGCGCATGGTACTTCGCTGGCGCTTAAGGGGCGTGAAATATTTGACATGTTGATCGACGTTGCCAGTGGTGCGCGCACCAAAAGCGAACACCTGGGATATGGCGGGGTAGAATTCGTGCCATGGCAACAAGGTGCGGTTTTGTAGCCAGTCACATTTCTATTTAGTCCAACCCCGATGCTTTTGTTCGCAGAAGCTGGGTAAAGCGCGCAGTTTAGACGCGCTGTCAGGACCAAATGGAACTATCATTATCGCACCCTAAGAGGTTAAAACCGCCGGTTTTCTGACCTTCAACAGGCTCTCCGCTTCAACGCAGATTTCGCGCTTCTTTGCTTGGCTAAGCGGCAGCTTGTTAAAATGATCAGGTCGCGATCCCAAATCTATTCAACTGGGCGCGGGTTAACGATTGGCCATTGAGTTTCTCAGTCGCTCCAATGCAATATTCACGGTCGAGCGAGAACAGCCGAGATTAACCCGCATATATCCATGTCCCTCAGCGCCAAATTTTTTACCAGAATCTAGCCACAACCGCGCCTTGGTCAGCATAAAGTGATGCAGCTCATCTGCGTTCAACTCCAAACTACGACAATCCATCCACGCAAGATAAAGAGAATTTGCAGGCAACACCTGCAAGCCGCCATTCAGATCACTGACGCCTTCTGCAAAATATTGGTGATTGGCCCGAAGATGGTTCAATAATCCTTCGAGCCAGATTTCGCCATGACGATAGGCGGCCTCTGTTGCGATCATATTGCCTAAGGAATTTTAGGCGAATGCGTCCCCAAGGCTGGCAAAAGGGATGTGCTTGGTGGTCATGTTCAGGATGAGGTCTTGGTGGATTTCGTCTGCGATCACCCAAATGCCATGTCGCGCACAGATCTCTCCCATTATACGCAGTTCGTCCTCGCGCCAGACATTGCCAGTGGGATTGTGCGGGTTTGACAGGATAAAGATTGACGTGTTCGGTTGGATTGCGTCTTCAAATACCTGCGGGTCAAATCGGTATCCGTTTTCCGTGCGAACCCGCGGTGCATCGACGGGGAAACGGCCAGTCAACAGCACATCGTCGCGAAAATGCGCATAGACTGGTGGCTGGATAAGAATGCTATCGCCAGACGAAGAAAAAGCCTGAATAATCGTTTTGATGGCCGTAATAATGCCGGATGTCTGAACAACCCATTCTGGTTCGACCCGCCAACCAAAACGCTTCATCTGCCAATCAATAACAGCTTTCACATAGCTTTCCGGTGCGCAATTTGGCTAACCAAATACGCCGTTTTGCGCGGTCTCAACCAAGGCGTCTATCACAGGCTGCGGGGCACGAAAGTCCATATCAGCAACCCACATGGGCAGCGGATCCGCCTGAGCCTGTTCTTTTGAAAGCATCGTATTCACACCGTCCCACTTCAATGAAGTTGGACCCGCGGCGGTCTATTGTTTCGTTAAAACAATGAGAGATATCCTGAGTGTTCATCCTGTGCTCCGAAATTGACATGGCGCTGACTGACACACAAAGAGAGTGCTAGATGAACAAAAATGGTCATTCCTCGCCAACCCTTGAAAACGATGCATAATGATTGATCGACAGCATTTGATGGCTGTTCGCGAAGTCGCGCGCGCTGGCGGAGTGAGTGCCGCTGCAGAGCGGCTTAACCTTAGCCAATCTGCCGTCAGCCATTCGATTGCCAAGTTAGAAGATCGGCTTCAGGTTAAGATATGGCAAAAGGAGGGGCGTCGCGGTGCCCTGCGCATCGGGATGGAATGCCATCCTTGTGAAAAATGGCCCATGCAAGTCGCCGGACCATATCTGACAGAATGGCCGGACGTTGATCTCGAACTGCGCACGGATTTCACATTTGACTGGGTGGCCGCGCTCGCATCGGCGAGAAGGGATAGAATCTACGGATCTGATGCTTCAGCTTGTTGCTGCCGGACGCGGCGTTTCGGTTTTGCCTGACTGGCTCATCCGAGAGGACGCGCATGACATGCCCATATCGATGCTGCGGATTGGTAAAGCCGGGCTACACAAGAGCATCAATTTAGGGACCAGACGCCAAGATTTTCAGAGTGACTATGTCAGTGCCTTTTTTGAAATGGCGCTTCGGGTTGGCCCAACGCATTCGCTGACTTGAATGAACCGCTCCGATTGCGCGTAATCGGAACGGTTCCAAAACCGAGCTGTCGCCACCGGACTTCGAAAACACACAGCGTTTGGCCTGCATACCAAGAGCAACCCCGAAGAGTTTTTGGTGATCCAAATCACGGCCATATTTCACGATACCGTGAGCGTGAAGCGCTTGGGTCTAATTTTCTTGCCAAGCAGCCTACCTATCAGTAGGCAGTTAATCATCAGATTTAACATGGAGATGATCGCATGAAAATTTATGACACTGAAGGCTTCCCGAACCCCGCACGTGTGCGCATTGCGTTGGCTGAGAAAGGCGCAACAAACGACGTGGAATTCATCGCGGTTGACGTCATGGGTGGTGAGCACCGCACAGACACATTCAAAGCCATGAACCCAGATGCGGTTGTCCCATGCCTCGAACTGGCGGATGGCACTCATATATCCCAGTGCAACGCGATCACTGAATATATTGACGGTCACTTTGAGGGCCCATCGCTGATGGGCAAAACCCCAAAGGAACGTGCCCAAGTGTCGATGATGAACCTACGTGCTGAAAACGGCCTGCTGAACGCAGTTGGGGCTTATTTTCATCATGCGACACCCGGCCTTGGTCCGGATCTGGAAACCGACCAATGTGCCGAATGGGGCAACAAACAAAAAGAAGTTGCAGGTCAGACGATGCGCTATCTGAACGAGGTTCTGGCTGACAATGCGTTTCTGGCTGGCAGTGAATTCTCTATTGCAGACATCACGGCTTTTGCGGGCTTGGCATTCGCTGACTTTGCCAAGGTAGAAATCCCTGAAAGCCTCTCAAATCTTAACGCTTGGCGTGCCAAAGTTGCAGCTCGTCCCAGCATCGCGGGTTAAGCCGCCTCCACTCAAGTCGAAAGGACACTACAATGGAACTTAACGCTGACTTTTCGCAACGTGTCGTTGTTCACTCTGATCAGCTTGAGTGGAGCCCATCGCCCATGCCGGGCGTGGACCGGCGCATGCTAGATCGCATTGGCGGCGAAGTTGCACGGGCGACGACCATCGTGCGGTATGCGCCCGACAGCAAATTTTCTGCTCATACGCATTCAGGTGGAGAAGAATTCATCGTTCTTGATGGTGTGTTTCAAGACGAACATGGTGATTTTCCCGAAGGAACCTATGTCCGCAACCCGCCCACGACATCCCACACGCCGGGCTCAGAATTGGGTTGCACAATCTTTGTGAAACTTTGGCAATTTGACATGGAAGACCGCAATCAATTTCGCAAAACCATGGCGGATGAATTGGCCTCACCGGTTGATGGTGTTGCCACGGCCCAGCTGCATAGCGATGACCGTGAAACAGTGACCTACAGCCATGTCGACGCAGGCGCTGCGCTAAACATGTCGGATGTTGGCGGGATTGAAATGCTCATTATTTCAGGATCACTGACCGAAGGCGGTGAAACACTTAGCAAAGGCGCGTGGTTGCGTTTGCCAGAAGGGCAGCCACTGATCGCGATTGCCGGGGCCGACGGTGCCAAAGTTTGGGTCAAGACCGGCCATTTGCCATACGCCAAGCCACCGGCGGTCTAACGGCGGCGCAAATATGCCGGCGCTCGTCATCGGCGCGATCGCTGGCTTTGATCGCCTGTTGTTAACCGCTAGGTGGAAATACATTTTTGTTGAACCACGCATCCCTTTGGGCCATCGGCCGCGGTACCTGGAGGGATCGAAAAGGCCCCGTGATTTGGCAGCTTTTTCAAAGGCGCTTTAGAAGCGGCAGAAAACGTACTAGCATAGCACAAGCCTAACGAGACATGTGGTACAGATGCGAATTGACACAAAAACCGCTTTGCTTAACTCTGCGGAACGGGCGGCGCGTACGCTTGGATTTGATGGGTTCAGCTATGCTGACCTTTCAGAGGATGTCGGCATTCGTAAGGCCAGTATCCACCATCATTTCCCGACCAAAGCCGCCCTGTCTGTCGCTTTGATGGAACGATATTACAATGATCTGAAAGCGGTCTGCGAAGAAATCGACCTGAGCCAGGATTCGGGCGGCGCGCGGCTTACAGCGTTGATCGACCGTTATAGATCCGCTCTTGATGGTGGCAAAAGCCTCTGCCTCTGCGTATCCTTTTCGACCAGCCGCGAAAGCCTGCCCGCTGAGGTTATCACCCAAATTGGCCGCTTTCGCGAAATGATTATTGCATGGGCAGAAACAGTGTTTGTGGCGGGGCAAACTGACGGAAGTATCGCCAACGTCACGGACCCGGCGATCGAAGCGGCAGCGGCACTTCCACTTTTAGAAGGTGCGCAGCTTGCGGCAAGGGTGGAAGAAAACCCCGCATTGTTTGACAGTGCTGTGCGTATTTTGACCCAACGTTTGTAGTCATCTGAGCAGCAAATCAGCGCACAAAGGGCAATGCCGCCCGGTCGCATGGCAGGAACATCTTAGGGGTTCCTCCTGTTGAGCCGTGCTTAGCGTTCGGTCTAGGTCGCCCGTATCATATCGGGCGACCCAATTGGTGCATAATTAGGACGCGGCTTCGATCTGAGCGACGGCTTCTTCTGTCGACCAGACTGCGTTTGCCATGTAGCGGAAGTTGATCAATGCGGCGAGGTATCCGTCACCTTCGGGCAGCATGGCGGCTGCGGTCGCATCACGGACGACGGCCACTTCGAATCCGTCTTCTAGAAGTTCACGCATATGAGATTCCGTACACAGATTCGCGGACATTCCGGCGAGGATCACTTGATCAACACCTTGCTTGCGCAATTGCAACGACAAGTCATTTGTGTCGTTGCCGTACACTTTGTGCGGCGATGTCACGATGGTTTTGCCGTCGTTGATATAGGGCTTGTATTGCGGCATCCAATCGGCGCCTGACCCTTCGAACCCATCAAGGTTCAGCGGACCGGGGCGGTCAAACATACCGATATTGTGCATCAGCTTTTCCAGCGCGCCTTCAAACTTCCAACCGTGATCGGTGGGGTAGTAATAATGCGGGGATACGGCAACTGTCAGGTCAGCAGCCTTGGCGGATTTAAACAAAGTCTCAATGTTGTTGACCGTGTTATGTTCCTCAACGCTGGCACCGATCACGCCCCATGTCACGCCATCTGGGTGCAAAAAATCGACCTGCGGGTCCGTCACAACAAGTGCTGTTCGGCTAAGGTCCAACTTCATTGTTGATGGAGGCAATGCGGGTTCAGCAGGTGGTGCGTAGGGACTGGCAGTTTGTGCTTGGGCTGCGGTTGTTGCGGCGACTGCGGTTGCAGCAGCAACCGAAGTTGCGACACCGCCGCGCAAGGCGGCCCTGCGCGTCATTCGACCATGGTTGTGATTTGGATCATCGCATTGACACATAATCTATTCCTTTCAGTGGTTGTGTGACATCAAACTATGGCCCTCGATGTGCCTTTCCGTCTTTGATCCGTGCCTTTGACCCAGAATGGGTGCCCTTTCGTCCACAAAACGGTTAAAGATTTGGTATGAGATATGATCACATTTTCGACGAGCTTGAGATTAAGACCGATCCGTTCGCTCTGTGCGAATTAAACGGAGCCTGCAGCCTTGGGCTGGGGCGGGAGGCTTCGGCGACGCTGCACTATATTTTATCCGGAGATGGAGAGATCACGTTTAAGTCGCGCCCACCATTGAAAGTCGCGCGCGGTTCGCTGGTTTTCATCCCGGCATTGCAAAAACATAGCTTAAACAACTTTGGAACCGGCGGGGACCCCGCCCCTGATTGCAAACCTGCTGAAATGAACCTGTCACGTTTGATGGCGGGAACTTGCGAAACGCAGGTCGGGCAGATGACCGCGCTTTGTGCACATATTGGCGTCGGGTTGCGCGGTGTGACCGACATCATAGACCTGATCAAAGAACCGTTGGTGGAACATGTTTCATCGTCCCACAGAATGCGTCCAACGTTGCAAATGTTGTTACAAGAACTGTCTCATCCGGGGCTGGGAAGCCGCGCGATGATCAAAGCTTTGCTAATGCAATGCATGATCGCGATGTTGCGTGAACGCTTATCGTCACAGGATGCCGCATTTCAATGGATGGCCGCACTTGCCGATCCATCGGTCTGGAATGCGCTTCGGCTCATGCTGGATGCTCCGGGCGACACGCACACCGTCGAGAGCCTTGCAGATAGCGTAAGAATGAGCCGATCTGCCTTTGCCAAACGCTTTGCTGCTGCCTATGGGTCCGGTCCGATGGAGCTATTGCGAGAGCTGCGTATGCGCCGCGCTGGCGTTTTGCTGCGTGATACAGACCTGCCCGTAAAACGTATCGCTGAAATGGTCGGTTTTGCATCCCGCAGCGCCTTTACCCGTGCTTTCGAAGCCCAAGCCGGGCTGTCACCACGGGCATTCAGAACTGCGCAGCAACCCTAAGATAGTTTTGGGCGTCTTCTAAACCGGTCAGTCACGCCTTTTAGTATGAATCGGGACAGGTCCAGCACATTTTATCATTTAAGACATCAATGAACGGGCATTGATCACTACAGCAAAGCCAGTGCTGTAACGTATAACCCGTACCCACATAAGCAAGCAGCCCCTTCTCGGCGTGAAAGTGTCCAATCCGTTCTAAGCATCAACAATGTTGCAGCACTGACAGCTATGAGGAGCGGTACAGAGAATGTCAGAAGCTCGGACGGCACTGCGATGCCAACGAACAACGCTGGAACTCCGATACATGCAAGGATGTTGAAAATATTGGATCCGATAATGTTCCCAACCAGCATTCCACCTTGATTGCGTCGCATACAAACAAGAACCGTCGCCAACTCTGGCAAACTGGTGCCCAGCGCAATAATCGATAGGCCAATAACGGCTTCGCTGACGCCGAGAAACTCTGCAAACCCAACCGCGCCATATATGGAAACTTCTGACCCCAGTGCTATGCCGATCAAAGCCAGCAATATAATTCCTGCAGTTTTCAGGTGCTCGTTTTGCTGCAGCTGCCCCGCCTCTTCGGCGTCTGTTTCCAGACCGTCAGACCCATCGGATGTTTCTGCGAGAATATCGTTTTTGACGAGCAGGTAGAGATATCCAACCAATGTAAACAAAAGCAGCGCACCACTTAAGGCACCAAGATAGCTTTGAGTGTAGATAAGAGCGACGAAAACGATGGTTGATATCGCCCAGACCGATCCATCACGCCAGATCAATGCTTTCGTGATGTTAAGAGGACCGATCATGGCCGCAATGCCGAGGATGAGTAATGAATTGGTAATGTTGCTGCCGATTATGTTGCCAATCGCCAATCCACCGCTGCCGTTTAAACTTGCACCTGTTGTAAATACCAATTCAGGGAACGACGTCCCGAATGCAATAACAGTCAGCCCGACAACTATTGGGGATAATCCAAATTTCTCGGCAATCTCGACACTCTTGTCGACGAGTTTGTCCGCAGAAAAAACAAGAAGCCCAAGCCCAACAATTGTCAGAACGGCGTAATAGATCATCATTTGCTCGCTTGATAAACAGTTCCGACCGGATGGTCACAAATGGGGTCGCGCGGTATACGCGCGCCCCCGGTTAGGTCCAAACGCCTTTACTCGGCCCAGAACCACGCTTGAGGCATGAAAACATTGGCCGGGCTCGGGAACTGCCCTGTGCTCTTCATGCCTTCCATGACATTCATCAGATCATTCTTTCGCACACCATATGTCGATGCGTTCTGTGCAATGCCGAATGCCTCGAACTGTTCCGCTGCAATGTCAGCCAATTGATGGTAACGGCGGATTTGCTCTTCTGGATCTGCGGTCGCATAGATCGTTTCCCAAATGCGGTAGCGTTCCATGACGTGCTCGGGCGGTTCGATTCCGTCCTGACCGTCGGTTTCGTACCATGCAGTCCACAAAGGTGCGTGACGCGAGCTGCTATCGATCGGCAGAAGTGCAGACGGAAGTTGTCCGGGCAACCAGGTCGCGTTCCCGCTATCGGCCGTCATGTCATGATCACCCTGACGGGACCGCTGACGGTGAACAGAACGATCAACAACGTTGAGGTTGATCTGAATGCCTAAAACCTCTTCCCATTGCGGCTTTACGATCGTCATCATGTCAATGATATGGGGGTGGCCATTTCGAATATCGATCAAGAATTCAGCAGGACGACCATCCGACAACAGGCGAATACCATTGTCGTCACGCTCTGTTAGGCCCAATCCGTCAAGAAGCTCGTTTGCTCGGTCCGGATCATATTCCAAATGCTGGGTCGAAATCTTTTCATGGTGAAGAGGGCTGTCTTCGAATGGACCTGTTTGCCAAGGAATGCCAACACCAAGAAGTGCCGTATCAATGACCTCTTGACGATCCGTGCCAATGGACAGCGCAATCCGGAAGTCACGTTCATTAAACAATGCGTGGATTACGGGATCCTTGTGGTTCAGGTTCGGCTGAATCCAGTTATAGCTCCCACCAGCGGCGGTCACTTCATATAGCTGATAATCACCCGCTTCGCGGTTCTCTGCCAGAACGGGTCGGTTGCCTGGGGCATCGATGCGACGATACTGAAAGTCGAAGTCGCCAGAAATCGCAGCAATCAACATGGCTTCGGCATCCTGATAGATGGTCGCTTCCATGTCGCCGATATAGGGCAACTGGTTTCCTGCTTCGTCAACCTGCCAGAAATAGGGGTTGCGCTCGAACAGGACTGTGGTTGTACCGCCCCGCAATGGTGTGGCCAGAACCCAAGGGTCCAGAACCGGACGTTCTGTATTGATCCACCGAACTTCGTCGCGCACATCGCCACATTTCCGGTACATCAGGTCTTGCCAACTTTCGACGTCTTCTTCGGCAAGAAGCGCATCCAAATCGTCATTGTAATCCGGGTGGAACTGGCTGCAATAATGCGCCGAATAATGGTTCAGTCGGGCCCCTTCTTCGCGCGCCATTTGGCCTAGAAAGCCACCATTTGGATGCTCAAAACGAATAATAAACGTATATTCATCAACCACTTCTAGGCTTAACGGTTCGCCACCTGATTTGTAGCGGGTCGAAATTTCTTCCCATTCAGGATTAAGCAAGAGATCGTTGATACTAAAAGCGATATCTTCGGTGGTGAAATCGTGACCGTCAGACCATTTCATGCCTTCGCGCATGTTGAATGTGAATTCGCGCGCATCTTCGGATACTGAATATTCACGAATGACGTTTGGAACCAGATCCGATAGGTTATGGTGCCACCGCACCAGCCCGTTTGTGCCAACCGCTTGGCGCAATGTGCCTTCATCCGATACACCACGCATCCCAAATCGGATCTTACCTCCATAGGTTCCGACTTCGCCGTAATTGATGACTTCCGGCTGCAGAGATGCACGATCTTCAACCGGAGGCAGCGCGCCTTGAGCAACCAATTCTGCCAGCTCGGGCGCCTCCCCGGTCGCCTGCGCCAACGCGCCCGTCGCGGTTAACACCGAGACTGCGGTCATAATTAATCCGCGTCTAAAATCATAGGTCATCGATTTCCTCCAAATGAACTTCCCAGATCGGCGGGCCAATCTGTGCGCAGAACCAGCTGCATCGTCCTCGGGATCGCTGGCCACGCAGTTTCGACTCACCCGTCTCCATATTAGACTGGGTGCAATTTTTGCATTTTTCAATACTAAAATGCAAAAAGAACGTCGACATTCA
Organism: uncultured Paracoccaceae bacterium; assembly: GCA_947492475.1. Taxonomy (GTDB): domain Bacteria; phylum Pseudomonadota; class Alphaproteobacteria; order Rhodobacterales; family Rhodobacteraceae; genus CANLNM01. Next base: position 254,706 of record CANLNM010000004.1, read on the forward strand.
TTTTTTTCTGAGTAAACATACAGGTGTTCAGTGCTAGAAATCAGCAGCAAAAGTTTTTTTATACTCTAAAAACCAAATCTGCCGCGCTGGATAATCGAGTTGCCGCATTGAGGATGTGATTGCGCGCAACTTCAGGGAGGAAAAAAATGTTCGTCTATATCCTGCGTCGCCTTGGCTGGTCGATACCGTTCTTGTTCGCCGCCTCGTTCCTTGCATTCACCATTATTCAAACGCCCCCGGGCGATTATGTTGAAAGTTATGCTGCAAAACTTGAGGCTGACGGCCGTCAGGTTGACGAAGCGCGGCTGCGGTCGCTACGTGATCGGTTTGGGCTCGATGAACCGATGCTCACGCAATATTGGAAGTGGATAAAGGGGATATCGAGAGGCGATTTTGGGCTCTCGTTTCAATGGCAGCAACCCGTATCCGAGTTGATCGGAGATCGCATGATCTTATCGGTGATACTCGCCACGTCGACGCTATTATTCACCTGGGCCTTAGCATTACCCATAGGAATTTATTCGGCCGTCCGACAATACAGTTGGGGTGATTATTGCGTTAGCATCATTGGGTTCATTGGTCTGGCGACGCCAAATTTCTTGGTCGCGTTGATCTTGATGTATGTCGGTGTTGTTCATTTTGGAACCAATGTGACCGGGTTATTTTCGGCGGAATATGTGAATGCCGAATGGTCTTGGGCCAAGTTCGTAGATTTGGTCAAACACTTGATTATTCCGGTGGTGATCATTGGGACATCGGCTACTGCCAGCCTTATCCGTATTATGCGCGCCAACTTGTTGGATGAATTGCATAAACCCTATGTGACCACTGCGCGCGCCAAAGGCCTGAGCGAATTCAAGACCATCCTCAAATACCCCGTTCGCATCGCCCTGAACCCCTTTGCGTCAACGATCGCATGGGTGTTTCCGCAGATTATCTCAGGCTCAACTGTGGTGGCGGTCGTATTGTCACTGCCAACGGTTGATCCTCTCATGCTCGACGCTTTGTTGACACAGGATATGTATTTAGCCGGTGCCTTCATTTTGCTTCTCAGCGTCATGTCCATCATCGGGATGATCGTGTCAGACATTGTTCTGGCCATGATCGACCCTCGCATTCGGTACCGCTAACATGACAAATTCTGTTGACCATACCGACCCTCGTCTTCCTGTAGATATCGCCGAAGCTTCGCAGTGGCGGTTGATGTGGCGGAAATTCAAGAAACACAAGCTGGCGCTCATCAGTCTCTATTTGGTAGGCTTTTTGTACGTGGTTGCCCTGTTTGCTGAGTTTTTTCAGCCCTTTGAGCCTGATCTGACGTCACGTAGCGATGTGTTTCATCCCCCTCAGATGGTGCAGTTCCTGGATCGAACAGAGGATGGTACGCGTTTCCGCCCTCACGTTCTGGGCACCAAACTGATCCGGGACCCTGAAACGCTTGCCACGTCGTATGAAATAAATCCGGATGAAAAAATCTACATTTCGTTCTTGGGCAAATCAGAGCCCTATCACCTCGCCGGATTCATCCCCATGCAGCGGCGCTTGATCACATCAACCAACCCAGACGAACGGTTCTACCTGTTTGGCGCCGATCGTTTGGGCCGCGACATGCTGAGCCGATCCATCGCAGGCACCCGCATTTCAATGTCGATCGGGCTTGTTGGGGTCGCCATCAGCCTGTTCTTGGGCACGTTGATTGGTGGCATGGCCGGGTATTTAGGGGGCTGGTTTGACTCGCTTTCAACCCGCGCGATCGAACTGATCCTTTCCATGCCAACAATCCCAATCTGGCTCGGGCTGAGCGCCACAATTCCTGCAAACATTGATCCATTGGTCCGATATTTTGCGATCACGGTGATCCTGTCGCTGATTGGCTGGACCGAACTTGCTCGGGTCGTAAGAGGACGATTCCTAGCGCTTCGGACAGAGGATTTCGTCACCGCCGCACGCTTAGATGGGGCGCGGCCACGAAGGATCGTTTTCCGCCACATCATGCCGTCGCTTGTCAGCCACATTATTGCATCGGTTTCTCTGGCCATCCCCGCGATGATCCTCGCAGAGACTTCGCTATCCTTCTTAGGGTTGGGGCTTTTGCCGCCCTCGATATCTTGGGGCGTCCTGCTCAAAGAAGCGCAGAACATTCGGTCAATTGCTCAGGCACCTTGGCTGTTTGTTCCAGGTTTATTCGTTCTGGTCGCTGTGCTTGCCCTGAACTTCCTTGGGGATGGCCTGCGTGACGCGGCCGACCCCTATTCACAAGATCAGTAAAGAGGATGACAGCCATGACCGATCAAAAGGGGCTCGGCCAAACTCCGATACTCGAAATCAAGAACCTGGTAACAGCGTTTGAAACACGCCACGGAACCTTTACCGCCGTTGATGACGTCTCGCTTTCTTTGGTGCCCGGCCAAACCCTGTGTTTGGTCGGCGAAAGCGGGTCCGGCAAAAGCGTGCTGTCACGATCCATCCTGCAATTGGTAGACAAGCCCGGACGCATCGTATCCGGCGAAATTCTGCTGCATGAAGCGCATCCCGACCCAGAGAACCCAAGCACGCAATCGCTTGATCTGGCCCAGTTGGATGCCCGATCTGGCATCATCCGGAACATTCGTGGTCGCGATATCGGCATGATTTTCCAGGAACCAATGAGTTCTTTGTCACCCGTCCACACGATCGGTAGCCAAATTACCGAAAGCCTCACTTTGCATGAAGGTCTCAGCAAAAAAGAGGCGCGCGGCCGCGTGATCGAGATGTTGCGGCGGGTTGAAATCCCAAATCCAGAAAAGGCGATCGATCAGTACCCGTTTGAGTTTTCTGGCGGGATGCGGCAACGGGCCATGATCGCTATGGCTCTGATCTGCAACCCTAAAATCCTAATTGCCGACGAACCAACGACCGCGCTGGATGTCACAATTCAGGCCGAAATATTGGATCTTTTGCACGAATTGAAAGTGCAAAATGACATGGCAATCCTGTTCATCACCCATGACATGGGCGTGGTCGCAGAAATTGCCGATCACGTCGTGGTTATGCGCCACGGCAAAGTGGTCGAAAACGGAGACGTGCAAAACGTTTTCGAAAAGCCACAACATGACTACACGAAATTGCTGCTTAAATCCGCGCGCGATTCCCAAACGGCGTCGCCAGATCGGATTGCCCAACGCAAAATCCGCCCCGTCGGGGACCCCATCCTAGAGGCACGCGGGCTGCGCAAAGAATACTACGGTAAAACCGGTTTTTTTGGCATGACTAAAACAACCTTGGTCGCTGTGAACGATGCCGATTTTACGCTGCACGAGGGTGAAACACTTGGTGTTGTCGGGGAAAGCGGATCCGGCAAAACCACGCTTGCGCGATGCATTCAACGGGTACATCATTTTCAATCAGGTGAATTGATTTACACGGACAGAACCGGCCAAAAAACCGAAATTTCGAAGCTGAATGATGCTGAGTTGCAGCCCACATGGCGCGATATGCGAACCGTTTTTCAGGATCCGTTTGCGTCACTCAATCCGCGTATGAATGTGTCACAGATAATCGGCGAAAGCCTGTTGCTGAATGGCATGACATCAAAGGCTGATCGTCGCAAACGCATTCTGGAACTGTTGGACCTGGTGGGCCTGCCATCCTCAGCGCTTGATCGGTTTCCTCATGCGTTTTCAGGCGGGCAACGGCAACGGATCAGTATTGCGCGTGCCATCGCCCCCAATCCGCGGATCATTATCGCGGACGAGGCGACATCAGCGCTTGATGTCAGCATCCGAACCCAGATCATGGACCTGCTGCAAGATCTGCAAAAAGAGCTTAGCCTGAGCTATGTATTCATCAGTCACGATCTTGGGCTGGTGCGGTATTTTTGCGATCGGGTCTTGGTCATGTACAAAGGTGATATCGTCGAAGCTGGCGACGCCGAGCAGGTTTGCAGCATGCCAAAACATGACTACACCAAAGCGCTCTTGTCGGCGGTACCTATCACCCATCCAGAACAACGCGGGCATCGACAACGGGTGCGATACTCTCCCCAATGATCGAAAGGTTGAATTGGAGGCGTCGCAAACTGGGTTCGCATAAACCTTTGAATTGACAGGAACAGTGTCTCAGGGCGCCCTTTTCCCATACCGTCCTTTTGATCTATGGTCAGCGTTGCATCTGACCCTAAGCGCTGGCGCCTAGCAGATGAATGCGAAGTACCGGTTTCAAAGCTTTGATTGATGCAAATGGCACCAAAATCCGCGGGGTTCTTGGTGCCATTTTGGTCAAATCACAGCCCGTTCGATTACCCGCTCTCCCTTGGCAAACCGCTCATACAGAAACGGGGATAGATCCATTTCCCGGAACTCACCGTAGATGATCTGTTCAGCGACACCGCGCCCTACGGATGGTCCCTGTTGCGACCCATGACCGGATGACCCGTTGGTAAAGTGGAAATTCGAAACGTCGTCATGGGGTCCGATCACCACGTTGAAATCAAACGTGTTAAAGTCGTAATGCCCCATCCAAAAATCGACAATCTCAACATCTTTGAACTGCGGAATGCGATTTGAAATGATCGGATATACCTTGTCCTGCCAGATTGTTTCTTCGGCGCTGAAATCGTCCTGCGCAACGGTGGCATCGTCCCCCAATGGCGGGCAGCCAACCAGATAATCATCCCCAAACTGCCGGAAATGCACACCTGTAGGATCAATGGTCAACGGCAGATCGCGGTCCAATTTCTGTTTGGCGCGAAAAATAAATGTGTAGCGACGTTTGGGTTGAATATCGAGCTTGAGCCCCGCCATATCCGCGACGATCCCAGCATAGGTGCCGGCCGCGTTCACGACGGCACCGGCCTTGATCACCTGACCGGATGCCAAGGTCACGCTAGTGACTTTATTGCCGTCGCGGCCAATCGCGTGCACTTCGTTTTCTACAAATTCGGCGCCTTTTTCGATCGACTTGCGCAGCAACCATTCAACCATCAACGGCGCGTTATAAAAACCCTCGTCCACCGTGTTCAGGCTACCTGCTTCGATGTCGGTCAGGTTATAAAATGGATAGGCTCTGGCAATGTCATCCGGTGCAACCATTTTGGTCCCCGCCCCGGCTGCTGCCTGAACGCTTTGATCCCGCTGCAACACCTCTGTCAGGTCAGGATTATCCGAAAGATACAGATACCCAAAGTTGCGGATTGTCAGCTCTGGTATGGCGGGATCCCCACCCAAATTTTCGCGGAAATTGCGCACAAAATCGGCGGCATGCTGACCAATTTTTACGTTGATCGGATTTGCAAATTGCTGACGCATGCAATTGTTCGACGCCGCCGTTTGCGACTGCAGATAGGATTTATCCTTTTCTACGATCAGGATCTTGCCGCTGAAATCCGGGTTCGACGCCAAAAACCAAGCCGTGCAGGCCCCCATGGTTGCGCCGCCAATAATAACCACATCATAGGCGTCATGTTTGGGGATGCTATCAACGTTTGGCAGATCAATTTTGAACTGTTTGTCATGTGAAGTTGGTTTCATGGTTTGCTCTCTTGTTAATGTAACCGGATCAAACGGACCGGGTGATGCCGCCATCAACGCGGATGTTCTGACCGGTGATATATGCCCCGCCTTCAGAGGCGAGAAACGCGACCGTTCCGGCGATCTCGTCGTAAGACTTGCCATAGCGGCCCATCGGAATTCTTGCTTTGAAATCCGCATTTTCTGGCAGGCTATCAATAAAGCCGGGCTGCACGTTATTCATGCGCACATTGTCGGCGGCGTATGTGTCGGAGAACAATTTGCTGAACGCCGCCAACCCCGCGCGCATCACTCCTGAGGTCGGAAATACCGGATCAGGTTCGAACGCGGCAAAGGTGGAAATATTAATGATCGTCCCAGATTTTTGGGACTGCATGATGGGGGTGACCAACCGGGTCGGTCGCACAACATTCAACAAATAGACATCCAACCCAGTATGCCAATCATCATCTGTCAGCTCTAAAACAGGCGCGCGCGGGCCGTGCCCGGCTGAGTTGACCAAGACATCAATGCGCCCCCATTTTTCCATAGTTGCGTCCACCAAACGGGACAAATCGTCATTGGATTGATTTGACCCTGTTATGCCGATCCCACCCAGTTCATTGGCCAGCGCTTCGCCCTTGCCCGACGACGACAAAATGGCAACCTTGAAGCCGTCGGCCGCCAAACGGCGCGCGCTGTCAGCTCCCATGCCACTTCCTCCTGCTGTGATGATCGCCACTTTGCCGTCAGCCATTTTAATCTCCATCAATTCGAATGCGGTTTCTAACGGCACCATGAACTGTGGCTTGTACTTTGACTAATCAGATATTCTGCTTTATGAGTGTAGAAAAACTATAGGCTTGGATTTTTGCTATGCGTGATCTTCCTCCGCTCAATTCTTTGAAAGCATTCGAAGCAGCTGCGCGGAACCTGAATTTCAGTCACGCCGCCCAAGAGTTAGGCGTCACACAGGGAGCTGTTGCGCAGCATGTGCGATCTCTGGAATTACTGTTTGAAATCAAACTATTCAACCGTCATGCCCGCGGGTTAACCCTGACCGATGAAGGTCGCAAATATTTTCCGGCCATCCGGCGGGCCTTCGACATGATATCCGAAGCAACAGGCGGATTGTCACCACAAGATACCGTTGTAACGATCAGTTCCACACCGTCATTCGCCACCAAGTGGCTAGTACCAAAACTAGGTTCTCTGGCGCGGGACCATCCCGAAATCAGGGTTCGTTTGGACGCGTCCAACTCGCTTGCCAACTTTCAGACGGATGGGGTCGACATCGCGATTCGACAAGGCAAGCCGCCATTTGGGCCAGGACTTGTTGCGACCCCATTATTTCCGGCCAGATTGGTTGCAGTCTGTAGTCCCGATCTCATTTCTGGGGCGGCGCCTATTCATGGTCCTAGTGACCTGTTGGGGCATGTTTTGTTAGAGGATACGCACGGGCAATGGCCCATTTTTCTAGAAGCAGCATTGGGGGAACAAAACGTTTCCGGGCTTAGGACGATGACGTTCAGCCAAACCTCTTTGGCCATTGATGCCGCCATTGCACGTCAGGGGGTTGCGCTCTCAAATCGTGAGCTGGTCAAAGCCGATCTGCGGGCCGGGCTGTTGGTTCAACCCTTTGAATTTTCAATGACATCCGAAAATGGGTATTATGTTGTTGCCCCGCGCGCACCTAGAAAAGCGTCCGTAGTTGCAACTCTCAGCGCCTGGCTATTCGCGCAGGTTTCATCCGCGTAACAAGGTCGGGCAGCATAAAAAGCCGCCACAGGTGACCTGCGACGGCTTGGGTTTTCTCAGACGTTTCAGCTTAGAAAATGAAATCGCTTGCGGTGTAGTTGGCCAATGCGGTGCCTTCGATCAAAAGGTTCAGCCCGCCGCCATTAAACGACACTTCGGTTGGGCCCGACTCGCTGGCCCCGGCCAAGAAGTCAGCAAGCGAATTGATCGTACTGTGACCGGAAAAATCAAACTGGTCCTGCCCCGCCGTAAAGTCGAGGATGTTTCCTGTGCTTGCGCCATCCACAAACACAAACACATCCGCGCCATTGCCACCGGTCATTTCCTGAAAGTTGGACACGCCTGTATTGGCGATCAAACGATCATTGCCATTGCCTCCAAACATCGTATCGATCCCGCCACCACCTGTGATGGTATCGTGGCCGTTGCCGCCGCTTAGCTGATCATTTCCGGTACCGCCATACAGATTATCCGAACCGCTACCGCCATCTAGCTGATCATTTCCGCTGCCACCAAACAGTTGATCCGAGCCACTGCCGCCATAGATAAAGTCGCCGCCTTCATCCCCAAACAGGGAATCGATGTTGCCCCCACCTTCGAGCGTGTCAGAACCAGTTCCCCCATAAATGAGGTCATTCCCCCCCTGACCGCCAAGAGTGTCATCCAAAGCACCGCCATAAATGTCGTCCGATCCGGCATTGCCTAAAATCGAGTCAGCACCGCTGCCGCCATAAATTGTATCAAGCCCGAGCCCACCATCAATGGTATCTGCCCCAAGGCCGCCATCAATCCGATCGAACCCGTTGCCACCCAGAATGGAATCGGTTCCATCGCCCCCCAAAATGCTGTCGGACCCGGCCACACCGTTGATGACGTCTGCCCCCGATCCACCTTGGATCGTGTCATTGCCACCACCGCCATTCAGACTGTCATCACCGGAGCCGCCAAACAGTTCGTCAAACCCGGCGCCGCCATTCAACGTATCGTTATTCGCCCCACCATATAGATCATCCGCGTTGCCCTGACCGTTTAGCGTGTCATTGCCATCGCCTCCGTTCAGGATGTCATTGCCCGCGCCCGCATTAAAGACATCATCGCCGTCAGTGCCCGCGACCTGATCCACAGCAGAAACCGTGGTGCCGGGGATGTTCAGCAGCGGAATCGCGGCGCCTGATTCAAACCCGCTTCCTGCGGTTGGCGTAATGACGTCGTCGCCCACGGCACCTGCAAATGCGTTGAACTCTGCCAACGACGCAAAGCTCGGAAGCGGATCGCCCCCCAATTGAAGATACCAGTTATTTTCATTTGTTTGATCAAACGCCCCCATCAGAAAACTGGTTCGCGGTGTCCCCGCATCATCCCAAGGGATTTCATAAATTTCCATGTCAAACGGGCCAGTTGGGGTAAAATCAACAACCGTGCCATTTAGCCGAATTTCCAAGGCATTGATCACAAGGTTCGAAAACGGAAACCCTGAATCCCCGGCAAAGTCACCATTGTGAACATGTGACACTGTTGTCGTGCTGGCAGGAGTTACCAATTCAAATGTCGCTGGCGTGAAGCTGCTATTGGTCTGTAAAAAACCGGTCATTGTATATGTGGTCAATTGAAATACTCCGTCAGAATGAAACCTGAATTGATAAAACCTGTGGTGTTTGTTTACCTTTTCTAAACTTTTTCAAATTGTCCATCCTTCAATGCCTAATTCGTTAACCCCTAAAAATAAGCGATATGCGCTGGATTCCTGGCCGCGAAAGTGTCGATCGCCAATGTGTGCGTCGTTTGATCGGCGACAGTTTGGTTGACATGTCCACCAAATGCGGTGACTTTTCCAGCGAAAGGAACCCAATGGACGATCCGTTTAACATTGATGTCGAATTGGGGTTTTTGTTTGCGCAATTGCACATAGCTTTAAACGCCCAAGCACGCAGTGTGATCGCACGCCACGGAGATTTAACCCTCGCTCAATGGCGCATCATTCGTCTGGTCGCATCCGGACAGTTCCAAGGATCCACCGGCATTCGCAAAGCAGCCTGCATCGACAAAAGCCAATTCAGTAAAACTGTGCATCTCCTTGAAAAAAATGGTTATTTGCTGGTGTCGGAACATTCAGACGACAAACGGCAATTCAATTTGGCGCTGACCCCAAAAGCGGAACGCGCCCATACCAAGCTGGTTCCTGATCTGAGCAAACGCAACGCCCATTTAATGAACGCCCTGCCGCCCGAGCAGCGCAAAACCATTGTTCAAACCATAAAAACCCTGATCACAGCCGCGGACGTTTCTGATTTTTCATCACACTCTGCCCCACCAGACCAAGACAGCGAAATCCACCTGTCCTCAAAGGAAACATGATGCAAGTTCAATCCCGTGATGCCGTCATCAAAGCGTTAACAGACTTGCTTGGGGATCGTCTGTCGACGGGGTCTTCGGTTCTGGCGCTACATGCGTCCGACGAAGGATACCAAGCACCAGCCACCCCTGACGCGGTGGCGTTTCCCTTATGCACCCAAGACGTTTCCGACATCATAAAAATCTGCGCGGCGCATCACTGCCCGGTCATTCCATTTGGCGTCGGCACATCCCTAGAAGGCCACGTTATCCCCTATTCCGGGGGCGTGACCATCGATATGAGCCGCATGAACACGATCCTCAAAGTCAATGACAGCGATCTGAATGCGGTGGTGCAACCCGGCGTCACGAGAGAGCAGTTAAACACCGACCTGCGTGCATCTGGTCTGATGTTCAGTGTCGATCCCGGTGCAAATGCAACTTTGGGTGGCATGGCGGCCACGCGTGCCTCGGGCACCAATGCCGTGCGATATGGAACCATGGCGGAAAACGTGCTGGCCCTCGAAGTGGTGATGGCGGATGGCCGGATAATCCGCACAGGCAGCAAGGCGCGCAAATCGTCAGCCGGGTATGATTTAACGCATCTGTTTGTCGGCTCCGAAGGCACGCTTGGGATCATCACCGAACTGACCGTTCGACTATTTGGCCAGCCCGAAGCGATTTCATCAGCGACATGCGCGTTCGATACGGTCGCAGATGCAGTGAATGCGGTCATTTTGGCCATTCAGTCCGGCCTGCCAGTGGCGCGGATCGAATTGCTGGACGCGACCCAGATGTCAGGTATGCAAAAGGCCTATCCTGAATTGGATTTCGCAGCTCAGCCGCAATTGTTTCTGGAATTTCACGGCACGGATTCCGGTGTGACTGAGCAAACAAAAACCTTTGCCGAAATTTCACAGGAATTTGGCGGCTCGGCCTTTAAATGGGCAACCAAGGCCGAAGAACGTAACGCTCTGTGGCGTGCGCGTCACGAAGCATTCTACGTCGGCAAAACCCTGCGCCCCGGCAGCACCGCCTTGGTGACAGATTGTTGCGTCCCTATTTCTGCACTGGCACCCTGCATCGAAAAAGCACAGGGATTGATCGCACAATCCGGGCTGATTTCACCCATCGTTGGCCATGTTGGCGACGGAAATTTCCACATGCTGATCCTTGTTGAACCCGGCAATCTTGATGAAATGAAACGCGCAGAAAACCTGGCCCATCAGGTCAATATGACTGCGTTGGAATTTGGGGGAACCGTGACGGGCGAACACGGTGTTGGTGTCGGCAAAAAGAAATACATGGCGGATCAACACGGTGATGCCTTTGGGATCATGGGCGATATCAAACGGGCGATGGACCCCCTCAACATCATGAATCCCGGCAAAATCGTCGACACGAATTAGGCCATCGGCCCAGCGGATTTGACTGGTAATCATCGGTTCACGCGCCATGTCAGGCTCGGGATTGAAACGACGTAGGGCCCGGTTCAAATCGCAAAATTTCCGGGGCGGGATAAAAAATCTGTCACACATTTGGATCGGCATGTGTCTAACTATGTAACGTCACCAAATGCGGACAAACACATGACCCATATCACCGGACCCACAATTCAATTGGCCCAAGACGGGAATGCCACCGCCCTAGAAGACATCATTCGTGGCATCCAGAAACAGGTGTATCAGTTGGCCATTCGCATGTTGGCGGATCCTGATGCGGCGCAGGATGCAACTCAGGAAATTTTGATCCGCGTTGTCACCAAACTATCGACATTTCGCGCGGAATCCCGATTTGAAACATGGGTTTATCGGGTCGCAACCAATTACCTGATCCGGGCGCGAAAAATCCGGGTCAATGACCCAAACCTGACTTTCGATGCCTTTTCCCAAGACCTGATAGACGGGCTGTCCGACGATAATAACAAAGCGCCAGATGAGCATGTTATGCTGAACGAATTGCGGATCAAATGCACCATGGCCATGTTGCTGTGTTTGGATCGCGAACATCGCGCGGCTTATATTCTGGGTGATATTCTAGAATTTGACCACAGCATTGCCAGCGACATTTTGGAAATTTCCCCTGCAAATTATCGCAAACGTCTGTCGCGCGCACGCGATCGCGTTCAGACATTTACCGCGGCGACATGTGGGCTGGCGAACCGCTCTGCCGCTTGTTCCTGCCGCAAACGATTGCCCGCTGCGATGGCATCTGGTCGTATTGGCATCCAGCCCAGCGCCGCATTGGCAGATGCCCCTCGTTTTGCCGATGCCGCAGCAGAAGTGTCCGATATCCAATCCAGCCTGATCGCCGCCAAATTACAGCGTTCAACCGGCGCGCATGTGCCGCTGCGCGACTACGCAAGTGCGGTGTTGAACATCATAGAAACGACCCAAACCTAACCACAAACCCAAAAGGAAACTTCATGAAACACGCATTTGCGTGGCTGATCACGCTTGCCTTGATCTCACCTCAACTTTCTATCGCACAAGGACAGACAATGACCGAAGACCAACAAAACGTACTCAGCAGCACAATGGGCATGGCAGAGGCCTTTCAACAGGGCGACATTGCGGGCGTCATGCGCCATTACGAACCAGAGGCAACGGTCCTGTTTGAACCCGGAGCGCCGGTTTCAAATGTGGCCCAACTGGAACAGATGTTTGCAGAAATGTCCGCACTTGGCCCGCAGTTCAGTTTTTCTGAGGGGCATGACGTGATCGTCAACGGGGACATCGCAATCCACATTGCGCCTTGGAATATGGTTGCTCATCTGCCGGATGGCCAGGAAATCACCCAATCCGGGCTGTCGGTCGCAGTGTTGCGCAAACAGCCCGACGGACAGTGGAAAATGGTGATCGATAATCCCCATGGCGCACGGCTTATGTCTGGGTCCTAACATCTTAGGGCTGGCCCCAAAGGCCGGCCCTTTTGCCCCATACAAATTTCGTCACTCAAAGATATTTGTTTTGGGCGCAGCATCCAGTGCGGTCAATTCCTGCATCATATGCGCTTCCCAAGAGGCAGCCAATTGGCGCGACAACGTGGTCAGCCGCCGCATTTTGGGCACCAGAATAGCGTAGTCATAGGGCACAGGCTGGGCCAGTTTGCAGAACTTGATCTCTTGGCGGGTCACACCGGTTAACCGCGCAGACAGCACCGTCAGCGGATCCACAATCGCGCAGCATTGCCCGGCGCTGACAAATTTAAGTAACGGCAACACGGTTTGACTGCGAAACCGCACATGGGTTCTGGCATTCGCATGGGCTAGGGCCAATTGAACGCGCATTTCAAACCGGTGATCGGGCTGCATCCCGCCAAACGTCAACCCATCCAGCGCCGCTAAGGGAACCGTTTCGCATTGCGCCAGTTCATGCCCCGCAGGCACCGCCAAGAACCCATTCGCACAGATCCGCGTGATCCGGGTTTGTTCGGTGCGGCTGTTGTCTTCGTCGTAATCACCAAACCCAAAATCCACGCCCTGACTGCTGACCAATTCACGCAATTGCGTTGAACTGCGCGTGTGCATCGACAGGTTTATATCTGGCCGTGTTTCGGCAAATTTACTCAGGAAATCAGGGAATAACACCGTTGCCACACCGGGCATAACGGCCAATTGCACCTCGCCTTTGTCGCCGATCTGCATCCGTTTCATCGTGCGCCGCAGCCGCGACATCTGCCCCAGCATACTGTCTGCCTCGGCCAGCAGATAATAGGCTTCGGGGACGGGTTTTAGGTTCCGGGTGTCCCTGTCAAACAGCGTAATCCCCAAAGAATCTTCAAGACTTTTCATCGCGAGGCTGATCGCCGGTTGGGTCCGACCCAGATTTTGCGCCGCTTCGGACATAGACCCGGTTTTCATTACTTCGCGAAAGACGGACAGGTGATGCAAATTCATGCACATTCATAAATCATGCTTATGAATAGTAAACAACTTCAAATTTGCCTTAATAGACAAACCCCATATCATCCCCCCATCAAACAAAAGCAGGCAATGACCTGTGACCAACTGGGAGACCGACATGACATTTCTGAAATCACTATCCGGCGCTTTGATTTCTGCCACGATCGTCGCAGGCCCTGCCGCAGCGCAGGACCCGACCTTTTTCCGCATCGGCACCGGCGGTGCGGGCGGGACCTATTTCCCCATCGGGGGCACCATTGCCAACGGCATTTCGTCACCCCCGGGCAGCCGCGCCTGCGAAGATGGCGGCCAATGCGGTGTACCGGGTCTGATCGCGATTGCGCAATCCACAACGGCGTCGGTGTTCAACAACGCCGCCGTCCAAAACGGAGAGCTGGAAGCCGGGCTCGCTGCGGCGGACGTCACCCGGTCCATGTATCTGGGCGAAGGTAAATTCGACAGCAAACCGCATCCTAACCTGCGCATCGTCGCCAATCTGTTCCCAGAGGATCTGCATCTGGTTCTGCCCGAAGGCACCAGCATCGCCAGCTTGGCCGATCTAGAAGGTCAGCGTGTTGGCATTGCGTAGGCCGGGTCCGGCACCCAGGTTGCAGTTCTGCAAATGCTGAACGAATGGGGCGTGACCCGCGACAACATGGACGAGGCAGAGCTGAACAACAGCCAATCCGCCGAACGTCTGGCAGATGGTCAGATTGATGCCTATTTCTACGCCGCTGGCTGGCCTGTTGCTGCGATGGTTCAACTGTCCTCGACCAAAGGCATGTCATTGCATTCCTTCTCTGACGAAGATTTGCAGCGCATCAACGATATCATCCCGGCCTATATCCCATCCGAAATACCCGGCGGCGTCTATGAGGGCGTAGATGAAGCGGTCAAAACCCCCGCTGTGTCTGCCTTGTTGGTTGTGTCATCGGAACTGAGCGACGAATTGGTTTACGGCATCACAGAAGCGATGTGGAACGAAAATACCCGTCGTCTGCTGGATAATGGCCATGCCAAAGGTCAGCAAATCACCGTCGAAACCGCATTGGACGGCATCGCCACATTGGGTGTGCCACTGCATCCGGGTGCAGAACGTTTCTACCGCGAAGCTGGCTTGATGGACTAACCCCCGCGCTGGGGCAGCACGGTTTGTGTTGCCCCGTTTTTATTCGACATCCCTAGGGGGCAATACCGTGACCGATCCCATAAACCAAGACGTGCGTGACCTGACCGCAGAAGAGCTGGCAGCGATCGAAGAGAAATACGACGAAGGGGCGGCCACACGACCAGTCGGTGAATTGGCCGGATTGCTGCTGCGGGGGGTGGCGATTGTTTTTGCCAGCTACCACTACATCACAGCCGGGTTCGGCCTGCCTGCGGACCACTGGCACATGGGCTGGCACCTGTCCGGTTTGTTTATCCTCACCTACGCATTCTACCCGGTCCTGAAATCCAAAAGCAGTTTCAATCTGAAAACCGGGATCATGCATATGGGCGGCATTCCGTTTCTGGATGTGATCCTGATGATCCTGGGGGTGGCGGCTGCGCTTTATGTGGGCCTGGCATGGCGCGGGATCCCGTCACTGGGCATCGAAGAACAGACGTTTCGCATGGGCAATCCCAACAATTACGACATGTTTTTTGGGGTTGTTATCATTGTTCTGGTGTTGGACATCGCGCGGCGCACATTGGGCTGGGTTCTACCTGCGATCATTTCGCTCTTTATCGTCTATGCGTTGTTTGGGCCTTATTTTTCTGGCCTGTTGCAGCATCCGGGTGTCAAATTCCGCACCTTTGTGTCGTCGATGTATTTCCCCCAAGAAGGCATCTTTGGTGTCACCCTGTGGGTGGTGTCGACCATCGTGTTCCATTTTGTACTGTTTGGCGTGATCGCCCAGCGCACGGGGTTGGGTCAGTTGTTCATTGATAACGCCACCATCCTCGCGGGGCGCTATACGGGCGGCCCCGCCAAAGTGTCCGTCGTGTCATCGGCGTTCTTTGGGACGATTTCGGGGTCTTCGGTGGCCAACACCGTATCCACCGGCGCGCTTACCATCCCCAATATGAAACGGTTGGGATATCCCGGCCATTTCGCCGGCGGCGTCGAAGCGGCCGCATCGGCAGGGGGGCAGATCACACCGCCGATCATGGGGGCTGCGGCCTTTATCATGGCCGAGTTTCTAGAGCTGCCCTACACAACCATCGTGATCGCGGCGATTTTTCCGGCGATACTGCATTATGTCGGTGTGTTCACCGTCGTGCACCTGATGGCGCGTAAATTGGGCCTGAAAGGTCTGGCCAAGGAACAATTGCCGCAATTGGCCCATGTCTGGCGCGAAGGTTGGGCAAATATCATCCCCCTGATCGGCCTGCTTTGGGTGCTGTTCAGCGGCTACACGCCGTTTATGTCGGCATTCTGTGGGATTTCGCTGGCCATCGTCGCGGGCATGTCCCGGCTAAAGGAACCGCCATCCCTGATCTACGCCGTGGCATTTGGGGCCTTTGTGATCTGGAAATTCATCGGCGGCGGATTTGAACCCTTCACCGCGTTGATTTTGCTATCTGGTACGGCGGTCGCAACCCTGAACCCGCAAAACCGCATCCTGCTGCCCGAAATGTCTGAATCCGTTGAAACGGGTGTGAAATATGCGCTGGCCGTTGGCGCGGCTTCGGCGGCGGTGGCATCGTCGTTGGGGTGATCAACACGACCGGCATCGGGTTCCGCATCGGGTTTATGGTCACACAAGGCGCGGGCAATCTGGCGACAGATATCTATAACCTGCTGAGCTTTGGCGACTTTGCCCTGTTTGCGGTCGAAGACCTGCAATTGTTCCTGTCGCTGGTGTTTATCGCGATTGCCTGCATCCTGATGGGGGCCGGCATTCCGACAACCGCGCTTTATATCATGTTGGTTTCTGTGGCCCAGCCCGCCTTGGCGCAGCTAGGCATCCCGCCGATCGCCAGCCATTTGTTTGTACTATATTACGGAGTTGTCGCCGAAATCACGCCACCGGTCTGCACGTCGGCCTATGCGGCGGCGGCGATTGCCAATTCCCCCCCGTTCAAAACCGGGATTTCGGCGTTTACGCTGGGGTTGGGCAAAATCGTAGCGCCCATGGCCTTTGTCTATGCGCCGGTGCTGTTATTTGTGTCCTCAACCGGGTTTGATTTGTGGACATTCACCTATTCGGCCGCCAGCTGTATCGCCGGGGTTGTCGCCCTATCGGCCGCTGTAGTCGGCTATTGGTTAGCACCGATGGGGGCCATCAATCGCGTCCTATGTGCCCTCGCCGGGTTGGTGTTCATCGCCCCAAGCCTGTCTGCCGATCTGGTTGCGCTGCTGATTGCCAGCCCCGCCATCATCCTGCAGTTTCTGGCAAAGCGGCAAACATCAATGGCTGCTGCCTGACATGCAGGACAAACAACATGTGGGCGTGATCGGCGGTGGGATCATCGGGATTTGCACCGCCATTTCGCTGCTGGACTCTGGGCATCGTGTGACGCTGATTGAACGCGATGCCCCCGGTCAGGCCACGTCATTTGGCAATGCCGGGATCATCTCGCCTTGGTCGATTATTCCGCAGGCCATGCCCGGAATCTGGAAACAAATCCCGGGCATGTTGCTGCGCCCCAATGGTCCGGCGGGCGTGTCGATGCGCCATGGGCCGGGATATTTGCCCTGGTTGATCCGGTTTCTACGCGAAAGCCGCCTTGACCGTGCGCAGGCCAATTCCGATGCGATGCAATTGCTTTGCGGCGATGCGGTGACGCTTTATCGGGAATTGCTGCGGGGCACGGGCCACGATGACCTGATTGCCGACGCGATGTATGTGCATGCTTTTCGTGATGCGCGTAACGCTGACCTGTCATCGCTTGGCTACAAAATGCGCCGCCAAAAAGGGGCCGATCTGGAACGGATCGACGCCGCTGATCTAAGGGATCTGGAACCCAACCTGTCGCATGATTTTCAGGCCGCGATCCTGATCAAAGGGCAGGCCCGCACGCGCGATCCCGGGCGTCTGGGCACGGTGCTTGCCGCTAAAATCAAGGCTCTGGGTGGGCAGGTTTGCCGCGAAACCGTTCGGGACCTGACGCCTGTTTCTGGCGGCTGGGACGTTATCACGAATATCGGCACGCATCCCTTTGACAAAGTGGTGCTGGCCGCCGGAATCTGGTCCGCTGAATTGCTGAGACGGTTCAACATATCCCTGCCTCTGGCGGCGGAACGGGGATACCACGTGTCCTTTGGCGATGCGGATTTGCAGCTGAACAATTCGATCATGGATACGGATGCCCATGCGGTTGCCAGTTCAATGGATGGCGGGGTGCGCATTGCGGGGGTGGCGGAATTTACCGGGATCGACGCGCCACCAAACCCGGGCCGACTGCGCGCGCTGAAACAGATCGCCCAATCCATGATCCCCGACCTAAAGCACAAAACCCCTGATACGTGGATGGGCATCCGCCCGTCCTTTCCAGACAGCCTGCCTTTGATCGAAGAATGCAAGGACCTACCCGGATTGATCTGCGCATTTGGCCACAGCCATTATGGGCTGATGATGGCGCCCAAAACCGGTCGTATCGTGGCTGATATCGCCACGGGCACACCCACCAATATTGACCTGTCGCCCTTTCGTGCGGCCCGGTTCTAATCCTGTGCGTAAATATAGTCGCGCGTGATGGGGGCCGCCATCGGATGATGGGTGATTTGGTATTGGAAAATACACATGCCCAATTCGGTCAGGCTGATTTCGCTGGCGATCAGGTAATACCGCCACATGCGCAAAAACCGATCGTCATACATGTCGCGGATTGGGTCCAGATTGGCTTCGAACCGATCAATCCAATGTTGCACCGTGCGCGCATAATGGCTGCGCCACACTTCGACATCCGTGACCACCAAACGCTTTTTCTCAATCTCGCGGGACACTTCGGACAGGGCGGGCGTGTATCCGCCCGGGAAAATATATTTATGCAACCAAGGGCTCGTGCGGCCGGGCGGCGTGCTGCGGCCAATGACATGCACCATCGCGATCCCGTCTTGTTTCAGGTTTTGCTTTATTTTGCCGAAAAAAGTCCCGTATTGCGGCTGACCCACATGTTCCAACATGCCCACAACAACGATCCGATCAAAGGTTTCGGACACTTCGCGGTAATCCAGCAGCTTGAACGCGACCTTATCAGTCAGACCTTCGGCTTGGGCACGGGCGCGGGCGTATTTCACCTGCTCAATCGACAGGGTCACGCCGGTCACATGCACCCCGTAATCACGCGCCAAAGTCAGCGCCATCCCCCCCCAGCCACAGCCGATATCCAGCACGCGCATTCCCGGTTTCAGGCACAGTTTGCGCGCAATATGGGCCTTTTTGGCATCCTGAGAATCCTCTAGGGTCATGCCCGGATCTTTGAAATATCCGCAGGTATATTGCAGGTCTTTGTCCAGAAACAATTCGTACATGTCGGTCGACAAATCATAGTGGATTTCGACGTTTTTCCGGGCAACCGGCAGGGGGTTATTCTGGGCAATCTGGCGCAAAATCGTGCGGGCACCTGTGGCTGCGGTTTTCATATGGCCGACCCCGTGATCGCGCGCATTTGTGGCAATCAGGGTTATAAACCCGGCTAAGTCACCTTCAGCGATGGTCAGGGTTTCGTCCATATACGCTTCGCCGATGGCCAGTTCAGGGTTCAACACCAATTTGCGGGCCAAAGCGGGATCATGGATGTGGATCGCCGAAGAAATGCCGACCCTATCACCGTATTTTGCCTCTGAGCCGTCCGGCCACGTGATCCGTAATTCACCATTTTTGATGATTTTGCGCAAAAAATGGTCTGCCAGTTTGGCCCACATAATGTTTCTCCTGATGGCGCGTTGCGCGCGGTCGGGTTTAAGATTGGGTGTGTTTTGGCCGGGTGCTGTTGATGGGAAAGGCCGCCAATAATTCCTGATCACCGCGCCCTTTGATGACCCAAGCAAATGAAAACGCCCAAACGCCAATCGCTTCGACCCAGAACACCACATTGTTTTCCAAAACAAACGCCGTCAAAGTCGGCGGTCCCATCTGTTTCCAATAGGATGCGATCGCCAACATCGTGCCACAGGCAACGATGGTCCACCCACAGGCGATGTAATATTTACGGCGCCCCGGATGTTTGGTTTTGGAAAAACGGAACAAACAGAAATGCCCCATACAGTAGAAAAAGATAAGGCAGCTCGAATAATGAATGATTGGGCTGATGCCGATCCCCACCAATTGCTGGGTTAATGCGGCCACTTGACCGGATGGGCTTTCATTTGGAAAGAGCGCCACGCCAAACACCGAAAGTCCGGCCACCGTCGCCAACCAATTATCGGTAAAGGTTTCGCCCGGTTCGCGTTCATATCCTTCGTAAATGACCAGAAAGGTTCCGATTGCAAACAACACGCCGACAAACACGTCGCGCGAAATCGTATGGAAAAAGTCGCTGAGTGACGGTTCCAGTTCGGCGTTGCTGACCGCGCTGCTCAGCATCAGCAGAAAGGGCAGCGACACCCCCAGATATCCTAGGGTCTGGCGTACGCGGTAATAGGAACGGATGACCTCATGCCGGGTGTTTTCCGCATGCGCATGGCGGTCAATTGCACGTTCAAATTCTGATATACGGGGCGTTTCAGTCATCCCGGTTTCCTTCTACGTTCAGCAGGCCAAGCCTTACAAATATTTAGGCCACAGCAGTCTAACCCGTTGGGTCATTGTGCGGGGGTCAAACCTTACAACAATAAAAACGACGTTTTCGCAGAAACAACGCGGCATGCGTTATGCCGGAAAAATGCCCGGCCGGTGTTGCCACCATTTCCACCA
Source organism: uncultured Paracoccaceae bacterium (assembly GCA_947492475.1). Taxonomy (GTDB): domain Bacteria; phylum Pseudomonadota; class Alphaproteobacteria; order Rhodobacterales; family Rhodobacteraceae; genus CANLNM01. Next base: position 275,030 of record CANLNM010000004.1, read on the forward strand.
ATGTCTGCGTGGCAGCGTACCGGAAAGCAGGGGCATCCGTCCAGAATGATTAACATTATGTTAAATGGACGGATTTCAATCAATCAGCCCAGCGCATGGATCACTTATCGTGGCAGGGCTTAGGGTGCGCGACGCACCTCTAAAATGGATGTCTCAGACAGCTTTTGAATCAGACTTTGCTCGACATCTTCTAGCACGCTTGAAACCCGTTGATGCAACGCATTTTCAACCGAACAGCTGGGGGCGTCTTGGGTTGTGTTGCTGGCGACCAGCCGTTCATCCAGCGCCAGATACACATCCGCCAGACTGATTTCTGCCGGATTTCGAGTCAACCGCCACCCCCCGGCATGGCCTTTTTCTGACGTTAACAAACCGGCCTCGCGCAGTTTGCCTAGCACCCGCCGTACAACAACCGGGTTTGTGCCCGCGTGATCGGCAATATCGGCCGATGTGCGCATTTTATCCGGGTCTGAGGCCATGTGGCTCAGGGTGTGCAAAGCCAATGACAGACGGCTGTTTCGTTTCACGGCTCTACTCCTCGCGCTTTGATGTCACGCAACATTCACTGTTGCGAGCATTCAGTAACTTAGCTAGTTACATAAGCGACATTTTCCATTCTCGGCCAACACCATGACCATTCATCGCTCTGGCAATTTGGGCCAAACAAGCCTGCGCGGCAAGCGTCGTGCGCGCAATTCAATGCAAACCTATGACACTTTACCGCCTGTGTTGCGTGCTTGGCTCTGTCAGGCGGCGCTGCCTTGGTCGCCCAGCTCTGCGCGCAAAATCTGGCAGCGCGCTCAGGCCAAAGGGCTCAGTGCGGATGACACGCTTGCTTTATTACAGCGCTCCGAGCGGCAAACGCTTGCGCGGGATGAACATGCTCTTTTCTTTTCCGACAAAATCTGTCAGAAAACGATGAGCTAACAAAATTTGGCCCCTGTCGCGGGTCACTTGCACCTGATCACGCCCTATCAAAGGAAAATCAAATGGCGGTGCCCCCGAAACGCCCCCCGCGTGTGATGCGTGTCTGCGCAAAGACATGGGTGACGCCCCATATGATCCGCGTGACCTGTGTGGCCGATTGGATCGCACCGTTGGGGGAGGGTATCGAAGGCGCACATTTTAAGCTGTTCCTGCCACGTCCAGATCAGAGCGAAGCTGATTTTAGCACCCAGCTGGCGACGGGGCCGCGCCCTGATATGCGCACCTATACGATCCGTCACATTCGCCCCCAGAAAGGCGAAATCGACATTGATTTTGTGGATCACGGCGATACCGGCCCCGCCAGCGCGTGGGCCCGTCGTTGTCGCGTAGGTGACGTTGCTGGGTTTGCCGGGCCGGGGCCGATAAAGCTCGCTCATTTTCACGCCGATACCTATGTGATTGCGGCGGATATGTCCGCCCTTCCCGTCGCGGCGGCCACCCTGAATGCGATGCCACGTGATGCCAAAGGTGTGGCCTTCTTTGAGGTTCTTTCCCTGGATGATCGCCAAGAGCTACAGGCCCCAGAGGGCGTCGAGGTGCATTGGATTTTGCACACAGACCCCGCCCAGCCCGCAACCCAAAGCGTTGATTTAATTGCCGCCTTGCCGGAATTTGACGGCAGCGTACAGACCTGCATCGCCGGAGAAAGCAGCATGATCAAAGCGTTGCGCCGCGAAATCATCAACCGTCGGGGCGTGCCAAAGGCAGATGCTTATATTTCCGGTTATTGGAAAATCGGGCTGATCGAAGACGAACATCAGGAAATGAAACGCGCCGAAGCCGCAGCTTAGACCAAGACCACCGGCACATCGTCAATGTGGTGGATATCCGCATCAGTGCGAAAAACATCCCTTAAAAACTGGGGGGTCACAGTCTGTTTTGGCGGTCCTTGTGCAACGATCCGGCCAGCATCCATCGCCACCAACCAATCCGCATAGCGGCTGGCGACATTGATATCATGCAACACAATCACGATCGTTTTGCCATGTTGATCAGACAATTGTCGTAGCAGCGCCATCAACGACCGCGCTCCGGCAATGTCCAGATTGTTCAACGGTTCATCCAGCAGCATATAGTCGGTGTCTTGGGCAAATATCATTGCGATCTGCGCTCGCTGTCGTTGCCCCCCGACAAGGCCGCAATCGGTCGATTGGCAAATTCGGCCAATCCAAACACATTCAGCGCAGCGTCCACCTTTTGCCTATCCTGCGGGTTGGGGCGGCCTTGGTGATAGGGATAGCGGCCAAACGACACCAATTCGCGGATCGTTAAACGCGGCACCTGATCCGGCATCTGAGGCAAAATCGACAGATATTTGGCCAATTCCCGGTTGGAACACGCCCCAACCGTCAAAGGCCCCACGGTGACCTGCCCGTTTTGCCGTTTTTCCAGACGTGCAATCAAAGAGAGCAACGTGGATTTCCCTGCCCCGTTTGGCCCCACCAGCGCCGTGACCTTGCCCTGCGGAATGTCCACGGAAATATCGTTGAGGATCAAACTGTTGCCGATCTGATGGGATAGGTTGCGCACGCAAATCATCAGCGATGTCCTTTGAGGAGGAGAAACAGGAAAAACGCACCGCCCATCAGGTCAATCACAACCGACAAAGGTGAGGCGAGTTGGAAAACACGTTCCAAAATGGTTTGCCCGCCGACCAATGTGATGGCCGAAATCAGCGCGCCGCTGCAAAGCAGGACGCCGTGATTTTCAACCGGTGTGGTCAGCCGCGCCAAACTGACCACCAACAGTCCCAAAAACGCGACAGGCCCAACCAAAGCGGTGGATACAGCCACCAAAAGGGCCGCTAAAATCAGCGCCTGCATTTGCACATTGCTGGCGTCTATTCCAAGATTTACAGCCGTTTCCCGGCCCAGCGCCATGACATCCAATGTGAATCGCATCCGCCATGTGCACAGCATCGCCCCGCCCAAAATCAACGCCGCGACCAACAGTAATTCCGTTTCGATCAATGAAAATCTGGCATAGGACGCGCCTTGGATGACGGAAAATTCATTGGGATCGATCAGGCGCTGCATGAAATCTGTCAGCGCTCGAAACAAGGCTCCAAAAACGATCCCCGTCAGGATCATCCTCAAAAGGTTGTTTTGCGCTGACCGCAACATTGTCGAAAACAGCAAAAGCGCCGCCAAAGTCATTGCTCCTGCCGCCCCCACAAAGATCACCTGGTCCGACATCCCCGCAAATGTCATCCCCCCCAGATAGAACACAGCCGCCGTCAGGATCAGGACATAGAGCGCGTCAAATCCCATGATCGACGGTGTTAAAATGCGGTTCTGTGTGACCGTTTGAAACAGAATGGTTGAGGTTGAAATCGAAATTCCCACCAATATCAATGCCGCGAGCTTTGATCCGCGAAAAGCCAGCACAAACCCGACAGGGCCCCGCGCGCCAAGCGTCATATACGCCGCGCAACAGAGTAAAAACAGTGCGGTCAGCCAAAACAATCGCCTATTCATTGGTTGGCGCCCGATAGAGTAACCACAGGAAGATTACAGCCCCCGTGACCCCCAAAACGGTCCCAACTGGGATCTCAAACGGTGCGCGGATCACCCGCCCTAACATGTCAGACCCGAGCGTCAGAACCGCGCCCAACACTGCCACCAAAGGCAAGGTACGGCGCAGGTTATCGCCGCGCAAACGCGAGATGATATTGGGCACCACCAGCCCGACAAAAGGAATGATGCCCACTGTTGTCACCGTCAATGACGCGATCAGCGAAATTGCGATCAAGCCGATCAACACCACGTGGCGATAATTCAATCCCAGCGATGTTGTCACCGCCTGCCCCATGCCCACAATCGCAAACTGATCTGCGGCAAAATAGGTCAGAACCGCCCCGGCGCCAGCCAGCCATAACAATTCGTAGCGCCCGCGCAAAACGCCCGAAAATTCACCGTTCAGCCAGACGAAAATGTACTGTAGCAGGTCCGCTTGGTACGCGACAAACAACACACCAGCGCCGATGATCCCGCCATAAACCAAGCCAACCAAGGGCACCAATAGGGGCTGGCTGGGGGGCAAACGGCGCACAATCGCCAGAAAACCATGGGTCGATATCAACGCGGTCACAGATGCCAGTGCCATTTTGGTGAAAATCGTCGCCTGCGGCATCCAGATCGTGACCAGTAAGACGCCCAATGCTGCGCCCTGCCCGGTTCCGGCCGTCATTGGTTCGACAAACCGGTTGCGCACCAGCATTTGCATCACGCTGCCCGCAACGGCCAATGCGCCGCCTGAAATTAGCGCGGCAGCTGTGCGGGGAAACCGGCTGATCCCGATCAACCGCACCGCCTGTGGATCGCGCCATATATCCGTAAATGTCAGGTCAATCACCCCGACGAAAAGCGACCCAATCGATAAAAGAGCGAGTATAAAAACACCCGCCCCAAACCAGTATATATCCGTCATTCATCCATCCGAAAACGTCGCTGCAAATTGGGAACCGATTTGTGTCATCGACTGAATGCCGCCACCGGAAATATAGACATTTGCGCTGTTCAGATAAATCACGTTGCCATTGGCCCAAGCCGTCGTTTGACGCACCAGTTCATTGTCCAACGTCACGGCTGCGGTGACACCGTCCTGGCCAATTGCCGCGGCGCGATCGATGACGATTAACACGTCCGGATTTGCATCCAGAATGAACTCAAAGCTGATCGCTTCGCCATGTGTGGCCTCTTCGACTGCGGCGACGGCTTCTGGGATGTCCATGGCTGTGTGCAGCCAGCCAAACCGACCATTGGCCCCATAAGCAGAGATTGTTGGACCGTTTGTCATGACAATCAACGCGTTACCTTCGTCTGACATCGCCTGTTTTGCCGTATCCAACGCGTCTTGGAATGCGGATCGCAATGCAGCTGCCTCGGCTTGTTTGCCAAAAACATCCCTATAGGCGTCCAGCCGGTCGAGCCCCTGCCCGACGGTATCTTCCCAGATTGTCATATCGATGGTCGGTGCGATTTTTGTCAAATCGGGCGCCACACGGGATGATCGCCCCCCGGCAATCAGCAGGTCGTAATTGCCTGTGGCGATGGCTTCGAAATCGGGTTCAAACAACGTGCCAACATTGTCCGCATTTTGCACCGAATGTTGGACATAATCGACATAAAGCGGCGATACGACGCCGTGCACGGCCACGCCCAGCGCATCAAGCGTGTCCAATGCAGCAATATCAAACACCGCAATTCGGTCGGGCAAAACGGACACATCCATGGGCCCGGCATAGGTTTCGATGGTCGTCGTTTCTGCAAAAACAGGGGCCGCCATCGTCATAAAACAAAGGGAAATTGCGCGAAGCATATCAGTCATCCTTGATCAAAGGCATGGCTGACCAAAATGGTTGGCTTTGCGAACGCCCCTTGCATAGGTAGGACCAATTGGGTTGTCCAGCGCGTTTAAGCCGCGTCCTTAACTTATCCGACTATTTTAATCGGCTTATCTGCCCACGCTGTCAGACTTGACGCGCCCGCCCAGATATTTCAAAACACCCACAGATGGTTTCCAGCCGGCGAATATGCGTCTGGGATGAAAAGGGAATACGGTAAGGAAGAGCTCAAAAGCGCCAAATCCGTAACTGCCCCCGCAACTGTAAGCGGAGAGTTGACCCGAAGAGCACCACTGAGCCGCAAGGCCCGGGAAGGTTCGGGAAAACGCTGATCCGCAAGTCAGGAGACCTGCCATCGGGCGACATTTTGGTGTCGTCAATGCAACTCAACCCAGACGGGGTGTCTGGTTAGGAGATCATGATGGCGGCTCGAATAACGCGCGTTGGTCACGACCTATCTGCTTTGCATCCCGCATATTTGCGGAGGGCGAAATGGATTGGCGACCTTGTCACACTCTGGCCCTAGGGGCTGAAATTTCATTTTTGTTTGGCCGTGAAACGGTTCTGAATGCGCGGCAAACAGTCCGCGTATCCGGCGCGTGTTGTGGCACTGCCCTGTTGGGCGAAAAGGGCTGTTTCACCAATCAAGGATGCCGATCATGACCGTCGCGCAGCTTGAAGTGGTCGACGTGAGCTGGGCGCCCACGAAATCATCCCAACCTGTTTTGCATGCCACCACGTTTCGCGTTGCAGCGGGGCGTGTGTTGGGCGTTGTCGGGCCCAACGGCGCTGGAAAATCCACGTTGTTGCGGCTGCTTTACCGGTTTCAGAAACCGCAAACCGGTCAGGTGCGCATCGATGGCCAAGACATCTGGGCCATGTCCGCCCGTGACAGCGCACGGCGGATCGCAGCCGTGCTACAAGAGCAGGCCTCTGCATTTGGATTGACGGTGCGGGAAATCGTGCGGCTGGGCAGAACGCCGCATTTAACCCGGTTCACCACCGGCAGAACCGGCGACGAAACCATCATTGATACGGTTTTGACGACGCTGAGCCTGCAAAACCTGGCAGATCGCGATTTTGGCACCTTATCCGGCGGTGAACGACAGCGGGTCATGGTGGCGCGCGCATTGGCGCAGGAACCACAAGTTTTGATTATGGATGAGCCCACAAACCATCTGGACGTACGTCACCAGCTCGAAGTGGTTTCCCTGATCCGCAGTCTGGGACTGACCATTGTTGTGTCGCTGCATGATCTGAATATGGCCGCGAGTGTCTGCGACGATGTGCTGGTTCTAAAGGATGGCCACCCACAGGGATTTGGCCCGCCTCAGACTTTGCTCACGGATAGGTTGGTTTCCACCACGTTCCAAGTTGACGCCCAGCGCGATCACCTCGCTCTGAGTGGCGAGTCCCATTTTTCGTTTAATCTACCAATTTGAATAGGATACCTGATGAAACAAACCGTTCTGACATTGGCGGCGTTGTCCATTTCCAGCGCCGCCATGGCCCAAACCACCGTGCAAAGCTGTGCACGTGATGTGACGTTTGAAACGCCCCCTCAGGCCGCGATTTCAAACGATGTGAACCTCACAGAAATGATGCTGGTTCTGGGGCTTGCGGATCGTATGGTTGGCTATACGGGCATTTCCGGATGGAACAAGCTGGACGCCGAAATGACCCAAGGCGTGGCCGAACTGCCCGAATTGTCATCGCAATACCCCTCCAAAGAGGTTCTGATCGGCGCGGATGCTGATTTCTTCTTTGCGGGCTGGAATTACGGGATGAAAGTGGGCGGCGAAGTCACCCCCGAAACGCTGGAACCTTTTGGCATCCAAGTTTACGAACTGACCGAAAGTTGCATCCATATCGGTGAAAAAGACGCCGCATCCATGGAGGATATGTATGCCGATCTGCGCAATCTTGGGGCGATTTTCGACGTTTCCGACCGGGCCGAACAGCTGATCGAAACCTACCAAGCCGAGCTGGATACGTTCCTTGCGGAATTGCCCGCAATGGACTCCGCCCCACGTGTTTTTGTGTATGACAGCGGCGAAGACGTGCCGTTTACCGCCGGCCGTTATGCCATGCCCAATGCGCTGATCGAAGCGGCAGGCGGCACAAACATCATGAACGACTTTGAGAAAAGCTGGGCCACGATCGGTTGGGAAGCTGTGGTTGAACGCAACCCAGAAGTCATCGTGATCGTGAATTACGGCGAAGTGACCGCCGACCAGAAACGCGCATTCATGATGTCAAACCCTGCCTTTGCCGACATGGACGCCGTGCGCAATGACCGGTTCGTGGTGCTGGAATATGTTGAGGCAACACCGGGGCCGCGCAACATCGACGCTGTCAAAACCTTGGCCGCAGCGTTTCGGGCTGAGTAACCGAATATGACGCTGTCATCGCAATCACCCCGACCCCGCCCACCAAAGCCGCGCGGCATGTGGGGGGCCACGATCCTAGGGGGTCTGGTCCTGCTGGGGTCTTTGTCGATTGCGGTCAGCGTTGGGGCGGTATCGGTTCCGCTGGGCACGGTCTGGGGCATTTTGATCAACAAGATTGCCCCAGACACGATCACGCAGGATTGGTCCAGAGGCCGTGAAGCCATCGTCTGGGACATCCGGTTTCCACGCGCCATCCTTGCCTGTTTTGTGGGGGCTGGCCTAGCGATGGTGGGCGCCAGTTTGCAGGCGGTGACCCGCAATCCATTGGCGGATCCTCATTTACTCGGGATTTCGGCGGGGGGGGCGTTCGGCGCGATCTTGGCCCTTTTGCATACCGGGTTATTCTTGGGTCTGTTGACGGTGCCATTGCTGGCCTTTTTGGGGTCCCTTGGGGCGACGCTCATTGTTTTGGCGGTTTCGCAATTTGCGGCTGCAACCAGCGCAGACCGTTTGGTTCTGGCGGGTGTGGCTGTGTCGTTCATCGTCATGTCCGCCGCCAATGTCTTGATTTTTCTCGGCGATCCAAGAGCCACACATACGGTGGTTTTCTGGATGCTAGGCGGGCTGGGATTGGCACAATGGGACCAACTGATTTATCCGGCGACCATCCTGTTCATCTGCGGCGCTTATTTATGGCTCAAATCTGGCACATTGAACGCCATGACCATCGGGGATGAAACCGCCACCACGTTGGGCATTCCGGTCGCGCGGTTCAGGTTGACGGTGTTTGTCATTGGCGCATTGATCACCGGTGTGATGGTCGCGTTTTCAGGGATCATCGGGTTTGTCGGATTGATGATCCCCCATATCGTGCGCCTGTTGGTCGGGGGCGATTACCGCCGGTTATTGCCCGTATCCTCGCTCTGCGGTGCGGTGTTCCTGGTTTGGGCGGACATCATTGCCCGCACGATCATGGCACCAGATGATATGCCGATCGGCATCGTTACGGGCCTGATTGGCGGGGTGTTCTTTGTCTGGTTCCTACGGCGACGATTGTCACATACCTAAACCCACTTTGGGGCACCGCTGATGCAACCGTTTCTACCGCTATCCTGAAGTAAATATAATGCGACCCTTAGACATTGTCTGCGTGTGCGTTCTCACTTGGACACTTTGGACGAGCCGGAATTCGCAGGGATTATATCAACGGACGACTTCTGCAAAAGTATGGATGGGTTGGCTGCGATCTTTTGGAATGAATTTGATCTCGACGCTTTCAACGGCGCAGTCTTCATCCTTCGTTCTAAACCTGCCGATCGTTTGAAGCCTATAGTCTGGGATGGAATTGGGTTGATCATGACTTACAAGCGCATCGAAGGGAAAGGCTTTAGATAGACGGGCTTGTTGTGTGGAACTGTGGGGCGGCCATGTCCGTAGCTTGTCACAGCTCCGGATCGGTAGATTGAGCTGGGGCCGTATGGTCTGCCGCCGCCATGCGTCTACATGTTCCCGTCATCCGTCCCAGCGCCGCGGAACTACGCAGCGCCACACCCGCAGCGAGTTGGCAATGTCGGGATGCCGTTTCGAGCCCTCAAGCGGCTTCTCTTCACGGAAACTACAGGCAAGACGATCGTTCGCCCGTCCAAGCGACCAGTAGCGTGTTGGCTTGCCTTGCAAGAAGACGGGATGTTTGAACGCTTGCAGACAATGAGCCTGCCGTGAACTTGGGTGAAGGTGACCCAGAATCGCTAACGCAAATACAGAGAAATCAAGCTCTTCGCGTCTACGCTGAGCGTTACGGCCCTGGTGGCTGGAGAGGCCTTCAGGTGCCCCACATTCAGGTCCATCGTTTTGCATTGTAAGAGTTGGCAGATGAATTCGGCAGGATTTGGCGTAACCACACTTGGAAGGTTGTGGAAGCAACGATTTCTGTGAGGGGTGTTAGGTGGCCACGTAGCCACTGGCCAGCGCCTTTTCAGTGGTAAATTTTATGATACGATCCATTTTGTCCCACCATTGCGCAAAATCCGCTCTAGCGGCGCGGGCAACTGGGGCAGGTGCAAGCCCGACGATTTCACCCTGCACCAATTCTTGGTAAGTTCGCCCGTCATTAAATCGCCTGCCATCCTGCACAAACTCTCTGTGTACGCCCGAACTGCCGTTGCCATCATAAGCGCTTATCCAAATCGCTATTCGGTCATAAAAATCAGACAAGGAAAGCACCGTGATCTCGTTTCCTTCGTCTGGGAATTCTTCACGCAGAACATTGACAAGAATTGGTAAATGAACGGATTTATTGCGCGCAACTTGGCGAGGTATTTCGTCAATCTTCCGTTGATGGCTCGCGGCTAAAGTTTCATGCTAATGTGCGTTAGAGGAAAACGCACGAAAAGCAAAGAATGCAACACCGACAAGCCCGACTAGAACCCATCCAACAAATCCCATTATATACTCCTACTCATCAGACAGCTTAGCCGCACGATCACGCAAAAGCAGGGAAATGGCTTCCTCAAGCAAGGCTTGTATGCTGGTGTCTTCCTGCGCCGCGATGGTCTTTAGTTCGCGTTTTATCTCAGGGTCAAAATGCGCTCCTATGAGCGGCGGCGGTCGAGTCCATCCTATAGATTTGAATAATACCCACGGGAAAAGCCGCGCATTTCCTTAGCGTGGCCGCTTTGGATCATCAGCGCCCCAACGTCGCGCCCGTCTGGAAGATAGCAACGGGCAACCGTGCGCCCGTATTTGTCACGGGCGATAATCTGGCAACGGTTTTTTTGACCATGCACAAGGCGCTTTAGCTGGCTGGTTGCGGCCAGAAACCCATATTCGCCATTTTCAGGCGTGTTAACGCCTCAGAGACGCACAGAGGAGCGATGTTTGGCAATATAGAGGGGCCACCATTCACAACATGCTTAACGCGCCCAGTGAAGCTCCTTGAGGCAAAAGGGCGGGTGTCTGGGTGCGGTGGTAGCCAGAGGAAAACAACAGCGGCGAGAATTGCGCCGATAGCTATTAGAGGGATAAAATCATTCATTCGGGTTTAGCCGCTGTTGGTGAGGTTCACCGCTTACCTTGTTTCGCAGCTTACCCTTCTTTCTGCACCTTTTCCGTAGCACTGTTGTAGCACCGTGATTTAAGGTACAAACGC
>CANLNM010000005.1 GCA_947492475.1 uncultured Paracoccaceae bacterium
GTGTTCCGCAACTACCAATGGGGTGCTGAAAAGCGCAACTCGACGCTGTGGTTTGACGACAACTTTGTTGGCACCGAGCTGGACCAACAAGTGTCCTATGCCGGCATCGCGTCCGCCTGTGGCCTGAAAGGCGTGCAAGCGCGCACTCAGGACGAACTGACCGCGGCCCTGAACCAGGCTGTGATTGACCAGAAAAACGGCATCACAACCCTGATCGAAGCCATGATCAACCAAGAACTCGGCGACCCATTCCGCCGCGACGCAATGAAAAAACCCGTCCAAGTCGCAGGGATTAACCCAGACGACATGCAAAAAGAACAGGTTTGAGATTGAAAGGAGGCCACAGATGACAACATTTCCAACACTGGAAGAGTTACGGTCAAACGTGGCCTCTAACCCTGCGATCATCGCCCTTTCTGAGGGCGGTGATCCACGCGTTATTGCCGGGGCTGTTGCGGCGCAACAGGCTGGTATCGCGCGTATTATTCTGGTCGGCCCCAAGGCCGAAATCGAAGCAGGTCTGTCTGCCATTGGCGCGCAGGTTTCTGCGGATCTGATGATCCAGGACCCGGCCACGTCTGATTTGCACGACGAAATGGCCGAAACATTTTTCCAATTGCGTCAACATAAAGGGGTTGATCGCGAAAAGGCCGCAGCGGTCGTTCGTGATCCTCTGGTGTTTGCGGCTTTGCTGGTCCGTCTGGATCACGCGGCAGGCACCGTTGGCGGCGCAGTGGCCACCACATCCGATGTGGTCCGGGCCGCATTACAGGTGATTGGCAAAGCCAAAGACAGCCCCATCGTATCATCGTTTTTCCTGATGGCCCCACCTGCGGGCGCCGCGGAACCGGCCCGCCCGATGATCTATGCGGATTGTGGCTTGGTTATTGATCCATCTTCGGACGATCAGGCCGCCATTGCTGCGGCGTCCTGTGCATCCTTGCGCGCATTGTCACTGGGCGAACCCAAAGTTGCGTTTCTATCCTTTTCCACCAAGGGCAGCGCCCGCCACCCCGCCGTGGACAAAGTGGCCAGCGCAGCGCAGACCTTTGCGGCGCAAAACCCAGACATCGCATCCGATGGTGAGTTGCAGTTTGACGCGGCGTTTATGCCCGCTGTTGGCAGCAAAAAGGCACCGGGTTCCGCTACGGCTGGACAGGCCAATGTGATGATTTTCCCATCGCTGGATGCGGGCAACATTGCTTACAAAATTACCCAACGCATTGGCGGATATGCCGCCATCGGTCCGATCCTTCAGGGTCTGGCCAAACCTGCCAATGATCTGTCGCGCGGGTGCAGCGCGGATGATGTGACCATGATGATCGCAGTCACCGTTCGGCAGGCAAATAACAAGAATTGATACACTTTACTCGGCGGACCGGCCCCGAGTATTGATACACAATTGATACAAAGGCCGGAGGGGAGACCGACCATGACGCATCAACCGAAGGTGAACCTGTCGCCCGTCGTTTCAGACGAAGTGCGCAAAACCACCTGCTATATGTGTGCCTGCCGATGTGGCATCAATGTCCACATGAAAGAAGGCAAAGTTGCCTATATCGAGGGCAACCGCGATCATCCGGTCAACAAAGGTGTGCTTTGTGCCAAAGGCAGCGCCGGGATCATGCAGCATAACGCCCCGTCCCGTCTGCGTGCGCCCCTGAAACGGGTTGGCGAACGCGGATCGGGTGAATTCGAAGAAATCAGCTGGGACGAAGCCCTGACCATTGCGTCCGGTTGGCTGGAACCGCTGCGTGACAATGCCCCGGAAAAGCTGGCGTTTTTCACCGGGCGGGATCAATCGCAATCCTTCACATCCTTTTGGGCCCAAAGCTTTGGCACGCCCAATTATGCGGCCCATGGCGGGTTTTGTTCGGTGAACATGGCCGCCGCTGGCATCTATACGATGGGCGGCGCGTTCTGGGAATTTGGTCAGCCGGATTGGGACCGCACCAAAATGGTGATGATCTTTGGTGTGGCCGAAGATCACGACAGCAACCCGATCAAAATGGGCATCGGCAACGCCAAAGGGCGCGGCGCCAAGATCATCGGCGTGAACCCGGTGCGGTCGGGCTATAACGCGGTTGCAGATGACTGGTTTGGCATCACACCCGGCACGGATGGGTTGATGATCCTTGCGTTGATTTATGAATTGTTCCGGGCGGGCAAACTGGATCTGGAATACCTCGCGCGGTTCACCAATGCGCCGGTTCTGTTGAATGCGGACCCGGACAGCCCCGATTACGGTCTGGCCATTCGCAATGACGAAGGCGTGCCGCAGGTTGTCGATGCGCGCAACGGTCAACTGGCGGATTGGAATGGCCAAGGCGTTGAACCCTATCTGAAAGGGTCGTGGCGTCATGGCGGCGTCACCCATCGGTCCGTGTTCCAACACATGGCCGAGCATTTCATGAACCCAGATCATGCCCCAGAAAATGTGGCGGACAAAACCGGTATTCCCGCCAACCGGATCAAGGCTTTGGCCGCCGAACTGGCCCGTGTGGCGTTTGATGAAGCGATTGAAATCGATCAGGAATGGACCGATTTCCGCGGCAAAAAACACGCCAAAATGGTGGGGCGTCCGGTGGCAATGCACGCCATGCGCGGTATTTCCGCCCACTCCAACGGGTTCCAGACCTGCCGTGCGCTGCACATGCTGCAAATCGTGCTGGGCACCGTGGAAACCCCCGGCGGGATGCGGTTCAAACCGCCCTATCCCAAACCGTTCACCGCCCATCCTAAACCGCACGGCAAATCCGAACCCGGATCACCGCTGAACGGTCCTCATCTGGGCTTTGTGCATGGTCCAGAGGACCTGTTGCTGGACGATGACGGCAATCCAAAACGCATCGACAAAGCGTTTACCTGGGAAAACCCCATGTCGTCGCACGGCTTGATGCATATGGTGATTTCCAACGCTCATGCGGGCGATCCTTATAAAATCGACACGCTGTTTATGTATATGGCGAACATGTCGTGGAATTCGTCGATGAACACGACCGGCGTGATGGACATGCTGACCGACAAGGACGAAAACGGTGACTACGTCATTCCCCGGATCATCTATTCCGATGCGTATTCGTCCGAAATGGTCGCTTATGCCGATCTGATCCTGCCCGACACCACCTATCTGGAACGCCACGATTGCATCAGTCTGCTAGATCGCCCGATCTGCGAAGCGGACGCCGTGGCCGACGCCATCCGCTGGCCCGTTGTCGAACCAGATCGTGATGTGCGTGGGTTCCAATCCATGTTGTGTGATCTGGGTGCGCGTTTGAACCTGCCGGGCTTTGTGACCGAAGATGGTGAACAGAAATACGCCGATTACGCGGATTACATCACCAATCACATCCGTCGTCCGGGCATTGGTCCGCTGGCGGGCTGGCGCAAAGGCAGCGATGGCGAAGCATCCCATGGACGCGGCGACGTGAATCCCGACCAGCTGGACGCTTATATTGAGAACGGCGGCTTCTGGATGGAACACGTCCCCGAAGAGGCGGCGTTTTTCAAACCTTTCAACATGGCCTATCAGGATTGGGCGGTGAAAATGGGCTTCTTTGACAGCCCTCAGCCTTATATCTTTGATCTTTATTCCGAACCGATGCGCCGGTTCCAATTGGCCGCCGAAGGCCATGGCCGTGTGCAGCCACCCGATCATCTGCGTCCCCAGATCAAAAAGGTCATGGCGCCTTTGCCGATCTGGTATGAACCGTTGTCAGATGCCGGGTCCACCGAATATGACGTGCATGCCCTGACACAGCGCCCGATGGCGATGTATCACAGCTGGGGGTCACAAAACGCGTGGCTGCGCCAGCTACACGGCCGCAACCCGCTGTATTTGCCCACAAATATCTGGGAAAAGCACGGATTTAAGACAGAAGGCGAATGGGCACGGGTCACATCCCCGCATGGGTCCATCACCATCCCAGTCGCGCATATGGCCGCGCTGAACCCCAACACAGTCTGGACATGGAACGCGATCGGTAAACGTCGCGGCGCTTGGGCGCTGGATGAAAACGCCCCCGAAGCCACCAAAGGGTTCTTGCTCAATCACGTGATCCATGAATTGTTGCCCCCCAAAGGCGATGGGTTGCGCTGGTCCAATTCCGATCCGATCACCGGTCAGGCCGCGTGGTTTGATCTGAAGGTCAAAATTGAAAAGGTCGACGCCCCAGAGGTCGCGATCCCGGATCACGCCCCGATCAAATCCCCGGTCGGCAAAGGCCCGGATCAACTGGCTTGGAACGTCGGAGGCAAAAAATGACCCAACTTCCTGCAACCACAACCCGCAAACTTGGTCTTGTGATCGATCTGGACACGTGCGTGGGCTGTCATGCCTGCGTGATTTCCTGCAAAGGCTGGAACACCGAAAACTATGGCGCGCCGCTGGCAGATCAGGACCCTTATGGGGCCAATCCCCAGGGCACGTTCCTGAACCGGGTGCATTCCTTTGAAATCACCCCCAAAGAAGGCACCGCCAAACTGGTGCATTTCCCCAAATCCTGCCTGCATTGCGAAGACGCGCCCTGTGTGACCGTCTGCCCCACCGGCGCCAGCTACAAACGGGTCGAAGACGGTATCGTTCTGGTCAACGAAGACAATTGCATCGGCTGTGGTCTATGTGCGTGGTCCTGCCCCTACGGCGCGCGCGAAATGGACATGACCGAAAACGTGATGAAGAAATGCACCCTGTGTGTGGATCGGATTTACAACGAAAACCTGCCCGAAATTGACCGTGAACCGGCCTGTGTGCGCACCTGCCCCGCTGGTGCCCGCCATTTCGGGGATTTCAACGATCCCGACAGCAATGTATCGACCCTGTCGCGTGAACGTGGCGGTATGGATTTGATGCCTGAAATGGGCACCAAACCGGTCAATAAATACCTGCCCCCGCGCCCCAAGGACGAAGCGATTGATATCCTCGCGCCCTTCCTTGATCCCGTTGCAGAAGAACCCCAAGGCTTCCTCGGATGGCTTGATCGCAAATTGGGCGCCCTGCCCGGTGCCACCCCAAAAGAGGGAGAAAACTAATGCATCCCGCACGTTCCGTCATCCTCTTTACCACGTTTTCTGGCATCGGTTTTGGCCTGTTATTCTGGCTGGGCCTTGGCCTGCCTGCACCAACTGGCGGCGTCGCCTTTGTGTTCTTTGCGCTGGCTTACCTGATGTCTGTCGGCGGCTTGCTGGCTTCTGCGTTTCATCTGGGCCATCCTGAACGCGCGCTAAAGGCGTTTACCCAGTGGCGCAGTTCCTGGTTGTCACGCGAAGGGGTCTGTTCGGTTGCCGCGTTGATCGTTATGGCGATCTATGGCGCCGGTCTGGTCTTTGCGGGCACACAATGGGTTGCGATCGGCATAATCGGCGCGATCCTGTCGCTTGGCACGATTTTTACAACGTCGATGATCTATAATCAGTTGAAAACCATCCCGCGATGGCACCACTGGTCTACCCCTTTGATGTTCCTGACATTTTCCCTAGCAGGCGGCGCGCTATTTGCAGGCCAGATCAAACTGGCATTGCCGCTGCTGGCCATTTCCGGCACGGTGCAATTGCTGAACTGGATCGCTGGCGACAAGGCGTTGCAAGCCTCTGGATCGACCATCGCCACCGCCACGGGGCTGGGCAATATCGGGTCCGTGCGGGCGTTTGAACCGCCCCATACAGGCACTAACTATCTGATGAACGAAATGGTCTATCGGGTGGCGCGCAAGCGCGCGGCACAATTGCGGATCATCGCGCTGTTCCTCGGATTTGGCCTGCCGATTGCGCTGTTATTGCTGCCGGTTGGCCATTGGATTGGTGCATTGGCAGCGATCAGCCACATTGCTGGCATTCTGGCCAGTCGCTGGCTATTCTTTGCGCAGGCGGAACATGTGGTTGGGCTTTATTATGGTGCAAAGCCCGCCTGATTTTAGTTGGTCCAAATACGCAGATCATAGGGCGCAGCGAACGTCGCCCAAACGATTAAACCTGACGATTAAACCAAACGATTAAGAAAGGGCGCTGGACCATCTTGGTTCCAGCGCCCTTTTTGCATTCTAAATCTCGATCAGCGCAGACGCTGTTCGGATTGCGCATCAAACAAGAAGATGCGCGATGGTTCGATGCTCAGGCCCACTTTGTCGCCGATAGAGCTGCGTTTATCGCCCCGCTCTTCGACCACCAGTTTTTCACCGGTTGCAGCCGTCAGATAGGCATAGGACACTCCGCCAAGACTTTCGGTCAGCTCAACAGTGTGGGTGTCGCCAGCGGCCAGCACCAAATGTTCGGGACGTAGGCCAACCAGCACCGACTGACCCTCAATCGCTTCGCCCACAG
Organism: uncultured Paracoccaceae bacterium; assembly: GCA_947492475.1. GTDB lineage: Bacteria > Pseudomonadota > Alphaproteobacteria > Rhodobacterales > Rhodobacteraceae > CANLNM01. The sequence goes on from CANLNM010000005.1 coordinate 6,319, forward strand.
ACGGCAATGCACCGCCATAGCCAGGCACATCGACTTGGTCGCCTTTGACGGTGCCGTTGACGAAATTCATCGACGGCGACCCGATAAAGCCCGCAACAAACCGGTTGTCGGGATCACGATACAGATCCATCGGCGCGCCAACCTGTTCGATATTCCCAGCCCGCAGCACAACGATTTTGTCGGCCAAGGTCATGGCTTCGACCTGATCATGGGTCACATAGATCATGGTTGCGCCGATTTCTTTGTGCAGACGCGCGATTTCGACCCGCATTTCCACCCGCAATTCAGCGTCCAGGTTCGACAATGGTTCATCAAACAGGAACACTTCGGGGCCGCGAACAATCGCCCGACCAATCGATACCCGCTGACGCTGACCACCCGACAAAGCGGCGGGTTTGCGTTTCAGATAATCGTCCAGTTTCAGGATGCGGCTGGCCTCAGCCACTTTGGCTTCGATCTCATCTTTGGCGACGCCATTCATGCGCAGGCCAAACCCCATGTTTTCCTTGACCGTCATATGCGGATAAAGCGCATAGGTCTGGAACACCATTGACACGCCGCGCCGCGCTGGATCCATATGGGTCACATCCCGTTCCCCAATCGAAACGGCCCCGCCGGTGGTTTCTTCGAGCCCGGCAACCATGCGCAGCAATGTGGATTTACCACAGCCCGACGGCCCAACAAAAACGCAGAATTCCCCATCTTCGATTTGCAGGTCGATGCCATGGATCACTTCCACGTCACCGTATTTCTTGACAACATTCTTTAAGACGACGCCAGACATGTTTGGACCTTTCAGTTAGTTTTTTGAGTGTCGGGGAAATGCCAATTGGCGGCATCTGTGGCGATTTTTTGCGCCGTTTCCCGAATTTGCGGAACCAGGCGTTCTAGCCCTGCGAGATTCGTGCGCCGCATCGTTGATGTCACCGACAAAGCACCCAGCGCACGGCCTTGTTCGGTTAGGATTGGAACGGCGACACATATAATGCCGGGTTCATGTTCTTCTCGGTCAAACCCATAGCCACTTTCACGGATCGCCTGCACATCCTGCATCAGGCTGTCGCGATTGGCCAATGTGGCCGACGTAAATCGGTGATAGCTTTGTTGGTCTAAAACGGTGCTCAGCTCTTCTTCGGGCAGATAGGCCAGCATGACTTTGCCAACGCCCGTACAATAGGCCGGGCCAACTTTGCCAGCCGAGGAATACATCTGAACCGGTTCGGCGGGGTTGCGTTTGTCGACATATAAGACATGTGCGTGATCCAACTGGGCCAGATGCACGGTTTCGCCAACCGCTTCGCTCAGGGAATCCAAATAGGGGCGCGCAATCGGCGCAAGCGATGCCTGCGCCCAAGCCGTATGCGCAAGACGCACCAATCGCAGCCCCGGCGTATAGGTTTGCCGATCTTCGTCATACGAAAGCATCCGCTGATTCGTTAAGGTTTGGACAAATCGATAAAGCGTCGCTTTTGGGAATGCCGAGCCTTCTAATAATTCACCGAAACGGACGGGGCGGCCAAAATCTGCCACCTGATCAAGCACTTCCAGTGCCTTCCCTACGGTTCCGTCGCTGGATCCAGCCATAAATTTCCCTCCCTCAAGGCGATCAAATCCCTCTGCATTGACCGCTTGCCTGTTGACAACCTTAGGCGAAAGGGCATTATGATTTCAATATCCAAAACCAAGTTTCATTATTTGGAACTTGTTCGGTGGAAGCAAAAGGGAGGATACCATGCATTCCATTCTTAAAACGTCCGTAGCTGCGGGCGCGACGATTGCCGCTCTGTCAGGGCCAGCATTTGCTGATCTGTCCGGCGATCTGAAAATTTTCTCAGACATGTCAAATCCAGCGCCACGCGCTGTGATCGAAGGCATGGTAGAGCGTTTCGGCGAACTGCACCCAGACCTGAACATCGAGCTGACAGTGATCGACCGGGAAGCGTATAAAACGCAAATCCGGAACTTCTTGACTGCGGATGCGCCTGATGTTGCCAACTGGTACGCGGCCAACCGTATGGGCCCATACGTTGAGGCTGGCCTGTTCGAAGACATCTCTGATCTGTGGGCCGAGCCTGAGATCGCAGAAGCCCTGGCATCCACCAAAGGTGCGATGACCATCGACGGCGCGCAGTGGGGCGTACCCTACACATACTACCAGTGGGGTGTTTACTACCGCGAAGATATCTTTGCAGAGCTGGGCCTGAGCGCACCGACAACTTGGGAAGAAGAGCTGGCCAACTGTCAGGTGATCGTTGATTCTGGTCGCGCCTGCTACACAATCGGGTCCAAGTTCCTGTGGACTGCTGGCGGCTGGTTTGACTACCTGAACATGCGGACCAACGGTTTTGACTTCCACATGCAGCTTGCTCAGGGTGAAGTCGCATGGACCGATGACCGCGTTCGCGCAACTTTCGCCAACTGGCGTCAGCTGATCGACATGGGCGGCTTTATTGCGGATCACCAGACCTATAGCTGGCAAGAAGCCCTGCCATTCATGGTCAACGGCGAAGCAACAGCCTATCTGATGGGGAACTTCTCGGTGCCGCATTTCCGCGAAGGTGGCCTGACAGATGATCAACTGGGTTTCTATCAGTTCCCAACAATCGACGCGTCGATTGCACCGGCTGAGGACGCACCAACAGATACGTTCCACATCCCTGCAAACGCATCCAACAAAGAAGCCGCACGTGAATTCCTGCGCTTTGTTGTGTCTGCGGACAACCAGACATTGATCAACAACGGTGAAAACCTGGGTCAATTGCCTGTTAACGCAGCATCCGGTGTGGATGATGACGAATTCCTGAACGCTGGCTTTGATATGCTGTCCAACAACGCCACCGGTGGTGTTGCTCAGTTCTTTGACCGTGACTTCCCGGCTGAAATGGCTGCGGCTGGCATGGAAGGCCTGCAAGAATTCATGGTGTTCCCAGATAACCTGGACGACATCCTGGAACGTCTGGAGCAGACACGTCAGTCTGTTTACGAATAATCACGTCATTGGGCGGAGCGGCCAAGCGCCGTTCCGCCCTTTCTTTCAACCGCAGCACGGCACCGGTTGACCCTTTCGAACATCACGGCCTCAGCTAAAAGCCACCACCGGACGACGCATCCCTGTGGCTTCTATTTGCGACCGTTTGAGGAGGACCAGATGGCAAACGCATCTCTCGATTATCAAAAGGACACTTGGTTGCATCGCAACCGAATGATCATCACCCCGTGGCTGTTTTTGCTGCCGGGGATCATTTTCTTTGTGATTTACGTGGTTTATCCGATCGCAGAAAGTTTTCGGGTTTCGTTTTACAAGTGGGACGGTCTGGGCGTTCCCGAATATGTCGGGCTGAAAAACTATTCCGACCTATTTAAGGATCGCGCGTTTGAAATTTCGCTGATCAACAACTTTAAATGGTTGATCCTATATCTGCTGGCGATCCCCGCAGGTCTGCTGATTTCGCTGTTTCTGAACCAGAACGTGCGGGGCATTCGGCTTTATAAATCACTGTTTTTCTTTCCGTTTGTGATATCCCAAGTGGTGGTTGGTCTGGTGTTCAGCTGGTTCTATCTGCCCAATGGTGGTCTGTTGAACGAAGTTTTGGCCGTGTTTGGCATGGGCAAGATCAACGTACTCGGCGATCCCAAATTGGCGACCTACGGCATTATCGCTGCGGGTCTGTGGCCGCAGACGGCCTATTGTATGATCTTGTATCTCACCGGGTTGAATTCGGTGGATCCTGAACAGATCGAAGCCGCGCGTTTGGACGGCGCCAAAGGATCGCGCATGTTGTGGCATGTAATTATTCCCCAACTGAAACCGGCGACGTTTATTGCCTTTGTTGTGACCATCATTGGCGCGCTGCGGTCGTTTGATCTGATTTCGATCATGACCAACGGGGGGCCGTTTGGGTCGACCCGGGTTCTCAGTTTCTACATGTTCGAAAAGGCCCTGTCAGAATACGGGTTCCGGATGGGCTATGGCGCGGCCATTGCTGTGGTCCTGTTCCTCATCATGCTGTGCTTTATCGGCTATTTCCTGTGGTCCATGTACCAAGACGAAAAGGGGCGCTGATCCATGTTTCCGACACCTCTCGAAAAAACATCCCGCACATGGCAGATCACCTACCAAGGTCTGCTTCCTGTTGCGGTCATCCTGTGGCTGTTGCCTTTGCTGGCGGTTGCGATCTTTTCTGTCAAACCCGCGGCGGATTTTGCCGGTGGCGAATACTGGAACTGGCCCTCTGAATTTGCCGGTTTTGAAAACTATATGCGGGTGTTCACCGACAGCCCCATGCCCCGTTATGTGCTAAACTCGTTCATGATCACCATTCCGACGGTGATCGGTGCGGTGGCCCTGTCCTGCATGACCGGATTTGCGCTTGGCGTGTATAAATTCCGGTTCAATCTGGCCGTGTTCTTTTTGTTCATCGCTGGGAACTTTGTCCCGTTTCAGATCCTGATGGTACCTGTGCGCGATCTGACGATTGATATGGGGCTGTATAATACCAAAACCGGGCTGGTTCTGTTCCACATCGCGTTTCAAACCGGGTTCTGCACCCTGTTCATGCGTAACTTTATCCGGGCATTGCCGGTCGAATTGATCGAAGCGGCCCGCGTCGAAGGCATCGCAGAATGGCGCATTTTCTGGTACATCGTACTGCCTTTGATGAAACCTGCGATCGCCGCCTTGTCGGTGCTGATCTTTACCTTCATCTGGAACGACTTTTTCTGGGCCGTTGTTTTGACCCAAGGTCCTTCTGCACAACCCGTCACGGCTGGTATCACCAGCTTTAACGCACAATTCGGCGTCGCATATCACATGCTCTCTGCAGGCTCGATCATCGCAGCCCTGCCGCCTGTGGCGATGTTTTTCCTCATGCAACGGCATTTCATTGCCGGACTAACCCTCGGAGCAGTCAAATAATGATCCAAACCTGGCGCCTTGATGATGGCCGTCAAACTCTTGTCCTCGGTTCCAAACGGACTCGCCTCCCAGAGGTGGTCTATTGGGGGCCGAGGCTTCCGGACGACGAAGACCTCGATACCCTGTTCCTGTCCCATGCGATTGATGTGACAGGCGGGATGCTGGACGAAAATCCAGAGATTTCCCTATGCCCAGAATCCACCCGGACATTTCCCGGGCAGCCCGGCCTGATCCTGCGCGCGGCAAACGGCACGCCGATCCTGCCCAAATTCTGTTATTTAGGCGAAGAAACAGGCGGTGACGCCCTGACCTTGATTTATCGCGATGAATCCAACGATCTGACGCTGGAATTTGCGTTTCAGATTGATCAGGACACCCATATGATCACCGCGCAGACCCACCTGCGCAGCGCCGATCCAGTGCATCTGCATTGGTTGGCCGCCCCGGTTTTGCCCGCCCCGCAACAATCCGACGATATGATCGATTTTGCCGGTCGTTGGTGTGGCGAATTTCAGATGAACCGCACGGCTTGGTCCGCCGGTATTCGTTACCGCGAAAACCGCACTGGTCGCACGGGGCATGAACATTTCCCCGGCCTTATTGTGCCCTGCCGTGGCGCGACAAATGCCAGCGGCCATGCCTATGCCTTCCATTATGGCTGGTCTGGTGGCCACCGTATGGTTGCCGAAGAACTGCCCGATGGGCGTCGCCAAATTCAGTTTGGCCATGCCGCTCGGTCCGAAATGGCCGCGCAGACTGAATTCAGTTCTGCCCCGCTATATGCGGTGTTTTCCGATGACGGTCTGAATGGGTGCGCTGTGGCCTATCAGCGGCACCTGCGCGACCGTGTTATCACGTGGCCCCATCCGGATCGCCCGCGCCCGGTGCATTACAATTGCTGGGAAGCGGTCTATTTCGATCACAACATTCCCGAATTGCGCGACATCGCAACCCGCGCTGCCCAATTGGGGGCAGAACGGTTTGTGCTGGATGATGGCTGGTTTGGCATGCGCGACGATGACACCGTCGCCCTGTCCGATTGGAAGGTCGACCCGCGCAAATATCCCGACGGGTTGCAGCCATTGATCGATCACGTCCATGCCCAAGGCATGACATTTGGCATCTGGTTTGAACCCGAAATGATCAACCCGGACAGTGACGTTTATCGCGCCCATCCCGATTGGGCCTTGGGCAGCGAAGATCAAATCCTTGGCCGCCAGCAAAAAGCCATCAACATGGCCCTGCCCGAAGTGCGGGATTTCCTGTTTGAACATATCGGCGCGATCCTGTCCGAATATGACATCGATTATATCAAATGGGACCATAACCGCGTGTTGCCGATGCCCGAAGCATCCCAGACACGTGGCTCTTATGCATTGATCGATCGCCTGCGGGCCGCCTATCCAAACGTGGAAATCGAAAGCTGTGCCTCTGGGGGGGGACGGATTGATTTTGGCATTATGGAACGCACCCAACGGGTTTGGCTGTCTGATAGCAATGACGCGCTGGAACGTCTGAAAATTCAGCACAATGCCGCGCTGTTTCTGCCCCTATCGGTCACCGGGTCCCATGTGGGTCCACGCGAATGCCACACATCGGGCCGGGTTCTAGATATTTCATTCCGCGCATGGGTGGCCGCGCAACGTCATATGGGGTTCGAAATGGACCCGCGTGAATTGACCGACCACGAAGTCAGCGTCCTACAGGACGTCACCGCATGGTGGAAGGCCAACCGTCACTGGATGGAAAAGGCCGATATTCTGCGCCTTGATTCTGCGGATGACGCAGTGATTGCCGAACAGCAATTGTCAGAAAATGGGGATCGGTTTGTGGTGTTTGCCGGCAAAGCGGAAACATCCCGCCAAATCGCGCCACGTCCCTTGCCGCTGACCCGTTTGACGCCAGATGCAAAATACAAGATTACGCTGAAAAACCGGGATGACGCACCGCGCCTATCGCGTGGGGATCAAATCCTCAAAACCAATGATGTGATTTTGTCGGGGCGATACCTGATGAATCACGGGCTCACTTTGCCTTGGTCGTTTCCTGACCGAATGTGGGTCATCGAAGGAGAGCTGATATGACCCAGCCCGCATGGATCGCCGTTGATTGGGGCACGACGCATTTGCGCGTTTGGGCCATGTCTGACACCCATAATGTGTTGGATCATCGGCAATCCGATCGCGGCATGGGCAAGTTGGCGCAGGACGAATTCGAAGTCACATTAGAAAGCTTGTGTGACGGCTGGGATATCAGCTGCCCCATGATTGCCTGTGGCATGGTTGGCTCACGTCAGGGCTGGGTCGAGGCCCCCTATCAGGCGGTCCCTTGCCCCCCTCTGAGCCCCAATATGGTGACCGCCCCTGCTGCCAATTTATCGGTGCGGGTTATCCCCGGGATCAAGCAAAACAAACCCGCGGATGTGATGCGGGGCGAGGAAACCCAGATCGCAGGATATCTGTTGGAAAACCCTGATTTTGATGGGGTTTTATGCCTGCCGGGCACCCATTCCAAATGGGCTCATATCAGCGCGGGCGAAATCGTCAGCTTTCAGACTTTGGTCACGGGGGAATTGTTTTCGTTGCTGGCCAACAAATCCGTGCTGCGCCATTCGGTCGGCGAAGGATGGGACGACGCGGCATTTGCCGATGCCGTTTCGGACACTATTTCGCGCCCTGATCGGTTGGCTAGTCGGCTGTTTGGGCTGCGTGCCAATGATTTGCTATTTGGCAAAGACGGAGCCGAAACACGGGCGCAATTGTCCGGCATGCTGATTGGTGCCGAACTGGCGGCAACCAAGCCCTATTGGCTGGGCCAACAGGTGGTTGTGATCGGCGCATCCGGTATTTCGAACGCCTATGAACAAGCCCTGAGCGCGCAAGGGTTGTCCGTGACCCGCGCCTGTGGCGACGCCATGACTTTGGCAGGCCTGACTGCCGCCTATCAAACCCTAAAGGACACATTATGACCCGCAATATTATTGCCATTCTGCGTGGTATCACCCCGGATGACGCGCTGGCCGCGGCCGATGTGCTGATCAAGGCTGGGATCGACCGGATCGAAGTGCCATTGAATTCGCCAGACCCGCTGACTTCGATCAAATTGATGGCGGATACCTATGGCGATCAGGCCCTGATCGGCGCGGGCACCGTTCTGACCGTCGAGGATGTGCAAAACGTGTATGACGCCGGTGGCAAATTGATCGTGTCCCCCAATTGCGACACAGATGTCATTGCCAAAACCAAAGAATTGGGCATGCAAAGCTGGCCCGGCGTTTTGACCCCAACCGAATGTTTTGCGGCGCTGAAGGCCGGTGCGGATGGGCTTAAAATCTTTCCGGGATCCATCATCGGCCCATCTGGCGTTCAGGCCATTCGCGCCATCCTGCCCAAAGGCACCCAAGTTTACGCCGTTGGCGGCGCAGGTCCGGATAATTTTGACACTTGGATCAAAGCTTCTGCGGATGGGTTTGGCATTGGATCGGCCATTTACAAATCCGGGATGTCCATATCAGATATCGCCGAACGCGCGGCAACAATCGTCGCCGCCTATGACGAGGCGCTTGGATGATCTACGACGACACAATCTGCTCATTGGGCGAAGGCCCCTTATGGCACCCAGAACGGCAGGAATTTTTCTGGTTCGACATTCTGTCCAAATGCCTGCACCGCAAAGGGCAGCACTGGCAGTTTGACGAATGTGTCAGTGCGGCAGGTTGGGTCAATGACGATCAGATGATGATTGCCTCGCAATCTGCGCTGTCGCTGTTCACGATTTCCACGGGTCAATCCGATCTCATTGCCCCGCTAGAGGCGGACAATCCGATCACCCGGTCCAATGATGGCCGCGCCGACCCCTATGGTGGGTTCTGGATCGGGACGATGGGGTTCAACGCTGAGGACAAAGCCGGTGCGATCTATCGCTATTATCGCGGCGAAGTTCGTAAAATCATCCCCGACATCACCATCACAAACGCGATCTGTTTTGCCCCGGATGGTGATTTTGCCTATTACGTCGACACGTTGGATCGACGTGTGATGCGTGTGGCACTGGATGGCGACGGATGGCCTGTGGGCGACGCTGTTGTCTGGCTGGATGCGCGCGGCGAAACTTGGGGGGTTGATGGGGCTGTGATTGATGCACAGGGCCGGTTCTGGAATGCCCAATGGGGTGCCAACCGCGTGGCCTGTTATGACCAGAACGCCCAATTTATCGAAGCTGTTGGTTTTCCTGCCACCCAGACATCCTGTCCGGCCTTTGGCGGAAATGATCTAAAAACCCTGTTCTGCACATCCGCCGCAGAAGGCATCGAAAATAGCCTAAACCCCCATAACGGCAAAACATTTGCTGTCGACGTTGATGCCATAGGCCAAGCCGAACATCGCGTCATTCTCTAGAGGTTCAACATGAAACGCACATTAGGTGTTTGTTATTATCCCGAGCATTGGCCCGAGGATATGTGGGCGCTTGACGCCAAACGGATGGTCGCAGCGGGTCTGACTTGGGTGCGCATTGGCGAATTTGCCTGGTCCCGTTTGGAACCCAGCCTCGGTGATTTGCAATTTGATTGGCTGGACCGCGCGATCGATGTGCTGGGCCGCGCCGGACTAAAGGTGATCCTTGGCACGCCCACCGCCACGCCGCCGTTATGGATGCTGGAAAAACACCCCGACATGATTCCGTTGGATGAACAGGGCCGCCCACGCAAATTCGGATCGCGTCGCCATTATTGTTTTTCCCATCTTGGATATCGCGAAGAATCCCGTCGCATCACCCGGCTTTTTGCCCAGCGCTATGGCAGCAATCCGCATGTGGTCGCATGGCAAACCGACAATGAATATGCCTGTCATGACACCACCCGATCCTATTCTGATGCGGCGCGTTTGGGCTTCCAAAACTGGCTGGCCCAAAAATATCAAAGCACCGACGCCCTGAACCGCGCTTGGGGCAATATTTTCTGGTCTATGGAATATGATGCCTTTGAAAAGGTGGATTTGCCCAACCTGACAGTGACAGAACCAAACCCGTCGCATGTGCTTGATTTTTATCGGTATTCATCGGACATGGTGGTTGAATTTAATCGCATTCAGGCCGATGAAATCCGTGCCCATTCCAGCGCACCGTTGATCCATAATTACATGGGCCGCGAGGTCAGCTTTGATCATTACAAAGTCGGCGCGGATCTGGATATTGCATCTTGGGACAGCTATCCAATTGGGTTCCTGTCAGATCGGCTGGAAGGCACAGAAGAGCACAAACTGCGCTATCTGCGTCAGGGCGATCCGGACAACCAAGCGTTTCATCACGACATTTACCGCGCCGTTGGCCGCGGGCGTATGTGGGTGATGGAACAGCAACCCGGACCGGTCAATTGGGCGCCTTACAATGCCGCCCCCCTGCCCGGCATGGCCCGCCTGTGGGCATGGGAAGCGTTCGCCCATGGGGCAGAAACCGTGTGTTATTTCCGCTGGCGTCAGGCGCCGTTTGCGCAGGAACAAAACCATGCCGGCCTGCTGCGCCCCGACAGTGCAGACGCCCCCGCCTTGGCCGAAGCCCGCCAGGTTGCGGACGAATTCGCAACGCTGCCGGATGTCGGAACCGCCCGTGCCGATGTGGCATTGGTGTTTGATTATGAAAGCGCATGGGCCTGGCAGGCTCAGCCTCAGGGCGCTGATTTTGACATGTTCCGCCTTGGCTTTGCCTTTTATCGCGCGTTGCGTCGGTTGGGTCTGAACGTGGACATTCTGCCACCGGACGCCGCTGATCTATCCGCCTACAAACTGGTTCTGGCCCCCGGCGTGATGTCGTTGTCGGACGGATTGCGCCATGCGTTTGAAACCTTTGACGGTTTGGCCCTGCTTGGCCCGCGCACGGATACAAAATCTGCCGACATGGCGATCCCAACCCCGATGGGGCCCAACCTGTCTGGGCTGGACGTGACCGTGACCCTCACCGAGAGCCTGCCACCCAACGCATCCATCCCACTGACCGGTGGCGGCGCGGTGCTGCACTGGTGCGAACAGCTAGAAGGCGACGCGCAGGTGCTGGAAACCACGCAATCCGGGCAGGCCGTGATCCAAGGCACGCAAAAAATGCGCTATCTGGCGGGATGGCCGTCAGATGACACATTGGATCGAATTTTTGCCGAATTGTGCGCAGAAATTGGTGTGCAAACCCATGATTTGCCCCGCGATTTGCGCCTGCGCGACACGGATACCCATCGGTTCCTGTTCAATTACGGCCCCGAACCCGTCACGTGGAACGGCGTCACCATCCCTGCCGCAGGGGTGCATTGGCAACCGCTCTGATCGGGTTTTTCGGGGTCACATATTCAAACAAAACGGCGTGCTTCGGGCGCGCCGTTTAGCTTTGGGCATCCCGAAACCAGCGTACTATTGCGGCGCGCTCTTCGGGCTCCATCCAACTGACATTGGCTGGGGGCATTGCGTCAGACGCACCCGCATGCAGGTAAATTTCCCGCGCCATGCCCGCAATTTGCGCCCGATTTTCCAGCATCACGCCTTTGGGGGGCCACAGGATGTTGCCCCAGGCTGGTTCGGCTGCATGACACATCGAACAACGCCCCAAAACGATGTTTGCAACCTCTTCAAACCCATCAGCCGCCGCATAATGCGCCGCCATTCCGGTCAATGCGGCCTCTTCCTCGGAATAGACATAGGCGCGTGGCGAAGACAGCCACGCCACCACCACAAACAGAATGATCGTCACCCCCCATGTCCAATGCGGATTGCCTTTGCGGGCATGGATGGAATTGAAATAATGGCGGATCGTTACCCCCATCAGAAACACCAGAGCGGCAATCAACCAATTGTAATCACTGGCAAATGACAGCGGGTAATGATTGGACAACATCATAAACAACACCGGCAAAGTCAGATAGTTGTTATGGGTCGATCTCTGTTTGGCAATTTTACCGTATTTGGCATCCGGCGTGCGGCCCGCCATCAGATCCGCAACCACAATTTTCTGGTTGGGAATGATGACCATAAACACATTTGCGCTCATGATTGTGGCGGTAAACGCGCCCAGATGCAGCAGGGCGGCGCGGCCTGAAAACACGTTGGTATAAAACAGTGCCATGCCCACCAGCAGCCCAAACAATGCCACCATCAGCGTGGTTTGATTGACATTCACAAACCGGTCACACAGGAAATTATAGGCCAGCCAGCCAAATCCCAGTGATCCAAGCGATATCAACACCCCCTGCCAAACCGCGATATCCAGCACGTCAGGGTCGATCAAAAACAACTCGCCGCCCAGATAATAGACCAGCGTCAGCATGATAAAGCCGCTGATCCATGTCCAATAGCTCTGCCATTTATGCCAGATCAGCCCGCCGGGCATTTGATCAGGGGCCACCAGATATTTTTGGATGTGGTAAAACCCGCCCCCATGAACCTGCCATTCTTCGCCATCCGCACCAGAGGCCAGATTGCGATCCCGGTGCAGGCCCAGATCCAGCGCGATGAAATAGAACGACGACCCAATCCACGCGATCGCGGTGATGACATGCAGCCAGCGCACGGCGAATTCCAGCCAATGCATCAACAATGCAAAATCGTACATCATGACCCCCGATAGGTTGAATAGCCAAACGGCGATAGCAACAGCGGCACATGGTAATGATCGTGCTGATCCATGGTGAATTTGATCGGAATTTCATCCAAAAACCCATGGGGCTGGCCCGTGCCACGCAGATAATCCCCAACGTGAAAAACCAGCTCGTAATCGCCCAGTTCAAAATCTGCGATGTCAATGATCGGTGCGCCCGTGCGCCCATCTGCATTGGTCATCACATCGGCCCGTTTTTCACGTCCGCCCGTCAAACGATAAAGTTCAATCCGCAGCGCTTGGGCAGGCATACCCCGCGCTGTGTCCAGCACATGAGTGGTCAGATATCCGTTCGACATGTGGGCCTCCGTGTTTGCATCTAGGTTGCATCTCTTGCGTGGTCCGCGAGATGCGTTATGTCATTAAGGCGGTTGGCCAGAATGGTCAGCCCATGTTCGGGCGCATCGGTTGCGCTTGCAAGACTGAAATTTGACTGCATAGTCAAATAGATCAACCAGGAGCCAAAGATGCCCCAGCGTTACCCACGCAATATGACCGGTTATGGCGCCACCCCCCCCAAAGTGGCGTGGCCAAAACAGGCCAAAATCGCGGTTCAGTTTGTCCTGAATTACGAAGAGGGTGGCGAAAATTGTGTGTTGCATGGCGACGCCGCCTCTGAGGCGTTTTTGTCTGATATTCCCGGCGCGGCTCAATGGCCGGACCAGCGGCATTGGAACATGGAATCGATCTATGATTATGGGGCGCGGGCCGGGTTCTGGCGGCTGCATAATCTGTTCAAACGCCGCAATATCCCGATCACTGTTTATGGGGTGGCCACTGCATTGGCACGCAGCCCAGAACAGGTCGAAGCCATGGTCTCTGCAAAATGGGAAATCGCGTCACATGGCCTGAAATGGGTCGAACACAAAGACATGCCCGAGGACGAAGAACGCGCCGCCATCGCCGCCGCGATTAAGCTTCACACCGAAGTGGTCGGCACGCCGCCACGGGGCTGGTATACTGGGCGTTGCTCGGAAAACACCGTGCGACTGGCCGCCGAAACGGGACAATTTGACTATATATCAGACACTTACGATGATGATCTGCCCCATTGGATGTCCTTTCCGGATCGCGACCAATTGATCATCCCCTACACGCTCGAAGCCAATGATATGCGTTTTGCAACCGCCCCCGGCTATGTGACTGGGCGCCAATTTGGCGACTATCTGTGTGACGCCTATGACGTTCTTTTGGCCGAAGGTCAGGCCGGCGCGCCCAAAATGATGTCGATTGGCCTGCATTGCCGTTTGATTGGGCGGCCCGGTAAAATTGCCGGTCTGATACAGTTTTTGGATCACATAAAACATCGCGGCGGGGCGTGGCTCGCAACCCGCGCTGACATTGCCGCGCACTGGGCCCGCCATCATCCCAGCCCGCGCAGCACCCGACCCAGTGCTATCGCCCCGATTGACATGGATCGCACGGCCTTTATCAAAGCGTTTGGGGGCGTTTTTGAACATTCCCCTTGGGTTGCGGATCGTGCTTTTGATCTGGAACTGGGCCCAGCCCATAACAGTGCTATTGGCCTGCATAACGCCCTTTGCCGTGTGTTCCGCGCCGCCTCTTATGAGGAACGGTTGGGTGTTCTGACCGCCCATCCCGATCTGGCTGGCAAACTGGCCACCGCCAAACGTCTCACCGATGAAAGCACCTCAGAACAGGCCAGTGCAGGATTGGATCTGTTGACCGATGATGAGCGCGAAAAATTCACGCAGCTCAATCAAGCTTATGTCGAAAAACACGGATTTCCATTTATCATCGCCGTTCGTGATCACCGAAAATCCAGTATTCTGTCCGCTTTTGAACTGCGCGTGAACAACGACACTGAAACGGAGTTTTCCCATGCCTGTAAACAGGTTGAACGCATTGCCCGCCTTCGATTGATGGATTTGTTATGACCTATGCTTTCCCACTTGGTGGCCTGCCTGCGCAGGACGTAAACCCCGAAGGCAGCGCCATTTTCACCGATGCCTATGCGGTGATCCCCGCCCTGACCATGCGCGATATTGTGACGTCTTTGTTGCCGGGCTGGCAGGATACGCGCGCCTGGATATTGGCGCGTCCCATGACAGGTTTCGCCGAAACATTTGCGCAATATGCGATCGAATTATCCCCCGGCGGTGGCAGCGACACGCCCGAACCTGACGCCACAGCCCAAGCCGTGCTGTTTGTTGCCAAAGGTCATGCCCAACTGAATATCGACGGGCAAAAACACAGCCTGAAACCGGGCAGTTTCGCCTATTTGCCAGCCGGGATCACATGGTCGATCCAAAATACCGGCCAAACGCCATGTGGCCTGCATTGGCTGCGCAAACAATACCAAGCCGCCCCCGGTTTGGACGCCCCTGACCCGGTGGTTCTGCATGACAATGATGTGCCCATCACCATGATGCCTGACACAAATGGAAAATGGGGCACCCAGCGGTTTCTGGATCCAAGCGATCTGCGCTATGATTTTCACGCCAATATCGTCACCTTTCAGCCCGGCGGGCGTATTCCCTTTGCTGAAACCCATGTGATGGAACACGGGCTTTATGTGCTGCAGGGCACTGCCCGTTATCTGTTGAACACCGATTGGGTTGATGTTGGCCCCGGCGATTTCATGTGGCTGCGTGCGTTTTGCCCGCAGGCCTGTATCGCAACCGGGGACGAACCGTTTCGCTATCTTCTCTACAAAGACGTGAACCGCCACCCCAAGCTCAGCCTGACATGATCCAGATAGAACCCCTTTCCGCTGCTGCTTTTGCCCCGTTTGGGGATGTTCTGGATGCCTCTGGCGATCCGGATCTACTCATCAACCAAGGGCTGTGCGGACGTCATCATGACCGCGCCGCGTTGGATATGGGCGATGCGCGGGCCGGTATTTCCATCTTTAACGCCCAGCCACGCGATCTGCCGTATCGGCTTGACATGATGGAACGGCATCCCGACGGATCACAGGCATTCTTGCCCCTGCACCAGAACCCGTTTCTGGTCATTGTCGCCCCGGATCAAAACGGCCAGCCCGGCACGCCGCGCGCCTTTTGCACCGCGCCCAGCCAAGGCATCAATCTGCACCGCAATATCTGGCATGGGGTTCTGACCCCCCTGTCTGATCCCGGTTTGTTTGCGGTGATTGACCGCATCGGCGACACGCCCAACCTTCAGGAACATTGGTTCGAAACCGCCTATTTCGTCACCAACGCGCCCACGTCACGCTAGGTTGCTTTTTGCTGGCGCAAATACTCGTTTTCTCCCCGTCACAAATTCGATAAATCCACTTTATATTGCAAAGCTGCCCCGCGTTTCCCGCCAAAAGGAGCTTCCCCATGCAGCCCATTTTTAAAAACACCCCTTTTGATGCCCTCGAAATTGGCATGAGCGCCGAAAATACCCGGCTTTGCGTGGCGGATGATCTGTTTGTCTTTGCGCATGCATCCGGCAATCTGAACCCGCTGCATTTGCCCAATGAGGATGGCGATGGGGATGGCAAGCCTGAGGCAATCGCCCCCTCTGCATGGATCGGCACCCTGATTTCATCCGTTCTGGGCAATACTCTGCCCGGTCCCGGCACGCTGTATAAATCCCAGAACCTGCGGTTTCTTGGCCGCGCCCATGCCGGCGACACATTGATCGCCAAGGTCCGCGTGACCGCAAAATCCGACAATGGCGATGTGCATTTCGACACTTGGGTTGAACGCGACGATGGCACTGTGATTGCCCAAGGCGACGCCGTGGTGGTCGCGCCCAAAACTTCTCAAAGTTTTGAAGCAGATGACGTGCCCGGCCTGACGGTGCAACGTCATGTGCATTTTGATCGCCTGCTGGAACGCGCCGAACATTTGCCGCCCCTGCCCACCGCTGTCGTTGCCCCCGAAAAGGCAGATGCCTTGGCGGGTGCATTGCTGGGGTCGGATCACACATTGATCACCCCAATCCTGATCGGGGATCGCGCCAAAATTCAGGCCGCTGCGGATGAATTAAACACTGATATCTCCGCGTTTGAGCTGATCCACGAACCCGATCATGCGCGGGCCGCGACCCGTGCGGTGGCTCTGGTCCACGAAGGCCGCGCGCGCGCCGTCATGAAGGGGCATTTGCACACCGACGATCTGTTGCGCGCCGTGATCAACAAAGAAACCGGCCTGCGCACCGGGCGTCGCCTGTCCCATGTTTTTGTGATGGATGTGCCGGGCCTGTCGCATTTGTTGTTCATCACCGATGCGGCCATCAACATCGCCCCTGATCTGAAAACCAAGGTCGACATCACCCAAAATGCCATCGATCTGGCCATATCATTGGGGGTGGAACAGCCCAAAGTGGGCATCCTGTCCGCCGTGGAAACCGTCAACCCCAACATCCCGTCCACATTGGATGCCGCAGCCCTGTCGAAAATGGCCGATCGCGGGCAAATCACCGGCGGGTTGGTGGATGGGCCACTGGCCATGGACAACGCGGTTGACCTAGAGGCCGCCATGACCAAAGGTATCAAATCGCTGGTGGCGGGACGCGCAGAAATCTTGGTCGCGCCCAATCTGGAAAGCGGCAATATGATCGCCAAACAGCTGACGTTTATCGCCCATGCCGAAGCAGGCGGGATCGTGATCGGCGCGCAGGTGCCGGTGATCCTGACCAGCCGCGCCGATGACGACAAGGCGCGATTGGCCTCTTGCGCCGTGGCCGCGCTTTATGCGGCGGCGCAATCATGAAAACCGTTCTGACCATCAATGCCGGATCGTCGTCGCTGAAATTTGCGGCCTATGATGTGGAAAACGACCTGACTGTTGTGATGGACGGACAGATTGAAAACATTGGCAAAAAGGCACGCCTGATCGTCGATCATGGTGACAATCGCAAGATCAAAAACCTGGGCGCAATCGATCATCACCGGGCGATGGCAGCGGTGCTGAAAGTGCTGCGCAAACGGCTGGCCGGGCGGGTGATCCATGCGGTGGGCCACCGGATTGTGCATGGCGGCGTGAATTTCAGCGCGCCGCAAATCCTGACGCCCGATGTGATCGCCGAACTGGAAACCTATATTCCCTTTGCCCCGCTGCATCAGCCCCATAACCTGAATTGCGTGCAGGCGGCGATCGCGTCCTTTCCGGGTGCGATCCAAATTGGCTGTTTTGACACGGCGTTTCACCGTGACCATCCTTGGGTCAATGACACCTTTGCCCTGCCGCGCCGGTTCTACGACGAAGGCGTGCGCCGCTACGGGTTTCATGGGCTGAGTTATGATTATATCACCAGTGTTCTGGAACGGGATTACCCGGAATTGCATGACAAAAAGGTGGTTATCGCCCATTTGGGCAACGGCGCATCCATGTGCGCAATCCGTCAGGGACAATCGGTCGGTTCGACCATGGGGTTTTCCGCGCTGGATGGCCTGCCCATGGGCACGCGCTGTGGTCAGATTGACCCGGGTGTGTTGCTGTATCTGATGGATCAAAAACAGCTATCCGCGACGGAAATCACCAATATTTTATACAAAGAAAGCGGCATGTTAGGCCTGTCAGGCATCAGCGGCGACATGCGCACGC
The DNA here is from genome assembly GCA_947492475.1 of uncultured Paracoccaceae bacterium. GTDB lineage: Bacteria > Pseudomonadota > Alphaproteobacteria > Rhodobacterales > Rhodobacteraceae > CANLNM01. Next base: position 24,388 of record CANLNM010000005.1, read on the forward strand.
TGCAAGCCTCTGACGCGCCCGAGGCCGCGCAGGCGCTGGATTACTACACCTTTCGCGTTGCGCGTGAAATCGGCGCCATGAGCGCGGTTCTGGGCGGGATTGATGCGCTGGTATTTTGCGGCGGGATTGGCGAAAATTCGGCCCATATCCGGGCGCGGGCCACGCAAAACCTTGGTTATCTGGGGATCAAATTGAACCTTAATGCCAATGCATGGCATGAATGCGAAATCAGCGACGGCCCCACCCGTGTTTTTGTCATTCCCACCGACGAAGAACGCGTTATCGCGCGCGCCGCCAAGGCGCATATTGCGACCTAGGCCCGACCAGCGCGGTTTGCCGTCCTTTTGAACATCTTGAATGTTCGCGAAACGTTCTGCATATTTTTTCCATGTCACTGGGATTCTCTGATCATTTTCCACCCAAACCCAACCGCGCCCACGAAGTGTTCGGCGCGGGCGCCATCACCTTTGCCGCAATTCTGGCCGGGCGATTAAACGGACCGGTGATGTGGATCCGCGAAGCTTGGCGCCCAGAAAACCTGAACCCCGAAGGGTTTGCGCCGTTTTTTGCCCCCCACCAATTGTTGATCAGCCAATGCAAAGACCAGCCCGACATGTTGGCCGTCGCCGAAGAATCCCTGCGATCCGGGGCGGTTAAGCTGACCGTGGCCGAACTGAGCCAGCCGCTGGGCCTGACCCAGGGCCGCCGGTTGCAACTGGCCGCCGAAGCCGGGCGATCCACCGGTTTGTTTGTGATCCAGGACGGTATGGGCAGCAATGCCGCCGAAACCCGCTGGCAGTGTGACCCGGTTTTAGGACCTCAGGACTCGACTCTGTTTCGCTGGTCCCTTAAAAAGAACAAATCAGGAACATTAACGAGCTGGGATTTATCTTGGGATGCAGAAACGCGTCGTCTCCATGTGGTTTCCCCGTCTGGCCAGTGACCGGGTTCTGCGGGCGCGCCCGATGGATGGACCGTTTGTTTTAACGCTGCATGAACGCAATGCGGACCGGATTTATTGCCTGAACGCCGCCGCCCAACAGGCCGGGCTGGAACGGGGCATGGGCTATTCTGATGCGCGGGCATTTTGCCCGGATTTAACCAGCCAGCCCGCCAATACCAAAGCCGACGGTCGGTTTCAGCGCATGCTGGCCCGGTGGGCCGGACGCTATTGCCCGTGGGTGGGGCTTGAGGGGCGCGACGGGCTGGTGATGGATATCAGCGGCACCCCACATTTGTTTGGCGGCGAAACCCCGATGCTGGACGACATGAACGCCCGATTGGCGCGGGCCGGATTGCAGGTGCAGATGGGGCTGGGCGACACGCGCGGCGCGGCTTGGGCGCTGGCGCGGTATGGCAACAGCGCGCGCGCCAATGTGGCCGCAGCGGGCCGGCCAATGGATCGGCTGGGCGGGCTGCCTGTCACGGCGCTGCGGCTTGAGGACAAAGCCAACACAGCCCTGTTGCGGCTGGGCATTCGCACCATTTCCGATCTGGCGGACCTGCCGCGCGCCACAATCACCCGCCGGTTTGGGCCACATGTGTTGATGCGGTTGGCACAGGCGCTAGGGGATCAGCCCGAACACCTGTCGCCCCTGCCCGATCCGCCACGATTTTCCGCGCGTATGACCCTGCCGGACCCAATTGGTTTGGCCGGTGATGTGATGGCAGGCACAGCGCGTCTGCTGGATCGGCTCTGCGACAAACTAAAGGATCACGAACAAGGCGCGCGGGTGTTGCGGCTGGATTTGCGCCGGGTCGATCAGGCCAGCCAGCAGGTCGAATTGCGGCTGGCCCGCCCTTTGCGCGATCCACACCGGATTTTGCCGCTGTTTCAACGCGGTGTGGACGGGATTGATGCGGGGTTTGGCATTGATCAGATCCGGCTAGAGGCCGTGCAGGTCGAAGCTCTGCCAGTGCAACAGGTCAGCCATGTTGCCTATGCGCAGGCCGGGCCGGATATGGGCGACACGACCGGGCTTGAGGATCTGATCACCAAGGTCGGCAACCGGATTGGGCTGGACAATGTGCAGCGCTTTCTGCCCGCCGACAGCCATATCCCCGAACGCAGCCACATCATCGCCCAAGCCGCCTATTCCAGCCCCGCCCCCAGCTGGCCTGTCATGCGGCATCGCCCGCTGCGATTGTTTGCACCCGAACATGTGGCCGCAACGGGCCGCACCCCGCCGGGGCGGTTTCGCTGGCGACGCATGGCCCTGCAAACGGCGCGGGCCACGGGCCCCGAACGGCTGGCGCCCGAATGGTGGATGGCGGATGATGCCTGGCGCAGTGGCGTGCGTGATTACTGGAAGGTCGAGACCCAGCAAGGCCGCCGATTGTGGATGTATCACACGCCCCAATCGCCCGGCTGGTTTGTGCAGGGGGAATTTGCATGACGCGCCCTGCCCCCCCTGCGGCCGGTTCATCCACAGCGCCCCTGCCATATGTCGAACTTTGCGTCACCAGCAATTTCACCTTTCTGACCGGGGCCTCCCACCCCGAAGAATTGATGATCCGCGCCACAGAGCTGGGCCTGCCTGCGCTAGCGATCACCGATCACAATTCGCTGGCCGGGGTGGTGCGCGCCTATTCCGCGCTCAAGGAATTGCGCCGTCAATCCGATGAGGCCGCCGCCACCACGCCGCAGATGACCACCGATGCCGCCCGCCTGCCCCGGCTGATTGTCGGCACCCGCTTGATCCTGCGCGACAGCCCCCTGCATTGGCTGGCCCTGCCCCGGGATCGTGTGGCCTATGCCCGCCTGTCGCGCCTGCTGACGCTTGGAAAACGCCGCGCCACCAAAGGCGAATGCCATCTGGATATGGCTGATCTGCGGGATCATTGCGCCGGTATGATCCTGATTGCGCTGCCGCAATCCGATCCGGCCCAATCCACCACAGCCCATCAGATGGAAACCCAGCTAAAACAGGTCGTGCGCGCCTATCCGGGCCATGTGTTTCTGGGGGCCGCGCCGCGCTATAATGGGGCGGATCAGGCCTATCTGGCGACTTGTGCGCAGTTGGCCCATCGCAGCAATGCCCCGATGGTGGCCGTTGGCGATGTGTTGATGCACCGCGCCAATCGGCGGCAATTGGCGGATGTGCTGACCTGCATGCGCCACGGGCTTAGGATTGATCAGATCGGCACCCGCGCCCAGCCCAATGCCGAACGCCGCCTCAAAGCTGCGCCCGACATGGCGCGGATGTTTGCCCTCTATCCCGCCGCCCTGCGTCGCACGGTTGAAATCGCCGATCGGTGCAGTTTCTGCCTCAGTGAGCTGAGCTATGAATACCCGGACGAAATCGCCGATGGCGAAACCCCGCAGGCCCGTCTGGAACGGTTGGTCTATGAGGGCGTGAAAACCCGCTATCCCTATGGCGCTAGTCAGAAAAACATGGATATCATCCGCAAGGAATTGAACCTGGTCCAAAAACTGGGCTTTGCCGCCTATTTCCTGACCGTGCATGACATTGTGCAATTCGCCCGCAGCCGCGACATCCTGTGTCAGGGGCGCGGGTCGGCCGCCAATTCGATCCTGTGTTTTCTGTTGGGTATCACCGATGTCAGCCCCGAAACCATCACCATGGTCTTTGAACGGTTTGTGTCCGAACATCGGGGCGAACCGCCTGATATTGATGTGGATTTTGAACATGAACGCCGCGAAGAGGTGATCCAGCACATCTATGAAAAATACGGTCGTCATCGCGCCGGGCTTTGTGCGACGGTGATCCATTTTCGCAGCCGCGCCGCCATTCGCGAGGTCGGCAAAGTCATGGGCCTGTCCCAAGATGTGACCAGCGGGCTGTCGGGGCAAATCTGGGGCATGTCCAATGGCGGCGCGGACCCGGATCGCATCCGCGAATTGGGGTTAGACCCCGACGATCGCCGCCTGTCCCAGACCATTCGCCTGATCGGGGAAATCATCGGATTTCCACGCCATCTGTCCCAACATGTGGGCGGATTTATCGTCACCAAGGGACGGCTGGATGAACTCTGCCCGATTGAAAATGCCGCAATGGAGGATCGCACCGTCATCGAATGGGACAAAGATGACATTGACGCGCTGGGGATCTTAAAGGTTGATGTCCTTAGCCTTGGGATGCTGACCTGCATCCGCAAAAGCTTTGATTTATTGAAGGAATTTCACGGTCAGGACATGTCGATCGCCACGGTGCCGCAGGCCGATATGCCCACCTATGACATGCTCTGTGTGGCGGATGCGGTGGGGGTGTTTCAGGTCGAAAGCCGCGCGCAGATGAATTTTCTGCCACGTATGTTGCCGCGTGAATTCTATGATCTGGTGATCGAAGTGGCCATCGTGCGCCCCGGCCCCATTCAGGGCGGCATGGTGCATCCCTATATCAACCGCCGCCAAGGCAAAGAACCGGTGCGCTATCCGTCCAAAGCACTGGAACAGGTGCTGGGCAAAACGCTGGGCGTGCCGCTGTTTCAGGAACAGGCGATGCAGATCGCCGTGGTCGCCGCCGGGTTCACCCCAGAAGAAGCCGACCGTTTGCGCCGCTCCTTGGCGACGTTTCGCCGTATGGGAACGATCAGCACCTTTAAGGATCGCTTCATCAACGGAATGCTGTCGCGGGGCTATGACCCCGGTTTTGCGGAACAATGTTTCGGCCAAATCGAAGGGTTTGGCGAATATGGCTTTCCCGAAAGCCACGCCGCCGCCTTTGCAATGCTGGCCTATGTGTCTGCTTGGATCAAATGTCACCATCCGGCGATTTTTGCCTGCGCTTTGCTCAATTCCCAACCGATGGGGTTTTATGCCCCGGCCCAGATCGTGCGGGATGCGCGCGAACATGGGATCGAAATCCGTCCGATCTGCGTCAATCACAGCGATTGGGATAACAGTTTGGAACGGCGCGGTGATGGGGGGCTGGCGCTGCGGCTGGGTTTTCGTCAGATCAAAGGTTTCAAAGAAGAAGATGCCGGTTGGATCACCGCCGCGCGGGGCAATGGCTATCCCGATCCCGAAGCGTTGTGGCTGCGCGCGGGTCTGACGCCCGCCGCACTGGAACGTCTGGCCGAGGCGGACGCGTTTTGCGACATGGGGTTGGGTCGGCGCGCCGCCTTGTGGGAGGTCAAAGCCATCCGCGGTCAGGCCCCCTTGCCCCTGTTCAACGACCCGCTGGACGGCGAAGGCATCCGCGAACCTGACGTGGCCCTATCCCCGATGCATCTGGGCGAAGAGGTGGTCGAAGATTACGTCGCCATGCGCCTGAGCCTAAAGGCCCATCCAATGGAATTGCTGCGCCCCAACCTGCCCGGGCTGACCCCCCATTCCGCGCTGGCCAATGCCCCGTTGGGCCGCCATTCGGTCTGTGGTCTGGTGATCACGCGCCAGCGGCCCGGCACCGCATCGGGCGTGATTTTCATCACGCTTGAGGATGAAACCGGCGTCAGCAATGTGGTGGTTTGGCCCAAAGTTTACGAACAATTCCGGCGCATTGTCATGGGCGGGCGCCTGCTGAAAGTGACCGGATATTTGCAACGCGAGGGCATCGTTGTGCATCTGATCGCCCAGCATATCGACGACATGTCGCCGCGCCTGTCCGATCTGGGCCATCCGATGGATGGGGCGGTGGGCATCACCAATCCGCCCGCTGATGACGCCCCGCGCCCCAAACCGGCCCGCGCCCAACCCGCCCGCGCCATGCATCCGCGCGATCAGGCCAAACGCCTGTTTCCCAGCCGGGACTTTCACTAAGCTGGAAACCAGCCGACAAACGCATCCTGCGGACAGGTCTGTGTTTACGCCCGCACCCGATCAGAACCCGGCACCAAGGCCAGCAATTGCGCCACGCCAAACAGGGCTTCGGGCACCAAAAACAACCAGATCAACGGCGTAATCCCAGACATCAATGCATTGATCATGGCAATCGAAAACATCACCCGCCCAATTCCGTCAAAAACCCCCAATCGCGTGTCATTTGACCACAACCGCACCACAGCCCAAATCACCACAACACTGCCAAAGAAATTGCCAAACAACACCGTGTGTGGCTCTAGGCTGGGTAATTGCGCAAATCCAAGCGCGCCGTTCAAAGGGGCCAAGCCAGACGTCCAAAACAGCGCCAACGTTACCGGCAATGCAAATGGCCAGGTCACAATCAGATCGTACCAGGCAGAAATTCTAAAAATTTTGTTATTTGTTGTTTCCGAAAACATAGATTTTCCTTTCCGTATCGGTCAGGAACGCGCATAAACCTAGGACTATAGTCTAAGGTCAAGGAATTCTTTGATGCGCATCGGTGAATTGTCCCAGCGGGCAAATGTCAGTACAGATACGATCCGGCTTTATGAAAAACGCGGGCTGATCCGATCTGTGCGGCGCGACAATGGCTATCGGGATTTTGACCCTGCAATGGTCGGTTTGGTTACCTTGATCAAAACCGGACAAAAGCTGGGGTTTAAGCTGCGCGAAATGGACGGGATCGCCAAAGCACTGTCCGATCAGGGACTTAGCACAGATGAAACCGCTGATCTGTTGCAGGGAAAACTAACCGAGGTTGATACAAAGATCGCGGAATTGTCCCAACTCAGGGCCTTGCTGGCGGACATGCTGACACAGGTCTGCCCATTGCAAAACCCACAGCCTTAATGCGGTTTTTGCGTGCTTTCATCCAACTCGCGTAACAAATCTTCGCCGTCATCTTCGCGTTGGGACGGCACCGCATAAGACCCGGTCAGCCATTTTCCCAAATCAATATCCGCGCAGCGTTTTGAGCAAAACGGGCGGTATTTTTCATCCGCGTCTTTTTCACAAATCGGACAGGCCATCACACACCTTTGGGCAATGTTTCAGACAGCGGCAGGCGTTCGCGTTTGCGCTGCAGCTCAAAATGGCCCAGCGTCGTCCAGCCCACCAGCGATGTTTCAATGGGATCGGCGCGGAACGCTGCACGCAGCGCACCTTCGACTTGGCGGCGATGCGCTTTGGACATAGGGGCGAAATCCACTGTAATTTGCCCCCCCAGACCCCGAAGCCGCACCGCGCGGGGCAACGCCGCCGCGGTTGCCAGATTGGCCTTTAGCGTTGCGGCCGGGGACATGTCCCCACCGGTATTCACATCCACCGCCACCAAGGCGCGGGTCGGTTCGACATACATAAACGCGCCACCGCCTAGATTTTCTCGCGCGGATTTCAGCATCTCGATCTGGTCCAACACGCCGTGATGTTCAAACCCGCCCGGTTCGGTTTCGATCACCGCTTTGTCGTCCCATTCGCGCCATGCCATCGCATGTGGCCCGTCGCCATCGGTCAGGGTTTCGGCGTCCTTGCCTTCGCGATCCGCCATTACGGCGCGGGCCAGATCCGCCATTGCCGCGATATCATCGGCAATCGCATCGTCAGATGCGCCAAAACAGGACGACCGCAGGATCAGCCCCATATCTTCGTCCATGGTTTCATGGGCAATCGCCATCAGCCGTTCGCGTTCATCGTCATCTTTGATCGACCGGCTGACATTCCAGCCCGGCGCATCCGGGGTGACGATCGCATAACGGGATTTGAACAAAACCTTGGGCGTAACCGGCAGCGCTTTGCCGTCTTCGGCATGGCCGGTGATCTGCACCAGCATCGTGTCGCCGGGGGCTAACCCTTTGCCTTGGCGTAAAAAACCCGGCCCGTCGGGCAGGCGCAGGATCATACCACCCTGCCCCTTTAGGGGGCGGTCACACACACCGCGATAGATCGCGCCGGGACGCGGGGCGTCAGGCATGTCGATCAGCAGATCGTCCAGCTTGCCATCCACCAACATGGCCGCCACTTCGACGTCACCCAGATGGTCCAGAACGATCATACGGCCTTTCATGGCGCGCTCCTATATAGGGGATATCCCATTGTTACCAACAGGTTGGCGGTTTCGGCCACGGGTAGTCCGACCACACCAGTAAAGCTGCCCTGGATCCAGGGCACAAACGCACCGGCCGGGCCTTGGATGGCATAGCCACCCGCCTTGCCCTGCCAATCCCCGGTCGCCAGATAGGCGTTCACTTCAGCATTGGTCAGTTGTTTCAGCTTCACGTCCGTTTGCACATCGCGCACCCGGATGTCATCGCCGCGGCGCACGGAAATGGCGGTGATCACTTTGTGACGACGCCCCGACAGCGCATACAGAAATTCGGCCGCTTCGCCCGCATCCGCAGGTTTGCCCAGAATACGCCGCCCCAACGCCACGGTGGTGTCCGCACATAGAACAATTTCACCCGGCGCAGCGATAGACGCCTGCGCCTTTTGCAGCGCCATGCGTTTCACATAGTCGCGCGGATGTTCGCCCGCATGGGGCGTTTCATCAATGTCAGGGGGCCGCACCGCATCAGGTGCAATACCGATTTGCGCCAGCAGTTCCAACCGCCGGGGCGAACCCGAGCCGAGGACCAGTTTCAACCCATCCTCGGGCGCATAGGCGGACATTGCTTATTTAAAGCGGTAGTTGATCCGACCCTTGGTCAGATCATATGGGGTCATTTCGACCTGTACTTTGTCGCCAGCCAGAACCCGGATGCGGTTTTTGCGCATCTTGCCTGCCGTATGTGCGATGATCTCATGGCCGTTTTCCAGCTCGACCCGAAACGTCGCATTAGGCAATAGTTCTTTCACGACACCGGGAAATTCGAGCGTATCTTCCTTGGCCATGTGATCTCCTATCTCAATCCTCTGCCCAACATGGCAGACGGGGGACTAAATGCGCCTGAAACGGGCATTTTTCAAGGGTTAATCGGGTCCATTTGTTGCAAAGTGACCGGATATAGCCGTGAATCCTGCTCTTGCCAGTTGGTAAAATTGCCAACTTGGCCATTGTAGCGCGCGGCGGCGATGGCATTTGGGTCCACATCCGCCACAACGGCCCCCTGTGCTTGCGCCGGTCCCTGTGCGATGATTCCATCCTCAGGCAGACCTGTGTCGGGCGGGCAAAACAGTGCTGCGCGGCCATTGCTTTGGGCGACGACGTCACAATCGGCGACGTTTCCGACCAGCGGCGCATGGACCACCAGACATTGGTTTTCAATCGCCCGAGCGCGACAGGATTGGCGCACGCGGGTTTGACCGGCGGCAAAATCCGTGGCCGCGGGCACCAGCAGCACCTCGGCTCCGGCGGCGGTCAGCGCCCGTGCCAGCAGCGGAAATTCACTGTCATAACAGATCAGGATGCCCATCACGCCCAGCGCCGTGTGAAACACCCGCAGATTATCCCCCGCAATCATGCCCATATCGTCGCGTTCAAACGGGGTCAGGATCATTTTATCCTGATGCAGCACATTGCCCGATGGCGCGATCAACCAAGACCGGTTCACCACCCCCCGGCGCGTTTTCACCGGCCCGGACCCGGCCACGATATGCACGTTATGGCGTTGCGCAGCGGCGCGAAATTGATTGACCCAGTCATGGGCCACATCCGCCGCCCGGTCGCGCCAATCCTGCGCACTGCCCCCAACAGGTCCGTCAATCAACGCGGCTTCGATGGCGGCATATTCCGGCAACACGATCAAATCCGCATCCGCGTCTGTGATCAGTTTATCCAGCTTTGCCGAATGGGCCGCCCAATCCGCAAGGCGTTCGATTTGATAGGCGATGGCTGCAATTTTCATATGTAACCCCAGTGGTTATGCCAAAAAAGGATCAGGACGAGCCAAAGCGTTCTGTCAATTTGGCAACGATTTGATCGCGTGTCTGTCGATAGGCGTCCAGCTTTTCGTCCCGGCGCGTGCCCAACCCGGTTGGGTCCATGATCGGCCAATATTCGACCTCTAGGTGGAATAACCGCGTCAGTTCCAACACATGGCGTTGGCTGGCCGGGGACAGCGCGATGATCAAATCAAACCCCGTCAGGTCATCGCCCCATTCCTGCATTTGGTCAAAACTGCGCGACCGATGCCGCGACAATTCCACTCCCATTTCCTGACAGGCGGCAATGGTAAACCCATCAATTTCCAGATCGCTTTTGACCCCGGCGGATTGCACATAAACATCCAAACCGTGCAGTTTCTTCATGATGCCTTCGGCCATAGGGGACCGCACTGCATTGTGATCGCAGCAAAACAGGATCGAGCTGGGCAAGTCCCGGCTTTTGCGCACCCCTTCAGCCCCCAAAATGCAGCACACAAATCAAAGTGAACAAACGGCGGGCCGTGTCGGTATCCACGTCGGCTTTGCCTTCTAGGCGTTCCTGCAACACGCGCGCACCTTCGTTGTGAATGCCGCGCCGGGCCATATCGATGGTTTCGATCTGGCTGGGGGGCAGGTTTTTCACTGCATCAAAATAACTTTTGCAGATCTGGAAATAATCCTTCACCACCTGACGAAAAGGCCCCAGTGACAGGTGAAATTCACCGGCGGCTTTGCCATCTTCGGTGATCACATCAAACACCAGCCGTTTTTCGCGGATAGACAGGCCCAGACGGTATGGGCCAGCCGGCACATCGCGGCCTTCGCGCGCAGGCAAAGTGAATGAATTTTCTTCCATCAAATCAAACATCGCCACTTTGCGCTCTTGCTCGATTTCGGGCGTGGGCGCGGGCAGATTGCTATCATCCAGGTCGATATGAGTGATGCGGGACATAAGGCTACCTATACATTTCACCTCAGAATTAGCGCAGGCCGCGCGGCAGCACAATCAACTTGGCCCCTTGACCCGCGATTGATAGCGCCATCAGATGGCCGAATGACCACTTTATTTGCAAATAGAAATTACCGTTTCCTGATGTCCGCCTCTGCCATGTCCAATTTGGGGGATGGAATTGCGTTATTGGCTTTTCCTTGGCTGGCCTCCCTGATCACCCGCGATGCGGCCTTGATTGCTATTGTGCCTTTTGCCGCGCGCCTGCCTTGGTTGCTGTTTTCGATCCCTGCCGGGGTGATCATCGACCGTGCAGATCGACGGCGGCTGATGATACAAGCGGATTTGTTGCGGCTGGTGCTGATCGGGGCCGTCATCGGGTTGATTCTGTCGCTGGATGCGTTGCCGTTGGCGTCGCCTATGGGCGCGATCCTGATCTTGGCGGGTCTGGCGTTTTGCCTGGGACTGGCCGAAGTCATCCGCGACAATGCCGCCCAAACCGCCCTGCCCTCGATTGTCGACAAATCCCAGCTGGAACAGGCCAATGGCCAGATCTGGAGCGTCGAACAAGTCATGGGATCCTTTGTCGGCCCCCCACTGGCGGGGGTGCTGATTGCCTTTGCCCTGCCGGTTCCGTTCAGCTTTGTGGCGCTGTGCATGGCGCTGTCGGCCTATCTGTTGTGGTCGATGGTCCTGCCCCTGCGCACGGCGATCACCCACGCCCCGATCTGGGACGACATGCGCGATGGCATCAGGTGGCTATGGGACCATAAAACATTGATGCGCCTTGGCATTATGCTGGGATTGCTCAATTTCCTGACCGTCATGAGCGTGACGATATTGGTTCTCTTTGCCCAAGATATCCTTGGGCTGACATCGGTTGGCTATGGTGTGTTGCTGACCGCGGGGGCACTGGGTGGGGTGCTGGGCGGATTGATCGGCCCGGCAATTATCACCCGGCTGGGCAGTCGAAACGCGGTGATCGCCGCCATGTGCACGTGGCCGATTGCATTGATGTTGATTGCGCTGACCCATAGCCCTTGGGTGGTGGCGTTTGCGCTGTTTGCAGAAACCTTTGCTGGGTTGATCTGGAACATCGTGACCGTGTCCTATCGCCAACGCCTGATCCCGGATGCCATTTTGGGCCGGGTCAATGCCATCTATCGGTTTCTGGGCTGGGGCGGCATCCCATTGGGCATTCTGTTTGCCGGATTTCTGGTGTCGTGGTTCGAACCCACATTGGGGCGCGACGGAGCCCTGCGCCTGCCCTATTGGATTGCCGCATTTGGATCGCTGGGGATGCTGATCTATGGCCTCCGGCGATTGCGGTTTTAGGAATTCAGCCCATCCAACCGGGCGCGCACGCTTAACCCATGCGCCTCAAGGCTCTCTGACTGGGCCAACCGTTCGGCCGCCGGACCAATGGCGCGCAACGCTTCGGGGGTCATTTGCGACAGCGTCGTCCGTTTCAGGAAATCCATCACCGACAGGCCAGAACTGAACCGCGCAGACCGCGCCGTGGGAAGCACGTGGTTGGGGCCACCTACGTAATCCCCGATGGCTTCTGGTGTCCAATGGCCGATAAAAATCGCCCCGGCATGGATACATTTATCGGCCAGCTTTTCGGCCTCATCCACGCAGAGTTCCAGATGTTCGGGCGCGATCCGGTTCGACAAGTCCGCCGCCTGATCCAGATCAGAAACCGTGATCACCGCGCCAAAGTCACGCCAGCTGGCGCCCGCAATGTCGCGACGTTCCAACGTTTTTAACCGTGCCTCAACCGCCTCGGCGACGGCACGACCATGTGTGGCGTCCGTTGTGATCAATAGCGCCTGCGCGCTTGCATCATGTTCGGCTTGGCTCATCAAATCCAGCGCGATCCAATCCGGATCACCCGTGCCATCCGCAATGACCAAAATTTCGCTGGGCCCGGCGATCATATCAATGCCAACCTTGCCAAAAACCCGTCGTTTGGCCGCCGCGACAAACGCATTGCCCGGCCCGGTGATTTTATCGACCGGCGCAATCGTATCGGTGCCATACGCCAATGCCGCCACGGCCTGTGCCCCGCCAATGCGGTAAATCTCGTCCACGCCCGCAATCTGTGCTGCCAGCAAAACCAACGGGTTACAGACCCCGTCCGGCGTTGGCACCACAATGGCCAACCGGTCAACCCCAGCCACCTTGGCGGGGATCGCGTTCATCAACACCGATGACGGATAACTGGCCAGACCGCCCGGCACATATAAACCGGCCGCCGACACTGCAGACCAGCGCCAGCCCAGCGTCGCCCCGGCCGTGTCCGTCCAGCTTTCATCTTGGGGCATTTGGCGGGCGTGATAGTCGCGAATACGGGTCGCGGCCAATTCCAGCGCGGCGCGATCCTCGTCGGAAACCTTGGCGCATTGCGCAGCGATTTCATCCGCAGAAAACCGCATATCCGCCGCTTTCATATCCAGTCGGTCAAACTTGGCTGTCAGGTCCAACACGGCGGCATCACCGCGCGCTCGCACATCCGCAATGATATCGGCCACGACGGCATCCACATCCGGGCTGTCTTCGCGTTTGGCGTTAAGCAACTTAGCAAAATCCGCCTCAAACCCCGCATCTGCGCTGTTCAAAAACACTGGCATGTCGATCTCCTGCAACCCGGATTGGGGCGCTATTCTGCGCTGTTAGTTCGTCTAAATATTCAAAAATCCGTCGGATCAGTCGCGATGTTCAGGCACATTGCGCGACGGCGCAATATAGGGCCGTGTCACATCGCGCAGCACGGCTTCTAATGTTTCGACGTCCAGCGCGATTGCGCCATCCCCGGCCAATGTCAGGATCACCCGACCCGCGCCATCATCAGCGGGTTCAAATTCAACCGACAGCAGCGACAGAATCGTATCTGCATCGCGCAAAACACCCTGAGTCTGAACACGCGCCACATCCTCAAAGGCCAGTACAGATTGCACCCGTTCCACGGCGCGGCCACGGGTTTTGGCATTTTCGGCATCTTCCCAGCGGAACCGGTTTAGCAACAGGCCAAACCGGCGCTGCGCCTTGTCCCATTGCATTTCCGATCCCGGAAATACCGCATCCTGCACCAAGGCGGACATGACCTTTAGGTCATCCCCATCCATGGCTTTCAGACGCAGGGGCTCTTCGCCGCCGTCTTCGAATTTTGCATCTTCGGTCATTCGCCCTGAACCCGTTCAATCATCGCGCCAACCGCGCCCAATTTCTGTTCCACATGTTCATAGCCGCGATCCAGATGATAAACCCGGTTCACCCGCGTTTCCCCCTCTGCCGCCAAACCGGCCAGAATCAGCGAAACCGACGCCCGCAGATCGGTTGCCATCACAGGCGCACCCTTTAGACGATCCACGCCGCGCACCGTGGCAGACCCGCCATGCACTTCGATATCGGCGCCCATGCGGATCAGTTCGGGGGCATGCATGAACCGATTTTCAAAAATCGTTTCTTCCAGCACGCTGGTGCCGTCGGCGGTGCATAGCATCGCCATCATCTGAGCCTGCAGATCGGTTGGAAAGCCGGGGAATGGCTGGGTGATCACATCCGTTGCCGTGTGGCGTCCGTTGCGATTTTTCACCAACAGACCATTGGCCGTTTCGGTGACATCCACCCCGCAGGCATCCAGTTTCTCAACAAAGCTTTTGACCAGCTCCATTTTACCGCCAAGGCATTCCACCTCGCCGCCAGCAATCACAGGCGCCAGCATATAGGTGCCCAATTCGATCCGGTCGGTCACCACAGCATGGGTCGCCGCGCCCAGACGATCTACGCCCTGAATTTCGATGCGGCTGGTGCCTTCGCCTTCGATCTGCGCGCCCATGGCCTTCAGGCATTTGGCCAGATCAACGATTTCCGGTTCACGCGCGGCGTTTTCGATAACGGTTGTGCCTTTGGCCAGCGTCGCCGCCATCAGGATGTTTTCTGTCGCCCCAACGGATGCAAACCGCAGCGGCACAACGTTGCCTTTCAGGCCGCCGGGGGCCACAGCGTGCAGATAGCCGTCTTTCAGCTCAATCTCGGCGCCCATCAATTCCAGCGCGGATGTGTGGATGTCCATGGGGCGTGCGCCAATCGCACAGCCGCCGGGCAGCGACACAATGGCGTTGCCTTCGCGCGCCAACAACGGCCCCAGCACCAGATTGGACGCCCGCATTTTGCGCACGATTTCGTAATCCGCCTTGGTGGTCGTCAGGTTATGAGACGACAGCGCGATAACTTTGCCGTCCTGCATGCTGGTCACTTCGGTGCCCAGACTTTGCAACAGCGCGGTCATGGTTTTGATGTCCGACAAACGCGGCGCATTGGTCAATGTCAGGGGTTCTTCGCTGAGCAAAGTGGCGGGCATCAATGTCAGCGCCGCGTTTTTCGCACCGGCAATGTGGATCTGACCCTTCAGTTCCTTGCCGCCTTTCACAATAATCGAATCCATGCCTGCCTACTCTTTCTCTGTGTCACTGCTTGGCGCATCCGACCCGGCAGATCGGGCACGCGCTTGGGCTTTACGCCTCTGCATATTTGCTTTCAATGCAGCCTTTAACCGATCTTCTCGGGTTTGGGCTGATTTTTCTTTGTTTTTCGGGTCTGATTTGCGCTCCATATACACGGGGATACCCAATTGTTCAAAAAGCGTCCAGAGAGGGCTTGCACAGTTCGAGAATTGCCGCTAATTCCCCGCCCACGGCGCTGCTGTAGCTCAGAGGTAGAGCACTCCCTTGGTAAGGGAGAGGTCGAGAGTTCGATTCTCTCCAGCAGCACCATTTGATCCCATGAATTTGGCTAAAACCCTTGCGGTTGCTTAATCATTAAGTGACCCAAAGCCTACTCCCTGTGTACGGAAAGGGCCGCGGGATCGCGATATCATAAAACGACAGCCCAGTTTTTCCCTCACCAAGGCCAAAATCGGGTTCAAAATTTCAACGGGAAAGTGTTAGCCACTCGGCGCGACCGGTAACACAGGTGTCGTCCCTTAATCGACGATATAACGTTCATCCCTGTTATCGACCGCTTCGATTACGCAACCTTGGCGATAACGAATCCAAATAAACTTGGTTTGACCATTTTCATCAACGTACGGAAAAGAGTCTATCGAAGGTCTAAAACCAGGGGGGTTGTGATCATAATATTGATCGCCAAGTACTGCTGCAACTTGATCACGAGTCATGCCATCTTCGATGCCGTCCACCTGAATGCGTTGCGACGCAGACATTGTCCGCAAATCACATCCTCCGTCACATTCGGTACGTGTTTCTGTGTCATTTAAGGTGCAACCTGCAAACCCGTCCACCTCCGCATTTCCTTCAGTTAACGAAGGTAGAGTAGGTCTAAAATCTATACGATATACTTCGTCATGATCATCATCAGCCTTAACGACCAATCCATCAGAATAGTGAACCCAAATCCATTTTGTCGCACCATTTTCATCAACGTAACGAAATGAATCAATCAGAGGCTGCATCGATAGAGGAGTGTGAGAGACAAAATCATCACCTAACACTCCAAGAACTTGCTCGCGTGTCATTCCGATTTCAATACCGTCGACTCGTATCGCCTCTGAATTACTGGAATGCGGCAGGTTGCAATTCGCGCTGCATTCTACTGCCGGCTTCACTTCATTTAACGAACAGCCTGAAAGCCCGACAGTACTCAAAACCAAAATCAAATTTCTAACCATCAATCACTTTCTTCTACATAATGTGAACCAGCGCGTGGGCCTCGCCTGATAAATCAGCTAACCGCAAAAAATGCATTAAGTCACGACATCCGGCGTGATCCGGCCAATCAAACCTTCCATGTCGCTGATAATATGGGCGGCATCGCGGACGTTTTTCAACGCGTCTTGGGTGTCTTGGCTGATGTCGCCATTTACCCCGGAAAACTGTTCCAGATATAGTCGGATCGTCGCGCCTTGGGTACCGGTGCCAGACAGGCGGAACACAGCCCGTCCGCCACCGTCAAACATGATCCGCACGCCTTGGTTATGGCTCTGGGATCCATCAACCGGATCAAGATAGGAAAACTCATCCGCGGCGTTAACCGTCAGCCCAGCTTCATTCCGCCCGGCCAAATCCGTCAATTGCGCCCGCAGACCATCCATCAATTGGTTGGCCTTGTCGGTTGCCACATCTTCGTAGTCAAAACGTGAATAATAGTCGCGCCCATAGGCCTGCCAATGATCTGTCACGATGTCCGCGACCGATTGTTTGCGCACCGCCAGGATATTCAGCCACAGTAAAACTGCCCAAAGCCCGTCTTTTTCACGGACATGGCTGGACCCGGTGCCGGCGCTTTCTTCGCCGCAGATTGTGACCTTGCCCACATCCAGCAAATTGCCAAAGAATTTCCAGCCGGTGGGGGTTTCGAACGCGTCGATCCCCAGTTTTTCCGCCACGCGGTCTGATGCGGCGCTGGTGGGCATAGACCGTGCGATCCCGGCTAAACCATCGCGATATGCTGGCGCCAGATGGGCGTTCGCGGCCAAAATCGCCAGACTATCGGACGGCGTTACATAGGCGCCGCGCCCAACGATCATGTTGCGATCCCCGTCCCCGTCCGATGCCGCACCCAGATCTGGGGCGACGTCAGACATCATCAAATCGACCAGCGGTTTGGCCCAGATCGGGTTGGGGTCCGGGTGGCCTTTGCCAAAATCCTCTAGAGGAATGCCGTTGATAACGGTTCCGGGTTTGGCGCCCAGCGCCCCTTCTAGAATTGCGGTCGCATAGGGGCCGGTCACGGCGTGCATCGCGTCAAACTTCATGGTGAACCCATCTGCAAACAACGCGCGTATCGCGTTGAAGTCAAACATGCTTTCCATCAGTTTTTGATAGCTGTCGACCGGATCAACCACATGAACAACCATGTCCCCAACTTGGGTCGACCCAATCACATTCAGGTCGACATCAGCAGCGTCGATGGTTTTGTATTCTGTGATCGCCAGCGTTGCATCATAGATTTTGGCGGTTAGTTTTTCCGGTGCTGGGCCGCCATTTTCAGCGTTAAATTTCACCCCAAAATCTTCGTCTATGCCCCCAGGATTGTGGCTGGCGGACAAAATAAAACCACCATCCGCGGCGTTCTGGCGGATCAAATGCGACGCAGCCGGGGTGGATAAAATGCCGTCTTGGCCGACGATGGCGGTGGTGGCGCCATTGGCCGCGGCCATTTTCAGGATCGTCTGGATTGCCGCCTTGTTAAAGAACCGCCCATCGCCCCCAACAACAAAGATTTTCCCAGCACCACCGCCGATGCCGTCAAACGTGGCCTGAACAAAGTTTTCCAGATAGTTTGGTTCCATGAACACGCGGGTTTTTTTCCGAAGCCCAGAGGTTCCGGGTTTTTGACCGGCAATCGCTTTGGTGCGGCGTGTTTCAATGTTCATCTGGGCATCCTATTCGTCAATAAAGCTGCTTTTCGACGCGCATCCGGTGGGCTGCACCCGGAATGGCCGTATATACCGCCCTGCAATACCATTTATGCGCGCATTCGAAACCGGATGATTGAGAAGACAGGCATTTTTCCGCCCTCACATGCCGTGCGGCCACGACATGGGTATGACACATGTCGTTATTGCGGCTTAAAAGTCGCCAGATCCTGTAATATCGGACAATCCGGGCGGTTATCCCCTGCACAGGATGTCACGAGATGTGACAGGGTTGTCCGCATGGATTGAAGCTGTGCAATTTTTTCGTCGATCTCACGCAAATGGTCCTGTGCCAATGCTTTGACATGTGCGCTTTCGCGTGTGTCATCTTCGTAGAGCGCCAACAAGGTCCGGCACGCTTCGATCGTAAAGCCCAGCGTTCGCGCACGGCCCAGAAATGTCAGTTTATGCAGGTCAGTTTCACGAAAATCCCGATAGCCATTTTCAGACCTCAACGGGGTGACCAACCCAATTTCCTCGTAATATCGGATGGTTTTTGTCGGCAAGCCGGATTGTTTGGATACGTCTCCGATATTCATCACATTTCCTTTGGTTACTGGGCTTGGATTATTTCTGGTGTGGTCACTGGCATGTCACGATCTGTAAATGCGGATTTAACCCGGCGCAGCCTTAGGGCGTTGCTCAGCACAAAAACAGAAGAAAACGCCATGGCCCCTGCCGCCAGCACCGGGGATAACAACAGGCCAAAGACGGGGTATAACACCCCTGCGGCAACCGGGATCAGCGCAACGTTATAGGCAAAGGCCCAGCCAAGGTTCTGTTTGATATTGGTCATCGTGCGCCGCGACAGGATCATCGCATTGGCAACCCCGCGCAGATCGCCCGACATTAACACAACATCAGCCGATTCAATCGCCACATCCGTGCCAGTACCAATCGCGATCCCCACATCCGCATGGGCCAATGCGGGTGCATCATTGATGCCATCCCCCACAAATGCGACGTTTCCATGGTTTTGGCGCAACGTATCCAGAGCGGCGACTTTGCCCTCTGGCAACACGCCCGCCACCACATGATCAACCCCGACTTGCGCGGCGATGGCCTGTGCGGTTTCGTGTTTGTCACCGGTGATCATCGCAACCGCCAACCCCATGCCCTGCAAGGCAGAAATCGCCGCTTGGCTGGTGGCTTTGATCGGATCAGACACGCCGATCACGGCGGCTACCTGTCCGTCAATCGCCACAAACAGCGCGGTATTTCCCATTTGCGCCAGCCTAAGCTCTGCCTCAACCAGCGGTGCGATATCCACGTTTTCGCGGATCATAAAACGGTCCGCCCCCACGATCACGTCTTGGCCGTCCACAACGGCGCGCACGCCCTGCCCGGTGACAGAGGCAAATCCGGTGGCTTGTGGGATGGTCCCCCCTTGGGATTGCGCGGCGCGCTGGATCGCAGTGGCGATCGGGTGCTCTGATCGCGCCTCTGCGGCGGCGGCCAAGGCCAACACATGTTCGCGCGTCATGCCATCGGCCAAAACCAAGTCGGTCAATTCCGGACGCCCGGCCGTGATTGTGCCGGTTTTATCCAGCGCCACGACCCCCACTTGTCCCAGGCCTTGCAATGCGTCCCCTTTTCGAAACAGCACCCCCAGTTCGGCGGCGCGACCGGTGCCGACCATGATCGACGTGGGCGTCGCCAGCCCCATCGCGCAGGGACATGCAATGATCAACACCGATACGCCCACCACAATCGCATAGGTCAGCGCGGGTTCAGGCCCCAAGAGCAACCAAAACAGCATGCTTAGCCCCGCCAGGCCCATCACCGCCGGAACGAACCACAACGTAATCCGGTCCACCAATCCCTGAATAGGAAGCTTGGCGCCTTGTGCCTGTTCAACCATGCAAATGATCTGGGACAATGTTGTGTCCGCACCCACATGAGTGGCCGCAACCGTCAGGCTGCCGGTGCCGTTCACAGTACCGCCTGTCACATGATCCTGCGCGTGTTTGGCCACTGGAATGGGTTCGCCGGTGATCATGCTTTCGTCAACATAGCTCTGACCGTCAATCACGGTTCCATCCACGGCAACCCGTTCCCCCGGACGCACAATAACCACGTCACCAACCTGCAATTGGTCAACGTCGACATCTTTGATTTCGGTGCCAACCTGCACATGGGCCACCCGGGTCTGAAGCCCTAGCAATGTTTGGATCGCCGCCCCGGTGCGGCCTTTTGCGCGGGCCTCTAGCCAGCGACCAATGAGGATCAGCACCACAATCACACCGGCGGATTCAAAATAGACGGCGCGCACCTGATCCGGCAAAAGCTGCGGTAGAAATGTGGCCACCACCGAATAGAAATAGGCCGCGCCCGTGCCAACCGCGACAAGGCTGTTCATATCCGGCGCGCCCTTGATCAAGGCCGGCACGCCTTTGGTGTAAAACAAACGCCCCGGCCCCAACAGAATAGCAGTTGTGAGCACAAACTGGATCAACCAACTGGCCTGTTGGCCGATTGTGGCATGAATGGCGTGATGCACCGCAGGAAAGATATGCGCGCCCATTTCCATCAGAAACACGGGCAAAACCAGCGCGCTGGCCAGAATAACCCGGCGCAATTGTTCGGCGGATTCTTCTTCTTTGCGGGCGGTACGGTCAATTGCTGCGGATTGATCGGCGATTTGTGCAGGGTATCCAGCCTGCGTTGCCACCTGAGCCAACATATCCGGGCTGGTTGCCCCTATGGCATAGGTGACATGCGCCGTTTCCAACGCAAGGTTCACAGACACGTCGATCACACCGGGGGCCGCAGCCAAGGCGCGCTCTACCCGACCGACACATGATGCACAGGACATCGCGCCCACATTCAACGTCACCTCGCCCTGTTGTGCAGGATAGCCCAACGTGTCCAAGGCCTGCACTACATCCGCCACGTTGACGCCGTCGGTCAGGGTCATTTGCGCCGTTTCCGTGGCCAAGTTGACGCTGACATCCTGCAGCCCGTCCAAATCGTTCAACATCCGGTCAACCCGCCCCACGCAGGACGCGCATGACAGGTTGCCAACCGACAATGTGACCTCAGTCTGAGCTGCGACATTTTGGGTGTTCATGGATATCTCCGAGTACGAAAAAGGGGCCGCAAATGGGCGGAACACCCCGCATATACAGGTTCCAGTAGCTAGAAGGTCAAGAGGTGCCCGCAACATAAATTGCGACAAATCAACAGCCTAAAACCTATGGAAATCCTGACTTTGACGAGAATGTTAACCTAATTCCCCTTGAATGCCGCCGGGGTAAGCTCCAGATTCAAAACATGAAACAGGCAGCTCTATTCTTAATCGGCACTCTAGGGTTAACCGGATGCGCAGACGAAACCATTTCCGCCTATGGCGCAGGTGGGCGGACATTTGCATTGGTGTCGATGGATGACGTGGCGTTCACGGCCAGCGCCACGATCAGTTTCCACGCCCAAGGCCGCATCGAAGGCCAAGGCCCCTGCAACTACTATTTTGGTGTGCAAACCGCCCCTTATCCCTGGTTCAGTCTGGATGGGGTCGGATCAACCGAAATGGCCTGTACAGAACTGACGACCGAGGCCACGTATTTTGACGCGCTGCAATCCATGACCATTTCCGAAGTGTCTGGCGATGCGTTGATCCTGTCCAATGAACAGGGCGCGACCATGGTCTTTGAGGCCATCCAAGGGTCCTAATTCATCGCTTTGATCAAGGCGTCGATCAATCGTTGACGCGCAGCAGGCAAAGGTTTGTTGCCCAGCGATTTTGCCAATTGATTGGCCAGAAAATACCCAGTGGTTTGAAGCCCCTGCAAGATTTCGTAATTCGGCGCAAACCCTTCGCCCAGCAAAACCGGCGGCAACGGCAGCAACCGATCCGCCCATTCCCCCGCCGCCGAGGCACTGACCGCGCGTCCTGACCGGGGCGACACATAAATCAGCGCATCATTGTGGCCCGTGACCGCGCAGGCGGTCAAATCCATGCCAAATCCCATTTCGTCCAACAACGCCACTTCCCAACGCAGATAGGCCAACGGCCAGGCGTCTGTGCGGCCCAAAAGGTCCAGCAATTCTTGGGTGCGCAGGTACAGATCCGCATGTGGTTCGCGTTCGGCCAACACAAACGACAGCAGCCCACAGATGGCATTTAACCCCGCCAGCGCCAGCCGGTCGTTCATAATCAGCGCCGAACGGCCACGGATCGGTTCAACGGTAAAACTGCCGAGGTGGTCCTCTAGGCGGGCCTTCCATGTAACATCGATCTGCGAACCGGGCTGTAAAATCGGGGTCATTTTCCGGCTGCTGGCCCCACGCACAACCCCCGCATGAAGCCCGTGTTCCGCAGTTAAAACTTCGATGATCGCAGCATTTTCGCCGTGTTTGCGCAGGCTGATCAATGTCCCTTCTGCGCGCCACTCGATCATGCGAACCCCGGCTCGTCCAGCAATGTGCGCCCGGCGCGATCTTCGACCTCTATCACCCAAAGGTCGGGATCAAACCCTGATTGTTTGACGATCGACGCCTCAACATCGCGGTCATCGCCCTGCGCCAGAACATCCCATTTCCGGGTATCTGTCATCAGATCATGCATGCGCTGAAATAACGTCGCCTGACCATCCAACGTATTGAGTTTGACCAGAATATTCCCCGCCGTCAGGTCACCTTTGCGCACAACAAAGGCCGGTATATCGGACAGACGCAAACGGGTCAGATAGGCGGAAACCCACATATCAGCGGTCAGGCGCATGGCATCGCCGTCATAGAATTGCGGGGGCACGCCCCCACACCATCGGCGTATTTTCCCCAACAAAAAGGGTTAGTTGCCATCGCGAAAATCAAGTCCCATTTCTGAGTAGCGTTCGGATTCTTCGAGCCAGTTGGGGCGTACTTTGACCTGTAAAAACAGATGCACCTTGCGGCCCAGAAATTCCTCTAGCTCTTCGCGCGACGCTTTGGACACGGCTTTGATCGTGTCGCCACGATGCCCCAAAACAATGCCTTTATGCCCGTCGCGCATCACATAGATCAGCTGATCCACCCGACAGGACCCGTCTTTGCGTTCCTCCCAATGTTCGGTTTCGACCGTCAATTGATAGGGCAATTCCTGATGCAGACGCAGGGTCAGTTTTTCGCGGGTCATTTCAGCGGCAATCATCCGAACCGGCAGATCGGCGATCTGATCTTCGGGATAAAGCCACGGACCTTCGGGCAGTTCTTTGGCCAGCCATGCACGCAGCGCATCGCAGCCATGGCCTTTTTCGGCGGAAATCAGGAACGTATCGACGAAATTATAGCGTTCGTTCATGTCCTTGGTCAGGGCCAGCAGCACGGGCGCTTCGACCCGGTCGATTTTATTGATCGCCAGCGCAATTTTGCGATGTTCACCAATGTCATTGAGACGTTTGAGGATGTTTTTCACCCCATCGGTGATGCCGCGATGCGCCTCAATCAACAGCACGATCACATCCGCATCCGACGCCCCGCCCCAAGCGGCCGCGACCATGGCGCGATCAAGGCGGCGTTTGGGGTTAAACAGGCCCGGCGTGTCGACAAACACGATCTGAGACGCGCCTTCGATGGCAACGCCGCGAATACGGGCGCGGGTGGTTTGCACTTTGTGGGTGACGATGCTGACCTTGGCGCCAACCATGTGGTTGGTCAGGGTCGATTTGCCTGCATTGGGTTCGCCAATCAGCGCGACAAAACCGGATCGGGTTGGGCCGTCAAAATCGGGTGTCGCGTCAGAATGTTCTGTGGCGTCGTTCATTGAGATACCTTTTCAAGCAGGGATTTCGCGGCGGCCTGTTCGGCCTGCCGTTTTGCACCTGCACTGGCGTTTTCATGTTCCCCCGAGGCAAGCGTCACCTCGATGGTAAAAATCGGGGCGTGGTCAGGACCGGATCGGCTAACCTCGCGGTAAACAGGCGGGGTCTGGCCGCGGGCTTGGGCCCATTCCTGCAGACTGGTTTTGGCGTCGCGCGCATCCTGTTCGACGTTCTGAATGCGATCCCCCCAGAGCCGCAGAACCAACGCTTCGGCGGCCTGAAATCCGGCATCGAGATAAACGGCGGCGATCACCGCCTCCATGGCGTCGGCCAGCAACGCCTCTTTGCGTCGCCCGCCCGATTTCATTTCGGACCGGCCCAGTTTCATCACCGCGCCCAGATCAATCTGGCGGGCCACATCGGCGCAAGTTTCTTTGCGCACCAAGGCGTTATAGCGCGGGGCCAACATGCCTTCGGATGCAGCGACATCTGCCTTTAACAGTGCGTCAGACATCACCAATCCCAGCACCCGATCCCCAAGGAATTCAAGCCGCTGATTGTCGTCACGATGGGGCGACGACATGGATGAATGTGTCACCGCGCGCACCAACAGTTCCGACCGGGTAAACGTATGGCCCAACCGCCCGCTAAAGGCTTCTAAATCTGCGCTTAACTTCACTCGATCGCCTTAAAGAACCGGTCAGACCGCCATGTCCAGAACGCAAACATAGACCGCCCCGCGGACGAGAACATGATGCGATCGGCGCGCCCGACAATATCCTCTAGTGGGACAAAGCCAACGCCGCGCTGTGTGGCAGGCACCCGGGAATCCCCCGAATTGTCACGGTTGTCACCCATCAGGAAATATTCGCCTTCGGGAACAACATAGACGCCGCTATTATCGGTGAACGGACGCGGATTGTCATCCCGCGCGTTCAAAATCGCATGGCGCACCCCATTGGGCAGGGTTTCGTACATGCGTTCCTTCATGCAATCACCGCCAATGCCCACGGACCCGTTCATACACATCGGCGTATTGCCCAGCGGTCCCTGTTGTTCATAGGTTTCGATGAAAAATCCGTCTTCTTCGATGATCACCGCTTCGCCGTTGATCTGCAAAACACCGTCGATCATCTGAATGCGATCCCCCGGCAGGCCGATCATCCGTTTGATGAAATCGTCACCGCGTGTGGGGTGGCGGAACACGACAACGTCGCCGCGTTCTGGCTCGGACCCAAACAGACGACTGTCGCTGCCCTTAAAGACGCCACAGAAATCTTCGGCAGAAATGTCAATGCCCACGGCCGGAATGCGGATCGACGGGCAGGACGCATAGGAATAGCCATAGGCCATTTTATTGACGAACAGGAAATCACCGATCAGCAATGTGTCCTTCATTGATCCTGACGGGATCCAGAACGGCTGAAACAAAAAGGTGCGAAAGGCGCCAGCGATCAACAGGGCATAAACCACGGTTTTCACCGTTTCCCAGACGCCGTGCAACAGGCCCTTTTCCTCTGACATTCAGACTTCCTTTGATGTTGTGGCGCAGGCCAATGAAATTAGGCCCAAAAGGCACATGTGTTGAAGGGGTAAATGAGGGTGACAAAGCCCCGAGTCAACCGCCTTGGGCGGGTTTCTGATCGTTCGATTGCATGACGGGGCGTGCTTCGATCACAACAAAGGCCTGCGCCCATGGATGATCATCGGTCAAAGTGACGTGAATATGCGCCTCATGCCCCGGTGGGGTCATGTCCGCCAACCGATCCGCGGCCCATCCGGTCACGGACATCGTGGGCTGACCTGTGCGCATATTTTGCACGGCCATATCTTTCCACGAAATCCCCATCGCAAGCCCGGTTCCAAGCGCCTTTGAACAGGCTTCTTTGGCGGCCCAGCGTTTGGCATAAGTGCCGGCGATATCTTTGCGACGTTCGGCTTTTTGTTGTTCAATTTCAGTGAAGACGCGGTTTTTGAACCGCTCGCCAAACCGATCCAACGTGCCTTGAATGCGGTCAATATTGGCTAAATCCGTCCCGATGCCCAAAATCATTTGAACGCTGCGCTCACGTCGCCATTGGCTTGGTTCAGGGTCACCTGCAAATGCCGGTCCTCAAATAGCACATCGCCCGTTCCCATCACCTGAACTGGAATGTCAAAAATCAGCCCGCGCGCCGGGTCATAATCCGAGGTTAATTGATCAAACATCATACCCGAAAACCCGGCTGAACCGTGGCCCACTGTGATGCATTGCCGATCCCCCAATTCGTCAAACGGGGGCGACAGGATCAGCAGGCGAAACGCCGCCGCGGCAGGTTCTAACGTGTCCAACAACGCCAGCCGTACATCCCCATTGGCAAACAAACGCGTGTTTTCCGCCCATGGTTCGGCCAAGGATTGCACGGATGCCTCCCAATCACAGGGCTGGGCCTGCTGGGCGGTTGCGATCTGCGGGGCCAGTATTACGATCAGCATCCCCAAAGGTTTGAACATTACGAAAGCTCCAAATCTGCGGTCAGGATTTTTAACGACGCCCCACCAAACAACGCCGCAAAGGCCAGATCAAACCCACGTCGCGCCCGCTGATACCCACGGGCAATCGCCGCATGGGAAAACAAAATCGCATAGCCAAAAAACACGCTACAGGACACGGTGCTAAGCATGGCAAATAATTGCCACACCTGCGTCGATCCCGCCCCAACAGGCAGAGCAATCGCGTAAATCGCACCCCAGCTGAGGATGGCTTTGGGGTTGGTCAAATGCAGCAACATGCCTTTGGCAAACAGTTTGGTACGGCGCATTTCTACCGGGCGGGACGCAGTGGGCCGCATGGCGCTGCGCAAAGATTTGACCGCCAAATACATCAGATAAAGCGCGCCGATATAGCGCACGACCTCAAAGACCCAGGCGTTGGCCAGCATGATCGCGCTCATGCCCATGCCCGCCGCGATGCCCCATGTGACCGATCCAGCGACGATGCCACCCGCAATGGTCAATCCGGCCTGTCGCCCCATGCCCATCGATGTGCCCGAAATGGCCAAGGTCGCAGGCCCCGGCGATCCCCCCGCAATGGCCCAGCCGATCAGGATCAGGACGATATCAGGACCCATATTAGGCGCGCGCCTCATCCATCAGACGGCGCATTTCACGGATTGCTGGTTCCAGCCCCAGAAAAATGCTCTCTCCGATGATGAAATGCCCGATATTCAGCTCTTGGACCTCAGGAAAGGCGGCGATCGGCGCGACGGTTTCATAGGTCAAACCATGTCCGGCATGAACCTCTAGCCCCAAGGAATGCGCATAGGTCGCCATATCACGCAACGCGTCCAATTCCGCGTCACGTTTGGCAAAATCACCATCCGCAAACGCATCGCAATAAGCGCCCGTATGCAGTTCGATCACCTGCGCGCCAATGCGGTGCGCGGCATCAATCTGGCGTTTATCCGCCGCGATAAAAATCGACACGCGACAGCCCGCTTCGCGCAACGGGGCGATAAAATGCGCCAATTTGTTTTCTTCGCGCGCCACTTCCAGCCCGCCTTCGGTGGTGCGCTCTTCGCGTTTTTCCGGGACGATGCAGACCGCGTGGGGTTTGTGACGCAGGGCAATCGCCTGCATTTCATCCGTCGCCGCCATTTCAAAGTTCAACGGAACGGTCAGAACCTCCATCAGGCCATCGATATCCGCGTCCGAAATGTGACGCCGATCTTCGCGCAGATGCGCAGTGATCCCATCCGCGCCCGCCTGTTCCGCCATTTTGGCCGCGCGTAACGGATCAGGATACATCCCGCCGCGCGCATTGCGCACGGTTGCCACGTGATCGATATTCACGCCAAGGCGCAGCTTGCCCAAATTCATGGCAATTCTCCTGTTATTTTACCGAAAGACTAGTCTGTTGTGATCGCTTCGTCAGCCGTCTTTTTCAGCAGAGTTTTTAAGCTGATCCAATTTCGCCCTCAGCGCTTTGCGACGTCGGTTTTGGTAGGCGCTGATCAGCGGCACCGAAAGGTAATAACAGATGGTCGCCGCCACCACGCCGGGGATAATGCCCCCGACCATATAAGGGAAAAACACCTCATCGTAAAAGATGTGCAAATGCTGCCAATCCGCCTTGGCTGGTGTGAATATCGCCTTGAAATTATGCCACAAATCATGACCCGCCCCCGTAAATTTGGCGATCAGGCTTTCGTCGAATTGTTCTGCAGGGCGTGACCCCAACAGGAAATGCCCCGTGTTCAGGGAAATCACGCCAATGGGCACATAGGTCAGGGGATTGCCGAAAAACGTCGCCATCAAAGCCGCCAAAATATTGCCCCGCATCACGCGCGCAATAAGGGCAGCAACCACAAAATGTAACATGTAAAACGGCGTAAAAGTGGTGAAAACCCCGGCCCAGATGCCGCGGCTGATTTTTTGGGGTGTGTCAGGCAAACGGCGCACGCGATGTTTGACATATTCAAACGCCCGGCCCCAGCCGCCGCGCGGCCAGAACACCTCGACCAGAATTTTCCAAAGCGGCCGTGGATCCCTGCGTTTGAAGACCAAAGGCCCCGTTCCTTTCTATTCGCCCCCGCCCGGACCACGCGGTGCGCGGGCTGGATTCCTGTGACGCGCGATCGTGGCGACATTGCTGTCAGCCTCAAGCGCGGTCATGATTCTGTGCAGGTGCTGTGTGTCCCGCAGATCTACATCAACCAGAAGACGGTAATAATCTGGTTTACGATCGATAAATGTCAGGTTCGAGATATTGGCGCTTTGTTCGCCAATCAATGTGCAAATTCGTCCCAGCACGCCCGCGTCGTTGGTAATGGCCAGATCAAACGTGATTGTGTTGACGGATTTGTGGTTGCCCTCTTGCCAATGCAGATCGACCCAGCGTTCGGGCTGACCTTCGTAATCGGCTAAAACTTCGCAATCGATGGCATGCACAACCACGCCTTCGCCGCGATAGGTGATGCCGACGATCCGTTCGCCCGGCACCGGCTGACAGCAATTGGCGCGCCGATGGGTCCAGCCCGCATCCAGACCAACCACCGCGCGGCGTTGATCGACCTCGTCACCTTCGCGTTCGGCCAGATCCGGATAAATCGCGCGCACCACTTCGCGTGACGTTAGCTCTGCGCTGCCAAGACGCGCCAAAAGATCATCCATACCGTTTAAAACCAGGGCCTTGGCCGCAGTTTTCAACGCCTTGTCGGTTGATTTTTTACCCACGTTTTCGAACGCAACCCGCGCCAATTCCCGACCCAGCCGAATATAGCGTTCGCGATCTTCTTCTCTTAACGCCCGCCGAATTGCGGCCTTGGCTTTGCCGGTGACGGCAATGTCGATCCAGGTGGCTTGCGGCGTTTGACCTTCGGCGGTGATGATTTCAATCGACTGACCGTTTTTCAGCCGCGTCCACAATGGCACGCGCAGATGGTCCACCTTGGCGCCGACACAAGCATGGCCAATCCGGGTGTGGATCGCATAGGCAAAATCAATCGGTGTCCCCCCGCGCGGCAGCTTGATCACCTCGCCTTTGGGGGTAAAACAGAACACCTGATCCTGATACATTTCCAGCTTTACCGCCTCGAGGAATTCACTGTCCTCTTGGCCTTCGCCCAGCCGTTCCGAAATCGAAGCAATCCACCGCGCCGGATCAACCGCAAACCGGTTTTCAACCCGTTCGCCCTGACGATAGGACCAATGCGCCGCCACCCCGGTTTCGGCAACTTCGTGCATTTCATGGGTGCGGATCTGCACCTCTACGCGTTTGCCATCACGGCCCGAAACAGTTGTGTGGATCGAACGGTAACCATTTGATTTTGGCTGCGAAATATAGTCTTTGAACCGGCCGGGCACGGCGCGCCAACGCTGATGGATCGCCCCCAATGTGCGGTAACAATCTGCCTCTGACTGGGTGATGACCCGGAACCCATAAATGTCGGACAAGCGGGAAAATCCCAGCTCTTTTTCCTGCATTTTCCGCCAGATCGAATAGGGCTTTTTGGCACGACCATAAACATCGGCGCTGATATTTGCCTCTGCCAGTTCATGACGCATATCGGCGGTGATTTTTTCAATCACATCCCCGGTTTCACGCTGCAAGGTGATGAACCGTCGGATGATCGAATTGCGCCCTTCGGGATTCAACACGCGAAAGGCCAGATCCTCCAGCTCTTCGCGCATCCATTGCATCCCCATCCGACCACCGAGGGGCGCGTAGATATCCATGGTTTCTCGGGCCTTTTGGGCCTGTTTTTCGGGGCGCATGGATTTAATCGTGCGCATATTGTGCAGCCGGTCGGCCAGTTTGACCAATGTCACCCGCAGATCGCGGGACGTAGCCATGAACAATTTGCGAAAATTTTCGGCCTGCTTGGTTTCGGTAGAGTTCAGCTGCAGGTTCGTCAGCTTGGTAACGCCATCAACCAATTCAGCAATTTCGCGACCAAACAGCTCTTCGACATCGGAAAACGCCGCTTTGGTGTCTTCGATTGTGTCATGCAACAGGGCGGTGATGATGGTCGCGTCATCCATTTGTTGTTCGGCCAGAATACCAGCCACAGCAATCGGATGGGTGAAATAAGGTTCGCCGGAATGGCGGGTCTGACCGTCATGCATTTCAGCGCCAAAGGCAAAGGCACGCCTGATCAGATCCTCATTTGTATTGGGATTGTAGACACGGATGCGGGCAATCAGGTCGTCAGCGTCGATCATTTATGCCCTGCATCCTCGTTAGGCGTTTGAGCGTGGGCCCAAACCTAGCGCGGCCCCTGAGCGGCCATCAATTCACGCAACAGCTGTTCGTCTGGCATGTCATCCACAGCAGGTTTGTCAGCAGGTTCTGCACCCATCAACAATGCCATTGCATCTTCTTCTGGCTCGTCAACTTCGATCTGGGTCTGATTGGATTCAATCATCCGTTCGCGCAGATCATCCGCCTGCTGGGTTTCGTCGGCGATTTCACGCAGCGACACAACAGGGTTTTTATCATTGTCACGTTCGATTGTGATCGGCGCACCGGCCGCGATTTCACGGGCACGATGAGAGGCAAGAAGAACCAGCTCGAAGCGGTTAGGAACCTTATCTACGCAATCTTCTACGGTAACGCGGGCCATTGGGGCTCTCCATCTCTCAAAATTCGGGGCAGATCAGAAAGTGCTTAGTAAGGGGTTTCAAAGGAATTGACAAGGTGATTCTATGCGGCCCACTGCGTTGTTTTCAACCAATTTGCACGATTTCATCCTGTTCCTCAGCCGGGCGCGCCGCCAGCATCTGAACGACCGATTGCCCCAGCACAGGATGGCGCCATTCCGGGGCAACATCCGCCAATGGACGCAACACAAATGACCGGTCCTGAATCCGGGGATGTGGCAGGATCAATTCATCCGGGGCCTGTTCCATTTGGGTCGCCAAATCCAAATCTCGCCATTGCTGATATTTGGCATGATCCGGCAAAACCTGATCCCCCAACGCAAGCAGATCCAGATCCAGCACCCGCTGGCCCCACCGTTTGCGGCGCACCCGACCAAAATCTGCCTCGATCTGATGGAGCAATGTTAAAACCTGCCGCGCGGACATTTCTGTGGTCACAGCCACCGCCGCATTTACAAAATCCGGCCCCGACCCGGCCGGAAAGCAGGGCGTGCGATACAACCATGACGTTGCGTCAATTTTTCCCAGTTTGCGGCCAATTTCGTCGATTGCACTGGAAATCGTGGCTTCTGGACCGGTTTCCAGCATTGTTTCATTGCTGCCCAGGGCGATCAGCGCCAACTGACCTATCCTTTGGTGTAGTGGGGCTTGCGGCATGTCATGATTTCCTTACATAACGGTCTTGTTTCGCCATATACTCACTCACACTCATGGAACAATCCGGCGAAACTTGTTGGAAGGACATATTTAGATGTTTTACCGCGATGAGCGTCTCGCGCTCTTTATTGACGGATCTAATCTCTATGCCGCTGCAAAGGCATTGGGGTTTGACATTGACTACAAGTTACTCAGACAGGAATTTGCCCGCCGCGGTAAACTGCTGCGTGCCTTTTACTATACAGCCTTGCTCGAGAGCGATGAATATTCTCCGATTCGCCCTTTGGTTGACTGGCTTCATTACAACGGCTTCAACATGGTCACGAAACCGGCCAAAGAATACATCGACAGCCAAGGACGGCGCAAGGTCAAAGGAAACATGGATATCGAACTCAGTGTCGATGCTATGGAACTTGCTCCAAGTGTGGATCACATCGTTCTGTTTTCGGGCGATGGCGATTTTCGCCCCTTGGTCGCCGCGTTGCAGCGCAAAGGCGTTCGGGTTTCTGTTGTGTCCACCATCCGCAGCCAGCCACCGATGATTTCGGATGAGCTGCGCCGTCAGGCCGATAACTTTATCGAGCTTGATGAATTGCGCGATATTGTCGGACGTCCGCCCCGGGAAACACATCCCGAAGCGGAACAAGCATACGTTTCCGAAGAAAACTAAGATCAGGGCGCTTCAGGCGCCCTTTTCTATGCGCTGACACAGCAGGATACCTGCAATCGCGCACCGTGCTGGGGTCAAAACCACTGGACGCTCGGCGCTACACCACTTACCTCTAGGGCATTCAGGACGACGCGGCCCCTGCGGGTGGCCAAACCCGGCCAATGCCCTAAACGGACGCAGAGTGGACCTATGACCAAACCTTCTTTGACCTTGTTTCTGGCCGCCCCGCGCGGGTTTTGCGCGGGCGTGGATCGCGCCATCAAAATCGTCGAAATGGCGATCGAAAAATGGGGTGCCCCGGTCTATGTGCGCCACGAAATTGTGCATAACAAATATGTGGTCGACGATCTGCGCGCCAAAGGGGCTGTTTTCGTCGAAGAGTTAGAAGAATGCCCCGATGATCGCCCGGTGATTTTTTCCGCCCATGGCGTGCCAAAATCCGTCCCCGCCGAAGCCACACGCCGCGAAATGGTGTTTGTGGATGCGACCTGCCCGCTGGTCTCTAAGGTCCATATCGAAGCACAGCGCCACGCCGAGGCCGGGCTTCAGATGATCATGATCGGCCATGCGGGCCATCCTGAAACCATCGGCACAATGGGGCAATTGCCCGACGGCGAAGTGTTGCTGGTCGAAACCGTCGAAGACGTCGCAACGGTTGATGTGCGTGATCCTTCGCAGCTGGCCTTTGTCACGCAAACCACCCTATCCGTGGATGACACGGTCGATATTATCGCCGCGCTGAACGCCCGGTTCCCCGCCATCGTCGGCCCCCACAAAGAAGACATCTGTTACGCCACAACCAACCGCCAAGAAGCGGTCAAAGCCATGGCCCCCAAGGTCGAAGCCATGCTGGTGGTCGGCGCGCCCAATTCGTCCAATTCCCGCCGCTTGGTCGAGGTTGGCCGCAAAGCAGGCTGTTCTTATTCGCAACTGGTTCAGCGCAGCACCGACATCGATTGGCGCGCCCTGGACGGCGTGAAAACGCTGGGCATCACCGCCGGGGCATCCGCACCCGAAGTGCTGATCAACGAAGTGATCGACGCATTCCGCGACAAATTTGATGTCACTACGGAACAGGTCGTCACCGCCGAAGAAAACATCGAATTCAAAGTGCCGCGTGTCTTGCGGGTCCCCGCATGATCAGCCTGCAGTTTCTGCTGACAGCATTGGTTGTGGTGATCGCGCCGGGCACTGGGGTGATTTACACATTGGCGGTTGGGCTTGGTCAGGGTCGTCGCGCCGCCATTCTGGCCGCGCTTGGCTGTACCATTGGGATTGTCCCGCATTTGTTGGCCGCCAGTCTGGGTTTGGCCGCGATTTTGCACACCAGCGCTGTTGCATTTCAGGTCGTTAAATTCGCCGGGGTCGGCTATCTGCTGTATCTGGCATGGCAGATGTTGAAATCCGACGGGGCGCTGTCCGTGTCCGCGCGTGCAAACCCCGAACCCGGCTGGACCATCGCCAGACGCGCGGCGTTGATCAACATTTTGAACCCCAAATTGTCGATCTTTTTCTTGGCGTTGCTGCCGCCATTTCTGTCTGGCAACGCCGCCACGGCCCAGATTGAAATGTTGGTTTTAGGCATTGTTTTCATGGTGCTAACTTTTGTTGTGTTTGCCGGATATGGTGCCTTTGCCGCTGCAACCCGCGATCACCTATTGTCCAAAACCGCCGTGCTACGCTGGTTAAACCGTGGCTTTGCCGGGGTGTTTGCCGCCCTCGCCGCGCGGCTCGCGTTTGAAAAAGCATGACCAGCGATCCACGCACCATCGCCGTTTATGATGCCAAGGCCGCGGATTATGCCGATCTGGTGCAAACCGATCAGCCCGACCGACATCTGCGTGATTTTATGGCATTGATCCCCGCCGCAGGGCGGGTTCTGGATTTGGGCTGTGGGCCCGGTCGGGCGTCGTATTTCATGGCGCAGGCAGGGTTAAAACCGGACCCGTTGGATGCCTCGACCAGCATGGTTGAACTGGCGCAGACATCCTATAATTTGCCCGCCCGTCTGGGCACGTTTCACGACATCACCGGCGAAAATATCTATGCGGGTGTTTGGGCCAACTTTAGCCTGCTACATGCACAGCGCGCAGACCTGCCTGTGCATTTAGACGCCATTTTTCAGGCACTTATCCCCGGCGGCACCTTGCATATCGGGATGAAAACCGGCACGGGTCAATCACGCGACGGCATCGACCGGCGCTACACTTATGTGACCGAGGCCGAGTTGGAAACATTGCTAAACCATGCCGGATTTCGCGTGAGTTTTCGCGACACTGGATTGGACAAAGGTCTGTCCGGTGAAATCGCGCCTTGGGTCATTCTACGAGCGGAGAAATAATGCCGACTTTATACGCCTACACAGACGGGGCCTGTTCGGGCAATCCCGGCCCCGGAGGATGGGGCGCGTTGCTGATCGCCTATGAAGGCGAGGCCGTGATCAAAGAAAAAATGCTAAAAGGTGGCGCCGCTGAAACCACCAACAATCAGATGGAATTGCTGGCCGCCATTTCGGCGTTGGACGCGCTGGAACGCCCCAGCACCATCACCATTGTGACCGACAGTTCCTATGTCAAAGACGGGATCACCAAATGGATCCACGGCTGGAAGGCAAAGGGCTGGAAAACGGCTGCCAAAAAACCGGTCAAAAACGAAGAGCTGTGGAAACGGCTGGACGAAGCCACCAAACGCCACAATGTCACGTGGGAATGGGTCAAAGGCCATGCAGGGCATCCCGAAAACGAACGGGCCGATGAACTGGCGCGTGCTGGAATGGTGCCGTTTAAGGGCAAGTGAGCCTTTGACGACTGAGCTTTCGACCATCTGGTTGTCGAAATTAGGTTACCTGCGTCCCCAGATCTAGACCGCGCAGGATCACATCGGCTGGCATTGGTTTTTTGCC
Source organism: uncultured Paracoccaceae bacterium (assembly GCA_947492475.1). Lineage (GTDB taxonomy): Bacteria > Pseudomonadota > Alphaproteobacteria > Rhodobacterales > Rhodobacteraceae > CANLNM01. The sequence continues at coordinate 59,513 of CANLNM010000005.1, forward strand.
CGGTCGCTGGGCGCTGGTGACGGTGATTGCACCGCTGCCACAGGCGATGGTGAAATCCGACAGGACCTGCCCGGGCGTGCCTTGGCCGTCTGCGACCTTTGCGTTTAACAGCTTGATCCGTTCGTCATTGACCATGCACCACGCGCCGGGAAACGGCGACAGGCCGCGAATTTGGCGATCAATTTCAATGGCGGGTTTGGTCCAATCAATACGCGCCTCGGACTTGTCGATTTTGGCCGCATAGGTCACGCCGGTTTCAGGCTGCCTTTCAGGCGTCAGGGTTTCCAATGTGGCCAGCGCGTCAAGGATCGCGGTTGCGCCCAAGGCCGACAGGCGGTCATGCAGCGATCCGGTTGTGTCATCAGGTGCGATATCGATGGTTTCGCGCAACAAAACCGGCCCAGTGTCCAATCCGGCCTCCATTTGCATGATGCAAACCCCGGTTTGGGCATCACCTGCCATAATCGCGCGATGGATCGGTGCCGCGCCGCGCCAACGTGGCAATAGGGATGCGTGAATGTTCAGGCAGCCCTGTTTGGGCGCGTCCAGCACATTTTGCGGCAGGATCAAACCATAGGCCACAACCACGGCGATATCCGCGTTCAGCGCGGCAAATGCATCCTGTTCATCCGCATTTTTCAACGAAATCGGGTGGCGCACAGGCAGCCCAAGCGCGTCAGCGCGGGCATGAACCGGGGTTGGGCGATCCTTTTTGCCGCGTCCCGCCGGACGGGGCGGCTGACAGTAAACACAGGCAATTTCGTGACCTGCATCAACCAACGCATCCAGCACCGGAACCGAAAAATCCGGCGTTCCCATAAAGATCACGCGCATGGGTTATCCCCTTAGTTTTGCGGCCTTTTTGATCAGCATATTCCGTTTCATACGGCTCATCCGATCAAAATACATTTTGCCGTTCAGGTGGTCGATTTGGTGCTGCACAGATGTGGCCCACAGCCCGACAAAATCTTTGTCTTCGGACACGCCATCGGCGTTCAAAAACCGCACCGTCACCGCACGGGGCCGGGTCACAGCGCCCGACACGCCCGGCAAATTAGGCGAGGCTTCTTCGTGATCGCGCGGCTCCACGCTGGCATGCAAAATTTCGGGATTGGCCAGACGCACGACCTGACCGCGATCTTTGCTGCAATCCACCACGGCCAAGCGCAGCCCGATGCCCAATTGCGGCGCGGCCAGTCCATAGCCCGGCATGGTCTCCATTGCGTCGATCATTTCATCCCAAATCGCGCGGGTTTCATCGGTGATTTCGGCCACGGGCGCTGCAATCGAACGCAGCACTTTGTGCGGGTACATCACAAAAGGACGCGCCATCAGCCGCGCGCCAATTCGCGTTTAAGTTTCTGCATTTTACGCGTGATCATCTGGCGGCGCAGCGGTTTGAGGTAGTCGATAAACAGCTTGCCGCGCAAATGGTCCAATTCATGCTGCGCACAGGTCGCCCACAGCCCGTCGAATTTCTGACTATGGGTTTCTCCGTCCAAACCCAGCCATTGCATTTCAACTTCGGCGGGGCGTTCGACTTCGCCATATTGTTCCGGGATCGACAAACAGCCCTCTTCGTAGACGTTTAGTTCGTCTGATTCCCATGTGATCGTTGGGTTGATCATCACCATCGGATTGGGGGCTTCGTTTTCGTCTTTGACGCAATCCATCACAAACATGCGGTTCATCACGCCAATTTGCGGCGCAGCCAGCCCAACACCGGGCGCATCATACATGGTTTCAAGCATATCATCGGCCTGGCGGCGCAACGCATCCGTGATTTCAGTCACGGGGTCACAGACCTTTTTCAGGCGAGGGTCGGGATGGATCAGGATCGGGCGCAAAGTCATGGCGTCCATGTAGGCTATGACAGGACAATTCGCAACGGGGCTTGCGCCTGCCGTTGCAATGGATACCGTGCGCCCAAAGGAGAACACCATGAGTTTTGACACCCCGATCGACCGCCGTGACACCCATTGCGTAAAATGGGACATGATGGAGCAGATTTACGGCGTTCCTGCCGATGGTGGTTTGGCAATGTGGGTGGCTGACATGGAATTCCGCCCGCCCAGTGTTGTGCAGGACGCGCTGCAAAAGCTACTGGATCATGGGGTTTATGGGTATTTTGGCGATGACGGCAAATATCTGTCTGCGATCCAATGGTGGATGAAGGAACGGCATGATTGGGACGTGGATGCGGCCTCGATCTTTACCACGCATGGGTTGGTTAATGGCACCGCGCTGTGCGTTGATGCGTTTACCAAGCCGGGCGACGGTGTGGTTCTGTTTACCCCAGTTTATCACGCCTTTGCACGGGTGATTGCGGCGTCGGATCGGACGCTGGTGGAATGCGAATTGGTCAACAATAACGGGCGTTACGAAATGGATTTCGACGCCTATGACGCGCAAATGACCGGCAATGAACGCATGGTGATCCTGTGTTCGCCGCACAATCCCGGTGGGCGTGTCTGGACCCGCGCAGAATTGCAAGGCGTCGCCGATTTCGCCAAACGCCATGATCTGGTGTTGGTGTCGGATGAAATCCACCACGATCTGGTGATGCCCGGCCACAGCCATATCCCGATGACCAAAATCGACGGGATCGAGGACCGGTTGGTCATGATGACCGCCACGACCAAGACGTTTAACATCGCTGGCAGCCACACAGGCAATGTGATCATCGCCGACCCTGACCTGCGCCGCAAATTCGCCGGGCGTATGGCCGCGCTGGGGATGTCGCCCAATTCGTTTGGCCTGTTCATGACCACCGCTGCCTATTCCCCAGAAGGCGCGGCTTGGGTGGATGATCTGCGTGCCTATCTGGATGGCAACCGCAAGGTTTTTGACGAAGGCATTAACGCGATCCCCGGCCTGTCTTCGATGAATTTGGCGTCAACCTATCTGTCATGGGTTGATTTTTCGGGCACCGGCATGGCCCGCCCTGAATTCACCCAGCGCGTTGAACAATCAGCAAAAATCGCGGTCAATCACGGCCCAACCTTTGGCAAAGGCGGCGAGGATTTTCTGCGTTTCAACATTGCCGCCCCCCGCGCCCAAGTGATTGAGGCCGTGGAACGGATGCAAAAAGCCTTTGCTGATCTTCAATGACAGAACGCCGTTTCAGGGCCGATATGGTCCTGAAACACCCCGGCGGGTACCGGTTTTACACCTAGTGGCGCGGTAGAAACGCAATCGGCGCATCTGTGGCGCGCACATAATCCAGTGGTGCCTGATCCATTGCCAATGTGCTGCGTTTGAATTCATAATGCCATTCACCGTCCACTTCGGATGTGGCGATGATCAGGCATTGATACAGATGTTTGCCGCCATCAAACAGATCCACCAGCCCCCGTAATTGCGGCGCTTCCGTAGCATCAACCGCAAACCCCGTATCCCATTTGCGCAGAACCCGCAGGCGCACTTCGCCCACTTCGACATAAAGTCGACTGGCTTTGCGCTCCGCCTTGCGACGCGCTTCTTTCAGTCCCTGCAATACGGCTTCGGGCAAAATATCCGACATAGTGATCTCCATCCTGCATTTACCATGAACTGTGACTTACAAAGATCAAGTAAACATTGGATGTCAGTCGGATAGAGCGCCCAAATTAGCCAAAAGGTCAGGTATTGTGGTCCTCAACCAGATCGATTCCGGTCACCGGGCGCAGCACATGGGGCATTTTCGGATCATACAAAGCCGAATCGCGGAACTCACGGGCTTCGGCCAGCGCAGGGCCCAACAGGATCAGCGCAGTGCGGGTGATTTTTTCGGCGCGCACCTTTTTGCGAATGTCGGCCAAAGTGCCGCGAATGATCATCTGATCCGGCCAACCGACGCGATAGGCCACCACAACCGGGCAATCCTCACCGTAGTGGGGAACCAGTTGGCGTTCGATTTCACGCATATTGCGCACCGCCAGATGGATCGCCAGCGTAGCCCCCGTGCGGCCAAAATTATCAAGCGTTTCACCGTCAGGCATGGATGTGGATTGCATTGACATCCGCGTCAGCACGATGGATTGCGCAATTTCGGGGATCGTCAGTTCCTGACCAATCGCCGCCGCCGCCGCCGCATAGGCGGGGACGCCGGGGATGATTTCATAATCGATATCATCAGCGCGCAACCGGCGGATTTGTTCGGCAATCGCCCCATATAGCGACGGATCACCGGAATGCACCCGCGCCACGTCTTCGCCGCGCGCCTTGGCCGCCAGGATTTCGCCATGGGTGTCGTCCAGCGTCATCACCGCCGTGTCCATCACACGCGCCCCATCTGGCGCTCCGGCCACCACCTGTTCTGGCACCAATGATCCAGCATATAGACAAACCGGACATTCCCCAATGATCCGCTGCGCTTTCAGCGTCAGCAATTCCGGATCGCCGGGGCCTGCGCCAATGAAATAAACCTTCATCTCAATCTCTCCTCAGCCCGCGTTTCGGGCTCACATGGCGACACGCACCAATAAACCTGCATGGGCAAAGCCCATTCCTTTGGATCACGCCTGCCTTATGCGGGCTTGGCCAGATCCCCATCGATTTTGCGGGCATAGCCCCGCGGGGTGAACATGCGTGGTCCTTCGCCCAGCTCAGCCAGACGTGAATTGGACGATCCGATCAGCACAACCGTCAGCATGTCAACTTCGTCCACTTCCAATTCATCCAACCGGCGATAGCGCACGTTTTCCTCTGGACGGCCCAGCGAACTGGCCAACATTACCGGCGTGTCGGCTGGGCGATGTTGCAACAGGATGTCGCGCGCTTCGGCCAGCAATGTGCGGCGGGTTTTTGACACGGGATTGTAGAACGCGATGACAAAGTCACCTTCCGCGGCGGCCTTTAGACGGCGCACAATATCATCCCGCGGTGTCAGCAAATCTGACAGGGAAATCGTGCAGAAATCATGCCCCAGCGGCGCCCCGGCCCGGGCAGCCGCTCCTTGCAGTGCGGAAACGCCCGGCGAACAGACCACTTCGACCCGGTGCGCTGCATCGGATACGCCATGTTCATCCACGCCCCGATCCAGCAGTTCAAATACCAGCGCGCCCATCGCATAAATCCCGGCATCCCCGGAACAAACCAGCGCGACGTTTTTGCCTTTTGCCGCTTGTTCCAGCGCATAGCGACACCGCGCCTCTTCGCCGCCCAATGGGAAATCGGACCGTTCTTTGCCTGCAGCCAAGGGGCCCAGCAGATCAATATACAATCCATATCCCACCAATTCTTCGGCCTCAGCGACCAATTTGGACACTTCTGGTGTACGCCAAGCCGCCTGCCCCGGACCAATGCCCACCACAGACAAACGCCCGCGTGCGCGCCCAGGCATGTCCACAATCGGATCTTCGGATCGCGCCAAGGCGCAGGTTGTGTTCGCGGTTTTGCTTTTCTCCACGGACAATTCACCATCCGCACCTGATGCGGCCAGCGCGGCGCCTTCGCTAACCCCGTGACAGCCGACTTCTTCGAACACCACTTTGGATGGGTTGGCCAAACGGCTTGCCTCAGATTCCAGTTCAGCGGCAGTGAACAGGCGCAGCGGCACGCCCAAACGGTTGGCCACTTCGATGATGGCGGGTTCATCCGCCTTTAGGTCAATTGACGCCACACAGGCGACGGCACCTTGGGCCACGTCCGCCGCATGAAGCGCGCCTTGCACATGGTTCCACATTTCTTCTGGGTCGGCCCCCCTTGCACAGCCCAGACCCAGCGCAAAACGTTGCGGGTGATAGACCAGCCGTGTGTCATTGCCTTCGCCTTCGGCCTCGGTGACCAGCAATTCCAGATCGTCGCCTTCGGGCAGGTCGACGCCGAACATTTCTTCGTCGCTCCAGACCACGCCGCCGCCGTTTAGCAAAATCGCCATCGCACCTTTGGCGGCTTCGGGGTTTTGCAACCGATAGCCTGCCGGGGGTTCGTCCAGTGCGACACCCAACGCCACATCGCCAGCAGTTGTGACCGCAGACACGGCGTTCAGCCCCTTGGCCACAGTGCTGGCAATCCGGTTCGCACCGCGATGACCGCCCAGCAAAGGCACAACCACGCTGCCATCATCGGCCACCGCCACCACGGGCGGTTCACTGCGTTTATCCGCCAGCAACGGCGCCACGGCGCGCACCAGAATGCCCGATGCACAAACGCCAACAATCGGCACGCCAGCGGCAAACAAATCGCGGGTGTGGTCCAGCGCATTGTCAAAAAACGCATCCGCCTTGGTGACACGTCCTTGACGGCCATGCACTTGCGCGCCCAGCAGGGCCGCAACTTTGTGGGCGGTGGGTTCGCCGGATTTTGACAGCGCTAAAACGATGGGCGTTACAGCCATGGGTCGGTCCCTTTCACAAGGAGGATCATAGAGAAATAAGGTGCTTTTTCAGGGGCTTGCGCCAAAGGCAACACCACCTGATTGGGCAAGCTGGCCCGTTCGATATAAGAGGCATTGTCGGTCAGCCCCAGATCGTCGATCACCGCGCGAATTTTCGCTAGATGGCGGCCGACCTTCATGATGGCGACGCTTTCTGCGCCTTCAATGCGGGCCCGCAATTCGGGTTCGGGCAATGGTCCGGGCAAAACCGTCAGACGTTCGTTGCGCGCCACAAGCGGCGTTTTCGCCGAAGCGGCACAGGCGGTGATTGATGTCACACCGGGCACAATTTCGACGTCATATTTATCCGACAGACGCGCAAACAGATACATGAACGAGCCGTAGAAAAACGGATCCCCTTCGCACAGGCACACCACGTCATGGCCTGCATCCAACGCGTCAGCAATAGACGCCGCGCCTGCGTCATAGGCTGCCTGCGCCGGGCCGCGTTCAATGGTCATGGGGATGTCCATGACGATTTCCTGCGCATCCGCCGGGATCAATTCCGCTGCGATGGCACGGGCAAAGCTATCCCCACCTTCAAGGCTTGGATAGGCCACCACATTCGCCGTTTCGATCAAACGGGCGGCGCGCAATGTCATCAAATCTGCCGCCCCGGGTCCAAGCCCAACGCCGTATAATACACCTGTCATCGCTTCACCAAGCTGAGTTGTGTGACGGTCATAGAAGGTTTCCATCCGGTTAAGCGGCCCACAGGTTGCGCCCGCTGCACGCTGACTTTGACCAGCTCGCCGCCGTATTTTGCATGCAAGGCGATCATCACCGCTTCGCTTTCTAGGGTGACGGCGTTGGCCACCAGCCGCCCCAATGGTTTCAGCGCCGCCCATGCCGCATCAAACGCGTCCATCGACAATCCCCCGCCGATGAAAATCGCATCTGGTGCCTCTAGCCCCATCAGCGCATCCGGCGCGGTTCCTTCGACCAATTGCAAACGGGGCGTGCCCAGTGCCAGCGCATTGGCGGCGGCCATGGCCCGACGATCGGCGCGCGGTTCGATCCCGATGGCGCGTGCGTAATGGGCCGCGCGCATCCATTCGATCGCCACCGATCCGCTGCCCGCGCCAATGTCCCACAACAATGCGCCACGCATGGGCATCAATTTGGCCAAGGTCGCGGCGCGCACTTCTTGCTTGGTCATGGTGCCGTCGGACTGAAACAAATTGTCCGCCAATCCCGGCACACGCGGCAACAAGGCCGCATTGGGCGCGGCGATACAGTCTACGGCCAAGGTATTGAAATCAGGGACAATGTGATCCCAATCTTCGGCCAGCCCGTCATAGCGTTCTTCTCGGTCGCCCCCCATGGCGGCCAGTACGGTCATTTTGGATTTGCCAAAACCACGTTCCGTCAAAAAGGCCGCAATCTGGGCCGGTGTTTCCGCCCCTGTTGTCAAAACCAACAGCCGTGCATCGGGCTGAATAAACGCGATCATCTGTTCAACCGGACGGCCATGCACGGTCAGTGTTTCCAGATCCGCCATCGACCAGCCCATGCGCGCGGCGGCCAATTGAAATGCGCCCACTTGGGGGTGAAACACGATTTCGGACGGCTCTACGCTGCGCCCGATCCGGGCCCCGGCGGAAAACCACAACGGATCGCCCGTGACCAGCACAACCACCAGCCGTCCACGCAGCCCGGTCACGACGTCTAACATATGTGAAAACGGCGACGGCCAGGACAGGCGTTCGGCTGTGTTGGACAAAACCAAACCATGGTGGCGTTCCGCACCGATGATCACGTCTGCGGCGTCCAGAACGGCGCGGGTCACAGGGGTTAACCCGGTCAAGCCGTCTTCGCCTATTCCGACCACATGTAACCAAGGTGTCGTGGATGCCAAATCAGATGTCATAAGTGGATCATCCCCAATAAAATAAGTCCAAGGACGATGTCGACCACGGCGCAAAATGGCGGATACCAGGCCACGATACGGGCGCCGCATCGGTTGTCTTGATGGGCCCAATCCCATGCGGCATGGCCGAAATAACCCAGAACCAGCCAATGCGGATTGATCAAAACACCCAGCGCAACCAGCCCGAATGTCAGCGCGGAAACGGTCGATTCCTGCCAAATTGCACGACGTGATGGGGCGGGCTCTGTCAGCAATGCCCCTAGATAAATTGCGCCTACCACGGCCAATCCAATGGCAAACCCAACAATCGCGGCGTCAAAAATCCGATGCAACCCGAACCCAATCGCCAGCCCGGTTCCAAGCCCGATCACGGCAGCGCGTTGCATCAGAAAAGTCATGTCCGATCCTCTGGCAGACCAGCTGCCAGTGCATTGACCGCCGAAGACGCCATGGCAGAGCCGCCTTTGCGGCCCCGCAGCGCGATAAAATCGCAGCCGCGCGCATTGTTGGCCAGTTCCGCCTTGGATTCGGCCGCCCCGATGAACCCAACCGGAAAGCCAAGGATCACGGCCGGTTTGGGCCAGCCTTCGTCCAGCAATTCCAGCAGTCGAAACAGGGCCGTGGGCGCATTTCCAACCGCCACAACCGCGCCTTCTATGTGGCTGCGCCACAGTTCGACTGCGGCGGCGGATCGCGTGTTGCCAATCGTTTTGGCGCGGTCAGGCACGCTGGGATCGTTCAGGGTCACAATCACCTGATTGTCGCGGGGCAGATACCGACGAATGATCCCAGCCCCTACCATTTCGCAATCACACAGGATCGGCGCGCCTGCGGCCAATGCGGCATGGCCGACCTGCGCAGCATTGGGCGAAAACGCCAACCGATCCGCGATTTCAACCATCCCGCAGGAATGGATCAACCGCGTGACTACCGGCTGCATGGCCGGGGCGAACCGGTCGAGCTTGGCCTCGGCGCGCACCGTGGCAAAGCTGGCCGCATAGATCGCCATTGGGTCACGTTCGTAGCGCAGGCTCACTCGGTTGTTTCCCCGGATGGATTGGGTGATTTGCGTGCGGATTCAGGACCATGCGGGTGATCTGCATGGGGGTATTCTGCATGTACGTGATCGTGGTGATGATGGTCATGATGGTGATCATGGCCATGGTGGTGGTGGTGGTCGTGATGATGGTCGTGATCGTGATGGTGGTGATGATGATGTCCGGCATCGCCAACCAACCGGCACATGCCGGTGCAGAATGTGTCACACATCGCACAATCGGCCACGTTGGAACCGGGTGCAGATGCCCCCTGCCCTTCGACGTGGTGGTGGTGGCTTTCTTGGACAGAGCCAACTTCGTCCTCAAAACCCAGCACTTCGGTGCGGTATTTGCACAGCACACATGTGGGCGGTGGCACCAGACCAAAGGCCGGGTGATCCCCCGCCTCAGCGCGTGCAATCGCCAAACGATCCGCGTGGGACACCTGCGGGGCATCCACATCATCCAGGGCCAACACTTGGGTGCGATATTGGCAGGTTCCACAATTGGGGGGCGGTGTGGCGCTGACTTGTTCCTTGATGCGTTCCGCGAATGCTTCCAGCACCTTAGCGTGGTCGTTTAGATAGCCTGCCTTGACGAATTGCAGGTCGGGATGTTGGGCGGCCACCTGATCCGTGAACCCATAAATCCGGTCGATCAGAATCCCCGCAAACAGGAAATACGGGAACACAATGATCCGTTTATACCCCAGTTTGGCGGCATGGCTGAGGGTGGGTTCGACCAGTGGGAATGTCACACCGGAATAGCCCACTTCGCACCAGCCAAAGCCCATGCCTTCGTGCAGCATCCGGGCGATTTTAGCGACGTTGCCATTGGCATCGGGATCAGACGCGCCGCGCCCGATCACAACCAGACAAGTGTCATGCAGGGCCACGTCGCCATGTTCGGCATTGGCCGCATCCACGGCTTGTTGAATGCGATCCCCGGCGGCGGCGATCATTTTGGGATCCACGCCCAATTCGCGACCATAAGATACGGAAATCCCGTGTTTGGCGGCATAGGTGTTCAGCACGGTTGGGATGTCATTTTTGGCATGCATCGCGGCAAATAACATGCCCGGCACCGCCAGAATGCGGTCACATCCAGCTTCGCGCAGCTTGTCCAACCCGTCACGGATCACCGGGTTGGCAAATTCCAGATAGCCGTATTCGCACAGCCAATCTTCGGGCAGATAGGCGGGCAGTTTTTCCGCCAGAACCGCAAATTCATCAACCGCATCCTGGGATCGTGACCCATGGCCACAAATCATGACACCGGTTTTGGGGCCTGTATTAGCAGGGCTCATGCTTCGGCCCCTTCCAGCTCTTCAATCTCTTCTGCTTCGGCGTCGATTTCTTCGGACTCTTCGGGTTTTTTGCCTTTCAGCGCCCCCCAAAGCCCGGCCAAAATCGCAGCACCAATGGCACCGCCTGCAACCCAATGGTCATGGCCTGCCAGTTCGATCAAATGTCCCGGATGCGCATATGCGCCCCCGGCGAGGGTGGTGAATAGTACCGTGAGTGCGTACCGCATAGGGTCCTCCTGCATGCACGGCCAGAGACCCGCCACGGCGGTTTGGACGATTTGCGCAGCGGCCCCCTGTTTGGGTCGACCTCTTGATCGCAACAACCTCTCTGGCCCAAGTGGGCGTCGTCGTGGGGGTGGGTATAAGCAGCCCATTTCAGAGTCGCAAATGGTTTAGCGTCAACACAGATACGAATACCGACGTTTTCCGCCTTCTGACCGGTTGATGTGCATTCACGCACGCTCATTGCGCCTTCTTACCGGTATTCTGTGCGTAGATTGCTGCTTAGGTTGCCCGTAACACAAATTGAAGGAGCCCCAGATGGGTCAGCTTGTTGATGGCGTTTGGCATGACGTCTGGTACGATACGAAATCCACCGGGGGATCGTTTCAACGCACAACCGCAAAATTCCGCAATTGGATCACGCCCAATGGCGATGCGGGTCCCAGTGGCGAAAAAGGGTTTGAGGCCGAAAGCGGTCGTTATCATCTTTATGTGTCACTGGCCTGCCCCTGGGCGCATCGCACGTTGATCTTTCGTGCGCTCAAAGGGTTAAACGACCATATTGGCGTGTCAGTTGTGCATCCAGATATGATGGGCGACGGTTGGAGCTTTGATGCGGGCTATCCCGGCGCGACGGGCGACCGTCTGTTTGGGTCCGCCTTTGCGCGTGATGTTTACATCCGCGCAGATCCGCAGATTTCCGGGCGCGTAACCGTGCCTATTTTGTGGGACAAATGTTTGAAAACCATCGTGTCGAACGAAAGTTCGGAAATCATCCGTATGTTCAATTCTGCCTTTGATGACATCACGGGAAATCACATTGACTACTGGCCCGCATCCCAACATGCCGCCATCGAAAAGGTCAATGAACGCATCTATGACACGCTGAACAATGGGGTCTACAAAGCGGGCTTTGCCACCACTCAAACCGCCTATGATGCCGCGATTTATCCGCTGTTTGACACGCTTGATTGGCTCGAAGAACGCCTGTCGGACAATCGCTATCTGATGGGGGATACCCTGACCGAAGCCGATTGGCGTCTGTTCACCACATTGGTGCGGTTTGATCTGGTCTATCACTTGCATTTCAAATGCAACCGCCGCCGGATCATCGATTATCCCAACCTGTGGGCCTATACGCGTGAGTTATACCAAATTCCGGGCGTGGCCGAGACGGTGAATTTCGACCACATCGTGCGGCATTATCATTTTAGCCACGAAACAATTAACCCCAGCCGTATCATACCCATCAATCCTGATCTGGATTTCAACGCCCCGCATGGGCGCGGCTGACACCAGACCTTGATTTTTGTCTTTCACCAGCCAATCTTGCCTTTGGCAAAAGTGCAAAGAGGTGCAGTGTGAAAGACGAGGATCTGGGGTTTACCTATAAACGCAAACGCAATGGCGACGTGGAAATTTTCCATCGCGGTGCCAAAGCCACAACGCTGCGGGGCGAAAAGGCGTCTTGGTTCATCGAAGATATGCAAGACAGCGATTTACAGGACCAACAGCAGGATATGGCGCGCCTGACCGGCAATTATAAACGCGGAAACGAACGCAAAGCTAAGGACCACCCGCGCAACAAATCATGACAGAGTACAGAACGCGAATTTCACGCCGCGCGGCCGTGGTGATCGACGATCGCGGCTAAATCTTCCGGCGGGGTTTGCGTTCTTAGAAACCCCGCCGCGTTAGGGATATGGCGAAAAATGGACCCATCGGAAAAAAACGTTGTATCGGTCACAAAGATGATTTTTGAATCCGGATGGCGGTATTGGGCATAATCCGCGACAGCCATGGCGCTGCCATTGTCCAGAAACAGGTCCAGAACGATCGCTTCATATGCCTTTTCGGCCAGGCATTCTAATGCCAGATCCCCGTCATAAACCAAATCCACCTCAGCCCCGTATCTTTGCAGATGGGCGCGCCAGATCTGGGCCAGATGGGCTTTGCTTTCGACAATCAAAACATTCATGTTTTCTCCCATGCAATGTTGCTTTCTCACTACAAGATGTTGTCTTAACGCGATCAACCACTAGATAAGCCAGAAACTTACACGCTAAAAATTTACCCCTTAATTCCGCCCAAAGTGTTAACAAAACCTAAAAGTGACCAAAAGGTTATGTCACATTGGCGTGTTTTCGCTTCACAAATGACGAAAGATAGGACAAATCACGCTCATGAGCACATGGATTACAATTTGCGATACTTGCAAACGCGAAGATTGGGACGCCGACACCGCGTCACAGACCGATGGCGAAACATTGGCTGACCTGATCGAAGCCGCAGCGGCGCAAAAAACCGACGTCAAAACCCGTCGTGTTTCCTGCCTGATGGGCTGTGGGCATGGCTGTAACATCGCCATTCAGGCGGATGACAAACTGGCCTATACATTGGGTAAATTTGAACCTGACACAGATAGCGCCCAAGCCATCGTAGACTATGCCGAAAAACACGCGCAATCCACGTCCGGCCAGGTTCCATATCGGGAATGGCCACAGGGCGTTAAGGGGCATTTTATCACCCGCCACCCCCCATTGCCGACATCCGAATGAACACGCCCCGCGATCATGGCGGCGGGCTGGACGCGGCGATTGCCAAATGGGGTGGGACACGTGCCGATTGGGTCGATCTTTCCACCGGTATCAATCCCGTCGCTTATCCTGTAGGGTCGTTTGCCCCGGATGCATGGACGGCATTGCCTGATCGCGCGGCGTTTGATCAACTGGAACAGGCCGCGCGCAATCTATGGAATGTGCCGGTTGATTTGGATGTGATCATCGCCCCCGGCGCATCCGCTTTGATTGCGCGGATCCCGGCATTGGCCAAGGCCGCTGATGTCACGATCCCGGCCCCGACCTACAATGAACATGCCGCCGCATTTGTTGCCAATGGCTGGCAGGTGCACCCCGACGGCCCCGCCAAAGCGCGCGTCATCGTGAACCCCAACAACCCAGATGGGCGGGTTTGGACGGCCGCCGATGCACAGGCGGATTTCTGCATCATCGACGAAAGCTTTGGCGACGTTGCGCCCGACACCTCTTTGATGGCCTGTGCCCAAACCCCCAACACAATTGTGCTCAAAAGCTTTGGGAAATTTTGGGGGCTGGCCGGAATGCGGCTTGGATTTGCCATTGGACGCCCGGAAACGCTTGCTCCACTGCGGGAGGCCATTGGCCCTTGGCAGGTATCTGGCCCGGCCTTGCAAACCGGGGCCACCGCATTGGCGGATTACAATTGGGCAATTGCCACCCGCGCACGTCTGGCCAAAGACGCCGCGTTTCTGGATCAGGCCATGGCCCCGCATGGTGCTCTGGTTGGTGGGACATCGCTGTTTCGTCTGTACCAAGTGCCAGACGCCGTTGCCTTTCAAACCCGCTTGGCCGAACAGAAAATCTGGTCGCGGGTTTTCCCCTATTCCAAAACGTGGCTGCGTTTGGGTCTGCCACATCCAGATCAACACACCCGCATCTCCGCCGCCCTCTAAAGGGATGGGGGGCGGGGTGATGCCGCTTGCGGCGAACGTCCCTCCCATCTTATAGCTTTCCCCATGAGCCTCGCGACCGCCCTCCTTCTTGCCATGATCCTTGATGCGCTATTTGGCGAACCCGAATGGCTATGGTCACGCATTCCGCATCCCGCAATCCTGATGGGCCGTGTCATCGATTACATGGACAAACGCTTCAATCGCGGCACAGGGCGTCGCATGCGCGGCACATTGGTGTTCATCAACCTCATTATGGCCGCCTTTTTGGGGGGGCTATTGCTGGCATATGTCCCCGGTCGCTGGATTGATATCGTGATTTGCGCGGTGCTTTTGGCTCAAAAATCCTTGACTACACATGTCCGCGCTGTCGCCGATGCGTTGCGCCTGTCGGTTGGGGATGGTCGTCGCACGGTTGCGATGATTGTGGGTCGTGACACAGACGGCATGCCCGCCCCAGCCATTGCCCGTTCCGCCATTGAATCCGCCGCCGAAAATCAATCCGACGGGGTCATCGCCCCTGCATTTTGGTTTTTGGTGGGCGGCCTGCCCGGTCTGTTGATCTACAAAATCACCAACACCGCGGACAGTATGATCGGCTACAAAACCGATCGCCATCTGGAATTCGGCTGGGCCGCAGCCCGGTTTGACGATTTGCTCAATCTGATCCCGGCCCGCCTGACCGCGTTGTTCATCTGGATCACCGCACCCCATTGCGGTGGATATGCTGCGATCCGCGACGATGCGGCATTGCATCGATCCCCCAATGCGGGCTGGCCAGAATCAGCCATGGCGCGCGTCCTGAATGTCGCATTATCCGGCCCGCGCACCTATCACGGCCGCCTGCGCAACTATCCTTATGTCAACACAACAGGCCAGCATGATATCGGCCCAGATGCGATCGACGCAGCGGTTCAAACCCTGTGGCGATCATGGGCCGTGGCCTTTGGCGTGGTTCTTATGGTCATGATTTTCTGACCTTTGTCGGCTTGGATGATCCTGTTACCTTGCCCAAAACCCTCTGAAAGGAAGCTTTATGCGCCTCGCCCTATCCCTTGCCGCCACTTTTCTGGCAGGCGCTGTTTCCGCTCAGACATGCGGCGGCACCTTTGGTGCCTTTGTCCAAGACCTGAAATCTGAGGCCACAAGTCGCGGCCATTCTGCGTCCAATGTGGATGCGTTTTTTGCATCCGTGCGCCATGACCCCGCCGTCATTCGCGCGGACCGGTCCCAAGGCGTGTTTCAGCGTGATTTCGTTGACTTTTCCCGCCGCCTTATTTCTTCAAACCGGGTGCAAAACGGTGCGTCTTATGGGCAG
Source organism: uncultured Paracoccaceae bacterium (assembly GCA_947492475.1). Taxonomy (GTDB): domain Bacteria; phylum Pseudomonadota; class Alphaproteobacteria; order Rhodobacterales; family Rhodobacteraceae; genus CANLNM01. The sequence continues at coordinate 75,111 of CANLNM010000005.1, forward strand.
CGCTATGATGCGATATTTGATCGGATCGACACCGAATACGGCGTTCCCCGCGGAGTTTTGCTGGCCTTTTGGGCGTTTGAAACCGACTTTGGTCAGGTGCAGGGTGATTTTAACACGTTAAACGCTCTGGTCACTTTGGCCCATGATTGCCGGCGTCCAGAATTGTTCCGCCCTCAGGTCTTTGCGGCCCTGCAATTGTTCGACCGCGGTGACTTCAATCCCGCCACGACAACCGGCGCATGGGCTGGCGAAATCGGCCAAGTGCAAATGCTGCCCGCCGATATCCTAAATAATGGTCGCGATGGTGATGGGGACGGTCAGGTTGACCTCAAACGGTCGTCACCCGATGCCCTACTGTCAGGCGCTGCTATGTTGCACGATCTGGGTTGGCGCGCCGGTGAACCTTGGCTGCAAGAAATCACCGTGCCCTCGGATCTGGATTGGCGCATGACCGGGCTTGATACCGAAATGTCCGTCGGTCAATGGCAGGCGCTTGGCGTGAATGCGCGCACCGGATCGTTGGCACCGGCCAGCATGCAGGCATCTGTCCTATTGCCCATGGGGCGCAACGGTCCTGCCTTCCTCGCCTATCCCAATTACCGGGTCTATTTTGAATGGAACCAAAGCTTTGTTTACGTCACCACAGCCGCCTATTTCGCCACCCGTTTGATGGGCGCGCCGGTTTATGACGCGGGCAATGCCGAAACCGGACTAAACGGCGATCAAATGAAAGAGCTGCAACGCAAATTGCAGGCGCGTGGTTACGATGTGGGCGGGGTTGATGGCATCCTTGGTGCGAAAACCCGTAGCGCGGTTCAGGCCGAACAGGCCCGCCTTGGCCTGCCCGCAGATGCATGGCCCACGCCAGCTCTCCTCAATCGACTATAACGGGCTGGCGGGAGGGGCGTCGGCAAAGCCGCGCGTCTCTTGCCACCCGCTAAGGGCGCACTGGAAACCGCCCACCTTCTTGGGTGATCACCACCAATCGGTCCCCTGATTTCACGTATAGATCACACCGCGACAGCCCATTTTCATAGGTAACGCACACCACGCCGTCATCTGACAATTGATAGGTCCCAAACGACGTTGCCCCACCATTGATATCCGACAATGTATAGGCATAGCCGCCATCGGGGGAAAACTGCGCTTGCCCATCATCATAAAACACCAAAGGTCCGGGCATTATGGCCGCCTCCAGCGTGGCTCTGTCCAGGCGCTGATCAGTCCCATGAACGGCCCAGTCCTGTGCCAAAGCTGGGGATGCTAAAACGGGGGTCGCGGCCAGCAAACTGGCCCAAATAAAATTTTTCATATCCCAGACATACCGCATCCGCGCGGTCTGACCTTTCACATTTGTGTCAGGCAGAATGATGCCGCCATTTAGGCCACCAATTGTTCGGCTTTTTTCAGATCCACAGACACCAATTGGCTGACACCCTGTTCGCCCATCGTCACCCCAAACAACCGGTCCATACGGCTCATGGTGACTGCGTGGTGGGTGATGATCAAAAACCGCGTATCGGTGCGCCGCGTCATTTCATCCAGCAGATCACAGAACCGCCCCACATTGGCGTCATCCAGCGGCGCGTCGACCTCATCCAACACACAAATCGGCGCGGGATTGGCCAAAAACACCGCAAAGATCAGCGCCATCGCCGTCAGGGTCTGTTCCCCCCCCGACAACAGGCTCAACGTGCTCAGTTTTTTGCCCGGTGGTTGGCACATGATTTCCAGCCCTGCTTCCAGCGGATCATCGCTTTCGACCAGAACCAAGTTCGCCTCTCCGCCGCCAAACAGATGCGTGAACAGCACCGAAAAGCTGCGATTCACTTCTTCGAATGCGGTCAAAAGCCGTTCGCGGCCTTCTTTGTTCAGGCCCGCAATCCCAGTGCGCAACGCTTTGATCGCCTCTTCCAGATCCAGCTTTTCTTTGACCAGCAAATCATGCTCGTCCTGGACCTCTTTGGCGTCTTCTTCGGCGCGCAAATTCACCGCCCCCAACGCGTCGCGCTGCCGTTTCAACCGATTCACATCTGCCTCAATGGCCTCAGAGCTGGGCATTTTTTCGGGGTCAGCATCCAGACCTTCCAGCAAATCTTGGGGCGTGGTTTCCAGCGTTTCCATGATCCGTTCTGCGGCGGCATCCACGGTTTCACGCGCCCCGTCTGCGCGGGCTTCGGCGGCGGCGCGGGCTTCGCGGGCCTCAGATGCCTGACGCTCTGCCTCGCGTTCGGTCACGGTCATTTCGCGCAGATCAGTTTCCGCCTGTGCCAACTTATCCGCACTGGCCTTGCGCCGTGTTTCTGCCTCTTCGATCCCCGTGGCCAGCTCGGCGCGTTGGGCCGCAATCTCGCCCGGCGCTGCACTGGCCCCTTCTAATTCCGCTTCGTTTTCGGCTTTGCGATCCGCCAGTTCCGCGGTGCGTTTATTGGCGGTTTCCAATCGGTGACGCCAACCCGACACGTCTTTGGTGATCTGTTGGCTGCGTTTGGTGCGCGCATCGCCTTCGCGGCGCAATTCGTCATGGGCCGCACGGCGGGTCATCATGGTGATCCGCGCGGCTTCTACGGCCATTTTGACCTGTTCCACCTCGTCACGCGCATCATCCAGATCACCCAGCTGCGCCACCGCCGCTTCGGCTTCTTTCAACTGCACCCGCGCGGCGGATGCATCTTCTTCGTGGCGGCGCAACGTCAGGCCAAAGGTTTCCAACTTGCCTTCGGCCATGTTTTTATCAGCATCTGCACGGCTAAGCTCACGCGCGGCGTCGGCCATCAACCGATCCGCATCCCGTCGGGCTTGGCGCGCGGCTTGGTCGGCTTCGGTTAGGGCCGTCAGGCGGCGGGTCAGTTCGGAATGGGCCAATTTAGTGCCATCCGCGCGGGATTTGGCATCTTCTAAATCGCGTTTCAGTTCCACCAGCCGGTTCAATTGCTGCAATCGTAATGCGGCGGCAGATGGCGCATCCTCGGCCCCGGCGCGGAACCCGTCCCAACGCCACAGATCGCCCTCTAGACTGACCAAGCGCTGGCCGGGTTTCAGCGTGCCCTGTAATTGCGCGCCCTCAACTCGATTGACCAGCCCCACCTGACCCATGCGGCGTTCCAGAACATCCGGAACCTTGACGAAATTGGTCATCGCCTGCACGCCGTCTGGCAGGGGTTGCTGCGACAGATAGGCCGGCAATGCGACCCAGCCGGTCACCGCGTCCATATTGATCGCAGGGGCGCGCAGATCATCGGCCAACGCCGCGCCCAGCGCCTTTTCATAGCCGCCCTCAACGGTCAGCTGATCCATGATCTGGCTGCCTTCGGGGGCGTCGCGATCCACCAATTTGGCCAGCGCGTTCACCTCTGCCATCAAAGCGTTCGCCTCGCCCTCAGCTTCGGAGCGGGCGACGCGCGCATCGCTTTCGCGGCTTTGCGCTTCGGCGCGAGCGGCTTCGGTTTGCAGCAGCGTTTCTTCGGCAGCGGCCACGGTGGTCGCGGCGGCTTCGGATTTGGCTTGGACGGCGTTCAGATCCTCGGCGGATTTGGCCAGCGCGGCCTTGGCTTCGGTGCTGGCAATGCGGGCGCGTTCGGCGTCGCTTTCGTTGCGGGTCAGTGTTTTCTGACTGTCATCCAACAGACGTTTGGCCGATTGGTGCCGCGCTGACAGTCGCGCCATATCTTCGGTGCGCCGGGTCATGTCGCTTTCGCGTTCTTGCAGCAATTGCGCGGCGTCTTGGGCCTGTTTGTCGGCGTCACTTAGCTTTTCGTCGTGGCCTTCGCTGGCCTTGGCCAATTGGTCGGCCTCCCAATCCAGCCGTTCAATCGTTTCGCCTGCATCTTTGTTCAGCCCGGCTTCGCGGTCGATGTCGCGGGTCAATTGCGCAATGCGGGATGTCAGCGTTTCGATTGTATCTTGGGCGCGTTTTTCCTGATCCGCCAAGGTGTCACGCTGCACTTGCAAGCGTTGCAGCACGGCGGCGGCAATCGCTTCTTCTTCGCGCAACGGTGGCAGTACGTCTTCTTGGACAGTGCGGGCTTTGCTGGCTTGACGCGCGGCCCCTTCGGCGGTGGCGGCCGCAACAGTGCGTTCCTTCAGATAGGCTTGGGCGGCGGCGCGGGCTTCGTCGGCTTCTTTCCATCGGCGATACAGCAGCAATCCTTCGGCAAGGCGCAGATTGCCACCAATTTCGCGATACCGGGCGGCCTGTCGTGCCTGGCGGGCCAATTGCCCCAATTGCCCGGCCAGCTGTTCGATCACGTCATCGACACGGGTCAGGTTTTGCTCCGCGCCCTTTAGCTTCAGCTCTGCTTCGTGGCGACGTTGATACAGGCCAGAAATCCCGGCCGCCTCTTCTAGGATGCGACGGCGGGCTTTGGGTTTGGCGTTGATCAGTTCAGAAATCTGCCCCTGCCGCACCAAAGCCGGGGAATGCGCCCCGGTGGACGCATCCGCAAAAAGCATCTGAACATCGCGCGCGCGTACATCTTTGGCCCCGACTTTGTAGGCGGACCCCACATCGCGGGTGATGCGGCGGGTGATTTCCAACAGGTCATTGTCGTTGAACCCTGCCGGGGCCAGCCGTTCGGTGTTGTCGATCTGCAAAACCACTTCGGCGAAATTGCGCGCGGGACGCGATGATGCGCCCGCAAAAATCACGTCTTCCATGCCGCCCCCGCGCATGGCGGTGGGGCGGTTTTCGCCCATCACCCAACGCAACGCTTCGAGCAGATTGGATTTGCCACAGCCATTTGGACCCACCACCCCGGTCAGACCATCGGTGATGATCAGATCGGTCGGATCGACAAAGCTTTTGAAGCCGTTGAGCCTGAGTTTGGTGAACCGCAATGGGGCCTCGTGTGATTCTGGTTGATCGTAAAAGTCTGATCAGGGCAGGCATCTGTGTCAATGAAAGACCCCCGTATCTGGGATAACCCGCCCACTTATCCACAAGATATTGCGGATAATCGCCGATATCCGCCCTCAAAATGCGACGTTATTGCCCCCCATCGCGTCGGAATCCGGCTTGACCCAAATGGGACGTTAACCCACAAAGGCCCGACATGGTTCCCGATGAGGGGTGCAAAGCACCTTGAGGGATCAAAAGGGAATATGGTGCGGACCGATCCAATCAGGAGGTTCAATGCCACAACCGCCCCCGCGACTGTAAGCGGTGCGCGTCCGTCATATGCCACTGAGGAACACATCCTTGGGAAGGCGACGGAGGCCACGACCGCAAGTCAGGAGACCTGCCATGTGTAGACATAACCACCGTCGGGGATGACGGTAAAGGAGAGAGATATGCATATCGAACCTGGCGTCGTACACGGCGCCAAAATGGCCCTGAGCGTCGCAACCGCAGCTGGCTCGGCCACAATCGCCGCAAAATTGATCTGGGACAGCCTGAAGGATAAGGGGCCGATTTCCCTGATCGCGCGCAGTGCCATCGCCACAATCTGTGTGTTCATTTTCTTCGAAGTGTTGCCCCATTTTGCGGTCGGCATTTCCGAAGTGCACTTTATTTTGGGCACCACATTGCTGCTGGTTCTGGGCACAGCCCCGGCTGCGATTGGTCTGGCCGCAGGTCTGGCGCTGCAGGGCATGCTATTTGCCCCATCTGATGTACCGATGTTTACAGTGAACGTCACAACATTGCTGATGCCGTTGTTTGCCATCCATTTTGTCGCCAAAAAAATCGTACCCTCTGACATGGCCTATGTTGATCTGTCTTATGGGCAGGCGTTGAAACTATCAGCCGCCTATCAGGGTGGCGTGATCGCATGGGTCGCATTCTGGGCGATTTATGGTCAGGGTTTTGGCGCAGACAATCTGGCATCGGTTGCCTCTTTTGGCTTGGCCTATGCATCGGTTTTGTTGATCGAACCAATTGTCGATCTCGCGGTTTTGGCAGCCGCCAAAAAACTGAACAACATGAATGGATCCGGATTGGTTTCTACGCGTCTATATAACGCGGCCTAACCCTATCTGATCACGACATTCTTACGCCGGCGGCCCTTTTGTCGCCGGCTTTTTCTGATTTTAGAGGTCTGTCATGCCAGCCAAAATACCCGCCACTGTTGTCACCGGTTTCCTCGGAGCAGGGAAAACCACATTGATCCGCCATATGTTGCAAAACGCCAATGGCAAACGGATTGCGCTGATCATCAATGAATTTGGCGATCTGGGCGTGGATGGGGACATCCTAAAGGGGTGCGGGGACGAAACCTGCACCGAAGACGACATCATGGAATTGTCCAATGGGTGCATCTGTTGCACTGTCGCCGATGATTTTATCCCAACGATGGAAAAGCTGCTAGAGCGCGAAAACGCCCCCGATCATATCGTGATTGAAACATCCGGTCTGGCCCTGCCGCAACCTTTAGTGCGCGCGTTTAACTGGCCGGGTATTTCCACCAAGGTCACCGTGGATGGCGTGGTCACCGTGGTCGATGGCAAAGCCGTGCATGACGGTCAATTCGCCCATAACATCGCCGCCGTGGACGCACAGCGCGCCATGGATGAAAATCTGGATCATGAAACGCCGCTGTCTGAGTTGTTCGAAGATCAGATCGCCTGTGCGGACATGATTGTGGTCAACAAATCCGACCTGCTAGAGGCGGATCAGGCCGATGCGCTGACATCCAAGCTAAAAGCCGACAGCCGCGATGGCGTGCAAGTGGTGCGCGCCACGATGGGCGCGCTGCCCGTCGACGTGTTGCTGGGCCAAGGCATCGGTGCCGAGGCGGACATGGATGCACGGGGTGAGGTGCATCACCACCACCATGATGACCACCACGACGATCATCATGACGACCATCACGGTGACGATCACGATGGCGATCATCACCACCACCATCATCATCACGACCACGATCATGACGCCTTTGAAAGCTTTGTTGTCACCTGCGGCGAAGTCACAGATGCGGCCGCATTTGCCCAGCAAGTGGCCGACGTGATCGGGGCCAATGACATCCTGCGCCTCAAAGGGTTCGCCGCTGTGGCGGGTAAACCGATGCGCCTGACTTTGCAGGCTGTTGGTCCACGAGTGGACACTTACTTCGATCAGCCCTTTGGCGATCAGCCCCGCGAAACGCGGCTGGTTGTGATCGGTCAGGCTGGGCTGGATCACGCCAAAATCACGCAGGCCCTACAAGCATGATTTTGATCGAGCCGGGAAATCCACGGGATCCGCAAACCACGGCGCTGCTGCAACAAAGCCACGCCTTGATGCAATCCCTGTTCCCGGCCGATGCTTGCCTGTTTCTGCCCATTGATGCGCTTTGTGCCGACAACATTCGGTTCTTTGTAGCGCGTCAGGGGCAGACCCAATTGGGCACCTGCGCGATTGCATTGAAAGATGGCTACGCCGAGGTGAAATCCATGTTCACCACGCCCGACGCCCGCGGCAAAGGTGTCGGCGCCGCCCTGATCCGCCAAATCGAAGACGCCGCCCGCGCTGAAAACATCACTATGTTGAAACTGGAAACCGGCACGGGGCTTGACGCCGCGCACCGGCTTTATGAACGTTTTGGGTTCACCTATTGTGATCCCTTTGGCGATTACGAAGCCAGCGAATTTTCCGTCTTTATGGAAAAAACACTGTGACCCCGCCCATTGCCTTAGGTGTCGGTTTTGTCCGACTTAGCAGATTGCGCGGCCTTCATCCGCGCCAGCAATTCGGCTTTGCTGTCTTGCTGACCAAACGGCTTTTTCTTGGACCCATGTGCGTTATGTTCTTGGTGTCTGGGGGTGTTTTTACCCATTTTCGGCGCTCCTGCGGCTTTGTAATCCATAATGTCGTCCTCTCACTTGGCGCCCCTCTAACACGCAAGGTTTCCTGATGCACCTGCTTGCTGCGACCCCCGGATCCATTGACGACGGCAAAGAACCGGTCGATTTGGGCCAAACCCCTGCGGATGTGGTGGTGATTTCAGCCGCCGATACGGAATTGGCGGCGCTGTCACAGGCCCATGCGAATCGCGGCGGGGATCAGACATTGCGATTGGCGTCGATGATGCATTTGATCCATCCGATGTCGGTGGATTTGCATCTGGACCAATGCGCCACCAAATCCCGGTTGGTTGTGGCGCGGGTTTTGGGCGGTGCGGGCTATTGGAGATACGGATTTGAACAATATGCCGCGCGTCTGCATGAGGCAGGCATTCCCTTTGCCGCCCTGCCCGGCGACGACAAACCCGACCCGGAACTGCGTGAATTTTCCACCGTTTCGGGCGCGGATTATGACGCGCTATGGTCCTATCTGGTCGAAGGCGGCCCACAAAATGCCCGCCATTTCCTAGATTACACCACCACCATGCTAGAGGGCGGCGAAACACCCCCGCCCGCCAAGCCGCTGCTGCGCGCTGGCATCTATTGGCCCGGCCCCGGTCTGGCCGACATCGCCACAGCGCAGGCCGATTGGACCAAAGACGCGCCCGTCGTGCCGATCATTTTCTACCGCGCCTTGGTGCAGGGTGCGGGGCTCAATCCGATCAACCGGTTGACCAAAACCCTACTGCGCGCCGGGCTAAATCCGCTGCCGATCTTTGTCGCCTCTCTCAAAGATCCGGTCAGCCAAGCGACCTTGGACACCCTATTTCGCGCCGCGCCGCCCAGCGTGATCCTGAACTGCACATCCTTTGCGGTTGGGTCCCCCCATGCGGGCGATGACAGCCCCGTTAACCCCCTCACAACTGAGGCCGCCAACGCCGCGCCGGTGTTTCAGGTTGTGCTAGCCGCGTCATCAGAACAGGTTTGGGAAGAAGGCCTAAACGGTCTATCCGCGCGCGACATCGCCATGAACGTCGCCCTGCCCGAAGTGGACGGGCGCATTCTGACCCGCGCCATCAGTTTTAAGGGCGAGGCGTTTTTTGACGATGCCACCGAATGCCCGATTGCCACCTATCAAGCGCGCGGTGATCGCATCGATTTTGTCACCGACTTGGCCAAAAACTGGGCGCGTTTGCGTGACAGCAACGTGGCCGACCGCAAAGCCGCACTGATCCTAGCCAATTACCCCAACAAAGACGGGCGTTTGGCCAATGGCGTTGGGCTGGATACCCCCGCAGGCACGGTGCATGTGCTGACCCTGATGCAACAGGCCGGTTACACGACCCAGCCCCCCGAAAATGCCCAGGCGTTGATGGATCAAATCATGGCCGGGCCAACCAATTGGCTGACGGATCGAGCGGATAAACAGGGCGGGGAAATCCTGCCTCTGGATGTTTATAAAACCCATTTTGACGCGCTGCCCTACGCGGCCAAACAGCAAATCATTGATCGTTGGGGCGCGCCCGAAACCGATCCGTTTTTTGTCCCCTCAGATGACACCAGCGCCCCCGGCTTTGCCCTGTCCATTCACCGATTTGGCAATGCCGTCATCGGCCTGCAACCGGCGCGCGGCTATAACATCGACCCAACCGACACCTACCATTCGCCCGATCTGGTCCCGCCGCATAATTACCTCGCGTTTTATTTCTGGCTGCGTCACCACTGGGGTGCGGACGCGATTGTGCATATGGGCAAACACGGCAATCTGGAATGGTTGCCGGGCAAAGCCATCGCCTTGTCCCAAACCTGCTGGCCCGAAATCACGCTGGGCACAACGCCGCATATCTATCCGTTTATCGTCAATGATCCGGGCGAAGGCACCCAAGCCAAACGCCGCGCCAGCGCTGTGATTATCGACCACCTGACCCCGCCCCTGACCCGCGCCGAGAGCTATGGCCCCTTGCGCGATTTAGAAGCGCTGGTGGACGAATATTACGAAGCCGCCGGCGTGGACCCACGCCGCATCACCCATCTGCGCCGCGAAATCCTATCCCTGTCTGATGTGACTGGATTGGCCGCAGATGTAGGGTTTGACGGCGATGAGGATGGCGATCTGGCCAAACTTGACGCCTATTTATGTGAACTGAAAGAAGCCCAAATTCGCGACGGTTTACATGTGTTCGGTCAAAGCCCGACAGGACAGCAAGAACATGATCTGGCGATTGCACTGGCCCGTGTGCCGCGCGGCGATGGCACAGGGGCTGATGCGTCTTTGCTGCGGGCTTTGGCGCTGGATCTGGATCTGCAAATTGATCCGCTGGATTGTGATTTGGCCGCGCCTGCCGGGCACAAACCAGACCTGCTCGCCCCGCTGACACCACAAACGTGGCGCACCAATGGCGACAGCGTTGAACGGCTTGAACTTTTGTCCCAATCCCTATTGCGGGACGGGGGGTGGGGCGTCGCCCAAGCAGACCAACGCGCGACACCACCCGGCCCAGCTTCAACGGCAGTTTTAACCGAAATCCAATCCAATATCCTGCCGATCCTGCAATCCTGCGGCCCCAACGAAGGCGCCGCTGTGCTGAATGCCCTATCAGGGCAGGCCACACCGGCGGGCCCCTCTGGCGCGCCGACACGTGGCCGTCTGGACGTGCTGCCCACTGGCAAAAACTTCTATTCTGTCGACAGCCGCGCCGTGCCGACACCGACCGCTTGGGCGCTGGGATGGAAATCCGCCAATCTGCTGATCGAAAAGCACCTTCAGGATCATGGCGACTGGCCGCGCAGCCTGTTGCTGACCGCATGGGGCACGGCCAATATGCGCACGGGTGGTGATGACATCGCACAGGCCTTGGCCCTGATGGGGGTAAAACCCAAATGGGACGCCGCCAATCGGCGCGTTACGGGCTTTGACATCTTGCCGATCAACACGCTGGGCCGCCCGCGTGTCGATGTCACGTTGCGTGTCTCTGGCTTCTTTCGCGATGCCTTCCCGCAATTGATCGCCTTGGTGGATTCCGCCGCCCGCGCCATTCAGGACCTTGACGAAACCCCGGATCAAAATCCCGCCGCCGCCCGCGCCAAATCCGGCGAAGCGACATCGCGGGTTTATGGTTCAAAACCGGGCGCTTATGGGGCTGGGCTTCAGGCGTTGATCGATGAACGTATCTGGTCGCAAAAATCCGACTTTGGCGATGCCTATCTGGAATGGGGCAGCTATGCCTATGGCGCCGGTCAGGACGGGGCCGCGGATCGCGCCGGGCTGGAACAGCGATTGACCCAGGTTGATGCCATTGTGCAAAACCAGGACAACCGCGAACATGACGTTTTGGACAGCGACGATTATTACCAATTCGAAGGCGGGGCCGCCGCCGCCGTGGCCACATTGCAAGGCCAAGATCGTCCGATTTATCATAACGACCATTCGCGCCCAGAACGGCCCGTCATTCGCACGCTAGACGATGAAATCGCCCGCGTTGTCCGGTCTCGCGTGGTGAATCCAAAATGGATCGATGGCGTCAAACGCCATGGTTACAAAGGCGCATTCGAAATCGCCGCCACAGTGGATTATCTGTTTGCCTTTGCCGCCACCACCGGCACGGTGCGCAACCACCATTTCGACATGGTCGAAGCCGCCTTTCTTGAGGATGGCGAAACCCGCGACTTTATCGGGGATCACAACGCACCTGCCCTGCGTGACATTGCACAGCGATTGCAAGAAGCGATTGATCGCGACCTCTGGCAACCCAAGTCAAATTCGGCCCGCGCCCGGATTGCGGGTCTGTTGGACGGATAAGCCCCCAAACAGGCGCAAAGCGACGTTTGAGACGCTGCAAACCGTGTCAGACCCCACTTTGGGTTAATACATTTCGCTTTTGACATATGTCAAAGCACTACCTTTCGATAACACATAACACTTTCCTAATGTTTTAATTTCGGCCCCCCGGCCAAAGGAGAGAGCCATGCAAACCCAAACCCGCCCGGCGGACACATATTCGCCGCTATATTTCCTCGCCTCGCTCGGCGCAGGTGGCCTGTCGGTCACGTTTTTCATGTATCTGATGTTCTGGGTGCCCCATCCCGGCAAACCCGTCCCCGTTTTCGAAGACATCATGGCCGCGTGGTCCACCGGCGCGCCCTTGATGCAATTGTCGATCGCGATCGCCGGTCTGGGCATTGCGGCGATGGCCTTTTTGAACCTGAAAATGCTGTTCTGGAACCTTGGCGCCTATGCCAAATGGTCAAAAACGGATGCCTATTCCAAACTGCGTCAAACCAATGGCGAAACCACGTTGCTGGCCATGCCGCTGGCCTTGGCCATGTCAGTCAATGGCCTGTTTATCGTCGGTCTGGTTTTTGTGCCCGGCCTGTGGTCCATCGTCGAATACCTGTTTCCGGCGGCCATGATCGCGTTTCTGACCATTGGCTATCTGGCCTTTCGAATGATTGGCCATTTTTTAGGGCGGGTGCTGGCCCAAGGCGGCGTGTTTGACGTCACTGCGCACAATTCCTTTGCGCAACTTTTGCCAGCCTTTGCCCTGTCCATGGTGGCCGTTGGTCTGTCCGCCCCGGCCGCCATGTCAGGTAACGCAACCGTCGTTGGGGTGTCGCTGATCCTGTCGACATTCTTTGGCACCATCGCACTGCTTTATACGGTGGTTGCAGGCATCACCGCGTTCAGTTCGATGCTGCAACACGGCACCGCCAAAGAGGCAGGCCCAACCCTGATGGTGATCATCCCGATCCTGACCATCCTTGGCATCATGTTTCTGCGTCAAAATCACGGGCTGCACACAACGTTTGAGGCCCATGCAGGCGCTGCGGATAACCTGATGTTTCTGACCCGGTTCCTGTCCATCCAAATCACCTTTGGTCTATTGGGTCTGCTGGTGCTCGCACGCCAAGGATATGCGCAGGCATTCCTGACCGGCGACGGCAATTCGCCCGGTTCCTATGCCTTGATCTGTCCGGGGGTTGCCCTGTCTGTGTTGGGCCATTTCTGGATCAACAAAGGTCTGGTTGGCGCTGGAGTGATCGCAAAATTTGGCATTGCCTACTGGACGTTGACCGCCATTGCTGTCGGGTTTCAGTTCGCCATGGTCCTGCTGGTTCTGTACCTGAACCGTCGCCATTTTGGCCGTGCAAAATCTGGCCATGCCGTGCCCGCAGAATAATCCGGGCCAACACATACCCCAAAGGGCGTCACATTTTGCGGCGCCCTTTGTTTTATGCTTGCACATGCGTCTGAGGTGATCCTAGATCAGATAACTAAATCGGAGAGAGATCATGACTGAAGACGCAGACCGCCACGCGATGAAGATGGTCAAGAAGAAGGCCGCACGCGATAAAATCATGGCCACCAAGACCGACAAAAAGGGTCTGATCATGGTCCATACCGGCAAAGGCAAAGGCAAATCTTCTGCTGCGTTTGGTATGATTTTCCGCTGCATCGCCCATGATATGAAATGCGCCGTGGTGCAATTCATCAAAGGCGGCATGGAATGCGGTGAACGCAATTTGATCCTCGATAAATTCAGCGACACATGTGAATTCCACACAATGGGCGAAGGGTTCACCTGGGAAACCCAAGACAAAACCCGCGATATTGAAATGGCGCAGGCCGCATGGGCCAAGGCCAAGGACCTGATCCGTGATCCGTCTAACACGATGGTTTTGCTCGATGAAATCAACATCGCGATGCGCTATGATTATGTGGACGTCGCCGAGGTGGTCGCATTTCTGAAAACCGAAAAGCCAGAGCTGACCCATGTGGTTCTGACCGGCCGCAACGCCAAAGAAGAGCTGATCGAAGCCGCCGATCTGGTCACGGAAATGGAGCTGGTTAAACATCCATTCCGTTCCGGCATCAAGGCGCAGATCGGCGTTGAATACTAAGCATAGCCCTGCCCTGCGGGTTGATCCTGCGGGGCAATTTTCACAACATTTCTCCACATATATCGACAATTTAACCACTGATGTGCGCATCCGCACATGTAATCTGTGCCTATTCAGACCCAACTTTTGTTGCACCCCCGCCTGAAACCATTAGGTCTGTGTCAACAAATAGGAGAGTTACAATGACACGATTGCTGGGCATTTCCGGATCACTGCGCGCCGCCTCAACCAATTCTTTGTTGATCAAAGAGGCCGCCAGAATTTTTGATGCGGATCATTTTGACTTCGCCGATCTCAATGTCCCGCTTTATTCAGGGGACATCGAATCCGACACAGGCATCCCGGCCAGCGTTCAGCGATTAGCCGACCAGATCGCAGCCGCTGATGCGGTGATCATCGCGACCCCGGAATATAATAAATCCATATCTGGCGTGCTTAAAAACGCGCTCGATTGGGTCAGCCGGGTGGATGGCAATCCATGGGCCGACAAACCCGTCGCGGTGATGTCTGCCACGGCGGGCCGCAGCGGCGGTGAACGTGCCCAAGACGTGCTGCGCCATGCCATGCGGCCATTTCGCCCCAATCTGATCCCCGGCAACGAAGTGCTGGTGGGCGAAACCAGCAAGCAATTCGATGAAACCGGCACTCTGACCAATGAACGCTATATCAAGGCCGTCACCGGGCTGATGACGACGCTAAAATCTCAGCTGTAACAACCCATTATTGTTGGCAAAAATCCCCCATCTGTCATCCGCATGGGTGGGCATTAAATCGTCAGTTCCGCCAACGGTGCGGCCAGCCGCATTTCACCCACTTCAATACCACGCCAGTTGCGCAACGGACCATGTGTGCGTTTAAGGGCCATTGGGTGATCTGCATCCAACACGCCAATTTTGGACAACAAAGCCGCAATCGCCGCTTCGGCGCCGCGTGTTCCGCCATCGGTGACCTTCAGCGCGATCCCAAATCCGCGGCCCGGCACAATCCCGACAAATACCGCCTCAGCGCCGGTTTTGATCGCCGCCAGCCCATTCATCGCCCGCATCAATTCGGTACAGGCACGGGTTTCCCCGGCGACCAAATCAGGATGTTTCATCATTGCGGCCGTCAATCGCTGCTGGGCCTCGGCCCGCGCATCGGATCGCTGACCGGCACTGGCAAATTGCGCCATCGCGCGGGCCAATCCAGTGACCGATGTGGCAAAATTAGGGGCAGAACACCCATCGATCCCAAAACCGGGGCTGGTTTCGCCGGTGACGTCTTCAAAGGCATCCCGCACCATTTGCTGAAGCGGGTGATCCACGTCCACATAGTCAGCGCCGCCCCCGATATGTTGGTTCAGCGTCAGAAATCCCGCATGTTTCCCGGAACAATTGTTGTGAATTTGGCACGGTTCCTGATGGGCGCGGATCAGGCCAAATTTGGCGTCTTTGTCGGCGGGGACCTGTGCACCGCATCGCAGATCGGCCTCAGCCAGCCCCAATTCGTTCAACCATGCCGTCACTCGGTCGGTATGGATCGCCGCCCCTTGGTGAGACGCACAAGACAGGGCCAATTGTTCGTCACTGAGCGTGAGACCGCTTTCTACCAACGGCAATGCTTGGATCATTTTGCAAGACGAGCGTGGAAAAATTACCGCATTGGGATCGCCAAGGGACGCAATCACGTCGCCCTTTGCGTCACAGATCACAGCATGACCACGGTGTACGCTTTCTAAAATGCCGCCACGCCACAGTTCGACCAACGTCGTATCACCAGCCATTTCCCGCTCCTCACCTTCAATTCCTTGGATTTCCACCTGTTTGGGGGGTTTCCCCGACCGGCAGATTCCTGCTAAATCTGTGGGTATCGAGTTGAAACGGGTCAATCCAGTCCAAAAAGGTGCCATAGAATGTACCGACTGGGGAGTCGTTGAGAGGCAAGGACAGCTTGGAGGCTGTAAATATGAATTCGAATCTTTTGCGTGGGCTGGGCTTAGCCGCCTGCATGACGTTGGTTGGGTTTAGCGCCCAGGCACAGGACACAACAACAAATCGCGTTGCGACCAATACCGATTGGAGCGTCTTTGAAGAAGACAATCCACGTGAATGCTGGGCCGTTTCCGCGCCCAAGGATTCCAGTCTGGTGGACCGCAACGGCAACCCAACCGAAGGTCGGCGCGGCGAAATCCTGTTGATGGTGTTCAACCGTCCGGGCAGCAATGTCGTTGAACAGGTTGTTTTTACCGGCGGGTATCCATTTGCGGGTGGCTCGACTGTGACGCTCAGCATTGGGGATAGCAACTTTGAGCTTTATACCGATGGTGAATGGGCTTGGCCTGCGACGCCCGATGCGGATGCGCAGATCGTTGCTGCGATGAAACGCGGCGCCAATGCTGTTGCGCGGGGCCGATCCGGTCGTGGCAACCAAACCATCGACAGCTTTTCACTGCTTGGCTTTACGGCCGCAACCGAAGACGCCGCGCGCCGCTGCGCAGGCTAAATCGCCTATCTCACCTTTGCGCGACCCGTTTGCGCAAAGGTCTGTGGCGGATGCAGAACCGCCCCCTTACAAACGTTGCTTTTTGGTCTGTTCCCCCCTATTGGTCCCGTCTTAGCTTTCGGAGTCCTGCCAAATGTCCGCGCCCATCACCCAAGATCTGGTCACTATTCCCCGCAAATTGCCCGAGGGACCGACCAACATTATCGGCCTCACCCGTCCGCAATTGCGCGACGCGTTGATTGCTGTGGGCACCCCGGAAAAGCAGGCCAAAATGCGGGTCAATCAGATCTGGCAATGGCTGTATAATTGGGGTGTGCGCGACTTTGACCTGATGACCAATCTGTCAAAGGCGTTTCGGGTCACATTGGCGGAAAACTTTGTCATTGAACTGCCTGAAATCGTGACAAAAAACGTCAGTACGGATGGCACACGCAAATATCTGGTGCGCATCGCGGGTGGTCACGAAGTAGAGGTGGTTTATATCCCCGAAACCGACCGTGGGACGCTGTGCATTTCGTCTCAGGTTGGATGCACGTTGACCTGTTCGTTTTGCCACACCGGGACACAGAAACTGGTGCGCAATCTGACGGCAGGGGAAATCATCGGTCAGGTGATGCTGGCGCGCGATGATCTGGGCGAATGGCCCGAACCGGGCACACGCACCTATGATTCCCGGCTGCTGTCCAACATCGTTTTGATGGGCATGGGTGAGCCGCTTTATAATTTCGAAAACGTGCGCGATGCGATGAATATCGCCATGGACCCAGAAGGCATCTGCCTGTCGCGGCGGCGCATCACCCTATCCACATCCGGTGTGGTGCCTGAAATTGCGCGCACCGCGACCGAAATCGGCTGTTTGCTGGCGGTGTCATTCCACGCCACAACCGACCCGGTGCGTGATAAATTGGTACCGATCAATAAACGCTGGAACATCGAAGAATTAATGCAGTCGCTGGCCGCCTATCCCAAGGCGTCGAATTCTGAACGCATCACGTTTGAATATGTGATGCTGGACGGGGTCAACGATACGGACGAAGACGCCAAACGTTTGGTTTCATTGATCAAACAATACAACATCCCGGCCAAGATCAACCTGATCCCATTTAACGAATGGCCCGGTGCGCCGTATAAACGCAGCTCAAACAATCGCATTCGCGCATTCGCGGATATCGTGTTCAAAGCGGGCTATTCATCGCCCGTGCGCAAACCCCGCGGAGAAGACATCATGGCCGCGTGTGGTCAGTTGAAATCCGCCACAGAACGCGCCCGCAAAAGCCGCAAACAGATCGAAGCCGAAGCAGGCATGAAACCCGAATAAACACGGCTAACGCGTATTAACCGTAATTTTAGAGGTCTGCGCGATAAACAGGGACATGGAAAACATGACCCTAGAGATCACGCTTTCTTCGCCCATGGAACAGGCCCTGCGCCTGGCGGCTTGGGATGATGAAACCTCCGTTAGTGCCATTATGCAGGTGGCATTAGAGAGGGAATTGCGTCGTCGAAGCGAACGCAAAAAGGCAATGCGCCGAAATCGCATTGCTGCGCGCCTGCCTGAATTGGCGGGCTAAAACGAGGCTGAGGGACAAAGTCCCTTGTTGCTCGGGACCAGTAGGTCAATTGCTGCGGCCGGGGGTAAAACCACCGGCCGCGCGCCATTTTGGGGTTGGTCCAACCGAATGCCAAATGACCCAACAGACAGCGTGACGCTGCGGTCAGCGTCCCGGTACGGTCCCGCGTTTTTCGCCAGCACCCACCCAATTGTCCAACGCATCGACCGCTTCTTGGGCAGAATCAACAAACCGGAACAGGTCCAGATCATCCGCGGAAATTGTGCCGGCATCCGACAGCGCGTCCCAATTGATGATCTTTTGCCAGAAATCGCGGCCAAACAGCAAAAACGGTACTTTTTCCATGCGGCCGGTTTGGATCAGGGTCAATGCTTCGAACAATTCATCCAAGGTGCCAAAGCCGCCGGGGAACACACAGATCGCCTTGGCGCGCATCAGGAAATGCATTTTGCGAATGGCAAAGTAGTGGAAATTGAAACACAAATCCGGCGTCACGTATTCGTTGGGGGCCTGTTCGAAGGGCAGCACGATGTTCAGACCGATCGATGCCCCGCCGGCATCAATTGCGCCGCGATTTCCGGCTTCCATCACGCCGGGGCCACCACCGGTGACAATCACGTCCTCTGCGCCGTTGGTTTCCATCGACCGTTTAGTCATGATTTCCGCAAAATGGCGGGCCTCTTCGTAAAACTTTGAAAGATCAGCCAAAGTTTGGGTGCGCGCCGTGTCTGCCTTGGATGGTTCGGGGATGCGCGCGCCGCCAAACATCACAATGGTAGAGTTGATCCCAGCCTCGTCCATGGCCATTTCTGGCTTTAGCAATTCCAGCTGCAACCGCACCGGACGCAATTCATCGCGGCACATGAAATCAGGGTCAGCAAAGGCCAACCGATAGGTCGGCGCTTCGGTTTGCGGCGTCGACGGAATATGTTCGGCCGCTTCGCGATCTTCGTGGCTGTCGCGGAATGGATGGCGGCGATTGTCGTCTTTCATGTGTAAAACCCTTATGGTTACAAACCTGTATCTGCCCCGTCATTGCGGGATTTAACCCCACGCTACCGTGCAAAGCGACGGGGATAAACGTCTTTTCGTTGGGGTCACGTCGGTTTGACACATCAATAGGACGGATTGCTGATTGAGCCGAGCGTCAGGCTTCGCTATAGCCCGTGCAACCACAACCCGGAGTTTCCAATGTCAAATGCTCAGCTTGAATCCGCCATCGAAGCCGCCTGGGAGGCCCGTGACACCATCACGCCCGCCACAACAGGCGAAACCCGCGAAGCCATCGAGGACACGCTGAATGCGTTGGATTCTGGCACATTGCGCGTTGCAGAACGTCAGGATGACGGCAATTGGCACGTGAACCAATGGGCCAAAAAGGCGGTCCTGTTGGGGTTCCGGATCAAAGATATGGAACAACAATCTGGCGGTCCCCAAGGCGGCGGCTGGTGGGACAAAGTGGACAGCAAATTTGCCGGCTGGGGTGAAAACCAGTGGAAATCTGCCGGTTTCCGCGCTGTTCCAAATGCAATTGTGCGCAAATCGGCCTTTATTGCGCCGGGCGTTGTGTTGATGCCTTCTTTTGTGAACCTTGGCGCGCATGTGGACGAAGGCACCATGGTTGACACATGGGCGACCGTCGGCAGCTGTGCCCAAATCGGTAAAAACGTTCACCTGTCTGGTGGCGTGGGCATTGGCGGCGTATTGGAACCCATGCAGGCCGGGCCAACCATTATCGAAGACAATTGTTTCATCGGCGCGCGGTCCGAAGTCGTCGAAGGTTGCATCGTGCGCGAAGGCGCAGTTTTGGGCATGGGCGTCTATATCGGCCAATCCACCAAGATCGTCGATCGCGAAACCGGCGAAGTGATGTATGGCGAAGTGCCGCCCTATTCGGTGGTTGTGTCCGGGTCCATGCCCAGTAAAAACGGCATCAACCTGTATTGCGCCGTGATCGTCAAACGCGTTGACGCAAAAACCCGGTCCAAAACCGGGATCAACGAATTGCTACGCGATTAATTAAACGATTGGGCGTCTGATTGCATTGGAATCAGGCGCCCTTTTTTTGTCGAAAATATCCGCCCAATATCAATGTTCTGGGCCAAACCAGTTTTCAAAGATCTGGTTATAGCGACCATCCTCTTGGACCGTTAGAACAGCCAGATTGAGGGCTTCGGTCAAATCGCTGCCTTGGGACAATGCGATCCCATAAAATTCACGTTTAAACACCCGTTCGACCAATCTGTCGGTTCCGTCCCCGTGTTTGCGCAGATGATAGGCCAAAATCGGGCCATCAAATACGACCGCTTCTAACTCCTCGTTTTCATAGGCGTCCATCAATGTCTCAAAGGTTGTAAACCCCGCATATTTGATGTCGCGCACATCCAGAAACGAAGCGGCGGTTGATCCGCTGGTGGTGCCCACACGGCGGTCTTCTAGGTCGTTGATTGAATCGATGGGCCCTGAAATGGCCTGAACCGTCATGGCTGATGTGATTTGAGCCACAAATGCCGACACGATAAACAGCGACGCGGCCACCATGATCACCGCCAAAACGCGCCCCGGCCGGGATCGCGGGATCCGTTCCTCAAAGCCGCCGTTCACGATCAGGTTCAACGCCCACCAGAAACTGGGAAACAGCGCGTCTTTCATCGGGCGATCAAAATAGGGCTGACTGCGTCGCTCAAAGCTCCACATGACCATGCCCCCCAAAAACAGAATGGCAAAGGCCACAAGGATCGTAAACGCGATGTCCATGGTGAACACCGCTTTGAACAAACTGGGCGAGCCACCGGAATCGGCGGCGGCCAGAATCTGAAGGCCGCTTTCGAATATCGGTTGGCTAAAATCCATCACCGTTTCGCGTTCAGAGGTGATCGAAATATTGGCCACAGCCCCATCCACACGCCCCTGCTGAACCGCATCAAACATCTGTGCAAAGCTGTCCATAGGTTCAAACTGCACATCTGCGTTCAGCTCTTTGGCGATTTCGCGGATCAAATCGATGCTAAACCCGGTGCGCACCCCGTTGATTTCCATAGAAAAAGGCGGGCGATCCACGGTGGCGAATGTCAGCGTGGAATTCGGGTCAGATTGCGCCAAAACCCCAACCGCAAAGACCAACGACGCCCATGCGAACACAATCGCCCCCACGATAGCCCGAAGGCCGCTTTGCAATTTGAATGTCATCCCGTCCCCCGACTCATTGTGTTAGTATACCCATGTGACGGGTCACGCACAGAGTGCAAAGCCATGGCAGACCACATCTGGACCTTAGTGCAGGATTTGTGCCATGAGACAGGTGAAATTGCAGGTGCGCCATGAACAAGAAAATCTCAAAACAGCAGGTTTACACGCTTTTGGTCGAAGTGGGCCGCCACGAAGATGACGGCCTGCCCAAAGGCAGCACCGGGGCCGCGCTGATGTGTTATGCCTCTGGGATCGACGAAGCCGAAGCCGTGCGCGAAACGGTGGCGATCCTGAAACAGGCGGATTTAGCGCCTTTGGATGTGTCAGGGTACGGCACCCTGGCCGAACGCGAAGCCGAAGGGCATGACATTTCCGACGAGGAAAAGGAATTGATGGCGCGGGCTTTGGCCGAGAACAGCGTTGTGGTCGCGCAAATGACACCGTTTTTCGAAAAAAACTGACTGCGCCGCGGTTAACCGTTTCTCGAATGTGCCACGGTCATGGCTTCGAACCGTTCCAGCAATGCGGTTTCAGATGCGGTGTGTTTTGGCAGAACTTCGCGGGGGACATCGCGCAAAATGGAATGGGGCAACAAACCGCCATCCGCCAAAATAGCCGACGCATCCAAACTTTCTAGGGGTGCGCCTTCGGCATCCATGGCGGTTTGGCGATCCAGCACCACCTGATAATAGCGCATCACATACATCTGCGGGGCCGGAATGACCGATCGCCCATCGCGCAGATGCGACGCGCAGGCGCTCACCTCTTCTTCGCCAAACAGATATTCCACCTCTGATCCGGTCAATCGTACACGTTGTTCTGGGCCGACAATCACGTGTTTATGCAACCCATGATATGGCGCGCGCATGGTGATGGGGGCAAACCGCCCCCGAGCGATCACATCCGCATAGCCCGCCCAACGGATCTGGGCGATGTCCCCATCCGCCGTGTGAACAACCTGCCCGGGACGCAAATCCTGTAGTGCAATATGGCCTTCGGTGGTGGAGAGCCGGATCCGGCCATCCATGCTGGGCATCGGCCCGATGGGTTCTATCTGATCAGACACGCCGATCCACGCCACATCAGCCCCCAAAGGCAACGCGTTTGACGGGGAGATCAGCAAATCCACATCGCGCAGCGTCAGCGGGATCGGATTGGCGACATCCGCCTGCCAGATCAGATTGCGGTCCGTGTCATGCAAACTTAATGATCCGCGGCGCGCGGGCCCATTCCATGAATAGGTCAGGATCAATCGATGGGCCGGGCTGATCAGATCATTGGGCAACACCGCTTGGCACAGCACATGCCCCTGACGCTGAGCGAAAAACACTTGTCCGTTTTCTTCGAATCCGATGGCCAATTCGCTGATCCACGGCGTCTGCGTCGCAAAACCGGCCAAAATCGTGCGCCCATGACCACGATCATAGGTGCATTCCAGCTGAATGGTGCCACAGGCCAACACCTGATCCGGGTCGTAGGCGGCAACTGGGTTTTGATCCAGCCCTTGCGGGGAAAACACCGCCTCATGTGTGTCGCGCAGCCCGATCCAGGTCATGCAGCGGCCTTTGCCATCAGCAATTCTGCCTCAAACCGGCGCAACGTACGCCGTACCGCTGGCGAATAGCCCTGCCCGGTCATTGGATCCAACTCGGGGAAAATCGTGCAGATTTCGTCGATGATCTCTTGCTCAAACGCTTTGACCGTCTGCGGCCCCGGCAGGAAACTCTCGGTGGGCAATCCTTCGGAAAACACCACCTGATGTTTATCGAACATGATGTGCACATATTCGACGTCGCCGCCTTCGATGCGGCGCACGGATTGGTCATTTACCAAATCGCGGGCGGCGATCAGAATTTCGGGTTCACCAAACAGCAGCTCAGCTTTGTAATCTTCGATCAACACCCGGTGCAGCGGCGACACCATTAATGTGCGATGCCGGCCAAAGGTGTTTTTTTCAATGCGGATCGGGGCCATTTTGCCCGTTGCCTGCACCTGACGCCGCCCAATCCAGCGCAAAGGCTGCGGCCCGTCATCCTGCGTCATGACCAGATCGCCGATTTGCAGGTCCTCAACTTTGACGTCGCCTTTGGGGGTTAAAACCCGCGTCCCGGTCACAAAACAAGGGATGGTTTCAACGGTGACGAACCCCACATCTGTCTGAATGGGTGTTCCTGATCCATCAAGGGATGCCACTTCGTAGGTGAAACTGGCCGTGTCATGGTCGGAATCCGTGGTGACATTGATGGTGCCATCCGCGTTCAGTTCGATTGTGTGGCCGGATGCCAGCGTAACCGACCCGCCCGGCACAATCGCCTGACCATTGATATGAGTGATGACCAACGACCCCGACGTGTTGTTGTCATCATTGCCCAGAATATCGAGGTTATCTTTGGTGTAATCTTCGCCAATGGTGAAATGGTCATCATGGGCAACCAAAGTGGTCTGCACGGAATCCCCGGCGATCAACAGGTTGGAATCATAGCGATTATCGGATGTGTCCGCGATCCCGATCCGGATCGAATTGACCTGTCCAGCATTCACCGGAATGGTCAGGGTCATCGTGATCGTAAACCCGTCCATTTCCGTGTTGAAATCGTCTTGGGTGTTGTCAACAAACAGGTTTTCGTTGTTGTTCTGGTTCACACCGGTCACGGATGTGGCGCTGTTTGTCACCGATAATGGCACGTGCTGACCGTTAATCCAGACCCCCACAACGTCGTTGTAAACCGAATTGGAATATTCGGGATATTCCTCAGAGGCGAAGACAAACTGCATCGTCATCACGTCGCCAGTGGGGATAAAATCCACATCCATATACGACGCATCATAGGTGTTGGTGCCGGCAATCGCGTTGAAATCGGATTGATTATTTGGCCCCGAACTGTTGTAGCCGCGGCTGTTGGATTGGTTGGACGACCCGGATGAGTTGGTGAAATAGCTCGCCGCGCCAGTCGAAAAAATCACGCCTGTATCTCCGGGAACGACGCCGGGGGAAATACTATCGCCGCCGGTATAGATCGCCGATGAATAGCTCGATCCGGTATAGCTGGCGCCCACAACCGTGACACCATCCCCAAAAATCGTGTTGGCCATCTGCGTGGCCGAAGCGCCCGTATTGTAGTTCAGCTCTGATGCTGCAACCATGTTCGTGCCTATCCCTCAGGGAGGCATGCATATACCGTGCTCCGGCGTCCCGGAAATCTATATGTTGTGGCTTTTTCTACTCGCCACGGACCATCTTGGGTCTCTTTGATATACGCCCTGCCTCGGGTCATTTATTACCAAAAGGTTAACGCGAAAAAACCTTCGTTAAGAATGATTAATGCCACTTTTCTGTTTTGTTGGCCTTGATGTGTTACCAACGCGCCACAGCCCCAAAACCGGCAGCGTGATTGCAAACGCCCCCCTTTGACGATAGCCATTTGCCCAAAGGAGCCCGCCATGACAATCGACCCCGTCCAATTGACCGCAGACCTGATCCGTTGCCCATCAGTAACCCCAAAAGAAGGCGGCGCATTGCGTTTATTGGCGGATATATTGGGGGATGCAGGGTTTGAATGCACCCGCGTGGACCGCAACGGCACCCCAAATCTGTTTGCGCGTTGGGGCAATCGTGGGGCCAATAAATCGTTTGGATTCAATGGACACACAGATGTGGTCCCCGTCGGGGACGAAGCCGCCTGGAGCGTCCCCCCCTTTGGCGCGATCATGAAAGACGGCTATTTATACGGACGCGGCGCAACCGATATGAAATCTGGCGTGGCCGCATTTGCTGCAGCTGCCATCGATTTTGTCACCCAAACCCCGCCCGATGGCGCCGTGATCATGACCATCACCGGCGACGAAGAAGGCCCCGCAACCGATGGCACCACGGCCCTGTTGGATTGGATGGCCCAAAACAACGAAGCCATGACCGATTGTCTGGTCGGCGAACCCACCTGCCCCAATGAAATGGGCGAAATGATGAAGGTCGGACGCCGCGGCTCGATGACGGCTTGGTTCACCGCGCGTGGTGTTCAGGGCCATGCCGCCTATCCGCATCGCGCCAAAAACCCGGTCCCGGCCATGGCGCGCTTGATCGACACGCTGGCCAGTCACCAGATTGATCAGGGCACCGACCACTTTGATCCATCAACATTGGCGGTGGTCACGTTTGACACGGGCAATGCCGCCACCAATGTCATCCCCGCTGAATGCACCGCTGCGGTGAATATCCGGTTCACGGACCTGCATTCCGGCGACAGCCTGACCCAATGGTTGCAGACACAAATGGACGACGTGGCCCACGCCTTTGACATGGATTTCAGCATGAATGTTAAGGTGTCCGGCGAAAGCTTCTTAACCCCTCCGGGGTCATTGTCCGATCTGGTTGCCCGCGCGGTCACCGCCGAAACAGGGGTCACACCAGAATTGTCCACATCCGGCGGCACATCTGACGCCCGGTTTGTCAAAAACCATTGTCCTGTCGTGGAATTTGGGTTGGTCGGCAAAACGATGCATGCGGTGGATGAACGGGTTAAGGTTGACCAGATCAAGCAGCTAAAATCGGTCTACTCTCGGATTCTAAAGGATTATTTTGCGTGACGCTGACAATCGAATTGACCGATAACCTTGCTGGATGTCACGCCGTTCGCCGCGCCGTGTTCATCAATGAGCAAAACGTATCAGAAGCCGAAGAGCTGGACGATCTGGACGCGCAGGCCCTGCATATTCTGGCCACCAAGGATGGAACCCCTGTGGGCACAGCCCGGCTGCTGATCCATGACGCCTATGGAAAAATCGGGCGTGTGGCTGTCACCAAAGACATGCGCGGCACCGGATTGGGTGCCAAAATCATGCAGGTTGTTCTGGATGTTTTACGTGCCCAAGACGGCGTGACCCATGCCAAACTGGACGCACAAATCTCTGCGCTCAAATTCTACGAAAAGCTGGGCTTTGTCGCGCAGGGGCCCGAATTTATGGATGCCAATATTCCGCACCGTTTGATGGTCATGCCACTTTCGTCATGACGCCGTCGCGTTGGCGTGCTAGTTGGGGATATGAACAGAATTCCGTCTAAGGACGAAATCCTACAATGGATTTCCGATAACCCCACCCTGACTGCAAAACGTGACATCGCCAAAGCTTTTGGCATCAAAGGTGCGCAGCGGATTGATCTGAAACGCGTTCTCAAAGAGCTGGAGGCCGAAGGTCACCTGCAAAAACGCCACAAGACCTATCGCGATCCGGAAAAGCTGCCCCCGGTTTCGGTGCTGCAAATCATCGGGCCCGATGGGGATGGTGACCTGTTCGCCAAACCGCTGGAATGGCATGGCGAAGGTGTGGAGCCGCGCATTTTGTTTGTCCCACGCGCCAGCGATCCTGCACTGGGCGCTGGGGATCGCATCCTTGGGCGACTGACCGAAGTCAAAGAAGACGACCACCAATACACAGCGCGTTTGATCCGCAAAATTGGCAGTAACCCGCTCAAAGTTTTGGGAATTTTCCGCAAACAATCCGAAGGCGGGCGCATCCTGCCCATCGACAAAGGCGCGGATAAACAATGGCTTGTGGCCGCAGGCGCGGATCACGGGGCCAAAGACGGTGAACTGGTCGAAGCAGAACAGGCCGGCCCCAAAGGCCGCCTTGGCCTGCCCAAAGCGCGGATCATTGCACGGCTGGGCGATCCGACCCAACCCCGCGCCGTATCGCTGATCGCCATTCATCAACACGGCATTCCCGATCAATTCCCCGATCAGGTCATTGCCGAAGCCGACGCCAAGAAGCCCGCGGGCCTAAAAGGCCGCACTGACCTGCGTGAACTGCCATTGATCACCATTGATCCCTGGGATGCGCGCGATCACGACGATGCCTGTTTTGTGCAGGCCGATGACGATCCGCAAAACGCGGATGGGTTCATCCTTTGGGTCGCGATTGCGGATGTCGCCCACTACGTCACCCCCGGTTCTGAATTGGATCGAGAAGCGAAAAAACGCGGTAATTCCAGCTACTTCCCTGATCGTGTGGTGCCAATGTTGCCGGATCGATTGTCCGGGGATTTGTGTTCCTTGCACGAAGGCGTTCCCCGTGCCTGTCTGGCGGTGCGGATGAAAATCGATGCCTCTGGCAACAAAATCAGCCACGAATTTGTCCGCGGATTGATGAAATCCCCGGCCTCGCTGAACTACGAAGAAGTGCAGGCCGCCATGGACGGCGCGCCAAATGACAAAGTTGCGCCGCTGCTGGACGATGTGATCCGCCCCCTTTACGCCTGCTACGAAGCGTTGCGCAAAGCGCGGTCGGTCCGCCAACCGTTGGAACTGGACCTGCCCGAACGCAAAATCACGCTCAACGACGAAGGCGAAGTGACCAGTGTCGATTTCCGCGACCGGCTGGATGCGCATCGCTTGATCGAAGAGTTCATGGTGCTTGCCAATGTCGCGGCCGCCGAAACATTGATCGCCAAGAAATCCCCGCTTTTGTTCCGCGTCCACGAAGAGCCAAACCCGCAGAAATTAGAAGCGTTGCGCGAAACGGCCCAATCCGCCGGCATGGTGCTGGCCAAGGGGCAGGTATTGAAAACCGCGCATTTGAACCATCTATTGAGCCAGGCCGCCGATACAGATCACGACACGCTGATCAACATGGCCACGCTGCGATCCATGACACAGGCCTATTACAGCCCTGAAAACTTTGGGCATTTTGGGCTGGCCTTGCGCAACTACGCGCATTTCACATCGCCCATTCGGCGCTACTCTGACCTGATCGTGCATCGCGCGCTTGTGTCTTCGCATGGCTTTGGCAAAGACGGTCTCGATCCCCATGAAGTCGAACGTCTGCAAGATACCGCACAGCATATTTCGGACACGGAACGCCGGTCGATGATGGCTGAACGCGACACAACCGACCGCTATTTGGCGGCGTTTATGTCCGACCGCGTTGGGCTCGAACTTAAGGGACGGATCAGTGGCATTGCCAATTTTGGCGTGTTTGTCCGGCTGGACGAAACAGGCGCAGACGGGATGCTGCCGATGCGCAATCTGGGGCGTGAGTTTTTCCATTATGATGCGGAAACGCAGACCCTGATGGGATCTGATTCAGGTATTCAAATTGGGATCGGACAAAAGGTCACCGTCAAGCTGATTGAGGCCGCTCCGGTTACCGGTGGCTTACTTTTGGATTTGGTTGATCTGGATGGCAAAACCCTGCCCAAAGGACCGCCACGTCGATCCGGAAAACCACCCCGCCGCAAACAAGGAAGCGCCCGTAAAAAGGCCGCCAAAACGCAGCGCAAGGTCAAACGCACCCGGAAATAATCCGCCGAGTACTGGGCGCGATTGATCTGCGGTCTTGCCCGATGGTCTGACAAGGTTAATCTACGGTTACGTATCTTAACAGTGTCAGGTCTTTTCATGCGGTTATCGGTTCTTGCGCTTTGTGTTTTTGTTGCCCCTTGTGTTGTGCAGGCCACCCCTGCGCCTGTGCCTGCGGCCATCGACTTGCCCTTAGCGACGGTGCCGATGCATCTTGGGCAGAACAACAATCACAACGAGGCGCAAATCGTGCAGGCCCAATATACAGACCACGTTCGGTTTAATCGCTGGATTTCAAGTTTTCGCCGACGGGCTTTGGGCCAAGGGATCAGCGCGCGCACATTTGATCAGGCGTTTCGTGGCATTGATTACAATTCTGACGTCATTGAACGCGACCGAAATCAGTCCGAATTTGTTAAACCGATTTGGGAATATCTGGATACGGCCGTGTCTGATTCCCGCATCCGCAATGGCCGCCAGGCATTGCGCCAAAACCGCCGTTTGCTGGACCAAATCGAAGCGCGATACGGCGTCGACAAAGAAATCGTTGTGGCGGTTTGGGGGTTGGAAAGCGCCTATGGAGCCGTGCGTGGCGATACCCATATTATCGAAGCGCTTGCGACACTGGCCTATGATGGTCGGCGCGGGTCCTTTTTTGAAAGTCAGCTGATTGCAGCGCTCAAAATTCTGCAAAACGGAGACACAACCCCGGCGAACATGCGCGGCTCTTGGGCAGGCGCAATGGGACATACCCAATTTATTCCAACGTCTTATCTGGCATATGCCGTGGATTGGACCGGGGATGGGCGGCGTGATATTTGGGATGACGATCCAGCAGATGCGCTGGCCTCGACAGCGGCCTATCTGTCGCGGTTTGGATGGGTGCCCAACCAACCTTGGGGGGTTGAGGTGCAACTGCCCGACGGGTTTGACTATACCCTGGCCAACCGCAGCAACCGTCGTATGCCCAGCCAATGGGCACAGATCGGCATCACCGGAATGGATGGGCGCCCCGTGCCGGATCATGGGACGGCATCAATCCTGTTGCCCGCTGGTTCTGATGGTGTCGCGATGATGATCTTTAAGAATTTCAGTGTCATTGAGCGGTATAACACAGCCGATGCCTATGTGATCGGTGTGGGCCATCTGGCCGATCGGATTGGCGGGGCGGATGACTTTCAATCTGGCTGGCCTCGTGGGGATCGTGGGCTGCGATCTGCGGAACGGATTGAGCTGCAGCAATTGCTGACCAATGCCGGGTTTAGCACCCAGGGTGTGGACGGAAAAATTGGCCCAAACACGATCAACGCCATCCGCAGATATCAACAAGCCAACGGGCTAACGCCTGACGGTTACGCGTCGCTTCGGTTGCTGGAACGGTTGCGATAAGGCGTTAACCTTTGGGCCGCAATTTCATCATCAGATAGATATTGTAGGTCGAAAACATTTCGCGATTGCGTTCACTTTCCATCAAACGCTGCCCCAGACGGCGGCGTTTGCGTTCGTTCATCAGCATCGCAATGACCCGATGAAACACCCAACGCAATCCGGGTTTTTTGGCCTGCAATTCTTCGTCCACACGGCTAAGCCCATGGCCAATCAAATTGAAAAAACCCTGTTCAATCTCAACAGAAGGCGCGGCGGACTGGGTGATGTCCTCTTCGCTGATGACATCAATTGGCAAATTGGCCAGCGTTTCACGAAACAGGTTGATCCGATGACCACCGCCAACTTTGGGTTTGTCTTTGTCGACGACGAACCCCTCTGGACGAAAGCAGTCAGCAAGGATGATTTCACCATCTTCGGCCAACAATTTCAGGCACTTAGATAATCCCTGATCCAATGGAATATATTGATAGGATTCCGAAAACATACAGATGTCGAACTTGGCTTCGCTCTGAAAATCTTCGAATTTCATGTGATGTACGATGGCCTCGGGCGCGTTTTCGCGACATCGCTGCGCCAGAAATTCAGAGGGAATGACAATTTCGACCTGATGGCCCAACGCGCAAAGCTTGCGTGCCGTTTCACCAGCACCGCCACCAATATCCAGAATCCGGCAGGGGCGATCTGGCAACAGCTCAAACAGCTTATCGGTATAGGCAACCTGAGCCGCGCCCGCATTGGCGGCGTTCACCTCTAACCCGTCCCACAGCCCGTAATGCAGATTTTCCGCCCCGGTCAGCCATTTGGCAAAAACCAACCCCACATCCAGGCCAACAGCCTGACTATCAATACGTTTTTTTCCCATGGGGATTTGGTAGCGGCTTTCACGTGTTTGTGAAAGTAAGATTTTTATTGATCCGGAGAACAGGGCCCACCCTGCATACATGTCACGATTTTTTCGAGCGTTTCACGCGACGGATCATAGTAAAAGGTCCCGCCACATTCATTTAAGTTGAGTTGCCATGACCCATCAGGTTCTTGGTGAACAAAGGCCAAAACTCGGCGGTCTGGTATAATCGCGCCACACCAGATCGATAAGCAACTCGGTTGCAAAATAACCTGCTGAGTCAAAGGGGTCACGAACCCATTACGTGACAGGATCAAGCCCTGAAACTGAGCCGGAATGCGGACAGCAGCTTGTTCTGGCCCATGTTCCCGATCCGGCAAAAGCTGTTTATTAAAATCAAACTGCCCCAACAGGACACTGTAATTCTGGCTGGAATTCGCAGCAATCTGAAATGTTTGCACTGGATCAGAGACGATACAAGAAAGTGCCACCGCGGGCCCTGCAAGCACCACATTAAGCGACATAATAAACGCAAGCAAAACACGCAGAAACATTGGCGACCTCATCTAACTGACAACGCCAAACTACCAGATGTGCACCTGTTATGCGATATCAATCCGATCGCCAAAGGCCGCAAGCACCTGCTGATACACTTCGCGTTTAAACGGCACGATGTTGTCGATCAAATCTGATGCAGGCAGCCAGCGCCAATTGGTAAATTCGGGATGTTCAGTCTGAATGTTCACCTGCGCATCCGCCCCGTGAAACCGCATCAGCACCCATTTCTGTTTTTGCCCGCGAAACTGGCCTTTCCAGATTTTCGGGACAATCTCATGGGGCAGATCATAGGCAAACCAATCGCTGGTTTCAGCCTCAACCGTGACCAGATCAGCCACGACACCGGTTTCTTCCCACAATTCACGCAATGCGGCGGTTTGGACGTCTTCGCCGGGATCGATCCCGCCTTGGGGCATTTGCCACGCGTCCTGATCGCGATCATTGCGCTGCCCGACAAACACATGCCCCTGCGCGTTGATCAACATCACCCCAACACAAGGACGATAAGGAAGGGCGGCAATCTGTTCGGGGGTCATGGGGATGTCCGGATTTAAAATAGTGTGGATATGGGGGCGCAATCCACGCCCCCATATTGGATTACTGAGAGCCCAGAGCGGACAAACCGGTCAGGATATCAATGGCATAGGCCAGTTGATAATCTTGCTCACGCAGGGCGGCTGCCTCTTCTGCGCGGGCGCGATCGACCTCGATCTGGCGAATTTCGTCTTCGGTCAGGCTGTCATTGTTCAGGGATCCGCGCAAATCCGCCTCGGACCGGAAAACAAAGCCTTCTTCCTCGGCTTCGGCATCCTCATCCCGCGGGCGTGGCTGTTCGACAAAGATATCGGGCGAAATACCCAGCGATTGGATCGACCGCCCAGAAGGTGTGTAATACCGCGCAGTGGTCAAACGCATCGCGCCATTTCCACGCAGCGGCATCACTGTCTGAACCGACCCTTTGCCAAAGCTTTCCGTGCCAACCACAATCGCGCGACGGTGATCCTGCAAGGCACCGGCGACGATTTCGGACGCCGAAGCAGAGCCGCCATTGATCAACACAACCAATGGCTTACCCTCTGCCAGATCGCCTTCTCGGGCGTTGTAACGTTCGCCATCGGTGACAGAACGCCCCCGGGTCGACACGATTTCACCAGCGTTCAAAAAGGCATCCGACACCAGAATGGCCTGGTTCAGCAAACCGCCCGGATTGTTGCGCAGATCGACCACAAACCCGGTGACATTGTCGATCCCACCGGCTGCTTCGACCTGTTCTGCCAATCCTTCGGCCAGATTGGGATAGGTTTGATCGTTAAACGTGTTGATCCGCAGCACGACCACTTCGCCTTCGGTGCGCGCGCGCACTGCGGTCAATTTGATTGTGTCGCGGATGATGGACACTTCGAACGGTTCGGTTTCGCCTTCGCGCACGATGGTGATGATGATTTCAGACCCAACCGGCCCGCGCATCATTTCAACCGCATCATCCAGCGTCAGGCCTAGCAATGTTTCGCCATCCACCGCCGTGATAAAGTCGCCGGACATCACGCCAGCCGCATCCGCTGGGGTGCCGCTCATGGGGGAGACAACTTTGACAAAGCCCTCTTCTTGGGTGACTTCGATCCCAAGTCCGCCAAATTCACCACGGGTCTGCACACGCATATCGGCCGCATCGTCAGGCGACAGATAACTGGAATGCGGATCAAGCGAGCTGAGCATGCCGTCAATCGCGGCCTCGATCAGGTCAGCTTCGTCCACTTCTTCGACATATTGGCTGCGGATGCGTTCAAAGATGTCGCCGAACATATCCAGCTGTTCATAGACGTTCACATTCCGGTCGGCCTCTTGGGCAATCAGAGGGCCCGCAATTTGAGTTGTGACAACCAGCCCAAGCAGCGATCCACCCAAGGCGGCCATGGCAAATTTCTTCATGTTCTCTCCATCCAGCAGATCACCCCGGCGCAAACCAATCGGCCGGGTCAACAGGGGCATCCCCGTCTCTGACTTCAATATAAAGCGTTTCCGAGCGAGATGCGCCAGCACCCGACACACTTTCGGTCAAAATCTCTTGTGCTGCGGGCGTCTCTCCGCCCATCAAGCCTATTGGCGCTCCCTGTTCCAGCACTTGTCCCGCTTCTCCAAACACTTCTTGAAGACCGGCAATCACAAATAGCAGATCAGGGGCAGGTTCCAGAATGACAACATTGCCATAATCCAGCAAGGGGCCACGATACCGCAGGGTCGCCGCACTGGGCGCGGTCACCAAAACACGTGGGCGCGTGGCGACAACAATGCCGGGGCGCACGATGCCAGCCGCGTCAGGTTCATTGAACCGGCGCAATACCTGACCCGGGGCGGGCAACGACAACTGGCCTTTGGCTTCGCGGGCATTGGGGGCGGTGATGTTCAGATCCTGATCAATTGTCGTCGCCAAACCGCTGGCAAAGGCCGACAATGTTTCAGTGCTGGCGATCAACAGCGCCGTGGCCACCGCATCTTCGGTAAACCGGCGCGGTAATTCTGTGCGTTCTGATATGGCGTTGCTCAACAAGGTGCGGGCCGATTGTGCGCCTTGCAACCCCTGCTGAAGCGTCTCTGCGGCCCCGTCCTGCAATGCGCGCAATTCACGGATTTCTTGCATTTGGGCACGCAATTCTTCGACTTGCGATTGCAGGGCGGGTGTCACTTCGGACAGCATCATGCCGGATCGCGCCGTCCCCACCGGTCCGGTTGGATGCAGCAATAGCAACGGCGCCGGGGCCCGTTCCATGGTTTGCAGCACCCCCAACAGACGCGCGACCTCATCGCTTTTGGCGTTCAATTCCGCGCTCAGCGTGCGTTCGCGAATGGCGGCCCGCCGCAATCCTTCTCGAAACGACGCAAGCCCTTCTTCGTAGGCTTGTACGGTCAGGGTCAACGCCGCAACCTGATCCCGTGCGCCGTCGGCCTGTCCCAGTGCAATTGACGCGGCTTCTAACCGATCTGCGGCGGCCTGCGCAGTCGCGGCCGTGTCGCTGGATTGGGCAAATCCGCCCCCAGCGCACAGGATCAAAATGGCCGCAATCAGGTGTTTCATTACTTGATCAAGCTTTTCCCGGTCATTTCGACAGGTTGATCCAGTCCCATTAGTTCCAGCAATGTTGGTGCCAGATCCGCCAAACGACCATCCCGCAGCGTCGCACCATCCGGCCCCCCAAACAGCGCAACAGGAACCGGGTTAATGGTGTGTGCCGTATGCGGACCGCCGGTTTCAGGATCAATCATCAATTCGCAATTGCCGTGATCCGCCGTAACAATCATCGCACCGCCAGCTTTTTCCAAGGCATCCAGAACCTTTGACAGCCCCTGATCCACGGCTTCGCAAGCCTTAATCGCGGCATCAATATCCCCGGTATGTCCAACCATATCTGGGTTCGCGAAATTGGTCACAATCAGATCGTAGCCCTTTTCGATGGCCCCCACAAACGCGTCCGTTACTTCGCCTGCGGACATTTCTGGCTGCAAATCATAGGTCGCCACTTTGGGGGATTTCGGCATAAACCGATCTTCGCCTTGTTCTGGTATCTCTTTGCCACCGTTCAAGAAAAACGTAACATGCGGGTATTTTTCCGTTTCTGCCAACCGAAATTGCGTCAGCCCCTTTTGCGCCACCCAAGCGCCCAACGTGTTCACGATATTGCGTTTCGGAAAAACCGTATCAAACCACGCATTATGTGCATCCGAATATTGAACCATTCCCAAAGTGGCGGCCAGATTTGGCTGCGCGTCGCGGGCGAAACCATCAAAATCCGGATCCGCAATCGCCGCCAAAATCTCACGCGCGCGATCGGCGCGAAAATTCAAGCAAAACAGCCCATCTGCGGGCGCAAACCCAGCATATCCCTCAATCACAGTGGCCGGAATAAATTCGTCACTGACATCTGCGGCATAGGCGTTTGATATAACTTGCTCAGGGGCGACAGCCACAGGCCCCGTGCCATGCACCATCACATCATAGGCCGTTTTCACCCGATCCCAGCGATTGTCCCGATCCAGCGCCCAGTATCGGCCAATGACACTGCCGATTGTGGCGTTTTTCGGCATACGTGACTGTAATTCGGGCAAAAACGCATCCGCAGAGCGAGGGGCAACATCGCGCCCGTCGGTGATCGCATGGATCACAACAGGCACCCCTGCCGCCGTGATCGCATCCGCCGCCGCAACAATGTGATTGATATGCCCATGCACGCCGCCATCCGACACAACGCCCATCAGATGGGCTGTGCCGCCGCTGGCCTTTAGTTTCTCGACAAAGGCAACCAGCGCGTCCGTCTTGGCGAAACTGCCATCCTCGATCGATAGGTCAATCTGACCCAGATCCATCGCAACCACGCGCCCGGCCCCAATATTGGTATGGCCCACTTCGGAATTGCCCATTTGCCCACGCGGCAAACCGACATCGGGACCATGGGTGATCAATTCGGCATTTGGGCAGGTCTTCATAATCCGGTCAAACGCCGGAGTGGACGCCAAAACCGGTGCATTTCCAACGGGATCGCTACGTTTCCCCCACCCATCCAGGATACAAAGAACAACGGGTTTAGGAATGGTCATGACAGCTCTCCAAATTGGTCACCGACCTTCTACCCCAGCCCCGCACAGAGGGGAATACTTTGGATTTTTTGTCGGCAAAAATACTTGAAATCCGCCGTTTCGACGCCTGTCACACCCGATGATAGGGCGATCCTGCCAGAATAGACGCGCCGCGATACAATTGTTCACAGAGCATCACCCGCGCCAGCATATGCGGCCAGACCATTTTTCCGAAACTCAACGACGCATCTGCCTTGGCACGCAGGTTTGGGTCAATACCGTCCGCACCGCCAATCACAAAGGACACGTTTCCGCGCCCTTGATCCCGCCACCCGGCCAGCATTTGCGCGAAATCAGGCGATGTCATCAATTTACCGCGTTCATCCAAGGTGCAGATCAATGCGTTTTGCCCAATTGCCTTTTCCAACAACGGGGCTTCGGCACGCATGCCACCGCCTTTTTTGTCCTCAACCTCAAACAATTCGGCCGGGCCAAGCCCTAAGGCCCGCCCGGTTCGATCAAACCGTTTCAGGTAATCATCAATCAAGTCACGCTCGGGGCCGGATCTAAGCCGACCCACCGCGCAAATCCGAACCCGCATGGGTTAGGAAATCTTGGGTCGCGCCTGCTCGGCGACGTCAGCGGCCGGCATCCACATTTTTTCCAGCTGGTAGAATTCGCGAACCTCTGGACGGAAAATGTGAACAATCACGTCGCCCGTATCAATCAGCACCCAATCGCCGGTTTCCTTGCCTTCCAGCTTGGAATAGACGCCCAGATCCGTTTTGATCTGATCGGTCAACTTTTCGGCCAATGCGGTCACCTGACGCGTGGACCGACCAGAGGCAATCACCATCCAGTCACCCATTTCAGAGCGCCCGCGCAGATCGATCTGCACCACATCTTCGGCCTTGTTTTCATTAAGTGACGCAAGGATAGCAGCCAAAAGTGCATCACTTGCTGTTCTGTCAGACCCGGCCATCAAAGGCCCCTCTGACTTGGCAGGTTCACCCGCCATATGCATCGCAGACAGTTCATTGTCCTCCTGATACGCGCCGCCTGAGGCCCCGACGCTGGGCATATGGTGATGCTAACACCGGATCACGAAAACCTCAATGTCACGTTAACGCGACATAGCGCCAAACTGTGCCCGCAACACCACAACCCAACGATCTGGCTTGTTTCATTGGGTTATTCGCACCTCGGCAGCATTTCGACATCTGCCTCGGCTAGGAAATCAGACAGGCGCGCATTGCGGACCAATGGCAAAAAAGCGCCATCGGGAATCAACCGGATTGAGGCAGACACCGTATCGTCCATATCCAGCAAATCTTGGCGCTGGCACAGTTTCATATCAACGGAAAGCGATCCTTCTGATTGATCGGCATGGTTTGCCTCCCAGATTTGCGCAACGCGTTGAATATTGCGCATTTCCGGCAAATCCTCATGCGCAATATAGAAAATTGCAGCACCTTCATTGCGCCGCTGCAAAACAAAGTCACCGCCAATTTTGTCCCCCGTATCAACGCGTTGCGCCGCAAACTGCACCATTGCCGAATTTGGGATGACATCCACCCCATCCGGCATGTCCAACGCCACCTCAAAACCGGCAGGATCCGCAGTTAACGGATCAATCTGATCCAACTGGTCAAGCGTGGACATAACCACGCTGCTGCACCCCTGCAAAACAAGCAATCCAAATATTATACGCATAATGTTTCCCATAATTGACATGTATTAATTATCGTTTTACAGTAATTTTTATCAATGAAAAGGAAATTTCATGCAATCGGCCAAATCAACGTTTCTGGCGCAGGTCCTATTCTACGTCACCAGCATTTTTATGTTCGCTCTTCCGGTTTTGATCCTGTTTATGGTGATCCAAAATCCGCTCTCTCCTGAAACGGCAGCGATGGTTTTTCCCGACATCAACATCCTTGCCCCGCCCCCAAAGCTCGCGCTTTATGCGGTGTTCGCGTTTAACTTGCTCGGGATATGCGTGCTGATCTGGATCTTGTCGCAGATGCGCAAATTGTTTGATCAATATCGCAAAGGAAACGCGCTGACATTGCGGGCAGCGGGCCACATTCGACAGATCGGGTCTGGGCTATTGGCCCTCGCGATTTTGCGACTGTTCACGTTGCCGATTACATCTGTGCTGTTAACCATGTCCAATCCTGAAAATAGCCGCGAATTGTCAGTGGCGCTGGGGGATTCAGAAATCGGGTTTTTATTGGCCGGAGGCTTGATCACGTTGATCGGCTGGGCCATGCACGACGCGGCACATATCGCAGAAGAAAACAAAGGTTTCGTGTAATGGAGATTGTCGTCCGGCTGGATGTGATGCTGGCCCTTCATAAAATGAAAGGCAAAACACTGGCCCAAGAGATCGGCATCACCGAACAAAATCTAAGCCTGCTGAAATCCGGGAAAGTGCGCGGTATCCGGTTCGAAACATTGGCGAAAATCTGTCAGGTGCTGAATTGCCAGCCCGGGGATTTACTAGAGGCCGTGCCAACGTCAGACCCAAAGCAGTAAGCCCAAAAGCGCATGCTGCCCGCGACCCTGACGTTAAAACTGCCCCGCCTAGGACAGCGCCAATCCCGGCAATGCCAACAGCGACATCATAAATACATAGAAAACCGCACGTGCAACAAATGAGAACATTCTGCCCTACCTCGCTGATCAAATCCGATGGAATCTCCCGCTTAGGGTGCAGGCCAAAGCGTTAACAAAACCTCACTCTTTGAGGACACGCACCTCTCTTTGTGGGAACGGAATGGCGATGTCGTTTTCTGTGAACGCATCCCAGAGTGCCAGATAGACATTGCCGCGAATATTGGTCAGGCCACCGGTTGGGTCTTCGATCCAGAACCGCAGAATGTAGTCGACGGAACTGTCACCAAACCCAACGATGTGACAAACAGGTGGGCGAAATTCCAGAACCCGATCGACGCTTTTGGCGGCTTCGATCGCAATGCGACGCACATCATGGGGGCTGTTGTCATAGGCGGTGCCAAAATGAATATCGAGCCGCACATAATCATTGGAATGGGACCAGTTGACCACCTGCCCCGTGATCAAGTCTTCGTTCGGGATCAGGTATTCTTTGCCATTGCGTGTCACCACGGATGTATACCGCGCGCCCAGCGTGTTGATCCAACCAAAGGTTTCGCCCAGCGAAATCACATCCCCCGGCTTGATCGATTTATCCAGCAAAATGATGACGCCCGATACCAGATTGGACACCACTTTTTGCAAACCAAAGCCAAGCCCGACGCCAATCGCGCCAGAAAACACCGCAAGCCCGGTCAAATCCAACCCCACGGCGCGAAGCCCAACAAAAAACGCCACGCCATAGAGTATCAGTTGCAGAAATTTAACTGCCAACACCTGCATAGACGGGCTGATTTCGGCGTTGGATCGGATCTGAGACGTGGCCGTTTGCGCCAGAAAACGCGCAATAAAGAAGAACAATCCAAGGATGAACACCGCCTGCAGCACCATCCAGATCGAAATCCGCATATCGCCCAGCTCTAGCGCCAGACCGTCCAGTAACACTTCGGTTTCAGCGGTCAGACCCAGAATGCGCAGCGTCACCCAAGCCCAGGCGCCATAGCGCACAATCGCACGCAATGCAGTGTTACCAATCAGCCGCGTCGCAAAGGCGACAATCAGCCAAGCCAGCGCCAGGTTTGCAATGATCGCCAACAAGTACGACCGGGAAGGCCATGTTATTTCTCGTAAAATTGCAACGGTGATCCATATCAGGATCACAAACACAATCATCCGCATGCGTTTGCGGATAACGATCAAAGCGCGCAGCCGCCATTTGGGCCAGCCTTCGCGGGCACGCATCCAATCGGTCAGTTTGGGCTGTAACAATCGCGCCGCAAAATGCGCGATCAAAAACAGCGCCAGTGCACCCAGCAATTGATAGGCCGTGATCGGACGCAACAGGCTCTCAAAAACGCTGACCCCTTGGTCCAACAACCCACGCACGGTTTCCAGCAACGTTGCGGCTTGGTCTTCTAGGTTTGGTGTTTCTTCGTTTTCCATATGCCCTGCCCTTGCCCCCAATGTGTCGCGCATATTCGCCCAAGGCAAGCAAATGCACGATTGCAGACAAACCTATATAGACCGTGACTTGAAGCGCGCGCCGCGCGGGTGTATCTGGGACGCATGACTCGGATTATTGATATGGATGATCGTGCCCGGCTGCCTTGGCGGTTTTTTAGGGCGACGCTGACCATTGTGTCCCGCCTTTAGGGCGAACCATCCCTGTCGCCTAACCTAAATTCAGACAAATCCACGGGAGAGGAACACCATGACCGCCCCGAAGACACTTTATGATAAAATCTGGGATGCCCATGTTGCCCACGAGGCAGAAGACGGCACCTGTTTGCTCTATATCGACCGCCATCTGGTCCACGAAGTGACCAGCCCGCAAGCCTTTGAAGGGTTGCGTATGGCAGGTCGCGGCGTGCATGCGCCCGACAAAACCATTGCTGTGCCGGATCACAATGTGCCGACCACGCTGGACCGCGCCAAAGGCATCGACAACGAAGAATCCCGCATTCAGGTCGAAGCCTTGGACAAAAACGCCAAGGAATTTGGCATCCATTACTATCCCGTGTCCGACGTGCGGCAGGGCATCGTGCATATCGTTGGCCCCGAACAGGGCTGGACATTGCCCGGTATGACCGTTGTGTGCGGCGACAGCCACACCGCGACCCACGGGGCCTTTGGTGCTTTGGCACACGGCATCGGCACATCCGAGGTCGAACATGTGTTGGCCACCCAGACGCTGATCCAGCGCAAGGGCAAAAACATGAAGGTCGAAATCACTGGCAAACTGAACCCGGGCGTCACCGCCAAGGACATCACGCTGGCTGTGATCGGCGAAACCGGCACCGGTGGCGGCACAGGCTATGTGATCGAATATTGCGGTGAAGCCATTCGCGATCTGTCCATGGAAGGCCGCATGACGGTCTGTAACATGGCCATCGAAGGCGGCGCACGCGCTGGCATGATCGCGCCGGATCAAACCACATTTGACTATGTCAAAGGTCGCCCACACGCCCCCAAAGGCGCACAATGGGAAGCCGCGCTAAACTGGTGGAAAACGCTGTACACCGACGAAGGCGCGCATTTCGACAAAGTTGTGACCCTGAAAGGCGAAGACATTCAGCCGGTTGTGACTTGGGGCACCTCGCCCGAGGATGTCCTGCCGATCACCGCAACCGTCCCACACCCGTCCGACTTCGAAGGCGGCAAAGTCGACGCGGCGGCACGTTCCATTGAATATATGGGGCTAACTCCGGGCCAAAAACTGACCGACATCGAAATCGACACCGTGTTTATCGGGTCCTGCACCAATGGCCGTATCGAAGATCTGCGCGCCGTGGCTGATGTGGTCAAAGGCAAAAAGATCAAAGACGGCATGCGTGCCATGATCGTGCCCGGCTCTGGTCTGGTGCGCGCCCAAGCCGAAGAAGAGGGTCTGGCGGATATTTTCCAAGAGGCCGGCTTTGAATGGCGTTTGGCGGGCTGTTCCATGTGTCTGGCGATGAACCCCGATCAGCTGAGCGAAGGCGAACGCTGCGCGGCCACATCCAACCGCAACTTCGAAGGTCGCCAAGGCTACAAAGGCCGCACGCACCTTGTGTCCCCCGCCATGGCAGCCGCGGCTGCATTGACCGGGAAACTGACTGACATCCGGGAGCTGATGTAATGGAAAAGTTTGAAAAACTGTCCGGAATTGCGGCACCTATGCCGCTGGTGAATATCGACACCGATATGATCATCCCCAAAGTGTTCTTGAAATCCATCGCCCGCACCGGGTTTGGCAAGAACCTGTTTGACGAAATGCGCTATAACCGCGACGGCAGCGAAATCCCTGATTTTGTGCTGAACAAACCGCAATATCGCGAAGCATCCATTCTGGTCGCCGGCGATAATTTCGGCTGTGGCTCGTCGCGGGAACACGCCCCTTGGGCCATCGCGGATTTCGGCATCAAATGCGTGATCTCAACCTCGTTTGCCGACATTTTCTTCAACAATTGCTTTAAAAACGGCATCTTGCCTGTGGTTCTGCCACAGGAACAGGTCGATCTGTTGATGAAAGACGCGGAAAAAGGCGCCAATGCCCGGATCGAAGTTGATCTAATTGAGCAAACCATCACATCTTCGGATGGCGAAGTCATTTCGTTCGAAGTCGACGCGCACAAAAAGCATTGCTTGCTCGAAGGTCTGGACGATATCGGCCAAACCATGGCTAAAGTGTCCAGCATCGAAGCATTCGAAGCCAAGGCCAGCCAAGACCGCCCTTGGGTTTAAAGCACAGATATTCTGATAAAGGCCGGGCATTTGTCCGGCCTTTTTTCTTTCCTGCAAAATCATCCCCTTAGCGGTTAACAAAAATTAACCCCCGACGGGTTGCCAATCACACTACATTTTGTGGCTAACTCAGCGTTCACCTAACCGATCTGGGGGGCAATATTTACCCTGTCCCGGTTCCGCCACAAAATGGTTGCAATCGCGCACCAGTTCCTTCGCAAAACCGCCCCTATTTTTTTGCCAACTCAATCAGTGACTTGTAGGGCGAAGTAAAACTGGGCAAGATTATGGCAAAACTGAGGCACCTCGCAGACGAAGGCGAGGATCAAACTGGGAAAAGAGCGCGGCATCGTATCGTGGTCGACCGGGGCGAGGGAAATAGGGCTGTGATATCTAAGCTGACAGGAGCTATCCTGCGGGCGCTGATGGTTGTGTTGCTGATTGCAACACCGTCGATCATGTTACCTGCAATTCACGCGGACACTTCGCAGATCGTGGTCCTTTTGGGGCTACTTGCGGCGGGGTTCACGTTTGTAGAATATAATTCCAATTATCCAAGCCTGGTCGAATTCCGGGACGCACCGCCGTTTAACCGTGTCCGGTTTCTGGCGTTGTTTGCATCCGTTTTTGTCCTCTCGGCAATTGCATCTGGCAAGGCCAACCCGACCACGATCACTTTGCTGTTTGAACTGATCGGCGGACGTGTGTCTGAACTTCTGGACTTCCCGTATTCGCCTGTTCGTTTGGTTGTGCTGATGATGCCAACCGACACAAATGCGGCGCTGATCGCTGATGTGCGCATCGCTGCAGGTCTGTCTTATTTCGTTTCGATCCTGTCGCTGGGCCTGTTTGTACTGATCCTGCGGTTCAAAGGCTGGCCCAGCCAAACCGGCGGATTTAACGTCTGGACCAACCTTCCGACTTTTGATCCCACCTCTGGTGGTGACGTCGTGGACCGCCTGAACCGGGATGCAACAGGCAACCTGATTTTGGGCTTTTTGCTACCTTTCATCATTCCGGCCTTTGTGAAATTGGCGTCTGACTATATCAATCCTGTGAGTCTTGAAAATCAACATACCTTGATTTGGATGATGACCGCATGGGCGTTTTTGCCAGCCAGCCTTTTGATGCGCGGCATTGCAATGAACCGCGTGGCACAGATGATCGTCAATCAACGCCGCCGCGCCTATGCAGCGGCCCATGGCGAAGATGTGCACGGCGCGGTGCACGCGTAATTCGGCCGTTTATTCAACACTGTATCGCAGGCCTGTGGGCCGTGGTTCTATCCACAGCCATCGCCCACGCAGACACCCTGCGCGTTGCCACCTTTGCCGCCCCGCTTAGTCGCGACGGTCCGGGTTTGTTGCTGCGGGATCTTACCAAGGGCGACGCGCAGATCGATGCCATTGCCGCAATCATTGCCCAAACGTCGCCTGACATTCTGCTGCTCACCAATTTTGACTATGATTATGACGGCGTGACTTTGCGCACCTTTGCCGATCATCTGGCCGGGCTTGGTGCGTCTTATCCCTATCTCTTTGCCACCCGGCCCAATTCTGGGACGCCAACCGGCGTGGATATGGATGGCAATGGCCGACTGGGCGAAGCGCGCGATGCCCAAGGATATGGCCGTTTTGCAGGCGATGGCGGGCTGGCGATCCTGTCGCGCGCGCCAATCCTCACGGATCAGGTGCAGGATTACACCGATCGTCTGTGGCAGAGCTATGACTGGGCCGAAATGCCCGTTATGCACGATAGCCCCTTTCCGTCGGCCATGGCCCTGTCCCTGCAACGATTGTCCAGCACCGCCCATTGGGTTGTGCCGATCGACACCAAAGATGGCCCCATAACGTTATTGGCTTTTTCAGCCACTCCGCCTGTTTTTGATGGACCCGAGGATCGAAACGGATTGCGCAATCGCGATGAAATCCGGTTTTGGCAACACTTTTTAGACGGTGAATTGGGGCCCGTTCCGCAATCGCATTTTGTGCTGCTTGGCAATGCCAATCTGGACCCACATGACGCCGAAGGCCGGACGGAAACCATCCAGTCCTTGTTAAACGATCCGCGTTTGCAGGATCCAGAACCCCGTAGTGAGGGCGGACAATCGTCCCAAAGCCCCGATCATTCCGGGGATCCCAGCCTTGATACGGTTGACTGGCCAGAAGATGGCCCCGGCAATTTGCGGGTGTCTTATGTGCTGCCCTCAGCCGATTGGGTGGTTGAGGATAGCGGTGTGTTCTGGCCTGATGATCCGGGCCTATTGGGCGATGACGGGCTTGCTGCTGGGTCGCATCGTCTGGTCTGGGTGGACCTGCGCCGCTAGGGCGTGACTTAGGACATCGTCCAAATGGGTTGGCCGGAAATCTGGCAACAATTCGGTCAGTTTTTCCCCGTTTAACCGGTGGGGAATGTTCCACAAATAGCGCATTTCCATCAATTCGCGTGCCAATTCCCAGAACGGTGACAGCAATCGCATGATCGCCCACGGAAAGCCGCCCAATGTTAGGTCACGCTCGGAAATGTCGCCCAGTTTATGGGCCAACTCACGGGTCGTCATGGTGATG
The DNA here is from genome assembly GCA_947492475.1 of uncultured Paracoccaceae bacterium. Classification (GTDB taxonomy): domain Bacteria; phylum Pseudomonadota; class Alphaproteobacteria; order Rhodobacterales; family Rhodobacteraceae; genus CANLNM01. The sequence continues at coordinate 119,566 of CANLNM010000005.1, forward strand.
CCCGCAAATGGAACATCCTCAAATTGCGCAAGCAAATGACGTTTCGCAGCCAGCATTTGCGCCGCTTGCGCCCAATCAGGCACATAACAATAGCTGTGCAGCGCATCCGGATCGCCCGGACTGACAACCCGTCCTTTGTTGATATTGCGAAGATGCACCATCTGCATCACGTCGCCATTGCCATCCGGATCGATAAAATCACCGGCCCGCAATACAATGGTCTGCACGCCAGACGCTTGATAGGCGCGTTCCATATCCTCGCGGATTTTGCCTTTGCGTGTCACCGGCGCGTGGGGCGTGTGTTCGCTCCATTCCCCGCCCTGCCCGTCCAGATTATAGACATTGCCGGGCACAATTACGGTTGCGCCATTGGCTTTGGCGGCGGCAATCACCTGCTGGGTGATCTGCGGGATCAGCGTGGCCCAATTGTGATAGGCGGGCGGGTTCAGCCCATTGACGATCACATCACAGCCTTTGGCAGCGGCAACCATATCAGTGCCACGTTCATACCGACGCACGGTCCAACCCGCATTCCAAAACGCCTCGGCGGCGCGACTGCCAATTTTGCCATTGGCCCCTAAAATCAACACACTGTCGGTCATGGTCGCCTCCTGATTGCGAACTTACCCCGACCCTACCCCATTCAGATCAGCATGAGGATTGCGGAAAAACGCATATATGATATTCAATTCTGTATGAATAATCCGCTCTCTAGCCTCGACTGGTCGCTGATCCGCGCCTTTTTAGCCGTCGCTGAACAGGGCAGCCTGTCTGCTGCGGCCCGGCATCTAGGGGCATCACAACCCACGCTGGGACGGCAAATCAAAGCCATAGAATCCCAATTAGGGGCTGACCTTTTTCATCGCCATTCCAAAGGGTTCGAGTTGACGCCTCTGGGCCAATCCATGTTGCCGCCCGCCCAAATCATGCGGGACGCGGCCCATCAGATCGACCTGAAAGCCGCCGGTCAGGTCGATCACCTAGAAGGCAGCGTGCGCATCACCGCCTCTGTGGCCACGTCGATTTATCATATGCCCGACATCATATCGCGCCTGCGCCAAGAAGAGCCGCGTATTCAGATCGATCTGGTGCCCAGCGACGAAAGCACGAACCTGCTCTATCGTGAGGCCGATATTGCGGTGCGGATGTTCAAACCGCAGCAACTGGATTTGATCACGCAATATTTGGGCGAACTTGAGCTGGGGATTTTTGCGTCGCACTCTTATCTACAGCGGCGCGGCGCCCCTCAGACCCTGTCAGAATTGGCCAGTCATGACATCGTGGGATACGACCACAACACCGCAATTATCGACGGCATGGCGCAGGCCGGCATTCCTGCCACGCGCGACATGTTTCCGGTGCGCTGCGACGACAATGCGGCCTATTGGGAACTGATCAAGGCAGGATGCGGCATTGGATTCGCCCAGCGCTGTGTGGGCAATGCCACACCGGGGATAACCGAGTTGGACTTTGGCCTGACAATACCAGGGTTGCCCGTTTGGCTCACCGCCCACGAAGCCATGCGCCACACGCCCCGCATCCGCCGGGTCTGGGACGTTTTGGCAGAGGCGCTTAAACCCCTCATGGGTTGAACCTTTGCTGCGTTTTCGATACCCGGAACGCAACATTTGAAAATGAGGAATCCCCCATGTCGAACCCATCCATTCTGATCCTGCCCGGCGACGGCATTGGCCCCGAAGTGATGTCCGAAGTCAAAAAGATCATCACTTGGTTTGGCGATAAACGTGACCTGACATTTGACGTGTCTGAGGACCTGGTGGGCGGCGCGGCCTATGACGCGCATGGCGTGCCGCTGCATGACGACACGATGGCCAAAGCCCAAGAGGTGGACGCCGTTTTGTTGGGTGCCGTGGGTGGCCCGGCCTATGACGATCTGGATTTCAGCGTCAAACCAGAACGCGGCCTGCTGCGTCTGCGCAAAGAAATGGATTTGTTTTCCAACCTGCGTCCTGCGCAGTGTTTTGACGCGCTGGCCGATTTTTCATCCCTGAAAAAGGACATCGTTGCTGGTCTGGACATCATGATCGTGCGCGAATTGACGTCGGGCGTTTATTTCGGTGAACCGCGCGGCATCAGCGAACAGAATGGCGAACGTGTGGGCATCAACACCCAGCGCTACACCGAAAGCGAAATCCGCCGCGTGGCGATTTCTGCGTTTGAACTGGCCAAACGCCGCAACAATCGCGTGTGTTCCATGGAAAAAGCCAACGTGATGGAATCCGGTATCCTGTGGCGTGACGTTGTGACCGAAGTGCACAAAGACTATCCCGAAGTCGAACTGTCCCACATGTATGCCGACAATGGCGCCATGCAGCTGGTGCGCGCGCCCAAGCAATTTGACGTCATCCTGACCGACAACCTGTTTGGCGACATCCTGTCCGATTGCGCCGCAATGCTGACCGGATCGTTGGGCATGTTGCCCTCTGCGTCGCTGGGTGCGCCGATGGAAAATGGCCGCCCCAAGGCGATGTACGAACCCGTACATGGCTCTGCGCCAGACATCACCGGTCAGGGCAAAGCCAACCCAATCGCCTGTATCCTCAGCTTTGCGATGGCGCTGCGCTATTCCTTTGACCAAGGCGTCGAAGCAGACCGCCTAGAAGCCGCGGTTGAAAAGGTGCTGGCCGACGGCGTACGCACCGGCGATTTGCTGGCTGGCGAAGGCGTCACACCTGTATCCACCACAGAAATGGGTGCTGCGATCATCGCCGCGCTGGACGCATCTGTCTAAGCAGGAAAGGCCGCGTTAAACGCCTCCTGCCCGGTCTTTGAAAATCGGATCACACGGGAATTTTCCTCTCGTGTGATCCAACCCAGATCAAACATCCGATCCATCAACGCGGCCCCAAAGGCACCTGCTAAATGGGATCGACGTTCGCTCCAATCCAGACACGTTCGACATAAGGGGCGTTTCGCCTGTCGTAACCGATTGGCATCCATGCCAAAATCCGCGATCCATTGGTCCCCGATCGCCGTCACCGCAATATTGTCACGCGCTCCACCCAGCACGTTTTTTGCCGCCAATGCGTCAAACATCTGCACCCCGGCGGCCCCCGCCAAATGGTCATAACACATACGTGCCGCCCGCAATTGCGGGTCTTTGGGACCTGTGCGCGTGCGCAAATGGCCCTTGGCCGCGGCCAACCCCATCAACGCCTCAAGCGCATGGCCCACATCATCATCCGCAAGCGCATAATAGCGATGCCGCCCTTGGGCGCGTGGCCACAAAAGCCCGGCATCAACCATCTGTTTCAAATGCCCTGATGCCGTGGGGGCCGTCACCCCGGATGCCTCTGCCAACTCACCTGCCGTCAGCGCACGCCCAGACATCAACGCCATTAACATATTGGCACGTGTCGGATCGCCAATCATGGCTCCGATCCGGGTGATATCTGGTCCTTCTTTCATGTCCAGATGATCACGGACCACCCCCACAAAGGTCAAGCCCTGACACTTTGGTCGCGACCAAAACATCACGCACAATCCCTATGGCACAAGACACCCAAAGGAGCCCCACATGATCACCTGTATTATTCGTTATCACATCGACCCAGCTCAAAAATCCAACTTTGAAACCTATGCCCGCAATTGGGGGCAATGCATTCCACGTTGTGGCGCTGATTTGATTGGATATTTTGCCCCTCACGAAGGGTCCACCACATTGGCTTATGGGGTGTATTCCCTGCCATCCCTTGCGGATTATGAAACCTATCGCGCCCGATTGGCTGCCGATCCGCTGGGGCAGAAAAACTATGAATTTGCCATGGACAACGGGTTTATCCGCCGCGAAGATCGCACATTCCTGAAACTTGCCTCTGCCCCACATGGGAGGGATCGATGATCGCAGTCATATTCGAAGTAGACCCCGCCGAGGGCCAGATGGCCCCCTATCTGGACATCGCCGCCACGCTGCGCAGTGATCTGGAAACCATCGACGGGTTCATCTCGGTTGAACGGTTCGAAAGCCTGACACATCCCGGAAAAATTCTGTCGCTTTCGTTTTTCAGGGATGAAAACGCCGTGGCTGAATGGCGCAACCTAAACAGCCACCGACAGGCCCAAGCGGCGGGTCGCAATTGTGTTTTTGCCGGGTATCGTCTGCGTGTTGCCCAAGTTTTACGCGACTACACCCTGACGGATCGCGATCAGGCCCCGGACGACAGTCAGGCCCACCACACCCCTTGAGATCATTTCTCACTGTGCTAAAGCAAGTTATGTTTGCGCAAACGGTAGGTGCAAACACGTTGCACACTGGAAATGATCATGTCCCAATCAAGCACCCTAAAAGCGGTCATGCTATCGCTGCTGGCCTTTGGCATTTTTTCGACCCATGACGTGATCATTCGCTATCTGGGGGGGCATTATTCCCCTGTGCAGACGTTGTTTTTCACGTCTTTGATGTCGTTCCCGTTGGTTACTTTGATGTTGGTGCGCGATCCCACTGCGGGCAATCTGCGCCCAATCCACCCATGGTGGTTGGCGGTGCGGTCCCTGTCGATGGCGACCGGCGGGCTGTGTGCATTTTATGCGTTTTCGGTGTTACCCATCGCCCAAGCCTATGCGATTTTCTTTACGATTCCATTGCTGGTCACCCTGCTGGCCATCCCCGTTTTGGGCGAAAAGGTCGGGTTTCACCGCGCCGCCGCCGTGATCATGGGATTGGTCGGTGTGGTTATCGTTGTGCAACCGGGCCAAGCCACGCTGGAACTGGGCCATCTGGCAGCGTTTGGGGCTGCGTTCAGTTCTGCATTGCAATCGGTGATCGCCCGTAAAATCGGCCGCGAAGAGCGCCGCGTTGTGATGATGCTCTATCCATTGGCGGTTACGTTTGTGATCATGGGCGTGGGCATGGGGTTTGTCTATGAACCCATGCCACTGACAGATTTGGCGGCCATGGGGCTGGTTGCGATCATGGGCTTTGGCGCAGCGCTCTGTCTGGTTGGTGCCTATGCCATCGGCGAGGCCGCAATCGTCGCGCCAATGCAGTATTCCCAGATCATCTGGGCGACATTTTATGGCGCGGTCATTTTCAACGAGAGTCCCGGCAAATCCACGTTGCTGGGCGCGGGGATCATTATCGGCAGCGGCATCTATATCGTGATCCGCGAATCCATGAGCGGCACCTCTTCCAACACGCCAGTTTTGCGCACCCGGTCCCGGTCTTATGCCCCCGGCGGGTTTCGCATATCCCAAGTGATGCGCCGCAAAAACTCGTCTTAGGTGCCAAATATCGGAACAGGCTTTGCACAACTAACCTGCTGATATGATAGCAGGTTCACATCTATTTGGGGTGCCCTGCCCCCTGTGACACCTTGACCGGTATCGTCAATTTCTTGCGAAATGACGCTCGGATTTGTAATAAGTACAAAGTCTTTTTCGACGAGGTGCCCATGCAACGCAGACTTTCGCACGCCGATCGCGTCTTGGAAACGGCGTCGTCTTCTTCGGCTGCGGCGCGGTCCAGATTGGCGGCCAGCTGGCATCGTTCCGTGGTCAAACACGGGCTTGATCCGGACGAACGGCGTGGCCCTGATCGCATCGCACAATCCGCCCTGCATCACCGCCGCGCCGCGTTGGAAAAATTCATGACTGTGGCATCGCCCCGGCTGGATAACCTGTTCACTTTGGTGGGTCTGTCGGGCTGTGCGGTGTTCCTTACGGATGTGGACGGCGTGGTGCTGGATCAGCGCCTGTCCGACGCCGACGCGCCGGTTTTTGACGAATGGGGCCTATGCGCTGGCGCTGATTGGAGCGAAGAACGCGAAGGCACCAACGGGATCGGCACCTGTCTGACCGAACAGCGCCGAGTGATCATCCACCAAGACGAACATTTCTATGCCCGCAACACCGCCATGTCCTGCATGGATGCGCCGATTTATGGCAGCGATGGCCAAATCGTCGCCGCGCTGGATGTGTCGTCAGCGCGCGCGGATCAAACCGAAGGGTTCAATCGTCTGATCGGCGCCCAAGTAGCCCAAACCGCCCGCGCCATCGAAGAGGCGAACTTTCGGGCGGCGTTTACCACTGCGCGGATCATCGTGGCCGATAGCGACGACACCGATGCGGCCACATTGCTGGCCATTAATGACGATGATTTGGTTATTGGTGCCACCCGCGAAGCGCGGCGTGTGTTTGGCATGGACAGATCAGGCGCGCTGACACCCCGTCCGGCCGCTGACATCTTGGGGCGCAAAAACGGCCCCACCGGGTTCCAAAAGGCAGAACGCGCCGCCGTGATCCGTGCCTTGGCCCGCGCCAATGGCAATGTATCCCAAGCGGCAAGACAGCTGGGCATTGGCCGCGCCACGCTGTATCGGCGGATCAAACGACTAGAATTGGATCAATCCTGACCAGAACTGTCTCAGACCTGAGACACATGCAGCGCGCAACCGATGTGCGGCGGGTGACCTGCGCCGACCAGATCGTCATCGTCCAGATCAATCCGGGTGGAGGACCCGGATATCTGGAGGAACAACATGAACGATATGACGCACACAGAGGCAGGCACATATGTGTCGCCCTTTAAAACAAAGTACGACAACTATATTGGCGGCGTCTTTGTCCCGCCTGTGAATGGCAAATACTTTGACAATGTCACACCGATCACAGGTGAAAAAATCAATGAAATCGCGCGGTCCGACGCCGCGGATGTGGAACTGGCGCTGGATGCCGCCCACGCGGCAAAATCCGCCTGGGGTACCACGTCAGCCGCTGAACGGTCCAACATCCTGCTAAAAATCGCAGATCGCATCGACGAAAATCTGGAACTGCTGGCCCAGTGTGAAACATGGGACAACGGCAAACCGATCCGTGAAACGATGGCGGCCGATATCCCGCTCTCTGCCGATCATTTCCGTTATTTCGCCGGGGTTCTGCGCGGCCAAGAAGGCAACATGAGCGAGATCGACAATGATACAATTGCGTATCACTATCACGAACCTCTGGGCGTTGTTGGTCAGATCATTCCTTGGAATTTTTCAATCCTGATGGCCGCATGGAAACTGGCGCCTGCACTGGCAGCGGGCAATTGCATCGTGATGAAACCCGCCGAACAGACCCCTGCGGCCATCATGGTTTTCGCTGAATTGATCAATGATCTGCTGCCTGCCGGTGCGCTGAACATCATCAACGGCTTGGGTGTTGAGGTCGGAGCGCCTTTGGCCAGCTCAAACCGGATTGCCAAAATCGCCTTTACCGGATCGACCGCAACGGGCCGCAAAATCATGGAGGCCGCCACCGCAAACCTGATCCCTGTGACGTTGGAACTGGGCGGGAAATCCCCCAACATCTTCTTCTCTGACGTGATGCGCCAAGACGACGAATTTCTAGACAAAGCAGTCGAAGGCTTTGTTTTGTTTGCCTTTAACCAAGGCGAAGTCTGCACATGCCCGTCGCGCGCCCTGATCCAAGAGGACATCTATGATGAATTCATCGCCCGCTGTATTGAACGGGTCAAAGCCATCAAACAAGGGGATCCTCGCGATATCAACACCATGGTGGGCGCGCAGGCCAGCACCGAACAGCAGGAAAAAATCCTGTCCTACCTGACCATCGGCCGCGAAGAAGGCGCCGAAGTGTTGGTTGGCGGTGACGAGGCGCGGTTTAACGGTGAATTGGCCGGGGGGAATTACATCCAGCCGACCATCCTAAAAGGGCACAATAAAATGCGCGTGTTCCAAGAGGAAATCTTTGGCCCGGTTGTGTCCGTGACCACGTTCAAAGACGAAGCCGAAGCCTTGGCGATTGCAAATGACACAATGTACGGGCTGGGCGCTGGCGTTTGGTCGCGCGACATGAACACCTGCTACCGGTTTGGTCGCGCAATCGAAGCGGGTCGTGTTTGGGTGAACAATTATCACGCTTACCCTGCCCATGCTGCCTTTGGTGGCTACAAACAATCCGGGATTGGCCGCGAAAACCACAAAATGATGTTGGATCACTACCAGCAGACCAAAAACCTGTTGGTCAGCTATAACCCCAACAAGTTGGGCTTTTTCTAAAGCCCCCTTTTGACACCAATATCGTCGCCCCGCAGTTTGTTTTGCGGGGCGTAACCTTTGGGGAAACTTGCCACCATCCCCTCAGCAGAAATCCAGAAATCGGTATGATTTCAACTATTGTCGCCACTCTTTTGATCTAAGAGAACGCAAGGAAATTGAGCGCACATAGCGACACGCCATCGGTGGAAACTCAAAATCAAAGATCCGTTTCAGCTTTGTTTTGATGAAGATTTCTATGTATTTCCAATTTCTGTTTCCTTGCACATCGTTGTAGTTGCTTGAATGTAGAGATCAAATTTAACGCAAAAAAGATAAGCGCAAAATGTAGGTTAAAGCCCTGCATTTGAGTTCAGCATTCCTTAGGAAAAAGCTGCCTAGAGTGACCGAAACCGGAATCCAAAGGAAACTCAATGTTGAAACATATCACAGCCGTTGCTGCTCTTTTTACATTTGTGGCCCCAATGGCCTACGCAGATTCAATCGAAATTATCGGGCCGGATCTACCACCGATGATCATGCCTGATGGGTCAGGACGAGAAGCCGAAATTATCCGCACCACACTGGAACATTGCGGGCATGATGTGACATTCACCATTCAGCCTTTTACCCGCCATTGGTCATCGTTTGATGCAGGCCAAGGCGACGCCGTCACCACCGTGCCCGTAGGGATGCCCACAGCAGGCACAGAATCCGATTCCTACATTGCCTATCAAAACGGTGTGTCATTTTTGGCAGATCGCGCAGCCCCGATTGAGGATTTGAATGGGCTGCATGGTATGAATGTCGTCACATTCCGTGGTGCAGAATCCATTTTACCTGGTCTGGCGGATCACATTGCTGAATTTGGCGATTATCGTGAAATCACTGACCAAATTGTGCATAGTCGTCTGCTCTTCTCTGGTCGAATTGATGCGGTGATTGGTGATGGAATGATCTTTGCTGAATATAACCGCCACCTTGCTGAAAGCGCGGATGATCACGGCTTTAACCCATCTCAGGCAACCGTGTTTAACGCAACATTCGCGCCCAGCAATTATGCAATGGCGTTTCGCAACCCGGCACATACAGCTGATTTTAACCGATGTTTTGCCGAACTCACCGCAGATGGCACGATCCAGGCGATCAATGTGAAATGGGTTGAGCAATATCGCGACACGCTTGGCCAAGAATACATGGGCTACTGACCCATCGCCCAGACCAGATCGAATTGATGAACTGCAAGCCACGTAGTGGATGACCAAAACCACAGATAGGACCCACAATGCTTAGACTGTATTCCAAGATGAGCGTTAAGCAAAAAATTGTTCTACCGATTTTGTCCGCAGTGCTGTTGTTTGGATCAATCTACACTCTGGTCTGGGTAAACAAACTCGAAGAAAAGCTGCAACAAAAGTTCGAAACTGAAATCGCGTTGGCTTCGGCATTTATTGCACCGGCACTGGCGGGTGCGGTATGGGATTTCGATCAACAAGCTGCTGAAACCGCATTGGACGGCTTAACCCAAATCGGCGATTTCCAATTTGCGCAGATCATTTCAGACGGCCAAGTTTTTGCTGAACTTCAGCCTAACATCGAATGGAATGCCGAATGGGATGCAATAATCCAAGAGTTCGATCCGCAACTGCTTGAGGCGCAACGCGACACCTTCGGTTCGACGGTGATACACGCCACCCCAATCATTCAGGGGAATGGAAATTTTGTCGGATTGTTCATTCTGGGCTTTACGACTGATGCCATCAACGCAGAAATTAGTGCGGCCTATGTAGAGGCAAGCGTTTTGGGGGCAATCGCAATTTGTCTTCTGGGGCTAAGCATTTGGCAAACCATAAGGTACTTTATGCGTCCACTTGAGGTTGTCATTGGATTTCTGGATCGACTCAGCTTAGGCGAAACCAACTTTGACATTCCGATGGCCAAACGGTTCGACGAATACGGTCGATTGGGCCAGGCTGTTGATGATTTTCGCAATGCTAGGATTGAATCCGAGCGTTTGGGGGCAGAAAATGCCGAACGACAGCACGACCAGAAACGTATCGTTGATGCTTTGGCAGTAGAGCTCAAAGCGCTGTCTAAAGGAGCCCTAAATTGCCGACTGGCTGAGGATCTGCCCAACAGCTATGAGATTTTGTGTACAGATTTCAACAACAGTATCAACACACTACAAAGCACCATTTCAGGGATATCTCACAACGGCGCGGAAATTGATCTTAATTCAGCTGAGCTAAGCTCTGCCGCTGAAGACTTGGCCACCAGGACTGAAAAAACAGCCGCCACCCTTGCCGAAACGGCCGAAGCGTTGTCGCAATTAAAAACAGCCGCTGGAGAGAGCGCGAAAGGAGCACAGAAAGCGGATCAAATTGTTGATCAAATTCGGGAACGTTCTGAACATACAGGCAGTGTGGTTCGGGATGCTGTAAAAACAATGGCAGAGATTAAAAGTTCATCCGATCAAATCGCCGAAGTGATCAGTGTGATCGAGGATGTTGCCTTTCAAATCAACCTGTTAGCCTTGAACGCTAGCGTTGAGGCATCTCGCGCTGGGGAAGCTGGTCAAGGATTTGCCGTTGTGGCAACGGAAGTCAGAAACCTATCTCAACGCACTGCGGAAGCAGCTCAAAATGTAACCGAGATCATTCAGGTCAGCTCAGAAAAAGTTCAACAGGGTGTTCACTCAGTGAGTGATGCTGAAACCGCACTTGAAAGCATTCAGGCCTCGATCCAAGATGTTTCGGGATTCCTATCAAATGTCTCATCTACTTCGTTGGATCAGTCCGATGGCATCTCTGAAATCAACTTGTCCATCTCAAATTTGGATTCAGCAACGCAACAGAATGCAGCACTTGCTGAAGAAACTTTGGCAACGTCCCAGTTTTTACGTAACGAAACTCGTGAGCTGACAAATTCGCTTTCAAAGTTTCAACTTGACGAGAAAGCTATTGATGACCTTATCGCCGAGGATGTACCTTCTTCTCCAGTTCTAAAAACGGGCTAAACTTGGATATTAGCAAGCAACACGAAGGCGCTTCATTCAGACGGCGGCACATGACCCACGGGATTAGAAATCAGAATTGCCCGAAAATCATTCACGTTCGTCAAAGTTGGCCCTGTCACAACTTGGTCGTTCAGTTTGCCAAAGAAAGTGTGGCTATCTGATCGTCTCAACGCTTCCAAAGGGTCGACCTGTGCGCGATCTAAAGTGTCCGGAAATACCAGAGCCCCGGCAACGTCAGCAGCGCCATCCACCCCATCTGTGTCGCAAGCGATGACATGTATTCCAGGGGTTTTCTGCAAAGAAATGGCCGCTGCCAAACAAAACTCAGTATTGGGTCCACCAATTCCACCACCCCATCCAGATACGGTACATTCTCCACCTGATAGCAATATGATGGGCGGTGCAGTTTCAAACATTTCCTGCTGAACCTTGAGGGCCAGATCAACTTGCCGCTTCGCCTCTTGCCTTGCTTCACCTTCGATTGAATCCCCCAGTACTTTCACGTCAAACCCTTCGCCCTGTGCCAGTTTTTGAGCAGCCGCCAAAGATTGAGAAGGGGCCGAGATTATCGTGTTTTCCACATTGGCCAATCGTGGATCGTCAGGTTTCAGCACACCAGAATCCGAAAGAGCAGCAATCGCGGATCTAGGCAAATTCAGCTGACACTTTGCAATGATATCCATTGCATCAGATGATGTTGAAACTTCACCGACGGTTGGGCCAGACGCGATATCTGCGGGATCATCGCCGGGAACATCTGAAATCATCAGCGTCAGCATTTTGGCCGGATATGCCGCTGCGGCGAGCTGCCCCCCCTTTACACGACTAAGGTGTTTTCGAACGACATTCATTTGCCCGATTGGGGCTCCAGATTCGAGCAACGCCCGATGTGTGGCTTGCTTGTCTTCTAATGTCATCATCCCGCCGGGGGCACATAACAACGCCGATCCCCCCCCCGAAATGAGCGACAACACAAAATCGTTTTTACCCAACCCCGCTAGCAACGTTATGATGCGTTTTGTGGCCTCCACTCCGGCAAGATCAGAAACCGGGTGCGATGCTTCAACAATTTCAATACCTTGCGTCGGTCGGGCATAGCCGTAACGCGTGATGACCAATCCCTCGCATGGGCCCCACTCTGCCTCGACTGCCTCTGCCATTCGCGCTGATGCTTTGCCCGCGCCTATCACAATGACCCTGCCATTGGGTTTGGGTGGCAATGCCGCTGGGATCGTTTCCATCGGGTCGGCCGCTTTTACGGCGACTTCAAACATCCGAGTTAGAATTGTGTGGTCTACCATCAGGCTTTCTCTCTTCTCAGATGCGTTTTGTGCATGCATCATCGCAATTGCAAACGCTTGCCTGAATGTCCTTCAAAAATACGAGCCCAACAATCCCAATCGGGCTTATCGAAAAAGTTTCGTCAAAAATGAAACCTTTTCAATTGCTTACCTAAGTTTATCAGCACATTCACACAGACACTTGGCTTAGAAAATCGTCCCGTTCTGTGTGTTGTGCGGTATTTTGATAAACGACTTCCCCCCGTTTCAAGACAACAAATTGATCACCAAGTTCATATGCAAAGTCAAAAAATTGCTCGACCAGAACAATGGCCATGCTGCCTTTGTCGCGTAAATATCCGATCACATCCCCAATATGTTGGATGATATTGGGCTGGATGCCTTCTGTTGGTTCATCAAGCAAAAGCAGCTTTGGCTTGGTAATCAGGGCGCGTGCGATGGCCAGTTGTTGCTGTTGTCCCCCGGACAAATCTCCCCCGCGCCGGTTCTGCATGTCTTTGAGAACAGGAAACAATTCATAGATCTCATCCGAAATCATATGGTCGGATTTATCCAAACAGGCAAACCCGGTTTCCAGATTTTCAGTGACTGTCATCAATGGAAATACATCCCGCCCCTGCGGCACATACCCGATGCCCAAACGCGCAAGTTGATGCGAAGCGACAGCCCCAATCGATTGCCCATCCAATGACAGATCCCCCCCAGATCGAGGATGCGTCCCGGAAATTGCCTTGAGAAGGCTGGTTTTTCCGACGCCATTGGTCCCCATAACACAGGTGACCTGCCCGGCCTCTGCCTGCATCGATATCCCGTTTAAGATTTGCGAATGCCCGTAATGGAGCGTCAGATTTTCAATGTTCAGCATGATTTAGCGCCCCAAATAGACTTCGATAACCTGTGGATTGGCCGTGACATGATCCAGGGATCCTTCTGCCAGGACCGACCCTTCGTGAAGTACGGTCACGCGGCAATCCAACCGTCGGACAAATTCCATATCATGTTCGACAACGACCACCGCGCGGGTTTGGGCGGCCCGTTTTAACAGGTCGGTTGTGTGTTCACGTTCCGCCGGGGTCATGCCCGCCGCGGGTTCGTCCACCAACAACAACCGAGGATCCTGCGCCAGCAACATCCCGATTTCCAACCATTGTTTTTGGCCATGCGACAATTCACCGGCGACGCGTGGCAATTCATCGAGTAGGCCGATTTCTTGGGCCAATGCTTCGATTTTGTCTGCGCCTTCTTTGGACTTTCGGTAGAACAAAACATCAAATGGGCGACGTTTGTTTCTTAGAGCCATGGCCAAGTTTTCGCGCACAGTTTGCGCCTCAAAAACCGTTGGTTTTTGGAATTTCCGGCCAATCCCCTGATTGGCGATGCTGGCTTCGTTCATGCCCAAAAGGGATATGCCTTTTTCACCCCAACTTACCCGGCCTTCATCGGGTTTGGTTTTGCCCGTGATGATATCCATAAACGTGGTTTTGCCCGCGCCATTGGGGCCAATCACCGCCCGCAATTCCGGTTCTCCGATCTGGATCGACAGGTTGTTGATGGCGCGAAATCCGTCAAAACTGACTGAAATGCCTGACACTTCGAGAAGGGTGTTCATTCTGGTTTCCTTACCAATTTGTCAAAGAGCGCCCCAATTCCACCGGGGAAAAACAACGTCACCGCAACAAAGGACAAGCCCAGCAGCACCAGCCACCAATCGGTCCATTGGATCGTGTAAAACCCAAGGTTGGTGTCGGGGGCGCCCCCCCCTGTGAACCAGCTGGACAAGAGCGACACCGACGCGGCACCAATCACCGCACCATAAAGCCGCCCGCGCCCACCAATTGCCACCCAAACGGCCAGATAGATCGACGCAATCGGGGCAATTTCGGTTGGGTTGATGATGCCAGCCTGAGGGTAATACAGCGCCCCGGCGATTCCGGCGACAATTGCGGACAACGTAAAGACAAAGAGCTTATAACTTTCAACGTGATAGCCCAAAAACCGCACACGTGCTTCGTCGTCGCGAATGGCCCGGATCACCGACCCCATTTTGCCAGAGGTCACCCACGCAAACAGGATATATCCCAATCCCAGTGCAACGGCCGACATCCAAAAGAACACGATCGAAATCGTTGCTTGGGGGGTGGTTTCGAATCCGGGGATGTTTTGCAGTCCTGATAGGCCGTTATTGCCGCGCAGCCCGCTGTCGTTTTGAAACAGGTACAACGACAAAGCGAGGGTCATCGCTTGGGTCAGGATGGACAGATAAACGCCCGTGACACGTGAGCGAAACGCCAACCAACCAAACACCAACGCCAGCAATCCGGGCACCAAAACCACCATCAGCAATTGCAATGGCAGACTGGCGGAAAACGCCCAGATCAGTGGGAAATCCGAACTGCCAACAACACCAAAAATCTGGTTTCCGATTGCGTCGGTGATTTCGGCCGATGTCGGGGGGATGACGTTAGAGGCAAGGTTTTGCATCACGATGGTTTCGGTGCGCGCATACATCAGCCACATGCCCACGGCGTAGCCACCGATCCCAAAAAACGCCACATGGCCAAGGGACAGGATACCGCAATAGCCCCAGACAACGTCCATCGCGATCGCGATCAAACACAGGCATAGAGTTTTGCCCAAAGTTTTAACAAACGAGGTCCCAATCAAGCCTGTGCCCGTGGCTTCTGCGAAAATTGTGACACCCAATGCGAACAGACCCAGACAAGCGAGGAAAATCAGAACCGAGGGGTTTTTGGCGATAAATGTGTTTCTCATGGGCTCAGTCTCCTGCTGCGCGGCCCTTTAGGGCGACGATGCCTTTGGGGCGGAATTGGATGAACAGAATGATGAACAAGATCATATAAGTCTGCGCGGCCAAGGTGTTAGACGGGTTGAGCCATTCGATCACCTTTTGCAGGCCACCGATCATACCCGCACCTGCCAAGGTGCCCCAGACATTGCCAACCCCGCCAACAACAACGGTCATAAAGCTTTGAACGATGTAATCCGCCCCCATTTCGGACGTGACTTTGGCGTATAGACCGATGGCCACCCCGGCGATGCCCGCGATGCCGGATCCCAGCCCAAAGGTTAACATGTTGATCCGATCCGGGTTGATCCCCATCGATGACGCCATGCGTGGATTTTGGGTGACGGCGCGGACCTCTAGCCCTAAACGGGTGCGTTTTAGGATGAACAGCAACAGCCCCAGAAACAGCAGCGCCAGCACAAAAATCGCGATCCGAATATAGGATATCTGGATCACATCGTTAAACACCAATGCCCCATCCAGCCAGCCGGGTGATGTCAGGGGACGGGCCTGCGTGCCAAAGATGTTTTTTGCCAATTGCTGCAATGCGACGGAAATACCAAACGTGGCCAGCAGCGTTTCCAGAGGGCGGTGATACAGATGCCGGATCACCAGACGTTCCATGGCAACCCCCGCTGCAAATGTCACAACAAAGGCCAGCGGCAAGGCCACGATCAAACTGGCGGTGTAATTGGGGATGATCTGCTGAACCACGTAGCCCGTATAGGCGCCCATCATGATGAATTCGCCATGGGCCATATTGATCACGCCCATCACACCAAAAGTGATCGCCAACCCAATCGCAGCCAAGAAATAGATCGAAGCAAGCGACAAGCCGTCCAGCGTCAAATCCGCCATTTGGCTGAATTGGACGCGCGTTTCTATTTTGGTCAGGGCTGCGCGGGCCGCATCGGTGATGGCGGCATTTGGTTCGGTGTAAACGTCGAGAAACACGTGTGTTTCCAATGCCCGTTTCTGATCCTGCGCCGTCACCAATGGCGTGACCAACCCATCAGCCGCCAGCGCGGAATAGGCCGCGGCACGGGCGTCATCTGTGAACATTTGCGCAACAGGCAGCCCACCAACAAAGCCGCCTTCGATATGCTGGGCCAGCGTTTGTTTGAGGGTATCTTGTGGGATAAGAGCAGGTGCCAATTCCAGATCGACCAGCAATTGATAGGCTTCGGACTCTGATAATTGATCACCGACGGTTAGGGTTAGTGCGATATTGGCCCCGTCTGGACGGCTGGTTGCGGCGGTCCGCTCGACCGTTAGGATCTGGTTCAGAACCGCGCGGATATCGACGGAAACATCGCCAGACAAACCATCAATTGCAGCGATGCGTTCCTCAGGTGTTTCCCCATAACCAGCAGCCAACATATTCGCAAGCCGTTGTTTAATCTTCTTTAATTCAGCATCTGGTTCATTTTCAATCGCCCCACGCAACGGGGCCAATTGATCGGCCGACATGGTGCGGGCAATGGCATCAACAGCAGCGGTGCGGCGGGCTATATCAGGGTCGGACAGTTGAAACTGAACCAAAGCCGTACCAATCGCGCGCCGCACACCACCATTGGGTTTGATCTGTGACATCGCGTTTTGTGCTTCGGTGCCAAGCGTTTGGCCCGTGGAAATATCCGTCAGGGTGAACCCGTCAGCCCCGTCATCGGTGACATAAAAAAACAGCCCATCCGCATCGCGCATATAGACCTGTTTGCCCTGCCAATTTTCCAGAAAAGTTGCTGTTTCAGGAAAACCCGACGCCACCAAATCATCCAACACAACGCCAACACTGCGCCGTCCGGGGCGTTCGACTTCATCGTGGTGGGTTTGCAAAAGCGATTGCAGGTCTTGGGCCTGTGCGCGGTTCGGCTGAAACGACGCCGCAAAAAGACAAGCCAGAGCGATGGCAAAAACGAAGCGGATCATAGTTGGATTTCCCGTGCGGTCTGAATTTGTGAAATTCGGGCCTGAATGACGACCCCGATTGGGCCGTAGACGTGGGTGCGACCAAAGCCGCACCCGACAAAGTTTAACGAGGTTCGGCTTAGTAATTCGACGTCAGCTGAACACAGGTTTCAGTTTCAACATTGTACATGCCGCATTCCAGCCCCTGCCAATCGGATTTCAAAATCGCCGATTCTGGCAAGAAGTCCGTCCATGCATCACCGGGAACCTCAGCGGTTTGGCTGATGATGTCGAATTGACCGTCTGCGGTGATTTCACCGATCAGAACCGGTTTGGCCAAGTGGTGGTTTGGCAACATCACTGCGGTCCCGCCTGTCAGGTTCGGAAATTCCTGACCATACATGGCGGTGCGCACGGCATCGACATCTGTGGTTTGTGCGGCTTCGACCGCGTTCACCCACATGTTGAACCCGATATAATGGGCCTCCATTGGGTCATTGGTGACGCGATCTGTGCCAGCAAATTCCTGCCATGCGGCGATGAAATCTGTGTTGGCATCTGTTTCAGCGGACATGAAATAGTTCCACGCGGCCAGGTGACCCACCAGGTTGGATGTGTCCAGACCGGACAGCTCTTCTTCGCCCACGGAAAACGCGACAACCGGGATGTCATCCGCGGAAATACCAGCAGCGGCCAGTTCTTTGTAGAACCCAATGTTGGCGTCGCCGTTGATTGTGGAAATCACGCCAACCTGTTTGCCATCTTCGCCCAGCGCAACCACATCAGCGACAATCGTCGCCCAATCGGAATGACCAAATGGGGTGTAGTTCACAAAGATATCTTCGGCGGCAATGCCGTTATCCTGCAGATATTGCTCAAGAATATTGTTGGTTGTGCGCGGGTAAACATAGTCTGTCCCCAGCAAGGCAAACTTCTCAACGCCCAGCTCTTCTAAATAGTAATCCACCGCAGGGATCGCCTGTTGGTTCGGGGCCGCACCGGTGTAAAACACGTTGCGTGAGCTTTCTTCGCCCTCATATTGCACAGGATAGAACAGCAGGCCGTTCAGCTCTTCGATGACGGGCAGAACGGATTTACGCGACACGGATGTCCAGTTGCCAAAAATCACGTCCACATCATGGACGGACAGCAATTCACGGGCTTTTTCAGCAAAAAGTGGCCAATCGGATGCAGGGTCAACAACCACCGCTTCGATGTCACAGCCCAGCAGGCCACCGGCCGCGTTTTGCTGTTCAACCAGCATCAGCATCGTGTCCTTTAGGGTGGTTTCAGAAATTGCCATGGTGCCGGATAGGGAATGTAGAACACCCACTTTGATCGGGTCAGCACAGTCAGCAGAGGCGATACCAGCGAACGCTGTCAGGGCAGCAGCAGCGGTCAGGGTTTTGGTAGTGCGGATCATTTTTTCTCTCCCGCGGGGCGGCCTCATTGCGTTGCGACACACAAGAGAATAGCACTGTCCCCGCAACTTCAGTTGCACATCGTGTGGCGGCCGGATCGAGGTCCAATTCGTTTGGCCGTCACACACCCCGCATTGGATCAGGTTCCAAACGTGGGCAGCCATAGCCAAGCTGCATCGCAGCAAGTGATCAATTCCTAGGCGGTTTTTCCGATGGAATTTGGGGCATATGTTGAAAAAACGCGCAGATTCCGGCTGATCCGCCCATTAAATGGGCAGGTCAAAAGGGACTTGTTAACCAAACCGCCTAATTTCCACTCACCCAGAGGGTGTATGCCTATGTTGGAATCGGTGCGCTATTTTTGGGGTTTGTGAAACATCTGCAGAAATACCGGCGCGCCCACCACCACCAATGCGATCCGCAAAACGTGATGCAACACCACATAGGTCAAATCGGCACCGGCGATAATGGCCAGCACCACCATTTCCCCCTGCCCGCCCGGCAGGAACGCTAAAAACGCATCCAGCACGGGGCTCAGCGACATCGCAACAGCAGCTGCGATAAACACGGCGCTGACCCCGGCCAACAAACCGGCATTTAAAACGCCAGCAACCACAACGCGCTGCAATTCGGACCAGGTGACGCCCATATATTTCGCCCCCACACCGATGCCGATCACAAATTGGCTGGCCCAGATCATTTCCGCAGGAGGGCGCTGTGTGATGATCCCGGAAATCGACAAAGCGGCGGTCAGGATCATGGGGCCGATGATCGACGCGCCCAGAATGTTCAGCCGGTTCGCCCCCCACCAGCCGACCAGCCCGGCAAAAACCATCAATGCGATCTGCAAAGGTGGCGTTTCAATCCCCGGCATGCCCGGCGGTGCGGTCAAATCCACGTCCCACCACTGGTTCAGCACCAATGGCGCGATACTGACGATGCACAGGACGCGGGTCGCGTGGATCAAGGATAAGACACGCAAATTGGCCCCTGCGGCTTCTCCGAAAACGATCAGATCCTGCAAACCGCCGGGCATCGCACAATAATAGCTGGTGACCGGGTCAAACCGAAATAGCCGTCTCAACAATGGGTAGGATGTGACTGCTGTGGCCAGAATGAACACTGGCACCGTCAATAATGACAACGCCATTCCCGGCAAAGCCTGCACCACGTCAGGTGTGATTGACGATCCCGCCGCCACCCCCAGAATGGTGCGAAACGCGAAACCAAGCTTGCCGAAATCTTGCATTTTGGCGCCGCCCAGTGCGGCCAACAGACAGAAAAACATCGGCCCCAACAAAAACGGCAGCGGTAAGCCAAGCGCCCAGAACGCGATCACGCCAATGGCGCCAATCCCAATCGTCGTGGCGCGTTTTGTATTTGCTGACATCATAAGGTGATCCAAAACCAAAGGCACGCGACGCAATCAACGGTCAAATGTGGTGTAAGAAACAAAGCGTGCGTAAATGTATACCACGGCATACCATCGCATACATTTCAGAAACATTCAAGGCCGCGGCAGATGTGATTTCAACGCGCGCAGAAAATTTCGGATCTGACTGGGCAGCGGGCCTTGGGTATAGGTTTGCAATGCCGACAGGGTCCACCCTTTGTCCGGAATGATCTGCGCCATCAAATCCTGACGCTGTTTATGGACGTGATCCGGCAATGGCAGATCGGCTGCGGCAAATAACATGGCCGCGGCTTCGTGGGCTTTTTGCAGATCGCGCAAGGCCGCGGTCATTTTCGGCAGCAACGCCGGATCATCCCGCCAGTCCAAACCGGGAAACAAGTCCTGCACCACGCGCTGACCGGCCCCATGACAATCATAGCTCAGACAACCCGAAAACCCCTGTTCCACCCGTGTGTTGTGGATCGAACAACCGTGATTTTGCAAATGAGGACAGGCTGTATCAACCGGTTTTGCAATCGCAAACCTATCGGGGTCATCAAACGAATAGGCCGCGCAACACAGGCCCTGACATTGGCTGCAATCGGTTTTCAACGCGGTTTCGATCATGCCCCCCCCGTTTGCTGATGAATTGACGAATATCAGACCTGCGGCAATGTTAGGAAAAACGCGCCCAAAGGTCGAGGCAATCTGGGTTTCCAAAAGGGGGGAAGTGGTGGCGGTACAGGGACTTGAACCCCGGACACGCGGATTATGATTCCGCTGCTCTAACCAACTGAGCTATACCGCCAGACCAGCGCCGAATTAAGGCTAAGTCCGATGGGCGTCAATAGGGAAAACACAACAAATGTATCCCAAGTCGCGTTCGCGTGCTGCAGGACCCTACATATTTCATAAATGATAAACGGATTTCATGAAACAAACTGGACCAACCTGCATTCTCAGCCCATGATAGACTCTTATTGTGTACGGATATTTCATGCCCCTGCTTACACGCCTGACTGATGCGATTGGTGCGTCTTTTGTTTTAACTGGGTCAGATATGGCGCCCTGGATCCACGATTGGACCAAAACCTATTCTGGCACCCCGATCGCCGTTTTGCGTCCCGCAAATACCCAAGACGTCGTCGCCATCATGAAAATCGCCCACGACACCGGAACAGGGGTCGTTCCCGTGTCTGGCAATACCAGCGTCACGGGCAGCGCGGTCTGTGACAACAAGCTGGCCCTGTCATTGGATCGGATGAACGCAGTTCGCGAAATCCGCCCAGAGGGTCGCGTTGCAATCGTTGAGGCTGGGGTCATTTTGCAGAACTTGCATGACGCAACCGCTGAACAGGACCTGATTTTCCCGATGAGCTTTGGCGCCAAAGGGTCTGCGCGGATTGGCGGGATGTTGTCCACCAATGCTGGTGGTTCAAACGTATTGCGATACGGCAATATGCGCGATCTGTGTCTGGGCCTAGAGGTGGTTCTGGCCGATGGGCGCGTCATGGATTTGATGAGCGCGCTTCACAAAAACAATTCCGGCTATGATTTGCGACATCTGATGATCGGAGCAGAGGGCACATTAGGCGTGATCACGGCGGCAGTGCTGAAACTTGCGCCGAAACCTCGGGCTTATGCCACCGCCATGCTGGCCCTGCCCGCATTGGACGATGCGCTGGGGCTGTTAAATCGGTTGCAGGATATGTCAGGCGGCGCGGTTGAGGCGTTTGAATTCATGCCCCGCGCCCATATGGACGGGCATTTGCGGTTGATCGACGGGGCCCGCCCCGCCTTTGATCAAAGTTATGACATCAACATTATGGTTGAATTGGCCGCAACGTCGCCCGCGGATGCCACGCCAGGGCCAGATGGCAGTCTGCCGATAGTCACATTGCTGGAAAATGCGCTGGTCCCCATGTTAGAGGATGGCACGTTGCTGGACGCGGTTGTCGCCCAATCCGAAGCCCAGCGCCGCGAAATGTGGGAACGTCGCGAAGCATCGGCGGAAATTACATTTCATAATCCGGTGATTGTGGATACCGACATTGCCCTGCCACTGGATCAGATCGCCCCGTTTTTTGACCGTATCCAATCGCGGTTGGCCGAATTGGATGCCCGTGCTACCGATATCTGCGTGGCCCATCTGGGCGATGGCAACGTGCATTACAACGTCTATCCGTCGCGGGATGATCCCGCTCTTAAATCGCAGATCAAAATCGCAATCGAAGACATTGTTCAGGATTTGGGCGGCTCTTTTTCGGCCGAACATGGCGTCGGCCTGTCAAAGCTGTCTTCGATGGCCCGATACAAAGATCCCGTCGCCCTAGACGTGATGCGATCCCTTAAGGCCGCTCTTGATCCAAAGGGAATTTTGAACCCTGGCAAGGTGTTACCCCCCAAAAATGTTTAAAACTCTGACCCTGCTGTGGGGGGACCCGGCCCTGCGAATTGCATCTGCTGCGGTATTTTTATTTGGCTGCCTTGTGGCGTCGATTGCGCCGTTCATGTCTGTGCTGGCCATTGAACGTTTCGGCCTGTCGGATGCTGGATATGGCGCGTTGCTGTTGGTTTCGTCGGTGGTCGCGGTATTGGGATCAATCGGGATCGGTATCCTCACGGATCAAACCGCAGCCCGCCGCAAAATCATCCAATTCACCATCGGATTGGCGTTGTTTGGCAATATTTTGGTATGGTGTTGGCCGTCAAAGGGGACGTTCATCGCCGCCCATGGGTTTATCATTCCTCTGGCCAGCACGTTGTTTGGACAGGTGTTTGTGCTGGCGCGTCTGGCGTCGCAACGGTTTGAACCTGCCCACCGGGACGGGATTTTATCGGCCGTGCGGGCGCTGTTTGCGGTGCCTTTTGTGGTGATCCTGCCGCTCTGGGCTGTGGCGTTGCGACAGGGAATCGATCTGCTGCATGTGTATTTTGTGATCATTCTATGCTGTCTGGCGATGCTGCTGTTATTCCTGTTTTTCTGGCCAGATGGCGCAGGCTGGAACGAAGGCAAATCAGGTCAGGGCTTTGGTGCCTCGCTGGGCGAAGTGGTGAACCCAAAGGTTTTGACCCGGCTGGCGGCCACTGGTGCAATCAACGCAGGTTCGATCATGTATATGATTGTGCTGGGTCTTTCCTTTGAACAATTGCCCAATCGCGATCTAGGGGACGTGGCGCTGTTTGCCGGTATTGTCGCCGGATTAGAGGTGCCGGTGATGCTGTCGATGGGTCTGATATTGCGTCATATCACCCGGTTGCAGGCGATAATGTTGGGGGCAGCGATACATGGCGGGTTCATGATCAGTTTCCCATTTGTCGCCGCCAGCCCCAGCGTTTGGATCATGACCATCCCTTTGGCGCTGGGCCATGGGATCATCCTGACCCTGCCCTTGGCCTATTTACAGGACTTGATGGGCGCGCGCGCCGGTGCGGGTGGGGCGCTAATATCCCTGCAAAAAGTCGCTGCCGATGGCATCAGCGCCGCGCTTTTTGCAGCTGCAACTTGGCTGGCTGGATACGGTTTGGCCGCCGCATTGGCCGGGGGGGCGACAATTTTGGGCGCGCTCAGCCTGATTTGGCTGGATGCAAAACAATCCCGTTAGTGACCTAAGAAATCCGGCCCCGCCTGTCCCAGCAAATCATCCGCCAATTGACGCCCTAAATCTGCGCCATCTGCAACGGCACCGCTGATCTGGCCGGACACTTTTTCTGATCCATTAAGGCGCAGGATTTCCCCCCGCAACGTGATCTGATCACCTGTGATCAAGGCCAGCCCACCGATGGGGGTTTCACAGGAGCCGTCCAACGCCGCCAAAAACGCCCGTTCACATGTGATGCGTTGTGCGGTTTCATCGTGATGGATTGCCGCCAGCATCTGCGCTGCGCGATCATCATCTGCGCGCCGTTCAATCCCAATCGCCCCCTGCGCAATCGCAGGCAACATATCGTCGACGTCAATCGACGCATGGGGCACATCCGACATGCCCAACCGGTTCAACCCGGCCTGCGCCAAAAACGTCGCCGTTGCCACGCCATCGTGCAATTTTTGCAACCGGGTTTGCACATTGCCGCGAAATTCCACCACGTTCAGGTCCGGGCGTTTGTTCAGCAATTGTGATTTGCGGCGCAAACTCGACGTGCCGACAATTGCGCCCTGCGGCAGATCAGCGATCCCCGCATATTTCAACGACACAAAGGCATCACGCACGTCTTCGCGCGGCAGGAACGTATCCAGAACCAACCCATCCGGCTGTTCCACGGGCATATCTTTGGACGAATGCACGGAAATATCCACGCGCCCATCCAGCATCGCCTCTTCTATTTCTTTGGTAAACAGACCTTTGTTGCCAATTTCCTTGAGCGGGCGATCCGCATCAATCATCTGGCGATTGTCCCCTGTGGTTTTGATCACCACGATGTCAAACGCCTCTTGAGGTAAATCAAAGGCCGCCGCCAACAGGCTGCGGGTTTCATAGGCCTGTGCCAGCGCCAGCGGCGAACCACGTGTGCCGATTTTCAGCGGAGTGTCGGGGGTCGGTAAAATCAACGTCATACTGCCTTTTAGGCAGGCCCTGCGACAAGGACAATGGTTGACATCCCCTGCGACACTTGGGACCACCCCATTAGCCGAACCGGAGTTCCCATGTCTGAGAAATTGATCGCCCCCAAATCCGATAAACTGATCCTGCGCGCGCTTGCCGGGGAAACCTTGCCGACGCCCCCCATCTGGATGATGCGTCAGGCCGGGCGCTATTTGCCGGAATACCGTGCCACACGCGCCCAAGCCGGGGATTTCCTGTCGCTGTGCTACAATTCAGAACTGGCCGCCGAAGTCACCTTGCAGCCGATCCGCCGCTACGGATTTGACGCATCAATCCTGTTTGCCGACATCCTATTGCTGCCTCAGGCGTTGGGGGCGGATCTGTGGTTTGTCACCGGCGAAGGCCCGCGCCTGTCCACCACCACAACCGCGGATCAACTGGCCGCTCTGAACCCGTTTGATGCCATCCATGACCATCTGGCTCCGGTCTATGAAACCGTGCGCATCCTGTCGCGTGAATTGCCCCGCGAAACCACGTTGATCGGGTTTGCGGGCGCGCCATGGACCGTGGCCACCTATATGATCGCAGGTCGCGGCACCCCGGATCAGGGCCCGGCCCATGCCCTAAAGGCTGAAAACCGCGCCGTGTTCGAGGGGCTGATCGACCTGCTGACCGCATCGACCATCGAATATCTATCCGCGCAGGTTCAGGCCGGCGCCGAAGTCATCAAGATTTTCGACAGCTGGGCAGGATCACTACAAGGGGACGATTTTGAAAAATATGCCATTGAGCCGGCCCGCAAAATCACAGCAGAGCTGAAAAAACGCCACCCCGGCCTGCCGATCATCGCTTTTCCTCGTGGTGCGGGCGAACGTTACGTGGATATGCATGCCAAAATCGGTGCAGATTGCATGGCAATTGACAATGGCGTCAGCGCCGATTTTGCCGCCACATCCGTACAACCGGGGGGGTGCGTTCAGGGCAATATGCGCCCTGATCTATTGGTCACGGGTGGTCAGGAATTGATCGACGAAGCCCAAGCCATCACGCGCGCCTTTGCCAAAGGTCCCTATATTTTCAACCTAGGCCACGGGATCACACCCGACGCTGATCCCGAAAATGTTCAGATCATGATCGACGCGGTCCGCAGCGCCTAATTATGGGATGGTGGGTGGGACGTCGTGGCCATCGGCCACGCGTGTCACCTACATCACACCCATTTCGCCATGGGCGGCAGCGACATCAATACGGCATTGGCGTCATGTCCTGTGGCCAGACCAAATTTGGTTCCCCGATCATAGACCAGATTATATTCCGCATAGAGCCCGCGATGCACCAGCTGGGCATCTTTGTCCGCATCCGACCAAACCGTGTTACGCCGCCGTTCCGTTACCGGCAAAAACGCTGGTAAAAAAGCGCGGCCGATGTCTTGGGTCAGGGCAAAATCAGCCTCCCAGTTGCCGGTGTTGCGGTCATCCATGAATATCCCGCCAACACCACGCGCCCGGCCCCGGTGCGGAATGAAAAAATACTCATCCGCCCATGATTTCAACGCCGGATAGATATCTTCGCCATGTGGGTCACAATGGGATTTCTGAACCGCGTGGAAATGTGCAGTATCTTCGTCATATTCCAGACAAGGGTTCAGGTCTGACCCGCCGCCAAACCACCACGCAGACGGCGTCCAGAACATGCGGGTGTTCATATGCACCGCCGGACAATGGGGGTTTTGCATATGCGCCACCAGTGAAATCCCCGACGCCCAAAACCGCGGATCTTCGGCCACGCCGGGAACGCCGCGTGCGGCCATGGATTTTTGCGCCGCTTCCCCCAGCACGCCATGTACGGTGGACACGTTCACGCCGACCTTTTCAAAGACACGCCCGCCGCGCATCACCGACATCAGCCCGCCGCCCGCATCCGATCCGTCGTCGCTGGCGCGTTTGGTGTTGGTGACCTCAAACCGCCCCGCTGGCAGGGATGCTGTTGGGCCAGATGTCTGACTATCCTCCAATGCTTCGAACGCCGCGACGATCTGATCGCGCAAATCGCGAAACCATTTGGACGCGCGGTCTTTTTCCGATTGCATAATATTGGCGTCAGGCGTCGTATTCATCGTCATTTCCCGGTTTGTTATCGAATAACGCGATAGCATCCTTTATCAATTGTCACCAGCACCCCCCGTTCAAAGGAAGTTTAATGAAACGCGTTCTTTTCCTGCTGCCCCTGATCGTCGCCGCCTGTGCCACGCCGCGAGAACAATGTATTTCCAGCGCCAATTCCGAAGTTCGCGTTCTAACGCGATTGGCCAATGTCACCCGTGGCAATGTGGAACGCGGCTATGGTATCGAAGAATACCAAGAATTCGTAGAGGTGCGCGTGGCCTGCAATGTGTTACAAGAAGACGGGACAATGCGCGCGACATTTTGCGATGAAACGCAGGTGCGCAATCGTACCCGGCCTGTGACCATCAATCTGGCCGAGGAACGTGTCAAATTGCGGGATCTAGAAACGCGGCTGGCACAAGAACAACGTCGCGCCAATGCAGCGGTTCAGCAATGTGTGGCCATTCACCCTGAATAACGTTCTAGGAATTGGGTCTGCTCAGCACAAATAATGCCGCTGATCCCATGCAGACTGCCTGAATGATCAACACAAAACCGGGCAAACCCAGCGCGGCGCTGGTCACAAACGTGACCGCCATCAGCCCGGTAGCAATTGCTTTGTAGCGCGGGGCAATCGATCCGGATTGTTCCCAGTCGCGGATCGGGTCGCCAAACATATGATGATCCAGCAACCATTGGCGCATGCGCGGCGATCCTTTGGCAAAGGCAAATGCCGCGAGGATCATAAACGGCGTGGTAGGCAGCACCGGCAGCAGCACCCCAATCCCACCAAGGATCAGAGCAGCCCACCCGATCACCCACCAAATCGCACGGGTGGTTGCGCTGTGGCTATTTGGGGTTTCGCTCATTGTGCCTCCGATGTGTCTGTCACATATAGGGTGGGATTGCGAAGGCGCAACAAATCCGTCAGCACAGGCACCAGAATTCAGGAGGTTCAAAATGGGTTGGGTTGAATTTATCGCAGCGTTTGGTGTGTTTTTCATCACGCATACTGTGCCGATCCGCCCCCCATTGCGCCCCAAATTGGTACAAGTTCTGGGCCCGCGCGGATTCAGCCTGTTTTATTCCATTCTTTCCCTCAGTGTTTTGGTCTGGTTGATCATCGCCGCAGGGCGCGCACCCTTTGTTGAAATATGGCCCTATGCGCCATGGCAACGCGCGGTGCCGCAGATCGCGATGGCGGTGGTCTGTGTGGTTGTTGCGCTGGGCATGTCACAGCCCAATCCGCTATCCTTTGGCGGGCGCCCTGGGATGTTTGACCCTGATAATCCGGGCATCGTACGCTGGGTGCGCCATCCTATTTTGGCGGCTCTGGCCCTTTGGTCGCTTGCTCATTTGGTGCCTAATGGCGATCTGGCCCATGTGATCCTGTTTGGCGTGTTTGCGACATTCGCCCTACTGGGTGGGCGGTTGATGGATCGTCGGAAACGTCGCGACTTGGGGGATCAATGGCAGATATTGGTCGACCAAATCGCAGCGACGCCGCTGGTCCCTACCTTTGGCACAGGGCGCTTTTTACTGCGGATCCTCATCGCAATAGGGCTATATCTGGCATTGATATTCATCCACCCCTTTTGGGGGATAGATGTGCGGTTTTTCTGAAATTGCACCCTATAGGCGGGACAAATAGGCGCGGTATTCCACTGCGGTCAGGATGCGGGTCAGTTGCGCAATTTCATCGCGCCGCACATCCGCATAGACCTTTTGATAGGCGGGTCCAAAAATCTGTTTTGCCGCGTCTGACTGGGCAAATCGTTCCACCGCAGTCAACCAATCATGCCCCAGATTTTCTGCCGGTTTCGCATTTGTATCGTCCAATGGCAGCGGCACATCCGATTTGTTTTCAAGCCCAAAGAGCATGCCCCCCAAAATCGCCGCGAGGGCCAGATAAGGGTTCACATCCGCGCCGCAAATCCGGTGTTCCAACCGGGCGGCGGGGCCAGAAATTTCGGGCAGACGCACCCCCGCTTGGCGGTTGTCCAACCCCCAATTGGGGGCTGTGGGAGCAAAGGAGTTGGGCTGAAACCGTCGATAAGAATTCATATGCGGGGCAAAAATCGCCTGAAGATCCCGCATCGTATCCAATGTGCCACCAACCGCGTTTTTCAACCGGCCTGAAACAGGGCCACCGGCGTCGAAAATGTTATTACCGTCCTGATCCACAACGGAAATATGCGCATGCATGCCATTGCCGGGATCATCCGCATAAGGTTTGGCAATAAACGTCGCCTCCATCCCATGTTTGGCGACCACTTGGCGCACCAATCGACGAAACAGCAAAGCGGTTTCCGCCGCCCGCTGCACGTCGCCCGTGTGGTGAAAATTGATTTCGAATTGGCCGGGGCCAAATTCAGCAATCAACGTGTCAGTCGCCAGATTTTGCGCCGCAGAAGCAGACATGATTTCTGACAGGATCGCATCTTTGCGACTGAGAACCTCTAGGTCGAAATTCTGCGCCGATGGTGCGCGTTGCGGCGGGATGGGTGCATCATCCGGGCTGTCACGTTTCTGGAAAATGTAGAATTCCAGTTCGGTGGCCACAATAGGCGTCCAGCCATGTGCCGCAAAGCGATCCAGCACGTTTTGCAGAACGCCCCGCGGTGAATAAGGGCTCAGCACCCCGTCCATATCGGACATTTCCACCAGAACCTGCGCTACATTGCCCTCGGCCCATGGCACCGGTGCCAGCGACCCCAAAACCGGTTTCAAAATACCGTCCGGGTCGCCCACAACAATGCCCATGCCGGTCTCTTCGACCTCTTGGCCCATAATGTTGGGCGCATAGGTCGACAATGGCAAACGCACCTGCCCTTTTTCCAGCTTTTCCCATGCGTCACCGGGCAGCCATTTGCCGCGCAAAATACTGTTTAGATCACACAGCATCAGTTCGATCCGGTCGGGAATGCCGTGGGTTTCGCAATACAGGTTATATTCGTGGGTAAAGCTCATTGCGCCTCTGCCATTTGTTCGTCGCGTTTGGCCTGAATGACCCTGCGTTTTGTTGTAATTGATGCCGCGATGACCCCAATTGTGACCATGGAGATCAGGATTGTCGACAAGGCATTGATCTGAGGACTAACGCCCATTCGCACAGAGGACCAGATTTTCATCGGCAATGTTGTGGCAGATGGCCCCGATGTAAAGGACGCAATCACCAGATCATCCAGCGACAAAGTAAAGGCCAACAACCAGCCGGAAATCACGGCAGGGGCGATGATCGGCAACGTCACCGATTTGAACGCGTCAAACGGGGTACAGCCCAGATCCAATGCCGCCTCTTCTAATGATTTGTCGAACGACACCAAACGTGATGACACCACAACCGACACGTAACACATTGAAAACGTTACATGTGCCAGAACAATAGTGAACGTGCCGCGATCCAGACCAAGCGAAATGAACAACAGCATCAAGGACAGACCTGTGATCACTTCGGGCATCACCAATGGTGCATAGATCATGCCCGAAAACAGCGTGCGCCCCTTAAAACGCCCCCCCCGAACCAGAACTTGCGCCGCCATGGTCCCCAGAATTGTGGCAATGGTCGAGGATATAACGGCAACCTTTAGGGTCACCCAAGCCGCGTCTAAGAAGGCTTCGTTTTGAAACAATTCACCGTACCATTTGGTCGAAAATCCCGCCCAAACAGTGACCAGCCGGCTTTCGTTGAACGAATAGATGATCAGGATCAGCATCGGCACGTATAAAAACGCAAATCCGATCGTCAGGGACACCGCGTTGAACCAGGTTAAACGTCTCATTTTTCGGCCTCCTGTTGTTTTTCCTGATTACGCTGAAACAGCACAATCGGAATGATCAGGATCAGCAACAATATGACGGCGACCGTGCTGGCCACGGGCCAATCGCGGTTGTTAAAGAACTCTTCGAACAGGACTTTACCGATCATCAACGTGCGCGAGCCGCCCAATAATGATGGGATCACAAATTCGCCAAGCGCCGGAATAAAGACCAGAAAACACCCGGCGATCACCCCGGATTTAGACAGGGGTACGGTCACCAACCAGAACGCTTGGGCACGAGAACAGCCCAGATCTTCGGCGGCTTCTAACAGGGATGCATCCAGTTTTTCCAGCGTCGCATAAATCGGCAGGATCATGAATGGCAGATAGGTGTAAACGATGCCGATATAGACCGCGAAATTGGTGTTCAGCATTTTTAACGGCTCTGAAATGATCCCCGTCCACAGCAAAAACTGGTTTAACACGCCTTCGGTGCTGAGGATGCCCTGCCATGCATAGACCCGGATCAGAAAGCTGGTCCAGAACGGCAGGATGATCAGCATCATCAGGGTCGCGCGCCAATGATCCGGCGCATTGGCCATCCCATAAGCAATTGGAAAACCGACCAAAAGCGTGAAAATCATCGACAAGGTCGCGATCTGCAAACTGGATAGGTAGGCCTTCCAATAGAGGTGATCGGTGGTCAAAAAGACATAATTTTCAAAGTCGATCTGCCCGAAAAAAGTGCGAAAACTGTCCCAGCTCATGCCATCCAGTTGCGGCGTATAAGGTGGAATAGAGATCGCGTAATCAGACAGCGAAATTTTGAAAACAATTCCAAACGGGATCAGGAACAATACCAACAACCACAAAAAGGGGATGCCAATTAAGAAGCGACGCGCGATTTTCATGGCTTGTCCCTCATGCTGTTAACACGATGCCAGCCGTGTCCGTCCATGACAGAAACACATCGTCATGCCATGTGAATTCACGTCGACTGACCCGCCGATTGTTGGCGGCTTGGGCTTTGATGGTTTGGCCGTTTTCCAGTTGCACCACATAGGTCGACAGATTGCCCAAATAGGCGATGTCCAGGACTTTTCCCTGCACAACATTGTTGCGATCACTGGGACGGGATTTTGAAATCGCGACCTTTTCTGGACGGATCGCAAACGTGGCGCGCGCGCCCTGCCCGATCCCCCCCAAGGCGGTCCCGCAAATGCTGGGCTGACCTTCGGCCCAAGCGATCGTCGCGCTGTCATCGCCAATTTTGTCTACATTGCCTTCGATCAGGTTCACCTCGCCGATGAAATCAGCGACATAGACTGAGTTGGGTGTTTCATAGATGCTTTGCGGGGTGTCCACCTGTACCAATCGCCCATGATCCATCACCGCAACCCGAGACGCGACTGTCATCGCCTCTTCTTGGTCATGGGTCACGATCACAAAGGTGGTGCCGGTACGTTCCTGGATGTCCATCAGTTCAAACTGGGTTTCCTGACGCAGCTTTTTGTCCAACGCCCCCAAAGGTTCGTCCAACAGCAAGAGTTTCGGCGCCTTGGCCAAGGACCGCGCCAAGGCAACCCGCTGGCGTTGCCCCCCGGAAATCTGATGAGGTTTGCGTTTGGCAAACTTCCCCAATTGCACCAGACGCAGCATTTCTTCGACGCGATCACCGATCTGATCTTTGGGCATGTCAGACCGGTGCAGCCCAAAGGCGATATTGTCCCAGATGTTCAGATGCGGGAACAAAGCATAGGATTGAAACATCATATTCACCGCCCGTTTGTTGGGCGCAATCCCAGCCATATTCTGACCGTCAATTGTAATGGTGCCTTCTGTCGCTGTTTCAAACCCCGCCAGAATCCGCATCAACGTGGTTTTCCCGCATCCCGATGGCCCCAACAGCGCAAAGAATTCCTTGGGATAAATCGACAGATCGATATGGTCGATGGCGGTGAACGTTCCGAACCGCTTGGTGACGTTGTCAAATCGGATCAGGGGTTCGGCCTGAACATCATTCCATGGTTCAAATTCCGACACAAGTTCGGCCGGGGCAATGGACGTCGTCATAAAGCTGTCCTTTGATGTGGGGCAATGTGGGGGCCAGCAACCGGTCGAAAACCACCGGTTGCTGGGTCTGTCGGATCAGATGCCAGATTTAATCGCCGTCCACATACGGGTTACAACACGCTGCACACGAGGCGGGTATGGCGTTGTAATGTATAGGTTTTCAATCGTTGTCTCATCTGGATAGATGGCTGTGTCACCAATCACATCTTCGACCAGAAACTCTTGGCTCGCGAGGTTCCCGTTGGCGTAATAAACATAGTTTGACGCTGCCGCCATGTTCTGGGCATCCAGAATAAAGTTCAGAAAGGCATGCGCGCCCTCTGGGTTCGGGGAATCTGCGGGGATGGCCATTTGGTCAAACCACATCAGCGCGCCTTCGGACGGGGCGTAATAGGCGATTTCGACGCCATTATCTGCTTCCCATGCGCGGTCACGGGCCTGCAGCACATCACCGGACCACCCCACCGCGACACAAATATCGCCATTGGCCAGCGCCGTGATATATTCAGAGCTGTGGAATTTCGCCACGTGTGGGGCCAGCCCTGCCAGAACCGGTTCCGCCAGCGCGATCACTTCCGGGTCGTGGCTGTCTGGGTTTTCCCCCAAATAGGCCAACGCCGCTGGGATCAGTTCGGTTGGCGCGTCCAAAACATAAATGCCGCATTCGGCCAGTTTTTCCGCATTTGCCGGATCAAAAATCAGTGCCAGACTGTCAACGGGCGCATCTTGTCCCAGGATGTCGGTGACCATAGTTTCGTTAATGCCAAGCCCCGTCGTGCCCCACATATAGTTAATAGAATAGGCGTTGCCGGGGTCATAGGCTTCGGTGCGGGCTTGGATCACGTCCCACAGATTGCCCGAGTTGGACAATTTATCCGTTTGCAGCGGCATGAATACGCCAGCCTGAATTTGCCGCTGTAAAAACGATCCTGTCGGGACAACCACATCATAGCCCGATGACCCGGCCAGCAATTTGGTTTCCAGCACTTCATTGCTGTCAAACACATCGTAAATCAGCTCATAGCCGGTTTCTTGCTCAAACTTTTCCAACAACTCTTCGTCGATATAATCCGACCAATTGTAAACACGGACTTCTTCGGCGGATACGGCCACGGCAGCAAGCGAAGTCGCAAGCGCGATGGCAGGAACGCGGGTCAACATAGTCGTATTCTCCCTGAGTGGTTTTATCTTGTATTATTGCCGAAATATTTGATCAAATCTTGATTCGTCGCAAGACATTTCTAATATCAGGACAAAGTGGGCTATGATTATTCCCAATAATGCCTACAGATTAGACAGCGCCAAAGGAGAAACGATCAGTGAATGAACAAAGCTCAAAGACACCAGAGCATCAGGCCATATATGACCGGTTGCGTCACATGATCTTGTTCGGAGAAGTGCTTCCGGGTCAGGCACTTACGATCCTTGGGCTAAAAACAATGTTGGGGGCGGGCATGACCCCTGTGCGCGAAGCAATCCGCCGGCTGACCGCAGAAGGCGCGTTAGAAGCGCTGGGGAATCGCCGCATTTGCGTGCCCAACGTGACCCAGGAAACGCTCAATCAGATTTATTTTGCACGCTTGGCGATTGAACCACGTCTGGGCGAATTGGCCGTGGCCAACATCACCAAAGACCAGCTGAAAACCCTCGCCAAACTGGACGAACAGGTGGATGCAGCGATTTCTGCAGGCGATATTAATGGCTATCTCGCAGGCAATTATCGGTTTCATTTTACCTTGTATGACGCGGCAAACGCCCCTGTTTTGCGCAATATTGCCAGCTCTCTTTGGCTGCAATTGGGACCGTCTTTGCGTGTGGTTTCAGGGCGATACGGCACGCAAAACCTGCCTGATGAACACAAAGACGCCCTTTCCGCGCTAAAGGCCAAAGACGGCGCAGGCGTCGCACGCGCCATCGAAGCCGATATTCGCCAAGGCCTGTCCCTAATGCGGTGATAAGAATACTGGTTGTTGACTGGCTTAAATATTTGATCATATTCTGACATCAACGACGACCCTTCCCCGGGATTCCCCCGATGCGGAGGATGCGTTTGTCGCGATGTGGAACAATCCTATGGCACAGGCCAAGAAACCCAAAGTCCGCGGCAATTGGGCCGAAACCCTACCCGAAGCGTTTCTGGATCATATCGAAGGCCGGCGTCTGGAAGAGGTCGAAACCATCATTCCCGATCTGGTTGGCATGTCACGCGGCAAGGCAATGCCGGCCTATAAATTCCAGCCCGACGAAACGTTCTATTTGCCGATCTCACTGTTCTATCAAACCGTGTCGGGTGAATATGTGGACATGGATATCGAAAACCAATGGTTGGAAAAAGACGTGGTTTTGGTGCCGGATATGTCCACCGCTACGGCTGTACCTTGGGCGGATGACGCCACGGTTCAGATCATCTGTGACATGCAAACCCGCGATGGCGCCCCCTTGGCGATCGCGCCGCGCAACGTGTTACGCAAGGTGCTGGCGCTTTATGCGGAAAAAGGCTGGAAACCGATTGTCGCGCCTGAATTGGAATTCTACCTGACCAAACCCAACACAGACCCCAAAGACCCGATTGAGCCGCCATTGGGCCGCACGGGGCGCAAAGGCGCGTCTCGCCAGGTTTATTCCATGGCTGCGGTCGACGAATACGGCTCTGTGATTGATACGATTTACGATTACGCCGAGGCCCAAGGCCTGCAGATCGACACAGTGATTCAAGAAGGCGGTGCCGGACAGATTGAGATCAACTTGCTGCACAGTGACCCGCTAAAACTGGCGGATCAGGTGTTTTATTTCAAACGCACCATTCGCGAAGCGGCGCTGGCAAACGGGGTGTTTGCGACCTTTATGGCCAAACCCATCCGCGACGAACCCGGCAGCGCCATGCATCTGCACCAATCCATTGTGGATGTGGAAACCGGCAAAAACATCTTTTCAGATGCGGACGGAAACCCCACGGACACATTCCACCATTTCATTGGTGGCTCGCAGAAATACACCATGCAGACTGTGCCGTTGTTGGCCCCATATGTGAATTCTTATCGCCGTCTGACCCCCGAAGGTCAGTCCGCGCCGTCCAATCTGGAATGGGCGCGTGATAATCGCACCACCGGCCTGCGCATTCCACATTCTACGGCGGAATCCCTGCGCGTCGAAAACCGCGTCATCGGCATGGATTGCAACCCTTATCTGGCCATCGCGGCGTCGTTGGCCTGCGGGTATCTGGGCATGATCAACAAAATCCAGCCCCGCCCCGCCGTCACGGTGGAGGTCTGGGAAACCGCAGATGGCCTGCCCGGTTCGTTGCGCGAAGCGCTGGACCTGTTCGACAATGCCACCGAAATTCGCGCCATTCTGGGCGAAGAATTCTGCCAGCTCTATTCGGACATCAAATGGGCCGAAAACGAAGAATACCAACGCGAAATTTCGCCATGGGAACGTCAGCACCTGCTGCTGAACGCCTGATCGCGCAAAGGATAAACCAATGAATATGATTTCAAACCACATGCCAACAGAAGAATTGCAAGCGCTGGATGCAGCCCATCACATGCATCCCTTCACGGCCAATGGCGAATTGGCAACCAAAGGTGCGCGCGTGATCACCCGTGCCAATGGCGTGCATCTGACCGACAGCCAAGGCAATCAAATCTTGGACGGTATGTCAGGATTGTGGTGCGTTAATATCGGCTATGGCCGCGATGAACTGGCCGATGTGGCCGCGCGTCAAATGCGTGAATTGCCCTATTACAACACGTTCTTTCAGACCACTCATGTGCCGGTCATCGCCCTATCTGCGCAGATTGCGGAACTGACGCCCGGTGATCTGAACAACGTGTTTTACGCCGGGTCCGGATCAGAGGCCAACGACACAAATATCCGGCTGGTGCGCCATTATTGGGCGATGAAAGGCCATACCGAAAAGAACGTCATCATTTCACGTCATAATGCCTATCACGGGTCCACATTGGGGGGGACCAGCCTAGGCGGGATGCCTGGCATGCATGCACAGGGCGGCCCGATGGTCGGTGGTATTCACCATATCAACCAACCCAATTGGTGGTCCGAAGGCGGCGACATGTCCCCCGAGGAATTCGGGTTGGCGCGCGCCCAAGAATTGGAGCAAGCCATTCTGGAATTGGGTGAAAACCGGGTTGCGGCCTTTATTGCTGAACCCGTTCAGGGCGCGGGCGGCGTGATCGTTGCACCGGACACCTATTGGCCCGAAATTCAACGGATTTGCGATAAATATGACATCCTGTTGATCGCCGACGAAGTGATCTGCGGCTTTGGGCGCACGGGCAATTGGTTTGGATCGCAGACCATGGGCATCCGTCCTGACATCATGACCATCGCCAAAGGCCTGTCATCGGGCTATGCGCCGATCGGCGGGTCGATTGTGTCGGACGACATTGCCAGTGTGATTGCCCAAGGCGAATTTAACCACGGTTACACCTATTCGGGTCACCCCGTGGCCTGTGCCGTGGCCATGGAAAACCTGCGCATCATGCAAGAAGAAAACATCGTCGAACATGCACGTGATGTGGCCGCACCTTATCTAAAAGAAAAATGGGAAACGTTGGCCGATCACCCAATGGTAGGAGAGGCCAAAATCGTCGGGCTCATGGCGTCCGTCGCATTGACCCCGGACAAAGCCAACCGCGCGGCGTTCGCCTCAGAGGCGGGCACAATTGGGTTCATGTGTCGCGAACGCAGCTTTGCCAATAATCTGATCATGCGCCATGTCGGCGATCGGATGGTGATTGCGCCGCCATTGGTGATCACGCCCGACGAAATCGACGTGATGATGGACCGCGCGGTTCAATCGCTGGACGAAGCCCACAAAGCCGTCAAAGACGCCGGATTGTTTGTGTCGGCCTAAAGGATGATCCAATGGATCTGTTAACCGCCAATGATGTGCCGGGGGAATATCCCCCGTCCTACTACGCCGCCAATGCCACAACTTTGCCCCCGTTCCCGACGGCGGCTGGGG
Organism: uncultured Paracoccaceae bacterium; assembly: GCA_947492475.1. Taxonomy (GTDB): domain Bacteria; phylum Pseudomonadota; class Alphaproteobacteria; order Rhodobacterales; family Rhodobacteraceae; genus CANLNM01. The sequence continues at coordinate 156,878 of CANLNM010000005.1, forward strand.
CGTTGCGGTGTGATGTCTGCGTCATCGGCGGGGGGTTTACCGGGCTTTCCTCGGCGCTGCATCTGGCCCAACGTGGCTATGACGTCATTCTAGTCGAAGCCTCCCGTATCGGGTCCGGCGCATCCGGGCGCAATGGCGGTCAGGTCGGTCAGGGCCAGCGACAGGAACAGGACGTATTAGAGGACATGCTGGGGCGTGATCACGCCCGCGCGCTGTGGACCATCGCCAATCAATCCGTTGATCTGGTGCGTGATTTATCGAAATCAGAACTGGTCCACGCGGATTTTCATCCCGGCATCATTCACGCCGCCCACCGCGAACGTTATGTTCCTGATTATCACGCTTATGTAGAAAAGCTGCACCGCGACTACGGATACAATCAAATTAGCACACTAAACCGCCATGAATTACGGGAATTCGTCAATTCACCGTCCTATTATGGCGGCACATTGGATTTGGGTGCAGGGCATATTGATCCGTTGCAATTTGCACTTGGATTGGCGCGGATGGCACAACAAGCAGGCGTGCGTCTGTTTGAAAATACGCGCGTGACCCAGATCGTCGAAGGCACCCCCGCCAAAATCATCACCCAAAACGCTGATATCACATCCGATCATGTGGTTCTGGGGTGCAATGGATATCTGGGGGATCTCATGCCGCGCGTCGCGGCCCGGGTCATGCCGATCAACAACTTTGTCGTGGCCACAGCCCCCATGCATCCCGATCAACAAGAACAGATTATCAAACACAATTACGCCGTCGCAGACAGCAAATTTGTGGTGAATTATTTCCGGTTCTCTATCGATCATCGTCTGATCTTTGGCGGCACCGAAAGTTACGGCTACAAATTCCCGCATGACATCGCAAAAAATGTCCGCAAACCTTTGGCCGAGATTTTTCCGCAATTGGCTGATGCAGACATCACCCATGCTTGGGGTGGCACGTTGGGCATCACCATGAACCGCATGCCGCATTTTGAACGGATCGCTGGCAATATCCTAAGCCTGTCTGGCTATTCCGGGCATGGCGTGGCCATGGCGACCCTTGCAGGCCAGATCGCCGCAGAAACAATTGCCGGTCAGGCCGAACGGTTTGATCTGATGGCAGATGTACCCACCCATCGGTTCCCCGGCGGACGGCATTTGCGATCGCCTTTGTTGGTGTTGGCCATGCTTTGGTATTCTCTGCGCGACCGGCTGTGACGCCTGCCCGCCCCTAGAACACCTGTCACGCGGCACAATGTTGCGCTACACGGGGGCCACAGACAGCCAATCGGAGCCCCCATGACCCGCATTATTTCGTCCCTCGCCGAAGTTACCGACCAATATGACGCCGCTTATGTGGATCTTTGGGGCTGCGTGCATAATGGCATCATCGCCCACCAAGACGCCGTCGAGGCCCTGCGCGCCTTTCGTGCGGCTGGCAAAGTTGTGGTGCTGGTGACCAATTCACCCCGCCCCCGCGCCAATGTGGAACCGCAATTGCGTGAATTTCAGGTTCCCGAAGATTGCTGGGACACCATCGCCACCTCCGGCGACAGCGCGCGGTCGGCGATGTTTCAGGGGGCGGTTGGCCAAAAAGTCTGGTTTGTCGGGCAACCACATGAGGCCGCGTTTTTTGAACCGTTGAACCTGTTGGACCAACCACTGAACGTGCAAACGGTTCCGTTGGAAGAGGCCGAAGGCATCGTGTGCTGCGGCCCTGAAAATCCAGAAGCCGACCCCGCTGAATATCGTGCACAGTTTTTATACGCCAAACAAAAAGGGCTGAAACTGCTCTGCGCCAATCCGGATATTGTTGTGGATCGCGGTGAAACACGTGAATGGTGCGCCGGCGCATTGGCCGCGCTTTACACGGAAATGGGGGGCGAAAGCCTGTATTTTGGCAAACCGCATCCGCCCATTTACGATCTGGCCGCGCGCCGCCTAATGGCCACCGGTTTGGCACCCGCCAACCCACGGATTCTGGCCATCGGCGATGGGATTCGCACAGACATCCTTGGGGCGCTTGGGGATGACATTGATAGCTTGTTTATCACCGGCGGGCTGGCAGCCAAAGAAACCAAAACCACCCACCAACCTGATGAAAATGCGCTTAATGCATTCATTGAAAACGAAAAAATTACGCCAACCTATGCGATTGGCCAGTTAAGATAGTCAAAGAAGGGGCTTGATTTTTCTGCAACTGCAAAGTAATTATGTTGCCAATGACACCCATTATTGGACCATTTGTTACTCATGGAGCGCAAAATGCTGGATAATCAGCCCCGCGGCACGATCTGTATCGAAGATCTGGAAATTGGCATGGTGCGCAGCCTGTCAAAGGTCATCACCGATCAAGACATTGAAATGTTCGCCGAGGTGTCCACCGACCGCAATCCTGTGCATCTGGACGATGATTACGCGCAGGACACGATCTTTGAGGGGCGGATCGCCCATGGGATGCTGACCGCCGGGTTGGTGTCTGCGGTCATTGGCGAACAATTGCCCGGCCATGGGACCGTTTATCTAGGTCAAAACCTGAAATTTCTGGCCCCTGTACGCCCCGGCGACATGGTTCTGGCCGAAGTCGAAGTGATGGATATCGACCATTCCAAACGCCGGGTCAAATTGGACACACGGTGTCTGGTGAATGGCAAAAAGGTTCTGATGGGCGAGGCAAACGTTCTGGCGCCGTCGCGTAAATTCGATTGATCCACGCCAACCGGTCCCGGAAAATCTGAACGTTTCCGGGACGTTTTCTAACAACAGAAAACGGCGACGTCTGCGAATGCTTGCAAGTGGTTTGCAGGACAGATAGGGCATGAGAATGCGCATCATCCGAGACACCGAATTCGTGCCCGCTGACATCCGCGGAGCTGTTGCAGCCATCGGCAATTTCGATGGTGTGCATCTGGGCCATATCGCCGTGATTGAAACCACCCGGAAAACGGCTGATGCTTTGCAGGCACCGCTGGGGATCATGACGTTTGAGCCGCATCCGCGACAGGTGTTTCAACCCAACGGTCCGGCCTTTCGGTTAATGAATGCTGCAGCCAAGGCGCATCGTCTGGAAAAACTGAAGGTGGATCACCTTTATGAACTGCCGTTCACGCCTGCGCTCTCTTCGTTGAGCCCTAGGGAATTTGCCGAAGAGATCATCGTCAAACGGCTAGGCCTGGCGCATGTGGTTGTAGGCGAAGACTTCTTCTTTGGGGCGAAACGCGCCGGAAAAGCGGCGGATTTGCAAGAATTCGGCGTTGAAATGGGATTTGGCGTGACGGTTGTGCCGCTGGTTTCGATTGGCGACGAAGAGGCTTCTTCGACCGCGATCCGCAAAGCGTTGGGCGAAGGCCGCCCACATGATGCCGCGGATATGTTGGGCCATTGGCATCGCATTGACGGCGTCGTCATCCAAGGTGATCAACGGGGGCGCGAATTGGGGTTTCCGACCGCGAACATGTCCATCGATGACCTGCACCCGCCGCGTTTTGGCGTTTATGCCGTGTTGATCGACGTGCTGACCGGGCCACATGCGGGCAATTACCATGGGGCCGCATCCATTGGGGAACGTCCGACATTTGGGATAAACCACCCCAATTGCGAAACCTACATCTTTGATTTCAAAGGCGATCTATACGGGGCTGACATTTCTGTGGCACTGGTTGAATATCTGCGTCCAGAGCTGAAGTTTGACGGGTTGGATGCCCTGATCACCAAAATGCACGCTGATTGCGACCAAGCGCGTGAGATCCTGAAAAATGTCTGATCCCATCGACAGAACCGGCCTGCGGGATCAGTTCTGGAACACCGTTCCGATGACCAAAATGACGGACAAAGAATGGGAAGCCCTGTGTGACGGCTGTGGCAAATGCTGCCTGAACAAATTGGAAGACGAAGAGAGCGGCGAAGTGGTTTTGACCCGTGTCGCCTGCCGATTGTTGGATGACGCGACGTGTCATTGCGCGCAATACGACATCCGCCACCAATTTGTGCCCGATTGCATCCGCCTGACCCCGCAATCCATCCCGGACCACCTATATTGGCTGCCCCAGACCTGTGCCTATCGTTTGGTGCATGAGGGACGCGATCTGTTCCACTGGCATCCGCTGATATCCGGCAACATGCAAAGCGTGCATGCGGCAGGCGTGTCCGCCCAAGGGTTAACCGTATCTGAATTCGACATTCACGAAGATGAATGGGAAGACCACCTGATCGAGGAACCAACCTGATGTATTTTGCATCTGACAATGCCGGTCCGGTGCATCCGAACGTGATGCAGGCCATGATTGACGCCAATACCGGTTATGCCCCGGCCTATGGCAACGATGCGTTGATGGATCAGGTCCGCGACCAGCTGCGTATGATCTTTGAGGCACCCGATGCCTCTGTTCATCTGGTCATCAATGGCACTTCGGCCAATGTGTTGACACTGGCCACGCTGTGCCAACCGTTTGAAACGATTTTCTGCACCTCCCTGGCCCATATCCAGATGGATGAATGCGGCGCGCCAGAGTTTTACACTGGCGGCGCAAAGCTGACATTGATCCCGGATGTGGATGGCAAAATGACCTCTGCGGCATTGCGCAAAGCCTTGGACTCCGAAGGCAACCGGTTTCCCCATGGGCCAGAACGCGGCCCTGTTTCGATCACGCAGGTTACAGAAACCGGAACCTGTTATTCCCTCGCAGACATCAAAGCGATCAGCGACATCGCCCATGCCCATAACCTGCCCGTTCATCTGGACGGGGCGCGGTTTGCCAATGCTCTGGATCATCTGGGGTGCAGCGCGGCAGACATGACGTGGAAATCGGGCGTAGATGCCGTGTGCTTTGGCGGTACGAAAAACGGGTTGATGGGGGTTGAGGCCGTTGTGTTTTTTGACCCTGACAAAGGTCGCGAATTTGAGCTGCGCCGCAAACGTGGCGGGCACCTGTTGTCGAAACATCGCTATCTGTCGGCCCAGATGCAGGCCTATCTGACCGATGATCTGTGGCTATCTTTGGCCAAACAGAGCAACCAAAACGCGGATTATCTGGCCCAAGGCCTGATCGCGGGCGGCGCAACCCTTGCTTATCCCGTTGAGGGTAATCTGATGTTTGCCAGCCTGCCAAGGGCCACCCATCAACGGCTGATCGCCGCAGGGGCCCAATACCAACCAGATGCAGATATTGCGTCAGGGGATCCCGATACATTGGTTCAGGCGCGGTTTGTCTGTGACTGGTCCATTGCAAAATCAGACATCGATCAGTTTCTCGCTCTGCTCTGATATAATGCGGGCGACTTGGGCGGCATGGGTCACGGCCACCATATGACGGGCCTCTGGGATCACGTGGGATGTGGCATTTGGCAATCGGGCCGCCAATGCCTGATGAACCAGCGGGATCAACGGATGTGTGTCGGCGCCCGCGATCAGCGTCACCGGAATTTGTAACACCTCTAGCCGGCCGGGCACCAACATCCCACCGATATCGTTATCTGTTGCCCCACGTGCCGCAGCGATCAATGGAATGCGGCGCATCAATCCGGCCCTCTGACGGTCCGGCAGATCCGCCCAAGGACGCCCATCGCCCCACCACCGCATAAACATCCGCGCCGCCGTTTCGAAATCCTGATCGGCCAAGGCGGCATTAAAGGCCACATAATCCTGCTTCATCACGCGGTAGGTTGCACTATTTTGCACGGCTCCAAACATCACCGGTTCGATCAAAGTCAAACGGCGCACCAAATGCGGATGTTCCAGTGCAAGCCGCAACGCGATGGTCGCCCCAAAGGAATGACCGATCACATGTGATCCCGGCTGTGCCAGCTGGGCGGCAATGCCGACCGCCTGCCCCTGTGGGTCAATCTGGTCAGCATCCGAGCTGCGCCCATGGCCGGGCAGATCAAACAGCGTCGCATCGACGTCCACCAAATTGTCCAGCAGCGGTAGCAACGCTTCGTGTTTGGCCAGTGAACAATGGATCATCAAGGTGGGGTCCGCGCCGTCCCCACCCCGTTCAACCCATATGTCTGACCCAGATATTCGGGTCAGTGGCATTTACAGATCACCTGACAGATGCGCATCCAGATCATCCAACCGGTCATGTCCCCAGAACCGTGCATCCCCATCAGTGATGTAAAATGGCGCGCCAAATGCGCCAGCGTCGATCGCTTCTTCTAGATTGCGCGCATATTGTTCTGCCCCGGTCAGCATCCCGGAATTGATCAGCGATGCCTCATACCCGGCCGCCACCAGACATTGGGCGATCACATCATCCTGCGCGATGTCTTTTTCTTCGGCCCAGACCGCGCGTAAAACCGAATGGCACAGCGCGCCCAGATCCCCGCCACCGGCATTGGCCGCCGCGATGATCGCATAGGATGCAGGGGCCGCATTGGTCGGCCAATGGGCGGGATTGAAATTCATCGGCAGGCCGGTTTTTGTGGCCGCGCGCACCAGTTCCTGCATACGATAGTCGATCCGATTGGGATGACGATCCTTGGGCGGCGTGCCCCCTGTACGGGCAAACAGCGCCATAATGTCCAGCGGTTTGTACTGAATGTCCGCGCCATGTTTCGCGGCAATTTCCTCTAGCCGCAGCCCCGATAGGTACGTGAAAGGCGATAAGACGGAAAAATAGTAGTTAATCTGCGGCATTTTGCGCTCTCCTGCACTTGGGATTATTTGCGTCACCGTAGGGGTGTGCTAGGCGGTGTCAACGTCATGATTCTGTCACCTGCTCTGACAGAAAGCCAAGGGGAATGGCCGATGCCGACTATCCACGAACCAAAACTGATTTCAGGTAACGCAAACCGGCCACTGGCCGAAGCGGTCGCGCGGCGCATGTCGATGCATCGCGGAATGAATGTAGGATTGGTTGATGCCCGTGTCGAACGGTTCAACGATCAGGAAATCTTTGTTGAGATGTACGAAAACGTCCGCGGCGAAGATGTGTTTATCATTCAATCCACATCCAACCCGGCCAACGACAACCTGATGGAACTGCTGATCATGGCAGACGCGCTGCGTCGGTCATCGGCGGCTCGTATCACCGCTGTGATCCCGTATTTCGGCTATGCCCGTCAGGATCGCCGCGCCAAGGCCCGCACACCGATTTCTGCAAAACTGGTGGCCAATATGTTGGTCGAGGCCGGGATCGAACGGGTTCTGACCATGGATCTGCATGCGGCTCAAATTCAGGGCTTCTTTGATATTCCAGTCGACAACCTTTATGCCAGCCCAATTTTTGCGCTGGACATCAAACACCACTTCAAAGACGGTCTGGACGACGTGATGGTCGTGTCACCGGATGTTGGCGGCGTGGCCCGGGCGCGCGAATTGGCTAAGCGGATCAATGCGCCGCTGTCGATCGTGGACAAACGCCGCGAAAAGGCCGGCGAGATCGCTGAAATGACCGTGATCGGCAGTGTCGAAGGCAAGAAATGTATCATCGTCGATGACATCTGCGACACGGCTGGCACATTGTGCAAAGCTGCCGAAATCCTGATGGAACATGGCGCAACCGAAGTGCATTCTTATATCACCCACGGCGTGTTGTCCGGGCCCGCAATTGAACGGATCAGCAATTCGGTGATGAAGTCACTGGTGATCACCGACAGCATCGAAGCCACGCCAGAAACCAAAGCCTGCCCCAACATTCGGATCGTCCCTACGGCGCCGATGTTTGCCCAAGCCACGCTGAACATCTGGAGCGGCACATCCGTGTCGTCCCTGTTTGATCACGAAACTCTGACGCCGATCTATGAAGGTCTGTATAATGTCTGATCCATCGCGCTGAGGTGACCGTCAGCCCCATAAAAAAACGCCGGGTTTGTGCAATCACGCAAACCCGGCAACACTCTTTAAATATTGACGATTTATCGGGCGTGACGTTTCATTCGCGCCAATCCCGCTATCCCCGACAGCAACAACAGAGCAGACGCTGGAAGCGGCACAGCCGGGAGCGATGGCGTAGACACAAGTGCAAAATCGGTGATTGTCATGCTGAACTCTTGATCAAAATAAGTTCCTTGTGCCCCCAAAGTCCCAATCAATTGGCCAAGGAGCCAAACGTGCTCTACATCGAACTCCCCTTGTCCCGATGATATCTGAACATAGTAGTCCTGATGGCTAAAGAAATCTAAGTTACCAGCGAACCACTCGACTTCGGAATCGAATCCGTTTGTGTGGGTTTCACTAAACAACAGATTTCGATGTTGATCCAAAAAAGTTAGCGTGAGCGTCTCACCTGCATGAAGTAAGTCACTGCCGAAATAAACATCCTGAATAAAATGACTGTAGTAGGCGTCATAGTTAAACGGGTCTTCAGTGTCTGGGACGGTGATAAGTTCATTGAAGTTCGCACTGTAAGTCGCTTCGTAAACCTGCCCAGTGGACACATGAAATGCACCAGCTTGGGTGGATAAAACGCAAAGCGTCAACGCGCCAAAAATCAAATTGGTTATTGAAAATTTTCTGGTCATGTAAATCTCTCTCACAATGAATTGTCTAGAGATTTGCCCCGCGCCAGGCATCACCCGTTTGGGTGATAGCGCCAAAATATCCGGCCTTTGGAGTTAATAAAGGTCCCATTCGTCTGCATGGCGCAGCTCACCGATGGCCTGCCAGCCCACACGCACACGCGCGACTTTGGTGTCACCCCATGTGCGAAACACGATTTTGAACCCATCGACGGTCACGTCGTCGGTTTGCACATCCATACGGCCATTGGCGCCGTTGGATATATCCCACATCGACAGATGCGCCTGTACCGTCGGAGGTGTACGATAGCTTTCGCCAAAGGACACATGCGATACCATTTGGCGCGGACCTTCGCCCGACCACATTTCACCATCATTCTGAAAATCGGAAAACAGAACAACTTCGCCCTGATCGATCCCGATCCAGTGATTTCTAAGCCGTTTCATTATATTAGCCCCCTGCCTCTATTCGGGGATAAATGGTTAATTCTTAATGAATAGTTACCAAATCCGTCAAAATCATGTTGAAAAAACGAAAAAGGCCCCAGCGATTGCGGGGCCTTCCTCAAATCTAAGTCACCAAAGATCAGCTGGCCGAAAGGCCGATAGTTTCGCCCATGGCAACCATGTCGGCTACCAATTTCGCAGCGTCATCTGCCGCGCCGGGCTCACCGGCTCCCTCTTGTGCTTTGGTCAGGGCGTCTTTGGCCGCGCCGATCAAACGATCGAACACGTCTTGGGACACTTCTGCCTTGGCAAGGGCTTTCTCAGCCAGAACCGATACCGCACCGGCGGTGATTTCGGCGAAACCGCCGGAAACCACGAATTCGTCCACGCCACCCGCATGGGTGACTTTCAGGACGCCGGGGCGCAGTGTGGTGATGGTTGGGGCATGGTCAGCCATTGCTGTCATGTCGCCATCCGCACCAGGGATCTGAACCTCGGTTGCCTCGATTTGCGCCAAGCGCGCTTCGGGGCTCACAAGGTCGAATTGCAGGTTCTCAGCCATATCGCCTCCTTAAGCTGCTTCCGCAGCCATTTTCTCGGCTTTTGCGATCACTTCACCGATGCCGCCTACCATGTAGAACGCGCCTTCGGGCAGGTGGTCATATTCGCCAGCCACAACGGCTTTGAACGACGCGATTGTGTCTTCCAGAGGCACCTGAACACCGTCAGAACCTGTAAACACTTTCGCAACGTCGAAGGGCTGAGACAGGAAGCGCTGAATTTTACGCGCCCGTGCCACTGTCAGCTTATCTTCTTCGCTCAGTTCGTCCATGCCAAGGATGGCGATGATGTCTTGCAGCGATTTGTAACGCTGAAGGATCTGCTGAACGTCAGTTGCAACGCTGTAGTGCTCTTCGCCCACGACGGCTGGATCCAGCAGACGTGACGTTGAATCGAGCGGGTCAACCGCAGGATAGATGCCCAGCTCGGAAATCGCACGGTTCAGAACCGTGGTCGCATCCAAGTGCGCAAACGAAGTCGCAGGTGCAGGGTCAGTCAAGTCATCCGCAGGTACGTAAATCGCCTGAACCGATGTAATCGAACCGTTTGTGGTCGATGTAATCCGTTCCTGCATCGCACCCATGTCGGTGGCCAGAGTTGGCTGGTAACCCACCGCAGAAGGAATACGACCCAACAGCGCGGACACCTCGGAACCCGCTTGTGTAAAGCGGAAGATGTTGTCGACAAAGAACAGAACGTCGGTACCAGATTGGTCACGGAACTGTTCAGCCATTGTCAGGCCGGACAGAGCAACCCGCATACGCGCACCTGGAGGCTCGTTCATCTGACCGTAAACCAACGCCACTTTGGACTTGGTCAGGTCTTCGGCGTCGATAACACCGGATTCGATGAATTCGTAGTACAGATCGTTCCCTTCACGGGTCCGTTCGCCCACACCCGCGAATACGGAGTAGCCAGAGTGCACTTTCGCGATGTTGTTGATCAGCTCTTGAATAAGAACTGTCTTACCCACACCCGCACCACCGAACAGGCCAATTTTACCACCTTTGGCATAGGGCGCCAAAAGGTCGATAACTTTGATCCCTGTTACGAGGATTTCAGACGCAGTGGACTGAGCCTCAAAAGGAGGAGCGTCGGCGTGGATCGAGCGCGTTTCAGCCGCGCCGATTGGGCCTTTTTCGTCGACGGGGTCGCCAACGACGTTCATGATCCGACCCAGGGTTGCATCCCCAACAGGTACGGAAATTGGAAGGGCACTATCGGTCACTTCTTGACCGCGGACCAGACCTTCGGTCGCGTCCATAGCGATGGCACGAACTGTGTTCTCGCCAAGGTGCTGCGCAACCTCAAGAACCAGTTTTTTACCATTGTTGTCCGTTGTCAGCGCGTTCAAAATCGCCGGCAGTTGATCCTCGAACTGCACGTCCACAACGGCGCCAATCACCTGGGTGATTTTGCCTTTTGCGTTTGCCATTGTCGTTTCTCCGGTTCTCTTAGAGCGCTTCCGCGCCCGAAATAATTTCAATCAGCTCGTTGGTGATCACAGCCTGACGTGAGCGGTTAAACTCGATTGTCAGTTTGTCGATCATGTCACCCGCATTGCGTGTGGCGTTGTCCATGGCGCTCATACGGGCGCCTTGTTCGGACGCACCATTTTCCAGCAAAGCCGAGAAGATGGCAGTCGCCACGCCCCGCGGCAGCAAGTCGGCCAAAATGGCTTCTTCGCTGGGTTCGTAATCATACAGGGTCGCGTCGCCCTCATCCTCGGATGCCTCAAAGGCAGCGGGGATGATTTGCTGGGCAGTCGGAATCTGTGTGACCACGTTCTGGAATTTCGCGTAGAAGATCGTGGCAACGTCAAATTCGGCGGCATCAAAACGCGACAGGATATCGCGGGCGATGTCCTGTGCATTTTCATAGCCAACGCGTTTCACGTCAGTCAGATCAACATGCGCAATAAAATGATCGCCAAGTTCACGTTTCAGAGCATCCCGGCCTTTTTTGCCAACAGTGATGATTTTCACTGTTTTGCCTTGGGCGGTCAGTTCTTCGGCGCGCGCACGGGCGAGCTTTGAGATGTTGCCATTGAAGCCACCACAGAGGCCACGTTCAGAGGTCATCACCACCAAAAGATGGGTTTGATCGCTGCCCGTGCCCGACAGAAGCTTGGGGGCGCTATCGCTACCGCCCACCGATGCCGCCAGACCGGCCATAACCGCGTTGAAACGCTCGGTATATGGACGGGACTGTTCGGCAGCTTCCTGTGCCCGCCGCAATTTTGCAGCGGCCACCATCTGCATGGCCTTGGTGATCTTGCGGGTCGATTTGACCGACTCGATCCTGTTTTTAAGGTCCTTAAGACTTGGCATCGCCTCGTCCTCCCTTAAGCGAAGTCAGCGGCGAATTCGTCCAGCGCAGCTTTGATCCGTGCTTCAGCGTCGCCTTTGATCTTGGGATCCTCATTGGTGATGAAGTCCATCAGATCTTTGTGCTTGCTGCGCAGGTGGTTCAACAGACCAGCTTCGAAACGGCCAACGTCTTTGACGCCAACTTTGTCGAGGTAGCCTTTGGTACCCGCGTAGATCACGCAGACGATTTCAGCGTTGGTCAGGGGCGAATATTGTGGCTGTTTCATCAGCTCGGTCAAACGGGCACCCCGGTTCAGCAATTGCTGAGTGGCGGCATCCAGATCGGACCCGAACTGCGCAAACGCAGCCATTTCGCGATACTGCGCCAGTTCCAGTTTCACTGGACCAGCAACCGATTTCATCGCGTTCGTCTGAGCAGCAGAGCCCACACGAGACACCGACAGACCGGTGTTCACAGCAGGGCGAATACCCTGATAGAACAATTCAGTTTCCAAGAATATCTGACCGTCGGTGATCGAAATCACGTTGGTTGGAATAAACGCGGAAACGTCACCACCCTGCGTTTCAATGATCGGCAGAGCGGTCAAAGAACCAGCGCCATTGTCTTCGTTCAGTTTCGCAGAACGTTCCAACAGACGGGAGTGAAGATAGAAAACGTCACCTGGATAAGCTTCGCGCCCTGGTGGACGACGCAGCAGCAGGGACATCTGGCGATAAGACACAGCCTGCTTGGACAGATCATCATAGATGATCAGAGCGTGGCGGCCATTGTCACGGAAATGTTCGGCCATCGCAGTCGCGGCATAAGGTGCCAGGAACTGCATTGGCGCTGGGTCAGAAGCGGTCGCAGCAACAACGATGGAATATTCCAGAGCGCCGTTTTCTTCGAGCTTTTTAACCAGCTGTGCAACTGTGGAACGTTTTTGGCCAACAGCCACATAAACGCAGTACAGTTTTTTGGATTCGTCGTCGCCAGCCGCGTCATTATACGCTTTCTGGTTCAGGATCGCATCCAGTGCCACAGCTGTTTTACCAGTCTGACGGTCACCAATGATCAATTCACGCTGGCCACGGCCAATCGGGATCATCGCATCCACAGATTTCAGACCTGTCGCCATCGGTTCGTGAACCGATTTACGTGGGATAATGCCGGGGGCCTTAACATCAGCAACCAAACGTTTGGTTGTGTTGATCGGGCCTTTGCCGTCCAGTGGGTTACCCAGACCGTCGACAACGCGACCCAGCAGTTCGTCACCGGCTGGAACGTCCACGATGGACTTGGTCCGTTTTACAACGTCACCTTCTTTAATGTCTTGGTCAGACCCAAAGATAACAACACCAACGTTGTCCGCTTCGAGGTTCAGAGCCATCCCCTGGATACCACCAGGGAATTCGACCATTTCACCGGCCTGGATGTTGTCCAGACCAAAGACGCGCGCAATACCGTCACCAACGGAGAGCACACGGCCCACCTCGGCAACTTCGGCATCCTGACCGAAGTTTTTGATCTGGTCCTTAAGGATCGCAGAAATTTCTGCAGCTTGGATCGCCATTATCCGACCTCTTTCATAGTGTTCTGGAGTGCGGAGAGCTTCGAGCGGATCGACGTATCGATCATTTTCGAACCCACCTTAACGACAAGACCGCCAATGAGGCTTTCATCAACGGTCGCTTTGATAACCACATCCGACCCAAGTTGGGCCTTCAGTGTTTTAGAGAGCTTCTCTGATTGCGCCTTTGTCAGCGCCTTAGCAGAAGCAACCTCAGCGGTTACTTCGCCGTTTTCGTCGGCCAGCATGGTCCGCAAAGATACGGTCAGCTGTGGCAGCACGAACAAACGACGTTTCTGAGCCAAAAGGCTAAGAGTGTTAGACATCGTTGCAGACAGCTTCATTTTCTGGGCCACGGCCCCGATAACGGCTGCTTGTTCGTCCCGCGAAAAGATCGGCGATGCGATCAAATCCCGCAATTCGGCGCTATCTGCCAATGCGGCATCGATGGCGTCGATATCTTTTGCGAGAGAAGCGAGTTCATTGCCGTCTTTGGATAAATCAAAGACAGCGGTGGCATAGCGCGCGGCAATGCCTGAGGAGATCGAAGCTGGTTCGGACACGTCCACCCTTCCGATTCTTGGCCAACCCTTCACTCGGGGGATCCCGAATGTCAGATAGGCAGCTAGTATTGGCCTCAGCATTGGCTGGGGCGTCAAAATCAGGGGGGATGTAACAGAGCAATTTCACTGGGGCAACAGGCTTGGGCGTTGAATGTGACCTAGTGTTAATGGTTTCCCAAAACTCAAATCCGTTTCGTTTCGCCAAAACATGAACAACCCCCTAATAGATCAAGGGATTTTCGGTCGGCCGCTCAATTTTCACCTGAAAAATTCATCCAAATTGCCACCCTTTGCCGCAGTAAAAAAATCGCCCCCACCGCTTTGATTAATGAGACCAAGAGTATCAAAACCAAAGATTGACGGGTTTAGCACGGATTTGAAGCCGACTTTACCTACCCAAAACCCCGTAAAATTGTGATTTTTACCCCTCAGATTGGGGCAAATTTACCAATCGCTGGTTTGATTCTGTTGATCAAACAAGGGACCTGCCCGATCCGACACCTTAATCAGGCTGTTCGCGGCGCGCAGGTTCAGGTGCGGACATACCTTCCAGAATTTTCAGCGGCCGGCGCACCGCTTCGGGCAGGCTGGGGCGCGTTGGGGCTGGGACTTGTTTGCTGACCTCAACCATCAGCACCCCACCGGCGCGCAGAATCGGCAGATGCCGCCCCAGATTTTCCACAACTCCCGCAGACCTCCGCCAACCCCGAGAGGCCGAAGGAGGTTGATACAATGTCGATAGGGCCTTTTCGGTTTTAAATCCGTGCTGGCGCAGCTGTATTTCCAGCTGAGACAGTGAATATGGGCGCCCAAACCCAAACGGTGTTTTGTCAGATCGCGACCAAAGCCCGGTCCGATTGGGCAAAACAAACACCGCACGGCCCCCCGGCCCGAGAACCCGATAGCATTCCTCTAGAACGGCGGTCGGCTGTTCAGAGGTTTCCAACCCATGCATCACAACCAATTTGTCGACCTGCCCCGTTTGCAGCGGCCATAATGTGTCTTCGCATAAAACAGATACGTTTTTGCGCCCCGGCGGCCACGGCATGACGCCTTGGGGCCCCGGCATCAGGCCAATCACGCGCCGTGCATCATTTAGATAGGGGCGTAACAATGGCACGGCAAAGCCAAAACCGGCGACGGTCTGGCCTTTGGCCTCTGGCCAAATGCGTGTCAATTCATCTCGAATTACCTTTTGAACAGCACGCCCCAGCGCACTGCGATAGTAGAAATTCCTCAGAACCAGTACATCAAGATGCATTGCAACCAGCGTCCCTTCGCGTCAGGCTAACCACAACATAACAATGAAGATCGCGAAATCCATGCCCCTAACGCTGTTAACCATCCCATGTTTGTCAGATAATTACGCTTTTCTCGTTCACAACGACGCCACAGGCGAAACAGCCCTGGTGGATGCGCCTGAATCCGAACCGATCTTAGCGGCGCTGGCGGACCGGAATTGGACGCTTACGGATATTTTGCTGACACACCATCATTGGGACCATGTGGATGGGCTTGGGGCGATTCGTAACGCGACGGGCGCCCGCGTGATCGGCGCGGCTGCGGATGCAGAACGCCTGCCGCCGCTGGATTTGGCCGTCACAGAGGGACACACAATCACCGTTTGTGGCGAAGCGGTGCATATATTTGATGTCTCTGGGCATACAATCGGCCATATCGCGTTTCATTTTCCCGACTCATCCCTGGCCTTTACCGCTGACAGCCTGATGGCATTGGGATGTGGGCGATTGTTCGAAGGAACGCCCGCCCAAATGTGGGAAAGCCTGCAAAAACTGCGCGCCCTGCCCGCTGAAACGTTGATTTGCTCTGGGCATGAATATACCGCATCCAACGCCAAATTTGCCCTGTCGATTGACCCGAACAATACAGCCCTGATCGAACGGGTCGCAGACATCACGGCCAAACGCGCCGCAGGGGAATTTACCGTGCCATCAACATTGCAGTTGGAACAGGCAACCAATCCATTCCTGCGCGCTGACGCCAACGACATGAAAGCAGCGATCGGCATGGACACAGCATCTGACGTCGAAGTGTTCACCGAAATTCGGGCCCGCAAGGATAATTTTTGAGCCAGTCCAAGAGCGTTTTCCCGAAATACCCCACGACCAAATGGGGTATTTCGAGGCTCAGACCCTAAATCTTGCGAAAAACCACGATTAGTTGAATATTTTTATTCCCCCATCAAAACCCCTTAATTATAAGGGAAAAGATGGTTTTTTCGCCCCCCCCATGACGACAAATAAATAAAAAAGCCCTTGAAGGTTCGGCTTCGAAAGCGAACTTTAATCTTAAGAGGCCACGGTCAGGACGGGGCCTGTAGCCAATCCGGCCCTTCCCGACCCCGATCAGAGGAGCACGCACGTGCCGTCTTTCTCGACAACACTTGAGCAGTCCATTCATTCCGCCCTGGCGCTTGCCAATGCGCGGCGACACGAACTTGCAACGCTGGAACACCTCCTGCTTGCCCTCATTGATGAGCCAGACGCGGCCCGTGTAATGAAGGCATGTTCGGTGGATCTGGACGAATTGCGCAAAGCGTTGGAGGAGTTCATCGAAGATGATCTCTCCACGTTGGTCACCGATGTTGAAGGGTCCGAAGCCGTTCCCACAGCCGCCTTTCAGCGGGTAATTCAACGCGCCGCGATCCATGTGCAATCATCGGGCCGCACTGAGGTAACCGGTGCCAACGTTCTGGTTGCCATCTTTGCCGAGCGCGAATCAAACGCCGCCTATTTCCTGCAAGCCCAGGACATGACGCGTTATGACGCGGTTAATTTCATTGCCCATGGCGTTGCCAAGGACCCGGCATTCGGTGAAAGCCGCCCGGTCACTGGTGCCCCTGACGAAGAGGAAACCGTGAACGTTTCCATGGAAGGCGATGAAAAAGAAAGCGCGCTGGCCAAATATTGCGTGGATTTGAACGTCAAAGCCGCCAAAGGTGATGTTGATCCGCTGATTGGACGCGATCACGAAGTTGAGCGCTGCGTGCAGGTTCTATGTCGCCGTCGCAAAAATAACCCATTGCTGGTGGGCGATCCCGGTGTGGGCAAAACCGCCATTGCCGAAGGTTTGGCCTATAAAATTGTCAAATCCGAAGTGCCAAACGTCCTTGCAGGAACGACGATTTATTCTTTGGATATGGGAGCTTTGCTAGCAGGCACCCGGTATCGCGGTGATTTTGAAGAGCGTTTGAAAGCGGTGATGAACGAGCTTGAGGAACATCCCGATGCGGTGCTGTTCATCGACGAAATTCACACCGTGATTGGCGCAGGCGCAACATCCGGCGGTGCCATGGACGCCTCCAACTTGCTGAAGCCAGCATTGCAAGGCGGTAAATTGCGCTGCATGGGATCAACCACTTACAAAGAATTCCGCCAGCATTTCGAAAAAGACCGCGCACTGTCGCGCCGGTTCCAGAAAATCGACGTTGCAGAGCCATCCGTCACTGATTCTGTGAAAATCCTCAAAGGGTTGAAACCCTATTTTGAGGAACATCATCAGATCAAATACACGGCCGATGCGATCAAAACCGCCGTAGAACTGGCAGCGCGCTATATCAATGACCGCAAACTGCCCGACAAAGCGATCGACGTGATCGACGAAGCCGGCGCGGCCCAACATCTGATCCCGGAATCCAAACGCCGCAAAACCATCGGCACCAAAGAGATTGAGGCCGTCATCGCCAAGATCGCTCGGATTCCTCCGAAAAACGTGTCCAAGAACGACGCCGAGGTCCTGAAAGATCTAGAGAAATCTCTGAAACGCGTGGTCTTTGGTCAGGATGATGCCATCGTTGCATTGTCTTCGGCGATCAAGCTTGCACGGGCCGGGTTGCGGGAACCTGAGAAACCGATCGGGAACTACCTGTTTGCTGGCCCAACAGGGGTCGGTAAAACGGAGGTTGCCAATCAATTGGCGTCCACCCTTGGCGTGGAATTGCTGCGGTTTGACATGTCGGAATACATGGAAAAACACGCCGTTTCGCGTTTGATCGGGGCGCCTCCGGGTTATGTTGGGTTTGATCAGGGCGGTCTGCTGACCGATGGGATCGATCAACATCCCCATTGCGTGCTCTTGCTCGATGAAATCGAAAAAGCCCACCCGGATGTGTTCAACATTCTATTGCAAGTGATGGATCACGGGACACTTACCGATCACAATGGGCGTTCGGTTGATTTCCGCAATGTGATCCTGATCATGACGTCGAATGCGGGTGCAGCCGAACAGGCCAAATCTGCCATTGGCTTTGGCCGAGATCGCCGGACCGGCGAAGACACTGCCGCGATCGAACGCACGTTTACGCCTGAATTCCGCAACCGACTGGATGCTGTGATCAGCTTTGGTGCGCTACCCAAAGAAGTCATCTTGCAAGTGGTTGAGAAGTTTGTTCTGCAGCTGGAAGCGCAATTGATGGATCGCAACGTCGCCATCGAATTGACACGCCCAGCGGCCGAATGGCTGGCCAACAAAGGATATGATGATCGGATGGGTGCACGGCCGCTTGGACGGGTTATTCAGGAATTCATCAAAAAACCACTGGCCGAAGAGCTGTTATTCGGCAAATTGGCAAAAGGTGGGTTGGTCAAAGTCGGTGTTAAAGATGGAAATATCGATCTGCGCATAGAAGAGCCTGAAAAAGCTCGGATATCCGGCGATAAGCCACCTTTGCTCACGGCTGAGTAACCAACCGTGTTGTGCAAATTTTTAAGGAAAGGGCAGCTCATTGTTGCCCTTTTTCTGTTTGCATCCCCCGTTTTTGCGCGCGACATCCTGCTTGCATCCCCTGTGGACTGTGACCTTGGGGATATGTGCTATATTCAACAATTCGTGGATCATGATCCCAGCACTGACGCGTCGGATTTCACCTGCGGAAGCCTAAGCTACGACGGACATAAGGGAACCGATTTCGGCCTGCCAACTTTGGCCGCCCAACATGCCGGGGTGGATGTGTTGGCCGCTGCACCGGGCACTGTGCTTGGGGTGCGCAATGACATGTCCGATATCCTACAAGGCCGCCCAGACGCCCCCGATGTCTCAGGCCGGGAATGCGGCAATGGCGTCGTCATTTCACATGGCGACGGCTGGGAAACGCAATATTGCCATCTGGCACAGGGATCGGTTTCCGTCCAACCCGGGCAGGCCGTCGCGGCTGGGCAGGTTCTGGGGCGCATCGGATTGTCTGGCCAAACAGAGTTTCCGCATCTGCACCTTTCGGTTCGCAAAGACGGGGCCGTCATCGATCCCTTTGATCCCGACGGCAATATCACCTGCGCAGCCCCCTCAACCAATTCTTTGTGGACCGCGCCCCTGCACTGGTCGCCGACTGCATTCATCGATGTGGGCTTTTCCAGTTTTGTACCTGAATATGCCGCGATCAAAGCGGGCGACGCCCATAACACCATTTTGGCCGCATCCGATCCGATTGTTTTGTTTGGGCTCGCATTTGGTGGCCAATCTGAAGATCAGATTACGTTTACCATTCAAAACCCGGATGGGGATATCATCCACCAACAGAATATGACCCTTGATCGCCAACAGGCCCAATATTTCCGCGCAAGTGGCCGCCGGGCTCCGGCTCTTGGGTGGCCCAGTGGCACCTATTTGGGTGAAATCGTTCTGATACGGGCTGGCGTTGTGATCGATCGGACAACGGCAAATGTGTCGGTTGAATAGATCAACGTTCGGTCAGTTTTAACTCAATCCGCCGATTTTGGGCGCGTGCTGCATCCGTATCATCCGGATTCAAGGGTTGATATTGCCCAAACCCGTTTGCGGCCAACCGGTTTGGGGGAATACCCAAAAAGTCGACCATGAAACGTACAACCGACAATGCCCGCGCTTGGCTCAGCTCCCAATTGTCAGAATATTGCCCCAAACCAGAGAGCGGCACGTTATCCGTATGGCCATCTACGCGGATGACCCAATCAATTCCTTCGGGTATGTCGCTTGCAATTGTCCGTAGAATGGCGGCAATTTTGGCGATTTCATCCCGTCCTTCGGCGGACAATTCTGCCTGACCCTGCTGGAACAAAACCTCGGACGAAAACACAAACCTGTCGCCTTCGATACGCACACCTTCTTGGCCCTCGACGACGTCCCGCAACTGGCCAAAGAAATCCGACCGGAACCTTTCCAGATTTTGAGCTTCGGCTTCCAATTGCGCGCGTTCTTCTTCCAGACGGGCGGTTTCGGCTTCTTCTAGCATCCGACGGCGACGTTCCTCGGCGGCAGCACGTGCAAGGGCCGTGTTCAGCTGGTTCCCCAAGGTTTCAATCTGCACTTGTGACACTTCGTCGGCCTCAGAGGCGACATTCAACAAGGATTGCAACGTCCCGATCTGTTGACGCAACGCGGCGACCTGTTCGTTTAACACAGCCACCTCGCGTCGGGCCTGCGCAGACAGAGCCTGCTCTTGTGACAATGTGGCATTGGCCTGCGCCAACAAAGCCGCCTGACGGTCCGCTTCAGTCAGCCGTTCCCCGGCCAATTCTTGTGCTGCAGATCCGGCCGCCAATGCCTCTGCCAGCCGCGCCTCTAATGTGGCACGGGCGGCTTGCGCATCTGCGGATGTCCCTGCCAGCGACGTAATTTCAGCTTGTAAAACCTGCTGCGCCAACAGCGCTTCGGTCAATTTCTGTTCCAATGTTGCCCGTTGGGCATCGGCGTCTTGCCCGGCGGTTTGGGCCGCTTCGAGTTCAACGCGCAACGCATCGCGCGCCAAAACCGCGCTGGCCAATCGTTCCTGGATGTCCGCCTGCGCAGCGGCCCCGTCTGACAGGGCCAATTCTAACGCCTGACGGGCGGCGTCCAAATCGCCTTCGGCCAGATCCCGCGCCGCAATCACTGCCGCCAAACGGGCCGTCAGATCCGCCGAGCTGGTTTGCGCCTCTTCCAGTGCGGCGCGCGCTTGCGCCAATTCGCCTTGGGTGGATTGCTGCAAAGACAGCGCCGCAGCCAATCGCGTATCCAGATCCGAACTTTGAGACAGAGATTGAGCCAATGACGTTTCGGCCTGTTGCTGCAACAACAAAGCCTGCGCCAATCTAAGGTCCAAATCCGCCCGCGCCGCATCTGCGGCGGCTAACAATGTCAGCGTTTGTTCGGCCTCGCGACGCTGCTCTTCTAACGATAGCGTCAACGCGGTCAGTTCAGTATCGGCATTTTCCAACCGGTCCCGCAATGTCTGGGCGGCGGCGGCATCAACCAAACGCGCCGCTTCTAGGTCAGAAATTTCGGCCTGTGCATCACGGCCATCGGATTCAAGTTGCGCCACCATCGCCTCAAGCGCTTCTCGACGCGCCGCCGCCAGACGGGCTTGTTCAACGCCTTGGTCAATTTCATCCCGCGCCTGCGCTAAGGCAAGGTTGAGCGCCTCTTGCTCTGACATCAACGTGGCGCGTTCCTGATCCAGTTGCGCAATCTGCGCCTGAGCTTCAGTCCGCTGCGCCAATAGCCCGGCGACTTGGGCCTCAAATCCGGTGATGCGGGATTGCGCATCGGCCAGCGCGCGGGCCGTTGTGTCGCGTTCCTGAGTTAACGACGTAATCAAGGCTGTTTGGGCACGCGCCGTGGCATTTGCTTCGGATAGGTTGGTGGTCAATGTTCCAACCCGCGTCGCCAACCCAGCGGACCGGTCCTGTTCCAGCCCCAGCGCATCGGCCAGCGCAGCGACCTCTTGGGTTAGCTCATTAAGCTGGCTTTCTTGGCCTGTAATTGTTTCCTGCAGAACAAATTGAATGACCATAAAAATGGTCAGCACAAACATCAGGACCAGCAACAGACCGGTCATCGCATCCACAAAACCCGGCCAGATGGACGCCTGAAACCGCGCCCCGGTTCTGCGGCTTAGGGCCATGTCAGGACCCGCCCTGCGCCTGTCGCACAGCCCGGCTTAGTGCGGCAATATCCGTGCGCAAATCGGCCATCACTTCGGCGCGCCCTGCGCTCATTTCTTCTAGTATCCGCAGCATTTGCACATCGATGGACCGCAGGCGCATCCGGCTTTCAGCATCGATGCCATCCATGCCGTTTTCACTGATTTTGTTGATCAGCGCGGTCTGCCCTTCGGCCACTTGTTGCAGCAGCCCGGACATATCAGCACCGGTTTCGATCCGCCCGGCCAATTTGTCGATGCTGCCCGCCAATTCGGACAATCGTTCATCCACCTGAGATCGACCAATGTCGGTCTGGGTAAACATGGTTTGCAGGGCTTCCATCTGTTCGGCCAGATTGTCTATCACATGGCCCATCACCCCGGTTTCCCCACCTTCTTCGCCGCTGGCAAACCCGACTCGGGTAATGGTGGATAGCCATTCTTCTAGTTCACGGTAAAACCGGTTTTGACCATGACCGGCGAACAGTTCCAACAGGCCAACAACCAATGACCCGGCCAATCCAAGCAATGAGGATGCAAAGGCGACGCCCATGCCCCCCAACTGGCTTTCTAGTCCCGATTGCAACCGGCCAAAGATTTCGCCGCTGCTTTCGCCCTCTTTTGGGGTGAGGGATTGGATGGTTTCCACCAACGCCGGAACTGTTGTGGCCAAGCCGTAAAACGTGCCCAATAGTCCCAGAAAAATCAATGTGTTGACGATATAACGGGTGATTTCGCGTTCTTCGTCAATCCGCTGTGCCACAGAATCCAAAATCGACCGGCTGGAGGTCGACGACAATTGCATCCGGGCCCCGCGCGATCGCAACAGCGTGGCCAGGGGGGCCAATAATTGCGGTGCGACCAGACCTTGCTCTTCGGTGTTGCGGGTGAAACCGGCGATCCAGCCCACAGACCGCACCAATTGCCCGACCTGCAAAAAGCACGACAAAACACCATAGGCAAAAACCAAGGCAATGAACCCGTTCAAATAGGGATTTGCCAAAAACACAGGCGCCACACTGGGAAAGGCCAAATACCCGCCGGCTCCAACCAATGCCAACACAATGAGCATTGATGTGATTTGACGGATGGGCTGCGTGAAATGCGGCTCTGCCTCGGGTTCCCGAATGTCCATGTGGGCCGGGTCCTTTGTTGGTTTTCTTAGGTGTTTTCTTTGCTCTTATCGTGCGGTCGACCATAAGACGCGCCTGCGAAAAACCCAAATGTTTTATGCAGGCGGCCCGTCCGGGTCCAACAATTGCGACACGCGCTGCACCAGCCATGCCATTTCGTCATCCCGGATGTTCATTTTGTCCAAATGATCCGCGGTATTTTTCAGATACTCGGAATTTGCCCCACGCGCGCCCGTGGCCGACGCAATCATTTGCGCCTGTTTCTCAAGGTCAAAATCGCAATATTGATGATTGTTGTGATTGATCACATAGGTCACTGCGTTGATTGGTCCGGCTTCGGTTTCCACATCAACGAATTTTTCCAGATAAGCGTCCGAAATCAATTCGCGCGCGCGCAAATCCGCCAGCACTTGGTCCTCTTGGCCGTCTTTGGCCCGCAATGCCAATCCGGTACAGGTCGCATGATCGGCGTTGTCCAGCGCCAGAACCAGACCGGGCTGGGCTTCGGTTCCGCGATAGTGGATTGATAACATACAAAATGACCGGTGATAGCCGTGCAAAACACCCCGGCGGGATTCTGCGGGCTCAAACCCGGGATCCCATAGCAGGGATCCGTATCCAAATACCCAAAGCGACATCGCGTCTACCTGCAATATGACCCGCTGCGATAGCGCGCGGTGTCAAAGTGAAAATGATCCCGGTGGTGACGGTCCGCATCCGGGCCCAAAACGGTGCCAAATGGCCCACAGGCTGCGGCGTGCATATCCCGCAATTGCCGCCCATCCGCATGGGTCCCCCAGCCGTTAAGCACCGAAATTTCGGACCCGTCCGCCAACCCGATCCCGCCCACATCAATCGCATGACCAAAGGAATGTTCCGACAGACGCGCGCCGGGCTGATTGTTGCGTGTGCGACAGGCATAATGGGCCATCACCCGCAGGCTTGTCGCCCCGCCGCCTTCGTTTCCGACAGCAGGCAACACGCCCCGTTCCACCCATGTTTTTAACGCCGAAGCCGTCCGGCAATCCAATGTCGCCGGGGTCGACAGCCGCAATCCGGCCACGGCACGCACCCGCACCGCGTTTTCAACACCACAGGCCCCGTTCCCCGGCACATCGCCAATCACGTCGCCCTGAATGTCCATGTCGCCGCAAATGGCTCCGCGACGGCGTTCTTCTTGGGCGCGACGCCCCAGTGCCAGAATGACGTCAGGGCGTTCATGCGGGCGGGCCGAAAAGGCCACGGCTTGGGCGCTCATGACGGTCATTTCGGATTCTGCGCGGTAATCGCCGCGGGTGGATAATGTGGCGTCAAACAGGGTGCGCATCTGTGGACGCAGGGATTGATCCGGCGCATTGGCCGCCGCCATCCCTGCCCAAGCCAGCGCGGCGATGACACCCAATCGGATCATTCTTTGTGCCCTGGATCACGGCCAAAGTTCGGCGCTTCGGTATCTTGGCCTGCATCAATAATGCTGCGTCGAATGGCGCGTGTGCGGGTGAAATAATCAAACAGGTGATCACCGTCACCGGTGCGAATGGCCCGCTGCAACGCAAATAATTCCTCGGTAAATCGGCCCAGAATTTCCAGTGTTGCCTCTTTGTTGGACAAAAACACGTCGCGCCACATGGTGGGATCCGATGCCGCAATCCGGGTGAAATCGCGGAACCCTGCCGCGGAATATTCGATCACTTCGCTGTCGGTGACCCGGCGCAAATCATCCGCGACCCCCACCATCGTATAGGCGATCAAATGCGGTGCATGAGACGTCACAGCCAGCACCAGATCATGATGCTCGGCATCCATTTCATTGACATTTGCGCCCATGGCTTCCCAGAATTTACGCAATGTTGCCACGGAATCTGGATCGCTGCCTTGGGTGGGCACCAACAGGCACCAGCGATTGTCGAACAATTCTGCAAAACCGGATTTTGGCCCGGAATGTTCGGTCCCTGCCAAAGGGTGCGCTGGGACAAAATGCACGCCTTGGGGCACGTAAGGCGCGACAGCGTCAATGACATCGCGTTTGACGGACCCAACATCGCTGATTGTCGCCCCCGGCTTTAGAACTGGGGCAATTTCAGCGGCAACCGCCCCCATGGCTCCGACGGGCACACATAGCACCACCAGATCGGCACCTTTGGCAGCGTCTGCGGCGCTGTCACAGACCCGGTCGCATAGTCCAATTTGGCGGGCGATGTCGCGGGTTTCCTGGGACCGGGCGTACCCTGTCACTTCTCCGGCCAAGCCGGATCGTTTGATCGCCCAAAACATGGATGATGCAATCAGGCCCAAACCGATCAGGGCGACGCGATCATAAATCTGGCTCATGCGCGTTTCTCTTTGAATTGACCGATAGCATGAACCACCTGACGGCAGCTGGGTTCGTCGCCGATGGTGATCCGCAATCCGTTTGGCAATTTATACCCCGCCACTTTGCGCACCAAGAGCCCCTGACTGCGCAAATAGTCCTCGCAGGCCTCTGCCTCTGCCTGATCAGCAAAGCGCGCCAAAATGAAGTTGGCCGTAGACGTGTCCGACGGCACGCCCAACGCCGCCAGCGCTCCGGCCATCCAATCGCGCATGCGGGTGTTGTCGGCCCGGCATTTATCCACATAAGACTGATCACGCACGGCGGCTTCGGCCCCGGCCAATGCGGCGTTTGACAGGTTGAAGGGGCCGCGCACACGGTTCAACACATCAATCACGTCTTGGGTCGCGTAGCCCCAGCCGACGCGCAAGCCACCCAATCCATAAATCTTGGAAAAGGTGCGCGTCATGACGATATTGCTATGACTATCGATCAGGGCTGCACCGCCATCATAATCTTCGACATATTCGGCATAAGCCCCGTCCAGCACCAACAAACACTTTTCCGGCAACCCTTCGGCCAGCCGTTTCGCTTCGGCGCCGGAAATCATCGTTCCGGTGGGGTTGGCCGGGTTGGCGATAAACACCAGTCGGGTTTTGTCCGTGCAGGCCGCCAAAATGGCATCCACATCGACCACACGATCACGTTCGGGCACTTCGACCGGGTCAGCGCCTGCTGCCAGAGCTGAAATTTTGTACATGGCAAAACCATGTTCCGTATAAATCACTTCGGTATCTGGACCGGCATAGGCCTGGCACAAAAAGGTGATGACTTCGTCCGATCCGACGCCGCATATGATGCGCTCACTCTCAAGCCCGTGCACCTCTGCGATGGCATTGCGCAGGCTGGCGTGATCGGTCGATGGATATCGATGCATTTCATGGATGGACCGGGTGATCGCTTCTTTGGCGGCAGATGACGGACCCGCCGGATTTTCGTTTGAGGACAATTTCACCACGTTGGACAAACCCGGTATCGCAGATGCGCCACCTTGATAGAGCTTTATGTCCATAATCCTTGGCTGAGGCTCGATTTTGGTCATGTTCCATCCTTTATTGCCCCGTCGTTCTAATGACGTCAGCCCCACAACAAAAGCGATTTCCGCTGATTTGGCGGCAAGAAAGCAATTGTTAGAGTTTCGGGGGTAGGCATGTGGAAACTGCGGTTGCAAGGAAATGTCGAACACATGAAACTCCGGAACCAAATTCTATCTATTGTTCTTGTACCGCTTGTTGGGTTGTTGATTGTGGCGTCGATCGGGCTTTGGAATGCATCGTCGACCTATTTCAATGCGCGCAAAACATCTGAATCCATTCAATCTGCCTTTATGATCAGTGATTTGATCCACGAATTGCAATTGGAACGCAGCAATTCCGTTGGCGCGGTTAATTCCCAGAATGCAGAATTTTTCGATCAATTGCAGCAAACGCGCCCACGTGTTGACGCGCTAATGGATCAAATGCTGTTGTCGGGACTGGATTTGCCCGAATACGACGCCGATCTGGTTCAAACTTTTCAAGATGTGCTGGTGGATTTGCCTCAGAAACGGGCGGATATCGATGAAACGGGCCTATCGGTTCCCCAGGCGCGGGTCTATTTCAACAATCTGATCCAGGCAGTCATCGCGATCGAAGACGCACATTTCGTCGAAGTGAACATCCCAAGCCTGACCTCTGTCAATGTGGGCTATATCGCGCTGGAACAGGCCAAAGACGCGGCCGATCTGGAACGAACCGCTGGGATTTTAGGCTTTAGCAACCGGCGCTTTAGCCCCTTTGTGTTCAAATTTTTTGTCGCCGAGGTCGCCGTTCAAAGGGCGTTTATGGCGCAGGCCGCCACCTTGCTACATGGCCACCTGGATATGACCGAACTCACAGATCTGCCCGAGGCGCTTGAACTTAATCGGATGCGTGGGCTGGCATATGGCGGCACATTGGGCACTTGGACTGCGCCACAATGGTTCGACATTTCAACGGGTTGGATTGATATTATCCGCAATCAACAAACCCAAACCCGAGCCTTGGTGCAATCCTTGCGCCAATCCGCTGAGCAAAGTGCACTTGTCGTCTGCCTGATCCTCATGGGGGTGGTCGTTTTGTCCACAATTGCGAGCCTTGCAATTGGTCTGAAACTCATGCGTGGGTTTGAACGCCAAATCAAATCCCTGCAAAAATCCATGGATCGAATTGCCCATAAAGAGTTTGAACACGAAGTTGAAAATCTGGATCAAAATTCTGAAATTGGTGACCTTGCCAAGGCGTTGAACAAAACCCGTCTGGATTTGATGGCCGCAGATCAACAGCTCGAAAAATCCCGTAATGACAGCAATTATGTCGTGACCACTTTGGCCAACAGTTTGGGCCAGCTTGCTGAAAGCAACCTCAATTGTCAGATTCCCGATCCGTTTATCGACAAATATGAACCCCTAAGGCATGATTTTAACCGCGCTGTTGACGGGCTTGGCAACATGATTATTCAGGTCACCGAAACCGTGCAAACTATTCAGTTTAAATCGCGCGAACTTACCTCTGCGTCGACAAAACTAGCCCGGCGATCGGAAACAGGTGCCGCGTCACTCGAAGAATCGACAGCCGCGGTTCATCAAATCACGGAATCGATCGAAAATTCCGCGACCGAAGTGCACCACATGAACAAATCGGCGAGTGCTGCACGTGTAGAAGCCGAAAAAGGGGGCAGCACGGTTGCGCACGCCATTGATGCGATGAACCAAATCAACACTGCCGCTGAAGAAATGACCAGCATCACTGACACAATCCAAGAAATTGCATTCCGAACCAACTTGCTCGCGCTGAACGCAGGGGTCGAAGCCGCCCGCGCGGGCGAAGCCGGGCGCGGATTTGCCGTCGTTGCTGGGGAAATCCGTGAACTGGCCCAACGAGCCGCCGATTCCGTCGGGGAAATTCAATCCCGGATCAACGCGACAGTTGAACGGATCGAAGAGGGTGTTGAGCTCGTCGATCAAACCGGAAGCTTGTTTGATGGAATTGTCGAAAAGGTGAATTCGGTCACGGATATGGCGGGCCAAATCGCATCAGGCTCTGACGACCAAACCGAAACGATCCAAGGCATGAACGCATCCATGACCTCTCTTGATCTGGTCACGCAGGAAAATGCGAATATGGCGCAGGAAACTTCAAGCCTGAGCGAAATGTTAAGTCAGGAATCCCAAATTTTGGCAGAGCTGACACAAACATTTAAAATCACTCAAGACCAAGACCAAGACCAAGACCAAGACCAAGACCAAGACCAAGACCAAGACCAAGACCAAGACCAAGACCAAGAAAGCCCGGTCCGAGCGGCGTCGTAACTGTCAATGTAAAGCTTTGCCCAAACAAAAAAAGGGACCGCACAATTCTGTGCGATCCCTCTATTTCTTATGCTTAGAACCTTAGTTCTGAGCGTAGTATTCGATCACCAGATTTGGTTCCATTTGAACCGCATAAGGCACGTCGCCCAGACCGGGGGTCCGTACGAATGTTGCTGTCATTTTGTTGTGGTCAGCTTCAACATAGTCAGGCACATCGCGCTCTGGCAGTTGAACAGCTTCCAACAGAACAGCCAATTGCTTGGAACGATCACGAACCTCAACAACGTCACCTTCTTTTACGCGATACGAAGGAATGTTGACGCGCTTGCCGTTCACCAGAACGTGGCCGTGGTTCACAAACTGACGTGCCGCAAACACGGTTGGTACGAATTTGGCGCGGTAAACAACTGCGTCCAAACGGCGTTCCAGCAGACCGATCAGGTTTTCACCTGTGTCGCCTTTTACACGCTCAGCTTCGGTAAAGATGCGACGGAATTGTTTTTCTGTCAGATCGCCGTAGTAGCCTTTCAGCTTCTGCTTGGCGCGCAATTGCAGACCAAAGTCAGACAATTTGCCTTTGCGGCGCTGACCGTGCTGGCCGGGGCCGTAATCACGACGATTGACGGGGGATTTGGGACGACCCCAGATGTTTTCACCCATCCGGCGATCAATTTTATACTTGGCAGACGTACGTTTAGTCACGGCTGATCTCCTTCGTTCAGGTTTCGAAGGGCGTTGTCCTCTCCCTGGATTTTGCCAGGTCGACAGGGTTCCTCTTGCGAGGGCCACCAACACCAATGAAGCGCGGCTTATACGCTTTTGATCATCAGAGTCAACAACCCTAAATCAGCAATTGGCCCCCTATCAAAGAATGCGAATGCGACCGATCACGTCCTACGATGATCAAGTTGCCAATCAGGCGGCTTGGTGTCGCAAAATCGCTGCTTCTGATCCTGCTAAAACGCGACGTGCATAGCCGCCATAACTTTGGGCGTCACTGCTGAAATCAGGCAACACCGCATTTAGCCGCGTCAGGTCATCAGACGCCATCGACGCCAAATCTGCGCTCAAGGGATGGAAGCTTTCGGTTTCGACCCCATTGGCGAACACGATTTCATGTTGTGGCAGCATCAGATGGATATACTGAACGCCGCGCACCTGACGATCGACGATGATTTCGCGATCGTTTACCAGATCTCGGGCGGCCACCAGCACCTCTTGGCAATTGAACAAAATCCGCGCACGTTCGCCGCGCAGCACAATGCGATGATCGGGCGAAACCAGCAGACTGTTATCCGGGATATCCACCCCAAGCGAGGATCGGTTCAAACGCACCGGCGCCAGATGGGGCATTGCATATAGGCGCGCGCCGCTGACGTGACGTTGCCCCTGCCAGATCACTGCTTGTAGGCCGTTATCTTTGGTCTGAAGCCGGGTGCCGATGCCAACCTGTTCCACGGGCAAAGGCCCCTGTTCAGTCTGGATCAGCGTCCCCGGCGTAAAACAAATCACGCCGCCGGCCGGATCGCCCGGCATCCCACGGGCCTGTTGGCGGGCGTTCAGGTCAACATTGTGACTGACCACCCACAAATCCGCCGCGCGTGGGGGAATTTCGGCGTGAAACATACAAAGTGGGGTTTTTCCCATTCCGGCGTCGATCAACGTCACCGTCCAGGTGTCACGCCCATCCGTCACGGTAAACGCTTCGTCAAACAAGGGCCCTTCGACCGGGGGCTCATCAAGTTTGGATGTGTCCGCCTCGACTGAATTTAACAAACGGCGCACACTAAGTGCGGCGCGTTTGCGTAGGTTTGCCTCGCCTTTTGCGTCGCCAAGGGGCAAAATGCCCTTGGGCCCATCAACGCGCATCGCCTCACCTGTCCATCTCCAAGCGACGCCAACGCGCAACGATTGAAGCGGTGCGGACCCAAGTCCGTCAATTTCGGTTTGCGACCAGGGGACGACAAACGTGCCACGAAAGCCCGTTTTCATGCCTGTTACCTGCCTTTTCGTTTCCTCAATGCGTCCGCCTCTTTGGGCCGATCACATGGATAAGGTATCAGCCGCAATCAACGGCAGGCAAGCGTTAATACAAGGGCGCGTTAACTATTTGTTCAGAAGTTGAGATTGAGCTTCAGTGAGCCCAGCAATTGGCCTTCGGGTTGGCCTTCGAATTCTTCGGACAGATAGGTCAGCCCGTAGAAAAACGAAACATCCTCAGCGAATTGCCAATGGGCCCCGGCGCGCAGGCGGGTGCGATTATCCAGGGCGGTCACCCCTCGGTCATCAGGCAACCAAGCGCTGTCCGCCACATGGGTGTAATCCGCCCCAAACGTAAAGGCCAAGCCCCCATCAACGCCTTCAACGCCGCGATAAAGCTGGCCGGTCGGCACATCGCGGATCAACAGATCCGACTGGCCAATCCGTCCATACATCACGTCAAATCCAACCCGCGCGAAATCCTCTGGCCCGGTTTTCACCTCGGCAAAGGGACGGATCGTTGTGCGATCATTCAGGCGCACAGGGCGCGACACCTCGGCGCCAATCCCAAAATGAACCGCGTTTTCCAATTGGTCATCCAGAACCCGTGGCGTCGGCGCATCCACCAAAACGTGGAACCATTCCTGCAATTCGCCCAATCCCGTCTGCGGCCCCACGGCGGTGATTTCTGCACCCGCCGCTATATCATAGGCCCCGCGGGCAAAATGTGTGTGCGCCCCAAAGGTCAGCGCGCCGACATAAGGACGGTCATCCGATCCAACCCCGTTTAGACGCCGGGGTGCGATGATTTCGGTGCGCACCCGGTATTCCATCAGTTCAAACGCGGCTTCGGGTGGGCGGCCATTCCATTCATAGCCACGCACCAGCGACCATGAATATGACCCAGACCGCCAGCGATCGTCACCATCCCCGAAAAAGTCATTGGTGAACAAACGGCCAAAGCCCAGCGTTTTGCGATCCTCTGCAGCGGCGGTATCCGCAGCCAAACCAGAAGAAACCGCAATAATACCGGCCAAAATGATTGAAATAATGCGCATGCTTTGTTCCGTTCCTAAACCGTAATCGGCGCCCCACCTTTAGGTTCTATAAACTGCGACCCTGTGAATTGGCCAGTTGTGGATTGAAAACACCCAACATGTATGTCGCATGGGTTACATCAATGCCACGCCCGAACGGGTCAGTATCTGTGGGCCTATATGACCCTGACTCTGGTCTTGACTCTGACGGTGTAATCCCACAAAACCACCCCAAATCCGGAAGTGCAAAACCTTCCGGTCCTGCGCCCTGCCAGGATCGACCCCCGTCAGCGAGTTTCGCCCACGGGGGCCTTTGTCGTGTGGCGCTTGGAGTTTAATGAGCCGGTTCCTATCTAGGGACCAGACCCCGAAATGGCCAAGGAGGGCCGAGGCATGTTTGAAAATCTATCCGAACGTCTCTCTGGCGTCTTTGATCGGCTGACAAAACAGGGGGCGCTGTCCGAAGACGACGTGAAAACCGCGCTGCGCGAAGTGCGTGTTGCCCTGCTAGAAGCCGATGTTTCATTGCCCGTTGCGCGTGATTTCGTCAAAGCGGTCACCGAAAAGGCCACCGGCCAAGCCGTCACCAAATCCATCACTCCCGGTCAACAAGTCGTCAAAATCGTCCATGACGAATTGGTGCATGTATTGGCCGGAGAAGACGATGCAGGTGATCTGAAAATCGACAATCCGCCTGCGCCGATCCTGATGGTTGGTCTGCAAGGGTCCGGTAAAACCACAACGACCGCCAAACTGGCAAAACGTCTGACCGAACGCGAAGGCAAACGTGTTTTGATGGCGTCGCTGGATGTGAATCGCCCCGCTGCGATGGAACAATTGGCGATTCTGGGCACGCAGATCGGCGTAGACACCCTGCCCATCGTCAAAGGCGAAGACCCGGTTCAGATCGCAAAACGCGCCAAAACCCAAGCCAGCCTTGGTGGTTATGACGTCTACATGCTGGATACGGCCGGTCGTTTGCACATTGATGCCGAACTGATCCAACAGGCCGCGGATGTGCGTGACGTGGCCAATCCGCGCGAAACCTTGCTGGTGGTCGATGGCCTGACCGGTCAGGACGCCGTGAATGTGGCGCAGGAATTTGACGACAAAATCGGCGTCAGCGGCGTGGTTCTGACCCGGATGGACGGCGATGGACGCGGCGGTGCGGCCCTGTCGATGCGCGCTGTGACAGGCAAACCGATCCGGTTTGTAGGTCTTGGCGAAAAAATGGACGCCATCGAAGAATTCCACGCCGAACGTGTGGCGGGCCGCATTCTGGGCATGGGCGACATTGTTGCGCTGGTCGAAAAGGCCCAGGAAACCATCGAGGCCGAACAAGCCGAACGGATGATGCGCCGGTTCCAAAAAGGTCAGTTCAACATGAACGACCTGCGCATGCAGCTGGAACAGATGATGAAAATGGGCGGTATGGAATCCATGATGGGCATGATGCCCGGCATGGGCAAAGCGGCCAAACAAATGGCTGCGGCGGGCATGGATGACAGCATTCTGAAACGTCAGATTGCACTGATCAATTCCATGACCAAACGCGAACGCGCCAACCCTGCCCTGCTACAAGCCAGCCGTAAAAAACGGATCGCCAAAGGCGCCGGGCTGGAAGTGTCGGAACTGAACAAGCTTCTGAAGCAGCATCGTCAGATGTCTGACATGATGAAAAAGCTGGGTAAAATGGGCAAAGGCGGTATGCTGAAACAAGCCATGAAAGGCATGTTCGGCAAAGGCGGCGGTATGCCTGATATGGCCGGAATGGACCCGTCGCAGATGGATCCCAAAGCCATGCAAGAAGCCGCCAAAGCGCTGGGTGCCGGTGGCAAACTGCCCGGCGGCATGGGCGGTCTGCCCGGATTGGGTGGTGGCGGCTTGCCCCCCGGCCTGTCTGGTTTCGGGAAAAAGAAATAAGTGATCAACCGCCCTGTCATAAAAACGGATCGTTTGGTCCTGCGTGTCCCTGAAATTGGGGATAGCGACGCCTTTGCCGCGTTCCTAAAACTAGATCGTTCCAAGTTTGTTGGGGGTCCGGGATTTGACTTTATGGCGTCGTGCCGGGCTTGGGGCCATGCGGCGGCATCGTGGATGTTCCACGGCTACGGCCCCTTTACCATCTGTTTGCCAGACGGAACCACTATCGGCCATGCCGGTCCCTGGTTCCCGCGCCCATGGCCCGAACCTGAGTTTGGCTGGTGCTTGTGGGCGGAAGAATATGACGGACAGGGCTACGCATCCGAAGCCATGACCGCGATCCGCGACTGGACCTTTGCCAACACTGATCTGACATCGCTGGTGGCTTATATCGACCCGGCCAATGACGCATCAAAACGTCTGGCGGAACGTCTGGGCGGTGTGGTTGACCCCAACGCCAAAGCCCCGGACGACGACCCCGTTGTTATCTATCGCATTTCCGCAGGAGCCCACCATGAGTGATCAAGTGACACGCGCCGCTGAGCTGCTCAAAGAGCACCGCGAAAGCATCGACCGGCTGGATGCAGTGCTGGTATTTACGCTGGCCGAGCGGTTCAAACACACTCAATCGGTGGGTGTTCTAAAGGCAACCCACACCCTGCCCCCGTCTGACCCCATGCGCGAAGCCGCACAGATCGAACGGTTGCAACGTCTGGCGGCAGATGCCGATCTGGACCCCGAATTCGCTAAGAAATTCCTGAACTTCATCATTCAGGAAGTCATCCAACACCACAAGAAACACCAATCTTAGGATCGGCCTCTGGCCCTTCCGAACCCGCCATTTATAAGGAGAAACACAATGGCTATGAAAATCCGGCTCGCCCGCGGCGGTTCCAAAAAACGTCCTTTTTACCGCATCGTTGCTGCCGACAGCCGCATGCCACGTGATGGCCGTTTCATCGAAAAACTGGGCACATATAACCCATTGCTGGCCAAAGACAGCGAAGAGCGCGTGAAAATGGACATGGAACGTGTTCAGTACTGGTTGGACCAAGGCGCACAGCCAACTGACCGTATCGCACGTATGCTCGAAGCGGCTGGAGTTCTGACCAAGAAAGAGCGTTCCAACCCGAAAAAAGCTGTTCCCGGCAAAAAAGCAACTGACCGTGCTGAAGAAAAAGCTGCTAAGGCTGCTGAAGCGGCAGAAGCTGCTGCGGCACCTGCTGAAGAAGCAGCCGCTGAGGAATAATCGTCGGAAAATAAAGGGAGCAGCCCGTCATGGAGCCATTATCGGACACGTTCCGTTCAGAGCTTGACCGGCTGTTCACCTGGCGCCGGGATGTCCGGCGTTTCCGAACCGATCCTGTGGACGAGGCCGTGCTTGCGCGCGGCCTCTCTGCATTTGCGCTTGGCCCATCTGTGGGCCTGTCAGAACCCTGGCGTTTGATCCGCGTCCAAAGTGACGCAGCCCGTCAAAAAGCGCTGTCGAATTTTGAAGCTGCAAACCAGAAGGCATTGGCCGGGTTTGAAGGGGATAAAGCAGAATTATATGCCGGGCTAAAATTGTCCGGGATGCGAGATGCCCCCATTCAATTGGCGATCTATTGCGACGATACCACACCCAAAGGCCACGGTTTGGGCGCCGAAACCATGCCGGAAATGCGGCGTTATTCGGTGATCTGTGCGATCATGCAAATGTGGCTGGCGCTGGCGGCCGAAGGTGTGGGCATGGGCTGGGTGTCGATCATTGATCCGGTTAAACTGTCCGAGGACCTGAACGCCCCCAAAAATTGGACCTTGGTCGCATATTTGTGTATCGGCTGGCCAGAACGACATACTGATTTGCCTGAATTGCAACAGGCCGGTTGGGAAACCCGTGCCGATGGATTGACCATCGTCAATGCGTAAGAGGCTGACATGACAGAAGAAAACACAGACCAAATCATCGTCGGAACCATTGCAGGTGCCTTTGGGGTGCGTGGCGAAGTGCGCCTGAAAAGCTATTGCGCGATTCCACATGCCATTGCCGAATACGCGCCACTGACCACCCAAGACGGTCAGGTTTTTGCCCAGATCGTCGTCGAAGGACACACCAAAAACGGCCTCATTGCGCGGGTCGATGGTATCACAACCAAAGAACAGGCCGACGCTCTGAAAGGCACGGATCTGTTCACGCAGCGCGCCCGGTTGCCGTCTTTGCCTGATGATGAGTTTTACCATTCCGATCTGATCGGCCTAGAGGTCGTGGACACAGGCGGCCAGCATTTGGGCAAGGTGAAAACAGTGCAAAACAATGGGGCAGATGACCTGTTGGAAATCCACGGGCCGGGGCTGAAATCTACGGTGTTGCTGCCATTCACCAAGGCCGCCATTCCCACGGTTGATTTGGCGGCAGGCCGGTTGGTCGCAGACCCACCAGAAGGCATTTTCTAAAATGATATCGCCGCTCAAACGGGTTGCGATCAGATCATGACGGCGCGCCGTATCATTATCCATGCTGGGTTTCATAAAACCGGGACGACAACGATCCAGAATTTTTTGCGTCACAACGGCAAACTGATTTACCCCCATTCTGCCATGTTGTTGCCGGGAAAATTGCGATCCGCCGCTGCGGCGATGGCATTGCGCTATTCCTCCACGGGCCGGGCGGTTTATGCCATGTCTTTTGGCGAAGAACTGCGCGAAATGATGTCCAAGATCAGCGTTGGCAAACGGTCTGTTTTGATCAGCGACGAAAACCTGATCGGACGGATGCCCGGCCGCGACGGGCAGTTGGGGTATCCTAAAATCACCGATTTGATCCTGTGTTTGCGCGACGCCGTCTTGGACAGCTTTGGCCCGGATCTGGATATCCATTATGTGTTCACGACACGCGACCGGGATGCGTGGCTACAATCGCTATATCAGCACAATGTCACCCGGGGTCGCCTAACCCAAAACTATGATGAATTTGACGCAACGCTGCGCCCCTATGCCGATTTGGCCCCACTGGTTGAGGGATTAAAGGAACATCTGGGTGCGCAAAATGTCCATGCATTTGATTTGGCTGATCTGGCCAAAATGCCCTTTGGCCCTGCCAGCCCGATTGTTGATTTATTATCATTGCCCGCTAAAAAAGGCGCGCAGCTGCAACCGGTGCCAAGTGCGAATATCAGCGTGACGGATGATATTTTGATGCGTTGCCTTGAACTGAACCGCACGACGCTGGACGACAAAGACATTAACGACCAAAAGGTTGCGATGCTGGTCGCATTCCGCAGAAAGCTAAACAATGCCCACTGATACGCCTGAAAAAAACGCCGCGACCAAGCCTGATGACAACAAATCACATGGCCGCAAATCGATCCAAGCCACGCTACAGCCGCGTGAATTGGTCACTGATCGCCCTGATTTGGCCCGCGCCTGGACCGCACAGATCATCACTTTGTTTCCGCAGGCCTTTCCCGGGTTATTGGGCGAAAGCCTGACAGGCAAGGCATTAAAGGACGGGATTTGGCAGACCCAAATGACCGATTTGCGCATTTTTGGCGAGGGTCGCCATCGCAATGTGGATGACACGCCAGCGGGGGGCGGTGCGGGGATGGTTCTGCGCCCGGATGTGCTTGGCAAAGCGATTGACTTTACCCGCCGTCAGGCCCGCGGCGTGATGCCGATTGTGTACCTGTCCCCACGTGGGCGCCGGTTTGATCAGGCGATGGCGCAGAACTGGGCGCAATGCGACGGGATCACCATGTTATGCGGCCGTTTTGAAGGCGTCGATGAACGGGTGCTGGAATATTACAACATCCAAGAGGTGTCGCTGGGGGATTTTGTCCTGACCGGGGGGGAAATCGCCGCGCAGGCCATGATCGACGCCACGGTGCGCCTGCTGCCCGGTGTACTGGGCAATGCCGAAAGTATTGAGGATGAAAGCCATTCAAACGGGTTGTTGGAACATCCACAATATACCAAGCCCGCCGACTGGAATGGCCGCAAAATCCCCGAGGTCCTGACATCCGGCCACCATGGTAAAATCGCGCAGTGGCGCCGCGAGATGAGCGAAAAGATCACCCAAGAACGCAGGCCGGATATGTGGGAAAAGTTTAAGGGATGAAGTGAATGCGATTCAATTTAGATTTGATACGCACCCTTAGCAGAACTGCTACGAACCCAAACTCTCGAGGAAAACCCAAAGCTTCGAAGCATATCCGCCACCAGATCATTGGTCACTTTGCTTGTGGGGCCTATTGTTATTCCTTTGATTGCATCCTTGGGAAACTGAACTGGCATATATGGGATCAAGTTGCCCGGGTTTGTACGGAACCTGATGTCTCTATCTAAGCTTTGCCGACTTGCGGCGACCAATAATCGCCACTCTTTCTCTTCGTGAAAGGCTTCACTTTTTACGGTAAAAAACCGCCTGTAAGCTTCCAACCTTTTCTCAATTTTCTCTGTTGAATTCTCCAGATGCATCCGCCCGCTACCATCGGCTTTCAATTGAAACTGATCGCCATCGTCTCCAAATGCTTCAAACATAGTTTTAAAGTGTGACTTTGGTTGCGCCTGTTCGGTTAAGTTATACGATACCTTCTCGAGCAACATATTGGCGGGTGTTGGCTCCAGTCGCAGGTCGCGCAATTTACCCACATCAAAGGTAATCGAACATCCGGCCCCGTTTGCTGCGTAACCACGCCATTGGCTCAGCAAATCCCTTTCCTCCGAAAAGCATAACCCAAGTGAAAAGTTATGCAGGTACTCCGACCGAATAAGCTCTCGACATCCCATCCTTTTTGCACGCTGTTTAGCGCATTTTTGATCGAAGCGGCTTAACCAATAGTCTGGCAAAACCCTTCCCTCTTGGGCGTCGTTGGAATGAGTAAGCGAAGACAACCAGAACTCTCGCTTTTCCAAGATAGAAACAGCGACCTCAAGAGAGCAATAATGGTGTAATTCATCTGTCATAATATCCGATCCAGTGTGCTCTTTGAAATCTCGCTTCTGATATAGTTATCGTCAAGTATCCCCATGAAGTTTGCTTGCCTCAGGCCCCTTTTCCCCCTATACCCCGCCTGTCCGGGACTCTTGTTGAGTCGTCTGGACCTGTTTCGTATTGGCATGGCTCAGCTTTCTTCGGCATCTGGGCGTCAAATCGGACAGAAACGCAAGGAACGACGACCTGAAACTCTGGCGGGCGCAATGCGGACCCGGAAGAAGACCAAGAGCTCTGAGGCGGCATCAAACTTCGTGGAACAACCACGAGCCATTAAAGGAGCATCAGATGGATCTGATTGCACAAATCGAAGCGGAACAAATCGCCGCTCTGGGGAAAGACATCCCTGATTTCAAAGCGGGCGATACCATTCGCGTCGGCTATAAAGTGACCGAAGGCTCACGCAGCCGGGTTCAGAACTACGAAGGCGTTTGCATCAGCCGTAAAAACGGCAAAGGCATTGCTGGTTCATTCACAGTTCGCAAAATTTCGTTTGGTGAAGGCGTAGAACGTGTGTTCCCGCTGCATTCCACCAACATCGACAGCATCACAGTTGTCCGTCGTGGCCGCGTTCGTCGCGCCAAATTGTACTATCTGCGCACACGTCGTGGTAAATCCGCACGTATCGCCGAAGTCACCAATTACAAAGCGCCCAAAAGCGCTGACGCTCAAGCCTAAGGAGAGACGAGATGAAAAAGGATATCCATCCCGACTACCACATCATCAACGTCAAAATGACCGATGGCACGATTGTTCAAATGAAGTCCACATGGGGCAAAGAAGGCGACCAAATGGCGCTGGACATCGACCCATCCGTGCACCCAGCATGGAATGGCGGTTCGTCCCGCTTGATGGATACAGGTGGACGTGTTTCCAAATTCAAAAACAAATATGCAGGTCTTGGCTTCTAAACCAATTCCAGTTTTATGTTTTAAAACGTCGCCCAAACGGGCGACGTTTTTTTGTTTTGCAAAGTGGTATGGATTTCTAAACGAATTCGGATCATTGTTTTGCCATGGTGCATCAAATTTTCAAGCTGCTGGCTCCGAAAAACCTTTGGGATTCAATTCTTAAGATTGGCCTGTTCTTGATTGCGATTGGCGGTGTCAATTCTGTATTCGCATCGGTTTTTTACCCAAAACTTGACCTACCGTTTCACTACGTTTTCCTCAGTGGTGTATTTGTTGGCCTGCCTTTTGTGTCGTTGTGTTTCTTTATGCTGCATACCCAGCTGGGATTGCTGACAGAAATGGCGATTCAGGCCCGATATGATTCACTGACCAGCCTTGCAAATCGACAATGGTTTCTAAAAAAAACCCGCGCCGCATTGGAAAGAGGAAATTCCGGTGTGTTGCTCATTATGGATGCGGACCATTTCAAGCTGATCAATGACACATTTGGCCATCACATTGGGGATGCCTGTTTGAAACAAATCGGGTTCTGGCTAAAGGGAAATTTGCGCACAGATGACATTGTAGGCCGGATCGGTGGCGAGGAATTCGGCGTGTTCCTGGTGAATACAGATGTGACGCGGTTACAAAAAGTATGTGACCCGTTTCTAAAACCATTGGAATTTGCAGGGGATGACGGCCAAATCCTGACCGTCACGATGTCCATCGGCGCAACCCCAGCGCTGATTGGGGATGATTTGGATCACTTGATGCGCCGCGCAGATATTGCGCTTTATAAGGCCAAGAAAAATGGGCGCGCACGTTTAGAGGTGCAATTCGAAGATGTGGATTTTCCGGTGACACAGTCGGGGTCCATACGGGCGGAAAATGATCAGGCCACCCCCGAAAGCGCGGCCTGATCACAATATTACGCGGCTGAACGACGTGGTTTGCTACGGCGCCCATTTCCGGGGCGACCCCCGCCGGGCTTACCGCCGCCGGGTTTGCCACCCCCACCTTGGCTGCGGGGTTTACCGCCGCCAAAACCACCACCTTTGTTGCCACCGGGACGACGTCCACCGCGACGCTGGGGTTTCTTGGCTGGTTGATCCTCAAAGGCCCAAGGGTTGCCAGATGCAACCGGAATATCGGCCTTCATCGCCTTTTGGATATCCTTCAATTCACCCATTTCATCAGGGGCGCAAAACGCGATTGCCGCGCCATCTGCACCGGCCCGCGCTGTCCGGCCAATCCGGTGAACATAGTTTTCGGCAACATTTGGCAGATCGTAATTATAGACGTGTTTTACGTCGGGAATATCGATCCCGCGTGCCGCAACATCCGTGGCCACCAGCACCTTGATTTCACCGGATTTAAACGCCCGAATGGCGCGGTCCCGCTGGCCCTGGCTTTTGTTGCCGTGAATAGACGCAGCCGCAAAGCCGCGCGATTCCAAAAACTTAAACAGTTTTTCGCAGCCGTGTTTGGTGCGTCCAAACACAATTGCGCGTTCTTCACGATGTTCACCAATCAGTTTGACCAACAGCGAAGATTTTTCGCCTTTGACCACAAAATGCACGGATTGCGCGATCTTATCGGCGGCTTTGCCCGGTGGGTTTACCTGCACCTTAATTGGGTCGCGCAGATAGGATTTGGACAGCTCTTCCATCTGTTTGGGCATTGTGGCCGAAAACAGCATGGTCTGACGATCCTCAGGCAGCATGGTCGCAATTTTGCGCAGCGCATGAATAAAGCCGAGGTCCAGCATTTGGTCCGCTTCGTCCAGAACCAAGAACTGAGTTTCGTTCAAACGTACCGCGCCGCGTTCCTGCAAATCCATCAAACGGCCGGGTGTGGCCACCAACAGATCACAGCCGCGTTCCAGACGCTTCATCTGGGCGACAATGCCCGCGCCGCCAACAACCAACATCACCTTTAGGTGGCTGCCATCCGTATAAGACCGCAGATTGTCCGAAATTTGTTTGGCCAATTCACGGGTCGGCGCCAAAATCAGGCCGCGTGCCGTTTTCGGGCTTGGTTTAACCCCTGCCCGGTTCAGTTTTTCAATCATCGGCAGACCAAAGGCCGCGGTTTTACCGGTGCCGGTCTGCGCCAACCCCATCACGTCACGTCCCTCTAGGGCTTGTGGGATCGCTTTTAGCTGGATCGGGGTTGGGTCAACGATGCCTTGTTCAGACAGTTTCGCCACGAGGCGGGGCGCGAGGCCCATTTCTTCAAAATTCATATCATCCTATTCGGCAGGTCCTGCCCGCACGACAAAGACCCACATCCGTGGGCCAAAAGGGTGTACCTGCCTGACCGTTGCCAACATAGCAAAACGGCCGTCAGGCACGGGACCCTGCGTGATGGGGGAACCAATCATCGTATCGCCATGCAGCCAACCCAGATGCTGGGTGGCGCGCTGCTCACGCGGCAGGCTGCGATACTGAGGGTCACATGCGCGTCTGTGCCTTACATGTCAAGCCCTCGCAGTTTTATGCGGTAAACAGACCACAGATTGCAGACCACGCTTCCCACTTGGGCGGACGCAACATATAGTATCCCCCAAAGGCCGAGGGGCAAAGGCCGTAGGGCAAAGGGCAGACAGATGGCGCATATTATCGTTGTTGGAAACGAAAAAGGCGGGGCCGGGAAATCCACCGTGTCCATGCATGTTGCAACCGCATTGGCGCGAATGGGCCACAAAGTGGGCACGTTGGATTTGGATTTACGTCAAAAAACCATGGGCCGTTACGCCCATAATCGGTCGACCTTCATGGAATCAGCCGGGTTAAATTTGCCGTCCCCCACCTATTATGACCTGCCCGAGATTGACCAATCTGACCTGCAACCGGGCGAAAACCTGTATGACCGGCGGTTGTCGATGGCGGTGGCGGGGCTTGAACCTGATAACGATTTTATCCTGATCGATTGCCCTGGATCCCATACGCGTCTGTCACAGGTGGCGCATTCACTCGCCGACACATTGATCACGCCATTGAATGACAGCTTTATTGATTTTGACCTGTTGGCCCATATCGACAGCGATGGTGAAAACATCACTGGCCCGTCGATTTATTCCGAAATGGTCTGGAACGCGCGGCAATTACGGGCGCAAGCCGGTTTGACACCGATCGACTGGGTTGTTGTGCGCAATCGGTTGGGTGCGCAGAACATGGTCAACAAACAAAAGATGGAACGCGCAATTGAAACCCTGTCTAAACGGATTGGATTTCGGGTCGCGCCCGGTTTCAATGAACGGGTGATTTTCCGAGAATTGTTCCCACGTGGTTTGACCCTTTTGGACCTGCGTGACATCGGCATCAAGAGCCTGAACATTTCCAACGTTGCCGCCCGTCAGGAATTGCGCGACCTGATCAAAGCGTTGAACCTGCCCGGTGTGACGGTCGATTTTTAATCCTAGAACAGGATCACAAATCGCGCCCCTGTTTGGGACGTCGCAAGGCTGATTTCAGCGCCATGTGCGGCCAACATGCGCCGCACAATCGGCAGCCCCATCCCCGTGCCACCATGGTCACGCCGGGTGGTGAAATAGGGATCGAAAATCTGTTTCTTGTTCCCATCTGAAATGCCGGGGCCATTGTCACTGACCTCTAACCGGTCATGGGTTGCGCTGATGTGCAGCCGGGTTGCCCCATGATCAGACGCGTTGCCGATCAAATGATCCAGCACCAGCCGCACCCCGTCGGGCGCCAGTGGAATGGCATCATCTAAATCAATCACAATGTCCAAATCCGCATATTCATGGCGCAATGGATCGATCAATTCTGACACGCGACAGGACCCCGCCGCAAACGGTTCCTGCGCTTGTGCCAAGGCGCGCTGCGCATCCAGCAATGCGGTCATCCGGTCGGCGGCTTCGTCGATCCGGGTCAGCAATTTGCGCCGCTCTAACGGTGGTAGATCGGGCGTATCCAGCAATTCTGCCGCCCCCCGCAGCACCGTTAGCGGGGATTTTAATTCATGTGTGACATGATCGGCATAAGACCGCAGAACCGCCTCGCGTCCCTGTAAAACATGGCCCATATCCAAAATGGTTTGCCCCATTTCGCGCATTTCCTGGGTGCCGTAATGCGCCAAAGGGTCCAGCGCCTGCACCTCGCCCGCTTTGATCCGGGTCGCGCGGTCGGTCAATGCACGAATGGGGCTAAGCAGGATCCGCCATAAGACATATCCAAGGATCGCCGTGATCGACAATATCCCCATCGACACCCACAAAACCGCCTGACCACAGCTCATTGCGGCGCCTTTGGCAGGCAGACAAATCGCTTGAACCGCAAAAATCCCGCTAAGAGGCAGACACAGAACCGCAAGCAAGGTCATGCCCAAAACCAAGGCCAGCGACGGCCGCCATTTGCGGCTTATACGCCCCTGCATGCGCCCATCCGAATGCCAACGCCATGGACGGTTTCAATCGCGTCGCCGCATCCTGCTTCGGTCAATTTGGCGCGCAGATTGCGCAAATGACTGTCCAATGTGCGATCACTGACATGGATGTTCACGCCGTAAACCGCATCGACCAATCGAGGACGCGGCACCACGTGATCCGGGCGTGCAATCAAACGTGACAGGATGTCCATTTCGCGCGATGTCAGAGCCACCTGTGCACCGCGCACCCGACATACGTGACGGGTTTCGTCCAGTTCCAGCACACCATGTTGCTGCACGTCCC
The DNA here is from genome assembly GCA_947492475.1 of uncultured Paracoccaceae bacterium. GTDB lineage: Bacteria > Pseudomonadota > Alphaproteobacteria > Rhodobacterales > Rhodobacteraceae > CANLNM01. The sequence goes on from CANLNM010000005.1 coordinate 200,988, forward strand.
GGGCTACTGGGCTTGGGGTGGTTCTCTTTAGGATCGCCTTGATCCGGGCCACCAATTCCCGTGGTGAAAACGGCTTTGCAACATAGTCGTCCCCGCCCAATTCCAGCCCGACAATTCGGTCCACCTCATCCGCGCGCGCCGTCAGAAATAAAATCGGAACGTCGCGCTCTTTGCGTATTTCGCGACAAACGGCCAGACCATCCATTTCGGGCAATCCGATGTCCAAAACAATCAAATCAGGCACCACATTCCCCACTTGGCGCAACGCATCCTGACCATCCACGGCCTCGGACACTGTGAAACCAGAGGTGGTCAGCGCGATCCGCAACACATCGCGGATTTGCGGGTCATCATCGACGATCAAGACGGTTTGTGACATGTTGCTTTTCCTGAATCGTTGACATTGTTGCACCCCTGATGTGGGATTTCTAACGTTTTTGGTGACGCAATTGCACCCAGTTTTCCATCGTCCAACCACCAAGCATCCTGTTTCAAACGCCTCGGCAATCCCGGAATTGTTAAAACCTGCATAATCGTCCCTCGCTTTGTTGCCCCGGTTTTAGACGCCGATTGTGCAACCGATCCGATCAGGATGTGCAGTTTTTGCACAGAACGATTGGTCATTGTTTCAAAGACTTCGGCCATGTTACTGGGGGGCATGGCTCATATTTCCGCGCTGGCTAGCGCCATTTTGACAGACACCAAATGGAAACGTGACATTCGGATTAAACCTGAATGCATTCCTGACGGATTTGGTACGCAATATGACTTTCACACGTTGTGGTATGATGCGGTGCAAAATGGGTCCGAAACCGTATTGATCTGTCCCAAGCTCCATAATTTTGAGGATCTGCTGCGACACGCGTCGCTTGATATTGATGGTCACACAACGCGCATTCGTCGCATCCAGAAATTCGGGCGTCATGATCTGATCCACCTAACGGGCACGGGGCAGACGCTTAGATGTCATGGGGATCATATCGATGTGTCGTCGGGCATTTCGCCGGATTCTTCTGCGCGATTTTCCGGTAAAAACATCCACATCACCATGTCGCAAAACAATGATCCGATCTGGATCGAAGACTTTGCCCGCTATCACATTCAGCATCATGGGCTGCAGGCGATGATCCTGCTAGACAATCAATCCACCGAACAAACCATGCAGGAATTGTCCGATGCGTTGGAACGCAGTGGCCTAGAGGATTGGCTGGTTATCCCGTGTCCTTTCCCCTATGGCGAACGCGCCATAAAACCGTTCACCTGGCGCAGTAAATTCCTGCAAACCGCTGTTTATAATGGAGTTCGGCTTAGGTTTTGCAAACAGGCACGCGCCGTTCTAAATTCTGATTTGGACGAATTGGTTGTCTGCGACGGTCGGTCAATCTTTGATCTGACGGTCAACAGCAGGCTGGGCTTTGTGCGATTTCCCGGGGTTTGGTATTCCGCTGACACCCTGTCCGATCGTATCCCGCGGCATATGGATCACATCGCCAAACGCACCGACGCCCCCAAAGCTGCGCCCAAATATTGCATTAACCCACGCGGGCCTTTGGGGCGATTTAGCTGGGATATTCACGCTTTGGAAAACATGCCATTGACCCAGCTTTGGACCAGTAAACAAGCCAAACACATGCATTGCCTGAACATTTCCAACGGCTGGAAAGCAGGGCGGAATGCGCCGTTTGAACATCGTGAACGGGACCCAGAAAGTGCCGCTTTGTTGGCTGCGACCCACTGGGCCCAGCGGTCAGATTAGGGTCACAGAACAGATTGAGCGGCGGCGCGGATCGCCCGGATGTTTTCGCCATAAGGGGCTGGGTTTTGCACGGATCCGCCACGGAACACAGCGGATCCTGCAACCAAAACATCTGCACCTGCGGCGGCGACAATTGGCGCGGTTTTAGGATCAACACCCCCGTCAATTTCGATGTGAATGGGGCGATCCCCGATCATCTGGCGCAGTTTTTCAATTTTGGTGGTCATGTCGATAAATTTCTGCCCGCCAAATCCGGGGTTCACGGTCATCACACAAATCAAATCGGTCATATCCAGCAGATGTTCTACCGATTCCGCTGGCGTTCCGGGGTTCAAAGCAACCCCCGCCTTGGCGCCCGCACCCCGAATTGCCTGCAATGTGCGGTGAATATGGGGACCGGCTTCGACATGGGCGGTGATTACATCAGCCCCCGCATCCGCAAAGGCATCAATGTACGAATCAACCGGGGAAATCATCAAATGCACATCCATAACGCCCTTAATATGCGGGCGAATGGCCGCGCAGGTCGCCGGACCAAAGGTGATGTTGGGTACAAAATGACCGTCCATAACGTCCACATGGACCCAATCGGCGCCTTCTGCCTCAATCGCGGCACATTCCGCTCCAAAATTGGCAAAATCAGCAGCAAGGATCGAAGGGGCAATTTTAATTGAACGGTCGAAGGACATCTGGCGCTTTCCTTTATGATTTGCCGCTGCTTTAGCCCAAAAATCCAATCAGGTCACCCTAGATATAAGCGGAAAAGCCCAGATCGAACGGCATGCGGCCTTTGGCGCATTTCACGCCAATCACAACCTGATAAAATCAGATTATGGAATCAGTTTGTTTGTCATACTCGGAAATTTTGCGGGACGGAGCGACCTATCATTTAACGCGCACCCCATTGGAACACAAACGACCGCGGCAATTACATGGTCATGATTTCTATGAATTGTTGTGGGTGCAAAATGGCATCATGCGCCATCATACCCGTTCTGGGCACCGTGATTTTCCCGAAGGCACGCTGGTGTTTATCCGCCCCAACGACATCCACGGATTGCAGGCCAAAGCGGATGAAACCCTGGTCGTTTCCCTGACGTTGACCCCGCACATCATGACAGACATGGCGCAGCGATACCCCGAATTGCAGGATGCGCTGTTTTGGTCCGATGCACCTGAACCGGAAACGAAACATCGCGAAATGCGCCAACTTGCCACGCTGAACCATGCGGCGCTTAGGTTGGAACGGGTTCAACCTACCCAATTGGAATTAGAGGCTTTTCTATTGCCGCTGCTGGTGGAATTGCTGACCGGTACAGATCATCCATCGCAAATGCCTGATTGGCTGAACCAAGCCTGTCTGGCCGCCCAACATCCAGATGTGTTTCGCAATGGTGCCGCCGGATTGGTGCGATTAACCGGGCGGGCCCACCCCCATGTCAGCCGCACGATGCGCCGGTTTCTACAACAAAGCCCATCGGAATACATAAACACCTGCCGCATGGAATATGCGGCGAAAAAACTGTCCGGCACATCCGATACATTGGCGGAAATTGCAACGGAATGTGGGCTGCCCAATATGTCTCATTTTCATAAACTGTTCCGCGCCCATTTTGGCCAAACGCCCCAACGGTATCGGCGCGCCCATCAGAAAGATGTGGTTCAGCCCGCGACGTAATATTTGACCATCCGGTCAATCCTTGCCAAAGAAGACACGACATGCGACGCTTTCACGCAAGCCTCCGGAGGTTCTCTTGCAGAATGAAACACAGACATCCGTGAACGCGGCAACAGCACAATTGCCATCCGTTCACGAAGCCCGCAACGAAGGAATGCCGTTGGATTTGGACTGGGTTGCCTCAGTTCAGGCCAATACATCCGCGATTGAACGCCGCGCCAAAACCCTACCGGGTCGGCGTAGCGTTAAAAAAGATTACCAAGCCGCATGGCTGTGCAAAGCCGTGTCTTGCATCGATCTGACCACATTGTCAGGTGATGACACGGTGGGACGTGTGCGGCGGCTCTGTGCCAAGGCGCGTCAGCCGGTTGCGGCCCCGATGTTGGATCAATTGGGCATGACCGGTCTGACCACAGGTGCGGTCTGCGTCTATCACGACATGATCCCCGCCGCGTTAGAGGCATTGGACGGATCCGGTATTCCCGTCGCCGTTGTGTCCACGGGGTTTCCGGCCGGTCTGTCGCCCTATCACCTGCGCATCCAGGAAATCCGCGAAAGCGTCAAAGCAGGCGCCAAAGAAATCGACATCGTGATTTCACGCCGCCACGTTTTGACCGGAAACTGGCAGGCGCTATACGATGAAATGAAAGAGATGCGCGAAGCCTGCGGCGATGCCCATGTCAAAGCGATCCTAGCGACCGGCGAATTGGAAACATTGCGCAACGTGGCCAAGGCATCACTGGTGTGCATGATGGCTGGTGCTGATTTCATCAAAACCTCCACCGGCAAAGAGAGCGTGAACGCAACTTTGCCCGTCACCCTGACGATGATCCGCGCCATCCGCGACTATCACGCTCGGACCGGTTTTCGGGTTGGCTATAAACCCGCAGGCGGGATCAGCAAAGCCAAAGATGCGATCGTCTATCTATCGATGATCAAAGAGGAATTGGGCGATCGCTGGTTGCAACCTGACCTGTTCCGTTTTGGCGCATCCAGCCTGTTGGGTGATATCGAACGCCAGCTGGAACATCACGTCACCGGGGCCTATTCCGCAGCTTGGCGTCACCCGATTGGATAACCGGCGCAGCGGCGTCGGACTGTTAGAAATATTCCGGTCCGAATTTTGCATAAATTCGGCACCACGATCACCGAGGTCATCATGACGATCAAAGAGATTTTCGAGACTATGGAATACGGCCCCGCCCCCGAAAGCGTGACCGAAGCAAAAACCTGGCTATCGGATCGCGGCGGCTTGGCCGGGCATTACATCGATGGCAAATGGGGCCCGTTGCGCGACGACATGGCGATCCAAAACCCCGCCACCGGCGAACGTCTGGCTGGATTGACCATCGGCACCCCCGAAGAGGTCGCAACCGCCGTCAAAGCCGCACGCAAAGCACAGCCCAAATGGGCCGCCCTGTCGGGCCACAAACGCGCCCGCATCCTATATGCGTTGGCCCGTTTGATGCAGAAAAATGCACGCCTATTGGCCGTGATGGAAAGTTTGGACAACGGCAAACCGATCCGCGAAAGCCGCGACATCGACATCCCCCAAGCCATCCGCCATTTTTATTACCACGCGGGCATGGCCCAACTGATGGATGAAGAACTGCCCGACCAAGAAGCCTTGGGCGTGTGCGGTCAGATCATCCCGTGGAATTTCCCGTTGCTGATGCTGTCATGGAAAATCGCGCCTGCCTTGGCCATGGGCAACACGGTGGTGTTGAAACCGGCTGAATTTACGTCGCTTTCGGCGATGGTGTTTGCCGAATTGTGCAGCCAAGCCGGGGTGCCAAACGGAGTCGTCAACATCATCACAGGCGACGGGTCTACGGGTGCGGCCCTGGTCGATGCGGATGTCGACAAAATCGCCTTTACCGGGTCAACATCCGTAGGGCGTCGCATCCGCGAAGCCACGGCAGGCACGGGCAAAAAACTGACATTGGAACTGGGCGGGAAATCCCCCTATATCGTGTTTTCGGACGCCGATATCGACAGCGCCGTCGAAGGTCTGGTCGATGCGATTTGGTTCAATCAAGGTCAGGTCTGCTGTGCCGGATCACGTCTGTTGGTCCAAGAAGGCATCGCCGATACGTTTTACGCCAAGTTGCGCGCCCGCATGGACACGCTGCGCTTGGGTGATCCGATGGATAAATGCATCGACATTGGCGCCATCGTTGATCCCAGCCAATTGGCGCAGATCACCCGTTTGGTGGACACAAATACCGAAGGGCAGACATTTCACGCCCCTTGCGAAATCCCAGAAAACGGCTGTTTCTATCCGCCAACTTTGATCACGGGCCTGTCCACAGCATCGACCCTGATGCAAGAAGAAATCTTTGGCCCGGTTTTGGTCGCAACCACGTTCCGCACCCCCACCGAAGCAGTCGAGATCGCCAATAACACCCGCTATGGCTTGGCCGCGTCGGTCTGGTCCGAAAACATCAATCTGGCGCTGGATATTGCGCCCAAACTGGCCGCCGGTGTGGTCTGGGTGAACGGCACCAACATGTTTGACGCCTCTGCCGGATTTGGCGGCGTGCGCGAAAGCGGCTTTGGCCGCGAAGGCGGCTGGGAAGGTCTAAGCGCCTATACCCGCCCAAAATCCAAGGCCAAGGCCCTATCCCAAATCGTGCCCTTTACCGGTGACGGTGCCCCTGCCGATCCGTTGGACCGCACGGCCAAACTCTATGTGGGCGGCAAACAAGCCCGCCCCGATAGCGGCTATTCCACACCGATCTACGGCCCCAAAGGCGGGTTGCTGGGCCATGTGGGCAGTGCAAACCGCAAGGATATCCGCAACGCCGTAGAAGCCGCCGCAGGTGCCAAAAACTGGTCGAAAACCACCGGGCATTTGCGGGCACAAATCCTGTATTACATCGCGGAAAACCTATCCGCACGGGCGGAGGAATTTGCCAGCCGGATCAATGCGATGACAGGCAAACGCACTGGCGCCACCGAAGTGGACGACGCCATTGACACGCTGTTCACAGCCGCGTCTTGGGCGGACAAATATGATGGTCAGGTCCATTCCGTGCCGATCCGGGGCGTCGCACTTGCGATGAAGGAACCCGTGGGCACAATCGCCGCGCTGTGTGCGGATGACAAACCATTGCTGGGACTGGTTCAGGCCATGGCCCCTGCCATCGCCATGGGCAACCGGGTGGTGTTGGTCACGTCAGAACCTTTCCCGCTGGCCGCCACGGATTTCTATCAAATCCTCGACACATCAGACGTGCCTGCGGGCGTGGTTAACATCCTGACCGGATCGCATCGCGACCTGGCGCCCACCCTTGCTGATCATTTGAATATCGACGCGATCTGGAGCTTTTCCAGCAGCGATGTCAGTGCGGACATCGAACGCCGCGCCGCAGGCAATCTGAAGCGCAGCTGGGTTAATAACGGCAAAGAGACCACCCCAAGCACCGGCGAATATCTGGCCGCGGCGACCGAGGTGAAAAACATCTGGATTCCCTACGGCGAATAAATTCCGCCACATGCGCATACAAAAAGGGCCCTCACTCAGGGCCCTTTTTCGTTGTCTATCTCATGCGCTATTTCTTGCTGCGCCACGTATCCAGCCAGCGTTTGATCCGGCCGCGACGTTCGGCCAGATCAGCGCCAACTTCGTCCATTCGATCCCCGGCTTTGTCAGTCATCGGGTCCAATGTGCGTTCGCGGAACTGATACCATGCTGCCCGCAAAAACAGCAAAGCCGCAAACAAAGCGATAAAGAACAAGATGTTAAACCACGGCATCGGACGGTGATCTGGACCATCCACGGGGGTCACGGAAATCGCGTTTGGATAGATTGACAGGAACCGAACACGCCACCCGTAATGGGTAATTTGCACCCATTGATAGGGTTCCGTTGTCGAAATTTGCGCTGCGGATTCCGCTTGCAAGTCAGAGCTGTCAAACTTGAAATAGGGGGGCCAGATCCAACCGGTATCTTCGTTACGATACACCATCGTCCCATAGCCGCCGCGGATCAGCCCAAACAGATATGTTTTGCGACGCTCCGTGTTGATCAGACGCAAATCACGGGTCGCCAATTCAGACGCGCCGCTATCCGCCTGCGCATAAAACAACCGGTTAAAACTGGTGAAATCAGTGCGGATCACTTCGGTTGAGGTCACGCGCACCACGTCCTTTTGTGGCAGGGCGTAATATAGGAACATGCCTATCACCAATACCAAGGTAATGCGAAAAGCTCTTCTGATGTTACGCATTGAGCGTTTCCTTTCAGTAATTGGTAAACCAGATGATCAACCCAACGGCGATGACGGGTATCACGTAGACCAACAGGATCAACCGTTTGCGCAGGCCATTTTCGTATTGATCCATGCCTTGCGCTATATAGGTGTCGCGCGCCGCCATATCCAGATCATCTGGATGTTCCTCATCCCAGCGGTTTTCCAGCTTTTCGCGGCGCACAGATCGGGAATAGGCGGAAATAGCGAAATAACAGATCGTCAGGACAATTGCCCCAACCAGAACCAATCGAACCAATGCCATTATTTCCTCCTTTTGACTGCGCCCCAAGGACCAACCAGATCAATAATATCAGGTTTTCGGGCTTGGGTCTTTTTCACGACCTGAGGTTCCTCCATCGGGGCGTCATGGCCAAACAGCGCTTCGCGGGTTCCTGCCTTGTCGACTTGGTATTCGCGGTCTAGAAAATCGACCACATAGGCGCGTTTTTCATCCGGCCATTTGGAATAAGACCGATAAAACGCTTCTTTGTGGCAGATAAACAATTGCCGGATATCCAGCGGTGCAAGTTCGGCTAGCAACATATTGACCAAATCCGCATCCGGCACGTCCGCAGCCCGCAACGAATAGAAGTAAGCCGGGTGGGCGCTGTCGATATGGGGCCACGGCCCATCCTCTTCGGCCCAACGCGCCAATGCCGCAAGACCCTGGTATTCCTGCGGCAATAGATCCGCATGCCGCCGTCCGATATTGCGCAGATCGCGACGGGTGGCACCGGTCAGGTCTTCGCCCAAAATAGCGGCCATTTCTGCAACGATGAATTCCATCTTTTGGTGCAGGATCGCAGCCCCATCAATGCCGCGCGCCTTGACGATCGGTTCGACCAAGTTGTTGATTTTCAGGAACTTAGCAATCTGAGCCCGGTCCGATAGATCAAAGACATGATCCATGGGCACAGCCCCCAGCGTGGATTTATCAGCCGATGTAATCACGGCGGGGTGATCCACATCACGAAACAGATAAAGCCCGCCGAAATGAGCCGACCAAAAATTGCTCTGCGCGAAATTCATCGATGTCAACGCCACCGGATTGCGGGTGACGTCGCCTGTGCGCTTGGCCAGTGAAATCATCTTGGCGATTAAAACATCATCATACCACGCGCCGTCCTCGGCCTTAAATCGGGTGATCATTTTACCCAATTCCGACGCGGTGGCGACCGCGCCATTGGTTGTGTCTGCCTCGACCCGAATGCGGCGGATATCGAACAGATTGGCCGGTTTTTCAGCGGTGAAAATGGAATTGACCAATTCCCCCGCCACGGCGTCACGGGCCGTCAAAGCAAAGAGCTGCGCTTCGTTTTCGACGATGAATTGGCGCAGAATACTGCGGTTGGTTGAAAATTTGGCATTCAACAACGGGGCGGTTTTTTGATCTGTGGTCAGCAGGATAAACTGGCGGTTCACCCCCGCATGGTTCAGGTACAATTCATCCCCAAGTTCCGCCCCAATTTCAGGCGAGTATCCCGAAATATCGACGTGGAAATCGCTCAGGCCTGTTACCTTGCCTGTCAGATGTTTCAGCGCACGGTTATAGCGTTCGACCAATACCGGCGAATTCACATGGATCAGGTTGCCAAACATCAACCCGCGCTCGATCAAACGTTTCATTGGGCTCTGCTCCTTAGGGCGCGAATTAAGAATGTGATGATCGTGATGGGCAGCCAAAACAACGCGGATGTGGCAAAAATCGCCCCCAGATCAGGAACAGACATGGCCAGATCAGCCGCATCCGCAAAAACGCCCAACACCGCGATCTGCATCACCGTGATCCATCCAAATGCGATCAACACCGTGAATCCCATAGACTTTAGCGCATCGGCGCGATTGGTCATTTCAACACGCCCCCGGCGGTAACCGATGAAAATGCCAATCAGGATTGGAAAAATCAGGATCGCTCCGGGGATGAAAAAAGTGGTTAACGCAAACTCCATCACCAGACCTCCTTGGTCCAATTTTTAGGCAGGCCCGCCACCGACAGGATCATCACAGGCGCCCAAAGCAACGCCGAGATAAGGGCCAAACGCATGAAATGGTATAACCCAACGGCTAAGCCCGGTTCAAATATCGTGGCAAATGGGATGCCCTGCGCACGATAAAGCATTAGGAAAAAACCTATTCCTAACAGGAACATAATGACCGTCGCGCAAAAGGCCAGCATCAGCAACGGGCGCAGACCTTCGGGGAAAAATCGCGTCAACAATCGCGGCACCAACCAGCCCAAAAAGGCCAGCGTGAGTGCCGGAAAAATCAAATTGTCGGCGAAAAAGCTCACTTATTGCGCTCCAGGTAACGGCGTTTTGCAACCTCTTGGCGGCCAAAGTCGCGCACCATATTTTCAATCGCAACTTCGTCAGATTTGTCCGCATAACGGAATTCGCTATCCGCATATCGGTTGATTTCTTGCAGCACCATATCAGTGGTAATCGGCACGCGCAGATCGGAAATCATCGCCAGCTTGGTGTTGTAATCCTTGAACAAAAACAGTTCGGGATTTTCCATCCATTCATCGGGCAATTCAAAATCCATCGCCCGCACCTTAACCGCGTCGGTGATGTTTTTGATCGCACGACCGGTGAACCGTTCATCCGCTTCTTGGATGCCTTTCAGATAGGTGCCCATTTTGGCGATTGTGTCCAAATCCCCGATTTGATCCTGCACCCGGTCAAACACTTTCATCAGCCCCTCTTCGTGGGGTTTTGCATGCGCCTCAAAGCTGCGCGCGACGGCGGTTTTGATTTCTTGGGCTGCAAATGGCGTATGATCGCCCAGCGGAATGTCGTGGTTTTTGCCCATCAACAGGTTCAGAATATCGATGTAATCGTCACGTGTTTGCGGCCCATCGACCAAAAACCGCGCCCCGGCCCGTTGGCGCAGCGCATCGTCGACATTTTCAGGATAATTCGAAAACATCCCAAACGTGCAATTGCCGCGCACCACCGTGTTGGCCCCGGCAAAACTTTCCATCAGGACAGCTGTGATTTCCAATTGCCCGGCGCTGGATTGGCGATCCCCCCGTTTCCCGGCCAGTTGGTCGATGTCGTCAATTGTGCCAAAGCCAATCGCATTGGGATCGATGATATTGTTAATAAATGCCTTGGCGTTTTGGCCGGATTTCCCCTGATAGCTGTCAATATTATCGGTGCTCAGGTTCTGATAGCGAAACGCATATCCCGCCACGCCGCAATAATCATTGATCAGCCCGGCCATCATCTGAATGAGGGTGGTTTTCCCGGTGCCCGGTTTGCCATCCCCCATAAACGTAAAGATGAAACCGCCCAGTTCCGCAAACGGGTTCAGCTTGCGATCAAAGTCATAGGCCATCAGCATTTTCGACAAACGCAGGGCCTGATATTTGGCGATATGGTTGCCGACGACCTCATTGGGTTTCTTAAAGGTCATCGTCAGGCTGCTGGATTTTGCCGCACGTGCGGGCGTAAACCCTTGGATTACAAATCCTTTATCCTCGACCCGCCAGCTTGCATTTGTAAACGGCTCTAACCGGCCGGTTGTGCTGGCGCGCGCGGCGACTTTGTCCATGACCTGTTCCGCAAAGGCCAGCAACGTCGCCAAAGTGCGGGTTTCGGTATTTCCGTGGGCCTCAATATCTTGGTCCATTTCCCAGAGAATACCATGCAGGGCCAGCTGCGCATTTTCGGTCAGGATTTCTTCGACATCGCCGACTTCGATTGTGTCCTCGGGGGTGTGATCGGCCAGATGAAACGCCAGCGAGGACGCAAATGTATAGAGCACCGCCAACGCCTCGGCAGTTAAGAGTTCGGTGAACTCAGATTTCTTGCCAGCGGGCATGGCGCCTTGCAAATTGTTGCGTTTCAGGTCGCTCAATCCGGTGCGTTCGCTGTATTGTTCGCCCAGCGCCAGTGCGATGGCCAGTGACCGGCGCAACGCATTTTGCATCGCTGCCTGAAGCGGTGAAATCAGCCCGTCGCCTTCGTCGGCTTCTTCGATGCGGGTCAATATTTGCACGCCTTCGGACCGCGCGGTGCGCCGTGTCACCAGCCCCGGTGTGGTTGATCGAAACGCGCGCCGGGTCCCGATGCCCGATGACCGTTCCGGCGCAGCGGCTTCGTTGCTTTTGGCAATTCGGGGCGCATGGTCAAACCCGGACAACATAGATAGGGCCGCATCGTAATGTTTGCGGATGTCATCCTCGCGAAGTTCCATTTGATCAGCAGATTGGGTCATGAAATTCTCTCTGGTTCTTAATCACTTAGCGGTAGCTCAGCACACGTCCTGCGGGGCTGACGACAAATTTTCGCACGTCCTGAAATCCGGGTGGGTTTTCTTCGGCCAGTGCTTGGAATGGGCGTTCGGGCAAAATGATCGATCGCTCCAGGCGGGTGGCGCCACTTTCTCCGCCTTGGCCAGCGAACGGGTCAAGCGCATAGATTTCGCGCTGCACAGTGCCAAACCAGCCGGATTTGACGTGTTCTGCACGATCCGAAATCAGCTCTTCTTCGGTCCAGACCATGGCCCAGTCTTCGCCCACAGGGGCTTTGGCCCTTTGCAGGACATTGCGCAATGGCCCGTCCTGCCGGGTGAACGAATGCGAATACATCGGCCCCACATGGAACCGACGCAGGCGTTTGGGGTGCAGATCGTCAAAATCTTCGTCGAACCCTTTGGCGATGGTCAGCAATTTCAGCCCGGCCACGGATTGCGCCATCAGATGGGCCTGCGCTTCTGGCCAGCGGCGTTCATCTTTGGGCAGGCCTGTGCGACCGGTATCTTCGACCTCCATCAGGTAAATCTGCGGCAGGTTGATCTGGCTGTCATAGACCGCCCAGTGAATCAGAAATTTCCGGGTCGCGCCCGAATGTCCGCTGTTGCCCTGCCAGATGGCGATCGGATCATTGCGCGCCCAGAACAACGCGCCTTTTTGCAGCTCTTCGTAATAAAGCCGCTGTGACAACGCATATTGTAGCTTGGTTGGAATGTCCTGATCCCCAACAATGGTGCGGATCATTTCATCCTTTAGATGATCCACCGACGGCATGCCCCGCAGATGCCGTTCCGCCTGAAGCGCATCATTGGACATGGTCATCAGTTCGGAAAACACCGGAAACCCGGATTCTTTGCGGTCAAATTCCAGATGCCCGGCATGGGTATACCGCCCGGCGAAATGGTATTTATGCGCCAATGCGCGAAACGTCAGGGACAACCCCACCATGTACCGGCCCAAGATTTCTAGATCTTGCCGAGACATCCGCCCCTCTGCCTCCATCGTGGCGGCGACGCGGTTCATGTGATTTGTGATCTTATCAAACTTCGAAAAATAGCGCCGCGTGACACGGGTATCTTCGAGTTTGTGATGATCGTTTGGGGTGTCAGACATTTTCATCCTTTGGATAGGTGCTGTTATCTGCCGTTGGCGATGCTTCTTGTTTCGCCCTTATTCTTCGCACGCTGCGTAAGAAACTGTAGGGAAATCCAGCTAACGCCACCATCGCGATAGCCATGTGTTCTGGCCACCATTTCAATATACCAACGACGAGACCTACACCCAACAGGGCGTTAGCAAACAAGCTGGACCAGTTATTTGGCCAGAACACAAACGATTTGTTTATGTCACCAATTCCGCCCCACTTAGCCGCCATACTGGTTGCTGTCGTGCTTCTCTACGATCTTGGAAAACCGACGCATAAACCGCTCATCGGCTTTGGCTTTCTGTTCCAGAACATCACGCGCGAACACCATGTGGTCTTCGTGGGCTTCTAACATGTCGGCCATCCGGGAATTGGTTGCAGACCCGATGGCGGCCATGGCGGTCTGGGCCTCTTGGTCGGTTTTTACGCCAATTTCGTTGATCCGGTGGGCAACGTCCTGTTGCTGCGCGGTTTTCAACGATTTGGTCAGGGCGTCGTACAGAACCACACGCTGTTTGGTGTCTGTTTCCAGCTTGTTGATCAGCACCATCTGCGTCGCCGCTTGGTTCTGAAGGCTATCGACCCAGGTTTTACCCTTTTCGATATAGCGTTCCAATGTTTGCGAATTGGCGATCTTAACCTGCTCGGTTTTGACCAGTTCGTTATATTCACTGTTCAATTGCGCCAGTTCAGTTTCCAGCTGGGTGCGGATCGCCGCGTCCTGTTCCACCGAAATTTTGTTTTCCAGCGTGATAATTTTGGGGTCCATGCCCTGAATTTCAGACTGCAGGCTTTCTAATTCGGCGACAACGGTTTCGCGTTCAGCCAATGTGGTCTGAAGGTTCGCGTCGACCTTTTCTTTCTGTTCGTTCAGCACCGCCAATTGCCCTTCGAGCAATTTGGTGATCACGTCAGACTTGGAAATCAAGTCCTGCAATTTGTCATCCACAGACGCCGTGCGCATCCGTTCCTGACGCATGCTTTCGGATTTACCTTTTGAGAAAAACCCAACCAGACTTTCCCAGCCGGTTTTGGTACGCATTTCGTTGAAATCCTGCTGGAACCCGGCCGTGACGTCATCCAGCCCCATAATCAGCTCTGCGATATTGGCGTTCATCGCTTCGGTATGGGAATGCACATCCTCAAGCGTGGCGTTTTCGATATCGACCGAAATGTCCGTGCCTGATTTCATCTTTTCGCGCGCGGTTTCAATCCGGCTGGTCAGGTCTTGGATTTTGGACTGTGCCTGCTGAACTTGCGCTTGGCTGTCACGAATTTGGCTTTCGAAATCACTCATTTAGATGTCCCCTGTCTCAATCACTTGTCGTGTATATAGGTACGTTTACCGCGAATTTCACGCCCAGAGTAGTCGGAAATCGTGTAAAGCCGCGCCAATCGGTAGGGGTTTCCTTACTTTCGCATCGTGACACAAGTATGGCATTGAAACACTATGAACGGCGTTCACAAACATACCCGCCCCTCAGCCCTTATTTGGGCCGCCCTTACACTGGTGATTTTGGCTTTCCATCATTTTGGGATTCGCCCCATGCTGGAACACCGCGCTGTCCTTTGGACGCCTGTGGCCTTGGGGTTCAGCGCGACTTTGGCCGCTGGATTGGCAACTTTGGTTTGGCTGATCCAACTGACCCGCATGGATGTTCCGCGCGAAGTGTTTCAGATCACACGTGCGCGCATCATTGCCCCGTTCATCATGGCCTTTGTAACACCCTTTGCAGTGCTCAGTTGGATCCCCTGGATTTTAGGGGGCTTTAGCTTTTTTATTGTCTCCGAACCTGCTTTGTTTTTTGGGTTTTCAGGCGTTTACATCATCGCGATGTCGTTTTGGTTCCCGATTTGCGCGATGATCATCAGGCACACCAAAAACCGCCACATCATTCGCGTGGGATTATTTTGCCTGATGTATTTTTCCGCCTATAGCCTGATTATGATTATATGGGGCTATCAGGAGTTTCGGATTTAACCCTCGGCCTCATCGTCAGAATCCGCCGCGCTTTCGGTGGTTTCTTCCGATGCCAATTGCGCCTCGATCGCGGCGAAGATCACGTCGCTATCCACATCCAATGGCGGTAATTCTTCGCCCCGATTGGCCAGTTCTTCGCCCTCAATGCGCACGCTGTCTTCGTAGCTGCGGATCACCACGCGGGTGCCGTTTTCCACCCGATCATACAAATCAATCACGTCCTGATTAAACAGCCGGATACAGCCCGCCGATCCGGAATTTCCAATCACCCGCAGATCATTGGTGCCGTGGATGCGGAAATGGGTGTCGCGCGAACCGCTAAACAGATAGAGCGCCCGCGCGCCCAGCGGGCTAACAGGTCCGCCCGGAATGCCGGCGGCGAAATCCCCGTATTGTTCGGGCTGAGTGCGCAACATATTGGCGGTCGGGGTCCAGGACGGCCATTCGCGTTTGATCCGGATCACCGTCGGAAACCGCAATCCCCGTCCCGCACGACCCACCGCAATTGGATAGCGCATCGCCATGCCATCATCCTGAATCAAATACAAAAACTTGGCATGAGGGTCGATTTCAATCACACCGGGACCCAGATCACCGGGATAGTCGACCAAGGCGCGGCGGTTCACACCCTGTAAAAACTGCGCAGGTACGGCGGGAATTGTATAACCGCCATCCTCGATCAAGCCATATTCCGCAGGGCTGTCACCATTTTGGGGGGCATCATCGCTGTCCAACGTGGCACAGGCGTTTAGTCCGGCCAACAAACCAGCGAACATCACAACTCGAAGCGAAGATGAAAAGAGCACGGGCACAGCATCCTTAATGGTTTCATTATTGATACCATGGCGCATCCCAAGCGCAAATTTTTTGCGAGGTGGCCCCCCCATTTTCTGCGTTCCCGGCCGTGATGGGTTCTGTTAAAGATCACACATGTTGAGCATCTTAAAATCACTGGCCTTTCGATTGACCGGATCCCGGGCAGACCCGGATTCGGCAATGTTTTCCCAACCCGCATTGCCTGAATTGCACCCCATCCCGAACGGATATGCGCGTGTCCATGTGTTTTGGGGGGATTTTGACAGCGAAAATGACGCGCTGGCCTATTGTCACGGCACCGGACAGGAAAACAATCCCGCCCCACTGACGCGGGACATGCCTGATGCCTTTATCGATCCCACATTCGTAGAAATAAACCGCGACGCTGATATCAAATCCGTGCTGCAATGGCTGGATCGCGACGGCAAAGTCGAAACAAATGTGGATGCAAGCGCAATGGGCAACACGTTGATCCTGATCTACGAAGACGCCTTTGGCGGATTGCCGTATCGTTTGGGCTATACGGATCGCGTCGCATATGCGGCCGCATGGTTGATCCGGAAACGCAAATGATCCCGGGCCCCCGCAATTTGATCACGGATGTGGACGGGTTTGTGATTGGCAATGCCAGTGACGAAAGCATCAAATCCGGGGTGACCGTTTTCACCTCAGATGCGCCGTTTACCGCGGGGATTCATGTGATGGGCGGCGCACCCGGAACCCGTGAAACTGATTTACTGGCCCCTGATAAAACCGTGCAACAGGTGGATGCGCTGGTTTTGTCGGGCGGGTCGGCTTTTGGATTGGATGCGGCGTCTGGGGTGGCGGATGCACTAGCAGCGCGGGGGCGTGGTTTTGCCGTTGGGGATCACCGTGTGCCCATTGTGCCCTCGGCCATTTTGTTCGATCTGATCAATGGCGGCGACAAAAACTGGGGCCAAAACCCCTACAAAACCCTAGGACAAAATGCGTTAGACGATGTGTCCCGGGACTTTGACCTTGGCAGCGTGGGCGCGGGGTGCGGTGCGACAACTGCGGTGCTCAAAGGGGGGCTTGGGTCTGCATCTGCAAAGATTGGCGAATACATGGTGGGCGCCGTGGTGGCCGTTAATGCGTTGGGATCAGCAACAATTGATGAGGGTCCACATTTTTGGGCCGCCCCGTTTGAACAGAACGGCGAATTTGGCGATCAAGGCTGGCCCGGTGATTTTCCAACCGGGGCGCCTGCGACCAAATTAGACGCGCCCCAAAACACCACCATCGCAATCGTTGCAACCGATGCCGACCTAAGCCAAGCGCAATGCACCCGGTTGGCGGTTGCGGCTCATGACGGCATGGCGCGCGCCTTGGTGCCCAGCCATACGCCGTTGGATGGGGACCTGATTTTTGCCGCCAGTTCCGGAGCCCGGCCGCTACAGGACCCAATCGCCGATACATTGATGTTGGGACATGGGGCCGCGACCTGTCTGGCCCGCGCGATTGCACGCGCCATTTTCCACGCCAGCCCCGCATCAGATGATCCAATGCCAACTTGGCGGCAGAAACACATGCCCTAACCACCAAATCCCACTTTACCAGCGCAACGCAGGTCCTATAATTTGATCAAAATATCGGAGAACCCCATGCTTGATTCCCAGACCAACCTAAAGTCCCTTTTGTCTGACCCGACTTTGGTCTGTGACAAAGCCTATATCGCAGGCAAATGGGTGGATGCCGCCAGCGGCGCAACAATCGACGTGACCAACCCGGCGCGTGGCGATGTCATCGCAAAAGTGCCCGATTTGTCCCGCGCCGAAGCCGCTGACGCAATTGCCGCCTCCGATGTCGCCCGTCGCGATTGGGCCGCCCTGACCGCCAAGGCCCGCGCCAATATCCTGCGCAAATGGTACGAACTGATCATGGCCAACCAAGAAGACCTGGCGATCATCATGACCTCTGAACAGGGCAAACCCCTGGCCGAAGCGCGCGGCGAAGTGGGCTATGGCGCCAGTTTCATCGAATGGTTCGCAGAAGAGGCAAAACGCGTCTACGGCGAAACCATTCCCGGCCACATGCCCGACAAACGCATCACCGTGATCAAACAGCCGATTGGGGTTGCTGCTGGCATCACGCCTTGGAATTTCCCGCTGGCGATGATCACCCGCAAAGTGGCCCCCGCACTGGCCGCAGGCTGTGGTTTTGTGGTGCGCCCGGCCACGCAAACCCCGCTATCCGCGCTGGCTGCGGCCAAGTTGGGCGAACAGGCCGGCATCCCGGCTGGGCTGTTTTCTGTCGTGACATCCTCTGCTGATTCCGAAATCGGCAAAGAGTTCTGCGAAAACGATACGGTCAAAAAACTGACCTTTACCGGGTCCACCCGTGTGGGGCGCATCTTGTTGCGTCAAGCGGCCGATCAGGTCAAAAAATGTTCCATGGAACTGGGCGGCAACGCGCCGTTTATTGTGTTTGATGACGCCGATCTGGATGACGCCGTGATTGGGGCCATCGCCTGTAAATTCCGCAATAACGGCCAGACATGTGTCTGCGCCAATCGCATCTATGTGCAGGCCGGTGTTTATGATGCATTCGCCGAAAAACTAAAGATCGCAGTTGAGGCGTTGAAAGTAGGCGACGGCCTGTCATACGGCACCGAATTGGGCCCGCTGATTGCCCCGGCTGCGGTGACCAAAGTGCAGGAACATCTGGATGACGCCGTATCCAAAGGGGCCACCGTGTTAACTGGCGGTGCAGCGCATGGGCTGGGCGGGATGTTCTTTGAACCCACCATCGTCACCGGCGCGACCAAAGACATGATCGTGGCCACGGATGAAACCTTTGGCCCGTTTGCCCCGCTGTTCAAGTTTGAGGACGAAGACGACGTGATCGCCCAAGCCAATGACACGATTTTTGGTCTGGCATCCTATTTCTACGCCAAAGACATGGCCCGCGTGATCAAAGTGTCCGAAGCGTTGGAATACGGCATCGTTGGCGTCAACACGGGCATCATTTCCACCGAGGTCGCCCCGTTTGGCGGCGTCAAACAATCCGGCCTTGGCCGCGAAGGCAGCCATCACGGCATCGAAGATTACCTGGAAATGAAATATGTCTGCGTGTCCGTTTAACCGATCCGCATGACGACCTGACAAAGGCGGCCAATGTCGCCTTTGTTCGACCAAACCCCCAAACAAATCACATTCAACGCCCGCGATCCGGTCACGCAAGGTTGCCCCCAACGGCCCTGCACGCTAAAGCCTTGGCCGAAACCAAGCCAGACTGGATTGACCATGGCCAAAGTGAAAAAAGCCCCCCGCCCTAAGGCAGTGACGCCCAAGGGATTCCGCGACTATTTCGGCAATGACGTGACAGAACGCACCGAAATGCTGCATCAGATCGCCGGGGTCTATCATCGCTATGGGTTTGACGCGCTAGAAAGCTCGGCTGTGGAAACCGTCGAAGCGCTGGGGAAATTTCTGCCCGATGTGGATCGCCCCAACGAAGGCGTTTTCGCCTGGCAAGAGGACGAAACCGATTGGGTCGCGCTGCGCTATGATCTGACGGCTCCGCTGGCGCGGGTCTATGCCCAACACCGCAATGATTTGCCCACCCCCTATCGCCGCTACGCGATGGGTCCTGTTTGGCGCAACGAAAAGCCGGGACCGGGGCGGTATCGCCAATTTTATCAATGCGATGCGGACACGGTTGGCACGGCATCGGTGGCTGCGGATGCAGAAATCTGCGCTATGCTGTCGGACACCCTGGAAACCGTCGGCATCCCACGTGGTGACTATTTGGTGCGGGTCAATAACCGCAAAGTGCTGAACGGCATTTTGGAAACCATGGGGCTGGGCGAAGACGCCAAACGCGACGCCGTTTTGCGCACCATCGATAAGTTCGACAAAGTCGGCGTTGATGGCGTGCGTCAATTGCTGACCAAAGGACGTCTGGACGGGTCCGGTGCCTTTATTGACGGCGTAGGGCTGAGCGACGATCAAGCCGAACCTGTGCTGGCGTTTCTGACGTCACGCGCCGATGACACCGCCAAAACGCTGGCCAATTTGCGCGACGCCATTGGTGGGTCCGACACGGGTGCCAAGGGTGTAGATGAACTTGAAAACATCGCCGCCCTGCTGGATGCCCAGAATTACGGCCCGGATCAAATCCTGATCGATCCGTCGATTGTGCGTGGGCTGGGATATTACACCGGGCCGGTTTTTGAGGCCGAGCTCACCTTTGAAATCCTTGATGAAAAGGGGCGTCCGCGTCAATTCGGATCGGTATCAGGCGGCGGACGTTATGACGATCTGGTCAAACGGTTCACCGGCCAAGAAGTGCCCGCAACTGGCGTATCAATTGGCGTTGATCGCCTGTTGGCGGCTTTGCGCGAAAAAGGTCGTATCGGCAGCGTGGCAAACGGCCCGGTTGTGGTGACGGTCATGGATCGCGACCGCATGGCGGATTACCAAACGATGGTGGCCGAATTGCGCAATGCCGGCATCCGCGCCGAGGTCTATCTAGGCAATCCCAAAAACTTTGGCAACCAGTTGAAATACGCCGACAAACGCCATTCGCCCATCGCTGTAATCGAAGGTGGCGACGAAAAATCCAACGGCGTGGTTCAGATCAAGGATTTGATCTTGGGTGCGAAAATTGCCCAAAACGCCACGTTGGAAGAATGGAAAGAACGCCCCAGCCAATACGAAATCCCACGTGGGGAATTGGTGGCGAAAGTGCGGGAAATTCTGGCCAGTCAGGACGCGGATAAATGATCGGTTCCTCCTCTCGATCCATGGCACGCGGGCGCGCCGCGCGTTTGATGGAGACATTTCAATCGCAGGGCGCGGTCCCAGTTGATGCGGATATGTTGCTGCCTGCGGACACATTGCTGGACCTATACGGTGAAGACATCCGCGCGCGCGCCTATGTGACATCAGACCCGCTGCGCGGCGAAATGATGATGCGGCCCGATTTCACTGTGCCCGTCGTTCAGATGCATATGCGCGATCAGGCAGAACCGGCGCGCTACACCTATTCCGGCGAAGTGTTCCGCAAACAGGAAATGCTGGAAAGCCGCCCGATTGAATATCTGCAAGTCGGCTATGAGGTGTTTGACGGGTCAAACCCTGCCGCTGCCGATGCAGAGGTATTCGCCTTGTTTTCCAAGGAACTGTCACCGTTGAACCTGCGGGTTTCGACCGGTGATATCGGCATTCTGACCGCCGCCGTTCAGGGGTTGGACACCACCGATGCCCGCAAATCCGCGCTGCTGCGTCATCTATGGCGCCCACGTCGGTTTCGCGCCTTGTTGGATCGGTTCGGCGGTCGCACACCCGCCCCCACAGGCCGGGCCGCGCTGCTGGAAAACCCTGATCCGCTGGCCAATATGGGCCCTGTCGCGGGGCTGCGCCGCGAGGATGAAATCGCAACCCGCATCCAAGCGTTGCGCGAAGACGCCGCCGCCAAACCGATTTCCGGCGAACAGATCGACTTGCTGGATGCCCTGCTGGATCTGAGGGAAACGGTGCCCAACATTCTGATCGCTTTGCGTGATATTTCGGTCGACCTGCCCAGCATCAGCGCGGCGGTTGATCGTATTTCGGCGCGCAGTGATGCCATGGCCGCCCTAGGTGTGGATGTCGAAAACCTAATATTCGAAGGGTCCTATGGCCGCACATCCATGGAATATTACGATGGGTTTGTGTTCGGGTTCTACGCCCCCGGCCGCCCGGATTTACCCCCGGTCGCCACAGGCGGGCGCTATGATGCATTAACCAGATTCCTGGGCAAAGGACGCGAAATTCCGGCGGTTGGCGGGGTTATTCGCCCTGAATTGCTGGTCGAGTTGGAGAGCACATCATGAGCATCAAACTAGGTGTGCCGTCCAAAGGCCGGCTGATGGACAAAACCTTTGACTGGTTTGCAGCGCGGGGCATCACCCTGCGCAAAACCGGGTCAGAACGGGAATATACCGGCGCAGTTGATGGGATCGATGGCATCGAACTGGTTCTGCTATCAGCGGGTGAAATTCCACGTGAATTGTCCGCGGGCCGCATCCATCTAGGTGTCACCGGGTCCGATTTGGTCCGCGAAAAGCTGGCCAATTGGGAACAACAGGTGCGCGAGCTGGCCAAAATGGGCTTTGGTGGGGCAGATTTGATCATCGCCGTGCCAAATACGTGGATTGATGTGGAAACCTTGGATGATCTGGACGCGGTTGCGGCTGCGTTTCGCAACAAACATGGGTTCCGTTTGCGCATCGCGACGAAATACCACCGACTGGTGCGGGACTTTTTGCGCGAAAACGGCGTGGCCGATTACCAATTGGTCGACAGTCAGGGCGCCACAGAAGGCACAGTGAAAAACGAAACCGCTGAAGCGATCGCAGACATCACATCCACGGGGGAAACCCTGCGCGCCAATGGCCTAAAAATCCTGAGCGATTCATTGGTCCATGCCAGTCAGGCCACATTGTTCAAATCGGCAAACGCCGTCTGGGGCAATGGCAACAAAGACATCCTGCGTGAGCTGGAAAAACGTTTGGATATTTAAAACTAACGCACCCCGATTTCGGCCAGCATGGCGGATAATTCGGGGGGCAAAACGTCTTCGTTGGGGCGGGTTTCCGTCAGGTCCACGGGCGCGTCTGCGAACTGCAAATACCGCCAGCCTTGGAACGGGCGTTTCAGGGTTGGCGCCACACGGATCAGGTCTGGGTCCAGGACAATTGCGCAGCGCCGTATCCCGTCTTCGCCGATGACTTCGTCCAGCCGCACCACCCGTTGACGGCACAAAATCTGGCCTTTGATAACCCAAAAAATCGACCCGCCGGCCAAAATCTCCTGTTCTCTTTTGGGCCACATCCGGGTTACATGTCTCGGCAATCCGTCCGGGCCAGCCGACACACCGGTCGCTTGCCATGCTGCCAGACCTTCTACACTGTCGGTTCCGACCGAAAGTTTTACCAGATGTATGCTTTTATCCATATGGACCCCCTAGATACGGTAGGGTATCGATCTAAAACCGATTCTTCCAGCCACCATGGCCGGATGCTAACAAAACAATAACACTAGATACGGGACCGCTGCCATGACCCGCTTTGCTGCGCCAATTGCCGAACAAATTTGGGATATGAAATACCGCCTCAAAGAGGCCGATGGCACTGCCATTGATGGCACCGTCGAAGACAGCTGGCGCCGGATCGCCCGGTCATTGGCCGCAAGCGAAGCCAACCCCGATCAGTGGGAAGACAAGTTTTATCACGCCCTAGAAGATTTCAAATATCTGCCCGCCGGCCGCATCACCGCTGGTGCGGGCACAGACCGGTCTGTGACGCTGTTCAACTGTTTTGTGATGGGCACCGTTCCTGACAGCATGGCCGGCATTTTTGACATGCTCAAAGAGGCCGCGCTGACCATGCAGCAGGGCGGTGGCATTGGCTATGATTTCAGCCCCATCCGTCCCAAAGGCGCGATTGTCAAAGGTGTGGCCGCCGATGCGTCCGGTCCGCTGTCCTTTATGGATGTCTGGGACGCCATGTGCCGCACGATCATGTCCGCCGGGTCCCGCCGTGGCGCGATGATGGCCACCATGCGCTGTGACCACCCTGATGTGCAGGACTTTATCACCGCCAAGTCCGACCCGGCGCGTTTGCGCATGTTCAACATGTCCGTGCTGATCACCGATGCTTTCATGGAGGCTGTCAAAGCCGACGGCCCATGGGAATTGGTGTTTGACGGCAAGGTATACAAAACCGTCGATGCCCGGGCCCTGTGGGATCAGATCATGCAATCGACCTATGAATTCGCCGAACCCGGCGTGATTTTCATCGATCGCATCAACAACATGAACAATCTGGCCTATTGCGAATCCATCGCCGCGACCAATCCTTGCGGCGAACAGCCACTGCCACCCTATGGCGCCTGTTTGCTGGGCTCGGTCAACTTGGCCCGGATGATCAGCGACCCGTTTGGCCCCGATGCAGCCATGGATGTGGACGCGCTGGACGATCTGGTCGCAACGGCCGTGCGCATGATGGACAATGTTGTGGACGTGTCCAAATTCCCCCTCGAAGCACAAGCGCGCGAAGCCGAAGCCAAGCGCCGCATTGGCTTGGGTGTGACGGGTCTGGCCGACGCATTGCTGATGGTTGGCCTGCGCTATGGATCAGACGAAGCCGCCGCCCAATGCGAAGCCTGGATGAAACAGATCGCCCGCGCCGCCTATCTGGCCTCGGTTGAGCTGGCCAAAGACAAAGGCGCGTTCCCACTCTTTGACGCTGAACAATATCTGGCATCTGGTGCTATGATGCAGATGGACGACGATGTGCGCGACGCCATCCGCACCCACGGCATCCGCAACGCATTGCTGACATCCGTCGCGCCAACCGGCACAATCAGCCTTTACGCGGGCAACGTTTCCTCGGGAATCGAGCCCGTGTTTGCCTATGCCTATACCCGCAAAGTCCTGCAAAAGGACGGATCGCGCACCGAAGAAGAAGTGGTCGATTACGCCGTGCAAATGTGGCGCGAAAAACATGGGGATACCCCCCTGCCCGACTATTTCGTCAACGCCCAGACATTGCCGCCGCTGGACCATGTGAAAATGCAGGCCGCCGCACAAAAATGGGTCGATAGCTCGATTTCCAAAACCATCAACTGCCCAGAAGACATCAGCTTTGAAAGCTTCAAAGAAGTCTACATGGAAGCCTGGGACACGGGCTGCAAAGGCTGCACAACCTATCGCCCGAACGATGTCACAGGATCGGTTTTGTCCGTCTCTGAAACATCCGAAACGGCCAACCCTGCGGAACATCCAGAGGCGCTTCAATCCGATGAAACCGGGGCCGAAGTTGTCTATATGTCCGAACCGTTTGACCGCCCCACCGAATTGGAAGGCGCGACCTACAAAGTCAAATGGCCTGACAGCGAACATGCGCTTTATATCACCGTGAACGACTTCACGATTGCCGGTCAGCGCCGTCCGTTTGAAATCTTTATCAATTCCAAAAACATGGAGCATTTCGCCTGGACCGTCGCCCTGACCCGGATGATCAGCGCTGTGTTCCGTCGCGGCGGGGATGTGTCCTTTGTGGTCGAAGAGCTGAAGGCGGTGTTTGATCCGCGCGGCGGTGCTTGGGTCAAAGGCAAATATGTGCCATCCATTTTGGCGGCCATTGGCGGCGTGATCGAACAACACCTGATCGCAATTGGGTTCTTGGCTGGCGAAGGTCAGGCCCTGAAATCCGACCCACAGGCCGAAGTGGTCAACCTAAGCGCCCCACGCGGCAAATCCTGCCCATCTTGTGGATCCTATTCCCTAAGAATGGTCGAAGGCTGCATGACCTGCGCCGATTGCGGCCATTCTAAATGCGGCTAGGCCGGTGTGGGCAATTTGTGGTGTGTGTGGAACGACACATAAGGTGACATTTATTGACGCCGAGTTGCCATTTCTCGGCGTCAAACCTGCAACTTTCATAGCAAATTTTTGCGTGCTCCATTGTTTGGGGGGAAGCGGAAGTTCGCTGCAACAGCCCGCGGGCTTCGGCAGCAAATAAAAGGTCGACGTTGAACTTGATAGACAGCGGAGTAAACCTGAGAGGCCTTGATGCTATTGCATGCCATGTACGGGCCTCAAAGTTGCGATTAACCCTATAGTGAGGATCTGGATGCCCAAAGGTACCTTGGTACAAGCTTTTACCAATCGCAAGAATCCCAGACGAAAATCGCGGCGAATGGCTAGAAAACGCTGACCAGAGCGTTGAAATTCTCAAGGATAATCTGAAAGCCGACGAGATCGTGATCTACGCATCCGGTCCGCATATGCTAATTCATTCGGTATTGACGCCCAATGAGCTGCTAGACCCACCCGACCATGCTGACCTCGATCGGGCTTACATCATGCCAGATGACTCTTGGATCATTCAGCGAGCTTATGGTGGCGGTGAAGGGCATCGCGTTTATCTGCAACCACCATTGGACCACCCGGGCTGCCAATCACTTGTTGGCAGCGAAAAGCTGGTGTTTGTACGCTCGTTTGAAGGCGTCAAGGACTACGAGCCTACGATAGAAATCAGCCAGAAGCTTGTGCATGCGCTTGGACTGTACTTCATGGATGAGCGGAATGCCTATTGTAGGCTAAATGATCGAGGGGACATCGAAGCGATCATTTCTATTTATCGGGATGTTACTCATGATCCCTGGCAACATCCTTTTTCTTACCCAACTCTTGAAGGCCACGATCAGGGCTCATTCTAGCTGCGATCAAGTTCATGTCGTTCACAAGCTACGCCTGCTCAGCGACAACGGCTCCAGTTACGTCTCGGGCGA
>CANLNM010000006.1 GCA_947492475.1 uncultured Paracoccaceae bacterium
CCATTCCGCCGCGACGCAATGAAAAAACCCGTCCAAGTCGCAGGGATTAACCCAGACGACATGCAAAAAGAACAGGTGTAAGGCAATATGTCATTGCAATCGAAACTGACCATGTCCGGCAATGATTTTGCCGGGCGTGCCAAGGAACTGTTTCCCGGCATTCTGGTGTCAGTGCTGGTCGCATTGGCAGCGCAATTTGTGGCCGAGCATTACGGTGCGCCGGCCATGTTGATGGCGTTGCTGTTTGGGATTGCACTGAATTTCCTGAGTGAGCCGGGGCCAACAGCCGACGGGATTGCCTTTACGGGGCGCACGGTGTTGCGGTTCGGGGTTGCCATTTTGGGGGCCCGGATTTCGGTCGAGTTGTTGATTTCGCTGGGCTGGGGCATGATTGCATTGCTGCTGGTCGGCGTGGCTGCGACGATCCTGTTTGGGGTCGTTTTGGCGCGGTTCATTGGGCAGGGGCCTAGGTTTGCCATTTTGACGGCCGGTTCGGTCGCGATCTGTGGTGCATCGGCGGCAATGGCCATTGCGGCTGTGTTGCCTAAGGATGAAAAATCCGAACGCAACTTGCTGTTCACAGTGTTGGGCGTGACGGTTTTGTCGACAATGGCGATGATCCTTTATCCGATCCTGACCAACGCGTTAGGGTTTGATGACACGACGGCTGGGGCCTTTATTGGGGCGACTGTCCATGATGTGGCCCAAGTGGTCGGGGCTGGGTTTTCTATCTCTGACACGGCTGGGGAAACCTCGACATTGGTTAAACTGATCCGTGTGTCTTTGTTGGCGCCTGTGGTGGTGATCATCACCCTGTTCTGGCGCAATAGCGACGCCGATGACGACGGAAAGCGGCCACCGATCGTGCCGTTCTTTGTGCTTGGGTTTTTGTTCATGGCGGGGATCAATTCGCTTGGCCTGATCCCGGCCAGTGTCGGCGCTTTGTTGGCGAAAACGTCCAGCTGGGCCTTGTTGTCAGCGATTGCCGCTGTCGGCATGAAGACAGACCTGCGCAATGTCATTCAAGTTGGCGGCGGTGCAATTGCGCTGATCGTTGCAGAAACCTTGTTCCTGGCATTGCTGGCATTGGGCGGCATTATGTTGCTGGATCTGACACCTTAAACATGGATGCCCCGGCCAATGGCTGGGGCATTTCACCTGCATTTACGATGAAAAGTCGTCGATAAACACGCTGGGTTTGGCGATGGTTTTCAGGTCATCGATATTGGTGATCGTCACCTGATTGCCGTCAATTTCGACGCCATAGGGCCGCAACGCCTTGATCGACCGCGATAGGTTTTCCGGGGTCATCCCCAAAAAAGAAGCCAAGCGCCGTTTTTCCTGTGACAGCTTAAATTCCAGCGCATTTTCTGAAAAATTAGACGTGCGCAGGATGTAATTGGCCAGCCGTTCCAGCGATGTGCGCAATTTGAGGTTCTTGGTGTTTTTGACCAGCGACCGATAGCATTGCGCCAATTCGGTCACTACAGCGCGGGCAAATTCGCTGTCTTGTTCAAAAATGGCGCGCACATCTGTCGACGGGATCATGATCACACGCGATTTTTCAGCGGTGCGCGCGGACATCAAATAGGGACCGTCCTTAATCGTGGCCGCCAAGATGAACGTGGAAATGGGCCGCACATTGGCCATGGATGTTTCGCGTCCATTCCAATTGGCGTGCAATTCGATATTGCCCGACACCACGATGTGCAAAAAGTCAGATGGATCGCCTTCGGTGATCAATTCCACCTGCGCGGGAAACGTCTGAACATAGGCGCCGCGGATCAGCGTGTGAAAGCATTCCTCAGACATATCTTTGAACAAATTGAGCGAACGAATCGCTGGAATATCGTCTGGGCGCACGTCGGTTCCTTTGGCTTTTGTTCGAACGATAAGTGGCTCGATTGATAAATGTCAAGTGCTGAATTGATCATCATAAGATCAACCATAGACAATTGTTTCGGGGCACCCCGCATTCATCAAGGGTCCGATTATTTAACACACCCTTTTGCCATTTGTTGATCTGCATCAAGAGCGCGCCCCCCGATCTGCCGTTGTGTCGTTTGGAAACAAGGCGGCGAAACCCCCGCAATCGTAATGGAGGGGCCCAATGGAGCTTCAAAATAAAGCCACTTCTCTGTGGTCAAACTTCTTCAATGTGAGAATGGTGCAGATCCGTACCTTCCACATGACGTGGTTTGCGTTCTTTGCATGTTTCTTTGCGTGGTTCGGTATCGCGCCAATGATGATCATCGTGCGCGAAGAATTGGGCCTGACCAAATCCCAAGTGGGTTGGACCATCATCGCATCTGTTGCCGTGACCATTTTTGCGCGGCTGTTTATCGGCTGGCTATGTGACCGGATCGGGCCAAGGCTCGCCTATACGTGGTTGTTGGTTTTGGGGTCGCTGCCGGTGGCAGGGATCGGTCTGGCCGATGATTTCACATCCTTCCTGTTGTTCCGGTTGGCCATTGGTGTGATCGGCGCGTCCTTTGTGATCACGCAGTACCACACATCTGTTATGTTCGCGCCCAACGTGGTTGGCACCGCAAACGCAACATCCGCTGGCTGGGGGAACCTGGGTGGTGGTGTGACACAGATTGTGATGCCGCTGATCTTTACTGGCTTTATCGTTGGTTTCAGCTTTACCGACGCCCAAGCATGGCGGGCATCTATGGTGCTGGTTGGGGCCATCACATTTTGTATCGGGATCGCCTATTATTTCCTGACCCAAGATGCGCCCGACGGAAACTATAAAGACCTGCGCGCCAAAGGCATGTTGCCCTCAAAGGCGAAAGTCACCGGCGCCTATTTTCAGGCCATGGCCGATTATCGTGTTTGGCTGATGTTTGTCATCTACGGCGCCTGCTTTGGGGTTGAATTGTTGGTGAACGGGTCCATCGCGCTCTACTTCGTTGATTACTTTGATTATTTCAACGACAAGCCACTGGCCGAAGCTGCGGTTACCGCGGGAATGATCGCGTCGCTGTTTGGTCTGATGAACATCTTTGCCCGGACATTGGGCGGCATCTTTGGCGATAACTTTGCATCGCTTTGGGGCCTGAAAGGCCGGACAAGCTGGCTGTTTATCGTGCTGCTGGCCGAAGGCATCGCACTGATGCTGTTCAGCCAGATGCCGATCCTGCTGTTGGCCATTCCGACATTGATCCTCTTTTCGCTCTGCACCCAGATGTCCGAAGGCGCGACCTATTCGGTGGTTCCATTCGTCAACAAAAAAGCGCTTGGCGCGGTTGCCGGTGTGGTTGGCGCGGGCGGCAACGCTGGTGCGGTTCTGGGGGGCTTCTTGCTGAAGTCCGAAGCCTACAACAGCCGCTGGGATGATGCCTACTTCCTGATCGGTATGATTGTGACCGGGGTTGCGTTCTTGGCCCTGTTTATCCGGTTCTCGCCTGAAAAAGAGGCCGAAGAACGGGCATTATTCGAAGCTGCGAACATGGAAGTCCTGCAATATCGTGCAGACGAAGCCAACGCAGCGCTGCGCCATTCGGTTGAGATCGTCGAAGAGTACCGCAGCAAACACCCCGACAAAATGTAATCCAAAATATAGGTGGGCCAAACAGGCCCGCCTCAACTCCACCCAAGGAGATAGAACGTGGGACAAGACCTTAGAAACTGGAATGTAGAGGACGAAAGTTACTGGTCCTCAACGGGGAAGGCCATCGCCACCCGTAACTTGTGGATTTCGATCCCGTCCCTGCTTTGCGGCTTTGCTGTTTGGCTGTACTGGGGCATCATCACCGTTCAAATGGTGAATTTGGATTTTGGGTTTGCCAAATCTGATCTGTTTACGCTGGGCGCGATTGCCGGTCTGACCGGGGCGACGCTGCGTATTCCTTCAACGTTTTTCATTCGGATCGCGGGCGGGCGAAACACGATTGTGTTCACCACCGCATTGCTGATGATCCCGGCCATTGGGGCGGGCATGGCATTGCAGGATCCTGACACCCCATTGTGGTACTTCCAGATCCTTGCGTTTCTGTCTGGTATCGGTGGCGGTAACTTCTCGTCTTCGATGTCCAACATCAGTTTCTTTTACCCCAAGAAAATCCAGGGCTACGCGCTGGGGATGAATGCGGGTCTGGGCAACTTTGGTGTGACCACTATGCAAATTCTAATCCCACTGGCCATGACAATGGGCCTGTTTGGGGGCGAAAGCCGCACCTTGGTCAACACATCCGGGACCTTGATTGGTAAAATCCCAGCCGGGACAGAAACCTATATCCAAAACGCCGGTCTGATCTGGTTGGTGTTCCTTGTGCCGCTGGCCATCATCGGCTGGATGGGCATGAACAACATCCGCGACGAACATGTGTCACCTGACATCCCAAGCCCGGTCGGGTCCTTTGCGATCATCACCGGTATGCTGGCAATTGGTTTTGTCACTGCGGCCTTTGGTCTGTGGTTGCTGCTGCCAAGCGTCGAAGGCGGTTTGCCAACGTCTGGCATGGGCATTTCCAAATGGATCGTGCTGCCGATCGTGATCACCCTGACCGTTCTGGGCCTGAAAATGATCCCCGGCGCTGTGGGTCAAAACCTCAGCCGTCAGTACAAAATCTTTGGCAACAAACACACTTGGGCGATGACCGTGATCTACACAATGACCTTTGGGTCGTTCATCGGGTATTCGGCTGCTCTGGCGCTGACCATCAAGGTTGTGTTCGGGTTTAGCCACGTCGAAGTCGACGGTGTGATGACCCATGACATGGTCAACCCCAACGGCCCATCTGCGTTGATGTTTGCCTGGATGGGGCCCTTTATCGGTGCGTTGATCCGGCCTATTGGCGGCATGTGGGCCGACAAAATGGGCGGTGCCAAAGTGACGCAAATCATCTCGGTTGTGATGGTTGGCTCGGCTCTGGGCGTGGCGTACTTCATCCAGCAGGCCTATTCATCCGCAACTCCTGAACAGTTCTTCTACCCCTTCTTGGGTCTGTTCCTGATCTTGTTCGCAGCCACAGGGATCGGCAACGGGTCGACCTTCCGCACCATCGCGATGGTGTTCAACAAAGAGCAGGCCGGTCCTGCGCTGGGTTGGACAGCTGCGGTTGCGGCCTACGGTGCATTCATCATCCCCAAAGTGTTCGGCGAACAGCTGAAAGCGGGACATCCTGAATACGCCCTTTATGGCTTTGCGATCTTCTATGCGGTCTGCATCGCGATCAACTACTGGTTCTACCTGCGCCCGAATGCGTACGTAAAGAACCCTTAAACTGACGCCAACCTGCCCGGTGTCAGCACCGGGCAGGCCAGCCTTATCTAGGAGCCTGAGACATGAGCCACCTGCTCGACAGACTGAACTTCTTGCAATCCAAGGAAATCGAGACATTCTCGGATGGCCATGGGCAAGTGACCCGCGAAAACCGCGATTGGGAAGATACCTATCGCAACCGCTGGCGGCACGACAAAATTGTGCGCTCTACACATGGTGTGAACTGCACAGGGTCCTGTAGCTGGAAAATCTACGTCAAATCCGGCATCGTGACTTGGGAAACCCAACAAACAGATTATCCGCGCACCCGCGCTGGATTGCCAAACCACGAACCCCGCGGTTGTGCCCGTGGCGCCAGCTATAGCTGGTACTTGTAT
Organism: uncultured Paracoccaceae bacterium; assembly: GCA_947492475.1. Classification (GTDB taxonomy): domain Bacteria; phylum Pseudomonadota; class Alphaproteobacteria; order Rhodobacterales; family Rhodobacteraceae; genus CANLNM01. The sequence goes on from CANLNM010000006.1 coordinate 5,608, forward strand.
TCCGCGAACCGGGTGAAAAACCCGTTGATCCGGGGCAAGCTGATGAAGGTTTGGCGCGACATGCGCAAAACCATGTCCCCCACAGATGCGTGGACAAAATTGCAGGGCGATCCGATCCTGCGCGCCAATTATGTGACCAGCCGCGGCAAAGGCGGGTTTGTGCGCGCCACATGGGACGAAGCCACCGAAATTATCGCCACGGCCAACGCCTATACCGCCAAAACATACGGTCCTGACCGGGTGTTTGGGTTCTCACCCATTCCGGCGATGTCGATGGTGTCTTATGCAGCTGGGTCCCGCTACCTGAGCCTGATGGGCGGCACATGTATGTCGTTCTATGACTGGTATTGCGATCTGCCACCTGCATCGCCCATGACATGGGGTGAACAGACCGACGTGCCTGAATCTGCGGATTGGTATAATGCCGGGTATCTGCTGCTGTGGGGATCCAACGTTCCGCAGACCCGGACGCCAGATGCGCATTTCTATACCGAAGCGCGCTATCGCGGCACCAAATCCGCTGTTATCTGCCCCGACTATTCCGAAGCCGCAAAATTCGGCGACGTCTGGCTGGCCCCCCAACAGGGCACCGATGCGGCGCTGGCCATGGCCTTTGGTCATGTGATCCTGCGCGAATTCCATCTGGATCGTCAGGCCGAATATTTTGAGGATTATTGCCGCAAATATTCCGACTTCCCAATGCTGGTGAAGCTGGAAGAAAAAGACGGCAAAATGGTCCCCGGACGGTTCCTGCGGGCCGATGATTTTGATGGCAAACTGGGTGAAAACGACAATCCAGAATGGAAAACCATCGCGCTGGACGAAAACTCCAACAGCTTTGTTGCGCCAAACGGATCGGTTGGGTTCCGCTGGGATGGCAGCAAGGAATGGAACCTAGAAGAACGCGCCAACAACACCGACACAAACCTGAAAATGTCCCTGATCCTAGCAGAGGATCATGATGAGGTTGTCGGCGTTGATTTCCCCTATTTCGGCGGCGTTGCCACTGAAAACTTTGTGAAATGTGACCACCCTGATGTGCTGACCCGCAACATGCCGGTCAAAACCATCAAACTGGCCGACGGCGAAGCCAAAGTCGCAACCGTGTTTGATCTGTTCTGCGCAAACTATGGTCTGGATCGTGGTTTGGGCGGCGAATGGATCGCCAAAGATTACAGCGATGATGTGCCCTATAGTCCGAAATGGGCCGAAAAAATCACCGGTGTGGATGCCGACAAAATCGTCGCCGTTGCCCGTGAATTTGCGCTGAACGCTGAAAAGACCAAAGGCAAGTCCATGGTCATCCTCGGTGCTGGTCTAAACCACTGGTATCACATGGATATGAACTATCGCGGGATCATCAACATGTTGGTGATGTGCGGTTGTATCGGTCAGTCCGGCGGTGGCTGGAGCCACTATGTGGGCCAAGAAAAACTGCGCCCGCAAACCGGGTGGCAGCCGCTGGCATTCGCGCTGGATTGGGCGCGTCCACCCCGGCATATGAATTCCACATCCGCATGGTATGCGCACACAGATCAGTGGCGTTATGAAACCCTGACATCGGATGAAATTCTGTCGCCAACTGCGCCAGAGGGCGATTGGGACATTTCCCTGATCGACTATAACATCCGTGCCGAACGCATGGGCTGGTTGCCATCCGCACCTGCGCTGAAAACCAACCCGATCGAAGTTGCCAAAGCCGCGAAAGCCGCCGGGAAAGAAATCCCTGCCTATGTGGCGGAACAGCTGAAATCCGGCGATCTGGAAATGTCCTGCGAAGATCCGGATGCCCCCGAAAACTGGCCGCGCAACCTGTTTGTCTGGCGGTCCAACCTGCTGGGGTCATCTGGTAAAGGTCACGAATATTTCCTCAAACACCTGCTGGGCACCGATCACGGTGTCATGGGCAAGGATTTAGGCGAAGATGGCGGTCAGAAACCGAAAGAGGCGGTCTGGCATGACGAGGCCCCCAAAGGCAAACTCGACCTGCTGGTGACCATTGATTTCCGGATGTCCACTACAGCGGTTTATTCCGATATCGTGCTGCCAACGGCGTCATGGTACGAAAAGAACGACCTGAATACATCCGATATGCATCCGTTCATCCACCCGCTTCAGGCGGCGGTTGATCCGGCCTATGAATCCAAATCGGATTGGGAAATCTTCAAATCCATCGCCAAGAAATTCCAGGAAATCGCCCCCGGTTATCTGGAACAGGAAACCGACATCGTCGCGCTGCCGATCCTGCATGACACCCCTGCCGAAATTGCGCAGGATCAGGTCAAGGATTGGAAAAAAGGCGAATGTGATCTGATCCCCGGTAAAACCGCACCAAACTATGTGGCGGTTCAGCGGGATTACACCGCGATCTATGATCGGTTCACCGCGCTGGGCCCATTGATGGACAAGGTCGGCAATGGCGGCAAAGGCATCGCATGGAAAACAGAACACGAAGTCCAGGAACTGCGTGATCTGAACGGTGTGGTTCTGGATGGTCCGGCCAAAGGCTGTGCCAAGATCGACACCGATATCGACGCCACCGAAGTGATCCTGATGCTGGCCCCGGAAACCAACGGCGAAGTGGCCGTGAAAGCCTGGGACGAGCTGACCAAAGCCACAGGGCGCGAACATGCGCATTTGGCACGTGGTCAGGAACACGTGAAAATCCGGTTCCGTGATATTGCCGCTCAGCCGCGCAAAATCATCAGTTCGCCCACATGGTCCGGCATCGAAAGCGAAGAGGTTTGCTATAATGCGGGCTATACCAACGTTCACGAATTGATCCCATGGCGCACACTCACCGGTCGCCAACAGCTGTATCAGGATCACCTGTGGATGCGCGCATTTGGCGAAGGGTTTGTGTCCTACCGTCCACCGGTCGATCTGAAAACGATCACCAAGGACGTGCAGGATACGGGCGACAGCCTTGTGCTGAACTTTATCACGCCGCACCAGAAATGGGGCATCCATTCGACCTATTCGGACAACCTGTTGATGCTGACGCTGAACCGGGGTGGTCCTGTTGTTTGGCTGTCCGAAGTGGACGCCAAAAAGGCCGGCATCGAGGATAACGATTGGATCGAAGCCTACAACGTCAACGGCGCGCTGACGGCGCGGGCGGTTGTATCGCAGCGGATGCGCGAAGGGACGGTGTTTATGTACCATGCGCAGGAAAAAATCGTGAACACACCGGGATCGGAAAAGACCGGTAATCGCGGTGGGATCCACAATTCCGTCACGCGGGCCACGCTGAAACCAACCCACATGATCGGCGGCTACGCCCATCAGAGCTATGGCTTCAACTATTACGGCACGGTTGGGTCCAACCGGGACGAATTTGTTGTGGTTCGTAAGATGAAAAAGGTCGACTGGCTCGATGATGAAGCCCCCGCGAAGGAGGTGTAAGACCATGAAAGTACGTGCACAAATCGGCATGGTGTTGAACCTTGATAAATGTATCGGGTGCCACACATGTTCCGTGACCTGTAAAAACGTTTGGACCAGCCGCGACGGTGTCGAATACGCTTGGTTCAACAATGTTGAAACGAAACCCGGCGTTGGTTACCCCAAAGATTGGGAAAACCAAGCCCGCTGGAAAGGCGGCTGGGAACGTACCAAAGCGGGTAAATTGCAGCCCAAGCAAGGGGCGAAATGGCGGATCCTGTCCAACATCTTTGGCAACCCGGACCTGCCCGAAATCGACGATTATTATGAACCGTTTGATTTCGACTATGACCACCTGAAATCCGCCCCCGAAACCAAGGCGTTCCCAACGGCGCGCCCGCGGTCAAAAATCACCGGCGAACGGATGCAGAAAATCGAAATGGGCCCCAACTGGGAAGAAATCCTAGGGGGCGAATTCGAAAAACGGTCGCAGGATTATAACTTTGAGGGGATCCAGAAAGACATCTACGGTGAATACGAAAACACCTTTATGATGTATCTGCCGCGCCTGTGCGAACATTGTCTGAACCCGGCCTGTGCGGCGTCCTGCCCATCCGGTGCGATCTATAAACGCGAAGAAGACGGCATTGTTCTGATCGATCAGGAAAAATGCCGTGGCTGGCGGATGTGTGTGTCCGGCTGTCCCTATAAAAAGGTCTATTACAACTGGGAATCCGGAAAATCCGAAAAATGCACATTGTGCTATCCTCGGATTGAATCTGGCAATCCAACTGTCTGTTCAGAAACCTGCGTAGGCCGCATCCGCTATCTGGGTGTGATGCTGTATGACGCCGACAAAATCCATGATGCGGCCAATGTTCCATCCGAACAGGAACTGTATGACGCGCAATTGGATGTGTTCCTGGACCCCAATGATCCAGCGGTGATCGAACAGGCGCGCAAAGATGGCGTGCCAGAGGATTGGATCAATTCGGCCAAGGTCAGCCCGATCTGGAAAATGGCGATGGACTGGAAGGTGGCGTTCCCGCTGCACCCAGAATACCGGACCCTGCCGATGGTGTGGTACATCCCGCCATTATCCCCAATCCAGAACGCGGCCGAAGCTGGAAAAATCGGCACAGATGGCGAAATGCCCGACGTGAAATCGCTGCGTATTCCGGTGAAATATCTGGCCAACATGCTGACAGCGGGCGACGAAGCCCCGATTGTCACCGCGCTGGAACGGATGCTGGCGATGCGGTCCTATATGCGGTCCAAAACCGTGGATGGCGTGATCGACGAAGGCATCGCTGAACGGGTTGGTCTGAATTCCCGTCTGATCGAAGACATGTATAAAATCATGGCTTTGGCAGATTACGAAGACCGGTTTGTCATCCCGACAACGCACCGCGAACAGGTCGAAGACGCCTATGACATGAAGGGCGGCTGCGGCTTTACCGACACCAATGGCTGTTCGCCGGGCATCAACAAAGGGTCGCTGTTTGGCGGCAAAAAGAAAGCCCTGAAAATGCCGGAGGCCCTATAATGGAAACCGCTATTCAAATGGATCGCACGCTAAAGTGTTTTTCACTTTTGTTGTCATACCCGACGCGCGAATTGCAGCAGGCTATGCCAGAAATTGGGGCTGTGGTTGCCTCCGAAACTCGGTTGACCGCTGCCATGCGCCGGGACCTGCGTCCGCTGGTTGAGGAGATCAGCGGACGCGACATCTACGACCTGCAAGAAACCTTTGTTGGGTTGTTTGACCGGTCGCGCACCCTGTCGCTGAACCTGTTTGAACATGTTCACGGTGAAAGCCGCGACCGGGGTGGTGCGATGGTCAGCCTTGTCGAAACATATCGCGAGGGCGGGTTTGACCCGGCCACGTCAGAATTGCCCGATCATTTGCCAGTTTTGCTAGAATTCCTGTCCACGCGTCCCACAGGCGAAGTACAGGATACCTTGGCGGATGCGGCCCATATTTTTGCGGTGCTTCAGGCACGTCTTGATCGCCGCGAAAGCCCATATGGTGCCGTGTTCGCCGCACTTTTGCAGCTGTCTGGTGCAAAAGCAGACAAAGAGGCGGTCGATCTGATGCTGGAACAGCCAGAAGACGACCCAACCGATTTGGACGCGCTCGATCAGGTTTGGGAAGAAAGCGAGGTCACCTTTGGCCCCGATCCCAATGCCGGCTGTCCACAGGTCCGCGACATGCTGGCCAACATGGATGTTCCAATCACCCCTGCACCGCATGCTGCGGAATAGACGGAGGCACAGATGCATAACTTTTTCTTTGGCATATACCCCTATATCGCTCTGACGGTGCTGATCCTTGGATCCATCGCCCGGTATGAAACCGATCCATTTACGTGGAAATCCAGTTCATCCCAATTGCTGCGACGCAAACAATTGATCCTTGGATCAGTGTTGTTTCACGTCGGTGTTCTGGTGATTTTTCTGGGTCACTTCTTTGGCCTGTTGACCCCGATCTGGGTGTTTGATGCGCTGGGCATTGGCCATGGCGTGAAACAGACATTGGCCGTTGTGGCCGGTGGCATTGCCGGTGTGATGGCGTTGATTGGTGGCGGGTTGCTAATGCATCGCCGTTGGACCGATCCCCGCATTCGCCGCACATCCAGTTTTGCAGATATCGCCATTCTGGGTCTGTTGCTGGCGCAACTGGTGCTGGGGCTGGGCACGATCATCGTGTCAATTCAGCACTTGGACGGCCACGAAATGACGAAATTCATGTCATGGGCGCTTGGTATTTTCACCTTTGACGGCAATGCTGCCAGCTATATCCAAGACGTGGCGTGGATTTTCAAACTGCACCTGTTCCTGGGTTTGACCATCTTCTTGGTGTTCCCATTCACCCGACTGGTTCACATGTTATCTGTGCCGCTGCGCTATTTCACGCGCCCCGGTTATCAGGTGGTGCGGTCGCGTCGCGTGAACCGTGACACAGGTGCGGAATAATCAGATGAGCGCTGCATTATTCCCAGAAATCACCGTTAACGGAACAACAATCTCTGCCGCGTCTATCGCGGCAGAGGCCCAGAACCACAACGCCCCCAAAGGCAAACCCGGGCTGGCTTGGCGGCGTGCGGCACGCGCATTGGCCATCCGTCAGGTTCTGATCGAAGAAGCCAGAAAACGGGGCCTAAACCCCCAGCAACAAGAGCTGGAACCGGGCAAGTTTGAAACAGTTGAAGACGCGCAGATCCGCGAATTGCTGGCTGAGGTCGTGAATGTCAGCGCCGATGACGATGCCACATTGCAGGCAACATATGACAAAGATCCGGATTCGTATCGGGCCCCGTCCTTATATCAGCCGTCGCATATCCTGTTTGCAGCAGATCCCGGCGATGCCGAAACCCGTCAGGCCGCGTATAACCGCGCCATTCAGGTGTTGGATGACCTAAAGGAAAACCCACGTCGGTTTACCGATTTCGCCCGCTCCGAAAGCGCGTGTGCCTCCAAAGATGCGGATGGGCAGCTGGGGCAATTGACCAGTGGCGACACCGTGCCGGAATTTGAACGCGCCATGGATGCCGCCCCGGTTGGGGCGATCTATGACCAATTGGTCGATACGCGGTTTGGCATTCACATCCTGCGGGTGGATGAACGTGCCGAAGGGGCAGTTTTGCCTTTTGAAACTGTCCTGCCGCGATTGCAGGCCGCATCTGAAAAAGCCAACTGGGCCAAAGCCGCCCATGACTATGTGTCTGGGTTGTTGGATCAGGCCGACATTGCCGGGATCGACCTGGCTGCGGTCGCCTGACGTCATGCCACGCAAGGGCGGATATCGTGATCAAGGCGCAGCGAGGGGCACGCATGCCTCTCCTGCGGATCCGGCCCTAAAACGTGATCCGCTGGCCTATTTTGCCGAAGAACATCTGCGGCAACGAGAAATCTGTACGATGTTGGATGATCTGGTGCATTCCGTGCAATGCGACACACACACAGCGCAGTTTGTGGTGGACCATTTGCAAAACTATCTGCCCCAGCATGCCATCAATGAACGCAATGATTTGTATCCTTTGTTGCGCAGCCGGTCGCTTGGGGATCCTGATACCAACGAAACGTTGGACCGGCTGATCGTCGAACATGAGAAAAGCCATAATATGGTGACAATGGTGCGCAATGCGTTGAACCGCATGATCGCTGACCAAGTGGCGTTTAATCAGGTCGAATCCGCCGCAGTGTCGTTGTTCATTGAACATGAACGGCGTCACCTGATCGTTGAAAACGCCATTGTTCTGCCGCTCGCACGGGCGCGGCTCACCAAAGCTGACCTGAAAGGGTTACGCGAACGTATGCAGACCCGCCGGGATGCCTATGAAACAGGAGGTGACCATGCTGAGTGAATTGTTAAGTCGAAATCAAAACTGGTCGCAGGCACGTAAAACCAAAGAGCCGGGATATTTTGCACGGCTGGCCACACATCAAGCCCCTGAATATTTTTGGATCGGCTGTTCTGATAGCCGTGTGCCGGCCAATGTGGTTGCCGGGCTGGATCCGGGCGAAGTTTTTGTCCATCGCAACGTCGCAAATGTGGTGCATTCATCGGATATGAACCTGCTGAGCGCCTTGGAATTTGCGGTCGAGTCCCTGCAGGTGCGGGAAATCATCGTGTGTGGTCATTACGGTTGCGGCGGTGTCAAAGCCGCCTGCGAAGACCTGCCACATGGGTTGGTTGACCATTGGCTGGAACCGATCCGCCGCTTGTCGCGCCAGTATTCCATTGATCTGACCCGCGCTGGGTCAGGCGAAGATCGGCTGGATAAACTGGCCGAACTAAACGTCATCGAGGCCGTGTTACGTGTGTCCGAAACCCCCATCATGCAGCGCGCATGGGCACGAGGGGCGGAAATCGCCATACATGGTCTGATCTACGGACTAAAAGACGGGTTGCTGCGGGACCTGAACTGCACTGTGTCACGCGGCCATTTAACATCCGAGGCCCCAGAATGACCTTGATCGATCGTATAAATACGCCGGGATGCGGGTGCGACGACGCGGTCACACATCTGATGACGGTCTCGGATGCTGTTGAGGCGGGACTCGCTCTGGCTGATCCGATTGAAGAAATCGAAACTGTGCCGTTGCAACAGGCGCGGGGCCGCATTCTGGCGGCGCCTATTCTGGCCAGGGCCGATATGCCGCGTTTCGACAATTCGGGCATGGATGGCTATGCGCTTTGTTTGGATGAATTGCCGCAAACACAGGTATTGCCCGTCCAAGGCGAAAGCGCAGCTGGCGCGCCAACTCCGACCTTGGAACGCGGTACGATGATGCGGATTTTCACCGGCGCGCCCGCACCCATTGGGGCCGACACCGTGGTCATGCAGGAACACGTATCGCGGGATGGAAAATTTGCCCGGATCACCAAAATCCCCGCAAAAGGCAGCAATATTCGCCGCGCCGGCGAAGATCAGAAGACCGGCGATGTCCTGTTGGATGCTGGTGCGGTTTTGGAACCCAAACATATCGCAATCTGCGCTGGGGCCGGGCAGGGGCATATTCCAGTGTTGCGCAAATTACGGGTTGGGGTGATCCTGACCGGGGACGAATTATGCGCCGCGGGTGATGGCCTGACGGATGGGGCGATTTGGGATGTGAACACGCCGATGCTTTTGGCATTGCTGGACGACATTCACGCCGACATTGTGGCCGTCGAACATGTGCCTGACACCAAATCGAGATTGCTAACAGCAACTGTAGAAATGTCATGGAAGGTCGATGTGATCATCACGTCTGGCGGTGTGTCCGTTGGCGATCGGGACCATGTAAAACCGATGCTTCAATCGCTTGGGGCGCATGTGGCGGTGTCTGGCGTGGCCATCAAACCCGGCAAACCAATCACTGTGTCCAAGCTGGCAAATTCCGTGGTGATCAGCCTGCCGGGCAATCCCGTTTCGGCCTTTGTCACGTGGCAGGTGCTGGGGCGTCCGATCGCGGCAAAAATTGCGGGGCAGACGCAGAATATGCAGCCCCGTCGTCATGTCCATGCGCGCGGCGGTGTGCAGCATAAAACCGGGCGTTGTGAATACCGCCCGGCCTCTATTGTGGGCTATGATCCGCGCGGGCTCGAAGTTGTGGCCTGTCCACCGCAGACCCGTTCCGCCAATTTGAGCCCCCTGACAAACGCAGATGGGCTGATCCTAATTCCCGGAAATATCGAACATGTGCCCGAAGGCGACCTGCTTGAATTTCTGCCCTTTTAATCCTGAACGGAGCATATGATGCATCTGGCTTATGTGATCAAAAACGAACGTGGCGCGACGGACCTGATCCTGACGAAATTTGCGCAAAACCGGTTGCAAAACGGGTATCGCGTCGCTGGTGTGGTGCAGACAAACAGCGCCAAACCGGACACGCATCACTGTGATATGGATGTGCAGGTGCTGCCTGACGGTCCCAGCTATCGAATTTCCCAAAGCCTTGGCAAAGAGGCGCGGGGATGTCGGTTGGACACGTCTGCGTTGGAATTGTCGGTCGCCGCATTGGAACATTCGCTGACCAAAGCGCCGGAATTGCTGGTGATCAATAAATTCGGCAAACACGAAGCGGATGGGCGCGGATTTCGCGAGGTCATAGCCAAATGTCTGGCGGATGGAATCCCGGTTTTGGTCGGGGTTAACCAGCTGAATTATGAGGCGTTTCTGGATTTTTCCGGGGATTTGGCTCAGCAGATTTCGCCTGACATTGATGCGCTATCTGATTGGCATGATGCCATCCAGACCCATGTCGAACACGCCGCCTGAACCCTATAATTGACGCAGTCGGTGTTTTTCCAGCAGCCCAACCAGAATTTCGCGCGCCTGCTGACGATGGGCGCGGTGTTTGGCACGCGCACGATCTGAATCGCCGTTTTTGATGGCGTGATACACGTCGCGGTGGTCTTCGTTGGATTTGGTCGGCAATGGCCGGATAAACAAAGTGGACGACCGCGCGCGCCGCACCTGATCCGCCATCATGCCGACGATGTCTGACACCCGTGTATTGCCGCCCAAACGGACCAGTTCGTTGTGAAAACGATCATCGGCTTCCCCCCAAGCCTCCAGGTTTTCTTCGGCAATCGCTTGGTCCATATCTTCGATTGCGCGCGCCAAATCCCGCAATTGATATTCGTCGTAATTGGCCTGTGCGGCGCGTTCTGCGGCCAGACTTTCTAATTCGGTCAGCACATCATAAATTTCGCGCATATCCGCAGGGGACACAGGCAGAATGCGCACACCTTTGCGAGGGCGCAATTCCAGCAAGCCTTTGCTTTCTAACGTTAATGCAGCCTCGCGCACGGGGGTGCGCGACATGCCTAACCGCTCTGCCAGCTCGGATTCCAAATGGTCAGACCCGGCGGAAAGTTCACCGGAAAAAATCAATTGCCGCAATTCGTGCAAGGCACGCTGCGAATTGGAAAGGGGCTTGTTGTCCTGAGCCTTCAAGGGGTTCCTAACATGACTTTCTGGCCGCTCTGTGCAGAGGCATAAATGGCGTTTTCGATTTCAATCACCGTTAGGTAATCTGCTGCCAGATTTTCAAACGGTGTGTCCTCCAAAAGGCCCGAAATCACATGGCTTTGCAAGGCATGAACGCAATCCCCGCCAAAACCATCCCATGTGTCCGGCGCTAAAATCTGATCCTCTTGGGTGGTGCCAAAGCGCCGCTGCCCAACAGAGCCATCCCCAAACAGCCGCAGCGTGCCTTTGGTGCCTTCAAACAGCGCTTCGCCCATGGTGCGGCGGTGATTGTCGGCAGCGTGGTCCAGATGGCGGTTGCCATCAAACAGGGCGCGCGTGCCGTTTGGGTGGTCAAACAGGATATAGCCCGCATCTTCGCCCGAAATGGCCGGGTTTATCTGGCGCAGATCGGCATAAATAGCACCGGGATTGCCCAGCAAAAACCGGAATGTATCCACCCAGTGGACGGCCGTTTCATGGACCAGAAACCGGTCCATCTGTTGGAAATACGGTTGGCGTTCCAGATAGGCGTCGGGGCCCTGACCATCGCCGGGACGCAACCGGAATGTCACCTGATGCAAATCGCCAATTGCCCCGTCATCCAGCGCGGATTTGATGGCGCGATACCATGGCTGAAACCTGAAATTTTCGTGGATCACAATGGTTGCGCCCGCGGCCTCTGCCTCGGCTGTGATTTGGCGGGCTTCATCCAAATCATTGCAGAACGGTTTCTGGCAGATCATCGTTTTGACACCCGCCGCTAATGCTGTGCGAATAGTGTCCGCATGGGCGACCGGTGGTAGGATGATGTCCAACAAATCCGGTTTTTGGTCGGCCAGCATTTTGGGCAAATCGTCATAGGCGGGCAGGCCGGTCGCGCGTGCCTTTTCGATGTCGCGATTACAGGATGCGACCAAATCAACGCGGTCCAAGCGCGCCCATGATCCGTAATGGAACTGGCTAAAATAGCCAGCTCCGATACAGGCAACGCGGATATTTGCGGACGTGTTCATGCGACGAAAAGCGTGTCTAGAACGGCGTTTGCGGCCTCAATTGTGCCCGCATTGCCACCCAGATCACGGGTCAGAACGTTGGCTTGGGCCACGACGTCTTCTACGGATTCGCGTAGGCGTTTTGCGTCTGCAATCAGGGCCGGGTTGTTGTGATCGATGCCCAACCAATCCAGCATCATCGCGGCTGATAGGATCATCGCAAATGGATTTGCGACGCCTTGGCCGGCAATGTCGGGGGCGGATCCATGACAGGGTTGGAACACCGCATGTTCCAGGCCGATATCGGCTGATGGGGCTAATCCCAGGCCGCCCATCAGGCCCGCGCCCAGATCAGACAGGATGTCGCCAAACATGTTTTCGGTGACCATCACGTCAAAATCCCACGGCTTTTGCACCATCCACAACGCGGTTGCGTCCACATAGGCATGGTCGGATGTCAGGTCGGGGTGTTTGGCCGCTTCGGCGTCAAACATTTCGCGGAAAAACGCAAAAGCCCGGAACACGTTGGCCTTGTCGACACATGTGACCTTGCCCGGTCCGCGCCCAGCCTTTTTGCGGTTTGCGGCCAATTCAAACGTGAATTTGAACAGCTTTTCCGAAATCTCGCGCGTGATCAGCAGGGTTTCGCGGGCTTCGTCTGGGGTCACTTCGCCTTTGCCTTGGGTGTAAAACAGGCCTTCGGTGCTTTCGCGGATCAAAACAAAGTCGATCTCTTTGCCGTCGGGCATATTCAACGGTGTGCGTTGGCCGGCCTTAACGGTGACCGGGCGCACACCTGCAAACAATGTCAGAGCTTTTCGCAGGTCAATTTGCGGGGAAATTTCTGTGCCATCGGGGTAACGCACATCAGGCAAGCCCATCGCTGATAGCAGGATCGCATCAGCGCGTTTGGCGATTTTCATCGATTCGGCCGGAAATGATTCGCCGGTTTTTGCATAATGCGCTGCCCCGGCGGGGGCGTCGGTGAATTTCAGATCATATGCGCTGGACGCATCTGACATCCGCCGCAGAATATCGACCGTTGGGCCTGTGATTTCAGGGCCAATGCCGTCCCCTTGGAATACTGCGATTTCGAATGTTTGTGCCATCTGCGCCTGCGTCCTTCCCGACCTGATTTACATATTTTTCGGAAATTGACATCCGAAAGTTGACAATGCATTCATTAATGCATACGCAAATAAATGCAATAACAAACGCACACGTCAGGGAGGAATGACGAAATGAAGTTTGGACTGGGTAAAATCGCAGCGACCGCTGCATTGATTGCCGGGGTCGGCACCGCCGTCGCCGCACAGGATTATCCGTATCGTGACATCACGACTGCTGTTGTTTGGGGGGCCGGTGGTGGCACCGATTCCATCAATCGCATGATCATGGCCGAAATGGAAAAGCATCTGCCGGTTTCGATCAACGTCATCAACCAAACCGGCGGTGTCGCTGGGTCAAACGGCATGGTTTACGTTCAAAACCAAGCCGATGATGGTTACACATTGGTCGGTCTGTCGGAATCAAACGTAACAGCCGCCGTTCAGGGCGGATGGGATCAGAAATTTGATTTCTGGTATCCCTTTATTGTCGGTGGGTCCCCGGATCTGATCTCGGTTCCTGCAGACAGCCCATATAACACGCTTCAGGAATTGGTTGATGCAGCCAAGGCAGCACCGGGTACGATTCCTGCGGCGGCATCTGGGGCGGGATCGATCCACCATTTGAACTTGTTGGCTATTCAAAATGGCGCTGATGCTGAGTTCCTGTTTGTGCCTTATGGTGGATCGGCACCCGGCCAAGAGGCTGCGATCGCAGGCGAAGTTGCGTTGGTTGTCACGTCGCTGGCCGAACAGGCTGCACTGATCGAAGGCGGCATGCTGAAACCATTGGCGATGTTGACCGAGGATGACGCTGAAATCGCGGGCATGACCGTGCCGTCTGCATTTGGCATCTATGATGGTCTGGACCAGTACCTGCCGCTGAAACAGGCGATTGGTTTTGCGGTTCACAATTCTGCATCTGACGACGTGAAATCCGCATTGGGCACCGCGTTTGAGGCGGCGATTGCATCTGACACCGTGTCCGAATGGGCCGAAGCCAACAACTATGATGTGGGTGGTCAGCACGGTGCAGAGGCCACGGCCATCTTTACCAACCTTGAGAGCACATTTGCCTACACCCTAAAGGATCTGGGGGCGACCACTGTTGACCCAATGTCCTTGGGTATCGCTCAGCCTTAAGCCGCTAAATCAACAAAAAGAGGGGGCGTTTTTTATGCCCCCTCACCACATCGGGAGGCAGATTTGGACAATTCAGACGACCGTGCCGTGCTGCGCGCACGCGATTTCTGGGCATCGCTGGGGCTGATTGTCCTGTCGATTTTTTTCCTATGGAAGACATCAGATATTCCGCTGTTTGGCGGCAATCGCGCCGGGGTGAGTGGCGCAGATTGGTATAATTCCGCAGCGATCGTGCCATTGGGCATCTTCAGCGGAATGTTGGTTCTGTCATTTGTTCTGTTGTCCATCGCCATCAAAGAGGGCGGTGCGAAACACGCGCTGACTTCGGTCGGGATCGGCTGGGACAAGGTCGAAGCCCTGAGGTTCAGCACCATCGGCATCATCATGTTGGCCTATATCGTCGGGTTGGTGCCGCGGGTCGATTTTATCCTGTGTTCCGGGCTTTTGATTACCGCGTTGATCTATGGCTATCACGGCGGCCATGCGCGCCGGTCTGTCATTTCCACGATTTTTGTCGGGCTTGCGGGGCTGTTTGCCTTTGCGTTTTATCTGCCGCAATCCCAGTGGTCCGCGCATGTGGATGATTGGGTTACACTGATCCTGTGGGCTGTGCTGTCGATCTTGGTCTGGCTGCAATCCAAAGGGGACCGCGTTTTGCGCATCATTCCCGTCATCGCGATCACAGCGCCGGTTTTTCTGGTCTGCGCCATGGCGTTTGGGTTTCGCCAAAACGTTCCGGCCCGAACCGGGTTGGTTTTTAAGCAAATCGAATATCATTACTACGTGACCCTGCGTCCGATCTGGAGAAACTGATATGGAGTTCATCCTGACACAATTGTCCGGGTTTGGTGGGGCATTCTGGGCGCTGGTCATCGATCCGCTGACCTATATTTACCTGATCGTTTCGGTGTTTCTGGGCATCACGTTTGGCGCACTGCCGGGGTTGACCGCAACCTTGGCCGTGACGATCCTGACTGGGTTTTTTGGCAATAAAATTCCGCTCGATTATTCGATGATTGCGTTGCTGGGGGCCTATGTGGGGGCGATTTATGGCGGGTCCTATCCGTCGATCCTGCTCAATATTCCTGGCACGGCCGCCAGTGCTGCGACCGCGATGGACGGCTATCCGCTGGCCAAGGCCGGGCGCGGCGGCGAAGCGTTGGGGCTGACCACCACCGCCAGTTTCATCGGCACTGTGATTGGCACCTTTGCGCTGTTGATCTTTGTCTGGGTTCTGCTGTTGATTTCCAAAAATATCGCCAGCCCGGAAAAGGCATTATTGGCGCTGTTTGGCATTTTGTTGTCGGGCACATTGATGTCCGAAGATCTGGTGATCAAAGGCTGGATCGCCGGGTTGATCGGGTTGGCCATCGCGATGGTTGGGCTGGACCCGCTGCTGTCTGAACCTCGCTACACATTTGGTTGGTCCTATTTGCTGTCCGGGTTTCAGGTTGTGCCGGTTTTGATGGGGGCCTTTGCGGTGCCTCAGATCATCGAAGGCTTGCGCCATATGGAGGCGGGCAGAGTCATCGCGCTTCAGGGGCGCATCCTGCCTAATATGAAATCCATCAAACGCTATTTGCCCACCATCGGCCGATCCGGCGTGATTGGCACCGGTGTGGGCGCATTGCCCGGTGTGGGCGAAGATGTGGCCGGTTGGGTCAGCTACGGCGTCGGCAAAACCGTGTCGGACGAAGGCGACAAATTCGGCAAAGGCAGTATCGAAGGCCTGCTGAGTTCGGAAACCGCCAACAATGCCTGCATCGGCGGCGCCTTGATCCCGCTATTGGTGCTGGGTATTCCCGGATCACCGCCCGCCGCAGCCCTGATGGGCGCATTTAAGATCAACAACATCATCCCCGGCCCAACCATTGATCCGGCGATCATCCTGCGGGTGGTGGCGATCATGCTGCTGGCCAGTTTCACCATGTTTATCATGGGTTTGTTCACGGCGCGCATTTTCATCAAAATCCTGCGTATCCCCCAAACAGTATTCCTGCCGATTGTCATGGTTCTGACCACTATCGGGTCGTTTAGCGTCGGCGGCGGGATCAACGATCTGTATCTGATGCTGGGTGTCGGATTTGCCGCCTATCTGATGAACATGATGCGCTATCCCATTGCGCCACTGGTCATCGGCGTCATTCTGGGCGGGTTGTTTGATGAAACCTTCCGCCGATCCTTGCTGATTTCAGATGGTGACCTTTCGGTCTTTGTTTCGCGCCCGGGTGCTGCCATTCTGTTGACGCTGAATGTGCTGTTGATCCTAAGCCAGCTGCCATTTGTGAAACGGGCCTTTGGCCGTCTGAGAGGGAACCCAGCCTGATGTTTGCAGTGACTGTCACATTCATGATTTTACCCGGTCAGATGGATCGCTTTTTGCCGCTGATGATCGAAAATGCCCGCACATCCCTGCAGGTTGAACCCAGTTGCCAGCAGTTTGATGTCTGCCGTGGGGATGACCCGGACGTTGTGTTTTTGTATGAAATTTACGACGACCGGGCGGCCTTTGATCTGCATCTGGCTTCGCCACATTTTCAGACCTTTGATGCGGCGGTGCAGGATATGATCGCGCACAAAGATGTGCGGCTGTATTCACAGGTGCAACGATGAGCGACTGGGAAGTTTTTTCGGTCAAATACGCGGATCGCAATGCCCGGACCCGCGCTGATAGCTTTATCTTTGATGACAATCACGACGCGCCCCATGCGATGGATTATTTCATCTGGGTTCTGCGGCGTGGGGCCGAAATCATTCTGGTCGATACCGGGTATGACACCGCCGAAGCCACATCGCGCAACCGTCCCATTCGGATGGACCCACGGGATGCGCTGATCCCGATGGGCATTCGCGCCGAAGATGTGACGCATGTCATCGTCACCCATCTACACTATGATCACGCGGGCGGGCTGCATCTGTTTCCCAACGCAACATTGCACCTGCAAACGGCGGAAATGAATTTCGCCACCGGGCCCTGTATGTGCCACGACACATTGCGCATGCCGTTCACGGCCGATCATATCTGCACTGCAATCAAACGGTTATATTCGGGCAAAGTGGTGTTTTACGATGGCGATGCACAAATCCGCGATGGCGTGACGGTGCATTGTATCGGCGGCCATTCACGGGGGCTTCAATGCGTGCGCGTTCGGACAAAATCCGGCTGGCTGGTTCTGGCGTCTGATGCATCCCATTATTACGAAAACGTCTTTGCCCGAAAACCGTTCCCCATCGTGGTGGATTTGCAAAACATGCTGGACGGGTTTGACATGTTGGAACGCCTCGCATCCAAACGCGAATTGATCATTCCGGGGCATGACCCATTGGTGCGGGACTATTTTGAGACTGGGCCAGCGGACCATATTCATCGGCTTCATCTGGGCCCTGTGAAAGAGATTGAATTATGAAAATAGGCGTTATCGCGGATGATTTTACCGGGGCGTCCGACATTGCACTGACCTTGGCCGAGGCCGGGATGAGCGTGGCGCAATTCATTGGCGTGCCTCAGGCGGATGCGGACCCAGAACTGGGCGCTGGCGTGGTGGCTCTGAAATCCCGTACCGCCCCGGTGGCCCAAGCCGTGCAAGAATCCCTTGCGGCATGTCGATGGTTACAATCCCAAGGTGCCCAGCAGATCATCCTAAAGGTTTGTTCCACCTTTGACAGTACAGTCGAGGGCAATATCGGCCCGGTTCTGGATGCTCTGGCGACGCAATTGCAGGCCCAAACTGTCATCGTGTGCCCGGCATTTCCCGAAAATGGACGCAGCGTTTACATGGGGCATCTGTTTGTAAATGATGGCCTGCTCAACGAAAGCGGCATGCAGGATCACCCGCTCACTCCGATGATTGATGCCGATATCCGGCGGGTGCTGGCATCGCAGACATCGACGGATGTTCATCACATTCCGGCAATCGACGTGATGAAAGGAGCGCAAACCATTCGTGAAAAACTGCCACGCTCTGGCTTTGTCATTGTTGATGCGATCCGGGACGAGGACCTGTTGCAAATTGGCAAAGCGGCTGCTGATCAGACCTTGCTATGTGGCGGTTCAGGGATTGCGCTTGGGCTTCCTGCGAATTTTGGCGCGGTGTCCGCACCCCCGGCATGGTCGGCGATGCACGGCGCAGGCGTGGTCATATCCGGGTCCTGTAGCCGCGCAACCCGCGCGCAGGTCGCGGCCTATAAATCGGTGGCGCCATCTTATGAAATCACAGCCCAATCCGCCGTCGAAGGCCGCGTGGATGTGCAGGATTTGGCCAAATGGGTGCTGACACAGGATGCGCCACCATTGGTCTATTCCTCTGCGGATCCAAGTGTCGTCAAAGCGGCGCAGGATCAATTCGGTCGGGATCGATCGGCAGAGGCAATTGAAACGTTGTTTTCAAACCTTGCGGCGGAATTATCGCGACGTGGTGTCACGCGCATTGTTGTGGCCGGTGGGGAAACATCGGGCGCGGTGGTTAAGGGGCTTGGCGCGCAGGTTCTGAACATCGGTCCGCGACTGGCCGCAGGTGTGCCCATGGTGCGGGTTGATCAGGATCGCCCGCTGGCTTTGGCCTTGAAATCGGGCAATTTTGGCCATGAAACATTTTTCAGCGACGCCTTGGCAAAAATGGAGCAAACCGCATGAGCGAAGAGGCCCGTCTGAGAGAAGATATTTGTCGGCTTGCCAAATCGATGTTTGACCGGGGGCTGACCTGTGGGGCGTCGGGCAATATTTCCGCGCGCCTGTCGGATGGCACGTTATTGATGACCCCAACGGGCAGCTCGATGGGGTTTCTGGACCCGGCCCGCATTTCACATCTGGACGAACACAATCAATTGTTATCCGGTGACAAACCCACCAAGGAAATCCCCCTTCATACGGCCTTTTATGACACTCGGACCGGCACGGGGGCCGTGGTGCATCTGCATTCAACGCATTCGGTGGCCCTGTCTATGTTGCCTGAAACCGACCCCGACGATGTGCTGCCCCCCCTGACGCCCTATTCGATCATGCGGCTGGGCAAGGTAAAGCTGCTGCCGTTTTTCCTGCCGGGTGATCCGGGGATGGGGGATGCAGTGCGCGGGTTGGCGGGCAAACGGTCGGCGGTTTTGCTGGCAAATCACGGGCCGGTTGTCGCAGGCAAAGATCTGTGGGCGGCCACCTATGCCATGGAAGAGCTGGAAGAAACCGCCAAACTGGCATTGCTGACCCATGGGCGTCAGCCGCGTGGTTTAACCCCGGATATGATCAATCAGGTTGTGTCAAAGTTCGGATGCGGCAGCTAAATTCCGATATTGCTTGCAGGGTGGGGTTGGGCTTGGATATGCCCAAGGGACACATCCGCAAGGGATCCTTTAGGGAATGCGATCAATCGTTAAATACCGGGCTGCTTGCTTGTTTGCGGCGGCTGCGTTCTGGACGCCATCAGCGGGATGGGCGGATTCAGTCACGGTTTTTGCGGCCGCCAGTCTAAAGGACGCGCTGCAGGATGTGGCCGAAACCTATGAAACCGAAACCGGGCATGATGTGGTTCTGTCACTGGCCGGATCGTCGGTTTTGGCACGGCAAATTCAGCTGGGCGCCCCGGCGGATGTTTACATTTCAGCCAATTCAGACTGGATCGACGTGCTACAGGATCAGGACCTGATCCAAGTGGAAACGCGTGTCGATTTGATGTCCAACGCGTTGGTTTTGATCGCCAGTCTGACGGATCAAACCCCGGATCAAATCCCGGCCACGATCACGCAAGAAACCGATTTGGCCGGAATGCTCGGCCAAGGATGGCTGGCTATGGCGCTAACCGACGCCGTTCCAGCGGGCATCTATGGCAAAGCGGCACTGGAACATCTGGGGTTGTGGTCCAGCATCGCTGATCAGGTGGCCCAGTCCGACAATGTGCGCGCGGCACTGACCCTCGTCACACTCGGTGAGGCGCAATTGGGCATCGTTTATGCAACCGACGCGGCCGCGTCCCAGCAGGTGGCGGTGGTGGGTCATTTTGACCCTCAAACCCACCCCCAAATTGTGTATCCTGCGGCTGTGTTATCTGAAACGAATTCCGCGATCGCCGCAGATTTTTTGACCTATCTGACCTCAGAACCCGCTCGCGCGGTTTTTGATCGGTACGGATTCCAAAGGTTCGGGGAATAGCATGCAGGATTGGCTTAGCCCCCATGAATGGCAGGCGGTGTTGCTGTCGCTCAAAGTGGCGATTTGGGCGACTGTGGTGACATTGCCGTTGGGGATATGGGTCGCTTATATCCTGTCGCGCAAAGAATTCGCAGGCAAACAGATCCTGAACGGCATTGTGCATCTACCGCTGATCCTGCCCCCGGTTGTGACCGGATATTTGTTGCTGCTGACCTTTGGCACCCGTGGATGGTTGGGGGCGTGGTTGCAGGATTTTGGGATCGTGTTCGCGTTTCGCTGGACCGGTGCTGCGCTGGCGGCTGGCGTGATGGCATTCCCGTTGATGGTCCGTGCGATCCGGCTGTCATTTGATGCGGTTGATCCAAAACTGGAACAGGCCGCCGCCACGTTGGGCGCGTCGCGGATTTGGGTGTTTGCGACGGTCACATTGCCGATGATTTTGCCGGGGATTATCACCGGCACGATTTTGGCCTTTGCCAAGGCAATGGGCGAATTCGGCGCGACCATCACATTTGTGTCCAACATCCCCGGCCAGACCCAGACCCTACCCACGGCGATTTACACGTTCTTGCAGGTGCCCGGCGGTGAAACATCGGCGTTCAGACTGGTGCTCATTTCGGTCACGATCGCGTTGGGCGCGTTGATTTTGTCGGAATTATTGGCGCGCCGGGTGGCAAAACGGGTGTCGGGCATATGACGCTATTGGTGCAGTTGAAACACAGGTTTGCCGGGCTAGATCTGGACATCAACTTCGAAGCGCCCGGGGGCATTACCGTGCTGTTTGGCAAATCGGGGACCGGGAAAACCACAATTATCAACGCCGTCGCTGGTTTGCTAAGGCCGGAATCTGGGCGGGTCAGCGTTGACGATATGGTGCTGCATGACACGGCGACGGGGCATTGGTTGCCACCGCATAAACGGCGCGTTGGTTATATTTTTCAAGAATCGCGGCTATTTCCGCACATGAATGTTCGCCAGAACCTGACCTATGGCCGTCGGTTCGCGGCATCGGCAAATCCAGATGTCAGTTTTGACCATATTGTTGATTTGCTTGGTATTGCGCCCCTGCTGGCGCGGCGTCCCGGGGCGCTGTCGGGGGGCGAAAAACAACGTGTGGCGATTGGGCGGGCGCTGTTGGCAAACCCGAAATTGATCCTTGCTGATGAACCGCTTGCGGCGCTGGATGAGGCACGAAAATCCGAAATCCTGACCTATTTTGAACGTGTCCGCGATGTTCTCGACATACCTATATTATATGTCAGCCATTCCCCATCCGAAGTGGCGCGACTGGCCACAACAATTGTCGCGATTCAAAACGGCAAAGTATCGCGACTGGGCCCCGCGTCAGATGTGCTGGGGGATCCGACATTTGTGCCCGCCGGCATTCGGTCTGTGGGCGCAATGTTAGAGGTGCAGATCAAGCGGCATCATGAAGACGGCTTAACAGAGTTGGATGCTAACGGGGCGTGTCTGTTGCTGCCCAAAATCGCACAGCCTGTCGGCAACCGGGTTCGGGTGCGTATTTCAGGCCAAGACGTGATTTTGGCGCGGCAAAAACCGCAGGATTTGTCCGCGTTGAACATTCTGCCCGGGCAAATCGAAGCCATTCGCAGCGGTGATGGCCCCGGCACAATCATATCTCTAAAGACCCAAGCCGGGACGATTTTGGCACGTGTGACAAAACGCTCGGTTCAGGCGCTGGGCCTGGCGGCGGGGGTTGAATGCTTTGCAATCATAAAGTCCGTTTCGATTGCACCAGAGGATATTGGCGGCCCGATGGGCGCGACCAAACTGCTTTGAGTAAAATCCAAATAATCGGCGCTGATCATCTTAACTTTTTGGCAACCCGAGACCGGCTTGATGTCACTGCGTGGGGGCGCATGTAAGGGTGAGACAAGATGAAAAAAACGGGTGAAAATATTCCAGTGATCAAATTGAATGAAACACATGCCGATGAACGCGGTCACCAAAGTGACGCGATGGCGATGTTTCGGATCTGGAGTCTTTTAACTGGGGCGGATTCATTGAGAGATACAGCAATATCGGACCGCAAACTTCGATAACGTTGATTGATTTGTTTATTTAACGCGTGCGCGCCACCAATTCGGTGGCGCGTTGCGATTTAGGGGTCACGTCCAGTCCAGCACAACCTTGCCGCTGGCACCGGACCGCATCGTGTCAAACCCGTCCTTAAAGTCGTCAATTTTGAAACGATGGGTGATCACATTGCTGACATCCAACCCATTTTCCAACATGGCAATCATTTTGTACCATGTTTCAAAAATTTCGCGGCCATAGACACCTTTGATTGTGATGGCTTTGAACACAATTCGGGACCAATCAACGGGGCTTTTGCCCGGGGGAATGCCCAGCAAAGCGATGCGCCCACCCATCACCAGCTGTTCAACCATCTGATCCAGCGCAACTTGGTTTCCGGACATTTCCAGCCCGACATCAAACCCTTGTTTCATGCCCAGTTTCGACACTGTTTCAGCCAAATCCTGATTGGCAACGTTGACGGGTGTGACGTCGGCCACGCGTGTTGCCAGCGCCAGACGGTCTGGATTGACATCCGTGATCACCACATGCCGCGCGCCCACATGACGGGCGACGGCGGCGGCCATGATCCCAATGGGGCCCGCACCGGTGATCAAGACGTCTTCGCCAATCAGGTCATAGCTCAATGCGGTGTGAACGGCATTGCCTAGCGGGTCCAGAATCGCGCCGATATCGTCGCTGACCTCATCAGGCAAAGGCACAACGTTAAACGCCGGCAGGCGCAGATATTGGGCAAAGGCGCCCTGTTCGTTTACGCCAATGCCACGCGTTTCGGGATCCAGGTGAAACTTGCCCGCGCGGCTTTGACGGCTGTGTTTGCCAATCAGGTGGCCTTCTCCTGAAACACGTTGGCCCAGTTTCAGATCCGTCACATCGCGGCCAAGTTCAACGATTTCCCCAGCAAATTCATGACCGGTGATCAGGGGCACAGGCACCGTTTTCGACGCCCATTCATCCCAGTTCCAGATGTGAATATCCGTACCGCAAATCCCGGTTTTGTTGATTTTAATCAGCACATCATCTGGGCCAATTTCTGGCACTGGCGCATGCTGTAACCATAGCCCCGGTTCGGGTTTGGCCTTTACCAGCGCTTTCATTTGATTGGTCATGACAGCACGCCCGTATCCCGACCCGCCTGTTCAAAGGCCGCCAATGCTGCATCCAAATCAGCCCGCGTCAAAGCGGCGTTCATTTGGGTGCGGATGCGGGCCTGACCTTTGGGGACTACCGGGAAAAAGAACCCGGAAACCAACACGCCCAGTTCAAACAAACGTGCGGCCATATCTTGGGCTTTGACAGCGTCATAGAGCATCACAGGCACAATCGGATGTTCGCCGGGCAATAGGTCAAAACCCAGCTTTTCCAACCCGGCGCGCCAGTAAACGGTGTTTTCAAACAATTGCTTGCGCAGGTCATCCCCCTGTTCGACCAGATCGATCGCCGTCAGTCCGGCAGCGACAACCGATGGCGGCAACGCGTTGGAAAACAGGTAGGGTCGAGCCCGTTGACGCATCAGGTCAATGACGGGTTGCGACGCGGCAATATAGCCACCAATTGCGCCGCCCATTGCCTTGCCCAATGTTCCGGTGACGATGTCGGCGTGGATGCCCGCATGTGCCGGTGTGCCCGCCCCGTTTGGTCCCATGAACCCGGTCGCGTGGCAGTCATCCACCATCAATTGCGCATCATATTTGTCGGCCAAAGCCCGGATTTCGGTCAGCTTCGCCAGATAGCCATCCATGGAAAACACACCATCCGTGGCAATCATGACATGCCGCGCGCCATCATTGCGGGCGGCTTGCAGCTTTGCCTCTAGATCCGCCATATCGGAATTGGCATAGCGATACCGTTTGGCTTTGCAGAGACGGATGCCGTCGATGATCGAGGCATGGTTCAAACTGTCGGAAATAATCGCGTCTTCTGGTCCCAAAAGCGGCTCAAACACGGCGGCATTTGCGTCAAAACACGCGGCAAACAGGATTGTGTCGTCATGCCCCAGAAACTGGGCAAGCTTGCGTTCCAGATCACGGTGCAAATCCTGTGTGCCACAGATGAACCGCACCGATGCCATGCCGTATCCATGGTTGTCCATCGCGGTTTTGGCGGCGTCAATCAGCGCGGGGTGATTGGCCAGACCGAGGTAATTGTTGGCACAAAGGTTGATGACTTCGCGATCGCCGACTTGGGTGCGGGCCCCTTGGGCGACGGTGATTTCGCGTTCGGTTTTCCATAGGCCGTCGGCCTTGATTCCTTCAAGTGTTTCAGAGATTTGGGATAAAAATGCTGACATTATGCGGCCTCCTGTTACGGATTTCTACCATAACGGAGGGATTTCTGAAATAGGGGAATGTCACAATAACGGATAAAAATCCGTTTATGCGTCCAAAACCACCAAAAAGGCACGCGCGGCCCCGTCGATTGCATCAATGTTATGTGGGACATCAGCAGGGTATCTGGCGGTGTCACCAACGTCCAAAACAGTGTCTGTTTCACCGGAAACGACCCTTAGACGGCCCTCAATTGCGGTGACTTGTTCTGTGGCGCCGCGCGTATGGGGCTGGGAACCCAGCGTGCCGCCCGGTTCAAACACCAATTCATAGATTTCGGATTTTCCGGCCATTTCTGGCGCTGACAGGATGCGAATAACGCATTTGGTCCCGTGATTTTCAATCTGGGGCACATCAACGGCGCGCACCACGTCGATCCCAGATTTGTCCGGTTCATCCAGCAATCCGGCAAAGTCCACCTGCAACGCGCGGGTCAAATTCCACAATGTTGCGATTGTGGGGCTGGATTCGCCGCGTTCGATCTGGCTGACCATGGATCGGCTGACCCCGGATAATTTGGCAACCGCATCCAATGACAGACCCTGGGCCTGTCGGGCAGATTTAAGCCGCGCGGGCAGGCGCGACAGGATATCGTCAGTGTTTTCCGTCATGATGGAATATGTGCACGGGAAATCCACGCAGGTCAACGTGACGGAACGTTTCGGCTGACAGGCATGCTGCAACGCCGCATAGTTCTGGCCAAGGATCAAAGGAGAAAACCATGAGCGATATCGTCATTTTGTCTGGGGCACGGACGGCAATTGGGACGTTTGGCGGCGGCCTGTCGGCGGTGGCTCCGATAGAATTGGGAACCGTTGCTGCGACCGCGGCGATTGCGCGATCCGGGGTTGCTGCGGATCAAATCGGGCATGTTGTGTTTGGCCATATCATCAACACAGAGCCGCGCGATATGTATCTAAGCCGCGTCGTGGCCATGCAATCGGGCATTCCAGAAACGACACCGGCCATGAATGTGAACCGCCTATGCGGGTCCGGGTTGCAGGCGATTGTGTCGACCATGCAGGCACTGCAATTGGGGGAAGCTGATTTTGGTCTGGCAGGGGGCGCCGAAAACATGAGCAAATCGCCCTATATCGTG
Source organism: uncultured Paracoccaceae bacterium (assembly GCA_947492475.1). Classification (GTDB taxonomy): domain Bacteria; phylum Pseudomonadota; class Alphaproteobacteria; order Rhodobacterales; family Rhodobacteraceae; genus CANLNM01. The sequence goes on from CANLNM010000006.1 coordinate 31,319, forward strand.
CCGGATCAGCGATGGGGTCGCAAAATGGGCGATGTGCAATCGCGCGACATGATGTTGGGCGCGTTGACCTGTCCGTTTGGCACTGGCCATATGGGGATCACGGCTGAAAACGTTGCCGATGAACATGGGATCACCCGCGAAGCCCAAGATGCATTTGCGCTGGAAAGCCAGAACCGCGCCGCTGCTGCGATTGAGGCAGGGTATTTCAAGGATCAGATCGTTCCGGTAGAGCTAAAATCCCGCAAAGGGATCGAGGTGTTTGACGTTGATGAACATCCGCGGGCAACAACATCGGACATTTTGGCGGAGCTGCGTCCCACATTCAAAAAGGGCGGATCGGTCACGGCCGGGAACGCGTCGGGCATCAATGATGGGGCGGCTGCGGTCGTTTTGGCACGCGCAGATGCGGCACAAAGGGCCGGGTTAGAGCCTAAATTCCGCATCATTGGCTATGCCCATGCCGGGGTGCGCCCGGATGTGATGGGCATTGGTCCCATCCCTGCGGTGCAGCAATTGCTGGCAAAAACCGGGCTGACGATTGCGGATTTCGACGTCATCGAAAGCAACGAAGCCTTTGCGTCTCAAGCTTTGGCCGTTTCACATGAGCTGGGCTTTGACCCTGCAATTGTGAACCCAAATGGCGGGGCCATTGCGCTGGGTCATCCTGTCGGGGCCACGGGTGCAATCATCACCGTGAAAACCATGTATGAACTGGATCGCATCAACGGCAAACGCGGTCTGATGACGATGTGTATCGGTGGTGGTCAAGGCATCGCATTGGCGATTGAACGGCTCTAACTCGGCGCAAAACGGGTGCAGACGGGATGGTCTGCACCTTAGGCGGGGTCAGGATAGGGGCGCACAAAAACCAGCCTGTCCCCTTCGCTCAGCTCGGGGTCAAATTGATAACCGCCGCTGGCAAAGGATCTAAGCGTGTCGATGTCGGTGACACGGTTTTGTACAATAAAGCGCGCCATCGCCCCGCGCGCCTGTTTGGCGAAAAAGCTCACAATCTTGGGCGTGCCGGCCTTTTCTTCCATAAATACCGGCTGCACCAATCGCAGCTTTAATGCGGGGGTGTTGGCGGCTTTGAAATATTCCTCAGACGCGCAGTTTACGATCACATTGGTGTTGGACGCTTTGGCATCTGCGACCAGAGATTTGGCAATCTGGTCGCCCCAATAATCATACAAATTTGATCCGCGCCGAGTTTTCAATCGCGATCCCATTTCTAGCCGATAGGCCTGAATGCCATCCAGCGGACGCAACACACCATAAAGCCCGGACAAAATGCGCAAATGATCCTGCGCCCACCGCAAATCATCGGGCGATAAGGTGCGGGTTTCCAGGCCTCGATAGGTGTCCCCGTCAAAGGCAAACGCGGCCGGATGCAATACATCCGGGCCCGGCTCTGTTTGATAGTCCTGAAACCGGTCGCGGTTCAGACGCGCCAAACTATCTGACAATGACATCAGCGCTTTCAGCTTGGTTAGAGACTGATTTCGCATGGTTTTGGCTAGCCGGTTGGCGTCGATTTGCATCGCGGCATCCGTATGGGGCACATCAACGGGGTCAAGGTTCAGCGCCTTGGCCGGGGATATCACAACGAGCATTTTCTCTCCCTAGGTGCTTTGCGCATCGCGCAGCACATTGATGAATGCGTCACCAAATCGTTCGGCATATTTGTCCCCCAAAAGCCGCTGCATACCCGACGTATCTAGCGGCTTCATCCGTGCCACTTTGGCCAACAAAGACGCAGAACAGCTGAGGCTTTTTTCGGTTCCATCGGCGCCACGGGCCAGATCCGCTTGGACCTGAAGCAACCGATCATATAAATCGCCCTCATCGCGTCCGGCCAGTTTGCGGCGCTGGGGGTGGATGTCCTCTACGGCGCCGATAATGACGGATAGAAAATCGTCGCCATACCGGTCCAGTTTTTTGGCACCCACACCACCGATCCGCGCCATATCGTCCAGGTTCTGCGGTCTGGTTTCGGCCATTTCGATCAGCGTGCGATCATTGAACACGATATAGGCGGGCACATTTTGCTGCTCGGCCAAGGCGCGGCGCTTGGCCTTGAGCGCGGACAATAGCGGCGCATCCTCGTCGGATACCAACGTGCGCACTTTGGGGCCGGATTTCGCCGCGCTGATTGTATCCTTGCGCAGGGTGATTTTGGCTTCGTCCCGCAGGATCGGACGGGCAGCGTCGGTCATGCGTAATGCGCCGTGCCGTTCCGCATCCGGGCGCATCAAATCATGCCCCATCATTTGACGAAAAATAGCCTGCCATTGGCGACGATTGTAGTCTTTGCCAACGCCAAATGTGGGCAGGTCGGCATGGCCACGTTGCTGGACTTTGTCCGTGTCATTGCCCAACAAAATATCGATCAAATGACCGGATCCGAAATATTCACCGGTCCGCAACGCAGCCGACAACGCCATGCGCACTGGCGTTGTGCCATCCATGATTTCCGGGGGTTTGTCGCATAGGTCACACAGATCGCAGGTCACGTCGTGTTCCCCAAAATACCCAAGCAGGTTTTTGCGGCGGCATTCCAGCGCTTCGGCCAATCCCAACAGGGCGTTCAGTCGCGCGTGATCGGCCATGCGCCGTTCGGGCGGGGCCAGACCTTCGTCGATTTGCTGACGGCGATAGCGAATGTCATCGGGCCCAAACAGCGTCAGAGTTTCGGCCGGCGCGCCGTCACGTCCGGCACGGCCGATTTCCTGATAATAGGATTCAATCGATTTGGGCAGGTCTGCATGGGCCACCCAGCGGATGTCTGGTTTGTCGATCCCCATGCCAAAGGCGACGGTGGCCACAACAATCAGCCCGTCCTTTTGTTGAAAATGGGTTTCGACATCCCGCCGTTCCTGTGGGTCCATACCGCCGTGATAGTGACAGGCGTCGTGACCATTATCACGCAACGCTTTGGCCAGCGTTTCTGTTTTGGCACGTGTGCCGCAATAGACGATCCCCGACTGCCCTTTGCGCGCCCCGGCAAAGTTCAGGATCTGCTGGCGCGGCCCATCTTTGACGGCAAAGGCAAGGTGGATATTGGGGCGGTCAAACCCCTGCAAAAAGGTGGTCGGGGGCGTGCCAGAAAACAGTTTATCGACGATTTCCTGACGGGTTTCTGCATCAGCCGTGGCCGTAAAGGCCGCCAATGGCACATCCAGATTTTCACGCAACTCGCCAATGCGCAGGTAATCAGGGCGGAAATCGTGGCCCCATTGGCTGACACAATGGGCTTCGTCTACGGCGATCAAACTTACGTTAATACGGCGCAACATCTGGTGTGTGCCACCCGATGCCAGCCGTTCGGGCGCCATATATAGCAGTTTCAGCGTGCCTGCTTCCAACGCTTGCCACACGGCTTCGGTTTCTTCGTCGGTGTTGCCCGACGTTAACGCGCCCGCTTCGACACCTGCCTCTTTTAGGCCGCGGACCTGATCGCGCATCAGCGCAATGAGGGGGGATATGACGATTGTCACACCTTCGCGGATCAATGCAGGTAGCTGAAAACAAAGCGATTTACCGCCGCCCGTGGGCATAATTGCCAGCGTGTTTTGACCCGACGCAACAGCCCGCACGATGTCCTCTTGGCCGGGCCGAAAGGCGTCGAAACCAAAGATTTCCTTTAGAAATGGCGTTGCGTTCATGATGTGGCTGCTCTGGTTTTTTGCCACAATCCCACAACGCTTTTCTCGGGGCAAGCCTCAGAGACTGGCTGCGGGCTTGAAACCTTCGGGAATTGCGTCCTTATTTTCAAGGACCAGATCGGCCATGACCTGTCCAACCTTGGGGGCCATTCCGAACCCGATTTTAAACCCGCCATTGGCGATGAAATCATCAGGGCGCAGGGGATGCATGCCCAGCATCGGCGCGCGGCTTTTGGCGCGGGGGCGCACGCCGGCCCATCGTTCGATCACGGGTGCGTCCCGTAACACGGGAAACGCGGCGATGGCCCGCGTGATAACATCGTCCAATTGGGCATCCGTTTGCGTCGGATCGTCAAAATCCCGTTCCGACGTGGAGCCAATGGCGACCGTGCCGTCATGATGGGGGATGATGTGCAAACGATCGGCAAATAATTGCGGTTGGTCCGCGGCGTCGAATTTTAGCAGCGCGGCCTGTCCCTTGACGCCATTGCCGACATTGCGGCCCATTTGGCGGCTCAGGTCCAACATGCCCTGCCATCCGGTGGCCCAGACGATTTTGCCTTGGTGTGGTCCGTCAGGTGTGATCGTCCCGCCCAGAACGTGCAGCGCTTTGGCCAAGGCATGGGTCGCATCCCTTGGATGAATGCGCGCCGAAAGGGTGTCTTTGATCACCAGACCGGTTGGGCTTTGCGGGGTCCAGTCGCCGTGGCTTTGCGCAATCTGCCAGGTGGCTTTGCCCTGCCATAGCGCAACGGCGGTTTTTGCGCGCGCCTGAGCCAGTTCGATACCACGCTCATCGGCGATGGGCTGAATGCGACCGCTGCGCGCATAGCCTGGGTTCTGGCCCGAAATAGTCTCTATTTTGGCCCAAAAAGGGTCTGCCATGATCAGGCTGTCGAATTGAAACGCCTTTTTGTCATTCCAGTTTTCGGGCACATGCGGGGCCAAAGCCCCGACAATGCCACCGGACGATCCAGCCGCAACACCGTGGGGGTCAATCACCTGAACTTTGGCACCGCGCAAGGCGCAGGCACAGGCGATCGACAACCCAAACGCGCCCGCCCCCATGATTGTCACATCCGCAATTGCCATTTCCGCCGCCTCCGCCCATTGTTTGCCGATCTTGATACGAGAGAACGATCAAATGAACCAGCCAGCAGACATCGAATGGCGCGACGGCAAAGTGCCCGTGTCGACCCGATTTGATGATCCTTATTATTCGCTCGATAACGGGTTGGCCGAAACGCAGCACGTGTTTTTGGCGGGCAATGATTTACCGGCCCGGTTCGCCGGGGATTTCCACATCGCAGAGCTGGGATTTGGCACCGGGTTGAACCTGTTGACGACGATGTTGCATTGGCCCGGCAATGGCCAGCTGACCTTTACGTCATTCGAAGCGTTCCCTTTGCAAAAAGCCGAAGCAGAAAAAGCACTGGCACATTTCCAAGCCGTGCAGGGACCGGCGCAAAAATTGCTGGATGTCTGGGATCAGATTGGCGCGGGTCCCGTGCCATTGACGGATACTGTGACGCTGAATGTGATCAAAGGTGACGCGCGTGACACGGTTGCACAATGGTCAGGGCAGGCGGATGCATGGTTTTTGGATGGGTTTTCACCGGCCAAGAACCCTGAATTATGGGGCGCTGATTTGATGTCAGAGATCGCCAAACACACAGCCAGCGGCGGGACTGTGGCGACCTATACCGCGGCGGGCCATGTGCGGCGTGCATTGGAAACCGCCGGTTTCGATGTCGTGCGCGTGCCGGGCTTTGGGCGCAAACGTCACATGACCACGGCCCAGCTGAAATGAACGCGACGCGGGCTGGGATCTGGTTGATGATCGCCACCACGCTGGTTTTTGCATTGCAGGACGGAATTTCGCGGCATCTGGCCAGTGAATACAACGTCTTTATGGTCACAACGGTGCGGTACTGGTTTTTTGCCGCCTTTGTTATTGCCGTGGCCCGGCGCAGCGAAGGGTCAGTCCGCGCGGCGGCCCGCACATCACAGCTGGGATTGCAGATATTGCGCGGGGTGCTGTTGGCGTTGGAAATTTGCATCATGGTTGCCGCATTTGTGCAGCTGGGATTGGTCGAAAGCCATGCTATTTTTGCGGCCTACCCCCTATTGGTCGCAGCGCTATCAGGGCCCATTTTGGGGGAAAAGGTCGGCTGGCGGCGCTGGGTTGCGATTGGCATCGGCTTTGTGGGGATGCTGTTTATCGTCCAGCCGGGCGTGGCCGTTTTCACAATCGCCGCGCTTATTCCGGTGTGTTCGGCGCTGATGTTTGCGATTTACAGCCTGCTGACGCGGCTCGCTGCGCGCAAAGACAGCGCAGGCGTCAGTTTTTTCTGGACCGGAGTGGTCGGGGCCATGGTCATGACGCCCATCGGGCTGTGGTTCTGGGAACCGATGAGCTTTGTGGATTGGCGCTGGATGGGGCTGTTATGTGTGTTCGGCGCGTTGGGTCACTGGTTGCTGATCAAGGCATATGCCGCAGCAGAAGCCAGCGCGATCCAGCCCTTTGCCTATCTGCAGATGGTGTTTGCCAGCGCGTTGGGCATCTTTGTATTTGGCGAAACATTGCGCATGTCGACGCTATTTGGCGCAACCTTGATTGTGATTGCCGGGTTGTTCACCCTGTGGCGGGCCCGGCAGGTTCGCTAACCATTTGGGCGTGCGACGGGGCGCAGCGTCGGTGTGACATCTGTTGCGGGGGCTGACCTGATCTGGGGCCGTGTTTGGGGGTCCTGCGCCCCGTCCGGTTCGGCCAGAATTGGTCGCGCACGTGGGCGGATGGTGGGTTTGACCCCGGTGAGTAATGCGGTGAACCGAATGGGGTAGGATTCCCCTGACAGGCGCGCCTCATAGATGGGGATGGATTCAGTGACGCGCATGACGTAATTGCGGGTTTCGCGGAACGGGATGGATTCGATCCAATCGACCACATCAGCAGTCCCCGCACGCGGATCGCCCCGTTGATCCATCCATTGGCGCGGCCGGGATGGCCCGGCATTATATCCCGCAGCAACCATCACCGGGCTATCGCCAAACATGTCGATCAAATTGGCCAGATATTTGCTGCCTAAGGTTGCGTTATATTTCCAGTCCGTGACCAACCGATTGCGGCTAAAGCTGAGGTCCAATTCGCCTGCAACCTCTTGGGCGGTGGCGGGCATCAATTGCATTAATCCAAGCGCACCGACGGCGCTGCCGGCATCGGTTCGAAATTCGCTTTCCCGGCGGGCAATTGACAGGGCCAGTGCGGGATCGACTGGCAGGTCCATGTTGTTCATTGGGTGCATAGGGAAATACAGCTCGGGGATGATGATGCCGCGCTCTGCCGCGGATTTGCCCAGAAGGATTTGAAAATAAACCTCGTCCAAATCCCCCAAATGCGCGCCAAGCGTGCCGATTTGATCCGCATTCAATTCGCGCCCCAGCTGGGCAAAAAACAGCACGGCCTTGCCGCGTTCGCCTGATTTCAGCAGGGTTAAACCCGCACGCACCAGATCGTTTTGCTGCAGATCACTGCCCCGCCAAGCAGGCGACGCGTGGGTCGCTGCCAGATTGGGGTTCAGCGACAAGCCCAGATGTTCAGCGGCCAGCAATCCATAAAAGGATGTTTGATGTTCAGCGGCACGTTCAAACGCAGATTGGGCCTGAATAGGGTCTGATTTGGCCAAATATGTCCGTCCAATCCAATATTCCGCCCGGCCCACTGAAATCGGCGACGTCACGTTGCGGCGCATGGTTTGGAAATGCAGCAGCGCGATGTCAGGGCGATTTAGGTGGCGCAGCGCAATATATCCGGCCAGCCATTCCAAATCAGAAAAGGCCGATCCTTCGGTTAGGAAATGGTTAGAGGCCATCAGATAGGCCCGTTCCGGATCGCCTTCGCGCAGGACCCAACGGGCCAAGGATCGCCGCCAGCCAGCCCAACGACGGGGTTCCTGCAACGTATCTGCACGCAGGGTCTGGCCCATCAGGATGTTGATCGCAGCAGTGCGTTCACCGCGATTGGCCAACCAATTGTAACGATCATAGAGCAACCCCGGACTGTCACGCAGCGCGGCTGGTACGGCGTCCAGTTTGGCCTGCCGATCCGCATTGTTCTGGATCAGGGCGATCCGTGCTTCGACCAGTGCTGTCTGGTCCGCTGATAACAGGGGCAACATCCGGCGGGCTTCGGCCACTTTCCAGCGCCAAAGCAACATATCCGCGCGGGCCGCATGATGCGGGGCAAGCACGTCGGGAAAGGCGGCCATCATCGCGTCATGGCCCGAATCCGTCAGGGCGTAAGTCAGCCAAACCTCGATCGCTCGGGCATCAGCATCGCCGGATTGGCCGTTGGCGCGCAATGCATTGACCAATTGCACGGTGCCTTCGCCGGATTGCGGGTCTGCGTCACCGAAATAGGCCAAAACCCGGTTGGGGGGTAAATTTGATGGCATTGATTCTTCGGCGCGGGCGCGAAGCCGGTCCAATCCGGGCCAATTGGGGTGGCGGGATAAAAATTCTTCGGCCTCGGCAAATGTGCCTTTGCCGGCGCGCAATCGGGTCCACATCATCACATCGCGCGCGGATTCGCCGTGGGCATTGGCCAATGTGCTGGCCCGGTCCCAGTCATCGTTATCTGCAGCAGAAAAGGCCGATGACAGGTCCGCAACCGGTGTTTGGCCCATCGCCACGGGCGCGGGCAGGGCAAACCATGCAACAAAGGCAAACAGAACTGGGCGCATCGACGTCTCCGGGTGTATGAATGGTCAGCGTAGGGACTTACTGCGACATGGCAACACACAAACTTGGCAATTGGGTGAAACCGGTCTAGGGTCCGCGCGATTTTGCCAATGGTTTGATCGGATGAGCCGATAAAAGCCGATAGATAAGGATACGTGTCATGTTCAAAGGGTCACTCCCCGCCCTCATCACACCGTTTACGGACGGAAAGCTGGACCTTGATGCGCTAAAGAAGCTGGTCGACTGGCATATCGAAGAAGGCAGCACAGGTTTGGTCCCCGTTGGGACCACCGGTGAAAGCCCGACTTTGACCCATGACGAACATGATTTGGTTGTGGCCACCGTTGTGCAACAGGCCGCAGGCCGCGTGCCGGTGATTGCGGGTGCCGGGTCCAACAACACATTTGAAACCGTGCGTCTGGTCGAAGCCGCCAAAGCCGCCGGTGCCGATGCCGCGTTGGTTGTGACGCCTTATTACAACAAACCAACCCAAGAAGGGCTGAAAGCCCATTTTCTGGCCGCCGCAGAAGTGGGCCTGCCAATTGTGATCTACAACATCCCCGGCCGGTCGATGGTTGATATGACGCCAGAAACCATGGGTGAATTGGCAAAACATCCGATGATCGTCGCGGTCAAAGATGCAACGGCCGATCTGTCACGTGTGCCCAAAACACGCATGACCTGTGGCACGGATTTCATTCAATTGTCCGGCGAAGACGCAACCGCGCTGGGGTTCAACGCCCATGGCGGCGTGGGCTGTATCAGCGTGACGGCCAATGTGGCCCCGCGTTTGTGCGCAGAATTCCAGAACGCGACGCTGGATGGTGAATTTGACCGCGCCCTGACATTGCTGGACCGGTTGATGCCATTGCATGACGCAATTTTCACCGAGCCGGGTCTGGCGGGGGCCAAATACGGGCTGTCCTTGTTGGGACGCGCGCAAAACGAAACCCGGTCGCCGATTATGACCGTGACCGAGCCGGTTCAGGAAAAAATCCGGGCCGCCATGGTGCATGCCGGTTTGATCAACTGATCGGATTAACCAAATTGTGCGCCCAAGGGCGCGCTGGATAAGCGACGCGCCCTGGCGCGTCGCGATTGGTTTATGGGGCTGGCGTCAGGTCTGTTTTAGCCAGCCATCCGCGATGTTGACATGATCACATTCCGCCAATTTCGCGATGCGATCCAATTCGGCCATCAGGCGTGTTTCGCGTCCTTTGCCCCAACGCACACCCGTTTCCGGCCAGAACGACGTTAGGTTTAGCGTGTTGTTTGGGCGGTCTGCCTTGATGTCGATACGGCCAATCAGGGTGTCGCCTTCGAGGACGGGGAACACGTAATAGGCGTATTTGCGTTTGGCTTCGGGGACAAAGATTTCGATCCGGAAATGAAACCCAAATAGACGCTCGGCGCGTTTTCGATCCCGCAGGGCTGGATCAAAGGGTGACAGGATGCGCACCCGGTTGCTGGGGGTCGGGGTGGGGATGTCTAACGTTTCCGGCCACGCAAATGATCGGCGCAGCGCACCATCGTTCTGCGCGATGTCGATTTCAATCAGCGTCCCATCGGCCAAGGCACGCTGGCACCATGCTTTGGCTTCGGCGGGGGTGACGATATCCCAGAACGCGGCGATTTCACCGGATGTGGCGAAGCCCAACCGAGTGAGCGCCTGCCGACAACACCAGTCAATTGTGTCATCAGTGCTGTGCGTTTTGGCCAACATATCAGCAGGAATGACGTTTTCGCTGAGGTCATAAATCTTGCGAAATCCGTCGCGACGGGCAATTGCCAACCGACCAGAACGCCACAAATATTCCATCGCGGTTTTGGAGGGGTTCCAGTCCCACCAGCCGGTCGAGCCTTTCTTTTCGCCTTCGCTCAGGGCGCCGGATCCACATGAGCCATTTTTGGCGATATGGTTCATCACGTCATCAAGGCGGTGTTCAAAATCACCACGCCAGTTTTTATACCGTTTGCGCATATTGATGGCGTCACGGTCGAATTTCAGTTTCCAATGAGGATAAAATTCCATCGGGATCGCTGCGGCGTCGTGGGTCCAATGTTCGAACACGGCGCGATCACGGCTATGGGCAATGTTCAGATGTGCCGGGCGGTATTGCTGACGGCGTGACCACAGGATCAAATCATGCGCCCGCGCCAACGTGTTCACGCTGTCCAGTTGCACAAAGCCCAGATTGTGAATAACCCCGGCCAGATCAGCGCCGCGTCCTGATCCAGCCGTTGTTTTTATCAACCCATGCCGGTCCAGAAACAAACGACGGGCAGGGGTGTTTTGCAGCACTGGAACGGTCATGGATACGCCTTTGGGTTTAACCTGTGGCGCACCTTAACCCTGTTGCGCCCGGGATGAGAACCACCCGTTTAACCGCCAGATTGACCACGCTAACGGGATTGCCGCCAAGCCACCGATGACATAGGCCAGCGGCTGGTTGTAAAAGCTTTCGAACATTTGGGTATAGGCGTGGATCGCACCAAAGGTCAGGGCTGCGTTGAAAAACCCGCGTCGTGTGGTCAGGGCGGCAAAGATGGCGATGCCGATCAGGCCAATGGCCCAGATGATGGAATAGACATGTTCGGTGATTTCGAATGCGTTGGCTTGCCAAACATCAATTGCATCATGCCAGTCGGACCAGTTCATATCGTTGCGGATCGGCCCCCACAACGTTTGGCCCACATGATCGCCAAACAGCGATCCAACCAAGAAGCTGAGATTCGCGACAATGAAAGCCATGATCGCGATTTGACCTGTATGGCGGCGATAACGTTCGTTTAGGTGCGGGGCTAAAATCAGGCAAACCAGCATCAACGCCGTCATTTGCAGGATCGTCAGGGTCGGTTCGGGCGAATAGAACACATAGGCGGCGTGCCAATAGGTGGTGCCGGTTTCCAGAATTTGCGCAAACGGAATGATGGCAAGCGCGGTGAGGAACCGAACGTTAACGAACATGCCAAGCCCAAAGACCAGAATGGCTGCATAGATATTCAGGAATATCATGGACGGGTCTTTGGCAAGGCTGGTTATTGTGCCAAATCCAAACAGGTGAATGCCTGCCGCCAACAGCATGATGGCCCCCATCACAAATCGTCCGCTTTGGCGGGTTTTGAAAAACAGATAGCCAAACACAAGCGTCGCGAGCCCCCCAGCCCCGGTCAATAATAGGCCAGCATCCTCGTCGGGCAGCTGGTTAAACGCTTCGATCGCGCCACCCACACCCAACATGCCTGCGCCGATCAGCGCCGATGCCTGACCAAACATATGCAACATGTCCCGGCCGCGCAGGATAAACACCCCCAGCCCCAAAAAGGCTGCGCCGGAAATGGCAACCACAAACGGGTCCGCCAGCCAAGCAACAAACCCCATGGCCGCCGCGATGATGCCGCCGCACAGCAATGCATTGATGATCAACCCTGTCATCAAATCCCGCGAACGCGATTTGATAATATCCGCTTGGGCCTGCGTTAATACGCCTTCGCCTACCAATGTTTCCGTTTGAATGACATGTGTCATGAAACTCTCCGATCCATAATGTGACCGTTTTAGCGAAAATATGAACGTTGTTCAAGTAAGGTTTTCCAGAAGCTCTGGACAGGCCTGCCCGGACCGCCTATCTGAATGATATGGCCAAGAAACCCGATAATACGAATTACAAAGTGATCGCCGAAAACCGGCGTGCGCGATACGATTATGCCATCGAGGACGATCTGGAAGTCGGGATTATCCTGATGGGATCAGAGGTAAAGTCGCTGCGTATCGGGCAATCCAACATCGCCGAGAGTTACGCTTCGGTTGAGGATGGGGAATTGTGGCTGACCAATTCGTATATTGCGCCTTACCAACAGGCGATGTTCCCACACGAAGAACGCCGCCGCCGTAAATTGCTGGTGTCAAAACGGGAATTGGCCAAATTGTGGACCGCGACCCAACGCAAGGGTGACACGCTGGTGCCGCTGGTGATGTATTTTAACGATCGTGGCAAGGTGAAGCTAAAGATCGCCATCGCCAAGGGTAAGAAAAACCATGACAAGCGGGCCTCTGATGCCAGCCGGGATTGGAACCGCCAAAAGCAACGCCTGCTAAAACAAGGCGGCTAGGGGCGCAGACGGGGAATAGTTGGTTTATTTCCCGCTAACCTTTGGTGCGACAATCTGTACACCCATTCCAGCGCAAGCATGTAACCGAGGCGAACGGCGCGAAATGTGTTCGTCTTTTGTACGGAATTGGGGGAACTCATGGGTCTTTTACCTATTATTATTCAGTTGGTCTCGGGTGCGGCTGGCGGGAACTTGATCGGTCGCGTGGCGGGTCAATTGAACGGCGGCAATATGCTGAACACCATTTTGGGCGCCGTTGGCGGCGTTGGGGCCAGCGGTCTGTTGGCTGGTGTGCTGGGCGGCGACGCAGCCGCGCTGGCAGATGATGCCGTGTCCGGCGGTCTGGATATTCAGGCGCTGATTGGTGCTGTTATCGGTGGCGGCGCAGGTGGCGCGGTTTTGGGTGGGGCCGGCGGCTTTATCAAAAACCTGCTGAACAAATCTGCATAGTTTAGGCGGTAACATTTTAACGCGTTTTATCGGGTGTCCCCAATCGGGCACCCGATTTTCGTTTCGGCTAAGTTTATCTGGCCAGAATGACCCAATGCGGCCTTGCATCCCCTTGCCACAGTGGCGTCTCAGGTTTAGGGACATTGCGAACCACAGCCTATCACCGCAGCCTCAAGAGGCCCCCATGTCCACTGTATTTCGTGATGATCCCAAAACACTCGTTTCAACGGCATGGCTTGCCGCGCATTTGAAAGACCCGGATATCCGGATTTTTGATGCGTCTTGGTATTTGCCGGATATGGGCCGGGATGCCGCCGCTGAATTCAAGGCCGGACATATCCCCGGCGCGCGGTTCTTTGACATTGATGAAATCAGCGATCACCGGTCGGAATTGCCCCACATGGTGCCCCCGGTTGAAAAATTCATGAGCCGGATGCGCGCCATGGGCGTGGGTGATGGGCATCAGATTATTGTCTATGACGGGCTGGGCATTTTTTCGGCAGCGCGCGTTTGGTGGCTGATGCGCCTGATGGGGCATTTTAACGTGGCAGTTCTGGATGGCGGATTGCCCAAATGGCAGGCCGAAGGCCGCGTGATCACCGATCAGCCCGCCACCATTCGTGACCGCCACATGACGGTGATGCGCCAGAATGACATGGTCAAAGACGTCACACAGGTTGCCCATGCATCCAAGCTGCAAAACTATGCCATCATTGATGCCCGACCCGCGCCACGGTTTCGCGGGGACGCGGTCGAACCCCGCGAAGGCATGCGATCTGGCCATGTGCCCAATTCGCAGAACGTCCCGTTTGGGGAATTGTTCAACGCGGATGGCACGATGAAAAACGACGCGGGGATCCGCGCGGCCTTTGAACAGGCGGGCGTTGATCTGAACAAACCCGCCATTACCACATGTGGATCGGGCGTCACGGCCGCGATCCTGTGTCTTGGACTGGAACGGATCGGGAAAACCGATCATGCCCTCTATGATGGCAGCTGGTCCGAATGGGGCATGTTCCCCGATCTTCCCATCGCAACCGGAGACGCGTGATGCTTGAAAATCTTCAGCAGCAACCAGCCGACAAAATCCTAGCTTTGATGCAATTGTACCGCGAAGACACGCGGGATCAGAAAATCGACCTTGGCGTCGGTGTCTACAAAGATGCCAGCGGCAACACGCCCGTTATGCGCGCGGTCAAGGCCGCCGAACGTCGTCTGGTCGATCAGCAAACCACCAAGGCCTATACCGGCCTGGCGGGTGATCCGGCCTTTGCTGACGCAATGATCGATCTGGTTCTGGGGGATGTGGTTGCGCGTGATCGCATCGCAGCCATCGCCACCCCCGGCGGGACGGGCGCGATCCGTCAGGCATTGGAACTGATCCGCATTGCCTCTCCGGATGCAAAGGTGTGGCTGTCTGACCCGACATGGCCAAACCACCCTTCAATTATCAAATTTCTGGGAATGCAAAGCGCAACCTATCGCTACTTTGATTCTGAAACATGCAACGTGAATTTCGATGGCATGCTGGCCGATCTGGAAAACGTCGCTGCGGGTGACGTGGTTCTGTTGCATGGCTGCTGCCACAACCCAACCGGTGCAAACCTGACGGCGGATCAATGGCCGCAAGTGATCGCATTGTTGAAATCCAAAGGCGCGGTGCCGATGGTCGACATTGCCTATCAGGGCTTTGGCGATGGGCTGGACGATGACGCAGCCGCAACCCGTTTGGTGGCTGCCGGATTTGACGAAGTGCTGATCGCGGCGTCATGCTCCAAAAACTTTGGCGTGTACCGCGAACGGACCGGCATTCTGATGGCCATTGCGCGCGACCCAGAGCAAAAGGCATTGGCGCAGGCGAACCTGAATTTCCTGAACCGTCAAAACTATTCCTTTCCGCCGGATCACGGTGCGCGCGTGGTCACAACCATCCTGACCGACCCCGAATTGCGCGCCGATTGGGAAGCTGAGCTGGAAGAAACCCGTTTGGGCATGCTGGCGCTGCGTGAACAATTGGCGGGCGAACTGAAACGTTTGACCAATTCGGATCGGTTTGAATTTGTTGCAGATCACCGCGGCATGTTTTCGCGGCTGGGTGTTTCCCCCGAAGTGGTGGAACAACTGCGCACAGAACACGGCATCTATATGGTGGGCGACAGCCGCCTGAACATCGCAGGGCTGAACGAACAAACCGTGCCTATTTTGGCCGCCGCTGTCGCTAAATCCATCTAAGCGACGCTTTGGAATGACAAAAGGCCGGTCACGCAATTGACCGGCCTTTTTTGTTGCCTGTTTTGGTGGTGCAAATTTTCCCGCCAAAGACGCCGCCGTCTAAAATGCAAAAAGCCCGGACAATGTTGCCCGGGCTTCTTTGTTTTTTATGTCAGACGGCTTAGCCGTTGGTGAACTCAGGATAGGCTTCCATCCCCAGTTCGGACATGTCCAAACCGTTGATTTCTGCTTCTTCGTCAACCCGGATGCCCATGACTGCCTTCAGGATGTAGAACCCGATCGCAGAGACAACAAAGACAAAGATACCGATCGCGGCAAAGCCAACAAACTGAGTGACCAACTGTGCTGCAAAGCCAACCGTTTGTTCAACACCGTCGATGACAACAACTTCGCCAGCTTCGTCCAGCAATGGGGCTTGGGTGTTGATCGCTACGATCATTGTGCCCCAGAAACCCGCAATCAGGTGTACCGGGATCGCACCAACTACGTCGTCGATTTTCAGCTTGTCCAGGAATGGAACTGCAAAGACGACGATGACACCACCGACGGCACCGATCCAGAGGCTTTCGAACAAGGAAGGCGCGAGCGGTTCAGCTGTGATGGACACCAGACCAGCCAAGGCGCCGTTCAGAACCATCGTCAGGTCGACCTTTTTGTACAGGGCTTGTGTCAACAGCAGGGCCGCAACCGCACCGGCCGACGCCGCCATGTTGGTGTTTGCGAAAATCCGACCAACATCTGTGATGTCGCCAACAGTCCCCGCAGCCAGTTGCGAACCACCGTTAAAGCCGAACCAACCCAGCCACAGGATGAATGTCCCCAAAGTGGCAAGCGCCAGATTGGAACCGGGCATTGGGATTGTGCGACCGTCTTTGTATTTACCGATCCGTGCACCAAGGATGATCGCACCAGCCAAAGCTGCGAAACCACCAGCGGCGTGAACCAAAGTAGAACCAGCAAAGTCAGAGAAGCCCATTTCGTACAACCAGCCGCCGCCCCACTGCCAGGACGCTTCGATCGGGTAGATCAGGCCTGTCAGGACAACAACAAAGATCAGGAAGGGCCACAATTTGATGCGTTCGGCCAATGTGCCCGACACAATCGACGCTGTGGTTGCACAGAACATCAACTGAAAGAAGAAGTCAGACGCAACAGAGGCATAATCCAGGGACGCATCCGCAGCACTCAGTTGGACAGGTTCCAACACCGTCGGAGAGAAGCCGCCCAAAACGCCCGGAATGATCCATTCGCCGGGATACATCAGGTTAAAGCCAACCAGCCAATACATAATGCCGGCCAGCGAAAACAGCGCGATGTTTTTGGTCAGCTGTGTGGTGACGTTTTTAGACCGCACCAGACCTGCCTCTAACATGGCAAAGCCAGCGGCCATCCAGAACACCAGAAAGCCACCCACAAGGAACAGCAATGTGGTCATGATATAGGGGCCGATTTCATCGAAACCGGGTGCCGCAGCCTCTTGGGCCAAAGCAAGGGTTGGCAGGGCCGTCATAGCACCAGCAACCGAAAGTGATTTAAGAAGTTTCATATCCGTTTCCCTCTTTTGGCGCGCTTTACAGCGCGTCCCCGTCGGTTTCGCCGGTACGCACACGCAGGGCGCTTTCGACATCCAGAACAAAGATTTTGCCGTCGCCGATTTTTTCGGTCCGGGCGGTTTTTGAAATGGTGGCAACCACTTCGTCGGCCATGGCGGCTGGAACAACGATTTCCAGTTTCACCTTTGGCACAAAATTCACGGCGTATTCGGCGCCACGATAAATTTCAGTGTGACCTGATTGTGACCCAAAGCCTTTGACTTCGGTGACCATCATGCCGCGCACACCAATAGAAGTGAGCGCTTCGCGGACCTCTTCCAGCTTGAACGGTTTGATTGTTGCAATGATGAGTTTCACGACTATCCCCTTGCGGTTTTGGTGCGGTTTGATCCCTTGCGACCAAACGAAATGGCCGCGCTGGGGGCATCAAGGGCGCAGTCAGGGGCCATCGACAAGGTTTCGCTGCACCTGCAAAGTGCTTAATTCTGAGGATAACGCACAATTTTTGCACAAATGAGATTGTTCGCACAAAAATTGGGCGATCATGAAATCGCCTATTAACGTTTGAAGTCTCTCTACATTTGAGAATCGACCAGATAACATACGGCAAAAGAACCGGCCCAACATCAAAGCCGAAGTCACAGTCGCGAGCAGAATACATGAGTGGAAATGGTAAAAAACGGCCTGCATTGGTCGCGGATCGTCGATATCCAAAGGCCGGGGCAAAACCCAAGGCCAAGCCAAAAGCCGCGACTGCGGCCAAGTCAAAGGCCAAAGCCACGCGAAAACCGGCCCGACGCAAAACGCCAAATCGTAAACCACGCGGGCCTATTCGGCGCGTTTTGGGATTCTTTGGCGGTATTCTGAGCTGGTTTTTTGGGCTGATCTGGGCGTTTTCCTGGCGGTTTGGGCTGGTCTTTGCCCTGATAATTGGCGTTTCCGTTGTTTATGTCGCGTCGACATTGCCAGCGGTGGATGAATTGGTGGATGGCCGCGCACGCGGGTCTGTGACCATGCTGGATCGCGATGGGGCCGTGTTTGCATGGCGGGGCGACCAATTCGGTGGAATGATCACCGCCGAAACCGTGTCGCCCCATTTGCGCAACGCTGTTATCGCCACCGAAGACAAACGGTTCTATGGCCATTTCGGCCTATCGCCACGTGGTATTGCATCCGCAGTGCGCATCAACCTGTCCGAAGGCCGCAGCCCATTGTCGGGGCATGGCGGGTCCACATTGACCCAACAAACGGCCAAATTGATCTGTTTGGGCGTGCCATTTGACCCAAACACTTGGGATAGCGAAACCGCCTATGAGGCAGATTGCCGACGCACCACCCTGTGGCGCAAAGTGCGCGAAGCGATTTATTCGATGGCGATGGAGGTCACCTATACCAAGGATGAAATCCTGACGATTTATCTGAACCGCGCGTTTCTGGGGGCCGGATCACGTGGGTTCGAAGCCGCTTCGCAGCGTTATTTCGGGATTTCCGCCGCCAATCTGAATCCTCAACAATCAGCGATGCTGGCCGGTCTGCTAAAGGCGCCAACACGATATGCGCCCACCAACAATTGGCAGCGAAGCTGGGATCGCGGGCAAACTGTGATGCGTCTGATGAATGATCAGGGCTTTATCACCGATGCCCAAGTGGCCGAGGGCAACGCCAATCCGCCCGTCCTGTCAGAAGCCGCAGAGGCGCGTGTTGGCGGATATTTTGCCGATTGGGTCATGTCGACGGGGCCTGAATTCTTCACCCGCGACACAACCGAAGACGTGATCATCCGCACCACATTGGATCAACGCATTCAGGACGCCACCGAAGAGGCGGTGACTTATATCTTTGATAACCGGGTGCGCGCCGGGTCAGAAGCACAGGCCGCCGTGGTTGTTATGTCTGCCGATGGGGCCGTGCGCGCCATGGTCGGGGGGCGTGACATGCGGGTTTCGGGCGCGTTCAATCGGGCCACACAGGCATCCCGCCAAACAGGATCGTCGTTCAAACCGTTTGTCTATGCCACGGCCTTGGAATTAGGCAGTTCAGCCTATGACATTGTGATGGACGAACCCTATTGCCTGAACGTGCCGGGATCGGGCGAATGGTGCCCGAAAAACTACACCCGTGAATTCCGTGGGCCTGTGTCATTGGTGGATTCACTGGCGTCGTCGCTGAACGTTCCCGCGGTGCGTTTATCCGAACAGGTGGGGCGTGAAAATGTGCGTACCGTGGCAAACCAATTTGGCATCGATTCCACATTGGTCGAAGGTCCATCACTGGCGCTGGGCGCGTCGGAAAGCACGCTGTTGGAAATGAGCGGCGCTTATGCGGGCATTCTGAACGGTGGGTCCGCCGTGGCGCCCTATGGGTTGGTCGAACTGCGCCTTCAGGGGGATGACGCGCCGTTGATGGGGACCAGTGGCGGTATCCGTGAACGGGTGATCCGCCGAGAAGCCGCAGAAGAGCTGATCTGGATGATGCATCGTGTGGTTGAGGTCGGGTCAGGGCATCGCGCCCAGATCGAAGGCTGGGAAATTGCCGGGAAAACCGGAACAACACAGGCGGCGCGGGATGCGTGGTTTATTGGGTTTACCGCTGATTACGTGGTTGGCGTGTGGATGGGCTATGATGACAATACGCCGCTAACGGGCGTTACCGGGGGGGGATTGCCCGCCGAAATCTGGCACGAAACCATGAAACGGGTTTTGTCAGGTGTCCCGGCGCGGCCCTTGCCGATGCGCGTGCCACGACCACCGGAAAACGTGACGCCGACGGATTCTGTGGCGGATGATGTGCTAAATGACGTGTTGCGCCAGCTGATGGAACAGCAATAGCTAGTCGCTGACGGTTTGTTCGCCTTCGGGCTGATCATCCGTCAGCGGTGTTTCTGGTTTGGCGCAATTGTCATACTGAAACGCATAGCCGTTCCAGATCATGATGATGTTATCGTCTTCGCCTGCGGCGCGCATCACCATGGCGCGTTCCGTCCAGCTTTCGTCTTCGCCGGTGCAGACCATCGTATAAAGGGTGGCATGCATGTCCACGACCGATACAGGCCGGGTCATGCGACATTGCAATTCCACCCCATGGAAAATGCCATCGTTGATTTGGATCGCACCGCCATCAACCCCTACCAGCCCGCAATCTGCATTGGCCGACTGGCGATAGGTCCCATCATAAGGGGACGCCGCCGCCAAGCCGGGCAAAATAGCAAGCAGGAGGGCCGTTTTAGACATTGCGCAGGTCAGAAATCAGCGCGTCAATATCGCCCCCGCGCCGGTCCAGCATCGCGCCAATTTCGGTGCGCTCGGACAGCAGCATGTTCACGCCTTCGATGATGATGTTGAAAAACACCGGATGACCGGGGCGGTCGGATACGTGGAAATCCACCCGAAACGGGGCCTTGTTGCGCAATGTGGTCAGGGTTTGGACCTCAATGTAATTGCTGACATTGCTGGCGCCCTGCACCACGATTTGACCACCGGCAAATTCACGGAACCGGCGGCCATATTTGCGCGCGATATAGCCGTTGAACGCCTCGGTAAAGGTGCGGATTTGCGTGGATGAGGCGCTGCGACGGTCATTGCCCAACGCAAAGGCGGCGATATAAGCTGTGTCGCCGTAATCGCGGAAAATGCCTTCGAAACTGCGGATCATTGACGCTTCGGATCGGCCCGAACTGATCACCGCGTTGATGTCATTTACAGCCCGATCCACCAGCGTTTCCGCCTGAGAATTGGACAGGGCAAAGGCCTTTAATGGGGCGAGCGCGGCTGTGCCAAAGGCGATGGCAGATGCAAAAAATGAGCGACGGGATAACAGGTGGGTCATTCGAACAAATCCAGATCGAGATCCGCAAAGGGATCAATTGCGTTAGTCTCTAATTGGGTATCAACAGATGTATCGCCAAGCTCAAACCGGCGATTTTGCAAATAAAGAAGCCGTGATTGGGCGTAACTGTCGGCGCTGTCATATAAAACAGAGTCGATCGTGTCGCCAAATTCGCCGCGCGAAATCGCCAGATCGGCCACTTTGGCACCCGTGGCAGCGGTCGACACATCGGGATGGCCAAACCGTGACAATGGATCAATCACCAGATCGACAATTTTGCCAGCCGCGTCGCGTTCGGTTGATGGGCCATAGCCGGGCAATTCGATAAACGCCCCCTCTTGGACGCCCCAGACATGCAGGGTTTCGCCGAAATCGGTGCTTTCTTCTTCTAGGCCGATCGCACTTGCGGGATCAAACAGCCCACCAATGCCAACGATTGTATTGACGAACAGGCGCATCGTATTGGTGCTGGCGCCGCCAATATCGCCTTGTAGGGCGCCATTTACGATCATTCCGGGCAGCGAAATGTTATCGGCAAAGTTCGCAACAGGTTCACGAATTTCCATAGGCAACGCAGCGGTGGCCTGACCGGCGGGCCGCAACACGGCTGTGTCCAATTGTTTGTTGAACGCATGCACGGATCGGTTCGTGTCTTCGAACGGATCATTAAATTCGGCACCGGGTTGCGGGGCTGAGCAGGCGCTAAGGCCTGCCAGCAAAACCAGTGACATTGTTACAGGGCGATAACCTGAGCGGAGATAAGACAAGACGGACAAGGGCAGATTCCGGAACTATAAATTTCAGCACACACATAAGCATGCAAAAAACGTTGACCAGAGGGTACGGTTTTTGGCATCGCTAGCGTGGCCATTGTGAAACACTCTATTTAAGGTCAACATGCCACAATATATTTAGGCAAACAATTTTAGCGGGCGGAAAAACGCGCATGGCGCAACAAAATACGATTGATACCTCTGTGGGCACAGAAGAGCTTCGTGCTGCCCGCGCTCAGAGCCGTGGCCTATTTTGGGCCGTTGCGGTGTTTAGTTTCTTTGTGAACATGCTGATGCTGACCGGGCCTCTTTACATGTTGAATGTTTATGACCGGGTTTTGGGGTCGCAATCGCGCGAAACGTTGATTGCGTTGACCGTGCTGGTGACGTTCCTGTTTTTGATGATGGGCATTCTGGATTATGTCCGTGGCCGCGTCATGGGCCGCGTCGGGGCACAGTTTCAGGCGAAAATGGACCGCCGGGTTTTTGCCGCGGTGATGCGCGCCAGCAGCGAAGGCCGCGCGGTCAAAGAATCCATGTCAGGTCTGTCGGATCTGCAGGGGGTGCAACGCATGCTGACATCGCCCGCTTTGATGGCGTTGTTTGACTTGCCCTTTGCACCGCTGTTTTTCGTCGGCATCTATATTTTTCACCCGTCGCTGTTTGTGCTGGGGATCGTGGGCGCGATTTTGTTGGTGTGTTTTGCGTTTTTCAACCAATGGGCCAGCAGACGCCCGTTGGAAACGGCGAACCAAACCACATTGCGGGCAGAATTGTTTGGCAATCAGGTCCGTGACGAATCCGAAATGGTGCAATCCTTGGGGATGCGCAACGCGACGTTTGACCGGTGGCAGATCGCGCGGGAAAAGTCCTTGGATGCCAGCATCAGTGCGGGGGACATTTCTGGAACCTTCACCACATTGACCAAAACATTCCGGCTGTTTTTGCAGTCCGCGATGCTGGGATTGGGCGCGTATCTGGTGTTGCAGGGCGAAATGACGCCGGGCGCGATGATTGCCGGGTCGATTTTGCTGGGCCGGGCATTGGCGCCGGTGGAAATGTTGATCAACCAATGGCCTATCATGCAGCGCGGTCGCGAAGGTATGGCCAATCTGGCGGTCCTGTTGTCGTCCATTCCACCCGAAGTGCCGCGCACTGATTTGCCCAAACCCAAAGCCATTCTGGAAGCCAACCAAGTCACGGTTGTTCCGCCGGGCGAACAACAGGCGTCGCTGCGTGTGGTTAGTTTTCGGCTGGAGCCGGGACAGGCTGTGGGCGTGATCGGAACCTCTGGTTCTGGGAAATCAACACTGGCGCGCGCCATCACGGGCGTCTGGCAACCCGCTGGGGGTAAAATCCGGTTGGATGGGGCCGCGCTGGATCAATACGAACCGGATATTCTGGGCTCCCATGTTGGGTATTTGCCGCAGCGCGTGCAGTTGTTTGACGGAACCATCAAGGACAATATCGCGCGTATGTCGCTCACCCCTGATGATGCCGAAGTGATCAAAGCCGCGCAACGCGCTGATGCCCATGACATGATCCTGAAATTGCCCGACGGGTATGACACACGGGTATCCGCATTTGGCGGGCGGTTGTCGGGCGGGCAAATCCAGCGGATCGGACTGGCGCGGGCCATGTATGGTGATCCGGTGGTTCTGGTGTTGGATGAACCCAATTCGAACCTCGACAACGAGGGATCATTGGCGTTGAACAAATCAATTAAGACATTGAAGGCAGAGGGAAAATGCATCCTGATCATGGCGCATCGCCCTGCTGCTATTCAGGAATGTGACCTGTTGCTGATGTTAGAAAACGGCGGGCGCCGGGCGTTTGGACCTAAGGAACAGATCCTAAAGGAAATGGTGCAAAACCACGCTGAAATTCAAAAAACACCCGGCACAGGGGGGGTCGCATAATGGAAGGTCAAAAACAAACCTGGTCCGCGAAACGCCCTGTCACGATTGGTGTTTTAGCGTTGCTGATTTTGCTTGGGGGGTTCGGCGTTTGGGCCGTGTCCGCGCAAATTTCCGGCGCGATCATTGCCTCTGGCAAAGTAGAGGTCGACCGTAACCGTCAGATCATCCAGCACCCTGATGGTGGGGTGGTGGCCCAAATCAACGTCGACGAAGGCGATGTGGTTGCCAAAGGTGACGTTCTGATCCGCCTCGAAGGTGACAGTCTGGTGTCTGAACTGGCCATCGTTGAGGGGCAATTGTTCGAAATTCTGGCGCGTATGGCACGATTGCGTGCGGAGCGCGACGGCGATGACATGCTGAATTTTTCGCAGGTTCTATTGGACCAAGACGCCAGCTCGGTCGCGGATTTGATGGCAGGGCAGGAACGCCTCTTTGCGGCCCGGGCCGACGGCGAAGCGCAAGAAAAGGCGCAATTGGAACGTCGATTGGTGCAGATTGCTGATCAAATCACCGGGATTCAGGCACAACAGGCCGCGTTGAACGTGCAGGCCGATTTGATTGCGCAGGAATTGTCGGACCAACAATCCTTGTTGGATCGTGGGTTGGCGCAGGCATCGCGGGTATTGGGATTGCAACGTGAACAGGCCAGCCTCGCAGGGCGACAAGGTGAATTGACCGCCGCTGTGGCACAAGCTGAAGGCACAATCACCCAAATTGAGATCGAAGTGATCAAAATTGAAACGGCCCGCCGCGAAGAAGCGATTTCGCAGCTGCGGGATCTGCAATACGAAGAATTGCAATTGCAGGAACGCCGCACTGAACTGCAACGCCGGTTGGACAGATTGGACATCACCGCCCCGGTATCGGGGGTGGTTTACGGGATGCAAGTCTATGCAGAACAATCCGTTTTGCGCCCTGCCGACACAGTTCTGTATCTGGTGCCACAGGATCGCCCATTGGTGATTGCCGCACAGGTCAACACAATCGATGTGGATCAAATCCATGTGGGTCAGGCCGTGTCGCTGCGGTTTTCGGCCTTTGATCAGCGGCACACCCCGGAACTATATGGCGAAGTCATCGCCGTTTCACCGGACGCGTTTCAGGATGACGTGTCCCGGATCAGCTATTATCGCGCGGAAATCATCCTAAATGACGGTGAATCCGACCGATTGCCCGAAGGATCCGTGATCATTCCAGGGATGCCGGTCGAAACATTTATCCGAACCATGGACCGCACGCCGCTTGATTATTTTGTCCGCCCCTTGGCGACGTATTTTAATCGTGCATTTCGTGAAAACTAACCGATCTGAGTGATTGTTAATTGCCCCATTCGCCGCTAGCGTCGGCAAAAATATCGGAGAGTGATCATGACCGGAACTTTTGAAGCTCAGTTGGCGGAATTGGGCGTGACTTTGCCCGAAGCGGCGGCCCCGGCTGCCAATTATGTACCGTTTGTTCAACTGGGTGACATCGTTTACGTTTCGGGCCAGATTTCTATGAAGGATGGCGCGCTGATCACCGGAAAAGTGGGCGAAGATCTGAGCGTCGAAGATGGCGTTGCCGCTGCTAAAACCTGTGCAATCAATCTGTTGGCACAAGTCAAAGCAGCGTGTGACGGGGATTTGGACCGTCTGGTGCGGGTTGTGAAGCTGACGGGATTTGTGAATTCGACCGCGGATTTCACAGACCAGCCCAAGGTGATCAATGGCGCGTCCGATTTCTTGGGTGAAGCACTGGGAGAGGCGGGGCGACACGCGCGATCCGCTGTCAGCGCGGCGGCCTTACCATTGGGTGTCGCGGTGGAAATCGAAGGAATGTTCCAAGTCAAATGACCTTGCCTGTTGCCTTTTTGAATCGGCCCATTGCCCACCGAGCATTGCATGACATTGCCGCGCAACGCCCTGAAAATTCGCGCGCGGCCATTGCGGCTGCGATTGCGGGCAATTACGGGATCGAAATCGACCTGCAACTGTCACAGGATGGCGTTGCAATGGTGTTTCATGATTACGATCTGGGGCGGCTGACATCCCAAACAGGGGCCATTGCCCGACATACGGCCGCTGAATTGGCGGCGATCCCGCTCAAACATTCCGACGAAGGCATTCCGACATTGACGGAAATCCTGAACTTGGTTGCGGGGCAAGTTCCCATGTTGATCGAATTAAAGGATCAGGACGGGGCGATGGGGGCCAATGTCGGCGCTCTGGAACAGGCAACGGCGGATGCATTGGCCGATTATTCCGGGGATGTTGCGGTGATGTCGTTTAACCCGCATTCGGTGGCGCGCATGGCCGAACTTTGCCCGGATATTCCGCGAGGGATCGTGACGTCGGCCTATTTGCCCCAGGATTGGCCCACCGTTCCGGCCGCAACGCGGGATCGGCTGCGCGGCATTCCAGATTTGGGGCGCACGCAATCCTGTTTTATCAGCCACGAAGCCAATGATCTAAGCAGTTCACGGGTGGCTGAAATCAAAGAGGCCGGTTTGAAAGTTTTCTGTTGGACCATCCGGTCGGCAGATGCGGAAAAAGGGGCCCGTCGGATCGTGGATAACGTCACTTTCGAAGGGTATCTGGCTTGATCCAATGGCCCGGTCCCCTACCTGTTTGAAATGACAGATCAACCCATTGAAATCACGCTGCAGACCTCTATCGCTCAAATCGGAGCGCAAGACTGGGATGCCTGCGCATGTCCAGAGGCGCAAAACGGACGGCCCTTTGATCCGTTTACGACCTACCGATTTTTACAGGCACTGGAACAAAGCGGTTCTGTCGGGCCGGGCACGGGATGGGATCCACGGTATTTGACGGCGCGCCAAAACGGTGTGTTGATCGCTGTGGCGCCGCTTTATGCGAAATCCCATTCGCAGGGGGAATATGTGTTTGATCACAATTGGGCCCATGCGTTGGAACAGGCGGGCGGGCGCTATTACCCCAAATTACAGGTGGCCGTGCCGTTTACCCCTGCCACGGGACGCCGGTTTTTAACCCGTCCGGGCTTTGAAACCGCAGGTATGGGCGCGTTGGTGCAGGGGATGGTGCAAATCGCGGCGGACAATCAACTGTCATCCGCCCATATAACATTTTGTACCGAAGCAGAGGCCTTGGCGGGGGCAGAAATGGGGCTGTTGCACCGTGTGTCGCAACAGTTTCACTGGCAAAACGATGAATACAAAGATTTCGACGCATTTCTAGCGACGCTATCCAGCCGCAAACGCAAGGTGATCCGGCGTGAACGCGCGGGGGCGTTGGATTTTGACGGTGACATTGTTCAGCTGACGGGCGATGACATCCAACCACATCATTGGGATGCGATGTGGGCGTTTTATCAGGATACCGGGGGCCGCAAATGGGGCACGCCTTATTTGACGCGCGCGTTTTTTGATCTGGTTCACGCTGATATGCGTGACGATGTGTTGCTGGTATTTGCCCAACGCGACGGTGTGCCCTTTGCCGGGGCGATGAATTTTATCGGGCGGGATGTTTTGTATGGCCGCTATTGGGGCTGTCAAACGCATGTGCCGTTCCTGCACTTTGAAATCTGCTATTATCAGGCGATTGATTTTGCCATTCGCAACGGGCTGCGGCTGGTCGAAGCAGGCGCACAGGGCGAACACAAATTGGCGCGGGGGTATTTGCCGGTCGCGACCCATTCCCTGCATTGGATCGGGGATGCTGGATTTCGCGATGCCGTGGCGCAATATCTGGTCGCAGAACGTGACGCCATAACCGAAGAAATCGAGGTTCTGACCTTTTATGGTCCGTTCAAAAAGGAAAACAGGGAGGATCACCAATGAGTGAAAAAATAACCGCAGAAGCTTTGAACGCATTGCTGGGAAATGGCTGGGTCAAAGGTGAGGACCAAATTTCGATTTCAAAATCGTTTGAGTTCAAAAACTTTATCGAAGCGTTCGGATTTATGACCCGCGTGGCCATGTGGGCGGAAAAATGGAACCACCACCCGGAATGGTTCAATGTCTGGAACCGGGTCGATGTGACCTTGACCACCCATGATGATGGCGGGCTCAGCATGTTGGACGATAAAATGGCGCGCAAAATGGATCAATTGTCAGCCCAGTAAACGGAGCGGCAATGTCATTGATGTGATGGGAATGGAATTGGTTTCCCGTCACTCACTGTATAGGTTTGGGGCCACGGGGCCGGATAAGGAAAATCAGGATGGCGCATTTTGTTGTGATCGGTGCAGGGCAGGCGGGGGCATCTTTGGTCGCCAAATTGCGCGCCGAAGGGTTTGATGGCCAAATCACTTTGATTGGTGCCGAACCTGTGCCCCCTTATCAGCGTCCCCCCCTGTCCAAAGCCTATCTATTGGGCGACATGGAACAGGCGCGCCTATATCTGCGCCCACAGGATTGGTATGCGCAAAACGACATTACATTGCATCTAGACACCCGTGTTGTGTCGATCGACGCCACGCGCAAAACCATTTTGCTAAGTTCCGGTGAAAACCTGAACTATGATGAACTGGCCCTGACCACCGGGTCCCACCCACGGATGTTGCCCGCAGCGATTGGCGGCAATTTGAACGGGGTTTATGCGGTGCGCGACCTAAAGGATGCCGATGCGATGGCCCCCGAATTTGGTCCGGGGCGGCATGTGCTGATCATTGGTGGCGGCTATATCGGGCTAGAAGCCGCGGCCGTTGCCGCCAAAAAGGGCCTGAAAGTCACGTTGGTTGAAATGGCCGACCGGATTTTGCAGCGGGTCGCCGCGCTTGAAACATCCGATTTTTTCCGCGCGCTTCATGTCAAACATGGGGTTGATATCCGCGAAGCTGTTGGGCTGGAACGCCTGACCGGGGTGGAACGGGTCACCGGCGCGGTTTTGACCGATGGCACAGAGCTGGAGATTGATTTTGCCATTGTCGGAGTGGGCATAACCCCTGCATCGATCCTAACCGAAAGTGCGGGTCTGACCCTAGATAACGGGATTGCCACGGATGAATTTGGCCGCACCAGTGACGCCCATATCTGGGCGGCAGGGGATTGCGCATCCTTCCCCTATCGCGGTCAACAAATGCGGCTGGAAAGCGTCGGTAACGCCATCGATCAGGCGGAAATCGTGGCGCAAAACATGATGGGGCGATCGGTTTCTTATCTGCTCAAACCCTGGTTCTGGTCCGATCAATATGATTGCAAACTGCAAATCGCCGGGCTGAATGTTGGCTATGACGCTGTTTACGTTCGTAAAACTGCCGATGACGCTGTGTCCCACTGGTATTATCGCGAGGATGAACTGTTGGCGGTGGATGCGATGAATGACCCGCGCAATTACATGATCGGCAAACGTCTGATCGAAGCAGGCAAAAGCCCGGCACCGTCTGTGATCACCGATCCTGAAACCGATATGAAGGCGTTGCTACGCGCATGAGGATCATCGCAGGGCAACATCGGGGCATCGCGCTTGCCTCTGTCGGCAAAGGTGACGCGGGCGCGCATCTGCGGCCCACATCTGATCGGGTCCGCGAAAGCCTGTTCAGCGTGTTGGTTGGCTATGGCATGCCTAGCGATGCGCGTGTTTTGGATCTGTTTGCGGGGACAGGTGCGTTGGGGCTGGAATCCCTGTCGCGCGGGGCCGCGCATGTCACATTTGTCGATGATGGCCGGGTTGCGCAGCGGCTGATCCGGGAAAACATCGCCAAATTGCGCCGCGAAGCAGATTGCAGCTTGGTGGCGCGAAACGCGCTGAAATTGGCCGCCAATTCCGGCGCGGCGTTTGATCTGGTTTTCCTTGATCCCCCCTATGGCAAAGGCTTGGGTGCCAAGGCATTGCTACATGCCCGACAAAACGGCTGGATCGCGGATAATGCCTTGATTGTGTTCGAAGAAAACGCACCACAAGATGCCCCAACCGGTTTTGATATCCTAGAACAACGTCGCTACGGCGATACGCATATTACCTTGATGGAGCCAACAATATGATCCCGAAACTGGTGATTTTTGATTGCGACGGTGTGTTGGTGGATACCGAAGGCCCCGTCAGTGACATCATCGCCAGCAGCCTGACCCGCTATGGGTTGCCCGTTAGCGGGGCAGAGTGTCAGGACCTGTTCATCGGTGGCACGATGCAAGGTGTCTATCATGAGGCCAAATCGCGCGGGGCCACTTTGCCGGACACGTGGGTCGATGACATTTACCGTCAGATGTTTGATCGGCTGCAGCAAGGCGTGCCAACCATCGCCGGGGTGATGGAATTGATCGACCAACTCGAAGAGCGCGGTGTTTCGATCTGGGTGGCGTCAAATGGACCAATGCAGAAAATGCAATATTCGCTGGGGCCAACCGGGCTGTGGGACCGGTGGGCAGGGCGGATATTGTCGCGTGAAAACCATGCGCCCAAACCAGCCCCGGATATGTTGACCTTTGCTTTGCAACAAACCGGCATCGACATCCGCGATGCGGTGATGATTGACGACAGCCCGACCGGATGTAAATCGGCCCAAGCGATTGGCATGCGGTGTATCGGATTTGCCGAACGCGGTCAGGATGCTGATCTGCGTGCAGTTGGCGCAGAGGTCGCCCATACGATGGACGACGTCAGCGCATTGTTAGGTCTGGATCAGTAGGCCCAGATCAGTAGGTCGGATGGAACGTGCCGGTTGGCGACAGGGTAAAGATATCAAACCCATCCGCCGTCACCCCAATGGAATGTTCAAATTGCGCTGATAGGGATTTGTCCCGCGTCACGGCGGTCCAATCATCGGCCAGAACCTTGGTTTCGGGACGGCCCAGATTGATCATCGGCTCAATGGTGAAAAACATGCCCTCTTCTAGGGTTGCACCCGTGCCGGGGCGGCCATAATGCAGCACGTTCGGCGGCGAATGGAACACCCGTCCCAGCCCATGCCCGCAGAAATCGCGCACAACAGACATGCGCTGACTTTCGGCGTAGGTTTGGATCGCATGGCCGATATCGCCAAATGTATTGCCGGGTTTAACGGCTTCGATGCCCTTCATCAGCGCATCATGGGTCACCTGGATCAACCGTTCTGCACGGCGGTTGGGTTTGTCGCCGGCCACATACATGCGGCTGCTGTCACCAAACCATCCATCCTTGATGACGGTCACATCAATGTTCAGGATATCGCCATTCTTTAGCTTTTTGTCACCGGGAATGCCGTGGCACACCACGTGATTGACGCTGATACAGCTGGCATGGGCGTAGCCTTTGTAGCCGATCGTGGCGGATTTGGTGCCGTATTCGGTGACTTTGGCGGTGATGATCCGATCGATTTCACCGGTGGATTGGCCTGGAAACACGTGTTCGGCGATTTCATCCAGAATGCGCGCGGTCACAGCCCCGGCGGCATGCATTCCTGCAAAATCACCATCTTCGTAGATGCGGATGCCATCACGGGTCAGTCGGCCTTTGGGTTCGTCCACGGGTCAAATCCTTTGTTCGTTAAACCCCAGATAAGTCAATCTGCGCCGCTGTTCCAGACCTGTGCGTCAAACGAAAAGGATTGGTTTGCATAAATGGCTGAACTCTGGCGTGATTTCCGTGTCATAGCACAGAATTTCTACACCCTTTTGTTGCGCCGTTTTCAGGGCATTGGCGTAAACCGGGTCGATATCTGCGGCAACACTGACCTGAACGCAATCGGTGCGTTGCACCAGAAACAGCATCACGGCACGATGGCCTTGGGCGACCATATCGGTCAATTCGGCCAGATGTTTGGTGCCGCGCGCAGTGACACTATCGGGAAACTCGGCCAGCCCCGGTTGGCGGGACAGGGTGACGGATTTGACTTCGACATAGGTCGTGTCCCCAAGCAGAAAATCAATGCGGCTGTTTTGCCCATATTTTACCTCTGGCCGGATCGGGCCCAGACCTGCCAATTCGCAAATGCGTCCGGCGTTTAGGGCGTCGTGAACGATCCGGTTGGCCGCGCCGGTGTCAATTCCGACAAACCCGTCGTCAAATTCAACCAATCGCCACCCCCAATTCAGCTTTTTCTTGGGGTCATCATTGGGTTCCAGCCAGACTTTGAGGCCGGGTTTCTTTAATCCCATCATCGAACCGGGATTGGGGCAATGGGCCTTTATCACTTGGCCATCGTCCAGTTCGACATCCGCCAAAAAGCGCATATATCGACGGATCAAGCGGCCGGAAACCAAGGGGCGGGAATAGTTCATAGGGATGCATACCCCGCCCACAAGGTTTGGAAAAGTGGCGCGTTGTTGAATGCCGCAAAGCTTTGACTCCATGCAGCGTTTTTTCTGCATCCGATCAACGGCCCACGTCATGCAATTCTAGCCTAAACGTCGAGCATTTCTGACCCAAACCGGCCATTGGATGAGATCAACATCAATGCCCGATATGCGGGACAAAGGGTGCATTCGCTACGGTCATGCCAAGGTCTGCTTTGAAGTGCATTGTCAGATCCATGTCTTCTTACCAAAATTGCTTTGCGCTCACTCAACGCTGACGTCACTCCTCGTAAAAGTTAAACACCATTGCCCCAGCTTGTTCCCTCAAAGGGATAAGGGCGGCATATGCGGAACATCCGTAAAATTGCTCGGCAATATCCATGTCGGGAAATCGGAAGACGCCTGTCACGTGCGACTGCTTTTGATCGCCAAGAAGGGTTTTGATATAGTTACCTCTGACGATGACTTCAGCGCCATACTCCTTCATGATCGGGGCGGCGGCTTCTGCATATTCCTGCATTTTCGTTGCATCTCTGATTTCGGCGAAAGCAACGTTTAGTACGGTCATGAAGTTCTCTCTTTCTCACTTAGGCCCAATTGGGTTGATTGTACTGGCAATGCTGTAATTTTCTTGAGTTGGGCCGCCAAATGAGCCTTTTCTTCGGGGCCAATCACGGCACTGATCATGCGTTCCGAAGTCACCTTTACATCCCCTGCTGCCCGTTTCAGCGCGTAACCTTTTTCAGTTAACGATAGCAGGCGCACCCTCCCGTCAGTAGTAGATTTCCGCTGTTCTAAGTAGCCGCTGTCTATCAACTCTGAGAGGGTAACAGAGGCCGCTTGCTTGGAAACGCCAGCCAGTTCTGCAAGATCGATTGCTCGTATTGATTTCTTATTGAAAACAGCAATAAGACGGGCTTGGGATGCGGTAACATCGCTGAAGCCCAGCTCTCGGACCGTCTGGACCGTCATTGCGTGGTACACATCAAACGCTGTCTTAAGAAGCCAACCGATGTTGTGATCGATGTCGTTTTCTTTGTTTGAACCCATTTCAAGTCCCCATTTTTATCACACTCTACGGCGTCACAATGGATATAGTCAATGCATTGACTATGTCCGTTGTGACGGTTACCGATATGACCGTATTCAAAAAGGGCGTTTGCGGATGACAAACATAAATGACTGCATATTTTGCAATCTGGACGCACAATTTGTCGTGGCAGAGAACCAATTTGCCATCGCGATACGTGACAAATTCCCAGTGAAACCGTTGCATACCCTTATCATCCCAAAACGGCACACATGCGATGTTTTCGACTGCACGGCCGCTGAACGAGAGGCAATGCACACCCTAGCAGTTGCGTGCTTGGACGCGTTGAGGCGCGAAGATCCAGCAATTGAAGGGGTTAACTTTGGCCACAATATTGGTGAAGTCGCGGGACAGAAAATCTTCCACACGCATTTGCATCTCATACCGCGGCGTAAGGGAGACTTCGCACCCCCTCCTGCGAGGGGTGAAGCATGACGAAGCCCTTAGAAATTTGTCTATTTAGGCACGGAGAAGTCGAATTTGACAAATGGGCCTGGTCTAGTGCGTCAAGCCTTCGGGCGCTGGTCGAGCACTACGACTCACAACAAATCATCCTCCCACCAACTACGCCCCCTCCGGCAAACCATTTCGAAGTCGTAGTTTGTAGCTGTCTGCCGCGCAGCATATCATCAGCAAAGACACTATTTCAGCGGTATGACCGTTCTGATGAATTATTCCGCGAAGCTGAATTGCCTAACCTGCCGCCGCTTCCACTCAAACTCCCGGCCATAATATTGTTCGTGATTGCTCGCATGATGTGGAGATGCGGTGCTGAGGAGAACTGTGAAAGTTATGCCGCCTTCAAAGGACGCGCAAAAGACGCAGCACGAGAGCTGGTTGGAATTGCTGAGACCAACACAAACGTGGCATTTGTCGGCCATGGACTTATCAATTTTTTCATCGCTCAAGAACTACTTCAGCTAGGATTTGAAGGACCAAAGGCTCCGATCCGCGAGCACTGGGCAGGCACCGTGTATTCGATAGACTGCCCTTAGCCGCCATTTGTCGTCACCGCAGCATCGGTTGAAATGGGCTCAAACCGGACATTCGCTGCAATTTGCTCGAACGTCCGGTTTTAGGCGTTTGGGTCAGTTTATGACGCTTAGGCCAGAGTTATCTGACGTCTCACACGAGTTGCGGGCCGCCAAACCACCGCCACCGGTCGCCCATCCTGCGAGAGTGACTGATCATGAGGATTGATTATTGCTTGGTCATTTGGTCCACCCAATAGGCGGGTCGGGTTTTTGGTTTCAGATTGACCCGGATCTTGGCAGTTCCTATCTGTAGGTAGGCAATCACAAAGGCGTGCCCAAATGAGCCAGAACGAAACAGCAATCAAAATAATGGATATCGCTGAACGCATGGCGCGGGTCGGTGGGTATCATGCGTTTAGTTTTCGCGAAATTGCCGCTGAAATCGGAATAAAATCGGCCAGTGTGCATTATCATTTCGCCAACAAAGAAACACTGGGGGCCGCGATTGCTGATCGGTACACTCAGCGGTTTATGGCTGCGATTGGTGCGCCAGATGATGCCACGCCTGATGTGATGCTGAACAGATATGTGCAGGTGTATCGCGGCGCCCAACTTGAGGATGAATTGATGTGCCTTTGTGGGATGTTTGGGGCCGAAATTCGTTATCTTCCTGCGTCCGTCGCCGCCAAAACCAGGGATTTCTTTCGCCAAAACTTGGCTTGGTTGACTGCCGTTTACACACGGCAGGGCGATGATGCGCACACAGCCGCCAAAAAGGCCGAAACGCTGATCGCAACCCTAGAAGGCGCGATGATTTTGTCACACAGCATGGATGATCCAGAGGTGTTTCAAAACATCACCCAAGATTTGACCTGAGGATTTATGCCCCAGCGTCGCACCGGGTTGTGGCGGCGCGTGGGGGCTGTATCCTGCTGCCACAAATTCGGAGGTTCACCATGTCTAACCCCAGTGCTGCGATGATTGTGATCGGGGATGAAATCCTGTCGGGGCGCACGCGGGATGCGAATATGCACCATCTGGCTGGCGCGCTGACCGAAAAGGGCATTGATCTGCGCGAAGTGCGCGTTGTCAGTGATGATCCGGGGGCCATTGCGGATGCCGTCACGGCGCTGCGCAGCCGGTTTGACCATGTGTTTACCACTGGGGGCATCGGCCCGACCCATGACGATATCACCGCCGATTGTGTTGCCGCTGCCTTTGGGGTGCATGTGGGGGTGCGCGATGATGCCCGCGCCCTGTTGCAGGCCCATTATGATCGATCTGGTCAGGACCTGAACCAAGCCCGTTTGCGCATGGCCCGCATTCCAGACGGGGCGGTTTTGATCGACAATCCCATCAGCACGGCACCGGGATTTAGTCTTGAGAATGTGCATGTTATGGCCGGCGTGCCCAATATTTTTCAGGCCATGTTGGCGGGGCTTTTGCCGCGTTTGACCGGCGGGGCGCCCCTGTTGTCACAGACATTGCGGGTCGAAAGAGGAGAAGGCGACATCGCCGGGCCATTTGCGGCATTGGCCGAGGAATTTACCGATCTCAGCTTTGGATCTTATCCCTTTACGCATAACGGGATTTACGGGTCCAATCTGGTGGTGCGGGGCACGGATGCATCCCGGCTTGATGCGGCGATGGTGCGTTTATCCGAGGTTTTTGCATGAGCCAGCCCAGCATTGGCCAATTATACGATGTGATTGACCAGTCATGGCCAGCCTTGCGGCGGTTTGATCTGGGACCGTTCACGTTACGCCAAGGCGCAAATGGGGGCAGCCGGGTGTCTGCGGCAACGACGCTTGGCCCGGTGACGTCAACCGATATCGACGCTGCGGAAACGGCGATGCGCAACATGGAACAGCCACGCCTGTTTATGATCCGCGAATGGGATACGGCGTTGGATGCGGATCTGAATGACCGGGGTTACAGGATCAAAGACCCGGTAAACGTCTATGTTGCGCCGGTCGAACAGATCGCCCTGAAACGTCCCCCTCAGATCACAACCTTTGAGGTTTGGCCGCCTTTGGTCAGCCAAATCGAAGTCTGGCAGGCCGGGGGGATTGGTGCGGGGCGACTTGCGGTTATGCAGCGCGCCAACCATCCTAAAACCACATTGATGGGGCGGGTGCATGATCGTCCGGCGGGGGCGGTTTTTGTTGGGACATATGACAATATCGCGATGGTCCACGCGATGGAAACCGCGGCGCAATTTCGGCGCAATGGGTTGGCGCGACACATGGTGACGTCCTGTGCGTTCTGGGCCAAACAGCAATGTCAGTCACATTTGTCCATGGTGTGTACGCAGGCCAATGATGCGGCCAATGGGCTTTATACTTCGATGGGATTTGCCTGTGTTGGGCAATACCATTATCGCATTCACCCGGAGGACACATGACCAAACCTGACTTGCCCACGGCGCTGAACCTGCCGCAAATGGACCCATTGCCCGACGATGTGGCCAAATATTTCGCCGTCTGCGAAGACAAGCTAGGCATGGTGCCAAATGTGCTGCGCGCCTATGCGTTTGACGCACAAAAGCTAAACGCGTTTTCGGCGCTTTATAATGACGTGATGCTGGCCGATAGCGGCCTAAGCAAGCTAGAGCGCGAAATGATTGCCGTCACTGTCAGTGCCATCAACAAATGTTTTTATTGCCTGACAGCGCATGGCGCGGCTGTGCGGCAATTGTCGGGCGATCCAAAGCTGGGTGAAATGCTGGTGATGAACTGGCGTGTCGCCCCGTTGGATGATCGTCAAACTGCCATGCTGTTATTTGCAGAAAAGGTCACCAAAGAAAGCCACGCCGTGGTCGAAGCAGACCGTCAGGCCCTGCGGGATGTTGGGTTTAGCGATCGTGATATCTGGGACATTGTTTCAACCATTGGGTTTTATAACATGTCCAACCGCATGGCGTCGGCGACGGCCATGGCCCCAAATGATGACTACCACGCAGCACATCGATGATCAGAACCGCACTTGCCTTGATCTGTAGCTTGATCCCCGGTTTGGCCGGGGCTTTGGTGCTGGAATTTCCGGGCAACGCCCAGTTGCAATCTGAATCCGTGACGCCTCAGGGGTCGTATGCATTGCCCACTGGGCCATGGGTGGACGGGTTCATCCCGTTTAACATCGCCGAAGGCGCGGTTACGCGGCAGGCATGGCGGATTGATGCGCAGGGGTTAACGACCTTACAGATATTATCCCCGCTTAAGACGCAGCTGGCACAAGGTGGGTTTGACACGCTGTATGAATGCGAAACCAAGGCATGCGGCGGGTTTGATTTCAGGTTTTCCACC
Source organism: uncultured Paracoccaceae bacterium (assembly GCA_947492475.1). Lineage (GTDB taxonomy): Bacteria > Pseudomonadota > Alphaproteobacteria > Rhodobacterales > Rhodobacteraceae > CANLNM01. The sequence continues at coordinate 68,128 of CANLNM010000006.1, forward strand.
GAAATTCTGGGTCTGCCGGACATGTATGTCGATCTGGGCGATTACCGTTACTTTGCGGCTCAAAATGGCGAAACCGACGAATATGTGACCCTGATTGTCAGCCGGTCCAGTCGCGCGGGGTACGTTCAGGTCACGTCTGTCACGCAAACCGGTCAACAGGGGCTGCGTGGCGGCGCATCCAATCCGGTGATGCGCGGCACCACATCCATTGCGCCGGAACAGGCCGGGGATTTGGTCGGGCAATTGGAAACCAACGGTCATGTTGTTTTGGGTGATCTGGCCTTTGAAACCGGATCGGCGCAACTGGGTGAGGGCCCCTTTGATAGTCTGCAAACACTGGCGGATTATCTAAACAGCCATCCATCGCGCGTGGTTGCGTTGGTTGGACACACCGATAGCCAAGGGTCGCTGGACGGCAACATCGCCCTGTCCAAGCGGCGAGCTGGCTCTGTTCTGGAACGGTTGGTGCGTGAATATCAGGTCAACCGCGCCCAATTGGGGGCCGAAGGCATGGGCTATCTGTCGCCTTTGTCCAGCAATCTGTCAGCCGAGGGGCGCGAAGCCAACCGCCGGGTCGAAGTGATCATGGTGTCCAACGAATAGGCTAGGCGGCGATGGGCGCGCGGCTTTCGCGGATCGGTAGATGGATCAACGCCGAAAACGCGCCAACGCCCACACCAACCCACCAAACGGCCTGATAGCTGCCGTAGATGTCATACATCCGCCCCCCCAGCCACACACCCAGGAACGACCCCAATTGGTGGCTAAAGAACACGATCCCATAGAGCGTCCCCATGTACCGCAGCCCGTAAATATGCGCGACCAGACCACTGGTCAGCGGCACAGTTGCCAACCACAATGACCCCATCGCAATCGAAAAAATCACGACCGTCATTGGTGTCATCGGCACCAATATGAACAGGGCCGCAACAATCGTCCGCGCGGTATAGATCCCGGCCAGCAGGTATTTCTTGGAATAGCGTTTGCCCAGATAGCCCGCCATCAATGTGCCGCCGATATTGGCCAGCCCAATCAGCGAAATCGCAATCGCGCCCAATGCCGATGTGGTCGAAATCCCCAACCCATCCAGCAAACCGCCGGTCATGATCGGCCCACACATTTCAGCGACAAAGGCCGGGAAATGCGCGGTGATAAATGCCAGTTGATAGCCACAGGAAAAGAAGCCCAAAAAGATCATCGTATAGGTTGGGTCCCGGAATGCGCGGCCCAGAATTTGGCCCATGCTTTCTTCCAGCTCGGCTTTGGTGGCGATTTGTGGCGACCGCATCATCGGCAAAACGGCCAGCGATAGGATGATCATCCCGGCAAAGGCCACAAACACCGATTGCCACGACATGAACCCCAGCATCCATTCCGCCATCGGCGCGCCAAAGACCTGCCCGGCGGATCCGGCGGCGGTGGCAATGGCCAGGCTCATGAACCGGTTTTCGTCACTCGACGCGCGGCCCACAATGGCCAAAATCACCCCGAACCCGGTGCCTGCAATGCCAAATCCGACAAAGACTTCGTAGAATTGATGCGCGATCGGCGTGGTTGCCCCCGATGACAGCAACAACCCGGCCGCATACATCAGCGCGCCCATAATGATGGCTTTGCGATCCCCGATTTTTTCAGCGATGGCACCAAAAATCGGCTGTCCAATGCCCCAAGCGAGGTTCTGAATGGCAATCGCCAATGAAAAATCTGCCCGCAGCCAGTTGAACTCTTCTGCGATGGGGATTTGAAACACCCCAAACGAGGCACGTACGGCAAAGCTCATCATGATGATGATACAGCCTGCAATCAGGACGGGGGTCATTAAGGGTGATTTACGTTCCATGCGTGCATCTTTGTAACGAAAAGGCATAACGTCAATTCATGTTTTGTACCTGTGTGTATCAATTTCTGTGATGGTCATAACACAAAGCGGCGATCCGGGATTTGCACGCTTTCTAAACGGATGAGCGGGCATTAAAGAACGGATATGACAATTCAATCCGTATATAATGCCCGTGTGGATGCGGGCGATCTGCATCATGACCCCGTCCAAGAAGAGGTCCTGCCAGAGTTAGAACGCATTCGCGCGCAACTGGCCGAACCGGTGAAAAAGGGCCTGTTTCGTAAGGCGCCTGAACCGGTGCGTGGGCTTTATATGTGGGGCGGCGTGGGGCGTGGGAAATCCATGTTGATGGATTTGCTGTTTGATGCGGTCAGCGTGCCCAAGCGGCGCGAACATTTCCATGCGTTTATGCAATGGGTGCATGCCGAAATGAAAACGGCGCGTGACAGAGGCGTGGATGACGCGATCAAACCGGTTGCTGACAGCCTGTCCAAAGACATCCGGTTTCTGGCCTTTGATGAAATGCAGATCACGGATATCACCGATGCGATGATCGTCGGCCGCCTGTTCGAAGCGTTGTTTGATGCGGGCGTGACGATTGTGACGACATCCAACCGCGTGCCGGATGATCTGTATAAAAACGGGCTGAACCGGCAGCTGTTTTTGCCGTTTATCGCCCAGATTAAGGATCGTCTGAACATCTGGGAATTGGCGAGCGAGACGGATTATCGCCAACGCAAACTGGCCGGGTCACAGGTCTATTTCAGTCCAAATAATGCAGATGCCCGTGCGAAAATGGCCGCGATTTGGCAGGAATTGACCGCCGGGGATACCCGACCCCTGATCCTTAAAGTCAAAGGCCGCGAGGTCGAAATCCCCCATTTTCACAACGGCGTGGCGCGCTGTAGCTTCTTTGATCTTTGTGGCAAAATGCTGGGCGCTGCGGATTATCTGGAATTGGCGCGCAATGTGCGTGTGCTGTTGCTCGACGATATTCCGGCGCTGGGCCGGTCCAATTTCAACGAAGCCAAACGGTTTGTGACCCTGATTGACGCGCTCTATGAGGGCAACGTCAAATTGATCGGATCGGCGGCGGCTGAACCTGAAATGCTCTACCTCGAAGGCGAAGGCACGTTTGAATTTGAACGCACCGCCAGCCGATTGCGGGAAATGCAGGGCGAAAATTGGGGCCGCGAGGCGGAGTAACCCGCAAATATGCGCCAGACCAAAAACAAAGGGACGCGCCTAAGCCCGCCCCCTTGCCCTGCCTAACAGGTATGACCCACCCAGAAGGGTTAGGTCGGAATGAACAACCGCTGCCCGGCGCGGATCGTGTCCGGGCTGGATAGCAATTGGCGGTTTGCGTCGAAAATTTTCCGGTATTCCGCAGCATTCCCGTAGAATTTGATCGCGATCCCGCCAAGGCTGTCGCCGCGCTGAACCGTATAGAATTTGTTCTGAACGGTTTCGGTGGCGCGCTGCACAACGCGAACCTCAACGCCTTCGGATTGTGTGGGGTCCAGAACCGGCACCTCTGGTGCGACACCAGTGGCTGCGATTTGGGCCTGTGTGACAATGTTGGACAGCAATGTCGCGGTATCAACCCGGCCATCCGACGTCACCAGAACCTCTGGCACGGTGATCTCACCTTGCTTGGCGGCTTCGTTGATCAGCGCGTCGATATAGGCGTCGCTTTCGCCGGCCTGTAGCGCAGTGACCACCAGATTTTGCAGGCTTTCGCGCGGCGCAATATCAGCGTCCCGTCCTGTCACAGCCTGAATTCCGGCCAGAATGGACGCGGTGTTTTGCAGGTTCTCATCCACCAACGGCACCGGCGGTTCATTTGTGGCCAGACCCAGATCGGCCAAAACGTTGATGGTCATATCCTGCATCGACGTGCTGTCGGTCATGATGCCGGTTCGCTCAGATTGCGGCTGAACCATCGCGTCGACGGGCATGGCGGGGCGGCGTTCGGCGGGAATGATCATCGGTTCTGCCGGGGCGCGTGTCACTTCGACGACCTCTTGGGGGATCACCGGCGCCGGTGGAATATCCGCCACCTGAGGTTGGCGTTCACCGGTGCTGCGGAAAATAATGAACAAGCACAGCACAACGGCAAAGCTAAAGATGGCAATTACGGAACGGATCATGATCTTGTCGTCTCTTTTGTTGTTTTCACACAGGCGTTAGCCATTTGAATTGGGGTCGGTGACAGTCAGGCCAAGTTGCAGCCAGGATTGCATTCCACCGCGGTAGTAGAAAATCTTGTCTGTGGGGTATCCGGCACCAACCAGATTGTTGATGGCGATTGTCGCTTGTTCACACCACGGGCCATTGCAAAACAGCATCAGGTCCATCGCGTTCGAAAAATCGAGCCCAGATCCCAGATCCGTCGCCCCCAAAGCGCGCAGAATATCGCTGCGATAGGGGTTGGATGGGTCAAGCGTCGCAAAGGGCACGTTCACGGCACCCGGAATAGTGCCGTTGCTGAACCATTCCGGCAGGCGGCTATCCACCAGCAACCCGGTATTGTTGGATACGACGTCTTCTAGGAAATCCAACACTTCGAGTTCGCCAACAGTTTCAACACCGGCCGCGGCCTGCATGGGCTGAATGCAAAACGGGGGACAGGCACGCGAGGTGCGTGAAAATTCGCCCGTCAGCATGTGGTCCTGATTTTGATCACGTTCGATCGAAAAACTCTGCCCATTCAGAACAAAGGTCGATTGTTCTTTGAACGTTGTTATATTGACCTCTTGGGCAGAAACGCTGGTTGATACCAGCAATGTTGCTGCACATAGAATACGCGCGTGTGTTTTCATCGATGTTACCCCCCAATACGTGTACGCTATATTTAGGTATGCTCGCTGGCAGGCGATGCGCACAGGATTGTGACTACCAGATGTAGTTCGTGCGAATCACCTTCGTCAATCCATTACCAAGGTGATTCGGCGTTTGTATTTCAATTATTCGACCCGAATGGCCGATTTTTCAGCGTTTAGATGGCTGGGATCAGCAATCGCTGCCCAACTCGGATTTGATCCGGGCTTGATAAGGTGCCAGGATTGGCTTCGTAGATGACACGATAGGCATCTGTCCGGCCGTAATATTGCAGCGCGATAAACGCCAGACTGTCGCCGGATTCCACAACATAATAGGCGTCCTGTGTATGACGAGAAACCGGCGGGCGCTGTGGTGTGACAGAGGCAACGGCGTTGACCATTTGCGCGGACGCGCTGGTGTCGATGCCTTCTTCGCTGACGGCTTTTTCAACCAAACTGAACAACAAAGCGCGGGCATCCACCTGACCATTCGCGGCCTGTACGCCCTCTGGGATGTGGATCAGCCCGTTATTGGCCGCATTTGCCAGCAATTCCACGACTTCTGCTTCGTCCCGACCCGTGGCGAGGGCTGCGACGGCATCCTCTGAAATGCTTTCGTTCAATGTTGTTGCTGTGTTGGCCTGATCATGGGTTTCAGCGGCCAATTCCATCAACGCCATGAACGTGGCGCGCGATTCATCGCTGGTGGTTGTTTCTTCGGCCACACGTGCATTGGCCTGACGTTGTGCCAATGGCGATAGGGCTGGCTGTGCGGCAGGTTCTGCCGTGGCCAAGGCCGGAACGCTGGTGTTCAAATCTGTCGCCTGACGGGTCACTTGGGGCTGAGCCAAGGCGTCTTGGATGGATTTTTCGACCAGTTTCCAAGTCACCAGGCTGCCGCCGACAAATGTGATGCTACCGAATGCAAGGGCTGCAAAAATTGTTGTTTTAGAAGTCATTGCGATGTTTCCCGTCAAGATTGGGGTTTTACATAAGTTAAACGAAGAGCGGCCCAGGCCTGCATTCCACCGCGGTAGAATTGCAATTTTGACGTGGGGTATCCGGCGTCGATCAAGGTTGAGATCAGGCGGGCTGATTGATCCGTGCTGGGACCTTCGGAGAAAATGATCAGGTCATAGGCGTTCTGAAAATCCCAACTGCCCTCAGTTTGGACACCGCCCAAAGCTGTCAGGATGTCGTTGCGATAGGGATTGCCTTCGGCCAGTGTTTCATTTGGGACATTGACCGATGCCGGAATGAAGCCTTTGCCGCGATTTGCGGGCAGGCGGGCGTCGACCAACAGACCCGTGCCAGCGGCGACTTGGGTGGTCAGAAATTCCAGAACTTCGCGTTCGCCGACTGTCTGAACACCCGCCGCGGCCTGAAAGGGCGCAAGGCACATGCCTTCGCAGCCTTCGACCGGCGTGGCAAATGTTTCGACCATGTTGGCGTCAAACGTCTGGTTTCGGGCAATCAACATTTGCTGCCCGTTGAAGATAAAGCTGATTTCAGTATTTGCGTCTTGTGCGGCACCCTGTGTGGATGACAACAAAACGGCCGAGAGCACCCCGACTGCTTTTGCGGCATGTGCACGCATTGCATTCCCCCCTTAAATACTTTGCCTCCACAAGATACAGTAAATACGACTGGCAGGTCGCGCTTATGTTGGCTCAATACCAATATATAGGGGCATCACGAATCACCCGTCAAAGGAAAACGAATCACTTTTGCAATTTCGTGGGGTGATTCGGCATTTCAGACGCGAATCGGGGTGTTTTAGCCCTGTCGCAGCACATTTCCGGCCAGATAAAGCGACCCACAGATCAAAATGCGCGCATGCGGCTCTTGCTTTGTGATGGTTGCGATCGCTTCGGCGACGTCATTTGCGCTGCTTGCAGTCAGGCCACTATCGCGTGCAGCCTGCGCTGTTTCAGTCGCGGGCAGGGTGTTTGCCTCACCCGGAATGGACACGGCATGCAGATGCGTCGCAAAGCTGGCAAGCGGCGCCATATAGCCGGTCACGTCTTTGGTATTGAGCATCCCACAGATCAGATGCGTGGCCCGTTTGGGCAGTCTATCTAACGTGGCGGCAATGGCATGTGCGGCGGCGGGGTTATGCCCGCCATCCAGCCACAATTCCGCACCGGGGGCGATCTGGTTATAGGGGTGGTCGGTCAGGCGCTGCATGCGCGCAGGCCAGAACGCCTGCGTCACGGCCGCCTCGCAGGCGGCGGCGTCACAACCCAGATGCCGCAAAACGGCCAAGGCGGCCCCGGCATTCATAATCTGATGAGGCCCCGGCAGGTTGGGCAGCGGCAGATCCAGCAGCCCGGTTTCATCCTGAAACACCATGCGCCCGTTTTCTTCGCTGACATGCCAGTGTTGACCATGGGCCAGCAGGGGCGCGCCCAGTTTGGCGGCTGTGGCTTCGATCACATCCATGGCGTCGTCTTGTTGTGGGCCAACCACACAAGGCACGCCGCGTTTGATGATCCCGGCCTTTTCACCCGCGATTTCGGGCAGGGTGTCGCCCAGAAATTGCTGATGATCCAGATCGATTGGGGTGATGACCGATATGGCAGGCGTGATCACGTTGGTGGCATCCAGCCGCCCGCCCAGGCCGACCTCTAGCAATGTGTAATCAGCGGCGGTTTCGGCAAAGGCCAGCAGGCCCGCGACGGTCGTGATTTCGAAATAGGTGATGTTTTCGCCGTTATTGGCGGCGTAGCAGCGATCCAGAATATCCGTCAGGTGCTGTTCACTGATCAGCGTGCCAGCTAGCCGGATCCGTTCGTGGAACCGGGCCAAATGCGGGGATGTATAGGCGTGGACGGATTTGCCCGCCGCCTCTAGTCCGGCGCGGATCATCGCTTGGGTCGATCCTTTGCCGTTTGTGCCGGCCAAATGGATGACCGGTGGCAGTTTGTCCTGCGGGTTGTCCAGCGCTGCCAACAGACGCCAGACCCGGTCCAGCGTCAGGTCGATGATTTTAGGATGCAGCGCCATCATCCGTTGCAGGATGAGATCGGACCCGCTCACTCTGGTTTTGCCTCGTGCGCCGCGTCAACGGGCGTTTCAGGGGTGGTCTCGGCCAGCTCTTCTTCGGTGGGGGCGGGCAAATCGGCGCGGATCGGGGCGTCTTGGCCCATCAACATGCGCACGATTGTCACCAATTCGTCCTTCATGTCCTGACGTTTGGTCACGCGGTCCAGCATGCCGTGATCCAGCAGATATTCCGCGCGTTGGAACCCTTCGGGCAGCTTTTCGCGGATGGTTTGTTCAATCACCCGCGCCCCGGCAAAGCCGATCAACGCATTGGGTTCCGCAATCTGCACATCGCCCAGCATCGCATAAGAGGCCGTTACACCCCCGGTGGTCGGGTGGGTCAGCACGACAATATAAGGCAGGCCCGCTTCTTTGAGCATTTCAACCGCGATGGTTGTGCGCGGCATCTGCATCAGGCCCAAAATGCCCTCTTGCATCCGGGCGCCACCTGCGGCGGAAAACAGCACCAGTGGGCGTTTCATCGCCACAGCGCGTTCGGCCGCAGTGATGATCGCATTGCCCACATACATGGACATTGATCCGCCCATAAACCCAAAATCCTGCGCGCAGGCGACAATCGGCGTGCGGCCAATTTCGCCTTCGGCAACCAGCATCGCTTCTTTTTCACCGGTCTTTTTCTGGGCGGCCTTCATGCGGTCAGGGTATTTTTTCTGATCCTTGAATTGCAGCGGATCGGCAACCGGGTCGGGCACGTCGATTTCGACAAAAATGCCACCATCAAACAGCGCGGTGAAACGGTCCCGCGGTGTGATCGCCATGTGGTGATCGCAATTGGTGCAGACATTTAGATTGTCGGCCAATTCGCGGTGAAACAGCATGGTGCCGCATTCGCTACATTTGACCCACAAATTTTCCGGCACTTCGCGGCGCGAAAAAATCGAGTTGATCCGAGGACGGACGTAATTCGTAATCCAGTTCATCTGGGCTTCCCTGACGTTGCGTTCCCCAAATAAGCTGCGGGGATTCGGATTGCAATCATCCAGCGCCGGTTCGGCGAGCAAATGCCCTGTTGCGCAATATCCTGTCGTCAGTTCGCGCTTGTCCTTGTCGGATCGGTCTTTTAGACCCGTCGTAACGTATTCCCGGAGGATAAAGTGATGCTTAAAGGCAAGGTCGATAAATCCAAACTTCCCAGCCGTCATGTGACCGAAGGCCCCGCGCGGGCGCCACATCGGTCGTATTTATATGCGATGGGCATCAGCGAAGAAGAGATCCACCAGCCGCTGGTTGGGGTCGCGACCTGCTGGAACGAAGCAGCGCCCTGTAACATTGCCCTGAACCGTCAGGCGCAATCGGTGAAAATGGGCGTGAAAACCGCCAATGGTACACCGCGTGAATTTACCACCATCACCGTGACAGACGGGATTGCGATGGGCCACGAAGGCATGCGGTCGTCACTGGCATCACGCGAAGCGATTGCCGACACGGTTGAGCTGACCATGCGCGGCCATTGTTATGACGCGATTGTTGGTCTGGCGGGCTGTGACAAATCCCTGCCGGGGATGATGATGGCCATGGTGCGTCTGAACGTGCCGTCGGTGTTCATCTATGGCGGATCGATCCTGCCGGGCCGTTTGAATGGTCAGGACATCACTGTTCAGGATGTGTTCGAAGCCGTTGGTCAGCATCAGGCGGGCAATATGTCCGACGCCGAGCTGGAAATCATCGAACGTGTGGCTTGCCCATCATCCGGTGCCTGTGGGGGTCAGTTTACGGCCAACACCATGGCCTGCGTATCTGAGGCAATCGGTCTGGCGCTGATGAATTCATCCGGGGCCCCTGCGCCTTATGAATCGCGTGACCAATATGGCGTTGCTTCTGGCGAAGCGGTCATGAACCTGATCGAAAAAAACATCCGTGCGCGCGATGTTGTGACACGCAAATCGCTGGAAAACGCGGCGCGCGTTGTGGCCTGTACCGGTGGGTCGACCAATGCCGGTCTGCACCTGCCAGCCATCGCCCACGAGGCAGGCATTGATTTTGACCTGTTTGACGTCTGCGACATCTTCCGTGACACGCCTTATTTTGTTGATCTGAAGCCGGGCGGTCAGTTTGTGGCCAAAGATCTGTACGAAGCGGGCGGTGTGCCTGTCGTGATGAAGGAACTGCGCAAAGCGGGCCTGATCCACGAAGATTGCATCACCGCATCGGGCCGTAGCATGGGCGAAGAGCTGGACCTGATCGAAGGCGAAGCCGATGGCCGCGTGATCTATCCTGTGGATGCGCCGCTGACACCAACCGGTGGCGTTGTCGGGCTAAAGGGCAACCTGGCCCCCGAAGGCGCGATCGTGAAAGTGGCAGGTATGGCTGTCGAAGAACAAAGCTTTACCGGGCCAGCCCGCGTGTTCGAATGCGAAGAAGACGCATTTGAGGCCGTCAAGCAGCGCGCCTACGAAGAAGGCGAAGTTCTGGTCATCCGCAACGAAGGCCCCGCCGGTGGTCCGGGGATGCGCGAAATGCTGGCAACAACAGCGGCGCTGTCTGGTCAGGGCATGGGCAAAAAGGTGGCGTTGATCACTGATGGCCGTTTCTCTGGTGCGACGCGCGGGTTCTGCGTGGGTCACGTCGGTCCAGAATCGGCCCATGGGGGTCCAATCGCGATGCTCAAAGATGGCGACGTGATTACAATCAACGCTGTGACCGGCGAATTGAAAGTGGACCTGAGCGAAGAAGATTTCGCCGCGCGCAAAGCCGAATGGAAAGGCCCCAAAGAGACGATTTATGCGTCTGGGTCCCTGTGGAAATACGCGCAATTGGTTGGCTCTACCCAATATGGGGCCGTGACCCATCCGGGCGCCAAAAAAGAAAAGCACATCTACATGGATCTGTGATGCGCCGCTTTGTAACTGTATGTATTGCCGCCATGTCACTCACGGGATGTGGCGGTTTGGACCTCGGTAAAGGTCTGGCCGATTTGTCTTTGTTGTCAAACCTGACGGCGGATGATGGCACGGCCCGTGGTATTCAAACGCTGTCTATGTTTGACGGTGACATCAGCCTGCGCGGCCCCGATGGCTATTGCATTGATCGCAGCGCCAGCCGCACAGATACCGGATTTGTCGTGGTTGCGGCCTGCGCGCGGGTGTCTGACGCCGAATTGCTGCCGTCGCTTGATGGATTTTTGACCTATCAGGTTGGTGAACCAGATACGGCCATCGTCAACGGATCGGAATCGTCGCTGGCCGATTTGATGGAAACCGAAGCTGGGCAAGCCTTGCTCGCCCAATCTGGTTTGGCCGAAGACGTTGAAATCGTTGAAACTCAGTTCATTTCCGAGCGGGTTTTTGTGCGGTTCACGGACACAAGTGCACCCGACATCGAAGGCATGGATGCCTCCATGTGGCGGGCCTTTCTGGATGTGAATAATCGTCTGGTGACCATTAATCTGCGCCCAATTACCGGCACGGACATGTCGTCTTGGCAGGGTAAATCGCTGATCCAATCTGCGGCAGATGTGCTTTCTGATGCCAATCGCGCAGAATCTGTATCGGAAACAATCCCTGAAAGCTGACAACTGTTTCCTTTTCGTGAACAATTTGGCAGGTATGTTTCCTGACATGTAAAAGCATGGCGTGACATTCATCGGGGCAGGTCCAACGGGTAAAGCAATGGCAAGGCGTAGGTTTTCGTTCATCGATAGGATTGGCCACAGGGTGCTGCTGGGGCGGTGGTCGCAGGTTGCCCGTGCTGCGGGGCATGCCAATCTGGCATTGCTCAGCCGCCAACGTCGCCGGGCCCGCGAACTGCGTCACAAACTGAATGAACTGATCTATGTCGCCGACGGGCGTTTGGCCCTGCCACGGATCGGGTCCAATTCGTTTTTCCGCCCCGAAGGCACGGATTGGGCATGGCGTCCGCAATTGTGGCGCGGGCCATTGGAGCCGCGCGGCATGGCCAGCGTCCAAAGCAAACAGGGTTTTGGCAACGAAGTCACCGTGTTTCACGATTGCCGGATTTCTGAGCTGACCCTGCGCCAGCTGCGCAACACCAAAGAAGAAGACCTCGCGCCGTTTGGTCTGCGCATGGATGTTTTCCGATTTGATGGGTCGTTTTTGTCGCTGGTTCTGGATTTGCCGGATGAGGCTTGTCAGAACCTGAAAAAACGTCACTTGATCCGACTGGATACTATTATCGAGCTGGAAAAACCGCTCGAAATCTTTGCGCGGTTGAACATTAAACACGGCCCCAATACCGAACAGGTGGTGCGGGAATTACCGCTGAACCAATCGGATGTGATGGTCGAATTTGATCTGGCCTATACCAATCTAAATGAAAAACGCGTCGAACGGATGTGGATCGATCTGATTTTTGAGGGGCCGGAAATGAACCAAGTGACCATTCGCGAACTAACGTTCAGCCGGTCGCCCCGGGCCGAATTGTAACGGGCGGAATTGTAAAGGAACGACGTGATGGCAAAAAACAGATTGACCAAAACACGCCTGACCGATGGTGTCTGGGACGGTATTTTGACGCTGGCCAAAGAATTTGACGCGCCGCCCCCCCTAAAGGCGATGCATCTGGATCGGGTTCTGGACGGGCTGGATGTACAGGCCGAAGGCGAAGGTGGCCGGTTTCGGGTGCGTCTTCCTATTCCGACAGAATTGTTATCGGACGGGTTGCAAACGATCCTGTTGATCGATCAAGACAGTGGTGAAACGCTAAATTCGATCGCGATTCTGGCCGGGGATGCCTTGGCCGAAGATATGCGCGCGGAAATGGACCTGCTGCGCGCAGAATTGGACATGTTGAAACGGGCCTTTCGGCGGCATTGCGTCGAAACCATGTAATCTGACGTCGCGTCTTGCGTGACGTAAACGTCAGCTTGGGCCATGTTGACCACAACAGGAGGCCCCATGACCGATTTCCCAAAACTGCTTGCCCCGCTTGATCTGGGTTTTACCACGCTGAAAAACCGCACCCTGATGGGGTCGATGCATACCGGACTAGAAGAGACCAAGGATTGGAACCGGGTCGCAGAATTTTACGCCGAACGGGCGCGCGGGGATGTGGCCCTGATTGTCACCGGTGGCATGGCGCCAAATCGCGAAGGTGGCGTTTTTCCTGGCGCGGCGGGGCTGTTTAGCCAGGACGACATCGACAACCACAAAGTGGTCACAGACCGTGTGCATGAGGCGGGTGGCAAAATTGCCATGCAGATCCTGCATGCGGGGCGCTATGCCTATAGCCCTGAATGTGTCGCCCCCAGCCCCACCAAATCGCCGATTTCGCCGTTCCCACCCAAGGAACTGGACGAAGACGGGATCGAGAAACAAATCGCAGATATCGTCACCGCTGCCGCACGTGCCAAACAGGCCGGCTATGATGGTGTCGAAATCATGGGATCAGAGGGCTATTTTCTGAACCAGTTTCTGGTCACACATACCAACAAACGCACCGACCGCTGGGGCGGGTCCTATGAAAACCGGATGCGCCTACCGGTCGAAGTGGTGCGCCGCGCCCGCGCAGCAGTTGGGACGGATTTCATCATCATCTATCGGTTGTCGATGATCGATCTGGTGCCCAACGGATCCACCTTTGACGAAGTGATCACATTGGCCAAAGCGGTCGAAGCCGCGGGCGCCACGATCATCAATACCGGCATCGGCTGGCACGAAGCGCGCATTCCAACCATCGCCACATCGGTGCCGCGCCGCGCCTTTACGTGGGTGACCCAGAAATTGATGGGCCATGTGACTATTCCCGTGATCACGTCCAACCGGATCAACACCCCCCAAGTGGCCGAAGACGTACTGAGCGATGGCTGCGCCGATATGGTGTCGATGGCGCGGCCCTTTTTGGCGGATGCGGATTTTGTCGCCAAAGCCGCCACAGGTCGCGCGGCAGAAATCACACCCTGCATTGCCTGTAATCAGGCCTGTCTGGACCACACATTCGGCGGCAAAATGTCGACCTGTCTGGTCAACCCACGCGCCTGTTATGAAACCGAACTGACGATTGATCGCGCAGACAAACCCAAACGGATTGCCATTGTCGGCGCTGGACCTGCGGGGCTGTCTACGGCCCTGACGGCGGCGCAACGTGGGCATGACGTGACCCTGTTTGATCGCGCGGCAGAGGTCGGCGGACAGCTGAACATGGCCAAACAGGTCCCCGGCAAAGAAGAGTTTCACGGGCTGGTCGATTACTACAAAACCGCGATTGATGTCTCTGATGTGACGCTCAAGCTGAACACGGTAGTGGTTGCCGGTGACTTGACCGGCTTTGACGAAGTCATCATCGCGACAGGCGTCACCCCACGTGATCCGGGCATTCCGGGGCAGGATGGCCCCAATGTGCTGTCTTATATTGATGTGCTGCGCCATCAGGCCCCCGTCGGGGACAAAGTTGCGGTAATCGGCGCTGGTGGGATCGGCTTTGATATCGCGGAATATCTGGTCATCGATGACAGCCCCACCGAAAATCTGGACGAATGGCGCGCCGAATGGGGGGTGGGCGATCCGCAACAGCAGCGCGGTGGGCTGCACCCAGATGGCCCCAAACCCGAAGCCCCAGTGCGTCAGGTGACGTTGCTGCAGCGTAAACCAGAAAAGTTGGGCAAACGGCTGGGCAAAACCACGGGCTGGATTCACCGCGCGAGCCTGAAAATGAAGGACGTCAAAATGATGTCCGGGGTCAATTATGAACGCATTGATGCCAACGGTTTGATGGTCAGCTTTGGCGAGGCACGCGAAAATCCAACCCTGATCGAAGCCGACACAATTGTCATGTGCGCAGGTCAATTGTCCGAACGCAGTCTTGCGGATGCATTGGAACAGGCGGGGCAAAACGTCCATGTGATTGGGGGCGCAGATGTGGCGGCTGAACTGGACGCCAAACGCGCCATAAACCAAGGCGTTCGGCTGGCAGCGTCCCTGTAAATCGCGGGAAGGTACAATTTGCAGCATTGAATGGGGCGCGGCGACAATCGTGCCCTTTTCACATTATTGCCCACAAAATAAGGGGTTAGCGCAGACCATCCTTCGTTTCCGATTTGCCAACAGCCGTTCAAAAACCCTGATATTGTCCGCGCACTGTCCCATTCCTGCCCGATTTCACGTCGATACAGGAACTCGAATTAAAGACGAGAAAAGGGACGCAAATGGACCGCTTGACGGAAATGGAAGCCTTTGCAACGGTTGTTGACCAAGGTGGGTTCACAGACGCCGCCAAGAAAATGGGGATTTCAAAATCCGCCGTGTCAAAGCATGTCTCTTCACTTGAGGCGCGTCTTGGGGCGCGACTTTTGAACCGAACAACCCGCCGTGTTAGCCCCACTGAAATTGGTCTGGCCTATTATGACCGCGCGCGTCGCGTTCTCAACGATGCAGGCGAGGCGGATGCCTTGGTCACGTCCATGCAATCGGCCCCGTCAGGTCTGTTGCGGATTTCGGTTGCGACCGATTTTGGTGTGAACCATCTGTCCCCTGTACTGGGCGGATTTCTGCAGGAATTTCCGGATATTACGGTCAACATGGTGCTGAACAACCGCTATGTTGAACTGATTTCCGAAGGGTTCGATATGGCGATCCGCATCGGAGAGCTAGAAGATAGCACCCTGCGGGCCCGGAAACTAACCGAAACCACCAAACGCATGATCGCGGCGCCGTCCTATTTCGAACAATATGGACGCCCTGAAAAAATCGACGATCTGAACGAACATAAATTGCTGCATTATTCCAACCAATCCAATGGCGCGGTTTGGAAACTGACCGCCCCATCTGGTGAAAAACGTCAGGTGCGCACCGCTGGTTGGTTGACGGTGAATGACGGTCAAAGCCTGCTGAACGCCTGTATTTCGGGGCTTGGCATCGCCTATTTGCCAGAATTTCTATACGCCGAAGCCATGGAACAGGGGCTGGTGCAGGATGCGATCCCAGAATTGCCAGAGGAAGTACAAGGCATCTATGCGGTTTACCCGCCGGGCCGGTTCACACAGCCCAAAGTGCGCGCATTCATCGATTTCCTGGCGCATTCCTTTGCCGATAAAGGCCCAGACGCCTGGTAAGGTTGAACAATTCTCTCGTGCTGAAAAGCACACTAAGCGGCCCAAGGGCCGCTTTCTTTTTGACAGAACGGGTTGTTAGCGGATCGAATCCTGCAGCATTGTTGCGATCAGGTCGGCCGCCTTTTCCCCGTGGGTCATGGGCAATTCGTGCCCCGCCCCCGCGACGGTTTCATGCAGCGCCTTTGGGTTCCAGCGGGCCAAAACCCCCATCGCACTGATGGGAATAACCCGATCTTTGGTCCCCCAAATCGCAAGAACCGGAATGCCTGATTTGGCGATGCTGCGATGTTCGGTTTCCTGAATATCCATCAGCATTCCACGTCGGCTGGACAATATCGCGGGCAGGAATCCACGGCGTTTAAGTTCATGCAATTGCATGGTTTTTTGATCATCAGATGTTGGGCCGGAATTAATCCCAACGCGCAGACGTTTGGCCGCAAGCAAGGCATGCAACCAGTCGCCAAACCCGGGGATGCGGCGACAGGTGGCGCTGAATTGGCTTTCATTGGCTTGAATGCCCGCAGGCGCAACCAAAATCACTTGCTTTACACGATCCGGATGTTCCGCAGCAAAGGCCGTGGCGATAGATCCCCCCATGGAAAAGCCCATCAAGCTCAGATCTTGGGTCAGGTTTTCATGGGCCAGCAAATCGTTCAGCTGTTGTAGGAAAAAATCACGGCCCTGCCGACCGGGGGCCGCATCCGAAAATCCGCGCCCATATAGGTCATAGCTGAGGACGCGAAACCCCTGATGGGCCAGTCCATTTTCGATGTCTTCCCAAACTGGGGATGGGGTCGATAGCCCATGAATGGCAATGACAACCGGGCCACGGGTTGGTCCAATCCAGCGGTAATGTGTGACGCCCTGACTGAGCCGGGCAAAGTCACCCGGCGCTTTGGGGTAAAGTTCGGCGCGAACCGGGCGGCGGCGTGTTTCCAGCAAGAAAGGAACAGCCACAACAGCGGCAAATATCGCAATCAACCAGAGCATTTAGTCATCCAAGTTTGAAGGATGTGGCGGCTGGTCATCAGGTCCAAATGCGCGCCACCTCCGTTTTTGAATAGGGTGATTTCATCATCCGATTGCCGCTGAAACAGATACATTTGATAATAGTCGGCCACCACATGGTCGCGGGTGATGACCCCCTCGGTCAGCGGGATTTTCAATTCGCCAATGTGGTCCAAAACCGTGGTTCGGTTGTCGACAAAGACCCGGGATCGCAGCAACGCAATGTCGTTGGCTTCGCGCATGTCAGGGCGGTAAGCCCCAATTAAATCAATGTGTTGCCCGGGTTTTAGCCACGCCCCATCCAAAATCGGTTGGGTGCTCATGGTGGCGCTGGTCACGATATCGGCCTGTCCAACGGCGGTTTCCAAATCGGCAGCGATTTTTGTGCCGGGGAATTGCGCGGCAAATTTTTCTGCCCCACTGGCAGAGCGGTTCCAGATGGTGAACTGCGCGTCGGGGAACAATTCGCCATAGGCGGATCGCAATGTGCGCCCCACGGTTCCCGCCCCCATAATGAGGATGTTTTTGCTGTCTGGGCGCGCCAGTTTTCGCGCGGCCAAGGCGCTGTCGCCTGCGGTTTTCCATTTGGTGACCAGATGGAAATCTACGATGGCTTCTAGGGCGCCATCCTTGTCGGAAAAAAGGTTCACCGCGCCGCCAATCATGGGTTTGCCATTGGCGGGATTGCCGGGGAAAATCGTGGCGCATTTCACCGCCAGACCCAGCCCGGGTATCCATGCAGATCGGTTGAGCAACGTGTTGTCGTCTTGGTACAAAAAGACGTCGTCGACTGTGGCGGGGGGCAGGGCGTGACCCGCCTCTAATGCGTCCGTTAGACCGGTCCAGGTCAAATGCTGATCGGTCGGGTCAAACGGAACAAAGGTTGTCATTGTGCGTTTTCCGGTGAGAGCAGCCCCTCGGCGACCAAGCGATCCGCCCATTTTTGTGGCGTTTCAAACAGATGCGTTTGCCAGCCCCGCGCGTCTGCGGCGGCGATGTTATCGGCGCGATCATCAGCAAAAAGCAGGCTTTGTGGTGGCAGGCCGCAATCGTCTTCGACTTGTTTATAAATATCCGCAGATGGTTTGGTGATGCCCATATGGCCCGAAATATAGCGCCGGTCGAATTCCTCTAAAAATGGATATTCCCGTTCGCCAATCGCAAAGGTCTGAATGCCAAAATTACTAAGCGCAAAGACCGGGACATTCGCGCGCCGTAAGGCCCGCAATAGACGGACCGAATGGTCCATCGCCGGGGCGGCCATTTCGATCCAGCGGTCATGCCACATCACAATTTCATCGTGCCACTGGGGGGTTGCGTCGGCCTGCGCCATCACGGTGTCGCGAAAATTTTCACCCAGGTCGACCCGTTCGTTCATGCCATGCAGATCGACCTCTGCGAACATTTTTTTGCGGCGCGCGGCCCCGATAACGGAATCATAGAACCGCTCTGGTTGCCATTCGATCAGCACGTTTCCGATGTCAAAAATGACGGCTTGGATACTCATAGGTCCCTCTTTATTTTGTTCAACTCGCGGTCCAGCGCGTCCAGAAACCGGGATCTGTCGGCCTTGGTGAACCCTTTGCCACCGCCCTGACGAAACGGATCAGCGGCGCGCAAATCCGCCATCAGGTCGCGCGTGGCGAGTACATTGCCGATATTGGCTTGGGTCAAGGCTTCGCCGTTATGTTTCAGAACCCGTGCGCCGGATTCCACGCATTTTGCCGCCAATGGGATGTCGCCGGTGATCACGACATCACCGGGCCCGGCGCGGTCTGCGATCCACATATCGGCCACATCGGGACCCTCTGGGACGATCACGTTTTCCACCAACGGGTTCAGGGATGGACGCAATCCGCCATTGCTGACAATCGCCATGGCGACCTTGTGGCGGGTGCCGACTTTTTCGACCTCAGCTTTGACCGGGCAGGCATCTGCGTCCACATAGATCGTCACGAATAAAGCGCCTCTGCATGGAAGGCGATGTGATCCTCGATGAAGGTTGAGATGAAGAAATACGAATGATCATAGCCCTTTTGCAGGCGCAATGTCCCCTGTTGACGGCGCGCGGCCATGGCGGCGGCAAAGGAGTCTGTGCCCAGAAGGTCGCCGAATTGATCATCGGTGCCGGTATCAATCAACAGCGGCCCGTCGAAACCTTTGGATTGCATCAACAGCGTGGCGTCATGGGGTTGCCATGTCGCTTCGTCGGTTCCCAGATAGGCGCTAAACTGTTTGCGGCCCCAATCGGATTGGGTGGGGTTACAGATCGGCGCAAAGGCAGAGGCAGACATGAACTGACCCGGCAGGCCCATCGCCAAGGTCAACGCGCCGTGGCCGCCCATGGAATGGCCTGTGATGGATTGGCGGTCGGTATCCACCGCAAAATTAGCGCCCAAAATGCGCGGCAATTCATCGGCAACATAATCCCACATGTTGAAATGTTTGGCCCAAGGGTCTTGGGTGGCATTGACGTAAAACCCGGCGCCCTGACCCAGATCATAGGCGTCGTCATTGGCCACAGTTTCACCCCGTGGTGACGTGTCAGGAAACACCAATGCGATCCCTTGTTCGGCGGCCCATGCCTGTGCGCCCGCCTTGGTCATCGCGTTTTCGTGCGTGCAGGTCAGCCCCGACAGGAACCACAGCATTGGCACTGTGCCCATTTGCGCCTCTTCTGGCAGGAACAGCCCAAATGTCATGTCCCCCGCACAGGCATCAGAGCGATGGGAATAGACGCCTTGAACGCCTCCAAAACACTTATTTTCGGATAGGGTTTCCATGGGGGGGCTCCGTTCGGTTGGTCTGGTTCATTGATTTACCTAAGGGCTAGCTTAGCCTGTCAGGCTTGTCACCCATGCTATGACCATCGACACAGTGATAATGCTGATTGCCGTGGAAATCAGGATCGACGCGGAAACGCGTCCCGGGGCGACGTTATAGTGCTGTGCCATGATATAGACGTTGCCCGCGACAGGCAGAGCGGCAGCGGCAATGACCACGCCGGCCTGATAGGGGGCGACCGGGAAAATCATCAACGTGGCGATCGCAATGGCGGCTGGGTGCAACACCAATTTGGCAAATGTCAGCCAGAATGGGATCGCGATCCGGTCGGCGGTGATGGTGGCCAAGGATGCCCCAATGGCAAACAAGGCGCCGGGCGTGGCCGCGGCCCCCAATATCGTCACAAACGAATTCACCGGCGCCGGGATGGGCAGGCCGGACGCCGAATAAAGCAGGCCTATTGATGTGGACACAATCATCGGGTTTTTGATCAGGCCCAACCCGATGCTCTTGAAAATGGCGGGGGACATGCGGCCATCGCGTGACCCCGTGACCAGGATTACAACCAGTGACCCAAACACGATCAAATCAATGGCCAGCGCGATCATCACCGGCCCGATTGCGGCGGTGCCCAGCAGCAGGACCAGCATCGGAATGCCCAGAAACCCGGTATTGCCGATTACCGCGCATTGGGCCTCAAATGCGACCTCGGCGGTGGTGAGCCCGCGCATGAACCCAACGATTGTCGCGATCAGATAAATGGCGATGCTGCCACTGAGATAGGCCAGCACCAGCGGCCAGCTCCAGATTTCGGCCAAGCTGAGATTGGCCGAAAATTTGAACAACATGGCCGACAGAGCAAAGTAGAACACGAACCGGGTCAGATAGGCCGTGGCCTGCGCCGGGAAAAAGCCGGTCACGCCCGATCCATAGCCAAGGCCGATCAGCGCGAAAAAGGGCAATGTCTGAAGGAAAATATCCAGCATGACACTGCCCTAACACGTTTGTTTATCGAATAAAACGGCCTAACCAGACCCGATCAAAGCACCAGCCGCGAACACCAATGCACCGCCCAAAACCACCTGAAAAACGGCCCGGAAAAACGGGGTTTCCATGTATTTGTTTTGGATCCACGCAATTGCCCATAATTCAACAAACACCACGATCAACGCGATGATAGTGGCGGTCCAAAAGTCGGTGATCAGATAGGGCAGCGCATGGCCCAATCCCCCAACCATCGTCATGATACCGCTGGAAAATCCACGTTTATAGGGTGATCCACGACCGGAAATTTGCCCATCATCGGACGCCGCTTCGGTAAAGCCCATGGAAATCCCGGCGCCCACAGATGCGGCCAATCCAACCAAAAACGTGGTCCACGTGTCATGGGTTGCAAAAGCAACGGCAAAAATCGGGGCCAAAGTTGACACTGACCCATCCATCAAACCTGCCAAACCCGGTTGCACCCATGTCAGCACAAATTGACGATGGGCGGTGGCGTCTTCGTCATCGCGCGCAACGGAGTTCAGGCTGCTTTGCTCCAGTGCAACCGCTTTGTCTGAATGCCCCGCTTCGGCGGCGGCTAAATCGCCCAGCAATGTGCGTGTGGCGGCATCCGTGGTCTGTGCGGCCGCGGCGGAGTAGAACCGTTCGGCGTCCTTTTCCATCAACGTCGCCTCTTGGCGGATACGTTCCAGGCTGAGGTTCTGCATCATCCAAGTGGGGCGACGGGCGTAATACCCCGACACATGTTCGCGCCGGATCAGCGGGATAATGTCGCCAAACCGGTCCTGATGCAGCGCGATCAGGCGTCGCCGATGGTCGTCTTCTTCGGCGGCCATCCCATCAAAAACCAGCGCAGAGGCCGGGAAATCATCGCGCAGCTTTTCAGCATAGGTGCGATAGATCCGGGCGTCATCTTCCTCTGACGAAATGGCCAATGCCAGAATTTCTTGCTCAGACAGGTCTTTGAACCGTTTTCGGTTGGCAAATCCGGGAATCATAGGTTGGGTCCTATTGTTAGAATAATTCTAAGTTAGTGATTTCTCGCTCAGAGGCAAGGCGAAAAGTGAACTAATCAGTTCAACTCCCCTTGAAGGATAGAACTAAACTGTTTAGTTTATAATCATCAACCGATTCCAAAGGATCAAACCATGAAACCGATTTTTGCCGCCTTCGCCTTGTCTCTGACTTTTGCTGCGGGTGCCGCCAATGCCGGGGGACTGATTAACGCTTTCCCGACGCTCACTTATCCAGAGCCACAGCCCATCGTCACGCAAGATTGTGTTGACATGACCAGCCTTGGTGCGCCGACATGTTTGGCAGATGACGCAAAATAACGTTGCGGCCCATTCACGGGTTGGACTGTAATTATCTTGCTGCAACTAAACCGACTTGTTTATAGACGACCCACACAGGAGGAACTGAATGCCAGACGGAACCACGACCGAAGTAAAACGAGGGCGCAAATTTGATCAGGTGATCGAAGGTGCCCGCGAAGTTTTTATGCGCGATGGTTTCGAAGGCGCCAGCGTCGACGACATTGCCAAAGCGGCCGGTGTCTCTAAGGCAACGCTGTACAGTTATTTCCCCGACAAAGGTGCGCTGTTTATGCAGGTCACCAAAACCGAATGTGAACGTCAGGCGACAGATGTGTTGGAATCTGTCGATCTGACGGCCGCGCCGCGTGACGTTCTGACAAATATCGCCACCCAGCTGGTCGATTTTTTCTGCTGCGATTTCGGCCAAGAAACCTATCGCATCAACGTCGCTGAATCCCCAAGGTTCCCAGATATGGGGCGGGCGTTCTACGAAATGGTTCAGGTGTCGGTGATTGGACCGCTAAAGGCCTATTTTCAAGCCGCGATCGACCGCAATGAACTGGCCATAGAGGACTTGGATTTGGCCGCTTGCCAATTCGAAGACCTGTGCCGGTCACAGTATTTCATCCGGCTGATCATGCAGGTTCAGGATCACGTCACCCCAGAAGAACGCGAACGGGTTGTGGTATCGGCCGTGGATATGTTCCTGGCGCGCTACGGCAAATAACCGGATCGACAGCACGCGCACAATTTGCGACGCTGGCGTCATGAAGAATCTGACAAAATTCCCGTTGATGTTGATCTGCGCACTGGGCGTTGCCGCCTGCGCTGGGATGCAGCCAGACCCCATCGCGCCACCTGTCGCGCAGGATACCTGCGACGCTCAAAGCTATGTCGACTATGTCGGGCGGGATGCGACGGATTTGGAACGTGTTTTAATCCTAAAACCGGTCCGCATCATTCGCCCAGAAACTGCCGTGACGATGGATTTCAGCGCAGAGCGTTTGAATTTTCACATCGACAGCGCCAATCGCATCATACGGATCACTTGCGGCTAAGGGGCTTGATTTACACGCATTTGCGGCGCAAGCTGTTGGTATGAATGTGCAAAACTCTTCGCCGTTTCCACCCGCCAAGCCAATCGTGGCGTTTCACCGAACAGAATTGGCGCCGATCCTGTCGTTGTATGGGCGCATGGTCGCCGCCGGGGAATGGCGCGATTATGGGATTTCTTCGCTCAAGGATCTGGCCGTGTTTTCAGTATTCCGTCGCACGGC
Organism: uncultured Paracoccaceae bacterium; assembly: GCA_947492475.1. Lineage (GTDB taxonomy): Bacteria > Pseudomonadota > Alphaproteobacteria > Rhodobacterales > Rhodobacteraceae > CANLNM01. The sequence goes on from CANLNM010000006.1 coordinate 91,251, forward strand.
TGAGTTTCCATTATATCGCATCGAAAAGCGACCCAAATTGCGGCTTCGACAGGGGCAATATTCGGTGGTGACGATGGAAGGTCAGATTTTGAAACGCGGCGATGACCTGAAACAAGTGCTGCGGGTGTTGGAACGCAAGCTTATCCGAGCGGTAAAGTAACCCGCTTGCGCGCCGTGATGTGGCCGTCACCTTGCGCGGCGATCCGGGCGATGGCTTGGGCGACATCTTCGAATTCGACCGCCATATGAAACGCATTGGCATGGATCAATCGGTGTTCATCCACAACCATGGCCACATGTCCCTTCCAGAACAGCAAATCCCCGCGCATCAGCGGAATACCTTCGCCAAATTCGGTGCCAAACATATCCTGTTGCAGGTCGCTATCCCCCGGACAATCCAACCCACAGGCGATAAACGCGGCCTGAACCAGCCCCGAACAATCAATACCCGCGCTGGAATTTCCGCCCCATAAATAGGGTGTGCCCAGCAGCTTTTCTGCTTCAGAAACGGGATCGATTGGCGGATCAGATAGCGGGGCCAAATGATGTGATGGGATGTAATGCCCGTCCAATGTGCGCGTGAACCGGCCCTCTGTGCCTTGGGCATGAATACGCGCGCCATAGGTCAAAACAATCGGCTTTGGCGCTTTGAAATCGGGGCGGTCAAAGGCAAAGGTAGCCCGCACCTGAACCTGATCAGTGGGGTCGATCCACAGCCCCAGCGCGTAATCCGGGACATATCCGACATAGCCACCGCGATCGGATTGACCAAAGGCCTGACCATTGATGCGTTCCAAAACACGGAAACGATCCCCGTGCACCAATTGCCGATCAAGCCCGGTTTGCGCGGGGTCGCACCGCAGATCTGCCAAATCTGTAACGATGCGGCACATGTCACCCTCAATGAAATGAGGCGCATCAACTTGGCCCTGCAATTCCGATGCCGCAAATCGTGCATTTGCCGCCAACAAACGGGAATCGGTCATAGTTTTAACATGTCTGGCAATGCATCCAGCAGCGCCCGCGCGCCCATTCCAACGCCGCCCTTTGGACGGGCCGGGGCTGCGCTTGGGTTCCAACCGTAGATGTCAAAATGCATGTAATTTGTATCGCTGGTAAACCGACGCAGAAACAATGCCGCGGTGATCGATCCGGCAAATCCACCCTTTGGCGCATTGTCCAAATCCGCGATCCCCGGTTCGATCATCGATTCATACGGGGTGTGAAATGGCATGCGCCAAACCGGGTCAGCGGCCTGTTTTGCGGCGGTTTCCAGCGCGGCAGCATCGCTGTCATTATCCGTATAATATGGCGCCAAATCGGGGCCAACCGCCACACGGGCCGCGCCGGTCAATGTGGCCATGGATACCATCAAATCAGGGTTTTCTTCGGCCCCTAGCGCCAGCGCGTCCGCCAGAACCAGTCGCCCTTCTGCATCTGTGTTGTTGATCTCGACGCTCAGACCTTTGCGGCTGGTCAAGATATCACCGGGGCGAAAGGCATTGCCATCAACGTTGTTTTCAACGGCCGGGATCAGGACACGCAGTTGCAAAGGCAGGTTCAGGGCCATGATCATATGCGCCAGCCCCAATACGGTTGCGGCCCCGCCCATATCCTTTTTCATCAGGCCCATCGACGCGCCGGGCTTTAGGTTCAAACCGCCTGTGTCGAAACACACGCCTTTGCCTACCAAAGTCAGGGTGGGGCCCGTTTTGCCCCAGTGCAGATCGATCAGGCGTGGCGCGTTTGGGCTGGCCCGGCCGACCGTGTGGATCAGTGGAAAATTGGCGTCCAATAAATCGGCCCCGGTGGTCACGGCGATTTCTGCGTTGTGGTCCTTGGCGAGGTTTCGGGCGGCTTGTTCTAGCTGTTGGGGGCCCATATCTGCGGCGGGTGTATTGATCAAATCCCGTGTCAAAAATTCGCCCGCAGCGATCGCCTCTATCCGGGGGGCGTCAACATTTGCGGGGGCAACCAGACGGGCCTGCGCCTGTGGTTGGGTGGCATATCGATCAAATCGATACATCTGCAACAACCAACCCAGCGCGGTTTCCGTGGCAAGTTCATCTGAAAGGTCCCCGGTTAATTCCCAGTCCCCGGCAGGCAAGGAACTTGCAGCACTTGCCGCAGTAAAGCGACGCCTTGCAGCGGTTTCTGGTGCACCCAGCCCGACAACCGCGCCTGCAATCGCGCCTGTTTCGCTTTGCAAAACCAATGTTTCGCCGGCATTGCCTTTGAACCCGTTCGCCTGCACCCAGTTTTGAGCGTGCAAAGGCAACGTGCCGGCCACAGCTTCAAGCGTGTCTGGCGTCACCAGATAAAGTGGATAAGAGGTCGTGGATTTTGGGGCGAAAACTGGGGTCATTGTGCAATCCGATAATGTGTCTCTCCACATTATTGCGCCCAATTGCGACCGCAAGAGGAAAGCGATGCTTAGGGCATAACCGAAACGTCCCAGATTTCCGTCAGGGACCGGTCAGTCACACGTGTCAGGCGCGCAACGGTGGATCCCAACGCAACTGCATCGTCACTCAGCGCGCAATCACGCACATCTTTGGCGACCTGTGACACGGCGCTGAGGCCAATTTGATCGGCTACAGCGATCATTCCTGCCGCTGATTCCCCGAGCCTGGCAAAGGTACAGGCCCTGTGGTTCTCCTCTACGCGTTGCAATTTACGCGCTAAATCTTCGACTGCACGACAGATGATTTCCTCTGCCTGATGGGGCCCTTTATCCGCGAACAAACGCGCCAAAGGGGCTGGATCAAACGCCAAATTATCTCGGGGTTGAACGACGCTCAACCCGTCGAGATTTGGGTGAATACCAAGTATATGAATCGCTGCCTTTTCCATGACTCAGACATATCGCAAACACGGTTTTCAAGTGATGAAGGCCGGGCGACGAAATAGCTCGAAAAACTTGAAAATTGAAGGTATTAACCACGGCCAAGAGAAGCGAACGGAGAGAGACATGAAAAACGCGCGGCCATTGCCTGCCTATCTTGCAAAGCGGTATCACGGTTGGAAAGCCACCTCGCATGCGGAAAATGCCAATTGGTTCAGACGGTTAGCAAACGAAGGTCAGCGCCCACGATCCATGGTGATTTCGTGTTGCGATAGCCGTGTTCATGTAACGTCGATTTTTGGCGCGGATCAGGGCGAAATTTTTATTCACCGTAATATTGCGAATTTGGTGCCACCCTATTCGCCGGACGGGGCGGCGCACGGCACGTCAGCGGCCATCGAATATGCTGTGACGGCGCTCAAAGTTTCGCATCTGATCGTTCTGGGGCATTCCAGCTGTGGCGGCGTCGAAGGCTGCTATAACATGTGCGAAGGCAAAGCGCCGGAACTGGAAGAGAAAGAGAGCTTTGTCGGGCGTTGGATGGACATTCTGCGCCCCGGATATGATCGCCTGCCAGAAGGGGATGATACCATGCGCAAATCCGCGCTCGAACGTGAGGCGGTTTTGGTGTCTTTGGAAAACCTAATGACATTCCCCGATGTCGCGGAACGTGTGGCCGATGATCGACTCACTCTGCATGGTGCATGGAACGACATCGGCGAAGGTGATCTGGAATATTACGACCCAGAACGAAACAAGTTCGTTCCAGTCTAATTTGTTGGGTTGGGTCGTCTATTTAGGATTCCCCTTAATGACGGCCCAGGCATCCCTTCCGGTTTCCGTTTTTAGATCCAACTCAAACGCGGGATCTGCTTTGGAAATTTCCCGCACCATGAATTCGCGTAGCACCGTGCCGGGCGTTTCACCGTTTTCTGTGCACATGAGCCAGAATCGCTGTGCGAGGTAATCCGGGCAGTTAAACTGAAAGTCTTTCAATGGCATTCTCCCGCTCTCTTATGAGAACGGGATAATGCCTAGAGGTTAAGGACCTTTTACCCCTTGCGCAAAACTTCGCGACCAAGGAGTTCTGCGATTTGCACCGCATTCAAGGCAGCCCCTTTGCGCAGATTGTCCGACACGCACCATAGGTTCAGGCCATTTTCAACGGTCGAATCCTGACGGATGCGGCTGATAAAGGTGGCAAAATCACCGACACATTCGATCGGGGTCGTATAGCCGCCATCTTCGCGTTTATCGACAACCATGATGCCCGGTGCTTCGCGCAGGATGTCGCGGGCTTCGTCTTCGTCAAGGAAATCTTCGAATTCGATATTGATCGATTCTGAATGACCGACAAAGACCGGCACGCGCACACAGGTCGCGGTCACTTTGATCGATGTATCGACGATTTTCTTGGTTTCGGCGATCATTTTCCACTCTTCTTTGGTGGTGCCGTCTTCCATGAATACGTCGATATGCGGGATCACGTTGAACGCGATCTGCTTGGTGAATTGCTGGGGCGGTTTGTTATCGGTTGGGTTGTAGATCGACTTGGTCTGATCCCACAGCTCATCGATACCGTTTTTGCCCGCACCGGACACGGATTGATAGGTGGACACAACAACGCGTTTGATTTTCGCGCGATCATGTAACGGCTTTAGGGCCACCACCATCTGTGCGGTCGAACAATTCGGGTTCGCGATGATGTTTTTGTTGGCGTAATCGTGGATGGCCTCTGGGTTTACCTCAGGGACGATCAGCGGAATGTCGGGATCATAGCGATAAAGCGACGAGTTATCGATCACCACACAGCCCGCAGCCGCTGCTTTGGGTGCGTAGATTTTTGTCGCATCAGAACCCACGGCAAACAGCGCGATATCCCAACCGGTAAAATCGAACGTGTCCAGATCCTGGGTTTTCAGGGTGGTGTCGCCAAAGCTAACCTCGGTTCCCAATGATTTCCGGCTTGCCAAAGCGGCAAGTTCATCAACTGGAAACTGGCGCTCGGCCAAGATATTTAGCATTTCGTGGCCCACATTCCCTGTGGCGCCCACGATGGCGATTTTATAGCCCATGGATCTACTCCTTTGAATGGCAGAAGGCGACATAACCCTGTTTGCGATCAAGTTAAATGGGTGGCAGGGGGCGGATCCCACTTTTCATGATGCTGTGATGCAGAAAAATCGAAAGTGTTTCGTCAAATTGTGCGTCACTGTCGTTAATGTGACGAAATATACGGCAATTTTCGTCACATCGACGGAAGTGGGCGAATCACTTGCTGGTGAACCAAGTGGCAAATTCAGTGCGCAGCGCAGCCTTTTGCACCTTGCCCATGGTGTTGCGGGGCAGGGCATCGACGATCACGTAATGGCGGGGCTGTTTGAACCGGGCCAAGTTTTGCGCCAATTTACCAGCCACATCATCCAAATTCAGATCCGAAGGCGCCGCGAGGACCGCGATGATGCCTTCGCCCATATCCGGATGTGGCACGCCGATCACTGCGCTTTCGATGATGCCGGGCAGAGCGTCCAGCGCTTCTTCGACCTCTTTGGGATAGACGTTCAGCCCGCCGCAGATGATCAGATCCTTGCCGCGCCCAACGATGGTGACATAATCATCCTCGCCCATCACAGCCAAATCGCCGGTGATGAAAAACCCATCATCGCGCAGCTCTGCGGCGGTTTTTTCAGGCATCTGCCAATAGCCTTTGAAAACATTGTCGCCGCGCACCTCAAGGATGCCGATTTCGCCACGTGGCAATTCGCGGCCCTCAGGATCACAGACTTTGCCATCCACACCGGGCAACATGCGGCCAACGGTGCCGGGGCGGCGGTCCCCTGAATAGGGGTTGGAGGTGCTCATGTTGGTTTCGGTCATCCCGTAGCGTTCCAATATGCGATGACCGGTACGGGTTTCGAACGCTTGGTGGGTTTCGGCCAGCAAAGGCGCGGACCCGGACACGAATAACCGCATGTTCTGTGCCAGTTTTGCATCAAACCGATTGTCGCCTAGCAGACGTGTGTAATAGGTCGGCACGCCCATCAGCGCGGTGGCGCGGGGCATAAACCGGATCAATGTATCCAGATCGAAACCGGGCAGGAAAATCATCGATCCGCCCGCCAACAGGGTGATGTTGGTGCCCACGAACAACCCATGTGTGTGATAGATGGGCAAACCATGCAGCAACACGTCTTGGTCGGTAAACTGCCACGCATCCTTTAGGACCTCGGCGTTGCTCAGCAGGTTGCGCTGACTCAGCATCGCGCCTTTGGACCGGCCTGTTGTGCCGGATGTATAAAGGATCGCGGCCAGATCATCGGCGTCACGATCAACCGGGACAAACGTGCCGGGCTGCATGTCGGCCAGCGCGGCCAGACCACCGGTGCCATCGGCGTCCAAGGTGAGATGTTTGGCTTTGTGGGTATTGGCCACCGCACCGACATCGCCAGCCTTGGCGGACCCAGACAACACCAGTCCGGCACCAGAATTGCTGATGAAATAATCCAGTTCAGCGGCGGTATAAGCGGTGTTGAGCGGTAAAAACACCAATCCCGTTTGCACACAGGCGGCATAGACCGCCAAAGCATCCGGGCTTTTGTCGATCTGTACGGCCACCCGGTCGCCGGGGCGCAACCCCAAGACACAGAAACTATGGGCAAATTGCGCGGCGCGGCGCAAAAACGCGCCATGGGTCACATCGGTCCCGTCCGGCAGGTGCAAAAACACGGATTCTGCATTCAAATGCGGTGCAAAAAGCGCCTCATATAACGGGTTTGCCATGCGTGCCTCCTTGGGTTTCAGATCAGATAACCTGCCTAAAACCCCGCGTAAACATTCCGCCGCGGGTCTTTTGTTGGTTCAAATCGCTTCTTTGCCTACATCACGCGGGAATGGCGGCCTTCTGGCATTGCGTAAGCATCCAGTTCCTGCGCCACCATCCGCGCAATCAGACGCGCGGATTGGGTGATTTTGAACCCGTTCGCATGGACGTCAATGCAGGGTTCAAACCGTTTCAACAGGGCGTCACACATGGCTTTTATGTCTGTGGTCTTCACGTCAAACCTGCGGCTGAGTTCACCGTAATCCAGTTCAAATCGGCACATGATCATTTCAATCATCGCCGATCGCAAACTGTCATCGGCGGACATGTTGTGGCCCCGGATTGTGGCCAATTGCCCGGTCTGGATGGCGCTGCCGTATTTTGACGATGTGGAATGGTTCTGCGCAAAGCCCTGCGGGTAGCGCGAAATGGCCGACGCCCCCATGCCGATCAGCACTTCGGATGTGTCATCCGTGTAGCCTTGGAAATTACGGCGCAGGGAATGGGTGCGATCCGCATCGGCCATGGTGTCGCCTTCGCGCGCATAATGGTCGATGCCAATTTCACGGTAGCCATCCCAGACAAACAACCGACGGGCGATTTCAAACAGCTCTAGCCGCGCTTCGCTGTCGGGCAGGGCATCGGCGGGGATCATGACCTGCCGTTTGGCCATCCACGGCACATGCGCATAGCCATAAAGCGCCACGCGGTCCGGCCCAAGCGACAGGATTTTCTGTACAGAATCCGTCATGCGGGCGCGGGTCTGATGTGGCAACCCATAGAGGATATCCATGTTCAGGCTGCGCACCCCAGCAGCGCGTAACATATCCACGACATCGCGGGTCTGTTCATAGCTTTGGATACGACCGATACATTCCTGCACCACCGGATCAAAGTCCTGCACGCCGATGCTGGCGCGGGTCATGCCAATCGCTTTGAGCGCATCAATGCGGGCTTGGTCGACCTCTGTCGGGTCAATTTCCACGGAAAATGTGATGTCATCTGCCCAAGGTCGAAACGTGGCCAGTTCCGCGCCCAGCTTGGCGATCATATCAGGGTTCAGCAGGGTCGGCGTACCGCCACCCAGATGGATTTGGGAAATCACAACGTCCTGTGGCAGTTGGGCTTTGACCAGTTCCATTTCGGTAATCAACATATCCAGATACGGGACCAATGGCCTGTCTGTGCTGGTGCCTTGGGTGCGACAGGCACAGAACCAACACAGCCGGCGGCAATAGGGAATGTGCAAATACAGCGACACACGGCTGCCCGTGGGAATGGCCTGCATCCAGCCAGCGACGGTGCTGTTATCAACACCTCCGGAAAAATGATTGGCAGGTGGATAGCTTGTGTAGCGGGGGACCCGCGCGTCAAACAGTCCCAGCTTACGTAAACTTTCAAGCGAAGCCATTGTACATCCTTAGGTGTTTCGGGTTATTAAGGGGCATTAGTTTTTGGGAACCGGAGTACCGTCCCTCATGAGCAAAGCCCTTGCTGATATCCAATGTAGAGAATGTCCCATTCGACACCGTGCCGTCTGTGCACGTTGCGAAGCTGACGAATTGCAGAAATTGGAAGAGATCAAGTATTATCGCAACTACGAAGCAGGTCAGGCGATCTGCTGGGCGGGCGATGATATGAGCTTTGTTGCGTCTGTGGTGCGGGGCGCTGCAACGCTGAGCCAAACCATGGAAGACGGACGCACCCAAATGGTCGGGTTGTTGTTGTCGTCTGATTTTATTGGCCGTCCGGGCCGGGCGCAGTCGCCCTATGATGTGACGGCTGTTTCCGATGTGACGTTGTGCTGTTTCCGTCGCAAACCGTTTGAAACCATGATGATCGACACGCCGCACCTGTCGGAACGTCTGTTGGACATGACGCTGGACGAACTGGATGCAGCGCGCGAATGGATGTTGATTCTGGGCCGCAAAACCGCGCGTGAAAAAATCGCGAGCCTGTTGGCGATCATTGCCCGCCGCGAAAGCACGTTGGGCCTGATGGCACAAACCGGACCCGTTCTGGTTGAACTGCCCCTGACCCGCGAAGCGATGGCGGATTATCTGGGCCTGACGCTGGAAACGGTCAGCCGCCAGATTTCGGCGCTGAAACGCGATGGCATTATCGTGCTCGAAGGCAAACGCCGCATTCAGGTGCCGGATATGCATAAACTGGTTCTGGAAACCGGAGATGACGTAGACGGCGGCTTCATCGCCTGAAGCCGCCGCGTCCTCTCTCCTCTGGGGTGCAAAAAATGCGGCCCCTTTCCCCGAGAGATCCGTCATCAATGCGCCATAAACAGCGGGATTTCCGACTGTTCCAGCATGTCACGCGTAGGTCCACCCAGCACGGCTTCGCGCAGGCGGGAATGTCCGTAGGCGCCCATCACGATCATGTCGCAGTTATGTTCCTTGGCAAATCGGCTGAGGCATTCGGACACGCGCGGCAGGGTACGTGACAGGATTGATACCTCGGCGCGCACGCCGTGGCGGGCCAGCATCAACGTCACAGCGCCACCGGGATCGGATCGTTCTGGCGAATGGCTGGGGGGATCGACCATCACCACATCCACACGGTCTGCGGCCTGCATCAAGGGCATGGCATAGCGCATGGCGGACAGGGCTTCGGCGCTTTCGTCCCATGCCAGTAGGATACGGCGCGGGTTAACGGGGGCTTCGGCATCGCTGTTGCAGACCAGAACCGGGGCGCGGGTGCCAAACAGGGCCGCCTCTAGGACGGAAACCTGCAACGGGGTCGCGCCTTTGCCATAAGGTTTTGCACAGACGATCAGGTCGGAATAGCGGGCAATCCGGCCGATGCCGGAATCAAGTCCCAGATGCGGCATGATCACACCTTCGACGGCGACATTGGGAATGTCCTGAGGAATGATCGCATTGACCCAATCGACCAGTTCACCGGCCTGCGCGCGCGCCTCGGCAACACCAGTTTCCATAATGATCGCCGCAGATCCGGCTGGCAATGGTTCGTAGCGGGCAGGGTCCACACCCAGACAATGCACGTCCAGATGGCCGTCGCAGCGATCCGCCACCGCCCGCGCAGAGGCCAAAGGCGCGGCATCCGTGGCTTGGTCTGTGACGATGATCGAAACGGATTTGTACCCCATAACGGTTCTCCTTGGTTGACACACCGCTATTCTCCCTGACTGGGGCGCAGCTTTGTATGATGACTATCAACCTGCGAGCGCAAATTAATTGATTTGGATCAAGGTAGCGCTTGCTTGGGGGTGAGAAACCCAACTCATAGCAAAAGGCGCATGCGACTCGTCGTGTGGGCAAAAAAAGGGAACGCTTCTCATGTGGGATTGGATCAAGATTGTGGCGCTGGGGGTTATCACCCTTTTCGCTGCGCTTGCTGCGAACTGGGCCCGCGACCTGGCTTATCAGGTCCACGCTCTGATCGTTATGGCCGTCGCCGCTGGATTATTTATCTGGACGGTGCGCAAAACTGGGGACGCTCCGGCGCCTCGAACGGATGCATATATGGACGGTGTCGTCCGATATGGTGTCATCGCAACCGCCTTTTGGGGTTTGGCAGGATTTCTGGTCGGGACGTTTATCGCGTTTCAGCTGGCCTTTCCGGCGCTGAACTTTGATTTCTTACAAGGCTACGGTAACTTTGGGCGGTTACGTCCCTTGCACACTTCGGCGGTGATTTTTGCGTTTGGTGGCAACGCCTTGATCGCAACTTCGTTCTACATCGTGCAGCGCACCAGCGCGACACGGCTGTGGGGTGGCAATCTGGCGTGGTTCGTTTTCTGGGGCTACAACCTGTTCATCGTTTTGGCCGCAACCGGCTATCTGATGGGTGCAACCCAATCCAAAGAATATGCCGAACCTGAATGGTATGTCGATATCTGGCTGACCATCGTCTGGGTGGCCTATCTGGCGATTTACCTTGGCACGATCATGAAACGCAAAGAGCCCCACATCTATGTGGCCAACTGGTTCTTCTTGTCGTTCATCGTCACCGTGGCGATGCTGCACCTGATCAACAACCTGTCGATCCCGGTTAGCGTCTTTGGCTCCAAATCTGTTCAGCTGTTTTCGGGTGTGCAGGATGCGATGACCCAGTGGTGGTATGGCCACAATGCGGTTGGCTTCTTCCTGACGGCGGGCTTCTTGGGCATGATGTACTACTTTGTGCCAAAACAGGCCGAACGCCCTGTGTTCAGCTACAAATTGTCGATCATTCACTTCTGGGCGCTGATCTTTCTTTATATCTGGGCCGGTCCACACCATCTGCACTACACTGCGTTGCCGGATTGGGCATCGACCCTTGGCATGGTGTTCTCGATCGTGCTGTGGATGCCGTCATGGGGTGGGATGATCAACGGTCTGATGACGTTGTCAGGCGCGTGGGATAAAATCCGCACCGATCCGATCATCCGGATGATGGTGATTTCCATCGGCTTTTACGGCATGTCCACATTTGAGGGCCCGATGATGTCGATCCGTGCGGTCAATTCCTTGTCGCACTACACTGACTGGACCATTGGTCACGTGCATTCTGGTGCTTTGGGCTGGAACGGGATGATCACCTTCTCGGCGCTCTACTTCCTGACACCACGCCTGTGGAACAAAGACCGCCTGTATTCCCTGTCTTTGGTCAGCTGGCATTTCTGGTTGGCGACAATCGGGATCATTCTTTATGCCGCCTCAATGTGGGTCACCGGCATCATGGAAGGCCTGATGTGGCGCGAAGTTGATGCGCAAGGGTTCCTTGTGAATTCGTTCGCTGACACCGTTGCTGCGAAGTTCCCGATGTATGTTGTGCGTGGCTTGGGCGGTGTTCTGTTCCTCGCTGGTGCATTGATCATGTGTTATAACCTGTGGATGACAGCCTTTAGCAAACGCGTACCTAGCGCGTCTGCTGCTGCTGCCGTTCCCGCCGAATAAGGAGACGACCAATGGGTATTCTTGATCGTCATAAGGTTCTTGAAAAGAACGCCACCCTGCTGCTGGTATGCAGTTTAGGCGTGGTCACAATCGGTGGGCTGGTGGAAATTGCTCCGCTGTTCTACCTGGAAAACACCATTGAGGATGTGGAGGGCATGCGCCCCTATTCCCCACTGGAACTGGTCGGTCGCGATATTTACATTCGCGAAGGCTGCTATGTCTGCCACAGCCAGATGATCCGCCCGATGCGCGACGAAGTCGAGCGTTACGGTCATTATTCGCTGGCGGCGGAATCCATGTATGACCACCCTTTCCAATGGGGGTCCAAACGGACCGGGCCGGATCTGGCACGGGTTGGGGGGCGCTATTCGGATGAATGGCACGTCCTGCACCTGAACGATCCCCAAGCTGTGGTTCCTGAATCTGTGATGCCGAAATATGCGTTCTTAAACGACACCATGTTAGAGCCCACATATATTCAGGACCTGCTGGAAACGCACCGTATGGTGGGTGTGCCTTACACTGATGAAATGATCGAAAACGCACAGGCCGACTTTGTGGCTCAGGCGGATCCTTTCTCGGATTGGGACGGTCTGGTTGAACGTTATCCGGGCACCCAGGTGCGCAATTTCGACAATGCCGATGGCATTTCTGAAATGGACGCATTGGTGGCGTATCTGCAAATTCTGGGCACTATGGTCGACTTCTCGACCTTTACCCCAGATGCAAGCCGCTAGGGGGTCGACATGGATACATATTCGATCTTCAGGGAAATCGCGGACAGCTGGGTTCTGCTGGCAATGTTCGTCTTTTTCGGTGGCGTGGTGGCCTGGGCGTTTCGCCCCGGATCCCGCGCCATCCACCAAGACGTCGCCAACGTTCCGTTCCGCCATGATGACGCGCCTGCGCCTGACGTAGCGCCCAAAATTTCGGAGGCTCAGTCATGAGCAAACAAGACAACAACACACCGCAGGACCCGGATACAACCGGCCATTCCTGGGACGGGATTGAGGAATTCGACAATCCGCTCCCGCGTTGGTGGCTCTGGGTGTTTTACGCAACCATCGTTTGGGCGATCCTTTATACGGTTGCTTATCCTGCATGGCCTCTGGCCAAACAGGCCACCGCGGGTTTTCTGGGCTATTCCACCCGAGGCGAAGTGGCCGAACAGATTGCCATTGTGGATGAACAAAACGCCGCTTTGGTTGAAAAACTGGCTTCCGCTGACATGCTTGCTATCACGGATGACACCGAATTAAACGGCTTTGCGCGCAATATGGGCGCGGCTGTGTTTCGCGCCAATTGTTCGCAATGTCACGGTTCCGGTGCATCGGGTGCGTTTGGTTTCCCGAACTTGCTGGATGATGACTGGCTGTGGGGTGGCACCATTGATGACATCGTTCTGACGGTCACACATGGCGTGCGCAACGAAGATTCCTTTGATGCGCGTTGGTCAGAAATGCCCGCCTTTGGTGAAATCCTGTCTGAGGAAGAAATCACACAAGTCGTTGCATTTGTGCGTCAATTGTCCGGTCAGGACGCGGATGCCGCATTGGCCAGCGCTGGTGAACCGATCTATATGAACGAATGTTCTGCCTGCCACATGGAAGACGGCACAGGCGATCGGTTCCAAGGGGCGCCAAACTTGTCTGATGCGATCTGGCTCTATGGCGGTGACGAAGCCACCCTCACGGAAACTGTCACCAATGCCCGTTTCGGCGTCATGCCCGCCTGGAGCGAAGAGTTCAACGCAGCCTTTGGTCTGACACCTGCTGAAATCAACGCGGTGTCGGCCTATGTCCACCAATTGGGCGGCGGCGAATAATCAAACCACAGCTGATGTGGCGAAACCGGGCTTGCTGTTGCAGGCCCGGTTTTGTTTTGGGCAAAGGGGCGCTGCGCCTTGGTTAGATCAACCTGTTCCGTTTGATGCATGTCAAAGAAACCCCAGCCAGAATCATCCACAAAGACCCCGAGTAATCTTCTCTCCCCGATGGGCCAACCTTCCCGGTCCATCGAACCTTTTAGCGGCGCTTTTGGCGCCGCTTTTTTTCTGCCTGATTGTCACATGTGACAACCCGCCCAAAGACCACAAAATTGCGATGGATTATGGTCAACTTGACTTGAATCAAGGCCGCAATTGCCTGCCGGTCTAAAAGATCAAGCAAAACTATAGCTTTTATGCCAGGACCCAGAAATGAGCCAGCCAGACGCCCCACAGCTCTACGCCAAGCGCGAGCCGGTTTTTCCACGTAAAGTCAAAGGCTTCTTCAGAAATATGAAGTGGGTCATAATGGCGATTACCTTGGGGATTTACTATCTGACCCCAATGATTCGCTGGGATCGTGGTCCATCGTTGCCGGATCAGGCCGTGTTGATCGATTTGGCCAATCGCCGGTTCTATTTCTTCTGGATCGAAATCTGGCCGCATGAGTTTTACTTCATTGCCGGGCTGCTGATCATGGCCGGTTTGGGGCTGTTTTTGTTCACCTCGGCGCTGGGCCGAGTTTGGTGCGGCTATGCCTGCCCGCAAACGGTTTGGACGGATTTGTTTATCCTGACGGAACGCTGGATCGAAGGCGACCGCAACGCGCGTGTCCGACTGTGGAACGCCAAATGGGACGCCAAGAAAATTCGCCTGAGGATCACCAAATATGTGATCTGGGTGCTGATCGGTCTGGCGACCGGCGGCGCGTGGGTGTTTTATTTTGCCGATGCGCCCACATTGGCGATGGCGCTGGTCACGGGCACGGCCAATCCAATCGCCTATACAACAATGGCCATTTTGGCTGTCTCAACTGTGTTTTTCGGCGGGATCGCCCGCGAACAGGTCTGCATCTATGCCTGCCCATGGCCGCGTATTCAGGCCGCAATGATCGACGAAGACACCATCGTGATCGGCTATCGCGAATGGCGCGGTGAACCGCGCGGCAAAGGCAAAAAGCGTGACGATATGGGCGATTGCATTGATTGCATGGCCTGCGTGAATGTCTGCCCAGTTGGGATCGATATCCGCGACGGTCAGCAAATGGCCTGTATCACCTGCGGTCTGTGCATTGATGCCTGCGATGACATGATGGACAAAGTCGGCAAACCACGTGGTTTGGTTGATTATTTCGCCCTGAAAGACGAAGCCAAAGAACGCGCGGGTGAGCCGCCGATCAATGTGTGGAAACACATCCTGCGGCCGCGTACTATTCTTTATACGTCGCTGTGGTCGCTGGTTGGATTTGCCTTGGTGTTTGCGCTATTTATCCGTCCGGATATCGACATGACTGTTGCACCTGTGCGCAATCCGACCTTTGTGATGCAATCGGATGGCACGATCCAGAACACCTACGAAGTCCGCCTGCGGAACAAACACGGGGATGACCGCGAATTCCACATGTCGCTCAGTTCGGATGAAATTCTGAGGATTGATTTGGAAGGCACGCATGAACGGGTTACAACTGTGCCCGCTGACAGCACCAAACTGGTGCGTGTCTTTGTCAGCGCCCGGACCCAAGATCCGGCATCTTCGGCGGAACGGACTGATTTCCGGCTCTGGGTTGAGGATCTGAATGGCAACGAACGGTCCTATGTGGACACCCACTTTATTGGGAAAGGAAACTGATATGGCCCGCGAATTGACAGGCAAACATGTGCTGATCGGGATGGTGGTGGCGTTTAGCATTATCATCGGGGTGAATGTTCTGATGGCAACACAGGCGATCCGCACCTTTCCGGGGCTAGAGGTGAAAAATTCCTACGTGGCCAGCCAGAATTTTGACGCGGATCGCGCGGCGCAATTGGCCTTGGGCTGGGATGTCTCGGCCAAGGTGGAACAAGGCGAATTGCTGTTGTCGATTGTGGATGCAGACGGCACCCCGGTTGATCCAACATCCATCACCGGCACCTTTGGGCGCGCGACATCCGTGCAGGATGATCAGACACCTGACTTTACCTTTGATGGGAATGTGCACCGTGCGCCTGTGACCACAAATGGCGGCAATTGGAACCTACGCATGGTGGCGGTTGCACCTGATGGCACCGAATTTCGGCAACGCGTTGTGGTTTACGTCGCACAATGAGCGTTTCTGATCATCCCTCGGCAGCGGCCTGTCCGGGCTGCATTGCCCTGCCAGATATCGCCCGGCGGGTCGAAAAGACCCGGTCGGAACATGCGTTTGATGTGCAAATATCACTGCCATCAATCCATTGTGCATCCTGTATTTCCGGGGTTGAGCGCGGTTTGATGCAGCTGGATAGCGTCGAAGATGTGCGGGTGAACTTGACCCGCAAACGCGCCACCGTGCGGGTGGCCCCCGGCACGGAACCTGACACTATTGTGCACCATCTGGAACGGTTGGGATTTGAGGCGCAGCCGTTGGACAACGCAACCCTGACCGCCGGAGAGAGCGACAAACAAGCGCGCGACCTGATGATGCGATTTGGGGTTGCCGGATTTTCGTCGATGAACGTGATGCTGCTCAGCGTGGCGATCTGGGCGGGGGCAACCGATGCAACGCGCGACATGTTTCACTGGCTGTCTGCTGCGATCGCGTTGCCGACCATCGCCTTTTCTGCGCAACCGTTTTTCAAATCGGGCTTTGCGGCGCTGCGTGCTGCGCGGTTGAACATGGATGTGCCGATTTCGTTGGCGATCCTGTTGGCGGCGGGCATGTCGCTGTTTGAAACGATCAATTCCGGCGAACATGCCTATTTCGACGCGGCTTTGTCGCTGACATTTTTCCTGCTGGCGGGGCGGTTTCTGGATCAGAAAATGCGCTCTACCGCCCGATCCGCTGCGGCGGAACTGGCCGCCTTAGAGGCGCCGACCGCCCTGCGTGTTGTGGATGGCGACACCCACACGGTCAAAGTCACCGATGTGTCGGTCGGCGATATTTTATTGGTGCGGCCGGGCGCGCGCATTCCTGTGGATGGTGACATCATTCAGGGTGCCTCTGAAATGGATCGCGCGTTTTTGACCGGCGAAACTGATCCGGTTGCTGTGGCCATCGGCGCTCAGGTGCGTGCGGGCGAAGTGAACCTGACCGGCCCGCTTCATATTCGAACCTCGGCTGTTGGGCCGGATACGTTATTGCATGGGCTGGCCGATCTGGTGTCCGTCGCCGAAGAAGCCAAGTCGCGCTATAATTCATTGGCCGACCGCGCCGCACAGATTTACGCACCTGCCGTGCATTTGCTGGCGCTGATCGGTTTTGTGGTCTGGATGTATCTGACCGCAGGCGATGTGCGCACGTCGCTGAACATTGCCGTTGCGTTGTTGATCATCACCTGTCCCTGTGCGCTGGGCCTTGCTGTGCCTGCAGTGTCGACGGTGGCGTCGGGGGGGCTGTTCAAACGTGGATTGTTGGTCAAACATGCCACTGCATTGGAACGTTTGGCTGAAATCGACGAAGTGGTGTTCGATAAAACCGGCACATTGACGCGCGGAACCCCGACATTGACCAATCCACAGGACCTGCCGGATCATGCATTTGCGTTGGCGGCGGCTTTGGCTCTGGGGTCTAACCACCCCCGGTCCAAGGCGATTGCAAAGGCCGCTGAGGGCTTTGATTTGCCTGACGTTCAGGTCACCGACATCGTTGAACATCCCGGATTGGGCGTCGAAGCGAAATTCCAAGGTCAAACGGTGCGTCTGGGACGCGCGGAATGGGTCACCGGTCAGGGGGATAGTTCCACCTGTCTGGGGATTGATGGTCAGGACACCGTTCAGTTCACGTTCGAAGACACGTTACGCCCCGGTGCGGCAGAGCTGCTGCAACATCTGCGTGATCGCAATATTCCAGTGATGTTGCTGTCTGGGGATGCGGAAAACCCGGTGGCTCAGCTGGCGCAGGACCTGAACATTCCCACATGGCAATCCGGTGTTTTGCCCAGCGAAAAAGCCGCCGTACTGGAGGCCAAGCGCGCCGCCGGAAAACGTGTTTTGATGGTTGGCGATGGCCTAAACGACACCGCCGCATTGGCCGTCGCGCATGTATCTATCGCGCCTGCCTCTGCCTTAGAGGCGACCCGTGTGGCGGCTGATCTGGTACTGGTATCGCCTGATTTGTCGCGAATCCAAGACAGCCTGCGCATTGCGAAATCTGCCCGCAAACGCATCCTCGAAAACTTTGGCGTGGCGGCTGTCTATAATTCAATCGCCATTCCGATTGCCTTTGTTGGGTTGGCGACACCGTTGACGGCGGCTATTGCCATGTCGACCAGTTCTATTCTGGTGTCGCTAAACGCGTTGAGGACCCGCTGATGGATGTGCTTGTTTTCTTGATCCCCGTTTCTGTCGGGCTGGGTGCTTTGGGGTTAGTTGCGTTTTTCTGGACGATGAAATCGGCGCAATATGATGACCCGCAGGGGGATGCGGCGCGGATTTTGCGGGACGATTACGACGACAATCCAAAGCCGGATTGACAAAAATACGCCATTCGCACCGCTATGACGTGAATGCGGTTCCCAAACGGCAATGACTTATTTAATGTGCTGTTGGATTTCGATGTTGAAATTCGCCGGGGGGCGACACGTGAAAACAACAACATTTTTGACTTTTGGTGTGGCTTCGATTGCGTTGTTTTCAGCGACGGCCAGCTTTGCACAGGACAGCTGGATTTCCAGCTACAACTATTACGGGGCGCCGGGGCTGTTGGATTTGCCAACAGCGATTGCCCCCGAAGAGGGCGAAATTGCCGCCACACTGAGCTATACGCCAACGCATTTGCGCAACACAATTTCGTTCCAGATCACGCCGCGCCTGTCTGGCAGTTTCCGCTATTCGCGCAATAATGATTACAATCCCGAAGGCTCTGGCCACGATCCGCTTTTTGATCGCAGTTTTGATCTGCGGTATCAGCTGGTCGAAGAAGGCGAACATATCCCAGCCGTCACAATCGGGTTGCAGGATTTTATCGGGACGGGTGTTTATACATCCGAATATCTGGTTGCGACCAAAACTCTGTCCCCAAATGTGCGGGTCACAGGCGGAATCGGCTGGGGACGTTTGGGCAGCTATAACGGCTTTGAAAACCCATTTGGGGCCACTGACCGCGGGGAATTTGAATTTGACGAAGGGGGTGACCTTTTGTTTGATCAATATTTCCAAGGCGATGCAGCGTTGTTTGGCGGGGTGGAATACCGGTATTCTGACACTCTGACGTTTAAGGCTGAATATTCGTCCGATGCCTATACACGCGAAACCACGAATGGCGAATTTGAACATCAAAGCCCGCTGAATTTCGGTGTCGCATGGCAACCCCGCCCCGGATACCAAGTGTCGCTTTCTTATATGAATGGCCACGAATTGGCGTTGGCGGGCACTGTGATGATGAACCCGCATAATCGCGGATCTGGCTCTGGGTTTGATCCCGCGCCAGCGCCGGTTTCCGTGCGTGGCGCGCATGACCGCGCCGCCCTGAGCTGGGACCGCAACATCCGATCCGAAGCAAGCATCCGCGCGCAATTGCAGCAGGTTCTTGCGGTTGAAGGCATCACATTGATTTCGGTTCAGTTGACCGATCGTCAGGTGCGCGTGCGGTATTCTAACAGCCGCTATCGGTCCGAAGCACAGGCGTTGGGGCGTGTTGCGCGGATTTTGACCCATGTCATGCCCGCCTCTGTCGAAGTGTTCATCCTAGAGCCGGCCCAACGTGGCCTGCCATTGTCGTCCACCACATTGCGACGCAGTGATATCGAAACACTGGAAAATGAACCCGGCGCAGCGCAGGCGATTTTTGATCGGGCTGCATTTGATCACGCCGGGCCAAATGCCGGGCTGGTTGCTGTCGATGCGGCTGACGGGGCTGCCTTTACTTGGGGATTGTCGCCCTATACCGAAATTTCCCTGTTTGATGGCGATGAACCCATCCGCGGAGAGGTGGGGCTGGAACTTTCGGGTCGTTACACGATCCAGCCGAACTTGGTCTTGTCCGGTCGGGCCCGCGCCGCCTTATGGAGCGGTTACGAAGATGCCGGTTCAATTTCCGCTTCATCGCTGCCCGCCGTACGTCGGGATGCGTTGCAATATGCCGTTGACGGAAACCCCGGTATCGAAGAGTTCACCCTCGCTTGGTACGGCCGCGCCGCCCCGGATGTGTATACGCGTGTGACCGCAGGGTATCTGGAAACCATGTATGGTGGCGTGTCCGCCGAAGTGCTGTGGAAACCCGTCGAGAGCCGGTTGGGGCTGGGGGCAGAGCTAAACTATGTCGCCAAACGGGACTATGACATGCTGCTCGGGTTTCAGGATTACGAAACGGTCACCGGGCATGTCTCGGCCTATTATGATTTTGGCGAAGGCTGGCATGGCCAATTGGATGTCGGTCGTTATCTGGCCGAAGATTTCGGCGCAACCTTGTCGGTTGACCGTGAATTCACCAATGGCTGGCGGCTGGGGGCCTATGTGACCCAAACCGATGTCTCCGCAGAGGAATTTGGCGAAGGGTCCTTTGACAAAGGCATCCGCCTGACCATTCCGTTTGATTGGTTGATGGGGGCACCGACCCGCAGTCAAAGCTCTGTTTCACTGGCATCCCTCAGCCGCGATGGCGGTGCACGTGTTGATGTTGATGGTCGTCTGTATGACACGCTGCGTGACGGTCATTTGGGGGATATGACGGATGAATGGGGACGGTTCTGGCGATGAAAATGATGGTCATGAAAAAGAGTTTGTTGAAAATACTGACAGGCCTGTCCCTGGCCGCCTTGGTTGCGGGCTGTGGTCCTGACCGACGTCAGGGGGTTGGCACGCAAATCGTTTCCGGTTTGGTCGCGTCGCGAACTGGTGCTGCAACGGCTCAGGCCCCTGCCGAAATGACCCGCGCCAATATCGCAGCGATGGGCCAAGAGGTGATCCTCGTGGACCATCTGGGCCATGGCGCACCCAGTTTGTTTGTCAAAGGCGGCACAAATGGTGCAAAAATCACGTGGTTTTCCGCCGCTGGCCAATCAATGACCCTCGAAGGGGGATATTTGATCGCGACGCGCGGGCTTGGGTTCGATTTGATGGCGTCTGACGCCAACGGAATCAACGATTTGCTGGCCGGTCGGGTGGAAATCGCCACTCGCACATATGAGTTTCTGAACGGCAATGATCAGATCGTCACCCGGACCTTTGGTTGTGCGATCACGTTGCGTGAACCCGAACAGATCGAAATCGTCGAACGCAGCTTTGCCACCACACGTGTAGAAGAAACCTGCGCCGATGAACGCCACATTTTCACGAACGCCTATTGGGTGGATAGCGCTGGCACATTACGTCAAATGCGCCAGCTGATTTCGCCCGAAGCCGGGTATTTTCAGGTGTCGACCCTTTAGAATTCAAACGCGTCGACGGTTTTTCTGCGCCCCAAGGTGAACGCATCAGACAGGTGAATCATCGGGGCCAGATCGACGTTTGATTTGCGATCCCGCACCAGATCAGCCATCTGCGCATAAAGCGCAGGATATTCGCCCATGCCAGTGGCGTTTTGATCCTGTCCGTCGATGAACAGACGCGCACCGCCATCCTTTAGGATCAGCGTGCCATCGGTGGTTTCGACTTCGATTTCCCAGGTTTGCGGTCCTTCTTGGCGCCAATCGAAATCGGCGGTCACATGGCCCGAAAATGTCAGATCAGCAGCAATTGGCATGGCGCGATTGGAAGGAAATTCCAATGTGGCGTCGGTCAGATGCACCGGGTCCGGCAGAATATGTGTCAGGATCGACAGGGCGTTGATGCCGGGGTCAAACACGCCCATACCACCGGGATCAAACACCCAATCCTGACCCGGATGCCACAGGCGCACATCTTCGCGCCAAGTGATATGCGCGCGGGTGATTGTGCGTGATTTCAACCAATCCGCCGCCCCCTGCACGCCATCCGCCTGTCGGCTGTGCCATGTCGCATAAAGCGACACACCCGCATCACGCGCACGTCGTTCCAGATCAAAAATTTCCGCTAGCGTGGCACCGGGTGGTTTTTCCAGCATCACGTCTTTGCCATTTGCAATCAACGTTTTAGCCACATCGTAACGGGGCGCTGCAGGGTGACACAGGGAATAGACCTGAACGTCGGGATGGGCCTCTAACGCGTCATTGATGTTGGTATAGCCGGGCACGCCGTCCACCCCGCCAGACCGGCTAACGGTGGCGACCAAATCCCAATCTTTTGACGCGGCAATCGCCGGGATATGTTGATCCCGGGCGATTTTACCGATGGCACATAGGATGATTTCCATCAGTGACTCTCCCGCTTGACGACTTTGCCGCGATGCCCAACCAAGAAGCTAAGGTCTGCGCCTTTGTCCGCACCCTCAACCGTGTCAAAATAGAGCTGCGTCCAGCCGCCATTGGGGCGTTCAACTGGGTTTTCCCACGCCGCAAGCCGAGCGGCCATTTCTTCGTCGGAAATGTCCAGATGCAACCGGCGTGCGGGCACGTCCAATTCGATCATGTCGCCGTCCTGCACAATCGCCAGCGGTCCGCCAGCGGCGGCTTCGGGGGATGTGTGCAACACAACCGTGCCATAGGCCGTGCCGGACATGCGCGCATCCGACAGGCGAATGATGTCTTGAATGCCGCGTTTCAACAGCTTGGCTGGCAGGACCATATCGCCGACTTCGGCCATGCCGGGATAACCTTTGGGGCCGCAATATTTCAGCACCATGATGCAGGTTTCGTCGATGTCCAGATCGTCGCTATCCACCCGCGCTTTGTAGTCTTCGATGCTGTCGAACACCACGGCGCGGCCTTTGTGCACCATCAGGTCTGGCGACGCCGCAGACGGTTTCAAAACCGCGCCATTGGGGGCCAGATTGCCACGCAGAACGGCGATGCCGCCGGATGATGTCAGCGCCTGATCTGTGGGCAGGATGACGTCTTCGTTCCAGTTCTGCACATCTTTGACTTCGTCCCAGATGCCAGTGCCATTCACGGTGATCGCGTCATTGTGCAGCAATCCCATTTCGCCCAAACGTTTGATCACAACCGGCAAACCACCGGCGTAGAAAAACTCTTCCATCAGGTATTTGCCCGATGGCATTAGGTTGACGATTGTGGGCACGTCTTTGCCGCAACGGTCCCAGTCGTCCAGCGTCAAATCCACACCCATTCGGCCCGCAATGGCCAACAGGTGGATCACCGCATTGGTGGACCCGCCAATGGCGCCATTGGTGCGGATCGCGTTTTCGAACGCGTCTTTGGTCAGGATATCGCTGGGTTTCAGGTCATCTTTGACCATCTGCACGATGCGACGTCCGGTGATCTGGCTCATCATGCGACGGCGGGAATCCACGGCGGGAATGGCGGCGTTGCCAGACAGGGCCATGCCCAACGCTTCGGCCATAGAGGCCATCGTGCTGGCGGTGCCCATCGTGTTGCACGAACCGGGGGACCGCGCCATCGCGGCCTCTGATGCGACGAATTCTTCGGATGTCATTTCGCCCGCTTTCACGGCGGCGCGGAATTTGCGCAGATGGGTGCCGGACCCCAATTGTTCGCCTTGGAAATAGCCGTTTAACATCGGGCCACCGCTGACCATGATCGCGGGAATGTCGACCGATGCGGCCCCCATCAATAGGGCTGGCGTGGTTTTGTCACAGCCTGCCATCAACACAACACCGTCGATACATTTGCCGCGCAACGCCTCTTCGACATCCATGGCGCATAGGTTGCGATGCAACATCGCCGTGGGGCGCAGCGTGGTTTCTGATGGGGAAAAGACCGGGAATTCGACCGGAAAACCGCCTGCTTCCCAGATGCCGTTTTTCACCCGTTCGGCCAGATCACGCAGATGGGCGTTACAGGGCGTCAGTTCCGACCACGTGTTGCAGATCCCAATCACGGGCCGCCCGTCAAACACGTCCGGTGGGAACCCTTGGTTCATCATCCAGCCACGGCGATAAATGGCGTCTTTGGACGCGCCGCCCAGCCAGTCCTGTGACCTGAGTTTGCGGGGCCATTTTGCGGGTTTAAATGTCATGGAATCCTCATTTCGCTTTGGCCCAGAATAGCGATCCACACTTGCCAAACAAATCATATTAGCGCATCAATAATTACCATTTTGGATAAGTATATGCCGCTTCATCTGCTACAAAAGGGATTAAAGCTGTCCCATCTCAGGCTTATGGCCGCATTGGCGTCGCAGCATCGGATCGGTGAGGCGGCGGATCAGGTCGGGATCACCCGGCCTGCCGCGTCGCGGTTGATGTCGGAAATCGAACATTTGACCAATCAGCCTATGCATCAACGGGTGGGGCGGGGCATTGTTTTGACCGATGCAGGCCTGTCCCTAGCGCGGCGCGCAGCGCGGATCATTCAGGAAATCGATTCAGCCGGGCGTGAATTGGACGAAATGCAGCAGGGGCGCGGTGGGCATGTCCGGATAGGGGCCGTCACGGGCGCGGCGCTGGACAAAGTTTTGCCCGCGCTTGCGCAGCTGCCCGACCTGCGATCCCGCGTCGAAGTGGCGACATCCGACGTTTTGGCCAACATGATTTTGGACGGAGAACTGGACTTTGCCCTGTCCCGTTTGCCCGATGGTTTTGACCCGGATATGTTTGATTTCACCGCCATTGGCAGCGAACCGGTCACGTTGCTGGTGCGGCAGGGCCATCCTTTGTTATCGGTTCAGCCGACCCCGCAGGACATGCTGCAATTCCCATGGATATTGCCGCAATCGGATGCGATTTTGCGTCAAGCGGTTGAGGCTCAGTTAAAACAACAGGGCCTGCCATTGCCGGATGTTCCGTTGGAGACGTCTTCGTTTTTGGTGACCATCACGCGCCTGCGTCAAAGCGATGCCATCGCCCCGGTTGGCGTGGCGACGGCGGCGGATTTTGCAGGCGCTGGCATGCCGATTCGGCGATTGCCCGAAACCTTTGGCTTTGCGCTGTCGCCCTATGGGATCGTGACCCAAGCCGGGGCGGTTTTGACGCCCGCGGCGGCGCGGGTGCGGCAGGCTATGTTGGCTGCAGGGTGATCAACTCACCGCGCGCGGCGTTGGCATCCTCGATGTCATGGGTGACCATCAACACGGGCAGGCCACGGTCGTGGGCGGTTTTGAAAACCAAACTGCGCACCTGTTCGCGCAGCGCCGCATCTAGCCCAGAAAACGGTTCATCCAACAGCAACACACAAGGGTCCGACAGCAGCATGCGCATCAGGGCCACCCGAGCCTTTTGTCCGCCTGATAACGTGGCAGGGTCGCGGTCGTGAAATCCGTCTAGGCCGACTTCACGCAGGGCATGTTCAACCTGCGCGCGGCGGTCAGCGCGGGTGCCGCCGGATTGCAGACCAAACGCCATATTTGCCCCGACGCTAAGGTGCGGAAACAGCAGGTGATCCTGAAACAGAATACCGACGCGCCGTTGATGGGGGGGCATATGCGTGATGTCCGACCCGTTCAGCAGGATGCGCCCGGAACAGTCAAAATCAGCGGCCAGATTGCCGGTGACCGCAGACAAAAGCGTGGATTTGCCCACGCCGCTGGGTCCCATCAAGGTCAGGACCGCGCCGGGGGTGATCGTGCGGTTGATGGCGAGCAAAGGCTGGTTATCTTTACGGATTTCGACTTGGTCGAATGTCAGGCCTTCATCCATTTCGCAATCCTTTTCTGTTTCGATAAATGATGGCGGGCAGGGCTATTGCCAGCGCAAAGGGTACGAGCGCAGCTGCCGTTTGCATCAGGCCATAAACGCCAATTGCCCGTCGATCCCCGCCCGAGGCCAGTGCCACCGCTTCGGTTGTGAGGGTTGATACACGCCCGCCGCCGACCAGCAGCGTCGCCAGATATTGCCCCACCGACACCGCAATGCCCACGGCGATGGCCGTCAGGATCGGGGCCAGCATCATTGGCAATCGGATGTGCCAGAAAATCCGGCGCGGGGAGGATCCCAGCGCGGCGGCGACGATGGCGTTTCGGTTGTCCCATGCCTTGAACGGGTCCTGTAGGGACAGGCGCAAATATGGCAGCACAAACACCAGGTGGGTGAAAATCACCGGCCAGATGCCCATATCCGCGCCCAGATTGATCAGCAGGGTTTGCAGCCCCGGCAGAAACGCGGTTTGTGGGATCAATAACGGCAGATATAACAGCCACATGCCGCGTTCCGTGACGGTCAGATTATGGCGTTGTTCGGTCTGCAAACAGCCCAATGTCAGCGCCAATCCAATCCCCGTGGCGACCAGTGCGATCCACGCTGTTGTGGCCAATGTGTCCAAACTGGCGGGGCCGTGACGTATCCAGGATCGCAGGGTCAGCTGCTGGGGCAATGCGTCGGGGAACGACCAGAACCCGGCAAAGGACCAGATCACCAGACCGGCCAATCCGGCGAAGACCACGATGGCTGAAATCGCGCCCAGTCCAAAACCGATGCCCCGCAAGGGACGATCCAGCATCTGGCGTCGACCCGCATAGGCCCAGCGTCGTCCGGCCAATCCCAATAGGATTTCGCCGATCCGCCACAGGATCAGCGCGCCGACAACCAGTCCCAGCTGGATCAGTGACGCGGCGGCGGCCTGAAGACGAAACGCCAAGTCAGGATCGGCCATCCATTTGACGATTTGTACGGACAAAGGCGGCGGCGTGTTTGGCCCCAGGATCACCGCCACATCCACCACCGACATAGAATAGGCCAGCACCACATAAACCGGCAGGCGGATTTGGTGATAAATCGCCGGGAACACGGTTTTAAGCCACGCGGTGATGCGCTGATACCCAGCGGATTGGGCCACGCGCATGCGCTGGGTTGCGTCCACTTGGCTGAGGGCGGCGAGGGTGATGAGCAGTAAAAACGGCACTTCTTTGGCGATCAGACCGGCGGTCATGGTCAGGCCCAGCGGGTCCTGAACGATCAACCAGTCCACCGGGCGGTCCCATCCGGTGAGTGTGGGGCTGACCAACCGGGCGATCCAGCCGGATGGCGCAATCAGAAAGGCAAACCCAAATGCGGCGGCGGCGTGGGGCACGGATAACAGCGGCGACAGCAGTTTTTCGAGCAATCGAAAGGCGCGTGTCCCCGACCAGCCTGCGGTGATCAGCACAACAATGATCAGTGA
Organism: uncultured Paracoccaceae bacterium; assembly: GCA_947492475.1. Classification (GTDB taxonomy): domain Bacteria; phylum Pseudomonadota; class Alphaproteobacteria; order Rhodobacterales; family Rhodobacteraceae; genus CANLNM01. Next base: position 117,859 of record CANLNM010000006.1, read on the forward strand.
TCCCAGCGTGGCAAAAAGGCCCGTTGTAACGCTGAGCTGGATGGCGGGCCCGATGCCAGCCCAGTCAAACACGGCACGAAAAGGATCAAGCGATGGGCCACGCAGACCCGCGGCGGGCAGATGCCCAAAGGCAGGCAACACCGTGCCCCATAACCCGGCCACCACTGGCCCCAGCAGGGCCAGCAAGGTTAAAATCGGCAAAAGTGGTGGAAATTTCATAGCTTAATCGACCACTTTCGCCGGTAATATTAGCTTATTGTGCAACACCGTAGCGGTTTTGCCAATCTTGCGCGATGCGTGTCATCCAGCTGGGATGGGGTTCGGCTTGCGCCTGTCCCAGTTCAGCCGGTGTCAGCGTTGCGATGCCCAAATCCAGCGCGTCAAAGACGGCGCGTTCTTCGGCGGTGATCGCATCCATGTCCAACACGGTGCCATAGCCCAGCACGTTGGGGTCCTGGGCGCGGGCCTGTGCCTCGGGGGACATCAGGAAATTGGCCAGAACCATCGCGCCTGCTTTGGAACCCGAATTATAGGGGATCGCGACAAAGGACGCGTTGCCGATGGTGCCTTTGTCCAACACGAATGTGCGCACGGTGTCGGGCAGTTCAAAGTTGTTGATCGCGGTGCTGGCGGCGCCGGGGCTAAAGGATGCGGCCAGATCGACTTCGTCATCTGAAATCAGCTGAAACTGGCGTTGGCCGGATTGCGGATATGCGCGGCCTTCGCGCCACAAAACCGGCGTCAATTGTTCCAGATAATCCCAAAGCGGGGCGGTCACGTCAGCATAGTTTTCATCCGTGGCGGGGGCCGCCAGCACAGATGGGTCATCTAACAGATCAACCAAGGCCTGTTTCAGGAATGTCGTGCCCAGAAAATCAGGTGGCTGTGGGAATGTGAACCGGCCCGGATTGGCCTGCGCCCATGCCAGAATGTCGTCCATTGATCCCAAAGGTTCGGCCAGATCGGCGGTGTCGTGGATAAACACAACCTGCGCCATGGCCCAGGGCGCTTCGTACCCTTCGACGGGCACGGTAAAATCGGTCTGAACGGTTTTGCCATCCACATCAACCACATCCCAGTTGGGCAATTGTTCCGCAAAGGGACCAAACAGCAAATCTGCCTCTTTCATCGCGGCAAAGTTGGCCCCGTTAATCCAGATCATGTCAACGGCGCTGTCATCATGCTGGCCGGCCTCTTTTTCGGTCAAAACCCGTGTGACGGCATCCGCAGTTGAGGTCAGTTTTACATGTTCCAAGGTCACGCCGTAATCCTCGGCGATACGCGCACCGGCCCAAGCGATGAAATCATTGGTGGTCGTGGACCCGCCCCAAGCGTGCCAATACACAGTTTGACCACGGGCTTCGGTCAGGACGGCGTCCCAATCGCTGGGGTCAATATCGGCCAACGCGGGCAGGGGCGCAATCAGCGCGGCGAGTACAGCAAGATGTTTCATGAGGATCCTTGTTGGTCGTTAAAGAGGTGGAACGCGCCATATAGACGCAAAGTGGCGGTGACAAAGCAGGCCAAGCCAAACAGGACAGCCAGCGGGACAAAGGCACCGGGCCATAGGCAGAGGGCGACGAAAAACGCAATGGTTTCCGTGCCTTCTAGCAATCCGTTGGAATAATATAGCGATTTCACCCCTTGGGCGGATGTCGACATTTCGTGTTTTTCAGCCAGGATCGCATAGCCCAGAAAGGATGCGCCGTTGAAATAAAACGATGTCAGCAAAAACGCCCCAGCCGCGCCATTACTGGCCGGATCAAACAGGACAAAACCCAGCGGGATCGCCCCGTAAAACAGAAAATCACAGGTGATATCCAAATAGCCGCCAAAGTCGGTTTTTTGGGTCGCACGGGCGACGGCACCATCCAGCCCATCGGCCAGTCGCGACAGCAAAATCAGCGCCAAGGCCAGTCCAAACCAGCCCAACCAGATCGCCAAGGCCGCCAGCAGGCCCAAAACCAACCCGGCCAAGGTCACGCCATTAGCGGTGATCCCCATCTGGGCGATCTGGCGTCCCAGCCGGTTGAGCGGCGGGTCGATCAGTTTTCTGGCGGCGGCGTCTAACATGCGGGCTCCGGTTTCATTGCGCACCTATGTGGCCCAAGAAACCACGTTGGTCTATCGACATGACAGGAATGTGACATGCTGTCATTATCGGTGTGACCATTGGGCCGGATCATGCCTGGCCCAATGATGTGGTGACTGTTAGGGGTTTTCTGATCGGAACCAACCCAAGCGGCTAAAGATCAGCCAATCTAGCAACAGCGCGGCGATCAGGGATGCGGCCACCAATGGGAACAGCAGCGACACAAAAATGATCAACACGATCATACCCGATCCCAAGGCCCGGTCCGGCGCATTTGGCACCCCCAGCCGACCCGCGGGGCGGCGTTTCCACCATGCCACGAATCCGGTGATTGACAGGAACAATGCCGCCAAAGCCGCCAATGTGTTCACCACCAGATTGAGCGGTCCGTAGAGTTCGCCTTGGTGCAGGGAAATGCCCAGCGAAACGGCCTTGGCCAAAACAGGGTTCTGGTCAAAGTCATGCCGCATCAGAACGTCACCGGAATATTGATCCACGATCAGTTCGGATTGCTCATACCGATCCCGGCTGGCCGAACGGACCCAAAACGCGGCCGCTTCGTCGCGCGGCGGGCGCATTTCATAGGGCGACACCAACCCTTGGGCTTGGGCCGTGGCGATCACATCCGCAAAGGCAATGGGCGTGCCTTGGGACGTGGTTGATCCGGGCACATCCCGCGAAAACCGCAGCGATCCGGATTTTTGATCGGTTTGTTCCTGCACATAGGACAGCCCCCCGCCCCAGACATCCGTCCAAGGCAGGCCGGAAATCAGGATGGGCACCACAACAATCGTCGCCATAAAACCAACGAACAGATGGGTTTCGCGCCACCATGCGCGACCCTCGCCTTTGGCCAGGCTAACGGCTTGGGTCAGGGTGCGTTGACCACGGGGCCACCACAGATAGACGCCGGTGATAAACATCACGATGGCCCAATGGGCGGCCAATTCGACAAATTTGGTGCCGGTTTTGCCCAACAGCAATTCGCCATGGAATTTTTTCAGCATCCGCATCGCCATGCGGTCGCGTTCAACGGACCCCAGAACGTCCCCCGTATAGGGATCGACCCACGCATAAGATCGTACACGATCTGCGTCGTTAAATTCGATCATCGCGGATCGGGTTGGGTCGCCGTAAACGGTGATGCCCCGCAGACGGGTGACGCCCAGTTCACCGTCTACCGCCGCCACTAGGGTTTCCAGCGGCAGCACCGTTTCGCCCACGGGTACGTTCATTTGGTCGGCATAAAGCCAGGCTTCGATCTGGGGTTTATATAGGTAAATCCCCCCGGTGATGGCCAACATGGCCATAAAAGGCAGCACATAAAGAGAAGCGAGGAAATGCCATTTCCACACCATACGATAGAGGGCCCCGCCGGTCGCTTTTTGCGACGCAGCAACGCCCGATACAGTTGCATCGGTCATAAAATAATCCTGTGATTTGATTTGAAAATTAAGGTGTCAAATCACAGCAGGGGGCGCACGAGAGGGCAGGATATGGGACAATCGATCCCGATCCGCCGCATCGTGAACAACAATCGTAAACGGCCGCGCATAATCACGCGCCAAGGCCTGCCAATGGGGGTCGGGCAGGGCCTGCGCGATGACAAGATCGGCCAAAACACAATGTTCGGATTTGTGTTCTTGGGACTCAATCGGGGTGCCGTTTGCATCCAGCGTCAGGATGATAATTTCCGCCCCGGTACAGATCGCCACGGTTTGAATACCCGGGATCACATGGACCAAAATTGCGGACATGCGGGGCGCAAGCAATCCCAAAACAACCAGACAAACCAACAGCGCCCGCAGGGGGCCCCGGAGGATTTGGCTAGGGTTGAGGCGGGATAACAACATGTATGAACGGCTCCTTAAGGGTGTTTAACCTTAGGGGGGCCTCAGAATAAACCGGAAAACAAAAGGGCGCACAGTTTCCTGCACGCCCTATGACTTGATCAGATAGGTATTATTCGCTCAGCGCGGCATCCGTGATGGCATGTGTCCATGCGCCTTCTGGGGTGGCGGTGATCACAGGATCGGACCCACCGGCCAGCAATGTAGCGACGGTGCGATCAAAGTCGGCTTCGTCCAATGCGCCGTTTGATCCCATGGTCAGTTTGGCGATTTCGGCCATCATGCGGATCTGATGAGCTTCGGTTTGGGCGCCGGTTTCGTCATAATCCAGAATGATTTCAGCCGCTTCGCCCGGGTTTTCTTCGGCCCATTTCCAGCCTTCCATAGAGGCACGCACAAAGCGCACCATTTTGTCGGCAAATGCCGGATCGTCCAGATTTTCCTCTAGCACGTAAATGCCGTCTTCCAATGTGGCGACGCCCTGATCTTCGTATTTGAAGGTGATCAATTCGTCCTCGGATACGCCTGCATCCAGAACCTGACCGTATTCATTATAGGTCATCGTCGAAATGCAATCGGCCTGACGTTGCAGCAGTGGATCAACGTTAAAGCCCTGTTTCAGAACCGTAATCCCGTCTTCGCCACCTTCGGTTGGAATGCCAACCTGGCTCATCCAGCTGAGGAACGGATATTCGTTGCCAAAGAACCAAACGCCGATGGTTTTGCCGCGGAAATCCTCAACGGATTCAATGCCGGTATCGCGCCAGCAGGTCAGCATCAGCCCGGATGTTTTGAACGGCTGTGCGATGTTCACCACCGGCAGACCCTTTTCACGGGCGGCCAGGGCGGATGGCATCCAGTTCAGCATGGCATCCGCGCCACCACCGGCCAGAACTTGGGGTGGAGCGATGTCAGGTCCACCGGGCAGGATGGTAACATTCAGGCCCTCGGCTTCGTAGAAACCTTGTTCCAGTGCCACGTAATATCCCGCAAACTGAGCTTGGGTAACCCATTGCAATTGCAGCGTTACATCATCATCCGCCAGTGCTGGCATGGCCAGTCCTGCGGTCAAACCCAGTGCCGCTGTTGTCGCGATCAATGTCTTTTTCATCATAGTTCCTCCGTGTTGTCGTTATGCCGGATTTTCCCGGTCATTATATGATTTCGTTAGCGTCGGTGAGAAGGATGCCAGAAAGTGATCCGTCCTTCGATCCATGCCATAACCCCATAAAACGCGGACCCCGCCAATGCGGCAACCACGATTTCTGCCCAGACCATATCCAATGCAAGCTGCCCAACCGAGGTTGAAATGCGAAATCCCATCCCCAAAGTGGGCGATCCGAAAAATTCAGCCACAATCGCACCGATCAGCGCCAATGTTGTTGAAATTTTCAGCCCATTGAAAACAAAGGGCATCGCAGCGGGCAGGCGCAATTTAAACAAGGTCTGCCAATAGGATGCGCCATAGGTGCGCATCAGGTCGCGCTGCATGCCAGATGTGTCACGCAGACCGGCGACGGTGTTAACCAAGACTGGAAAAAACACCATAACCACCACGACGGCAGCTTTGGATTGCCAGTTAAACCCGTACCACATCACCAGAATGGGGGCCGTGCCGACAATGGGCAATGCGGCCATGAAATTACCCACAGGCAGCAGGCCGCGCCGCAAAAAATCGTATTTATCAGCGATGATCGCGGTCAGAAACGCGGCGATACAGCCGATGACATAGCCGCTCAGCGCACCTTTGACGAAGGTCTGATTGAAATCCGCCCATAGGATCGACAGGTTTGCCTCAAACGTAGTGGCGATATGGGTGGGGGCCGGTAGAATGACCAGCGGCACATCCAGCCCTTTGACGATCAATTCCCACATCACGATCAGTGTCAGGCCAAAAATGGCAGGGATCGCGATTTTGACGGCGGGCAGATGTGCGGCCGGGCCATTGGCCAGTTGCACATTCAGCCACCACATGGCGATCCACAGGGCAAAGGCGGTGAAAACAAGGATCATGATTGAACCCCCATACGCCGCAACGTGCGCCGTTCCAGCCAGCCGATCAATCCGACCATGCCCGCCGCAACCAGCGCCGCCATAAACAGAGCCGACCAGATCTGGACGGTTTGCCCGTAATAGGACCCGGCCAGCATCCGCGCACCCAGTCCGCGCACGGCACCGGTGGGCAATTCGCCAACAATCGCGCCGACCAGACTGGCGGCCATGGCGATCTTCATCGAGGTGAACAGATACGGCACCGAAGACGGCAGCCGCAGCATCCAGAACGATTGAGATTTCGACGCATTATACGTGCGCAGCAGGTCCAATTGCATGTGATCCGGGCTGCGCAACCCTTTGACCATGCCAACGACCACCGGGAAAAACGACAGATAGGCGGATATGATCGCCTTGGGCAGAATGCCCTGCACGCCAATTGAATACAGAACCACAATGATCATCGGTGCGATGGCGATGATTGGGATGGTCTGGCTGACAATCGCCCAAGGCATCACAGACATGTCCATGGCTTTGGAATGGACAATCCCGACGGCCAAAATCACGCCCAGCCCCGCCCCGATGGCAAAGCCCAGCAAGGTCGCGGATAGGGTGATGCCTGCGTGATAAAACAGGCCGCGATTGGACAATGTGCCGGATCGCACGATGCCGCGTCGCCCAAACAGCTCTTCTCCGAAGGTGCTGTCCCACATTTCAACCACCACCTGATGCGGAGCAGGCAGGCGCGCGCGTTCAACGGACCAGGATGCGCCCAATTCGCCAGTATTGGCAAAGACCATGCCAATCGCGCCTGCGTCCCTGCGTTCCACAGCGGTTTCGGGATAAACAACAGCACCGGTACGTTCGGCGGTTGTCAGAACTTCGCGGATATTCATCGGCACGCAGGCGATGTACCAAATCGCGGCGATGGCGGCGATCACGGTCAGAACGGGGACAATGGTCTGTTTCATGCCAGCCCCCGCATGTGGATAAATTGGATCGGGTCAATCATCGGCATGCCCCGCGCGCAGGCCTTCGCGGACGCGATGGGCCACATCGATAAATTCCTGTGAATCGCGGATATCGAGCGGGCGTTCCTTGGGCAACGGGCTGTGGATGACGTCAGTGATCCGACCGGGGCGCGGAGACATGACAACGATTTTGGTCGACAGATAGACTGCCTCAGGGATGGAATGGGTGACAAAGCCGATGGTTTTGTTGGTCCGCGCCCAGAGCTGCAACAATTGTTCGTTCAGATGGTCGCGGACAATTTCATCCAGCGCCCCAAATGGTTCATCCATCAACAGGATATCCGCATCAAAGGCCAGCGCGCGCGCAATAGACGCACGTTGCTGCATCCCGCCGGACAATTGCCACGGGAATTTTTTGCCAAATCCGGCCAGATCAACCAGTTCCAGCACTTTTTCGACGCGGGTGTTTTGTTCGGCCTTGTCGAACCCCATGATTTCCAGCGGCAGTTTGATATTGCCCGCAATTGTGCGCCATGGATACAAGCCCGCGGCCTGAAATACATAGCCATAGGCGCGTTTGCGGCGCGCTTCGTCCGGGGTCATGCCATTGACGAACAGGTCACCGCCGGTCGGGGTCTCTAGCCCCGCGATGCAGCGCAGAAACGTGGTTTTCCCGCAGCCAGACGGCCCGATAAAGGACACAAAATCCCCTTCGTCAATGTCTAGATTCACATCTTTGAGCGCATGGATCGGACCGTCATTGGTGTGAAAGGTCAGATCAAGATTGCTGGCTTTGATCACTGCGTTGCTCATTTTGTTCCTCATGCCCCGGACGTCATCCGGGGCTTCTATTGATGTTCCATCCATGGGCATGGATTATACGCCGGTTGACGGAATGCCGCTGCGCTGCACGGGGCGCGGTGCGGTCAGTTCTTTCCAGCTGCTCAGCGCTTTGTTCACGGCTGTGTTTGGACCACGGGCGACAAATTCGCCATGGCCTTCTTGGGTTTTGATGTCGCCGTCCATCACCGCAACCTGACCGCGCGTCAGGGTATAACGCGGCAGGCCTGTGACTTCGTTGCCTTCGAACACGTTGTAGTCAATGGCGGATTGCTGGCTGGCGGCGGTGATGGTTTTGGATTTTTCAGGATCCCAGACCACCAGATCCGCATCTGCCCCAACCAGAACCGCGCCCTTTTTCGGATAGCAGTTCAGGATTTTGGCGATGTTGGTGGATGTCACGGCGACAAATTCATTGGGCGTGATCCGGCCCGTGGCCACGCCGTGGGTCCACAACATCGGCATGCGATCCTCTAGCCCACCGGTGCCGTTGGGGATTTTGGAAAAGTCGCCCAGCCCGGTGCGTTTTTGATCGGTGGTGAACGCGCAATGATCCGTGGCCACCACGGACAAGGACCCGGATTGCAGGCCTGCCCACAGGCTGTCTTGGTGCTGTTTGTTCCGGAACGGAGGCGACATGACACGCCGCGCAGCATGGTCCCAATCGGGGTTGAAATATTCGCTTTCGTCCAGTGTCAGATGCTGGATCAACGGTTCGCCCCAGACGCGTTTGCCCTGCATACGTGCGCGACGGATGGCTTCGTGGCTGTCTTCGCAGGATGTGTGCACCACATAGAGCGGCACGCCGGCCATATCAGCGATCATGATGGCGCGGTTTGTGGCTTCGCCTTCGACCTGTGGCGGGCGGGAATAGGCGTGGGCCTCGGGGCCGGTATTGCCCTCGGCCAGCAATTTGGCGGTCAGTTCTGCCACCACGTCGCCGTTTTCCGCATGAACCATCGCGATGCCGCCCAGCTCCGCAAGCCGTTGAAACGACGAATACATTTCATCGTCATTGACCATCAGCGCGCCTTTGTAGGCCATGAAATGTTTGAATGTGTTGATCCCACGTTCCTGAACGATGGTTTTCATGTCGTCAAACACCTGTTCGCCCCACCATGTCACCGCCATGTGAAACGAATAGTCGCAATTGGCGCGGGTCGATTTGTTGTCCCAGCGTTTCAGCGCGTCCAGCATGCTTTCGCCTTGGTTGGGCAGGGCAAAGTCAACCACCATCGTGGTGCCCCCCGCCAGACCAGCGCGTGTGCCAGATTCAAAATCATCGGTGGAATAGGTGCCCATAAACGGCATTTCCAGATGGGTGTGTGGGTCAATGCCACCGGGCATGATGTAACAGCCGGTCGCATCCAGCTGTTCGTCGCCCTTTAGGTCAGGTCCGATCTGCGAAATGACGCCGCCTTCGATCAGGACGTCGGCCTTGTAGGTCAAATCAGCGGTGACAATGGTGCCGTTCTTGATGACGGTGCTCATGGTCGGTTTCCTCCTTGGGGTCGTGGCGTTTTGGCTGGCGTAACGGCTGGCAATGGGCCGTCACGTCAAGGGGTACATATCGGTGTGCCGTTTTGGTCATTCACGGTGAACAAATCCCCGGCATAAGTGTAGAACCAACACCCGTCCGGGTCTTGGTTCACTTCGGTCCGGTCCACGTCAATGGGCAGGGCGCGGTCCACATCCGCCGGGAAATCCAGCAATGGCGCCGGGGGCGGTGGATCGCATGCGGCTAGCGCAACTGCGCCTAGCGTGATGAAGGGGGCAAGAAGCTTCATCCCACAATCTCCGCGGTTTCAACAACCGCATGGAACAGCACATCTGCCCCGGCGGCGGCCCAGTCTTTGCTGATTTCTTCGGCCTCATTGTGGGACAGGCCGTCGACGCAGGGGCACATGATCATAGCCGTGGGCGCAACTCGGTTGATCCAGCAGGCATCGTGGCCGGCGCCGGAAATGATGTCGCGGTGGGTATGGCCCAGCCGTTCGGCCGCGTCGCGCACGGCTGTCACGCAGCCCGGATCGAACGTGACCGGATCAAAACCGCCGACCTTTTCGAATGCGATCTGCATGCCCATGCCGGTGACAAGTTCGGTGCCCTCGGCCCGCAGGCGGTTTTCCATATTGGTGATCACGTCCAGATCGGGGGATCGGAAATCGACGGTGAACACCACCTTGCCAGGGATCACGTTGCGCGAATTGGGGTAGACGTCGATATGGCCCGCAGCCCCCACCGCATGGGGCGCGTGGGACAGGGCGATGTCGTCGACCAGGTTCAGCACCTTGGCCATGGCCAACCCGGCGTTTTTGCGCATCGGCATCGGGGTGGACCCGGTGTGGCTGTCTTTGCCGGTGATGGTGACTTGGGTCCAGCTCAGGCCCTGACCGTGGGTGACCACGCCGATGTCTTTGCCTTCGGCCTCCAGAATGGGGCCCTGTTCGATGTGCAGCTCAAAAAACGCATGCATTTTGCGTGCGCCGACCTCTTCTTCTCCGCGCCAACCGATCCGTTCCAGCTCGGCTCCGAATGTTTTGCCCTCGGCGTCTTGGCGTGCATAGGCCCAATCTTGGGTATGCATCCCAGCAAAAACACCTGATGACAGCATCGCGGGGGCATAACGCGTGCCTTCTTCGTTGGTCCAGTTGGTGGCCACGATCGGGTGTTTGGTCTGAATGTTCAGATCGTTCAGCGTGCGGATCAGTTCCAGCCCGGCCAGAACCCCCAACACGCCATCATATTTGCCGCCTGTCGGCTGGGTGTCCAAATGCGACCCCACATAAACCGGCAGGGCATCGGGATCTGTGCCGTCGCGGCGGGCAAACATGTTGCCCATCTGATCCAGCCCCATCGTGCAACCAGCGGCTTCGCACCAGCTTTGAAACAGGGCGCGGCCCTGCGCGTCTTCGTCGGTCAGCGTCTGGCGATTGTTGCCCCCTGCGATGCCGGGTCCGATTTTGGCCATCTCCATCAGGCTGTCCCACAACCGGTCACCGTTAATTTTTAGATTGGCAGCAGGTGCAGTCATGTCACATCCTTTCGGGCATATCGCAGAAATTTATCTCGTGTCGATTTGACCAAGTGGTCAAAGCAACGCTATCAGAGGTCCATACCCAGTCAAGCTTTCCGGCTGCGACATATGCTAATGCTGAATTGTTTTGCACTTGGCGGGGTAAAGTATGAAGTTTGTGGCAAGAGGTGCACAATGACGGCAACGCCAAAGTCGGGTCCAAATGCGGGAAACCAGACGCGCATCCAGAAAAAGAACCGGTCCCTGATTTTGGAAGCCGCGCTGGACGTGTTTTCAAAGTTCGGGTTTCGTGGGGCGACGCTGGATCAGATCGCCGATCAGGCCGGGCTGTCGAAACCGAATTTGCTGTATTATTTCCCATCCAAAGAAGCGATCCATATGGAGCTGTTGCAAGGGTTGCTGGGCACGTGGCTGGACCCGCTTTTGGAGATGTCTGCAGATGGGGAACCGCGCGACGAAATCCTTGGATATATGCGCCGCAAACTGGCGATGAGCCGGGATTACCCACGCGAAAGCCGTCTGTTTGCCAATGAGATCTTGCAAGGCGCGCCGCGCATTCATTCCGCCCTAGAGGGCGAATTGCGCGATTTGGTCGAAGAAAAGGGCGCAGTGATCCGCACATGGATTGCGGATGGGAAAATGCATGACGTGAACCCGACGCATCTGCTGTTTTCGATCTGGGCCTTGACCCAGCATTACGCAGATTTTGAGGTACAAGTGGGCGCCATTTTGGACGGCGCTGATCCCTATCCGCAGGCGGAAACCTTCTTGGATCAATTGTTTGGTGGGTTTTTCCCCGCAAAATAAGGGGATTAACCACACTTTTACCAATATCGGTCATGGTTAACGCATGATGGATATTCGAAACCGCATCCCCGCTGGCCCAAATCGCCAACCGTTTAACTGGAACCGCACCCTTGCAGGCGCGGTCCGGGGGGGTGTTTTGCGGCACAATGTGCGCGACATTGATCGTGGACCCGGGCGCGACGCCCTGATGGCCGAGGTTAAGAGACGCGGATATCACCTGATCGAATGTGGCGATCAGTTCATCATCATCTGTAATCCCGGCCCTCTGAGGGTACATATCTAACCTTTATTCCGCCGCTGTGGCGCTTGGGTTGTTGGGATGGGTTGTCCAGTTGGCATATTCATCACTGACAACTTTGCCGGTGCGTGGGTCGACTTCGCCGGGCTGCATTTGGATCATCGAAATGCAGTTTTCCACCGGACAGACATCCACACATAGATTACAGGCAACGCATTCCTCGTCTTTGACGCTGAACACCCGATCTTCGCTCATGGCGATGGCCTGATGGCTGGTATCTTCGCAGGCGGCATAGCAGCGACCGCATTTGATACAGGCATCTTCGTCGATCTTGGCCTTGGCGATGTAGTTCAGGTTCAGATCTTTCCAATCGACGACGTTTGGCGTGGCGCGGCCCACAAAATCGTCGATTTTATCATAGCCTTTTTCGTCCATCCAAGCGCCCAGACCGGCGATCATTTCCTCAACGATGCGGAACCCATAGGTCATCACCGCCGTACAAACCTGCACGTTGCCCGCACCAAGGCTCATGAATTCGGCCGCGTCGCGCCATGTGGTCACGCCGCCGATCGCCGAAATCGGCAAACCGCGAGTTTCGGCACTGCGCGCGATATCCGCCACCATGTGCATGGCAATCGGTTTCACCGCTGGGCCGCAATAGCCGCCGTGGCTGCCTTGGCCGTCAATTGACGGTTCGGGGCTGAAATCATCCAGATTGACCGAAGTGATCGAATTGATCGTGTTGATCAGGCTGACCGCATCCGCGCCGCCGTTTTTCGCTGCCTGCGCAGGATAACGCACATCGGTGATGTTGGGCGTCAGTTTCACGATCACCGGGCGGTCATAATATTTTTTGCACCAGCGTGTGACCATTTCGATATATTCGGGCACCTGACCCACAGCGGATCCCATGCCACGTTCGGCCATCCCGTGCGGGCAGCCAAAGTTCAGCTCGATCCCATCCGCGCCGGTTTCTTCGACCCGAGGCAGAATGTCCCGCCATGCGGCTTCTTCGCAGGGGACCATGATCGACGCGATCAGGGCGCGGTCGGGATAGTCGGCTTTGACGCGCGCCATTTCTTCGAGGTTCACTTCTAACGGGCGATCGGTGATCAATTCGATGTTGTTGAGCCCCAACAACCGGCGGTCAGCCCCGTAAATCGCCCCATAACGCGGGCCGTTTACATTGACGACGGGCGGGCCTTCGGCCCCCAGTGTTTTCCAGACCACACCGCCCCAACCAGCCTCAAAGGCGCGGCGGACGTTGTATTCTTTGTCCGTGGGCGGCGCAGAGGCCAGCCAGAACGGGTTCGGGGATGAAATACCTAGAAAATTGCTTGTTAGGTCGGCCATGTTGAACCTCCTTTACGCGGAAAGCGTTGCGTGAATGTCTTCGGCGGCGTCGCGTCCTTCGGCGACGGCCGTCACGGTCAGATCGTCGCCACCACTGGCGCAATCCCCCCCGGCCCAGATGCCTTCGCGGCTGGATCGCCCGGTGTCAGACACTTTGATTTTGCCATGTTCCAGAGCCAGCCCACCATCGGTGGTCAAGGATTGGCCGATGGCCAAAAACACCTGATCCGCGGGGATGCGGGTGGTTTCACCGGTGGGTTTCAACCCCGCGCCATCATCAACCGTAAAGGCCAGCTCCATCTCAGCGGCGGCGCCGTTGCCATGTACCGCGACGGGCTGCACATGGGTTAGGATCTGCACACCTTTGGATGCGGCCAGATCCTGTTCAAAGGGGCTGGCGCCCATTTTATCCCGCCCACGGCGGTAGGCGATGGTCACGTTTTGCGCGCCCAGCAATTTAGACTGAACGGCGGCATCGACGGCGGTCATCCCACCGCCGATCACCACCACATTGCGCCCCACGGGAAGGGCGCTCAGGTCGTTTGATTGGCGCAGATCGCTGATGAAATCCACGGCGGGTCCCACACCGGATTTGTCAGTGCCATCCACACCCAATGCATTCACACCGCCCAGGCCAACGCCCAGGAAAACCGCGTCAAAATCAGCGGCCAGCGTGTCGATGTTCAGGTCCGCACCCAAGGCTTTGCCGGTTTCCAAGGTGATCCCGCCGATTTGCATCAGCCAGTCCACTTCGCGGGCGGCAAAATCATCGGTGGATTTATAGGCCGCGATGCCAAATTCGTTCAAACCGCCAGCTTTGGGGCGGGCATCATAGATCACCACGTCATGGCCTTTGGTGGCCAGTCGATGCGCACAGGCCAGACCGGCGGGGCCGCCGCCAACCACGGCAACCTTTTTGCCCGTTGGGGCCGCACGATTATATGGATGTCCCTGACGCGCCATCATTTTGTCGGTTGCATAGCGCTGCAGGCGGCCAATTTCGACGGGTTTGCCTTCGGCCACTTCGCGGACACAAACCTGTTCACATAGTTCCTCGGTTGGACAAACGCGGGCACACATGCCGCCCAGAATATTCTGGTCAAAGATGGTTTTTGCCGCGCTTTCGGGCTGACCCGTTTGGATCTGGCGAATGAACAACGGAATGTCGATGCTGGTCGGACAGGCCGTCATACAGGGCGCGTCGTGGCAGAAATAACAGCGATCTGCCGCAACTGTGGCTTCGTGGGGGGCATACGGCGCGTGCAGGTCGTCGAAATTCTCGGCGATTTCGGACTGGCTGAGACGGCCGGCGGTGATACCGGGGGTCATTGGGCTGGTCATGGTTATTCCCTGTTGATTTTCTTTAGCCTGCCATGGTTCAAAATTTTATCAAGTGGTAAAATTTTAAAAATACGCACAAATGTTGTCGGTTTTTATGCCGCTCAGCAGCATTATTGCTCAATTTATGGGCGGGGAAAGGCCTTAGCCAATTTCTCTGCGCCGCGGCGAGTTTCGGAATCTGTAAAGGCAGCAAAGCCTAAAACAGCCCCTTGGCGCTGAACCGGGCCAGCATAGTGGCGTGATAGTGGGCGTAGTTTGACCCCGAATCGGTCTGCGGTTTGGGCCAGCTCAATGTCGGTTTTTACCGGGGCATCGGGTGCCAAATTTGCGATGACATGCAGCCCGGATTGCGTGGGTTCGGGGGTTAAAACATGTGGCACATGGTGTTGAAACGCGGCGATCAGGGTTTTCTGGCGTTGGGCATATAGGCGTCGCATGCGCCGGATATGGGTGGCAAATCCTCCGGTTTCTATGAACCGAGCCAGCGCCGGCTGCGCGGCCAGCGACGCGGTAGGGCGGCTTTGGTTTATAGCATCTCGCGCACCAGCCATCAAGGTTTCGGGCAGCACAACAAAGCCCAACCGCAATCCATGAAACAGCACTTGGGAAAAGCTGCCGACATAGATGACGCGGGCGCGGTCATCCAGGCTCATCATGGCGGGCAGGGGTTGGCCCTGAAACCGGTATTCGCCGTCAAAGTCGTCCTCGATGATATAGCCGTCCGTTGCGCGCGACCATTGCAACAGCGCCAAACGCCGGGACAAAGGCATGGTCATGCCCAGCGGAAATTGCCGCGACGGGGTGACGGCAATGGCGGCAATATCGGTGTCGGAACTGGGATCTATCGGCAACCCGTCTGCGTCCACATGTCGGGCGCGGACGTGAAATCCGGCATGTGTTATGGCGGATCGCAGCACGTCATGGCCGGGATCTTCGACCAATATGTTGCCCGCGCGATTTGGCAACGCGGTCAGGATCAGGCGGATGGCTTCGGTCAGGCCGGACGTGATGACGATCTGCCCGGCGTGGCATTTCAACCCCCGCCAATCCCTAAGATGCGCCACCAATGCCTGACGCAGGTCGGGCCAGCCAAAGGGCGACGGCGCATTGAGCATATCGACCGACGGCGCCCGCCAGCTTTGTTCCATCAGGCGTGCCCAATCGGTGAATGGAAATTCCCGCAAATCAGGGGCTGCGCTTTCGAATGTGATCAGGGGGCTGGGTTTGGCAAGGGGGGGCAGGTTTGATGGTGG
This sequence comes from uncultured Paracoccaceae bacterium, assembly GCA_947492475.1. GTDB lineage: Bacteria > Pseudomonadota > Alphaproteobacteria > Rhodobacterales > Rhodobacteraceae > CANLNM01. Next base: position 133,633 of record CANLNM010000006.1, read on the forward strand.
CGGCGTGGTGGAAATCGGCAAATCCGGCAGGTCGGCGGCGACATACATGCCCGATCCGCGGCGGCCCTGTAGGTAGCCTTCGCTGACCAGTTGATCAAACGCAGAGGTGACGGTGATCCGCGACACAGACAATTCCGCAGCCAGCAGGCGGCTGGCAGGCAATCGATCATTGGGCTGCAATTGCCGTTCATGCACCAGCTTTCGCAACGCTTGGGTCAGTTGGGCCTGCAAACTGGTGGGTCCAGCGCGGTCCAGCGAAATGGCCATGATGGCGGCGTGTAAATTGGACTTAGTCATTTTGCGATTATTGGATATCGTGCAGGGCCAAACAAGGGGCTAGGTCATGGGCAAGCAAAGGAAAGCACCATGCAAAAACCCAGTGACCCCAGATTGACCGAAATGACCCGATTGCGCCGCATGCATGAACGTGGCGCCCATGATCCCGCATCGATCTATGCGATTTTGGACGCATCTGCGATGTGCAGCGTGGGCTATGTCATCGACGGTCGCCCGGTTGTGACGCCCACGTTTCAATGGCGCGAAGGCAATCATGTTTATTGGCACGGATCATCCGCCAGCCGCATGTTGCGCAAAAGCGTGGGCTCGGATGTGTGCCTGACAGTGTCGATCATGGATGGATTGGTGCTGGGCCGGTCCGCCATGCATCATTCGGCAAATTACCGGTCCGTGATGGTGTTTGGCAAAGCGGTCAAAGTCGAAGATCCGGAGGAAAAAGTGGCGCGGCTCAGGGCATTTGTGAATGGGATGTATCCCGGACGTTGGGACATGTTGCGCCCGATCACCCCGCAGGAAATCAAGGCAACCACCATTCTGGGCATGCCCATTGACGAAGCGTCCGCCAAGGTGCGCGATGCCGGTGTTAGTGATGACGAGGCCGATTACGAATTGCCGATTTGGGCGGGGGTCATTCCTGCGGTCACGACGTTTGGGGATGCGATTGCGGACCCGCGCAACTTGGCCAATGTCGATATGCCGGATCATGTTCACGACCTTATCGGAGCAAAGCTATGAGCCGGATAAATCATCTAAACCAACCAATTGGGGATGCATTGCCAGCAGGCTGGACCGCGCCGCCATTGCCGAACGCACAGGGGATCACGGGGCGGTATGTCCAACTCGAAGCGATCAACCCCGAACGACATGCGGCGGATTTATTTGCGGCCAATATGTTGGACGAAACCGGCGCTGGGTGGACCTATCTGCCCAATGGGCCCTTTGCCGATTATGCGGCGTATCTGGCTTGGATGACATCCACCTGTCTGGGCGATGATCCGCAATTCTATGCCTTTGTGGATCGTCAAAGCGGCAAGGCGATTGGCATGGGGTCCTATCTGCGGATCACTCCGGATGCGGCATCGATTGAGGTGGGCTGGCTCAGGTTTTCGCCCCTGATGCAGCAAACGCCACAATCGAGCGAAGCCATGCATTTGATGATGCAGCACGCCTTTGGGCTTGGATATCGTCGATATGAATGGAAATGTGATGCGTTGAATGCGCCATCGCGACGGGCTGCGGAACGGCTGGGGTTCACCTATGAAGGCACATTTCGCCAAGCGACCCTATATCGGGGACGCAATCGGGACACGGCGTGGTTTTCGATTCTGGATCGCGAATGGCCGGCCATTCAGGCCGCCCATCAGGCTTGGCTTGACCCCGCGAACTTTGATGAAAACGGACGGCAACGCCGCCCGCTGGGGTGGTTTATGGGGTCACGTCCAACGTGACCCAAGCCGCATCCTGAGCCGAAGACCGCACACAGGCATCAATGAAATAGACTCCGCTCAGGCCTTCGCGGATGCCGGGTAACACGCCGTTGCCATCCCGGTTTCCGGCGTTCCATGCACGGATCGCATCCGCAGCACCGCTATAGATATTGGCAAACCCTTCGAGATATCCCTCAGGGTGGCCGCCGGGCGTGCGGGTCACGGCATTGGCCGCGTCCCTTGCGCCCGCGCCGCCCCGTGTCAGCAGCTGTTTGGGCTGGCCAAACGGTGTGTACCACAGGTAATTTGGGTCCTCTTGCGCCCATTCAAGACCGCCTTTGCTGCCGTAAACCCGCAAACGCAGCGCGTTTTCATTGCCAACCGCCACCTGAGAACACCACAGCATCCCGCGTGCGCCGCCGTCAAATCGCAGCATGACATGGGCGTTGTCGTCAACCAGACGGCCCGCAACAAACGCCTGCAAATCCGCGGCCAGTTGCGTCACATTTTGACCGGTCACAAATTGCGCAAGGTTATGGGCATGTGTGCCGATATCACCCGTTGATCCACCCGCGCCTGATCGGTTGGGGTCGGTGCGCCAATCGGCCTGTTTGCCATCGGTTTCTTCGGCCAGCCAATCCTGCGCATATTCGACCTGAACCACCCGCAGATCACCTAAATCACCATTGGCGATCATATCGCGCGCCTGCCGGATCATCGGATAGCCGGTGTAATTATGGGTCAGAATGAACATCGCATCGGATTCGCGTGCGACTTGGGCCAGCCGATTGGCGTCATCTATTGTGGCGGTCAGGGGTTTGTCACAAATCACGTGGATACCCGCCTGTAAAAACGCGATTGCCGCATCCGCATGCACATGGTTTGGCGTTACAATCGCCACCGCGTCGATGCCATCGTCCAGCGCAGCCTCTGCAACGGCCATTTCGCCAAAGGTATCATAGGACCGTGTCAGACCCAGGGCCTGCGCGCTGTCGCGGGCGCGTTCGGGGGTGGATGATAACGCACCGGCGACCAGTTCCCATTGTCCATCAATACGCGATGCAATCCGATGCACGGCGCCGATGAAAGCGTCTTTGCCCCCACCGACCATCCCAAGCTTTAGCGGTTTCGTCATTTTTGGTCCCCCCAATGCTAATATTAGCTGTCGTTGGCGCTAACATATCTAAAAATCCGGATAGGCAAAGGGAAAAAGTAAACGTTTACATTATGAAAATGTCAGCAGAGTTGAACTGATTTCCACGGAAAGCTGGCGAAATGAAATTCCGTTCCTAAGTAGGAGATAACGCGGATGTGACCGTTGCGTCGGTGCACACCTGCCGTTAAATTATCTGAGATAAGTGCGAAAAAGCACAGGATGAGGGTGCCATGGAAAACTGGGATGAAGTACGGACAGCGTTTCAAGTGGCGCGATTGGGCACCGTGAGCGGGGCGGCAGACGTGCTGGGCGTGCATCACGCCACGGTCATCCGGCACATTGATGCGCTCGAAACCCGGTTGGGTGTTAAGCTGTTTCAACGGCATGCACGCGGCTATACCGCCACAGAGGCCGGTCAGGATCTGATGCAAATCGCCAAAACGACGGATGATCAATTTGCCCAATTGGCCGGTCGGCTAAAGGGGCAGGGCGCTGGTGTCAGCGGCGATTTGGTTGTGACGTCGTTGCCGTCTTTGTCTGCGCTGATGTCGCCTGTTTTGGTGGATTTTCAGGCTGAAAACGACGGTTTGGTTGTGCGCTATTTAACCAGTCCGCGGGTCTTTCGGCTTGAATATGGCGAGGCGCATGTAGCGATCCGTGCGGGCGCGGCCCCCGAGGAGCCAGACAATGTGGTTCAACCCTTTATCAAGCAACGCCTGCGTTTGGTTGCATCTGATGATTATATCGCCCGGTTCGGCAAACCGGAACAGGACGCTGACCTGACCGATCATCAGTTTGTTGGGATCGACAAAGTGGCCAGCCGTGTGCCGTTTAACCGGTGGATCGAAGCGATTGTCGCATCCCCGAAATTTGCCTACCGAACCGAAGGGGACCGGTCGATGCTGGACGCGATCGCATCGGGCGCGGGCATTGGCTTTGTGACCGACTGGGATATGGAACGTCTGGGCAATTTGACCGAAGTTGTTCCGTCACGGCCGGAATGGGTGGCGCAATTGTGGCTGGTGACCCATGTGGATTTGCATCGCTCACCCAAGGTGCAATCGTTCCTGAAATTCCTCAAAGAACGCTCCAAAGATTGGAACTATGCATGAGCCTGACCACATGATCCTCGTGCTATGAGCCGCCCCAACAACGGAGCCGTCGCAGGGCATGTTGCGATGCTGGCGTTTTCGGCTTTGGTGGCCGGGTCCTTTGCGCTTGGGGGATTGGTTGCCAACGAAATTGCCCCGATGGCGATCACATCTTTGCGGTTTTTGTTGGCGTCGACGTTGGTTGGCATCGCGGCATTGGTCATGGGCAAATTGCACCGCCGGGATGCGCGCGCGCCATGGCGCTATGGCGTGTTGGGCGGTTTGATCGCGTCCTATATGGTGCTGATGTTTGAGGGGTTGAAAACCGCGCCACCGGTGAGCGCGGCGGCGGTGTTTACCCTGACCCCGGCCATCGCCGCCCTGTTTGGCTGGATCGTTTTGCGACAGATCACCACCGGCCGCATGGCGCTGGCGATCACGATCGGCGGATTGGGGGCGATCTGGGTGATTTTTCGCGCTGACATACCTGCGATTCTAGCGTTTCAGATCGGCAAAGGGGAAATGATCTATTTCGTCGGATGCGTCGCCCATGCGGTCTATGCCGCGCTTATCCCGCGTTTGAACCGGGGTGAGGCACCCGTGACGTTTACCTTTGGCACGTTGGTTATGGGCACCCTGATTGTGGCCGGGTTTGGCTGGTCCGATATCATGGCCACGCAATGGGGCAACCTGCCGATGATCGTGTGGATCACGCTGGGCTACATCACGGTGTTTGCCACGGCGGCCACGTTTGTTTTGATCCAGTTTGCCGCGTTGCGCCTGCCCGCCGCCAAAGTCATGGCCTATACCTATCTGGTGCCCAGCTGGGTGATCCTGTGGGAAGTCGCGCTGGGCGGAGCATTGCCCCCGGTTGCGATTCTGGCCGGGCTGGGTTTGATCGTCATGGCGTTGCTGTTGTTGCTGCGCAATGACAGTGATGTCAGTCCTCAGGCAATTCTGTCGCCAGAAACCGCTCAAACGCTTCCAGATTGATGGCTTCGAACTGACCAAAGCCCTGCATCCAGATGCTGGCATCCCGCATGGCGTCTGGTTCCAGTTTGCACCATTTGACCCGCCCGCGTTTTTCCTGCGAAATCAGGCCCGCCTTGGTCAACACATTCAGATGTTTGGAAATCGCCGCGAGGGATGTTTCAAACGGTTCGGCCACATCTGTCACCGCCATATCATCCTCTAGCAGCATGCGCAGGATTTCACGGCGTGTGCTGTCTGATAGGGCGGCAAATATAGTGTCGATCTGGTCCATCCGGGGCAAACTATCGTTCAATGTGCGAAAGGGAAACCCAGTCCGTTAAATGACCCCCATCACAAAAATGAATTGGACAAACCCGGCCCAGTCTTGTCCCAAGATCACGTGAGAGTAGAGGGAAGTCGTCATGCCATTGCGCTATTGGGGAATTATTGTCGTTTTGGCAGCGGGCTGGGGCGCGTCTTTCTTTTTTAATGAAATTCTGTTGCGTGAATTGGGGCCGTTATCGGTCGCGATGGGGCGTGTTGGCACCGGCGCGCTGGGCTGTTGGATCTGGCTGCTGGCCACCGGCAAAAAGAAGGCCGTTCCCATGGCCGCGCTGGGCCAGTTGGCGGTGTTTGGACTGTTCCAATATTCGCTGCCCTTGGCGATTTATCCGGTGACGCAGCAATTCATCACGTCATCGGCCGCGGGCATCGTGAATGCTATGACGCCGATTATGGTGGTGATCGTCAGCCATTACTGGCCGGGCGGTGAACGCGCGACCAAATTGAAATCCATCGGCGTTTGCTTTGGCTTTGCCGGGATCATTCTGCTGGCTTTGCCGTCGCTCAGGGGGCAGGGGCAATCCAACGGATGGGCGTTATTGGCCACCATCTGTGCGCCGGTTTGCTACGGGATCGCGATGAATTACATGCGTCGATTGCATGATTTGGATCGCACATTGCTAACCGCGTGGTCGCTGACATTGGGCAGTGTGGTTCTGATCCCGCTGGCCTTGTTGGTCGAAGGCCTGCCAGTGATCACCCAATCCGAGACATGGGCCAGCCTGATGGTTATCGGGTTTTTGCTGACCTCGGCGGCGTTCATCCTGTTGTTCTGGCTGATCCCGCGTGTGGGTGCGACCACGGCATCGACGATCACCTTTATTGCGCCGGTTTCCTCTGTGCTGTTGGGGGTGTTGGTTTTGGCAGAAGAGCTGGCGCCCGTTCAATATGCGGGCATGGCGGTGATATTCTTCGGGATGTTGTTCATCGACGGGCGGCTTATTGGGTGGTTTCGCAACTCTCAACCAAATGGTTGAATATCCAAATGGGGGTGAATGGGCACAATATTGGCTTGTGTCACTCTGGCGCAGGTGTTTTTTTTCGTTAAATTACAGGCGCATAGCAATCTGATCGAGTGTCTTGACTCTGTGCCCCCCGCCGCCTACTCCATCACCAACACGAATAGGGGAGCCTTGCGCTTGTCCGACCCAGAAAATCGCAGCAATGCCGAGCGGCTAAAAGATCTTGAACGCAAGATCGCAGAGGCCAAGGGTCCGGATCAATCCAAGCACCATTCGGAAGAGCATTATTCGCAGGCCAATCTGGCATGGCGCATGGTGATCGAGCTTGTAGCGGGTCTTGGGATCGGCTTTGGCATTGGATACGGGCTGGATGTGCTGTTGGGCACGACGCCTTGGTTGATGGTGTTGTTCATATTCTTTGGCCTCGCGGCTGGCGTTAACGTCATGATGCGATCGGCCAAAGAGATACAGGAAAGACAGTTGGCCGAGCAGGCCGACAAAGACGGGGAAGCGAACGATGGCGACTGAAACACACGGCGCAGAAGAAACAGGCGGTCTGGTATTTCACCCAATGGATCAGTTCAACATTAAGTCGTTGTTCGGTGACGGTGCCATTTCCTGGTACACGCCGACAAATGCGACATTGTGGATGGCGCTGACCGTTGTTGCGATCGTTTTGTTGATGGTTCTGGGCACCAAAGGCCGCGCCATCGTCCCAACACGCATTCAGTCGATCGCCGAAATGGCCTACGGCTTTGTTTATAAAATGGTCGAAGATGTCGCCGGCAAAGACGCGGTTGGTTTCTTCCCATATGTCATGACTTTGTTCATGTTCATCGTTTTCGCCAACTTCCTTGGCCTGATCCCAATGTCCTTTACCACCACGTCCCACTTTGCGGTGACGGTTGTTCTGGCCATGTTGGTGTTCCTGACCGTGACCATCTACGGTTTCGCTAAAAACGGCACCAAATTCCTGGGTCTGTTCTGGGTGTCCAGCGCGCCAATGGCGTTGCGCCCGATCCTCGCTATCATCGAGCTGATTTCGTACTTTGTACGTCCCGTCAGCCATTCCATCCGTCTTGCTGGTAACGTTATGGCCGGTCACGCGGTGATCAAAGTGTTCGCAGGTTTCGCTGCCATCACCGTGATTAGCCCCGTGTCTGTGGTTGCCATCACCGCAATGTACGGTCTGGAAATCCTCGTGGCCTTTATTCAGGCCTACGTGTTCACAATTCTGACCTGTGTTTACCTAAAGGATGCACTGCACCCCGGTCACTAATTCCGGGCGACGGTCTGATAACTTATCTAAACTTCCAATCGTAAGGAGAATACTCATGGAAGGCGAACTCGCACACATCGGCGCTGGCTTGGCTGCAATCGGTTCCGGCGCTGCCGCTATCGGTGTTGGTAACGTTGCTGGCAACTTCTTGGCTGGCGCTCTGCGCAACCCATCCGCAGCTGCGTCGCAGACTGCTACTCTGTTCATCGGCATCGCGTTTGCAGAAGCCCTGGGGATCTTCTCGTTCCTCGTCGCTCTGCTGCTGATGTTCGCCGTCTAAGCCTACGGAACACCATCCTTACGCGCGGGGGGATCAGAATGCTGATCCTCCCGTTGTAACCGGAAAGTTCCTAGGAGGACGTTATGGCGACTGAAACGCAAGAAACCGCGGGTCACGCCGCTGAGGGTTTGGACCACGCCGCATCGGCGCCGGGCATGCCTCAGTTGGACTTTTCGACTTGGGGTAACCAGATTTTCTGGCTCGTGATTACACTTGTTGTGATCTACCTCGTGCTGACCAAGATTGCGCTGCCGCGCATCGGGTCCGTGCTGGCGGAACGTCAGGGCACAATTACGAATGATATTGCTGCTGCCGAAGAGCTGAAGCTCAAGGCGCAAGACGCTGAAGCGGCTTATGACAAAGCGCTGGTTGATGCCCGCGCCGAAGCCCACCGGATTGTGGAAGAAGCGAAAGCAGAAATCCAAGCCGAGCTGGATGTCGAGCTGGCCAAAGCGGATGCAGAAATTGCCGCCAAAACCGCCGAAAGCGAAGCTGCGATTGCAGAAATTCGTGCCGGTGCCGTTGATGGTGTGCGCGAAGTTGCAGGGGCTACGGCTGCTGAACTGGTTTCTGTTCTTGGCGGCAAAGCCGATGAGAAAGCCATCACGGCTGCCATCGCTGAACGGATGAAAGGGTAAGACATGAAAAAACTTCTCGCTCTGACCCTGACTGTTGCTGCTAGCCCTGCTTTTGCTGCCTCTGGTCCGTTCTTTTCGCTGAAAAACACCGACTTTGTTGTGTTGCTTGGCTTCCTGCTGTTCATCGGCGTGCTTTTCTACTTCAAAGTGCCCGGCATGATCGGCAAAGCATTGGATGACCGTGCCGAAGGCATCAAATCCGAGCTGGAAGAAGCCAAATCGCTGCGCGAAGAAGCTCAAACTCTGTTGGCGTCCTATGAGCGCAAACAGAAAGAGGTTCAGGAACAAGCGGAACGCATCATTGCCCACGCCAAAGAAGAGGCCACATTGGCCGCTGAACAGGCGAAAGTGGACATGCAAACATCGCTGACACGCCGTTTGGCCGCAGCACAAGAACAGATTGCCAGCGCGCAAGCCGGTGCAATCAAAGATGTGCGTGACCAAGCCATTACCGTGGCTGTCGGTGCTGCCCAAGACGTGATCGCGTCACAGATGACTGCCAAATCCGGCGGTGAACTGATCGACGAAGCGATCAACGTTGTTGGCGAAAAGCTGCACTAAGCAAATATGATCTGGGGCAACCCAATCTGATAAAAAACCCGGCGCAGATGTGCCGGGTTTTTTGTTTTGTATTTATTCAAACACAAACGCGCCTTGCCATGCGCCGTAATCCGCGGATGTGACCCCATTGCGGATAGACCCGGTATACGATCCGGCATCTGGGATGGGGCGAACGGAAACCGGACCGCCCGCATCCCCCACAACACCCGCATGCAACGCAGCCGTGCAAAGGTTGCTGTCATAGGTATAGGTGCCCGTGCCCCAAATACCGCTGGTGCCAAACCGGGAAGGGGCACAGTGACATGTCAGCGGGCCTGCTTGGTTGGTCATGCTGCCGGGACAGGCCGGCAGGGCGATTGGGCGGATCTGCGCATTGGGCCTGTTCAGGATGATCCCGGTTGTTGGGTAGGGACCATAATCATTGGTGGTCACGCCATTGCGGGTGGTGCCGACATAAGATTGCTGCGCGCCGCCCGTGGTGGCCCAAATCATGCCGCCTGTGGCCGGGATCGCCCCAGAATGAACCGCCGCGCGGCATAGATTGCTATCATAGGTATAAGGGCCCGATCCCCAGACCTGAGTGCCTTGGTTGATCAGTGCGGCGGTACAGTTACAGCCCAGCAATACACCTGGATAGCTGCCAATGGGCACCCATGTGGGCGGGCAATCCGCCTGTGTGGTCAGGCCGGGTGCTGGTACTGGCGCTGGAACTGGCGCAGGTGGGGCTGGGATGGGCGTGGCTGGCACGGGTGGCGGTGTTGGTGTGGCAGGTGTCACAGGCGCGGGTGTTGGCGTGACGCCCTGCGCAGCAACACAGGCCCGCACATAATTCCGCAGCCCCGGCACACGCGCAGCGTTATAGGCAGGTTTATCCCAGATCGGATATTGTGCCTCGGATGTGTATAACGCCGTCCACATATACTGATTGCGGTTGGCGCCAAAGGTCGCCCAATTGTCCGGGTCAAAATTGGACCGGCCATTTGCGGGCATAATGAACCCAAATCGGTTCACCCGATAGGGTTTGCTGGCGTTAAACGTGTCATTGCCATTGTACCGGTTTAACGCATTGGTCGCGTCGGTAATCCATCCTTCTAGGCATAAAATCCCGACCGGCGTCTGATAGACGTCTTGCGCTTGCGCAGTTCCGATTGACGAAAAAAACAATAAAATCGCGGCTACAAAATTCTTCATCGCTGCCTCCTGTGAATGGGCCCAGTATAACGCATTCACGGGATTTGACGAAAAAATATCAGGTTAACGAGAGGATTCGTGGTCAAACCGCTGTTGAGCGACGGCTTCGTTGCGGTCAGATTTTTGTTTATCTGTCAGGCATTGATCGACGAAATTCAGGTGCGCCTCAACCGCATTGCGGGCCCCTACGGCATCCCGCCCTTGTAGCGCATCATTGATGGCCCGGTGTTGTTCCAGCAATGTGCCGCGCGTGGCGCGCTGTTGAAACATGATACGGCGATTATAGAACACGCCTTCGCGCAGCAGCTGATACATGGATCGCATCATATGCAGCATCACCACATTGTGGCTGGCTTCGATGATCGACAGATGAAAATCCGCGTCCAGTCCGGCCTCTTCGGCAGGGTTTCGTTTGGAATGGGCGGCTTCCATTTTGTTAAAAATCGTGTCGATGACTTTCAGATCGGTCGCGGACCCATATTGGGCGGCGCGTTCTGCGGCCAGGCCTTCCATGTCGCGGCGAAAGGCGATGTAGTCAAACACTGCTTCGTCATGGGATGAAAACAGCTGTACCAGCGCATCAGAAAACGCCGATCCCAGCACATCTGCCACATAAACACCCGCACCTGCCCGCGATGTCAGCAGGCCGCGTTCCTGCAATTCTGCCAAGGCTTCGCGCAATGACGGTCGTGATACATGCATTCGTTCGCTAAGTTCGCGTTCCGATGGCAACCGTTCGCCCGGACGCAAAATGCCGCGCAGGATCAGCAATTCGATCTGACGCACCACAGAGTTTGATAGTTTTTCGGGCTGGACGGGCTGAAAGGGCATGATGATCCACGTTTGAATTGGTCAAATCATATGACCGGACAGAATATGCCGCAAGCTGTGAATGCGAAAAAGAGTTGAACGTCGGGAGGCTTTGAGTGTTGTGGCGCAAACGGGTCAAAGTGAAAAACGGACATTTGCGCGGGATGCAAGGTATGCCGCAACGCGCCAGAACCTAATCAACCATTGGGATCAGACTCTCAATGAAAGCATTAAAGGTGTCAGCAACAATTTCACAATCTGAAGACATGGGTTGCTCAATGTCACTATGGGGAAGGTCGAACCAGAATACTTTTCCAAAGTTCCGCCCTGTATGAGCCAAGCCATACCGACCACCACCGCTATCAATAGCAAACCAAATCAGGTCATTTACGCATTCTACGGTGTTGACTGTGGTGCGCTTGTTCATCGAAAATAACGGAAAGAACACGGACAAGTCCGCGTCAAATCCCGTATCTGGACAAATCATTTGCAAAGGCAAGAAGCCGTTCTTACCCTTTAGGAAACCTCTGTACTGAGGTGGGAGACGTACCTTAGCACCTGCCTCAAAGGCGGTAATTTCGCCATCGGTCAGGCTGTGGCCTATAACGTCGATCTCAAACTTCATCTGCCTGACCCTTTCGTGTGCAACAAAATCGTTGAACTTGAAAACTGTGTTTTGCAATGCCTGCAACGTTCGCATTGCAAGCATAAAGGCGGGGCATGTTCAATATCCGGTCTAGGGCAGAAATGCCTGACTTTGGGGCGGTATCGCGTGATGCGGCCCATAAACGGTGCACCTGCACGTCAAACATGCGCATGTTCTGCAAAAAGGCCGCCAAGCGGGTGCTGGCGGCCTTTGAACCTGCTAACACAGCAGCTTAGTTCGGTGTGATGATGATTTCCACACGGCGGTTTTGTTGACGGCCCTCAACCGTCAGGTTGGACGCCACAGGGGCATCTTCGCCGCGGCCAAAGGACCGGATACGGGCCGCTGACACACCAGAGCTGATCAGCACAGAGGTCACGGCTTGGGCGCGCCGCTGGGACAGGCTTTGGTTATAATTTGCATCGCCAACATTATCGGTATGGCCGATCACGTTGACGGTGGTGTTGGGATAGTTGTTCAGGCTAGAGGACAGCGTGCGCAGGTCAGATTGCAGCCCGCCAGTCAGCGTTGCGCTGTCGGTTGCAAACAGGATGTCCTGCGGCAGGGTCACGATCAGTTCCTGGCCTGTGTTGCGGATATCGACGTTTGACCCCATTTGCGCGCGCAGATCAGCCTCTTGGCGGTCCAGTTCAGCGCCACCAATGGCCCCCAGGCCCGCGCCCAGTGCAGCGCCAATCACGGCACCGCGACGGCGTTCTTCGGCGTCATCACCCGCAGCCACGCCCACCAGCGCACCGATACCTGCGCCAACCAAAGCGCCGGTTTGGGTGTTGCGGTTGGGGTTGTTGGGGTCACGCAGGTCTTCTACGCCGTTACAGGCGGTCAATGCCAAGGCGGATACAGCGGCAAGGATCATCGGTTTGCGAATAATCATCATGGGTCTTTCCAAAATTGTGACGCGCATTAGGCGCTTGCTCCAATCATATCGGTCGGAACGCGCTGTTATCCAATATCACTCTGATAATCAGCGGAAAACCGCAGAAATCCGCCGATTTACCCGGTCGGGTCCAATGAATCAGATTGGGCGGTTTCGCGCGCCAGCAAGGCGCGTTTCACCGGCAGCCCCCAGTGATAGCCCCCCAACCCGCCAGATTTGCGCACCGCGCGGTGGCAGGGGATCAACCACGAAATCGGATTGCGCCCAACAGCCGTCCCCACCGCCCGCACGGCGCGGGGTTTGCCGATATGGCCGGCAATTTCGCTATAGGTGGTCACGTTGCCGGACGGGATTTGCAGCAACGCTTCCCAGACTTTGATCTGTAGGGGGCTGCCGATCAGATAAAGCGGGGTAGGTTCATTGGTGGGGCGCGCGCCATAGGCCGACAAAACCCACGGGCGCAGCATGTCGGGGTCTTCGACAAATTGGGCGTTGGGCCAACGCGACGTCAGGTCCAGCATGGTCGCCTCTTCGCCCGCTTCGGATGCAAAGCCGATGCCGCAGACGCCCTTTGAGGTGCCCATGACCAAGCTTTGCCCAAACGGACTGTCAAACCAGCCCCAGCGGATGGTCTGGCCTGCGCCGTTGCGGGCATATTCGCCGGGGCTCATGGCTTCCCAGCGGACAAACAGATCATGCAGGCGGCCTGAGCCGGACAATCCCAATGCGTTGGACGTTTCCAGTGTCGTGAATCGGTCCCGCAGCAATGATTTGGCATGGCCCAGCGTCAGATATTGCTGAAACCGTTTCGGAGACACGCCGACCCAGGCGCTAAACAGGCGCTGAAAATGGGCCGGTGACATGTTCATCTGGGCCGCCAGATGTTCAAGCGACAGGGGGGCTTCGGCGGCATCAATCAGATCGATGGCGCGCCGCATCACATGAAAGTGGTATTCGCTGACATTTTCCATGGGACCAAAATAGGGGTTCACACAATCGAAGCGACCCGAAATTTGCGCATTGTTAAATTTCTGATCTGGCGTGGCCCGAAAATGACGTGATAGCGTTTCGAAATGGATCACAAAGCGTTTTTGAAATCATTGGACCCGGATGTCGCACGACGTCTGGTGGAAAAATCTGATCGGGCGGGGATGGTGCATTTGGCCGGTCATGTCGGGCTGATCAGTCTGTTTAGTCTCTATATCGCGTTGCAGGCCCCGTTCTGGGGGCTGTTGCTGCCGGTCCAAGGCGTGTTGATCGTGTTTCTGTTCACCTTGGAACACGAAGCGACCCACAAAACACCCTTTGCCAATGAGGTGTTAAACGAATGGGTCGGGCGGTGTTGCGGGGTGATGATCCTATTGCCGTTTGAATGGTTCCGCTATTTCCATCTGGCCCATCATCGCCATACCAATATCCCCGGCAAAGACCCCGAACTGGGCCATGGCGAAGCGGGTGACAAACCGAATACGTGGGCGCGTTGGATCATGCATGTGTCGGGCATTCCGGTGTGGATCAGTCAGATCAAACAGATTGTGATCAATGCGCTCGGGCGTGCATCTGGGCCGTATTTGCCACCCCGTGCCGCAGGTCGCATCACCAAAGAGGCGCGGATCATGCTGGGGCTTTACGCGCTGGCCGCACTTAGCTTTGCGTTTACGACCCTGCTGTTTTGGGTGTGGATTTTGCCCGCGCTGATCGCGCAACCTGCGTTGCGGCTGTACCTGTTGGCTGAACACGGGCGGTGCCCACAATTGGCCAATATGTTCGACAATACCCGCACCACATATACCAATCGGATCATCCGGTTTGTCGCGTGGAATATGCCCTATCACGTCGAACATCACGTGTTCCCCAACGTGCCGTTTTACCTGTTACCGCAGCTGCATGTGCTGACCAAAGATCACCTGATCCACACGGAACCGGGATATGTGGCCTTTACAAAGCAGTATGTCGCCGATTTCTGAGCGATCTTGCCCAATCGTGGCGAACAATGCATAGCAGGCGCCATGATCAAACAGATGGACTATAACACCCTGCGCGACGTGTTTACGCGTTTCCAATCCTCCGAGGCAGAGCCCGAAGGAGAGTTGAACCACACGAACGCTTATACGCTGGTGGTCGCGGTTGCGCTGTCCGCGCAAGCCACCGATGTGGGCGTGAACAAAGCCACCGAAGCGTTGTTCAAAATCGCCGATACGCCGGAAAAAATGCTGGAACTGGGCGAAGACGGCCTGATCGAACATATCAAAACCATTGGGTTGTTCCGTCAAAAGGCCAAAAACGTCATCAAAATGAGCCAGATTCTGGTGGATCAATACGGATCCCAAGTGCCCAATTCACGCAACGCGCTGGTGGGGCTGCCCGGGGTTGGTCGTAAAACGGCCAATGTGGTGTTGAACATGTGGTGGGGGCATCCAGCCCAAGCCGTGGACACCCATATTTTCCGTGTTGGCAACCGGTCTGGCATCTGTCCGGGGAAAAACGTGGACGCGGTCGAACGCGCCATAGAAGACAACATTCCCGTTGATTTTCAACACCATGCACATCATTGGCTGATCCTGCATGGCCGCTATATCTGTGTCGCGCGCAAACCCAAATGTGGGGCCTGCATCATCCGCGATCTCTGTCAATTTGAGGACAAAACCCATGACTAAAACCTACCAAATCGTTGGCATCGGCAATGCCGTTGTGGACGTGTTGACCACGGCCGATGACAGCTTCTTGGATCTAATGGGCATCGAAAAAGGCATCATGCAGCTGGTCGAAAGGGACCGCGCAGAGGTGCTTTATGGGGCGATGGAAAACCGCAAACAAGCCGCGGGTGGGTCTGTGGCCAACACATTGGCCGGGATCGGTAATCTGGGGCTGCGCACCGGGTTTGTCGGCCGTGTTAGCGATGATGCGTTGGGTCAGTTTTATGCCCAAGCGATGGAGGCCGATGGCACCAAATTCATCAACGCGCCTGTGCCAAACGGCGCGCTGCCCACGTCGCGGTCGATGATTTTTGTGTCCCCCGACGGTGAACGGTCGATGAACACCTATTTGGGCATTTCTGCCGAACTTGGCCCTCAGGATGTGGATGCAGACGTGGCCGGCAACGCGGAAATCGTTTTCCTCGAAGGGTATCTGTTCGACAAAGACAAAGGCAAAGAGGCGTTCATCACCATGGCGCGCGCCTGTCGCGCCGCCGGTGGCAAGGCCGGGATCGCCATTTCTGATCCGTTCTGCGTTGAACGTCACCGCGCCGATTTCCTGAGCTTGATCGAAAACGAACTGGATTACGTGATCGGCAACGAAGCCGAAATCCGGTCATTGTTCGAAACCGACGACCTAGAAGACGCGCTGGCCAAAACCGCCGCGATCTGTTCGTTGGTGGCCTGCACACGGTCCGGCGAAGGCGTGACAATCGTGGCAGATGGCAATCGCGATGACGTCCCGGTTGAACGGATTGTGCCCGTTGATGCAACCGGCGCGGGCGACGGGTTCGCCGCCGGGTTCCTATATGGTTTGGCCACTGGGGCGGATATGCGGACCTGCGGTGAAATGGGCTGTGCCGTCGCTGGCGAAGTGATCCGTCACATGGGCCCACGCGCGGATCGTAACCTGTTGGCAATGCTGCGCGATCTTAGCTTGGTTTCTGCGTAAACCTACAGGCTCATCGCTAAAACACGGCTGATTTCGGTCAGGCTTCGGCCTGATTGGGATCGCCATGTGTTGAATGCCGCTTGGGTGGCTTTCAGCGCTTTTTGGGATGTGGGCGTTTTGTCGATCACGCCTTCGGCAACCAGCCGCCCAACCACATCACGCGACAGGATGAAACTGTCGACGCCCATGGATCGCAACATATAAGGGCCGGTATTGCCGCCCAGCCGCGATCCACGTTTTTTCAACACGCCCGTCAGACCGACAAAATCATCGTCTGGCCATTCGGCAACAAACGCGCCAAACGATCCGTGTTCATTGGCGATATCCATCACAAACCGCGCGTTTTCGATCACCGACTGAATTTTCGGGCCGTGACGCACAATGCCTTTGTCTGATATCAGGCGGTCGATATCTTCGTCGTGGTAAAACGCGACCGGGGCAGGGTCAAACCCCTGAAATGCGGTTTCAAAACCGGGCCATTTGGCGTCGATCACTTTCCAGCTAAACCCAGCCTGAAACACCCCGCGCGCCATCGCCGCCAGCCAACGATCATCGGGGATTTGTCGAATATCCGCCTGCGGTTTTGGCCGTTCTAACAGGGTTTCTAATATCGCAGCGCCGCCTTTGCGATCCGCTGCGATATCAAAAATGGCGTCGAAACTACGCATAATGAAACCCGGCCTTATTCGCCCAGTTTGGCGTGGACTTCGTCCAGGTCAATTTCGCCGATGGGCATTTTATTCCCTGGGTTTTCAAAGTCATATTTGAACAGGTTGAAATCACGTTTGTAGATTTCATAGACCAGATGCATCGACAGATCGTCGAAATAATCCTCAACCGGATGGGCCCGTTTGGGGCCGTGGCCTTCGCTTTCGTTGAAACGTGGGATCGCGGCCAGATCGACCTGATGCGGAGTTTCGATGGCGTCCAGCACGGATTGCATCCCGTCGTTGAACGATTCAGTCCAGAAAATATTATCGTAGCGCCCGCCATTGACGATGAACGTGGACACATGCCCGGACATGGCGGACCAATGGATGTCAGGCTCCATCGGGCGGCGCCAACGGATGGTGTCACGCGCAAACAGTAAAAACCGGCGGAAACTTTGGATTTGGTCAAATTCAAATCCCGTATCCGGATCGCCCACCTCGATCCCGTATTTCTGGATCAAAAGCGGCACCAGATTGCCCCGATACCGGCGGCCATTGCGCTGAATGCCGCAGATTTTGTCAAAGAACGACGACAGGATGCGCGTATAGGGATTGCGCACGCAGGTGAAGGCATAGCTTTTGTGGGACTGGGCGTTGTCGGTGATCGCCTGTTGGCTGCTTTCCATCGACCATTTATGCATGTTTCCCGTGGCGTCATGGATGTCGCCATCAAAGAATTCGCCTTGGTCGGAATAATACATGATCTGGCCAATGGTCGAGCACGCGCATTTGGGCACCACCCGGTACACCATGCTTTCGCTCTCTGTCATCCACGTTCCGGGAAAACCCATACTCTGCCCTTCCAATCCAAAATGCACATCACTGTGACGGCTCTGTCCCTTGTTTCAGGGCAACCGTTTGCCAATTATGCACAAAAATACAAACAAACCCTGTTTATTCAACGTCTGTTCAAGGTATCAAGCGTAAACAATCCTCACGCTGAGGCTTTAAGGTTTCCAAAATGGCAAAAATCGCCTTCATTCTGCTGTGTCACAAGGATCCGGATGCGATCATCCAACAAGCGCGTCAATTGACGGCTGTGGGCGATTGCATGTCGATTCATTTTGATGCACGTGCGCCCAAGGCGGCGTTTCAGAAAATTCAGGATGCTTTGGCCGACAATCCGAATGTGACCTTTGCGCGCAAACGGATCAAATGCGGCTGGGGGGAATGGAGCCTGGTTCAGGCCACGCTTTATGCGGTTGAGGCCGCGGTCGAAGCCTTCCCACGTGCGACCCATTTCTACATGGTGTCGGGGGATTGCATGGCGGTGAAATCTGCGCGCTATGCCCATGATTTTCTGGATGCCGAAGACGTGGATTACATCGAAAGTTTTGATTACTTTGAAAGCGATTGGATCAAAACCGGGATGAAGGAAGAGCGGCTGATTTATCGCCATTTCTTCAACGAACGCACCCAGCCTTGGCGGTTTTATCAATCGTTTAAGTGGCAGGAAAAACTGGGTCTGACCCGTGACATTCCGGCTGATATTCAGGTGCAAATCGGCAGCCAATGGTGGTGTCTGCGACGGCGCACCATTGAATGGATTTTGGATTTTACCAAACAACGCAAAGACGTGATGCGGTTTTTCCGCACAACGTGGATTCCGGATGAAACGTTTTTTCAAACCCTTGTGCGCCATCTGGTGCCCGAACCCGAAATCCGCACCCGCACCCTGACATTTTTGACGTTTTCCGATTACGGGATGCCGATCAATTTCTACAATGATCACTATGAATTACTGCTTTCACAGGATTTCCTGTTTGCCCGCAAAATCAGCCCAGAAGCCAAAGAACTAAAGAAACGGTTGGGGGTATTGTATGCGTCTGAACGTGACGATTTCAAAATCTCAAACGAAGGGCGCAGTCTGCATAAATTCCTGACCGGGCGGGGCCGCATTGGTCGGCGTTTTGCAACGCGGTTCTGGGAAACAGAGGCGTCACTGGGCCGGGATCGCGAATTGATGGTTGTGGCGTGCAAAAAATGGCACGTGGCCAAACGGCTGGTTGGGTCGATCAAACATCACACCAACATTCCCGCCATCGATTATCTGTTCAACGAAGAAGACACGCCGTTGCCCGATCTGGGCGGCATCCAAAGCACGCTTGAAAAACGCACCCGTCACCGGCGTGCGTTGATGCGGATGCTGTATGATTACTATGACACGGATCGGCTGATCATCTGTCTGGACACGGCCAGCATTGATCTGTTGCAGGATTTCTATTCGGATCGCTCGACCACGCGGCTGCTGGAAATCGATTGCGAATTTACGGATGACTATCTGGTTGGCCATGCCAAACGGGTTGGATTGGCCGGCGAACAAACGTCCGAAGATACGCTGCGGCAATTGCTGCCCACGATCCGTTATGACGTGGTCTATGAAAGCGATCGTTTGAGGGATTCGGGGTTTGTGAACCACACGCGCCTGCGGCAGGATCACACTGCGGATGAAAACGCCGAACCGATTGCTGAATTTCTGACCGTGGGTCATGATGTGGCCAAACAGATTGCTGAAACGCCGTATCTCTTTGTGGATTAGAGGAAAATCATGGATTTTGACTACGATACAAACAATATTTTCGCCAAAATCCTGCGCGGCGAAATCCCCAATCAAACGGTGTTTGAAAACGATCACGCGCTGGCATTTCGCGACATAAATCCCGGCGCGCCGGTGCATGTTCTGGTGATCCCCAAAGGCCCCTATGTCAGCATCGATCATTTCGCACGTGACGCCAGCCCAGAGGAACAGGTCGGATTTTTTGCCGCCGTGGCCCGTGTTTGTGAGGTTGAAAACCTGAGCCAGGGATTCCGGTCCGTTGCCAACACGCGCACCCACGGCGTTCAGGATGTGCCGCATTTCCACCTGCATCTGATTGGCGGCAAACAATTGGGCGCGATGCTCCCTCAAAGCTGAGCGTATATATCGCAGCGTTTGCACTTGTTTGCGGGCTGCGGATTGCTAATATGCGGCCAACTCAAATTGAATAGGTTCAACCATGACCACACCTGCCCCAGAGACCAAGATTGTCAGCCAATGGCGTGTTGCCTGTGATGGGGGTGAAGGCGCGTTGGGGCATCCGCGCGTTTGGTTGCAGATCCCGACGGAACATGGCTGGGTGGAATGCCCCTATTGCGATTGCAAAATGATACATGAAACCATGAAGGATCAGGTCAACGCTTAAGCGGGGACTGATCTGGGCGTTGGTTGGGCTGTTTGGCCCGATTGCGCTGTTTTTGATCGCAGGCACAGTGGGCGGTTTGATCCGCGCCGGTGAAGCACCCGTGGCAATCGACCCGGCCTATGAAATCGTCCTGATCAAAGGCGCGATCCACACCGACATCGCCATCCCATCAAACGCCCAAACCCGGGCGTTTTTTACATTTGCGGACCGTGCAGGCGTGCCAATATCGCATCCCAATGCGGATTGGGTTCTGGTCGGTTGGGGATCAGAGGCGTTTTACACCAGCGCGGGCACCTATGCGGATGTGAAACCCAGCGCTGTTTGGCGCGCCGTGACCGGGGACAGCGCGGTTTTGCGGATCACTGTTTCGGGGCCCATACCAAACGGCACACTTACCCAAATCCCGATCACGCAGGACCAACTGGATCGGCTGTTGGACCGCATTAGGTCCGATCTGGATCAGGTGGCTGAGGGTCGTCAGGGCGCAACCTGGCCCGGTTTCCATCAGCATGATCGTTTCTTTGCCGCCGCTGGGCGTTTCAACCTGTGGCGGACATGTAATGTTTGGGTGGGGGATGTTCTGGATGAAATTGGCGTGCCGGTCGGCATTTGGACGCCCTTCACGTGGACCTTGCCCTAGCCCATCTGAACCATTCGTGGCACAAGACATGCAACGCATCTGGGAGAGTGAAAATGAGCGAGCAATTTGGCAAAGGGTGTCATCTGCATCTGATTGATGGATCGGCGTTTATTTTTCGGGCTTACCACGCGCTGCCGCCCCTGACGCGCAAATCGGATGGGCTGCCGGTGGGTGCGGTCAGCGGGTTTTGCAACATGTTGCAGCGCTATGTGGATGGCAATACTGGCGCGGATGCGCCGACGCATGTCGCTGTAATCTTTGATCATTCTGGAAAATCCTTCCGGAATGACATGTATGATCTGTACAAAGCCAACCGTCCCCCCGCCCCAGAGGATCTGCGCCCGCAATTCCCCCTGACCCGTGATGCGACCCGTGCGTTCAACATCGCCTGCCACGAAGTTGAGGGCTATGAAGCGGATGACATCATCGCCACTTTGGCTGTGCAAGCCCGCGAAGCTGGTGGTCGCTGCACGATCCTGAGTTCGGACAAAGACCTGATGCAATTGGTCGGTGGCGGCGTTGATATGTTCGACGCGATGAAGAACAAATTGATCGACGTGGACGGTGTGCATGAAAAATTCGGCGTGGGCCCGGATCGTGTGGTCGATGTGCAGGCGCTGGCAGGTGATAGCGTGGATAACGTGCCCGGCGCGCCCGGAATCGGTATCAAAACCGCAGCGTTGCTGATCAACGAATACGGCTCGCTTGAGGAATTGCTGGACCGCGCGGGTGAAATCAAACAGCCCAAGCGGCGGCAAACCCTGATTGATCACCGTGAACAGATCGAATTGTCCAAACGTCTGGTGCAGCTTGATGAACAGATGAAGCTGGATTTCACCATCGAAGATCTAGAAGTGCGCGACCCGGAGCCTGAGGTTCTGTTGGGGTTCTTGGCGGAGATGGAATTCCGCACGATGACCAAACGCATGGCTGAAAAACTGGGTGTTGATGCCCCCGTTGTGGCTGATGCCCCTGCGGTTGAAACGGTCGCCACACCAGATGCCATCCCGTTTGATACGGATGCCTATGAATGTGTACGCGACGCGGATGCGCTGCAAAAATGGGTGGATCTGGCCTATGAACGGGGCTGGGTTGCCTTTGATACGGAAACCACCGGGTTGGACGACATGGTCGTTGATCTGGTGGGGATTTCTCTATGTGTTGAGGCGGGCCATGCCTGTTATATCCCGCTGACCCACCGCGCCGAAGCTGCGGATGATCTGTTTGGCAGTGACGCGCTGGCCGACGGGCAGATGCCGCTGGAACAGGCCATCGCGATCCTCAAACCCATGCTCGAGGATGATAGCATCCTGAAAATCGGGCAAAACATGAAATATGACGCCAAAATCCTGATCCGATATGGCGTGAATGTGACCTGTATCGATGACACGATGCTGATGTCCTATGCGTTGAATGCGGGCGTGCATAACCATGGGATGGACGCGCTGTCGGAACGGTATCTGGATCACCAGCCGATCCCGATCAAAACCCTGCTGGGCACGGGAAAATCCGCCAAAACCTTTGATCGGGTGCCGGTGGACGACGCGGTGAAATACGCCGCCGAAGATGCGGACATTACCCTGCGTCTGTGGCAAATGTTCAAACCGCAACTGCACCAAAAACAGGTCACCACGGTTTATGAAACGCTGGAACGGCCTTTGGTGCCGGTTCTGTCGCAAATGGAACGGCATGGGATCAAAGTGGACCGCGATGTGCTGTCACGCATGTCCAACGCGTTTTCCCAGAAAATGGCCGAGCTAGAAGCAGACATTCACGCCGGTGCGGGGCGTCCGTTTAACGTGGGATCGCCCAAACAGCTGGGTGAAATTCTGTTTGACGATCTGGCGTTGCCCGGCGGAAAAAAAGGCAAAACAGGGGCCTATGCAACCGGCGCTGACATCCTAGAGGATTTGGCGACAGAACATGAATTGCCCCGCAAAGTTCTGGATTGGCGGCAACTGAGCAAGCTGAAATCGACCTATACGGATGCGCTTCAGGATCATATCAATGCTGATACGGGCCGGGTGCACACGTCGTATGTGCAAACCGGGGCCAATACCGGGCGTTTGGCGTCTACGGACCCGAACCTGCAAAACATTCCCGTACGCACAGAAGAAGGCCGCCGCATTCGCGAAGCATTTATCGCAGAGCCGGGCAACGTGCTGGTATCGCTAGATTATTCACAGATCGAATTGCGCATTCTGGCCCATGTGGCTGGTATTGACGCGCTGAAACAGGCGTTTCGCGAAGGTCAGGATATTCACGCCAAAACCGCGTCGGAAATGTTCAATGTCCCTCTCGAAGATATGACCGCTGATGTGCGTCGTCAGGCCAAGGCGATCAACTTTGGCGTGATTTACGGGATTTCCGGGTTCGGTCTGGCGCGCAATCTTCGTATCCCGCGCGCCGAGGCACAGGGGTTCATCGACCGCTATTTCGAACGGTTCCCCGGCATCCGCACCTACATGGATGACACGGTGGCCTTTGCCAAAGAAAACCTGCGCGTCGAAACGCTGTTTGGGCGCAAAATCAACACGCCGGAAATCAACGCCAAGGGCCCACATGCCGGGTTTGCCAAACGGGCCGCGATCAACGCGCCCATTCAAGGCACGGCCGCCGATGTGATCCGCCGCGCCATGGTTCGGATGCCCGATGCGATTGCCGATTTGCCCGCCAAGATGCTGTTGCAGGTGCATGATGAATTGCTGTTTGAAGTCGACAAAGACGCGGCTGATGATCTGATCAAAGTGGCCAAGGACATCATGGAAAATGCCGCCAGCCCGGCCGTGCATCTGGATGTGCCTCTGGTGGTGGATGCAGGGATCGGTGCCAACTGGGCCGAAGCGCACTAGCCCCACGAAAAAGCGCGAGCCCCAAACGGGACCCGCGCATCTGACAGGGAGGGTTGTCAGGGATCTGTTTAACGGGGAGGGACGTCAAACAGAGGAACTGACAGAGTGATGTCAGAGGTCGATCTGACGAGAGAGTTGTCAGAGGTCGTTAGTTAACGGCTTTGGCATCCACCACGTCTTTGGGGGTTGCTTCGGTCCGGGTGATGGCGATCTGGCGCGGTTTCAGCGCTTCGGGCACTTCGCGGATCAGATCGATATGCAGCATGCCGTTTTCATGGCTGGCCCCGGCGACACGCACGTGGTCGGCCAGATGGAACCGGCGCTCAAAGGCGCGATTGGCAATGCCACGGTGCAAATAGCTGCGTTCAGTTGTTTCGTCGGCCTTGCGACCTGTCACCAACAGTGAATTCTCTTTAACTTCGACGCCCAAATCTTCGTCAGAAAAACCAGCGACAGCAATGGAAATACGCCAGCCATCTTCGTCGATTTTTTCAATGTTATAGGGCGGATAGGTTTTGGTCTGGGTTTCTGTGGTCAGAACCCGATCCATCATGTCAGCAATCTGATCAAAGCCGACAGACGCACGATACAGGGGTGCTAGGTCAAAATTTCGCATGGGTCATCCTCTACTTGAGCAATAACAAATATGGGTGCCTTCCCTTGGGGACAGGCGGTGATCCAAGGCCCGATTGGCGCCTTGTGATTAACATTTGGGGGGCAATTTTATCGGTTCAAGAGGGGACGTTGAGAAATTTGAACCGGCTATTGGCGCGGGGGCGGCGTCATGAACAGCGCGCCGGTGTCATTGGTTTGGCCCGGTTCAAGCACGCGAATACCGTGGGGGGGCGTGTCGCGAAACACACCACGGCCTGCATCCATTTCAGAACGCAGCTGATCCAACGGCGCGCTGATTTCCGCCCCTAGCGACACCTTGCGCCCGCCGATATTTGCCTTTGAGGTGATGATGCTGACGATCTGGGCAATCCCGTTTGAAATCAGAAAAACCGGTGCGCCAGAGCTGCCAAAATCAATGTCGCAACTCATGACAACCACACCGGATTGGCGCCCCAAAACGGCACAAACCTCTTGCAAAGAAGGGGCCTCGGCGCGGTCAAGCGCGTAGGACACAACGCCAACCTGCGCCCCAATCGGCATTTGGGTCGCCGTGCGAAAAGGTTCGATGGATGTGTTGCGAATGGGTTGGCTGAGTTCGAGCAGCGCCATGTCATAGGCGACCGACGCCACCGGTGCGTCGTCCAGATACACATAATCAGGATGCACCACGACGCGGCGAATTTCACGATAGGCCAGCGCGCGACCATTGCGCAAACCGGCCAAAAATTCGATCCGCGACAGATCAATGGGCGCCCCGGTCTGGCGATCAAACAGACAATGGGCCGCCGTCACGATTTGGCGATCCGAAATCAGCGCAGCGGTGCAAAACCCTTTGCCATCAAGCTCTAGCCGACCCACAGCTTCCCAGCCGCGTGCATCATCGGCGGTTTGCAACGCGTCCAATGCTGCGTCCTGCGCATGGGCCGCACTGATCCACAATCCGAAAAATAGCACTAAAAGACGTTTCATACCCTGCCTGTACCCGGCTTTTGGGGCCAGATTAGGGCAGTTAGCGCAGGATGGGCACCTCTGGAGTGCGTTTCCCCGGCGCAGTGAGTCCTGCGGGCATCGGTCCACCGGTTGCCCAATCCAGCAATTCCACTGTGTGCAGGATCGGCGTGTCCGTTCCAGATCCGATTTGCATCATGCAGCCAATATTCCCCGCGGCGATCACATCGGGTTTTTTAGCCTCGATATTGCGGATTTTGTTGGCTTTGAGCTGTTTTGAAATCTCTGGCTGCATCAAATTATAGGTCCCCGCGGACCCACAACATAGGTGGGAATCGGCAGGTTCGACGACGGTATATCCCGCGCGGCGCAGCAAATCTTTGGGATAGGTTTTGATCTGTTGGCCATGTTGCAGGGAACAGGCGGCATGATAGGCGACAACCATGTCTTTTTCTGCGCCTTCGGGCAGGTCCAATTGCATCAATAACTCGCTGATATCCATGGTGATTTCACTGACTTTGGCGGCGTCGCTGGCCAAGGGATCATTGCGGAACATATGCCCGTAATCCTTAACCGTGGTACCGCAGCCGGACGTGTTGATCACAATCGCATCCAACCCTGCGCCGTTGATTTCATCGCGCCAGGCGCTGATGTTTTTGGCCGCTGTGGCGTGGCTTTCATCCTCTTTGCCCATGTGATGGGTCAGCGCACCACAACAGCCCGCGCCTTTGGCCACGACCACGTCGCATCCAAGCCGGGTCAGCAGGCGGATTGTCGCGTCGTTGATGTCGGTGTTCAGCGCCTTTTGCGCACAGCCCGTCATCAAGGCAACACGTTTTTTGCGTGGGATTTCAGCGGCAAAGCTTTGGGGATCGTCATTGCGGCTAACCGGGGGGATCACCTTGGGGGCCATTTCCAGCATCGCCCGCAGACGGGGATCAGGCATGAACCGTGCAAAAGGTCGCCCGATTTTCGCCCCCAGCAAGGCCAGTCGGAACCGTCCGGGATAGGGGAGGATCCGTGCCAACATCCACCGCAAGGCCCGGTCAGAAAACGGGCGTTTATAGCGTTTTTCGATATAGGCGCGGGCATGATCGACCAGATGCATGTAATGCACGCCCGACGGGCAGGTGGTCATGCAGGCCAGACAGGACAGGCACCGATCCACATGCAACACGGTTTGAGGGTCCGGGTCGCGGTCATTTTCCAGCATATCCTTGATCTGATAAATCCGGCCGCGGGGGCTGTCTAATTCATCGCCAAGGATTTGATATGTCGGGCAGGTTGCAGTGCAAAATCCGCAATGGACGCAGGACCGCAGGATGTCATTGGCCCGTTGAATACCGGGATCGTTCAGTTGCTCTGGAGTAAAGTTGGTTTGCATCAGATCAATCCATCAGGCCGGGGTTCAGAATGCCGCGCGGGTCAAATTGGGCGCGCAACCCTTGGGTCAGGGCGCGTAGCGGGGCCGGTTCCGGGGCAAAACCCGCAACAGAATGTCGGGTTTCAACATCCGCGCGGATCAGCGTGGCATGTCCATCGAATGCCCCCAGTTTTGCACGTAAATCACCGCCATGTGGGGCCAAGGCCCAAATCAAACCGCCGCCCCAATCCAGCAAAGTCTGGGTCGCACCCATCCTGTTGATCAGGTCCGGTGCGTCGCTGGGTTTTGCCGAAATGCGCCAGACATCCCCGGGCTGGTCGGCAAAAACAGACACGTCCCGGATGTGCGTCCAGTCCACGTCTTGGATTTCGACATCCCCAAAAGGCGCGAGCAATTTGGTCAATTCACCGGCGCGATAGGTGACGGATTGTTCAAATCCTTCGATCCGAACAAAGGTTTGCGCGGCCTGTGTATCATGCGCGCATCCCGTCACCTCATAGGGGGATCCCAGCGCGCGTGACATTGCGGCCACCGCCTGCGCGACATCCAATCCGCGCAACACCAAGGTGGCGCTGGTTTCAGGTTTGGGCAACACTTTGAGGCTGACATCGCTGAGCATTCCCAACGTGCCCCATGACCCAGCCATCAGTTTGACCAGATCATAGCCGGTGACATTTTTCATCACACGCCCGCCGTTTTTCAGGATGCGCCCCGCCCCATCCACAAACGTCACGCCCAGTGCAAAATCGCGACATGCGCCAACCGCGATGCGGCGCGGGCCGGATACATTGGCCGCAACTACGCCGCCGATTGTGGGCGTGCCGGTTGAGCGCAGCAGCACCCGGTGGTCCATCGGCTCAAACGCCAAACGCTGATTTTCCTGATCCAAAGCGGCTTCGATGTTAGCGACGGGCGTGCCAGATTGCGCAACCAAGGTCAGCGCGCCGGGTTCATACAAAGTAATGCCGTTCAAATCCGCGCTGGACAGGGCGGTGCCATCCATCGGGCGGCCAATATCACGGGTTCCGCCACCACGAATGTGCAACGGGCCGGACGCGTTTTGGATCATATCGGCCAGGTCGGTTATGGTGTTAGGCAACAGCATGATGTCAGTCCATTTTGGAAAGATACAAGAAAGAGAAGCGGCAGATTACTGCGCCGCAACGCGTCGGGATTGGCTGGAATCCAGCGGGAACACCTTGGCCGGATTTAGCAGCCATTTAGGGTCAAACACGTCTTTGACGGCCATCTGGATATCCAGATCGTCGGGCTGATATTGGGTGTTCATCAGATCGCGTTTTTCGATCCCGACGCCGTGTTCACCTGTTAGGCACCCGCCCACTTGGACGCAGAGTTTCAGGATTTCGGCGCCCAGTTTTTCGCACAATTCCAGATCGCCAGGCTTGTTGGCGTCAAACAGGATCAGCGGATGCATATTGCCATCGCCCGCGTGAAAAACATTGCCCACATCCAGACCGATTTCTTGGCTTAACTCTTTGATCCGGCGCAATACAAATGGCAATTCGGACACAGGGATCGTGCCATCCAGACACATGTAGTCATTGATCTGGCCCATCGCGCCAAAGGCAGATTTACGGCCCAGCCAGATCCGGGCGGCCTGATCTGCGTCACGCGCTTGGCGCAGCTCAACGGGATTGTGGCGATTGGCGATGTCGATGATCCGGCGCAGTTGATCGTCGATCTCGGCCTCTGATCCTTCGACCTCAACGATCAGCAAAGCTTCGCAATCGGGGTAACCCGCCTTGGCAAAGGCTTCGGTTGCGCGAATACAAGGGCGGTCCATGAATTCGATGGCGACGGGCAAAATCCCGGCTTTGATGATGTCGCTGACACAGGCCCCGGCCACTTCGTTGCTGTCAAACCCGATCAAGGCGGGGCGTGCGCCTTCGGGTTTGTGCAGAATGCGCAGGGTGGCCTCGGTGACGATACCCAGCTGCCCCTCAGAGCCGCAGAACAACCCCAGCAAATCAAGCCCGCCCGCATCCAGATGACCGCCGCCAATATCAACGATGGTGCCGTCCATCATGACCATTTTCACGCCCATCAGATTGTTGGTGGTCACGCCGTATTTCAGGCAATGCGCCCCGCCTGAATTCATCGCGATATTGCCGGCAATGGCGCAGGCCAATTGGCTGGACGGGTCAGGCGCGTAGAAAAATCCCTCTTCTTCGACGGCGCCTGACACGCTGAGATTGGTGCGCCCGGTCTGTACGCGAATGATGCGGTTGTCATAATCGGTTTCCAGCACGTCATTCATCCGTGCCACGCCCAAAATGACGCAATCCGCGGTGGGCAATGCGCCGCCTGCCAATGATGTGCCTGCCCCGCGCGGCACAACCGGCACGCCTTCGGCATGGCATACCTTTAGCACATCGGCGACCTCTTGGGTGGTGGTAGGCAGAACCGCACAAAGCGGCGGGCATTTATAGGCCGTCAGCGCGTCACATTCATAGGCGTGCACTTCGGTGTCTTTGTGGATCACATGGCTGTTGGGCAGCACCGCCTGAAGCTTTGCCACGATCTGTTGCTTGCGGTCTATGATCGACGCAGAGGGGACGGGCATTTGCATAGGGCTGCTCCTGACGGCTATAATTGGTAAAGTTTTATTACCAACATATGCGAAATTCAACACAATTATTGTCGCAGGGGGGCAAGTGCTTGCAATCAGGTGCGATTTTGGCCAGTCAAAAGCATGGATTGGGTAAAAGTCATACACCTGCTGGCCGTGATGGGCTGGATGACCGGCATATTTTCGGTGCCGCGGGCGATCATTTTCTGGAAACGGGAATTTGCGGCATCCGGTGAATTTGGCCCCGCCGGGGATTTGACCGTGCGGCTTTATCGGTTTTCGGCCGGGCTGGGCGTGATTGCGATCATCACCGGTTTGATCCTTGCATGGCATTGGAATTTTGCCGCTTGGATCTGGCTAAAATTGGCTTTTGTCGCAGCCTTGGCCGCGCATTACGCCTTTACTGGGCGGTTGGTGATCCGCGCCCGCCGTGGTGTTTTTAGCCACAGCGATCTGTTTTTGCGGATATTCAACGAAGTCAGCGTTTTTGGCACCATCGCGATCCTGATCGTTGTTGTGTTTAAGCCGTTCTGATGCCCACGTCGCTTCCTGATATTATCGGTACGATATCCTGGCTGGATTGGGCGGCGCTGGGCTATTTGCTGATTGGGGCTGTTTTGATTGGGGTGCTGATTGAACATCCCCCCAAAAGTCGGCCTTCGGTGTCGATGATCATGGCGGAATATCGGCGCGATTGGATGCGCACCTTTGCCACCCGAGAAGTCCGCATTTTTGACAGTCAAATCCTCGGGAATCTGCGGCAGGGAACATCGTTTTTTGCCTCTACCAGTTTGTTGGCCTTAGGGGCGGTTCTGGCATTGATCGGGAACACGGAACCGCTATCGGGGTTGGCCTTGGAATTGGCCCAAGAAGAGGCGCCAGCATTGGTTTGGCAGGTCAAATTGCTGGTTGTGGCCTATTTCCTGATATCCGCGTTTTTGCGGTTTGTCTGGTCGCACCGCGTGTTTGGCTATTGTTCGGTTTTGATGGCCGCCACACCAGAACAGTCAGATGACCCAAATGTTGATGTAATGGCGCAGCAAGCGGCCGAATTGAATATCCGTGCGGCGGTGAATTTTAACCGTGGTTTGCGGGGCATTTATTTCGCTTTGGGGGCATTGGCCTGGTTGCTGGGACCCGCTGCATTGATTGTCGCCACCACTGTGACCCTCTGGGTGCTGTGGTCACGGGAATTCAATTCGATCCCACGTCAGATCATCCTGCGCTAGCGCCTAACAGTTTCGTGATCCCAAATGTGATTTTTACGTGCTAAGCACCGCCTATGTGGAAATTATTACCTTTACTGATTGCATCCCCTCTGGCGGCTGATCCGCCGGAAATCCTAAATGTCCAAGTGTCCGAAACATCCGTTGCGGTGACATTGGCCCATCCTGATACGGGGTGGGATCACTACGCTGATGGCTGGCGGATCGAAGACGAGAATGGCAACGTTCTGGGCACACGGGTTTTGGCGCATCCCCATGTTGCCGAACAGCCGTTTACCCGGTCCCTGACGATCAGCGATCTGCCGGATCAGGTGTTTATACGCGCCCGGTGCATCGTGGATGGCTGGAACGAAACGACGGTGGCGGTTCAGGTGCGCTGATCAGCGCCGCCGCCCTTCGTAGAGCCACGCACCGATCACCAGCAACGCAGATAACAGCAGAAACGCCCAAGAGGGCAGCGCCGGAAACACGGTGATATCTGCCGACCGATAGGCGTCGCGCGGGATGATCCCGATCCAGCCCCGCCCCGATGCCGGGCGTCCTTCGCGGATTGCGCGCACATCCAGATTGCCGTCATCCATCTGTGCGACGGCCCCGCGAAACGTGTCTGCCAATGGGGTCAGATCGTCACCGGTTGCAATGGTTTGCACAAATTCACGTGGTGCCGCTGGGCCAAGCGCGATCACGGCGCTCTGATCCGTATCCGCTAACCGATAGAGCCCCATTTCTGGCCCATCATAGGTCGCCTCAAACCGGCCCGGGCTGGTTTCACGCAGCGCGACGCTGGTTTCGCTGCCATCCGGGTTTTGCACGATGATGTCTTCGGCTGTGTCGGCCAAGGTGCGGCGGATAATCCGCATGCTTTGTCCGGTGGGTTCCGCCCAAAGTGTTTCTTCTTCCAGCTCGGGCTCTTTCATCATCCAATGGGCCAAGCGACGCAGCAATTCCAGCTGTGGCCCGCCGCCTTCATACCCGCGATTCCACAGCCAGACATGGTCTGATCCCAGCAAGGCCACACGGCCCTCGCCAACGCGGTTCAGGATCAATAGCGGGGAATCGTCGATCCCACTCATGACAACGGATGCATCTTGGGCGGCGACAACTTCGACTTGGCGCAACCAACGCCCCCAACCGGGTTGCCCGTCAGGGCCCATCGGCAAAAGCGTGTCCAGACCGGATGTGACGGGGTGGCGATGGCCCAATTCAGTGAGCGTCGGGGTAAATCCCTGTTCCATGATCCGCGCGGTTGGTCCGGCGGGCAACACATTGCCCAAAGGCGACCTGAACAGGCTGTCAGCCCCTGCAAAATCTGGTCCCGCTGCAATCAGAACCGCACCGCCGCGTTCCACGTAACCACGGATGTTTTCCAGATAGGACGACGGTAAAATCCCACGCCGTTTGTAGCGATCAAAGATGATCAGATCGAATTCATCGGTCTTTTCGAGAAACAATTCACGGGTCGGAAAGGCAATCAGACTGAGTTCATCCACCGGCACGCCGTCTTGTTTTTCGGGGGGACGCAGAATGGTGAAATGCACCAGATCAACCGACGCGTCCGATTTTAGCAGGTTGCGCCACGTGCGTTCGCCGGGATGAGGTTCGCCCGACACCAACAACACCCGCAGCCGATCGCGCACACCGTTGATCTGAACCACCGCCGCGTTGTTTCGATCTGTCAATTCGCCCTCGGCGGTTGGGGTTTGGAATTGCAACACATTCATCCCGCCATGGGGCAGGGTGACGGGCAGTTCCAGATCTTCGTTGACGGGGATCTGAAATTCCAGCGGTGGGGCGCCGTCAATGGAAATGGACAGATCGACCAATTGGGTTTCGGTTGGGGCCGCGCCTTGGTCCTCTATGCGCAGGGTCAGGGTCACAGGTTCGCCCAGAATGGCAAAGGCAGGCGCATTTTGCACAATCAAACGCCGGTCCCAATCCGTGTCATGCCCCGATAGCAAAACATGCATGGGGGCAGGCAGGTTGGGGGCGGCATCCATGTCATGGACCCGTCCATCCGTGAGCAAAACAATCCCGGCGATGCGGGCGCTTGGCTCTTCGGCGATGGCTTCGCCCAGGGCGGTCATCAGCCGTGTTCCTCCGTCGCCATCCGCATCCGGCACGCGCACGATGCGCAATTCGGTATTCGGGCGCTGGGTCACTTCGGATTGCAGGTTGCGCAACGCTGTTTCGGTCTGTTCTGCACGGTCAGACAGGGTCTGGCTGGCAGAGTCGTCGACCAGCGCGATGACGATGTCGGACAGGGCAATGCGGTCTTCGCGTTGGACGGATGGATTGGCGATCCCGGCCAGCAGCACCAGCGCGGCAACCATCCGAAAGATCCAGCCATTCAACCCCCGCCAAATGGCAAGGACTAGACCACAGGTCATCAGGCCCGCAGCAATCCAGATCACGGGCATCGGCACCAAAGGCGCTAGGATTATCGATGCATTCATTGGCCCAGCCTATCCAGTAGGTCAGGCACATGGACCTGATCCGATTTGTAATTCCCGGTCAGCACATGCATCACCAGATTAACCCCAAACCGCAGCGCGATTTCGCGTTGGCGTTCTCCGGCCATGCCGCGCCCCACAGGAAACATGCGATTGCCGGTTTCGTCGATGGCCCAGGCCGCAGCCCAGTCATTGCCGCCAATGACAATCGGGGTGACGCCATCGTTCAGATCACGAAACGGCATGCCTTCGGTCTGGGTGGCACCGGGGGGCGCTGCTTCGACCCAGACGTCGCGGCTGGCATAGCGGCCGGGAAAATCCTGTAACAGGTAAAACGACCGGGTCAGGACATGATCGCTGGGAATGGGTTCAAGCGCGGGGATGTCCAACGACCGGGCAATCGCCTGTAGATGCCTCCCCTCTGGGGAGGCGCCGCCAAATCCGGCGATATTTGCGTCGCGTGTGTCAAACAGGATCATGCCGCCAGTTTGCAGATACCGGTTCAGCTTGGCATAGGCATCACGGGATGGCAGGGCCTGATCAGGTGATATCGGCCAGTATAGCAACGGGAAAAAGCTAAGCTCATCGGTTTCGATATTCACCCCGATTGGGGCGGCTGGTTCTACGGATGTGCGGCGATAAAGCGTATCAGACAGGCCAAATAACCCGCGTGAGGCGGCTTCGTCGATCCGGGAATTTCCGGTCAGAACATGGGCCAGTACCACTTCTGATGTGGCGCGAATGGCGATGTCATCGCTTTGGGCCTGCGCATCAGGGGCCAAGGACAGCGCCGCCAAAATCACAGCTGCACTTTGCAAACGGGGCCCGCGCAATTTGCCCGATAAGGCGAGCGAGGCCAAAATATCCAGCGCCAACAGCGCCAATGCCCCGATCAACATCCAGCCTTTGAGCAGGGTTTCCCGCACCACGCCCAATCCTTCGACGCGAATGTGATCTGGCCAAATTGCGGGGGTGATATCGGTGTTGTGGGATATGGTGTTCACCGCAATCCGCCGATCTTCGCCTGCGTAAATGCCGGGGGGCAGGTCCGCATCCGGTTGCCCCAATGCCAGCCGTTCACCGGTCACGCCGGGGCGCGTTTCGGCAGGTTCAACATCGCCAAAACCGGTCAGCACCCGTTCGATAGACCAGCTGGTGCCTGCCAGATCCTCGGCTGATTGCGCAGCGGGACGGGTGGAAACCGCGAGCCGTTCCAGCATCTGCACAAACAGGCCGGACAGGGGCAGGTTGGACCATTCCGCATTGGCCGTCACATGCACCAGCACGATCTGACCCTGTCCGTGGGATTTTTGTGTGACCAATGGCGTGCCATCAGCCAATTGCGCGATCACGCGGTCGGACAATGTGGGATCAGGTTGGGCGACGATTTGGGCGGTGACGGTCACATCTTCGGGCACTGGCAGGCCGAAAAATGGCGATCCTTGTGCAAATGGCGCCAACGCTTTGGGTTCGCCCCAACTCATGGCGCCGCCGACCGTGCGTCCACCGGCGCGCAGGCGCACGGGCATCAGCGGGTCTTCGTCGACGCGGCTGATGTCACTGGCGGCCAAACGTGGACCGGCGAACCGCAACAACAATCCGCCTTGGTCCAGCCAATCCAGCATGGCGGTTTCTTCGGCAAAGGACAGCCCCGCAACATCGGCCAAAATGATCACATCCGGGTTGGCCAACAGCACATCATCCAGGGTGCCGTTGATCAGGTCCGCCGTGGGGATCAACGCCTGTTCCAGATAATGCAGCGGCGACAGCAATTCGATTTCTTCGCTGTTTTGTCCGCCTGCAATCAACGCAACTTCGCGGCGTTTCAGGGCGTCATCGGTCAATGTAACCGCCCCTGCTGACCGGAGCCCGGTCAATTCAAATCGGGTGATCCGATTGCGCAATTCTGGTGGCAATGACAGGTCGAGTTCGGCCTCAAGTTCGCCAGCCTCCCATGTGATATCGGATTGTGCCAGGCTGCGTTCCCGCCCAGCCGGGTCCAGCCCGATGGTCGAAATGCGCGCCGTGGCGGCCCCGACATCAACGGCCCGTGCGGCGGTCAGTTTGATCACACCATCCTCAAAGCGGGCGGGGCGCAGGGCCAATACGGGTCGGTTGCTTTGATAGGCGGTGACAGTGCCGTGGGTTTCCAGCGCGCTGAGCAGATCCATCCGACCATCGCGGGTGACGCCGTCTGACAACCAATAGGTTTCAAAATCCCCGGTCAGCGTGGCCAGCCAAGTGGCAATGGCATCCGCATTTGGCGCCCAGGCATTGGGGGTAAATCCGGGCAAACGCTGGGTGATGGCATCTGCGGCGACAAAATTAGGCCCCTCTGCAGGCAAATCGGTCAGGCTGATCAGATCGACCTGACGCCCATCGCGGGCCGCATCCGCCAGCAACCCTTCGATCCGGTCCAACCGGCGTGGCCAGTCGCGTGCATCCGCCCATGACCCATCCACGAGGATCAGCAAAGGACCGGTTCCACGGCTGTCATCGGTGGGGTTCAAAACCGGCCCGGCAAAGCCTAAAATCATCGCCGCAACCGCCAACATGCGCAGCACCAACAACCACCAAGGTGTGCGGTCGGTTTGGCTTTCGTCATCTTGTAAGCCCAAAAGCAACGCCACACCCGGAAATGCGCGGCGGATAGGCGCGGGGGGCACGGCGCGCAGCAGCACATACAGGATTGGCAGGGCCAGCAGCCCAATCAGCAGGGCGGGGGCGGCAAATCCGATCGGGCCGACGGTCCACATTAGCGATGCTCCAGCGTGTTGAACAACCACAACAAAGCCGCAGAGGCGGGGTCATTTGTGTGATGCGTTGTGATCTGAAAATCGGTGGCACGGGCCAGTTTGGCCAGCGCGTCTTTGCGCTGCGCCAGCCGAGTCAAATACCGATCCCGCAACTGACCGGCATGCAATGTTTCATGGGCGATGGTTCCGCCGATGCTCTGAAATACGGTGCGGCCGTGGAATGGAAACTCTTCTTCTTGGGGGTCCAGAACCTGTAGGATTGCGCCGCGAATGCCGCGTTCGGCGGCACTGGTCAGGGCCAGTTCCAACGGGGCCAAATCCCCCATGAAATCAGAAATGAACAAGGCGCGTGATTGGGGCAGCAACCCGGCGGTGCCGGGATATGCGTAATCTTCGGGCGCGTCGGTGGTTAGCCGTGTGGCCAGCCGGTTCAATTGTTCGCGACCATTGCGGGGCGGCAGGGTGTCGCCGGCCAATCCCACCCGTTCGCCACTGCGCAGCAACATGATCGATACGGCCATCGCCAATAGGCGCGCGCGGTGCAATTTGGTCGGGATGTCGTCGGTTGACGCGAACCGCATCGACGCGCCCTGATCGACCCATAGCAGCACCGATTGCGCCACCTGCCATTCGCGTTCTTTGACAAAGGCACCATCGGCCTTGGCTGACCGCCGCCAGTCAATATGGCGGGCTTCGTCCCATGGCAGGGCGGGTCGGTATTGCCAAAATGCGTCGCCTTGTCCTGCTTTTCTACGGCCATGTGCCCCCAGCAATACGGTCGAGGCAAGATGTTCTGCCTCGGCCATAAGCGGGGGAAAGGGGGCCGTTAAATCCTCGGCCTTGTGGCGTAGATCAGCAGGGTTTGTCACGCAGCGGCCTCAACCTTGGTGATGTGGGCGGCGACCTGATCGATGACATCGGGCAGGGTGGCACCACGGGCACGTGCGGCAAAAGACAGAGCCATGCGATGGGTCAAAACCGGTGCGGCCAGTTTGCGTACATCATCGGCGTTGGGCGCCAAACGTCCGTCCAGTAATGCCTCTGCACGTACCGTTAGCATCAACGCCTGAGCCGCGCGCGGGCCAGGGCCCCAGCTGACGGTGTCGCGCACGATTTCGGGTGCAGATGGATCATCCGGGCGGCAGGCGCGTACCAGATCCAGGATCATTTCCACAATCGCATCGCCCACCGGCATCCGGCGCAACACAACCTGCGCGGCCAGCAACTCATCGGCGGTAAAGACCGCGGTGGCGTCGTCTTCGGCTGTGCCGGTGGTGGCGATCAGGATGTCCTTTTCGGTGTCACGATCCGGGTATGGCACGTCGATCTGCACCAAAAACCGGTCGAGCTGTGCCTCTGGCAGGGGATAGGTGCCTTCTTGTTCAATCGGGTTCTGGGTGGCCAAAACGTGGAACGGTTTGCCCAACGGGCGATGTTGGCCGGCGATGGTCACTTCGCGTTCCTGCATGGCCTGCAACAGGGCCGATTGGGTGCGTGGCGATGCCCGGTTGATTTCGTCGGCCATCAACAACTGACAGAAAACCGGTCCTTCGATGAACCGAAACTGGCGGCTGCCATCTGCGGATGTTTCCAGAACTTCGGACCCCAGAATGTCGGCAGGCATCAAATCGGGTGTGAATTGAATGCGGTTTTCATTCAACCCCATCACCGTCGACAACGTATCCACAAGGCGGGTTTTGCCCAATCCCGGCAGGCCCACCAACAAGGCATGCCCCCCTGACACCAATGCAGACAGCGTCAGGTCAACCACACGATCCTGTCCAATGAACCGCCGCGCAATACTTTGGCGTGCTTCGCCCAGCTTCGCCCCTAGGGCTTCAATCTCGGCAACAAGCTCTTCTGCCATGGCAATCTCTCCTGTCGAAATGTAACATCGGTATCAGATCAGATAAACGCCCGGACCCCAACGGCAAATTCAGGAAAAACACATGAGTTTGAACGCATCGGCAGAAAGCCTCGCATCGGCGGCCCGTCAGGCCAGCAAAAAAGGCCCACCCCCGGTTGATAAATGGAACCCGCCATTTTGTGGGGACCTGGATATGCGGATCGCACGCGACGGCACGTGGTTTTATCTGGGAACCCCGATTGGGCGCTATGAATTGGTCAAACTGTTTTCGTCCATAATCCGCAAGGATGGCGACGATTTTTTCCTTGTCACGCCGGTGGAAAAGGTCGGCATCACGGTGGATGATGCCCCGTTCGTGGCCGTTGATTTTAACAGCGTCGACAATGGTTTAGAATTTGTCACCAATGTCGAAGACGTGGTGGTTGCGGGGCCCGATCACCCCATTCGGGTGGTGCGGGATGCTGAAACGGGCGAACCGTCGCCCTATATTTTGATCAGACGCAATCTAGAGGCGTTGATAGATCGCAAAAGTTTTTATCGATTGGTGGATCTGGGCGAAACACAGACCGTGGATGGGGCGGACTGGTTCGGGATCACATCACAAGGGACCTTTTTTCCGATTATTTTGAGTGAGGAGTTAGATGTTTAACTATGCCGCGATTTTGTGCCAATTTGACGATGCTATTCACAGAAATGCCATTGCTGGAACGCCCCGAAGCCGCCGCGCGGGCCGGATTTAAATCGGTCGAGCTGCTGTTTCCTTATGATACCAACGCCGCAGAGCTGGGCAGTGCTTTGGCGCGGTCTGGTCTGTCTTTGTCGTTGATAAACTGTCCACCGCCCAATTACACCGATGGGCCACGTGGGTTTGCCGCGATCCCCGGACTTCAATCGCGGTTCCGGCAGGATTTCAAACGATCTTTGCGGTATGCGACGGTTCTGGGGGTGCAGCATTTGCATATCATGGCAGGTGTTGCAGAGGGCGACGATGCGCGCAAAACCTTTGTTGAAAACCTGACATGGGCGGCCTCGGTCGCCCCAAAACAAAGCCTGACCATCGAACCGATCAATTCAATGGATATGCCGGGATATTTCCTGTCCAGTTTTGATCAGGCCATGGCCATTCTGGATGAAATCAACGCGCCCAACCTACATCTGCAATTTGACGCCTATCACGCGCATCACATCACAGGCGATGTATTGGGCACGTGGGAAAATGTGCGCCGTCGCACGGTGCATGTTCAGGTGGCGGGCGTGCCGGGGCGGCATGAACCACGCGCTGGTCAAATCGACTATCCGGGGTTCTTTAAGAAATTGGATGCAGACGGATATGACGGGCTGGTTAGCGGTGAATATCGCCCGGTTGCAGGGACGATGGATGGGCTGGACTGGATAAAATGACGTTCTCCAAACCCTGCTGACACTATGCTGTCAGTAGGACTGTGCCAAAAGGGGACATCGACATTTAAAGGAGAAACCGATGTCATCTATGCCTATTGTTGTCTGGACCGAAATCCCTGTTTCCAAATTGGACAGCGC
This sequence comes from uncultured Paracoccaceae bacterium, assembly GCA_947492475.1. Classification (GTDB taxonomy): domain Bacteria; phylum Pseudomonadota; class Alphaproteobacteria; order Rhodobacterales; family Rhodobacteraceae; genus CANLNM01. Next base: position 172,590 of record CANLNM010000006.1, read on the forward strand.
CATCAGCTTTTATAACGAAGTGTTCAACTGGGACATGCAGATCAACACTGATTCCCCCAATCCAACGGCCGTTTTGGGCGGTCGGATGGATACGGTTGCCGGGTCCCTGTTTGAGGGAACACCGGGCACCGGGACCGTGATCCACATCGCTGTTCCTGACACTCTGGAAGCGACGCGCGACCGCTGTACCGCTGCGGGCGGCAAAGTCACGAGCGATATCGTCACCCTGCCTGTGGGCCGGTTTGTCTATGCCAGCGATCCTGACGGCAACGCGCTGGGCCTGTTTGAGGTCGCAGCCTGATGCGGCGCGCCGACCGTCTGTTTCAGATTGTCCAATACCTACGGGGCGGGCGATTGGTGACGGCGGCGCAGCTGGCAGATCGCCTAGAAGTCACGACCCGGACCGTTTACCGGGACGTGGCTGATCTGATCGGGTCAGGCGTGCCCATCGAAGGCGAAGCGGGCGTCGGATATTTAATGCGGGACGGCTATGATTTACCGCCGTTGATGTTCACCAAAGACGAAATTGTCGCGCTTGTGGCGGGGGCGCGGATGATCCGGGCATGGGGTGGCGCCGAAATGGGTCGCGCCGCCGAAGAGGCGCTGGTCAAAATCGAATCCGTGTTGCCCGATGAGGCCCGTTTGCGCGCCGCGCGCGTGAAAATCGATGCGTTTTCCGTGTTTGCGATGGACGAAGCGATGCGCATGTTGGTGGACCGTTTGGAAGCAGCCTGTGATCAGCAGATCAAGCTGGCGCTGGGCTACAGCGATGCCGAAGGCGAGGTCACGCAACGCGATATTCGCCCGCTTGGGCTGTTGTTTTGGGGGCGGACCTGGACCTTGGCGGCCTATTGCGAAAAACGCCAAGATTTCCGTATGTTTCGTCTGGATCGCATGGATCACGTCGAAGAGCGCGGCCCGTTCAAAGACGAAAAGGGCAAGACCTACCGGGATTTCTTTGCCCAAAAGCGACCCGAGATGTGAACCGGATCGCAGTGATTGTTTGAGACAATAAAACCTATTGCTCAGACAGGCTTTGGGCGAGGCGCATCAATTGCACGGCCTCGGTGCGATAGCCAAACGGATCGTCGCCACGATTGGCATTTGCCAACGCAATCGCATCCCCGTAGGACCAATCGCCGATATAGTCATTGGACCGCAGCAATTGCCCAAATCCCGCCATGGCAACCGCAAAGGCCTGTTCGGTATTGGCCACATCACCGGGCAGGATCGGGGTTTCGATCAACTGACTGACATCTTGGCCCGGAGTTTTGTAGCGCAACCGCAAAAACCCCAGTTCATCGCTGTCCGTCGCGGTTTGGGTGGGTTGATACCGCAGCGGATCGGTCAATTGCGCGGGCGATCCAACGGGCGTGACTTCGTAGATGGCGGTCACGTTGTGGCCCGCGCCCAATTCCCCGGCATCCACCGCGTCATTGTTGAAATCTTCGCGGTTCAACTGGCGGGTTTCATAGCCGATCAGCCGATATTCTGCGATCTGGGCCGGGTTGAATTCGACCTGAATTTTCACATCATTTGCGATGGGGAACAGCGCACCGGTCAGTTGATCCACCAACACTTTTTGGGCTTCGTTCAGCGTGTCGATATAGGCGGCCTGACCGTTTCCGTTTTGGGCCAAGGCCTGCATCGTGGCGTCGTTCAGATTGCCCCGCCCAAAGCCCAGCACAGACAGATATGTGCCGGTATCGCGTTTGTCTGCGATGTAGTTTTCCAATCCAGATGGGTCAGACACACCCACGTTAAAATCCCCATCCGTGGCCAAAATCACGCGGTTCACTTCGCCGTTTTGTGACATGTCCGCCGCGATGGCATAGGCCTGTTCCAGACCACCCTGTCCGTTGGTGGACCCACCCGCGCCAAGGGATGAAATGGCCTGCAAAATGGCCTGACGATCACTGGCGGCCGTGGGGGCCAGCACCTGTCCGGCACTGCCCGCATATTCGACAATCGCCACTTCGTCATCGGGATGCAGGTTGTCCAGCATCAGGCGAAAGCTTTGTTTGAGCAGCGGTAATTTTGACGGATCGTTCATAGACCCGGACGTGTCGATCAGAAACACGAGGTTCAGCGGCGGGCGATCCTCAATCGCGGGCATGGTGCCCTGGATCGCGATATGAACCAGCTGCGTGTCGGTGTTCCATGGGGTTTCAAACACATTCACGGTGGGGCGGAACGGCGCATCGTCCAGCGTTCCGGACGGGTAGTCATATGGGAAATAGTTGATCAATTCCTCAACCCGCACGGCATCTGGATCGGGCAGAAACCCACGGCTCAGGCTGTTGCGCAGCAACGAATAAGACGCGGTATCCACATCGATGGAAAATGTCGAAACGGGGTCGGTCGCCGTGACCTTAAGCGGGTTTTGATCGGTGTTGGCATAGGTTTCGGCGGTTTCGCTAAAATGACTCGTTTCTAAGTCTACCGCAGCAAGCGCACCGACATCCGCAGATGGGCTGAAAAACTGACCGCCCATGTTCAATGCGTCCTCTTGAGATAGGGTTCTGGCCTGGCTTTCAGCCATTATTGGTTCGGCGTGAATTTCCATTGCCACTTGCGGTAGGGGATCTGACACGGCTTGATCATTGCCCAAATCGACTTGTGCGACATCATTGGGCACAATCAGATCCGCCACAGGTTCCGTGCGGCGGGTCAGGTTTGTGACCTCTTCGGCCTCGGCAATTGTCAGAGGGGTGTTTGTTGGGATCGATGGTTTCCACATGTCCTGACCAAACGGGGTCAGCACGATCACGCCACATGCAACGATTGCAGTGGTAAAGGTCAGCCCGGCGCGGGACGTCAGTGTATTCAGCATTTGTTTTGCTCCTGTCCAGAGGCCCATCGGGCCAGCTACAGGATTGGAACGCGGCTGATCCGTCGATCCTTGGCGCATTTCGAAATTTTTCTGCGCGAGGGCCAGATTTTCTGCCTTGCGGGTCGCGTTTGGGGCCGGGGACGCAGTGCCAAACAGGGCTTTCAGGTCATCAAGTTCATCGCCATTGATATCGTCATTCATGATGTGCCCTCCTTTTCTTTTTGGGCGCGCAGGGCCTTGCGGGCCTCAGATAAGCGCCACGAAATTGTGCCTTCGGATACGCCGAGGATTTCGCCGGCCTGGGCGTGGGTCATGTCATCCAGAACCAGAGCCAATGTATCGCGCAAATCCGGGGGCAATTGCGCCATCGCCGCCCCAAGCCAGTCAGATTGCACGCGGTTTTCGGCCAGTTCTGCCTGTCGCGCCTTTTCCCAATCCCCCCAGCCGGTGGCGGCTTTGGAATGGGTTGACTGACGGCGGCGGCGATCATGGGCGGCATTGACCGCAACGCGGTAGAGCCACGTGGTGACCTTGGCGCGGCGCTGATATTGCCCCAATTTTGCGGGCAATGCGGCGCAAATATCCTGTGTCAGGTCCTCAGCCTCTTCGCGATTGCCGGTCAGACGATAACACAGGCCAAACAATCTGTCATAGACACGCGCCAAAAGGGTGGCAAAGGCGTTGCCATCCCCATTTGCCGCCGCAAAGGCCAAATCTTCGTCGCTTGCTTCCATCAACATCACCCTATGGGACGTGTGCGGCAGGTCAATCCTTGGAAAAATCTTAAAGTTTTTCAGAAGCGGTTGGATTCAAACAAAAAACACGGGGGACCAAAGCCCCCCGTGCGATTTTTTCAAATGTATTTGGTCTTAATCTACTTGGCCGATCGAAAAGAACAGCGTTTCGCCAGAATGGTCGTCAACGCCGTCATTGTCGGTGGACACAAAGGCCGTGCCGTCAGACAGGATGGCCAGACCTTCGACTTTGTCCTGAACGTAGCCGTTTGTTTGCAGCAGATCAGGGATCAGGTCGCGGACCTCTTCTTTGGTGACAACCGGTAGGTCGCCGCCCAACGCGGCCGGAACCATGTCAGACAGGGCAACGCGGTAAATGCGTTTGGTGACTGCGGCGGCGCCGATCTGATTGTCGCGTTCGATGATATAAACGTAATCCCCATGCGCGACGATTTCAGACAGACCCACCCAACCGGTGTCTGGGTCCGCTTTGGGGTACAATACCGCGCCCCATTCTTCGGTTTCGATGTTGTAAGACACTAATTTGACGTGGTTTTCTGGATCATCACGCCATTCGCGCTGAACGGCCATCCACAATGTGTCGCCAATCAGGGTAATGCCTTCGAAACCAAAGCGTTTTTCGACATCCATCAGTTCGGATGGCAGGCCGATTTCATCCTGAATTTCGCCGTCTGCGTCAATGTGATAGATCGCATGCGGGGTAACGCGATCCGTGCGCCCCTCAGAGGCGACCCAGAACCCGCCATTGCCGTCCAATGTGATGCCTTCCATGTCCAGTTTCTGGGCAGGGAAACCCGCGCGTGTGACGTCGATTGCGTGGGTGATGCGGGCCGGAGTTTGGCTGGGATCGATTGCGAAAATGCGGGGTTGTTGACGGTAAAAACTGTCATTCACGGCATAGATCATGCCGTCCGCATCGGCCACCATGCCAGAAATGGCACCCCAGCCGATCAGCTCGTCTGCGCCTTCTGATGTCAGCATTGGGTATTGTGCGGCACCTTCGCCATATTCAAAGATCATAACATGGGCACGCGCGCCGCCATCTTCGATCAGGTCAACTTCGTTGGCTGAAATCAACAGGTTGCGGTCAGGGATCGCAGCGTAACCCTCTGGTCCGATACCCGAGGGCAGCAATTGCATCAGCACGGGTGCGGTTGGGTCGGTTGCATCATAAACGCCCACAACACTGGCGCGTTCTGCCCCAACAAACACCATCGGCGTGCCGCCAAAGGTGGCTGTTTCGATGGATTCAGGTTCGACACCTTTGTTGCCGGACCGTTTTTCTGGGTAGTGGCCGATTTGAACAATGGCATGTTCAAAGCTGACGCCGGATTCATAGACTTCGGATCCGTCTTTGTTAAAGATTGTCCAACCGCGGCTGCCGCCATCCATGTCGCCTTCGTTGGCGATGGCGAAATTGGTGTCGTCCAGCCATTTCACCGCGTCTGGTTCCCGCACGCGGCCCGGCTGGGACCCGGTAAAGGTCAATGCGCGTTCTTCTGGGATGTCGATGTTTTCCAGATCAACTGCGCCCGCGGAAAAATGGTTCAGGATGGTGCCGTCACGACCTACAACAACCAAGTGGTTGTTTTCCTGCATGGTCACAATCGTTTCACCCAAACCGTTGATGTCGACGAATTCGGGCTCTGGGTCCTCTGGACTGACCTCGGCCAGACCTGTCATGTCGATCTGGTTCAGGCTGTCGCAGTTCAGCCCTGTTTCAGCCGTGTCGACCATGACCAAGAAACCCGCAGGCAATTGACCGGTGCGGCCATCGCCCAGATCTTCGTCACGTTCGTTTTCGATCGCCACAGACAGAAAAGCGCCGTCTTTGGAAATCGCGATACTGTCGGGCTGACCGCCCAGATCACACCGGCCCAGCTCTTCTCCGGTTTCCATATTGATCGCGGCCAGATGACCCGATGGATCGGTGTAGCTTGCGGATGTGTTCACGCCCACAAACGCCGTCATGCCAAATACGGCAACCGAAGTCGGTTCGCCATCCATCGCAAAGGACCCTTTGGGTTGTGGGTTTGCCGCATCGGTCAGGTCGATCAGGCCCACAGCTTTGTTGGGGCTGTCGGTGTAGATCAATGTCATGCCATCGGCGGATGCTGCGATGATTTCGGCAGAGGTTTCGGCCGATTGATCCTCGATATTTGTGTTGGTCGCAAAGCTGGCAATGCGGTTAAAATTCATGTCAGCGGTTGCGGTGGACGCAACGGCGACCAATGCGGTCGTCAGATATAGAAACTTGGTGGACATGACATCCCTTCCCCAGTTGAATTCGGATGGGCTGGGGATGCCTTTGATCGTTAACTATTGTGTAACGTGTCGGTATCAGTTTTATGAAATTGTCGGTGCCCTAGGCAGGATTAGTTTGCGCCAGATGCCCGCTGATCCGTTGCAAGGCGGATCTGAATTCCGGTCCCCGAATTTGCAAAGCCTGCGCGATTTCGCTGACCAGACTATGTTCGCGTGGATCCATTTGGCCATCAGCGACAGCGATGTTTAGCGAGGCTTCCATCACCACTTCTTTTTCGCCGGGTTTCAGGTCCTGTCCCAGCAAAGACGGATCAATGGGATCGTCACGCATATCACGCAGCAACGTGTTGATCTGGCCAAAACTGATCGACTTTCCGGTCAGGCGGCTCATGATAGATGAGATTTCTTTGACCTCGCGTTCGTCAATTGTGCCATCCGCAACGGCCACGTGGCACATGGCGGCCAAGGTTTGCATTTCCGCCTCTTTGGAGAGGCGACGGCGGGGTTTGGATGATCGGCTGCGCAATCCGATCAGGATTTTGAACATCAAAACAATCGCGCCAAGGATCAGCCAGGCATGGCCAGCCATCAATTCTTGGGCGGACAATTTGGGGGTCGCGGGGATATCTGCCGGGATCAGGCCCATATCCTGAAAATTGGTCATCTGTTGCGATGTAAACGGGATATATTCATCCCCCTCACACCCCGTTTCCGAGATCGCGTAACCGTCCAGCGTGGTATAGACCGGCACAAACAAAAAGGTCATTTGATCGACCAGATGACATAAGGAATAGGACCCGCCTGATGACATCGGCAATGTGGTTTCTGATCTGAACTGAAGATCCAGCCCCCAGCCCCCAACGCCACCTGCGCGGCGGGCATCTGCAGTTGTTGCGGAAATGGCCAATGCGCTGGCCAAAGCAATCCGTGTCACATGTTTCATAACCGGTCCCTCATCCTACGGTTGATGGCAGGTTAATTCGGCAATGTGGCGTGAATTGGGGCGCAAAAAGGAGAAAGGGCAACCTGATTAAGGCTGCCCTTTGTCGTGAAATATGGGGGCGATCAGGCGTGAATGGCACCGTCGCCGCAGGCCATGGCGGCTTCGCGCACGGCTTCGCTAAAGGTGGGGTGCGCATGACAGGTGCGTGCAATGTCTTCGGCGGCAGCGCCAAATTCCATGGCCACGCAGATTTCATGGATCAATTCACCAGCTGCTGGACCAATCAAATGTGCGCCCAAAACCCGATCGGTGTCTTTGTCCGCGAGGATTTTAACAAACCCTTCGGCCGCCATAGAGGCACGCGCCCGGCCATTGGCCATGAACTGAAACTTGCCAACCTTATAGGCGCGGCCTTCTTCTTTCAGTTGCTCTTCGGTTTTGCCCACGGACGCAACTTCGGGCGCGGTGTAGATCACGCCGGGGATCAGGTTGTAATCCATATGTGGTTTCTGACCGGCCAGCATTTCGGCCAGAATGCCGCCTTCGTCTTCGGCTTTGTGGGCCAGCATCGGGCCTTCGATGACGTCGCCGATTGCATAAATGCCCGGCACATTGGTGGCGTAATGCGCGTCGGTTTTGATCTGGCCACGTTCGGTCATCTCAACGCCCAACGCCTCCAGCCCCAGCCCGTCCACAAACGGGCGACGCCCGGTGGCGACCAACACGGTGTCGGCTTCGATCACGTCCTCAGCGTCGTTTTTGCGCAGTTTGTAATGTACTTTGGCTTTGGTTTTATTGGCTTCGACCTTTTGCACGGCCGCGCCCATGACAAAGTTGATGCCCTGCTTTTTCAGCATGCGTTGGAACGTGCGTTGCACTTCGCCATCCATGCCGGGGGTGACGCTGTCGAGGAATTCCACCACGGTGACATCCGCGCCCAGACGTTTGTACACTGACCCAAGCTCAAGCCCGATCACACCTGCGCCGATCACCACCATTTTCTTGGGGATTTTGCCCAATTCCAGCGCGCCGGTGGATGTCACGACAACCTTTTCGTCGACCTCAACACCCGGCAACGCAGATGGTTCGGACCCGGATGCAATGATGATGTGTTTGGCGTCATGCACGTCATCGCCAACTTTGACCTGACCGGCGGCGGGGATGGAACCCCAGCCTTTCAGCCAGTCAATTTTGTTCTTTTTCATCAGGAATTCGACGCCAGCTGTGTTGGCATCCACCACTTCCTGTTTGAACGCCAGCATCTGTTTCCAATCCACTGACGGGCTTTTGCCTTTTAGGCCCATATGCGCAAAGTTATGTTCCGCTTCGTGCAGTTGATGGGACGCGTGCAGCAACGCCTTGGAGGGGATACAGCCCACATTCAGGCAGGTGCCGCCCAGGGTTTCGCGCCCTTCGACGATGGCGGTTTTTAGGCCCAATTGCGCCGCACGAATTGCGCAGACATAGCCGCCGGGACCGGCTCCGATTACGATGACGTCATAGCTGGACATGGATGTCTCCTTTGAACGGGCCTAGATCAGGGCCGAGAGTAGCATGAGGGTGGTGGCACCAAAGCCAACGCACCAGATGAGGGTCCGCCACGGGGTTAACCCGAACATATAGGCGGGGATATATGCGATGCGCGCGGCCAGATAGGTCCATGCGCAAATTGCGGTCAGGCCGGTTGTTTTGTCGCCCAGTGTCACCACCAAAGCAGCGATCGAAAACAGGATCAAGCCTTCGAAATGGTTGTTCATCGCCCGTTGCGCCCGCCCGGCATATCCTGACAAGGTCACCGGTTTGTCGCGCGGTCCTAGTGCCACACGTGGCGTGACCTGCATGTTGGCCAACACAGAATAGAGCATGAATTGCACCACTTGCAGCAGCGCCGCGAGGGTGAGGATGACAAGTTCAGTGGTCATGGATGACGCTCCGCGGTTTGGGCGCCGCAATTGCTGCAAAGAATAACAACACCTTTGTCGCGTTTCTCAATCTGCCATTCCGCCCCGACTTTGGCCGAAATATAGCCCGGTTTTGAACCGGACGACCCCGGCCCAACCCCAATGATCCATTTGATCGCGGCGGTTTGGCCACAATCCGGACAGGTCAGAGTTTGAGGTTTCAGATAGGCCACTGCGTCACTCGTTGATAGATGGGCCCGACATAAGCCGAGCCCATGTTTGGATTACAGATCCATCAGCAGACGACGTGGATCTTCGAGCGCTTCTTTGACGCGCACGAGGAAGGTTACAGCGCCTTTGCCGTCAACGATCCGGTGGTCATAAGACAGCGCCAGATACATCATCGGACGGATCACAACCTGTCCGTTGATGGCCATGGGACGGTCCTGAATTTTATGCATGCCCAGAATACCGGATTGCGGGGGGTTCAGGATCGGCGAAGACATCAGCGAGCCATAGACGCCACCGTTTGAGATGGTGAATGTGCCGCCCTGCATTTCTGCCATGGACAATTTACCGTCGCGGGCTTTGGCGCCTTTTTCGGCGATCGCTTTTTCGATTTGGGCAAATGACATCTGATCGGTGTCGTTCAGAACCGGCACAACCAGACCTGTCGGCGTGCCTGCCGCGATGCCCATATTGACGTAGTTTTTATAGACGATGTCTGTGCCATCAATTTCGGCGTTCACTTCTGGCACTTCTTTCAGGGCATGCACGCAGGCCTTTGTAAAGAAGGACATAAAGCCCAGTTTGACGCCGTGTTTCTTCAGGAACAGGTCTTTGTATTCGTTGCGCAGGGCCATGACCTCGGTCATGTCGACCTCGTTATAGGTGGTCAGCATCGCGGCGGTGTTTTGGCTGTCTTTCAGACGGCGCGCGATGGTTTGGCGCAGGCGGGTCATTTTCACACGCTCTTCGCGTGCGGCCTGATTGGCGGCAACGGGTGCGCGCGGGGCCGCTGCGGGGGCAGGCGCGGCGGCTTTGGGGGCGGCAAGTGCAGCCATCACGTCTTCTTTCATGACACGGCCATCTTTGCCGGTTGCGGTGACGGCGTCGCGTGAAATCCCGGCATCGGCCATGGCTTTCTTGGCGCTGGGCGCGTCTTCGACGTCTTTGCCGGTTGTGGCCGGCGCGGCTGTCGCAGCGGGCGCGGCGGCTGGTGCAGCCCCGGCATCGGTGGACATGATTGCTAATTTCCCACCGGCTTCGACGGTGGACCCTTCATCGGCCAAAATCTGCGTTAAAACACCGGCCGCAGGGGCGGGCACTTCGACGGACACTTTGTCTGTTTCCAGCTCGCACAGCATTTCGTCGGCGACAAACGCTTCGCCCGGTTTTTTGAACCATGTGGCGACGGTTGCCTCGGTCACAGATTCACCCAAAGTCGGGACCATCACGTCCAGGCTTTCCCCACCAGAGGATGCCGCCGGGGCAGCAGCCGCGGCAGGTGCGGCGGCAGGGGCTGCGCCCGCACCTTCGGACAGGGTGGCCAGCAGGGCGTCAACCCCAACGGTGTCGCCTTCGGCGGCGATGATTTCACCCATCGTGCCAGCAGCGGGGCTGGGCACTTCGACGGTGACTTTGTCTGTTTCCAGCTCACAGAGCATTTCGTCGACGGCAACGGCATCGCCGGGTTTTTTGAACCAAGTGGCGACGGTGGCTTCGGTGACTGATTCACCCAATGTTGGGACGCGTACTTCGATTGTCATGGCTCAGTTTCCTTCCATGCTCAGCGCGTCATTCACGAGCGCTGCTTGTTGGGCTTTGTGTTGTGATGCCAGACCCGTCGCGGGCGAGGCAGAGGCAGGACGACCCGCATAGGCAGGGCGTGTTGTATCGGCTTTGATCCGGGTCAGAACCCATTCGATATTGGGTTCGATAAAAGACCAAGCGCCTTGGTTTTTGGGTTCTTCCTGACACCAGACCATTTCAGCGCCTTTGAACCGTTCCAGTTCTTTGACCAATGAAATGGCAGGGAATGGATAGAATTGTTCGATCCGCAGCAGATAGATGTCGTCAATCCCACGTGCATCGCGCTCCTCAAGCAGGTCAAAATAGACCTTACCGGAACACATCACCACCCGTTTGATTTTGTCATCGGCCACCAAGTTGGTGTCGGAATTGCCCTGTTGGGCGTCATCCCACAGAACCCGGTGGAAACTGGACCCGGTGGTGAAATCCTCAGAACGGCTGACGGCCAGTTTGTGGCGCAGCAGCGATTTCGGGGTCATCATTACCAGCGGTTTACGGAATGACCGGTGCAGCTGACGGCGCAGGATGTGGAAATAGTTCGCAGGTGTGGTGCAATTGGCCACGATCCAGTTATCGCCGCCGCACATTTGCAGGAACCGTTCCAGACGGGCCGAACTGTGCTCGGGGCCTTGGCCTTCGAACCCGTGGGGCAGCAGCATGACCAGACCGGACATACGCAGCCACTTGGCTTCGCCGGAACTGATGAATTGGTCAAACATGATCTGCGCCCCGTTGGCGAAATCGCCAAACTGCGCCTCCCACAGGGTCAGCGCGTTTGGTTCGGCCAGCGAATAGCCATATTCAAAGCCCAACACCGCATATTCCGACAGCATCGAATCGATAACTTCGTATTCGGCCTGACCTTCGCGGATATGGTTCAGCGGGTAATAACGATCCTCTGTTTCCTGATGCACAAACCCGGAATGGCGTTGGGAAAACGTCCCGCGGGTGGAATCCTGACCAGATAGACGCACGGGGTAGCCTTCGGTCAACAAAGATCCAAACGCCAACGCTTCGCCAGTGGCCCAGTCAAACCCTGTGCCGGTTTCGAACATTTTGGATTTGGCTGCCAGCAGACGATCCACGGTTTTATGCAGCGCATAGCCATCCGGGGCAGAGGTCAACGATTGACCGATTTCCGCCATGGTTTCCGGTTTGATCGCTGTTGCGCCGCGCTGATAATCATCGTCGTTTTGCTTGTCCATATGGGACCAGCGCCCATCCAGCCAGTCAGCTTTGTTGGGTTTGTAGGTTTTGCCGGTCTCAAACTCATCATTCAGATAGGCTTGGAACTTGGCCTTCATGTCTTCGATTTCGCCTTCGGGCAGCAGGCCATCTTTGACCAAACGATCCGTATAAAGCGTCAGCGTTGTTTTCTGCTTTTTGATCTTTTTGTACATGATCGGGTTGGTGAACATGGGCTCGTCGCCCTCGTTGTGACCAAACCGACGGTAGCAGATCATGTCGATCACGACGTCTTTGTGGAATTTCTGACGGAATTCCGTAGCCACACGGGCCGCATGAACAACCGCCTCTGGGTCGTCGCCATTGACGTGGAAAATCGGCGCTTCGACCATCAAAGCGATATCCGTTGGATAAGGCGAAGACCGAGAGAAATGCGGCGCTGTGGTGAACCCGATCTGGTTGTTCACAACGATATGCATCGTGCCGCCGGTTTTGTGACCGCGCAGACCGGACAGGCCCAGACCTTCTGCGACCACACCCTGACCGGCAAAAGCCGCATCGCCGTGCAGCAAAATGCCCATGACAGATGTGCGTTCGGTGTCACCCAATTGGTCCTGTTTCGCGCGTACCTTGCCCAGAACAACGGGGTTCACCGCCTCTAGGTGGGATGGGTTTGCGGTCAGCGACAGGTGCACTGCGTTGCCATCAAATTCGCGATCCGAAGACGCGCCAAGGTGATATTTCACATCGCCTGACCCATCGACATCCTCGGGTTTGAACGATCCACCCTGAAATTCGTTGAAAATCGCGCGGTAGGGTTTGGACATCACATTGGCCAGAACCGACAGACGGCCGCGGTGTGGCATGCCGATCACGATGTCACGAATGCCCAATTGACCACCGCGTTTGATGATCTGCTCCATGGCTGGGATCAGGCTTTCGCCGCCATCCAGACCAAACCGCTTGGTGCCCATATATTTGACATGCAGGAATTTTTCGAACCCTTCGGCCTCGACCAGCTTGTTCAGGATCGCCTTACGTCCATTTTGGGTGAACGTGATTTCCTTGCCGAACCCTTCGATGCGTTCTTTCAGCCAACCGGCCTCTTCTGGGTTGGAAATATGCATGTATTGCAGGGCAAATGTGCCGCAATAAGTGCGTTTCACAATGGCCAGAATTTCCGCCATTGTCGCCACTTCGAGGCCCAGAACATTGTCGATGAAAATCGGGCGGTTCATATCCGCGGCGGTAAAGCCGTAGGACGCTGGGTCCAGTTCAGGATGCGGGGTCTGATCACGCATGCCAAGAGGATCCAGATCAGCGACCAGATGGCCCCGAATTCGATAGGCCCGGATCAGCATCAGCGCGCGCAAACTATCAAGCACAGCAAGGCGAACCTGCTCTTCGCTGACCTCAACGCCTTTGTCTGCGGCCTTGGCTTTGATTTTGTCACCGGCGGCTTTGGCATCTTTGGGATCGGCGGGCCATTGGCCATCCAGCGCAGCTGTCAGGTCATCATTTGGCGCCGGTGGCCAATCGTTGCGCGCCCAAGAGGGACCTGCGGCTTCGGCTTTGGCATCTGCAGGGGCATCCCCCAAGGCGGCAAAGAAATCCCGCCAGCTTTCATCAACAGCGTTGGGATTATCGGCATATCGGGCATATAATTGCTCAATATATTCCGCGTTATGCCCTTGCATAAAGCTAGAAGCATGGAAGACGTCGTTTGGGCTTTGATCTGTCATTTTCATTTCCTCGCAGAGGCAGACATAGTGATGAAGTGGCCTAACATAAGATTAGTTGAGGCGTCGTTAGCGTGGTGCCGATTGGCAAACGGTCCCAATTGGGGTGTTGCATTGGCGGCAGGACTTTGGATATTGGGCGCATTGATTTCAGCGATATAGGCACCGTTTTTATGCAGCCCAATTATCTTTTTGTTGTGGGTGCGCCCAAATGCGGCACGACCACAATTGCGCATGTGCTGGGGCGTCATCGCGATGTCTGTTTGGCCGCATCCAAGGAACCGCGTTTCTTTACGGATTATGGCAGCCGCACATGGCATGGCCCCATGGGACAGGCTTTCGCTGAAAGCATGGTCACGGACCGCATCGCGTATGAGGCTGAGTTCGCCGCCAACCCGCAGGCCGCCTGGCGCATTGATGCGTCCACCGATTATCTGAGCTGTCCTGCCTCGGCCGAAATAATCCGGGACTTTGCCGATTCCATTGCCCCGGCACACGTTCAGGTGGTGATTGCCGTGCGCGACCCGGTGAAACGTATTTTGTCCGAATACCGGCATACGACCCGCGACGGGCATGAGCGGCTGACATTGATGCAATCGATGGCCGCCGAACCGGATCGGATCGCGGCGGGCTGGCATCCGCTGTTTCATCATATGGCGCGGACGCAATACAGCACCCAGATCGCCCGGTATCGATCCGTTCTCGGGGATCGAGTGACGATTGTGGATTATCACAGTCTTGATGCGGAACTGGACCGGATTTGGGGGCTGATGAACCTGACGCCAGTTCCGATTGAGGCCACACCGCGGATGAACACCAGCCACAAACCCAAATTGCGATGGGTGCGCAAAATCCTGCGAAATCAGACCACGCTGGCTACTGCACGCGCGATTGTTCCTAAATCCATGCGCCGTGGTATTCGTCAGGGGATCGAGACCGCGAACACCGACAGGTTGGTTGCAACCGATGCTGATGTAATCGCGCTCAGACAAATGCTTGGCCCGGAAATTCAGAGATGCCTCGACGATCCATTGATCCCGACATCGGCGTGGAGTTTGGGCGAAACCTGATTGTTTGGTTTCCTTGTTATCGTCAAACTCACCCATTGCCAGGGCATCGGCCCGGCAGTCTGGGAAAGTCAGATAATCACAAGAGCAACACACGTGGTCAAACTTTCTGCGCGTTGAAGGCAGAACATGCCGGAACAGATTTTTGTCGCGCCAGTAGAGCGCCAGCATTCACTGCTGAACTGCGCATACAAGCGACGGCGAAGATCTGAGTCATCATGGCGTATTCCAAACCATTAGATCGTTAGATTTCGGTGTGGCGACAATCGCCGCCGCACCGGGTTTTATGACCCTTTGGGTTGCTTAGCCGATCGCTTTCAGCACGGCTTCGCCCAATGTGGCAGGGCTATCGGCAACCACGATGCCAGCGGCGCGCATGGCTTCGATTTTGGATTCAGCATCGCCTTTGCCACCAGCAACAATCGCGCCAGCGTGACCCATGCGACGACCCGGAGGCGCCGTGCGGCCAGCGATGAAACCAGCGACGGGTTTCCAACGGCCTTTTTTCTTTTGCTCGGCCAGGAATTCAGCGGCTTCTTCTTCTGCAGAACCCCCGATTTCACCGATCATGATGATGGATTGTGTTTCATCATCGTCCAGGAACAGGTCCAGCACGTCGATATGTTCCGTGCCTTTGATTGGATCGCCGCCGATGCCCACCGCTGTGGACTGGCCCAGACCAATGTCAGAGGTCTGTTTCACGGCCTCATAGGTCAGGGTGCCGGAACGGGACACAACGCCAACCGACCCACGTTTGTGGATATGGCCGGGCATAATGCCGATTTTGCACGCATCCGGGGTGATCACGCCGGGGCAGTTTGGCCCGATCAGGCGCGATTTGGACCCTTCTAGGGACCGCTGAACGCGCATCATGTCCAGCACAGGAATGCCTTCGGTGATACAGATGATCAGCTCCATTTCCGCGTCGATCGCTTCCAGAATGGAATCGGCTGCGAAGGGCGGGGGAACATAGATCACAGAGGCGTTGGCCTCGGTGACGTGTTTGGCTTCGTGGACCGAGTTAAAGATCGGCAGATCCAGATGGGTCATGCCGCCTTTGCCGGGGGTCACGCCGCCAACCATTTTTGTGCCATATGCGATGGCTTGTTCAGAATGGAACGTGCCCTGCGAGCCAGTCAGGCCCTGACAGATCACTTTGGTGTTTTCGTCGATGAGGACTGCCATGAGGAGTCTCCTTTATTAATGCGCAATGCGCGTCGTCAAAGTGTCAGGACCGGCTGACACTTCCGTTTTCATATAGGCTGGGACCATGATTGCTGATGCCAACACTGCATTGAAGACCGTCGGCTGTGCCCGTCGCGACCGAAACGCTGGTGCGGTCATGTCCATTCAATTGGTAGGACGCGAACCGTGACCCGACATTTGGAAATACAATGATGTTCGGCTCTGCAAACCGCCCAGAGGCAATAATGGCCCGCTCAGAATTGGCGGCGCTGCCGGGGGCAACACAAAATTCCTGAAACAGAGCGTCTGCCAAATTAGCATTCGCTGACATGGCACCACCGGATGGCTGATCTGGGGTCGCTTGCGACGCTGCAAGATCAACCAGACCACTGCCGGGCGCAACAGCCTGCGGGCCATTGCGTGTTTCCAGACCTGATGAGGATGCGCAGGCGCCCAATCCCATCAATGCGATACCCAAAACTATGTGTTTAAACCCCAACATGCCTTAACCCTTAACCGCTTTTACAATTTTTTCGGCGCCATCGGACAGATTGTCAGCCGCAATCACGTCAAGACCGGAATTGTTGATGATGTCCTTGCCGGCTTCTACGTTTGTGCCTTCTAGACGCACAACCAGCGGAACCTGAAGCCCAACTTCTTTGACCGCAGCCACCACACCTTCGGCGATCACATCGCAGCGCATGATGCCGCCAAAGATGTTCACAAGGATGCCTTTGACGTTCGGGTCAGAGGTGATGATTTTGAACGCTTCGGTGACCTTTTCTTTGGTCGCGCCGCCGCCCACATCAAGGAAGTTGGCAGGCTCAGCACCATAAAGTTTGATGATGTCCATTGTGGCCATCGCCAGACCCGCACCGTTGACCATGCAGCCAATTTCACCGTCCAGCGCGATGTAGTTCAGATCGTGCTTGGATGCGGCCAGTTCTTTGGGATCTTCTTCGGTTTCGTCGCGCAGCTCGGCAATGTCTGGCTGGCGATAGATCGCGTTGCCGTCAAAACCAACCTTGGCATCCAGAACCTTCAGGCTGCCGGTGCCCTTGCCATCGTCCAGAACGATCAGCGGGTTGATTTCCAGCATTTCCATGTCTTTTTCGGTGAACGCTTTGTACAGCTGACCCATCAGCTTGACGCATTCTTTGACTTGCGCACCTTTCAGGCCCAGTGAAAACGCGACGCGACGGCCGTGGAATGCTTGGTACCCTGTGGCAGGATCAACAGAGAAGGACAGGATTTTTTCTGGGGTCGACGCGGCGACCTCTTCGATGTCCATGCCGCCTTCGGTGGAACAAACGAAAGACACGCGGCTGGTTTGACGATCAACCAACAGGGCCAGATACAATTCGCGCTCAATGTCAGACCCATCTTCGATGTAGATGCGGTTGACTTGTTTGCCAGCTGGACCGGTCTGGTGTGTCACCAGAGTTTGGCCGAGCATTTTCTTGGCTTCTTCGGCTGCTTCTGCAACGGATTTCGCCAGACGCACGCCGCCTTTTTCGCCAGCAGCAGCTTCTTTGAATGTGCCTTTGCCGCGTCCGCCTGCGTGGATCTGCGCTTTGACAACCCAAAGCGGGCCGTCCATTTCGCCAGCTGCGGTTTTTGCGTCCTCAGCTTTGAGCACAACGCGGCCGTCACTGACAGGCGCGCCATAAGAGCGCAAAAGCGCTTTCGCTTGGTATTCGTGGATGTTCATAGACCGTCCCCTCGCTTTGGTGGTTTGGTTATTGGTCAGTAAGCACAGTATAACCCCTGAAAAAACGGTAAATATTGCTGAAATGCAGAAAAACCGACATTTGTGATCACATGGAAAAAGAGTGTGATCACAAAATGTGTGGAATTGATGTTTTTGTTAGCGCCAGCAGGAATCGGTGATGTCCTGCTGGCACCCAATCCAGATCAATGAGCCACAGCAAAAGCCGTTATTTTGCTATTCTGCGGGGGTGCTTTGGTCGGATTCACCTTGTTTTGAAGCATCGCGTCCAGAAGCGCCGCGTAAACCATTCCAGCCAAGTTGTATTTTGAGCCCGTGTTTGGGGGATCGGACAAAACGGACATAGCCGCCCCCAATGACAACGATGCCAACTGCGAGACACAGGCCGACGCTTGCGATCAACAGGATATTGTCGGGCAGGTTACTGAGCATTTTAGACATATTAGCCTCCTAGAGATATGCAAATACATGTTTCACGGGAGGGCGTCGGTTGATCCGCGCTTCTTACCGGGAGGTACCCTTTGTTCGGTTTCCACCCTCAAAGACCAGTCGATGATCCTTGCCCGGTCTAAAAACGCGATTCTGACGAGGGATTTGTGACGGCGATGTAAATGTAATGTGTCTATCGGCGCAGGAAGCGGAATACAAAAAGGCGCCCGCAGATGCAGGCGCCTTTTCGGATTAAGATCGCAAATCGCTTAGGTCAGCGAAGGATCGATTTCTTTGCATGCAGAAACCAGGCCTTTGACGGCTGCAACAGATGCGTCGAACATCTCTTGCTCAGCTTTGTTCAGCTTGATGTTCACAACACGCTCAACACCACCGGCGCCGATCACGGTTGGAACGCCAACATACATGCCTTTCAGGCCCAAAGCGCCGTCAACATAAGCCGCACATGGCAGAACACGTTTCTGGTCTTTGAGGAATGCTTCGGCCATTTCGATGGCTGCTGTTGCAGGTGCGTAGAACGCAGAGCCGGTTTTCAGCAGGCCAACGATTTCTGCGCCGCCGTCACGGGTACGCTGAACCATGGCGTCCAGTTTTTCCTGTGTGGTCCAGCCCATATCGACCAGATCTGGCAATGGAATGCCGCCCACGGTGGAATAACGCACGGATGGCACCATTGTGTCGCCGTGGCCGCCCAGAACGAACGCGGTGACGTCCTTCATGGAGACGTTGAATTCCTCAGCGAGGAAGTGACGGAAACGTGCGCTGTCCAGAACGCCCGCCATGCCGCACACTTTTTCGTGGGGCAGGCCAGAAAATTCGCGCAGAGCCCAAACCATCGCATCCAGCGGGTTGGTGATGCAGATCACGAACGCATCTGGTGCGTTGTCGCGGATGCCTTCGCCGACGGATTTCATCACTTTCAGGTTGATGCCCAGCAAATCGTCACGGCTCATGCCGGGTTTGCGTGGCACACCGGCGGTCACGATGCAAACGTCTGCGCCAGCGATGTCGGCGTAATCTTGGGTGCCTTTCAGTGAGGCGTCAAAGCCTTCTGACGGGCCGGATTCAGCGATATCCAGTGCTTTGCCTTCTGGGGTTCCTTCGGAGATGTCAAAGAGGACAACGTCACCGAGTTCCTTGAGAGCAGCGAGATGGGCGAGCGTGCCGCCGATCTGCCCGGCGCCGATGAGGGCGATCTTGGGTCTGGCCATAAGTCTGGTCCTTTGCGGTTTTAATCGAGCCTGTGGGTATTCAATTGCATCCCATCTGGCAAGCCTTTGCAGTTGCGGCATTCCCACGCTGTTAGGTGGCAATCATGGGTTGATGCCGCTAACACGTCTACAATTCGGTAAGATTTGCGAGAAGAGCTAGATGGAATTTGATTTAAATTTCTTTATGTGGGCGGTTCCCGCGGTGCTGTTTGCCGCCGTGTCAAAGTCAGGTTTTGGCTCTGGGGCGTCGTTTGCATCTGCAGCGATTCTCGCTTTGGTGCTGACCCCGGGCGAAGCATTGGGCGTGATGTTGCCATTGCTGATGCTGGTCGATGTGACGTCGTTGAAACCCTATTGGCGCAAATGGGATTGGGGCGCGTCAAAGGCGGTCATCATCGGCGCGATCCCCGGTGTTGCCATGGGTGCCGCGCTTTATGCGTTTGTGCCAGCGGACTTGTTCCGGCTGATGATTGGGCTGATGTGCCTGCTGTTTGTCGGATGGCGCTGGGCGGGGGCGCTGGGCTGGCTGCGCGCCGATCGGCGGCCGATTTCAAACATTTTGGGGGGCTTGTCCGGATTTGTGGGTGGATTCACCAGTTTTGTCGCGCATGCAGGCGGTCCCCCCGTGGCGATGTATCTGCTGCGGCTGGGACGGGATAAAACCACGTTCCAAGCGTCCACAATCCTGATTTTCTGGGGGATCAATGGGATGAAATTCATCCCCTATGCCTTTTTGGGCATTTTTACTTGGCAAACCATGCTGGCGGATTTGTTTTTGGCGCCAGTGGCGATTTTTGGTGCTTGGTTGGGGGTTCGTGCGCATTACCTGATATCAGAACGCGCCTTTTTTACACTGTCATATGTGTTGTTGGTGCTGACCGGTTTGCGTTTGATCTGGATCGCGGTTTGAGGAAACCCTGCCGGGGCAAAGCTGTGGGCAAACCAAAAACACCGCACGCCCTGCGGCGATGCGGTGCCTTCTGATTGATGACAGAGGGATTGGATTTAGGCAGGGGCGTCCGTGTTTGGCAATGCCTCTGCGAGGGCCTGAAAATGTTGGCCAGAGGCCACCATACATGTTGGGCCGCCGGGCGCGGTGACTGTGATCGTCCAACTGCCGGTTTCTAAGGATGCAAATACCTCAATCACGGCATTATTGGCAGCCAGTCCGATGGATTGCCGGCTTTCGCCGTAACGATCCGCCAAACGTTCGATCACCATTTCATGAGGGGCACAGTTGCGCGCCTGTTGGGCAATCGCCTGATCGGCGGCAATGAACGCGCCGATCCCGAACGAGAGAGTCATAAGTTTTTTCTTCATCTTCTCACCTTTCCTGAGCGGCGGATATTGGGTCAGAGCCTTTTGGCTGTGTGATCCGCGATATGCATTTCATCATGCGATGGGCGCCACTTTTCCGCATATCCAGTGACCCACTGGGCGGCCCGTCTTGTGGCGTCGTTGATAAAACTTTGCGCAGAAATCTTAGATAATCGGTTAACGGACCGTGCGCAGACCGCTAAAGTTCGAACGGTGCTGCGGTGCGGCAATTTTATCATTGAACTATTTGGCAATCTGTGACCCTTATTTGCGCAACAAAATTGCGAGGAAGAATCATGAGCACCCGTCCATTCCGGTCAGCACTCTATATCCCTGGGTCCAAACCGCGCGCGTTGGAAAAGGCCCGCAATTTGCCTGTCGACGCCATTCTATTTGATCTAGAAGACGCCGTCGCAATGGAAGAAAAGGCGCATGCGCGCCAAGTTCTGACCGATGAGCTGGAAGCCGGGGGATATGGCAACCGGGTCAAAATCGTGCGGATCAACGGGCTGGACAGCGCGTGGGGGCAAGAGGACGCCAAGGCCGTGAACAACATGGCGTGTGACGCGGTTCTGTTGCCCAAGGTGAACGGGCCAGAAGACGTTGAAGCGTTGGGCAAACTGGTACCACATCTGCCGATCTGGTGCATGATTGAAACGCCGCTGGGCGTGATGAATGCCAATGCAATTGCCGCCCATTCACGGGTTGCGGGCTTTGTTTTGGGCACAAACGATCTGGCCAAAGAGCTAAACACGCGGTTCCGCGCAGATCGTGAACCGCTGATCACGTCCCTGCAACTTAGCCTGCTGGCCGCGCGCGCCCATGGCGTGGTGGCATTGGACGGCGTTTATAATGCGTTCAAGGACAGCGAAGGCCTGAAAGTGGAATGTGATCAGGGCCGGGACATGGGGTTTGATGGCAAATCCCTGATCCACCCTGCTCAGGTTGATGTTGCCAATGCGGCCTTTGCCCCAACTGAGGCGGAAATTGATCTGGCCCGCCGCCAAATTGCTGCGTTTGAGGACGCAGAAGCCAACGGTCAGGGCGTCGCCGTTGTGGACGGAAAGATTGTTGAGAACTTGCACATTGCCACCGCCAAGGCCACCTTGGACAAAGCAGCGGCAATCGAAGATATGGCCGCTGATCTTGAAGGAACAACTTCAGCGGGGGCATAATGGTCTTACTTATTCTAGGGGTCGCACTTTGGTGGGCGGCACATCTGTTTAAACGCGTCGCACCTGAACGGCGCGCGGCGATGGGCGAAAAAGGCGCAGCGCCGGTTGCAATCGCAATTGTGCTGGCCATCGTTTTGATGGTGATCGGCTATCGCAGCTGGGCGTCGCCGCACGTTTGGTTTCCGCCGCTATGGCTGACCCATGTGAACAATACGCTGATGATCCTATCGGTGCTGTTGTTTGGCATGGCCAGCACATCTGGCCGACTGCGCGGTAAACTGCGTCATCCGATGTTGATGGGGTTTGGCACTTGGTGTCTGGCGCATTTGCTGGTGAACGGCGATCTGGCATCGATCATTCTATGGGGTGGTCTGTGGGCCTGGGCCATAACAGAGGTCAAAGTGATCAACGCCAAGGAACCAAACTGGGACAGACCAGAGCCGGGAACAGCCAAAGGCGACGTAAAGCTGGTGGTCATTTCTTTGGTGGTATTTGGGGTCATCACAGCAATTCACGGATGGATCGGTCCATCCCCATTCCCGGTGTAAGACATGCAAATTTATCGCTTTTTAACATCAGACGACACATCAGAATTCTGCCACAAAGTATCCCTTGCCCTGTCCAAAGGCTGGGTGCTGCATGGCGATCCACAATATGGGTTTGACCAGGCAAACGGCGTGATGCGCTGTGGTCAGGCCGTCACCAAAGAGATCGAGGGTGAGTATCACCCCGACATGAAGCTGGGACAGCAATGACAAAGACAAATTCGGGCCGTTTTTTCGAAGATTACACACTTGGACAGGTTATTCAGCACGCGGTGCCCCGCACCGTGTCTGGGGGCGAACGTGCCTTGTATCATGCGCTGTATCCGGCGCGCCATGCGCTGCATTCGTCAGATACATTTGCGCAATCCTGTGGATTGCCGGCGTCTCCGATGGATGACCTGATCACGTTTCACACGGTGTTTGGCAAAACGGTTCCGGATGTGTCGCTGAACGCGGTGGCCAATCTGGGATATGCAGAGGGCCGGTTTCTGGCGCCCGTCTATCCGGGCGACACGCTGACATCCCGATCCGAAGTGATTGGCATCAAACAGAATTCAAACGGTAAGTCGGGGGTCGTTTATGTGCGCACCACCGGCACCAACCAGCACGGCACCGACGTGTTGTCCTATGTGCGCTGGGTGATGGTGCGCAAAGGCGACCTGAACGCGCCCGCGCCTGAAACGGTGATCCCTGATCTGGGCAAAGTGGTTGCCGTGGACGATCTGGTGATCCCGGAGGGGCTGAATTTTTCTGACTACGATTTCGCGCTTGCGGGGGAAACGCATCGTTGGGGGGACTATCAGGTCGGTGAAATCATTGACCATGTTGACGGCGTCACCATAGAAGAGGCCGAACATATGCTGGCCACTCGTTTGTGGCAAAACACGGCCAAGGTGCATTTTGATGCCACCAACCGAGAAGACGGCAAACGGCTGATCTATGGCGGTCATGTGATTTCCATGGCACGGGCATTGTCTTTCAACGGCTTGGCCAATGCGCAAATGATCGTTGGCCTAAACGGCGGCGCCCATGCGAATCCCTGTTTTTCGGGTGATACGATCCGGGCCTGGACCGAAGTGCTGGACCGCGCGGACACGGATGCGCCCGGCGTGGGCGCCTTACGGCTCCGCTTGGTTGCGACCAAAGGCAAAGCAGGTCCATTGAAGGGCGAAGATGGGAAATATGCGCCAGATGTGTTGCTGGATCTGGATTATTGGGCGCTGATTCCCCAATAGGGTGCATTGCACGCCAATTCTGTCAGATTTAGAGGGGCTGGTCATGTATGTGCCAGCCTTTCGCATTTCTGGCGCAGACCAAGAAACGAAAGTTTGCCTCAAATTTGAGGCGTCACCTTGATTTGTGATCACAGAGTGTAATCCTGTGATCACAATATGGCGCTAACATCGCGACGCGCCAAAAAACCGCAGCTTTTCTGGCCCTGTTTACGTGACACACACGAAAAAATCCGTAGTAAGGGGGCAAGGGAACCTCAAAGGGATGTACCGAATGGCCGATGTAAACCGGGGCGATCGCCCGCTTTCGCCTCATTTGCAGATTTACCGTCCGCAAATGACGTCTATCACTTCTATCTTCACGCGGATCACGGGCAATGCTGTGATACTGGCCGCGATGTTGATCGTCTGGTGGTTTGTGGCCGCCGCAACCGGGCCCGATGCCTTTGCGCGCGCCAATGGATTTATCACCAGCTGGTTCGGGGACCTGATTATGTTCCTGTCGATGGCGTCGATTTGGTATCATCTGTTTTTCGGCATCCGTCATTTGATCTTTGATGCGGGCCACGCGCTGGACGTGAAACAGGCCGAACATCTGGGTCAGATTTTCATCATCGCATCCGTGCTGATGACCATTTTCACCGCAATTGTCGTCTAAGGAGAACAAAACATGCGTTATCTGACAGACCGCAAACGCGCCACGGGACTTGGCTCTGCTCGTTCGGGCACACATCACCACTGGTTGATGATGGTCACAGGGGCGGCCCTGGTTGGCTTGGTTGTCCTGTTCCTGTTCACGTTTGGATCGATCCTTGGATCATCCTACGAAGAGGTGCTGGCCTATTATCAACGTCCTATTCCCGCGATCATTGCGATCCTGACATTGTTGGTTGGGTTCTTTCACTACAAAAACGGCGTTCAGACATTGATCGAAGATTACGTGCACGGGTTCGCCCGCAAAGCGCTGATCATTGGCATGACCTGTCTGAGCTACACTTTTGCCATCGCGGGTGTCTTTGCCATCGCGCGCATCGCCCTTTGAGCCGGAGCTGACACGATATGACCGCTTCTTACGAATATGAAACACACGAATATGATGTTGTTGTCGTTGGCGCCGGTGGTGCTGGTCTGCGCGCAACATTGGGCATGGCCGAACAAGGTCTGCGCACAGCCTGTATTTCCAAGGTTTTCCCAACCCGGTCGCATACTGTTGCGGCACAAGGCGGGATTGCCGCGTCGCTGTCCAATATGGGCCCCGACAATTGGCAATGGCACATGTACGACACCGTCAAAGGGTCGGATTGGCTGGGTGATACGGACGCGATGGAATACCTCGCGCGCGAAGCCCCCAAAGCTGTTTATGAACTGGAACATTACGGCGTTCCGTTCAGCCGCACCGAAGAAGGTAAAATCTATCAGCGCCCCTTTGGCGGCCACACCACCGAATTTGGCGAAGGCCCCCCCGTTCAGCGGACTTGCGCCGCGGCGGACCGGACAGGTCACGCGATTTTGCACACGCTTTATGGCCAATCCCTGAAACAACAGGCTGAATTCTTTATTGAATATTTCGCCGTTGATCTGATCATGTCCGAAGATGGCGTGTGTCAGGGTGTTGTCTGCTGGAAGCTGGACGATGGCACCATGCATGTGTTCAGCGCCAAAATGGTTGTTCTGGCCACAGGCGGCTATGGTCGCGCCTATTTCAGCGCCACTTCTGCGCATACCTGCACCGGTGACGGTGGCGGCATGGTGGCCCGCGCTGGGCTGCCTTTGCAGGATATGGAATTTGTGCAATTCCACCCAACCGGCATCTATGGATCGGGTTGCCTGATCACCGAAGGTGCGCGCGGCGAAGGTGGCTACCTGACCAATTCCGAAGGCGAACGTTTCATGGAACGCTACGCGCCAACCTACAAAGATTTGGCACCGCGCGATTATGTTTCCCGGTCGATGACCATGGAAATCCGCGAAGGGCGCGGTGTGGGCAAAGATGGGGATCACATCCATCTGCACCTCAACCACTTGCCACCGGAAACGCTGGCCGAACGTCTGCCGGGTATTTCCGAAAGTGCGCGCATCTTTGCCGGTGTTGATCTGAACAAAGAGCCAATCCCTGTTCTGCCGACCGTGCATTACAATATGGGCGGCATTCCAACCAATTATTGGGGTGAGGTTCTGAACCCAACCGCCAAAGATCCAAGCGCGGTTCAGCCGGGTCTGATGGCCGTGGGCGAAGCAGGATGTGCCTCTGTGCATGGGGCCAACCGTCTGGGGTCTAACTCTTTGATCGATTTGGTTGTCTTTGGCCGTGCGGCAGCGATCCGTGCGGGCGAAATCGTGGATCGCTCCAAAGCGGTGCCAACGCCGAACCAAGCCAGCATTGACGCAGCCTTTGATCGGTTTGACGGATTGCGCAACGCATCCGGCAACGTGTCCACCGCTGAATTGCGGTTGGAAATGCAAAAAACCATGCAGTCCGACGCGGCTGTGTTCCGGACCGACAAAACGCTGAAAGAAGGCGTTGAGAAAATGACCGGGATCGCAGGCAAACTGGACGATCTGAAAGTGACCGATAAATCGTTGGTCTGGAACTCAGATTTGATGGAAACGCTGGAATTGACCAACCTGATGCCAAACGCGTTGGCCACAATTCACGGTGCCGAGGCGCGTCAGGAATCCCGTGGGGCGCATGCGCATGAGGATTACCCAGAGCGCAACGACGATAAATGGCGGGTACACACAATCAGCCATGTGGATGGGAACAAAGTTGACCTGACCTATCGTCCGGTTGTCAAAGACCCACTGACCACCGAAGCCGAAGGTGGGATCAGTCTGAAAACCATCGCGCCCAAAGCGCGGACGTTCTAAACGTCAGTTTTATCACTGTTTTAATGGGCCTCAGGGATGAACCTGCAGGCCCATTTTTTGTTGCAGAAGTTTGATCGATCGATCTGCACTAAAGAGATCAATCGCGCGAATGCGGGCCGCATCACCATATGTGTTGGCACATTTCGGATCCGCAAGCGCGGCGTCAATTGCCGCAGCCATCCCATTCACGTCATGTTCGTCGGTCAGAAACCCACATTCTTTATCGATCACCGCCTCAGGAATGCCGCTGTGACGGGTGGAAATAACGCAATTTCCAGCGCACATCGCCTCTAGGATGGCCACTGGCAACCCTTCTGTATCGCCGGTGCTGGCCGTGACGGAATGCTGCAAAAACAACGATGCCTCTGCCATTAAGTCATGGACTTTGCTGTGGGATTGCGTGCCATGAAATGTAATCTGATCCGCGATGCCTGCCTCTTGGGCGATGGTTTTACACCGATCCAGAAGTTTACCATCCCCGACAAAATCCAGATGAGCCTTGGGATGTTTGCGCGCGACCTTTGCAAAGGCTGCGATGGTGATATGCGGGGCTTTCTTTTCGACAAATCGACCCACGGCCAACATTTTGCCGGGTTGCCTGGATGAAAGCGGTAAATCCTCGGGCACAACGCCACAAGGCGTCACGGTGATTTTTTCTTTGGGGCAGCCAATGCCAATCAGGTTATCTGCCAGAAATTGGGACGGGGTGAAAAAACCGTCAGCTTGGCGAAACAGGATGGCGTATTTCTTTAGGATTTTGGGGTCCTTGATAACCCGCGATGCGTCCCACCCCAAAAAATGAACGAAATATTTGCATCCCGCCATTTTCGCCGCAGGCAGCAATTTATACCCAAACGGGCCGAATTCGGACATCATATGTGTGACATTGTGATGTTTTAGAAAACGCGCAATTTGACGGTGACGCAAAAACGGGATTGCCGATGGCAAAGATCGAAAAGGCTGATCGCCATTTTCTACACCTGCAAATGTGTTTGCCGAATGCATCAATGGACCCGGAAGAGCCGCATCTGGCGCCTTGTCAAAGCTGATATAGACCGATTGATTTGGTGCAATTCGTTCTGCGTGCAGCCGGATAAATGTTTCCGATGCTTGGCCGAAACTACGGGCTGCCAATGCGAACATCTCTTGGATTTCCTGATTTGCGAACTATCGCGTCATATTGGGCCAAGCCTATGGAAACGTAAAGCTAACCATCGTAGCTGGTCGCAATATGGCCTGTTGGACAATATTGGGTTGTTCTGAAATGTGTCGATTTTCTGTGAGAGCAATCAAAGTTTTTTGGATTATTGATCCGGTTTCATTCCGTTTGAACGTGTTCATTGCTAAAATGATCAGATACATTTGCCCGATCAGAATTGATCAGATTTGAGGTCTCTATGTTACGTTTTTCCATTGCCGCACCGTTTATCCTTGCGTTGGCCGGATGCAATTTGACCGTTCCGGGTGGCGCGCCCGCAGCTGAGGCGGCAGCGCGGGCTGTTGTTGGGCCTATTCTGGCGGAAAAGGTGCCCGGGCGTGGTGGTCAGGTCATGACAGATTGTGTCGTCGAAAATGCGTCGACATCTGAGTTGGTTCAATTGGGCGCTGCGGCGATCGGGGCACCTTCTGCGGATGTTGTTTTGTTGGTTGCCGACATTCTGAGCCGTCCAAATGCCCAAAGTTGCGTAGCTGAACGGCTGATCACAGGCTGATGTGATCACAAAACAGAAAAGATAGCGATAAACTGCGCTGAGGGGCCGCATTCAAATTGGAATTTTGAATGCGGTAAGGTATGAGAAAGCAACATGTGGTTTCATCGCCACGCAAGGATTTATTGTGGGCGCGCGCCCCAAGTGAGGAGCCAAAACATGGTCCAGCTGACACTTCCCAAAAACAGCCGCATGACCGTTGGCAAAACCTGGCCGAAACCTGCCGGTGCCACGAATGTTCGCAAAGTTGAGATTTATCGTTGGAACCCTGACGACGGCAAAAATCCGAGCTTGGACACCTATTTTGTCGATCTGGATGAATGCGGTCCGATGATTTTGGACGTTCTTATCAAGATTAAGAACGAAATTGATCCGACGCTGACATTCCGCCGGTCCTGCCGCGAAGGGATTTGCGGGTCTTGTGCGATGAACGTTGATGGAATCAACACGCTGGCCTGTATCTATGGCATTGACGAAGTCAAAGGTGACATCAAAATTTACCCATTGCCGCACATGCCTGTGGTAAAGGATTTGATCCCCGATTTGACCCATTTCTATGCACAACACGCCTCGATCATGCCGTGGCTGGAAACCAAAACCAACCGCCCCGCCAAAGAGTGGAAGCAAAGCATCGAAGACCGCAAAAAACTGGACGGTCTTTATGAATGTGTGATGTGCGCGTCCTGTTCGACGTCTTGCCCATCCTATTGGTGGAATGGCGATCGGTATCTGGGGCCAGCTGCGTTGTTGCACGCCTATCGCTGGATCATCGATTCACGGGACGAAGCGACAGGCGAACGTCTGGACGAACTAGAAGATCCGTTCAAATTGTACCGCTGTCACACGATCATGAACTGCGCCAAAACCTGCCCCAAAGGGTTGAACCCCGCCAAGGCCATCGCGCATATCAAAAAGTTGATGATCGAACGTCAGGTCTGACAAACTGCACAAATACTGATGAAATGGACCCTCGCAACCTGCGGGGGTTTTTTTATATTCAGCCGGGACCGGACATTACCGGTTTAAGTGTCACAATTTGAGTGAGGTCCCATGTTCAGATCCCCCGGAATTCGTTTCTTTGTCGTTGGCGTGCTTGCCTTTCTGATGTTCATCCCGCTGATTATGGTGACAGAGACAATCCAATCCCGCAGAGGATATTCCGAATCCACCATCACCTCAGTTGGCCGAGAATGGGGCGGTGTGCAGCTGATCCGGGGACCGCAATTGGTGATCCCTGTCGAAGGTTGGGTCACGCGAAATGTCAGACAGGATATCGTCAACAGCGATGGCGAAACCGAATCGGTCATGCGTGAAATTCGCGAAATCGCCATCAAAGAACCGGTATTTGTGTTGCCCGATCAGCTGACGATTGATGTGAACACCACCAGCCAAGAACGCAGACGTGGGATCTTTGTGGCGCCGGTCTATTCCGCCTTGGCAGAAATTGATTTTACATTTGATCCGTCAAAGGCCGAACCGGCATTGTCAGACGGGGATCGGCTTTTGTGGGACCGCGCCTATGTTGAGGTGGGATTGCAATCAAATGCCGCGTTGCGGGGGGGAACGCAGTTGCAAATCGATGACACGCTGGTTGCGCTGGATCCGATGACTTCTGATCAGGGCATTTTTGGTGCGGTCGGCGATCCAAGAGAACACGCCGCCTACAAGTTGAATTTGGTGTTTAATGGTGCGCAAAACCTGCGGGTGACCCCGGTTGGATTGCGCAATCAAGTGAACATCCAGAGCGATTGGCCGCATCCCAGCTTCTTTGGAGAGTTTTTGCCAATTGAAACAGACATTTCAGACGCCGGGTTCGCGGCGCATTGGGATATTCCGCATCTGGCGCGAAATCTGCCAAATGTGGCGCGACATTCGCAATTACAGAATACGGCGCATTTCGCGTTTGGGGTGAAATTCTATCAACCCAATGATTTTTATCAAAAGGCCTATCGTGTCGCCAATTACGGTATTTTGTTCATCGGTTTGACGTTTCTGACGATCCTTTTGATCGAAGATCGTAAAAACCGGCCGACGCATCCGGTGCAGTATCTGCTGATGGGATTGGTTCAGGCATTATTTGCATTGTTGATGGTCGCATATGCTGAACATTTAGGGTTCAATCTGGCCTATATGATAGCCAGCGCTGCAACCATTGGGCTGTTGGTTTTATACGCATTTGTTGGGCTGAAGGCGGGCAAACGATCACTGGTCATTGGGGCGTTGTTGGTTGTGCTTTATTCAGTTTTGTATCTGATTTTGCGCAGCGAAGATTACGCCTTGATCGCTGGGTCTTCGTTGGTGTTCGTGGCTTTGGCGGTGACAATGCTTGCCACGCGGAACGAAGAATGGTTCGGTTCCCCCAAAGAAGGTTTCTGGAAACCAAGCGGTTCAAAGAAACAGGGCAAACAACAGCTGGCGGACCAAGCAGATGGCGCAACAGAATGAACCAAAGGACGCAAAAGACCGACGCGGGGTAAAGCCTGTTATCTGCTATCCGACAGACACGTTACCGGTGCCAAATATGGCGTTGTATCGCCAGGCCCGGTTACATGCGAAATTGGTGGATGAGATAGAAATTGCGCCTCGCCAAGCTGCGGCCATTCATGTGCCGGCGGGACATTTCCATAGAACGCTCAGCGTGAATGGACCGCAGGTTGGGGATTTGAACCTGTTTAATGCCAACAATTTGTCCGAAAGGTTTTATTCGGGAAAAACCCGTGCATTGCATGGCAGCCACGTGACCACCGGGGATCAATTATGGTCAAATTTCCCGACTTTGCGGCCGATGGCAACCCTGACGGATGACACGTTGAACTGGTATGGAATCGACGAATTCGGGGGCTCTGTTCATGACGTGATCGGAACGCGCTGTGATCCATATACGGGCCGATTGTTAGGGGCCGGGGATTATCATCATTGCTGTCATTCCAATCTGACGCGCGCCTTGGCGGATCATTTGAACATCGCCCTATCAGAAGCAGAGCCGCATATTCATGATGTGTTGAATGTGTTCATGTGCACGGGGTTTACACGCGAAACAGGGCAATATTTCATGAAGGCAAGTCCGGTGCGGCCGGGCGATTATTTGGAAATGTTTGCTGAAATCGATTTGCTAGCGGTTCAAAGCGCCTGTCCCGGCGGGGATTGCGGGTCAGAACATACAAGTGATGCAACCCCTTGTTACCCATTGGTTATGCAGATTTTCAAACCCGCTGAGGGTGCATTGGATGGCTGGGTCCCGCCAAAGCCAAACGCCTATAGCGGGTCCCATGGGCGCTAAAAAGGGGGCGATAAACCCCCTTTTTGACTTATGCAAACGCAGCCTCTAGGGCGATTTCAATCATGTCGCCAAAACTGCGTTCTCGATCCTCAGAAGGCAACGCTTCACCGGTTTTCAGATGGTCACTCACGGTCAGGATGGCCAGTGCACGACGTCCATAACGGGCCGCGAGGTTGTACAATTCCGCCGCTTCCATTTCGACGCCCAGAATTCCGTGGCGTTCCATCTGTTCGTTTAGATCCGGACGTTCGTCATAAAACACATCGGACGAATAAATACCGCCTACGTGAACCCCGGTGGATTTTTGCCCGGCTGCCTTTACGGCGGCTTGCAGCAGGCTCCAATCAGCGCAGGGGGCAAATTGAAACTCTTTGAAAATCCCACGTGACGGGGTGGAAACGCTGGATGCGGTCATCGCCAAAATGACGTCCCGGATTTGAACGTGATCTTGCATGCCGCCACAGGATCCAACCCGGATCAACGTTTGCACGTCATAGTCACGGATCAGTTCATTGGCATAAATGGACAGGCTTGGCATGCCCATTCCGGACCCGTGGATCGTGACACGATTGCCATTCCACGTCCCGGTAAAGCCCAGCATGCCGCGGACTTCGTTAACGAGGGTGACATCGTCCAAAAACTTTTCCGCGGCCCATTTAGCGCGATAAGGATCGCCGGGAAGCAGAACAGTTTCAGCGATATCGCCAGGCTTTGCGCCGATGTGAACAGTCATGGAATGCTCCGTTTATCAGAAATATGCGGCAAGGCGATCATGACGATTGCCCCTGCCAAGTCTGATGTCAGAGTTCCATGCTTTCTGCAGAGTTTCCAGATGCCAATGCATCTTTGAACCAAATAGGCTGACGTCCGCGTCCGGTCCACGTTTGGGTTGCGTCTGCTGGGTTGCGGTATTTTGCAACGCTGGGTGTTTTCGCACGTCTTTTGGGCGCCGTTTGTTGACCGGTTAGATCAGACAGGGAAAACCCATGCGCCTTAGCCGCTTTCTCAGCAGCGATCAGAGCCGCCTTTTTGTCTTCGTTGGCCAGTTTTTCAAGTTGTTTGTCGATTTTGGCCTTTAGTTTTTCCAACTCTTTGCGAGAAAGTGATCGGATGTCCATTTTTTGCCTCTTCAATTGATCGTGGCAATACCCATTTGCGAAGACCAGACCCGACACAAGTTTAGATTGAGTGAGACCTTACAAAAAGACAGTGCCGGTGCACGCTGGCTTGAAGCAATTCTAAACCTATTTCAAAAAAATAGCTATTGGGCTGCGATATCTTTTGAATCAACCAAATCCACTATGTCATCCATGATGCGATTTAGCTCAAAATCTTTGGGGGTATAAACCCGCGCCACGCCCATTTCCCGAAGTTGGGCGGCGTCATCTTCGGGGATGATTCCACCCGCAACCACAGGCACATGGCCCAGCCCGGCCGCGTCCAGTTTGGAAATCACATCGCGGATCAGTGGCAAATGCGACCCAGACAGAATAGACAACCCAACAACATGCGCTTCGTCCTGTTGAACGGCGGTGACAATTTCGTCGGGTGTCAGGCGAATGCCTTCGTAGGAAATGTCCATACCGCAATCACGGGCACGCGCCGCGATCTGTTCGGCGCCATTGGAATGCCCATCAAGCCCGGGTTTGCCGACAAGGAATTTTAACCGACGTCCCAGTTTGTCACTGACCGCATCCACCCGGGCGCGGATGTCATCCAGACCTTCGGTGCGGTTGGATCTATTGGCCGAGACACCCGTCGGTGCGCGGAATTGCCCGAACACGGCCCGCACGACGTCGGCCCATTCGCCAGTGGTCACGCCGGCTTTGGCGCAGGCAATCGACGGCGGCATGACGTTGTCGCCCGATTTGGCGGCCTCTCGTAACGCAGCAAGCGCGGTTTTCACCGCCGCATTATCGCGGTTGGATTTCCAATCGTTGAGGCGTTTGATCTGGTCCGCTTCGGCCTTGGGGTCCGCGACCATGATTGCGTCTTCGCCGGATGTCAGGGGGCTTTCTTCGCCTGTCAGCCATTTGTTGACACCAACAACGATAGTGTCGCCGCTTTCGATGTTGCCAATCCGGGTAG
The DNA here is from genome assembly GCA_947492475.1 of uncultured Paracoccaceae bacterium. Classification (GTDB taxonomy): domain Bacteria; phylum Pseudomonadota; class Alphaproteobacteria; order Rhodobacterales; family Rhodobacteraceae; genus CANLNM01. Next base: position 205,879 of record CANLNM010000006.1, read on the forward strand.
CGTTGGATTCAACCAAGCGGTTTTTCATATAGGCAATCGCACCCACAGCGCCGCCCATCGAATCGATCTGGGCCAATTCGGCGCGCGCGCCTTCTTTTAGGGCGTCGACCTTTTTGGTGACAACCGGGTTGCCATCAAACAAATCACCGTATTCCAACAGGTCGGTTTCATAGGCCAAAATTTGTTGCATACGCAGGGACCATTGCTGATCCCAAGGGCGCGGCAAGCCGAGGGCTTCGTTCCAAGCCGGCAATTGCACAGCGCGGGCACGGGCGTTTTTGGACAGGGTAACCGCCAATGTTTCCAACAGGATGCGGTAAACATTGTTTTCGGGCTGCTGTTCGGTCAATCCTAGGCTGTTAACCTGAACCCCATAGCGGAACCGGCGCATTTTGGGGTCCTCGACACCGTACCGTTCCTGACAGATTTCATCCCACAATTCGACAAAAGCACGCATTTTGCATAGCTCGGTCACAAACCGGATGCCCGCATTCACAAAGAACGAAATCCGGCCCACCATTCCGGGGAAATCTTCGGCGGACACTTTGCCTTTCAGGTCATCCAACACGGCCGTTGCCGTGGCCAGCGCAAAGGCCAGCTCTTCTTCTGGTGTCGCGCCGGCCTCTTGCAAATGGTAGGAACACACGTTCATCGGGTTCCATTTGGGCAGGTTGGCGCGGGTATAGGCGGCCACATCGGTGATCATGCGCAGCGACGGTTTGGGCGGGCATATATATGTGCCACGCGACAGGTATTCCTTGATCAGATCGTTTTGAACCGTGCCTTGTAGTTTGCTGACATCCGCGCCCTGTTCTTCGGCGGTGGCAATATAAAGCGACAACAACCAAGGCGCTGTGGCGTTGATCGTCATGGATGTGTTCATCTGTTCCAGCGGGATTTGGTCAAACAACGCCCGCATGTCGCCCATATGGCAGACCGGCACGCCAACTTTGCCCACTTCACCGCGGGCCAGTTCGTGGTCCGAATCATATCCCGTCTGCGTGGGCAGATCAAAAGCCACCGACAAACCCGTCTGACCCTTGGCCAAATTGCCCCGATACAGCTCATTTGATGCGCTGGCGGTCGAGTGTCCGGCATATGTGCGGAACAACCATGGGCGATCTTTGGGGCGATCTTGCTGCATCTGCGTCATTTGGGGCCTCATTTGATGGGTCGCGAAATAATGTTGCTTATCTGCCGTTTTACGGGACATAAAGCAACACTGTCAATCGCTGCGTTGCGGCATGATGGGATTTACCACACCAGCAAATCCTGTCACGGTCGCATCATGACGCAGACTATTGCCGTTCCCTTTTGGCTTCTTGCCCTGATCGTGCTGTTTGCAACAGTCACGTTTGCTTCGCATTTTCTGTTTCCATCCGTGCGCTGGTTTTTCCGGCGTCGCGCGGAACGGGTGATCAAGCGGCTCAATGCCAAACTGCCCCGCCCGATTGAGCCGTTCAAACTGGCGCGCCGCTATGACATGATTCAGCGGCTGATGTACGATCCAGAGGTCACACAGGCGATTGTTGATTACGCGCGCAAACACAAAGTGCCGGAAAATGTCGGTTTCGAAAAAGCCCGCCGCTATGCGCGTGAAATTGTACCGGGGTTTTCTGCGACGGCCTATTTCACCATCGGCACGCGGTTATCCAAATGGATTGCCCGGTCGATGTACCGCATTCGGCTGGGTGAATTCGACCGGGCGCAATTTCAGGCATTGAACAAAGACGCGACACTGGTCTTTGTGATCAACCACCGATCCAACATGGATTATGTGCTGGTGACCTATTTGGTAAGCCGCGCGTCGGCGCTGTCTTATGCGGTGGGGGAATGGGCGCGGGTTTGGCCGTTGTCACCCATGATCCGATCGATGGGCGCTTACTTTATTTCCCGTAAATCTCGCGGGGCGCTGTATCGCAAAGTATTGGCCCGCTACGTACAAATGGCCACCGAAGGCGGCGTGACCCAGGCCCTGTTCCCTGAAGGCGGGCTGAGTTTGGACGGTGAATTGGCCCGACCCAAGCTGGGATTGTTGAACTACATTATATCGGATTTTGATGCGGCCGAACGCGAAGTGGTGTTTGTGCCGGTCGCGTTAAACTATGATCACGTCCTAGAGGATCGCATCCTGATCGACGCCAAAAAGGCAGGCGGGCGGCATTTTCATGCACCGTTCTGGTCAACGCTGCGATCGATCAGCGCCTATTTGTTGACGATATTTACCCGACGGTTTCGCCGATTTGGCACCGCAACCGTCAGTTTCGGCAAGCCATTAACGTTGTCTGAATGTGTGGCGGCTAACTCTGGCGATGTGACTGAAATTGTCGGCAAGGCCATGATGGACCGGATCGCGCATTCGATGCCGGTTTTGGCGGTGCCATTGGTGGCGCGCGCAATTCTATCGGGCCATCGCGGCCCTCAGATCAAAGAGGCGCTGGCCAGCGATTTGGTGCAACTGGCCTCTTCTGGGGCGACCTTACCCCGCCGAGATGCGGCCGCTTTGACCAAAGATGCGCTTACGCTGTTAAAGCGGCGCGATTTGGTTTCAGCGGATGGGACGCCCGCCGATGACGCTGAACCGGTGTTGCAGTTTTACGCAGGATCGATTGCGCATCATTACAAATCAACGCCGCAAGGCAGCGAATATTCTGCGTTGGCGAAGTAATAAAATTACAATCAATGGCTAATTGTGGTTGCAATGTTGCGAGGTGAAGTCTAATTCAAGGGTCAGACCCGCCCCGATTCTGCGGTGCGGCAGTGAAATGATCCTTGATGGAGGCACCCATGGCCCTTGACGAGACCCAAACAACCGCCACGTATGACGCGCCCAAAAAAGACCTGTATGAAGTGGGTGAAATGCCCCCAATGGGTCATGTTCCTGCGCAAATGTATGCGTGGACAATTCGCCGTGAGCGTCATGGTGAACCGGAAAAAAGCTTTAAGGTTGAGGTGGTTGACACCCCGAAACTGGACGCCCACGAGGTTCTGGTTTTGGTGATGTCTGCGGGCGTGAATTATAATGGAGTTTGGGCCGGTCTTGGCACGCCTATTTCGCCATTTGACGGTCATGGCGCTGACTACCATATCGCGGGCTCCGATGCGTCCGGCATCATTTGGGCCATCGGCGAAAAGGTGAAAAACTGGAAAGTGGGCGACGAAGTTGTCATTCATTGTAATCAGGATGACGGCGACGACGAAGAATGTAACGGCGGCGATCCAATGTATTCACCCAGCCAGCGGATTTGGGGCTATGAAACGCCGGACGGGTCATTTGCGCAGTTCACAAATGTGCAGGCTCAGCAATTGTTGCGCCGCCCCAAGCATCAGACTTGGGAAGAAAGCGCCTGTTACACACTGACATTGGCAACCGCATACCGGATGTTGTTTGGTCACCCTCCGCATGAGCTGAAACCGGGCATGAACGTGCTGGTTTGGGGCGCATCGGGTGGTCTGGGCACATATGCGATCCAATTGATCAAAGCCGCGGGCGCCAATGCAATCGGCGTGATCAGTGACGAAAGCAAACGTGACTTTGTAATGGGGCTGGGCGCCAAGGGCGTGATCAACCGCAAAGATTTTACCTGTTGGGGCCAATTGCCGACCGTGAACACGCCGGAATACAACACATGGTTCAAAGAAGCCCGCCGTTTTGGCAAGGCGATCTGGGACATCACCGGCAAAGGCAACAATGTTGACATCGTGTTTGAACATCCCGGCGAAAGCACATTCCCGGTGTCAAACCTGGTCTGTAAAAAGGGCGGCATGGTTGTGATTTGTGCTGGGACAACCGGCTACAACCTGACCTTTGACGTGCGCTATACTTGGATGCACCAAAAACGCCTGCAGGGGTCGCACTTTGCGCATCTAAAGCAAGCCGCCGCCGCCAACCAGATGATGATTGAACGTCGTATCGAGCCGTTCCTGTCGGAAACGTTCACGTGGGATGAAATCCCCGCGGCCCACACGAAGATGTACAAAAATGAGCATCTGCCGGGCAACATGTCGGTTCTGGTTCAAGCCCCGAAAACCGGGCTGCGCACTTTGGAAGAAGTGGTCGCCGAATCACAGTCCTAAATTGGGCCCTCAACGGCCCCTTAGAACAGAGCGGGGAGCGGCCAAAAGGCGGCTCCCTTTTTTCGTGCCGAATGGTTTCAGTAGGTTATCTGCACTCACCCCCGCTATTTTTGGGGGGATAGAATTCGCGAATATTTTAATGAATCGGGTCGTGATAGATTAGATGTTAAGACTTCGTTAACCCTTCAGAAAGAGAGTGGCCTATGGGACATGACTGGATACTCGACGTTCTTGCCGATTTGAAGTGTTTTGCCGACCAAAATGGATTGCCGCTGTTGGCGTCTCAATTGGATGACACAAAACTCGTCGCACTGGCTGAGATAGCCTCGGGTACCGATGGGGCACCGTTAGCGGTGTGTGGCGATAGTGCGAAGACTGGATACATTTCTGGAGGAGTTGGATCAAGCCGAAGGGCTTGAGCATATCCAAAACGTGGTGGTTGCCCTGCGTGACCACTTTGGCGTGGATCACATTGTCTATCACTGGGTCAGCTCAGATGGCGAACAATATGGATGCGGAACATACCCACCGTCCTGGGTGCAGCACTATGTTGATAGCGACTATCTGCGGATTGATCCGGTTGTGATCGGATGTTTTCAGCGGTTTCACCCGGTGGATTGGAAACGTCTTGACTGGTCTTCACGTGCCGCGCGTGCCTTTCAGGCGGATGCCATCAAAAACGGAATCGGAAACCAAGGGTTGTCGATTCCGATTCGCGGGCCAAATGGTCAATTCGCTTTGTTCACGGTTTCCCACAATTGTTCGGATGCTGAATGGGCAGAGTTCACAAAAAACCACCAACGGGAACTGATCCTCATCGCGCATTTTTTCAATCGTAAAGCGCTTGAAATAGAAGCAGGCCGCAAGCCCGAACCCGCCAAGCCGCTTTCCCCGCGTGAGGTGGACGCGCTGACCTATTTGGCGATGGGGTATGGGCGCGGCCAAGTGGCTGATATGCTTTCGATTTCGGAACATACATTGCGCGCCTACATCGAAAGCGCACGGTTCAAACTTGGGGCGTTGAACACCATTCACGCTGTTGCACGGGCCCTGACCGAAGGCCTGATAGTGGTTGGTGGCGCCGCGCGCGCAGCCGAAGGTGGATGGCCCGGTCGGGCGGATGAATCCGAACCATCCAAGGTCATAGTCGCGCGCTAGCCCTTCTTTCCAGTAAGTTTTGGTTAATATGCTGCGTTCGCATCGTTAGCGCAGCATTAACCAATGTTCTCGTATTGTTCACTCAACGGAGCAGGCCTTGGACGGAAGGAATTTCTCATGTTGCGCTATCATTACGCCAGTGAGCTAGACAAATACCCACACCTACGCGATTCCATGTTTCGGGATCGTGCGGATCAGTTTCACACCCGTTTGGGGTGGGACGTGACCGTTGACAAAGATGGTTTTGAGCATGACGAGTATGATGAAATGGACCCGCTATATGTGATTTGGCAGCGTCCAGATGGGTCCCACGGCGGGTCGATGCGGTTCCTGCCAACAACAGGCCGGACCATGGTAAACGATCATTTCCTTGAACTGACCGATGGTGTTTCCATTCAATCCCCTTTGATTTGGGAATGCACGCGGTTTTGCCTTGCTCGTAACGCCGAAAGCCGGATTGCAGGCGCGTTAATGCTTGCCGGTGGGGAATTGATGCGCGCCTTTGGGCTTAGCCATTTTGTCGGTGTGTTTGACGCACGCATGGTTCGGATCTATCGCATGATCGGCTCTTCACCCGAAGTGTTAGGCAGTGCAGGAGAAGGCCGTGATCGGATCAGTGTTGGGTTGTGGGAATATGATCCGCTGGATAGGGGCAAAGTGTTGAAACGGGCCGGGCTTTCATCCGAAATTTCGGAATTGTGGTTCGAACGCAGCTTTGGCCGGCCGGTTATGCAAAATGATTACGCAGCACATGCCGCTGTGGCCTGATCCTGCTGGCACCTTTTTGATCACGGGGGTAGGGTCGCGTTATGACCCTTCCCACCGTAACATTCTCCGAAGATCAGGCAGAAGCCTGGGACACAATTGCAGAAGCCTTACGCGGTTCTGGAATTGATTTATCTGACAATTTGCTGATGCCACCCAATGGCGGCACAGAAAATGTGCTGGCGGTCATTGGTAAGGCTGGGTCGGGCAAAACACTGCTGCTGGCAGAGTTGTACAAAGCGCTGAAAGACGCGGGTGTCGACGTCATTTCGGGGGACTGGGAAGGCAAAAAACGCAAAGATCGCAGAACGTTGGCGATTTTGGCCCCCACAAACAAAGCCGCGAGCGTTTTGCGAAATCGCGGTGTGCCTGCAACCACGATCCACCGCATTTTGTACACGCCGGTTTATGATCCGGAATACGAAAAGATCGCTGAATGGTTGGCGGGTGAGGGTGAAAAACCCAAAATCGAAGGGTTAACCGATGTCGCGCTGGACCGGGCGTGGGCGTCGTTTCAGCTTAATGCGTCCGTACCTGCGGCGCTGGCGGCGGCTGGGCTTCGAGGGTCAGACTTTATCACGGGGTGGAAACGCCGAGAGGAAGGGCTGGACATCGGGTTTGTCGATGAAAGTTCGATGTTGGATAAACGCCAATTCGATGACTTGCAGGAAATTTTCCCAACCTTGCTATTGTTTGGCGACCCGGCACAATTGCCCCCGGTTCAAAGCGAGGGCGGCATGGTGTTTGAAACCCTGCCACCTGAACGTAGCCTGATTTTGTCACGTGTGCACCGTCAGGATGCTGGCAACCCGATTCTAGATTTAGCGCATGCGCTGGCGGATCCACAGCTCGATTTTCATACGTTTGAACGCATGATCGAAGAAGCATCGCAAAAGGATGATCGCGTTGTCATGGCGCAGCGGGTCGAATCGGATTTGATGGCGCGCTCTCCTGTTTTGGTGTGGCGCAATGCAACCCGGATCCGGTTGATTCACGCCTTTCGCGCAGCATACAAAGCCCCCGGAGATGAGCTTCTGGAGGGGGAGCCGTTGATTTGCGACGGTATTGAACTGCCGCTGAAACATCGCAAAAAACGACTGGATCTAGAGGCACGGGGCCTGATCAAAGGCGCGCAGGTTGTTTATTTGGGGCCGGGACGAAAGCCGGGATTTTCACGCCTACATGTCATGGGGGCCGAAGATCCACAGGTATCCGCAGCCAGTATTGTCAAAATTGAGCAAGAAGGCGACGAAGAGCCATTCATCCCGTTTGCGGCGCGTATGGGGGCCACATTTTTGCACGGAGCGGCCGTGACGATCCATAAATCCCAAGGTTCCCAATGGGATACGGTTCAGGTCTTTGCGCCGGATATTTATGCTGCTAGTCGGATGGGCCGGGTTGAGGCAGGGCAACCCTTGTGGAAACGTCTTGCCTATGTGGCGATCACGCGGGCGGAAAACAGATTACTTTGGGTCGTGCGCAATCGGCTTGGATTGCCGTCAAACCCTTTACGGGTTGATGATCTTAGGGTTGCACCCACCCCCTTAACGCTTGAACCAACGGAAACAACATGAAGAGTATTATTATCACCGGGGCCAGTTCTGGCATTGGGGCTGCGACAGCGCAACGATTTCTGAGCGAGGGGTGGATCGTCGGATTGGTAGCCAGACGACAGCCTGCGTTGATCGAGGTGGCAAATGGGGCGCAGAACGCGGTCGTTTTGCCATGTGATGTGACGGATGAGGCGCAAGTGAAGCGCGCATTTGGCCAATTCGTAGATCGGGCTGGGCATCTGAATTCGTTGTTTAACAACGCAGGACAATTTGGCCCGTCGGGTAGCTTGGACGAAATCGAATTGACGGATTGGCGTGCGACTATTGATTTAAACGTGACCGCGATGTTTTTATGCGCCAAGTCCGCGTTTGGGCAAATGCGGCACCAATCCCCACAAGGTGGGCGGATCATCAATAACGGGTCGTTGTCGGCACATGCGCCCCGCACACCGTTTTCAGCCGCCTATACCACCAGCAAACATGCCATTTCAGGGCTGACCAAAACGATCACAATGGACGGTCGGCCGTTTGATATTGCCTGCGGTCAAATTGACATTGGTAATGCGGCGACGCCATTGGTGCGCTCAATTTCTGAATCCGAAGGCGATACGCCGATGACGATGGATGTGTCCCATTGCGCCGATGCAGTCTGGCAGATGGCCAATTTGCCGTTATCGGCAAATGTGCAATCCATGACAATTATGGCAACAAAGATGCCGTTTGTTGGTCGCGGCTAACTTAGCGTTGGAAGGCCCGGAATGCTGCGGATGCCCCCCAACCAGCGGCAATCGCGATCGTGAGTGACATCAACCCGTAAAGAAACGGATTTTCGTGCGCAAGGTTGAACAAAAACCGTTCCAAACCAACCTTTTGTACGGCAATCGGCGTTTCGTATTGATCGATAACCTGGCCGTTGCGTGTCAGGAAAATCCGGGTCACGTAATCGCCGGCTGTCAGGTTTGCAGGCAGCGAAATCGCCGTGCGAAACAGCGTGTCCTGATCCAAATCAACCGCGCCTTCAAGCAGCTGATAAGAATCTTCGGCGCCGCGGATGCGGATCAAAGCTTCGGTAAAGCTCTCTGAATCCATGACATCCATCGGGGCCCCAACAGATCGGATAGCGCGCGGAATGGTGACTTTGTGTCTTAGATCTTCGACGTCGGACAAAACCTGTTGAATTGGATTGGTCGTCGCCACCGCATAAAAGGACGGGGCGGCGTCCACATCGACGGCGGCGGTGTTGATCCAGATGCCATAACGCCATGCTTTGCGGCGCACGGTGACGGGCTCTGATGGGCCGGAAACCGTCACGATTACTTCTAGGGGGCCTTCGTTCGAAATGGGCGTTTCGCGTTTGATTGCGCCAAAGATCAGGATGTCTTTGCCGTCAAAATTCGCTGTGATCGCAACTTCGTTTTGGGACAGGCCCAATACGATCTCTTCGGCGGCCAAAGGAGATGTGAGACAGGTTATCAGAGCGAGGAGGCGAAGAAACATCAGTGACCTCCTGTCGCGCCGATTGAGTATAGTTCAGACGGCTGGATCAGCAATTCCAGCGCGAGCTTCCCGCAGACAACCAAAACCAGCGCGGCGAGCAGGATGCGCAACTGTTCTGCCTTCAGCTTTAGTCCGATCCGGGTGCCGATCTGAGCGCCAATAACACCCCCAACGAGCAAAAGCACAGCCAAAACGACATCCACTGTAAAGTTGGTCGTTGCATGCAGCATCGTCGTGAATGCAGTCACAAAAATGATCTGAAACAGCGAGGTGCCAACCACCACTTTGGTCGGCATACCCAGCAGATAAATCATCGCGGGCACCATGATAAAACCGCCGCCGACACCCATGATTGCGGCCAAAATACCCACGCAGATCCCAACCATGACCGGCGGAATTACCGAGATGTAAAGCCCTGAGACGCGGAACTTCATTTTGAATGGCAGGTTGTGAACCCAAGTGTGTTTGCGCCGTGTAGGTGCGCCGCCAGGGCGTTTGGATTTTTGCAGTGCGCGCAGGCTTTCAAAGAACATCAGGCCGCCGACAACACCCAAAAATACGACATAGCAAAGCCGCACCAGCAGGTCGACTTGTCCTAATGATTTCAGGTAGTTAAATATCACCACCCCAACTGCAGCGCCGATTAACCCCCCCACCAACAGGACCACGCCCATTCGCAGATCTACGGTTTTTCGTCGTAGATGCGCCAATAGTCCGGAAAACGAAGATGCGACAATCTGGTTGGCTTCGGTTGCGACGGCAACAGCGGGCGGAATGCCGATAAAAAACAAAAGCGGTGTCATAAGGAAGCCACCGCCTACGCCAAACATGCCCGATAATATGCCCACAATTCCGCCCAAGCCAAGAAGAAGGAAGGCGTTCACCGATACCTCGGCGATAGGCAGATATATTTGCATGGGCATCCCGCTGATTATGGGTTGCCTCTTAAAAGCCTATTTTGGGTAGGTGTGTCAAATGGGTGGGCACAAAAATGGCGTCAAAAGACGCTCATTATTGAGACTGGCGTTATCATTTTTTGAAATTGGACCTAAAAGTTGACCCTAAGGTAGCGACGAAGCACTTTCTCTAGTTTTGAAGCGCCAAGAGGGGCCATGTTTTTGGTGTGTTCATGGCTGATGGCTTCTGTACCCAGTCCCTCTGCCATGTTCGTGATTGTTGAAATGGCCGCTGTACGCAACCCCAAAAAACGGGCGAGGATCACCTCGGGTACGGTGGACATGCCCACAGCGTCAGACCCCAGCATTCGAATGGCGCGGATTTCGGCCGGCGTTTCAAAGGATGGGCCGGAATACCATGTGTAAATGCCTTCGTGCATGTCTACATCGCTGGCAAGAGCCGCCTGTTTTAGCGCTTCGCGCAGATCGGCATCATAGGCATTGTGCATCGACACAAACCGCGCATCAGATTTTTCGCCGATCAATGGGTTCAGGCCGGAAAAATTGATATGATCCGTCAGACACATAATCGAACCGGTGGGCATGTCAGCCCGCAATGATCCGGCTGCATTGGTCGCGATCACTTGGTCCGCCCCCAGCGCCTTTAACACCTCAAGCGGCAGGCGCATCGCATCGCCACGCCCGCTTTCGTAATAATGTGCCCGTCCGCCAAAAGCGGCGACGCGCACGCCTTCTAAAGTGCCAATAACAAGGTTCGGATTATGCCCGGACACACCCGCATGGGGAAAACCGGGCAGAGCGTCATAGGGAATGGCAACGCCATCCACCGTGTCGGCGATATGTCCAAGCCCAGAGCCAAGGATCAGACCGATCTGAACGGGGGCATCCCCGGCCAGCTCTTTGATCTGCGCGGCGAGCGCTTCAGCGTTCTTTGACATAGGGTTCGCCGCCTGCACGTGGGGGGATCGCTTTGCCAACAAAGCCCGCCAGAATGATGACCGTGAGGATATAGGGCAATGCGTCCAGCAATTGCACCTGAACCTTAAAGCCAAGCGTGTTTTCAATCAGGTCGGGGCGCAGTGCCAGTGCCTGAAGGAAGCCAAATAACAGGCAGGTATAGAGCGCATGCCAGGGCCGCCATTTGGCAAAGATCAGCGCCGCCAGTGCGATGAATCCGCGGCCTGCGGTCATGTCTTTGGTGAACCCAGCCTGAAGTGACGTGGACAGATAGGCCCCTGCAATCCCGCATAAAATGCCGCAGATCAGCACAGCAGAAAACCGCAATCGGATCACCGAAATCCCGGCTGTATCAACGGCGGCGGGGTTTTCCCCAACGGCGCGCAAACGCAGGCCAAACCGGGTGCGAAACAACAGCCACCACGTGGCAGGCACGGCGAGTAGCGCCAGATAAACGATGATCGTATGACCCGACAAAAGATCGCTATAAAGCGGCCCCAGCAGCGGCACATCGGCCAGCTGTTCTGCGAAAGGCAGGTTTAGGTTTTCAAAGCGCGCAGCCCCGGCCAATTGCGGTGTTCGACTGCCCTGAGCAAACCAACTTTGGGCGACCACAACCGACAATCCGGCGGCCAAGAAATTGATCGCCACCCCGGAAATAAGCTGATTCCCGCGGAACGTGATCGAGGCCACGCCATGCAACAATGCCAGCCCCATCGCGACGCCAACGCCAGCCAACAGGCCGATCCAAGCAGATCCGCTAGTATAGGCCACCGCCGCGGACAAAAACGCAGCGGCCAACATTTTGCCTTCTAGACCGATGTCGAAAATCCCGGCCCGTTCCGAATAAAGCCCGGCCAGACAAGCCAGCAACAAAGGTGTCGCAAACCGCAAAGAGCTGTCGAGAACCTGAATAAGTGTATCGATATCCACGGCTTAGCCCTCCTGCTTGCGGTTTTTGGCGATGAACAGCCGTTCCAGTGGCATACGCACCATATTGTCCAATGCGCCCGTGAACAGGATCACCAACGCTTGGATCACAACGATCATTTCACGCGGGATCGACGTCCAAAACGCCAATTCAGCGCCGCCTTGGTACAATGCCCCAAACAATAGCGCCGCCAAGAACACCCCAAACGGATGGGACCGCCCCATCAGGGCCACGGCGATGCCGATAAACCCAGCGCCCTCAACCGCGTTCAAAACCAGCCGTTCGGCGTCGCCTTGCGCTTGGTTGACGGCCATCAATCCGGACAATCCACCAGAGATTAGCATCGCAACCATGATGATTTTAAACGGGCTGATCCCAGCATATTTCGCCGCTGTTTCGGACAGGCCGTAGGACCGTAATTGATAACCCAGACGTGTGCGCCAGATCAGCGCCCAAACCACAAAACAGGCAATAACAGCGAGGAAAAACGTGATGTTTGCCGGGGAGCGTAGGAAAATCGCCTTGGCCTCTTCGCCCGCAAATATTTGCCAGATTGGGTTAAACATTTCCTGAAAATTCGGCAAATGGGTTGCCTCAGGAAACGGCGCACTGGCCGGTTCCATCGACCCCAAAGGTTTCAACGGACCCACCAGCATGTAGTTCAGCAACGAGGCCGCGATAAAGTTGAACATGATCGTTGTGATCACGATATGGCTACCGCGGCGGGCCTGCAAATAGGCCGGGATCGCCGCCCACATCGCCCCAAACATCGCCGCTCCAAGGCTGGCGCCAAGCAGCGCGAGCGACCAATGCGGCCATGGGATATAGAGACACACGATCGCAACGCCCAGACCGCCGACCAGTGCCTGACCTTCGCCGCCGATGTTGAACATCCGGGCGTGGAATGCGACCGAAACCGCCAATCCGGTAAAGATAAAGTTCGTGGTGTAATAGAGCGTATAGCCGATATTTTGGGTGTTCCCAAACGCGCCATCGACCATTTTTTGCAACGCGATCAAGGGGTTTTCCCCGATGGCCATAATCACAAATGCAGAAATGATCGCCGCAAGGATCAACGAAATCATCGGGATCAGGATCACATCCGCCCATTTAGGCATCTTTTCCATTTATGCAGCCTCCCCGCGAACGCCGGCCATCAACAGGCCCAGCTCTCTTTCGTCCGTTTCTGAGGCGACACGTTCGCCCATAATTTGCCCGTCAAACATCACAGCGACGCGGTCAGACAGGGATAGGATTTCTTCTAGTTCGACCGAAACCAGCAAAATGGCTTTGCCTTGGTCACGCAGAGCAATGATCTGTTTGTGGATAAATTCGATCGCGCCGATATCGACGCCACGGGTGGGTTGACCAATCAACAGCAAATCCGGGTTGCGTTCGATTTCACGCGCCACAACGATTTTCTGTTGGTTCCCGCCGGAAAAATTCTTGGCAGCGAGGCTGGGATCGGGGGGGCGCACGTCAAATCGTTCCATTTTTTCGGCGCAATCGGCGCGCATGGCGGCATTGTCCATGAACAGGCGATTTTTCTGAAATTTCGGGTCGTTGTGATACCCAAACGCGACATTTTCCCACGCCGCATATTCCATGATCAGGCCCTCGCGCTGGCGATCCTCTGGCACATGGGCGATGCCACGATTACGGCGGCTTTGACCGTCGGATTTGGCGCCTGTCAGGTCAATAGATTCGCCGTTCACCTCAATCAAACCAGTCCCGGATTGATAGCCGCCCAACACTTCGAGCAGTTCTGACTGGCCATTGCCCGCCACGCCCGCAATGCCCAGCACTTCTCCGGCGCGCACGTCAAAGGAAATGCCTTTCAGGCGTTCCACTTTCTTGTCGTCGACGACACGGAGATCCTGAACATTCAGAACAACCTGTTTCGGCTGAGCCGGGGTTTTGTCGACCCGCAGCAACACTTTGCGGCCCACCATCAATTCGGCCAGTTCTTGGGGGTTGGTTTCTGCGGTTTTAACCGTTGCAGTCATTTCACCACGGCGCATCACGCTGACCGTATTGGTGATTTCCATGATTTCACGCAGCTTATGCGTGATCAGAATGATGGTTTTGCCTTCTTCGCGCAGGCGGTCCAAAATTCGGAACAATTGGTCGGCCTCTGCCGGGGTCAGCACACCGGTGGGTTCGTCCAAAATCAGGATATTGGCCTGACGATAGAGCGCCTTTAGGATTTCCACGCGCTGCTGCATGCCGACGCCGATTTCTTCGATGATGGCGTCTGGATTGACCTGCAATTCGTATTCATCCGACAGCGCGGTCAATTCTTTGCGTGCTTTGCGCAGGGATGGGCCCAATAGCGCGCCATCTTCGGCCCCGAGAACAACGTTTTCCAGAACCGTGAAATTTTCGACCAGTTTAAAGTGCTGGAACACCATCCCGATACCGGCGGCAATCGCGGCCTGTGAATCGGGAATATCAGTCTTTTGACCGTTGATAAAAATCTCGCCCTTATCGGCTTTGTAAAACCCATAAAGGATCGACATAAGCGTCGATTTCCCCGCGCCGTTTTCACCAATGATCCCGTGGATCGTGCCGGGCATCACGCGGATCGCGATGTCTTTGTTGGCTTGGACGGGGCCAAATGCTTTGGAAATACCCTTAAGCTCAATTGCGGGGGCTTGATCTGTCATATTTTCACCAACGCCAGAAAGAAGGAGGGCCGCACGAACGGATCGTGCGGCCCCGATGTTTGGGCCTGAACTTACTTAGAAGTCCAGAACAGGACAGGTTTCGTCGCTCATGTAATCATGCACAACCAATGACCCGTCAGAGATGCTGGTTGCGGCTGCGTTTACAGCGGTCAGCATGTCTTCGGAAATCAGGGATTCGTTGTGTTCATCCAGTGCGAAACCAACGCCGCCATTGGCAACGCCCATCACGTTAAACCCGGGCTCAACGTCTGTGCCAGATGTGAAGCTTTCGAAGACGGCATTGTCGACGCGTTTCATCATGGATGTCAGAACCTGACCGGAATGCAGGTAGTTCTGGTTGCTATCCACGCCGATTGACAGGATTTCCTGATCCGCGGCTGTTTGCAGTACGCCAACGCCAGTCCCACCAGCGGCGGCATAAACAACGTCCGCGCCTTGGCTGATTTGCGCTTGGGTCAGTTCGGACCCTTTGACCGGGTCATTCCATGCAGCAGGTGTGGTGCCGGTCATGTTGGCGATCACGGTTGCGTCTGCATTTGCGGCCAGCACGCCTTCGGCGTAGCCACAGGCGAATTTACGGATCAATGGGATGTCCATACCGCCGATGAACCCAACGGTACCGGATTCTGACGCCATGCCAGCCAGCATGCCAACCAGATAGGACCCTTCGTGTTCGTTAAACACGATGGAACGGACGTTTGGTGCGTCTACAACCATGTCGATGATCACGAATTTGGTGTCAGGATAGTCACCCGCAGCGGCGCTGAGCGGTGTCGCCCAAGAAAAGCCAGCCATTACGATTGGGTTGTTGCCTGCTTCTGCGAAACGACGGATCGCCTGTTCGCGCTGTGCATCCGACTGGATTTCAAACTCAGCGAATTCACCGCCGGTTTCTTCGGCCCAACGCTGTGCGCCGTTAAACGCGGATTCGTTAAAGCTTTTGTCGAATTTACCACCCAGATCAAAGATCAGGGCAGGATCGGCCAACGCAGCACCAGCAGAAAGCGCCAGAGCAGCGGTCGCGCCGAGGAATTTCGTCATGAAAGTCATGGTAGTCTCCCAGGTCATGGTCTGTGGCACGGTTATGGAACCCAATCCGTGCCATCTGTTAATATGCCGACTAAGTCGGACCATCCACAATTAAGGCAGTGAGCGCGGGAAAGGGTCAACCGCTTTTTAACAAAAACCACCCACAACCTGTCGCTTCTCTCATATTTGCTGGGGTTACGTAGGGTGATGTGGCGTCAGTTTTTTTTCCATCACCACGGCATCTTGGCGTTGATTGCCCTCTAACCTGTAGTAATTGCGCCGCAAACCGATTCTCTGGAACCCAGAATCAGCGTAATGCCCCAATGCAGGCCGATTATTTGCCGCCACTTCCAGAAAGATACGCGTGACCCCCAGCACCCCGAGCTGATCCACAAACTTCAGCATTGCCGCGCGGGCTTGTCCCTGTCGTTGAACGGTGGGATCTGTGGCCAATGTCAGGATTTCGGCTTCGTCGGCGATCAGACTGGCCAGAACAAACGACAATCCAGACGTGACCAACAATGTCGACGGTTTGGCCAACAGATCGGCAAATTCTTGTTCGGTCCATGGGCGGGTTTGCTGGAACGCGCCTGCGTGAATAGCGGCCAGATCGGATGGGGTCACAGCTGCATCAATCCGCAAGAATTACAGGTGCCGGGTCACGCGGCGGGGCGGCATCAGCAGCCCGCATATAAAGCGGCGCAGGGCGTGGCAATGGCGCGCCAGATTGGCTGCGCTCTGCTGCGATCCGTGCAATCGAGGATGTCACGTGATGGGCGTCAAATGCCGGAACGGCGCCGGGTTCCAATGTGATGTCGGATTGGGTGACATCAAAATGCTGGGCGTAATGCATGTCACGGGGGGCGGGCAGCGTCGCAATCATTGGCCGCGGTTGGCCATAGGCGATGGCGTCCAGAATACCCACACCAATGGCCGGAATGCCCAGTCCCAACGCCAATCCGCGCGCGGCAGAAACTGAAATTCGGATGCCCGTGAAATTGCCGGGGCCGATGCCGACCCCAATCGCCGACAGATCTGCCCAGTCCAGATCGGCCTGTTTCAACATGTTTTCCAGCAGAACCATCAGATGTTCGGCTTGCCCGCGCTTCATCTCATCGACTTGGGTGGTGATGCGTCCATCCCATAGCAAAGCGGCTGCGCAATGCGCAGCCGATGTATCAAATGCCAGAATTGTTGGCTTAGGCGGCAACGGGGCGCACCTCGGTCACTTCGGGGATGTAATGACGCAGCAGGTTTTCGATGCCCATTTTCAACGTCAAAGTGGAGGACGGACAACCGGCACACGCCCCCTGCATATGCAGGTAAACCACGCCGCGATCAAAGCCATGAAATGTGATGTCACCGCCATCTTGGGCCACGGCCGGGCGCACACGTGTGTCCAGCAATTCTTTGATTTGATCAACGATGCCGGAATCCTCTGCATCATAAGCGGCATGACCTGATGCGGCCTGTTCGCCTGCAATCACCGGGGCGCCGGATTGGAAATGCTCCATGATCGAACCCAGGATCGCAGGTTTGATATGGTCCCATTCGGTGCCGTCCACCTTGGTCACGGTCACAAAGTCAGAGCCAAAGAAAACGCCGGTCACGCCATCGACCGCAAAGATGCGCTGTGCCAGCGGCGAATTTTGCGCCGCCTCTGGGGATGCAAAATCAGCGGTGCCGGTTTCCAGCACGGATTGCCCCGGAAGAAACTTCAACGTGGCTGGATTTGGTGTGGATTCGGTTTGAATGAACATGAGACGCCCTTTCCTGACAGATTTGATATGCTATCGGAGGCCGTCTATGTCAAGCTTTAGAAGCATTCTAAAACGCAAAAGGGCCGCCCGTTTGGGCGACCCTTTCGTGAGTGGTGGCGTAGCGCTTAGTTTGCGCGGACGTCGACCTGTTGAGTTGCCAGAACCTGGCCGCCGGATTTCAGCACGGCCAGAACGTCG
>CANLNM010000007.1 GCA_947492475.1 uncultured Paracoccaceae bacterium
GCCGGTGAAGTGGGTTCTAAGGTTTACTCACCAAACCCGCAAGCGCTTTTTACAAGAAATATGAGATTTTTGTGAAAAAAGTGAAAAAATAAGTAAAAACAATCTGTTACAGTCGAAATTAGTTTCAAAAAACGCGGCATTTTGGGAAACACTTGATTTACCAACAAAAGGTAGGTTCTACATTTGGGGGTCTAAATAGCCCTTATGGCTATATGCATGATTTTGGTGATTTGCCGCTTTCGAGTCGCCGCCCGATTCACGGCGCATCGCAACAAATGAATCGCCGATTCAGGTTCGTTTTCGCTGCAACCTGCGATTCACTTGTCGCTAGATTCGGCATGGGCCCCTATCAGCCCCGAACCATCTTTATATATATGTGCTCTGCGCGGCGCGGCACTTGGATCTATTTGCGCCTCATTGGACGGATCACTCTTTGCGGTTATATATGACCGACGCACCAGCACCTTGTTGTAACGTCAAACGCATCTGGTCTTGGGATACTTCAATCACCAGACAATCATGCCCAAGGTCCAGATCACCCTCGATAAGTTTGTGGATTGTTTATCCTTGCAATTCAGACACAAAGATCTGGCCGTCAAGGGTGACATCCACATCATTCAATGAATAGGCGGTGACGGATTTATAACTGTGCACGACATCGCCAGTTGCAAGGCTGATTTGATGCAGCTGCGTTTGATCAACGACATATATATGTCCGCGATCAACAACCATTCCCGTTGGCGTCTGAATCCCCTCATCCACCCATATCGGTCGCGGTTTGTTTCGCGGATTTTTTGCTGAATAAAGTCCAAGAAGACCTGAACGCATTTGGGGGTCACACATCCCGGGAGGCGCACAATCCATAGCCCAAATTCGGACCCGACCTTACCAATAGCCCCAAGTGAGCGACCCGAACAAAAAGTGCCAAGTTTTTCAAACCAAACGGCATGAAAGGACGTTAGACAAAAATTCGCTGGATTACTGCCCACAGCGCCACTGGATTTCTGGCCCCAATTAAATGCTGCATGTTCCCCAGTGACCGTCCCAATCCGATTTGCCAAAGACAACGAAATATCAGCCCTTAGAAAGCGGACGTGTCGAATCCCGGATTACGATGTCTGCCTCCAGCGCCAACGGGGATGCGCGTTGACCTGATTGCAGCCATCCGACGATTGCATCTGATGCCTTTGCGCCCATTTCCGCCGCGGGCAACTTGATGCTGGTCATGCTGGGTTCGCTGACGGCCGACCATTCCAGATTGTCAAATCCCATAACCGAAATGTCGTCCGGGACCACCAAACCCAACCGAGTAAGCTCAAACATAGCCCCCAGGGCCTGAACGTCCGACAAACAGAGGATCGCAGTTGGTAACCGAGATTGCGCTGCCAATTCCTTGACTGCATTGGCCCCACCCGCAACATCCATGGAAACAGAGCGAAAGGTCACTTCAGAATCATGGGCAAGGTCCCTGATGGCATCAATTCGCGCAACGAAGCGATCGTTTACATCCAATGGTCCATGCACAATGGCAAAGGACCTGTGCCCAAGGTCGCGCAGAAATTCAAACGCATTGGCAGCGATTGTTGCGTTGTCATATCCGATGGTTGGATACCGCGCCTCGGGATCATAATAAGACGTAATAAGAGTGGGGACGCGAAACCGGTCAATCAGCGTGTCAAAGCCAGCAGTGTGAGCGCGACCAGAAACAAGCAGACCCTCAACGCCGAGATCAAGCAAGCCAAACGCTTTGCGTTCTTCTTCTTCTGGATCGCCACCAGTCACGGCCACGATTAATGCATATCCATGTTGCGACAGTCGGCTTTCCAACGCATCGAGGTACCGCGCGAATATCGAATGATCGAGGGTGGGAACCAGCGCACCTATCGTGCGGGAATTTCCAGAGTTCAATGTTCGCGCCGCTGCACTGGGCACAAAATTCAACGTCTCAATCGCACGGTTCACTCGATCGCGGGTGTCTTTGGTGACCAGCTGCGATTTATTCAAAACACGCGAAACGGTCGCCACCGAAACTTGGGCATGACGTGCGACATCGCGCAGGTTTGCTCGCTTTTGAGTTTCAGGTCTGCTCATGATCTATGTCTCGCAGGTTGATGGGTGTGGATCAATCTCTTGACTCGTGTGAAAAGTCGTTTTAGCAAATTGTAACCGGTTTCAAAAGGCAGTTTTCAACATGAGCGGGATCCCTATCCATGCAATTGACAATGCGAGGCTCGGCCAAATTGGCCGTAGTTTCCCCGGCATGTCTGCCCCGCGCATCGGCCAAGCGGCCCGTTTACATGCACGTCAAGCCTTGCGATTCGAGTTGTCAAAGGGCGACTTAATCTCGTTTCAGGACATGCAAGATTCCCAAAGCCTGACCATCTGCGCATTTGACCAACGCAAACAATGCCACATGGCGGCGATTGGATTGCGCAATGACACGAATGTGGCGCTGGCGCAGTTTGACCATGCAGAAATGGTTGGCTGGATGTCCGCGCATGGATTGCCCACCAACGGGTCAATTGAGTGCGCACGCCTAATCGGCGAGGAAGGTTTGTGTATCCTAAAAGCACAAGAAGCCTGCACCATTTGGGTCATGTCTTCTTTGGATGCAGAAAGCCTGACATCCGGGCAAACCCCAAACGCTGTGTCGGTTTCCATCTCTCATGCGGCGACCGACGGGCCACTCCTGCCAACGCCGCTGGGCGATGTGCGGGACGAATTTACGATCTCACGCGGAACCTCTCAGGCTTATGAATTGTTGCCGGGCGAGGTGGTGCAAATCATCGACATCTATGGCCAGCAATGTTCGGATTTTATGGCCTTTCGCAGTGATGGATTAGAAAAGGGTCGCGTCGAAATGATCGACAACACCGCCACCCGTACCAAGGTACGGCGCGCCTTTCCGGGGCCGGGGTTGTTTGACAAATTCTACGATGCCCAGATGCGTCCCATGCTGAACCTGGTTCAGGATACTTGCGGGCGTCACGATACCTTTGGGCTGGCCTGCACAGCACAAGGCTACGAAGATCGCGGGTTTCCCGGCCACGTGAATTGTTCGGACAACATATCAGCCAGCATGTCCTCTTATGGAGTTGCGCAGCGCAACGCATGGCCAGCGATTAATTTCTTTTGGAACACATGGGTCGATTCCGGTGCAGGTGCCAGCACGCACCATGTTTTAACCGAAGAAAGCTGGTCGCGGCCGGGCGATTATGTCGCCCTAAAGGCGATGGAACCGCTGGTCTGCGTTAGCACAGCCTGCCCAGATGACATTGATCCCATCAACGGCTGGAACCCCACAGATATTCACGTCCGGATTTATCGCCCCGACACGCCAATCCGGCGCGCGGTGGCCTACCGGGAAAAGGAGACCGCCCCGGTGACACTAAGCCAGGAATCCGCGTTCCACCCAGCGACCAGCAAACTGACCCGAGATTTCATGCCCGCAAGGAACCTATGGATGCCCAATTCTTATTCTACGCAAGGGCCCGTCGCAGAATACTGGGCATGTCGCGAAGCTGCGACACTTCAAGATATGAGCGCATTGCGCAAATATGACATCATCGGCCCGGATGCAGAACGTTTGCTGCAACACGCAATGACACGGGACGTTTGCAAGCTTGCCGTCTGGCGGGGCACCTATGCGCTGCTATGTGATACGCAGGGCGAGGTGATCGATGACGGCACCCTGTTCCGTTTGGCGCCTCAGCTATTCCGGTGGTGTTGCGGGACCGAAGAAAGCGCACGCCATCTAAAGCAACTGGCCGATCAGCTCAGGTATCAGGTGCGGATCAATGCACAGGGTGATGTTTTGCCCAGTGTTGCATTGCAGGGTCCGAAATCCCGCGATATCCTTCGAAAATTGGTGTTTACGCAGCCTCACGTTCCGTCATTGGACGAATTGAAATGGTTTGGCGTCACAACGGGCCGTATTGCAGACCGCGAAGGTTTGCCGTTTATGCTAGCCCGATCGGGCTATACTGGTGAGTTGGGGTATGAACTGTTTTGCACCGTCAGTGACGCGCCCAAATTGTGGGATCTGCTAATGGAGGCAGGTCAGGAATTTGGCATCGCACCTATGGGTGGAGCCGCGTTGGAAACCATCCGAATTGAAGCCGGACTAGCGGCTGCAAACGCAGAATTTGCGCCCGGCGTAGACGCATTGGAAGCCGGGCTTGGCTTCGCCGTTGATTTCAAAAAGACAGACTTTGTCGGCATGGAGGCACTGAAACATAACGCATTGGCCCCGCGCCGCGTTCTCAAAGGATTGAAATTCGATCAGGATGATGTTCCGCATCATGGGGCACATGTTTATGCAGGGGAACGCCCGGTTGGCGTCATTACATCAGCCACACGTTCCCCCAGTCTCCAATGTGCCATCGCGATGGCGCGTTTGTCTGTTCAACACGCAACAATCGGTACTCAATTAGAAGTTGGCATGATGGACGGCCATATGAAACGTCTGACAGCCACTGTGACCGACATTCCGTTCATTGACCCGAGCCGCTCAAGAGCACGGGCTTGAAAAAACACATTCCAATAGGAGGAAGACAAAATGAAAAAGTTATCATTTAGCGCCATGGCGCTCAGCGTTGCGATGACGGCCGGTGCCGTCTCTGCGCAGGAAACCGTGATGATCGGCGAACCATCCTGGCCGGGCGCACGGATTATGGCCAATCTGATCGGCCAAGTGATCGAAACACGTCTAGGTGGCGAAGTGGGCTATGCCCCGGGTGCCAATGCGGTCATTTTCGCCTCTATGGACGGTGGTCGCGGTGACATTGACGTGCATCCAGACGTCTGGCTGCCCAACCAACAAAGCTTTGTTGACCAATACGGCGAAAACGTCACCCTATCCGAAGGCTCCTACGAGGGGCGTTCCGGTTTCTGCGTGCCAACCTATATGGCCGAAGATCACAACATTCGCACCGTCTTTGACCTTGCGACCCCAGAAGCGCAGGAACTGTTTGACACGGACGGCGACGGCAAAGGCGAAGTCTGGGTTGGCGCGTCCGGTTGGGCCTCAACCAATGTGCATTCTGTTAAGGTTCGCGATTACGGAATTGAAACATTCCTGACCGCAACAACCGAAGATGAAACCGTATTCTACAGCCGTCTGCGCGACCTGATTGAAAACCGCGAAGGCGCTGTTTTTTACTGCTATCGTCCGCATTATGTTCACGCATTGTATGACGTAACCATGATCGAAGAGCCTGAATATAACGCCGATCTGTATAACATGGTTCCAGCGGATCAATCTGCAAATTGGTACGAAGAAAGCTCGATCATGACGGGCGATCAGGTCAAAACCGTTCGTGTCGCGTTTTCCAATTCCTTGTTTGACCGCAACGAAGCAGCGGCATCATTTTTGTCCGCCATTGATATGGATGCCGGCGAACTTTCTGCTCTGACTTTCGAAGTGGTTGAGCAAGGTGTCGAAATCGACGTGGCCGTTGCCGCATGGATTGCCGAAAATGGCGAAATGATTGACGGCTGGCTTGGCCTCAACTGATCTCTCTCGTTGAGTGAACTCTCCCCGGCAGACGTTTGTTTGCCGGGGATTATTTGAATACACAGATAGGGGTGGGAAACATGTCCAAGGACATAGCAATCGACGCGCGCGGCGTGTGGAAGGTTTTCGGTGATCGCGCCGATGAGGCATTGGCCGCCATTCACGCCGAAGGCTTGGGCAAAGCCGAAGTCTTGTCAAAATACGGATGTGTTGTGGGCGTCGCGGATGCTACATTTCAGATCGAAGAAGGTGAGCTGTTTTGCATCATGGGCCTATCGGGTTCTGGCAAATCGACCCTCGTTCGGCATGTGAACCGTTTGCTGGAACCAACCGCTGGCGAAATCCGGATCGCCGGAGAAGACGTGATGGGGCTGAACGCTGAAAAACTGCGCCATCTGCGAAATCACCAAGTCGCGATGGTGTTTCAGAATTTTGGGCTGATGCCCCACCGCACGGTGCGTGACAATGTTGCGATGCCGCTCGAAATTCGCGGCGCAGGCAAGGCACGTCGCTGGGCCGAGGCCGATCGCGTTCTGGATCTGGTGGAATTGACCGGATGGGAAGATAAATACGCCCATGAATTGTCTGGCGGGATGCAGCAACGCGTTGGGCTGGCGCGAGCGATCGCCTCTGATCCACAGATTCTGCTGATGGACGAACCTTTCTCAGCACTTGATCCGCTGATCCGAAAACAATTGCAGGATCAGTTTATGGCTCTGTCCAAAGAGCTGAAAAAAACCACGATGTTCATCACCCACGATCTTGATGAAGCAATCCGGATCGGCAATCGCATCGCCATCATGAAAGACGGCCGCATCGTTCAAATCGGCACACCCGAGGACATTATCCTGAACCCTGCCGATGATTACGTCAGCGACTTTGTTGCTGGCATTTCGAAGCTGAACATGGTGTTCGCCCATTCGGTCATGACGCCCGTCGATCGTTTCAAATCCGAACATGGCGATGTGCCAAAAGACGCCAAAGAAGCCGCGCCAGACATGGATCTGAGCACACTCATGGACCTGTGTGTGGACGGGTCCGGCATCGTAAAGGTGGTTGCCGACAACAAAACCGTGGGCGTCATCAACCGGTCCGGTTTGATCCGGGCCATCAAAGACAATCAGGGGTAATGACATGAGCGAGCATCAAGCCAACGATATCACCCGACTAGAGCCGTTGATCGATGAATTTGTCGGTCAAAGCGCCCCGTACTACCGCAACGTTTTTGACACTATGCTGCGGGCGCCGGGGTATAAATTTACACTTAACTGGGCTGCTGCGATCCTGGGACCGATCTGGTTTGGCGCCCGCGGTTTGTGGAATTGGTTCCTCAGTGTTCTGATTCTTGAAACGGCGGCCTATATCCAGATTGGCATGGGGTTCTTTGGTGACCTCGGTTCTGCTGAACGGGAACGCGCCAGCAGCATCCAATCCACACTAGATCTGCGATATCAACAGATCGAAGCCGCTGAAACCGCGGGCAACAGTTCGACCGTTGACTCACTCAGGCGGGCCGCGGAATCCCTAGAGGGTGCCTTGGTGGATGCCCAAGCCGCAGCCACCGCAGCAGACGCCACTGGATTGTGGTTCATCGGCGGTGGGTTTCTGGCGCTGATGCTCATCAAATTTGGCGTTGCCGCCCTATCAAACTGGACCTTGGAAAAGCAGTTTGCGCGTTGGAGATCTGACAAATCCGTTGCCCAAGGATGGTCCATGCCGCGCGCGGCGCTGGCAGCGATCATGTTTGTTGCCTGTGCGGTTTTATCAACGATCCAATTCGCGCAACCAACGGCCTTTGCCGTGCTGGCTGAATTTCCAACCGATGGCAATTGGCGACTGGCCGTCGGCGATTGGATTCAGGATGGGTTCGATTGGCTTCGTCGTGCTGGGCGTGGTGTTTTTGATACGATCACCGCAGGTATGCGCAACCTTTTGGATGCTATCGAAGTGGTGCTTGTCGACACGCCTTGGCCTGTGGTCGCCTTTGTGATCCTGATGCTTGCATTCCTTTCTGCGGGGCCGCGTGTGGCTATCTTTACCGCAGTGGCCTTGGCCTATTTGGGATTGCTGGACTTCTGGGAAAAGGCGATGACAACCGTCGCGCTGCTTGGTGCGGCTGCATTGATATCGATCACACTTGGCATTCCATTTGGTGTCTTCTGCGCCCGCAGACCCAAAATCTATGCAATCGTGCGACCGATCCTCGACTTCATGCAATCTATGCCCAGCTTCGTTTATCTGATCCCCGTGGTTGCGTTCATTGGATCAGGAAAGCCGGCAGGCGTGGTGGCAACGATGATTTTCGGGTCACCCCCGGTTATTCGCTTTACGGTTCTGGGCCTGCAACAGGTGCCTGAAACAGTCAGAGAAGCCGCTTTGGCATTTGGCGCCGGACCACGTTATCTGCTTTGGCGGGTTGAGCTGCCTCTGGCGGCGAAAACCATCATGGCTGGCGTTAATCAAACCATCCTTCTGTCGCTTGCCATGGTTGTTGTTGCGTCGCTGATCGGCGCGCAGGGTCTCGGCGAAGACGTGCTAGAAGCGCTTCAATTTGCGGCAGCGGGTCAGGGGCTGTTGGCAGGTTTGGCTATTCTGTTCTGCGCCTTGATCCTCGACCGGATTGTCGCCGGACGTGGGTAACCACCACCCAGCCTGCTAAAAAACATTGTGAAAGCGGTTCGCGCTGCTTTCACAAAAAGCCCCGGATGAAATGGGCAAAACATTCCCTCAATGACACGACCGTCAACCAGCACCATTGAACGTCGCAATGGTGGCGTTGCTTTGATGATGCGGGAATAAAATGGTGCCTCAAGAGGGACTCGAACCCCCGACCTTGTCCTTACGAAGGACCTGCTCTACCAGCTGAGCTATTGAGGCATTTTTAAACGTTGCAATCGACCAAGAATCGCAAAATTTGGCGGAGTGAATACCGCCCCGCCAAACAAGATGGAAGCCCTATTTCAGGGTTTCTTTTGCCTCATCTGCCTCTGTGATGATCTCTGCTTCTGGCACGTCATCCAGTTCTGATTCAACGATTTCCGCATCCTCAGCCGCGTTGGTCTGATCTTCGATTTGACCGACAATCAACGGCAACATTTCCGTGCTGGCGGGCATGGCGACCTCACCTTCGGATGGAGTGTTCCAAGACAAAGTGTCAAAGCTTTTGCAGTTTGAACACACTGGCGCCCATTCAGGATGGATCGACTGACAATTGTCACAGACCCATTGCGGACCCCGCGGGGAGACCAGCGCTTTGGTCAGCCAGCCACGCACCACCTGATCATTTGCACCTTCGCCGCGTTCAATCGCTGCCATGATGGTCAGACTGCGCGCGGTTGGATTGCTTTCGACCAGATCGCCCAGCGCGCGGCGCGCTTCGGGAAAGTTTTCAGCCGCGATGTTAAGCTCGGCCAGCAACATCTTTGTTTCTGGATTGTCGGCATGAACGCGGGTCAGGGCGCGGAACCGTTTGATCCGGGCGTCAGGGGTTTCATCGGGCACAATAGAAGCAAAGGCCGCCGCCAAATCAGGATGCGGACGGGTTTCCCATGTCTTCTTGATCACTTTGGTTGCTGCACGCGTGTTGCCAGCATCCACATAGGCATGCGCGGCCATTACAGCGGCCGGAATCAGATCAGGCGACAAACGGTTGGCTTCGATCGCGGCTTCACGGGCTTCAACAGATTTACCCTCAGCCAAAATATCCTTGGCTTCGGTCAGGGCCAAAACAGCGTCACGACGACGATGCACGTCGCGCGGCAACGACCCCGTTTTCAGCTTGTTCGCCAATGTTTTACGTGCGCCAACCCAATCTTCTTTTGCGGCCTGCAACTGCAGCAATGTATCAGAGGTTTCAACATGACGCGGTTTCAGCGCCAACGCTTTTTCGGCCAATTGCATCGCTGTATCCGTGTCGCCGGCATCCAGCTTTTGCTTCATGATCCCGCGCACCCCAACAAACCGGGTCCGGTCGTCTTGCAGCAATGCTTTGTAGGTTGCTTCGGCTTTGCCTTTGTCCCCTGCCAACTCAGCAGCCTGCGCGGTCAGAATATTGGTCAATTCCGGGCGGTTCAAAAACCGCTCAGCTTTGGCGGCTTTGGCCAGCGCCAAACGTCCTTCGCCGGATGCCAACGCCATCATACCCTCGGACAAAGCGTCAAATCCGCGACGTTCACGATTGCGCAGGAAATACCGGGAAATCGCGGTTTCATCGCCATTCAGAAATTTGAAGGCCGCGATCAGGAACCCGATCAATTTGAACGTCAACCAAACCAGAGCTACCAAAACCACCAGTCCGATGACCAATTGCAACGGTGACAATGCGATTTCGTATCCGCCAATGGTGACAAGCGCCCCACCGGACGTTTCCATTAAGCTAGCGCCAGCATAGGTGGCGGCGATGACAATGGCGACAAAGGCCAGAATTTTGATCAGTGACCAGAGCATGGCGGGCCTCAGTTCTCGTTAAGGGATTGGGACAAAGATTGTGCAGCAGCCAGCGCATCTATGCGCAGCTGAGCCAAAGCGAGGAAGGCGGACATTTCGGCACGCACAACTTCAGGCAAGCTTTCTGTTTCTGCAATCGCGTCAGATAAGCGGCCTTCTTTTAAGGCGGCCTCTGCGCGGGACAAAACAGCATCGGGGCTGCTTCCTTCTCGGGGTTCAACGGAACGCACCTCAAATTGACCTCGCAGAAAACCACCTAGACCACCGGCGTTTTCGTCAACGCCTTCGGAGCGGGCGGCGTCCAATGCAGCGCGGGCGGCCTCTGGGAATGTTTCTTTGAGTGCGGCAACGGAAGGGGCACCGTCTGTTGCGATGTCAGCCAAGGCTGCGGGGATTTCGATGTCAGAATTGGCCATGACGTCAGACAATGCCGCCTCAAAAGGTGCACCCGTTTCAAGCGCAGCCTGCACCCGGCCCAATGCAGCACGCGCTGTGACGTCACGGGCCGCTTCGGCAGTCATTTGATCGCTGGCCTCTTGCGCGGCACGGGCCTGAGACGCCAGTTCTAGCGCGTTTTCGACCTGAACGCGCATTTGAGCAACTTCGCGTTCATAAGCTGCGATTGCGGCTTGGGACAGGGTTCCATCGGATGACGGTGCCTTTTCCAGGTCCGCCAGCCGTTGTTCAAGCACAGCCAACCCATCCGCGACCTGCATTTCAACGGCGGCGATTTGATCACCGGCCTGTTGAGCGGCTGTTTCTAATCCGGTCAAATCTGGCGCTGCGGGCAGATCAGCGATCTGGCTGTCTAGCGCGGCAATTTGCTCAGCCTGCGCTGCGACCAATGCCGCCAAATCCGTACCGTCATCAGGGTTTTGATACATCGCGACGCCATAACCGATCCCGCCAGCAACCAAGCCACCCAACAACATGGGAACAAATCCGCCTTTGCGTTCGATCACCGTTTCTTTGACAATCTCAGGGGCCGGGTCTGTGGTTGTGGCAACATCCTCATCGACCAGATCATCAACCTCGTCTTGATCCGCGTCGTGATCGTTGGGATCGTCTGTTGCCTCATCCTCTTGGGATGGGTCTGCGTCATCGTGATCACCCGCGTCGGGCGTTTCCGCCTCGGAACTCTCTTCGGCGGTATCCGCCTGTTTCTGAGTTTCTTCCACTGCGTCTGTTGCCGTATCAACGATGTCTTTCTCGTCGACAGGATCAGGCGTGTTGGTTTCGTCCGCGGAATTGGCCACTGTACCACCCTCTTCAATAATGCCACCCGGCCGCGCCGGTTGGGATTCAATACTTACCCCATTCATATGGGGTCTTACCTGCTGCTCCTCTAGGACAAAACGTCCAATTTCTGTCTCAACAGCATTTATCATCATATTTTCGGTCTTCAGATCAGAAATTGTGACCCGAGAACAAGGAATTTCCTTGGCAGCATCGGCAACGGCCTCGCTCATGGCGATGATGGATAAAGGCGCCGCAAAGGGGCCTGCCTTGCTTAGAATATGCGCCGAGCGTGGTGAAAACAGGGGAAGGATCACCGGCCTTTCTCCCCCAAGCGCTTGGATTGCTTGCGGGCTCAACTCTTGCTCGATCTGACGATAGGCGATGATTTCCCGCACGTTTAAGCCCGCATCCCGCAGATGTTCCGCCAGATTACCGCGACTATGTTCCCCGCGCACATGCAGCAAGTCGCCATCCGGGTCCGCCTGCAAAATCAACGCTATCAATTCTTTGGCGGATCCCTGCGCGGACAGTGCCTGAAAACCCGCCTCGCGGGCCGTCAACGCGGTGCGATCCCCTACACAATAGGCTGTTTTTGTCAGAATCGCCGGATCGGTCGCGCCTTGAACAACCTGCGCAACACCGTTGGCCGACGTAAAAATGTAATGATCCGCATTTGGAATCACGCAATTCGCGGGCTCTATCCGCTGAACCGGTGATACAATCGTGTCGAACTGATCCGGCAAACCGGTTTTTAAAGCGTCGACAAACCGCTGAGCAGATGCAGCCGGACGGGTTACAAGCACAATAGGACGCGTCACATGACTCCTGAGATGTTGTTTGGCAGGCATCCAAGTGTTACCTGCCTTGGACAGGTGTGCAACCGGAACCGTCATGACCAAACCATTCACCATCTTAGGAATCGAAAGCAGCTGCGATGATACAGCCGCTGCCATTGTACGGGGTAACGACGTTTTGGCGTCCTTCGTTTATGGGCAAACCGAACTGCACGCAGATTTTGGCGGCGTCGTCCCCGAAATTGCAGCCCGAGCCCACGCAGAAAAAATCGACCTTTGTATAGAAGAGGCCCTGCATCAATCCAACACGACCTTGGCCGACCTAGACGCGATCGCCGTGACGGCCGGCCCTGGTCTGATCGGGGGGGTTTTGTCCGGGGTGATGTGCGCCAAAGGTCTGTCGGCTGCGTCCGGTAAGCCATTGATTGGGGTCAATCATTTAGCGGGTCACGCCTTGACGCCTCGGTTGACGGATCAATGCGTCTATCCCTATCTGATGTTGCTCGTTTCTGGTGGGCATTGTCAGTTTTTGATCGTGCACGGACCTGAAAAATTTACCCGGCTTGGCGGCACAATTGACGACGCCCCCGGCGAAGCCTTTGACAAAACCGCCCGTTTGCTGGCCCTGCCACAACCCGGTGGCCCCTCCATCCAACAGGCCGCAACCCAAGGGGATGCCAAACGTTTCAAACTCCCCCGGCCATTATTGGATCGTCCCGGATGTGATATGTCCTTTTCCGGGTTGAAAACCGCGTTGCTGCGCGCGCGTGATGCAATTGTTGCAGAAAAATCCGGTTTACCCGAACGTGACCGGTCCGATTTGGCGGCCTCTTTTCAACAGGCCGTGTGTGATGTTCTGACCGAAAAATCCCGCCGCGCATTGATGGAATACCTCGCGCTTTCTCCGGCAGAGCCGGTTTTGGCCGTCGCCGGGGGCGTTGCGGCAAACACGCAGGTGCGCGCGCAATTGCAGGCGCTTTGCGCGGACATGGATGTCCGGTTTTTGGCGCCACCTTTGGCATTATGCACAGATAACGCCGCCATGATCGCCTATGCCGGGTCTGAATTGTTTGGCTTGGGTCGGTTCGATGACTTGTCCCTGTCCGCGCGGCCCCGCTGGCCGCTGGACCAATCGGCGCCTGCCTTGCTAGGGTCCGGCAAAAAAGGGGCAAAGGCATGAGTATCGCAATCCTTGGCGCGGGCGCGTTTGGCACATCGCTGGCCATTGCAATTTCTGCCAACGGGCCGGTTACGTTATGGGCGCGGGACGCCCACATTGCGGAAATGCTACAAACCACGCGCACCAACGATGCCCGTTTGCCCGGTGTTCAGCTGCCACATAATATCGATGTCACCGCTGATTTAGCCGAAGCCTGTCAGGCAGATGTTTTGCTATTGGCGCTTCCCACACAGCAGCTTGGCCCGTTTTTGACGAAAAACGCCGACAAATTCGCCAACAAATCATTGATCGCCTGCTGTAAGGGGATCGATCTGACCACCCTGCGCGGGCCAACCGGGATCATTCAGGCCGCAGTGCCCAGCGCCGTGCCCGCCATTCTGACGGGTCCCAGTTTTGCAGCTGATATTGCCCGCGGATTGCCAACCGCGCTGACTTTGGCCTGCGAAGTCACAGATATCAGCAAGGAATTGCAACGCCAATTGTCCACCCAGACCTTGCGTCTTTATCGATCCAGTGATGTGATCGGTGCTGAATTGGGTGGTGCCTTAAAAAACGTGATCGCGATTGCCTGCGGGGTCTGCATCGGCGCGGGCTTGGGCGATTCCGCACGGGCGGCTTTGCTGACCCGGGGATTTGCCGAAATGCAGCGGCTCGCGCTGGATCTAAAGGCCGGGCCTGACACCTTATCTGGGCTGTCGGGATTTGGCGATCTGACGCTGACATGCACATCCGATCTGTCGCGCAATTACCGATACGGATTGGCGTTGGGTCGCGGTGAACAATTTGGCGCGGGCACCACCGTCGAAGGTGTCACCACTGCCAAAGCCGTGGTTGATCTGGCCCAGAAACGTCATTTGGATTTGCCAATTTGCGCCACCGTCTATGCCCTGACGATCGGCGAATTGACCCCACAAAACGCGATGGCGCAATTGCTGTCGCGGCCCCTAAAGGAGGAATAAATGCTAGTTGCTGTAATCACGACAGACAAACCCGGCGCGCTGGACATCCGGTTGGAAAACCGCCCCGCCCATGTGGAATACCTAAAGGCATCATCCGAAGTGCAAATGGCCGGACCTTTTGTAAACGAGGCCGGTGAAATGTGCGGTTCGATGATTATCCTAGAGGTGGAAACCTTGGCCGATGCACAGGCTTGGGCGCAAAACGACCCCTATGAAAAGGCCGGGCTATTTGCCGATGTGCGCATCCAGCACTGGAACAAGGTGATCGGGTAATGGCCTATTGGTTGTTCAAATCTGAACCCAACACATGGTCCTGGGATGATCAGGTCGCCAAGGCCGACGCCGGAGAAGAATGGGATGGTGTGCGCAATTACCAAGCCCGCAATTTCATGCGTGAGATGAAAATCGGGGATCGGGGCTTTTTCTATCATTCGATGAAAGAAAAATCGGTTGTGGGCATCATTGAGGTCTGCGCCGAAAGTCACCCCGACAGTTCCACCGACGATCCGCGCTGGGAATGTGTTGATATCAAAGCGATCCGCCCCTTTGAACAGCCCGTCACGTTGGATCAAATCAAAGCCACACCGGATTTGGCGGATATGGCGTTGGTCAAAAACTCTCGGTTATCGGTTCAGCCGGTGACGGATGCGGAATGGCAAATAGTGTGTCAAATGGGGCAGACAAAACCGGATTGATATGTCTAATCTGAACCCAATAATAACCTTGGGAGAGGGACTATGTTAGAAATCATCAATATTATTGTTGCCACCGCTGCGGCATTTGCCGCCGGGTCAGTCTATTACATGAAGTTGGCCGAACCTTGGATGGATGCAAGTGGCGTGCCGCGGGATGAAAATGGTCAACCAGTGGGCGGCCAGAACCCGATGCTATATGCCAAAGGCTTCGTTTGTCAGCTGTTTGTCGCGGGTATGATGCGTCACGTGTTTGAGCTGTCGCAAATTGATACTATCGGCAAAGGTCTGATTTCAGGGATCGGCATTGGGTTGTTTTTCATCGCGCCATGGATCGCATTGAACAATACCTATTCAATGCGACCAATAAAACTAACCATCATAGATGGCGGATATGCAGCGATTGCCTGTGGTGTCATGGGGCTGGTTTTGACGCTGTTCTAAACAGAACATATACGGAAAACGGGAGGGTCAATACCCAAGACCCTCCCTCTCACCCCACGTGCTACCTACTCACCACACGTGTTCGAAATATTAGGTCTTGGCCGTCCTGGCCGTGGTCTATTGCTAACCCAATTAAGCGCGGTTTGGCAAAGATAAAGCCCGTAAGATTTGTTCTAAATACAAAACGCCCACCAGTTTGGCGGGCGTTTTTTGGGTATTCAACTGTTTATCCGTATACGGATTCTTTGCCGAATTTTTTGGTCAGCATGTAATAGAAAACCGCGCGATATTTGTTGCGCTCAGATTTGCCGTAAACTTCGATCGCATCATTGATCGCCTCCATCAATTCTGGTCCATCTTTCAGGCCAAGCTTCTTGATCAAGAAGTTCTCTTTGACGGTTTCCAGCTCGCTTTGTTGGCTGCCAGCCACGGTAGACGCATCGGCATTATAAATCGCAGGACCGCAACCGATGGTCACTTTGGTCAATAGATCCATATCCGGCGTCATGCCGCATTTGTTTTTCAAGTCGTCTGCATATTGAGCAATCAGATCGTCGCGTTTCCCCATGGTCCGTCTCCCGGTTTAAACAATTGAACGAATGTTCTTTGATGCACCGAGATTAGGCGCAAAGGGGATTTCGGCAAAGGAAAAGATTTACCATTGTTTCCCCCTAAGCGAAAACTGGACGAAACCGCGGATTTCATGCCGTTTCACCAAACCAGGGGCTGGGATTTATGCCTAGCGGCAATACCCCCAACCCGTGTTTTGCAAATGGAAATGGTCCGCGTGTAACGCATTGTATTCAGGACCTAAAACCAGTGGAAACCACCGACAAGCCCCCTGCCCGACTTGTTTTAAAAACGCGGACCCCTGCCAATCGTTCAGCAAAGTAAGGCGCGACCCGTCGCTGAAATCAAACCCGGTGACATCGATTGCATCTGCCGTGGCATGGCTGCTCCAGCCGCCAACTTCGCCGCCGGTCAGGCGCATTTGACGGCAATTATAGCTGCCCACATGGCGGATGCGGGTGACATCTGCGTCCAATAATGCACGCGCGGCGGGCTGTACGTCGTGATGTTCCCACAATGCCAATCGCAGCGCCGTCATGCAGCGCGTTTCAACAGAAGACATCGCAGACTGCCCCACCCCATTCAGGTCAATACGTTCCCGGATATGACAGTTTTCGTCCTTGGAAAAATCCGGCATTCGCCCAAAATCAATCTGGTCGGGGGATAGGATCGCCAGACACAGGCTTGGATCATTGGCAATTCGCAGCAATTTAAGGCGGGTCACAGGCGTCACCGGATCGCTGATCACCAAAGGTGCGGTTGGGTTCCAATGCGCCGGCAGTGGCGATCCCGGCAGCAATAGCGCCCCGGATATCAGAACCAGCACCATCACAGTGTTAAAAACAAAAAACGCCGCCCGAAGCAGGAACGGACGGCGTTTGATTGGCTCAGACATTGCGCTTAGTAGCGGTAATGTTCGGGTTTAAACGGCCCCTCTTGGGTCACGCCGATGTAATCCGCTTGCTCTTTGTTCAGCGAAGACAGTTTCACACCAATGCGATCAAGGTGCAGGCGCGCAACCTTTTCATCCAGATGTTTGGGCAGGATGTAGACGTCGTTTTTGTATTCGTCGCCTTTGGTCCACAGCTCAATCTGGGCCAGAACCTGATTGGTGAACGACGCGGACATTACAAAGGATGGATGGCCCGTTGCGTTGCCAAGGTTCAGCAAACGACCCTCAGACAGCAGGATCAACCGATTGCCAGACGGCATTTCGATCATATCAACTTGCTCTTTGATATTGGTCCATTTGTGGTTTTTCAGATTTGCGACCTGAATTTCATTGTCGAAGTGACCGATATTGCCAACAATCGCCATGTCTTTCATTTCGCGCATATGTTCGATGCGGATCACGTCTTTGTTGCCGGTGGTGGTGATGAACACGTCTGCGCGGTCAACCACGTCTTCCAGACGGACAACTTCGAACCCGTCCATGGCCGCCTGAAGCGCGCAAATCGGATCGATTTCGGTCACTTGAACGCGCGCGCCTGCACCCGCCAATGACGCGGCAGAGCCTTTGCCCACATCGCCATACCCACAGACAACCGCAACCTTACCGGCCAGCATGGTATCGGTCGCACGGCGAATGCCATCAACCAGCGATTCCTTGCAGCCATATTTGTTGTCGAATTTCGACTTGGTCACGGAATCGTTCACGTTGATCGCGGGGAACGGCAACTGACCTTGTTTTACCAGATCATACAGACGGTGAACGCCGGTTGTTGTTTCCTCAGATACACCTTTGATCTGATCGCGCATTTTGGTGAACCAGCCCGGGGACGCCGCCATACGTTTTTTGATCTGGGCGAAAATCGCTTCTTCTTCTTCCGAAGTGGGCACAGCGATCAGGTTTTCTTCGCCGTTTTCGACGCGTGCGCCCAGCAAAATGTACAACGTCGCGTCGCCGCCATCGTCCAAAATCAGGTTCGGACCCTCAGGGAACATGAACGACCGGTCCAAGTAATCCCAATGTTCAACCAGTGACTGACCTTTGATCGCAAAAACCGGCGTACCGCTTTCGGCGATGGCAGCGGCTGCGTGGTCCTGGGTCGAAAAGATGTTGCATGACGCCCAGCGCACATCCGCACCCAAGGCCACCAATGTTTCGATCAACACAGCGGTTTGGATCGTCATGTGCAGCGACCCAACGATGCGCGATCCGGCCAGTGGTTTGGTTTCGCCATATTCCGCTCGCAGCGCCATCAGGCCCGGCATTTCGGTTTCTGCGATGTCCAGCTCTTTGCGGCCAAACGCGGCCAATGAGATGTCTTTTACGATGTAGTCTTGCGACATTACCTGTTCCTGCTTCAGCATTCAGTTGGCGGTGTCTTAGCACTTGCATCAATGTCCGGCAACAAAGCCGTTTTTGATCCCAGCGCCACACCACATCTGGTTCTTGCGCGCAAAAAATTGACATTTTCTTGATTTTTCACAGCCATCTGGCAATAATTAACCAAGATTAACAAAATAATAATCGAGGCAGTAAACATGAAACGGACCAGAGCATCCGTCCTTGAGCTATTCAAGGAACGCGGCCGCGGCGCTGAGATTGGCGTTTTTGCTGGCAACTTTACCAAACGTATCCTGCGTCAGGTGAACCCAACCAAACTCTACCTGATTGACCCATGGGTTAACTTTGATGATCCCGGTCTGGAAAAATCCTGGTACGGGAAAGAGTCTAAATATGACATGGAACAGATGTATCAGGATCTGACCGAACAATTTTCCAGACGTGCGGCCAATGGTCAGGTCGAATTTCTACGCGGCAAAACCGCAGACATGATGCATCACATCGAGGATAATTCGCTGGATTTCGTCTATGTGGATGGGGACCATCGATACGACGCCGTGAAAATCGACATCGAAATGGCCTATCAAAAGGTCAAACCCGGCGGACATATTGCCGTGGATGACCACGTTTTGGGATATTGGTGGGAAGACGGCGTCGTGCGTGCGGTCAACGAATTTGTTGGGCGTTATCCACGTGATATCAGCATTGTGGCCTGTGATGAAAATCAGGTGGTTTTGCAGCGCCATACGACTGACATTGCAAATGGTTTGACCGACGATGCCCCCGATTTCGAAGACATCGAAACCGTAGCAGAGGCATTGATGCCCCAAGAGCCACAAATCGCGGCAAACACAGCCCTACCTGAGGAAAAGCCACAGGGGTTGGTGTTACGCATGTCCAGTTTGTTTGGCCGTTCCTCCACAGCCGAAGTGTAACCAAAAAAGGTTGCTAGAAACGCCGGTGCGGTTTAGCCAGATTTAACGCCACGGAGTATGTGTATGCCTGCGAAAACAGCGCGTGCTTGGCAACGTATGTTGTCAGGCCGTCGACTTGATCTTCTTGATCCGACACCAATGGACATCGAAATTGACGACATCGCCCATGGGCTGGCCTTTGTTGCGCGGTGGAATGGCCAAACCAAAGGCGATTTCGCCTATTCGGTGGCCGAGCATTCGTTGCTGGTCGAACAGATTTTCACGCGCCAAAACCCCAAAGCACCGGTCAAATGGCGTCTGGCCGCATTGCTGCACGACGCGCCAGAATACGTCATCGGCGACATGATTTCACCGGTAAAGGCCGCCGTTGGACCCAGCTATGGCGAACTGGATGATCGGTTGATGGCCGCCATTCACATCCGGTTCGGGTTGCCAGCCAAGGTGCCCGTAAGCGTTAAAAAACAGATCAAACGAGCAGACAAGGTCAGCGCATGGCTAGAGGCCACGCAAATCGCGGGATTTACCGAAGCAGAAGCGAACAAGTTTTTTGGCAAAATCGACCCGAACTGGGCGCAAAACTGCGAAATCCGCCTGCGACCACCTGTCGAAACACGTGCTGAATTTACCCTGAAACACGCAGAATTGTTGAATGCATTATGACCCAGATTCACATTGATCGCGCCGGGGCGGTGGATGCTCGGGACATGGCCGAACTGCTAAACGAAATCATCAAAATCGGCGGCACGACGGCCTATCAACGTCAACGCAGCAAAGACGATATGATCGAGAAAATGCAATCGGGCGGTGCGCGGTCTGTGTGGCATGTCGCACGGGATGATCGCGGGACGCTGTTGGGGTTTCAGTGGGTTGCGCCCATGTCAGATGACCACCCAGAAGCCGCGATTATCGCCAGTTTTGTGCGTGTGGGTGCGACCGGATTGGGGATTGGCAGCAAGTTATTTGATGCAACGCGCACAGCTGCAGCCAAAGAGGGCTTTGATTGGATCGACGCCACCATACGCGCCGACAATGAAAGCGGTCTGACCTATTATCAAAGCCGTGGATTTGAGACCTATAAAACCGATCCAACCGCACAATTGTCAGACGGGACAATCGTCGGCACGATCAGCAAACGTTACGATCTGAAATAGGCTATCTCGGGCTGCGTTTTGCCAGAATGCGCTGCAAAGTCCGGCGATGCATATTCAACCGACGTGCCGTTTCGGACACGTTGCGATCGCACAACTCATAGACCCGCTGAATGTGTTCCCAACGGACGCGATCCGCGCTCATTGGGTTTTCGGGCGGGGGTGGCAATTCATCTGGTTTGGCCAGCAATGCGTTGGTGACATCCGTCGCATCCGCCGGTTTAGAGAGGTAATCTGTCGCACCAATTTTGACCGCTGCCACGGCTGTTGCGATGGCTCCGTATCCGGTCAGGACCACAATTCGGCTGTCTGGGCGACGTTCGCGCAGTGTTTCCACCACATCCAACCCATTGCCGTCCTCTAGACGTAGGTCAACCACTGCATAGGCGGGTGGCCGTGCTGTTGCGATGGCCTTACCTGCGGCAACAGACCCGGCCATTTCTACTGAAAAACCACGTTTTTCCATGGCCTTAGCTAAACGGCGCAAAAATGGTTCGTCGTCGTCAACCAACAATAACGAAGGATCTTCGCCAAGCTCAAACGCTTCACTTCCCACAAGCAATCCTTCCCCATTTCATTTTGTTAATCTGGAAACTAATCCGCCAGACTAACAAGGTCAATTCTAGGTCGCCGCTTCCACAAAGCATTGCAGCACATCTGCCATTTCTTCTGGCTCCATTTCCCGGCGGAAAAAGTCGACAAAACCTTCTTCGGGCAACATCAAATAGGTAAATGTCGAATGGTCCACCAGATAGTATTCTGGATCACCCTCTTGCTTGGCGTAATAGGTTTTATAAGCCTGAGAAGCCGCTGCAACTTGTTCTTCTGTTCCCGTAAGCCCTAGCATCCGCTCATGAAAATTCTCTGTGAACTCTTTCATGACCTCAGGGGTGTCTCGGGCAGGGTCAATCGTGATGAACACAGGTTGCACTTCTACGCCGCGATCGTCCAGTTCATAGATGGCCTGGGCGTTGCGCATATTGTCCATTGGGCAAATATCCGGGCAGAACGTGTATCCGAAATATACCAAAGTTGGGCTGGTGATCACATCTTGGTCGGTCACTTCTACACCGTCTTCGTTCACCAATGTGAACGGCCCGCCAATCGCGCCGCCCGCTGCTTGGCTTTGACGGCATTGCGCAAACTTATCATCCGGTTTCAGGAAAGACGTCACCGCAAAGGTTACGCCAACCAACGCAGCTATTCCAACTGTCGCACCAATCGCCAGAGCCTTTGACATATCTTACCCTTTTCTCACATTGTACATTCGATGCACGTTTAGCAACGTGCGCAGCAGACGCAAGATGACAGGTTATCACATATGTCCGCCACAGAATTTCAGTTGTTCCAAGAGCATCGCCAACGGGAATGGGTACGGTTGCGCACCTTGGTTCTGTTGCGTTGGATTGCGATCATAGGTCAGACCGTCGCGATCTTTGTTGCAATCAACGTTTACAACTTGAAATTCGAATATGGGCTTGCTGCGATGACAGTCGGGGCGTCGGTCATCGCAAATCTGTTTTCGATATTTTTATACCCTGAAAACAAACGCTTGTCTGGACGAGAAACATTTCTGATGTTGGTGTTCGACATTTTGCAACTTGGGTTGCTGTTGTTTTTAACTGGTGGGCTTCACAACCCGTTTGCATTGCTAATGATGGCGCCTGTGACCATCGCAGCGACGGCGCTCAGATTGCAAAATACGGTGATTTTGGGTGGCATCACCATCGTGATCATAACTGCGTTATCGTTCTATTATATGCCGCTGACGTCAGATTCCGGGTTTCCGTTGATCCTGCCGGGGCTGTTTCGATTTGGGTATTGGCTGGCGCTGGTGGTCGGGATCATCTTTATGTCCGGCTATACCCGTCGCGTGACCGTCGAAATGCAAACCATGGGCGACGCGTTGGTGGCCACCCAGCTGGCCCTGACTCGCGAACAAAAACTAACGGATTTAGGGGGGGTTGTTGCCGCCGCCGCCCATGAATTGGGCACACCTTTGGCGACGATCAAATTGGTCAGTTCCGAACTGATGGAAGAGCTGGACACAAACCAAGAGCTGTTTGACGACGCAAAGTTAATCCGTGATCAGGCTGATCGGTGCCGTGATATTTTACGCTCAATGGGACGGGCGGGGAAAGACGATCAACACCTGAAGCAAGCGCCTTTGGAGACTGTGGTACGAGAGGCCGGTGATCCACATCAAAACCGTGGCAAATCGGTTATTTATGACATTTACCCGGCTGAAGGTGCCGCGTCTCGTCAGCCGCTGATGTTTCGTCGGCCAGAAATCATCCATGGCCTGCGCAATCTGATCCAAAATGCCGTCGATTTTTCGAATACGCGTGTCCATATCGATTGCGAATGGAACGATGAAACCGTGTCGATCCGCATTTCAGACGATGGCGATGGATTTTCACCGCATGTGATCAGTCGCATTGGGGATCCGTTTATGCGGCGGCGGCGGTCCGCAGATCTAAACGATCAACGTCCGGGATACGAAGGGATGGGCATGGGTCTGTTCATCGCAAAAACATTGCTGGAACGGACGGGTGCCAAGCTGCGGTTCACCAATCGTGGCGACTTTGGCGATCCGGATGCCCCCAAAGGCGCGTTGGTTTGGGTGGAATGGCCGCGCTCATTGATCGAACCCAAGCAAAATGTTGCCAACAAAGGGTTAGGGGAAAACCATCCCTTCACCGGTTAGGACCATTTAACGTCGAATTAACCAATCCAAACGACTCTAGATTCGGTTTAAAGGAGTCGCCCGGCATGCTGTCGTCATTTAATTTTCAGCTTTTGTTCGTTTCCGTTGCATCAATTTTGTCCGCAGGGATTATTCTGGCTCTGACGGCGTGGATTTTTGATAAAAAGCGGATGAACGCACGGCAATTGCTAAAAGAGGTCGAAGGTCAGGCCGTTTTTCTCTTTGACGACACCGATTTGATCGATGCAACACCCGAAGCCCAGCGCCTGTTCGGCGACAAAACCAGCGACCGGCCGGATTGGGAACATTTCCTCGCTCTGTTGTCACCGCGATATCCGGAACTGCGATCCCGTTTGGAAAAACTAGCGGATGAAAGCCAGATCACCATCCACCCCAAGGACGATGAAACAGGCTGGATCGAGGCGGAATATTGGGATGGCCTGGCGCGCATAACATTGCATGACAGCACCCAAGACGCCCATTACGGCATGAGCGCTATCGCCATCGACGCGCTGGAGGATGAGTTAAACACATTGCGCAGCCTTGCCGAAGATGCGCCGCAACTGATTTGGAAACAAGAAGAAGAAGGCGCAATCACATGGGCTAACCGTGCATATCTAACGCTTGCTGATGCCCTGCACCCTTCTGCCACACCGGGCGTAACCGCTTGGCCTCCGGCGAAAATATTTGAAACAATCGGCCCCGCACCTGCGCATGGTCAACCCAGCGTCAGACGTGTGGCGATCCGCATCCCGGGCGCAACAGACGAGGATTGGTTCGAAGTGACCAGCATGCGACGCGGCACCGGATCGATTCATTTTGCGATGGACTCCAACAGCACAGTTCGCGCCGAAGTCGCCCAGCGCCACTTCGTGCAAACTCTGACAAAAACCTTTGCCAATCTGTCCACCGGAATCGCGATTTTTGATCGGCAGCGAAAACTCGTCATGTTCAACCCAGCGCTGTTAGATCTGACAAATTTACCGGTCGAATTTCTCAGCGCCCGCCCCCAGATCCAAGCAATGCTCGATCGATTGAGAGAGGGCCGGATGTTGCCTGAGCCCAAGGATTATGTCAGCTGGCGGGATCAAATGACCGCCTTGGAAAACGCGGCGACAAATGGGACCTATAGCGAACATTGGACGCTTCCGGGCGGGCAAACTTATCGTGTCACCGGTCGTCCACACCCCGACGGAGCCATCGCATTTTTGTTCGAAGATATCAGCGCTGAAATTTCCCTAACTCGCAGATTTCGCTCAGAAATTGAGCTTGGTCATGCGGTGTTGGACCAAGTTCAAGAGGCCATCGCGGTTTTCTCCGGCTCTGGGACATTGACGATGACAAACAAAGCATACCGCGAGCTGTGGGAATCCCTTCCCGAAACCACGCTAACCGACATTCGTTTGACCGAAGAACTGCACAGCTGGCAAAATAGCTGCACTCCCAGCTCTGTCTGGGTAGAGCTGCGGGGGTTTCTGGATGACCCATTATCCCAACAAGAAGAATGGACCAAAGCCACACGCATGAAAGACGGAAGGATGCTGAACTGCCGTTGCAAAACCTTACCTGGCGGATCGGTCATGTTCGGGTTCAGCCCGGGGAATTCTGCACGCATTCCCGCGCTGGGTGAACATGATTTCCGTTCCACCCGTTCAGAAGAGATTCCAGCGACCGCATGATTTAGCTTGAAGCTGCCGAAGCAGCCAATAAACATGTGGTTATGACATGGCATTCGGGTACGATTTCTCTCAAAGATGAACGGGCGACGATCGAATTGGCGGATCTCATCGCTCCTGCGCTCAAACTTGGCGACACCTTACTGCTGTCTGGGGCGATCGGCGCCGGAAAATCCTTTTTCTCACGCGCAATAATCAGACATATTTTCGGGCAAGATACCGAAGTACCTTCGCCAACTTTCACCTTGGTCCAGACCTATTCCAACGATGAAACTGAGGTTTGGCATTGTGATTTGTATCGGTTGCTGAACCCCGATGACATTTTTGAACTCGGCCTGGATGAGGCGTTTGAAACCGCGATTTGCCTCATCGAATGGCCGGACCGTTTGGGTCAGGATGCGCCTGAAAACGCTCTGAATTTGGAGTTCAGAGCAGAGACTACAGGGCATTCGGTGCAAATTTCCGGACCGGACTCTTGGTCGCAATTGTTTGGGGCGCGCAGTGACTGATCGCGGACAAATACTCAGCACTTTTTTGTTGAAATCTGGTTTTTCCAGCTGGAACAGGCAACCGCTGACCGGTGATGCCTCAAGTCGTAGATATGAACGCCTCACAAACGGTGAAAAGACCCGTATTTTAATGGATTGTCCGCCCGAATTGGACCAATCTTTGGGTCGATTTATTTCTGTTTCGTCCCTCTTGAACAATGCGGGTTTGTGCGCTCCTGCGATTGAACATTGTGATGAAAATCAAGGGTTTGTCATCATGGAGGACCTTGGCGCATTAACCTATGCAAATTGGTTGTCTGCCCCCGAAACCGATGAAACCCAATTATACCTCGCCACGGTGGATGTGTTTGAACGGTTAAACGAAATTCAGATTCCGACTGACTTTGACCGGCTAGACCCGCCTCATGCGGCGCAAATGATTACCCCCGCTTTGGATTGGTATGCCACACATGCCTGCACAGATGCGAAGAATGCCATAATTTCAGAGCTGGAAACTGTTCTTGCGCATGTCGCCCCTCACCCTAATACCTTTGCGTTACGGGATTTTCATGCAGAAAACTTGATCTGGCGCCCTGACCAATCGGGGCTCGCGAAAATTGGATTGTTGGATTTCCAAGATGCCGTCGCTGCGCAGGCCACTTACGATGTTGTTTCATTGTTAACGGATGCCCGGCGCGATGTGGACGACCACGCCGTAATGGCAACAAAATCAGCGATGATGCGCGCGCTAAGTCAAGACAAAGACGAATTTGACGCTGAATTTGCCGCGGTCAGCATACAGCGCAACCTTCGGATCCTTGGGATTTTTGCGCGGCTGGCTGAAAGAGACGGCAAAACCAGATACCTCGAATTTATGCCACGCGTTTGGCGTCATATTGACGACGCTTTAAACCACCCGGTCATGACGACGCTTCGGCCGCTCGTTCAAGATGCATTCCTTTCCCCTCAGGAAAAATATTCGCGATGACACCAACTTCTGCTTTGTATTTTGCGGCCGGATTTGGCACCAGAATGCGCCCGCTTTCGGACAACACGCCAAAACCCCTGATCAAAGTGGCTGGAAAAACGCTCTTGGATCATGCGCTTGCCATTGGTACAGAGGCCAAAGTTAAAACCAACGTCGTTAACATTCATTACCTAGCAGATCAGGTTCGGGCGCATTTAAGTGATGCCGAAATCGTCTTTTCCGATGAAACATCTGCGCTGCTGGAAACGGGTGGCGGATTAAAACACGCGGGTCCATTGCTGGGAAACGACCCGGTTTTCACGATGAACACCGACGCGGTTTGGACCCGTCCCAACCCTTTCCAAACGCTCGCATCGGCGTGGGATCCGTCAAAAATGCAAGCGCTGTTATTGCTAGTACCAACCGAAAATGCGCTTGGATATTCGGGGGTTGGGGATTTTGAGCATCTGCCAGATGGCCGCATTCAAAGAGGTCCCGGGCAGGTTTACACAGGTGCGCAAGTCATCAATCCATCGGTTTTGGACGGGTTTTCTGATGGTCCTTTTTCGCTCAACCTTGTTTGGGATCAACTGCTACAAGATCGAACAATTTTTGGCATAACCTATACCGGAAAATGGTGTGACGTTGGCCAGCCAGATAGCATCCCGCTGGCCGAAACTTTGATTGAGAATTCGTAAATGTTTGCACCCCCTGATCAAGCCCGTCTTTTTGCGCTGCCGCTAGGGGTGGATTTCGGCCAAGCGTTGCTACAGGGTTTGCGCGATCGAACCAAGGATTTAACGCCTGTTGAATTTGCGCAATGTGAGATTTTTGTTAACACCCGGCGTACCCAACGACGCCTAAAAGACCTGCTTATTCAGGACGGTGCACATTTGTTGCCGCGCATACGGCTTATTACGGATCTCGCACTGGATCCGGATGTGGCGCATATTTCCCTGCCGGCCGCGCCGTTACAGCGCCGGCTGGAATTGTTGCAATTGGTGTCCAGATTGATCGCGGCTGAACCTGATCTTGCGCCGGCATCGTCGGCCTA
The DNA here is from genome assembly GCA_947492475.1 of uncultured Paracoccaceae bacterium. Lineage (GTDB taxonomy): Bacteria > Pseudomonadota > Alphaproteobacteria > Rhodobacterales > Rhodobacteraceae > CANLNM01. Next base: position 27,105 of record CANLNM010000007.1, read on the forward strand.
TGCGTTAACCGATAGTTTGGCGCGTTTGCTGGATGAAATGCAGGGTGAAGGTGTCGATCCCAGCACAATCGCAAACTTAGATGTCTCGGATAAATCCGGCCATTGGCAGCGTGCGTTGAAATTTATCACCTTAGCCCAGACCTATTTGGGTGAGGTGGACCAAGCGCCTGATCAAGAAACCCGACAAAGGCTGGTTGTTGAGCATCTGACGGAAAAATGGGCTGTTGATCCACCAAAACACCCGGTTTTGATCGCTGGCTCGACGGGGTCGCGTGGCGCAACGGCAATGTTGATGCATGCAGTGGCAAAATTACCCAACGGCGCTGTGATCGTTCCCGGATTTGATTTCGACCAACCCGATGATGTCTGGTCAAAGCTGGGAAACACGCAGGACCACCCGCAATACCGGTTCAAGGCGCTGATGGATTCGCTCGATCTTTCGCCTGGCGAGGTTAAAAACTGGACTGCCGCGACACCGCCCTGCCCACCACGTAATCGGTTGATTTCATTGGCGTTGCGCCCAGCGCCAATCACGGATCAATGGCAAACAGAAGGGCCCTCACTGACGCAGCTCGATCAGGCCACGTCGGATTTAACCCTGATCGAGGCGGCATCACCACGCGAAGAGGCAGAAGCCATCGCCCTGCGACTAAGACACGCCATTGACGAAGGATTGACCGCGGCGTTGATCACACCGGATCGCATGCTCAGCCGCCAAGTCGCGGCAGCGTTGGATCGTTGGAACATCATTCCGGATGACAGCGCCGGGCAACCGTTGCCCCTATCGCCACCGGGGCGATTGTTGCGTCATGTCGCCAATCTGTTGGGCCAGCGGGTCACCTCCAAGGATCTGTTGGTGATCCTCAAACATCCCCTTTGCCACAGCGGCGGGGATCGCAACAAACATTTGCTATGGACGCATGAACTTGAATTGCAATTGCGTCGTTCGGGTCCTCCTTTTCCTACAGAAACGGACCTGGTCGATTGGGCCCAAAAGAAAGAGCCGGTACAGCCCGGAAAACTGGAATGGGCGCAATGGGTTGGGCGTATTCTTGACCTGTTAAATTGCGCATCCTCTGCGTCTTTGCCTCAGTTTTTGGCGACACATATAAACGCGAGCGAAGCCATTTGCGCCGGGGCCAATGCCACGGGCAGCGGGGAATTATGGGCCGAGGCAGCAGGGCGAAAGGCAAAGTCCGTTTATGAAACGCTCAAGCTGCATTCAGATGCCGTTTCAGAGATGTCGCTGCTGGATTACACCGCGTTGTTTCATGGTGTTTTGGGTCAGGCAGAGGTGCGCAATCGGGATTCTGGCCACCCCCAAGTTCTGATTTGGGGCACCCTAGAGGCGCGGGTGCAATCGGCGGACCTTATTATTTTGGGATCGCTAAACGAAGGCATTTGGCCAAGCGCCCCACCCCATGACCCATGGCTGAACCGGCAGATGCGCGCGGATGCGGGCATGTTGCTGCCTGATCGCCAGATCGGCCTGTCAGCCCATGATTTTCAACAGGCCGTGGCAGGAAAGCAGGTCTGGCTCACCCGCGCAGTGCGCACCGCTGATGCGGATACTGTCGCCTCGCGCTGGATCAATCGGTTGACGAATTTGCTTGATGGATTACCGGATCAAAACGGTCCGGAGCTCCTTAAAAATATGCGAAAACGTGGGGATAAATGGTGTGTGATGGCGGCCCAGATTTCTGCGCCCCAAGCCCCTATTGCACCTGCCAAACGTCCATCCCCCTGCCCGCCCGTCGATGCGCGCCCAAAACAATTGTCGGTTACGCAGATCAAAACCCTGATCCGTGATCCATATGCCATTTATGCGCGCAAAGTTTTGCGATTAAATGCTTTGGATCCGATTGATCATCAGGCAGATGCGCTGATGCGGGGGAATGTATTTCATGCCATCCTGGAACAATTCATCAAACGGGATATTGCGCCTGACGACCCGATGGCACAGGACGCATTTATGGAAACCGCGCGTGATGTTCTGCAATCAGAATGCCCATGGCCCGCCACCCGCGTTTTGTGGTTATCACGGCTGGAACGGGTTTCGCATTGGTTTCTGGAAACCGAAATATTGCGTCGCGCCAAAGGCGATCCCAAAGCGTTCGAATCCCGCGGTGAAATCACGCTCGACGGGATCGAATTTGAGTTGCGCGCCTATGCCGATCGGATCGATATCACACCTGATCAACAGGCCATTCTGTATGATTACAAAACGGGGACGCCCCCGACACCTGTTCAGCAACGCCATTTTGACAAACAATTGCTGTTAGAAGCCGCAATGGTGGAACGTGGCGCATTCAAAGAAATCGGTGCGAAACGGGCGCTTGGTGCTCAGTTCATTGGGCTGGGCGGCACGCCGAAACTGGTGGATGCCCCACTAAAAGACAGCCCCGCCGATCAAGTTTGGCAGGAATTTCACAAACTGATCCAAGCGTGGAATGCCAAAGATCGCGGCTATACCGCCCGGATTGCCCATATGAAAGACACCGATATCGGCACCTACGATCATCTGTCACGTTTTGGCGAATGGGACATGAGCGACGCGCCAACGCCTGAGGATCTGACATGAGTTTGCCCAACGATGCCACGCTCCGTCAGATAGAGGCGGCCGACCCAAACAATTCGACTTGGCTGGCTGCAAATGCGGGATCAGGCAAAACACGGGTGTTAACCGATCGCGTGGCCCGACTATTGCTACAGGGAGTCGATCCGCAAAACATTCTGTGTCTGACCTATACCAAAGCCGCAGCAAGCGAGATGCAAAATAGGTTGTTTAAGCGACTTGGCGCTTGGGCGATGATGGACAGGGACAAGTTGCAGCAACAATTGTTGGAACTTGGTGTTGAAGGGTCCATTCATACTGAACAATTGCTGGATGCCCGACGCCTGTTTGCACGCGCAATCGAAACCCCCGGCGGGCTGAAAATCCAGACAATCCACTCTTTTTGCTCGTCTATTTTGCGCCGATTTCCGCTTGAGGCAGGCGTCAGTCCACAATTCACCGAAATGGAAGAACGCGCCGCTTTTCAGTTGCGTGCGGATGTCATCGACCAGATTGCCGAAGATCAACCCGCCCTTCTGGCCAAGCTATCAGCCCATTTCACCGGAGAGGATCTGGCAGAATTTACGTCCTCGATTGTTTCAAAAAAGGATGCATTTCTTAGGCCGGTTGATGACGAAAACCTGAGGCAGGTTTTCAACCTGACCCCAAATGCGCAGCGGTCTGACGCCATTTCCATTGCATTTAACGGATCAGAAGAAGGCATCGCCCACGACGTCAAAGAAGCCTTTAAGAATGAAAGCAAAACCTATCAAACATTTGCTCAAAAACTATCCCAAGTGTTCACACTTGGGTCCGATTGGGCAGCGTTAGAGTCGCTTTTCTCTTTGCTTTTGTATAGCGACAAAACGTCGAAAAGCCGGAATTTCCCGCAGAGCAATCATAAAAAAGCCGTCGAAGCCGCCGAACATATCGCCGATGATCTGCACCTTTGGATGGATCGCACAGCCGCCGCCTATCAGTTCACCTTGTCGTTTAACGCTTATGAACGCACGCGGGCGCTCTATGAATTTGCGCAGGTTTTTGTCCCGGCCTATGAACAGATCAAACTGTTGCGTGGCGCACTGGATTTCGACGATCTGATCCGCAAAGCAAGAGCGCTGTTAACCGATCCTGTTGTCGCAGATTGGGTGCTGTATCGTTTGGACGGGGGGATCGATCACATCCTCGTCGACGAAGCCCAAGACACCAGCCCGGAGCAATGGGCGGTTGTTGAGCTGCTAAGCCGTGAATTTGCCACCGGTGAAGGCGCGCATTCAGACAAACATCGCACCATTTTTGTTGTCGGCGATAAAAAACAGTCGATTTATTCATTTCAAGGCGCTGATCCGCGTGAATTCGATCGGATGCGGGAACATTTCGCAACCGAATTGCCCAAAGTTGACGACGCGCTGCACGACCTTCAGCTCGAATTTTCGTTCCGGTCTAGCTATGCAATTTTGCAATTGGTGGATGCGGTATTTCAGGGCCCGATGAAGGCAGGGCTGGGCGATCACCTGCATCATCGCACGTTTAAATCTGACATGCCTGGACGGGTTGATATCTGGCCCGTGGTTGAAAATACAGATCAGGATGACGCCGATTTATCCTGGTTTGATCCCGTTGATCGACGTGGCGCCCTGCACCCTAATGTGGTTCTGGCGGATCAAATTGCCGGGCAGATTCAGTCACTCATCCAGCAGAAAGCCACAATTCCCGAGGAAATCGGAAATACTGGCCATTACAATCATCGGCCCATTACCGAGGGTGATTTTCTAATTCTGGTGCAACGTCGTTCCGCGCTGTTTTCTGAAATTATCCGCGCCTGCAAAGCGCGCAATTTGAATATAGCCGGGGCGGATCGATTGAAAATTGGGGCGGAACTGGCCGTCAAAGACATCACTGCCCTGATGAAATTTCTGGCCCTGCCTGAGGATGACCTTTCGCTTGCTGCAGCGCTGCGGTCACCGCTGTTTGGCTGGTCAGAACAAGACCTGTTCACCGCGGCCCATAACAGACCGAAACATGCCTATCTATGGCAACATATTCGCCAGAACCCGATCTATGCGACCACCGTCAGGCCCATTTCCGATCTATTGGCAAACGCGGATTTTTTGCGCCCCTATGATCTGATTGAACAGATTTTAATTCGACATGGGGGGCGCAAATCCCTGTTGGCACGACTGGGTGCCGAGGCAGAGGACGGCATTGATGCCCTGCTGGGGCAGGCGCTGATTTATGAACAAAACGACGTGCCCAGCCTAACTGGTTTTCTATCTTGGCTGGAAAGCGAAGAGGTCGAAATAAAACGCCAAATGGACAGTCAAGGTGACCGAATACGGGTCATGACGGTTCACGGTGCCAAAGGTCTGGAAGCCCCCATTGTGATTTTGCCTGACACGGGCAAGCGCAAAAAAGACGTGCGGGCAGAGCTGTGGCCAGCCAGCGATCACATCATGTGGAAAACCAAGGCCCCCGACATGCCCGAAGCCATGGTTGCGCGCAAAGAGGACTTAATCGAGGCCCAAGAAGAAGAGCGCCGTAGACTGCTCTATGTGGCTCTAACCCGTGCTGAAAAATGGCTAATTGTCTGCGCGTCTGGGGATGTCGGCGATGAAAATGACAGTTGGTATCGCATGATCGAAACTGGCATGACGCGGTGTGGCGCCACCAAAGAAGAATACCCTGACGGCGACGGAATGCGCCTGTCACATCTGGATTGGAACCCAGGGGAATTGGACATTCCCGAACATCGACCATTGGTAACGGTCGAAACGCCGCAATACGCCGCAGTTGAAATGCCCAAATCCACGGACGTGATTTTGACCCCTTCTGATCTGGGCGGCGCAAAGGCATTGCCGGGCGAACAAGGCGAAGCGGATGAGGAAACCGCCATGCTCAGGGGGTCGCTGATCCATCTGTTATTGGAACACTTGCCCAACCATCCCCGAGCCGACTGGCAAAATGTAAGCCAGGACTTGATCGCAAATAACGATGATTTTGTCGGGTTGAACACGGATCACATTTTTGACGACGTGGCTAAAGTATTGGAAAAATCCGATCTGGCCTTTCTGTTTAACCCGGGTTCACTGGCCGAGGTTGAACTCACAGCCGCATTGCCCGAACTGAACAATCAGCGCATCCACGGCGTGATCGATCGATTGATCGTCAAAGATGACCACATTCTGATCGTAGATTTCAAAACAAACCGTGTTGTTCCTGATATCGCAGATCAAACACCTTTGGGATTGTTGCGCCAAATGGGCGCTTATGCGTCGGCCATGCACCAAATCTATCCAAGTCACCGCATTGAAACCGCGATTTTGTGGACCGAAACTGCAACGCTCATGACTTTGCCTGCGGAACTTGTGACACTTGCTCTCAACTCTGTGAGCGAACCTTGACGCCAATGCCACGCGTGCCTAGGTTCCGACCAACAACATATTGCGCCCAAGGAGAGATACCATGGCAACTGTAGCTGTCACCGACGATACCTTTGATGCAGAAGTGCGTCAGTCAGATGTTCCCGTAGTTGTGGATTTCTGGGCTGAATGGTGTGGACCATGTAAACAAATTGGCCCCGCACTAGAAGAAATCGCCGCCGAAATGGACGGCAAGGTTAAGATCGTCAAAGTGAATGTAGACGAAAACCCAAATTCCCCCGCCCAAATGGGTGTGCGCGGCATTCCTGCTTTGTTTATCTTTAACAAAGGTGAAGTTGTTTCAAACCGTGCAGGGGCCGCACCCAAGGCTGCGCTTCAGGGCTGGATCAACGAAAGCATCTAATTGCTTTGAAAAATCGTAAAGGGGCGCCCAATGTGGCGCCCTTTTGCGTTGTCGGCTTGTCCTGATGCACGGGCGGGGCCATATAAGTTGTGATTAAAGAGGACAGAATATGGCAGACAGTGAATTTCCCGGCTGGCATGGCACCACGATTATCGGCGTGCGAAAAGACGGCAAAGTTGTGATCGCAGGTGATGGACAAGTCAGCCTTGGCCAAACCGTGATCAAAGGGACCGCCCGCAAAGTGCGCAGGTTGAATGTTGGCGGCAATGATGTAATTGCCGGATTTGCCGGCTCTACGGCGGATGCGTTCACATTGCTGGAACGGCTTGAAAAGAAACTAGAAGCCACGCCCGGACAATTGGCCCGCGCGAGCGTCGAACTGGCCAAAGATTGGCGCACCGACAAATACCTGCAAAAGCTAGAGGCGATGCTGATTGTGACCGATGGGTCCGACCTGTTTGTGATCACCGGTGCGGGCGACGTTTTGGAACCTGAACATGATGTCACGGCGATCGGATCGGGCGGGAATTATGCCTTGGCTGCTGGTCGTGCATTGATGGACAGCGATCTAGACGCCGAAGCGGTTGCACGCAAAGCCATGGCGATCGCCGCCGATATCTGTGTGTACACAAATGGCAAACTAACAGTTGAAAGCATCCCAGCATGACCGACATGACCTATACCCGAATGGGAAATTCCGGGCTTGTCGTGTCGCGGCTTGCCTTGGGCACGATGACATTCACCAGTGGTGCTGACTGGATTCCCGGCATTGCCAAAGTAGATCAAAATGACGCCAATCGCATGGTCGATGGCGCCTTGGATCAGGGTGTAAATTTCTTTGACAGCGCGGATGGATATTCTGACGGGCAGGCCGAAACGATTTTGGGCAATGCACTAAAAGGCAAACGTCAAGACGCGGTGATCTGCACCAAGGCCGGGTTTCGGCAAACCGACCGGATCACCGATGCCGGATTGTCCCGGTCGCACCTGATTTCATCCGTCGAAGGCAGCCTGAAACGTTTGAACACAGACTGGATCGATCTGTTTGTGCTGCACAAAACCGATTTTACCACCCCAATAGAAGAGACCCTGAAAACGCTTCAGACTCTGATAGATAGCGGGAAAATTCGCTACATTGGCTGTTCCAATTGGCCGGCATGGCAGGTTGCCCGCGCGGTTCAAATGCAAAAGGACAACGGGTTCAGCCCGTTCGTGGCCGGGCAATATCTGTACAATGCTGTTAACCGCGACATCGAAATCGACGTGCTGCCAATGGCGGATGATATGGGCGTTGGTCTGATGGCGTGGTCGCCTTTGGCCGGCGGTCTGTTAACCGGAAAATACGACCCATCTGACCTAGAAGGCGGCGACGGTCGGCTCAGCGAAGGCAACTTCTTGCAAGTAGCGCCGGATCACGCGCGGGCCGTTTTGGCCGCACTGGAATCCGCTGCAAATACCCATAATGTCACCATTGCACAGGCAGCTCAGGCGTGGATTTTGCACAAAAACCGCAGCCACACGGTCATCATCGGCGCCAGTAAACAAAGCCAGCTGGAAGCGAGCCTAAAGGTCGGGGACATCAACCTAAGCGCCGCAGAAATCGCGGCAATTGATGATGCCACCAAACCTATTCGCCGCTATCCGGAATGGTTTGACGCGATGATGAAGGACGAAACATTTACAAAGGCTCTGTCATGACAGATTTAACACCCCGCGAAATCGTATCAGAGCTGGATCGTTTCATCATTGGCCAAAATGATGCGAAACGCGCCGTCGCTGTGGCGCTGCGAAACCGTTGGCGCCGCAAACAATTGGCCGATGATCTGCGCGACGAAGTGTACCCCAAAAACATTCTGATGATTGGGCCCACTGGCGTTGGCAAAACCGAAATTTCGCGTCGCTTGGCCAAACTGGCCCGCGCACCATTCCTAAAGGTTGAGGCGACTAAATTTACCGAAGTCGGCTATGTTGGGCGTGATGTGGAACAAATCATCCGCGATCTGGTCGATAGTGCCATTGCGCAAACCCGTGAATGGATGCGCGAAGACGTCAAGACGAAGGCCCACGAAGCCGCCGAGGAACGTGTGATCACCGCCATCGCAGGTACAGATGCGCGCGATCAGACCCGCGATATGTTCCGTCGGAAACTGAAATCCGGTGAATTGGACGACACGGTGATCGAACTGGAATTAACCGACACATCCAACCCGATGGGCGGATTTGAGGTGCCCGGTCAGCCGCAAATGCAGGGCATGAATCTGGGCGATATCTTTGGCAAAGCTTTTGGCCAGCGCACCGTGAAAAAACGGGTTACCGTCGCCGAAAGCTATGACGTTCTGATCAGCGACGAGGCGGACAAACTGCTGGATGACGAAACCGTCACCAAGGCCGCGCTGGAGTCAGTTGAACAAAACGGCATCGTGTTTTTGGACGAAATCGACAAAGTTTGCGCCCGTCAGGATGCCCGCGGCGGCGATGTTTCCCGTGAAGGCGTGCAACGCGATCTGTTGCCTCTGATCGAAGGCACAACCGTCAGCACCAAACATGGCGCGGTCAAAACCGACCACATTTTGTTTATCGCATCAGGTGCGTTTCACATCGCCAAACCGTCGGATCTGTTGCCCGAATTGCAGGGTCGTTTGCCGATCCGCGTGAACCTGCGCGCCCTGACAGAGGATGACTTTGTCCGCATTTTGACCGAAACGGATAATGCGCTGACGTTGCAATACACCGCCCTGATGGCGACCGAAGACCTGACGATCACCTTTGCGCCCGAAGGCATCGCTGCACTGGCCAAAATCGCGGCAGACGTGAACGAAAGTGTCGAAAACATCGGCGCACGGCGGCTTTATACGGTGTTAGAGCGCGTGTTTGAGGAGGTTTCTTTTACCGCACCAGACCGGGCTGGTGAAGAAATCGTCGTTGATGCCAGCTTTGTTGAACAGCATCTGGGCGAGCTGTCAAAATCCGTCGATATCAGTCGCTACGTCCTGTAACGGGAAACAAATGTTCTAAATTGGGTCCGAAACACCTGTTTTCGGACCCTTTTTTGTTGCCAAAGGGTGAAAATGGCGAATTTTCCCCCTCAATGGTTGATCGTATCCCCCCTAAATGAAAGAAAGCGCCACCCAGTTGGCTGACACTACCTCTGAGGGAGGAACTGAGATGTTTGACCTGAATACCATGCGCCTGGAACTGTCTGAGGCCTATGACCTGTCGCCCAATCCCGAACTCGCGGAGCAGATGCAGGACGTTTACGAAAAAATGTCCCGTGTTGTGAACCCGGTCGATTGGGCCACATACGCCCCTTATGTGGCTGCGATTAATGCGCTGAAAAAGGAACGTAACGCCGTCATTTTAGCCCATAACTACATGACGCCCGAAATCTACCACGGTGTGGCGGACGTTGTCGGTGATAGTTTGCAACTGGCGGTCAAGGCAGTGGAAGTCGAAGCAGATGTCATCGTGCAATGCGGTGTGCATTTCATGGCTGAAACATCAAAAATCCTGAACCCATCTAAAACGGTTCTGATCCCCGACATGGAAGCAGGATGTTCACTAGCAGAGAGCATCACCGCCGATGGCATCGCGCAAATGCGCGCCAAATATCCCGGCGCGCCGGTTGTGTCTTATGTAAACACCACCGCCGAAGTCAAAGCCGCATCCGACATTTGCTGTACATCGTCAAACGCTGCGCAAATCGTGGCGGCGATGGAAAACGACACCGTCATCATGACGCCGGATCAATATCTGGCCCAAAACGTTGCCCGTGACGTGCCTCAGAAAAACGTCGTCTGGTGGGAAGGGTCCTGTATCGTTCACGAACAATACACCGCGCAGGATCTAAAGGATTTCCGCGAATGGAATCCCGGCACCAGCATCATCGCACATCCTGAATGCCCGCCTGATGTAGTGGATGAATCCGATTTCAGCGGCTCCACCAGCGGCATCATCAAATTCGTCACTGACAATCGCCCCGAAAAGGCAATGTTGGTCACCGAATGTTCGATGGCCTCAAACATTGCTGATGCTTTGCCGGATGTTGATTTTGTCGGCCCCTGCAACATGTGCCCCTTTATGAAAAAGATCACGTTGGAAAAAATCCTGTGGTCGCTGCACACGATGTCAGAACCGGTCGAAGTCGACCCTAACGTTGCACAAAAAGCCAAAGTTGCGGTTCAGCGGATGATCGACCTTAGCCAAAAACTGGGAATTTAAGACGTGATCAAAACGGACCGCATTGTCATCGTCGGCGCAGGGCTGGGTGCGCTCTATGCCGCGCTGGAGCTGGCGCCGCGCCCCGTTTTGATGATCTCGCCTGAAACCTTGGGAGAGGGCGCCAGCTCTGCTTGGGCGCAAGGCGGGGTTGCGGCCGCCATGGCGGACACCGACAGCCCAGAGGCGCACGCCCGCGACACAATCGTCGCAGGGGCGGGCACTGTTGACCCAGATGTGGCCGACATGGTGACCCGCGTTGCGCGTGAACATATCCTTGATCTGACCGAGCTGGGAACACCCTTTGATCGCTCTGCGGATGGTGATTACGTCATGAGCCGCGAAGCCGCCCATTCCGCCGCCCGCGTGGTGCGCGTCCAAGGCGACCAAGCTGGCAAACAAATCATGGAGGCGTTGATCGCGGTCGTTCGGGCCGCGCCTTCGGTGCAGGTGTTGGAAAATGCGTTGGCCACCCAGCTAGAGGTTAAGGATGAAACCGTAACCGGGCTTTGGATTACCCAAGCGGATTGCCCTTCGGAACCGGTTTTGATCAATTGCCCCGCCGTATTGCTGGCCGGTGGTGGGTCTGGCGGGTTATTTGCCCACACAACCAACCCGCCGCGCATTCGCGGTCAGGTCATCGGTTTTGCCGCCCGCGCTGGTGCCGTCATTGGTGATCCGGAATTTGTGCAATTCCACCCCACCGCCTTTGATATCGGAGAGGATCCCGCCCCTCTCGCCACCGAAGCGTTGCGCGGTGATGGTGCCATATTGATCAACAAACATGGTCATCGGTTTATGCTGGATGTTCATCCTGACGCGGAACTGGCTCCTCGTGATGTAGTGGCGCGCGCAATATTTGCCCAAACCCAAGCCGGAAACAGGCCCATGCTGGACACACGGGATGCGTTAGGCGCGGATGTTTTGACACGGTTCCCATCTGTCGCTGAAACCTGTAATCGGGCCGGAATAGACCCTGTTTCTGACCCAATTCCCGTCGCCGTCGCCGCGCATTATCACATGGGTGGCGTGGATACGGACGACGTTGGGCGATCTTCGCTCGGCAATCTCTGGGTCTGCGGAGAGGCGTCATCGACCGGTTTGCATGGCGCCAACAGGCTAGCGTCGAACGGATTGCTAGAAGCATTGGTTTACGCCCGCAATGCCGCGACTGACATCGCTGACAAAGTCGCAAAATCCACGGCCCCCGAGATTGAAGTACACTTCACCAAAGGTGGCGATCAGATTGACGCTGATGCGTTAAAAAAGCTGCGTGAAACCATGACGGCGCATGTCGGCGTCCGGCGCAACGCCAAAGGTTTGACCACGGCGCTTAGACATATTGCCGACATCGAAGCCAGTCAGTCAGACAACGCAACGTTCCTGAATATGACCGCAACCGCAACATTGATCACCGCCGCCGCCCTGCAAAGACAAGAAAGCCGAGGCGGGCATCTGCGCGAAGATTTTCCAGAAACAGACCCTAATCAGGCCGAACGCACCAAAATCACTTTGACCCAGGCCCTGGCGATACGTGACAAAGCTATGAAGGAAACCTCATGACCGCATTCAATGAATTGCCCGATTTGATCCTCGAACCCATGGTTCGGGCGGCCTTGATGGAGGATCTTGGAACTTATGGCGACGTAACAACGCGCGCGGTTATCCCGTCTGATGTCACGTATGAGGCCCGGATAAATGCCCGCGAAAATGGCGTCGTTTCCGGCATGCAGATCGCGCGTATTGCGTTTCACCTGATTGATCCGGCCTTGGATATCGAACCGGTTATTCACGACGGCCAGCCCTGTGAAACGGGTGACGTTTTGATGGTCATCCGCGGCAAAGCGTCATCAATCCTTTCGGCGGAACGTGTGGCGCTGAATTTTGCCGGTCGGCTCACTGGGATCGCGACATTGACCAGCAAATTTGTCGCCCAAACCAAAGGCACAGCCACACGGGTCACTTGCACGCGCAAAACCACACCCGGTTTGCGGGTCGTTGAAAAACAGGCCGTGCTGCACGGTGGCGGGCATAATCATCGGCAAAATCTGTCAGATGCGATCATGATCAAAGACAACCACATCGCAGCCGCAGGCGGTATTTCACAGGCGCTGAATGCGGCCAAGGCAGTGGCCTCTCATATGATGAAAATTGAGCTGGAAGTCGACACAATTGATCAATTGGAACAAGCGCTTACGATTGGTGGGGCAGATGTTATTCTGCTTGATAATATGGACACTCCGACCCTAAAGGACGCTGTAAATCTGACACGTGGCGGCGTGGTGCTAGAGGCATCAGGCAACATGAAACTGGACCGCATCGCAGAAGTGGCGGCAACCGGCGTTGACTACATTTCATCCGGCGCATTGACGCATTCTGTGCGCACATTGGATTTGGGTCTGGATTTTTAACCTAAAACATCCGGTCAAGGTTTCGTTGCAATACAATGGTGGACGCGCAATACAGGTTTAGGGCCATTTTCCTACGGTCTATTTTATTAACAGCGAATTGAATGTTATGCGGCTGATCCCCTTTTTGCTTTGTGTCATCGTTCTGGGTGCCTGCGTCGACCGGTCGATCATTCCTTACATTTCAACTGGCGATGAAACGGTTCAGACAACGCGGATTTTTGTGGCGACAAACCGGGATCAGAACGACCTAGGCCAGTTTTTAGGCCGGCGGGGCGATCATGTTTCGTATTTGGATGTTGAGGTTTCAATCCCAACGCAACGCAGTACAGGCAGCGTCAGAACCAACCAAAACCGAACAGATCCCAGCCGCCATTTTGCGGTTACGCAGCAGGCCGAGATCGAAAATGGGGCCGAATTTATCAGGTCCTTGAACGCTGCGTTGGTTCAGCAACCGCCCGGTGAACGCGAAGTGATGATCTACGTTCATGGGTACAATAACAGCTTTTCCGACGGTATTTTTCGTATGGCACAGATCATGCATGACTTTGAAGTGCCAGCCACGGCCGTCCATTATTCATGGCCCAGCGCGATGAACCCATTTGGCTATGTGCATGATCTGGATTCCGTTCTGGCCGCACGGGATGAGCTGGAAAAGGTGCTATTCGAAGTGTCCCAAAGCGGCGCAGATCGTGTCATTCTGACCGGTCATTCGATGGGGACCCTATTGGTGATGGAAACCCTGCGGCAGATCGAATTGACGCAACCTGGCTGGTCAAATGATCATTTGTCTGGGGTGGTTTTGATTTCGCCTGACATCTCGGTTGATCTGTTTCACGCACAGGCGGATCGGATCCAAGACCTGCCACAACCGTTTGCCATCTTTGTTTCGCAACGGGATCGCGCGTTGCAATTGTCAGCGCGTTTGACTGGGGTTCGCGAACGTTTAGGCGCTATTCGTGATGCCGAACCTGTGGCCGAATTGCCGGTCACCGTTGTGGATGTCAGCGCCTTTACGGATGGGCCATTAGGTCATTTTACTGTGGGAACGTCGCCCGCGTTGATCGCATTACTGAGCCGCGGTTCGCTGGTCAGTGAGGCATTTAGGGACGATAGGTCAGGGCGGTCCGGTTTATTGCCGGGCACCGTGATCACCATGCAAAACGCCACCCAATTGATCCTGTCACCCGGCCTGTTGCAGCCGCAGTGACGTCAACGAATACGTTTTAAATACACGTAATAGGCGCCATGGCCGCCATGGCTGATATGGGCTTCGGTTACTTGCAAAACTGCCTGTGACAACGGCGGCATGGCCAACCATTGCGGCACTTGATGGCGTAAAACCCCAAGACGCGTTGGGATCGGGCCGCCTTGGTCACGCGATTTGCCTTTGCCTGTGATCACCAAAACCAACCGTTTTCCGTTTTGATGCGCACCCAGAACAAATGACATCAAAGCAGGATGCGCCTGTGCCAATGTCATGCCGTGCAAATCGATCCGGCCTTCGGGTTTTAGCTTTCCTCGTTTCAGACGGGTAAAGCTTTTGCGATCCATGTTGACCGGTGCCGCCGCCAATTGCCGCGACAACCCAGCGACCAGATTATGATCCCGGTGATGGTCCACATTCTGCCCAACACGAAACGTCCGGTCCATTGGCGTCACGTGGGGGCGGGGGATTGTTGGGTTTGGTTTCTTGGCCGGGGGTTTAGGGGCTGGGGCAGGGCGGTCGATCCGTTCGGTTCGTTTGGCCACTTCTTCCCATAATGCGCGTTCCTCCGGGCTTAGATGCCGGGGCTTTTTCATTCCAGCCCCTCTGGCAGCATCGCATAGGCCCTCTGGATTGGCAGCAGCACGATCATGCGCCCGCCATCACGAATGCGACCAGCCAGCCGACCGGCCTGATCCCCAGTTCCATAGAATATGTCGGCGCGCTGTGCGCCTTTGATGGCTGATCCGGTATCTTGGGCGATCATCAACCGACGCAAGGGTGTTGCGCCTTCCTTTTCGATCCAAACGGGGGCACCTAATGGGGTGTATTCCGGATCAACGGCGATGGATCGCATTTCGGTTATGGACCTGTTCATCGCGCCCAATGGTCCGCGATCGGCAGGCACTTCGCTCACTTCGCGGAAAAACACGTAGGAATCGTTAACCCACAGCAATTCGCGACCCGCCACGGGATTGTTGCGCACCCAGGATTGGATCACCTGAGCGGACACTTGGTGAGGTTCATAAATGCCGCGCCGCACCAATTCCGCACCTACGGACGAATAATTGCGACCATTTTTGCCACCATACCCAACACGCACCACAGATCCGTCATTCATGCGAATACGCCCAGATCCCTGAATTTGCAGGAAAAAAGCCTCAACCGAGTCATCAACCCAAGCAATTTCCAGCCCACGACCCTGCAGGGCACCGGTTTCTTCGATTTGGCGACGGGTCAACCATGGACCTGATCGCGCTTCGGCCGGTAGGCGGTAGATCGGGAAACGATACCGTTCATCAGGGCGTCGCGCGCCTTGTAGTTCGGGTTCGAAATATCCGGTGAACAATCCCGCCTCACCGTCGCTGATCAAAACAGGTTTGAAAAACAGCTCAAAGAAGTCACGCGGATTTTGTTGCGTCGCCGCAATGTCGCACAGGGTGTTCCAATCGGGATCGTCGAAATCCTGACAGGTCATACGGAAAGTGTCCAACGCCGCCTGATGGTCATCTTCTGCCCAGCCAAACAGGTCGTCAAAACGCATCAACTGGACATTTGTTTCAGCCATAGCTGCCCCAGACATCAAAAAACCTGTCAGCGCGACCCCTGACATTGCACGCTTAATGCGCGCGGCAAGGGTCGTGCCAAACATCATTCTGACGTAGCGACCAATTGCCAGTTCGGATCATTCGCACCCATTTTACGTGCAAATGTCCAGATATCGCGCTGGCGCTTAATCTCGGTGTCACTGCCTTCGATTACGTCACCGGCATTATCGCGTACAATTGACGTCAATTCGCCCACAAACCGCATGCTGATTTCGCCCTCAGAGGTGACTTCGTCGAATTCAACCTCTTGGATGGCCATATCCGCCACCCCGATAAAGGTTGCCTCGATGGTGACGCCATCCTTTTCCCGTTGCTCAACAACACCAGCAAACGCGGCATAAACATCGTCGGACAAAAACGCTTTTACTGATCCCAGATCCCCACGTTCAAACGCCATCAGGATCATTTCATAGGCCCCGCGTGCGCCTTGCATGAAATCGCTGACCCCAAAACTAGGTTCAGCTTTCTTCATGGCTGCCAACGCTTTGGCGTCATCACTGTTTTCTTCGACGTGATCTGTGATGTCGCGATCTGGGCCACCTTCGATCACTTCGAATTCACGGCGTGGATTTGGCTGCTGTTCCGCGCGTTCACGTGGTTGTTCAAAACCATCCCGCGTCCCCAAAACACTGCGCAAACGCAGGATCAAGAAGATGGCAACGCCAGCAAGGACGATAAGTTGAATAATGGGCGAATTCATGTGTTACCCTTTGGTCGGACGTGGAAATCTGTCATTCACATTACTATGTAGGTGAGGGGGTGGGCCAAGTCCACCTTCGACACCCAGCAAGTGAGGTTCACATATGTGGCTTTTAGGTTTGTTTATCGCGATCCCGCTGATTGAAATCGCCCTGTTCATTCAAGTTGGCGGTGCAATTGGGTTATGGCCCACCTTATTAATCGTGGTTTTGACGGCTTTTTTGGGGTCCCATTTGGTGCGCAGTCAGGGAGCGGCCGAAATGACGCGCCTTCGCAGCAGTTTTTCGCAACTGAATGATCCTACGGAACCTTTGGCGCATGGGGCGATGATCCTGTTTTCGGGCGCGTTGTTGCTGACACCGGGGTTTTTCACAGATATCGTTGGGTTTTCTTTGTTGGTGCCCGGTGTACGGTCCCGTGTATTTCAATGGCTTAAGTCCAAAGTGAACGTTCAGAGTTTCACAATGGGTCAACCGCCAAATACCGGACCAAATCGCCCCCAACATCCTGATGATCACGTCATTGACGGCGAATTTACCGAAGTTGACCCCAACAATCGCGCCACACATTCCCCCTCGGGCTGGACTCGGCATTGAGGCCCTGCCACGAGGCTGCTAGGAATAGCGCAAATTATTCAACTGGAGCATTCCTAGATGACCGACACACCGGAAACAGGCGCGACTGAAGCTCAGCAGCCTTTGCAAATTTCGCAACGCGTTTTGGCACAATATGTGCGCGACATGTCGTTTGAAAATATCATGGCCCAAAAAGGCGTGAGCGGCGAAGTGCAGCCTGAAATTCAGGTCGGCGTGAACCTGGACGCCAAAAAACGCGGCACAGATGACGAACAATACGAAGTCATCACCAAGCTGAACATCACATCCAAAACCAAGGACAAAGGCGATCCGCTGTTTATCCTTGAGTTGGAATATGCCGGCGTTTTCAAAATCGAAGGCGTTCCCGCACCGCAATTGCACGCCTATCTGTTGATCGAATGCCCACGCATTACGTTCCCATTCGTGCGCCGCATCGTTTCAGACGTGACCCGCGACGGTGGTTTCCCGCCGCTGAACCTTGAAACTATTGATTTTGTTGCGCTGTATCGCAACGAAATCGCGCGCCGTGCACAGGCCCAAGCTGAGGCAAACGGCAAAGCCGACGCCTAAGCTCACTTCTTCCAAAGCGCGTCGTCGCCCAATTTGTCAACAAAGGCAGTATGGGCGGCGATTTCGTCCTCGGTCAGACGTGGCGGCAACGCCGTTTCACGGGGCTTGGGACGCCAATCATCAGATTGCAGACCGCTTTTCTTTGCCGTGCCTGAATTGGACAGCGCAAAGTCAGGCTGACGCCCCCCGATCAGTTCCAGATACACTTCGGCCAGGATTTCACTATCCAACAACGCGCCGTGCAAGGTACGTGACGAATTATCGATCCCAAACCGGCGGCACAAAGCATCCAGCGATGCAGGGGAGCCAGGAAAACGACGTCGCGCAATCGCCAATGTGTCTAACGCCTGATCCATCGGCAAAGGTGGACGATTAAGCCAACGTAGCTCTGCGTTTAGGAATTTCATGTCAAAGGACGCGTTATGGATCACCATCAGGTCCGTCCCGACAAAATCGATAAAGTCCTGCGCAATTTTGGCAAAAACAGGTTTGTCCGCCAAAAATTCATCGCCCAGCCCATGCACATCAAACGCCTCTTTGGGCATGGATCGCTCTGGGTTGATATATTGATGATAGGTCCGACCCGTTGGCACATGGTTCAGCAGTTCCACAGCACCAATTTCGACAATACGATCGCCGTCCTCGGGCTCAAACCCGGTGGTTTCAGTATCAAGCACGATTTCACGCATGGATATGGTTCCTTCGGATATCTGCAATCAAATCCGTAACAGATTGCCGTGTCTGTTCCAGATCAATGGTTTCGATTACAAAATCTGCCTTGGCTCTTTTGTCTGTGTCAGGAACCTGTCGGGCCAGAATAGTGTCAAATTGGGCCTCTGTCATACCCGCGCGCGCCAAGACACGGTTTTTCTGTAACTCCGCCGGGGCGGAAACAACCAAAATACCAGAAAACTGACTTTCGGAATTTGTTTCAAACAACAGCGGAATGTCCAATACAACGATATCCGAAGTTGCTTGGTCAATGAAATCAGCACGGTCCGCTGCAACAAGGGGGTGCACAATTTTTTCAATCTGGCTAAGCGCCGTGTTGTCCTGTGCAATGATCTGTTTCAGCCTTTCCCGCGACACTGTTCCTGCCTCAATTGCCGACGGAAACGTTGCGCGGATCGGTGAAACAGCGGCGCCACCTTTTGCATATAGCCGGTGCACAGCCGCATCTGCGTCCCAGACATCCAGCCCAGCATCGCGAAACATCTGCGCGGTCGTGGACTTACCCATCCCGATGGATCCGGTTAATCCCAATAGGTACGGTTTCATAGAATTGCCGCGCGTGTCTCAACATCAACAACGGGTCTGATGCCGAACCACCGTTCAAATGCCGGAACGGCCTGATGCAGCAACATCCCTAACCCATCCACCGTGACGCATCCCGCCTGTTCAGCGGTTTTTAACAAATGGGTTTGCATTGGCGTGTACACCAGATCAGTCACAACAGACCCACGTTGAAGCCCATCCAGTGGAACCCGCAATTCTGGCTGACCTTCCATGCCCAGCGATGTGGTGTTGATCAAAGTCGCGGCGTCTTCGATCGCATTTCCGGCCTGTACCCAGTCGATTACCCGTACTTTAGACCCAAACTCGGCCTGCAACCCTTCGGCTTTGGGGCGGGTGCGATTGGTCAGCAAAATCTCTTTGGCTCCAACTTCGATCAGGGATGAAATCACCGCCCGCGCAGCACCGCCTGCGCCCAAAACAGTCACTGGCCCAGTATCTGCACGCCAACCCGGCGCGCCCTGTTTTAGATTGGAAATAAATCCATAACCGTCTGTATTATCAGCATGAATTTTTCCATCCTTGCGGAAAATCAACGTATTGGCAGCCCCGATAAGCGTCGCGCGATCTGTGACCAAATCCGCAATCTGCAAAACCGACACTTTATGCGGAATGGTGATATTCACACCCACAAAACCCGCCTTTGGAAGGGTGCGAATAACCTGTTCCAAATCTGCCTCTTTGACATCCATAGGGATATAGTCGCCGGGCAGGCCGTGTTTTTTAAGCCAGTGTTTGTGCAAACGCGGGCTCTTGGAATGTGCAATCGGGTGGCCGATCACACCAGCCAGAGGAATGATATGTTGGGTCATTTGGGCAGTATTCCGCGAAGTGTTAGGTATGACAAGAACTCTAGTAACGGCAGTCCAAGGACATTGAAATAGTCGCCCTCAACACGTGAAAACAGGCGCACGCCTTCTTCTTCGAGTTTGTAACAGCCCACAGCGTGTCGAATGCTGTCCCAGTTTCTGTCCAAATAATCGTCCAAATATGCGTCCGAAAAGGGTCGCATAGTCAACCGAACCTGACCCACATGCCGCCAAATGGGTTTGTTTTCATGATACAGAACGGCCGCGGACAACAACTGATGTTGTTTTCCACGCAGCTGTTGCAACTGCTGTCGTGCGTCATTTTTGTCTGCTGGTTTGGCAAAACAGTTTTGTTGAAAGGCCAAAATCTGATCGCAGCCCAACACAAAGGAATTTGGGTGCGCTTCAGCGGCCCGTGCGGCTTTCATTTCTGCCAGTGCATCCGCTATGTCCCGCGGTGACGCTTCTTCTGCTTGTAAGGAAGCTCGAATCGATTCTTCGTCGATTTTTTTGGCCAAAACGTCGAAAGAAACACCCGCATTTCGGAGCAAAGTTGCCCGTATTTGCGAATTTGACGCAAGAATTATGTGGTTATTCATGTGGATAAACCAGCGTAAAATTGGTGGGAGAGGTCAGGATGAAACTGGTTAAAATGTGGTTACTAAAACCGCATGTGGAAAGAGGGCGTTGTTTCAGAAATTTTGTCACCATTTTTCCACCGTGGATAAGGATAAGTTCCGCTTGTGGATCAGTATGACGTTTCCGGGGATGTGTCACCAGCGCTACGCTGGCTGTGCCGTCTTATTTGTAAAGGAATTATTAAACTGAGAGAGTGATCTGCCACGTTCGAAAGCAACCACATCACCACAGGATAAGGCTGTGGGAAACTCCTGAAACCCAACTTATCCACCTTACTAACATCATCATCATCTCTTCTATTCTTTAATTTATTATTGATAACACGCAGCGCTTTGTTCCTTTTTTCTCAGAATTGACTCAGACGAACAGACCTCATATGAGGTTATTCAACGGTGCCCGTCCGGGAACACCACTTTCACTTGAATGCTAAAAAAAACGGCCCTGGCCGTATAGGAATTATTGCATGTCCACCGATCGTCTAAATCTCGCCGAGCTCAAAGCAAACAGTCCTAAGGATTTGTTATCAATGGCAGAAAGCCTTGAGATCGAAAACGCGTCTACGATGCGTAAGGGCGAAATGATGTTCTCGATTTTGAAGGAACGCGCCGAAGATGAATGGGTAATCGGTGGCGACGGCGTACTAGAGGTTTTGCAGGATGGCTTTGGCTTTTTAAGATCCACCGCGGCGAACTATCTCGCTGGGCCGGACGATATTTATGTGTCACCAGAAATGATCCGCAAATTTGCATTGCGTACAGGTGATACCGTCGAAGGCGTGATCAAAGCCCCGAGCGACAATGAGCGGTATTTTGCGCTGACATCAGTTGAAAAGATCAACTTTGAAGACCCAGAAAAAGCCCGCCATAAAGTCGCGTTTGACAACTTAACACCACTCTATCCAGACGAACGTCTGAACATGGAAATCGAAGACCCAACGATCAAAGACAGGTCTGCACGGATTATCGATTTGGTCGCGCCAATTGGGAAAGGGCAGCGTTCGTTGATCGTTGCGCCACCTCGGACTGGTAAAACGGTTTTGCTGCAAAATATCGCGCATTCGATCGCTGCCAATCATCCAGAATGTTATCTGATTGTTTTGCTGATTGATGAACGCCCAGAAGAAGTTACAGATATGCAGCGTTCGGTGAAGGGCGAGGTTGTGTCTTCTACCTTTGATGAACCTGCATCGCGTCACGTAGCCGTTTCAGAAATGGTGATCGAAAAAGCCAAGAGATTGGTTGAGCATAAACGAGATGTTGTTATCTTGCTGGACTCAATCACAAGACTTGGTAGAGCCTTTAACACAACTGTGCCATCCTCTGGTAAGGTATTGACCGGTGGTGTTGACGCAAATGCACTGCAACGACCGAAGCGTTTCTTTGGTGCGGCGCGGAACATCGAAGAAGGTGGCTCGCTTACGATTATTGCAACAGCCTTGATTGATACGGGTAGCCGTATGGATGAGGTTATCTTTGAGGAATTCAAAGGGACGGGTAACTCTGAGATTGTTCTGGATCGCAAAGTTGCTGACAAACGCGTCTTCCCAGCGATGGATATTCTGAAATCCGGCACCCGAAAGGAAGACCTGTTGGTTGATAAGATTGATCTACAGAAAACATATGTCTTGCGTCGTATTCTGAACCCGATGGGGACCACAGATGCGATCGAATTCCTGATTTCAAAGTTGAAACAGACCAAGACGAACTCTGAATTCTTTGACTCAATGAATACCTAGATGAGTACAATTTTTGCACAAGCCACGGCACCAGGTAAGGCTGGCGTTGCGATTGTAAGAATTTCTGGGCCAAAGGCCCGAACAGCCGCGGAAAAAATGTCAGGAACGCTGCCCGAAAGTGGGCGGCGTTTATGTACAATTAGATCGCGAGATAACGAAATTCTTGATCAGGCGTTGGTTTTGACATTTCTGTCAGGCGCGAGCTTTACGGGGGAAGAAGTTGTTGAGCTGCATCTGCATGGCAGTCAGGCAATTGTTTCGGCCGTATTGCGTGAGCTAGATAATTTTCCCGAACTTTCTGCTGCTGGGCCCGGGGATTTCACGCGACGGGCGCTAGAAAATGGGTGCTTAGATCTTGCGCAGGTTGAAGGTCTAGCAGATTTGATTGATTCAGAAACTGAATCCCAACGAAAGCAGGCGCTTAGAGTTTTTTCTGGTGCGCTCGGCGAAAAGGCCGAAACTTGGCGCCGAAAGTTGATAAGAGCAGCATCTTTGATCGAGGCAACGATTGATTTTGTCGATGAAGATGTGCCCGTTGATGTTTTTCCTGAGGTGAAGGCATTGCTTTCAGAGGTCCAAGAAGAACTCGTCACTGAAAGTTCAGGAACTAAGATTGCTGAACGTATTCGTGATGGCTTTGAGGTTGCGATTTTGGGCGCCCCGAATGTCGGAAAATCAACGTTACTGAACGCATTGGCAGGGCGAGAAGCGGCGATAACATCAGATATCGCGGGAACGACGAGAGATGTCATCGAAGTCAAAATGGATTTGAATGGCTTGGCTGTGACCTTCTTAGATACGGCTGGGTTGCGTCTGGCAGGGGATGAAATTGAAAAAATTGGCATTGATCGCGCACGTCGTCGAGCTGATCTAGCTGATCTACGCATTTATCTGTTGTTGCCTGACCAAGATATTGACTTTGAACTATCTAGTGAAGATTTGGTTGTTTGGGCGAAAAATGACGTATACGAGGCCCCAGGATTAAGTATTTCTGCCAAATCCGGCAGTGGCTTAGAAAATTTGATTTCGCAGATATCCACTATTCTTTCATCCAAGGCATCTGGGGCGGGTTTGGCTATTCGTGAACGGCATAGTAAATCAATAATTGATGCGAATATGTCTTTGTGTGAGGTTCAAGAAATGCTAAACCAAGATCATTGTTTGCCTGACATAGTTGCAGAGCTCCTCAGGCATTCAATTCGCTCAATTGATGCTATTGTTGGTCGAGTTGATGTTGAAGATCTACTAGATGAGATTTTCACGAGTTTTTGCATTGGAAAATAGAAAACACGGGAGTGTTTCACGTGAAACATTCAAAGTATGATGTTGTTGTGGTTGGCGGTGGTCACGCAGGTTGTGAAGCAGCCCTTGCTTCTGCACGGATGGGTGCACAAACCGCTTTGATTACGCTTGATAGCACAAAAATTGGCGTGATGTCTTGCAATCCTGCAATCGGAGGTCTTGGCAAAGGGCATTTGGTTCGCGAAATTGACGCGCTCGATGGCGTGATGGGTCGTGTTGCAGACGTTGCTGGTATCCAATTTCGCTTACTTAATAGAAAGAAAGGCCCTGCGGTACAGGGTCCCCGGGCGCAATCAGATAGAAAGCTGTACCTGAATGGCATGCAGCACGAAGTAAAACATGCCGAAAATTTGGATGTTATTTGCGGCGAAGTTTCTGATTTGCGTTTAGAAAACAACCGGATCAGCGGTGTGGTTCTGTCAGATCAAGTTGCTGTCGAAGCCAAGTCGGTCATTTTAACTACCGGAACGTTTTTAAATGGGTTGGTACACATCGGTCCGGAAAAAATTCGCGCTGGTAGAATGGGGGAAAATCCTTCCGTTGCTCTGGCTGACAGATTGTACGATCTCAAACTACCGATGGGGCGCTTGAAAACGGGAACGCCACCTAGACTAGACGGAAAAACAATTCGGTGGGATGTGCTAGAGGCTCAAGCTGGTGACGAAGTTCCGACAATGTTTTCGTTTTACAACAAATCTCCTCAGGCGAGGCAGGTTGTATGCGGGATTACTCATACCAATTCGCAAACACATGATATTATTCGGGAAAACCTCGAAAAGTCAGCGATGTATGGTGGGCACATTGATGGCGTAGGGCCGAGATATTGCCCATCGATTGAAGATAAGATTGTCAGATTTTCTGACAAAGACTCGCATCAGGTATTTCTGGAACCCGAAGGACTGAACGATACCACTGTTTATCCCAATGGAATTTCGACTTCACTACCCATTGATGTGCAGGATCAATATGTTCGCTCAATTTTTGGCCTAGAGAACGCGAAAATTCTACAGCCAGGCTACGCCATTGAATATGACTATGTAGATCCGCGTGCTCTCTCTCAGTCGCTTGAGTTAAAAGAAATTCCGGGCCTGTACCTTGCTGGGCAAATTAATGGTACAACTGGATACGAAGAAGCGGCTGCACAGGGCTTGGTTGCCGGATTGAACGCGGCGTCAGCTTCTAGAGGCTCAGATCGCATTCTGTTTAGCCGAACAACGTCATATATCGGCGTCATGATTGATGACCTTATTACGCGTGGGGTGACAGAGCCTTACCGGATGTTTACCTCGCGCGCTGAGTTTCGTCTTTCGTTGCGGGCTGACAATGCTGATCAGCGTCTTACAGAGTTTGGTAGAAATGTTGGATGTGTTTCGGATAAACGCTGGGCATTGTATTCAAGTAAGGCAGAAAGCCTGTCCTCTGCAAAGCAAGTATTGAGCCAAATTGTTGTTACATCCCGCCAACTTGCGGCAGGGGGGGCTAAACTAAATCCTGATGGGCCCAAAAAAACCGGGAACCAAGCGCTCGCGCTGAGTGATGTTGAGGTGTCTGATATTGTGAAGTATGCCCCGCGGCTATCTGATTTTGACAATGATGTTTTGTTGCAAGTTAAACGTGATGCGCTCTATGCACATTATATAGAGCGGCAAGCAAAGGACATTGGACTGTTAAAGTCTGAAGAGGGACAAAAAATTCCAGCTGATCTTCAGTATGCACTGATCCCGGGTTTGTCCAATGAGCTTGCTGGAAAGCTTCAATTTACTCGCCCAGAGACGATTGCGCATGCGTCTAAGGTAGAAGGTATGACACCGGCAGCACTTTTGTTGTTACTGTCTGCGATTAAAAAGGCTTCGATGCGAGGATCCGCATGAACCGAGAAGTTGGATTGAGTGTTTCACGTGAAACAATCGAAAAACTCGAATTATTTCAGGCGTTACTCCTAAAGTGGACGAAAAAGATAAATCTAATATCCCCCTCAACGGTTGAGGAATCGTGGAGCAGACACATCGTCGATTCAGCGCAAATTTGGCAGGTTGCGCCGAAAAATGCGAAAAAGTGGCTAGATTTAGGAAGTGGTGGAGGTTTGCCCGGTGTTGTCCTACACATCATATCGCAAGAATTGAGACCGGATTTACAGGTAACGCTTGTTGAATCAGATCAGCGCAAATCAGCATTTCTGCGCACAGCCAAACGTGAACTCGGAAATTCAGCAAGCTTAGAAATTATTTCTGAACGGATCGAGAATATTTTTGATCTTAAGTATGATATTGTATCGGCACGTGCATTGGCGGATTTACCAACGCTAATTGGATATGCACATAGATTTTTAATTGAGGATGGGCTGGCAATCTTTCCAAAAGGTCGCAACGCAGATGTAGAGCTCGAGCAGGCCAAGACAAAGTGGCGGTTTCAATCAACAATTATTCCAAGTAAAACCGACCCTGAGGCGAAAATACTGAGTTTGAAAGGGATTAGGCGTGCCTGATATTATGCGAAGTTCTGAACCCAAAATTATGGCAGTGGTGAACCAAAAAGGTGGCGTTGGTAAAACGACAACAGCGATTAATCTCGCAGCTGCTCTCGCTCATTTTGAAAAGAAAGTGCTTCTGGTTGACTTAGATCCTCAAGGAAATGCTTCAACCGGTTTGGGTATTGAAGCCGATCAACGGGAATACTCTGTTTACGATTTGCTCATGGCTGATGAAGCGCTGCAGAATGTTGTACAAGAGACTGAAATTGAGGGACTTTCCATAATCCCGGCCACGACTGACCTAAGCTCAGCTGATATAGAGTTGATATCAAACGAAAAACGATCGCACCTGTTGCATGATGCATTGCGGCAACCATCTATTGATCTTTATGAGTTCGACTATGTCTTGATCGATTGTCCGCCTTCTTTGAATCTTTTGACCGTTAACGCGTTGATTGCAAGTCATTCGGTAATAGTACCCCTTCAGAGCGAATTCTTTGCACTAGAGGGTTTGTCGCAGCTGATGTTAACAGTTAGAGAGGTCCGGCAAACGGCAAACCCGTCCCTTCGTATAGAAGGGGTAGTGTTAACGATGTACGACAAGCGCAACAATCTAAGTCAACAAGTGCAAGAAGATGCGCGTGAAAACCTAGGAAGCTTGGTGTTCAAAACCTTGATACCTCGCAACGTAAGACTGAGCGAAGCCCCTTCATTTGCTATGTCTGCTCTTGATTACGACCCAACTTCTGCTGGTAGTAAGGCATATTTGTCGCTAGCTCAGGAAGTTTTGGCAGCCAGACCCAGTTGAGGAGTGAAAGATGTCCAAAAAAGATAGAAATCGTGGTTTGGGCCGAGGATTGTCGGCGCTTATGGCGGATGTCGATGCGTTCCAAGAGCCTAACAAAGAGGGAAATCGTGCGGCTGAGCGCATTCTTCCGATTGAGAAGTTGGAGCCGAACCCTGATCAACCGAGGCGTAGCTTTAACCAGGATGCGCTGACAGAGCTGTCTGCATCTATTAAAGAAAAGGGGATCATTCAGCCCCTGATTGTTCGCAATTCACCACGGATAGATGGCAACTTTGAAATCGTTGCGGGTGAACGCCGCTGGCGGGCGTCACAGATGGCGCAATTGCACGAAGTTCCTGTTATCGTGCGAGATTTCAATGACACCGAGGTTCTAGAAGTTGCGATCATAGAGAACATTCAGCGGGCCGACCTGAACGCCGTGGATGAAGCCGCTGGCTATCGTCAACTTATGGACCGGTTCGGACACACCCAGGAACAGCTTGCCACTGCATTGGGCAAAAGTCGCAGCCATATCGCCAATCTCATGCGTCTGTTATCTTTACCAGATCCGGTACAGGACCTTTTGGTCGAAGGAAAGTTAACCGCAGGGCATGCCAGAACACTGGTGGGCCAAGAGAATGCGGTTGAGATAGCGCAAAAAATCGTTTCCGAAGGGCTATCAGTGCGCGACGCGGAAAAGCTCGCGAAGGCGACACAAGCGCCAAAGGTAAAAACTGTTCGGGGTAATACGACCAAAGACGCAGATACTATTCAGTTGGAAAGAGAGCTTGCTGCGAATTTGGGTGTCAAAGTTGCGATTAACCACGACGCTGGCAAAGAATCCGGTAAGTTAACTCTCTCCTACGCCAATCTTGAGCAGCTGGACGATATTCTACGTCAGTTGTCTGGTGGGTAATTACAATATTTGACGCAAGATAGCATTTAGCAGAGGCTTACCAGCCTCTGTTGTGCGAACTCTGTTGTCTTTAATCTCTATCAGCCCATGATCTATTGGCTCGGCCCAGTTGATATCGGATAGCCCGGCAGACAGTTCTGACAGACGAGACAAATCAACGCCATCTGTTACCCGCAGTCCCATTAGCAGAAACTCGGATCTTCGGGCCTCAGCGGAAATTTCCTCAACGGTTTCGTGTGCTACACATCCGTTTTGCGCTGACGCCAGCCAGTCGTTTGGCATGCGCGTTGCTTCTGTCCCTATCCGACGTCCATCCAGTGTTAATCGACCATGCGCCCCGGGTCCGACACCTACATAGTCACCGCCTGTCCAGTAGATCATGTTGTGACGTGATTCAGAGCCGATTTGTGCATAGTTAGAGACTTCATAGGATTGCAAACCATTCTCAGCACACAGCTGGTTGGTAAGTTCATACATATCAGCGCCAAGGTCTTCGTCAGGTAAGCCAAGCAATTTGCCTGCTGCAAAACGCGCTCCAAAGGCAGTACCATCTTCAATGGTCAGTTGATAAAGTGAAAGGTGATCAGGTCGATAGCCTAAAGCCTGTTTTAGTTCATGTTTCCAATCACTTAGAGACTGATCTTGACGTCCGTAAATCAAATCAAAGCTTACGCGGTTAAATTGTGCTCTTGATACTTCTAAAGCGATCAACGCCTCTTCGTGGGTGTGTAGACGCCCCAATTTGGTTAAATCGGTGTTGTTTAGTGCCTGAACGCCCAAAGAGACCCTGTTTATGCCCGCATCAGCGAAGTCCACGAATTTGTTTGCTTCAACAGAGCTTGGATTTGCCTCTAGCGTAATTTCGATGTCATTAGCCCAGGACCAGTATTTTTGACTTTCGTCCAAAATGGCCCTGACAGTCTCTGGTTCCATCAGACTGGGGGTGCCGCCGCCAAAAAATATGGATCTCAGAACCCGCCCTTTGGTCAGCGCACCGGTTCGTCTAATCTCAGAGACAAAAGCCGCGCGCCAATCAGCGTGGTCAACTGTGTTGCTTACATGCGAATTAAAGTCACAATACGGACACTTGCTTTGGCAAAAAGGCCAATGAACATAGAGCCCAAACCCGCCATGTTGCCAATCTTCAAGCAAAGCAGCCTGCAATCAGTTTGTTAAACGCATCGGCGCGGTGACTGATACGGTTTTTTTCTGCGGGGTCCATTTCTGCAAATGTGATGTCATATCCATTTGGTTGAAACACCGGGTCGTAGCCGTGGCCAACAGTGCCGCGCATGGGCCACACAACCTGGCCTTCGACTTTGCCTTCAAATATTTCTTCGTGGCCATCAGGCCAGACCAAAACCAAAGTCGAACAAAACCTTGCCGTGCGGGGCAGGGGCGCGTTGACGGCCTCTAGCTCTGAATGGGTGCGTTTCATCGCCATGACAAAGTCACGACCATTGGGGGTTTCTGCCCAATCCGCTGTGTAAACACCGGGTGCGCCGCCTAATGCGTCGACCTGAATGCCGCTATCATCCGCCAAAGCCGGCAGCCCGGTTGCTTTGCAGGCCGCCAGCGCCTTGATCCGGGCATTACCGATAAAGGTGGTTTCGGTTTCCTCAGGCTCGGGGAGCTGATGATCCGCATTGGACGAAAGCGAAATGGAATAGGGGGCGAATAACGCCTGCATTTCTTCCATTTTGCCGCGATTATGCGTCGCAATCAAAAGTTGATCCCCGAGAAATTTACGCATTAGCTTGTTGCCTCAATCTGCAGTTTTGCCAAATCGGCCACACCTTTGTCGGCTAGGTCCATCAGGCGGTTCATTTCGTCACGTGAGAATGTCGCACCTTCTGCGGACATCTGAACTTCGATCAGACGATCGCCTGTCATGATGAAATTGCCATCCACACCCGCAACGCTATCCTCAGGGTAATCCAGATCAAGCACAGGTTGCCCGGCATAGATGCCACAGCTGATTGCAGAAACCGGTTTAACCAGCGGATCGCTGGTAACATCACCGGCTTTCATCAGCTTGTTCACGGCCAAACGCAGCGCAACCCAGCCACCCGTGATTGACGCGCAACGTGTGCCACCATCAGCCTGAATAACATCGCAATCGACAGTGATTTGACGTTCGCCCAATGCAACGCGATCTACACCCGCCCGCAGGCTGCGTCCGATCAGGCGTTGGATTTCAACTGTACGACCACCTTGTTTGCCAGCCGCCGCTTCGCGGCGCATGCGGGACGATGTTGACCGTGGCAGCATCCCGTATTCTGCGGTGACCCAACCCAGACCCGATCCTTTGATGAACGGCGGAACCCGATCTTCAAGTGTGGCGGTACACAGCACATGTGTGTCGCCCATTTTGATCAGGCAAGAGCCCTCAGCGTGTTTCGTAACCCCTGTTTCAATCGAAACAGAACGCATTTCATCAATTTGACGGCCGGAAGGGCGCATGGAGATATCCTTTTTACGTTTGTTGCCGCAATATCGCGCCTCACTTTGAATTCCAAGCAACATTGACCTCAAACCGAAGCGGGTTTTAATGGGGCCACTGTGACAAAGGACATGTTGATGAATGATGCTGGCCGTCTGATGGAGGAAATGAATGATCGTTCGCGCGAAGTTTTTCGCCGTGTGGTCGAGGGTTACCTGCAAACGGGCGGGCCGATGGGGTCACGCACATTAACACGTTCCATGTCAGAAAAAGTCAGCGCCGCGACGATTAGAAACGTGATGCAGGATCTGGAATTTCTGGGATTGCTGGATTCCCCCCATGTCAGTGCGGGTCGTATTCCGACGCAACAGGGGCTGCGGCTGTTTGTTGACGGTTTGCTAGAAGTTGGTGATCTGGGCGGCGAGGACCGCCAGAAAATTGATGACACGATGGCGGATAATAGCTCTGACATTGGCGCTGTTTTGGATCGGGTTGGGTCTGCGTTGTCTGGGATGACTCAGGGTGCCTCGCTGGTGTTAACCCCCAAACACCAAGCCGAAATTCGCCATGTTGAATTTGTGTCGCTTTCACCGGACCGGGCCTTGGTGGTGTTGGTGTTCACGGATGGTCACGTGGAAAATCGGGTGTTCACCCCGCCGCCGGGCCAAACCCCATCGTCCATGCGTGAGGCGGCGAATTTCCTGAATTCACTGGTAGAGGGCCGCACATTAAGCGAGCTGAGCGCCAATATCGGCACAGAAATCGCGTCACGCCGCCAAGAGATCGACACGCTGGCCGCCAATCTGGTCGAAAGCGGCATCGCCGTCTGGGAAAACAAAGGCGAATCAACCGAACGCCTGATCGTGCGCGGGCGGGGAAACTTGCTCGCGGATCAGGCCCAAGAGGATGATCTGGATCGCATCAGAACCCTTTTTGATGACCTTGAACGCAAGCAAGATATCGCACAATTCCTTGAACTCACGGAAGAAGGCGAAGGTGTGCGCATTTTTATTGGTTCTGAGAACAAACTTTTCTCTCTTTCGGGTTCCTCTCTGGTGGTTTCTCCCTATATGAACGCTGATCGAAAGATCATCGGTGCTGTGGGGGTTATTGGCCCCACTCGTCTGAACTATGGGCGGATTGTTCCCATTGTGGACTACACGGCGCAGTTGGTTGGCAAACTAATTTCGGACCGCGCCTGAAGGAAGAAACATGGCAGAGCCCAAGAGCGACGAACAATTTATGGAAGATATTGCCGCAGAAATGCGTGGGGATATCGAACCCGAAGACGGTGTAGTTGAACTGCAAGACGCGCCAAGCCCCGAGCTTGATGCGCTGATCGCAGAACGTGACGAGTTGAAAGATCGGTTCATCCGGTCACTGGCTGATCTGGAAAACACGCGCAAACGCGCGGATCGTGATCGCCGCGAGGCAGAAAATTACGGTGGGACCAAATTGGCCCGCGATCTGCTGCCGGTTTATGACAACCTGCAACGCGCGCTCGATTCCGCTAAGGAAAGCGACAAAGAGCAATCCGCCGCGCTGTTGGAAGGTGTTGAGCTGACCATGCGCGAATTGATCAATGTGTTTAAGAAACACGGGATCGAGCCAATTGTGCCAGAAGTGGGCGATCGTTTTGATCCACAACAGCACCAAGCCATGTTCGAAGCACCGGTTCCCGGAACCAAAGCTGGCGACATCATTCAGGTGATGGCGCAGGGCTTTATGATTCAGGACCGTTTGTTGCGTCCGGCTCAGGTCGGTGTCAGCTCGACCCCCGCATCCTAAAGCAATTCTTTTAGATCATAGATGAGCTGAATGGCCTCTCTTGGCGACAGCTCATCTGGCAAAATATCCTTCAGCCGATCTTCGACCTCTGATGTATGAGAGGCAACCGGCTGAGGGGCTGATGACATCGCAGCAAATAGCGGCAGGTCATCGATCAAGGTTTCACGTGACGCTTCTCCGCGCTGTTCACCTTTTTCCAACGCTTCCAAAACAATCCGGGCCCGCTCCACCACTTTGGTTGGCAGGCCCGCCAATCGGGCCACCTGCACACCATAGCTGCGATCGGCTGTACCCAGTCGCACTTCGTGCAGGAAAATCACGTCTCCGTCCCATTCTTTGACGGCAACGGTGGAATTTTCGACATTGTCCAACTTGCCCGCCAGTGCAGACATTTCGTGATAATGCGTGGCGAACAACGCCCGGCATCGGTTCACGTCATGCAAATGTTCCAACGTGGCCCATGCGATTGACAGCCCGTCATAAGTCGCCGTTCCGCGGCCGATTTCGTCCAAAATGACCAAAGCGCGATCATCTGCCTGGTTCAAAATCGCCGCTGTTTCCACCATTTCGACCATAAAGGTCGATCGTCCACGTGCCAGATCATCAGACGCGCCCACGCGGCTGAACACTTGGCTGACCAAACCAATTTTGGCGGACGCAGCCGGGACAAATCCGCCCATTTGCGCCAAAACAGCGATCAATGCGTTCTGTCGCAAATAGGTCGATTTACCCGCCATATTGGGACCGGTCAGCAGATGAATCGATGCCTCTGACAGGTTACAATCATTGGCAACAAACGGGTTTCCGGCCTGACGTAGAGCCTGTTCCACCACGGGATGACGACCAGACCGAATGTCAAAGTCGCGCCCATCGGTAATCTCAGGTCGGGTCCAATTTCGATCCTGCGCCAAATCCGCCAAACCAGTGGCCAAATCAAATTCAGCCAAGGCCGTCGCCAGGGCCGACAATACCGGTGCTTGCTCCACTATTTGCGATTTTAGGCCTGCATAGAGACTGTTTTCAATCTCAAGCACCCGCCCGCCCGCGTTCAAAATCTTTGTCTCTAACTCGCTCAGCTCAACCGTTGTGAACCGGACCTGATTGGCGGTGGTTTGTCGGTGAATGAACGTTTCGGACAGCGGTTCTGACAGCATTTTGTCTGCATGGGTTGCGGTCGTTTCGATGAAATAGCCCAGTACATTGTTGTGCTTGATCTTTAGCGCGGAAACCCCTGACATTTCGGAATATTTCGCCTGCAAGGACGCTATGACAGACCGGCCTTCGTCACGTAGCTTGCGTACTTCATCCAGCTCGGAATTATACCCTTGGGCGATGAACCCGCCATCACGCGCCAGCAAAGGCGGCTCTGCAACCAATGCCGATTCCAGCAATTCCCTCAGATCGTCATGACCCACCAAATCCGCCGAAGATTTGGCCAGCAATGCGGGCAATTCCACCTCAGACGTGAGCAATGCCAATGTTGCGGCTTGGGCCAATGTGTTTCGGATCGATGTCATATCGCGCGGACCGCCACGATCCAGCGCCAGACGTGACAGAGATCGATCAATATCGGCCACTTCGCGCAAGGCGCTGCGCATTTCGTGACCCAGTCCCTGCTGATCGACAAAAAACGCAACCGCATCTTGGCGATCTAGGATCACTGATTTGGCGCGGCTCGGGGCCGCCAATCGGCGTTCCAACAATCGCGCACCGGGTGCTGTGACTGTGTGGTCAATACAGTGCAACAATGACCCGTTTCGCCCACCCGTCATCGAATGGGTCAATTCCAACGAACGACGTGTTGCTGCATCAATTTGCATCGCGGCATTTGCCTGTTCCCGAACAGGGGGACGCAGCAGGGGCAGATTGCCCTTTTGCGTGACTTCTAGATAATCCACCAGCGCGGCGAGAGCCGAAATTTCGACCTGTGAAAACGTGCCAAACGCATCCAGTGACCCAACACGATAGAGATCACAAAGACGCTGTTTGCCGTTTGTACTGTCAAAGGCGGACCCACCGCGCACCGTGACAGAGGACCCAATTTCAGAGACTAATTCACCGTAATTTTGATCTGACGCATCACTGAGCAACACTTCGCGTGGGGTCAAACGCGCAAGTTCGGGTCCAAGGTGTAGTGGCGAACAGGGCATAACAGACAAAGTCCCGGTGGAGATATCAACCCAAGCCAGCGCGCCTTCGTCGCGGATCAGGGAAAACGCCGCCAGATAGTTATGGCGGCGCGCATCCAGCAGGGATTCCTCGGTCAATGTGCCGGGTGTTACCAGCCGCACCACATCGCGTTTCACCACGGATTTAGACCCGCGCTTTTTCGCTTCGGCGGGGCTTTCCATTTGTTCACAAACAGCGACGCGGAACCCTTTGCGGATCAGCGTCAACAGATACCGTTCAGCGGCATGAACCGGAACGCCGCACATCGGGATGTCGGCGCCTTGGTGTTTGCCGCGTTTGGTCAGGGCAATATCCAATGCCTCAGCAGCGGCCACAGCATCCTCAAAGAACATTTCATAGAAATCCCCCATGCGATAAAACAGCATGGCGTCGGGATAGCCCGATTTAAGATCAAGAAATTGCGCCATCATTGGCGTGACGCTGTCTGTCTTTGTGCTCATTGCGATCCCCTGGTTCCGATCCGCACATTACAAAGCCAATGTTAGCGACGAAAGTCGAAAACGTAGACATTGCAGCCCCTACCAACAACCCGGTATGCGTGTCAGGTGCAAGAGGAGATAAATCATGGCCAAGACGCGGGTAACACGCGAAGACGCGCTGCAATTTCATTTGGAACCGACACCAGGAAAGTGGGAGGTGCAAGCCACCGTTCCTATGATGACACAGCGCGACCTGTCGCTGGCCTATTCCCCCGGCGTTGCGGTGCCTTGCGAAGATATCGCTGAAAATCCCGAACTGGCCTATGATTACACCAACAAAGGCAACTTGGTTGCAGTGATTTCAAACGGCACGGCCGTGTTGGGGTTGGGCAATCTGGGCGCGCTGGGCAGTAAACCCGTGATGGAAGGCAAGGCCGTCCTGTTCAAACGTTTTGCTGATGTGAATTCGATCGACATCGAATTGGACACCGAAGACGCGGATAAATTCTGCGAAGCGGTGCGTTTGATGGGGCCAACCTTTGGTGGGATCAATCTAGAAGACATCAAAGCGCCGGAATGCTTCATCATTGAGCAGCGTTTGAAAGAGGAAATGGACATTCCCGTGTTCCACGATGATCAGCATGGCACAGCTGTGATTTGCGCGGCGGGTCTGATCAATGCGTTGCACATTTCCGGCAAAAAGATCGAAGACGTGAAAATCGTTTTGAACGGGGCTGGTGCGGCGGGGATTGCCTGTATTGAACTGCTGAAAGCGATGGGTGCGAAACACGAACATTGCATTATTTGTGACACCAAAGGTGTGATTTATCAGGGTCGCACCGAAGGTATGAACCAATGGAAATCCGCCCATGCGGTCAACACCGAATTGCGCAGCCTAGAAGAGGCGATGATCGGCGCAGATGTGTTCCTTGGTGTATCCGCCAAAGGTGCTGTGACCCAAGACATGGTCGAAGCCATGGCCGACAATCCGGTGATTTTTGCAATGGCCAACCCCGACCCGGAAATCACCCCAGAAGAGGCGCATGCCGTTCGGGTTGACGCAATTGTTGCCACGGGTCGGTCCGATTATCCCAATCAAGTGAACAACGTCTTGGGTTTCCCTTACTTGTTCCGTGGCGCGCTGGATATCCACGCCCGCGCCATCAACGATGAGATGAAAATCGCCTGCGCCCGCGCCTTGGCTGAACTGGCGCGCGAAGACGTCCCAGACGAGGTGGCCGTGGCCTATGGGACCAAACTGACCTTTGGCCGGGATTACATCATCCCAACCCCGTTTGATCCACGTCTGATCCACCGCATTCCCACCGCCGTTGCACAGGCGGGCATGGATACTGGCGTAGCGCGTCGCCCCATTGTCGACATGGAGGGATATGAACTGTCGCTGAAAACACGGATGGATCCAACGGCATCGATCCTGCGCGGCCTAAATTCCCGTGCCCGTGCTGCACAATCCACTGTGGTATTCGCCGAGGGTGACGATCCACGGGTGCTGCGTGCTGCGGTTCTGTATCAACGGTCCGGCTTGGGCAAAGCGCTGGTAGTTGGTCGCGAAGAAGAAGTGCGCGAAAAACTGACCGCCGAAGGTTTGGGGGACGCTGTGCGCGAACTCGAAGTGGTGAATGCGGGCAATTCGCAGCATTTGGCACAGTACAAAGACTTCCTTTATGAGCGACTGCAACGCAAAGGGTATGACCGTCAGGACATTCATCGCCTGGCTGCGCGCGACCGCCATGTGTTTTCATCCCTGATGCTGGCCCATGGTCACGTGGACGGAATGGTTACAGGCGCGACCCGCAAATCGGCCCATGTGTTGGAACTGATCAATCATGTGTTTGATGCTGGTCCACATGATGGCGCGGTTGGGGTGTCGGCCCTGCTGCACAAAGGCAAAATCGTTTTGATCGCGGATACTTTGGTCCATGAATGGCCCGACGAAAACGATCTGGCCGATATCGCCGAACGCGGTGCCGAAGTGGCCAAAGCGCTGGGTCTGACGCCACGGGTTGCGTTTGTCAGCTTCTCGACCTTTGGCTATCCGGTGTCTGAACGGGCCGAAAAGATGCATATCGCACCCGAAATTCTGGACCAGCGTGGCGTTGATTTCGAATACGAAGGTGAAATGAACGTCGATGTTGCATTGAACCCCGACGCCGCCGCGGCCTATCCATTTTCGCGACTGACAGGACCGGCCAATGTGTTGGTTGTGCCTGCGCGTCATTCGGCGTCGATTTCGGTGAAACTGATGCAGGAAATGGCCGGCGCAACGGTCATCGGCCCAATCCTTGCGGGGATCGACAAGCCGATCCAGATTTGTTCCACTGTGTCCACGGTCAACGACATCCTGAACATGGCCGTGATTGCGGCATGTAAGGTTGGCTAATGACGATTTGGAACCTCGGTTCGATAAACCAAGATATCGTGTATTCGGTGCCGCATATTCCGGCGCCGGGTGAAACGCTGGCATCGACCAAACGCGATGTGTTTATGGGCGGCAAAGGGGCAAATATGTCCGTGGCCGCTGCCCGCGCTGGCGCGCAGGTCAAACATATCGGTGCGGTTGGGGCTGATGGACGCTGGGCGGTGGATCGGCTGACGGAATATGGGGTCGATACCCGGTTCATCGCGCAGGTTGACACACATACGGCGCAGGCCATCATTGCCGTTGATCCTCAGGGTGAAAACGCGATCATCCTTGATCCCGGGGCAAATGATGCAATCCCGATCAACCTGATGCGCAGCGCGATTGGGTCTGCTGAACGTGGTGACTGGCTGATCTGTCAGAACGAAACCTGTTTGCAGGTCGAAACCGCAAAACTGGCCCATGAACTGGGACTAAAGGTAGCCTATGCGGCCGCGCCTTTTGATGCGGACCAAGTGCGTGCTGTTCTGCCTTATCTGGATTTCCTGATCATGAACGCGGTTGAGATGGAACAATTGTTTCAATCAACAGGGTTGAACGTCGCGGATTTGGGCGTCGAAACCGTGATTGTCACGACCGGCGGCGATGGCGGGTTTGTGTTTTTGCACCAAAACGACTGGGACGCGCAGGAATATCAGGCCATTCCCGTCGATGCTGTGGACACAACGGGCGCTGGGGATACGTTCACCGGCTACGTTCTGGCGGGTCTGGATCGCGGATTGCCGTTATGGGATGCGGTTGATCTGGCGACCCGGGCCGGGGCGTTGATGGTGATGCGTCATGGCACGGCGGACGTGATCCCGGACCTCAAAGAAGTCCGGGCGTTTAAGCCTTAGTGATTATCGACAAAGGGTGCGTTATTGCCCCAGAGCTGACGCACACGTGCATCCCGACCACAGCCTTCGCGATAGAATTTATACGCCTCTGATTGGCGTTTTGGGCCAGCACGGGTCACCACGATATTGCGACCCTCATAGTAGTCTTGGTGGTAATCCTCTGCGTCATAAAAATGGCTGGCAGACAGAATAGGGGTCACGATGCGTTGCCCCAATTCTGATTGCGCAGCTGACAGAGCAGCCTCTGCTTGGGCCTGTTGCGCCGAATTAGAGACGAAAATAGCCGTGCGATAGCTGTCACCGCGATCGCAGAATTGACCGCCTGCATCCGTGGGGTCGACGGACCGGAAAAACAGATCCAGCAATTGGCGATAGCTGACGCGATCTGCGTCATAGGTGATTTCCACAGCTTCGTAATGCCCTGTACCGCCGCGGGTCACCTGACGATAGGTTGGGTTTTCAGTGGATCCACCGGTGTAGCCAGACACCGCTTCGATCACGCCTGTGACGCTTTCAAAATCGCTTTCGACGCACCAGAAACAACCGCCTGCAACCACCATGGTCTGAACGTCGCGCGCCTGCGCCTGTCCACATTGCATTGCAACCCCGATCGCAATCGCGGCACCCAGCATATAGGGTTTAAAAGTCGACAAAGAAAACTGCATGATGAACTCCTTTTGGACGATCCTTGGGGATTCTTCGCAGATTACGCAACTCACCGGCGCGTGAACTCACGTCTTGTTTACCAACTGGAACAATTGAAATCAGGACTTTAGCAGGTCGCCCAGCTTCATTGCGACGCCCACATTGCCGGACACTTTTAGCTTGCCCATCATCACACCGGTCATCGGGTTCAGTTTACCGGCCAGCAATTTGTGCAAGTTTCCAGCGGATATTTTGATCGTGCAATCGGTTTCCCGATCCTGACCAGACGCGGTGCCATCCGCCAGAACGATCACGCCATCCGCGCCGCAATCGAATTTCAACGATCCGTCAAACGGACGTGTGGACAGGCCCTTTTGCAGTTTGGGCAGTAGGTCAGTTAGGGTCATGATGTCCTCGAAATAAAAATGCCCCCCAGCGATAGGGAGGCATTTGAATTTCAACAACACTTACGTTGGGGCGTTTAGTCCAAACGACGTTTGCGATCAGCCAGCAGTTTCAGACGCAATGCGTTCAACTGAATAAAACCCTGCGCGTCCGCTTGATCATAGGCGCCCAGATCGTCTTCGAAGGTGACGTGCTCTTCTGAATAGAGGCTGTGATCGGACCAACGTGCAACAGTGCGCGCCGCACCTTTGTAAAGCTTAACCCGAACGGTGCCGGTCACGTGCTCTTGGGATTTGTCGATCAGGGCCTGTAGCATTTCACGCTCTGGCGAATACCAGAATCCGTTATAGATCAGCTCTGCGTAGCGCGGCATGATCGAATCTTTCAGATGACCAGCGCCGCTGTCCAGGGTGATCTGTTCGATGCCGCGATGCGCCTCTAGCAGAACCGTACCGCCGGGCGTTTCATAGATGCCGCGGGATTTCATGCCAACAAACCGGTTTTCCACCAGATCAAGCCGACCGATACCGTGTTTGCCACCCAGTTCGTTCAACTTGGTCAGGATGGTCGCGGGGGACATCGCTTCGCCATTGATCGCAACTGCGTCCCCTTTTTCAAAGGTCACTTCGATCATTTCTGGCGTGTCTGGCGCGTCCTCAACGGCGACGGTCCGCTGGTGCACATATTCTGGCGCTTCTTCTGCGGGATCTTCCAGAACTTTGCCTTCGGACGATGTGTGCAGCAGGTTGGCATCCACACTAAACGGTGCTTCGCCGCGTTTATCTTTGGCGATCGGGATCTGATGTTTCTCAGCGAAATCAATCAGTTTGGTTCGGCTGGACAGGTCCCATTCACGCCAAGGCGCAACCACAGCGATGTCAGGGTTCAGGGCGTAACAGGCCAGTTCGAACCGAACCTGATCGTTGCCTTTGCCGGTGGCGCCATGGGACACGGCGTCGGCACCTGTGGCCTGAGCGATTTCAACCAGACGTTTGGAAATCAGCGGACGTGCGATGGATGTGCCCAGCAGATACAGACCCTCGTACAGGGCGTTGGCGCGGAACATTGGGAACACAAAGTCGCGCACGAACTCTTCGCGCAGGTCTTCGATGTAAATCTCAGACGCGCCCATCATCTCGGCTTTTTTGCGTGCTGGTTCCAACTCTTCGCCCTGACCAAGGTCAGCGGTAAAGGTGACAACTTCGCAACCGTATTCGGTTTGAAGCCATTTCAAAATGATCGACGTATCAAGCCCACCTGAATAGGCGAGGACGACTTTTTTAGGCGCGGACATCGCAGGTCTCCGTTCAATGACGAAAGGGGCCTAACGGGTTTTGGGGCGCGGGGCAAGATGGGCGTTGAATCATTGCGGTCTGCAATGCCATAAGTCCGAAAGAATTATTGAGATTGGTATGGGTTGGAAGCTATTTAAACACGCATTTCAAATGGTCACAGGAAACTTGCACGCAGCACTCAGAGCAACCTTGGTTCCGATGTTGATTTTAGCAGGGATGTTTGTTCTCATCATAATGGGTTGGGACCAATCGCTTGGTCAACCTTCGCCTGTGCTACTCTTTCTGGTCCCGGCAATCTTGATAATGTGTATTGTCTTGTTTCCCTTGATCGCGATCACCTGGCATCGGTATGTTTTAAAAGAAGAGTTTCCCAGATGGATTCCGCGTTTGGGTGACAAACGCATCGGCGCCTATTTTTGGACCTCGGTTTTGATCGGTCTTATTCTGATGATCCCGTCTATGATAATTTCGACAATTGTTAGCGCATTGTTTTGGGCATCGTTAGAAGAAGCGGCCCTGAACGGGCAACAAGATATCCTGCAATTCAGCATAAGTGGGGTGCTCGCGGGTATCTTAATGGGAACGCTTGCTGGATTTTTATGGATGCGTTGCGCGTTGTGTCTGCCTGCCATCGCGCTGAATGAGGACGAAAATTTTGGTATCGGCGCTTCGTGGAGCAAAACTTCTGGGGTCAGCAAGGACGTCCTTGTATTTGCGTTTTTCCTTGCCGTTCTGAATGTCGCCGCGAGCTTTGTACCAATAATGATTGGTCAGGTTGTTGTGCGG
Organism: uncultured Paracoccaceae bacterium; assembly: GCA_947492475.1. Taxonomy (GTDB): domain Bacteria; phylum Pseudomonadota; class Alphaproteobacteria; order Rhodobacterales; family Rhodobacteraceae; genus CANLNM01. The sequence continues at coordinate 67,942 of CANLNM010000007.1, forward strand.
GACATTCTTAGCATTGTTATCAACTGGTTTACGTTCATGATTGGCCTTAGTGCATTGACAACTTTGTATGGTCATCTCGTCGAGAAGAGACCGCTGATCGACTAGATCACGCGTTGCAAAAAATGACGATCCCCGGAATTGGCAAGCTGTGTTAGCGCTTCTTCTGGGGATAGCCACAACGCCGTGTGATGGGATTCCAACGGGTCGGAATGTTTGCGCACGGGCAGGGCCGTGTAAATGTGGCACACTTTTTGCGCCCACAGGTCATATTCCGCCATATAGCAGAACCGCGTATAGGTCCCAACTTTGCGCGGGGTGGCGATTTTCCAACCGGTTTCTTCAAACACTTCGCGGTGCAGGGCGGCAATTGGGTTTTCTCCGGGATCAATACCGCCACCGGGCAGCTGCACTTCCCAATCTTCCAGCCGTTCCAGCGTGCACAGCAAGCCACCCCATTTGGGCAAAATCGCATAGGCCCCCGGCCGGATCGTGTATTTTTGACCGCTCTTGACGGCCTCTCCAAAACGTCTCATGACACTCGCCCCCTTGGACCACGACTTGCCGCACCTATATGGACGCGGTATGCCAATCCTGAACTGGTTAGGAAACCCTATGAATCTGGGATCGCAAATTGCTTGGGACGACACTGTGTTGCCGTTTCAGTTGGACGCTTCTGATATCCGTGGCCGCGTGGCGCGGTTGGATGGCGTATTGGATCAAGTGCTGGAGCAGCACAATTACCCCCCCGTCGTCGAAGCATTGGTTGCTGAAATGGCGCTGCTGACGGCGCTGATTGGTCAAACGATCAAATTGCGGTGGAAATTGTCGTTGCAGGTGCGTGGTGATGGTGGCGCGCGGATCATCGCGACCGACTATTATGGCCCAACCGAGGACGGTAAACCTGCGCGCATCCGCGCCTATGCGTCCTATGACGCAGAGCGTTTGTTAAATTCCGGCACGCCGTTTGACGAAATCGGCAAAGGTTATTTTGCTATTCTGATCGACCAAGGCGAAGGCAACACACCCTATCAGGGCATCACGCCAATTGCGGGTGGGTCGCTGACCGCCTGTGCGGAAACCTATTTCGCGCAATCGGAACAATTGCCTACCCGGTTTCAATTGTCGTTCGGGAAATCCACCCTTGCTGGTGGCCAAGAAAGCTGGCGGGCTGGCGGTGTTATGCTGCAACAAATGCCCAAAGCTTCGCCTTTGGCCAACAAAGAAGAGCCAACCGGAGAAGAAGGCCTGCTGGCGGCCACGGATATTCTGGACGAAGCAGAAGGCGAAAACTGGACGCGTGCAAATACGTTGCTGGATACGGTCGAAGATCTGGAACTGGTGGGTCCATCGGTTCAGCCGTCTGAATTGCTGGTCCGGTTGTTTCATGAGGAAAAGCCACGTGTTTTTGATGCCCAAAGCGTCAAATTCGGCTGTTCCTGTTCGCCCGCACGTGTACGCGAAAGCCTGTCGATCTATTCGGCCAAAGACATCGCGCATATGACCACCAAAGAGGGCACCGTTACCGCCGATTGTCAGTTCTGCGGGTCTCATTACGTGTTCGAACCCGAAACATTGGGGTTTGAAGCCACCAAGACGGCCAATGACGAAGCCTGATCTACGATCAGCCCTCCTCGCGGCTTTGAACCAGGGCGGCGGGGAATCCTCAGATTTTGATCTGAACCCCGACGTGACATTGCCTGCAGATCGCGTGTTGCGTCCCGCCGCCGTTCTGATTGGCGTGACCGAAGATGCGCGTGTCATCCTGACCAAACGGTCTGCCCGTTTGAAACATCACCCCGGTCAGATCGCCTTTCCGGGGGGCAAGATGGATGACGAGGATATCGATCTGGCCGACACCGCCCTGCGCGAAGCCAACGAAGAAATTGGCCTGCCGCGACATCAGGTCGAAATCCTTGGACAATTGCCCGCCCATGAAACAGTGACCCGGTTTAGCGCCACACCTGTCGTGGGTCTGATCCACGGGGAATTCACCATTCAAGCTGAGCAAGGCGAAGTGGCCGAAGTATTTTCTGTGCCCTTAAAAAACGTCACTAATCCAGCGGAATTCCATGTCGAACGTCGTCGTTGGCAGGGAAAATGGCGGCACTATTACACGGTCCCATTTGGTCCTTATTACATTTGGGGCGCCACGGCGCGCATGCTGCGCGGGCTTGCGGATCGGATGAATACATGACCCAAATCACGGCGGAATGGCTCACCTCTGACACGTCGCAGCGCGTCTGCGCAATGCTGGAAAACGCAGGATATCAGGCGTGGTTTGTCGGCGGCTGTGTGCGCAATGCGCTGTTGGGTGAGCCGGTCAATGATCTGGATATATCGACCGATGCCCATCCCGAAACGGTGATTAAACTGGCGCGAAGCGCTGGGTTCAACGCGGTACCGACGGGTATAGATCACGGCACAATCACCGTAATTGCAAACCATATCCCTTATGAAATTACGACCTTTCGTCGGGATGTCGAAACGGATGGGCGGCGTGCTGTCGTCGCATTTGCCAAAACCCTGACAGAGGATGCGCATCGTCGCGATTTTACGATGAATGCGCTTTATGCTGACGCGCGTGGACAAATTGCCGATCCACTGGACGGCATACCCGACCTGAATGCGCGGATTTTCCGGTTTATCGACGATCCAAACGCCCGCATTCGCGAGGACTATCTACGCATTCTGCGGTTTTTCCGGTTTCACGCATGGTATGGTGATCCGGGCGCAGGGCTGGACCCTGATGGGCTGGCTGCTTGCGCCGAACATGTCGAAGGGATCGCCAAATTATCCAAGGAACGGATCGGAGCCGAGCTTCGAAAGCTGCTCTTGGCCAAGGATCCAGCGCCGGCGACCGCTTCTATGGCGGCTTGTGGTGCGCTGATGCAGGCCCTACCCGGGGCGGCGCCTGACCTATTGGCCGTCCTTGTTCATGTGGAACAGCAGACTGAAATTGGCCCTGACTGGATACGTCGTCTGGCCATCATCGGCGGACAAGATGTGACACTAAACCTGCGTTTATCGCGAAAAGAGGCCAAAAACCTGAGCGTAATTCAGGGCGGTTTAGGCGCGATGCAATCCGCGATGGAACTGGGGTACAGGCATGGCGCAGACCGGGCGATTGACATATTGCTCATCCGTGCGGCGATGTCAGGCCAAGAGGTTCAGCCCGATCTGATTGAAGAGGCGAAACTGGGTGCCGCGCAGGTTTTTCCGCTGGTTGCTGCGGACCTGCCAAGTTCCTTAAAGGGGCCAGAAATCGGCGATACTCTCAGACGGGCGGAACAGGCATGGATCGCGTCAGGCATGTCGCTGGATAAAACGACGCTTCTGTCAAATACCTGAGGTTCAGGTTTAGCGATAACTGCGCTATGAATTGATCCGAGAGGATCGTTCCAGTGTTTAAGTATTTTGAAAACCTCATTGACCCATTCGAAGACTATTCAGCGATAGATTCACCACCCAAAAAGCTGTGGCCATTTTTGCGCAGCTACATGAAGCCCTTTCGCAAAGTGTTTTGGGCCACCGGGGTGATGTCCGTGATCGTTGCCGGCGTTGAGCTGTGGCTGATTTGGTATCTGGGCCGCATGGTTGATCTGCTGTCCGTTGGGGACCCCGGCAATATCTGGGCCAATCACGGGACAGAATTTATTCTGGTGGCTCTTTTCATTCTGTTTTTGCGCCCGTTGTTGCAAATCGTCGATGTGGGATTGCTGAACAATGCGATTTTGCCGAATTTTGGCACGATCGTACGTTGGCGCGCGCATAAACATGTTCTGCGTCAGTCCGTGGGGTGGTTCGAAGAGGATTTTGCCGGGCGCATTGCCAATCGGATTATGCAAACGCCGCCCGCCGCAGGCGAGGTGATTTTTCAGCTGTTCGATGCGGTGACCTTTGCCACAGCCTACGTCATCGGCGCAGCGGTTTTGCTGGCGGGTGCTGACCCTCGTTTGATGATCCCAATGATGATCTGGCTTGGGTTTTACTTTTTGTTAATGCGGTGGACGATCAAACGGGTTGGTCCTGCATCCAAGGCAGCCTCTGATGCGCGATCCGAAGTGACGGGCCGTGTTGTGGACAGCTATTCCAACATCCATTCGGTCAAAATGTTCGCCCATCATGACCAAGAATTGGATTATGCACGCGAAGCGATCGAAAAAACGAGATCAACATTCCAAGCGGAAATGCGGCTTTATACGATCATGGATGTGGTTCTGGTATTTTTGAACGGGCTCTTGATTCTTGGTGTCGTGGGGTGGGCGATGTGGCTCTATTTCGGCGGAAATGCGACTGTTGGGATCGTTGCGGCTGCGACTTCGCTGACTTTGCGCCTAAACGCGATGACGGGGTGGATCATGTGGGCGGTGACAAATCTGTTCCAGAATTTGGGTATCGTGTCCGAAGGGATGGAAACCATTTCGCAGCCCATCACTCTGTTGGATCAAAACAGTGCCCAGCCTTTGCCAGCGGGGCCGGGTGCGATTGAGATTGACCAATTGTCACATCATTATGGCAAAGGAACAGGCGGTTTGGATCAGATTAGCCTGTCCATTGCCGCCGGTGAAAAGGTCGGTTTGGTCGGGCGGTCGGGTGCCGGTAAATCGACCCTTGTTAAGCTGCTATTGCGGTTCTACGACGCTGAAACGGGCAGGATTAGGGTCGATGGTCGCGATATATCCAACATCACCCAAGACAGTTTGAGACTGGCAATTGGCATGGTGCAACAGGATAGTTCGCTGCTGCATAGATCTGTGCGTGCGAACATTTTGTATGGCCGCCCAGATGCAACCGAGGACGACATCATTGCCGCCGCCAAACGGGCCGAGGCGCATGATTTCATCATGACCCTTCAGGATGGCAAAGGCGGTCGGGGTTATGACGCTCAGGTCGGTGAACGGGGTGTCAAGCTATCTGGCGGGCAACGCCAACGGATCGCGATTGCGCGTGTGTTACTAAAGGACGCCCCGATCTTACTACTGGACGAAGCGACATCGGCGCTGGATTCCGAAGTGGAAGCAGCCATTCAAGACACGCTTTATGGATTGATGGAGGGCAAAACCGTGATTGCGATTGCGCATCGGTTGTCGACGATTGCCCGTATGGACCGGATCGTTGTCATGGACCAAGGGCGCATCATTGAACAAGGCACCCATCAGGAATTGCTGCAGTTGAACGGGCAATATGCCGGGTTCTGGAACCGTCAGTCAGGCGGGTTCTTAGGGGCCGAAGAGGAAGCGGAATGAGTATTGAGGCAAGCCGGTTTGCAAAATGGGCCGGAAACTTAGCTGACCCGGAGAAACCCGCGAAAACGTCGCCACCCCGCACGCTGGTTGCGTTTATTCTATGGTCGATGCAGGGGCTTTGGCTGGTTCTGGCGTTTGCTTGTGTTGGGTTTATGTTTGGCGGCGCGACGGAATCGTTGATGATGTACGCGCTGGGCCGCATTATTGACGCCACGGCCATGGGACCGGATGGGTTTTGGTCGCAAAACCTGGGCCTGATCATTGCGGCGGTGTTTTTGGTGATGGTCCTGCGGCCTTTGGCCTTTACCACTGCGTCGATCATGCAGAGCATCGCACTGGCCCCAAATCTGCACAATCAGGTCCTTTTGCGCCTGAATAGATACGCATCTGGCCATTCGGTGACGTTCTTTGACAACGATTTTGCTGGGCGTTTGGCGCAAAAGAAAATGCAGACCGCATCGGCCACAACCCAAGTGGTCACAGATGCGGTCAATGTGATTGTCTTTGCGTTTTCATCCGCGCTGGGCATGGTTTTGCTCAGTGGGGCAGTGTCCGCGCAGCTGGGCGCAACGGTGGTAATCTGGATCGTCCTTTATCTGCTGACATTGCGGTATTTCCTGCCGCGTGTGCGTGCGCGGTCCAAAACCCGCGCAAATGCCCGTGCCGCGGTGACGGGCCAGATTGTTGACACTGTGACCAACATCAAGACGGTCAAATTGTTTGCGCGTGACGACCACGAAGATCGCGGCACGGTTGATACCGCTATGTCGTTTCGAAATGCGGCGATCACATGGGCCGAAATGGCCGTTGGCATGCGTGGTGCAATGATAACAATCGCGGGGATTCTGCCGGTTGCGATGATTTGGCAGGGATTGCTGTTATGGCAATCCGGTGCGGCAAGTTCAGGTGATCTGGCGGCCATCGGCGCAATGTCGATCCGACTAAGCCAGATGACCGGCTTTGTCAGTTGGACATTGATGTCGATCTATGGCGCGCTGGGCGAAATAGAAGACGGGCTGCGCAGTCTGACCCCGCCGCACGAACTGGTCGATGCAAAAAACGCGACGCAATTGGACGTGACCCGGGGCGGAATCGAATTTCGCGATGTGACCTTTGCTTATGGGTCTGATGTGGGCGGCATCAAAAAAGTGTCGCTGACTATTCAGCCGGGCGAAAAACTGGGTATTGTCGGCGCGTCTGGTGCTGGGAAATCAACATTGGCGTCGCTTTTGTTGCGGCTGTACGACCCAGAACACGGCCACGTTGCCATCGATGGTCAGAACATCGCCTTGGTCACGCAAAATTCGCTGCGTCAGAAAATCGGTATGGTGACCCAAGAAACGGCGATGTTTAACCGATCTGCGCGTGACAACATCATTTATGGACGCAGCGATGCCAGCGACGCCGAAATAGAGAATGCGGTGAAACGGGCCAAGGCAGATGACTTTATCAAGGATCTGCGCGACCAAAACGGGCGTATCGGTATGGATGCGCATTTGGGCGAACGTGGGGTCAAATTGTCAGGGGGGCAACGCCAACGGATCGCGCTGGCCCGGGCAATGTTAAAGGATGCGCCAATTTTGGTGCTGGACGAAGCGACCTCTGCCTTGGATTCCGAAGTTGAGGCCGCCATCCAAGACGCGTTGAAAAATGCCATGCAAGGCAAAACCGTTGTGGCGATTGCGCACCGATTGTCGACGATTTCATCAATGGATCGCATAATCGTGCTGGATCGGGGCCACATTGTCGAAGAAGGCCGCCACGAGGACTTGCTTGCGGCGAATGGGCTGTATACCCGCTATTGGAACCGCCAATCGGGTGGGTTTATTGCCACGCAGGACGCAGCTGAATAGATGAAAATTGAAAGTTTAACACATCACGGCATGGGTCGGGCGACCGATGGCACGTTGGTTCCCCGCGTTCTGGCGGGCGAAGAGATTGAGCTGTTGACCGATGGATCGGCGCGGATTTTGACGCCGTCTGCGGATCGTGTGGCAGCGCCCTGCCGGCATTTCAAATCCTGCGGTGGCTGCGCGATGCAGCATGGGTCCGATGAATTGGTGTCGCGTTGGAAAATGGGCATCGTTGAAACGGCTTTGCGTGCGCATGGGATCGAAACCGATATTCGCGGCATTCACACGTCGCCCGCCCGATCCCGCCGTCGGGCTAAATTTTCGGGCCGTCGCACCAAAAAGGGCGCGCTGGTTGGGTTTCACGCCCGTGGATCTGACATGGTCGTCGCCGTGCCCGATTGCATGTTGCTGGTGCCGCAAATCGCTGCGGTTATCCCCGCATTAGAAGAGCTGACAATTATCGCCGCGACCCGAAAATCCGAGGTGGCATTGACTGTCACTGACACGCCCAACGGCCCGGATGTGCATGTGGGCACGGACAAGGAACTGACCGGCGAATTGCGGATTGAATTGGCCAATTTCGCCCAACGTCATAAATTGGCCCGTTTGGTTTGGGCAGATGAACCCGTGGTGACCATTTTGCCCCCGGTTCAGGTCTTTGGCGGCGCCGAAGTGGCCCCACCCCCCAGCGCATTTTTACAGGCGACCCGCGACGGTGAAGGCGCGCTGCTAGAAGCGGTGCAGGAAACCGTTGGAAAATCCAAAAAGATCGTTGATCTGTTTTCAGGGTGCGGGACATTTTCACTGCCGTTGGCCGCCAAAGCAGAGGTGCATGCCGTCGAAGGGTTTGGCCCAATGTTGGATGCATTGGATGCGGGATGGCGTCATGCAAAAGGGCTTAAGAAGGTCACAACAGAAGCGCGCGATCTGTTTCGCCGCCCCCTAGAGGTGGACGAGCTGAAAAAATATAATGCCGCGGTGATCGATCCGCCGCGTGCCGGTGCAGAGGCGCAGGTTGACCGGCTGGCCGATTGTGACATCCCGATTGTGGCGATGGTGTCGTGTAATCCTGTGACATTTGCCCGTGATGCCAAAGTGTTGCTGGACGGTGGCTATACGCTCAATTGGATAAAGGTTGTCGATCAATTTAGGTGGTCCCCGCATGTTGAACTGGCGGCGTCCTTCACGCGGTCGTGACCCGTGTTGGGGCTATGATTTAACGCCAATTTGATATATGCCCCGATCAATCAAACGGGGCACTCGGGCAGAGAAATGAAACTCGTACATTCTATTCTACTGATGGTTGCGCTTGTCCTGACGGGCTGTGCAAGCACCCAAACGGAATCCAAATTCAGGTCCTATTCGGGGCCCGAAGTCACCGCGCTTGTTTTATACAAAGAGCGGCGGATGATGTATTTGATGCACGGATCCGAAGTGTTGAAGCGGTACCGGTTTGAGCTTGGATTTGAGCCAACAGGGCACAAACAACACGAAGGCGACGGGCGCACGCCCGAAGGTGTCTATCGCATTGACCGTCGTAATCCGAATTCTCGGTTTCATCTGTCGTTAGGGATTTCTTATCCCAATACACAGGATCGGTCTGCGGCGGCTGTGCTTGGCCTGCCACCCGGCGGTGACATTTTTATCCACGGCACACCCAGCGCTTTGGTTAGAATGGTCGATTGGACGGCAGGTTGCATTGCCGTCACCAATGACGAAATGGAAGAGATTTACGCGATGGTTCAGGACGGAACCATCATCGCAATCTATCCTTGATCCTTAGCTGCCCATCACCAATGTCCACCAGATTTTGCCGGCCGGTTCCTGAAACCAGGCAAACCCCATCTGCGTGGCATTTGGGTCCAAAATTACATCGCGCGTTTCAGGCAGGTTCATCCATGCGGCCAGCGTTTCGGTTTCGTTTTCATAGGTTTCCGAAATATTTTCACCACGTAGGTCACCGGTATAGCCGACGCGGCGGACGCGATCGATCGGGGATGATGCATCAGATCCAAAATGCCATGGGCGGTTTTGAACGCTCATATCGCGGGAATGGGTTGCTGCGGCGGCATTCAACTGTGCGTTCAGTTGAACGGGTCCACGTCCGGATGCGATCCGCAAGGCATTTACCCCGTCCAGCATGCGAAACTGGACGTTCGCTGTGTCGCCGGGCGCAATTCGATATAATTGCGGCAAAGGAAGCCCATCTGGCCCCACCGGAACAGAAGGCGCGTTACAGGCTGCCAATGCAGCAGCGGAAAGCCCAAGTAGAAAGTTTCTGCGTAACATATCGCCACCCAATTCGTTAAAGTCTGTTTTTGGCTTATATCTAAGTGCGTGACCTTTCAAACCCACTTCGGCGTGAGTTTGCCCAGATGACGATGCTTTGATTTGCGACTGAGACCTTTGCGCCATAGATTGCCCCAAATCGCGCCCAATTCATCGGCGCAAGGAGTTTGTTATGACGAAAACAGCGAAACACACATTTAGTCGCCGGGGATTTATGGCAACCTCGGCCGCGGCATTGGCCGGTGGATCTGCCATGGCGCAGACAGAAAACTCGACCGAGATCGAAGGCGAGATTTCTCAGACAATTCAGCGGAATATTTCAAGTTTCCGCACATTGGACTGGCGTCCCTATTTCGACACACTGGCTGGTGGCGCTGTTTTGGTTGATCTGCAATCACGGGCCCTGCATTACTGGTCGGCGGATGAAAGCGTCTACAAACTTTACCCGTCCAGCGTGCCCCTGTCAGAGGATCTAACACGTCGCGGCCGCACCCAGGTGATTCGCAAAGTAGAGGGCCCATCATGGCGTCCGACACCCGCAATGCGGCAACGAAACCCGGAATGGCCTGAATTTATTGGCCCCGGCCCTGAAAATCCGCTTGGAACCCACGCGCTGTATCTGTCATGGCAGTATTATCGCATCCACGGGACCCACGACACGCGTAAAATTGGGCGCAGATCGTCCAATGGTTGCATTGGACTCTATAATCAGCACATCGCTGAATTGTTCAGTTTGGCGACTGTCGGGACCCAAGTGTTGCTGATTTGACCACAATTCGGCAATTTAGCGCCGGTAAAACACTTGACGCCCTTTGCATTTCAGTCGTTTGCTGGTTACACGAACACTACAAGGTTTAGTCTTGGGATTCTGCTGCCACCCTCAACCAACCCCGGCGGTAGACGTGTCTTTGGAGAATACTATGAAAAAAATCGTTCTTGCCGTTGCATTCGCTGGCGCCGCTTCAACTGCTTTTGCTGGTGGTGACACCGCGCCAATGGTTGACGTAACACCTGCTGAAATCATCGTAGCACCTGCTGCTTCTTCTTCCAGCTCCAACCTGATCGTTCCTGCGATTCTGGTTGCGCTGATCGCAGCTGCTGCCGCTGGCGGTTCCTAATAATCCTTCGCTGACAATCGTCAGTGGGATTATCTGAATTTGAGGCAAGGCTTTACGGCCTTGCCTTTTTCTTTGTCTGATCGAAAAATCAACGGATGGCTTAGTCCAGCCAGCCCATCAGGTTCTGCCGGATCACACCGCAAAGCGCGGCAATATGGGCCGGATCGTCATTCAGACAGGGCACATAGGTAAAGTTCTGCCCACCCGCATGTTCAAAACTTTCGCGGATCTCTTCGTTGATCTCTTCTAGCGTTTCGATGCAATCGGCACTAAACGCAGGGGCGCAAATCGCCAGACGTTTATTGTCTGCTGCGGCTTGGCGCGCGACCTCTTCGACGGTGTAGGGCTGCAACCATTCTTCGGACCCGAATTGCGACTGGAACGTTGTCATTATTTCAGTGTCGGCCCAGCCCAGACGTTCCTTTAGCAGGCGCGTCGTTTTCTGGCATTGGCAATGATAGGGATCGCCTTCGGTCAAATAACGCTGTGGCAGGCCGTGATAAGAACAGATCAGAATGTCGGGACGTTTTTCCAAGGTTGCATATTTACGTTCAATGGATTGCGCCAATGCATCGATATAGGCGGGCTGGTCGAAATAGGGCGGCACCACGCGTGCGACGGGTTGCAAACGGTTTTTCAAATCCATCAACGCCTTAAAAAACGCGTCATTTGCTGTGGCTGATGTGGCCCCCGCATATTGCGGATATAGCGGAAAAAACAGGATTTTGGTGCAGCCAGCCGCAATCATCGCATCAACCCTAGATTGGGTCGATGGATTGCCATAGCGCATGCAGTAATCAACCATCACCTGATCCCCAAAGTCAGCCTGCATTTGTGTTGCAATCGCCGCTGTCTGTTGCTTGGTGATGGTCATCAATGGTGATTCATCAGCGTCGTTGTTCCAGATCGTGCGATAGGCCGCGCCAGATGTGAACGGTCGTTTGGACAGGATCACCAGCTGCAACAGCGGTTGCCAGAACAGACGCGAATAATCGATGACACGTTTGTCAGACAGAAATTCGCTTAGATAACGACGCATTGACCAATAATCAGTTGCATCCGGCGTACCCAAATTGGCGAGCAAAACACCGATTTTTTGTTGTTTTACAGCGGGATGATCGGCAGGCAGATGCGATTTGGTCATTGGGTCTCTCGGTTGTTCGTGTGGTTGCACTTAACGCCTACGCGTATTTGGTCAATGTTCCGACGGGTCCAAAGGGTGTTCCTGCGTCGATAAGGCATCGGCCAGACGTTGGGATGCTGAACCGGGACGCAGGGGTTTGGGCTGACTGTCATCCGGGGCCCACCCGGTAAGCGTGACAATTTCGAACGTCGCGGGAATGCGGCCATCCTGATGGGCATGTTGCGCGTGATAAATCTGGCTCGCCTTTAGAAATACATCACGTCGGGTTGGTTGACGTAGACGCCCATGCAGGGCGTTGTTTTCGCCCATGGCACGCAAATCCTGCATCAGCGCAATTGGATCGGCATAGGTCACGGTGATCGGATTTGAATCCGCGACAGGCAGGTTTAGCCCGGCCCGTTGTAACAGCGCGCCCAAATCGCGGATATCGGCCATCGGCACAACACGGGGTGACAACCCACCCGTTAATTCAGATTCTGCCTGCGCCAAGGCGCTGCGCAATTCGTTTAAGGTTTGCCCGCCAAAAAGCGTGGCAATCAGCAACCCATCGGGTTTTAGGGCGCGTGCACATTGAATGAGCTGCCCGATAGGGTCGTTCGCCCAATGCAGCGCAAGCGCGTGAATGACCAGATCATGCGCGCCGGATTGCAAATCCAGAACGTCTTGGTCAGCAACAATTTTGGCCTCGGGCAAGGTATCAGCCCACAAATCCGGCCAACCCGTCACAATCGCGGGATTTCTAAAGGTTCTGTTAACCTCGATGAGTCTTTCCTGAATTTCATCTGCCATGGCCTGTTGCAAAAACAGGGCGGGCGCGGCTGCGGCGCGGCGGCGATTGCGGGTCAGGGCGATCTGGTCAGTTAATAGCGGCGGCTGTGACATAAACCCCATGTAGGAGAAACCCATGGCTTTGCAAAGTGTGATCCGCGCGATCTATCCCGCGCAATGCCTGATTTGTGACACTCTGACCGAAGAGGATTTCGCGCTGTGCGGATCCTGTTGGGCGCAAACCCCGTTTGTGACGGGGCTGGTTTGTGACGCCTGTGGCACGCCTTTGCCGGGCGAAGAGGAAGACAGCGATGTGTTATGCGACGAATGTATGCAGATCGCCCGTCCCTGGCACAAAGGCCGCACGGCGATGCTGTATCAGGACAAAGGTCGGCATTTGACACTGGCGCTGAAACACGGCGATCGCACGGATTTATCCGGCCCGATGGGGGTATGGATGGCGCGCGTTGCCGGCCCGCTATTGTCTGACGACATGGTCGTTGTGCCGGTGCCATTGCATTGGACCCGGCTGTTTCGGCGACGTTATAATCAGGCGGCCCTGTTGGCGCAGTCTGTTGCGCGTCAGTTGAATTTACCATGTCGGCCAGATGCCTTGATCCGTGTGAAACGCACCCAGAAAATGGAAAAGTTTAGCCGTGACGCCCGATTTGCGGCTCTTGATGGGGCGATATCGATCAATCCAAAGGCGTCTATTGCCAACAAATCGGTTTTGTTGGTGGATGATGTGATGACAACCGGTGCGACGCTTGCGGCCTGTTGCGAGGCGCTTCATCACGCGGGGGTCACGCAAGTGTGTACTCTGACACTGGCCCGAGCGGCAAAAGATACCTAAATAGGTCGAGACCCGACATATAAAGGAGCCTCTGATGGCCCAGATCGAAATCTACACTTCGCCCCTTTGTGGGTTCTGTCACGCAGCCAAACGGCTGTTGGATTCCAAAGGTGCGTCATTTCAAGAAACCGATGTGCAGCGCAATCCCGGTGAAAAGGCAACGATGATCCAGCGTGCCAATGGCGGTCGCACCGTGCCGCAGATTTTTATCAATGGGCAGCATATTGGTGGTTGTGACGATCTTTATGATCTGGAACGGGCGGGCAAACTTGATCCGCTGTTGGCCGCGTGAAGGCAGCGCTGCTGCAAATCACATCAAGTGACAATCCGGCTGAAAATATCCGGGTTGTCCAAACTTTGATTCAAGATGCCGCCGCACAAGGGGCCGGGTTTATCCTGACGCCCGAGGTGACAAATTGCGTCAGCCTTAGCCGGTCCCATCAGAAACAAGTTCTGTCCCATCAGGACGATGATCCCATGCTGGCGGCTATACGCGATCAGGCCCGGGCGCTGGGCGTTTGGATTGCGATTGGGTCACTGGCGTTGAAAACAGATGATCCCGACGGTCGTTTTGCCAATCGGTCGTTTCTGATTGACCCCACCGGGAAAATCGCCGCGACATACGACAAAATCCACATGTTTGATGTGGCGGTTTCCGCCAGTGAAACGTTCCGCGAATCAGATGGGTATCGGCCGGGCAATGACGCTGTTGTTGCGCAGACCCCCTTTGGCGGGATCGGTTTGACCATTTGTTATGACATTCGATTTCCGCATCTGCATCGGGTCTTGGCCCAGAATGGCGCACAGATTTTACTGGTTCCGGCGGCGTTTTCGCCAGTGACGGGGGCCGCCCATTGGGAACCTTTGTTGCGCGCGCGGGCGATAGAAACAGGGTGTTTTGTGCTGGCTGCGGCACAAACCGGCCACCATGATGCGCAGTCAGGCAAGCGACGCCAGACCTATGGGCATTCCATGGCGATTTCACCTTGGGGGGCGGTATTATGTGACGCTGGATCAGATCCTTGCATCACATATGTTGATTTGAACATGGATGAAGTGGCACAAGCACGGTCAAGGGTTCCGGCCCTGACCCATGATCGTGACTTTGAAGGCCCAAAGAATGAGTTCGGACACTGACGACCTTGCTGTGACGCTGTTTAGCGAAATCCTGACGGTGGAACAGTTGGCCCGCACGGCGGTTGCCCGGGTTTTGCCACGCGGGATGGAGCTGTCTCAGTTTTCAGTTCTCAACCATCTGGCGCATATTCAGGCGGAACGCACACCCGCACAATTGGCCAAGGCGTTTCATCTGACGCGTGGGGCAATGACCAACACGTTGGGCAAACTGGAAATTGCGGGCTGGATTCACATTCGCCCTGATTGGGATGATGCACGGCGCAAAATGGTCGCGATCAGCCCAGCGGGGGTGTCGGCGCGCAACGCGGCGCTGGCGGCAATGACCCCGATCATCGGTGATGCGGTGCGCAAAATCGGCACCGAAAAAGCCCGCGCCGCCCTGCCTGTGCTACGTGAATTGCGGGTCAAGCTGAGCGATCTGGAATGAAATCCCTCGGGCTTGTGACGGATTTGCTGGTGATGACCGGGTTCAGCGTGATTGAACCGCAGGGCACGGCCTTGGTTCAGCGCAGCGTCAATGAGCCCAATTTCTGGTTCGGCAACCGTTTGATCCTGTCGGACATGTCGGCTGACCCTCAGGATTGTCTGCAAATGTTTCAAACAGCGTTTCCGGATGCGCATCACGTCACCATCAGTTGGGATCAGCCACAATGGACTGCGCAGGATATCCCCGATGGATTTGCAAAAGCTGGGTTAACCATTGATTGCGAAGATATTCTGACCCTGTCGAACCCGCTAAACCGCACCAATGTGCCAGATGGCATCACGATCCGCGCCTTTGAAAAAACCAGCGATTGGGATCAGTCCGAAGACATCCAATTTGATGTGATGATGGACGAAGGCTATTCCCCCGATGGCACCAAGGATTATCTGCGCAAACGATCCAAAACTCGCCGCCTGCAAATCGCCGATGGGCTGGGTCAGTGGTTTGGTGCGTTTGAGGGGGAAATATTGGTTGGGGATATGGGGATTTTTCACGACCAGAACGTGATCCGTTATCAATCGGTGCAAACCCATAAATCCTATCGTGGACGTGGCATTTGTTCGGTATTGCTGTGCAAGGCCTTGGATTGGGCGCAGGCCCGTGCACCAATGGCGACGCCTGTGATTTCCGCGATGGCCGACAGCGTGGCGGGACGGTTATATCGCCGGGCCGGATTTCAGCACAGCGAAAACCTGATCAGCGCATTTCGCGGCCCGCTTTAGGGTTTGATGCTGGTTGTGACGTAGTTCACGCTTAGATCGCGATCCGAAATGGACCAGCTCCAGCCCAGTGGATTGAACACAAACCCTTTGCGATCCACAGGATCCATTCCGGCATTGCGCAGCAGGTCAAACAATTCATCCGGGGTGATGAATTTGTTCCATTCATGGGTGCCCTTGGGCAACCAGCGCATGATAAACTCCGCACCCACAATCGCCATGGCAAAGCTTTTGGCGTTGCGGTTGATCGTCGAACAAATCAGCAAACCACCGGTTTTTAGCAATTGCTGTGATGTGGTCATAAACCCCTGCGGGTCCGCCACATGTTCGATCACTTCCATGTTCAAAACGATGTCGAATTCTTCGCCTTGTTCGACCAGGGTTTCGGCGGTCATATGGCGGTAATCGATATTCAGACCGGATTGTTCGGCGTGTAATTTCGCCACAGGGATGTTGCCACCGGCCGCATCCACGCCAATCACATCGGCCCCCAGTCGCGCCATAGGTTCGCACAGCAATCCACCACCACAGCCGATATCCAGCAAACGCAAGCCCGCGAACGGTTTGTCATCGCTTAGGTCGCGGTCAAATTCCGCGGCGATCTGGCGGGTGATGTAATCCAACCGACACGGGTTCAGCATATGGAGCGGCTTAAACTTACCGTCCAGATCCCACCATTCGGCGGACATTGCTTCGAATTTAGCGACCTCGGCCGGATCAACACTGCGTTCAGCTGTTTGCATCACCTTCTCCAAACTGGCATGTCTGCATATGAGGATGCCCTATGCGCCTCTATATAGGATGTCGATGGACAAAATCACGGGACAAAGGCGCGCGGTGCCACATCTTTTCCCAACCACTGATCCGTTTGATCAGCGGATGCTGGATGTTGGCGATGGGCATCGTATCTATGTGGAACAATGCGGGCGTCGGGATGGGATCCCGGTTGTGGTGCTGCATGGTGGGCCGGGGGGCGGATGCAGTCCGGCCATGCGGCGCTATTTTGATCCGGAAATTTATCGTGTGATCCTGTTTGATCAACGTGGCTGTGGTCGATCACGACCCCATGCCAGCGTGGATGCAAATACCACATGGCATCTGGTGGCTGATATTGAACATATCCGCGATGTGCTGGGCATTGATCGCTGGATTGTGTTTGGCGGATCATGGGGTGCAACATTGGCCCTGATCTATGGGCAGGCGCATCCTGATGCTGTGGCGGCCATGGTGCTGCGCGGTGTTTTCCTGATGACGGAACCCGAACTGGATTGGTTTTATGGCGGCCATGCGGGGCGGTTCTGGCCGGATTTATGGGCGCAATTCGCTGATCTGATCCCGGTCGAAGAACGCGATGACATGATCGCCGCCTATCACAAACGGCTGTTTTCCGGTGATCACGCCCAAGAGGTGCGCTATGCCCAAGCCTGGGCGATGTGGGAAAACGCATTGGCGTCGATTGAAAACAACGGCGCATTGGGCGGGGCCCCTGCGGAATATGCGCGGGCCTTTTCCCGGCTAGAGAATCACTATTTCGTCAATCAGGGATTCCTGACCGAAGAACAGCAAATTCTGAACAATATGCACCGGATCAAACACATTCCCGCGATCATCGTGCAGGGGCGTTATGACATGATTTGCCCCCCAGAAAGCGCCTATAAACTGGCGCAAGCCTGGCCCAAGGCGCGTTTGCGGATGATCGGCAAAGCGGGTCATGCCTTGTCAGAGCCGGGAATCTCTGCTGAACTCGTGCGGTCAATGGATTTACTGGCTGAAAACCGCGAAAGGATCGGGTTCTAACGTGTCAAATGTGCGTCTCAGGTCACGTCGACGGCTGCTGACATCGGGTCTGGCGGCCGCGATGGTTGCGGCGACGGGATTGCCTGCACAGGCGCTGGGCAAACGCGGGGGCCGGTTGGTTGCGGGATTGTCAGGCACGGATGGCATATTGGATCTCAGCGCGGCGGGCGGCGCACAGGGTATGTTCCTGCGCACAGCACAAGGCGCGATTTTCGATACGTTGACCGAAGTGGGGGCCGATGGGACGCTCACCGGTGAATTGGCCACGCAGTGGGAACCAAACGCCGACGCCACGCAGTGGACAGTGACATTGCGCCAAGACGTGCAATTTCATGACGGTACGCCCCTGACATCCGCACATATCATCGACGGATTGGCCCCGCATTTGACGGGATTGCTGGGCGATGTGGATGCGGTGACCCAGCAGGGGCTTCATATTGTGGGCCTGACATTACGGGCGGGGGATGCCAATCTGCCATACCGCCTGTCACACCCTGATCTGTTCATCAGCCATAACGGCGTAGGTACAGGCCTGTACCAATTGGGCCGCTTTTCGCAGGGTCATATGTTGGCGCGTCGTGTCGACATCCACTGGAAATCGGAACGTGCCGGGTGGTTTGACGAAGTGGAACTTCTGAACATTGATGTTTCGGCCAACCGTCTGGCCGCGCTGCGGTCGGGGCGTGTGGATGCCATTGATGCACCGGATGCCCATGCGCAACGATTGCTGGCCTCAAATGCGGATATGTTCGTGGCCCCCGATGGATCATTTGCTACGTCGTCACGCATTTCGACCCCTGCGCGGACCGGCCAAAACTGGCCCATGGACAATGCGCGGTTTACACAACGTTGGTGGCGGGCCTGATCAGGCCTTGCCTCTGGGCGCGTTTGGTTCTATATCCCCTTTCAACAGCGGCGCGCTGGGGTCCAAACCTACCGCACCACCGAGAAAGATCGACGGGCCGCGCGCCCGTTTTTTTGTGCCCAGACTTTGGGCGAAGGACCAAGTAATGTCAGACCTGATTGCCAAAGCGGCCATGGATCGTCGCGTTGCCGAAATCATCACCCCTGTCATCGAAGACATGGGGTATGAATTGGTGCGCGTGCGGTTGCAGGGCGGAACAGCGCCGATCCTACAGATCATGGCGCAACGCCCCGATGGGTCCATCGAAGTGGACGATTGCGCTAAGATTTCAACTGAAATTTCCGCAGTGCTGGACGTCGAAGACCCGATTATCGAAGCTTACACACTCGAAGTTTCGAGCCCCGGCATTGATCGCCCTTTGACACGGCTCAAAGACTTTGACCGGTGGGACGGCTATGTTGCTAAAATCGAAACATCTGAATTGATCGATGGTCGCCGCCGTTTCAAAGGCAATCTGGCCGGGACCGAAGGCGAAGATGTGTTGATCGAAATCGAAGATCAGGGTCAGGATGTGACCATTGGTTTGAAATTTGATTGGTTGTCTGATGCCAAATTGGTGCTGACAGATGAACTGATCCGCGAAGTGTTGAAGGGCCGCAAAGATGCGGGCCAAATCGACGAAACCCAATTTGACGAAGTTGAGACCGTGCTGGACGGTTCTGAAGAGGAGAAAGACTGATGGCCATTACGTCTGCCAACCAGTTGGAACTGTTGCAAACCGCCGAAGCCGTCGCGCGGGAAAAGATGATCGACCCCGGTCTGGTTGTCGAAGCAATGGAAGAATCGCTCGCGCGGGCGGCCAAATCCCGGTACGGCGCCGAAATGGACATCCGTGTTCATATTGACCGTAAAACCGGCAAGGCCACGTTCACACGTGTCCGTACCGTCGTCGAAGAAGCTGAGCTGGAAAACTACCAGGCTGAGTTCACACTGGAGCAAGCCAAAGAATACATGACCAACCCCGCAATCGGGGAAGAGTTCGTGGAAGAGATCCCGCCGGTTGAAATGGGCCGTATTGCAGCCCAATCCGCCAAACAGGTGATCCTGCAAAAAGTACGCGAAGCGGAGCGTGATCGTCAGTACGAAGAGTTCAAAGATCGCGCCGGCACCATCATCAACGCCGTTGTGAAACGCGAAGAATATGGCAACGTGATCGTCGATGTGGGCGCGGGCGAAGCTGTACTGCGTCGCAACGAAAAAATCGGCCGCGAAAGCTATCGCCCGAATGACCGTGTGCGCTGCTACATCAAAGACGTGCGTCGCGAACAGCGTGGCCCACAGATTTTCTTGAGCCGCACCGCGCCCGAATTCATGGCTGAGCTGTTCAAAATGGAAGTGCCGGAAATCTATGACGGCATCATCGAGATCAAAGCTGTTGCCCGTGACCCCGGTTCACGCGCCAAAATCGCGGTGATTTCCTATGACGGGTCGATCGATCCGGTTGGGGCTTGTGTCGGGATGCGTGGTTCGCGGGTTCAGGCCGTTGTGAACGAATTGCAGGGCGAAAAAATCGACATCATTCCTTGGAATGAAGATATGCCAACCTTCCTTGTGAACGCGTTGCAGCCCGCTGAGGTTAGCAAGGTTGTTCTGGACGAAGACGCCGGCAAGATCGAAGTTGTTGTTCCCGAAGAGCAACTGAGCCTTGCGATTGGCCGCCGTGGTCAAAACGTGCGCCTGGCGTCTCAGCTGACTGCGCTGGACATCGACATCATGACCGAGGAAGAAGATTCCAAACGTCGTCAGGCCGAATTCGAAGTCCGTACCAAGCTGTTCATGGACACGCTGGATCTGGACGAATTCTTTGCGCAATTGCTGGTTTCGGAAGGGTTCACCAACCTCGAAGAAGTCGCCTATGTTGAGCTGGACGAATTGCTGGTTATCGACGGCATCGACGACGATACCGCACAGGAATTGCAGGCCCGTGCCCGCGATTACCTAGAAGCACAGAACAAAAAAGCGTTGGAAGCCGCGCGTGCGCTGGGCGTCGAAGACAGCCTTGTTGAATTTGAGGGTCTGACACCCCAAATGGTAGAAGCGCTGGCCGAAGATGGTGTGAAAACACTAGAAGATTTCGCGACATGTGCGGATTGGGAACTGGCCGGTGGCTGGACAACCGTGGATGGCGAGCGCGTCAAAGATGACGGTGTTCTGGAAAAATTCGAGGTTAGCCTCGAAGAAGCCCAGAACATGGTGATGACCGCGCGTATTCAGTTGGGTTGGGTTGATCCCGCCGAGCTGGAGCCTGAAATCGAAGAAGAAGATGGCGAAACAGACGCGGAGGCTGAGGCCTAATTAGGCCTCAGGAGCACGCGAATGGCACGCGGTGGGCAACGAAAAGATCGGGACGAACCCGAACGCAAGTGCATCGTCACTGGCGAAACACAGCCGCAATCGGGTCTGATCCGGTTTGTTGTGTCGCCCGATGGTGTGGTTGTACCCGATATTATGGGTAAGTTGCCCGGTCGCGGCATGTGGGTAACCGCAGAACGCGACGTGTTGGAAAAGGCCGGAAAAGGGCAATTTGCCCGATCCGCTAAGATGCCCGTGACTGTGCCAGACGGGTTGGTGGACGAAGTTGAACGCCAATTGGTCCGTCGTGTGACCGATATGATTGCCTTGGCACGCAAGGCCGGATTGGCCGTTGCGGGCTTTGAAAAAGTTAAGTCCTGGTTGTCTGACAGACCAATCAGGGTGCTGCTTCAATCCTCTGATGGATCTGAACGCGGCAAGTCCAAACTTTGGACGCCCGAAGGGGCAAGATACTTCGATTGTCTGACAACCTTGGAATTGGGTTTGGCATTCGGACGACAAACTGTGATACATGGCGCGCTCGCCACTGGTGGACTCAGCAATCGTGTTGTAGAGGAAGCCACGAAGCTTAAAGGTATGCGCGCGGATAACGGTGGCAACTCGGCCTCCGGAAAGGACTAAAGCTAGATGAGCGATAACGACGGCAAAAAACCACTTGGACTACGCGGCTCCCGTCCGGCGAACGTAAAGCAAAGCTTTAGCCATGGCCGGACCAAAAACGTTGTGGTGGAAACCAAGCGTAAGCGGGTGGTTGTTCCAAAGCCGGGACCAAACAAATCCGGTGGCGGTGGCACGGCTGGCGGTGATCCGTCACGACGTCCTGCAGGCATTTCGGATGCGGAACTTGATCGCCGGATGAAGGCGCTTCAGGCCGCTAAGGCACGCGAAGCAGAAGACACAGCGCGCCGCGCCGCCGAAGAAAAGGCCCGCGAAGAAGAGCGCAAGCGTCGCCGCGAAGAAATTGAAGCCAAGGAACGCGAAGAGGCAGAACGTGCCGAACGCGCCAAGGCCAAAGCGGAAGCTGAAGAGCGCAAGAAGCAAGAAGAGGCAGAAGCGGCGCGTAAAGCGGCGGCTGCCCCCAAAGCTGCGCCTGCTGCTGCGGCTGCACCGAAAGCTGGCGAAGAGCGGTCCCCGAATTTCCGGTCACCTGCTGCAACGCCACGTCGCAACGAACGCGACAATCGGGGTGATGACCGTCAAAACCGCAACAAGAAAAGCAACGATGATGCGCGCCGTTCTGGCAAGCTGACGCTGAACCAGGCGCTGTCTGGCAATGCGGGCGGCCGTCAGAAATCTATGGCTGCGATGAAGCGGAAACAGGAACGCGCCCGGCAAAAAGCCATGGGTGGCACTGTTGAACGCGAAAAGGTTATCCGTGACGTTCAGTTGCCCGAAGCCATCACCGTAGGTGAATTGGCCAACCGGATGGCCGAACGTGTTGCAGATGTTGTTAAATCCCTGATGCAAAACGGGATTATGGCGACGCAGACGCAAACCATTGACGCGGATACGGCGGAATTGGTGATCGAAGAGTTCGGCCACAAAGTGGTTCGGGTTTCGGATGCTGACGTCGAAGACGTGATCGATACCATCGAAGACAAAGAAGAAGACCTGATCTCGCGGCCTCCGGTCATTACGATCATGGGTCACGTTGACCACGGTAAAACATCCATTCTGGATGCGATCCGAAATGCACGTGTGACCGCTGGCGAAGCCGGTGGGATTACGCAGCATATCGGGGCCTATCAGGTCACGACAGAATCCGGCACCGTGCTGAGCTTCCTTGATACTCCGGGTCACGCGGCGTTTACGTCGATGCGGTCACGTGGTGCGCAGGTTACGGATATCGTGGTTCTGGTGGTTGCAGCGGATGATGCGGTTATGCCGCAAACAATCGAAGCGATTGCCCACGCCAAGGCGGCCGAAGTGCCCATGATCGTTGCGATCAACAAATGTGATAAACCAGAAGCCAATCCTGACAAGGTGCGGACAGATCTGCTTCAACACGAAGTGATCGTTGAAAAAATGTCTGGTGAAACACAAGACGTTGAAGTGTCTGCGATTTCTGGTCAGGGTCTGGATGAATTGCTCGAAGCGATTGCGCTTCAGTCCGAAATCCTTGAACTGAAAGCCAACCCAAATCGGGCGGCTTCTGGTGCGGTGATCGAGGCCCAGCTTGATGTGGGTCGCGGTCCTGTTGCCACGGTTCTGGTCCAAAACGGGACGCTGAAACAGGGCGACATTTTTGTTGTCGGCGAACAATACGGTAAGGTCCGTGCGCTGGTTGACGACAAAGGTGACCGCGTCAAAGAGGCCGGTCCGTCGGTTCCTGTTGAGGTACTCGGCCTGAACGGCACACCCGAAGCGGGCGACGTTCTGAACGTGGTTGAGAGCGAAGCTCAGGCGCGTGAGATCGCCGAATATCGTGCAAATGCTGCCAAGGATAAACGTGCCGCCGCTGGCGCTGCGACAACCCTTGAACAGCTGATGGCGACCGCCAAAGCAGACGAAAACGTGTCAGAATTGCCCGTTGTGGTCAAAGCTGACGTGCAAGGGTCCGCAGAAGCGATCGTTCAGGCGATGGAAAAAATCGGCAATGACGAAGTTCGGGTTCGGGTTCTGCATTCCGGTGTGGGCGCGATTACCGAAAGTGACGTTGGGCTGGCCGAAGCATCCGGCGCCCCTGTGTTTGGCTTTAACGTGCGTGCCAATTCGCCCGCGCGGAACTCTGCCAACCAAAAGGGCGTGGAAATCCGGTATTATTCGGTGATCTACGATCTGGTCGACGATGTGAAAGCCGCGGCCTCTGGTCTGTTGTCCGCCGAAATCCGCGAAAACTTCATCGGATATGCGAATATCAAAGAAGTGTTCAAAGTGACCGGCATCGGCAAAGTTGCAGGTTGTATCGTCACAGAAGGCGTAGCCCGTCGTTCTGCCGGCGTGCGTTTGCTGCGCGACAACGTTGTGATCCACGAAGGCACGCTGAAAACTTTGAAACGTTTCAAAGACGAAGTGGCCGAAGTGCAGTCCGGTCAGGAATGCGGCATGGCGTTTGAATCCTACGATGATATCCGTCCAAATGACGTGATCGAAATCTTTGAACGCGAAGAGGTCGAGCGGAACCTCTAAAGGTCACGCCGATTATCGAAACAAAAAAGGACGGCCCAAACGGGTCGTCCTTTTCATTTTAACCATGTGATTTGAACTGAGTGTTGTTCGTAAAACGCGGTTTAATGGATGGTTTTGACCGGAAAACCAGTGAAAGTCTGGCTTCCGACACGCACCGAAACTTTGCCATCTGCAAATTTACGCGCGATCGTTCCTTGAACTGAAATACAGCTGCTCACCAAAATCGTTGCTAGCATTTGTGACCTCCCCCTATTGGGTTCGAAAGTTGCCGGAAAATTGGGCCTACAGCAACAATATAGTTTCAAATACCTATGATTTCATTAACCAGACCGATCACAACCAATCACGAAGGATTGGGATCAGTGGAATATCCGCCGGTGGCATCGGATAATCCCGCAATTCCGACGCCTTAACCCATTTTAAGGCCTGGCCTTCACGCGATTGTGGCACGCCGTTCCATTTTCGGCAGGCAAAGACCGGCATTAACAAATGAAAGTCCTCATAGGCGTGGCTGGCAAAGGTCAACGGCGCAAGGCAGCTTTCCCAAGTATCAATGCCCAGCTCTTCTTCCAACTCGCGGATCAGCGCCTGTTCTGGGCTTTCTCCGGGTTCGACTTTGCCACCGGGGAATTCCCATAATCCGGCCATGCTTTTGCCTGCGGGACGTTGTCCGAGCAACACACGTCCATCCACGTCAATCAACGCAACAGCGGATACCAAAACGATCTTCACGACCGGTAATCTGCGTTAATTTCGATGTATCCGTGGGTTAAATCGCATGTCCAAACCGTTGCCATGCCACCTGCGATGCCCAAATCCGTGCTGATCACCAGATCCTGGTTTTGCATATAGGCGGCGGCGTCTTCTTCTTTGTATTTGGGCGACACCCATCCATTTTCAGCAACCAGAATATCGCCAAAATGGATGGTCAGACGGTCCCGGTCCGCTTGGGCGCCGGATTTGCCGACGGCCATAACCACACGGCCCCAATTGGGGTCTTGGCCTGCGATGGCCGTCTTAACCAGTGGCGAATTGGCAATCGCAAGCGCGACTTTGTGCGCGTCATCATTGGTGGCCGCACCCGAAACGCGGACTTCTACGAATTTGGTGGCCCCTTCGCCGTCGCGAACCACTTGGTGGGCCAAATCCAGCATCACTTCGTGCAGGGCATCGTTGAATGTGACGCTGTCAGAAACATCCACGCCAGAGGTCCCCGTTGCGGCCATCATCAAGCTGTCAGAGGTTGAGGTGTCGCTGTCCACCGTGATGCAATTAAAGGTCAGATCGCACTGCGCCTTTAGGATGCTTTGCAATGCAGTTTGGGAAATTTTGGCATCGGTAAAAATATAGACCAACATGGTCGCCATATCCGGGGCGATCATGCCGGATCCTTTGGCAAAACCAGAAATGTTGACGGATTTACCATCGATGGTGATGGTTTTTCCGGCGCCCTTGGCAAATGTGTCCGTGGTCCGAATGGCCTCGGCTGCTTCTTTTATTGAACCGCCTGACAGGCCAGCCTGAAGCTCATCCAGTTTTTCCGTGATTTTATCAAAAGGCAAAGGTTCACCAATCACACCGGTTGACGCGGTAAAAACGCGGGCCTCTTCGATGTTCAAAGTGGTTGAAACCGCATGGGTCAATTGTTTGACGGCGTTTTGACCATTGCGCCCGGTAAAGGCGTTGGCATTGCCTGAATTGACCAGAATCGCGCCGGCACCGGCGCCGGGCAGACCGATTTTGGCCTGACAATCCAACACAGCGGCGGATCGGGTGGCGGACCGGGTAAACACCCCGGCAATCGCGCTGCCTTCGGCAATTTCGGCCAACATAACATCGGCGCGATCTTGGTATTTAATCCCGGCAGCTATGCTGGAAAAACGAACCCCGCCAATCGCAGGAAGGTTAGGAAAACTTTCAGGCGCGAGCGGCGAGGTCTTCATGGTTTATTCCTCAAGCAGGTCGAGATTTTGCAGGATTGTTGGGTCGAAATCACCCAATTCAGGGCGCTCAATGATTGCCAAATTGGTCAAATCTTCAAGCCTTGCATCGATGGCTTCTTCTTGAACTTTTGCTTCCAATTCGCGGTACACTTCTTCTAGTGCGGGTGCTTCTTTCAGGCGGGTTTCGTTCAATGTAACGATGTGCCATCCAAATTGGGTCTGAACGGGGTCAGAAACGTCACCCGCTTCCATTGCCATGACGGCCTCTTCGAATGCGGGAACCATCATGCCAGCGCCAAACCAGCCCAATTCACCCCCGGACGGGCCAGATGGGCCGGTGGATTTTTCCATGGCCATTTGGGCAAAGTCCGCACCGGCTTCGATCTCTAGCTTGATCGTGGCAGCTTCTTCTTCGGTTTCGACCAGAATGTGGGACGCGTTATATTCGGTTTCCGCATCGAAATCGGCGAACATTTCCGCATAAGCTGTTTCAACGGCTTCTTGTGTGACCGCGGTCTGGTTCAGATCGTTGATCACTTCGCCTGCTTTCAGGCTGCGCTCTTCGTTGGCCAGCGCATAATCAACCCGTGTCGGTGTGGTTGTCAGCGAATCTGCCAGCAATTGCTGTTGGATCAGTTGATCCAGCAGGCCGTCAAACAGCACGTCATCCGGCAGGGATTGATATTGCTGGGGCAATTGCGCCCGCGCGATGATCAATTCACCCAGCGTAATGTCTGTTCCATTTACGGTGGCAACAACGGTTGCAGCATTTGCACCTGTGGCGTCCTGGGCGTGAGCGGGGCCAACCAAAGTCAGCGCAATCGCCGCACTTGCAAGCAATTTTGTGTGAAGTCCCATAAATACAAGTTCCTTTCCGGCGCGCATGGGCGCGTGGCGTTGACACTGTGATAACGGCCCCTTACATCGCTTAAAGGCTCGAAGGAGACCGGTCTTGGCCCTTGTTTTAGGGGGCGCGTGCCAAAGGCACAACCAGCCTCCTCACACTTTGATGTCAGACAGGCTGCTAAGCAGCGCGGAGAAAAGATGCTGGGTTTAGGAACGATTGCCAAAAAGGTCTTTGGCACACCGAATGATCGCTTGATCAAGGCAACCCGTCCATTGGTCGCAAAGATCAACGCGCTGGAGCCAGAATTCGAAAAATTATCGGATGTTGAGCTGAAAGACAAAACCGAAGCGCTGGCCACACGGGCGATGAGCGGCGAAAGTTTGGATGCGATGCTGCCCGAAGCCTTTGCCAATTGCCGCGAAGCGGCGCGGCGTGCGCTGGGGCTGCGGGCCCATGATGTGCAGCTGATGGGTGGGATTTTCCTGCATCAGGGCAACATTTCGGAAATGAAGACCGGCGAAGGGAAAACGCTGGTTGCGACATTCCCGGCCTATCTGAATGCGCTGACCGGCAAAGGCGTGCATGTGGTGACGGTCAATGATTACCTTGCGCGGCGCGACGCGGAATGGATGGCGCAGGTGTTTACGGCGCTGGGGATGACGACGGGAGTGGTCTACCCCCAACAGCCCGATGATGAAAAACGTGCGGCGTATGCCTGCGACATCACCTATGCGACCAATAACGAACTGGGTTTTGATTATCTGCGCGATAATATGAAATCTGAACTGAGCCAGATGTCTCAGCGCGAACATAATTTTGCGATTGTGGACGAAGTTGATTCGATCCTGATTGACGAAGCCCGGACACCGTTGATTATTTCCGGCCCGGCGCAGGATCGGTCAGAACTCTATAAAACCATCGATCTGATCATCCCCGAAGTGTTGGACGAACATTTTGAGCTGGACGAAAAATCCCGGTCGGTGACCTTTACCGATGAAGGCAATGATTTTCTGGAACGGCGTTTGTCGTCGGCTGGTTTGTTGCCTGAGGGTCAGACATTGTACGACCCCGAAAGCACAACCCTGGTGCATCACATCAACCAGGGCTTGCGGGCGCATAAATTGTTTACCAAGGACAAGGACTACATCGTTCGCAACAACGAAGTGGTGCTGAT
Organism: uncultured Paracoccaceae bacterium; assembly: GCA_947492475.1. Classification (GTDB taxonomy): domain Bacteria; phylum Pseudomonadota; class Alphaproteobacteria; order Rhodobacterales; family Rhodobacteraceae; genus CANLNM01. The sequence goes on from CANLNM010000007.1 coordinate 95,681, forward strand.
CGACGAATTTACCGGTCGGATGATGTCAGGTCGGCGGTTGTCCGATGGCCTGCACCAAGCGATCGAAGCCAAAGAAAACTGCGCCATTCAGGCGGAAAACGTCACATTGGCCAGTGTGACATTCCAGAACTATTTCCGGCTTTATAACAAATTGTCCGGCATGACCGGCACCGCGTTGACCGAAGCCGAAGAATTTGACGATATCTATAAACTGGGCGTGGTCGAAGTGCCGACAAACCGTCCTGTTGCACGTATTGATGACCATGATCAGGTGTTCCGCACCGCCAAGGAAAAATTCGACGGCGTTGTGAAATCCATCAAAGAAGCCAACGAAAAGGGCCAGCCGGTTCTGGTTGGGACCACATCGATTGAAAAATCCGAAATGCTGTCCCAGTTGCTGACATCGGCGGATATCAAGCACAACGTTTTGAATGCACGCCAGCACGAACAAGAGGCCCAGATCGTGGCCGATGCCGGGAAACTGGGTGCGGTGACGATTGCCACAAACATGGCCGGGCGTGGGACCGACATTAAGTTGGGCGGTAACGTCGAATTTAAGGTCATGGAAGCCATCGCTGCCGAACCTGATGGGGATCATGCGGTGATCCGTACCCGGATCGAAGAAGGCCACGCAGCCGACGAAGAGGCCGTCAAAGAGGCAGGTGGCCTGTATGTTCTGGCCACAGAACGCCACGAAAGCCGCCGGATTGATAACCAGCTGCGCGGTCGTTCTGGCCGTCAGGGGGATCCGGGTCGGTCCAGCTTCTTCCTGTCTTTGGATGATGATCTGATGCGGATTTTTGGGTCGGAACGTCTGGACAAAGTTCTGAGCAGCCTTGGCATGAAAGAAGGCGAAGCGATTGTGCATCCTTGGGTGAATCGGTCGCTGGAACGCGCACAAGCCAAGGTCGAAGGGCGCAACTTTGACATTCGTAAACAGCTTCTGAAATTTGACGACGTGATGAATGATCAACGTAAGGTGATCTTTTCTCAGCGTCGTGAAATCATGGAAAGTCAGGACGTTTCCGAGATCACCAAAGACATGCGTCACGAAGTTATCGAAGATTTGATCGACACCTATATGCCCCCCAAAACCTATGCGGATCAGTGGGACATGAAAGGGTTCTATGCGGATGTGATCAAGCATCTGAACATCGACGAACCCGTCATGGCGTGGGCCGAAGAAGAGGGCGTCGATGACGAGATTATCCAAGAGCGACTGGAAGCGGCGTCGGATAAATACATGGACGAAAAGACCGAAACATTTGGTCGTGAAACCATGTTGGGCATCGAAAAACAGATTTTGCTGCAAACCATCGATGGCAAATGGCGTGAACATTTGCTGACGCTGGAACATCTGCGGTCTGTGGTTGGGTTCCGTGGCTATGCGCAGCGTGATCCGTTGAACGAATACAAAACCGAAGCGTTCCAATTGTTCGAAGGCCTGCTGGATGGGTTGCGGTCTGATGTGACCGAAAAACTGGGCCAGATTCGCCCAATGACCCAAGAAGAGCAGCAAGCCATGATTGCGCAAATCACCGCGCAACAGAAACAATTGGCAGAGGGTGCTAAATCCGCAGGGCAGGTCCCAGCCGCCAAAGAAGGCGCGCGTCCGGGCTTTGTCGAAGATGACCCCAAAACATGGGGAAACCCAGGCCGCAATGACGATTGTCCCTGTGGTTCGGGCAAGAAATTCAAACATTGCCATGGTAAATTGGCGTAAACGCTGCCCGATTTCTGACAGAATGAATCCTTAGGTCGGCCCTTCTTGGGCCACCTTTGAGGGTCAGATTGTTTCCAAATCCGTTATGGAGTGGAGGCAGTCATGTCCCGAGTTAGAAAAATTGTGACCTTAGGTGGCACCTTTGCGGTGGCTCTTGGAATTGGGTTCGTCATGCAGAACGGCGATGCGCTTGCATCGCGGTTTGCGTCTGATGACACCACAACAACCCAAGACGTGACCCCGATCGCAAATGCAAATCCGTCCGGCATTGGACCCGCTGACATCCAGCCGCCAGCTGAAATGGCGATGGTTGGATCGCTCCCTATTCAAGACACGGCGCCCGTGATGCCAGCAGAACCGATTCATCTGGCTGCGGCGCTGGATGATCAGGGTTTGGCTGATTTATTGCCTCATTCGGCTGATGCGGGCATTGCCACATCACCTGAATGCGAAGTGACCATGTCAGCAACAATTGCCCCAATGGCGATGGTTGACCTGTCTGTGACGGCGCCCTGTGCCCCAGTTGCGCGGGTTACCATCCATCACCAGGGCATGATGTTCACCACATTGACGGATGCGTCCGGCATTGCAGATGTTCAAGTGCCGGCACTGGCAGAAACAGCGATCTTTATTGCCGCTTTCGAAAATGGCAGTGGCGGTTTGTCGACTGTGACTGTGCCTGAACTGGCGATGTATGACCGTGCGGTTCTGCAATGGCAGGGGCAATCAGGGTTGCAAATCCATGCCCGCGAATTTGGCGCTGATTACGGTCAGGACGGCCACATCTGGAATGCCGCCACCGGGACGACTGATGGCACAACAGGATTTATGGTGCGATTGGGCGCTGACCACATAGAAGCCCCGCTATTGGCCGAGGTTTACACCTTTCCCAGCGGTACCGCATCGCGCGACGGGTCGATTGCGCTGTCCGCCGAAGCGGAAATTACCGCAGGCAATTGCGGTCGCCAAATTTCGGCCCAAAGTTTACAGATTTCACCGGGCTCTTTGACCGAAGCGCTCGATTTAACGCTCACAATGCCCGATTGTGATGCTGTGGGTGACTTTCTGGTGTTGAAAAATATGTTTCAGGACTTAACACTAGCCGCAAGATGACGCGCGTATGTGAACGGTTCCTTCGACTGATCCATAACGGTGCGGCGATTTTCGCCGCACTTTTCATTTGTGCGACCACCGTTTGGGCAGACCCCGTTACGATATCCGCTGACGGTGGGTTTGAACTCTCGGGGGACGTGCTTGGATTTGATGGGACCTATCTGCGCCTCGAAACAGAACACGGCGAAGTCACCGTTGATTTCGCCCGCGTCACCTGTGCAGGGGCGGATTGCCCTGACCCGGACGGTCTTCCGGTTCTGCGCCTGTCTGGGTCCACACGTATTGCCGAAATATTACTGCCCGCTCTGATCGAAGGATTTGCGCGCAACGAACGGCTGTTGATCCAACGGCATGAAATTGATGCCAGCCATTTCGCCTATGATCTGACGGATAGCGACATGGACATAGCTGCAAAATTTCTGTTTCGCAGCACCACAACAAACGAAGGTTTTGCCGACCTGCTGGCCCACGAAGCCGATATCGTCATGGCGATTCGTGAAATTCGCGACCAAGAGGCAGATCTCGCGCGTGAAGTCGGCCTCGGAACTTTGGGATCCGCGCGACAAGCCCGCATTCTGGCGATGGATGGGATCGTGCCCATCACATCGTTGTCGCAGCCCGTGACATCCATCGACCCCGAAGATTTGGCGCGCGTTTTCACTGGCGAAATCACGCGGTGGTCTGAATTGGGCGGCGTCGATTTGCCAATTAAGCTGCACCTGCCAGATGCGCAAAACGGTTTGGCGCAGGGGTTCGAAGACTTGGTTTTTCGATCAACCGGCGCGGAAATGACGACGGATATTCAACGACATAACAGTGTTCAGACGCTTGTTGATGCGGTGTCGCGGGATGTGCGGGCGCTGGGCATTGCCCATTCCAAAGCGTTTGGGTCGTCCTCGCCGATGGCGCTGGTTGGGGAATGCGGTCGTCAATCCACACCCAGTCGCGTCACGTTGATGACCGGGGATTATCCCCTGACGCAGCCGTTGTTTTTGTATCTGCCTGCCAGACGTTTGCCGCCGATGGCGACGCGGTTTTTGGCCTGGCTCAGATCGGCGGATGCGCAATTGATCATCCGGCGTGCTGGATTTGTGGATCAGGGTCACATGACGATCCCAATTGACGCCCAAGGCGCGCGATTTGCCGCCGCTATCGAAACCGCAGGCCCGGATATTCCGCTGACTGAATTGCAACGTATGGTGCGTTTGCTGGGGCCGCGTGAACGGGTGGCGACCACGTTCCGGTTTGAGGTTGGATCGACGCGTTTGACGGCGCTGTCGCGTTCCAATGTTCAATTGCTGGCCAAAGCGATCCGTGACGGTGAATACGAAGACCAAGAGCTGATCTTTGTTGGTTTCAGCGATGGACGGGGCCCGGCCGCCGCCAATCGCGACCTGTCCAGCGCCCGTGCCGATGCCGTCCGTCGCGAAGTGATCGCCGCACTGGGCGATCACATCCCATTGAATGTCGAACTGGGCACAGATGCCTTTGGCGAAGCGATGCCAATGGGCTGTGACACGTCCGAATGGGGCCGACAGATGAACCGTCGGGTCGAATTGTGGGTTGAGCCTTAGCTGGCTTCCTAAAGCAACCCTTCAGCGCGAAAACTGATTTCGCGTGATTTGCCGATAATCAGATGATCATGCAGCGTCAGTGATAATGCGCGTGCCGCTTGTTCCACTTGTTTGGTCATGGCGATGTCTTCGGGGGACGGTGTTGGGTCCCCTGAGGGGTGGTTGTGCACCAAAATGATTGCGGATGCGTTTAATTCCAGCGCCCGTTTCATGATTTCGCGGGGATAAACCGGCACATGATCAACGGTTCCGGTGCCTTGGGCTTCGTCTTCGATCAATGTGTTTTTACGGTCCAGAAACAGAACACGGAATTGTTCGGTATCGCGGTGGGCCATGATCGTGTGGCAATAGTCCAACAGTGAATCCCAGCTGGACAATACGGGGCGCTGAATGACACGCGCGCGGGCCATACGGTGGGTGGCCGCCTCGATAATTTTGAGTTCGGTAATCACGGCGTCACCGATGCCTTTAACCTCAGACAGGCGCGCGGCGGGGGCAGAGAGCACACGATTGAAGTCACCAAAGGCGTCGATCAGGGCGCGGGCAATTGGTTTGACATCCTGGCGGGGAATGGCGCGGAACAGGACCAGTTCCAGCAATTCATAGTCGGGCATTGCATCCGCGCCGCCATCGTTAAACCGGGCGCGCAGGCGTTTGCGATGATCCTTAATATAAGAAGGCAGACGTGCGCCCTGTGGAATGGCTGGCACGATCTGGACGTCCTGATCTGCGGGATCAGCGGCAAAAAGGGGCAGAGGCATTTCTGCCATGTGGCGCAGCTTGGACATGGGTCCATCTTGCTGTCGATTCGCTTTCGGATTGGTTAACAAACCTTAATGCAGAATCAAAAAGCGCCCCAAAATAGGGGCGCTTTGACATTGGATCGGTAAGGATTTAGCCCTTCATCCCGTCCCAAAAGCTTTTGACTGCTGAAAAGAACTTTGACGAATGGGGGTTATTTTCTTCACCCAGCTTGTCAAATTCGCGCAACAATTCTTTCTGCTTGGAGGACAGATTGACCGGTGTTTCCACGGCCAATTCGATGAACATATCCCCAGCGGCACCGCCACGCAGACCTGGCATGCCTTTGGAACGCAGGCGCATTTGACGGCCAGACTGGCTTCCTGCGGGGATTTTCACGCGTGAGCGACCGCCATCAATGGTGGGCACTTCGATGTCACCACCCAAGGCCGCTGTGGCCATGGAAACAGGGACGCGACAGAACAATTGCTGCCCATCACGCTGGAACAGGTCATGATCATCCACCTCAATAAAGATGTAGAGATCGCCGGACGGACCACCGCGCATCCCGGCTTCGCCTTCGCCTGCCAGACGAATACGTGTGCCGGTTTCAACACCTGCAGGAATGTTCACAGACAGCGACCGGTCCTTTTGGACGCGACCCTGACCGTGGCAATTGCCGCATGGGTTTTTGATGGTCTGGCCCATGCCGTTACAGGTCGGACAGGTGCGTTCCACCGTAAAGAAACCCTGCTGCGCGCGCACCTTGCCCATGCCGGAACATGTGGGGCAGGTTTGCGGTTCAGCACCACCTTCGGCGCCCGTGCCGCTGCAGGTATCACAGCCCACAGATGTCGGGACATTGATGGTTTTGTGCATTCCCCCAAAGGCGTCTTCGAGTGAAATCCGCAGGTTGTAGCGCAGATCACTGCCGCGCGACGCACGTGGGCGTCCACCACCCTGACCGCCGCCGCGACCGCCCATGAAGTCACCAAACAGGTCGTCAAACACATCCGAAAATGCCGACGCAAAATCGCCCTGACCACCACCGCCGGGACGCCCGCCGCCGCCCATGCCACCTTCGAAGGCTGCATGGCCATAGCGGTCATAGGCTGCCTTCTTTTCGGCATCCTTCAGGATCTCATAGGCTTCGTTGGCTTCTTTGAACTGATCTTCGGCTTTGGGGTTGTCGGCGTTTCGATCAGGATGCAGCTCTTTCGCTTTGCCGCGATAGGCTTTCTTGATCTCATCCGCACTTGCGCCCTTAGCGACGCCTAATACGTCGTAAAAATCGCGTTTCGCCATGGAAATCTCCCTTTTGGGAATAGAGAGACCGGCCCCATGAATAGGACCGGCCCCATAGTTTCAGGCGGATTACGAACGTTTGTCGCCGTCCAGATCTTCGAAGTCAGCGTCAACGATGTCGTCATCCATAGCGGCTGGGCCATCGTCATGCTCGGTTTCTTCACCGGCTTCTTCGGCTTGCGCCTTATAGATCGCTTCGCCCAGTTTCATGGCCGACTCGGTCACGTTCTGAACACCTGCGCGGATCTTCTCGGCGGTTGCGTCGCCTTCCAGATCGTCTTTCAGCGCGGCAATGGCCAGTTCGATCACTTCGATCGTGGTTGGGTCAACCTTGTCTTTGTGCTCTTCCATGGACTTTTCAGTCGAATGGATCAGGCTCTCAGCTTGGTTGCGCGCCTCGACCATTTCTTTGCGCTCTTTATCGGCCTCAGCGTTGGCTTCGGCGTCTTTGACCATTTGTTCGATGTCATCATCGGACAGACCGCCAGAGGCTTGGATGGTGATCGATTGCTCTTTGTTGGTGCCTTTGTCTTTGGCCGCAACAGACACGATACCGTTGGCGTCGATGTCGAACGTGACTTCGATCTGTGGCATGCCGCGTGGCGCTGGTGGAATTTCTTCCAGGTTGAATTGGCCCAACATTTTGTTGTCAGCGGCCATTTCACGTTCCCCTTGGAACACGCGCAATGTCACGGCGTTTTGGTTGTCTTCCGCGGTTGAGAAAGTCTGGGACTTTTTCGTTGGGATGGTTGTGTTGCGATCGATCAGACGTGTGAAAACACCGCCCAATGTTTCGATACCCAGCGACAATGGTGTCACGTCCAGCAGAACCACGTCTTTGACGTCGCCCTGTAGAACACCGGCCTGAATGGCGGCGCCCAGCGCAACAACTTCGTCCGGGTTCACGCCTTTGTGGGGCTCTTGGCCAAAGAATTTGGTGACGTCTTCGATCACCTTTGGCATCCGTGTCATACCACCAACCAGAACGATTTCATCGATATCGCTGGTGGACAGGCCGGCATCTTTCAACGCAGCTTGGCAAGGCTTCATGGACGCTTTGATCAGGTCGTTGACCAGGCTTTCCAGTTTGGCACGTGTCAGTTTCATAACCATGTGCAATGGCGCGCCATCGGGCCCCATGGAAATAAACGGTTGGTTGATTTCTGTTTGCTGTGCGCTGGACAGTTCGATCTTGGCTTTTTCAGCGGCTTCTTTCAGACGCTGCAGGGCCATTTTGTCTTTGGTCAGGTCAACGCCGTTCTCTTTTTTGAACTGGTCGGCCAGATAGTTGACGATGCGCATGTCAAAGTCTTCACCGCCCAGGAATGTGTCCCCGTTGGTGGATTTCACTTCGAACAGGCCGTCGTCGATTTCCAGAACCGTGACGTCGAATGTACCGCCACCAAGGTCATAAACGACGATGGTTTTGGTTTCTTGCTTGTCCAGACCATAGGCCAGCGCGGCCGCGGTCGGCTCGTTGATGATGCGCAGCACTTCGAGGCCGGCAATTTTACCGGCGTCTTTGGTCGCCTGACGCTGAGCGTCGTTAAAGTAAGCAGGAACCGTGATCACAGCTTGGGTCACTTCTTCGCCCAAATAGGATTCTGCGGTTTCTTTCATTTTGCCCAGGATAAAGGCAGAAATCTGAGCCGGGGAATAGGTTTCGCCCTTGGCTTGAACCCATGCATCGCCATTGCCGCCGTCGACGATTTCGAATGGCAGGTTCTTTTTGTCTTTGGCCAGATGTTTGTCGTCATTGCGACGGCCAACCAGACGTTTCACACCAAAGATGGTGTTTTCAGGGTTGGTCACAGCTTGGCGTTTGGCGGGCTGGCCGACCAGACGTTCGTCATCTGTGAACGCAACGATAGATGGTGTTGTGCGTGCGCCTTCTGCGTTTTCGATAACGCGCGGCTGTGAGCCATCCATGATAGCTACGCAAGAGTTGGTGGTCCCGAGGTCAATCCCGATGACTTTTCCCATTTTCAAATCCCTCTTTAGATTAGGCGATGTGAGTAGGCGCGGACCCTAACTGGCACCCACGCCCGTGTATTAACGATTAGATGCGATGGAATGGTCCATCGCGGATCACAGCGCTATATAGGGATCACAAAGGCGACCTGCAACGGTTACGAGGGGCAAACAGCGGCAAAATTGCAATTGAAACGCTTGTTTTGCACAGATCACCCATATTGGGTGCGCTAACACCCCTGGCCGTTCAATTTTTTAAAGGAAATTTTAACCAAACCGGGCCGGAATCACCGATGCGAAACCGGTCAGTTTCCAAGCAGTGAACAACAGCCTGACAGCATTTCGGTTTCGCCTGATCCCGTGGTCAATATTCCGATTTCCAGCCCAAAGTTTTGGTCGGACATGCCATCGCGACAGCTGCGATTGTGGATCATGGCGGTAAATTCACCGGCCTTATCTGATCCCTGAATGGCATGGGAACCGGTGAAACCGCGTGCCGTAATCATCAAGCCGGTGGTGTAGATCTGCCCAATGCCGTCCATGGATTGCATCACGCTCTGGCCTCCTTGGACCAGATCAAAGCTCCAAAACGGTTCGGTTCCGTGACAGGCCAGCCGCCGGGTCAGGGCATAATCGCCTTGCTCCCAGCGTTGCATGAATCGCAAATTGATCCAGCCGGATTGTTCGCCCACATTGATCATGCCCCAGCGCCCATCATCCGATGCGGTGATGATTTCGACCCCGCGTAAGTTCGGGCCCAGCATGCCCAAAATTGCGGCAGAGGCGTTTGGCTCTGCGCGAATGTTGAGCTGATCATCCGCCTCAACGCCCGTGACGTCATAAAGGGCCGGAAAGGATTGCGCCCAAACCAAAGCGGGTGCCGACATCGCGATCATGACCAAATAGGCCCAGAGAAAACGGCGGATCATTTGCCAGCGGTCCAGCTAACCGATGCGTATTTACGTGTGTAAAATTCGCCCATCATTCCCAGCATGATCAACGTGCAACTCAGGATGAGGGGATAGCTGACCGTAGAATTCAGGGGGTCGTAATTGATAAAGGTAAAGCCGCGCGCCTGATCGATGGAATGAAACAATGGGTTCCAGTCAAACAGAGAAATCAGATAGGGCGGCATTGTGTTGGCCACAAACATTTTGCCCGATGCGATCATATTGGCCCGGGCGTAAATCTGTGATGCGATCTGAACAAAGCCGGGGAACCATGGCTTGAGCGATAGGAAAATCACGCCAACTGCAACGCCGGAAAACCACGCTAACAGCAACATAGCAAAGGCATTTACCGGCTCTTCGATCAGGACGGGGGTCATGATGACATGGTACAAAAACAACACGGTCAGCAAGGACAGAACCTGAATATAAAGCGACCCCACCGCCGCGGCTGTGATGGTCACAATGGTGTTCATCGGCGCGTGTTTCATCATCGCGGATGCCGGACCTTCGGCTTTGACGACAGCGCCCATTGCCTTGGTGTGGGTCAGAAACAGGAAAATCCCGGACATAATATAGAGCAGGAAATCGCCCTTAATCGCGGCGCCCCGCAGGCCCAATACCGAAAACATAAAATAGAACGCGATCACAAACACAATGGTCTGCATCATATTCATGATCAGACCCATCAATGCGTTTTGGTGATCCTTGCGGATTTCGCGCACAATCGAATGATAGATCAGCTCAACCATCGCCAAGGCGGTGCCATGCGCGGATTGGGGTGAACGTGCCTCAAACATAATGGGGTCCTGTCATCGGGGTATTTTGTAGGACGATTTTCTTTTGTCGCATGAAATTCTTGCTGATCTCTTTAAGCGAAAGCATAAGAGGCGCGAACATGTGTTTCAACAAAAACACCCGTGAATTGATTTTATCGGAGACGAAGTATGGATTTTCAGAAACTAACAGAAGAAATGCGCCGCCTTGCATTGGAAGCTGGCGACAAGATCATGGAAATTTACGAAGCGGATGATTTCGACGTGCGGTCCAAATCTGATGACAGCCCGGTCACAGCGGCCGATCTGGCTGCGGATGCGATCATTTCCAAGGGTCTGCGCGCGGCATTCCCGGATGTAACGCTGATCACCGAAGAGCAATCTGATTCACACGCCCTGTCCGCCAGCACGTTTTTGATCGTGGACCCGCTGGACGGTACCAAAGAGTTTATCCACCGTCGCGGCGATTTCACTGTGAACATAGCCTATGTGGTTGACGGCGCACCGATCCGCGGTGTGGTTTACGCCCCCGCCAAAGGCCGCCTGTTCATCACCGATGCGGATGGCAAAACATCCGAAGAGAAAGCCCCGTTTGACAACGCGACCCCCGGCACACAGACGCCGATCAGCGTTACAACACCTGACAATGACGGGCTGATGATCGTGGCGTCCAAATCCCACCGCGACCAAGCAACCGAAGATTACATCAACAAATACAACGTCAAAGACAGCCGCAGCGCCGGGTCTTCGTTGAAATTCTGTCTGGTCGCGACAGGCGAAGCGGACATTTACCCGCGCGTTGGCCGCACCATGGAATGGGACACAGCGGCCGGTCATGCGGTTCTGATCGGGGCGGGTGGCGATGTCGTGCGTTTTGATGACCACACCCCATTGCGCTACGGCAAAGAGGATTTCGCCAATCCGTTCTTTATCGCCTATGCGCCCGGCGTTGATCTGAAAACCGCCTGATGTCATCGCTGATCGTCATCCCCGCCCGATTTGCGTCGACACGCTATCCCGGAAAGCCCTTGGTCAATCTGACCGGGGCGGATGGGCAGGCCCGCAGTTTGGTGCAACGTTCCTGGGAGGCGGCCTGTCAGGTGCAGGGCGTGGACCGGGTTGTGGTGGCAACGGATGACGATCGCATTGCCGACGCAGCGACCGATTTTGGTGCCGAAGTTGTCATGACATCGGAATCATGTCGCAATGGCACCGAACGGGTGGCCGAAGCCTATGATGCGTTGGGCGGCGGCTATGACATCGTGGTCAATCTACAAGGTGACGCCCCGCTGACGCCGCCTTGGTTTGTTGAGGATCTGATCAATGGTCTGCGCGACAATCCCGTGGCCGAAGTGGCCACACCCGTTTTGCGGTGTGACGGGCGGGCGCTGAACGGGTTCCTAGAGGATCGGCGCGCGGGTCGTGTTGGTGGAACAACTGCGGTTTTTGGGATAGATAACAACGCGTTATATTTCTCCAAAGAGGTTGTCCCTTATACAGGTCAAACCTATCAAGATGATGATGAAACCCCGGTTTTTCATCATGTTGGGGTCTATGCCTATCGTCCCTCTGCGCTGGCGGCCTATCCCCGCTGGGCGGCAGGCCCCCTAGAAGGCCTGGAAGGTCTGGAACAATTACGTTTCTTGGAACGCGGCTCTCATATGCTTTGTGTTGAGGTCGAATCCCGTGGGCGACAGTTCTGGGAACTGAACAACCCCGAAGATGTTCCGCGCCTTGAGGCAATGATGCGCGAAATGAAGCTTAATTGAGTAGAATTGTCGCGATCTTGCATCAAAAATGCCGATTTATCATTAGTTTGATATACACTGTGAGCGTCTAGGTTGGATTTCACCAAGATTTTGTCATATTCAACCTGTAGTGACGGCGCATATCGCAGATTCACTGATTAATAATGTAAAATTTGAGGCCTAAAATGAAGAGACGTGTAACCAAAGCAATCTTTCCGGTGGCTGGCTTAGGGACTCGTTTTCTTCCCGCAACCAAGTCGGTTCCCAAGGAAATCATGACTTTGGTTGATCGCCCATTGATCCAATATGCCATCGACGAAGCGCGCGCCGCCGGGATCAAAGAATTTATCTTTGTGACGTCTCGCGGCAAAGGCGCGCTAGAGGATTATTTTGACCACTCTAACGAGCTGGAAAATACCCTGCGCAAAAAGGGCAAAATGGATTTGTTGGAGACGCTGAAAAGCACCAACATGGATAGCGGTGCCATCGCGTATATCCGTCAGCACAAAGCGCTGGGATTGGGGCATGCCGTATGGTGCGCCCGCCGTTTGGTTGCCAATGAACCGTTTGCGGTGATCCTGCCGGACGATGTGATCGCAGCCGAAAAACCTTGTTTGCAGCAAATGGTCGAAGCCTACGAAGAAACCGGTGGCAGCATGGTTGCCGCCATGGAAGTGCCCAGTGAAAAGGCGTCTTCTTATGGGATGCTCGACGTCAAAGAAGACATGGGCACCATCGTGTCGGTCAAAGGGATGGTCGAAAAGCCGCCCGCAGACGAAGCGCCGTCAAACCTGGCGGTGATCGGTCGTTATATCCTGTCGCCAAAAATCATGCAGAACCTGAATAAAATTGATCGTGGGGCTGGGGATGAAATCCAGCTGACCGACGCAATTGCGCAGGAAATGAACGAAGACCGCGATGTCTTTGGCTATCGTTTTTCCGGTCAGCGCTATGATTGCGGCACCAAGGCGGGGTTCCTGCAGGCGACGGTTGCCTTTGGTCTGGCGCGTCCCGATCTGGGTCCAGAATTCTCTGAATATCTTGAGAGCATGGTCGCCCTTCGAAACGCCGCGCAATAAGACCGAGGTCGCAAATGACAACAGTATTGGTAACGGGAGGTGCGGGCTATATCGGGTCGCACGCCTGCAAAGCGTTGGCCCGCGCGGGCTATACCCCTGTCACGTTTGATAACTTTGAAACCGGTTGGCGGAATGCGGTTAAATTTGGCCCCCTCGAAGAGGGCGATTTGCAAGATCGCGATCGTCTGCGGGATGTGTTTGCCAAACATAAACCTGTCGCTGTGATGCATTTTGCGGCGCTGTCTTTGGTCGGCGAAAGCATGTCAAACCCCGGCAAATACTGGCGTTCCAACGTGGGCGGATCGCTGAATTTGATCGAAGCGGCCGCCGAGGCAGGCTGCAAAAACTTTGTGTTTTCATCAACTTGCGCCACTTACGGGGATCAAGACGGCGTGGTGTTGGATGAAAACAGCACCCAAATGCCGATCAATTCCTATGGCGCATCCAAACGCGCGATTGAGGACATCCTTGATAACTTTCGCGCGTCCCATGGCTTAAACTCTGTCATTTTCCGTTATTTCAACGTGGCGGGTGCTGACCCGGATGGCGAAGTGGGGGAATTCCACCAGCCAGAAACCCATTTGATCCCGCTGATGCTGGACGCGATTGAGGGAAAACGGGACGCGTTGACCATTTTTGGCACGGATTACGACACGCCAGACGGGACCTGTATCCGTGATTATGTGCATGTTTGCGATCTGGTGGATGCCCATGTTCTGGGGCTGAAATGGCTAGAGGACGAAAAAGGCAGCCGTGCGTTTAATCTGGGCACGGGGACCGGGTTTTCGGTGCGCGAAGTGGTGCATCATTCTGGGTCTGTGACCAACAAACCGGTTCCCATTATCGAAGGCGCACGCCGGGCGGGGGATGCGACCGCACTTGTCTCGGGTAGTCGGCGTGCCGACAAAGAGCTAGGCTGGAAGCCAACACGATCCACCTTGGAGAATATGATCGCAGATGCTTGGCGCTGGCACCAAAATGGCCATTACGATCGGTAAACCCTAATGGGCCGGTCGCGTCTGGTCGACGCCTATGACATGCGCCTGCGTCGGCGTCGGCTATTGTGGCGCAGTTTTCGGTCGCGCCACGCCCTGACGCCGGTTCAACAACGAACCAAGCTGATCGGCAAAAACGATCTGTTGCTGTTTTCAACCATGCGCAACGAAGCCGCGCGCCTGCCGTTTTTCCTTAGCCACTATCGCAAGCTGGGGATCCGTCATTTCCTGATCGTGGACAATGCCAGTGACGATGGCACAACCGAATACCTGACCCAACAGCCCGATGTGTCGGTCTGGACCACAAATGCCTCTTACCGAGACTCGCGTTTTGGTGTGGATTGGCTGACATGGTTGCAAATGCGCTATGGTGCCCGTCATTGGTGCCTGACGGCGGATGCGGACGAAATACTGATCTATCCACATATGGATGATCGCCCTCTGGATGTCTTGACGCGGTGGCTTGATCAGCGGGGTGCGCCATCATTTGGGGCTATGATGCTGGACATGTATCCCCAAGGTCCGCTTGGCACAGCGCCCTATCACCCCGGTCAGGATCCAGCAGAGGTTCTGAACTGGTTTGATGTCGATAATTACACCTGGGAAATGTTGCCGAAATATCGCAACGTTTCAATCCGGGGCGGCGTGCGTAAACGTCTCTTCTTTCAGGATAAACCGGGTCACGCGCCCCATTTGCATAAGGTTCCTCTGGTGCGTTGGAACCGCCGGTTTGCCTATGTCAGTTCAACCCATACCGCATTGCCACGACGCCTGAACGCGGCATTTGATGATCGACGACACTTACCAACAGGCGTGTTTTTACACAGTAAATTTCTGGATGGAATCATTCAGAAATCGGACGAAGAAAAACGCCGCAGACAGCATTTTACCCATGCGGAACGTTATGATGATTACTATGACCGGATCATCGCCAATCCGACATTGTGGTATGAAAATTCGGTCCGCTATCAGGGCTGGGAACAGCTAGAGGAGCTGGGTCTGATGACCCGGGGCGCGTGGCGCTGACATTTCAATGGCTTGGAACGGTCACAATGGTTTACGTCAGCGGCATGAAACCTTATTGTTTCGAAATAAGTGACAATTCCCGGCAAAAGGGAAAGAGAGTGTTAAGCGCTTTTGAGTAGGCAGGACGTAGGTTCCGGCGTGGTGAAGGATCGAATTTGGGCATTCGTCAAACATATCGCTTGCGATTGCGTCGTAAACGCTGGCGGATTCGTGCGTTCAGAAAGCGGCACGAACTAAAGTCTGTTGTTGATCGTACAAATCAGATCAAACGGTCGGATTCGTTTGTCTTTTCGACATTTCGGAACGAAATGATCCGGCTTCCGTATTTTCTGGAATATTACCGCGCCATGGGTGTCGGTCATTTCTTTATGGTCGATAATGACAGTGATGATGGCGCGCGCGAATACCTGTCCCAACAGCCCGATGTGTCCCTATGGACCACCAAAGCCAGCTATAAACGCGCCCGGTTTGGGGTGGATTGGCTGAACTGGCTGCAGTTGAAATATGGCCATGATCATTGGTGTCTGGTGGTCGATCCCGACGAATTCTTTGTATATCCGTTCTGTGATACGCGCCCGCTAAAGGCGTTGACCGATTGGTTGGATGCCTCGGCGGTGCGGTCCTTTGGGGCGATGTTGTTGGATATGTATCCAAAAGGTCCGATTGATGCGGTTCCCTATCAGGCAGGGCAAAACCCGATGGAAATTCTGTCGTGGTTTGATGCCGGGAATTATTCGATCTACCAAAACCCGAAATTTCAAAACCTGTGGATTCAGGGCGGTCCTCGGATGCGGATGTTCTTTGATCAGGAACCTTGGCGCGCGCCTGCATTGAACAAAACGCCGTTGGTGAAATGGAACCGGCATTACGCCTATGAAAGTTCGACACATATGCTGCTGCCGCGGTCGTTGAATTTGACCTATGATCAATGGGGTGGCGAAATGGCGACCGGAGTTTTGCTACATGCGAAATTCCTGTCAAATTTCGATCAGAAAGCCGCAGAAGAGCTGAAGCGTAAACAGCATTATGCCAACAGCAAAGAATACCGCGCCTATGCCGAAGGTCTGGCAGATAGCCCTGATTTCTGGTGCAAGTGGAGCGAAAAATACATCAATTGGCGACAGCTTGAAATCCTCGGGATCATGTCCAAAGGAAACTGGGCATGAGCGTCGGCATCGTCATGTTGGTTCACAATGATCTGCATCGCGCAGAGCAGGTGATCCGCCATTGGAATGATGCAGGCTGTCCCGTGGTTGTGCATGTGGACAAAAAAGTGTCGCGTGTTGTTTTTGATAAGTTTCGCAATGCGTTGGCAAATCTAGAGGACGTTAAATTCAGCCGTCGCCATAAATGTGAATGGGGGGCCTGGGGCATTGTTGCGGCGTCGCAATCTGCGTCGGAACTGATGCTGAAAACCTTTGATGATGTCAGCCACGTTTATTTGGCATCCGGGTCATGTATGCCGCTGCGCCCAGTCAAAGAGCTGATCAAATACCTGGCGGCGCGCCCGCGCACGGACTTCATCGAAAGCGCAACAACAGCCGATGTGCCATGGACCGTTGGCGGTTTGGACGAGGAACGGTTCACGCTCTATTTCCCGTTTAAATGGCGCAGCCAACGACGGTTGTTCGACCGGTTTGTATCGCTACAGCGCCGGTTCAAAATCAAACGCAACATCCCCGCCGGTATCGTGCCGCATATGGGATCGCAATGGTGGTGCCTGACCCGTCAGACATTGTCGGCCATTTTGCAGGACCCGGATCGCGAACGGTATGACCGCTATTTCAGCAAGGTGTGGATCCCAGATGAAAGCTATTTTCAGACCTTGGTGCGGCTCTATGGTCAAAACGTAGAGAGCCGGTCGCTGACCCTGTCAAAGTTCGATTTTCAGGGCAAACCGCATATTTTCTATGATGATCATCTGCAATTGCTACGTCGGTCTGACTGCTTTGTTGCGCGCAAAATCTGGCCAGATGCGGATCGGCTGTATCAGACGTTTTTGAATGACCCGGCGGGCGCGATGAAAGGCGCTGAACCCAATCCCAGTAAAATTGATCGTATTTTTGCCAAAGCGGTCGAACGCCGCACATTGGGGCGCAAAGGTCTGTTTATGCAGGGGCGGTTCCCCGATGAATACTGGGCGAACGGTCTGACATCTTCGCAATATTCGATCTTTGAAGGGTTCACTGAACTGTTTGAGGATTTTGAACCTTGGCTGGCCCGCGCAACCAATGCCCGTGTGCATGGCCATCTATATGCCCCTGAGGGGGCTGAATTTGACGGCCGTGGCGACACCTATGCCGGTGCGATGTCCAAATCCGTCCAAATGCGCGACTATAATGCGCGGATGTTTTTGACCAACCTGATCTGGAACACACGTGGCGAACGCCAATGTTTCCAATTTGGCCCGCGCGACAGTCAGTATATTTCCTGGGATGTCGCCAAGGATCCAAATGCTCGGATCAGTGTCATCTCTGGCGCTTGGGCTGTGCCGCTGTTTCAGTCGAACAAAAATTTCGCAGATATCCGTGTCGAAGCCGCAGAGCTGCAAAAAATCGAGGCCGATCATCTTTACGCGTTGCGATCGCCCTATGCCAAGGCCCGCATTCGCATCTGGACCATGGCCGAATTTATCGAAGCCCCGATGGAGGCATTGCAAGGCATCATCGACGAACATGGTGCCAGCAGCCCCAGCAAACTGACAGAAGCCCCCAAAATGGTCGATCTGACCGGGTTTGGGCAATTCTTGCAGAACCTCAAAAATCAGGGGATGCACCCCTATCTGATGGGGGACTTTCCAGTGGATCGTGCCCCGAACCAGGATCGCGGCAAACGCCGGAAACCTTACTTGGTGAAATAAATGTCCCGATTTGATTATTTCGTCGTCTTTGCAGAAATGCGGACGGGGTCGAACTTCTTAGAAGCAAACATAAACGCGTTTGATGGCCTGCAATGTCACGGAGAGGCGTTTAATCCGCATTTCATCGGCTATCCCAACACCGATGACATCCTTGGCGTGCGGCTGGGGCTGCGTCAGGCCGATCCAGAGGTGCTGATTGACGCGATCAAGGAACAAAGCGACGGGCTGGGCGGGTTTCGGTTTTTCAACGACCATGATCAGCGTGTTCTGGATGTGGTTCTGCCAGATCCGCGCTGCGCCAAAATTATTCTGACCCGAAACCCGGTCGAAAGCTATGTCAGCTGGAAAATCGCGCAGGCCACGGGGCAGTGGAAACTGACCAATGTGAAACACGCGAAGTCGGAGAAGGTCAGCTTTGAACCGGCCGAATTTGAAACCCATCTGGCCGCGCTACAGGCGTTTCAGGTGCGGCTATTGAATGCGTTGCAACGCAGTGGTCAGACCGCGTTTTATGTCGCATACGAAGATCTGCAAGACGTTGATATCATGAATGGTCTTGCGGCGTTTTTGGAATGCGATGACCGGCTGGAACATCTGGATAAAAAGCTGAAAAAACAAAATCCGGCACCTATGTCGGATAAGGTGTCGAATTTTGACGATATGGCCCAGTCTTTGGCGCGAATGGACCGGTTTAATCTGGCGCGCACGCCAAATTTTGAACCCCGTCGCGGCCCGGCGGTTCCGACCTATATTGCCTGCGCCCAAAGCCCCCTTTTGTATATGCCGCTGAAATCTGGGCCTGAATTGGCGGTTCAAAACTGGATGGCTGCGATTGATCAGGTTGACCCAGCAGATTTGAAGCAAGGTTTCACCCAAAAAACCCTGCGTCAGTGGAAACGCAAAAACACCGGGCATCGCAGCTTTGCGGTGCTGCGTCATCCACTGGTTCGGGCACATGCCGCATTTTGTGACAGGATTCTGTCAACCGACAAAGGGAGCTTTACCGAAATTCGCGAAACATTGCGTCGTGAATTTAAGCTGCCTTATGCCAAGGGCAAAATCGGCGATGGCTATGACACGGCACGTCACCAAGAAGCGTTTTTGGGGTTCTTGCGGTTCCTAAAGGCGAATTTGGCGGGTCAGACCTCTATTCGGGTTGATGCCAATTGGGCCAGCCAGGCCTCTATTCTAAGTGGGATGTCCGAATTTGTCGCGCCGGATTTCATTATGAGAGAAGAGACATTGGAGCGCGATTGTCAGATTTTGGGGGACATGGTGGGGCTGCCCAACCTGCCCAAACCTGATTTTGAAACCGATCCGCATCTGCATGCGTTGGAATCAATCCACAATGACGACTTAGACGCGGCTATTCGTGATGTTTATCAGCGTGATTTTATGATGTTCGGGTTCGACGACTGGCGGGCCTAACGCCCTGCCAGAACACAGCTTTATCCGCGGATTAGGCCGCTTGGTGCGTCGTCGTATCCGTCAGGATCGCATATAATGTTGCGACGTCAGAATTGGCGCGCAATTTGGAACAAATCGCTTTTTCACGCAGGGTGCGCGACACCAAAGCGAGCGCTTTTAGATGCTCGACACCAGAATTTTCTGGGGCCAGCAGAACGAAAATCAGATCAACGGGCTGACGATCAACGGCATCGAAATCCAGCGGCTTTTCCAACCGGATAAACAGGCCTTTGACATCGTCCAGATTGTGCAGGCGGGCATGGGGCAGGGCCACACCATGGCCCACACCGGTGGGACCCAAGCTTTCGCGTTCAAGCAAGGCTTCGATGACTTTTGCAGGTTCCAGCCCAAATTGAGCCTCGGCGAGATCGCCGATTTCATGGAACAAACGCTTTTTGCTGCTCGATAACCCCAAGAGTTTAATACCCTCGGGGCTGAGTAGTTCATTTAACTGCATGTATCCGGGTCCCTAAACCCAACCGCAAAGGGCGGCTATTGGTCGTCTTTTTTGGGATCAATCCACCCTATATTGCCGTCTTCGCGGCGATACACGACATTGATTCCGCTGTGTCCCTCGTTGCGAAAAACCAGAACCGGAGCATGCGAAAGTTCCATTTGCATCACGGCCTCTCCAACGGAGATAGACGGAATTTTGGCTTCCATCTCAGCGATGATCATGGCGCTTACGTTTTCTGGTTCCACCTCTTCGACGTGGTCCGTTGCGGCGAGGATATACGAGCCCGCATCAGAAAGTTCAACCGGTTGCTGACGTTCCTTGTGGTGATCCTTCAACCTACGCTTGTATCGACGCAGCTGCTTGTCCATCTTTTCAAGTGATGAATCAAAAGCTGCATAGATTTCATGGGCATGCGCACGAGCCTGAGTTGTAAGCCCTGTGGATAAGTGAACAACGGTCTCGCAAACAAATTCATTGGCACTCTTGGAAAAGATGACCGTCGCGTCCGTTGGTCTGCCAGAATATTTATTGAGTGTATCGCCTAATTCATTTTTGACATGAATCTGTAGGGCTTCGCCAATGTCGATTTGCTTGCCGCTGATTTGATACCGCATCGTTCCTCCTGAAGTTTGGAAAATGCCTGACCTGCCCTAGAATTAGGGCGTGTAGATCAAGCTAATCGGATTGATGGCCGGCCGGTTTCCTGATGGTGTTGTGCCACAACAGAGTGCAAGCACCCGGTCCGTCTGGCAAAGGAAAACACAATCCGTCATCCCCTACATTTGGCGCTGAATCGGGTGTGTTTGTCAATGTGGATTCAACCGACCTTGAAACCTTGACCTAAATAAACGCGACGGACGTTTTCATCCTGAACCACCTCGTCGGCGGTGCCGCTCATGAGGATTTGACCGTCATGCAGGATATAGGCGCGATCGACAATTTCCAATGTTTCACGCACGTTATGGTCGGTGATCAACACACCGATCCCACGCGATTTTAGGTCCGCAACGAGGTGGCGAATTTCGCCGACGGAAACGGGATCAACCCCGGCAAAAGGTTCATCCAGCAAGACATAATTGGGGTTTGCGGCCAAACAGCGGGCAAATTCAGCACGCCGCCGTTCCCCACCAGACAGCGCAAGCGCAGGCGCGCGGCGCAGGTGTTCGATGGAAAATTCTGACAGCAATTCCTCTAGCCGTTCCCGGCGGGTCATGCGATCTGGCTCTGAAATTTCGAGGATCGACAGGATGTTGTTTTCGACTGACAGACCCCGGAAAATCGACATTTCCTGCGGCAAATAGCCGATGCCCAGACGGGCGCGCCGATACATGGGCAGGGCTGTGACATCTTGTCCGTCGATGAAAACGCGCCCGCCTTCGGGGGTCACTAGGCCGGCAATCGAATAGAAACAGGTGGTTTTACCGGATCCATTTGGTCCAAGCAGCGCCACAGCTTCGCCGCGGGCCAAATCCATGCTCACATCCCGAATCACAAGCCGTTTGCGGTAGCTTTTGCGAAGATTGCGAATCTGCAACCCGGCGCTGCCCTGGGTGACTGTTAATTCGGGCGCTGACATCAATTGTCCCCTTGGGCAAAGACGGTGCGCACGCGGCCTTCCATTTGGGCGGTGCCGGTTTCCAAATTGACGTTCATGCGGTCTGCGGAAATTGCGCTGGGCCCTTGGGTCAACAAAACGTTGCCAGTGAGCACCAGCATGCCGGTTTCCAGATTATAATTGGCTTCGACCGCTTCTGCGGCTTCGGTTTCTGTGACCAAAGTCACGCCGCCCGTTGCCAACAATTGGGTGATGTCGCCGTTGGTGTCTGAATATCGCACCTGCACGCGCGCGGCGGCCAGACGCATGCTGCCTTGGCCGATCACGACATTTCCGGTGAAAATGGCGGTTCCGTTATCTTGGTTGACGGTCAGGCTGTCGGCGTTGACCTCGACAGGATCGGATGGATTGGCATTAAGCCCGCCCAGCGCGATCTGTGTGCCCTGAGCAATGGCCGAACCGGCAATGACAATACATGCGGCGGCGATGGAATGACGAATAAAATGCACAATACTATTCCTGATTTTGGGGGGAGTATATCAGCCGCACCCCTTCATTGAAAACCATTTGCTGCCCGTCCGACCCTTCGGGGGTTTCAATCACCAACTTACCAGCAGTCACTTGGCCATAAGGCGCGCGAATTTCAAGTCGCCCATGGGTTTCAAACCGTCCTGTTTCCAGATCGGCGGTCATGCCTTGGGTTTCCATTTTGTATCCGTTGGACGTGTCCAGACGCACCAAACCTTCTAGCTCGGCGATTTGGGTGTCAGAATTTAACATCCCTGACCCGGCGCGGATAATGGTTTGCACCCCCCCGGTGCTGCGCAATTCTGATTGCAGCGCAGAGACGTTCAAAATGCTGTTTTGATCCGCATCCGGCGCAGCGCTATGGGCGGAAAACGTAACCTCGGACCCATCGTCCGCGACGCCCGCATAATAGGGTTCCAGGATCAACTGGTCGCGCGCGATTTCTTCGAGTTCCGCATACGGGATGGTTTGGTCGCTATTTTGGCCCCGCGAAAACAGAAACATGGTCGACAACAGGGCCAGTGCGGCCAGCGGCAGGCCGACCTTGGCAAAATTCACCAATCGCGAATAAAGATCACCAGCCCCGACCAAGGATCACACCACGCCTGCGCGCAAACAGTCGTGAATGTGCAATATCCCGACCACGTTGCCCGACGTTTCAGGGTCGACAACAAACAGGCAGGTGATTTTGTATTCATTCATCACGGCGACGGCTTCCTCGGCCAGAGAATTTGAACCGATGGTCCGGGGCGCGGCGGTCATGACCTGCCCGGCTTTGCGATCCAGCAATCCATCCATGTGCCGACGCAGATCCCCGTCGGTCACGATGCCGCTAAGGTAGCCATTGTCATCCAATACGCCAACCACGCCGAACCCCTTTTGGCTGATGGTCAGCAAGGTGTCGCTCATGGGGGTGTTCACCCCAACCAAAGGCAAGGCGTCGTCTTTGTGCATCAGATCGCCAACACGGGACAATTGCGCGCCCAGTTTGCCGCCGGGATGGAAGTCGCGGAAATTATCGGCCGTGAATGCCCGGTGTTTCATCAACGCGATCGCCAGAGCGTCCCCCATGGCCAGGGTCAATGTGGTGGACGTGGTTGGAACCACGCCATGACCACAGGCTTCGCCCAGCTTTGGGATCATCAGAAACGCGTCTGCCGCTGTCATCAAGCTGCTGTTGGGGCGGCTGGACAGGCCGATCAACGGGATGGCAAAGCGGCGCGTATAGGCCAGCAGATTGGCCAGTTCTGGCGCCTCGCCGGAATTGGAAATCGCCAGAACCACATCTGCCTTTGTGACCATGCCCAGATCGCCATGGGATGCCTCGGCGGGATGGACAAACTGCGCCGGGGTCCCGGTGCTGGCCAATGTGGCGGCGATTTTGCGCGCGATATGCCCGGATTTACCGATGCCACTGACAATCACCCGGCCTTTGGCCTTTAGGATCAGGTCAATGGCATCGCAAAATTTGTCATCCAGCGATGTGGCCAGCACAACCAGCGCCTCGGCCTCTTCGGTGATGACCTGACGGGCGGTGGTCAGAAAGGCCTCTCGATCCGTCATATCAATGCGAAAAGATGTCGATTTCGGGCCAGCCCGCCAGATCAAGCTGCGCACGCATTGGCAGGAAATCAAAGCAGGCCTGCGCCATGTCCATCCGGCCTTCGCGGATCAGGCGTTCGTTCAGCACGTCGCGCAGTTTATGCAGATAGAGCACATCCGACGCCGCGTAATCCAGTTGCGCCTCGGTCAAGGTCGGGGCACCCCAATCGCTGCTTTGCTGATGCTTGGAAATGTCGACGTTCAGCAATTCCTGCAACAGGTTTTTCAACCCGTGACGGTCCGTATAGGTCCGCACCATTTTGGAAGCGATTTTGGTGCAATAAACCGGGGCTGTGACCGCGCCAAAGGCGTTTTGCATCGCGGCAATGTCAAACCGGCCAAAGTGAAACAGTTTCAATACATTTGGGTCTGTCAGCATTTTGCACAGGTTTGGTGCCTCGGTCTGGCCTTTGGCGATCTGAACCAGATGGGCATTGCCATCCCCGCCGGACATCTGGATCACGCACAGACGGTCGCGATGCGGGTGCAGCCCCATCGTTTCACAATCGATGGCAACAACTGGACCCAGATCCAGATCGTCAGGTAGGTCGTTTTGATAAAGTGTATTGGCCACAGGCGCGCCCTTTCAGTTCTGTTCTCTGTCAGATACGCGCCTTATGGCTTTGCATCAACTCTGGTTCGCACCACGCGGGGCGGCGAGGATCAAAATGATCGATCCCAGCACTGCCGCCAATGTGGATGCGATTAGGATCGACAGTTTGACCGATTCCAGTTGCGTGCCGGTAAACGCGGCCGACCCAATAAAGATCGACATGGTAAAGCCAACCCCCGCCAAGAACCCCGCGCCGATGATTTGCGCCCAGTTGATTTCGGGCGACATCTTGGCGATCCCGGTTTTGACGGCGATCCAGACGATCAGGAAAATCCCCAACGGTTTGCCGATCAGCAGCCCGGCCATCACCCCTAATGCCTCTGGGGCCATGGGGGAAAACGTCGATCCGATGATCAGGATGCCGGTGTTGAAAAACGCAAACAAGGGCAGGATCATAAAGTTGGACCAGTTTTCCAGCGCATGTTGCAGGTGAAATCCGGGGTCCCGCAACCGGTCGATCGCAGATTGCAGCCGCACCAGCGCGCCATGCCCAATCGTGGCATTTGGTCCCTGAATTTCTGCGTCAAACACGGCGGCGGCTTGGGCGGCGACGCCTTCCATGTTGGCGGATCGTCGGGATGGGATTGCCAGCGCGGTCAACACCCCAGCCAGCGTCGCATGCAGCCCGCTTTGATAGACAAAGTACCACAAGAACACGCCCAGAATGATATAAGGCACACGCGCATAAACCCGGCCCCGGTTCAGGCCCATCATCACCGCAAAGATCGCAACGGCAATCAAGAACGCATCCATTTCAAAGCCATGACCATAGAAAATCGCAATGACCAGAATGGCGCCCAGATCATCGGCAATCGCCAAAGCTGAGACAAAGATTTTCAACGATGTCGGCACGCGTTTGCCCAGCAGCGCCATAATCCCAAGGGTAAAGGCGATGTCAGTGGCCATAGGCACACCCCAGCCATGGGCGGTGTCCTGCCCCCAATTGATCGCGACATAGATCCCCGCAGGCACAATCATCCCGCCGATTGCGCCCATGATCGGCAGCATCGCGCGTGACATGTCAGACAATTCGCCATCCACCATTTCACGTTTGATTTCGATCCCAACCAACAGGAAAAACAGCGCCATGAGGCAGTCGTTAATCCAATGTTCCAGCGACATTTTGAACATCGCATCGCCGAACGAGATTTTTAGATAGGTCGTGCGCAATTCTTCGTAGGCATCGTGCCAACCGATATTGGACAGGATCAACGCCGCAAGGGTGGCAAGAACCAGCACAAAACCCGCAGAGGCAGCCCAGTGGAAAAATTCACTTGTGGCGCGTTGCAGGCGCACGCCCAGCGGTTTTTCGATCGCCTCGGCCAGCGAAGTTTCATCCCAGGCGCCATCATATTCGCGACCGTCAATAAACAGGGTCGGCATGTGATGCACACCGGCCCGTTGGGCAGAACTGCGGTCGTCCGCCAGTCGATCAGTCGTGTCATCAGAATGCAAATCCGCGCGGAATTGGTCCATGTTCAATTCCAGCGATTCCGCCAATGCAATCACCAAGGCTTCGGAATAGCGGGGTGGGCGCGAAAACAAAGCCCGATACATTTCGATGAACCGACCCTGCTGATGCGCCGCGATGGCAGCGCGGGCGGCGATTTCGGCGTTTAGATCGGCCGCGCCGCTGGGCAAAAATCGCACAGCTAAATCGGTTTTTTGGGGGGCAAACCGTTCTGCAGCGCGCACCAATAGGTCCCGCACCCGCCGCGTGGTGATCCCGGTAAAGTCGATATACCACACCAGCTTTGCGCGGGTTCGGGTCGTGGGTTCGCTCTGAAGCAAGAATATGTCGCGACCTGCGTCGAAACCCGAACGTTCTATATCGGCCATTTGTGTCCCTAAAGTTAAGTATGACGTGGAAATAGGCTTAAAACACCGCGCTTCAAGCGGTGTGTTGCGAAAACCAAATCGCTGTTGAGAATTTACATCGCAAACAGGTGCCGTTGGTTTTTGCGACGCAACGGCACAATCCAAATCCCTAGCTAGAATGAAAAGGGGGACTTAAAACGGAAAACCATTCTGTTTCCCGCGGGGCAGAGGTCCTTGGGAGGGGAAAACATGGATATTTTGGTTTCGGTGGTGCTGCCGCTTGGGTTGGCATTCATCATGTTCACATTGGGCATCGGCCTGACGATCGCTGATTTTTCGCGGGTGGGGAAACGTCCGTTGGCCTTTGCGATTGGGGCGCTGAACCAAGTGATCCTGTTGCCGATTGTCGCCTATCTAAGCGTTCTGGTATTTGGCATTTCGGCGGAGCTGGCCGTTGGGTTCATGATCCTTGCGGCCTGTCCGGGTGGCGTGACCAGCAACATCCTCTCGAAATTGGCCAAAGGGGATGTGGCTCTTTCTGTTTCCCTCACGGCGGTGATCAGTTTGCTGAGCGTGATAACTGTGCCGTTTATCCTTAGCTTTTTGGTCGACAGGTTCATGGGGGCAGAGGCGCCAGATGTGGACATTGCCAAAACGGCGATCACCATGTTTGCGCTGACGGTGGTTCCGATCTTGCTTGGGCTTGGCCTGCGGGCGGTTGCGCCGACATTGATCCCAAAGGCGGAACCCATGTTGGGCCGGCTGGCGACAATCCTGTTTGTGATTATTGTGCTGGCGGCGGTTGCGGGAAACTGGACGATGTTTGTTGAAAATCTGGTGGTCATCGGACCGGCCTTGGTTGTTTTGTTGGCAACCCTGACCTGCGTCGGGTTTTTTGTTGCGCGCCTGTTGGGTCGCAGCGTGACCGAAGCCAAAACGATTTCCGTGGAAACCGGTGTTCAAAACAGCACGCTTGGCATTGCGATTGCGGCCATCATCGTGGGCAGCAGCGACAGCTTTAGCGTCTATGCACTGCCATCGGCGGTTTATGGCATCGTCATGTACCTGATAATTTTGCCGGTGGTTTTTGTGTACCGCCGCATCGATTGAACCATCGGAGCAACATCATGAACACTTCTGACGTTATCATTGTAGGCGGTGGGCTTGCGGGGCTCGTGGCTGCTGCAGAGCTGGCGGATCGCGGGAAATCTGTGATCATCATTGACCAAGAACCAGAGGCGTTTCTGGGAGGACAGGCGTTCTGGTCGCTGGGCGGGCTGATGTTGGTCGATAGCCCAGAACAAAGGCGCATGGGCATCAAAGACAGCCGAGAACTGGCGATGCAAGATTGGTTTGGATCCGCGCAGTTTGACCGCCCAGAGGATGAATGGCCCCGCAAATGGGCCGAAGCCTATGTGGATTTTGCCGCAGGTGAAATGCGGCCATGGCTTTATCAGATGGGGATGCGGTGGTTCCCGATTGTGGGCTGGGCTGAACGCGGGGGCAGTTTTGCGTCTGGGCACGGCAATTCCGTCCCCCGGTTTCACCTGACATGGGGCGTTGGTCCCGCAACACAGGCGCCGTTTGAACGCCGGGTGCGCGAACATCAGGCCGCGGGGCGGATTCAGCTGAAATTCCGGCATCGCTGTTCCCATATCATCATGGAAGCCGGGGCCGCCAAAGGGGTGTCGGGGGAAATTCTGGCGCCAGATACAGCGTCGCGCGGCCAGAAAACCAACCGCGACATCGTCGGAAGTTTTGAGCTGCGCGCCGTATCTGTTTTGGTGACATCCGGGGGGATCGGTGGCGATTTCGATCTGGTGCGCAAATCATGGCCGACCGAACGGCTGGGCCCAGCGCCCAAGGAAATGATTGCTGGCGTGCCGGCACATGTGGATGGTCGCATGGTTGGCATCAGTCAGGCGGCGGGGGGCAATCTGATCAACAATGACCGTATGTGGCATTACACCGAAGGGGTGAAAAACTGGGATCCGATCTGGCCCAACCATGGCATTCGCATTCTGCCCGCGCCATCGTCGATGTGGTTTGATGCAACGGGCAACCGGTTCCCGGCCCCGTCCTATCCGGGTTTTGATTCCTTGGGGTCGCTCAAGATGATCTTGGACACGGGGTATGATTATTCGTGGTTCATCACGACACAGAAAATCGTCAAAAAGGAATTCGCCCTTTCGGGGTCCGAACAAAACGCGGATTTCGCCGAAAAAAGCTGGATCAAGGTGCTGCAGCAGCGGATTTTGAACAAAAAAGCGACCCCCGCAGTTGAAGCGTTCAAGGAGCATGGTGAAAACTTTGTTGTGGCCGATACCTTGGCTGAACTGGTGGGCAAGATGAACCAGATGCAGGGCAACGATCTGTTGCCGCTGGATAAAATAGAAGCCGAGATCAAAGCCCGTGATCTGCAGGTCGACAACGCCTTTACCAAGGATGCCCAGATCATGGCGATCCATGCGGCGCGCAATTATCGTGGGGACAAATTGCAACGGACCGCAAAGCTGCACAAAATCCTCGATCCCCAAAATGGCCCGCTGATTGGGATCAAGCTAAACATCATCACCCGCAAAACGTTGGGCGGATTGCAAACGGATCTGAACAGTCAGATGTTGAATGCCCAAGGCGCGCCCATTGAGGGCCTGTTCGCGGCAGGCGAAGTCGCTGGTTTTGGCGGCATATCACGGATATAACGCGCTGGAAGGGACGTTTTTGGGCGGGTGCATTTTCTCTGGGCGACAGGCGGGGCGGGCGGACACAATCGCCTAAGGTTGTGGGTCATCGGTCAGGTAGCCCGACAGGTATCCTTCTAGAACTTTGGTCAATTCCTGCGAATAGGGCCGCGATGCGTCGCGGTCTTTTTGTGCTGCGATCAAATCCTCCATGGAGAGGGCGATTTGAATGGTTGTGTTTGCCACCACAGCCGGGTTGCCGCCATGAAATCCATCCCCGCCCATGGCAAGTCGGTGAGATGGTTGTTAGATCACAGAACTATCGCGGGATATAATCGTAAGAACGGTATTGTTGGCGGACATAACAAAAATGCCTTTGACAGCGCGATTGCTATTGAAAGTGGACGTGTTACAGGAAGGTATTCCGATCCCACGATGCCAGGAGTTGAAACAATCACCTATCTGGTTGCCGCGAGAATTTGGGCAGGAGATATCATCGATGGTGAATTCCGTGCGAGAACCTACCAAAAGACGGTTTACGATCCTGCTGTATTGAGTGATCAGAGAGTTGCGCAGATGAGTGTTCAAGCCAGTCAACGCGCAACCTTCTCGGAAAATTCTTCTCAAGCGACAGTCACGATTGATTGGTTTAAGTTTCGAGTACATCGCAACCAAGATACCAACAGCGTTACAAACGTCCATTTAACCCATCAATAGAAGAAGGTGGTATGCTTAGTCACTGGCGGTCAAGTAAAGATACCTTGGTGATATAATAATAATGATTATTGGCGATAAAGTGCAATTTGGATTCTTTTTTAACAAAGTCCTTGAAGCTGAGATGTACCAATTAAACGAAGGTTACTTTGTTCATCTTCCAAAAGCCTTGATTGATGACCATGTATATCAAGGTAGCGTTGAAAATTCTTGGAAACCCAAACTTGAGCCTATCAGACATCGGTTTCACGCCAGCGGCTCGACCTCGCACACACCAAGTCATTCCGCGATGTGAAAACTGTGTTAACGTGTTCGGAACGGAATGATGCTTTATGATGCTGAAGATTCTGTAGGATTGGACATTGACTGGTTTGCAGTCGATACCGAAGGCAAAATTGCTCATTTTGCCACTGGTGGAGTGGGCTTCTTACCTGCTGAAACTGGGAAGGACTTGCAAGCTGCAGACGCTGCTTTCGATGTCTTGTTCGCTGCAAATGAGACCACTAGCACGATCATTATCGAAGAAAACCTACCGATTTTTTCTAGTGATGAGAAAAGATCGCAATACATTACTGCCTTTGAAAACATGGCGAAGCGTGGTTACTTCAGCTACGATGTAGCTGATCCAAGTGTACAAAACTCACACTATGTGCTTGTTGCTGCGCCAATCAAACCAGCTTTGCTAGCCGCATCTGCGTGCGATGAGGCACAAAGAGCTACAGTTCCGTTTTTTTGCAGCGGTGTTTTTGACAAGGATCGACTGCGTGTCGTGGCAAATGATTGGCTGGCCAATACCTAAACTTACCTTTCCAACTTCATCAAGAAAATAGATATTTGTCTACAATATCCGCTCCTGAGCTAACCGTTTCTCCCATTGGTCTTTGATGCGGATTTAGGCTTGGTATTCGAGAAAATATTGGATTAGTTTGGTTCCCTCTGAAGGCTCACTAGTGTTCTTGCTGACCTGAATGTCTGCTTTCGATCACCCTACCTTGCGCCAATCTGACCCGGTACAGAATTGGAAAAATCTTGGCCGGTTTGGATCGTTTGCCAAACTTTGCGCATGCTGTTACCGGAACGGATCGATCGAAATCAGGTCTCTGCTGGGTGCATTCTGAAAAACAAGGGTAATTTGGGATTTAATGGTGCCCAGAAGAGGACTCGAACCTCCACGTCCATACGGACACTAGCACCTGAAGCTAGCGCGTCTACCAATTCCGCCATCTGGGCACGGGTTGGTGAAGGGGCGTTTACGCCGCACTGCGCATCCTGTCAACGCGAATCCTTGGGTTTTTTCATAAACCGTCAATCTAGTTGGGAATACCACTGTAACTGCGCGCAAATGCGCCTTGTTTGTCGGGCAGGGCGGGGATAAACCAAAGAAGATCTTTGCAAGGATATAACTATGACCAAGCTTGTCACCATTTTCGGCGGTTCCGGCTTTGTTGGGCGCTACATCGCCCGCCGTATGGCCAAAGAAGGCTGGCGCGTACGCGTTGCCACCCGTGACCCAAACGAAGCATTGTTTGTGAAACCTTATGGTGCGGTTGGTCAGGTTGAACCCGTGTTTTGCAACATTCGCGACGACGACAGTGTCCAAGCCGCCATTCAGGGCGCGACCGCGGTTGTGAATTGTGTGGGTGTTCTTGAGGAAAAGGGCAAAAACACGTTTTTGGCTGTGCAGGCAGACGGGGCCGACCGGGTTGCATTATTCGCGGCCAAAGCTGGCGTTGAAAATTTTGTGCATGTATCGGCAATTGGTGCATCCCAAGAGGGCGCATCGGAATATTCCCGGTCCAAAGCTGCGGGCGAAGCGCATGTGCTGCGTCACATGCCAAACGCGGTCATTCTGCGTCCATCGATTATTTTTGGCACCGAGGATCAATTCTTTAACCGCTTTGCGGGCATGACCCGTTGGGGGCCGGTGTTGCCCATTGCCAAGGCTAACACCAAATTCCAACCGGTCTTTGTGGATGATGTGGCACAGGCGGCTGTCATGGGCGCGCTGGGCACAGCGGCACCGGGTGTCTATGAATTGGGCGGTCCCGATGTGGACACGTTCCGTGGCCTGATGGGGCGCATGTTGACGGTTATTCGCAAGCGGCGCTTGGTTCTGGGCATGCCCGGATTTGTGGCCAAACTGGTGGCACTGTTTGGTGGCTGGGGGCAGACGCTGTCGCTGGGCATAGTAAAAACGCCGATCACGTCGGATCAGCTGAAATCGCTGAGCAGTGACAACGTCGTTTCTGAGGGCGCGCAGGGATTTGACGCGCTGGGCATTACCCCACGCAACATGTCAGCGATCCTGCCGGATTACCTGTGGCGGTTCCGTCCATCCGGGCAATATGACGCGATCAAAGAATCCGCGCAAAATCTGAAAGCTTACGAATAAGCGATCACAAGCAAAACCACGCCCAATGCGATTCGATAGATCACATAGGGCGTGAAGCTGACCGATTTTAGCAACCGCATCATCAGGCTCAGCGCGGCGAGCGCCGCAAAGCATGACATGACAGCGGCAATCGCCCCATCCCGCGCAGCGGCGACATCGGCGGTTGCGATCACTTCGATTCCCAACAAAACACCAGACGCAAATATGGTCGGGATCGACATCAGCATTGCCAATTTTGCGCCATCACTGCGATTGTAACCCAATTGACGTGCAGCGGTGATCGTGGCCCCAGACCGGGATGTGCCGGGGATCAGAGCCACGGCCTGCCACAACCCCATGATGATCGCATCGCGCAGTGACCAATCTTCGGCCTTTTTGCTGGTCCCGCCTTTTTGGTCGGCGATATACAGGACGATACCGAAAATCAGCATGGTCCAGCCGATGACGGTGATGGACCGCATTGCATCGCTTAGTCCTGTGATCTTCAGGATTAGGCCAAATGCAATGGCGGGGATGGTGGCGATCATCAATAGGAACGCCAGCTTGGATCCCGGTGTATCAATGCGACCGGTTAACATGCGCGGCGTGCCCGCGAGCCCGATTTTGACGTCCTGCCAAAAATACAGAATCACCGCGACCAATGTGCCCACATGGACTGATACATCGATCACCTGCCCCTGATCTTGGATTCCTAAAAACCGAGGTAGCAGAATCAGATGCCCCGAGGATGACACCGGAAGGAATTCTGTGATGCCCTGAATCAGGGCGACGAGGAAAAGATGAAATAGGGGCATAAAAAACCTGCTGATTCGTTGGCCCCAACCTAAATCATTGGAGTCGTGGGGAAAGAGTTCAGATAGGTCGCAATTCGGACCTAAATTTTCTGCATTTTTTGAATATTTAGGTTCACGGAGTGATATTTTCGAAATATAGGTAAGTCATGCTGACTTTTCATCCGGTGAAAACCAGATTAAACGGAGCGTCCAATCAGATTGCGGAGGATTTAGCCGTGGCAAAGCAGAAGATGTTGAAATTTATTTCGGTCGACCGGGATATGCCAGAGAAACGCGAAGCGACTCTGCGCAAGGAAGATTTCAATGAGATTTATGCCGAATTTGCGACGGCGAAAGCCGAAGAGCAAGCCAGCCGGTGCAGCCAATGTGGTGTGCCGTATTGCCAATCCCATTGTCCGTTGCACAATAACATCCCCGATTGGCTGCGCCTGACCGCCGAGGGTCGCCTACAAGAAGCGTATGAAGTGTCGCAAGCCACCAACACGTTCCCAGAAATCTGTGGTCGGATTTGTCCGCAGGATCGTCTGTGCGAAGGCAATTGTGTGATCGAACAATCCGGCCATGGCACCGTGACCATCGGATCGGTCGAAAAATATATCACCGACACGGCCTGGGAAAACGGTTGGGTTCTGCCCGTTTCACCGACCCAAGAGCGCAGCGAAAGCGTCGGCATCATTGGCGCAGGCCCCGGTGGTCTGGCCGCAGCGGATCACCTGCGTCGCGCAGGCGTTCAGGTCACGGTGTATGACCGTTATGACCGTGGCGGCGGCTTGCTGACCTATGGTATCCCCGGCTTTAAGCTGGAAAAAGACGTGGTCATGCGGCGCATGGATCAGCTGGAAAAATCCGGCGTTGAATTTGTGCTGAACTGCAATGTCGGCGTTGATCTGTCCTTTGATGATATTCGCGCCAAACATAATGCGGTTCTGATCGCGACGGGTGTTTATAAAACACGTGACTTGCAAGCGCCCGGTTCCGGGGCCGCTGGCATTGTCCGTGCGATTGATTATTTGACTGCGTCCAACCGCAAATCCTTTGGCGATGATGTGCCGGAATATGACAGCGGCGAATTGAATGCGACGGGCAAAAAGGTCGTCGTGATTGGCGGCGGTGATACGGCCATGGATTGTGTGCGCACAGCCATTCGTCAGGGCGCGGACAGCGTGAAATGCCTTTATCGTCGTGACAAAGCCAACATGCCCGGATCCCAACGCGAAGTGCAAAACGCCGAAGAAGAAGGCGTGGATTTCGTTTGGTTGAGTGCCCCCAAAGGCTTCACTGGGGATGCGGTAAATGGCGTGATGGTTCAGAAAATGCGTCTGGGCGCCCCGGATGCGTCCGGTCGCAGCATGCCGGAATTGATCGAAGGGTCCGATTACGTCGAAGAGGCGGATCTGGTTGTGCAGGCGCTGGGCTTTGAGCCTGAGGATCTGCCGCAGCTTTGGGGTGTTGATGGGTTGGAAGTCACCCGGTGGGGCACCGTAAAAGCGGACTTTGGCACCGGACAAACCAGCCTCGATGGGGTGTTTGCCGCCGGTGATATCGTGCGCGGTGCCAGCCTGGTGGTTTGGGCGATCCGTGATGGACGCGACAGCGCCGAGGCGATTTTGGACCACTTGTCGGCATCTGCCAGCGTTGCGGCGCAATAACCCACACAGAACGTTAACAAAAATTCACACCAAGAAAGGAGAACAGCGATGATACGATCCCATGACAGCGTCTTTGCTGTTTTCAATGATTTCGGAGTGACTTTTATGATCCGCGTTTTGCCGTTTCTATTGTTGGCCAGCCCTGCATTTGCCCAAACGTTTCATCTGCCCGCCGGTTGCGAAGCCTATCTGACGGTGCAGGGCAAAGGGTGCTATGTCAGCCACCATTTTACCTGTGAAAACGACCCTGCCGGTTTGCAGCGTCGTGTGTCCATGGGCGAAGAGGGGCTGTTTTACGCCGGTGCAATTGACGCCGAAACCCAGTGGATCGAAAGCTATCACATCGGCACAGATCACGTCGAAGAGCTGGAGCAAAGCCCGGTTGATCCGGCGAATATGACCGAACTGATGGACACGGAAATCGATACCTATGATTTTCGCACACACAGCGCTGAAATCGGCACAACACGGTATGTTGGGCGCGATACTTTGACCGGTCAAACAGTGGAAATCGACGGGATTCAACTGTTTGAAACCACCTACGATATTCGTGCCTATGACCAATCCGGAAACGAGCTTTGGCATTCGGTGGGCCGTGAACTCATTTCGCCGCAATGGCGGATGTTCCTGTCCGGAATTGGCCGCACCAGCGTGGGCGCAGACAGCTGGGAAACTGATGAAACACCGGTTGAATTCATCTTTCCGGGCGAACCGGGGTTTTTGTCGTCGAACCCAAAATATGATTGCGGTGTCATGATGTCCAAGTTGGAGATTTCACAATGAATTTTTGCGTGAAAACAGCGGCTATTTCGGCGCTTTGGGCCGGCACCATGTCCGTAGCGTCTGTGTCTGCGCAGACCTATCAGCTGCCCGAAGGCTGCGCCGGATATCTGACCATCCAACAACGCGGCTGCGTGGTTTCCAATCACTACACCTGCGAAGCCGACCCTACGGGCCATCAATGGCGTGTCGATTTCATGGAAAACGGTCCGGTTTTCGGTAGCTTGATCGATGGTGACACACAATGGCTGCAAAGCCTGAGCCTGTTCAGCGGTCAAATCACCGAATTGCAGGCCGATCCACCCGATCCCGCATCGCTGGATGAATTGCTGGAAACGGGCATCGATACCTATGATTTCACCACCATTTCCCCCGATGGGGCCGCAACGCGGTGGCGTGGCGCGGATGTGCTGACCGGTGAAACGGTGGTAATCGACGGCCAAGAGTTGCTGTTGATGACCTATACCAGCGAAAGCGACACACCGGACGGACGGTTTCGCAACGAAGGCGTAAACTATGTCGCGCCGCAATGGCGTCTGTTTCTGCCCGGCATTTCCAAGAGCTTTACCTCCGATGGGGATGCGCTTCCTGAATCTGACAACACGCCGGTATCGTTTATTTTTCCGGGTGAACCCGGCTTTTTCAGCCAGAACCCGATCTATGATTGCGGCGTGCAGGACACGTCGTTTCCCGCCCTAATAACCCCGCGGGATGTGACCCAAAACTGACGTCGCCTGCCAAAACGCACACACGCCAGATACCAAAAGCTAATGACCGAGGCCGAGACGAAAAGATGGTCGTCACGCCACAAGAAGGAGAGCCAACATGACCAAATTTGACGCTAAATGGGCCAAAGCCGAGACCGAAAAGCGTAAATGGCTGGCCGAAAATGGGCTGTATTCCCAAGAGGAAGAAAAAGCCAATTGCGGCGTTGGGCTGGTTGTGTCCATCGA
This sequence comes from uncultured Paracoccaceae bacterium, assembly GCA_947492475.1. Taxonomy (GTDB): domain Bacteria; phylum Pseudomonadota; class Alphaproteobacteria; order Rhodobacterales; family Rhodobacteraceae; genus CANLNM01. The sequence goes on from CANLNM010000007.1 coordinate 131,542, forward strand.
CGGCGAACAGTCACGCAAAGTTGTGGAAAACGGCATCGCCGCATTGAAGGCGATCTGGCACCGTGGGGCTGTGGATGCGGATGGTAAAACCGGTGACGGCGCGGGCATCCACCTCGAAATTCCGGTGGATTTTTTCTATGACCAAATCCGCCGCACGGGTCACGAACCCAAAATGGATCAGCTGATTGCCGTTGGTCAGGTGTTCCTGCCGCGCACTGATTTTGGGGCTCAGGAAACCTGCCGGACCATCGTCGAAACCGAAGTTCTGCGGATGGGCTACTATATTTATGGCTGGCGCCATGTGCCGGTCAATGTGGCCTGTTTGGGGGATAAGGCCAACGCGACCCGCCCGGAAATCGAACAAATCCTGATTTCGAATTCCAAAGGTGTGGACGAAGAAACATTTGAGCGCGAGCTGTATGTCATTCGCCGTCGCATCGAAAAAGCCGCGGCCGCCGCGCATATTAACGATCTGTATCTGGCGTCGCTCAGTTGCCGGTCGATCATCTACAAAGGGATGATGCTGGCTGAACAAGTGGCCGATTTTTATCCCGATCTGCTGGATGAGCGGTTCAAATCGACCTTTGCGATTTATCACCAGCGGTACTCCACCAACACATTCCCACAATGGTGGTTGGCCCAGCCGTTCCGCATGTTGGCCCATAACGGCGAAATCAACACGCTCAAGGGCAACCTGAACTGGATGAAATCCCATGAAATCCGCATGGCGTCAGCGTCATTTGGGGATCATGCCGAAGACATCAAACCCATCGTCGCAGGCGGATCATCGGATTCGGCGGCTCTGGACGCGGTGTTCGAAGTGTTGGTGCGCGCCGGTCGGTCCGCGCCGATGGCCAAAACCATGTTGGTCCCAGAAAGCTGGTCCAAGCAAGCCACCGAACTGCCCGATGCGTGGCGTGACATGTATTCCTACTGCAACTCTGTGATGGAGCCATGGGATGGTCCGGCCGCGCTGGCGATGACAGATGGCCGCTGGGTATGCGCCGGTCTGGACCGCAACGGTTTGCGGCCCATGCGTTATGTCGTAACGGGTGACAACCTGCTGATCGCGGGATCTGAGGCAGGTATGGTTCCTGTTGACGAAGCGACGATCGTCGAAAAAGGCGCGCTTGGCCCCGGTCAATTGCTGGCCGTCGACATGAAAGAAGGCACGCTGTTCCACGACACAGAAATCAAAGACAAACTGTCAGCCGCCCAGCCATTTGGCGAATGGGTTGGTAAAATTGTTGACCTCGAAGAAACGCTGGCGAATGTCGACGAAAAGCCGATCTTTGCCGGTGCGGAATTGCGCAAACGTCAGATTGCGGCGGGGTATTCCATCGAAGAGCTGGAACAAATTTTGGCGCCCATGGCCGAGGATGGCAAAGAAAGCCTGGCCTCGATGGGGGATGACACACCGTCGGCGGTTCTGTCGAAAATGTATCGCCCGCTCAGCCATTTCTTCCGTCAGAATTTCTCTCAGGTGACAAACCCACCGATTGACAGCCTGCGTGAATACCGGGTGATGAGCCTGAAAACACGGTTCGGGAACCTGAAAAACGTGCTGGACGAAAGCAGCGCGCAAACCACAATTATCGTGCTGGACAGTCCCTTTGTTGGCAATGCCCAGTGGGAAGCGTTGACCGAAAACTTCAACTCTTCTTTGGTTGAAATCGACTGTACCTTCCCGGCGGGCGGCGGTGATACGGCCCTGCGCGCCGCGTTGGATCGTGTGCGCTCAGAGGCCGAGGATGCAGTGCGGTCCGGTGCGGGGCATCTGGTTCTGACCGACCAACACCAGGGCGCTGACAAAGTTGCGATGCCGATGATTTTAGCCACGTCTGCTGTGCATTCATGGCTCACAGAAAAAGGTTTGCGCACCTTTAGCAGTCTGAATGTGCGATCCGCCGAATGTGTTGATCCGCATTATTTTGCGGTTCTGATCGGCTGTGGTGCGACCGTCGTTAACGCCTATCTGGCCGAAGATTCACTGGCAGATCGGATCGAACGCAACCTGCTGGATTGCGATCTGAACGAAGCCATTAAACGCTATCGGTCAGCCATCGATCAGGGTCTGTTGAAAATCATGGCCAAGATGGGGATTTCGGTTCTGTCCTCCTATCGCGGTGGTCTGAATTTCGAAGCCGTCGGACTAAGCCGCGCCATGTGTGCCGAATTTTTCCCCGGTATGACGTCGCGGATTTCCGGCATCGGTGTCAGCGGTATCCAACGCAAAGCCGAAGGTGTACACGCCAAAGGGTTCCTTGGCGGGCAGGATGTTTTGCCAATCGGTGGGTTCTATAAATCCCGCCGGTCCGGTGAAAAACACGCTTGGGAAGCGCAGACCATGCACATGTTGCAGGCGGCCTGTAACCGCAGCAGCTATGAGCTGTGGAAACAGTATTCATCGTCGATGCAGGCCAATCCGCCGATCCATTTGCGGGATTTGCTGGCGATCAAACCCTTGGGCGACGCGGTGCCAATCGAAGAGGTCGAAAGCATCACATCGATCCGCAAACGGTTTGTGACACCGGGCATGTCGCTGGGCGCGCTTAGCCCTGAGGCGCATAAAACCCTGAACGTGGCGATGAACCGGATTGGCGCCAAATCGGACAGTGGTGAGGGCGGCGAAGATCCCGCACATTTCCACCCAGAACCCAATGGCGACAACCCATCTGCGAAAATCAAACAGGTGGCGTCTGGTCGGTTCGGTGTCACAGCCGAATACCTGAACCAATGCGAAGAGCTGGAAATTAAGGTTGCGCAGGGGGCGAAACCCGGCGAGGGCGGCCAGCTGCCCGGCATGAAGGTCACCGACCTGATTGCGCGCTTGCGTCATTCGACCAAAGGCGTGACGCTGATTTCACCACCGCCGCATCACGACATCTATTCGATCGAGGATCTGGCCCAGCTGATCTATGATCTGAAACAGATCAACCCGCGTTGCAAAGTGACCGTTAAACTGGTGGCGTCGTCTGGTGTGGGCACAATCGCCGCAGGTGTGGCCAAGGCCAAGGCCGACGTGATCCTGATTTCTGGTCACAATGGCGGCACAGGCGCGTCGCCTGCGACGTCGATCAAATATGCGGGTCTGCCATGGGAAATGGGCCTGACCGAAGCGCACCAAGTGTTGGCGATGAACAACCTGCGCGAACGTGTGACCCTGCGGACCGATGGTGGCCTGCGCACCGGGCGTGACATTGTCATGGCCGCGATGCTGGGCGCCGAAGAATACGGTATCGGCACCGCTGCGTTGATCGCGATGGGCTGTATCATGGTCCGTCAATGTCAGTCCAACACATGCCCTGTGGGGGTTTGTACGCAGGATCAGGCGCTGCGTGATAAATTCACCGGCTCAGCGGATAAGGTCGTCAATCTGATCACATTCTATGCCACCGAAGTGCGTGAAATCCTGTCGGAAATCGGCGCGCGGTCATTGGATGACGTGATTGGGCGGGCCGATTTGTTGACCCAAGTGTCACGTGGATCGGCGCATCTGGATGATCTGGATCTGAACCCGCTGTTGATCACCGTCGATGGCGCGCAGCACATCACCTATGATCGCAATAAACCCCGCAACGCCGTGCCAGACACGCTGGATGCGGAGATCGTCAAAGATGCGGCGCGTTTCCTAGAAGATGGGGAAAAGATGCAGCTGGAATATGCGGTGCAAAACACGCTGCGGACCATCGGCACACGCACGTCGTCGCATATCGTGAAAAACTTTGGCATGCGCAACACGCTGCAAGAGGATCACCTGACCGTCAAACTCAAAGGGTCGGCGGGGCAGTCCTTGGGTGCGTTTGCCGCGCCGGGGCTGAAACTCGAAGTGTCGGGCGATGCCAACGACTATGTCGGCAAAGGCCTGTCAGGCGGTACCATTGTTGTGCGTCCACCCATGGCCAGCCCGCTGGTTGCGGCCAACAACACGATCATCGGCAACACCGTGCTATACGGGGCCACGGATGGCTATCTGTTTGCGGCGGGTCGCGCCGGCGAACGGTTTGGCGTGCGTAACTCGGGCGCTAAGGTCGTGATCGAAGGCTGCGGATCAAACGGGTGTGAATACATGACCGGCGGCGTTGCTGTGATCCTTGGCTCGATCGGGGCGAACTTTGGGGCTGGGATGACCGGCGGCATGGCCTATCTCTATGATCCCGATCAGGTGTCTGGCCCGCTGTTGAACATGGAAACACTGGTGACATGCGCCGTGACCGTCAGCCATTGGGAAGACCAGCTAAAAGGTCTGATCGAACGTCATCTGGAAGAAACCGGAAGCCGTCGCGCTGCAGATATTCTGCAGCATTGGGAACTGGAAAAATCCAATTTCGTGCAGATTTGTTCAACCGAAATGCTGGACAAATTGCCCGCGCCACTGGGCATCGAAGATCAGGCGATCCCGGCTGAGTAAGCCAATCAAAAATTCAGAAACAGGCGGTGCCATTTGGTGCCGCCTTTTTCGTTCAGGAAGATTTAGGGTGTTTGCCCCATAGTGAACCTATCCGTGGGTCTTCAGAAGGTGGGCCGGTCCACAGGTTTCACATACAGAACGTTTCGTGAGCTTTGATTTCAGCATCCGGTGACGTTCATGTTCCACGCTTTTCGACAAAATGGTCCGACACCACCTGCGGGGTGTTTTGGCTCGGGTGCGCAATTGCTCACCCCAGAAGGGTACCGACAAGTCGAAGATCTGAGCTGTGGTGATCTGGTGATTGTTGGCGATGGGGGGCATCGACGGATTGAAAGCGTGATTTCGGTGCAAACCCGCGGGGTCGGCTATCACGCCCCAATTTTGGTTTTGCCTGGCGCGTTGGGCAACAAAGGGATGCTAACCCTAAGCCCCGGAACCCGGGTGCGTGTTGTCGGCTGGAAGGCGCAGCTGCATCGTGATCGTGAATCCGCAATTTTGCCGATCGACGAATTGGTCAATGGCAGTTCAATTGTACGCGAAGAGAAACGCAAAATGCAGTGGCATCACGTGTCCTGCCAAAATCCGCAATTGCTGACCTTTTCGGGGCTGCAGGTTGAATGCACTGATCCACAGGTCAACATGTCCCAACAAAACGCCAAATTGTTCCAGATCGAAGTGCGCTAACGCCATTTGCCCCACAGGGTCGAAAACAACGGGCGAAATTTCGCCCCAATTTGTCTCAATTTTTCTTCACAACTCCCAATTCGTGACCAATTCACATCCTAGCAACGCCGTGGATCGTATTTGACTACACTCGTCGTCAGGAAAGACTTATGTTGGCCACATGGCAAAGAAGAGCAGTAAAAAAACCACCGAGCCAAAGGCCAAACGTTTCCAACCTCTGCGTTGGTTGCGGCGTTGGACGTTGCGCATCGGGGGGGGGATTGTCTTGTTTGTCCTGTTGATTGTGGCGCTGTTTAGCGTCGTGAACCCGCCAACCACCTATTACATCGTGTCCGAAGGCAGCCGTTTGGGTGGCGTGGATCGGGACTGGGTGCCGATGGAACAAATCGCGCCGGTCATGGCGCGCGCTGCGGTCGCCGCAGAGGATGCCGATTTTTGCGAACATTGGGGGCTGGACGTTTCAGCGATCCAGTCCGCCATCGAATCGGGCGGGGATCGGGGCGGATCAACGATCAGCCAGCAAACCGTCAAAAACGTCTTTCTCTGGCATGGCCGCACCTACACGCGCAAAGCGCTTGAGGCGATGATCACCCCGGTTGTGGAATTGCTTTGGTCAAAGCAGCGGATCCTAGAGGTCTATTTGAACATCGCGGAATTTGACGAAGGCGTGTTTGGCGTTCAGGCCGCATCACAACACTATTTTGGCGTGGATGCTGCGGATCTTTCTTCGGTTCAGGCTGCCCGTTTGGCGGCGATCCTGCCTGCGCCAAAATCGCGATCTGCCTCAAATCCCAGCAGCTTTGTCCGCAATCGTGCGGCAGGAATCATCGACGGGGCGGCGACAATTCGGGCGGATGGGCGCGCAGATTGCTTTGAATAACGCGTTGGGCGCTTGAAAATCGGATCACTTCGGGGCAAGACAGACCTGTCCCCAAGTATGAGATTTCGATGAATCGCCTTTACCATTACGCCCTGTCTCCTTATTCGCGCAAAGTCCGGTTGGTTCTGGCCGAGAAAAAGATCGAGGTTGAGCTGGTCGAGGAAAAATATTGGGAACAGGACCCGGATTTTTTGCGCCGCAATCCAGCTGGCAAGGTGCCGATCCTGAAGCTGGGCAATAAAACCTTGTCTGACAGTTCCGCGATTTGCGAGTTTCTAGAAGAGGCGTATCCCGATCCTGCTTTGCTGCCCAAATCGGCTGATGCCCGCTACGAAGTGCGCCGACTGGTTGCGTGGTTTGACGACAAATTTCACGCCGAGGTCACATCGAAACTGATGGGTGAACGCGTGTTTCGCAAGGTGATGGGCACCGGATATCCCGACAGCGCCAATGTCAAAGCCGGGTCGCGTGCGATCAAATATCATCTGGATTACATGACGTGGCTGTTGGATCAACGCCGTTGGTTGGCGGGCAATGACATGTCGATGGCGGATTTTGCCGCCGCCGCCCATCTAAGCTGTTTGGATTACATTTCTGATGTGGATTGGAACCGCTCTGAGGTCGTCAAAGATTGGTACGCCAAAATCAAGTCCCGCCCTGCCTTTCGGTCCTTGCTGGCCGATCAGGTGCCCGGATTTTTGCCGCCTGCGCATTATGCCAATCTTGATTTCTAACGCACCCAAATTTGGGGGTCCGTCGTGGACCTAAAACAAAAGCTGTACGCATTTGCGATCGAGGCCGGGTTTGCCAAAATGGGCATTTGCCGCCCGGATGCGAACCCACACTTGCCGGACCTGCTGGATCAATATGTCGCCAAAGGGCGGCATGGACAGATGGCCTGGATGCAGGAACGGATGCAGTGGCGCGCAGACCCAGCCACGCTGTGGCCGGATGCGAAATCGGTCATCATGCTGGCCGAAGTTTACACGCCCGACCATGATCCGCTGGCGATTTTGCAACGTCCTGATCGCGGGGCGATTTCGGTCTATGCGGGTCAAAAGGATTATCATGACATCGTCAAAAAGCGTCTTAAACGGGTCGGGCGCTGGCTGATCGAACAGGACCCAGAGGCCCAGATCAAAGTGTTTGTCGACACCGCACCAGTGATGGAAAAACCACTGGGCGCGTCTGCCGGGTTGGGCTGGCAGGGCAAACATACCAATCTGTTGGGCCGTGATCTGGGGTCTTGGTTTTTTTTGGGCGCGATTTTCACGACGTTGGAATTGCCCATTGATGAACCGGGACAGGAACAATGCGGGTCCTGCACGGCCTGTCTGGATATTTGCCCAACCAAGGCGTTTCCCGCGCCGTTTCAATTGGATGCGCGGCGCTGCATTTCCTATCTGACCATCGAACACAAAGGTCCGGTGGATTTGGAATTGCGCCCCGCACTGGGCAATCGCATCTATGGCTGCGACGATTGTTTGGCGGTGTGCCCATGGAACAAATTCGCCCAAACCGCCAGCGAGGCGCGCTATAAAACCCGCGATGAATTGCGCGCACCCCGATTGGCGGAATTGGCAGCGCTGGATGATCCATCCTTTCGCACGATGTTTTCGGGTTCCCCTGTGAAACGGGTTGGGCGGGATCGGTTTGTGCGCAATGTGCTGTATGCGATTGGCAATTCTGCCGACGCGTCTTTGATTGAAACGGCACGTGATTTGACGCGTGACGCTGATGAAACAGTCGCGGATGCCGCGCGTTGGGCTGTCGCCCAGTTGGAGCTTTTATGAACCCCGCCCGCGGTATTTTTCTAATGATTTCGGCCATTACGGTTTTCACGATTATGACCGCATTTATCAAAGAGGCAGGGCGCGTTCCCGCAGGCCAAGCGGTGTTTTTCCGGTCCTTTCTGTCAATTCCTGTGATCCTGATTTGGATGAAAATGCAGGGTGAATTTCCAGCGGCGTTGAAAACCAATCGGCTGGGCAGTCATGCCGTGCGGTCACTGGCGGGCAGTGTCGCGATGGGGCTGGGATTTGCCGGGTTGAAATACCTGCCCCTGCCCGAAGTCACCGCAATCCGGTTTGTCACACCGGTGGTGATGGTCATTCTGGCCGCCATTATGCTGGGCGAACGACTGCGGATGATCCGTATTTCGGCGGTTTTGGTTGGATTGATCGGCGTGGTGATCATCACCGCGCCGCGGTTTTCGTCGGGCTTTGCCAATGCGGCGGCGCTTGGGGCGATACTGACGCTGGGGTCCGCTTGTATGGCCGCATTGGCGCAGGTGTTTATCAAATCCATGTCGGGGCAGGAAAAGGCGACGACAATTGTGTTCTATTTCGGGGTGACGGCGACGTTTCTGTCCCTGTTCACCATTCCCTTTGGCTGGGTTTGGCCCACCGGATATGAGGCAAGTTTGCTGATTGGCGCAGGCCTGGTGGGCGGGATCGGGCAGCTATTGCTGACGTCGTCCTATCGATTTGCCGATGCGGGGGTGTTGGCGCCGTTCACCTATGTCAGCATGTTGTGGTCGCTGCTGATTGGCTATGTCTGGTTCGCAGAAACGCCCACATGGCCGATGATGGCCGGGGCAACGTTGATCATCGCCGCAGGGGCCGTGATCGTGTGGCGTGAACAGCAATTGGGCCAAGGCAACACCGCCGAACGCAAAGTCAAAGCCAAACGGTGGCAATAAAAAACCGCGCCGGATGGGGCGCGGTTTGATGATTTTTCGGTGGGCGCGGGCTTAGCTGCGCACCAATGCCTCATAGCTGTTGACCATCTCTTTGGCCAGATCACCCACTTCGAACGTCCAGTCGCCGATTTGCCCCACGGGCGTCACTTCGGCGGCGGTGCCGGTCAGCCAGCATTGTTCAAAACTGTCCAATTCTTCGGGCATGATGTGGCGTTCATGCACGGGGATTTGGCGATCCTGCAACATGCCGATCACGGTTTGACGGGTGATGCCGTTCAAAAAACAATCGGGCTTGGGCGTGTGGACTTCGCCGTCTTTGACAAAGAACAGATTTGCGCCGGTCGCTTCGGCGACGTAGCCGCGATAATCATACATCATCGCGTCGGAACACCCCTTTGCCTCGGCGGCATGTTTGGACAGGGTACAGATCATATAGAGACCCGCCGCCTTGGCGTGGCAAGGGATCGTTTCGGGGCTAGGGCGTTTCCATTTGGCAATGTCCAGCTTGGCGCCTTTGTATTTCGCGTCGCCGTAATAATTGCCCCATTCCCAGGATGCGATCGCCAGACGAACCGGGTTTTTCGCCGATGCGACACCCATGTCTTCGCCCGCGCCGCGCCATGCAACTGCGCGCACATAGGCGTCGGTCAGGCCGTTCACTTCTAGAACTTGTTGTTTGGCGGCTTCGATTTCGTCAACACTGTAGGGGATTTCAAAATCCAGCTGATTGGCAGAAAAATGCAGCCGTTCAGAATGTTCGCGGCTTTTGAAGATCTTGCCATTATAGGCGCGTTCACCTTCGAAAACGGAACTGGCATAATGCAGCGCATGCGTCAGCAGGTGGACATTGGCCCCGCGCCAATCCACGAGCTCACCATCCATCCAGATTTTTCCGTCGCGATCATCATAGGCACCCGCCATGGTCTTTCCTCCTGAGTTTTCCATTTATTTCGTGTATCGGTCCGTTTCGGACATAAAATTACGAAAAATCTGAGAATCGCTACCAGTCTGGTCTTGGAATGTCAACAACGCTGACTTATCGTGGGGGAATTCAAGATGGAGGCGCGGATGAATCAGCTAAATCCAAGTCCACGCGGACAGAATTTGCTGTTCCTGACGGACGAACAATTGCGCAAAGGCATCGAGGCGATGTTTTTCGCCTATCGCGGTTTTACCGCCGATCCGGATCGTATCCTTTCTGAAATGGCCTATGGGCGGGCGCATCACCGCGCTGTGCATTTCATCCATCGCAGCCCCGGAACCACCGTCAATAATCTGCTGTCGATCCTTGGGGTCACAAAGCAATCTCTCAATCGTGTGTTGCGTACTTTGATCGAAGACGGTCTGGTAGAGAGTAGAGTGGGCCAAAAGGATAAACGTGAAAGACACCTGTTTTTAACTGAAATGGGCGAAGCGTTGGAAACCGGGCTATCGACGGCTCAGCGGGATCGCATGCGCACCGCATTTCGGGCCGCAGGTCCCGAAGCAGTCGCAGGTTTCCGCCAAGTGCTTGAGGCTATGATGGACGAAGACATGCGGCGCCATTACGAAGCGTTGACGGAATAAGGAAGCAAACATGGATGATGCACATATCCTGATCGTGGATGATGATGAACGTATCCGGGGACTTTTGCAGAAATTTCTGATGCGCAACGGGTTTTTGGTCAGCGCCGCCCGCGAGGCCGCCCATGCGCGGCGTTTGCTGGACGGGCTGGAATTTGACCTGATCGTGCTGGATGTGATGATGCCCGGCGAGGATGGCATCAGCCTGTGCAAGGATTTGCGCCAGACCCTTTCGACCCCGATCCTTTTGTTGACCGCCAAGGCCGAAACCAGTGACCGCATCCAAGGCCTAGAGGCGGGCGCGGATGATTATCTGGCCAAACCGTTTGAGCCCAAGGAATTGCTGCTGCGGATCAATGCGATTCTGCGGCGTGTGCCCGCCGGGGAACCCGCGGTGGTGATCCCCAAAGTGCTGCATTTGGGCGATATTCGCTATGACATCGAACGCGGAGAATTGTGGCAAGGCGAAAACCTGATCCGGTTGACCGCCACCGAAAGCCAGTTGATGCGGATTTTTTCCGCCAAACCGGCCGAAGCGCTGAGCCGGGCCACGCTGGTCGACGAATTGGGCCGGTCTGGTGGGCAGGCTCAGGAACGTGCCGTGGATGTTCAGATCACTCGTCTGCGTCGCAAACTGGAATCGGACCCCAAACAGCCACGTTACCTACAGACCGTGCGCGGCGCGGGTTACATGCTGGCCCCTGATTGATGTCCGCAAATTCGACGGCGCTGATCACCCACCCAGATGGGTTTTTGCATCAAACCCCGGCCAGCGCCCCCGAACAATTGGCGCGGCTGGATTTCGTGCTGCGCGCGATTGAGGATTTGCCATTGGACCGCTTTGATGCGCCTTTGGCAGAGCTGTCTCAGATCACTACATTGCACGACCCGGCCTATGTGAACGACGTCCTTAGCCGCATTCCAAACACCGGATTTGCAGCGCTGGACAAAGGCACTGACGAGGAAACGTTCCTATCCCCCACATCCCGAAATGCATTGCTGCGCGCCGTTGGCGGGCCGATTTTGGGGGTGGATATGGTGATGGCGGGCAAAGCGCGCAATGCCTTTGTAGCGATGCGTCCACCGGGGCATCACGCGTTGCGCGACACGGTGATGGGGTTTTGTTTCTTTGGCAATGTGGCGCTGGCGGCGCGTCATGCGATGGATGCGCATGGGCTGAAACGGGTGGCGATTGTCGATTTCGACGTGCATCACGGCAATGGCACACAGGCGCTGCTATGGGATGAACCGCGCGCGTTGACCGTGACGTCGCAGCAGATGCCGCTGTGGCCCGGATCGGGGCATCCGTCGGAAACCGGCGCGCATGACAATGTGCTCAACATTCCCCTACCGCCGGGCACCAAAGGGGGTTTCATGCGTCAGGCCTATGCCGATCAGGTGTTTCCACGTCTGCGTGAATTTGCCCCTGAATTGCTGCTGATTTCAGCCGGGTTTGATTGCCACCGGGATGATCCGCTGGCGGAATTAAACTGGGTCGAAGACGATTATAATTGGCTGACCCGTTCCCTATGCGCGATTGCCAATGAAACCTGTCAGGGCCGCGTCGTGTCTGTGTTGGAAGGCGGCTATGACCTAAAGGCGCTGGGCGCATCGGCACGGGCCCATGTTCAGGCGTTGCTGCGCGCCGGGGATTAGACCCTAATCATCTCTGCCAAAACAAAACTCAAAAATGGGCATCCGTTCCGTCCATGCAAAGACAGGCAAAGCCGGAATTGGGGCGGTGATATCGCGCTGCACTTCGTTTTCGACCACCACGCCACGCCCTGTTAGCAGGTTCAGATCACATGTGCCATTCGAGTCCAAATCCAAGCTGTCGTAGAACCCGTAGGATAGGCCAACCACACGGTAGCGATCCCGGCGATAGGCAATCGTGATCATCGATTCCCATCTGTTGCGCCCGATCCCGATATTCATGGCCGTCACGGTCAGGGAACCGGCAGGGGATTGCCCTAGGATCGGAATTTGGCCCGGCCCACCGATCCAAGCGATGTCTTCGACGGTGAAATCCCCATAGCCCGTGTCGCGCGCCCGTAGATTAACAGTGCCGTCGCCGTTGTTTTCCAGCCAGAACGTTTCGGCCGTGCCGTCCTTGTCCAGATCTAGTGAAACGGATTCTCCGACGATTTCGGCTTGGGCGGCGGTGGCAAAAGCGGCAAAAGCCAGAATAAAACGCATGGAACACTCCTGTGGATCAACGGGGCAAGCCTACGCAAAGGGTGGGAAAACCCCAACACAAATGTGCACAGAAATTGCGCGCGGGGTTGGTGGAAACCCGGCGCAAAGACAGATAAGGTGACCCGGCTTGGTGCGCAAAGGAGAGAAGCGGATGAGTGACACCCCGGTTGAAGAGATGAGCTTTGAACAGGCGATGGCCGAATTGGAACAAGTTGTGGGCCAATTGGAACGGGGCGATGTGCCGCTGGACGATTCGATTGCGCTATATGAACGGGGGGCCAAATTGAAATCCCGCTGCGAAGCCAAGCTGAAAGAAGCCGAAGAAAAAGTCGCAAAACTGACTTTGGACGGGAATGGACAGGCCGCCGGGACCGAACCGCTGGACGCCGGTTGATGGACGGATCGCTGCCGATGACCGCGTTTCAACCTGCCTTGAAAAGCGCCCGCACAACAACCGAGGCGTATATTCAGCGCGCCACACAGGACCTGCATGGGGATCTGGCGGATGCGGTGCGCTATGCGGTGACAGGTGGCAAAGGGCTGCGCGGGTTTTTGGTCTATGAAGGCGCGCGTTTGCATGGGATCGATGCGGCAGGGGCCGCGCCGGTTGCAGCGTCGATTGAATGTCTGCACGCCTATTCGCTGGTGCATGATGATTTGCCGTGTATGGACGACGACGATCTGCGTCGTGGCCAGCCAACGGTGCATAAGAAATGGAACGAAACGATTGCGGTTTTGGCGGGGGATGCCCTGCAATCTTTGGCGTTTGAATGGGTGACAACCGGGGCCGGATCCGCCCAAGCGCGGCTAGAGCTGAGCGCAACATTGGCCCGTGATGCGGGCCTGCGCGGCATGGTGGGTGGCCAGATGATGGACATCAACGCCGAAACCGCCGCTGAACCGCTGACGCTGGAACAGATCACGTTGTTGCAGGCCGGAAAAACCGGCGCGTTGATATCGTGGTCTGCCATGGCGGGCGCACGGATGGCAGAGGCTGACACCGGACCGTTGAACATCTATGGCGACCGGCTGGGGCTGGCGTTTCAGATCGCGGATGACATTCTGGATGTGGTCGGGGATGCCGCCACCGTCGGCAAGGCTGTGGGCAAAGACGCCGCCGCGGGCAAAGCCACGTTTGTATCCCTGCTGGGATTGGATGAAGCAAAGAACCGCGCAAACCAATTGGTACAAGAGGCCTGTGATGCGCTATCATCCTATGGCGATGACGCAGATTGCCTGAAAGAGGCCGCGCAATTTGTTATTACGCGCGGACATTAAGGAAACGACATGAATGTGAGCCGCCCAACGCCGCTATTGGATCAGATCAACGTGCCTGCCGACATGGATGGGTTCACGGATGCGCAGCTGCGTCAGGTCGCCGATGAACTGCGTCAGGAAACCATTGATGTGGTGTCTGAAACCGGTGGCCATCTGGGCGCGGGGCTGGGCGTTGTCGAACTGACGGTTGCGCTGCATTCGGTGTTTGAAACCCCGCGTGACAAAATCATCTGGGACGTGTCGCATCAATGCTATCCCCATAAAATCCTAACCGGACGGCGTGATCGCATGCGTACCCTGCGCCAAAAGGATGGGCTCAGCGGGTTTACCAAACGATCCGAAAGCCCCTTTGATCCCTTTGGCGCGGCGCATTCGTCTACGTCGATTTCTGCCGCGCTTGGCTTTGCGGTGGCGCGTGATTTGGGCGGTGATCCGGGGGATGCAATTGCGGTGATCGGCGATGGGTCGATTTCGGCGGGCATGGCCTATGAGGCGCTGAACAATGCCGGACATCTGAAAAAACGCCTGATCGTGATCCTGAACGACAACGAAATGTCGATCGCTCCGCCCGTGGGCGCGATGTCGTCCTATCTGTCGCGGCTTTATGCCGGCGCCCCGTTTCAGGAATTGAAATCCGCCGCCAAAGGCGCGGTCAGCCTGCTGCCCGAACCATTCCAAGAAGGCGCGCGCCGGGCCAAGGAAATGCTAAAAGGCATGACCGTCGGCGGCACGCTGTTCGAAGAGCTGGGCTTTAGTTATATCGGGCCGATTGATGGCCATGACATGGACGATCTGCTGGCGGTTCTGCGCACGGTGAAAACCCGCGCCACCGGGCCGATCCTGATCCATGCGATCACCAAAAAGGGCAAAGGATACGCCCCCGCCGAAGCTGCCGATGACAAAGGGCACGCAACAGCCAAGTTTGACGTGATCACCGGCAAACAAAAGAAATCCCCCAGCAATGCGCCCAGCTATACCAGCGTGTTTGCGGAATCATTGCTGGATGTGGCGGCTAAAGACGACAAAGTGGTCGCCGTGACCGCTGCGATGCCCGACGGAACCGGGCTTAGCCGGTTCATGGATCGCTATTCCAGCCGGTGTTTTGACGTAGGCATTGCCGAACAGCACGCCGTGACCTTTGCCGCCGGGCTGGCCGCTGGTGGGATGAAACCGTTCTGTGCGATCTATTCGACATTCCTGCAACGTGGCTATGATCAGGTGGTGCATGATGTGGCGCTGCAACGTCTGCCAGTGCGCTTTGCCATTGATCGCGCCGGTCTGGTTGGCGCGGATGGCGCGACGCATGCGGGATCTTTTGACGTTGGATTTATGGCGAATTTGCCCGGCATGGTGGTCATGGCCGCCGCAGATGAGGCAGAGCTGGTGCGCATGGTTGTCACTGCTGCGGCCCATGACGACGGCCCGATCGCGTTTCGATTCCCCCGTGGCGAAGGCGTGGGCGTGGACATCCCGACAGATGCCGAGCCGTTGGAAATCGGCAAAGGCCGCATGATCCGCGACGGCAAAGGCGTGGCGATCCTATCCTTCGGCACAAGGTTGCAAGAGGTCGAAGCCGCCAGCGAAGCGCTGATGGCCAAAGGCATCACGCCCACCATCGCAGATGCTCGTTTTGCCAAGCCATTGGACAGGGACATGATCCTGAAACTGGCCGCAGAACATGACGCGCTGATCACCGTCGAAGAAGGCGCGGTTGGTGGGTTCGGGTCCCATGTGGCGCAATTATTGGCCGATGAAGGCGTGTTTGATCACGGGCTAAAATTCCGGTCCATGGTATTGCCCGACACATTTATCGATCAGGCCAACCCGCGCGACATGTACAAAGTGGCCGGCATGAACGCCGACGACATTGAACGCAAAGTGCTGGACGTGCTGGGCGTGGATGTGATCGGACAGCGTGCCTGATCTGTGACGTCACGGCACTAGTGCCCATAACGCTGAGTATTTGTGCCAACAAAAAATCCAAAGTGCTAGCGTGGTGAGGGGCCGGCAAACGGCCCCAACGGCGGGAGAGTTAGGATGCATGGCAGGCGGATTTTTCGATGGGTGACATTTTTGTTGGCGGGCGGATATGTCCTGCGGACGATTTTCTTTGGCGATTATGACACCTTTGGCGGACCGTTTCGGTATCTGACGATCTGGGCCTTGTTTGCGTCGTTCTTTGCGGCATCCCGGATGATGGCACTAGAAGAAGGACGTTCTGACAAACGCTGGGACGGGTTTGTGTCCATGACGGCGGTGTTGAACGCCATGGTCGTGTTCCTGTTTTGGAAGCTGTATTTCGCCGACCCATCGTCCGTCACGTCGGATGGAAGTCTGGGGGATTGGTGGCTAGAGCTGTACCTGCACGGGGTCGGGCCGATGTTGCAATGGATTGATGCTGTGGTGATCCACCGGGCGTTTCGCAAATTGCGCGCAGGTTTGATGTGGTTGCTGGGCATCATTGGCGTGTGGATCGCATGGGCCGAACTGGTCATCCAGCCGATGAACACGACCCCCGGCGGTGATGTCACCAGCGGGCTGCCGTATCGGTTTTTGAATTCCTTGGATTTCACCGGACGCGCGACATTTTACGCAACAAACTTTGCCGTTGCGGTTGTTTTGCTGCTGGTTTTTGCGGCGGTGGCTTGGGGTGTCAGGCGGCGTTTTCCGCGTTGAGCAATGCGGTAAGCCCGGATTTATAATCCGGATAGCGCAGCTCAATGCCCAGCTCTTCTTTGATGCGGGTGTTTCGCACCTTTTTGTTTTCCGCATAAAATGACCGCGCCATGGGTGTCATGTCTGCGGTGGCGAAATCCTCGGACGGGGGTGGGGTTTGCCCCAACAATTCGGCCGCATAAGCGATGACATCCTGCGGCGGGGCCGGGTCGTCGTCACACAGATTATAGATCGCGCCGGGATTGGGGTTCAGCATGGATGCAGCGACGGTTTGGGCGATGTCATCGACGTGAATGCGGCTGAACACTTGGTCCGGTTTGACGATGCAGCGGGCCGTGCCATTGCGCACCTTGGCAAAGGGACCCCGGCCCGGACCATAAATCCCAGCCAGTCGAAAAATATGTAGCGGCAGGTCCAGCGCGGCCCAATCCGCTTCGGCTTTGACGCGCATTTCGCCACGTTTGGTCGATGGGGTCAGGGGCGTGTTTTCGTCGACCCAGCTGCCTTGGTGATCGCCATAAACCCCTGTGGTGGACAGGTAACCGACCCATTCAAATTGATCCCGACGCGCGGCGATTTCTTCGCGCAAATCGTTCAAAACCGGGTCACCATCCGGCCCCGGCGCGGCTGATATCAGCAAATGTGTTGCCACATCCAGGATCGATGTCAGATCCGCACCCGGCCATTGGACCGGTGATGCCCCCTGATCCAGAATCGCGTCGATATTGTCAAGGTTGCGGGTGGTTCCAATGACGTGCCAGCCATGTGGGATCACCAGATCGGCAATCGCACGGGCGCTATAGCCATGCCCAAAAGAAAGTAGAATATCGCTCATCCAGCTTCCTTGCCGTGAATGGGTCTGATTGGCAAGTCACGACGCGTAATCGGACCCTTCGCTGTCCAAAATCGCCTTTAACTCGGTCAGATGACGGGTGTCTTGGTCGGGGTATTGTTCCAGCTCTTGTGCGGTTTTTTCGGCGATTTCGTCCGACAGAACCCGCAATGGCATGCCTGTCTGTAGCGCGCGAATATAGGTTTCTGCCGCGCGTTCGAAATAATACAGCCGATTGAATGTTTCCGCGACGGTGGCGCCGATGATCATGATGCCGTGATTGCCCATGATCATGACCTTTTTCTTGGGGTCACTTAACAGGGCAGCGCAACGTTCGCCTTCTTCTTCGAAGGCCAAACCGCCATAGGCGTCGTCGATGACATAGCGGTTGAAAAATGTTGCGCAGTTCTGGTCAATCGGGGGCAGGCGGCTGTCCTGTAACGACGCCAGAACCGTGGCAAAGATCGAATGCACATGCATCGCGCACCGCGCATGCGAGCAGTGGCGGTGAATACCACTATGCAGCCCCCAAGCGGTCGGATCAGGCGCGTTTGGCCCTGTCAGCGATGTCGGATCATTGGCATCCAGCGTCAGCATGTCACTGGCCTTGATCCGGCTGAAATGCATCTGATTTGGGTTCATCAGGAATTGCGTGCCATCGTCATTCACCGCAAGGCTGAAATGATTTGCCACGCCTTCGTGCAGGTTCAAACGGGCGGTCCAGCGGAACGCAGCAGCCAGATCAATGCGATCTTGCAGGTGTTGGATATTGGTGTGCTCGTTCATGGATGCCTCATGTTTGGGAAAGGTAAGCACACAAAGCCCCGTCTGGGAAGCTTGACAATCTCGCTTTAATTAATCATATTGTTAATTAACAAAAGTGGAAATATTGTATGACCCAATTGTCCGATACATTTGCCGCCCTTGGGGATGCCACACGCCTGTCGATTGTCGATCGTTTGTTGCAGCAGGGCGAACTCAGCGCTGGTGATCTGCTAGACGTGGCTGACATGTCCGCGCCCGCTATTTCCCGCCACCTAAAGGTGCTGCGCAATGCAGGGATCATCCAACAGCGCGTGGATGGGCAGCGGCGCATGTATTCCGTCGAACCAACCCGCGTGCGCGCCATCCATCAATGGACCATGGATCATCAGACATTCTGGGCCGGGTCATTGGATCGTTTGGCAGCGGCACTGGATTAGAACGAAACCAAAGGGGAACCAAATGCCCAATCTCACAATGAGCCGTGTGTTTAAGGCGGATGTGGAAACCGTATTTGCCTATGTGTCGAAAACCGAACATTTGATGGAATGGTGGGGACCTGAATCCATGACCATCACCCAGCATGACCTGTCGTTTGAACAGACGGGTCCTTGGATGTCGGTGATGACCAATGCCGAGGGGCAGAATTACAAAGTATCTGGTCATGTGACTCATGTGGATGCGCCAAATTCCATCGGGTTTACATGGGCATGGCATGACGAAACCGATCGACGAGGGGTCGAAAGCCACGTGACGATCAAACTGGTGCCCGCGCAAAACGGCGGCACCAAGTTTGAGCTAAACCACGTGGATCTGCCCGACCAAGAGGCGGCGCATAATCACAATCAGGGTTGGACATCGACCCTGCGCAAACTGGAACGTCTGGCCGGTGTGGTCGACGCATAAAAGGGAGAGAGACATGCCAAATTTCATCTTTGCATATCACGGGGGCAGCACCCCTTCGGACCCGGCTGACGTGGAAAAAGTCATGGGCGAATGGAACGCATGGTACGGATCCATGGGCGACGCTGTTCAGCATGGCGGCGGACCTGCGGGTAAATCCAACACGGTCAGCGCCGCCGGTGTGGCAGAGGATGGCGGGGCCAACCCATTGTCTGGTTTCACCATCGTGTCCGCTCCGGATCACGCCGCCGCCTGTGATATGGCCAAAGGTTGCCCCATGGTCAAAGACGGGTCCGGCAGCGTGGAAGTCTGCGAAGTCATAGAAATGTAAGCGATATTCCCGGCGCGGCGCAAAATCGTGCCGGGAATTGACAGAATGTCACACAGTGTCTTGCGTCTGTTGCAAAACTCGGGTGATATTCGGAAATGGAACATACCCTAAAATCTTGGGCACAGGTTGCCCCCCGTTTGGTCGCCGTCGCAGCGGGTCGCGATGCGGCGGATCTGGTGATCCGCGGCGGCAAAGTTGTGAACGTACAAAGCCGCGAAGTGCTGGACGGTTGGCAGGTGGCCATCGCCGATGGTCGATTTGCCTATGTGGGCCCCAATGCGGATCATTGTGTCGGCGCAAACACCGAGGTGATTGAGGCTGACGGTCAATACCTGATCCCCGGCCTGTGTGATGGGCATATGCATATCGAAAGCGGCATGCTGACCCCGGCGGAATTTGCCGCCGCTGTGATCCCGCATGGCACAACCACGATGTTCACCGACCCCCATGAAATCGCCAATGTTCTGGGGTTGGATGGCGTGCGGATGATGCATGACGAAGCCTTGATGCAGCCGGTGAATATTTACACCCAAATGCCATCCTGTGCGCCCTCTGCGCCGGGATTGGAAACCACCGGGTTTGAAATTTCCGCTGATGATGTGGCGCAGGCTATGGCGTGGCCGGGCATCATTGGGCTGGGCGAAATGATGAACTTTCCCGGTGTGATCAATGGCGATCCACAGATGCTGGCAGAAATGGCCGCAACCATGAATGCAGGCAAAACCGTGGGCGGGCATTATGCATCGCCGGATCGTGGGCCGGCGTTTCATGCCTATGCGGCGGGTGGTGCTGCGGATGATCACGAAGGCACCCGCGAAAGCGACGCCATTGACCGTGTCCGTCAGGGGATGCGATCGATGCTGCGGCTTGGATCGGCATGGTATGACGTCGAAAGCCAGATCACCGCGGTGACCGAAAAGGGATTGGATCCCCGCAATTTCATTCTGTGTACGGATGATTGCCATTCCGCGACGTTGGTCAATGACGGGCATATGAACCGGGTTGTGCGTCACGCGATTGAATGCGGGCTGGACCCGATTGTGGCGCTGCAAATGGCGACGGTGAACACGGCCACCCATTTCGGTCTGGAACGTGAATTGGGGTCAATCGCGCCGGGGCGTCGTGCCGATGTTATTTTGACGTCTGATCTGAAAACACTGCCCATTAATGTGGTATATGGACGAGGTCGCAAAATCGCTGAGAATGGCCAGATCACGGTTACCTGCCCCCATTACGATTGGCCAGACATGGCGCGTCAGACCGTTCGGCTGGGCAAAACCCTGACTGACACCGACTTTGAAATCAAAGCGCCCAATGGGGCCAATGCTGTCACTGCCAAAGTGATCGGCGTGGTCGAAAACCAAGCCCCCACCAAAGCGCTGACCGCAGAATTGCCGGTGGAGAACACCATCGTCGAAGGGCAGGGGGATACCTGCCAGATCGCGCTCGTGGAACGACACCGTGCAACTGGTGGCGTGACAAACGGATTTGTCAGCGGCTTTGGCTATCAGGGTCGTATGGCCATGGCCAGCACGGTCGCCCATGACAGCCACCATATGATTGTGGTGGGCACGGATCGCGAAATGATGGCGCTGGCGTCCAATCGTCTGGGCGAAGTTGGCGGCGGTATTACCATCTGGAAAGACGGCGTTGAAATCGCGCTGGTGGAATTGCCCATTGCCGGGTTGATGTCCGACAGCCCTGCCCAACAGGTCGCTGCCAAGGCCGATCAGATGGTCGCCGCGATGGCGCAATGCGGATGTACGCTGAACAACGCTTATATGCAGCATTCTTTGCTGGCATTGGTGGTGATCCCCGAATTGCGCATATCCGATTTAGGACTGGTCGACGTGACCAAATTTGAACTGACCGATTTGTTTGAAGGTGAAGAATGAATACTGAAACTGCCCCAGCGATCCACAGCCCTGAATTTGGCGAACACGAAGCGTTTAACGACCCGGCCAAGGCGGTTGCGCGGCTCATTGAGCTATACGATGCGGCGACAAAGTTCCTGTGTGAAAAGTTTTCCGATGCGCTGAGCAATGGCAATCCGGGTGTGCGGTATCGGGCTTTTTACCCTGAAATTCGCCTGACCACGACCAGCTTTGCCCATGTGGATAATCGGCTGTCCTTTGGGCATGTGTCCCAACCGGGTGCCTATTCCACCACGATCACCCGCCCCGATCTGTTTGCCCATTATCTGGAACAGCAAATCGGCCTGCTGATCGAAAGCCACCAGATGCCGGTCTATATCGGCGCGTCCCTGACCCCGATGCCGGTGCATTTTGCCGTGGCCAATGACACCAACCTGTCGGTGCCACAGGACGGGGCCGCGTCGTTCACCTTGCGCGATGTGTTTGACGTGCCTGACCTGACCACCACCCATGATGACATCGTCAACGGTTTGGAATTCACCTACGAAGACGGGTCCCATCCTTTGGCGCCGTTCACCGCTCAGCGCGTGGATTATTCACTGGCGCGGTTGGCCCATTACACCGCCACGGCGGCGGATCATTTCCAAAACCATGTGCTGTTTACCAACTATCAATTCTACGTCGAAGAATTCGAAGCCTATGCGCGTGAGCAATTGGATGATCCAAACAGCGGCTATACCAGTTTTGTGGGCACCGGGAATGTTGAGATCACCCAAGCGGATCAGGACCTGCCCGTGCCGTCAAAACTGCCACAAATGCCGACCTATCATTTGAAACGCGCCGATGGCGGCGGGATCACGTTGGTCAATATTGGCGTGGGGCCTTCGAATGCCAAAACCGCGACGGATCACATCGCGGTTTTGCGCCCGCATGCTTGGGTCATGGTTGGACATTGTGCCGGGCTGCGTAACACGCAACAGCTGGGTGATTTTGTGCTGGCCCACGCCTATCTGCGCGAAGACAAAGTGCTGGATGATGACCTGCCGGTTTGGGTGCCTGTGCCCGCCTTGGCAGAAATTCAGATCGCTCTGGAAAATGCGGTGGAAAATGTCACCGAACTGCACGGCTATGAATTGAAACGTTTGATGCGGACCGGGACGGTGGCATCGGTGGACAACCGGAACTGGGAATTGCGCGAACAAAGCGGCCCGGTTCAGCGGCTCAGCCAATCACGTGCCGTTGCGCTGGACATGGAAAGCGCGACCATCGCAGCAAACGGGTTTCGGTTCCGTGTCCCCTACGGCACCTTACTTTGCGTCAGCGATAAACCGCTGCATGGCGAACTGAAATTACCCGGTATGGCGTCAGATTTCTATAAGACCCAGGTTGCGCGGCATTTGCTGATCGGGATAAGAGCTATGGAAAATCTTCGCGAAATGCCGTTGGAGCGTATCCACAGCCGGAAACTGCGAAGTTTTGAGGAAACTGCCTTTCTTTGATGGCAAATTCGTCAATTTCCCCAACAAAATGCACGTTTTGCTCTTGCATTGATCTACTATTCGTTGTGTGCATACACAACATTGCGTTACATACGCGACATGAGGCCCAAGTGTACGGGCAGTAAGGGAGACTAAAACCATGGCAAAACCCATGACAAAAACACAGTTGGTTGCCGCTCTGGCCGAAGATCTGGGCAGCGACAAAAAAGCCGCAGCCGCAGCGCTGGACGCAGTCACAAATCTGATCACCCGCGAAGTTTCCGCAGGTGGCGCAGTGACCCTGCCAGGCGTTGGCAAAATCTATTGCCGCGAACGCCCAGAGCGCATGGTGCGTAACCCTGCCACTGGCGAACAGATCAAAAAAGACGCAGACAAAGTGGTCAAAATGACCATTGCGAAAGCTCTGAAAGACAGCGTGAACGGCTAATCGCCCACGTATTTTGACATTGGAAAAGGTCGCCTTTGGGCGGCCTTTTTCGTTTTGTGATCTGTTGTGGTTTGTGTTTCCCCAAAGAATGCGAAAGGGTCGCGCTGATAACCCTGCACGTTGATGGCGTGTGTCCTGATCCCAGCACAAAGAAGACTTTGATGGATTTCAAATCGGTATTCATGGGCCTGAGCTTTGGCTTGATCTGGGCGTCTGCCTTTACGTCGGCGCGGATCATTGTCGCCTATGCACCGCCCCTGACGGCCCTGTCGATCCGGTTCTTTCTGGCGGGGATCATTGGCGTGCTGATCGCCAAGGCCATGGGCCAAAGCTGGAACCTGACGCGCGGGCAATGGCGGTCTGTGGTGATATTCGGGTTCTGCCAAAACGGGATTTATCTGGGCCTGAATTTTGTCGCAATGCAAAGCATCGAAGCGTCCCTGGCCGCGATCATTGCCTCGACCATGCCGCTCTTGGTCGCCATGGCTGGCTGGGTCGTGTTCAAAGAAAAGATCAAGCCGATGGGCATCGTGGGTCTGGTCGCTGGCATGGTTGGGGTCGCGCTGATCATGGGCGCCCGCATGAATGGCGGCGCTGACCTGATGGGGGTGATCCTGTGTGTGATTGCGGTGATTTCGCTGTCGGTTGCGACGCTGTCGGTGCGATCCGGTGGGGCCGGGGGCAATGTGTTGATGGTGGTTGGGCTACAAATGTTTGTCGGGGCGTTTGTGCTGGCAATTCCAGCCGCCTTGTTCGAAGATTTTGACGTGATTTGGTCATGGCAATTGATCGCTTCCTTTACCTACACGGTGCTGGCGCCGGGATTGTTGGCGACATTTATCTGGTTTCTGTTGGTGGGCCGGATCGGGACGGTGCGGGCATCGGTCTATCATTTTGCCACGCCATTTTTCGGCGTGCTGATTGCTTCGATGCTGCTGGGCGAACGGCTGGGTATATGGGACGTGGTCGGCGTGATCATCATCGCGGGCGGCATTTTGGCGGTGCAATTGTCGAAACAAAGTCCCACGCGGATGTGATCGCACGTTGGGGCAATGTGGGCTGACAGGGCGCGTTCTATCCGTCAGGTTGCCCCCATGGATTTGGTGTTTGGATATCTGGCGGGTCTGTTGACCCTGATTAACCCCTGCGTGTTGCCGGTGCTGCCGATTGTTTTGGCCAGCGCGTTACAGGCCAGCCGCTGGGGGCCTTTGGCCTTGGCGGCGGGCATGTCGGTGTCGTTTGTGGCGTTTGGCATGGCCGTGGCGGTGTTTGGTCGCCAAATCGGCCTGTCCCAAGACACGTTGGTTCAGGCTGGGGCCGTGGCGATGATCCTGTTCGGTCTGGTGATGCTGGTGCCGCGCCTGTCAGAACGGTTTGCCTTTGCGACATCGGGCGTATCGGGTCGGGCGGATCAGGGCATGGATCAAATTGATCGCAGCGGCTTACCTGGCCAAGCCCTGGGCGGAGCGTTGTTGGGCGCCGTTTGGGTACCGTGCGTCGGCCCCACATTGGGCGGCGCAATCGGGCTTGCCTTTATGGGGGAAAGCTTGCTTTGGGCGGCGCTGATCATGCTGAGCTTTGCGTTGGGGATTTCCACGATCATCGTTGTGCTGGGCTATGGCGCGCAATCCGCGATCCGCGCGCGACGTGATACATTGCGCGCCTTGGCGGTTAGGTCCCGGCCCATCATGGCGCTGATTTTCATCTTTGTGGGGCTGGTTTTGCTGTTCCACCTTCATCAGTATGCCGAAATCTGGCTGCTGGATCATATGCCGGTTTGGCTTCAGGACCTGTCGGTCCGGTTTTAAAGGAGTTGTTTCATGAAACGTCGTGACTTTATTGCGCTGGGCGCTGCATTGGCCGTCACCCCGGCCATTTTGCGGGCCGCACCGCTGAATTACACACCCGGTTTGGTGCAACAGCATCTGGCCGATGGAGATGTGGTGTTTTTGGACTTTAAGGCGGATTGGTGCACAACCTGTCGTGCGCAGGAACGTGTTATTCAAAGCCTGAAAGCCGCTGATCCCAGCTATGACGCGGCAATCACGTTTATCAATGTGGATTGGGACCAATACGGCGATTCCGAATTGTCGCGTGATCTGAATATTCCGCGTCGCTCAACGCTTGTTGCGTTGAAAGGCGACCAGGAACTGGGGCGGATCGTCGCCGGAACAAGTCAGGCGCAGATTCAGGAATTGATGGACATCGCCCGCGCTGCGGCTGGTTGATCACCAATCTGGGGCGTCATGCCCCAGCTCAACCGCCAGATTCTGCAAAAACACGCGCAGAACTTTGGCGCGTTTCTGGGCCAAGTCGCGCCCCGTTTTGGTCTGCATAGTGTCCGGCAGGCGCAGCAGTTTCGCCTTAAAATGATCCACGGCGAATTGGCTGTCATCCAGCGGGCGCTGGGTGGCAAACGGGTCCGGCTCGTCAAATAGCGGCCTGTTCAGCCCGCCGGACACTGCAAAACATCGCGCCAATCCAATCGCGCCAAGGGATTCGATGCGATCCGCGTCTTGTAAAATACGGGCCAGCGGCGTGTCACAGGGGATATTGGCGGAAAAGCTGTGGGCGGCGATGGCGTGTTGGATCGCTGCGATCTTCTCAGGATCAAAGCCTTGATCCAATAGGATCGGTTGCGCCGCCGATGCAGACATCTGGGACGCACGAGCGCGGTCCGGATGATCCTTGGGCAATGTCACCAGATCATGCAGATAGGCGGCGGCCATCAAGGCGGGTAGATCGTCAAAGTTTTCGCCAGCGGCGATGTGTTTTGCGTTCAACCACACGCGATCCGCATGGGCCACGTCATGTGCAGCGTCACTGTCCGCGCCATGACGCGCCAAAACATCTCGCAGCGCTGCTTGCAATGCTTCAGCCGATTGGGCCACGAACGCCCCCGGTTTGCCCTCGATCCAGCAACAGATGGTCCAGTATCACCGACGCCATCATCGCTTCGCCCACAGGCACAGCGCGGATACCGACACAAGGATCGTGGCGTCCTTTGGTGACGACCTCGATTGGGGTGCCATCTTTGCGGATGGATTTGCGTGGGCTCAGGATTGATGACGTTGGTTTCACGGCAAAGCGCACAACGATGTCCTGTCCTGTGCTGATCCCGCCAAGGATCCCACCGGCATGGTTGGACGCATATTGCGGGCCGTTTTGCCCCATGAAAATTTCGTCTGCATTGTCACGGCCCGTTAGGGCAGCGGCGGCCATGCCTTCGCCAATTTCCACACCTTTGACGGCGTTGATCGACATCATCGCAGCGGCCAGATCCGTGTCTAACTTGCCATAAACCGGTGCGCCGATGCCTGCGGGGACGTTGCGCGCGACGACTTCGATCACGGCACCGACCGAATTGTGGTCATCCTTGCGCAGCCATTGCAGGTACTCTTCCCATTCTGATGCAGCATTTGCGTCGGGGCACCAGAAATCGTTCTGCGCGATGGTTGCCCAGTCAAACCGATCCCGGTCGATCTTTTTCTCGCCCATCTGGGTCATGTAACCGGTGATTTCTACATTGGGCGCCAGCGCTTTGATCGCTTCGCGGGCCACACCGCCGGCGGCCACACGGGACGCGGTTTCGCGCGCCGAGGATCGCCCGCCGCCCCGTGGATCGCGAATGCCGTATTTCTGCCAATAGGTGATATCAGCGTGACCGGGGCGGAATGTCTGTTCGATGTCGCCGTAATCTTTGGACCGTTGATCGGTGTTGCGGATCATCAGCTGGATCGGCGTGCCGGTGGTCGTGTCATTATAGACGCCCGACAGGATTTCGACCGCATCCGGTTCATTGCGCTGCGTGGTGTTTTTGTTCTGACCGGGGCGGCGTTTGTCCAGCCAGTGCTGCAACATATCCGCGCGCAGCGGCACACCTGGCGGACAGCCATCAACCGTCGCACCCAATGCGGGCCCATGGGATTCACCCCACGTGGTTACACGAAATAAATGTCCATAGCTGTTCAGGCTCATGATGCGGGCTCCTTTGGGTTGGGTCTAACGGGCGCGGGCCTTGCTCTCAAGCGGATTTGCTTGCTCTTGGGACAGAACCATCCTATGCGTGTCGCTACCTCGGGGTGCCAGATATGGCTGAGATGTAATCGCGAACCCGTAGAACCTGACCCGGTTAAGACCGGCGGAGGGAAGGTAATTTGGATGGTCCAAATGCCCCACTTCCGTCCGGCGCATTTGGAGAATGTTATGAAGCATATTCTGACGAGTGTCGCAGGACTTGCTCTGATGGCGGGCGCCGCCCACGCAGAGCCCCCTGTTCTGACAGTATACACCTATGACAGCTTTGTGTCCGATTGGGGCCCCGGTCCTGCAATCGAAGCCGCCTTTGAGGCAGAATGCGCCTGTGATCTGCAATTCGTTGGCGCGGGTGATGGTGCCGCGTTGCTGGCCCGTGTGCAGCTAGAAGGCGACAATACAGATGCCGATGTTGTTCTGGGCATCGACACCAACCTGACCGCCGCTGCGCGTGAAACAGGTCTGTTTGCCCCCCATGGCGTGACCGCTGATCTGGACCTGCCGATCGAATGGTCGGATGCTGAATTCCTGCCCTATGACTGGGGTTATTTCGCATTTGTTTCGACCGAAGGCGTCGAAGCCCCGGCATCATTGACCGAACTGGCAGTGAGCGATCTGAAAATCGTGATCCAGGATCCGCGGTCCTCGACCCCCGGTCTGGGGCTGGTCCACTGGGTCCAAACCGCCCATCCCGATGACAGCCAAGCCATTTGGGAAGCGTTGGCAGACAATGTCGTCACCGTGACGTCCGGCTGGTCCGAAGCCTATGGCCTGTTTCTAGAAGGCGAAGCCGACGCGGTTTTGTCCTACACCACGTCGCCCGCCTATCACCTGATCGCAGAAGAAGATTCCGGCAAAGTCGCTTGGGCCTTTGACGAAGGACACTACATGCAGGTCGAAGTGGCCGGTAAAATCGCCCAGACGGATCAGTCTGAACTGGCCGATCAATTCATGGCGTTCATGGTGTCTGAGGCGTTCCAATCGGTGATCCCAACCACCAACTGGATGTATCCAGCCGTGACCCCGGCGGAGGGTTTGCCAGACGGGTTTGAAACCCTCGTTCAGCCCGCAACCGCGCTGTTGCTGTCCCCAGAGGACGCCGCCGCAACACGGGCAGATGCGATTGAGGAATGGCGCGCAGCGTTGTCTCAATAAACCGCCTTAAATGGCCGGGAACCCTGGCAGCATTGCTCTTGATGGCATTGGTGCTGGGGACGCTATTGGTGGTCGCTTTGCGCGCCGAAGATGGCACAGGGCTGGGCGCGGCTGATTGGGCCGCGATCCGGTTCACAATTGTCCAAGCCGTGATATCCGCCGCCCTGAGCGTCGGCTTGGCCATCCCTGTCGCGCGCGCCTTGGCGCGGCGTCGGTTTTTCGGGCGCGGATTGCTGGTTACCCTTTTGGGCGCACCGTTTATTTTACCCGTGATTGTCGCGATCCTTGGTCTGCTGGCCGTGTTTGGCCGCAACGGCATTGTCAGCCATGCGCTGGGCTGGATCGGGCTGCCGCCTCTGTCGATTTACGGGTTTCACGGCGTGGTGCTGGCGCATGTGTTTTTCAACCTGCCCTTGGCGGTGCGGATGATCCTCCAAGGTTGGATCAGCATCCCCGCCGAACGGTTCAGGCTGGCGGCCACCCTGAATGCCCCCATCGGTTCATTGCTAGAACGCCCCATGTTGCGCGCCGTTGCGCCGGGTGTGTTTCTGGTGGTGTTCCTGATCTGCCTGAGCAGTTTTGCAGTCGCCTTGGCGTTGGGCGGGGGGCCGCGCGCCACGACGGTTGAATTGGCAATTTATCAGGCGTTGCGGTTTGATTTTGATCTGGGCCGCGCGGCATTGTTGGCGCTGGTGCAGGTTGGATTATGCACGATCACAGCGCTGTTGGCGTGGCGGATTGCCGCGCCAGATGGGCTGGCGGGGGGATTGGACCGTGTGGTGGATCGCTGGGACGGATCAAAGGCCATGGACGGTTTCTGGATCACCGCCGCTGCGCTGTTTCTATTGCTGCCCTTATCCATGGTGATCCTGAACGGTTTGACCGGAATGTTGCAGATGCCCGCCAGCGTTTGGCCGGCCTTGATGCGGTCTATCGGCGTGGCCTTGGCGTCAACTGGTTTGACGATCCTGCTGAGCCTTGCACTGGCGTTAAACAATGGTCGGTTCGCTGGCTTTGCCGGGGTATTGCCGCTGGCGTCTTCATCCTTGGTTGTGGGAACCGGATTATTCCTGATTATCCGCGAATTTGCCAATCCGCTATCCTATGGTTTGGTCGTGACCGCGTTGGTGAATGCGATGCTATCCGTGCCGTTTGCGATCCGGGTTTTGGCCCCGGCGATGCGGGATGTGGAACATACATTTGGGCGATTGTCCGATAGTTTGGGCCTGACGGGCTGGGCGCGCCTGCGCTGGGTGATCCTGCCCAGATTGCGCCGCCCGCTGGGGTTCGCCGCAGGTCTGGCCGCCGCGCTGAGCATGGGGGATCTGGGCGTCATCACGTTATTTGCGGGCACCGGGGGCGAAACATTGCCCCTGTTGATGCATCGCCTGATGGGCGCCTATCGGATGGAGGCCGCGGCGGGCGTGGGTCTATTGCTGTTGGCCGCAAGCCTGACGATGTTCTGGATATTTGACCGCGGGGGACGTGTGGATGCTGAAACTTGACCAAGTGGCGCTGAAACAGGGTGAGTTTCGCCTTGAGGCGAATTTTGCCCTGCATCGCGGGATCACCGCGATTATCGGCCCGTCGGGTGGGGGAAAATCCACGCTGCTGGCGGCGATTGCCGGGTTCCTGATCCCAGATCGCGGACAAATTCTGTGGCAGGATCGCGATTTGGCGGGCTTGGCGCCGGGTGCGCGGCCTGTGGCGATGCTGTTTCAGGACAATAATCTGTTTCCGCACCTGACCATTGGCCAGAATGTTGGGCTGGGCATGTCGGCCAAACGTCTGTCGGCTGATCAGCGGAATCGGGTGCAGGACGTGCTGAAACAGGTTGGTTTGCCGGATATGTCTGACCGTAAACCAAATGCGCTGTCTGGTGGACAACAAAGCCGGGCTGCATTGGCGCGCGTTTTGGTCCAAGACCAGCCATTGGTGTTGCTGGATGAACCATTTTCCGCGCTGGGACCGGGGTTAAAGGACGAAATGCTGGACCTGTTTGTGCGTGTTTTGGGCACCGAAGGTCGGCAATTGGTGATGGTGACCCATGATCCCGCAGACGCACGTCGCGTGGCCGATCAGGTGGTGTTTGTGGATGCAGGCACCGCGTCCGCCCCAATTGCAACACCAGCGTTTTTCGACAGTGATGACACGGCCATTCATGCCTATCTGGGGCGCGCGTCCTAACGAAAAAGGCCCACCAAATGGCGGGCCTTTCCTTTAACTCAGATCGCTTGGATCAGTCTTTTTTCGCAGCAGCCTTGGCCGCGGCTTTGTGGGGGGCCCACAGACGTTTGTTGGTCACGTAAAGCAATACGGACAACATCGTCAGCAGGATCACACCGGACAGACCAGCGGTTTTGCGGGCTTCCAGTTTGGGCTCTGCGGCCCACATCAGGAAGGCAGCGATGTCTTGCACTTCGTGGTGCAGATCGTTGCTGTGACCGTCTGCAAAATCGAAATCCTCACCATAAAGTGGGGGCGGCATCGCGGTCCAACCACCTGGAAAGGCGGTGTTTTCGTAGAACGTTGTGCCGGCTTCGGTTTTGTCTTCGCCGGTGTAACCCGCCAGGAACGACGCGATATATTCACCGCCGCCCATGCCGTTGAACAGCTGGCTCATGCCGGATCCGTAGGGACCGTGGAAACCAGCGCGTGCTTTGGCCATCAGGGACAGGTCAGGTGCGCCTGCGAATGTGCCTTCGGGGAAATGATCCTGCGGGGTTGCCGCGCGATAATCCTCGATTTCATCGTCATAAACTTCGACGTTTTTGGCGTATTCGCGAACCTGCTCAGGGCTGTAACCCAAATCTTCGAGTGTGCGGATTGGAACATAGCGCATGCCATGGCAGCCCGAACAGTTTTCGGTAAAGATTTGCAGGCCACGCTGCAATTGGTTCTGATCATAGCTGCCGAAGGGGCCTTCGTAGGAGAAGGCGAAATCTTCGATATGTTGTTCACCGCCACCAGCGGCCATAGCGGCCTGACCGGCAACAACGCCCAGCGCAGCAATCGCGGAGAGGGTGAGTGTACGGAACATCATGTTTTCCTTTCTCACTCGGCTGCGGTGGCAGAAGATTCTGCACCGGAATGGCCGTAATGGGCGTTAAAGTCGTCTTCGATGGTTGCTGGCATTGGCAGCGGTTTCTCGATGACGCCAAGCAATGGCAGGATCACGAGGAAATATGCGAACCAATAGGCCGATGCGACCAAGGAGATGTACGGGTAGATCCCGTCTGTTGGCATGGCGCCAACCCACATCAGAACCAAGAAGTCGATTGCCAGAAGCGCAAACCACCATTTGAACATGGGACGGAAACGACCGGACCGCACGCTGGAGGTATCAAGCCAAGGCACGGCACCCATGACAGCAATCGCGCCAAACATCGCCAGAACACCAAAGAATTTGGCGTCGATGATCCCGAAGGATACCCATTCGACCAGCATCACAACCCAAACATCCGCAGTAAACGCCCGCAGGATCGCGTAGAACGGCAAGAAGTACCATTCAGGAACGATGTGTGCAGGTGTCGCCAGTGCGGTCGCTTCGATGTAGTTATCTGGGTGGCCCAGATAGTTTGGCATAAAGCCAACGATTGCCACAAAGACGGTCAGGATAACGGCCAGTGCAAACAGGTCTTTGATCACAAAGTAAGGCCAGAAAGGCAGTGTGTCTTTTTCGGCTTCTTCTTTGGAACCGCGACGCACCTCAACACCAGTTGGGTTGTTGTTGCCTGTGGTGTGGAACGCCCAGACGTGCACGATTGTCAGGCCAACCAGAACGAATGGCAGCAGATAGTGCAGCGAGAAGAAGCGGTTCAACGTGGATTGACCCACAGCGCCCGCGCCCAGAAGCCAGGTTTGGATCGCTTCGCCCACAAATGGGATGGCGCCAAACAGGCCTGTAATCACAGCCGCACCGTGGAATGACATCTGACCCCAAGGCAGAACATAGCCCATAAAGCCTGTGCCCATCATCACAAGGAACATGATGATGCCGATGACCCAGGTGACTTCACGAGGGGCCTTGTAGGATCCGTAGTACAGACCGCGGAAAATGTGCGCATAAACCGCCACAAAGAACAGCGATGCGCCATTCATGTGGAAATACCGGATCATGTGACCGCCGTTTACGTTGCGCATGATGTGTTCGATCGACGCAAAGGCCAGATCAACATGCGGTGTATAATGCATCACCAAAACAACGCCGGTTGCGATCTGCAACACCAGCGTAAAGGCAAGCACGATGCCCCAGATCCACATCCAGTTCAGGTTCTTGGGGGTGGGGATCATCAATGTGTCGTATAGCAAACCAACGATTGGCAGCCGCGTGTGCAGCCACTTTTCCGCGCCGGTTTTGGGTTCGTAATGGTCGTGGGGAATACCAGCCATGATACCGTCTCCTTAACCGAGTTGAATTGTGTTTTCGTCAAGGAAACCAGCGACCGGAACCGGGAGGTTCTCAGGTGCGGGACCCTTACGGATGCGACCGGACGTGTCGTAATGCGACCCGTGACATGGGCAGAACCAGCCGTGGAAATCACCAGCGCCGTCACCCAAAGGCACACACCCAAGGTGCGTACACAGGCCCATCTGAACCAGCCATTCGCCAGCTTCGTCCAACGCACGATTTTCATCGGTTGCTGGCGCGCCTTCTGGGCCGTTGCCGTTGCGTGCGATCTGATCTGACAGATCAGCCAGATCAACGGCACGGGCTTCTTCGATTTCGCTGGTTGTCCGGCGGCGGATAAACACTGGTTTACCTTGCCAAAGAACAGTCAACTGCGTGCCGGGTGTGATCCCGGAAATGTCGACAGTTTTTGTCGCGGCTGCGCGGACATCGGCGGATGGGTTCATCTGGTTGACTAGCGGCCAGACTGCGGCGCCAGTGGCGACAGCACCTGCGCCAGCGGTGGCGTAGTAGATGAAGTCGCGGCGGCTGCCCTGATGGTCGTCGGCGTGTGACACTGGGTGCATCTCCGTGGTTGCCAGGCCTTTTGGGCCCATAGGTATCGGACGGGCGCTGAAAACAGGGCCCATTCGGGGCTGTCTAACGGGCAAAGTCATGTCAGTCCAGCGGACATTCGGGCGCAGATAGGGTTGAATCGGATACAACCGGGGGCGAATCGTCGCGTTGATGCAAAAACATCACCCCTGATGGCTTGTTTGCGCAGGGGGCAGGGCCTATTTTCACCCCAACCCTTCAGAAAGAAAAATCCATGTTTACGCGACTCGCTCTTGCAACTGCCCTGACCTCTTTGCCTGCTATGGCCTTTGCCGAAGTAGAGCTGAGCTTTTATCTCGGTGCCCAAGAAGCGGCGCATTCGCGGGTTTTTGTCGATGATCCCGTCATCGGAGAAGAGGATTTTCTGGCCGCATGGCTGGGGCGGTCATTCGAAATGCCCCCCTATTATGGTCTGCGGGGGACATACTGGCGCAATGATCGGTTTGGCTATGGCATCGATTTCAGCCATTCCAAGGTTTACGCCAGCGACAGCACCCTCACGGACAATGGCTATGACACGTTGGAATTTACCGATGGTGTCAACATCCTGACGGCCAATGCCTATCGCCGCTGGAACGATCAATGGGGCCAGATCACGCCTTATGTTGGGGCAGGTGTCGGGATTTCGATCCCACATGTCGAAGTGACCAAAGGCGGATCAGACACGTTTGAATTCCAGATCGGTGGTCCTGCCGTCGCATTGCTGGGCGGTGTCAGCTATGAAATTAACGACAGCTGGGCCGTGTTTGGCGAATACAAAGTCAGCTATTCGCCCCTATCAGTTGATCTGGAAACCGACGGCACATTGGAAACCGATCTGGTGATCAATGCTGTGAATTTCGGGGTTAGCTTTTCCTACTAACCCCAACTTTGACGCGTATTTAGGCCGGCTTGGTGTCCACCATGGCCGGTCTTTTTGCAAATTCTGCCTCCCATGCGGCCAAAACCGGGTGCTGTGCGCGCCATTTGCGGGAATCATGCCGGAAATCCACATAAGCCAGCGCACTGGCCATGCCGATCTGGCCGATATTCAGCGGGCCTTCTAGGTGGCTCATCCATTGCGATTCGATGGTGTCCAGCGTGCGGTCAATTTTGGCCCACTGCGTGTCGATCCAATCCCCGGACGCGCCTTTTGTGCCTTTGAAACGGGCCTCATAGGTCATGGACACGGCGGCCTCCATCAGGCCATCGGCGGTGGCTTCTAATGTCAACATTTCCCAAATGCGCGTCGCGGGATACAGCGCTGCCTGCGCGCGATCGTTCAGGAACCGACAGATAACGCGGCTGTCATACAATGTCGGGCCATCATTGCGTACCAGCGCCGGGATTTTGCCCAGCGGGTTTGCGGCGGCCACCTCATCTGCGGTGTCAAAGGGCGTGGTGTGGACCAGAACCTCTTGGGTTTGATCCAACTGACCCGTTTCGCGCAGCACAATGCGGGGTTTGCGGGCAAAGGGGCTGGCGGGGGACATGATCAGTTTCATCAATTGGCCTTTCGATCAGGTTGGTGGGATAGAGCTTGCGCATCAAGGCGAAGATTGGCAAGTCAGGGATGTTCTCAGGGCGGGGTGCAATTCCCCACCGGCGGTATGTGGATCACACCACGAGCCCGCGAGCGCATCGGCAACCCCGATGGTCAGCAGATCCGGTGCGATGCCGGAGCCGACGGTGAAAGTCCGGATGGAAGAGACCGTATAACTGGATGCCCTTGGGCAGACCATGTTGTTCGTTATCGCCTTGGGTGACGTGTCAGTTGCTAAAGGAGAAAAGAATGACACACACCCGCTATGCCTTTGTTAAGGCACATTGGCATTCCGATATCGTTGATCGCGCATATGATGGGTTTTGCGACATCATTCCCGCCGATCAGATTGATGTGTTTGACGTACCCGGCGCATTTGAAATGCCGCTATTGGCGCAGGAATTGGCCAAAACCGGTAAATACGCGGCGATCGCTGCGGCTGCCTTTGTGGTGGATGGCGGGATTTACCGTCATGATTTTGTCGCGCAGGCCGTGGTCGATGGGCTGATGCGTGTGGGGCTGGATACGGGCGTGCCGATTTTGTCCGTGTCCCTGACGCCCCATCACTATCAGGAAACCGATCATCACAACGCAATCTATCGCGCGCATTTTGTCGAAAAGGGCCGCGAAGCCGGGCAGGCTGCGCTGAAAATCACCCAGACACGCGCGGCATTGGCGTGATCTAAGCCAGATTCAAGCCGGAAAGAGGGTGATTTCGTCGCCCTCTTTCCAAGCTGGGTATTTCTGCATGATTGCTGCCAGTCTGCCGCTGGCCAGAAATGCCTCTAGCCAACGGGAAAGGTGTGGACCTGCTTCTGCGTCAAAGCGGGCTTTGTCGATCATCGCAAATTGCCGCACAAATGGAAGAATAGCCAAGTCAGCCAGTCGCGGTGCGGTGCCAAACAGATAGTCCTGCCCGTCCAATTGATCGTTGAGCTGCGCCAGAAACGCCATGGCGGTGGCGCGTTCCGTCTCTGAATCTTTGTCCGGATGACGAGAGGCATATTTGGTGTAATCCAGCGCGTCTTTGAATGGGCCATCGGCCTGCGTGATCAAGTCCAAACCCGAAGCCGGCATATCCAGCAGGTTTTCTGGATCACTCTGGTTCAGCGCCCATCGCATGATGTCAAAACTTTCATCGATGTTTTCGGGCTGTGTCGCCAGACTGGGCACGGTGCCAGAGGGCGAAACCGCCAAAAACGCATCGGGTTTTTCGCGCAAAACGATTTCACGCAGCTCAACTGATACCTGCGCACTGGCAATCGCCAGACGTGTGCGCATGGCATAGGGGCAGCGACGAAAGGAATAGAGGATGGGTTGGCTCATGACTATTTATACCACCAAAAGTCTAAGCCGTAAGCTGTGTTCCGCGGGTGCCAGTGATTTGCGCGGTGATGATCTGACTTTCAGGTTGGTCCACATCAAAGATCACTTCGGCAAATTGTTCGGTGCGCCCCATACGTGGATTTTCCAGCAGGATGTGATGGGTTTTTCCGGTCTGCCCCGTCAGGTGGGTCTGAACGCGGGTATCCCCAGCGGCTCGCAGCTGGGCGGCGCGGGTTTTGATGTCTTTGCCGTTGACCTGTGGCATGCGCGCGGCGGGCGTGCCTTGGCGGATTGAATAGGGAAACACATGCAGCCAGGTCAGGTTGCAATCATCCACCAGTTTCAACGAATTTTCAAAGGCAGCGTCAGTTTCCGTGGGAAAACCGGCGATGATATCCGCGCCAAAGGTCATGTCCGGGCGCAGTTTCAACGCCTGTTGGGTAAACGCGATGGCATCGTCGCGCGAATGGCGACGTTTCATCCGTTTCAGGATCAGGTTGTCGCCGTGTTGCAGGCTGAGATGCAGATGCGGCATCAATCGCGGTTCGGTTGCGATGGCCATCATCAGGTTTTCGTCGACCTCAATGGAATCAATCGATGAAATGCGCAGGCGTGGCAGGTCAGGCACCAGTTTCAGGATGCGCATCACCAGATCGCCCAGTTTGGGCTGCGCAGGCAGGTCCGCCCCCCAGGACGTCAGATCAACGCCGGTCAGCACCACTTCGTTATAGCCGCGATCCACGAGGCGTTTGATCTGATCCACAACCACACCGGCAGGGACAGACCGCGAATTGCCGCGACCATAGGGAATGATGCAAAACGTGCAGCGGTGATCGCAGCCGTTTTGCACCTGCACATAGGCGCGACTGCGGGTGCCAAACCCATCGATCAAATGCCCTGCCGTTTCGGTAACGGACATGATGTCGTCCACGGCGACCTTTTCCGTGTCACCGATCAGATTTGGCACCATATTGGCCCAAGTTTCCGGCTGCATTTTTTCGGTATTGCCGATGACGCGGGTCACTTCGGCCATATTGGCAAATGTTTCGGGTTCGGTTTGCGCCGCACAACCGGTGACGATCAGCGGGGCATCCGGGTTTTCACGGCGCAGTTTGCGGATTTCCTGTTTGGCTTTGCGCACGGCTTCGGCGGTGACGGCGCAAGTGTTGATCACCATGGCGTTGCTCAGGCCGGCTTGGGTTGCCAGTTCCTTCATCGCTTCGGTTTCATAGGCGTTCAGACGGCAGCCCTGCGTGGTGAATTTGGGGGCGGTGAATTTGGGCGCGCTCATGTCACAGCCTCCAGATGCCGTCGGCCACATGGGCGGTGGGCCCCGTCATCCAGACACCATCATCGCGCCAATCAATCTGGATCGTACCACCATCCAGTTCAATGGTGACCTTGCGCCCCGTAATGCCACGCCGCGCAGCCGCCACCGTGGTCGCGCAGGACGACGATCCAGAGGCAAGCGTCACCCCAACGCCCCGTTCCCAGACCCGCATCCGCAGATGATCCGGGCCGATCACATGGGCAAACTGCACGTTGGTACGTTCAGGATAAAGAGGGTGATGTTCGATCAAGGCACCCTGAGCGGCCAGATCAATCGAATCAACGTCATCGACAAAAAACGTACAATGCGGGTTGCCCATGCCAGTGGCGGTCGGTGCCCCCTCAATCGGCAGGCTTAATGTGTCCATTTCCGACGCCAGCGGCACTTCGTTCCACAACAGCTGAGGATGACCCATATTCACCGACGTCAGCCCATCGCCAGCATCGCGCGCATATAATGTGCCGCGTTCGGTGGTCAGAATCAGGTCGGTTTTGCCGGTTTCATCGATCAAATGGCGGGCAATACAGCGGGTCGCGTTGCCACAGGCCCCAGATGTTGACCCATCGGCGTTGTAAAACACTAGATGAACGTCGGCCTCGTTTGTTGATTGCAGCACGGCCAATTGGTCAAAACCGATTCCCCGATGCCGATCCGCAATGGCCACAACGATATCTTCGGTCAGCGCGCTGGGCCCTTGCCGTTCATCAACCACTACAAAATCATTCCCCAGCCCATGCATCTTCATGAAGGGCAGGCCGTCTATACGTTTTTCCTGCATAAGGGGGCATATATAGTGCCGAAATAAAAACTTCCAGAGAAAGCATTTTTCTGGTTGACGCTGCGGGGCGGCATTCATAGAAGGGCCACCTAAAGTGGGCCGTTAGCTCAGTTGGTAGAGCAACTGACTTTTAATCAGTAGGTCGATGGTTCGAACCCATCACGGCTCACCACTTTACCTTTTTCATATCCCGTTGTCGTCGCAATGCAGATTGCGGGCGTTTGGCCGATTTGGTGGTTGTGTCTGCTACCTTACGAAATTGTAAGTTAGCTGCAGCGCACCTGTAAGATAGGCCCCCTATTTCTGTTTCATCGCAGGGCAAAACGCCTTTGCATTTTCAGGAACGGAGAAAAACATGAACAAGCACATGATCATCGGCGGCGCGCTGTCTGGATTTGTTTTCGCAGGGGGGGTCGCTGGAATGGTGTCGGCGCAGTCCGCGGCGATCGCTACTGGGTTGACCGAGGAACAGGTCATCGCGATTGCGTTGCAGGAAATCCCCGGCGAAGTCCAAGAGGTGGAGCTGGAAACCCATCGCGGTACACAGGTCTATGAAATCGAAATCCTGACCGCGGATGGCGCGGAAATGGAGGTTGAGATCGCCGCTGAGACAGGCGATGTTCTAAAGGTCGCGCTAGAGGGGGAAGGGTGTGATGATGGCGATAGCCACGACGATGATGATGACGCGGACGAGGCGTAAACATCAAAAACCATCGACCCATACCAAAGGGGGCTGCCGGTCACGGCGGCCTTTCTGTGACCTAAATTTCGGGATTTCGCATGCGGATTTTGCTGCTGGAAGATGACAAACAATTGGGCCCTTGGATCGCAGGTGGCCTGCGCGAAGAAGGCCATGTTGTCGATCATTTTGAGGATGGCAAAGACGCGTTGATGGCGGCCATGGGCCAAGAGTTTGATCTGTTGATCCTGGACCGAATGGTGCCGGGATTGGATGGGTTGGCGGTGCTGAAATCCCTGCGCGCCTCTAAAAACGTGACGCCCGCATTGTTTTTGACGGCTCTCGCCGAGGTCGATGCAAGAGTGGAGGGATTTGACGCGGGCGGGGACGATTACCTGACCAAGCCGTTCGCCTTTGTGGAGCTTTCTGCCCGTGTGAGCGCGCTGGGACGGCGTCGGGATGGGGGCGAATCTGAGGAAGCAGCACAGACGGTTCTGCGTCATGGGGACCTGAGCCTTGATCTGTTGTCCCGGCGCTGTGAACGGCAGGGTCAAGGGATCGATCTGATGGCCAAAGAATTCAAATTGCTGGAATATTTCATGCGTCGCCCCGGTCGGCTGGTCACACGAACGATGCTGTTGGAACAGGTTTGGGACATGAGCTTTGATCCCACAACCAGTGTCGTTGAAACCCATATCAGCCGGTTGCGGACCAAAATTGATAAACCTTTTGAAACCGCACTTTTGCGCACGCGACGTGGTGAAGGATATGTCTTTGGTCAATAGGCTGTGGGATCGCATTAAATGGCTGCGCCGGTCGTCGATGTTACGGCTGTCATTGCTGTTGTCATCCATCAGCGCGGTTGGGTTTGTGGTGGCGATCTTTGTGGCGCTGACCCTCGGCCAGAATGCGATTGAGCGGCGGGTTGATGCCACCTTAACCGCGCTCGCCAGGGCTGCCGTCCTAGAGGACGCGCAGGGCGATACCCCTTCGATGATCCTGCGACCGCTGGATAATTTGCGCGGATTGCCGATGCCCTTTGCGCGGGCTGTGGCGCGCGGTGGTGGCACAATTGACCTAGACCGCAATTTGTTTCGGTCTGATGTCTGGCGTGTGCTGGTCGCGCATGACAGCAACGACGTTCCCGTTATGGTCGCCATCCCCCTAGAAGAAAGCGATCAGGCGCGTGAACTGCTTGCTGGTATTTTGTGGACAACCGCCGGGCTTGTGATCGCGCTGACGCTTGTTATCGGGGTTGCGGCCGGGATTGTGGCGCAGCGCCGGGTCGTACGGATCAACGAAACGCTGGGACGATTGGCGGCCGGGGATTTAACGGCGCGCACGGGCCATCAGCGATCAAAGGATGATCTGGATGATGTGGCGCGTCAGTTGGATTTAACGGCTGCCGAATTGGAACGCCTTGTGTCGCAGACCCGCCATCTAAGTGCGAGCATCGCACATGATTTACGCACGCCTTTGGCACGTTTGCGCGCACAGTTGGAAATGTTGCCACCCGGGGATGGTCGTGGTGCCGCCCTAGAAGAGGCCACACGGTTGTCCGGGATTTTCGACACGATAATGCGCGTCGCCCGGATCGAAGCGGCGCAGGGCAATGATGGGTTTAAAACGGTTGCTTTGGATGATCTCGCCCAAGAGCTGATGGAAATATTTGGCCCGGTGGTCGAAGATGAAAACAAGCAATTGCAGATTGACGTGACCACGCCCGCGCAGGTTCAGGCGGATCGTCAAATGCTGGTTCAGGCGATGGCGAATCTGATCCAGAATGCGTTGGTTCATGGCGGGGATCAGATCACGCTGTTGGTTCACGGGCATGTTTTGGGTGTTTCGGATAATGGGCCGGGGGTGGATCCGACCCAATTCAAAGAGATTATCAAACCCATGGTCCGCCTAGAAACATCCCGTACCACGGATGGTTCGGGTCTTGGGCTTGCTCTTGTGCGGGCGGTGGCGGATCGACACGGCGCCACCCTGAAATTGTCGCAAAACAGTCCTAGCGGGCTGCGCGTGACACTGAACTTTGCAGATTTGTAAGGTGCCCGTCAGCACGACGTAAAACCCGGACCCTATCTACAATGTATCGAAACAAAAGATGACATTGGAGATACCAAAATGAACGCAATCATCACCAAATCCGCAACCATCCTGTCCAACATGGCGCTGTTCGCAATTGGGGCGGTGATGGCATTGCTGGGGCTGTCTGTTATTGGCGTGTTGGCGTTGTTTGCCTTGTTCATGGTTGGGCTTACGTTTCTGGCGGCCCCGTTTGCGCAGATGATCCAACCTGCCGCGTCAAAAGACGAAGCAGCGCCCTCAGTTGCCTAAGCCACGTCGAAAGCTAGAAAGGATGCGAAGATGACCGATATCGCGAAGTCGCACGGATTTGTCACCAAATCCATTCATTGGATGTCGGCTGGCCTGATTGGTTACGGCTATGTCAAAGGGTTGGACAATGTGCGCCAGCTTGGTGATCCCGGCGTTCTACAACTAGAAGTGGGCTATGCTGTGCTGGTCGGGCTGTTGTTTGCGCTGCGATTGGTCTGGACCAAAACGCTTGCCGGATCGACGCGCCTGCCTGATGCCGCGCCGCGCTGGGAACATCTGGCATCGCGCGCGGTGCATATAGGCCTGTACGCATCGGTGTTTGGGATCGTTTTGTCAGGTTTGGGAATTGCGCTCGGCTATTCCATTCCGGCATTGGGCGGGCTGTTTATGACTGCGATGTTAGGGCTACACGAAGGGGCGTTATCGCTGTTGCCGCTGTTGTTACTCGCGCATATTGCAGGGGCGCTGTGGCACAAAGTTGTGCGCCGTGACGGTGTGCTAGAAAGCATGACAGGCAAGCTGCCAATATAGGCCTGACCCATCCAAGATTGAAAGCCGCCAATCCGAACTTGGCGGCTTTTGGTTTGACCAACCAATCCCCCGGATCGGCCCAAAAACATCCGTAGGCTGGTCCTGAAATTCGCCAAAATCGCGTTTTCACATTGGGACTGCAATTGCAAATGCAAAAATAGCTTGCTTATGTGAAACCAATGATCAATCGTGTTTGGACGGACCAAAATAGCCTATGGGAGGCAACTTGGCTATCAGCCGGGTAGAATTTGGAGGAAATTCGAATGAAAAAATTACTAGGTGCAGTCGCCGCTGCCGCTGTCGTTTCGGTCACTCAAGTGGCGGCAGATGACTTTACGATTGGTTTGTCTGTTGATCAGCTGTTTGAAAGCCGCGTCGCCGTCAATAACGGGATCCACGCAGAATCCGAAGATCGCGGATACACCGTGATTGAGGTTGTCGCGGACGGGGATGCGCAGCAACAAAACGCGCAAATTCAATCGCTTATCGCGCAAGGCGTCGATGCTATCCTTGTTTGTGCGGTTGATCAAAACACCATCGAACGCGCCTTGATTGCGGCAAAACGTGCTGACATTCCCGTGGTCGCCTATGACCGGGATTTGCCAGATAGCGCGGTTGTGCAATCCTTTGTTGGGCCTGACTCGCTGATTGATGGGCGGCTTGCCGGTGAATACACAGCCGAGGCATTGGCCGGCTACGAAGGCCAAATCAACATTGTTGAGCTTATCGGCGCTTTGAACGACCAAAACGGCATCGACCGTTCGCTTGGGTTCCGCGAAGGCATCGCGAAACTGGAAAATGTGAACATCATCGAAGTGCCGACCGACTGGGCGTCTGATCGTGCCTTGTCAGGGACCCAAAACGCGTTTCAGGCAACCCCTGACATCGCCGCTGTTTTTGCCGCCACGGATACACATATCCCGGCTGTTGAAACGGTCCTGACGGATCTAGGGCGTTTGGTTCCAACAGGCGAAGAAGGCCATGTTGTCATCACCGGCGTGAACGGTTCACGTGACGGTTATGATGCGGTTCTGTCGGGCACTGCGGATGCGTTTGTCGTCATGGGCACAGAGGCAACAGGCCGTATGGCGGTTGATCTGGTGTCACGTATTCTGGCAGGCGAAACCGTAGAGCGGACTAACTATGTTGGCGGGAACATTTATTCCGCTGCCGACGCAGAGGCCAACGCTGATAAAATCTGGGGCGCGCCTAAATAAAGCACGCTGAATAAGCCAAAATCGCGCCCCTGTTTATGGGGCGCGTAACCTTTCTACCACCGGAGATCACAAGAATGACGTCCATGATGACCCTTCTTAGAACTTATCCAGCAATGGTGATCATCTGTGTGCTGGCCGTCGGGTTTTCGCTTTTGTCGCCGTATTTCGCATCTGCAGGCAACATCGAGGCAATGCTGGGCGCAAATGCGGTGGTGTTGATCGCAGCCGTCGGCATGACCGTTGTGTTTCTGGCAGGGGGCATTGATTTGTCGATCTCAACCGTGATCAGCGCCAGTGCCGTTTTGTCAGGGC
This sequence comes from uncultured Paracoccaceae bacterium, assembly GCA_947492475.1. Taxonomy (GTDB): domain Bacteria; phylum Pseudomonadota; class Alphaproteobacteria; order Rhodobacterales; family Rhodobacteraceae; genus CANLNM01. The sequence continues at coordinate 174,792 of CANLNM010000007.1, forward strand.
TGGTGATGGGGGCCACGGGGAATGTGGCGCTGGGCGCGATAACGGCGGTGGTTGTTGGGATGTTGTTTGGGGCGCTAAACGGCATATTGATCGGGTTTTTCCAACTGACGCCTTTTATCACCACCATGGCCACGCAGCTGATTGCGCGCGGCGTCGCCTTTGTGATGAGCGCGGGAATCGCCGTCAAAGGCACGCCCTATTGGATGCTGGATTTCGGCTTTATGGTTTGGTTTGGCATTCCGGCATTGACGGTGATTGCCTTGGGCGTTGTGGCGATTGCCCTGGTGGCGATGGCGCGCACGACGTGGGGGCGCCATGTGATGCTGGTGGGATCAAACGCCGAAGCCGCGCGGTTTAGCGGGATCAACGTGCGCCGCGTGACGTTTAGCGTTTACCTGTTTTCCGGGGCGATGGGTGGAATCGCCGGGTTTATTTCTATCGCCAATCTCGGCAATGCGATCCCGGGTGTCGGGGATACGTTGTTGCTGATCATCATCGGCGCAGTTGTCCTCGGAGGAACGGGCATGGCTGGCGGCGAAGGGTCGGTTGGCCGGACCGTTTTGGGGGTTGGGATCCTAGCGATTTTAACCAATGGGCTGAACCTGCTGGGCATCCCATTTTATGATCAGCTGATCATTCAGGGCATTCTGATCTTTCTTGGCACTTGGATGGCCACCCGATTTGGCGCCCGGAGAACAGCATGACAGATATCCGCAAACCCGTCGTTTCCGTGCGCGACCTCAGCAAAGCGTTTGCCAGCAAAACCGTTGTTTCAAACGTGACCTTTGATTTGTTCCCCGGCGAAGCACTGGCATTGGTGGGGGAAAATGGCGCGGGGAAATCAACGACCAAAAACATGTTATGCGGCCTGCTGACCCCAACAAGCGGCGAAATTCTGGTCGAGGGCACCAGTGTCACCAAAGTGGTCGGCGCGGATCACGGAATTTCCGCCGTGCATCAGGAATTGTCGTTATTTGGCTCGCTGAGCGTGTCGGAAAATATCAGCATCTCAAATCTGCCCGGATCCGCCGCGCGGATCGATTGGGACAAGGCCGAACAAACAGCGCGTAAACAGATCGAGTTTTTGGGGATCGAAATTGACCCACGCGCATTGATCGAAACCTTGGGCGCGGGCAAACAACAGATCGTCGAAATCGCCAAAGCGTTGCTACATGCCAACAAAGTGCTGATCCTTGATGAACCCACCACATCATTGACAGCGATTGAGCGCGAAAAACTGTTCGCCATTATCGACAAGTTGAAAGCAGGCGGGCTGGCGATTGTTTTCATTTCCCATTTCATGGAAGAAATCTATCGGGTGTGTGACAGCTTTGTTGTGCTGCGCGATGGCCAGCAAGTGGGGCAGGGTCGTCTGGCTGACGTAAGCCAGCGCGCGCTCGAAGAGATGATGGTTGGCCGCACCCTAGAAGATGCCAGAGTGGATTTGGGCGATCCGACGCAATCCCCCGCCTTAGAGGTGCGCGGCCTGTCATCACCGGATTTCAATGACATCAACATCACCGTGCACAAAGGCGAAATTCTGGGGATCGCGGGGCTGATGGGCGCTGGGCGAACCGAAGTCGCCGAGGCAATATTCGGTCTACGGCCCGCCACTGGGCAGGTGCGGATAAACGGAGAAGACGCGCCCCGAAACGTCACGGATATGATGGCGCGCGGCCTGTGCTATGTGACCGAAGACAGGCGCACAAATGGTCTGTTTTTGAACCGACCTGTGCGCGAAAACCTGTCAGCCGCATCGATCGTGAAATTTGTGAAACGCAAAATTCGCGGCTTTGGGTTTCGGGGGGAACGCGTGAATGCGCAGGATGTTGTGGCGGATATGAATATCGCCATCCCTCATATTGAAAACAACGTCAGTGACCTGTCCGGGGGCAACCAGCAAAAGGTTATGCTGGGCCGCTGGTTGGCGACGTTGCCAGAGATATTGATATTCGACGAACCCACCAAAGGTGTTGATATCGGTGCAAAATTCGACATCCACGAAGCCATTGCAGATCTGGCGAAAGCCGGAAAAACCATCGTGATCGTATCGTCGGATTTGCCAGAGCTGCTTCATATTACGCATCGGATGGCGGTGATGCGCAAAGGGCGGATTGTCGGCGAATTTGCCCGTGAACATTATGATTCAGTCAAAATCATTTCACTGGCAGCCAGTTCAAAAGAAGAGGCGAGCGATGCAGTTTGATAACTTACGCGACTTAATCTCGCGACAAAAATGGGTCGCAATTGCGCTGGCAACCATCGTTTTGGGCGGGGTTTTGTCGGTTGTGTCGCCCGTGTTTCTGACGTTTTCCAACTTTCAGGCCATTTTGGTGCAGGCCAGTGTGACATCGATCATGGCGGTCGGAATGACGTTTATCATTCTGACGGCAGGCATCGACATTTCTGTTGGGGCGATCTTGTTTGTGACATCGGCATTGTTTGCTCAGCTGATGATCAGCACCGAAAGCTATCTGTTGGCGTTTGGCGTTACGATGATCTGTGCAACATCCTTGGGGGCGCTAAACGGGATATTGGTCATCCGATTTGCCGTGTCGCCCCTGATTACAACATTGGCCACCTATTCGATCTATCGCGGGGCTGCGATCCATTTGACCGGGGCACAGAACATCCCCGTGCCACGCGAAATGGGGTTTCTGGGGAATGGTCGGATTTGGGGCATTCCGGTTCCGATCTTGATCCTTGCTGTGGTTGTCATACTTGGGATTTATGTTCTCAGCCGGACCCGGTTGGGGGTTTATGCCCGCGCAATCGGCAATTCGGAACGCTCTGCCAAAGAAACCAATCTGCCTGTTGGCCGGGTCACAATCGCGATCTATGCCTTTAGTGGTTTTGTCACTGGGATTGCCGGGCTTATCCTGTTGGCGCGGGTCGGCGGGCTACAATCGGGCATCGGCATCGGGATCGAATTTACCGTCATTGCGGCTGTGATCCTGGGCGGCACCAAATTAACCGGCGGGTCAGGGACTGTGGTCGGATCAGTGATTGGGGCGATTTTTCTGGTCCTGATCGACAATGGCCTGAACCTGATGAACGCTTCGCCATATATTTATGACATCGTGCGCGGATCTGTTTTGTTGGCTGCGGTTGCAATTGATCGCTATTCCGCTGTGCGACAACGCGCATCGCTTGAGGCGCACAGGGCCAGCCTGATGTCTCGCTGATCTATTTGACGTCAAATTCGCGGCGGATATGCGCGCCATTTTCATCCAATGTTGGCCCAATTGCGTTGATCGCTGGCCGGTGCCCATCCATTCGAAAGGGCGCTCTGACCAGCTGGGTTGGCGTGGATGCTGTCATGTGTGCCGGATGGATTGATTGCAACATATTCAACGCTTGAAAGGACCCATTGGCCAGCATGTCATCCCAAGTCAGCACTTTGGCACACCACAGCCCGGCTTGGGTCAATGTGGTTTCCAAATCAGTCGCATTCTGGGTTTTCAACCGCTGCGCGACGAGGGTGTGAATGGCATCACGATTGGCAAAGCTGGCATCATCGGTCGTTGCCAACGCAGCAATTTGTGGGACGTTCAGCGCGTCCGCCAAATGATCCAGCCGGGTCATTGCCAGCGCAAGATAGCCCTGTTTGGTTTCGAAAACCCCATAAGGCGCGCCGAGATACCGATGTGCGGACCCATGTTGCAACCGAGGCGGCAGATTGCCCGCATTGTTTAAATAGGTGGTGAGCAGTTCAAACTGCATATCGGTGAGCGATTCCAGCAAACTGGTTTCGACCAGCGCGCCTTGGCCGGTGCGGGCGTGGCGAAACAATGCCCCCAACACTCCCATCGCCAGATTGGCACCGGTGCTGATATCCGCAATCGGAAGCCCAACCGGAACCGGCCCTGCACCGGCATTTCCGCTGAGCCACATGATGCCGGATCTTGCCTGAGCCAACAGGTCCTGACCGGGCAGATCGGCCCAATCCCCATCAGAGCCGTAACCGGTGATCGAGGCGTAAATCACATCGGGTTTTATCTGGCGCACCGCCTGATAGCCCAGCCCCAGACGTTCCATAACATTGGGTCGAAAATTTTGAATAACAACGTCCGCTTTGGCGATCAGCTGTTTTGCAGAGGCCAGTCCAGCGGGTGTTTTCAAATCAATCGATACGCTTTCTTTGCCCCGGTTGATCGCATGAAACAGTGTCGAATCCGTGCCAATCCGCGTGTCTGACAAATAATGATACCGGCAAAGATCGCCGCCCGTCGGGTTTTCGACTTTGATGACGCGCGCGCCCATATCCTGCAGTCGAAGCGCGGCGTAAGGGCCAGCCAGAAACTGACTGAAATCAACAACAAGCAATCCTTCGAGGGGCCAGAACATCGTCTATGCGCGCGTTGGGGTCAGGCTGTTGAAAACTGCAGCCGTATCCGCACCAAGCGTTGGGGCCGGGGCGTCATTGCGCAACGCTTGGCCATCCAACAGGATCGGGCAACGCGTCGTTTGCGCCTCTGCTCCGCTGGGGGTTCGGATGGTTTGAAGGGGATCGAGAGCGGTAAACCCGTCGGTTTTGACGAAGGCGGGCCAATCAAGAACCGGCGCGCACCAAACGCCCGCAGGTTCCAGAATATCCAGCCAATGTTGCACAGGTTTCTGGCTGCAAATTCGGGCGATTATCGCCTTGATGTCGTCCAGCCGCGAAAACGCCTCGGCCTGAGTGAACGCCCCAATTTCCGGCGCATCCAGCAATTGCGCAACCTTGGTCAGCGGGGTCATGGCAAAGGCAAACCAGCCATCGGACGCTTGGTATAATCCATATGGCGCGGGCTGATACGGATTGGCATTGCCGATTTCATGACGTCGGGGTTGGGTGTGATTGTCGTTCAGGAAACAGGTGAATTGTTCGAAAGTCACATCAATGGCGGATGACAACAAATCCACCTCAACCAGCCCGCCCGTGCCCGTAATCCCACGCCGGACCAAACAGGCCAGAATGCCCTGCACCAAATTCCCGGCGGTCGCGACATCCAGCATCGCAAACCCGGTCGGCACTGGACCGTCATTGGCATTCCCGCTGAGCCACGCAATCCCCGATAACGATTGAACCAGCAAATCCTGCCCCGGTTTGTCGCGCCACGGACCTGTGGTGCCATAGCCCGACACCGCCCCGTAAACCAGCCGCGGATTGAGCGCGTGCACAGTGTCGTAGTCCAGCCCGATGCGGTCCATCACGCCGGGGCGAAAATTGTGGATCATGACATCCGCAGTTGCGATCAGCGATCGTATCTTTTCCAGATCGGCGGGTTGTTTCAAATCTGCCGCGACGCTTTTCTTACCGCGGTTGAACGTATGAAAAACAAGACTGTCCCCGTCGAGTTTTTGGTCATTTACCACCATCGACCGGCATAGATCGCCCCCCTGAGGGCGCTCAATCTTAATTACCTCGGCACCCAGATCGGACAGACGCAGAGCGGCAACGGGCCCCGCCAGAAACTGGGCAAAGTCCAAGACGCGAAGACCGCTGAGCGGAAGAGGAGAGGCGGTTTCAGGCATGGGGGCTTCTTTTCTGGCTGATTTTAGGGGGTAAGTGCGGATAAAAATTTGCTCTCTGAGACGCGAAAACCCAGGTTTTCGGACAGGGTCCCAGCGGCGGTTTTAAGCGCGATCAGAGTTTCATCTGCGGTTGCGATGGGATCATTTTGCGCAATGAAACCGGTGGTGATGGCCGCTGCGATCCCACGGATATCAAAGACGGGAACACACAGGTTACGCACGCCGGAAATCATCGTGCTGGGTGTGTCTTCGAACCCGTTTTCACGAATAATTTCAAGGCGTTGCGACGTTTCAGCCTGTGTAGATTTGGGCAGCCGACCAATATAAGCATCCCGTTCCTGTTGGGGCGAAAATGCTAGGATCACGTGACCGGAACTGGTGCGTTCAATTGGAAACAGGGCGCCCGCGCGCACGGCGTAACCCGCAGGGCGCGGGCTGGGGGCGGATGTCAGTACCAAGATATTGTCACGATTTAGGACACCCAGATGACAGGATTGTTCTGTGGTGGATGCGATGCTTTCGAGGATGGGAACCGCGTGTGAAATAAGACGCTCTGTGGGATCATGACGGTGGGACAGCTCAAACAATTTGAGCGTCATCGCATATTTCCCGGTTTGTGCACTTTGGGTCAGAAAACCGCGTTCGGTCAGATAGATGACAATCCGGTAAATTTCACCCATCGTCCGGCCAAGCGATTCGACCATTTCATTCATCGTCAGGCCATCTTCGACGCCGGCCAGCAATTCGATAATGTCGAACGCCTTTTCAACCGAAGGGACGGCGGACTTCCCGCTTTTGGCCGTTTCGCTGGTATCGGTTTTCTTGGGCATAACCTAACGTATCCTATGTCTCAGCCGCGCTTAGCGGCCTTTGCCTTGTTCGACTTTGGCAAAACACAACGACATAAGTTCGTTTTCATATTTTAGGCCTTGCGCAACAGTCACATCCAGCGCGGATCGTACCGCAGCTTTTACGGCTTGGGTAGCCACGGAGGAATGCGTTGCGATGGTCTGGGCGATTTGTCTGGCTGTGGTCAATTCGGCGCCATCTTCGACCAGATATTCCACCATTCCAATGCGGTCTGCCTCGGTTGCATCAAACCGTTCACCGGTCAAAAGCAACCGCATCGCCTGACCGTATCCACACATCCGGGTCAAATGTTGCGCAGCACCGCCCGCGCCGTTCCAACCCAGTGCAACTTCGGGGGCGCTAAATACGGCAGATTTGGCAACAACACGCAAATCGCAGGCCAGCGCAATTTCAAGCCCACCCCCAAGCGCCCATCCCTTTACGGCGGCGATGGCGGGTTTTCGCAGTGACAGGATAGGCGGGATATAATCCTCTCGGTTGCGCCAGGCCCAGAAATCCGCGTAACCCGTCAGCGCCTTGACGTCTGATCCCGCACAAAAGGCGCGATCGCCAGCGCCCCGGATGATGACAACATGGATGCTATCATCCTCGTTGATCTGCGCACAGCAACGCGCAATGTCGCGATACATTGATGGGGTCAGGGCGTTATGTTTGCTCGGGCGATCAAGGATAAGCTCTGCAATAGGTCCGGATTGTTCGATCCAGACGATCCCGCTTTCTGTGCCATCAACATTGTCCGACATAGCGTCTGATTTTCCCACGGGTTTTTCCTTTGCAATTGCCGTTTCCCCGGTTTTTCAAACCCTCAACAGAGGCGTTTGATCCCTGCGGTTGCGACGGCTTTTTTGGCTGTCTTTATCTCAGTAGCACGGCATTTTCATAATTCAAAATTATTTTTATACTTGCAAATGAAGATTGCGCCGCGCCATAAAGAGCCGACAAAGGAGGAGCGAATTGTGGCTGCGACGTTAAAAGGCATGACGTGGGACCATCCGCGCGGCTACGATTGTGTGGTTGCAGCGTCTCAGGCGTATGGCGCGCAAACTGGGGTTCAGATCGACTGGGATAAACGGTCGCTTCAGGCCTTTGCTGATGCGCCGATCCTCGAATTGGCTGAAACATATGATTTCATCGTTTTGGATCACCCGCATGTGGGGCAGATCGCAGAAACAGGTGCGCTGTTGCCGCTGCCCTATGAACCGGGGCGGGGCACATCCTTGGGCGGATCCGAAGAAAGCTATATCTGGAAGGATCGCTGTTGGGCCTATGCGCTGGATGCAGCGTGCCAAATGGCTGTGTGCCGACCGGATTTAGCGACTGAGTTGCCCAAAACATGGGACGCTTTGACCGGTGCGGACGCCACCCGGTTTCGGACACTCACACCGCTGCTGCCCGTTGATGCGTTTGATATGATGCTGACCCTTGTCGCAGGACGCGGAGAGGCGGATTTGCCCCGATCGCCAGATCTGTTTGTGACCCCGGATAACGGGCATTACGCGCTGGGCGTGTTGCGGGCGCTCTATAACCTTGGACCGGATGAGCAGGTCGATATGAACCCGATAAAGGTTCTGGAAACATTGTCGACAGGGGATGAATTTGCCTGTTCGCCATGTTTGTTCGGCTATGTGAATTATGCCCGGGCCGGGTTTCGCGACCACCGTCTGAGCTACTTTGATTTGCCAATCTGCGCTGGTTTTGACGTGCCACGCGCCATTTTGGGGGGCGCGGGGATTGGGGTGTCAGCCAAAACCGCTACGCCAGAAACATCCATCGCCTTTGCGCAATGGATCACGTCGCAATCTGTGCAATCGGGGGTGTATTTGGCCAATAACGGCCAACCTGCCAATCGGCGCACATGGATCGAACAGGCGAAAAACCCAGAGGTTTCTTTGTTTTTCGACAATGGATTTCACACGATCGACAACGCCTGGACCCGGCCACGCGACGTCTGGTTTCTGGGGTTTGTCGACGATGTCTGTGCCGTCATGCCGGATTTCTTTCGTCGCAACATCCCCATCGAAACGTTTTTGAACACGTTGAACGCCTTGTATCGCCATCACCGCAAAGGAACATTATAAATGCCAGTCGCCGTCATCACCGGAGGCAACAAAGGCCTCGGGCTTAGTCAAAGTCAAAAGTTCATCGAAGCGGGGTTTGAAACCTATGTCGTTGCACGCAGCAGGGGTGACATTGATACGCTGGGATCACAGGCGCATTTCGTGGAATGCGACATCGCATCAGATCGCGACGCAACCTATCTGACCGACATATATGCCAAAGCGGGCCCGATCAGCGTGCTGGTCAACAATGCTGGCGTGCACTTGAAAAAACCGATCTGGGAGGTGGGCCCAGATGAATTCGACACGGTTCTGGATGTGAATGTCCGCGCGATGTTTGCGGGATGCGGGCGTTATGTTTCGCTGCATCGCGACACGGGTGGTGCAATTGTGAATATCGCATCGATGGGGGGGATTATGGCGCTCCCTTCGGCGGCGGCTTATGTGACGGCGAAAACGGCTGTTGTGGGACTGACCCGGTCGGTCGCAGTGGACGCGGCCACGTTTGGCATCCGTTGCAACGCCGTTAGCCCCGGTTTCATTGACACGGATATGACCCGCGCCGTTCTGGCCAAAGATCCGGCGCGACGTGACAAAATCGAAAACCGCATTCCGGGGCATCGTTTTGGCACGCCAGCAGATGTCGCCAATGCGGTGTTTTACCTTGCTTCGGATCAAGCGGCCTATGTGAATGGTGTAAACCTGCCGGTTGATGGCGGATATGCGGTGGGGTTCTGATCATGGGGATTGAAACCAAACTGACCGCCGCGCAGGCCATTCAAACAGCAAAGCAACCTGAATCAACCCGCATCGCGGATGGTCATGTGCGCCTGAAACTCGCCGTAGCGAGCCTGTGTGGCACAGATTTGCATTACTATTCGCAATTTTCGAATGCGGGTTTTTTGCTACAAAATCCTGTGACCTTGGGGCACGAAGCCTGCGCATATGTCACAGATTCAAATGGTAGCGATCTGGACGTCGGACAGTTGGTTGCGCTGAACCCGATCATGAATTGCCAGACCTGTGCGCCATGCCTGCGCGGCGAAGAAAACCTGTGCACCGCCAAAAAATTCCCCGGTTCGGCCACAACTGTTCCGCATCTGGATGGATTTTTCCGCGACGTGATTGATCATCCGGCGCGTTGTTGTCGACCTGTGGCCAAACATGTTGACCCACGCCATCTGACATTTGCAGAACCCATGGCCTGTGCGCTGCATTCCCTGAACAAAGGGGGTGTCACAAAGGGCCAGACCGTTTTGGTGACGGGATGTGGCCCAATGGGGCTGTTGGCGATTGCGGGTGCGGCGGCGCGTGGCGCTGTTGTGACAGCGACGGATCTTCGCCAAGGGGCGGTCGACGTGGCGCGTTTGGCAGGTGCGCAACAGGGGCTGGTGATCGGTGAATTTGATCAGGCCGATCTACATCGACAATTTGACGTGGTGATTGAGGCAAGCGGCGCGATCCCGGCCTTTAACATGGCGCTGATGGCCGTGCGTCCAAAGGGGCGGGTATCGATCCTCAGCAACATTCAACTGCGCGACGCTCAGGTCAATTTGAACCAGATCATGCTGAAAGAGATCGAAGTGTTTGGATCGTTTCAGTTCAACCGTGAATTCGAAGAAGCCGTGCAATTGATAGAAGCGGGGCAGGTCGATTTCGACGTTTTAACCGCGCAGGAATTTCCGTTGGAACAGACGGGTGATGCGCTTGAACTGATGGCCAGTGGCAAGGCGTTCGGAAAGATTATCCTTCTAGGAGGTGACGTCTAACCCGTGATGCTGAACCCATCAAAGGAGTGAAAGATGAACGAAACGTTTGATCATATCGTCATTGGTGGTGGATCCGCCGGCAGCGTTGCCACGTCACGTCTGGTCGAAGATGGGGGCGGGCGTGTTCTGTTGCTAGAGGCGGGGCATCATCATCGCCATCCGCTGTTGGATATGCCGCCCGGCGTGTTCAAACTGCTCAAAAACGGTTCCAAGTTCTTTAAGACGCACCTGTCTGAACCGCAGGCCCATTTGGACGGTCGTCGATCCGAAATTCCGCAGGGCAATGTTCTGGGCGGCGGGTCCAGTGTAAACGGTCAGGCCTATGTCCGGGGGCGTCCTTCGGATTATGACGATTGGAATGACGTGTTGCGGGGCAACAATGATGCAATCGGCTGGGGCTGGGATGATGTGCTGCCGCATTTCAAACGTCTTGAGGGGAACCAAAAGTTTAACGATGATTTGCACGGGGCAGACGGCAAGCTAACCGTGTCTGATCCGGGGTATGTTGATGATATGGCCCGGTGGTTTGTGCAGGCTTTGCAGGCCCAGGGTGAACCTTTTAATCCCGATTTTAACGGGGTTTCCCAGCGCGGCGCGGGTTTTTTCCAGTTCACCTATAACAAAGGTCAGCGGGTTTCGGCGGCATATGCCTTTCTGGATCCGCTCAAAGGCAACCCAAACCTGACCATCCGCCTTGAGGCCGAAGTCCAGCGGATCATCATCGAAAACAACCGCGCGGTTGGGGTGGTGTATCGCGACAAAACCGGCCTGCATGAGGTGCGCTGCCAAGGCGAAGTCATCCTGTCCGCTGGCGCGTTTATCACCCCCAAAATTTTGATGCTGTCTGGGATTGGACCTGCGGATCATTTGGCTGAACACGGGATTGAGGTCGTTGCTGATTTGCCGGGGGTTGGTCAGAACCTAAAGGATCACCCAGACGTGTCGGTGGTTGCGCGCGCCAATGGCCCCTATGGATATTACGGGCAGGATCGTGGCTGGAATATGCTGCGCAATGGGCTTGAGTTCAAATTGTTTGGGCGCGGGCGGATCACCACAACCGGGCTAGAAGCCGCGTGTTTCGTGAACCCGACAAACCCCGAAGCCCCCCCAACCCACGAAGCGTATTGCATCCCCGTGATGTATCTGGACGACGATTGGCTAAAGCGGATCGGCGATGGACATGGCATGTCCATCCAGATGGTGCTGTTGAAACCTGACTCAACCGGCGAGGTGCGACTTGCCTCAGCCGACCCATCCGCGATGCCGCTGATTTCGCCGAACTTCCTAAAGGAACAGTCGGATATGGACGCGATGATCGCAGGATTGCGGTATTTCCGCCAGACCATGGACACCCAACCGCTGGCCAGCCGAATCAAAGAGGTGGTCGCCCCGTTGGATATGTCTGATGCGGGTTTGGCTGCGCATTGTCGCAAGGTCGTCAAAACAAACTATCACCCTGTGGGCACGGCCCGAATGGGCGCGGATGGTGACGACATGGCGGTGCTGGATGCGCGGATGCGCGTGCGCACAATCCAAGGTTTGCGCGTGTGCGATATGTCCGCCGTTCCTGACATTCCTGCTGGAAATACAAATGCCCCGGCAATGGTCTTAGGGGATCGCTGCGCCGATCTGGTCCTTGGCGTTTTGTAATTTTAGTCCGACTAAACATATATCTTTTGATTAATGCTTGACTGATACGTGCGTTTATGGCCACAAATAACTAGTTTGGTCCGACCAAATTAAGGGAGAGAGATCTTGAACGTTGGGAAAATACTGCGCGAACGCAATATTATTGTTGTGACATTGGTGTGCTGTTTGATCTTCTTTCTGATCAGCCCGCGGTTTCTGAGCCTCGACAACATGTCGGCGATTTCGCGTCAGGTCGTGCCAATTGGTTTGATCGCACTGGGACAGTTTTTTGTCATCGTGTCGGGAAACATCGATCTGTCGATGGGCATGGCATCGGTGTTTTTTGCTGTCTTGCTGGGGGTGTTTTTTGGTCTGACCGGCGGCGTGGGCATTGGCATTCTCGCTGTGATCGCAGCGTCGTTGACCATGGGAGGCTTAATCGGGGTTCTGGTGGCCAAACTGAAACTGCCCGCATTCATCGTCACTTTGTCGGCGTTGTTCATGGCGCAGGGATTGTCCGGGCTGGTCATCCCGCGCGGCCAGCAGATTTTCCTGATGGGGGGCTTTTTCCAATTCGCAGGCTCTCACAAGGTGCTGGGGATTTACCTGTCTTTTCTATTTTTGCTCGGCCTGTGTGCTGCGGCCTATGTGGTTTACAATCACACCCGCATTGGTGCGGCGATCATTGCGATCGGCAATAGCGAAGAAAACGCCAAGCTGGCGGGCATCAACGTTGATCGCGTTAAGATCGGGATTTTTATGTTTTCGGGTCTGTGCAGCGGGTTTGCCGGCATCATGTTGTCGACCCGTATGGGATTTGTGCAGCCGGGGCTGGATGGCAACGGGCTGCTGCTGGATGCGATTGCAGCCATCATTATCGGCGGAACTCTGATCCAGGGCGGGCGCGGCACCATTGGCGGGGCTCTGTGGGGCATCGCCTTTATCGGGATCGTGAACAACGCGCTGAACCTGCTCAACGTCGAAGACGTCTGGCATCAGGTTTTCAAGGGGGTCGTCATTCTGACGGCGCTGGGGGTGAATTGGTTGCTTTGGCAATCACGACAATCAGAGGCGCATTAGGACACATATTACCAAACGAACGGCCTGTGATGGCCACCTAACGGTTCAAAAATGGAGGATAGAACCAATGGCATTAAAATCAGCAACGAAATTGGGGATCGCACTGAGCGCCACAATGGGCGCCACAATGGGCAGCACCGCTTTTGCAGCGGATGATGCGCTGGATATTGTGTTTATCAATGACGGTCACGTCGCCCCCTATCACGTCGCATGGCTGTCTGGCTTTGAGGATGCGATTGCGGCCTATGACGAAGCGTTCCCAGATATTGAAATCACCGGACGTTGGTTATCTGCCGAAGGCAGCTTGGAAAAAATGATCCAACAAACCGAAGTCACGATCAACGAAGGTCCTGACGTGATGTTTGTCAACGCCATCAACGTGGATGCGTTTGAACCTCTTGTTGCCCAAGCGCAGGCTGCAGGCATCACATGGATCGCGGTGCATTCACCGATGGATAGCGCCGATTACAGCTTTACGTTGGGGGATGTCACCAATGGCCGCAACCAAGGTTTGGCGATGTGCGCATTGTCAGGCGGCGAATCCTACAAGGTTGCGATCATGCTGGGGCAGGCCGGTAACCCATCCGGCGAAGCGCGTCATGCAGGTATCCTGGAAGGGATCTCTGCCTGTGACAATGTCGAAGTTGTCGCCGAACAACCCGCGGATTGGGACACAATAAAGGCGCAGACATTGGCGGAAAACTGGCTGACTCAGTTCCCGGATCTGGATGCGATTTCAGGTGTTACCGACGGTTATATGTATCCGTCGATCGCCATTGCGGCCAATTCTGGCAACACCGACATTCAGTTCTATGGTTATGACGGTGACGTGCCGATCATGCAGCAAATGGAAAACGGCAATGTGATGGCTGACATTCTGTTGTCGGGCACCCGCGAAGGCTGGAACTTTGTGCAGATGGCCTATCGCATCCACCAAGGCGAAGAGCTGGACCAGCTATATGACTTCTTTACGCCGCTGGTTCTGACCGAAGCAAACCATGCCAAAGCACTTGAGAATGGTTTCCCAGAAGATGTCACAGTTTACCACGTTGATCAGGCCCTTGATGTAGCTGCACATGGCTACCTCGAATTTGGTCCTGACTCTGTTCAGTAAACTGCCATCGCCGCCGGCAGTCTCCCTTGCCGGCGGCAGATTTGATAAAGGCTAAATTCATGACAAGCATAGCAACCGCGACCTCACCAACCGCAAAGAAGGCGTTGAGCGGCCTGACGCTCCGCTACCTTGTGCTTTCTGGATTGATCGTCATCGCATCGCTGGGATTCAGCTTTGCCAATGAGAATTTTTATTCGCTGGTGAATATCGGCATCCTGCTGCGGTCCATCGCAGTTCTGTTTTTGGTGTCGATGGGAATGACATTTGTCATGCTCACCGGCGGAATTGATCTGAGCGTCGGGTCAAACGTCGCCTTTGCCGGGGGTGTTGGGGTCATCACATTGACCACAACCGGAAGCGCCCCTCTCGGCTTTGTGGCGGTGATCATTGCCGGCATGGCCATCGGTACAATCAACGGTATTTTCATCGGACGGCTGAAATTGTCGGCGTTTATGGTGACATTGGCGACCTTTGCGTTGGCGCGCGGGCTGGCATTGGTGATCTATGATGCGACCTCAATTAATGTCTCTGACCCGACCTTTCTTTGGCTTGGCGGCACAAGCTGGGGCAACATGCCCGTTGTGATCCCATTTGTGGCCTGTGTGTTTGTAGCGCTCAGCATCCTGCTTTATCGCACGCCATTTGGCCGCAATGTTTACGCTGCGGGTGCCAATTTCAACACGGCCTTTGTGTTGGGGCGCAGGCCGGAACGGTCGGTTGTCTGGATCTATGCCCTGTCCGGCGCATTGGCCGGTCTGTCGGCCATCGTGACAGTTGGGCGGGTGTCGTCGGGCCAGCCATGGTCGGGGCTTTATCTGGAGTTTGACGCGATCACAGCCGTGATCCTGGGGGGCACATCCCTGTTTGGCGGACGCGGGCGCCTGCTTGGGACGATCCTTGGCGTGTTGCTCTATGGGATCATCATCAATGGGCTCGTTTTGACGGGCACCAATCCGTATCTGCAAAGCCTGATCAAAGGCATGATCCTGTTGGGTGTGGTGCTGCTGGACAGCTGGACGCAACGGGGGAAAACAGCATGACGAACCGCATTGACATGAAAGGCATCGGCAAAAGCTTTTTTGCCACGCGGGCCTTGGATAACGTTGATTTTTCCTGTGTCGCAGGCGAAGTGCATGCATTGGTCGGCCTGAACGGTGCGGGCAAATCAACCTTGATGAAGGTGCTCGGGGGGGTCATTCAGCGCGACCAAGGCGTCATTGAAATGAATGGTCAGCCTATCGAAATCAGCGCGCCGATTGATGCGACAAATCACGGTGTCGCGATGATCCATCAGGAATATTCGCTGATCAACGAACTGACCGTGGCCGATAATATCTTTCTTGGGCGCGAATTGTTTGTCGGCAAAACGCCGTTTCTGAACAAACGGGAAATGGCGCGGCGCGTGACCGCGCAACTGGATCGTTTTGGCCTAAACCTTGACCCGTCGCGACCCGTGCGGGAACTGAATTCAGGTGAAAAACAGATCGTGGAAATCATCCGCGCTTTGATGTCCAACAGTTGGCTGATTGTGATGGATGAACCCACATCGGCCCTATCCGAAGAGGATAAGGAACGGTTGTTTGGCTTTATCCGCCGCATGAAGGCCGAAGGCGTCGCGATTATCTATATCTCGCACCATATGCCAGAAATCTTTGGTATTGCGGAACAGGTCACTGTGATGCGGGACGGCAAAATTGTTCTTTCTGAACGGACATCGGGCACCACAGAGGATGCTGTGATCCAGACCATGACCGGCACCGAATTGGATGATTTTGTGAAGCCGACCAAAACCATCAGTGACGACATCCTGCTGGACGTTAGCGGCCTGAACATCCCCCAAGTTTACGAAGACATTTCATTTGATCTGCGTCGGGGTGAAATTCTGGTGCTCACGGGTCTGCGTGGTTGCGGCGCACCTGAACTGGCCAAAGCGATTTTTGGCCTGACGGCTGGCTATGACGGAACAATTTCCTATCGCAACACGCCGTTGCGTCCGGGGCGTGGCCCCGCGGCATCGGTGCGTGATGGGATGGGAATGGTGACGGAAAACCGGGACAAAAACGGGATTATGGCGGCCCTGTCGGTGCGTGATAACATTGCGCTGCCTTTCTTGGAAAAAGCGACCCGAGCAGGGCTGATCAACGGTCATCAGATCGAAACCGTTGTCGAAAAAGCGATCCGCGAAACATCCACCAAGACATCGTCACCCGATCAGGAAATCCGGTTCCTGTCGGGCGGAAACAAACAGAAAATCTGTTTTTCACGCTGGTTGGACGATGATCTGGAACTCTTGATCCTGTTGGAACCAACACGCGGCATTGATGTCCATGCCAAGGCGGATATCTATCGGATCATTGAGGATCTCGCGACACGCGGAGTTGGCGTGCTGATCCTCAGCTACGAAATCGACGAAGTGATCATGCTCGCTGATCGGGTGATTACCATGTATCAGGGGCGGTCTGTCGCCGAATATAGCCACCCAAATTTTGACAAAGATAAGATGCTCGCGGATATGTCAGGGGCCAACCTGCCCGCGGCCGCGCATGCCTGAGAGGAAACCCATGACCTATTATCAAGCCTTTATCGACAACATGTTTGTTGATGCCTCAAACGGGGCACGCATGTCAGTCGAAGATCCGGCAACCGGTGCGATCTGGGCCGAAGTGCCGGCCTGTACGCCTGATGACGTGGCACGTGCGATTGAAACATCGGCACGCGCCCAAAAAGAATGGCAAATGCTGCCGCCCCAGACGCGGGCTGAACATATTTATCGCATCACTGACGGCATTGAACGCGAACGCGACCTGCTAGAGGAACTGCTGGTGCTGGAGCAAGGAAAAAGCCGCGCAGAGGCCGCCGGAGAGGTCACCGATACCATTCGCTATATGACCTATGCCGCAGAATCCGCGCGCCGTATCCAGGGCGAAATTCTGCCCTCTGACCGACCCAATGAACAGCTCTTTATCTATCGCGTGCCTTATGGGGTGACGCTGGGGTTATGCGCATATAATTACCCGCTGGCCCTGATCGGCCGCAAAGCCGGACCCGCATTGGTGGCGGGCAACACCATGATCCTAAAGCCACACGAAGCCACACCCGTGACGGCATCGGTTTTCTGCAGAATTTGCCAAGAGGCCGGTTTGCCCGCCGGGGTTATAAACATGGTCACAGGCACCGGCGCGGATGTTGGCGCCCCCTTGGTCGAAAACCCGACCGTGCGCATGATTACCCTGACGGGATCTATTCGGGCTGGGCAAATGGTCATGGCCGCTTCGTCGAAAAACCTGACGGCATTGTCGTTGGAACTGGGGGGATCAGCCCCGTTTATCGTGCTAAAAGACGCCGATATCGACGCCGCTGCAGAGGCCGCCGTTGTGGCGCGTTATGCCAATGCAGGGCAGGTCTGTATCTGCAACGAAGGCGTTCTGGTCGAAGATGCCATCGCGGATGAATTTATTGCCAAAGTTCTGGAGAAGGTGAAAAACGTTCAGGTCGGTGACCCCAAAACCAATGGGGGCATGGGCCCTGTGACCACAGCGGATGCTTTGGCCCGGGTGGAACAGATCGTAGCGGACTCAGTGAAATCCGGTGCCAAAGTGGCCGCAGGAGGCAAACGCCCTGACGGGGCCGCCTTTGCATCGGGGAACTGGTACGAACCCACCGTTTTGATCGACGCCACCGCCGAAACCGCCGCCGTCAAAGAAGAGATCTTTGGCCCGGTCATGCCCATCGTTCGGGTCAAGGATTACGAAGAAGCGCTGAGCATCGCAAATGCGCGCCCCGATGGTTTGTCCGCCTATCTTTGGACCCAAAACCCATCAATCCACATGGATGCAATTGCACGTCTTGAAACCGGGACGATTTTCCTGAATTCGGGCATTACCGGGCTGGTGAATGGCTATCATAATGGCCACAAACTAAGCGGTGTTGGCGGCGAAGACGGCGTGCATGGTTTTGAAGGCTACATGCAAAAACGCACCGTTTATATGGGGTACTGACCTGTTTTTGGCGGCTTAGATGTCGCCAAAGGTTGCGCGCACTTGATCCCATGCCGCCGCCAAATGCGATCTCAGCGCCGTTTCTGCGGCGTCGGGGTCGCGCATCAGGATTGCCTCTAGGATTGCGGAATGCGCTGCAAAGTTGGCTTTGTTGCGATCAGGAAGTCGGGGCATCTGGCTCCATTGGGGGTACAGCCACGTGGTATATGCACGGTGCACAGCGGGCCAAACCGGATTGCCGGAAATGTTGTAAAAGACCCGGTGGAATTGCATGTCTGTTTCATAAAACAGGTCGTTGTCATTGATCGCGGCGCCATTGGCCTGCAGCGCTTCTTTGAGGTCGATGATATCTTGTTTTCCGGCCATTTCAGCCGCGCCCCGCACCAATGCGGCCTCTACCAGAATACGTGAATCAAACAAATTGCGCACGCCGCTGGGCTGCAATAGCAGATTGCCCACGATAGAGCTGGCAGCGTCCATGGCCGCTTCGTAGCCGGGTTTGCGCACGACCGGACGGTGACGCGGCTTTGCATCGATCAAACCTTGGCTGGATAGAATGCTGATCGCTTCGCGGGTGACGGTGCGGCTGATGTTGAACTCTGCCATCAAATCACGTTCCGCCGGAAGTGGTTCGCCATTGGCGATCGACCCGTCACGAATCCTCTGCACCATTGCTTCGACAACTTGGTCCGCAGCGCGTCCTGATTTTTGTTCTGTCATGTTTTTAACCTCAGTGTTCTTTTGTATGACTAAAAATCAAATTTATACAAGCAACTTGACAATTCGGCCGCCTTGGGCAAGTTTTAGACAGATTTGGTCCGACCAAAACAGAAAATTGACGAAAGTATAATAATGTCGAAGCCCCATTATCCTATTCAAGATGTCATTGTCCGATCCTTTGATGTTCCATTGGCCGAAATCCTGACCGATGCCAAGCACGGAGATCATACGCATTTTGAGTTGGTAACCGCGACTATACGGCTTGCGGATGGGTCCGAGGGCACTGGCTATACTTATACAGGTGGCAAAGGGGGGCGTGCAATTGCGGCAATGATTGAACATGATCTGGCGCCCTTTTTAATTGGTCAGGATGCCCAAGACGTCGAAGCGTTGTACGACGCGATGCAATGGCATGTTCATTATGTGGCGCGTGGCGGGATTGCGTCATTTGCCATCTCTGCGCTTGATATCGCGTTGTGGGATTTGCGCGGGAAACGGACTGGCCAACCCTTGTGGAAAATGGCCGGCGGAACGGCGGATCGCTGTGCGGCCTATGCGGGTGGCATTGACCTGAATTTTCCACTGCCGAAATTGCTGGATAGTGTGCGGGGCTATATCGCGCGCGGATTCAACGGCGTTAAAATCAAGATCGGCCAACCCAGCTTGGACGACGACATCGCCCGGATCAAAGCGGTCCGCGAAACGATTGGGCCTGATGTCACCTTTATGGTGGATGCAAATTATTCCATGAATGTTGAGCAAGCGATCCAGGCGGCCAATGCGTTCAAACCCTACGATATCACATGGTTCGAAGAACCGATCATCCCCGACCATTACCACGGATATGCCCAGATCGCAGATGCGACGGGGATGCCGCTTGCGATGGGGGAAAATCTGCACACCATTCACGAATTTGAATATGCGATGGCGGATGCCAAGCTGAGCTTTGTCCAGCCGGATGCCTCTAATTGTGGGGGTATCACTGGTTGGCTTCAGGTTGCGGCCCTTGCTCAGGCAAACGACGTGCCGGTCTGTAGTCATGGCATGCAGGAATTACATGTTAGCCTCGTCTCGGCGCAGAAAAATCCGGGCTGGATTGAGGTGCATTCGTTTCCAATCGATACTTACACAAAACGTCCCCTTGTTGTTGAAAACCACCTTGCTGTTGCGCCAAACGATGCTGGCATTGGGGTGACCTTCGACTGGGATAAACTGACCCAAGCGCATAAGGACATGCACGATGAGCGATCTTGAAATCAACGCGGCCTACTATCGCGGCGATAAAACATTCACCGTCGAAAAAACGGTTTCGCCCCCGCCCAAAGCGGGCGAAGTGGCGGTGCGCATCGCCTATTGCGGGATTTGCGGCACCGACATGCATGTATTTCACGGCAATATGGATGCCCGCGTGGGCCTGAACCGCATTGTTGGCCACGAAATGTCCGGCATCGTGGAACGTGTCGGCGCCGATGTGGATGGGTTTTCTGTTGGGCAAAACGTTGTTGTGCGCCCGCTTGAACATTGTGGGGAATGCCCGGCCTGCGTCGCAGGGCACACCCATATCTGCCACAAGCTGAAATTCCTCGGTCTGGATACGGACGGGGCGATGCAGGAAATCTGGAATGTGCCCGCGCATGTTTTGCATCAATTGCCCGCCGACATGCGTCTGGATCATGCGGCGTTGATCGAACCGGTTGCGGTTGCGTGTCACGATGTGCGGCGCGCTGCGCTAAAAAAAGGCGAAGACGTTGTGGTCATCGGCGGTGGCCCGATTGGGGTTCTGGTGGCGATGGTTGCACGTGATAGCGGCGGCAATGTCGTCATTTCTGAGGTGAACCCGCATCGTTTGGCCATCGCGGAAACGCTGGGATTTGACACCGTTAACCCCAAAGACACCGATTTGGTTGAGGCGATCAATCAACGCACCGGTGGCAAAGGGGCCGATGTGGTCTTTGAGGTGTCGGGCACACAACCGGGCGTTGACGCGATGACAGCCGTGGCCGCGACGCGTGCGCGGATCGTGATGGTGGCCATTCATGCGACCAAACCGCAGATTGACTTGTTTCAGTTCTTTTGGCGTGAACTCGACCTGATGGGCGCGCGGGTTTATGAACCCCAAGATTACGATAAGGCGATTGAAATCATCGCCAGCGGCGGCGTCGATGCAGATACGGTGATCACGGATATCAGCCCGCTAAGTGACATTCAGGCAGCGTTTGAAGCATTGGACAGCAGCCCAACCGCGATGAAAAGCCTGATCAAGGTAGGGGTATAAACATGTTGGAAATATTTGATCTAACCGGAAAAACCGCTTTGGTGACGGGGTGTAAACGCGGCATTGGGCGTGGCATGGCCGAAGCATTGGCCGCGGCAGGCGCGGATATCATTGGCGTGTCCGCATCGCTAGAAACCAGCGGCAGTGAAGTCGAAAAAGCTGTTCTGGGTTTGGGACGTACCTTTCGGGCCTATACCTGCGATTTTTCGGATCGCGCAGCGGTTACCGCATTTGCTAAGCAGCTCGAAACCGATGGGATTGAACCTGATATTCTGGTGAACAATGCCGGGACGATCAAACGAACCCCCGCCGCGCAACATCCCGATGAAATGTGGGACGAAGTGATTGAGGTGAACCTGAACGCCCAATTTGTGCTGAGCCGCGAAGTTGGCCGGGGGATGATTGAACGCGCCAAAGCGGGGCGTGGCCGGGGCAAAATCATATTCACTGCGTCGTTGCTGACCTATCAGGGGGGCATTACTGTGCCGGGTTATGCGGCGTCCAAAGGTGGGATCGGTCAATTGACCAAAGCATTAGCCAATGAATGGGCTGGGCAGGGCGTGAATGTGAACGCGATTGCGCCGGGTTATATCGCGACCGACAACACCGAAGCGTTGCGCAATGATCCGGAACGTCATGACGCCATTTTAGGACGGATTCCGCATGGTCGCTGGGGCACACCAGATGATTTCGCCGGACCGATTGTGTTTCTGTCATCTGCGGCGTCCGACTATGTCAGCGGTGAAATCCTGACCGTTGATGGCGGTTGGATGGGACGTTAGTTTTACACAAAGCCGCAGCGTCTGTTTGGGCGCTGCAGCTAAGGCGGCTTTGTCCCATGGAAGCGGCAAACCTGACCGATGTTTTGGCGCAGTTTGGTCGGATCAGATTGATCATTGCGGCGGTTATTCGGACTAGTTTGAAATCAGCTCAGACAGTTCTTTGGATGCCTTTTTAAGCGCATCCAAATGATCCATCGCTTGATCAATGCTAAAGCGTTGGGTTGGCGCATGAAACGAAAGCGTCGCCGCCAAACGGCCATTCACGTCCAGAATTGGGACCGCAATCGCAATCATATCGGGCATGAATTCTTCGCGATCCAGCGCATAGTCCTGATGGCGGATCTGCGCGATTTCTTCCATCAACTTATCGCTGTCGGTGATGGTATTTCTGGATTTGTGTTCCAGTTTGGTTGCCGAAATATACCGCTGTAGGTGGCTGCTTTTGAGTGAGCTGAGGTACATTTTGCCACTGGCCGTGCAGTAAAACGGCACACGTGTCCCGATCGGCAACTGGATGCGCAGCGGCCATTCCGTTTCGACACGTTCAAGGTAAATCATCGCGTCGCGGTCGGGCAGGGCGATGTTGGTGGTTTCGCCAATTTCGGAACTGAGTTGGTTCAAAACGGCAAGGCGTGCGGTTCGGATCCGCAGAGAAGATAAAATTCCCCCGGCCATCGTGCGTAAACGCGGGCCGGGAGAGTAAGTGCGACCGTCCAGATCCTTTTGCAGAAACCCTTCGGCTTCGAGCGTGGTGAACAGACGGTGGATCGTGGGCTTGGGCAAGCCCAGGATCGCGTTCACATCGGTTGGCGTGACGGGAACACCCGCTTTGGCGATCTCTTCGATCACCAAAAGCAGCCTGAGAGTCGTCGGAATGCTATCCGCTTTGTCCCCGTCCATATTAACCCGTTACCGCTGTGGCAGGAGTGCCGTTGAGAGTTCTGGTACCAATGCGATTATCATCCAAACCGCAATGAGAGAGAACAGATAAGGCACTGTATACCGAAGTAGTCTGAAATAGGGAACGCCTGTTACGCCCGATGCGACATAGAGGTTCAAACCATAAGGAGGTGTAATGAACCCAATCGACGCCCCAACCAAGAAGACCACCGCAAACTGCACGGGTTCGATCCCAACAGAATGCGCAATCGGAGCCAGAATTGGCGCCAAAATGATCGTCACTGGCAAGGATTCCAGAACCATCCCGGACACAAATACGATCGCCATGGATGCAAACAGAACTGCATAATAGCCACCCATGGATGTCACAAAGGCACGGATGCTTTCGTCGGCACCCATATCGGACAGAACCTGTTGCATCACCACGGACACCGCGATCAGGGGGGCAAGGATGCCTGTGATCTGTGCGGACCGCATTGTGATTGCGGGCAATTCCAGCGGGCCGAAACCTTTGACCACCAACATTTGCACATAGTTCATGTCTTTGACTTCGCGTTCGTCTTTGATGCCAAGGGATTTGTAGAATGGCAGGCAGATAAACCCGACGATAATACAGAACCCAACGGTCACGCCCGCGGCCTCAGTCGGTGAGAATTTACCAGTGTAAATGCCCCACAGAACCAATCCGATCGCAAAGAAACCCAACCAAGCACCCAAAGCTGTTTTCATCACCCGGCTCAGTTGCAACGGAATGAGGTAGCCCCAGCCGTTGATCATGCAGATGATCCAGCAGGCCACCATCATGGCCACAACCATCATGGACCCTGGGATAATCCCGGCCACAAACAGATCGGAAATCGGCAGGTTCAACAAGAAGCCGTAGACGATGAAGATGATCGACGGTGGGATAATGATCCCCACGGTCCCGCCCGCAGCGGCCGTGGCAGCTGAGAAACGTTCATCATAGCCGCCTTCGACCATGTCAGGATGCAACATCGAACCGATGGTTGCCGTGGTTGCAGAGTTGGAGCCCGAAATCGCAGCAAATAAGCCACACGCGCCCAAGGCCGCCATGGCCAACCCGCCCCGGATCCAGCCCAAACACGCATAAGCAAAGTTGGAAAGGCGCCGCGCGATGCCCGAACGGTTGATCAAGTCACCGGTCAGAATGAACAGTGGCATCGCCAACAGGGCAAAGCCATCGGTAAAGACGTCAGCCAAGGCTGCGCCCAAATTGTCCAGCGGCAATTGCAGCAGGAACGACATGCCGACAACCCAGTATCCAATCACGAGGAATACGGGAACGCCGAGCATAAATAAGATAGTAACGCCGACAGATAGCAGCGTAACGATTGTACCGTCACCCATATCAATCCCCTCCGATTACAGCTTGTTTGATCATCACAGCACCGGACCGGTAATTGCGCAGATCAGTGATCAGATTTTCCAAAACACGTCCCGTCAAAGCAATAAACGCAACCGGAACGGTCAACAGGAACCACCATTGCATGACGTTGTCTGTGCCCAGCATGATCTGAAAGTTTGCCGCCGAATTGACGACAACACGTGTCGACGTCGTGATGACGATCCACGAAAATACGATCCATAAAACCGCATCCATAACCAGACAAGAGATTTGCCCGATCCGTGGCATGGCTGTGCGGAATTCAGAAAACGCCAGATGCGTGCGCAACTTGACGTTATAGGAACACCCGAACCATGCCATGATCAGGAACAGGAAGGGCGGCAATGTTGTCGACCAGGGCGGCTGCCCGGAAAAATAAAATCGCTGCAACACCCCAGCAAAAATAATGCCGCCAATTGTCAGGTAAGAAACCACCATAATTGCCGGTTCCAGATATTTTTCGATCAGCCGAATACGATACAGCAACAGCACGGCAAATCCGCCGACAAGCGTAAAGATAAGCCCGGCTGTCCACGATGCGGGACCCGCAAGCGCTTGCTTTAACATCCAGCTATCATTGGCGAAGAGTGCGCTAATCACCCCACCTACACCGGTTAGCCATTCAGGCATTGGTGTCCTCCCCTCAATTCAAAAATCTACCTGCGGGTCGCTCTCCTGATTCAACCAGCAGATATAAAAATGCGCGCGGGGAATTGACCCCCCGCGCGCGTAGCATGCTAGGGCCTGATTAGGCTGAACGCCACCAGCGACGTGGTTCAACGTTTTCAGGAAGCGTATCAACAGGGATTTCCCGCGCTACGTTGTAGATTTCCTGATACGTATCCGCACCACCCTGCCAGTTGTTCAGACGCTCACGCCACTGTTCCCAAGGACCAGGGTTGAACTCTGGTGAACACATTTCTTCGGCCATGCGGATCTGATCGTCAGCCAAGAAGGCAGGGCGAACATTGTCACGGTCAAAGATTGTGCCCGGCAGAACCGGATCAGAGAAGCCAACCGTTTTAACCAGAGCGGCTTCGTTGGCGGCCTGAACATGGACCTGTGCAAGATAGGCAGATTCCATGATCGCATCCTGCAGATGTGGTTCCATCGCGTCAAAGACGGCTGCAGACATCGAGGTGTGCTCGGTGCCGCAGAAGAATTTGAGGTCAACAGCCTGAGAAACAACTGGGGACATGTTGGCATACGCCACAGCGGACGCCCAAGTTTCTGCACCATCGATCAGACCCTGACGCAGACCGTCAAGGGTTTCTTCCCATGCGACGGGAACTGGGTTCAGGTTCAAAAGCTGCATGGCGATACGACCCAGCTGGGTGCCCGTCACGCGGTTTTTGGTGCCAAACAGTTCTTCGAGCTTGGTCACAGTTGGACGATCGGCAAATGTCGACCCCATCTGCAGACCACGCAATTCGCAGTGGCTGAACAGGAATTTCAGACCATGACGCTGTTCCAGAGGATCACGCAGCAGACGCTGTGATTCCGGGCTGTACAGGAAGTGATACTGTGCAGCGCGGCTTGGGAACATATAGGCATAGTCCAGCACGTTCAGGTATGGCGCACCACCGGCAGAGTTCTGTGTCGATGCGGAATACATGTCGACAACACCCAATTGGGTTTTCTCAACACAAGACAGCTGACCACAGATCTGGTTGTCACCGATGAACTCAACGCGAATTTCGCCCTCGGTCCGCTCCTCTAGGTCGCGGGCAAATTCCAGAACCCCGGCCCGCTCGATGAGCAGGTTGCGGGCGTTGAAGCCTGACGCGCCAAGTTTCAGCGTGTGTTTAGGCTCATTGGCAAAGCGTTTGGTGTACGTGCTCTCTGCTGCTTTGGCCAAAGATGGCAATGACACTGCGCCCGTCAGTGCAGCAGCACCCATGACCACAGATGAAATACCGTATTGCCCTGTGAGCTTCAGTACATCCCGACGCGAGATGCCGCTGAGGGTTTTTGATGCTTTCATTTTCTTCCTCCCTACGTTTTTGATACTTGCAGTCTCAATAATGATGAGAATATGCATGGTGTAGCAAGTGTTTTTATGCCTGACATGGTTAAAAAACTGATAGCGGAGGAAAAAAATGAATGAAATCAGCGCCGACTATGTGATCGTTGGAGGGGGCTCAGCGGGTTGTGTCCTAGCGAATCGCCTATCAGAGGACCCATCGATTCGGGTGATTCTCATGGAGGCGGGGGGTCGCGATTGGAATCCTTGGATCCATATTCCGGTTGGATATTTTAAAACCATGCATAATAAATCGGTTGATTGGTGTTACAAAACCGAACCCGATCCCGGCCTGAATGGTCGTCAATTGGACTGGCCGCGCGGCAAAGTTTTGGGTGGCTCATCGTCCCTAAACGGGCTGCTTTACGTCCGTGGCCAGCCGGCAGATTATGATCGCTGGGCGCAAATGGGGAACACTGGATGGGGTTGGGACGATGTCCTGCCATTGTTCAAACGTTCTGAAAGCCAAGAGCGCGGCGAAGACGAATTTCACGGTGTTGATGGCGGGCTGGCTGTGTCCAACATGCGCCTGCAACGGCCGATTTGTGACGCTTGGGTCGCGGCCGCGCAGGCGGCCGGATATCCGTACAACCCAGATTATAATGGCGCCGAACAAGAGGGCGTCGGCTATTTCCAACTGACCGCCAAAAACGGGCGGCGATGTTCGTCTGCTGTTGCGTTCCTTAACCCGGCTCGTAGCCGACCAAACCTGACCATTCTGACCAATGCACCAGTCTCCCGGGTGCAAGTAGAGGATGGTCGTTGCACAGGTGTGGTCTATCGCGACAAGTCAGGTGAGGAACACATCGTGCGGGCCGATGGCGAGGTAATTTTGTCCTCCGGCGCCATCGGTTCGCCGCATATTCTGATGTGTTCAGGCATTGGCGAAGCGGATCAGCTTCAGGCCAATGGCATCGAAGTCAAAAAAGACGTTTGGGGTGTGGGCAAGAACTTGCAGGATCACCTGCAGGCGCGTTTGGTGTTCAAATGCAATGAACCAACCCTGAATGACGAAGTGCGCAGCCTGTTCAATCAGGCACGGATTGCGCTGAAATATGCGCTGTTCCGGGCCGGTCCGATGACCATGGCCGCGTCTTTGGCAACTGGGTTTATGAAAACAGGTGATCACGTAGACACGCCTGACATTCAGTTCCACGTACAGCCCTGGTCCGCAGACAGCCCCGGCGAAGGCGTGCATCCGTTCAGCGCATTCACGATGTCTGTGTGCCAATTGCGCCCCGAAAGCCGTGGCGAGATTAAAATCACCTCAAGTGACACAGCGGTTTACCCTAAAATTCACCCCAATTATCTGTCCACGGAAACGGATTGCCGCACCATCGTGGCTGGCGTCAACATCGCCCGGACAATTGGCAAACACGCACCTCTGGCCTCAAAGATATCAGAAGAGTTCCGCCCAACCGCGGATCTGTCGATGGATGATTACGAAGGCACATTGGATTGGGCGCGGAATTATTCCTCGTCGATCTATCACCCAACGGGAACGTGCAAAATGGGCAGCGGTAGCGACGCGGTTGTGGACTCACGGTTACGTGTAATTGGCATTAAAGGTCTGCGCGTTGCTGATTGCTCCATCATGCCAGAAATCGTATCGGGGAATACAAATGCTCCGGCGATCATGATCGGTGAAAAAGCCTCTGATTTGATCATCGAAGATCGTAAAAACGGCGCCTTGCACTAAGCGCCATCTTTTTGAATTTAAGAAGGAATACACC
Source organism: uncultured Paracoccaceae bacterium (assembly GCA_947492475.1). Lineage (GTDB taxonomy): Bacteria > Pseudomonadota > Alphaproteobacteria > Rhodobacterales > Rhodobacteraceae > CANLNM01. The sequence goes on from CANLNM010000007.1 coordinate 202,664, forward strand.
ATGAAGATGACGACAGAAGAAGCGTTTGTTAAGACTTTGCAGATGCATGGGATTGGGCATGCATTTGGGATTATT
>CANLNM010000008.1 GCA_947492475.1 uncultured Paracoccaceae bacterium
TTGAAATCCGCGCAAACCGACCCGGGGGTCTGGGTTCTGTGGGGGCGCGCACGGAATTGGTGCGCAGATGCGCGAATGGCGTTCTGAACCGACCGGTTTAGTTGTAACATTTGGATGAAATTTTTTTGCTAGAAAAATTGTGATCAGGGATTTGGCGGCTTTTGTTGCTGGTTTTCACGGGCAGGTGAGGGAAAATCCCCCCGAAAAACAAAAAAGCCCAGCCTATACCGATAGGCCGGGCTTTGACATCCAGATGAGGGATGCGGATTTAAGCAGAAAGCGCCCAATCCCAATACATATCCCGCACGCGGCGCGCGATGGGGCCGGTTTGGTATTGAATGTCGTCAAATGCGCTCACTGGTGTCACTTTGGACATGTTCCCCGACAGGAACACTTCGTCGGCGGCGGCGACATCCTCAAAGGACAGAACGGTTTCATGCACTTTGATGCCATCTGCCTTCATGTTGGTGATGTGGCGCGCGCGGGTGATCCCGGCCAGAAATGTGCCATTGGGCACGGGGGTGAACACTTCTCCATCGCGGACGATGAACACATTGGATGTGGCGGTTTCGGCGACATTGCCCAGAGCATCCGCCGCCAAAGCATTTCCAAAGCCGCGTGATTGTGCCTCGGCCAACATGCGGGCGTTGTTAGGATAGAGACAGCCCGCCTTGGCATTGACCACGGCATTTTCTAAAACCGGGCGGCGAAATTGGGTGCGGGTCAATGTGGTGCTGGCCTGTGCATCGGCCATGGGGATTTCTTCTAGGCAGATGGCGAACCCGGCGGGTTCTTGGGCTGGGACAATCGCAGAAAAGCCTGATCCGATGCCCCAATACATGGGGCGGATGTAAACGGCGCTGTCTTTGGAATAGGATTTCAGGCCTTCTTGCACAATGTCGACCATGTCTGATGTGGCCACTGATGGTGACAGCATCAATGCCTCGGCTGATCTGTTGGTTCGTGCGCAATGGGCGTGTAAATCCGGGGTTACACCTTCGAAAAATCGCGCGCCGTCAAAAACCGTACTGCCCAGCCATGACCCGTGATCTGCGGCCTTCATGATTGGCACATCCCCATCGTGCCATGCGCCGTCAACAAAGGTGCGGATATTTGTGCCGGTTGCCATGATTGTCCTCCTGAATTCTGGCTGACGCTAGGCCAGCCCCAAAGGAAGGTCCAGATAAGAAAACGCGCCCGGGCAGGGGATGGCCGGGCGCGTTTGGTTTCATCGGCGGGACAACCGATGAGCCATCCGTGACATCGCAAAGACGGCGCAGTGACCGGAAACAGGACAGGCCCGGTCAACATGGGGAATAAGGTTGTTTTACTGGGATTCGGACACCGTTTTATGACGGCTTTGTGCAATCAAGGCGTCAACGTCCAAACGCGCAGTATGCATTTTGAGCGCGCCATGCCGATCCCGGGGCCAGTCAGCTTTGGGACGATCGGTATAAAGCTCTACCCCGTTATTATCCGGATCGCGTAGATACACGGCTTGGCTGACGCCATGATCCGCGGCCCCATCCAGCGCCACACCGGATGACAGCACATGGTCAACCGCCCGGCCAAGTGCGGCGCGGTTGGGATATAGAAATGCCACATGATATAGCCCGGTGTGACCGGCAGGGGGCGGGGTGGCGCCGCGGCTTTCCCATGTGTTCAAGCCAATGTGATGATGATACCCATCCGCACCCAGAAACGCCGCCTGCGATCCGATCCGTTGCTGCAACCGGAACCCAAGCACATCTGAATAAAACGCGATGGACCGGTCCAAATCCGCCACTTTTAGGTGGATATGGCCGATTTTGGTCCCAACTGGCGCGGTGAATGTCATGCGGTTTCCTTTCTGTTGGACCATAGATGGGGCCATAACTCCCGCGCACCAGATGCGAAAATGAACGGTTGATGTGCGCATTTGCACGGATGTTTTGCCATTGCCTGCGCGGTTTTGTGCGCTATCTGTGTTGCCAGTATTTAATCAAAGGATGCCGGCATGACCGAATATACCCCCCCCAAAGTGTGGAAATGGGAACAAGAGAGCGGCGGCAAATTCGCCAGCATCAATCGCCCTATCGCGGGTGCAACCCATGACAAAGAGCTGCCCGTCGGGGATCATCCCTATCAGCTTTATTCACTGGCCACGCCCAACGGTATCAAAACCACCATCATGTTCGAAGAGCTGCTGGCCGCGGGTCATGCTGCGGAATATGACGCATGGCTGATCAACATCCAAGAGGGCGACCAGTTTGGATCTGGCTTTGTTGAAGTAAACCCCAATTCGAAAATTCCAGCCCTGCATGATCACACCGGTGATGCCCCTGTGCGCGTGTTCGAAAGCGCGTCGATCCTGTTGCATCTGGCCGATCAGTTTGGCGCGTTCATTCCTGCCGATGGCCCGGCGCGAACCGAAGTCATGAACTGGCTGTTCTGGCAAATGGGCAGCGCGCCCTATCTGGGCGGTGGGTTCGGGCATTTCTATGCCTATGCACCTGAAAAGTTTGAATATCCTATTGATCGATTTGCAATGGAAACCAAACGTCAGCTGGACGTTCTGGACCGTCAACTGGCCAACAACACCTATATCGCCGGTGACGATTATAGCATCGCGGATATGGCGATCTGGTCTTGGTATGGTGGGTTGGTATTGGGGCGTCTTTATGATGCGGCCGAATTTCTAGACGTTACCAGCTATAAAAACGTGATGCGTTGGGCCGAGGCGATTGATGCACGTCCAGCGGTAAAACGCGGTCGGATGGTCAACAAATCCTGGGGCGAAGCGGCTGAACAGCTGCGTGAACGCCACAACGCGGCGGATTTTGACACCCAGACATGGGACAAAATTGGCGACGATCAATAAATCAAGTAAGGCCCGCCAATTGGCGGGCCTTTTGATGGGATGCCTGAGCCGGCAATCAAGTCAGTTTACTGAACAAACCCAATGATCTCTTTGGTTTGCTTCAAAATCGGGTCTGCGATGGCGCGGGCTTTTTCTGCGCCGCGGGCCAGAATCCGGTCAATTTCTGCTTTGTCATCCATATAGCGCGCCATTTCCGACGAAATCGGGGCCAGTTTTTCAACCGCCAAATCGGCCAGCGCCGGTTTGAAACGGCCCCAACCTGCGCCGGCATATTCTGCGATCACCTGCTTGGATGTTTGCCCTGACAGACCTGCATAAATATCGACCAGATTTTTCGCCTCAGGTCGCGCGCTCAGCCCATCCAGAGTTTCTGGCAAAGGTTCTGGATCGGTTTTGGCTTTCTTGAACTTTTTCGCGATCAGATCGGCCGTGTCGGTCATGTTGATGCGTTCCATATCGGACTCACCCGATTTGGACATCTTTTTGGTGCCATCACGCAGGTTCATCACCCGTGTGGCCGGGCCTTCGATCACAGGGTTGGTTTCAGGAAAGAAATCCACCTTAAAGTCGTGATTGAATTTGTTGGCGATGTCGCGGGTCAGTTCAACATGCTGTTTCTGATCCTCGCCCACAGGCACATGCGTTGCGTGATACAGCAAAATATCTGCCGCCATCAGCGCCGGATAGGCATAAAGCCCAAGGCTGACCTTTTCCGCGCCGGACCCGGCTTTGTCTTTGAACTGGGTCATGCGATTCATCCAACCGACACGCGCCACACAGCTAAACAACCAGCCTAGTTCCGCATGGGCGGGCACCTGGGATTGGTTGAACAATGTGGATTTTTCCGGATCGATCCCTGACGCCAGAAAACCGGCCGCCACTTCGCGGGTGGCGTCGCGCAATTCGGCGGGGTCTTGCCAGACGGTGATCGCGTGCAGATCGACGACGCAATACATCGTTTCAAAATCTGTGCCCTGCATGTCAACGAAACGTTTGATAGCGCCAAGGTAATTGCCCAAGGTCAAACCGCCAGAGGGTTTGATGCCGGAGAAAACGCGAGGTGTGAACTGGGTCATGTGTGCGATCCAACTGGAAATAATGTGCGACCTCGCTTACCCATGGCATCAAGCTTGGTCAAGGAGAGTACAGTGAGTGATGCGCAGATGCGGCCCGAAAGCCCAGTAAATCCGATCCCACGTGTCGTTTTGGCGTTGTTTGGCTGCATTGTGGTCGTGGAAATGGTCCTGACGATGGCCAACCAAGGTCTGGTCGGTGGTGCACAGGGCGTGGGCTGGCGGATTTATGCGACGCAGGAATTTGCCATATCCCCGGCTTTGGTCGATCGCATGTTTGAACATGGCGATTATTCATGGGGGACATTGCGCCGGTTCGTGGGCTACACCTTTGTGCATATCAACTTTACCCATGCCTTGTTTGCCGGGGCGCTGTTGCTGGCGCTGGGCAAATTCATCAGTGATTTTTTGCATCCCGCATCAGTGTTTGCGATCTATGTCGCCAGCGCCGTGGCCGGGGCATTGGCTTTTGCGTTTGCGCTGGATGGGCGGATGCCGTTGGTCGGGGCCTATCCGCCGGTTTATGGGTTCATCGGGGCCTATACCTATCTGACGTGGTTGAACCTGAAATTCATGGGGGCAAATCAGCTGAATGCATTCCGCCTGATCGCGGTTTTGTTGGCGTTGCAATTGGTCTTTGCCTTGCTGTTTGGCGGCAACAAAGACTGGATCGCGGATGTGGCAGGGTTTGTGGTCGGCTTTGGCATGACAACATTGCTGGTGCCGGGCGGTTGGGCTGCGTTTTTGGCGCGGTTGCGCAACCGGTAAACTATCGCCGCAGGGCGGATTTAAACTCGGCCAATCGGAATGCACCCAGCAGTTGCCCCAGTCCAAAATAGCTGGCGATGCCGGATGCAACCAAGATCAGCAATGCCAGATACCGCAACGGGCCAGCCGCAAAGAACGGCCCCAACAATACGGCCATCCACCATAGGAAAATGCCCATCAGAACGGATGCGAGGATGATCCGCCAGATGCGTTTCAGAAACCGTGCATCCCAAGTGGCCGCCGCGCCCATGGACCGCGATCCGCGCCATAACAGCCAGACCGTTGCCCAGCCCGCCAACGTGGTGCCAAAGGCGGCGGCAGTAAACCCGATCAACGGCGATAACCCGATCGCCAAACCGGCATTTACCACCATAGAAACAAGCGCATAGTAGAATGGGCGCTTTGTGTCTTCGCGCGCAAAATACAGCGGCTGCAATGCCTTTTGCAGCACAAAGGCAGGTAGGCCCATACCGTAAATCGCCACCGCGATGGCGGTCGATGCCGTGTCATCGCTGCTAAACGCGCCGCGTTCATATAGGACACTGACCAGCGGCACTGGGATCGCGATCAGCGCAATGGCGGCGGGGATTGTCAGCGCGAGGCTCAGCTCCGAGGCGCGATTGAACGCGTCCCGCCCACCGGCTTCGTCACCTGCCTGCAACCGACGCGCCAGATCGGGCAGCAAAACCACGCCAATGGCGATGCCAACCACGCCCAAAGGCAGTTGATACAGACGATCCGCATAGTTCAGCCACGCAATCGCCCCATCAAAGAAACTGGCGACCTGACGTCCGACCAACAGATTGACCTGAACCACCCCACCGGCCAGCGCTGCCGGCGCGGCGATAATCGCCAAGCGTTTCAATTCTGGGGTCATGCGTGGGCGACGCGGGATCAGGGTGAACCCGGCCCGTTTGGCGGCAACCCAGACCAGCGACATCTGTGCAATCCCGGCAAAGGGCACGGTCCAGACCAACGCCGTGCCGATGTCCCAACCCAAAATCACAGCGACGCTCATTGAGGTGATGAACATCACATTCAACAATACCGGCGCGGCGGCGGCGGCCACAAACCGGCCCGTGGCGTTCAGCACGCCAGATAGCAACGCGCCCAGCGAAATAAACAGGATATAGGGAAACGCAATGCGCCCGAATAACACCGCTAAATCAAAGCGTTCATCGCCCAAAAAACCGCTGGCCATGGCCATGACCAACCATGGCATGGCGACCATTGAAAGGCCGGTGAAAACAATCAGGATCGTCGCCAATCCTGTGAACGCATCCCGCGCAAATCCCTGAGGGTCATCGCCGGATTCCAGTTTCTTGGAAAACATCGGCACAAAGGCCATGTTAAACGCGCCTTCGGCAAAGAAACGGCGAAACATATTGGGCAGGCTAAAGGCCACGAGGAATGCCTCAGCCACAGCGCCGGTGCCCAGATAGGATGCGATCAGGATGTCGCGCACAAATCCAAGCACACGACTAAGCAGGGTCCAGACGCCAACGGTCAGGAACCCTGAAATCAGCCGGATTGGCTTCATTCTTTTGCCCTCTCAGCGCCTTGGGAAATGGCTTCGCGCAGTTTCTTTTCCAGCGCGCGTTGTTTGCCCTCGGCGTAGAATTTCAGACCAACCATGTCTTTGACATAAAATGTATCTACGACCTGCTCTCCGAATGTGGCGATCACTGCGGATGCAATATAAACGTTTGAATTCGCAAGGGTTCGGGTCAAATCGTGCAAAAGTCCGGGGCGATCTCGTGTGTCCACTTCGATGATTGTGTAAATTTCGGATCCGTCATTATCAAAGGTGATTGAGGTCGGCACCCGAAAGGCGCGTTCACGTTTTTTGATCTTGTCTTTGGATTTGAACGCATCGCGCGTGACCACTTCGCCTTTTAGGGTTTTGTGGATCATGTTGCTGAGCCGTTGCAGGCGCGATTTTTCAAATGGCGCACCGTCGCTGTCCTGAATCCAGAACGCAGCCGTGGCATAGCCGTCTTTGGACGTGAATGTGCGGGCATCCACGATATTGGCCCCCACCAGCGCCAGCGCGCCGCACATCCGGCTAAAGATACCGGGGTGATCGGCCATGGCAAAACAGGCACGTGTGGCGTCGCGGTCTTCGTCTGGGGTCAGGTTGATGCGGATTTCGTCATCACCGATTTCCCACAGCAAATGCGCAAAATCGATATGCGCAGTCACATGCAGGCCTTGCCAGTAATGCACATAATGGCGGCCAATCTCTTTGCGAATGGCCTTTTCGCTCCAATCTGACAGGGATGCGCGCAGAATTTTGCGGGCCTCAGCGCCGCGTTCAACGCGGTTGATCGCCTCCATCCCATCCTCTAGCGCGCGGCGGGTTTGGCGATAAAGCGACCGGATCAGGGTTGCCTTCCAATTGTTCCAAACACCGGGCCCCACGCCGCGGATATCACAGACCGTCAGCACGCAAAGCAGATCCAGCCGTTCGCGTGTGCCCACGGCCTTGGCGAAATCACGCACGGTGCGCGGGTCAGATATGTCGCGCTTTTGCGCCATGTCGGACATCAGCAAATGATACCGCACCAGCCATTCGACATTGTCAGCCTCGGCCTTTTTCAGACCCATGCGCGGCGCGATGGTCCGGGCCATGCGCGCACCGACAATTTCATGAGCTTCTTCGCGGCCTTTGCCGATGTCATGCAACATCAGAGCCAGATACAGCACTTTGCGGTTCACACCTTCGTTCAGAATTGAACTGGCGATGGGCAGCTCTTCTTGTAGCTCTTCGCGTTCGATCTGGGCCAGATTAGACACACATTGGATCGTGTGTTCGTCAACGGTATAGTGGTGATACATGTTGAATTGCATCATGGCGACGATGTTTTCAAATTCGGGAATAAACGCGCCCAGCAGGCCCAGTTCGTTCATCCGACGCAACGCCCGTTCCGGGTTGCCATGTTTCAACAACGTATCAAAGAATATCCGGTTTGCCTCTGGGCGCGATCGCAATTCATTGTCGATTTTGTCCAGATTTGACGCCACCAAACGCATCGCATCGGGGTGGATCAAGGTGCCCGTGCGCAGCGCCTCTTCGAAGAAGCGCAACAGGTTGATGCTATCGGCCAGAAACGTGTCAGTATCGGCAATGGTCAGCCGGTTATGTTCAATTTTATAGGGCGCTTTTGCGGATTTGCGACGTTTGAACAGGCGCAGCAACATCGGCGCCTGTTTCATATGGGTCGCCTCAAGTGAGGTCAGGAAAATCCGGGTCAAATCGCCCACGCCGGTGGCATAGCGGAAATAATCCTGCATGAAATATTCGACAGCGCGCCGGCCACGTTTATCCGTATATCCCAGCTGTTCAGCCACCGTGACCTGCATGTCAAAAGTCAACTGATCCTGCGCGCGATTGGCGATCAGGTGCAGATGACACCGCACCGCCCATAGATAATCCTCGGCTTGAACAAACGACGCATATTCCTCGGGCGTAAATACCCCCAGATCGACCAGCTCTTCGGCTTTCTGAACTCCATTGGCGTATTTCGCGATCCAGAAAAGCGATTGCAGGTCGCGTAAACCGCCTTTGCCTTCTTTGACGTTTGGCTCCACCACATATCGTTGCCCGCCTTGTTTTTTGTGACGCGTCTCACGTTCTTCGAGCTTGGCTTCGATAAAATCGACGGCGGTGGATTTAAACAGACCTGACCATAATTGGTCCTGTAGTTCCGCAGACAGGGCTTCGTCACCGATCAGATGGCGGTATTCCACCAGCGACGTGCGGATTGTGTAATCTTCGGTTGCCAGTCGGATGCAGTCGCGGATCGTGCGGCTGGCATGGCCGACCTTCAGCTTTAGATCCCACAGGATATACAGCATGGATTCGATCAGGCTCTCGGCCCATGGGGTGATCTTATATGGGGTTAAAAACAGCAGATCGACATCGGAATGCGGCGCCATTTCACCGCGCCCGTAACCGCCCACCGCGATGATCGACAGGCGTTCACCTTCGGTTGGGTTATGCAACGGATGGATGTGGGTTTTGCACACATTCATAACCGTGCTGACCAAACAATCGGTCAGCCAAGTATAAGCCTTGGTGGTTGGGCGCGCGGCCAGCGGATTGGCCAGAAACGCCGCGCGGATGGCCGCGGTGCCGGATTCACGCGCCTGTGACAGAACGCGCACGGTTTCTGCACGCACTGTTTTCGGATCGGCGCCTTTTAGCACCGAACCCAATTCCGCATCAATTATTGCGGCGTTAAAAATGTCCTGCGCCGGGCAGATAAAATCGCCCGGCGTGGGGGTGTTGTCATGTGCTTGTTGCGGTTCAGAAACCTGTACCGCCGAAGCTTCTTGGGGCTGGGTCAACGATGACGACCTGATTGTTTTGGATCTGAGCAACTGCCAGACCACGTTGGTTGGTGCCGTCTGGCAGGAAACGGAAAATCCCAGACGTGCCTTGGAAACCAGCGCCTTGGGTGATGGAAGAAGTGGTCAATGCATTGCGGCGACCTGTCGATGCCAGCGCCCCAATTGCAGCGATCCCGTCATAAGCGAGGCTGGCGAGCGGATGGGGTGGCTCGCCATAGGTGCCTGCGTAACGGTTTTCAAAGGCCTGCGCCAAAGCGACGTCAGGTTTGGCGAAATAGCCGCCTTGTAGGCCGGGCAGGGCCGCCGCCTGAGGCAATGCATCCCACAATGTCAGGCCCACATATCGTGTGGTCGCCGGGGACAATCCCGCCTCGGGCAGGGCTGTGGCAACAATCGACAAATCCGCGCCGATCCCACCGGTCAGAAACACAGCATCAGCCCCGGATTGACGGGCCGCCGACGCGATGGCTGGGGCGGATTCGAGAATGGATTGCTGTGTCATATCATAGGCTTGGATGCCGGACAGGGTGCCGCCATTGTTGCGAACGGCCTGTTCGATCGCGGCCTTGCCAAACGCGCCTTGGGTGTCGTTGCCATGCACAACCAGCCAATTGTCCAGCCCTTGGGTGCGACCATAGCTGACCAGCCGGTTGGCCGTGTTGGCAAAGGTATTGCCCAGAATGAACACATTCCCACCCGCGATGGATGGGTTGTTGGAAAATGCGATGACGTTGGTTCCCGTGCCAGCAACGGCCACACCCACAGCGTTGGCCGAATCTGCGTAAAGCGGGCCCAGAATGATGGCCGCGCCGTCATTCACCGCTGAGATCGCCTGATTAGAGGCAATCGTCGCATCGCCAGACGTATTATAAACACGCAGGTCAATATCAACATCCTGCAGGTCTGCAATCGCCATCCGGGCTGCGTTTTCCAGATTGACCGCCATCAGGTTATCAACCGGATTGCTGGACGCACCGGGCACCAGCAACGCCACCATCACAGGTGCGTCTGGGTCAATCTGATTGCCAGCATTGCCACCGGGCGCAACGACAACGGCGTCACAGGCAGCAAGCCAGACCACAGAAAGAAGGGAGAAAATTCGGATAGCGGTCTTGCGGACACGGGGGAGACAGGCAAACATGGGCAGCACTCTTCTTTGAAGATCAAGGTGGCTCTTGGAACAATGTGCATCATAAGGCCACAGACCGGAGGGTCCAGTAATGAATTACGAAATAAAGGCGCTGTTGCCGGGGCTGTATCTGGTGGCGACGCCAATCGGCAATGCGCGCGACATCACATTGCGGGCGCTGGATGTGCTAGCCTCGGCCGATGTGTTGGCCGCAGAAGACACGCGAACGGCGCGTAAGTTACTGGAAATCCACGGAGTTCCGCTGAATGGACGACGTGTGATCGCCTATCATGACCACAGCAATGCGGGGGCGCGTGACCGTCTGGTTCAGGCGGTGATGGCCGGGCAATCGCTTGCTTATGTATCCGAAGCAGGCACGCCATTGGTGGCCGATCCGGGGTTTGCGCTTGGGCGGGATTTGGCCAAAGCGGGTGGAAAAATCTACGCTGTGCCCGGTGCATCGGCGGTTTTGTCCGCGTTGAATGTCGGTGGATTGCCGACAGATCGGTTTTTGTTTGTTGGGTTTACCCCCAATGCAAAAACCGCGCGCCGCACCCAATTGGCCGAATTGAAACAGACCGATGCTACGGTGGTTTTGTACGAAAGCCCGAAACGGATTCAGGATTTGGTAACCGATTTATGTGACATTTTCGGAGAAGATCGACAGGCGGCGATTTGCCGGGAATTGACCAAAAAATTTGAGGAAACCCTGCGTGGAACACTGGGTGAATTGCGCGATATTCTGTCCGACCGCAGCCTAAAAGGCGAAATTGTCGTGCTGATTGACCGTGACCACGGCGGTGGCGATCAAAGTGCGGATTTGGAACAGGCGCTGCGGGAAGCGATGGCCGTGATGCGTGTCAAAGACGCCAGCGCGGCGGTGGCCGGGGCCTTAGGCCTGCCGCAACGGGACGTGTATCAGGCGGCATTGGCCCTGAAAAAGAAGGATGGATAATGACCGGATCGGTATCCTATCACGCAGGGCTATCAGCCGAACACTGCGTTGAACGGGCATACCAACTGCGCGGTCATCCGGTTCTGGAACGCAGATGGCGTGGGCAAGCGGGTGAAATCGACCTGATTGTTCAGGACGGCGCCGGTGTGATCTTTGTTGAGGTTAAGAAAAGCCGATCCCATTCTGCGGCCTCGGGGCGCGTATCTGCCAATCAGATGCAGCGCATTATGGCGTCGGCCACCGATTACGTCGGCCATCTGCCCAATGGGCAACTGACGGACATGCGCTTTGACGTGGCTACGGTGGATGGACAGGGTGCGGTTCAAATAATCGAAAATGCTTTCGCTCATTTCTAAGTGATCCCATTGCAGAACCGGGGCGGCTGCGCCATCTATTGGGTTCAAGTTGAAGCCGGAGCCCATTCATGTCCCTAAAAGTTGCCATTCAGATGGATCCCATCGATCCCATCGATATTAACGCCGACAGCACCTTTCGCATCGCCGAAGAAGCGCAGGCGCGCGGGCATGAACTGTTTTATTACACGCCCGACAAATTGGCGCTGGACGAGGGGCGCGTCGTTGCACGGGGCTGGCCGCTAAAGGTGCGTCGCCAAGTTGGTGATCATTTTGAACTAGGCGCAGAACAGGTTGTCGATCTGGCGGAATATGATGTCGTTTGGCTGCGTCAGGACCCGCCTTTTGACATGGGCTATATCACCACGACGCATCTGTTGCAGATGATTCACCCCAAAACCATGGTGGTGAATGACCCATTTTGGGTACGCAATTACCCTGAAAAACTGTTGGTTGTGGAACAATTCCCGGATCTGACCCCGCCGACCACCATCGCCCGCGATCTGGACACGCTCAAAGCGTTCCGTGAACGCCACGGCGACATGATTCTAAAGCCGCTTTATGGCAATGGCGGCGCGGGCGTGTTCAAATTGAAGGCGGGGGATAGCAACATCAATTCGCTGCATGAAATGTTCACCGGGATCAATTCTGAACCCCTGATCGCGCAGAAATTCCTGCCGGATGTGTCCAAGGGCGACAAACGCGTGATCCTCGTGGATGGGGAACCCGTTGGCGCGATCAACCGTGTGCCCGCCGCGGGTGAAACCCGGTCCAACATGCATGTCGGCGGCCGCCCCGAAAAGGTCGACCTGACCGAACGTGATCTGGAAATCTGCGCCCGAATTGGGCCGCTGCTAAAGGAAAAAGGTCAGATTTTTGTGGGCATCGACGTGATCGGTGATTGGCTAACCGAAATCAACGTGACATCGCCCACTGGCATTCAGGAATTGGAACGCTTTGATGGGGTGAATATCGCGGAAAAAATCTGGCAAGCGATAGAAAACCGCCGCGCAGGATGAGCCTGCGTCTGCGCATCCTGAACGTCGGACTGCGTTATGTGGTGCGGCGTCGGTTGTTGCGCACAAAAACGCCAGAAGCTGCGGAACGTGATTTTGCACGCGTCGCCCCGTGGGTGTTTCGCCGCCCCCCTTTTTTGCGCCATCTTAAACGGACCGGGCCGGTCACGTCGCATTGGGTGTCTATCGGCGCCTATCCGTCACGCAAAATAATCCTTTATTTTCATGGCGGTGCCTATATTGCCGGTTCTGGTGAAACCCATCTAAGCCTGCTGGGGCGTTTGGCGAAATTGTCCGGCATTGAAATCTGTGCCCCTGATTATCGTCTGTTGCAGGATGCCCCATTTCCTGCCGCTTTTGACGATGCGTTGGCCATTTGGGACGATCTGATCGCCAAAGGATACCCCCCATCGGGCATCGTTCTGGGCGGAGATTCCGCCGGGGGTGGGTTGGCTTTGGCGTTGCTGTCAAAGCTGTGCCAACGCGGACAACGCCCCGCCGCTGCCTTTGCGATTGGGCCATGGACCGACATGACATTATCGGGGGATAGCGTGGCGGAAAACGCGCGCAATGATGTGTTGCTGCCCGTGGCACGCATGCAGGACGTGGTGGAACAATACCTACAAGGCGCAGACCCAAAGGACCCGCGATGTTCGCCCCATTTTGCGGAATTTGACGCGCCGCCCCCGGTCCTGATTCATGTCGGAAAACAAGAGGTTCTGTTGTCAGACAGCCTGAGAGTCGCGGAAAAAATTGAAAAATCCGGCGGGCGGATCAACCACAGAGTTTTCGACAAACGCCCCCATGTCTGGCACATCTTTGATGGTTGGATTCCTGAATCGCGTCCCGCCATAAAAGACATCGCCGCGTTTGTTCAGATGTCTTTGGCTGTCGACAAACGGTAAGAGATCGCCTCGGCGATATGGGGTTTGCGAACGTCTGCCGACCCGGCCAAATCGGCGATTGTGCGGGCGACGCGCAAAACCCTGTGATACCCCCGCGCGGATAATCCAAACCGCTCTGCCACCATGATCAGCAAGGCACGCCCTTCGGTATCAGGGGTTGCGATTTGTTCTAGGATGCTGCCTTCGGCGTCTGAATTCAGCGCGATATTGTCGGCGTTTTGGTATCGGCTGGCCTGCAATTCGCGCGCGGCCGCAACGCGTTGGGCAACCTGCGCCGAACTTTCCCCAGATGGGGGCAGGTCAAGATCCGTGAACGCAACAGGTGGAATTTCAACGCGCAAATCAAAGCGGTCCATCAAGGGACCGGAAATGCGGTTTAGGTATTCTTCTCCACATAAGGGAACGCGGGCGCAGGCGCGGGCGGGATCGGATAAATAGCCGCATTTACAGGGGTTTGCTGCCGCGATCAGCATGAATTTGCACGGGTATTTGATATGGGCATTGGCGCGGGCGATCACAACTTCGCCGGTTTCGATCGGTTGGCGCAGGGTTTCCAAAACGGCCCGCGGGTATTCTGGAAATTCATCCATGAACAGCACACCGTTATGCGCTAGGCTGATTTCTCCTGGTTTTGCGCCCCGTCCCCCCCCGACAATTGCGGCGATAGATGCGGTGTGGTGAGGTTCGCGAAAGGGGCGTGTTCGGTTGATGCCGCCGTCCTCTAACAGCCCAGATAATGAATGGATCATTGAGGTTTCCAGCGCCTCAATTGGGGTCAGTGGGGGTAAAATACCCGGAATGCGCGCCGCCAACATGGATTTCCCCGATCCAGGGGTGCCGACCATAAACATGTGATGGCGGCCTGCTGCGGCAATTTCCAAGGCCCGTTTGGCCCGTTCCTGGCCTTTTACATCGCGCAGATCCCGGACGTGATCGGTGTTTTCCACTTCGCCGGGGATGGCGACGGGCAGGGGGGCGTTGCCGGTATAATGACGCACCGTATCGGACAGCGATTTTGCGCCATGCACGGTGCAGGCCCCGACCCAAGCGGCCTCGGCGCCGCAAGATTGCGGGCATAGCAAAATCCGTTCATCTTCGGCGGCCTTCATGGCGGCGGGCAGGGCCCCGACAACCGGCACCAGACCCCCATCCAATGCCAGTTCCCCCAGCGCGACGGTTTGCGCGACTTTGTCCTCTGGCAAAATGTCCATCGCAGCCAAGAGCGACAAGGCTATCGGCAAGTCAAAATGACTGCCCTCTTTGGGCAGGTCGGCGGGGGACAGATTGATGGTGATCCGTTTGGATGGCAGGGCGATCGCCATAGATGACAGGGCGGCGCGCACGCGTTCGCGGGCTTCTGAAACGGCTTTGTCTGGCAGGCCAACGATGGAAAAAGCAGGCAATCCCGGCGTCACGGCGCATTGCACTTCGACGGCGCGTGCCTCAACCCCTTCAAAGGCTACCGTATGTGCCACAGCAACCATGTTACCCTCCATCAACCTTGGTTAAGGAATGGGGCAACATGGTTTAGAACTGGTTAACGTGTCTTAAGAAACCGGCCAATCGGCCTTGGTCAATGGCAGGTCATATGGCACGGGGTCATAGGTCACTTTGGCCCCTTCGGCGCGCCATTCCACGAAATGCGGATCCCGCAAATGGGTCATGACATAGTCCCGCGCCGCCTCACTGAGAGGCAGTCCGTATCCGGCCAAACGCGCCGCCACAGGCGCAAAGAACACATCCGCAAGAGAGTAGTCCCCAAACAGCCAAGGGCCGGCAGGTTTCATGGCGCGGGCACGGGCCCACATGTCTTCGATACGGGCGACATCGGCCAAAACAGCATCTGAGGGGGTGAAATCAGCCCAGGAATGGGCCAAATTCATCGGACAATCCCCGCGCAAAGCGGCATAACCCGAATGCATTTCGCTGACCATCCAGCGTGCAAATGCCCGATGCGCTGGGTCCGCAGGCCACATGGCAATATCTGGGTGACGTTCCGCCAGCGTTTCAGCCATGGCCAATGTATCCCCCACCACGACATTGTCCGGGGTTTTCATCACGGGCACCAATTTGGCCGGGGCCAGCGGTTTTAGATCCTTGGCCATCGTGCCGGAATAAAGCCCGGCCATATGTGTGTTTACGGGAAGTCCGAATTTAACGAACATTAACCAGCCTCTGAGAGACCAGCTGGAGAAGGTGCGATCACCAATATATAAATCATATGTCATAGGGGGATGGTATCCTTGTAAAAATGCGTTTGACCAGTTCGGATTCGTGAACAGGTCCATCAAGGTCTGTGATTAATGCGGCCCATGCGCCAGTTTTGTCCGTCAAATTCCATGTCGGTAACGGATAAATTATCAATGACATGCCCCATCGCCTGATAGGCTGTGCTGCCGGATGCGCGTTGAATCTGGGTCATAATCACTCCGATATGGGCCACCGCAATGAACACATTATTTGGATGCAGGGCGTTCATTTTATCGACAAACTGCCCGACACGGTTGGCCACTGCGTTCCAGCTTTCGCCATCCGGGGCCGCTAAATCGCCCGGTTGCTCCCAGAACTGACGTGACAGGTCGGGATCACGTTCGGCGACTTCGGAAAAATGCAGCCCATCCCAAGCGCCAAAGTTAAATTCACGTATGTCCGCAAATACCCCAAGGTTCTGACGGGTCCCCTGAATGGCCTTGGCGGTGTCGGATGCGCGGATCAAATCCGATGACAGAACATAGGCGGCCTGCGGCAAATAGGATCCCAACCGGGATATCTGATCTGTATTCGACAAATCCGCCGGGACATCGCGCCAGCCAACAAAGTTTTTTTCATGGGTTGGACCGTGACGCACCCAATGCCATTGGGTCATTATAACGTTCCCTTTAGGGCGGTTGGCAGGCCCACTGTGACCTGAACCACCAGTTCGGCCCGCGCGGCAATGGCGGTGTTCAGCTGCCCATGAACACGCTGAAATTTGCGCGACACAGCATCGGCGGGCACCAAACCACCGCTGAGATCATTGGACACAATAACCAGCGGCGCGGCGCAATAGGCTATGGCATCGACAAAGGCATCGATGGCCGCGTCCATATCCCGATCGGCACACATCCAATTGGTCAGCCATAATGTGGCGCAATCCAACAATACAATCCGATCCTCGGGGATGGATTGCAAAACGGGCGCAAGGTTTAGCGGCTCTTCTATGGTTTGCCAGTCAGGGCCGCGTTGCGCCCGATGATCGGCGATTTTTGCCGTCATTTCATCGTCCAACGGCTGAGACGTGGCCAGATAAACCCGCTCAGCTTTGGTTTGCATGATCAGCCGTTCTGCATAGGCGCTTTTGCCGGATGCGACGCCGCCAATAATGAAAGTCAGCATGTGTATTTGCCCCTCTAAGAGTTGAAACCGTGATTACCCCATCAGATATCTAAGGGAAAGCGGCGCACCTGTTTGCTCCTTGCGTGTGATGGGATTAGGGTTTGGGTGAAACGAATTGGGGGCGGTCATGCTGTCAGGCAAACACATACTATTGGTCATAGGGGGCGGGATCGCGGCCTTTAAGTCGTTGGATCTGATCAGGCGATTGCGTGAACGCGGGGCGCAGGTGACGCCGGTATTGACCCAAGCGGGGTCAGAATTCGTCACGCCATTATCGGTGTCTGCGCTGGCGGGGAACAAAGTGTTTCAGGACCTGTTTGATCTGAACGATGAATCCGAAATGGGCCATATTGAATTGTCCCGCGCGGCGGATTTGATCGTTGTCGCCCCTGCTACGGCGGATTTGATGGCAAAAATGGCGTCCGGTCTGGCCAATGATTTGGCGTCGACATTGTTGTTGGCGACGGACAAACGCGTGTTGGTGGCACCGTCGATGAATGTCCGGATGTGGGATCACCCCGCCACCCAGCGCAACATCAAAACCCTGACCAATGATGGTGTTTTGATGGTTGGCCCCAACAAAGGCGACATGGCCTGTGGCGAATATGGCCCCGGTCGCATGGCAGAGCCACTTGAAATTGTGGATGCGGTTCAGGCTGCGCTAAACGATGGCCCGCTGAAAGGGAAACATGTGTTGGTCACGTCCGGTCCGACCCATGAACCTATTGATCCTGTGCGCTATATTGCCAATCGATCATCCGGATCCCAAGGAACCGCGATTGCAAATGCCCTGTCAGCGCTGGGCGCAGATGTGACATTTGTCACCGGGCCTGCGGATGTGCCTCCGCCCGCCGGCGTCAAAGTGATCGCTGTGCAAACCGCTAAACAGATGTTGGAGGCCGTGCAAAACGCATTGCCCGCGGATGCCGGGGTTTTTGCCGCAGCCGTGGCGGATTGGCGGATGGCAAATGCGTCTGATAGCAAAATCAAGAAAGACGGTAACGGATTGCCCGTTTTGGAATTTGCCGAAAACCCCGACATTCTGGCGACGGTCAGCCAAATGACGGATGGTCGCCCTGCATTGGTGGTCGGATTTGCTGCGGAAACGGATGATGTGATGGCACATGCCACGGCCAAACGCGCCCGCAAGGGGTGCGATTGGATATTGGCCAATGATGTCAGCCCTGAAACCGGGATCATGGGCGGGACCGAAAACGACGTGACCCTGATCCATGCGGACGGCGCCGAGGATTGGCCGCGCATGACCAAAGATGACGTGGCCCGCAAACTGGCCGTTCGCATCGCAGAGGCGTTGAAATGACCCCGGTTGTGGCGCTGGAATGGTTGGACGGGGCAGATCAAACGCTGCCTTTGCCGAATTACCAGACATCAGGGGCTGCTGGTGCAGATATCTGCGCCAATTTTGACGACAGGATGCCGGTTACTTTGGCACCGGGCGCACGTCAGTTGATCCCCACCGGCCTGCGTATGGCCATTCCGGATGGGTTCGAAGTTCAGGTCCGGCCCCGATCCGGATTGGCGTTGAAACACGGGATCACATTGCCCAACACGCCTGGTACAATTGACAGCGATTATCGTGGCCCGGTTGGGGTCATTTTGATGAATGCCGGGGATCAGCCGTTTACGGTCGCCCATGGCGACCGGATTGCGCAATTGGTGGTCGCGCCCGTTGTTCAGGCGGGCTTTGCGGTGGTGCAGGGGCTGGATGAAACAGAACGTGGGGCGGGTGGCTTTGGCTCGACCGGAGTTGCGGAGCCGTCCAAGTGATCGTTGTCCTATCCATGGCGGCGGCGATGTGGGGGATCGGCATCGTGATGAAAATCCCGATGCACATTCGCACAACGATGATTGCGGTGTTGTTTGGCGCTGTGATTTTGCTGCACCTGATCCTGCCGGATGGGCATCCGCTGCGTCAGGCAACCGGCGAATCCGCCGCGCTTTGGGTGATGTTGCTGGCATTTGGCACGATCATCTGGGGCTATGCCAAATTGGTGCGCCGCCTAAAGGCGCGCGCGATGCGTACCACCCCCGATATGGGGCCAACGCCGACATTTTCCGAGACAGAACTGGATCGTTATGCCCGCCATATCGTGCTGCGCGAATTGGGCGGCCCGGGGCAAAAGGCGCTGAAAAACGCGCGGGTTTTGGTGGTTGGGGCCGGGGGGCTTGGATCGCCGGCGCTGTTATATCTGGCCGCTGCTGGTGTGGGCACAATTGGGGTGATTGATGACGATGTGGTCGACAATTCAAACCTGCAACGTCAGGTGATCCATACGGATGCACAGATCGCCACCCCCAAGGTGTTCTCTGCCCAAGCCGCGATGCTGGCCCAGAACCCACATATCGATGTGAAACCTTATCACCGACGCTTGAACGACGAGTCGGCTGAGGATCTGTTTGCCGAATATGATCTGATCCTCGAAGGGTCGGATAATTTCGAAACCCGGTATCTGGTCAATCGGGTCGCGGCCAAATTGGGCAAACCGGTGATTGGTGCGGCCCTAACCCAATGGGAAGGCCAGATCAGCACCTATAATCCAGCCAATGGTGGGCCTTGCTATGAATGCATTTTCCCGACAGCCCCTGATCCGTCGCTTGCTCCGAATTGTTCCATCGCGGGGGTGATCGGCCCGTTGCCGGGGGTGGTTGGATCTCTGATGGCGGTTGAGGCCGTCAAACAGATCACCGGCGCTGGGCAGGGTTTGGCGGGGCGTATGCTGATCTATGATGCGCTTTATGCGGAAACACGGATCATGACGCTGAAACCACGGGCCGATTGCCCGATCTGCGGCGACTGATCCCACCAATCGGTGCCGGGATCACGCGTCATATCGCGATGGTGATCCGCCTCGCGATTTTCTAACCACTTGGTCATGGTGTTCTGGCATAGGGATGCCTAGATTCCGATCAAAGGAGATCACCATGACCAACCCACTGCTTTCGGACTGGGACACACCGTTTGGATTGCCCCCGTATGATTTGATAGATGACGCGCATTTTTCACCCGCAGTGCAGGCCGGGATCGAACAGGCCCGCGCCAATATTGCGGCCATCACCGACAATCCCGATACACCCACATTTGCCAATACAATCGACGCGTTGGAATTGGCGGATCAAAACCTGAACCGTGTTTTGGGCGCGTTTTATGGCATGGCAGGTGCGGACAGCAACGACGCCCGCGAAGCGTTGATGCGGGAATTTGCCCCAATCCTATCGGCGTATTCATCGGAAATTTCGTCCAATACCGCCCTGTTTGCGCGCATTGATGATCTGTGGGACCGGCGGGATGATCTGGATTTGAACGCCGAACAGCGCCGCGTTTTGATGTTGACCCATCGTGGATTTGTCCGTGGCGGCGCGCGTTTGGATGGTGAAAATTCGGATCGCTTAACCGAGGTGAAATCGCGCCTGTCTGTGCTGGGAACAGAATTCACCCAAAACCTGCTGGCCGATGAACGCGACTGGCATATGGAACTGGATGCAGATGGCATCGCAGGTCTGCCGGATTTTCTGGTGGCGACCGCGCAATCTGCGGGCGCAGAAAAGGGCGTGGATGGCCCTGTTGTCACGCTGTCGCGGTCCTTGATTGTACCGTTTTTGCAGTTTTCGACCCGTCGCGATCTGCGTGAACGGGCCTATCGCGCGTGGACATTGCGCGGGGCCAATGGCGGGAAAACCGACAATCGTGGCATCGCCGCTGAAACCCTGAAATTGCGCCATGAACGGTCCAATTTGCTGGGCTATGACACGTTTGCAGATTTCAAACTGGAAACGGAAATGGCAGGCACGCCGGATGCGGTTCAAAATCTGCTGAAACAGGTCTGGGAACCCGCCAAAGCCGCCGCGCTAAAGGATGAGGCAATCCTGACGGATATGCTAAACGCGGACGGACATGACGGACGGTTAGAGCCGTGGGATTGGCGCTATTATTCGGAAAAACGTCGGCAAGCTGAACATGATTTGGATGAAGCGGAACTGAAACCATATCTGCAATTGGACCGCATGATTGAGGCGTCCTTTGACTGCGCGAACCGGTTGTTTGGACTGGAATTCGAAGAAATTGACGCCCCGAAATACCATCCAGATGTGCGTATCTGGAACATCACCCGCGATGGGCGGCACATGGCGACCTTTGTCGGGGATTACTTTGCGCGCGGATCAAAACGATCCGGTGCGTGGTGTGGTGCAATGCGATCCCAGCAAAAACTGGCCGGGGATATCCGCCCGATTGTCACCAATGTCTGCAACTTTGCCAAACCTGCCGCGGATGCGCCTGCGTTGTTGTCATATGATGATGCGCGCACGTTGTTCCACGAATTTGGCCACGCATTGCATCACATCCTGTCGGACGTGACCTATGAAACCGTGTCCGGCACATCCGTTGCACGCGATTTTGTTGAATTGCCCAGCCAGCTATATGAACATTGGTTAGAGGTGCCAGACGTATTGGCAAAATTCGCAACCCATGCAGAAACCGGCGCGCCAATGCCGCAGGACCTGCTGGACAAAGTGCTGGCCGCGGCCACCTATGATGCCGGGTTCAACACGGTGGAATATGTGGCGTCAGCCATGGTCGATCTGGCGTTTCATGACGGGCCTGCGCCCGCAGATCCCATGCAAAAACAGGCTGAAGTTTTGGCCGAATTGGGCATGCCCCATGCCATCGGAATGCGCCATGCCACGCCGCAATTTGCCCATGTCTTTGCCGGGGATGGATATTCCTGCGGCTATTACAGCTATATGTGGTCCGAAGTTATGGATGCGGATGCGTTTGTCGCCTTTGAAGAGGCCGGTGGACCGTTTGATCCGAAAATGGCCAAGCGATTGGAAACACATATCCTGTCGGTGGGCGGATCGGTGGATGCGGCAGAGCTATACAAAGGGTTCCGGGGGCGGATGCCGGGCGTGGATGCATTGCTAAAAGGGCGTGGATTGGCCTAGCGGCTATCGCGTATCTTCGGGGTGTTTGGTCACCCCAACAGGGTCTTTGTGGATCAACACATCAGCGCGCGGATGGGCCTTTACGATGGCCCGCCGCAACGCCGCGCCAATGGCATGGGCCTCTTCCAGGGTCTGGCTGCCGTCCAATTCGATATGCATGTTCACAAACATGCGGCTGCCAGAGGTGCGGGTTTTCAGGTCGTGGTGGCCATGCACGCCGGGGAAATCTTGGACGATATTGCAGATGTCCTGAATGACCGCCGGATCAGCGCGCCGATCCATCAGCGCATCCCACGCGCCTTTTCCGACACGCAGCGCCCCGATGGCCAATAGGGCCGCCGCACCAAGCGCCACATAGGAATCCACCCGCATAAACCCGATTTGCGCCGCATATAGCGCGATAATCGCGCCAAAGTTTGGCACCAAATCCCCGAGGTAATGCAGGCTGTCGGCCTTGACCACGCGGCTGCCGGTTTTGCGCGCCACATAGCGTTGCCACGCCACCAATGCCAGCGTGACGCAGATCGAAAACACCATCACGGCGATGCCGCGATTGGTTTCCTGAACCGGCTGCGGGGTGCTGGCGAATAGGCGCATCACCGCAACGCCCGCGATGATCCCGGCGGATGTCAGGATAAACAGGCATTGCGCCAAGGCGGCCAAATCTTCGGCTGAGGAATGCCCAAAGGCGTGGTCTTCGTCTGCGGGTTTGGCGGCATAGGCAATCGCAGCCAAACCGGCGATCGACATCAACAAATCCAATGCAGAATCCGCCAAAGTGGCGGCAATCGACAACGACGCCGTTTCCCCCAAGGCCCACATTTTTGCCATGACCAAAACAAACGCGACCGTGACCGAAAAAACCCCGGCGGATATGTTTAGTTTTGACTCGGTTTGGTTGGGCATATTCTCAGCTACCTCGGCGGATATCGCTAGTCGAGGATTTCATCGGCGCGCACGCCCCAATAGGCGCCTTTGCGGGCCCAGCCCCGGTGACCGTCGGCCGATAATTGGCACCAGTCCAATGAACATTCGCCAATCCGGGCGATCACACCCTGTTGCAAAACCGCGTTTTGGGGAGCATCCGCTGTGGGGCGGGCCAAGAGCGGCAAATCGGGTTGATCAATGATCACCGTGCGCGTCCCCGACAGCAATGCGTAATGGACCCAACCCCCAAAACCGTCGCGATCAATCACCCGACGCCAATGGCCATATTCAGCCGTTACCTGCAGCGGCATATTGCGCCGCACAAACACCCAATCGATCCGATGCGACAAGGATGGACCGCGTCGCACATTGCCTTCTGCGGCTTTTAGCGACACGAATCGCGGGATTGGCAAATTGGTTTCCGACCCAACCTCTTGGGCGCGCAGGTCAGTCGCGGAATGGGGAACAATCAGTGCAAAAGCGAGTAAAATCCCCGCCAGACGAGCCATGGTCATCGTCTTTTCCTGTCTTGATAATGTCTACTCGGCTGCGGTCGTTATTGTGGTGGGTTCTTGTGGTCGCCGCGCTTGGGGTGCAAGGTGCCATGGAAGGTCACAAATGAAAAGAAGACTGGAGGCATTGATGCCAACCAAAGATCTGAGTGTTGTTGTCACGCGACGGTTGCCCGAACCGGTTGAAACCCGCATGACCGAGCTGTTCAACGTGGAATTGCGCGACACGGATACGCCCATGACCCGCGCAGAATTGGCCGCGGCAATGCAGCGCGCGGATGTGTTGGTGCCCACGCTCAGTGATCGGATCGACGTTGAGTTGCTGGATCAGGCCGGGGATCAGTTGCGGTTGATCGCAAATTACGGCGCAGGGGTGGATCATATTGATGTGAATGCTGCGCGCGAACGCGGGATTTTTGTGTCCAACACGCCGGGGGTCATGACCGAAGACACGGCAGACATGACGCTGGCCTTGATCATTTCAGTGACCCGTCGACTGCCCGAAGGCGTGGCCCGGATCCAAGGTGGCAAATGGACCGGTTGGTCGCCCAATGCGCTGTTGGGGGGGCGTATTTCTGGACGTCGGCTGGGCATTTTGGGCATGGGGCGGATCGGGCAGGCGGTTGCGCGGCGTGCCCAAGCCTTTGGAATGCAAGTGCATTATCACAACCGTCGTCGTTTGCGCCCTGAAACCGAACAAGATTTGGGGGCAACCTATTGGGACAGTCTGGACCAGATGGTTGCGCGTATGGATGTGATTTCAATCAATTGTCCACACACGCCATCGACGTTCCATTTGATGAATGCCCGTCGTTTGAAATTGATGAAACCGTCGGCTGTGATCGTCAACACGTCGCGGGGTGAAGTGATTGACGAAAATGCGCTGACACGGATGTTGAGGGCAGGCGAAATCGCCGGGGCTGGGCTGGATGTGTTTGAACACGGGTCGGAATTTAACCCGCATCTGCGTCAATTGCCCAACGTGGTGCTGTTACCGCATATGGGATCCGCTACGGTCGAAGGCCGTATTGAAATGGGGGAAAAAGTGCTGATCAACATCAAGACGTTTGATGATGGTCATAGGCCGCCGGATTTGGTTTTGCCGACGGTGATCTAGCCCACGATGATCTAGCTCCGATGATCTAAGGGGCCGTGGATTTGAAAGGTCCGCCATTGATCACAAGCGGGCCTGTTCTTTTTATTGTGGTGTCATTTAGGGCGCATTGAAATTGCAATTCGCACCCACGGGCCCGCGTAATAACGGGTCCAGCATGACATGCCCCATCAGCAACGCTTAGCGCGCGTTTGACAGGTCCGGTACAAAGACCGGTGAATTGTAATTGCGACTAGAAACCACATCTTGTGGTGCTGCACCGCAAGCGGACAACATCGTCGCACAGCATAAGGCTGCGACTAAAATACGTGACATAACTGCTCTTTCTCAAGTGACCCATTTTTTGGGCCTTACCCACACGTTAGCATATTTTTTTGGATGATGAAAGTGGTACAGAACCGGCTGTGGCGGCGCTGCACCAGTTATTAACAAGGGCTTAACGGGTGTCTTTGATAAAGGTGCCTTGGCGCAGTTCCTTGATGGCTTGCATCAATTCCGCCTTGGAATTCATCACAATGGGACCGTGCCACGCCACAGGTTCACGGATGGGGCGGCCCGTTATCAGCAAAAACCGCATCCCTTCGGGGCCTGCCTGAACAGAAATTTCATCACCCGCATCGAATCGCACCAATGTGCGTTCGCCGGTTAAATCCTGAAACGATAATTCCTGTCCGTTGAATTCTTTTTCAACCTGAATACCCACCGGCGCAGAGGCATTGGCAAAGCTGCCTGATCCGGCAAAAACATAGGCCATTGCATTGGCGCGCGTGTCCACGGGGATCACTTTGTGACGGCCTGCGGGGATCGAAATATCAACGATCAACGGGTTGGCCGCGACCCCATCCACCGGCCCGGTTTTGCCCCAGAATTCCCCGGTGATGATTTTGGCGGTTGATCCGTCTTCTTCGCCTTCTATTGGTAAATCGGCGGCGCCAATGTCCTGATACCGGGGATCGGTCATTTTCAGATGGGCCGGTAAATTGGCCCAAAGCTGAAACCCATGCATCGCCCCCGCAGCATTCCCGCGTGGCATTTCCTGATGCATGATCCCGGATCCGGCGGTCATCCACTGCACCGACCCTGCGCCCAGCACACCTGTATTTCCCAGGCTGTCTTGGTGTTCGACTTCGCCATCCAGAACATAGGTGATGGTTTCGATCCCGCGATGGGGATGCCATGGAAACCCTTTCTGAAAATCCGCAGGATTGTCGCTGCCGAAATGGTCCATCAACAAAAACGGATCGGTCAAACTGCTGTCGCCAAATCCAAACAACCGATCCAGTTTAACGCCTGCGCCCTCAATTGTGGGCTGGCCGATCATGGTTTGCGCAATAGGACGTATTGTCATGTCATCGCTCCTTTGACCTAGAATATAGGGTGCAATTTTGCGTTAACATCCCACGTTTGCGCACCGAAGCTGTGTTGCCGTGAACCGTTTGTCTTAGCCCCAGCGCGTCGGAAGCGACGTCGTTTCATTCAAAATGCTGCGATAATGTTTCATGGCATGGGCGGGAAAACGGCGTTTTTTGGCGGGGCTCAGCAGATGAATTTTACCCATATGGCTAAAGCTGGGGGGCATGCCCGGCACCAGATCGTCACTGCGGTTGATGATCAGCAGTTTTTCGTCGTGTTTCACAGCACCTTTGATGAATTTCGGGCGCGGGGCGGCAAAACAAATCGCGGGCGCGCCATAGGTGCGACATAGGATTTGCGCCGATGCGGCACCCAGAGAATGGCCAATGATCAATTTGGGCTTTTTGTTCAGTCCGCTGAGCCACGTGGTCAGCACCCGTGAATAAGACAGGAAGCCTTGATGCCAAGTGGTCCCGCTGGTGCCTTTTTCGGTTTTGTCACCGCTGAGCGCTAGTTTCACATTCCCGAGGTTCAGCACCCGCAGATTGAACCGTATATAATCGCGAATGGAATTTGACCCCGGCAGCAATAGGATGTCGCCGTCTAGGAAATGGCCCTGAACGTCGGCATCCGGGCAGGAATGCAGGATACGCGGGCTGTTGATCCCAGAGGGGCTATAGCTTGCTTCGGCCAAAATGGCGGCGTCTTTGATGGACATGCTGGGCATAATACGCTCCTTAAATAGGGGGATTAGGCGCGGATGCGGCGGGTTTGTCCAGTCAGGTTGCCCTGACCTAGTGCTGGCGTCTGGAACGTTAGGGAACGGGTCCGTTTATGGATTGTCAGCCTATCCGTACATCAAGAAGTGCAGGCAGTATTGGCAAAATTTATTGCGCAATTTCAGATAAGCATTTACCAATCTGGAAATCATAAACAATTGATTGGGAAAGAAATCATGAAGCTAATCAAAACGAGTTTGGTATTTACCTTTTTGTTCATTTCTACGTTGATGGTCGCGCCGGTTGCGGCGCTGGCAACCACGTTGAACTACACAATCAGCGGAACTGGTTCGGGTAGTTTAGACGGCAACGCATTTTCCAATGCAGAATTTACATTTTCGCTGACCGGTGACAGCGAAAACTTGTCCAGCAACATTTTGAACCCGCTGGATTCTGCGACGTTTTCCATCGCAGGTGTTGGATCCGGCACATTCCATCTCGCAACACGAATTGGCGCAATCGGGAGTGTGGTTTTCTTTAGCCGCGGCAGCGGTTTAGACCTCTTTGATTTCTTTACAGACGCTACCGCTGACTTGTCATCCGCATTTACAGTATCGGGAACTGGGGGGGCATTTGCCTTGAACCAGTTCAACGATGTCGCAACATCGGCAGGCGCATTGGGGTTTGATTCCGCATCGGGCATTACCTTCTCTTCAGAGGCGCTTCCGCCCGTGCCACTGCCAGCGACAGCTTGGATGTTGTTTGCAGGCTTGGGCGGACTGGCCGCGTTTAAGCGTCGTAAAACAGCTTAACGCCGATCATAAATGACAAAAAACAGCCCGCGGCACTCTGTGTTCGCGGGCTGTTTTTGTTTAGTGATGTTTTGGACTAGCGATAAACTTCGTCCTCACTCGGGAAGGAACGGTCTTTGACTTCATCGGCATATTTGCTGACGGCTTCTTCGATCATCGGGCCTAACGTGCCGTAAACTTTGACGAATTTTGGCGTCCAAGGGTTCATGCCCAGCATATCCTCAAGCACCAAAATCTGACCATCGCAATCGGCGGATGCGCCGATGCCAATCGTTGGGATGCCGATTTCTTTGGTGATCCGTGCAGCCAGTGGTTCAACCATGCCTTCCAATACCACGGCAAAGGCCCCGGCTTCTGTCACGGCTTTGGCGTCGGCGGAATGTAGATCCCAGCTGTCTTCGTCTCGGCCCTGTGTTTTGAACCCGCCCATGACGTGGCTGGATTGCGGGGTCAGGCCGATATGGGCCATCACCGGAATGCCGCGTTCGGTCAGGAATTTGATCGTCTCAGCCATGCGCGCGCCGCCTTCCAGCTTGACCGCGCCACAGCTGGTTTCCTTCATGATCTTGGCTGCGTTGCGAAACGCAATGTTGGGGCTTTCTTCATAGGACCCAAACGGCATATCGACGACGATCAGCGCGCGCTGGGTGCCACGCACCACGGCTTTGCCATGCATGATCATCAGATCCAGCGGCACACCCACCGTGGAATCCATCCCATGCATCACCATGCCCAGACTGTCGCCGACCAAAATAAAATCCGCGTATTTGTCAACGATCGCAGCGGTATGCGCGTGATAGCTGGTCAGGGAAACGATCGGTTCGCCGCCCTTGCGGTTGGCGATTTGCGGCACAGTGATCCGGCGGATGGTTTCTGTTTGGCTACTCATGGATGTATCTCCCTTTGGTCGATCAACAGGACCTGATTGTCGCCTGCGCCGAATTGGGCAGAGATCATGATCCCGATTGTTTGGGTCACCGGGCCGGTGGCCGGTTCAAATGTGTCCGCAATCACGATGTCCACGGCCATCAGCGTGGCGCGGGGTTCTGCGGTGATGGTATCTCGGATCGCTTGGTTCAGGATGTCCACCTGTGCCCCCTGCGCGGCCAGCATTTCGGCGCGGCTCAACGCTTGGTTCAACACAATTGCGGCTGCGCGGTCGGGGGCAGTCAGGCGGACATTACGCGATGACATGGCCAGCCCGTCGGCTTCGCGCACGGTTGGCACGCCGACAATCTGGATCGGCATGTGCAAATCGCGCACCATCCGGCGGATCACGGCCAATTGCTGAAAATCCTTTTCCCCGAAATAGGCCGCATCGGCCTGAACAATGTTGAACAATTTGGTCACGACGGTGGCCACTCCGCGAAAATGCCCAGGACGCACCAGACCGTGCAACATATTGGCCAGACCGGTGGTTTCGACGATGGTTTCGTCACCGTCTGGGTACATATCCCCGGCATCGGGGATAAACACCGCCGCGACACCCGCGTCGCGTAGCATTGTCAGGTCGGCCTCTTCGGTGCGGGGATAATTGTCCAGATCGGACGGGTCGCCAAACTGGGTCGGATTGACAAAAATCGTCGCCACCACGCGGGAATGCGCCTGAACCGCCGATTTCACCAGCGCCATATGGCCTGCATGCAGCGCGCCCATTGTTGTGACCAATCCCACGCTGTGATCTGCGTTGCGAAACGCGGCCATTTGGGCGCGCATTTCTGCGATGCTGCGACAAATTTTCATCACTCTCTCCCTTTGATGCAATGTGTAAGCGTTGGCGATCCATCGCGCAACTTTCTTTCGCCGCAGCGCGGCAATGCCCCCTGAGGTCGGTTTCATGCCAAGACAGGTCGGGTGGTTCGCGCGTTGGTCGTCGGAATTGGCCAAAGTGGCGGCAATGACCCAAAGGAATCCTGCGATGAAGACCGAAGTAAAAGCGCTTGTTGTTGGTGGCGGAGCCATCGGAACGTCGATTGCCTATCATCTGGCCAAGGCGGGCTGGGACGATGTGATGTTGATTGAACGGGACGAATTGACATCCGGGTCCACGTGGCATGCGGCCGGGCTTTTGCCGTTGTTCAACATGTCCTATGCGACCACGCATATTCACAAATATTCGGTCGATTTCTACAAAACGTTAGAAGAAGAAACCGGGCTAAATGCCGGTTTCGCGGTGGTCGGCAACCTGCGCATGGCGCAAACCGACGAACGGATGGACGAATATAAATTATACGCCTCCACAGCCGAAACCTGTGGGGTGCCCTATGAATGGCTGACCCCGGACGACATCAAATCCCGCTGGCCGCTGATCCAAACCGAAGACCTAAAGGGCGCGATCTATCACAATTCGGATGGCTATATTAATCCGGCTGATGTGACACAGGCCATGGCCAAAGGTGCGCGCCAACGCGGTGTCGACATCGTGCGCAAACTACAGGCCGATGCGTTCCACTGGACCGGCACCCATTGGGAGGTCACCTGCACCAAGATGGTCGAAAAGGGCGGCAACCTGATTGAATCAGACGAACAGGTGGTGATTACGGCTGAACATGTTGTGACGGCGTCGGGAAACCATGCGCAACGGACGGCGAAAATGCTGGGCATCAAAATGCCCGCCATTCCGGTTGAACACACATTTATCGTCATGGACAAAGACCCAGAACTGGTCAAATGGCGTGAGGCGGGCAATCCCGAACATCCCGTGGTGCGCGATGCTGACAACGAATCCTATGCCCGAGAAGAGCGCGGCGGTTGGATCCTGGGCATCTATGAAAAAGGGGCGCCCGCACGCTTTGAACATGGTGTGCCTGACAGCTTTCGTGCGGATCTGTTTCCGTTGGATCTGGATCGCATTGCAGAACAATATATGGCGATGGCCGAACGTGTGCCGTCCTGCGCTGAATCTGGCCTAAAGGATGATTTCAACGGCCCGATTTGTTATACGCCTGACGGCAACCCGCTGGTTGGTCCGGCGCCGGGTCTGCGCAATATGTGGCTGGCCGAAGGGTTCAGTTTTGGCATTACCGCGGCTGGTGGTACGGGCTATTATCTGGCGCAGATGATGGTCGATGGCGAAGCCGAAATCGACATGGCGTCGCTTGATCCCAAACGCTATTCGCAGAATTGGATGACCACCGAATTTGCCGCGCGCAAAAACGAAGAATGCTACGATCACGTCTATATTCTGCACCACCCCGACGAAGAACGCCCCGCCTGCCGTCCGTTGCGCACATCCCCGGCCTATGACCGTCAGGCCGCCCGTGGCGCGCAATTTGGCTTTGTGAACGGATGGGAACGTCCGAACTATTTTGGCCCGCTTGATGCGCCGGAAAACTTTGACCACGATGCCCGGTCGTTCAGACGTGGCGAATGGTGGCAATATGCCGTCGAAGAAGCCAAATCCATCCGCGAAGGCGTGGGGCTGATTGATGCCACAGCATTCACAAAACACGTGGTCAAAGGTCCCGGCGCCACCGCGTTTCTGGACTGGTTCACCTGTAATAAACTGCCCCGTGTGGGCCGTATCAACCTGACCTATGCCCTGACATCCGCCGGAACCACACGCACGGAATATACCATCGTGCGCAATGGGCCGGATAATTATTATCTCGTCTCTGCAGGGGCTTGGACGGAATATGACGCCGATTTCCTGCGCAAAGCCGCCGAAGATAAGATGGGCGAATTTGGCTATATCGAAATTCAGGACGTCACCACCCAATGGGGTGTTTTCGCCATCGCTGGTCCGAAATCCCGCGACGTTCTGGCCGATGTGATCAACGATGCTGATCCTGCCACGGCCCTGTCCAACAAACGGTTCCCGTGGCTGTCGGCCAAACAGATCGAACTGGGCATGTGTCCGGTGAATGCGATCCGTGTGGCCTATACGGGCGAATTGGGCTGGGAATTGCACCACCCGATTGAGATGCAGAATTACCTGTTCGATCTGCTGGAAAAAGCCGGTGAAAAACACGGGATGAAGCTGGTCGGGGCGCGGGCACAAAACTGGCTGCGTCAGGAAAAATCCTATCGCGCCTTTGGCACGGAATTGGGTCGGGATGCCAACCCTCTTGAGGCGGATCTGCCGCGTTTTGTGGACCTGGAAAAGGATTTTCACGGCAAACAGGCCATGCTGGATATGGGCGTGCGGGTTAAATGCTGTACCTTGCTGATCGACGGGCCGGACGATGCCGATCCGTGGGGCCGCGAGGTTCTGTATACCCCCGAAGGCACCCGCGTTGGGCGTCTGACTTCGGGCGGCTATTCGGTGCATTTCGGCAAAAGCATTGGCATGGGATATGTCACGCCTGATCTGGCCACACCTGGCACAAAGCTAAAGGTCAAAATGTTTGATCAGCTGTGGGACGCGCAGGTCGTCCAAGACAGCCCCTATGATCCGAAAAACGAAACCATTCGCAAAAACATCGCTTAGGGCAGGCATTTTTGGACTTGCAATGCGGGTCATGATAACTCCAAACTAAACGGTGTAGTTTAGATTGGAGTTATCATGACCCTTTTGCGGTTTCATCGGCTAAATGCCTGTGTTTTGGGGCTGTTTATCGCCCTCCATTTGATCAACCACAGCCTATTCGTGCTGGGGTTTGAGACGCATTTGACGGTGATGACCGGTTTGCGGCATCTCTATCGCGTCCCAATCATCGAAATCCCATTATTGGTTCTGTTTGCGTCGCAAATTGTGCTGGGATTAGCCTTGGCATGGAAACGCGGGCGGCCACAGGGAAAATGGGCTTGGGCACAAGTGGTGTCCGGCGGTTATTTGGCGCTGTTTTTGCTGCAACATCTGGGCGCAACCCTATCTACGCGCATGTTTTATGCAGACATTGATACAAACAGCTTTTGGGCGGCGTCCGTGGTCAGCCAACAGCCCTTTGTCAGCTATTTCGCGCCCTATTATGCCCTCGCAGTGCTGGCGATTTTCACCCATATCGCGGCGGCGTTGCGGTTTCGAAACTGGGCGCGGCCCGCGACGTTCAAACAAAAGGCATTGCCGGTAATTGGCGCAGTATTGGGCATCACAAGTGTCGGCGCCATGATCCTGCACAGCCAAACAGGCCTGCCGCCCAATTACCAAGCCTACCTTGATAATTTCTGGGGGACCTAGCCAAACCGGTTCGGGCGCAGGCGTTCAATCACATCAGTTGGCAATTCGGACGTCATCCCGCCGATCAGGTCGGCGGCCAATTGGCTGACAGCGGGCGAGGATTGCATCCCATAGCCACCCTGACCGGCCAGCCAGAAAAATGTGGGTTCCACCGCGTCGGGGCCGATCACCAATTCCCGATCCGGGGCAAATGTGCGCAGCCCGGCCCAGTTGGCAGTCACTTGGGTCACGGGGCAGGTTACGTGATGTTCATACCGCGCCAATCCTTCGGCCAGAACCATGTCATCGGCCCATGCGTCATGGGGCGTGACCAGATCTTCGTCGGCGGGGGATACCAGCATCGCGCCGGCATCGGGTTTGGCGTACCAATCTTCGCCGGGGCCAAACAGCATCGGCCAGCGGGACACGTCCAGATCATTGGGCGCGGGCAGGCGGGCAAAGGACCGGCGCAAAGGCGACACGCCCAACGGCGCTATGCCAGCCATTTCCGCGATTTGATCAACCCACGCGCCTGCGGCGTTGATGATCATCCGAGCCTCAAAAGCTTCCCCCGCACTGACCCGCCATCCGGTGGTGGTTTTCTGGATCGCAGTCACCGCAGATTTGGTGCGAATGTCGCCGCCATTTGCACGAATTTCACGGGCAAAGTTTTGGATCAACAGGTCCGCGTCGATGTCTTGGGCATCTGGGTTGTACCCGGCACGATCCACGGTTTCAGGGTTCAGGATCGGCCATAAATCCATGGCTTGGGCCATTGAAATCGGGTCCAGCTTCATGGTTTTGATGTCATGGGCAAAGTCATCGGCACGGTCTGCGCCTGCGACAATCATGATGCCCCGTGGGGATAAAACGCCACCATTTGCCGTGGTCAGATAGTCCCGGCTGGCGGTGTTTAGGGCCACGGTTGACGGTTTGCCGTAGTTTTGTTCAAACAAGGCAGCCGAGCGACCAGAGGCATGATATGCCAGTGCGTCTTCTTGTTCTAAAACAGTCACTTGACCCAGATGAGACAGGCGTGCACCTGCGCTGATCCCGGCAATGCCACCGCCGATGATGAGGAAGTCAATCATGCTTCTTCGATCCGATCGGTTGCCGGGGCGGGCGTGCGCGACAGGGCTGTGATCCTGTCGACGATTTCAGGGGCCAAAGCATAGGTCATCCCGTCCAGTGACGGTTTCAACTGGTCCGCGTTGCGGGCCGATAAGATCGGAGAAACCTGAGGCGCATGATGGGCCAGCCACGCAACCGCCAGCGTTGCCGTGGGCACGTTCATTTCGTCCGCAATTTTGGCCAAACCCGTGGCGGCGTCATGCATCCAATCCTGCCCATAACGCGTCGCATAGCGGGCATCGTTTTCCAGTCGCCCACCGCAATCGGGGGCCACATATTTGCCGGTCAGCAGCCCACCACCCAGCGGCGAATAGGAAAACACCTGAATGTCCTGATCTGCACAAACCGGCAAAATCTCAGATTCGACCTGACGTTTCACCAGATTGTACATCGGCTGAATGGCATCGATTTTGGTGCCAAATTGTGCGGCTACGTTTTGGGCCTTCATCACTTGCCACGCGGCGAAATTGCTGACACCGATATGGCGGATCGTTCCGTTGGACTGCAAAAGCGCAAGCGTTTCAAAGGTTTGTTCCAGTGGTGTGTCATCGTCAAACCGATGCAGATACAACATATCTACCCGGTCCATCCCCAGTCGTTGGCGTGAAATATCAAACTTTTCCAGAATGTTTTGCCGCCCCGACCCACCTGTATAGGCGGCTTTGGTGGCGATGAAATGGCTGTCGGGATCGGTGACAAACTGCCCCAGCAGCGTTTCAGACATGCCGTCTGTGTAGACATAGGCCGTATCAAAATGGTTGATCCCAGCGGCAATCGCCGCTTCATAGGTGGCACGGGATTGGTCCGGATCAGCGCGGCCACCCCATTGCATACAGCCAAATGCGAAACGGGAAATCGGGACGCCAGAGCGTGTTGTAAACTGTGTCATGGGCCGATCTATGCACGGATTTTCACCGGGGGAAAGCGCGGAATTGTACCCATAAAAAAGGCCCGCCAATTGGGGCGGGCCTTTGATTGATTTTGGATCGTTTGGTTATTGTGGGATGTCGCCGGTGATGCCTTCGACGTAGAAATTCATACCCGCCAATGTACCGTCATCGGCTGTTTCGCCTTCGGCCAACCAGACGGATCCGTCTTGTTTGTTAATTGGCCCGGTAAAGGCGTGGTATTCACCGGATGCCAAAGCGTCGCGCATGGCTTCTGCTTCGGCTTTTACGTCTGCAGGAACCGCGTCTGAGATTTCACCGATGCCAACCATGCCAGCGCCGATCCCGTCCCAAGTGGATGTGCTTTCCCATGTGCCATCAATCACGGCTTGGGTGCGGGCGATGTAATAGGGCGACCAGTTGTCGATGATGGATGACACACGTGGATGTGGGCCAAATTCCGACATATCCGATGCCTGACCAAAGGTGATCACGTTGCCAGCGGCCTGTGCGGCGGCTTGGGGGGCGGTGGAATCGGTGTGTTGCAGGATTACGTCCGCGCCTTGTTCAATCAAAACATTGGCCGCTTCGGCTTCTTTGGCAGGATCAAACCAAGTGTAAACCCAGACGACTTTGAATTCTACGTCAGGGTTCACGCGTTGGGCGTGAATATAGGCGGCGTTGATGCCCCGGATCACTTCTGGGATTGGGAAGGACCCGATATAACCCACGACGTTGCTTTCGGTCATAGAGCCAGCGATGTGGCCCTGAACGGCGCGACCTTCGTAGAAACGGGCGGAATAGTTAGATACGTTATCGGCAAGTTTATAGCCGGTCGCGTGTTCGAACTTCACGTCTGGGAACTGGGACGCCACTTCGATGGTTGGGTCCATGTACCCAAAGGACGTCGTAAAGATCAGGTCCGCACCGTTCAATGCCATCTGCTGCATAACACGCACGGAATCCGCGCCTTCTGGGACGCTTTCAACGAATACGGTTTCAACCGCATCGCCGAAATGTTCCTCAACCGCAAGGCGGCCCACATTGTGTTCATAGGTCCAGCCGCCGTCGCCGACGGGACCGACATAGACGAATCCGACGGTGGTTGGATCATCGGCCATGGCCGCGGTGCCAAGGCTCAGCGCGGCAGCTGCGCTGGTCAGAAATGTTGTGAATTTCATCGTTATTCCCCCTGTGGAGTGGTTTTTATATGCCTCAGCTTGAGGCGTGGAATGATTTGCCAAGCGAACCCGGAGCCCGGCCGGCAGACATGATCACAAGCACAAGGATCGTGACCAGATAGGGTGACATCGAGAGGATCTCGACCGGTATAGAAAGGCCAACGGCCTGCAAATTCAACTGCAACACAGTGACGCCGCCAAACAAGTACGCCCCAAGCAGCAATCGCCACGGTTTCCAGCTGGCAAAAACAACAATGGCCAATGCGATCCAGCCCGCCCCCGCGGTCAGACCTTCGGCATAGGTGGGCACCCGCACAAGGCTAAGGTAAGCACCGCCCAAACCCGCGCAGGCCCCGCCAAACAGGATCGCCAACAGACGCACGCGCACAACGTTATAGCCAAGCGCATGGGCCGCCTCGTGGTTTTCCCCGACGGCGCGCAGGATCAGCCCGGCGCGGCTGTATTTCAGCATCCAATAGGTGCCCGCAACCAAGGCCAGACCGATATAAACCATGGCATCATGTTGGAACAAAACCCGGCCAAGAAACGGGATGTCGGATAAGAAAGGCACGTTTAACGACGCGAAATCCGGTGCTTTGACGCCCAGATATCCCTGTCCCATCAATGCCGATAATCCCAAACCAAACAGGGTCAGGCCCAGACCTGTGGCAACCTGATTGGACAGAAAAAACTGGGTCAGCAGACCAAACAGCAAGGCAAGGATCGCGCCACCAAAGGCCGCGCCGATGAAACCGAGCCAAGCGGATCCAGTGGCCGATGCGACGATAAACCCTGCAACAGCGCCGGTGATCATCATGCCCTCAACACCAAGGTTCAAAACCCCGGCCCGTTCCACCACCAATTCGCCAATCGCGGCCAACAGGATCGGCGTCGCTGCCACCATCAATGAAGCCAGTAAAACGGCGGGGTTAATCGCAGAGAAATCCATTACAGAGCCTCCTTTTTGCGCACGGGGCGGTAATTGGTCATCACATCCAATGCGAGCAGGAAAAACAGCAGCATGCCTTGGAACAGTTGGATCGCGGCGGCGGGCAATTGCAGTTGGGCTTGTGCGTTTCCGCCGCCCACATATGTCAAAGCCATGACACCCCCGGCCATCAAAATGCCGATCGGATGCAACCGGCCCAGAAACGCCACGATAATGGCCGTGAACCCATAGCCGACGTTGAAATCAATGCTGATCTGGGCACCGGGGCCGGACACTTCGAACATGCCAGCAAGCCCGGCCAATACCCCCGACAGCCCCATGCAGATCACGATCATCCGGGTTGGGTTCACGCCGGAAAACGCCGCTGCACGGGGGCTTTCGCCGGTCAGGCGGATGTTGAACCCCAACATGTGACGGCTCAGGATGACATAGCTGAAAACCACCGCAATCAGTGCGGCAACAACACCCCAATGCATACCAGCCGATTTGTCGATCCAACTGGTGGCTGATTCATACTGCGCCAAATTGCGGGACCCGGGGAAACCGTGGCCTTCTGGGTTGCGCAAAAGACTAAGGGAAACAGACGCCAATAGCTGTTCGGCGACATAAACCAGCATCAGGGACACAAGGATTTCGTTGGTTTGGAATTTCACCCTGAGCAGGGCGGGGATCATCGCCCAAGCCCACCCCCCAAGCGCGCCCGCGATCACCATCAATGGCAGGATGAACACGCTTTCAGTTGGATAAAACGCCAGCCCCACAGCCGCGCCACAAATCGCGCCCATGATGTATTGACCTTCGGCGCCGATATTCCAGATCCCAGCCCGAAACCCCAGCGACAATCCGATGGCAATTAACACTAAAGGGGCAGCCTTGATGAGAATTTGCGGGCGGTGAAAAGACGCAAATTCGCCAAATAGCGGATCCCAGAAAATCGTGCGGATCGCCTCAAACGGGTCATTTCCGAGAAACGCAAACAGGATGCCGCCCGCGATCATGGTCAGGATCACCGCCAATAAGGGCGCTATATATGTCCAAATGGCCGAAGCCTGAGGCCGTTTTTCCAGCTGGATCATGCGACCCCCTCAATGTCGTGCATGTCATGGGCGCCACCCAGCATCAGACCGATTTCTTCGACCGTTAACCCTTTGGCGGGGCGGGGGTCGGACAGGCGACCTTCGTTCAGCGCGCAGAACCGGTCCGAAATTTCCATCAATTCATCTAAATCCTGCGAAATCACGATCACGGCTGCACCTTTTTCGGCAAGGTTCAGCAGGGCCTGCCGGATCGCGGCTGCTGCGGCGGCATCCACCCCCCAAGTGGGCTGATTGACGATCAACAATTCGGGCCGTTGCAGGATTTCACGACCGATCACAAATTTCTGCAGGTTCCCGCCGGATAGCGATCGTGCGGCATTGCCCGCACTGGGTGTGCGAACGTCGAAATCTGCGATGATTTTTTCGGCAAACTCACGCGCCTTGCCCCAGCGAAGAAATCCGTTTTGGGTCAGGTTTTCGCGCACTGATCCGGACAAAATAGCGTTTTCAACCAATGACATACCCGGTGCGGCGGCGTGGCCTAGTCGTTCTTCGGGGGCGGCCAGTAATCCCAGTTTGCGTCGAGCATTCGGCGGCAGATGTGATATATCCGCGCCGTTAAATTGCACCGACCCCGGATCGGTCAGCATTTCGCCCGACAAAGCCAGTAACAATTCATCCTGTCCATTGCCCGCGACCCCACCGATGCCCAGCACTTCGCCTTGGTGCATGGTCAGATTGATGTCGCGCAACGCCATGCCAAACGGGCGCGGTGAGGCGGCGGATAGCTGTGATAATTGCAGGGCGACTGGGCCGGGTTCGGCGGCGTCGCGTTCGGGCACATGCAACGTGCCGCCCACCATCATTTCCGCCATTTCGCGTGATGATGTCTGTCGCGGGTCGCAATCGCCGACCACTTTGCCCAGTCGCAAAATAGTGGCGTTTTCACATAACGCGCGAATTTCATCGAGTTTGTGGGAAATATAGAGGATCGCCGTGCCTTCGGCGGACAATTTGCGCAGGGTGTGAAACAGGATTTCGACCTCTTGTGGGGTCAGAACGCTGGTGGGTTCATCCATGATCAACAGTTTTGGATCCTGCAGCAGACAGCGGATGATTTCGACCCGTTGGCGTTCCCCGGCGGACAGGTCGCCAACAATCCGATGCGGATCAAGCGGCAATCCGTATTTCTGTGACACCTCTTTGATTTGCCCAGCCAATTCCCGTTGCGGCGGTGGATTTTCCATGCCCAAGGCCACATTTTCGGCCACGTCCAACGCTTCGAATAGGGAAAAATGCTGAAACACCATTGCCACGCCGGATGCGCGGGCTTTGTGCGGGTCGGATGGGGCAAATGGCGTATCATTTAGGGTCATCGTGCCGCTGTCTGGCTTTACCAATCCATAGATGGTTTTGACCAATGTCGATTTGCCCGCGCCGTTTTCCCCCAACAATGCGTGCACTTCGCCGACGCCAATTTCAAACGAAACATCAGCATTGGCGACAACGCCCGGATAGGCCTTGGTCAGGCCTTCAAGCTTCAGCAAAGTCTGCGTCATCCAGCTCTCTCCAGTTTCGAGTTGCGGTGGTCAGGGTCCTGCGCGCCCGACAGCCTTAGTAGCGCCTGCGCCACGCCAACGGCAATGGCTGTCGGGTGTTTCCCAAGGGTCGGATCGCCTATTGGGCAGGCAATGCTTAATATTTGTGCATCTGTGTGGCCAAGGTTGGTTAAACGGGAACGGAACCGGGCCCATTTGGTCGCCGATCCGATCACACCGGCACTGGCAAACCCATGCGACAGCAATGCGTGGCACAGGGCAAAGTCCAAGTCGTGAGAATAGGTTAGCACGATGTGATGGGCATCAATGGGTGCGTGACGCACAAGATGTTCGGGTTTTTCAGCGGTCAAAACCCTAGCATTGGCGGTGTTCGCCGGGAATCTGTCGGCGCTGACATCCACCCATGTCACATTCATACCCGGCAAGGTTGCCAAGGCAGAATTCAACGCGCGCCCCACATGCCCCGCGCCCCAAATCCAGACCTCTGTTGGGGCGCATTGGCCGGGCAGGATCGGGATAGCTATCGGTGCGTCGCATTCAAGCTGACACGAATGTGGCGCGTGGTCAGACACATCGACCGTGATGGTCACAGCCCCGCCGCAGCACTGGCCCAGTTCCGGCCCCAAAGGAAAGGTTCTGCGCCCGGTTTTCTGGCCGTTCTTTTGGCACAATAACGCAAATCGAATGGCTTCTAGCTCTAATCGGCCACCGCCAATTGTGCCATGCATGCCGACCCGTAAATTGC
This sequence comes from uncultured Paracoccaceae bacterium, assembly GCA_947492475.1. Lineage (GTDB taxonomy): Bacteria > Pseudomonadota > Alphaproteobacteria > Rhodobacterales > Rhodobacteraceae > CANLNM01. The sequence goes on from CANLNM010000008.1 coordinate 39,774, forward strand.
CGGGCAAAGCCACTCCATTGGGGTCGGACCACACCACCATTTCCGTTCCGGCATCCCGTGGGGCAGATCCGCGCACGGTATCTACTCGGATACGAAAAACGGTTGATGGGGGCGCGAAATCCTTCATGCGCGGGCCCTGTTTATGGCGTCTAGGATCGCTTCTGATGTGGCGGGGGCCTGTAGGTCAGCCCAGTGTGATCCGCAGGCCTGCACCGCATCCCCAAGCGCAAGCCACGCCGAAATTCCGTGCATAAAGGGCGGTTCACCCACGGCTTTGGATCGGTAAATCGACTGTTCGGGATTGGGTTCATCCCACAAATCCACATTGAAAATATCGGGGCGGTCCGAACAGGCCGGAATTTTATAGGTGGACGGCGCATGGGTGCGCAGCCGCCCGACATTATCCCAGATCAGTTCCTCTGTGGTCAGCCAACCTGCGCCCTGAACATAGCCACCTTCGATTTGGCCGATATCCAATGCCGGGTTTAGCGACGCCCCTGCATCATGCAGGATGTCGCTGCGCAAAATGCGATTTTCCCCGGTCAATGTATCAATCACAACCTCGGTCACCGACGCGCCATAGGCAAAGTAGAAAAACGGCCGGCCGCTGCCTTTGATGCGATCCCAAGCCAGATCGGGCGTTTTGTAAAACCCGGTTGCCGACAGGCTCACACGGCTTTCATAGACCTGTTTGGCGGCCTCAGAAAATGGGATGGAATGATCGCCCACCTGAACCAAGCCATTGGCAAAGCGAATGTTTTCGGGCGAAACCCCCTGCGCATCGGCCAGACATTGTGCCATACGTGCGCGGATTTTATCGCAGGCGATCTGCACCGCCATCCCGTTCAAATCTGACCCGCTGGACGCTGCTGTGGCGGATGTATTTGGCACTTTTCCAGTATCGGTGGCGGTGATTTTCACCGCATTCACGTCAACGCCAAACCGCGATGCGGCCACTTGGGCGACCTTTTGAAACAGGCCCTGACCCATTTCGGTGCCACCATGGTTCAGATGGATCGAACCGTCCTGATAGACATGCACCAATGCGCCGGCCTGATTCAGGTGGGTTAGCGTGAACGAGATCCCGAATTTGACCGGGCTAAACGCAATCCCACGTTTGAGAATGGGATTTTCTGCATTCCAAGCCCGCACCTTGGCGCGGCGTTCTGCGTAATCCGACTGCGCGATCAGACGGTCGGTCAAACGGTTTAGGCAGAAATCGCGCACCTCCATCCCATAAGGCGTGGTCTGGACGCTATTGGTGGTCGAATGACGATCATCCGGGGCATCGGTGCGATCCGCGTAATAATTCCGCTGCCGCACCGCCACCGGGTCCATCCCCAGCGCAAAGGCCACGTGATCCAGCACACGTTCGGTGCCCAACATGCCCTGAGGACCGCCAAATCCACGATAGGCGGTGGCGCTTTGGGTGTTGGTTTTCCAGCGATGGGACGTGATGCGGATGTGATCCAGCAGATAGGCATTGTCGGTGTGCAACATGGCGCGATCCGCGACCGGCAGGCTTAGATCCTGCGCCCAGCCGCAGCGGGCATGTTGGGTCACTTCCATCGCCAATATCCGACCCGTGTCATCATAGCCAACATCATATTCGATGCGAAAATCATGACGTTTGCCGGTGATGATCATATCGTCATCGCGGTCATAGCGCATTTTGGTCGGTTGCCCGGTCAGGTTGGCGACAATCGCACAGGACACGGCCAGCGCATTGCCTTGGCTTTCTTTGCCGCCAAATCCGCCCCCCATGCGGCGGATTTCAACGCGCACCCCGTGCATTGGCACCCCCAGCGCATCGGCCACTTTGTGTTGGATTTCCGTCGGGTGCTGGGTTGAGGCATGCAAAACCATGTCCCCGCCTTCTTGGGGCAGGGCAAGGCTGGCTTGGCCTTCTAGATAGAAATGTTCCTGACCGCCCATATCAAATTGCCCCTGCAAACGATGGGGGGCCGATTTCAGGGCGTTTGGCACGTCGCCTTTGCCCCAAATCCGTGGGCCGTCTTCGAACCGGGACTGGGCGTTGATGGCATCCTCAACCGTCAGAATAGCGGGGCGATCCGCATAGGTGATGCGTCCCAAACGCGCGGCGTGCCGGGCGGCGTCATGGCTGCGCGCGACCACCAGAAACACAGGCTGGCCGACATAGTGCACTTGGCCCGTGGCCAGCAACGGTTCGTCATGGATGGACGGGCTGACATCATTGGCATGGGGCAAATCATCGGCGGTTAACACAGCCACCACATCCGGGGCAGCGCGCACGGCGTCCAGATCCATCTGGGTGATGTCCCCAGCGGCACAGGTCGACATCCCAAACGCCAGATGCAGGCAATTGGCGGGTACTGGAATATCGTCAACGTAGCGCGCGGTTCCGGTCACATGCAGGCGGGCGGCGTCGTGGGGCAGGGGTTTGGCGACGCTCATGGAGTGACCTCTAACACGTTGATAGATTGGCCAGAAAGGTCGGCGAAATACCGGCGCAGCATGTTTTGTGCGACCTGCAATCGATAGGCCGCAGAGGCCCGCATATCGGTCATCGGGGTGAAATCCTGCGCGAATTGATCCAACGCTGCGTCGATTGTTGATGTGGACCAGGGCTGATGTATCAGCGCCGTTTCAACGGATTTCGCCCGCATCGGAATGCCTGCCATCCCACCAAAAGCGATGCGCGCATCGGTGATCACACCGTCTGATATCGTCAGGTTGAACGCGCCCAATACCGCAGAAATATCCTGATCAAAGCGTTTGGATAATTTGTAACACCGCAGGTTTTCATGGCCCAAAGGCACGCTGACCCCGGTGACAAATTCGCCCGGCTGGCGGTCTTGTTTTCCGTATTCGACAAAGAAATCGGCCATCGGCAGATCACGGGTCACGTCGCCGCGGCGCAGGTGAAGCACCGCATCCAGCGCAATCAGAACCGGGGGGTTGTCCCCAATCGGGGATCCATTGGCGATATTACCGCCAATCGTGGCCGCATTGCGCACCTGTTCGGACCCATAGTGACGGATCATATCCGCATAGGATGGGTAATGGGGGGCAATGGCGCTGCGCACATGGTTCATAGTGACGCCTGCGCCAAACCGAATGCTTGTTTCGGTCTTATCAATCTGTTGCAAATCCGTGCACCGGTTCAAAAAGGCCACTTTGGGCAGGTCGCGCATTTGTTTTGTCACCCAAAGCCCGACATCGGTGGCCCCCGCGATCAATGTGGCGTCGGGATTGGCCAGATACCATGCGGCCAAATCATCGGACGTCTCAGGGATGAAATCCGGCAGGGTTGAGGGGGCCGGTAGATCGTCAATGATCCATGTGGGCACAGCGCTGTCTTGGGCGGCCTGCGCGGCGCGGATGATCGGCGCATAACCCGTGCACCGGCACAGATTGCCCGCCAGAATATCGTCGTGATCCTTGCGACCATTCAGATGCCCCGTGGCCATCGACACAACAAAGCCGGGCGTGCAGAACCCGCATTGTGATCCGTGGTGATCCACCATGGCTTGCTGAACGGGGTGCAGGGTGCCATCGGGGCTTTGGATGCCTTCGACCGTGCGAATGGCCTGACCGTCGAGCTGGGCCATAAACAGGATGCAGGAATTCAGCGTGCGCACGCCGCTTTTGTCTGTGACCATCACAGAACATGCGCCGCAATCGCCTTCGCGGCAGGCCTCTTTGGTTCCTTTCAGGTTACGCGTTTCGCGCAGCCAATCCAGCAATGTGGTGGTTGGGGCTATGCCCTTCACATCCACGCTCTCTCCGTTGAGAAGAAAGGTGATGTCCATATGATTCAGACCCGCCGCCTTACCTCGGGACCCTGTTTGCACACCCTCGATGCGGCGTAGAACGCGTGCGGGTTTAACTGTTGGTAGGGCAGAGCCTAGGAAAATCGCCCCCGCTTTGGCAAGCGTTCTGTCCAAGTTTGCGTGCGAAATTCATTTCGGCTGAAATTTGATGCCATGCCGAGGCGCAAATGACGACAGATTTGGCGGACTTGTTTCGAATCAAAGGGTTTCCTACGATTTGAGCGTTAAAAACAAAGAAACTGAAGAGGTGACAAATGAAATTTTCAATGATGTTTTTGGGTGTGGCTTTGGTTGGATTAACCGCCTGTGTCGAAGAAGATACCGCACGTGGCGCCATGTGTTCTGCGGTGAATTACGGCAATGATTCGTCCACTTGGGCTTTTGACAATGAATGTGACGACCCGCGTTTTTATGGTCCCGGCACAGATGAAATTTTGCTCAGCTCGGATGCATTCCGGGACGCAACCGATTGCCGGAACCTGTGTTATGCTGGGTTGGTCAATCCGCGTTAAACGATGGGATAAGGGCGTCCTTTAGGGGCTGTTCCCAGTCGCCGGATTGGACATCATAGATGTGAAATCCGGCGGCGAACCCCCAATGGCACCAACCAATCCCCTGCCTTTCGGCGGCGGCACGTACCGTGCTGATCCAGTGGGCCCGATGCCGCAAATCAGTTTGGCTGGTTACGCCAAATTCACTTAGCAACAGCGGCACATTCCGTGACGCGGCATAGGCTATATCGTCTTTGACATTCGCGATTTCTTGGGGGGTGCCCCAATCGCGTGCGGGTGGGGGTGCTTCTAGCCAAGTTGCCTGTTGATGCGTGAATTCAAAGGGGCTGTAATAGTGAAATGACAACGCGTGATAGGGGCCCGGATCCGGCAGATCAAACAGGGCATCTAACGCGGCCCAATTCCCGCCTTCGGTAATGATCCAACGGGTCGGATGGTCCCGCCGGATAATTGCGATCGCTTTGTCATAAAGCGGTTGTGCCAGAGCTGTGGTTAATGCCCCATTGGGTTCGTTTAACAATTCAAACATCAAACGGTTGTCATACCCCGCATAATGCCCCGAAAGTTCGGTCCAGATATCGACGAACATGTCGCCATAAGTTGCTGGATCTCGGGACAGAGGGTCAAAGTGGTGCAAATCAAGGATGACATGCAGGTCCCGATCCATAGCCCATCTGATAACTTGATCAACACGCGCCAAAAACACTGGATCAATTTTTCCGTTCCAGCGGTTGTGGAACCGCACCGGCAACCGCACAGAGTCAAACCCTTGATTTGCAATCCAATCGAGGTCGCGCTGAGTGATGGAATACCCCCACAGGCCTTCTTGCGGGGCTTCTAATCCGTTGTCCAAATTCACGCACCGCTGAACAGGAAAATCCTGCGCCCGCAATGAGGTGGCGAACCAGATGGCGATTATAAAGAGGTATCTCAACATGTTACCCAACTGGTCTGAGCCGTTTCACAGCATTAGCATAACGCTGCATGTCCCTTGGCAAAGGGAAAAATACGCCGCAGAACGATTTCCTTCGTTTCCCTTTTCACAGCAATTCGATAGGTTCCGCGCATGGCTGATCCAACATTTATCCACCTGCGCGTTCATTCGGAATATTCCCTTCTCGAAGGGGCGGTTCCGGTCAAAAAGATATCCGGACTCGTGGCGGGGATGGGGATGCCTGCGGTGGCGGTCACCGACAGCAACAACATGTTTTGTGCGCTGGAATTTTCCGAATATGCCAGCAAAGAGGGCGTGCAGCCGATCATCGGATGTCAGGTGGATTTGGGCTATGATGTGCCTGAAACCGGCAAACGCCCGGCCCCACCCGCGCCGATTGTTTTGTTGGCGCAAAATGAATCCGGCTACGAAGGCTTGATGCGGATTTCGTCCTGTCTGTATGTGGATCCAGACGGCGAATTGCCCCAGGTTACGTTGGACGAACTGCGCGCCAATGCTGACAATATCATCTGTCTGACTGGTGGGCCGGATGGCCCAATCGGGCGGTTATTGCGCGCCGGACAACGCCCCAAGGCCGAAATATTGATGCAGCAATTGCATGAAATATTTGGCGATCGTCTATATGTCGAATTGCAGCGCCATCCCGGGGATGCCGGCCTGCCTGAGGCGGAAAAGTTATCCGAACGTGGACATGTGGAAATGGCCTATGCGATGGGCATTCCGTTGGTGGCAACCAATGACGTGTATTTCCCGAAACCCGGCATCTATGAGGCGCATGATGCGCTGATTTGTATTTCCGAAGGCGCCTATCTGGACCAACAGGAACCGCGCCGACGACTGACGCCGCAGCACTATTTCAAAAGCCCGCAGGAAATGGCAACACTGTTTGCAGATCTGCCAGAGGCTATTGAAAACACGGTTGAAATCGCCCGTCGCTGTGCGTTCAAAGTCTATACTCGTGATCCCATTTTGCCCAAATTTGCCGATGATGAGGTCGCAGAACTGCGCCGTATCGCCAATGAAGGATTGCAAAAACGACTGGCGGTCATCCCCCATGCGGACACGCCGGAAAAATATCAGGAACGGCTGGATTTTGAGCTGAACATCATCGAAGGCATGGGCTTTCCGGGGTATTTCCTGATCGTTGCGGATTTTATCCAATGGGCCAAAGACAACGACATTCCTGTTGGGCCGGGCCGGGGGTCCGGTGCAGGCAGTTTGGTGGCGTATGCGTTGACGATTACCGATCTGGATCCGCTGCGTTATGCGCTGCTGTTTGAACGGTTTTTGAACCCGGAACGTGTGTCGATGCCCGATTTCGACATCGATTTTTGCATGGATCGCCGCGAAGAGGTGATCCGCTATGTGCAACAGAAATACGGCCGTGACAAAGTGGGGCAGATCATCACCTTTGGTGCGCTGCTGAGTAAGGCGGCTGTGCGTGACGTTGGCCGGGTTTTGCAGATGCCCTATGGGCAGGTCGACCGGCTGTCGAAAATGATCCCGGTCGAAGGGGTTAAACCCGTAACCATCGAAAAGGCGCTGGCCGATGAGCCGCGTTTGCGCGAAGAGGCAAAAAACGAAGAGGTCGTTGACCGGCTGTTAACCTATGGCCAGCAGATCGAAGGGTTGCTGCGTAACGCATCGACCCACGCGGCGGGGGTTGTGATCGGGGATCGGCCGCTGGATGCGCTGGTGCCGCTCTATCAGGATCCGCGGTCTGACATGCCTGCAACCCAGTTCAATATGAAATGGGTGGAACAGGCCGGGCTGGTTAAATTTGATTTTTTGGGCCTGAAAACCCTGACCGTTGTGCAATCGGCGATGGATTTGATTTTGAAATCCGGTCGGCCCATTCACGTGGCTGCGGATGGGCGGCAATTATACGAACCAGCAGAAGGCGCAGAAAATCAGATCAACGCGATTCCGCTGGATGATGAAGCGTCGTATAAGCTTTATTCAGCCGCGAAAACTGTGGCGGTGTTTCAGGTGGAATCCTCGGGGATGATGGATGCGCTGCGACGCATGAAACCCACCTGTATCGAAGACATCGTGGCGCTGGTGGCCCTGTATCGCCCCGGCCCGATGGAAAACATCCCCACCTATTGTGAGGTAAAGAATGGCCAGCGCGAACTGGAATCCGTCCATCCGTTGATCGATCATATCCTCGAAGAAACCCAAGGGATTATCGTTTACCAAGAACAGGTTATGCAGATTGCGCAGGTCATGGCCGGCTATTCGCTGGGCGGGGCTGACCTGTTGCGCCGGGCGATGGGTAAAAAGATCAAAGAGGCGATGGATGCCGAGCGGCCTAAATTCGAAAAAGGGGCGGCTGAAAACGGTGTGCCCGCCAAAAAAGCGTCCGAAGTGTTCGACCTGTTGGAAAAATTCGCCAATTATGGGTTCAACAAATCCCACGCGGCGGCCTATGCGGTGGTCAGCTATCAAACCGCTTGGCTAAAGGCCAACCACCCGGTCGAATTCATGGGTGGCGTGATGAATTGCGATATCCACCTGACCGACAAATTGGCGGTGTATTTCCAAGAGGTCAAAAAAGGTCTGGGGCTAAGCTATGTGCCGCCCTGTGTGAACCGATCCTTGGCGACGTTTGATGTGGTTGACGGCGCGTTGGTTTATGCGCTGGGCGCGTTGAAAAACGTGGGCGCTGAGGCGATGCAATTGATCGTCGATGCCCGCAAACCCGATGGTGTGGACACGCCGTTTGTTACCTTGTTCGATCTGGCCCGTCGGGTGGATCTGAAAAGGGTGGGCAAACGTCCGTTGGAAATGTTGGCGCGGGCCGGGGCGTTTGATCAGTTGGATCCAAACCGTCGCCGCGTATTCGAAAGCCTTGATTCACTGGTCGGTTATTCCGCCGCGATCCATGAACAGAAAAATTCAAACCAAGTCAGCCTGTTTGGCGAAGCAGGCGATGATCTGCCCGAACCGCGCCTGTCTGCGGCGCAGGATTGGTTGCCTGCAGAACGTCTGGCAGAGGAATTCAAAGCGATTGGATTCTATCTGTCTGGCCATCCGCTGGATGATTATATGGTGCCGCTCAAACGCCAAAAGGTGCTGACCTTGGATGATGTGATCGCCAAGGCCGAGCGCGGGGCCTGTATCGTGAAAATGGCGGGCACGGTGGCGGGACGCCAAGAACGCAAATCGGCGCGCGGCAACCGGTTTGCCTTTGTGCAATTGTCCGACCCGACCGGCCAATACGAAGTGACGATGTTTTCGGACACGTTGGAACAGGCGCGTGAACATTTGGAGAGCGGCAATCAGGTGGTCCTGTCGGTCGAAGCCAACATGGAAAGCGACCAGCTAAAGCTGTTGGGTCGGTCGGTTTCGCCGATTGATAATGCCGTCGCAGAGGCCGGATCATCCGCGTTAAAAATCTTTGTCGTAGAAGAAGCGGTGCTGGAGCCTATCGCCGAAATCTTAACCAATGCGACGCGGGATCAGGTGCGCGGTGGGCGTGGCCCGATCACGTTGTGCCTGATGCATTCCGATTTGCCGGGCGAAGTTGAACTAGATCTTGGGCGTGAATTCCCGGTTAACCCCCAGATAAAGGGGGCTCTGCGGTCTTTGGCCGGTGTGTTGGATGTCCAAGAGGTCTGACATAGACCTGACCCGAACAATTGGATAAAAGTCATTCGTTAAGTTTGAGAGGCTGCCCAAGTGATCCGTTTGTCTATTGTCATGTCCGCGACGCTGTTGCTGACCGCCTGTGGTGATCCGTTGCGGAACGTCACACGGCTGAGCGACCTTGAAGGTGTGCAACAGACGGATTCTGTGTTGGTGGCGGCGCAAACCGAAGAACCGGAAACCGGAGAAGGTTTTTTAGGGCGTTTATTGGGGCGCGGGGACGCAGCTGCGTCGGAACCGGCAACCCAACCTGATGCCTCGGTCCAAACAGACACCAATGCCGCACCAGATCACCAGATGTCGGATGTGGATGCGGTGATTGCCGATGTGGTTGCCCAGAGCGAACCCCAGCCCGCGCCACGTCGCGGATTGGGCGCATTGTTTGGTCGCCGCACTGCAAACGAACGGCCCAATTCAGAGGTTGTCCCGGCCGCGATGGCCGCGCCTGAGGCGGCAGAGGGCAACACCGATCCAGCGAATGCGCAGGCCCCAGAGGCCGCCCCAGAGGTTGAGCCAGAGAACACGCCTGAAGTTGCGCCAGAAATTGTGCCAAATGCCGAACCCGAACGCGCCGCGCAGCGTCCCCGGTTCGGGCTATTTGGGCGTCGCAATGCCGCGCCCGTGGCCACCGGCCCCGATGCTCGAATTGTTGAGGTTGGCACGTTACTGCCTTATGGGGAAATTGCCCGTGTCTGTGATATTTCGCGTCGGCAATTGGGGACCAAGGTTGATCAAATCAATGGTCAGGATTTGTATGATACGATCCCGAATTCCACAGCACAACGCACGTTCTATGTCACTGGATTCCCTGACAATTGTGCGCGCCAATTCACGGGTGCTTTGGTCCTGACCGGGGATGTGGGCACCCACGAAGTGGTGCGGTATGCGGCGCATAATGACGGGCTGGCCTATTCCGCGACCGACAGCGCCTATGAGGCCATCAAGGCCCAGTTTTGCCGCGTGCCCCATGGGGAGCCATGTGGTTCAAGGCTGGAACGATTGGGCAGTTTGACCACATTTTTGACGGTCTATGACAGCTTTGGCGCGGGCGATGATTGGATTGAAATTTTGATCCATGACGGTGCTGTGGTTGCCATCGGGCCCAAAGGATAATCTGGGTCTACCAATGTGGCGGACGCTGATCCGCCAATGGAATCGTCCCGCCTTGGTCCTGATCCTGTTCCGCTGCGCGTTCCATCAACAGCATCATCCGCCGGGTCAACAGGGCCAGTTCTTTGTCCTGCCGCGCCACAACCTCGGACAGATCCTCGGTCACTTGGGTCAAATGCGCAATCTGTTCTTCGAGTCTGACCAGATCGGTCATGGCTTATCCTTTCAGCATCCGTAGCCCCTGCGTGGTATCCGCCCGCATCGCCAATCGCAATCCGGGTTCGTCCCCTGCCTTGAGCGCGGCAATGATCAGTTTGTGATGATAGGGGGGCTCGGTCCGTTTGAGGCGCCCATAAAGCGCGCGCATCGTAGGCCCAAGTTGGAGCCAAACCGTTTCAGCCAGCGCCAGCATCGCCGGGGCCTGTGCGCGCAAATACAGCGTGCGGTGAAATTCCAGATTGGTGCGGATATAACCAGAGGCATCTTTGCGCGCGACCATTTGGGCGACGCTCTGGTCGATGGTTTCCAACCGCTCGATCAGCGCATTATGCGCCCGAGGCAGGGCACGGCTGGACAATTCCGGTTCCAGCAGCGCCCGGATCGAAGCGAGCTCTTCTATGCGGTCATCGCTGAGCACGGGGGTGGACACCCGCCCGGATGACGATAGCGACAATGCGCCCTCGGCCACCAACCGGCGGACCGCTTCGCGTGCGGGGGTCATCGACACGCCAAAATCTTTGCCGATGCCACGCAGGGTCATGGCTTCGCCGGGCATCACTTCGCCATGCATGATGCGGCTGCGCAGGGTGCGATAAACCTGTTCATGGGCTGCGCCGGTGGGTTCTGGGGATCGGGAATGTAACAGCATGGGGCATTTGTGATCACAAATTGCGATTGCGTCAATCGCCGAATCGAATCCGGTGCAGATCATTTCCAGAAGAGTTCAACCAATCGCGACATCGGCGGTGATCAGGAAACAGATCCGCGACGATCGCCCAAAAATCCGCTGAATGGTTCATTTCCACCAAATGGGCGACTTCGTGTGCAGCCACGTAATTCAGCACCTCTGGCGGCGCCATAATCAGCCGCCACGAATACATCAAATCCCCTGCTGACGTGCAGGACCCCCAGCGGGATCGTGTGTCGCGCAACGTTATTTTTCCATATGACCGCCCGAGCTGCGCGGCATAGCGATCAGACGCAGCCGCCAGGTGATTGCGCGCCTCAACTTTCAGGAAAGCCCGCACGCGAACACCTGTTTTTTCAGGGTCTTGGGGCACATATAACGTGTTGTCGATCAACTGTGTTTTGCGACCTGTCTGGGCAATAATGGGCAAATCCTGCCCCTGATATGGGATGGTTCCCCCAATCTGAACCGGGATTTCACCGCCAATATCGCTGACATGTTGGCGCAGCCATTCGGCGCGATCTTCGATAAAGGCATGGGCGTCACGTTCGGCGGCGCGCATCGGCATGGTCAGCGTCACCCGCCCATCCAAACGGGACACGCGCAGCGACAAACGCCGCGCACGCGACGATCTGCGCAGAGTAACTTCGACCTCTGGCTTGCCTTTCAGAACGTATCGTCCCATATGGTGCCTTTCGCAGTTAAAACGGCCAAAAGTTTTGACACGCCCGTCTGCATATGGCAGTGGACGTCGACCGGCTGCAAGTGCAGCCAGAAATGCCATTGGCCAAAGTGATAAAGGACGACACATGCCCAAGGAAGAATGGGGAACCAAGCGTATCTGCCCCACCACAGGCAAACGCTTTTACGACCTGAACGCCAATCCGATCATCAGCCCCTATTCGGGTGAGGTAGTCGCGACTGAAGCGTCCAAAACCCGCACCATGGTTGCCGACGCAGAAGATGCGCAAACCAAAAAGATGAAAGATCTGGATGAATCCGAAGATCTGACATTGGATGATGACGATGATGACGTCGATCTGGGCGATGATGTGCTGGACGATGATGACGATGATGATGATACAGTTTCGCTAAATGATCTGGCGGATGTCGCATCGGATGACGACGACAATTAAAAAAGTTACCGGGGGTGTTTTTTCGCTTGAAATCACCCTCGTCGCTGTCTAATCAGCACCACGCAGCAGGTTGAATGCTGCACCGGTAGGGGCCTTAGCTCAGTTGGGAGAGCGCTTGCATGGCATGCAAGAGGTCAGGGGTTCGACTCCCCTAGGCTCCACCAAATTCTCTTTTTTGCATGATCAGATACGTCTGCGCTTTTGGGGCAGATCCGTTGCCTCTGACCATGTGAACCTTGGTGCATGTTTGACCGATCACCGGCGTTTGCCACCGCGCTCAGCACGGCAGGGCGACGTTCAGGGGGCAGATGCGCTGTGAGCGGCGTTTCGACCCCTTAGGACGTACAAGCATGGGATTTAGCGGCCTAGGGGTGGATTGACACTTACATGGGCGTGGTGGCCCAAATTGACATCGTCTGAGTGTCCATTCGAGGGGACGCTAGACAGTTGGTAGGGTTTGATTAGCAAGTCGGTTGCGATGCCGCATCTTTCGCCAGGGCAAAAGGGGTCTGTTTCGGGAGCTGGCCAAGCAGGCTGAACGTTCTGGCGCGACACTCCATGCCGCACCAGCCGACAGGAAAGACATGATCAGGAAGCACAGGCGTTTTAAGGACGATCCGCCGCCAGCTATGCACCAACAGAATGCGCAGGGCGGCGGTTTGCATCGGGGTCAAATTCGGCGTCGCGCCGAGCAGGGCCTGCACGGCGTCAAGAGCGCTGAGAAAATCCTCGGACAGTTTTACAATTGCCGGATCGCAGACCTTGCTGGTGATCCATTCTGGCAAACGGCTTGCCAAATTGAGTTTCTTGGCAATGACATCATCCGTGTTTGGGGGGATGCATGTCACAAGCATGTTGGACGAAACCCACACCCCAGAGGAGTGGTCAGTTGGGGCTGGGTGTCCGGGCGTGAAGCCGGGGTTGAAAATGACAAGCCACGCTTCTTTGACGGCTGCGTCTTTGGCATAAATGCGCGGTGAGGCGGCGATACTTTGTGCTCGTCCCCATTGGGTCAGGAAATAATCACTGGTCCGCCCCGTGCGTGTGCTGTCGATCCAGCCATCTTTGCGTAACCGATGCAACGCGACGCGCATTGCTTCGGGTTTGATGCCGATATGTTTGCATAGATTGCGCAACAGAGCTCCGCTGATCTGCGCATCGACATCTTGTGCCAATTCGCCGAACACTGTCACCAAAAGCGACCAAACGCGCGGCGTTGTACCAAACGTCACATGTTCGGTGAGATGTTGGAAGGAAGCGACCTGCATAGGCGATTCTTAGTCCGCAAATGCAGGTTTTCCAAGCCTCAGGATGAAAAGGCGTTCATGGTTAACAGCTCATATTCTGCGACCAGTTCATCATTCTGATTTGTCAGCGTGGCATGCCAACGTACCTCGCCATATTCGTCGTTGCGGGGGGTTTTGTGCTTGACTGACAGACGCACCTTGATGCTGTCGCCTGCCTCAACCGGCTTCATAAAGCGCAAACTGTCCAGACCTGTATTGGCCAAAACGGGGCCTTCTGTTGGTTCCACAAACAGACCTGCTGCAAAACTAAGAAGCAAATAGCCATGCGCCACGCGGCCGGGGAAAAACGGGTTCCGTTTGGCCGCGGCGTCATCCATGTGGGCATAAAACGTATCACCAGTGAATTCGGCAAAATGTTCGATGTCTTTCAGGGTGATTTTTCGCGGCTCTGTGTGAATGGTTTCGCCGATTTCCAGCGCGTTGAACGAACGGGTAAAGGGGTGGGCGGGCGCAGGAATTTCTGTCGCTCCGGGCACCCATTTTTGACCGATGGCCGATAGGATGTCGGGGCTGCCTTGAATGGCCGTGCGCTGCATATAATGCATGACACCGCGCACACCGCCCATTTCTTCGCCGCCACCAGCGCGACCCGGACCGCCATGCACCATATGGGGCAAAGGCGAGCCGTGGCCGGTGGATTCTTTCATGCTGTCGCGGTTGTTAAAGTAAAGCCGCCCATGGAACGTGCCTGCGCCCAAGGCCACCTCGCGGGCGACATGCGCATCATGGGTGATAACGGACGCCACCAGAGACCCCTCGCCGCGATTGGCCAATGCGATGGCGTGGTCCAGATCACGGTACCCCATGATGGTCGATACGGGGCCAAAGGCTTCGGTGTCGTGGATCCGTTCGGCGGTGTCGGGGGCGGCGCAGTGAAACAGCATCGGCGGCAAAAAGGCACCTTTGTTTGCGTCCGCGCCTTGCACGTCGAAATTGTCGGCGTTGCCAAAGACACATTCGGCCTCTGATGCGATGATCGCGGCCTTTTCCAACACATCGCGTTTTTGGCTGTTGGACACCAATGCGCCCATGCGGGTGCCCTCAGATTGGGGGTCCCCGATGATGGTTTTTGCCAAACGGGCACTCAGCGCTGCAATGACGGCATCGACCTGCGCCTGAGGGGCGATAATGCGGCGGATGGCAGTACATTTCTGGCCCGCCTTGGTCGTCATTTCGCGTTGGACTTCTTTTACGAACAGGTCAAATTCCGGGGTGCCGGCCACAGCATCGGGGCCAAGGATGGACGCATTCAGGCTATCTTGTTCAGCGATAAAGCGGATGGAATTGCGCATGATATGCGGCGCTGAACGCAACTTAAACGCGGTCTGGGCTGAGCCGGTAAAGCTGACGACATCCTGACAGGTCAGCCGGTCCAGCATATCGCCCAAACCACCGGATACCAGCTGTAACGCACCTGCGGGCAGGATGCCGCTGTCGAGCATGATTTTCACAGCCAATTCGGTAACATAGCAGGTTGCCGTTGCGGGTTTCACGATGGCAGGAACGCCGGCCAGCAGGGTTGGCGCCAGCTTTTCCAACATGCCCCAAACAGGGAAATTGAAGGCGTTGATATGCACTGCAACCCCCTGCAAAGACGTCGCGATATGTTGACCAAGGAACGTGCCATTGCGCGAGAGCTGTTCGACATCACCATCAAGATAGACATGGGCGTCCGGCATTTCACGACGGCCTTTGGAAGCAAAAACAAACATCGTGCCGATGCCACCGTCGATATCAATCATATGATCTGACTGTGTCGCACCCGTGGCAAAGGACAAATCGTAAAGCGCCTGTTTGTGTTTCCCCAATTCAATCGACAGCGCCTTTAGCATGCGGGCGCGGTCGTGGAATGTCAGCGCCCGCAGGGCAGGGCCCCCGGTCTGGCGCGCATAATCTAGCATTCCCTGCACATCCAGCGCATCGTTGCCCGCCCGGCCCAGTTGTTGGCCGGTCACCGCATTTTCAATGGCGCGGGCATTGGCGTCCGGCGCGATCCATTCTCCGGCCGCGAAACTTTTCACTTCCAAAAGACTCATGAGACTTCCTTTCGTGGGGGAGGGCGATTAATGCCCCAAGCCACCCATTTGATTTGGTAAAAACAAAACGATGACCGGGAGAAGCACGATCAGGGCCAGACGCAGTATGTCGGCGATCCAAAACGGCGTGACCCCTTTGAAAATCGTGCCGGTTGAGACGTCCCCGACGACGCCCTTTAGGATAAAGACGTTCAGGCCCACGGGCGGTGTAATCAGCGATATTTCAACGACAACAACCACGACGATACCGAACCAGATCGGATCAAATCCAAGGGATGTAACCAACGGAAAGAAGATCGGAACCGTCAACAGCAGCATGGACATGCTTTCAAACACGCAGCCAAGAACGACATAAACCAACAGGATCATCACCATGACCATCATCGCAGACACGTCATAAGCTGTGACAAGCCCGATCAACGCTTCTGGCATTCCCGCCACGTTGACAAAGTTAGAAAAAATCTGGGCCCCGATCAGCACGGCGAACAATCCCGCCGAGGTGATCGCGGTTTCAGTCAGAACCTCGATCAACCCTTTAAAGCTAAGCCCGCCACGAGCCAGCGCGATAATGAAGGCCCCCATCGCCCCCATGCCAGCCGCCTCAGTCGGTGAAAAAGTCAGGTTCAGCGGGGCAACGTCAAAGATCCCGTACAAGCCGCCGATCACCAAAAAGAACAACAACAGCACGGCCCAGACGGATTTCAACGCGGTCAGGCGTTCACGCCAGGCGGTGCGTGTGCCCGCTGGTCCGGATTCTGGTCGGCGCCAGACCGTGTAGCGCACCGCGCCCAGATAAAACAGGATCCCCATCAGGCCGGGAATGATCCCCGCCATAAACAATTTGCCGATCGAGGTTTCGGTCAGGATGCCATAGATCACGAGGATCACCGAAGGCGGAATGAGAATGCCCAACGTGCCCCCAGCTGCGATTGACGCTGTTGCCAATCGGTCAGAATAATGAAAGCGGCGCATTTCGGGCATGGCCACCTTGGACATGGTTGCCGCCGTTGCCAGTGACGATCCACAAATCGCAGAAAAGCCGCCACAGGCCATCACAGTCGCCATAGCAAGGCCCCCGCGCATATGGCCGAGAAAGGCATGGGACACCGCATAAAGTTCGCGCGCCATGCCGCCTTTGTTTACGAACAAACCCATCAGGATGAACAGCGGGATCACAGACAAGCCGTAATCCTGCGCCGTATCGGTCACCTGTCGCCCGACCATCGACAGCGATGCGCGCAGCCCCCGGTCATCAAACAGGCTGCCGCCGCGTTCATATGCGTATCCCAGCGTTCCGACAAATCCCATCGCGAACACAATCGGCATCCGCAAAAGTACCAGAACAAGAACGACACCAAAGCCGATCAGAGCAGCGGTCATACCTTTAGTTCCTTCAATAGATTGGGCGCGATTAGGGTCAAAAGCCCCGCAATCAGCATCGCAATCGCCGCCAATGTGATGCCCGCTGCGATGAACCACATCGTCAGATATTGCGGCAGCCCGAGATATTCTGTGACGTCGCCATAATCTCTTGTGCGTTCGGCCAGTTTCCAGACCTGCGCCACAGGCCATGTTAACATTGCCCCGGACAGGATCAGGATGACCCCATTGCGCAGACGCGTCAGTTTTAGCCGTGCAAAGAAACCATCGGTCAAATCGACGGCGATATGGCCGTTCGTGACCGAGATATGCGGCATAACAGCAAAGACCATCACCGCCACCAATATCCGCGTCAATTCGGTTGCAGCTTCTATCGGGGCGTTAAAACTGGACCGCAGGATCACGTCGCCAAAGGTCATCAGCATCAGAATGAACAATGCCGCACAGGCAAGCCAAATGGGTATGATAACAAGGATTTGGTAGACTTTTCTCAACGTCGGCATCGGATGTTTCCTAGGTCAAAATGGCCGGGCATGTTTCATGCCCGACCGATTGGTCATAGGGGTGTTTTATTCGACACCCAGCTCTGCGCGGAAAGAGGCCAGAGCCGCTTGCGCATCAACGCCTTGTGCGGCGACTTCTTCCAGAACGCTGGCTGTGACGGTCTCAACAATCGATGCAAAGGTCGCGATGTCTTCGTCCGATGCGAGCGTGATCGTGTTGCCTTCGGTTTCTTCCGTCAGCTGGATGCTGAACGCATCACCTTGGTCCCAAACCGCGCCGGACATACGGCTGATCGGTTCGCCAAACACGTCGTCCATGAGCGCCGTTTGCAGGTCTTCGGGCAGGTCCCCAAAGGTGTCTTCGTTCATGATATAGGCAAAGGATCCGCGGAAAAATCCACCCGGGATTTCATAGTAATTGGGCGCAACTTCGGTCAGGCGGAAACCTTGGCGGCTGTCGATTGTCATCATCACGCCATCGGCAGTGTTCGATGCCAGAGTTTCGTAAACTTTGGGCGCTGGCACCTGAATGCCGGTGGTTCCCAATGCGGTGCCGACTTCGCTGGCCACGCCACCGGGCATACGCAATTTCAACCCGGCCAAATCAGCCAGAGTGTTCACAGGTGTGTTGGTGTGCACCTGACCGGGGCCGTGGGTGTGCAGACCGATGACCTTTACGCCGCGATGCTCATTCAGATCGGCCAGATAGGTTTCGAACAGGTTCCAATAGGCGACCGACGCCGCCTCAGCGGTGGTTTCAACACCGGGCAATTCAGCCAGTTTGTAGCTGACAAATCGGCCGGGCTGATAGCCGTGAAAGATGTAAGCAATATCGACAGCCCCGTCCAAAACGAGGTCCATCTGTGCTGGCGGCGGTGCAAGCCCCATACGGACTTCTGCGGTGACGCGGCCATCGGTTGCCTCTTCGATCATTTCGATCATCTGCGGCATCATTTGCGCGTTGATGTTATGGGTCGGGGGAACCCAGCTTGAAATCACCAGTGTATATTCGGCTTCGGCATAGGCCGCCGCACCTGCGATTAACGACGTGGCCGTCAGTGTTCCCAAAAGATATTTGTTCATGTTTTCCTCCTCTTAGAATTTGTTGGTCGTGGGAATTATTGATAGCGTTCAGCCCTGATCCAGGATCCGGGGCTTTTGGCTTCTAGGGTGTCGAGGGCGGCGCGGATTTTGTCATCCCCGGCGGTTTTCGCCGCAAACATCGGGCCACCCCGCCAGCGCGGAAACCCGTAGCCATGCAATTTGACCATATCGACCGCAGCATCGTTTTCGCTGATGCCTTCTTCGACGATCCGTGCGCCTTCATTGGCCATGGCGGCCAGCAACTGGATCTGGATCTGATCGGGGGCAAAGCCGTCGCGCGCGATCGCGTTGTCGCGGGAATAGGCTGTGATCAGGTCCGTCACCACCGGGTCTGTCTGGGGTTTGCGGTCGCCATCTGGGTAAATATACCAGCCTTTACCGACCCGCTGACCGATGCGGCCCAAGTCACAAAGTTGATCGGAAATGGCGACATAACGCTCGGATTCGGCGCGGGTGGCGTCCTGACGACGGCGATTGGCCTGCGCGATCTGCAATCCGCTCATGTCTTGGGCCTCAAACGGGCCCATCGCCATACCAAAGGCGCGCATTTCGTCATCGATCTGTTTGGGCAGAGCCCCATCCGCCAACATATATTCCGCTGCACGGCGATAGGCGGCCAGCATCCGATTGCCGATAAATCCGTCACAAATGCCTGATAACACGGCAACTTTGCGCAGCCGTTTGGCCAATGAAAACGCCGTTGCCAGCGTGTCTTTTGAAGTGTCAGGAAGTTTGACCACCTCAAGCAGCTTCATGATGTGCGCAGGCGAAAAAAAGTGCAGCCCAACAAGACGGGCGGGATTTTCAATACCTTCAAAAATATCGCGCGGATCAAGATACGAGGTATTCGTTGCAAGGATCGCGTCCTTGCGCATGACACTGGCTAGGTTTTGAAACGCCTCTTTCTTGACCGTGACCTCTTCGAACACGGCTTCTATAGCCAGATCGGCGTCCTTGGCGTTGTGATATCCGACCCCAGTGGTAAAGGCGGCGAGTTGCGCGTCGTGCTTGGCCTGGTCAACCTTGCCACGTTTTAGAGCGCCTGCGATGATCCCCTGAACGCGGTCTTGCGCCGCTGTTGCTGCGTCAATGTTGCGTTCAATGAGGGTGACGTGCAAACCGGCCCCTAGGCAAGCAGCCGCAATTCCAGCCCCCATCAAGCCACCACCGACAACGGCAATGCGTGTGATGTCCTTTGATGTGGCATCCGCAATGTCAGCGGGTTGCGACACGGCCCGTTCGGCAAAAAACGCGTGACGCAAGGCGCGGCTTTCGTTTGAGGCGCGCAATGACAGGTGCAAAGCGCGTTCTTTTGGCTGGCCTTTTGCATAAGGTTCACAGGCCCAGAGCAGCGCATCAAGGTTGTGCAACGGGGCTTCTTGGCCGCGGGCGCGGTGCCTTAATGTGATGCGTTTTTCAGCTATCCATTCACTGTCGAGCGCGGTGACAGAACGCTCAGAAATAGCGGTCGGTGAAGAGAGCGTGATGTTTTGCGCGCAGGCCGCGATGTCGGTATCGATCGCGTCAATCGCGCCCAGTTTCAGCGATGTTTCTGCTGTTAGCAGCTTGCCAGAGCAGGCCATGTCGATTGCCGCATCCCAGCCGAACAGACGCGGTGCGCGTTGGCTTCCACCTGCGCCGGGTATCAGGCCGACATTCACTTCGGGCAGGCCGAATTTTGTGCCGGGGGCCGCGACACGATGGGCGCAGGCCATGGCGATTTCCAGACCGCCCCCTAAGACAGTGCCGTGCATTGCAGCAACAAAGGGTGTTTCGCTTGCTTGGATGGCGTCAACGACGTCGGGCAGGTGCGGTTCCTGTGCAGGGGCGTCAAATTCGCTCATGTCGCCGCCGGCGATAAACGTGCGCCCAAGACATTGCAAAATGGCGCGCTCAGCCCCTTGAACTTTGGCCACGGCGTCTAGCAAACCTTGGCGCATAGCGGTCGACGTGGCGTTCACCGGGGGGTTGTTCACCGTCACCCAAGCCAGTCCGTTTTCGATACGTACATCGACAATGCTCACGATGGTCCTCCGCCAGAATCGTTGCGGTATCATTAATTGACCAACCGGTCGGTTTATGCAAGTATCAAATTGTGACGACCAGAAAGTGACCACGAAATGACCAACCCGATTCTTGTTCAACCACATGAAAACTGGACAGAAATAACTCTGAACAGGCCAGAGAGACTAAACAGTTTCAATGACGAGATGCACCTCGCTTTGCGCGCCGCGCTGGAAGAGGCACGCGATAATGGCATGCGCGCTGTGCTTGTTACGGGGGCAGGCCGGGGGTTTTGTGCGGGGCAGGATCTGGGGGATCGCGATCCGTCCAAAATGACCTCGCCGCCGGATTTGGGGGCAACGGTGCGAAACTACTATGCACCGCTGGTTCGATTGATCCGCGCGCTTGAATTTCCGGTGGTTTGTGCGGTGAATGGTGTCGCGGCCGGGGCAGGTGCCAATCTGGCGCTGGCCTGCGACATAGTATTGGCGGCCCACAGCGCAAAATTCATCCAGTCATTTGCCAAAGTGGGGCTGATCCCTGACACGGGTGGCAGCTGGCATTTGCCCCGTTTGATCGGAGAGGCAAGGGCAAAAGGGCTGGCGTTCACCGCGCACCCCCTGTCCGCCCAACAAGCTGAGGAATGGGGCCTGATTTGGAAGGCCCTGCCGGATCAGGATTTGATGGCCGAAGCGCGGGCCATGACCGCGGGCTTTGCCAATGGTCCGACGCTTGGTCTGGGCCTCAGCAAAGCGGCCATTCAGGCGTCGGCGACCGACACCCTGAGCGATCATCTGGAGATGGAGGCCGATTACATGAAAACCTGCGGCGAAAGTGCGGATTATGCCGAAGGCGTGTCGGCCTTTCTTGGAAAACGCGCGCCTGTATTTAAAGGATCCTGATGATGACCCCAAAAGAACGTGCCGTTCGTGCAGCAGAGGCGATGTGGACCGAAGATGGTGCTTCAAAATGGTTGGGTATGACGCTGGTTTCGGTTGATGAAGGCATGGCTGTCATGACGTTGAAAGTTCAAAAACATCATTGCAACGGGCATGGAATGTGCCATGGCGGCATCACGTTTTCACTTGCAGATAGTTGCTTTGCCTTCGCGTGTAACAGTCGCAATCAGTCGACTGTCGCGCAGAATAACACGATGACCTACACCGCGCCTGCACAGGTGGGCGACGTACTGACCGCCACTGCGCGTGAGGTATCTCTGACCGGAAGAAGCGGCATTTATGACGTGTGTGTCACCGATCAAAATGGCAAAACAATCGCAGAAATGCGGGGCCTTTCACGCGCAATCAATGGCCAATTATTTACAGAATGACCTGTGGGATGGAGGATGACCTATGAAAGATCTGGCCCCGGCAAAAGCCGATTTGGAACCGATCGAAATTGCGAGCCGTGACGAAATTTCAACGTTGCAGTTGGAGCGCATGAAATGGTCGTTGCGTCATGCCTATGACAACGTGCCCATGTATCGACAACGTTTTGACGAGGCAGGGGTGCATCCCGATGATCTGAAGGATCTCAAAGACCTGGCCAAGTTTCCCTTTACCTACAAAAATGACCTGCGTGACAATTACCCGTTTGGTCTGTCGGCTGTGCCACGTGACAAATTGGTGCGCATTCACGCGTCATCCGGCACCACAGGCAAGCCCACCGTCGTCGTTTATACCAAAAATGACATCGACGTTTGGGCAGACACGCTGGCGCGCAGTTTGCGTGCCTCGGGTTTGCGTGCAGGGGATACGATCCACAATGCGTATGGCTACGGTTTGTTCACGGGCGGGCTGGGCGCGCATTACGGCATTGAACGGCTGGGCGCTGCGGTTGTCCCGATGGGCGGCGGCCAGACAGAAAAGCAGGTCGGTCTGATCACCGATTTTGAGCCAAAGGGCATCATGGTGACACCGTCTTATATGCTCAATATTCTTGAGGGGTTCCACAAGGCGGGTATCGATCCGCGCGAATCTTCGCTTAGGGTTGGTGTGTTTGGCGCCGAACCGTGGACAAACGCCATGCGCAAAGAGGTCGAAGACGCCTTTGATATGCATGCGGTTGATATCTATGGGCTGAGCGAAATTATGGGCCCCGGTGTGGCCAATGAATGCATCGAAACCAAAGACGGGCTGCACGTTTGGGAAGACCACTATTACCCTGAGATCATCAATCCGGCGACCGGAGAAGTGGTCGAGGATGGCGAAGAAGGGGAGCTGGTCTTTACCACCTTGACCAAAGAAGGCATGCCAATGATCCGCTATCGTACCCGCGATCTGACACGCCTATTGCCCGGCACGGCCCGCACGATGCGGCGGATGGAAAAGATCACTGGCCGCTCTGATGACATGATAATCTTGCGGGGCGTTAACGTGTTTCCGACACAGATCGAAGAACAGGTTATGGCGACAGGGGGGCTTGCACCCTATTTCCAGATCGAACTTTATAAATCCGGTCGCATGGATGCGATGCGCGTGTTTGTTGAGGCCAATCCCAATACTGCGGATGAGTTGTCCAAGACAGCTGCGGCGCGCATGTTGACCAAGCATATTAAGGATATGGTTGGAATTTCGACGGAAGTTATCGTAGGAGAACCTGGGTCTGTTGCGCGCAGTCAGGGCAAAGCCGTGCGCGTCGTGGACAATCGCAACAAGGAATAACTGTGTCTCGCCCTATTGCCAAAGATCACGACGCCAAGCGCATTCACATCTTGCACGTCGCTGCCCGTTTGTTTGCCGACCAAGGTTATGCGCGGGCATCGATGTCGCAGGTCGCAAAGGAATGCGGGATATCGAAAGCGAATATTTATCACTATTACAGCAGCAAAGACGCGCTGCTGTTTGATATTCTGGATACCTATCTGTCGGCCCTGCGCACCCGTATCACCAGTTTGGACCTGGACGGGCTAAACCCACCCGAACAATTGGGGCGGGTCATCGTGGAAACATTGCAATCCTACGAAGGCATGGATCACGAACATAAGATTCAAACCGAAGGCATCCCGTTACTGCCCGAAGATCAGCAAACAATTCTGAAGTCTTATCAGCGCGAAATGGTTGTTCACATGAGCGACATTGTCGGCAGAATTGCGCCAGAGGTTTTTGCAGATGACCCACGGAAATTACGTGCAACGGTGATGTCGATCTTTGGCATGTTGAACTGGTTTTACATGTGGAACAGCAATGCAGGTCACGAAGCAAGGGATGAATACGCCAAGCTGGTCACAAAGCTAACCCTGACAGGCGTGCACGGCCTTTAAGGCCGCGCCATTCAGGGTCCTTCATTGGGTTGCATTTAGCCGATTTGCATACCTGTGCCAGGCCGCATTTTTTAGTGATCGTAATCCACGACAACTTTGTCTGTGACAGGATAGGCCTGACAGGACAAAACATAGCCCTGCGCAACTTCGTAATCCTCAAGCGCATGGTTCGCGAGCATCTCCACCTCACCTTCCAGAACTTTGCATTTGCAGGTGGAACAGACGCCAGCCTTGCAGGCATAAGGCGCGTCCAGCGCATTTTCGAGGGCGGCTTCGAGGATTGACTGATCCTTGTCCATGGTGAAGCTGCGCGCCGATCCATCCATCGAGATTGTCGCCTCGGTCGATTTGGCGACTACATCGGTGGCATCTGTGTTAGTCTTGCGCATCAGGCGTCCAGGTTGGGCACTGGCGAACAGTTCAAACTTGATCTGATCGTCGGTCAAACCGTGGTCGCGCAGGGCCGCCGCAATGCCAAGCATCATCGGTTCTGGCCCGCAGATGAACGAGGTGTCGACGCTTTGGATGTCGATCCAGTGATCGAACAACGCCTTGCATTTGTCTGTATCCACGCGGCCGGTGAACAGGTCGATATCCTGCGCATCACTTTCCAGCACATGGATAATTGTCAGGCGCCCCATATACAGGTTTTTGAGGTCTTCCAGCTCTTCGCGGAACATAATCGTGTTCACACCGCGATTGGCATAGACCAGTGAAAAGGTGCTCTGGGGTTCGCGCGCCAGCACAGTTTTCATGATTGACAGAACCGGTGTGATACCTGATCCGCCCGCAAAGCCCAGATAGGTTTTTGCAACATCAGGTGTGATCGGCGTGTGGAAATTCCCCATCGGCTCCATCGCCTCAAGCGTCATACCGGGGGCAAGGTTTTCGTTTGCCCATGTGGAAAATGCGCCGCCATCGACCTTTTTGATTCCGACCTGCAAAGCCCCGTCATCCTTGCCCGCGCAGATCGAATAAGAGCGCCGAACCTCGGTGCCATCAAAGTCCTGACGGAAGGTCAGGTATTGGCCTTGGGTGAAATCGAAATCGCCTCCGTTCACTGGCTTTAGTGTCACGATGACCGCGTCGCGGATGGTTTTCGTGACGTCAGTGACAGACAGTTGATGAAAGCGGGCCATCACATGTTCTCCTTAGATACATTTGAAATAGTCGAAGGGTTCCAGACATTCGCCACAGCGCCACTGGGCTTTGCATGGGGTCGATCCGAATTGGCTGATGCGCGTGACGTTTGAGGATTTGCAGCGTGGGCAACATTCTGGTCCACCTGCCGCGCGGGGCGGGGCGATACCATAATCCATCAGCTTGGCACGGCCTTTGTCAGACAGCCAATCAGTGGTCCAAGGCGGGCTGATTTGGGTTTTAATCCGCACTTCTTTAATGCCGCGATCCCACAGCGCCGTTTCGATATCCATCGCAATAACACGGGTCGCAGGGCAGCCCGAATAGGTCGGTGTTACGGCCACCTCAAGCGTGTTCTCATTCCATGATACGCCCCGCACGATGCCCAAATCCACGACCGAGATCACGGGGATCTCTGGGTCGGGCACGGCGTCAAGCCAGCCCCAAATCTGTGCCACGGTGGGTTTCATCCTACCAGGTTGCTCCGGGATAGGCGCGCTGAAGCCACTGCATTTGCGTCAAGAGATGGCCCAGATGTTCGGTGTGCTGAAAACCAGTTTTACCGCCTTTATGGGCAAAACCACCTTCGGGGATTACCAACGTGGCTTCGGTCAGGACCGGTTTGACATACGCATCATATTGGGCACGCAGATCAGCCAAATCCGGGGCGATACCCGCAGCGGTCATTGCTTTGTCTATGGCGTCACTGACGAACATTTCACCGATATAGGGCCACAACAGATTTAGCGCGTCTTGCATCCGCTTATGGCTCTCAGGGGTGCCGTCGCCCAAACCGACAACCGTCTCGCCAGAGCGTTCGATATGGTACTGCACTTCTTTGACGGCCTTTGCCGCAATCGCCGCGATCTGTGTGTTGGTGGATTGCAGCAAAGCGGTCAACATGGCCAGATGCCAAGCATCAAACAGGAATTGCCGCATCATGGTTTGACCGAAATCGCCGTTGGGCTGTTCAACCAGCAGCACATTGCGGAAGTCCCAGACGTCACGCAGCATCGCGATATCATCCGCTGTGCGATCCTTGCCCTCGACGTCGCCCGCCAGACCAAGCCACATCTGCGTTTGGCCGATCAAATCAAGCGCGGTGTTGGCCAGCGCGATGTCTTCTTCTAACACGGGGGCGTGACCGCACCATTCACTGACGCGATGCCCCAACACCAGGGTGTTATCGCCCATGCGGCACAGAAACTCGAACAGGTGTTCTGATGTTACATCGGCCATCACATCGCCCCTACATCTTTGGGAATGTCGAAAAACGTCGGATGTCGATAAACCTTGCTTTCGGATGGCTCATATAACGGTCCCTTTTCCGAAGGAGAAGACGCCGCGATGTGACGCGCCTCAACGACCCAGATGCTGACGCCTTCGTTGCGGCGGGTATAGACATCGCGGGCATTCTTGATCGCCATTTCTTCGTCTGGCGCATGAAGACTGCCGACATGGCGGTGGCTCATGCCGTGCTGGCCGCGGATGAACACTTCCCATAGCGGCCATTCGTGGCGCTTGGGCTTGGTTTGTGTTTCGGATTGTTCGGAATTTGCGGAACTAAGAGAGGTCATTGCGCTGCTACCTTTCGTGCCTTGCGTTTCTGGGCGTGTGCCAAAAGACCATCACGCACCCATTTGCCATCGTCCCATGCCTTGTTCCGGGCGGCGAGGCGTTCGGTGTTGCAGGGGCCGTTGCCTTTGATCACTTCAAAAAATTCGGCCCAATCGGGCTCGGCAAAGTCATAACCGCCCTTGTCCTCGTTCCATGTCAGGGTCTCATCGGGAACGCTCAGGCCAAGGTATTCGGCCTGTGGTACCGTCTGGTCGACAAATTTCTGGCGCAGCTCGTC
This sequence comes from uncultured Paracoccaceae bacterium, assembly GCA_947492475.1. Classification (GTDB taxonomy): domain Bacteria; phylum Pseudomonadota; class Alphaproteobacteria; order Rhodobacterales; family Rhodobacteraceae; genus CANLNM01. The sequence goes on from CANLNM010000008.1 coordinate 66,448, forward strand.
ATTGGTATTCATCTTAATTTTCCACGCCATCGACTGCGCGGAATGCACGGAATCTGCATCGCTCGGTCCAAACATCATCAGCGATGGATACCAGAACCGGTTCAACGCGTTTTGCGCCATCGCCTTTTGTTGTGGCGTCCCCTGCGCCATTTTCATCATGATGTCGTAGCCTTGGCGCTGGTGAAACGATTCCTCTTTGCACACGCGGATCATCGCACGCGAATACGGGCCAAAGGACGTGCGCTGCAACGGCACTTGGTTCATGATTGCCGCCCCATCAACCAACCAGCCAACAGCGCCCATATCGGCCCATGTCAGTGTCGGATAATTAAAGATGGAGGAGTATTTCATCCGACCATCCAGCAACATTTCTGTCAGTTCGTCGCGCGACACGCCCAGCGTTTCAGCCGCACAATAAAGATATAAACCGTGCCCTGCTTCATCCTGCACCTTGGCCAGCAGGATCGCCTTGCGTTCAAGCGTCGGGGCGCGGGTGATCCAGTTTCCTTCGGGCAGCTGGCCCACGATTTCGGAATGCGCGTGTTGGCCGATCTGTCGGATCAGCGTTTTGCGATACCCCGCCGGCATCCAATCCTTGGGCTCGATCTTTTCGCCTGCATCAATGCGCGCCTGAAAAGCCTGCGCCATTTCGCTGTCATCGGCAGCTTCGGATTTTACCATTTGTGCATACATGTTCTATCCTCCTGGTTCAGACGCGTTCAATGATCATGGCTGTGCCCTGTCCGACACCGACGCACATGGTGCATAGCGCATAGCGCCCGCCGCTGCGTTTCAGGTGGTGTGCCGCGGTTAAAACCAGCCGTGCCCCCGACATTCCAAGTGGATGACCCAATGCAATCGCGCCGCCATGCGGGTTCACCCGTGGGTCATCATCAGCCACACCAAGTTGGCGCAACGTCGCAAGTCCCTGCGCAGCAAAAGCTTCGTTCAGTTCAATCACATCCATCTGGTCAATCGTCAGCCCCGCGCGTTTGAGGGCTTTCTCGCTTGCGGGGGCAGGGCCAATGCCCATGATGCGTGGCTCGACACCCACCGACGACATGCAAACGATGCGGGCCATCGGTGTCAGCCCGTTTGCCATTGCGGCCCCTTCAGAGGCGATCAACAGCGCAGCAGCACCGTCGTTTACACCGCTGGCATTGCCTGCCGTGACCGTCAGGTTCGGGCCATTCACGCCTTTGAGTTTGCTCAGGGCTGCGGCATCGCTACTGGGGCGGGGATGTTCATCTGTGTCGACGATAACAGGGTCCCCTTTGCGCTGCGGCACAGCGACCGGGACGATTTCGTCGTTGAAAATGCCCGCGTCATGTGCGGCCGCCCAACGCGCCTGTGATCGCGCGGCAAAGGCATCCTGATCCGCGCGGCTAACATCAAAATCAGCGGCGACGTTGTCTGCTGTTTGCGGCATGGAATCAACGCCATAGGTGGCTTTCATTTTTGGGTTCACAAACCGCCATCCGATTGTTGTGTCATAGACAGTGTTTGATCGGGTAAAGGCAGCGTTGGCCTTTGGCATCACAAAAGGCGCGCGGCTCATGCTTTCGACACCACCAGCGATGGTCAAATCGTAATCGCCCGCCTTGATCCCGCGTGCGGCGAAACCGATGGCGTCCATCCCACTGGCACAAAGACGGTTCACGGTCGTGCCCGGCACATCCACAGGCAGCCCCGCCAACAAGGCGGCCATGCGCGCGACGTTGCGATTGTCTTCGCCTGCCTGGTTGGCCGAGCCATAAATAACGTCGTCAACTGCGGACCAATCAACGTCCCGGTTGCGTTCCATCAGGGCTGTAATTGGCAGCGCCGCCAGATCGTCCGTCCGCATCGTTGAAAGTGCGCCACCATACCGACCAATGGGCGTGCGAACCCCATCGCAAATCAAAGCATCCATCTGCGCATCCTCCCAAAAATTAATCGACCGCGTGGTCGGTATATGTTTGCCCGGGGATTCGAGCAACCTAAAAGTTACAAATCTTTAGGATGGCAAAAAATCTGTAACGTTTTATGTGAGAGCTTGGATGCGGTCAGTTAAGTGGGCTGTTAAGTCTCAGCATCCCGTGTCGAAAACCACCATATACAAAGCGTTTCTGAGGATTGCACAAATCTGCGCTTCCCAAACTTTAGCGTCAATTTGAACCGTCTTGCGTTTCATAAAGCTCAATCGGCAGCCTGTCGGGATCGGGGAAAAAAGTAAAACGCGCACCGGTAAATTCATCGATACGGATTGGTTCAACGTCGATATTCGCATCTGTCAGGTGTTGGATCGCATGATCCAAATCCGCGACCCCAAAGGCTAGATGCCGCAGGCCGCAATGTTCTGGATGCGATCCGCGCGCCGGGGGATCGGGAAATGAAAACAGTTCCAACTGGCCACTATCGGGTAGCTTTAGATCCAGTTTCCAGGATTGACGTTTCGCGCGGTAGTTTTCGGAAATGATCGGTAGGCCCAGAATCTGCGTGTAGAAATGTTTCGACGCGCGATAGTCCCGACAAATAAGAGCGACATGGTGAATATGGGTCAGGTTCAGAGCCATGTTTCGTTTCCTAGGATCCACCTAAACATAGGCGGCAGATGTTTCGGGTTTAACCAACGCGGCATGTGCCAACAGCCGGTCGCAGGCGGTGTCGATCAAGGTATCCTCAACGGTCAATGCCATTCTGATCCATCCCTGCAAACCTTGGCCAAAGGATGTGCCGGGCATCACCGCAACGCCGGTTTTTATCAGCAAATCCATGGCAAATTCTGAATCATCTGGGGTGAGGGATGCGATGTTGAGCAGTAAAAACATCCCTGCATCCGGTTTTTGCACATGCATGCCAAAAGACCCGTCTAAACGGCGCTGCACTGTGTTTGCGCGCTGGGCAAATCGCTGGCGCATGCCAATTGCCACCTCTGACGGAGTTGACAGAACCTGCGCCGTTGCATCCGCCAAAAATGGCTGGTTTCCAAAGAGCATCGTTTCCGCCACCGGCAGCACCCGGTCAACAAAGGTCGCGGGGCCAACGCACCAGCCGCTTCTGAAACCGGGGGCGGCGTGGCTCTTAGAGATCGAAGAAACGGCAATCACACGATCCTGCAGATCATCGCGATCCAAAGGAGACTGAAATGTCGCGTTGTCAAAAATCAGGTCTTCGTAAACTTCGTCGGATAGGATCCACAAATCGTGTTTCTGGGCGAGCGCACCAATGGCGTCGATGTCACTGGCCGTTAAAATGGACCCCGTGGGATTGTGGGGTGTGTTCAGGAAAATAACGCGTGTTTTGGCGGTGATCCGCGCGGCGATATCGTCTGCAGCCAAACGAAACCCGTTCTCGGCCCGCAACGGAACGGGTACGGCGCGCGCGCCGGTCGCGGCAATGACGCCTTCGTAGGTGGCATACATCGGATCGCCAACAAGCACCTCGTCGCCGTGACTGACCAGACCCATCATCGCAACATAAAGCGCGGTTTGCGTGCCTGGCAGACATAAAAACTGCGCCGGTGAAATCGCCCGGCCAGAGCGAGCGGTGTATTTTTGCGCCAATGCATTGCGCATATTGTCTTCTCCGCGGCCGTTTGAATATCGGGTGCGACCGGCGTTCAGGCTTTGGATTGTTGCCTCTATCAAATTGGCCGGGGCGGGGACATCTGGTTCGCCAATGGTCAGGTCAATGATGTCGTGACCTTGGTTTTTCAGAATGCGGGCGTGATTGTACACTTCCCATTTGGCGCCGCCCAAATTGGCCAGCCTTTCAGTGATTGGGGCATATTTCATGCGGCGGGATCCTTGTGAGTTTGAGGATGGGCAAGGCCAAGGATGGCGTGGATCGAACGGGTGGCGATCATGACGAGGGTTGGATGATCCAGCAGGTCCGGCAGCATCGATCCCTCAAGCCAGAGCCCGTCTAAAACGGCGTTGCAAGCAAGGGCGAGATGGTGAATTTCATTGTCATCTGCATCGCGCCCCGCGGCGATCAGGATCGGTTTGATCAACATTTCCAGTTCTTGGTGATAGGCCTGATATTGATTTTGGTGAACCTGCCGCATTGCGTGGTCGCGTGGTACCATCTGGATGAACCCGGCCCAGATTTGCGCCGCATCAGGGGACATCACGGGCGGAGATAAGGTGCTGGTGATGAACCGTGCCAACATTTGCAACGGGGGCAGGTCTTGGGTCAAATCCGGGGTCGTGCTGAGATGGGTCAAGCTGCGCATGTGATGTTCAAACGCGGCACATAGCAGGTCCTCTTTGGTGGTGAAATGATGCCGGATCAAACTAAAGGAAACGCCTGCCTCTTGTGAAATGGTGCGCACTGTTGCTGCCTCTACGCCACGATTGGCAACCACGCGCAATGTGGCTTCGATCAGGTCACGGCGGCGTTCCTGCGCCGGGACACGGCTGAATTTTGGCGTGGTCTGGGGCATGTCGATCCTAAAAGTCGTTGCTGTACGGTCGTGCAGTAAGGTGATTCTCGCAAGCGAAATTGAGTTAACGAAAATGTGAATTTTTATCGTCCAAGCGGCGCGCAAAACGGCGGCATCATGGCAAAACCAAAAGCCAAAGCAAAAATGAGACCAATTATTACTGTTTATTTTCAGTTGTGTAGGCGCATATTACTTAACTACTAAAGAATTAGTTTGACAGATGGGGCCTTTGCCGATGACATTAGGGCATCGGTAAATCCGATTACCAAAATCTCTAGGGAGGAGACGAGATGCGTAAGTATCTTCTCTCCGCAGTGGCGGCGTCTGCCGTGATTGCGGGGTCCAATAGCGCTATGGCTGACGAAGCCGCAGCGACACGCTGGATTGATCAGGAATTCCAGCCATCGACGTTGACCAAAGACGAACAGATGGCAGAAATGCAGTGGTTCATCCAAGCCGCGCAGCCCTATGCTGGGATGGAAATCAACGTTCTGTCCGAAGGCATTCCAACACATAGCTACGAAAGCGAAGTGCTGGCACAGGCATTTGAAGAGATCACCGGCATTAAGGTGAACCATCAGATCCTAGGCGAAGGCGAAGTTGTTCAGGCTGTGCAAACACAAATGCAGACCGGGCGGAATCTTTATGACGCCTATGTCAACGACAGTGACCTGATCGGCACCCATTCACGCCTGCAATTGGCGCGTAACCTGACCGACTTTATGGCGGGCGAAGGGGCGGCTGTGACCAATCCGGGGCTGGATCTGGCTGACTTTATGGGCATTCAGTTCACCACTGGACCGGATGGCGATCTGTACCAGATGCCGGATCAGCAATTTGCCAACCTGTATTGGTTCCGCAAAGATTGGTTCGACCGGGAAGACCTGCAGGCGCAGTTCCGCGAAATCTACGGATATGATCTGGGTGTGCCGGTAAACTGGTCCGCCTACGAAGATATCGCTGAATTCTTTAGCGTGCATGTTCAGGAAATCGACGGCACCGCGATCTATGGTCACATGGATTACGGCAAACGTGCGCCTGACCTTGGCTGGCGGATGACCGATGCGTGGCTGTCTATGGCCGGTGCTGGGTCTGTTGGTGAACCAAATGGTGTGCCAATCGACGAATGGGGCATCCGTATGGAAGAAGGCACCTGTAACCCCGTGGGCGCATCCGTGACCCGTGGTGGGGCTGCCAATGGTCCAGCTGCGGTTTATGCGATCCGCAAATGGGACGAATGGCTGCGCGCTTATGCACCTCCGGGTGCGGCGTCTTATGACTTTTATCAGTCATTGCCAGCATTGGCGCAGGGCAATGTCGCCCAGCAGATTTTCTGGTACACAGCGTTCACCGCTGACATGGTTGCCCCGCAATCCGCCGGTAACAACACAGTGGACGAAGAAGGCAATCCATTGTGGCGCATGGCCCCATCCCCGCATGGCCCCTATTGGCAAGAAGGCCAAAAAGTTGGCTATCAGGATGTTGGATCCTGGACCATTCTGAATTCGACCCCACTGGATCGTGCTCAGGCGGCTTGGCTTTATGCGCAATTCGTGGTGTCCAAAACTGTGGACGTGAAAAAATCCCATATTGGTCTGACCTTTATCCGGGATTCCACAATCAACCACGAAAGCTTTACCGAACGTGCACCGCGTCTGGGCGGCTTGGTTGAATTCTATCGGTCCCCGGATCGGGTTGCGTGGTCGCCAACTGGCGTGAACGTGCCTGATTATCCAAAGCTGGCCCAGATTTGGTGGCAGCAGATTGGCGACGTGAACTCTGGGGCGTTTACCCCCCAAGAAGCCATGGATCGTCTGGCCGAAGAAATGGACATCACCATGTCCCGTATGCAGGCCGCGGACGAAGCAGCCAATGTCTATGGCGGCTGTGGTCCACGTCTGAACGAAGAGCAGACTGCGGAATATTGGTATGAAAACGGTGGCGCTAAACCCCCGTTGGATAACGAAAAACCGCAAGGTGAAACCGTCAACTATGACGAACTCGTTGCCCGCTGGGCGTCAGAGTAACCTTCCCTGATCGGCGTATTTCTTCCTGCGCCGACATCGGCTGGGGCTTAGCGGCCCCAGCCACAACCGCCGCAAAGTCGGCCAGATCATGCACGCGACCGCAACAGGTCACGCAAAGGTTCCCATGTCACTGCACGTAAAAAACATCACCAAACATGTCGCAGGCCAGGTCCATATCAAGCCGACCACGCTTGAACTGGAGACCGGCCACTTCAATGTTTTGCTAGGCCAGACCGGCGCAGGTAAAACGTCCCTGATTAAAATGATGGCTGGGCTGGATCCCATCGCTGACGGCCAGATTTTCATGGATGGTCAGGACGTTACCGCGCTGAGCACCCAAAAACGCAACATCAGCCTCGTGCATCAGTTTTTCGTAAACTACGCGCATATGAGCGTTTACGACAACATCGCGTCGCCGCTGAAAGTGGCCGGAATGGCCAAATCTGAAATCCAAGGCCGTGTCGAAGAGGCGGCGGATATTTTGCAATTGCGCCCGATGCTGAACCGGCGCCCGCATGAATTGTCGGGTGGGCAGCAGCAGCGGACCGCCTTGGCGCGGGCGATTGCCAAAGAAAGCCGCGCGGTGTTTCTGGACGAACCGCTGGCCAATCTGGACTACAAACTGCGCGAAGAATTGCGCGAACAGCTGCCCGAATTGTTCAAAGGCCGCGGCGCGGTAGTGGTTTACGCCACATCCGAACCCGAAGAGGCGCTGTTGCTGGGCGGCTATACGGGGCTGATGGATGACGGCGTTGTCACCCAGTTCGGTCCCACCGCCGAAATTTACCGCCGCCCTGGTTCCCTGTTGGCCGCCAGCGTGTTTTCCGACCCGCCGATCAACGTGGCCAAGGTCGTCAAACAAGGCGACCGGATCATCATGGGGCAGGTGTCTTGGGATGCCACTGGCGCAGCCCGGACCCTGTCAGATGGCGAATATGCCATGGCCGTGCGCCCGCACCACGTCACGCCCGTGCCAACGGACGTCAACATCGTCGCGCTGAATGGGCATGTGTTGGTGACAGAATTATCCGGGTCCGAAAGTTCGGCCCATTTCCAAATGGCGGATGACGCTTGGGTTTCGTTGTCCCACGGCGTGCATCCGTATGAAACCGGCGAAGATCACCCGTTTTACCTCGATCCGACGGCCTGTTTCTACTTTGCCCCCGATGGCACCCGCGTCACAGGAGAGACTCTCTGATGGCTAAGATCACCCTATCCAAATTGCGGCATTCCTATATGCCCAACCCGAAATCACCGGCGGATTACGCGCTAAAGGAAATCGATCTGGATTGGTCCGATGGGGGCGCTTATGCGCTGCTTGGTCCATCTGGATGCGGCAAATCCACGTTGCTGAACATCATTTCAGGCCTACTGGTCCCGTCAGAAGGCCAGATCCTGTTTGACGGCCAGGAGGTGACTGCGTTGCCCCCGGATCAGCGCAACATTGCGCAGGTTTTTCAGTTCCCGGTCATCTACGACACGATGAGCGTTTACGACAATCTGGCCTTTCCGTTGCGCAATCGCGGTGTGGATGAGGCAACGATCAAAACCCGCGTCACCGAAATCGCAGAAATGTTAGAAGTGACCGACATGCTGGGCACCCGTGCCGCCGGTCTGTCGCCTGATAACAAACAGAAAATTTCAATGGGGCGTGGATTGGTGCGCGACGACGTGAATGTCGTGATGTTTGATGAACCGCTGACAGTGATCGATCCGCATCTGAAATGGAAACTACGATCCAAGCTAAAGGAACTGCATCAAAAAGTGCGCGCCACGATGATCTACGTGACCCACGATCAGACCGAAGCGCTGACATTTGCGGATCAGGTGGTGGTGATGCAAGACGGTGAAATCGTCCAAATCGGCACCCCGGTTGAGCTGTTTGATCGGCCCGCGCATACCTTTGTGGGGCATTTCATCGGATCGCCCGGCATGAACGTTCTGGATGTTGAATTGCGCGACGGTGGCGCCTTTTTCCAAGGCAATCATGTGCCATTGGAAGGACCGATGCTGGACCATGATGGCGCGCCGCAAATCGGAGTGCGTCCTGAATTTGTATCGCTGTCTGATGCAGGCCTGCCCGCAACCGTACACAAAGTGGCCGATGTCGGTCGTCACAACGTCGTCGAAGCGATGGTCGGTGACGTTCCCGTCAAGGCCGTCACAAATGGCGCGGCCCCCAATCCGGGCGACGCTGTGCATCTTAACTTCAAAACATCCCAGACCCGGCTTTATCGCGGGGGATGGCTGGCGAGCCAAGCCAATCAGGAGGCAGGCCAATGAAAACTCAAAACCAAAAGGCATGGTTCTTTGTCCTGCCGGTGCTGATCTTGGTCGCGTTCAATGCGCTGATCCCAATGATGACCGTGGTGAATTATTCCGTGCAGGAAACCTTCGGCAACAACGTGTTTTTCTGGGAAGGCCTGCGCTGGTTCGAAGAATTGCTGAATTCAGACCGGTTCCACGCCGCATTGGGGCGTCAGTTCCTGTTCACCGGCATCATTCTGGCGATCGAAATCCCGCTGGGGATCATCATTGCGCTGTCCATGCCCCGTCAGGGATTTTGGGTGCCGGTTTGTTTGATCCTGATGGCATTGCCGATGCTGATCCCGTGGAACGTTGTCGGTGCGATGTGGAATATCTTTGCGCTGCCTGACATTGGGTTGCTGGGGTATCTGATGAACCACACGCTGGGCATCGATTATGACATGACCCAGAACCCGCTGGCCGCCTGGGCGACCATTGTGACCATGGATGTCTGGCACTGGACGTCGCTGGTGGTGTTGCTGTCATATGCCGGTTTGGTGTCCATCCCGGACGCCTATTACCAAGCCGCCAAAATCGACGGCGCATCCAACTGGTCTGTGTTCAGGTATATCCAATTGCCGAAAATGAAACAGGTGCTGACCATCGCGATCCTGTTGCGGTTCATGGACAGTTTCAACATCTACACCGAACCCTTTGTTCTGACCGGCGGTGGGCCGGGCAATTCGACCACATTGCTGTCGATTGATCTGGTGAAAATCGCCTTGGGTCAGTTCGATCTGGGTCCGGCTGCGGCGATGTCGCTGATCTACTTTGCCATTACGCTGCTTGTCAGCTGGCTGTTCTACACACTTATGACCAAGGATGACGACCAATGAAGAAGCGTAGTCTGATCCCGATCTTTTATATCCTGTTTCTGCTGTTGCCGATCTATTGGCTTGTCGCCATGAGCTTTAAGACAACCAACGAAATCCTGTCTGGGTTTTCGCTGTTCCCGCAGACATTCACGATCGACAATTACGTCACTATCTTTACCGATCCAACGTGGTATTGGGGCTATATCAACTCGATCATTTATGTGTCGCTGAACACGGTGATTTCGATCGCAGTTGCCCTGCCAGCCGCCTATGCATTTTCACGCTATCGGTTTCTGGGCGACAAAACATTGTTCTTTTGGCTGCTGACCAACCGGATGGCCCCGGCGGCGGTGTTTGCGTTGCCTTTCTTTCAGCTCTATTCGGCTGTGGGATTGTTTGACACGCATCTGGCGGTGGCCTTGGCGCATGCCTTGTTCAACATCCCGCTGGCGGTCTGGATCCTTGAGGGCTTTATGGGCGGCGTGCCCAAGGAATTGGACGAAACCGCCTATGTGGACGGCTATTCCTTCCCCCGATTCTTTGCGACGATATTTTTGCCGTCAATCAAGGCAGGTGTTGGCGTTGCGGCGTTCTTTTGCTTCATGTTTTCGTGGGTCGAATTGCTGTTGGCCAAGACACTGACAGCCGTGGAGGCCAAGCCGATTGCCGCCACCATGACCAAAACCGCGTCCTCTGCTGGATATGAGCTGGGCCTGTTGGCTGCGGCGGGGACGCTCACCATTATTCCGGGCGCGATTGTGATCTATTTCGTGCGCAACTACATCGCCAAGGGCTTTGCCCTGGGAAGGGTTTGATATGTTTAACTGGATGGCATGGACGTGGCCGACCGCGTTGTTTTTCATCGGGATTTTCACCGCAATGGCGATTATCACCATGATCGAAATCCGCTATCCCGGCACGTCAGAACGCAAAGGCGCGCTGGGCCTGACCACCACCCGCGGCGACCGGCTCTTCCTGTCGCTGCTGGGCACGGCTTATATCTTTCTGGCGTGGTTGTTGTTCTTTGGAATGCCGCTTTGGGCACCACTGGGGATCAGCATCTGTTGGGGCGTTTTCTGCTTCTTTAAAGTGTAAAACGCAAAATTCTGGAAAAACGAAAGTTTTCGTATTAAAAGAATAGTGGGGACGAGCAGAATAAGTGATGACGGGACAGATAATGCGGACCAAGCGTAAGAGTGAGTTTTTAACCGAGGTTGAACTGGAGTTCATGACTGAACTGTGGGCCTTGGGGCAGGGGTCCGTGCGCGATGTGCTCGCGCGATTGGCCCCGGAACGCAATCTTGCTTATACGTCTGCCGCCACGATCCTGCGCATCATGGAACAAAAGGAATTTGTCACCAGCGAAAAGGACGGGAAAACGTTCATCTATCGCCCTGCATTGGCGAAAAATGAATATCAGTCGCGCACATTGCGTGATCTGTCAGATAAATTGTTTGACGGAACCCCGGCATCATTGGTGGCACGTTTGGTAGACGATCAAGGAATGTCCGAAGAGACATTAGAGGAGATACGGGCGCTTCTGGATAGGAGATTGACCGACCATGATCATTGAGAGTTTGCTGAGCGTCTATCTGGATGTGAATATCGTGCTGATATTTGCAGCGGTCATTTGGTTTGGAACCAAACACCTGTTGGCAAAATCGCGATTGAAACATGCGTTTCTGGCGCAACTTCAAATGCTCTATGCGGTGCTTCTAACGGTGGCCCTTACGCCGGTTATCCTGTTTGGGTTTGAAACCCTTCGTCAATCTGGCCTGCTTGGGTCAACGACAACGTTCAATCTCTCTGATTTTGTTGTGTCCCAATATCTGAACGGCAATATCGCCCTTGCGCCAACGCAGTTCCAGAAATTGCTGATGCTGCGCAGTGAACTGACCCAAGATATCATGACGATGTCTACCCCGCTTGCTCAGATGATTGTGGGCGTTGGGGTGCTTGGCTTTGGTTATTGCATGGCCAAAACCCTATTTAATGCGTGCAAGATTAGCCGCTTGATTTCGCGGGCCTATGTTCTGCGTCGCCATGGTCATGTGGATGTGCGAGTCACGCATGAAATTGGTGTGCCATTTTCCACCCGTGGGCTGTGGCGCCATTATGTGGTGCTTCCGACGACCATTCTGGCGCAATCAAACGATGCCCGTGTGGCCGTCAGTCACGAATTGCAACATGTCCGGCAACGGGATTTGGCGTGGGAAATCATCCTTGAAACGCTGCGCCCTGTGTTTTTCTGGAACCCGGCATTTTCGCTGATGAAACGCGAGGTGGAAAAGTTCCGTGAACTGGCCTGTGATCAACAGGTGCTGTCGCATAAGCCGTTCTCGGTCAAAGAATATTGCGATTGTCTGCTGCGTGTCTGCCGCGCAAGTTTGGGCCACCGCCGGAACCAGCTGATGTCACACAGCGTGCCTTTTGCGCATCTCGATCAAAGCACACGAGGCCATGGCTCCAAAAGCTTTCTTAAACGTCGGGTGTTGTCGATGCTGGCCTTGACCCGCAATCCGGGCGGCGCTGTGACCTTGGTTTTGATGCTGTCGGTGATGGTGTCGGTGACCACAATGACGATCATTGCCCAACCTGCCAGCGGCTGGAGCCAGGACAGATTGATGTTGTCGACAATCGTCAATCTAGAACGACTGGAAATGCGCAACAGTTCTGGAAACTAAGCGTTTTTACACCCTTGGCAGGGCTTTGCGTTTGATCATGGCCCGCAAGGCAAAGCTTGTGCTCATGGAATTGATGCCCTGAACGCGCATCAAACGATGTTCCAGAAAATCATTGAACCCGGCTAGATCCTTGGCGACGACCTTTAGTAAAATGTCACCAACGCCGCTCATTAAATGGCATTCCATCACTTCGTCAAACACCGAAATTGCGCGTTCAAAGGATTGAACGACATCTGCCGATTGTCGATCCAACCGCACGGAAATGAACGCTGTAACCGGCAGGCCTAGTTTGTCCTGAGACACGTCAGCGCCGTAGCCCGTGATGATTTCATTGGTCTCTAACATGGCAACCCGGCGCGCACAGGGCGTTGCGGTTAGTCCGACCCGATCTGCCAATTCACCGATCTTGATGCGGCCTTCTTCTTGTAGAATCCGCAGAATTTTTTGATCGTAGTCGTCCATTTTTCACCAACATTTATGCGATGGCTTTGGATTATCACCAACTTTGGGTATTTTTTCAACAAAAAACGCCGATAAATGATCCTGACCCTCGATTAAACTCGTTTTAACGGAGGTCCCAGATGAACATTACAAAGCTCAATATTCAAAGTCATGAACAGGTCTATCAGGTCGTTGAGGAACAGGTTGGCTTGACGGGGCTGATTGCCCTGCATTCAACCCAGCTTGGCCCGGCGGCGGGTGGATTGCGGATGCGCCCCTATGCGGCCCTGGACGATGCATTGACCGATGTGCTGCGACTGTCCGAAGGCATGACCTATAAAAATGCCGCGGCGGGCCTGCCACTGGGCGGCGGCAAAGCTGTCATCATCGGCGATCCCCATACCCAAAAAACGCCGGAATTGTTGCAATCCTTTGGGGCCGCGATTGACACGTTGCAGGGCCAATATTGGACCGCCGAAGATATGGGAATGTCGCCGGCCGATATGGCGGTTTTGGCCACCAAAACCAAATTTGTGGCGGGGTTGGCGGATGGTGATTTCGCCAGCGGCGATCCATCCCCCATCACTGCCGCGGGTATTTTCAACGCGGTTAAAACCACACGCCGTCACAAAATGGGCAGCGCAGATTTGACCGATGTTCATGTTGCGGTTCAGGGGTTGGGCAATGTCGGGTTTCACCTGTGTCGATTGCTGCATAACGCGGGCGCAAAACTAAGCGTGACCGACGTCAACGCCCCCACAATTCAGCACGCGGTTGATGAATTCGGGGCGGTCGCCGTGGGTTTGGATGACATTTATTCTGTGGCCGCTGATGTGTTTGCGCCCTGCGCGATTGGTGGCATTCTGACGGCAGACATTGTCGAAAAGCTGCGTGTAACGGTGGTTGCGGGCGGTGCAAACAACCAGCTGGCCACCGATGAACAGGCAGATCAGCTGCATGCGCGTGGGATTCTCTATGCGCCTGATTTTGTTGCAAATGGTGGCGGGATCATCAACGTGGCAACCGAAATTCTGCAAATTTCTGATCAGGCGCCGTGGGTTGCGCAGCGGCTTGAAACCTTGGATGCGACGATGGACGGAATCCTGTCCAACGCCGCCCAAGCAGATGTCAGCCCGCACCGCGTTGCCCTGCAAACCGTAATGCAAAGCTTGGACGCAAAGGCGGCCTAATCCGCGACGTTATAATATGCGCAGATCAGCTCGTGATCCGATAACGGTGTGCCATCGGGTTCGAGCGCTGGGATGATCGATGTGGGGGTCATTGTGCCGCCCCGGATGGCAAACCAATCGAGCTTCATTGCGCGATCTGGATGCAATGTCAGCAGGCTTTTGCGGGTGGTCATCCCGTCCGCATTGGCCTGCCAGTCATAGCCATGGCGCTGTGCCGCGGCAAACAGGGTTTCCTGGGTCCAGTCCGCATTTGGCAGGTGGTTTCCAGTGTTCAGATCCCCCCCGATCACCACCGGCAATCCCGGCGCAAAGGCGTCAATCGCCGCCATCAGCCTATCCATTTGGCTTTGGCGTCCTGCGGCGCCAGAATTGCTTTCGAAATGGGTGGAAACCACGCAGATTTTTCCGGCGTCGCAGGGCAAAATTGCCGCCACTGCCATGCGTCCGCCAATGCGCGGTTGATCCAGGTCCGCACCGGTATCTGAGCAAAACCAATGACCGTGATCGTCAAGTCGGATTAACGCCACCGCGTCGGGGGTCACGCGGGATAATATCCCGTTTCCGTGAAATCCCAGCGCGTTGAAATCGTCAGCACAATAAGGGCGTTCGGTCGGTCCGCCCAAACCCATTTCGAAAAACTCAACGCCGTAGGTGTATTGCATGCCCAATGCGTCGGCGACCTCGGCGATTGTGTTGCGTTGACCGGTGCGGGCCATGCCGTTGTCCATTTCTGACAACAAGACAACATCTGGGTTTTGAGCGCGCAACAGGTCCGCGGTTCCCAATGGGTTGAGGCACCTTTCAACATTCCATGCGGCGATGTTCAGGCTGTTTTGCAATACCGCTTTGTCGGCACGCCCACCGGTTTCCAGACAGTTCAACGCCTCGACACGAATGAACAGGGATCGGTGAATTTCGGCTGTGCGGTCGGCGGCCAGAATGTCGGCCTTTTGTGTCGCAGTGACGGGGGGTAATTGGGGGCAGGTGGCCGTTTCGTAAAGCTTCATGCTGTCACCCGTTGACCTGTTTCTGCATCAAAGAAATGCAAATCGCGTTCTGACAATTGAACAAAGAGTTCACCCGAGGGCAGGGCCGCATCATGGGGCATCAACACGGTGAAATTCGCACCGGCCATCTGGCCATGGATCAGACGCATTGCGCCCAATTCTTCGACGTAGTCCAAGGTAAAGGGCACGCAAAGCGGATTGGTTTCGTTGGTCAATTGGACCGTTTCCGCACGCACGCCCAGCGTGAATTTTCCAGATAAGTCAGGGCGTTGTAGCCCGGTTATGGGGGTGTCCTGCAATGTGACGTGGCCGTTGGTGACAGCGCAATCCAGCAGGTTCATGGGGGGGGCACCCATAAAGTTGGCAACAAAGGTGGTGGCCGGGGAATGATAGATTTCCTGGGGCGTGCCGATCTGTTCGATGCGGCCTTTGGACAGAACCACAATCCGGTCGGCCATGGTCATCGCCTCGACTTGGTCATGGGTGACATACACGGATGTGGTGCCCAATTCGCGCTGCAGGCGGCGGATTTCGATCCGCATCTGGTTGCGCAATTTGGCGTCCAAATTCGACAGGGGTTCATCAAACAGGAACAGGGCAGGCGAACGCACGATGGCGCGCCCCATGGCGACGCGCTGACGCTGGCCACCGGACAATTGCGACGGCTTGCGATCCAGAAATTCGTCCAAGTTCAACAGATCAGCGGCCTTGCGCACGGCCGCGTCGATGTCAGATTTGGATGTGCCACGATTGCGCAGGCCATAGGCCATGTTTTTATAGACGCTCATATGCGGATAAAGCGCGTAATTCTGGAACACCATCGCGATGTTGCGGTCCGCCGGATCGACGCCGTTCATTTCGCGATCTGCGATGCGCAATGTGCCTTCGGTGATGTCTTCTAGGCCGGCGATCATGCGCAGCAACGTGGATTTGCCACAGCCGGACGGGCCGACCAGCACGACAAATTCGCCATCGGCGATGTCAAAACTGGACGGGGTCAGGGCTTCGGCGCCATTGGGATAGATTTTGCGGATTTCGGATAAGGATACGTTGGCCATCAGAGCCTCTATTTGTCGGAATCGACCAGGCCCTTTACGAACCAGGACTGGAAAAAGATGACGATCAACACCGGGGGCAGCATTGCCAAAATGGCCAGGGCCATGGCGACGCCAAATTCCGGGATGGTGTTGCCATCTGTGAATGAGAACATGATTTGTTTGATCCCACGGACCAGCGTGAACAGGCCTTCTTCGGTGGTGATCAGGGTCGGCCAAAGGTATTGGTTCCAGCCGTAAACAAACATGATGATGAAAATCGCCGCAATCATGGTGCGCGACAGCGGCACGATGATGTCAATGAAAAATTTCACCGGACCTGCGCCATCAATCCGGGCCGCTTCGACCAGCTCTTCTGGGATAGAACGGAAAAACTGACGAAAGAAAAACGTGCCGGTGGCCGAGGCGATCAAAGGGATGATCAGGCCGGTATAGGTGTTCACCAGACCCATTTGTTGGGTGATTTCATAGGATGGCAGGATGCGTACCTCTAGCGGTAGCAGCAGCGTGGTAAAGATCACCCAAAATGCAGGCACGGCAAAGCGGAACCGAAAATAGACGATGGCATAGGCGGCCATCATTGAAATCACGATTTTACCCAGCGCAAAGCCGATGCCCAAAATGAACGAATTTTTCAGCATCACCCAGCCATTGATCGTGCCGGTAAAGCCAGAGGTTTCGTTCAGGGCGTTGTTCCAGTTTTGCACGAATTTGTCGCCCCAGCCAAATTGCAGGCCGGTTTTGGCGATCTCAACGTCGTCATAGCTTGAGGTCAGAAAAACCAGCAGCACCGGTCCGACCATGAATATTGCGCCCAAAATCAGGATCGTGTGATCCATGGCGACGCTCCATTTGAAAGGTTTGCGTGTCATTTGGACGCCCTTATGTATAGTGAATTCGCCGGTCGATCAGGCGGAATTGGAAAATGGTCAGCGCCAGAACCAGCACCATCAGGATCACGGATTGCGCCGAAGAACCGCCCAGATCGCTGCCACGGAACCCGTCCACATATACCTTATAAACAAGGGTCATGGGGTTGTTTCCGGGTTCACCACGCACGATCGTGTCGACGATGCCAAATGTGTCAAACAGTGCGTAGGTGATGTTGGTGATCAGCAGGAAAAAACCGGTTGGGGCCAGCAGCGGAAAGGTCACGGTCCAGAACCGGCTGGCGCTGGAACGGTTGTCGATCATCGCGGCTTCTTGGACGGCTCTGGGCACGCTTTGCAGCCCTGACAGGAAAAAGATGAAATTCACCGGCACCTGTTTCCAAACGGCGGTTAGGATCATCGCAAAGGCCGTGTCGTTGAAATTCACACCAACCACGTAATCATAGCCAAAAAACGCAGCTAAATCCGTGAATTGGCCAAATCGCTGATGGGTGAACATCACGCCCAGAAATCCCGCAACAGGGGGGGCGATGGCATAGACCCACATCAACAGCGTTTTATAGGTGCTGGCGCCGCGAATGACTTTGTCGGCTTTGGCGGCCAGCAACAGGGCCAGACCCAGCGACAGGAACGTGACAAGCACCGTAAAGACCAAAGTGAACCGCGCCACGCGCATATATTCAGAGGATGAAAACAGCTGCCAATAGTTTTCCCAACCCACAAAGGTTGAGCCGAACCCAAACGGGTCCTCTAGGTAAAACGACGTTCTAATCGCCTCAAGTGCGGGCCAGTAGAAAAAGACGACGATGATAGAAAGTTGAGGCAGCAGCAGAAGGAACGGCATCCAAGGGCTGGCAAATCCGGCGCGCTTCATTTTGGTCTCCTAAAATAAAAACTGGCGACCGTTTGGGCGGCCGCCAGTTCCGGATGTTTCAGATCTTAGTTTTGTGTCTGAGCGAAACGGGCCAACAGGGCGTTAGCTTCGGTTTCGATGTTGGCGAATGCATCCTCAACCGAGGTTTCACCGGTCATGATGCGGCCGTATTCACGGTTCATCACGTCGCGGATTTGCACGTAGAACCCCATGCGATATCCGCGGGTCCATTCGCCTGCTTCCAAAGAAAGCTGCTGAATGCCCACTTCGGCAGCGGGGAAACGGTCATAGTGGCCGTCTGCCTTAGCTGTGTCATAGGCGGCGTTGGTGATTGGCACGTAACCTGTGGACTGGTGCCACTGATACTGAACATCCTCGGATGTCAGAAAGCTAAAGAAAGCAGCGGTTGCGGCGTTTTCTTCGGCTGATTTACCGGACATCGCAAACAGAGCCGCGCCACCGATAAATGTTTGGGTTGGTTGCGTTGTCACACCTTCCCAATAGGGCAGAAGCGTCGCTGAGAATGGGAAGTCGACCTTTTGTACCAGGCCACCAAAAGACCCAGAAGAGCCAAGCCACATAGCAACTTCACCGTTTTCAAATGGTGTCGCATTGTCGCCCCAGCCGGTGCCGTAATAGCCTGCCAGACCCGTGTCGACCCAGCCTTTGAACGCTGTGAAATGGTCGCGGATTTCTGGCTGGTTGATCAGGATTTGTGCGTCTGCACCATCATAACCGTTATTGTTGGTCGCAAATTGCAGGTTGTGACGCGAAAAGAAGTTTTCGGTGAAAATCCAAGGCATGTGCGACTGAGACAAGGGGGTATATCCCGCGTCTTTCAGGGCTGGCGCCGTGACAGTTTGGAATTCTTCCCATGTGACGGGCGCTGTGACGCCGGCTGCATCCAGCGCGTCCTGGTTGTAGTACAGGATCGGCGTGGACGAGTTGAACGGCATGCCGATCATTTTGCCATCAGCGTCTGCGTAGAAATAACGCACGCCGGCAATGTAGTCATTGATGTCAAAGTCATAGCCGTTGTCAGACAGCAGGTCCTGAACCGGGACAGTTGCGCCTTGGGCTGCGATCACAGTGGCCGCGCCTGCATCAAAAACCTGCATGATGTTTGGCTGTTCACCGGCGCGGAACGCCGCGATGCCAGCTGTCAGGGTTTCTTCGTATGTGCCTTTGAACACAGGAACGATCGAATATTCGTCTTGTGATGCGTTAAAATCGGCAGCGATCTGGTTTACGGTTTCACCCAGCTGGCCGGACATTGCGTGCCACCAAGTGATTTCAGTTTCCGCAAATGCAGCGCCAGCCACAAAAGACAGGGCAGCGCCAAGGGCGAAGGTACGAGCAGTCATGCTATGTTTCCTTGTTGATTTGTCACAGGCCCTGCTTGAAGCAGCGCCAATGGCAGCCGATTAATGAAGGAAGACGACACATTTGCTACATGCGCTTGAAGTGTTTGTAACCGCGGTGAAACGGAATTGTGACGGGTGGTCGGTAAGTGGTTGTGAAATAACAAAAAACGGCCACGCATTTCTGCGCAGCCGTTCTGTTCTGCCGTTAAGGAAGGTTAATCAGTTCCCGCGTTTCTGGCGCCCTTTGGCACGTCCCTGATCGTATTTTTTCTCAGTTTGACGGGCGCGGGCGTGTTTTTGGGCGATTGTTGCGCTGTTATGGCGGTCTTCTGCTTCTAGCTTTTGCCACCGTTCTAATCGATCCGGGTCCAAGTCCCCGGATGCGATGGCCGCGCGAATGGCACAGCCCGGTTCGCTTTCATGAGCGCAATCGTTGAATTTGCATTCGGTGGCCAGTTCGGCCAGATCGGAAAACACCTGATCGATGCCCTCCGACGCGTCCGTCAGACGCAATTCGCGCATGCCGGGCGTGTCAATCAGCCACCCCCCGGTTTGGGTTTTACGCAAAAACCGCGCGGTGGTGGTGTGGCGGCCTTTGGCGTCATCCTGTCGAATGTCCGCCGTGGCATGAACCACCCCGGTCAGGCGGTTTTGCAACGTGGTTTTTCCCACACCGGATGACCCAACCAAAGCCAGCGTTTTGCCGTTTGAACACCACGGCGCCAATAGTTCGGCATCCTCAACGTCTTTGGCATTCAGCGCGATGGCGGTGATCAGCGGTGACAGGCGTTCGGCCTGACGCACAAAGGAAGTTGGATCGTCGCATTGATCGGCCTTGGTCAGGATAATCAACGGCAAACAGCCGCCGGTTTCGGCCAGCGCTAAATACCGTTCCAGCCGGGCGATGTTGAAATCCGCATTGCAGCTGGTGACGATCCCCAATGTGTCGACATTGGCGGCGATCAATTGCGTATAGGCCACTTCTCCGGCGGCCCGGCGTGACAATTCGGTCAGCCGGTCCAATCTGCGTGTCGCAGTGCCCGCATCGGCCAAAACCCAATCGCCAACGGCGTAGTTTCCGGCTGATTCTGGCATGGATAGTTTGAGGGTCCGGCGCGGGGTGATGGCCTCGATGATGGATCTATGCACGGCGGATACGCGTGCAGGTTCACCAATGTCGTCATCCGTCAATTGGCGTGAAAAATGGGGCGACCATCCAAGGTCGTCTAAAGTCGTGTCAGTCAATGTTCTAAATCCCGATACACGTGGAAAAGTCCTGTTTTCGCAGGAAAACAGCGTTCATCACGGTCGGGCGTCGGATGGCTCAGGCCAAACGCGCCCGGAAGGATACTACAATCTTCATGTATGACCTCCTCGGGGCAAGTGTTAGGTGAGAGGCTGGACATCGACCCAAGCGGGGCTCGTTGTGGCTGCTTCCTTCCGGACCTGACCAGGTTGGCGAGGCGCTCG
Source organism: uncultured Paracoccaceae bacterium (assembly GCA_947492475.1). Classification (GTDB taxonomy): domain Bacteria; phylum Pseudomonadota; class Alphaproteobacteria; order Rhodobacterales; family Rhodobacteraceae; genus CANLNM01. Next base: position 86,998 of record CANLNM010000008.1, read on the forward strand.
CCCGCGCCAACCTCTCACCGCTCATATAGGCCCCATCGTGCTGTGGCGCAAGCCTAGTTGCAGATGATATCTAACGGCCGCCGGGGCAAATCAGTTTGGTATAGACGCCATAACAGGTCATTTCGCGGCCAAATCCGGATGCATCAACCTGCAAAAACACATGGCGATCCTGATAGGTCACATCCATCGCAGATCGCGCCAACCGGGCGCAGGCATTTGCATCCGATTTACAGGCAGCCAATAGCAGCAGCGCCGCGGGGTCAGACACTTGATCCAATTGACCGTCTTGAACCGCCTTTTGCAGCAACGTTCCGATTTGCGCCTCAAGGTTTTCCTCAGAAGGTTTGGTGAGATAGGCCGCGAGAAGGGCGAATATGATCAGTGACAACAATAAGCGAAACATGGCGGATCCGGTTTGGTTAAAAATCGCGCTATGCTTGGCATTATGAGGGATCGAAATCCAGTTCAAACATCTCAAACCCGTTTAGCCCAGTGCCCAGATGACGCGAATGGGCTGGATAGGTATGGGCACAGGCGCCGGGACCCGTGCGGAAAACCGCCTTGGTGTTGGGAAGGGGGGCGAACCGCCAGATCTGCGGCGCATGAGGGGTGATCGACGGGCGGTCGCGGATATAGTCGATCAGGATGTCCCGGCTATTGGTTGGGATATTCCCGATCAACTTTGCGCTGATCGCTGACTGAAATTTGCCACCGCCACCCGCACGATAAGAATTGCTGACAACCAAGAAATGTTGGTCCGGCTCAATCAAGGTGCCGTGATACCGAATATCAGAAACGCGTTGGGCCTGCGGATTCATCAATTCCCCATCCACGTTATAACGGGGGGGCTGTGTTGGATCGATTTGATAGGTCAACCCTTGTAGCACATCAAAACAATAGCTCGGGGCGCGGAAATCCAAAAGGTTTTGGGTCACTTCACCGGGCTCAATTTTGCAAAATGCGGCGGCAGATCGTTCCAGCCAATCGATCACCTGCAGGCCCGAAATATCGAGTATGCACAATGTGTTCGGGAAAGGATAAAGCTCTGCTGCGCTGCGCAATGTCAAAGGACCGGCCGGAATATCAATGTAGTTTTCCGGCCCGGCGCGGCCCCCGGCCTTAAACGGGGCCATGGCGGACAAAATCGGGCGATCATCAAATTCGGTCCCGCGCAATTGTTTGACAGCAAATTCACGCTGAGCATCGGCCAGAATTTGCAAACAAGCATCAGGCGCAACCATGGAAAAGTAACTGTGCAGATCGCCAGTGGTGACGCCAATGGGGCGGCGAATATGGGACAGCGTTGCCTGATGCGCATGGTTGATTTTGCTGAGCAACCGATCGTCCGGGGCGGTCCGCAAGGCGGTTGCTTTGCCCTCAGCTTTGACCAGAACCGGTTCTGCGCGGCTGGTATGCCCCATGATTTGCCATGTGTCATTGTCATGCAACATTGTCAGGTCGATCACGCCCAGATGCGATCCATAGAACCCGGCCATGACAGTTGGTTTGCCATGTAGGGTGCCGGCTTGGGGGTCGATCACGCTGGATGCGGCGATTTCGGGACCCGGAAAAACCATATGGGTATGACCCGCCAGAACCACGTCGATCCCTTCGATGGCAGCCAGAGGAACGGCGGCGTTTTCCATGCCAATTGTGTGACTTTCGGGGCCAATTCCGGAATGGCACAGCGCAATTACAATATCCGCGCCGGCTTCTTTTAGCTTGGGGACATATTTCAGCGCCGAAATCACGATATCGGTGGTCTCAACCCGTCCATGCAGCAGATGTCGGTCCCATTGGGTCAATTGCGGCGGGGCAAATCCGATGATGCCAATGCGCAATTTTTGCGACGACCCGTCATTCATCACCATTTCGCGTTCGATCAAGGCAAATGGCGGCACCAAAGGTTCGTCTTCTGCCTCGTTGTTGTGACCACGACGGGTGACGTTGCACGACACCAAAGGAAAATCAGCCTCACTGAGGGCGAGGTCCAAAAAATCGAGCCCATAGTTAAATTCGTGATTGCCCAATGTGCCCGCGTCGTAACGCAGCGTGTTCATGGCTGAAATGGCTGGATGCGGTTTGCCTTTGCCGAACAGTTTATGGGCAGCGATCACATCAGAGAGCGGGTTGCCCTGTAGAAAATCACCATTGTCGAGCAACACTGAATTTGCCACCTCAGCACGCATTTCGCGCAACAGGCCTGCGGTTTGGGTCAGCCCGACCCGTTGGGATGGGCGATCTCGAAAATAATCATAGGGGATCAGATGCACATGCAGATCGGTCGTCGCGAATATCCGCAACTGGCTCTGTTGGCGTTCAACCGACGTTTTATGAGGCCCGAGTTGGAGCAATTGGCAGTTCGTCCCTCCTGAAAGCGCCATTCAACCTTAGCGAGTATCGCCTTGAATTTCAATTTCTTCTGCATCACTGATGAGCCAAACGAAAGCTTTAGTTTTTGGGTGACCCATGAAAATTGCCGAAACTGTGACTTTTGGGGGCGTCGGATATGATCGCGCTGCCCATATCCGCGATGATGATGCTGCGCTTGCGCAGGTACAGAAATCCGGCGATTCGCGGGCGATTGTGCTTTGGCGGGGCAAATTGTTGATGGATGAAACCGGGTTGGTGCGCGTAAAGCTGGACCATCCCGCCCTGACCGATTGCCGTCATGCCCCTTTGTTTTTGGGAAACACCCCAGTGCCAATGTTTGCAATGGACATATCCGATTGGACGCCTGACACCGTGGATGAAACGGAACTGGCTGCCTTTCTTGATCTGTCCGAACAGGTGCATCCCCTGTTTCCCGACGGGTCCGGGTTTCGGGAATTGCGCGCCAACATGACGGCGTTGTCCCCGCTTGATGGCGAACTTGCCGCGACATCAAAGGCGGTGCTGAGTTGGCACAAAAGCCACCGGTTCTGTTCAAATTGCGGTGTCGAAAGTGTGATGGCCAAAGGCGGGTGGCAACGCAATTGCCCGTCCTGTGATACCCCCCATTTCCCACGCACGGACCCGGTTGTTATCATGCTGATAACGAACGGTAATTCTGTGCTGATGGGGCGATCCCCCGGCTGGCCAGAGGGCATGTTTTCCCTGTTGGCCGGATTTGTGGAACCCGGTGAAACCATCGAGGCCGCCGTGCGCCGCGAAGTGTTTGAAGAGGTCGGCGTTCGGGTCGGCGCGGTGGAATATTTGGCCAGTCAGCCCTGGGCCTTTCCGTCATCCCTGATGATCGGCTGCGCGGGTGTCGCCACCAGCACAGAGATCACGATCGACCCCAAAGAAATCGAAACCGCATTCTGGGCCAGCCGAGAACGGGTTATGGATGCGATGGCGGGCAATGATCCGGAAATGCTTCCGGCCAGAGAAGGTGCAATTGCACATTTTCTGTTGCTGAACTGGCTTGCAGATCGGCTGGATTGAAGCGACATTGGGCTGAGGCATCAAAAAGGCAAAAAACATGAAATTCTCTTCTCGTGAAGATATTGAGGCACCGATTGAATATGTTTTTGATCAGGTGACCGATTTCCCCACATTTGAGAGAGCCGCGATGCGCCGTGGTGCAGATGTTACACAAGTCGCCGGCAAAGGCGCCGCTGCGGTTGGGTCTGTTTGGGATGTTTCGTTTGAATTTCGCGGTAAGCCGCGCAAAATTAAGGCAGAAATCACAGAAATGGATCACCCAAACGGATATAAGGCGCACAGCACTTACACCGGATTGGTTGGCACGTTTGAGCTGGAATTGGTGCCACTGTCGCCCAATCGCACACGTCTGGCCGTATCGCTAGAGCTGGAACCCCAAGGGCTGTCTGCACGTCTGATGTTGCAATCCCTGAAACTGGCCAAGGCGTCCCTGACACGTCGTTTCAAACTGCGCATTGCTGATTTCGCCGAAACGATCCAGTCCCGATATTCTTAAGTGGTGCCTGTCAGGGCTGAATGAAATTGCTGGTTTTCAGACTGGAACCAGCAGGGCAAATAAAAGTGCAACGATCCATTGACCGTTATGCGACTTTTCCCCCGTTCATGGTGCGGGAAAAAAGGTTAAAGTCGTAAACCAAACAGCGCCAAGTGCGCTCAGCGAAAATAACATGAGAGATATGATAAACGAAGCCCATCTTGCTGCTTTTGAGCGCTGTAATGTCGCCCACTCCCCCATCTCCATTGACTCAGCTATATCCCTTTGAAGCTTGAAGTACGCATCTTTTTCCGGTTCGGGCAATTTCAGCTGAGCGTGACTGAAGCCGACTAACGTTCCGAAAAACAGGGCCCCTAAAAGGCAAAGGCACAAAGCAAGGGCGGGGGGCATTACAATTCCTACTTGACCAGCTGTACTGCCTTCGGAAGCTACGTTACCAAGCCGTATCAGGTCAAGTTTGGTCCCAAATCGGACATCTGGGGAGCGTTACGTTGGGATGCCCAGGGTGGCCCGAATATTATTCGTGCCGTCGGCGTGCTGCGGGGAAAACACCCAAAAGCTTGATATGATCGGTGAAATAATCCAGCTCTTCCATCGCCAATTGCACGTTGCGATCGTCGGGGTGGCCTTCGATTTCTGCGTAAAACTGCGTTGCGGAAAAATGGCCGCCGACCATGTAGCTTTCTAGTTTGGTCATGTTGATGCCATTTGTGGCGAATCCACCCATCGCTTTGTACAGCGCGGCCGGAATGTTGCGCACGCGGAACACAAAGGCGGTCATCATGCCAGCTTTGCCGCGACGGGTCAGATCTGGATCCCGTGCCATGATCAGGAAACGGGTGGTGTTGCGATCGTGGTCTTCGATGTGACGTGCCAGAATGGACAGGCCGTAAATATCGGCCGCCAATTCAGACGCCAGCGCGGCGCGGGTTGGATCGCCACCCTGGGCCACTTCGCGGGCGGCGCGGGCATTGTCAGATGTCGACACGCCAGAAATCGCGTTTTCGCGCAAAAAATCAGCGCATTGCGGCAGGATGACCGGGTGACCATGGGCCTCTTTGATTTGGTCCAGACGCGATCCGGGGATGCCCAGCAGGTTGATATGCACGCGGATGAACACTTCGTCGATGATGTTCAGCCCACTGCCCGGCAACAGGGAATGCACATCCGCCACGCGCCCATAAGTGGAGTTTTCGACCGCGATCATCCCCAGATCAGCATCCCCGCGGCGCACAGATTCGATGGCATCATCAAAGGACGCACAGGGCAAAGGCTCAAAATTTGGACGGGCTTCGACACAGGCCTGATGTCCGTAGGCCCCCATTTCACCTTGAAAAGCTATCTTTCCAGTCATCTTTTTTCCCCTTCACGCCAAAATGGGCATTTGGTCGCGCTGCTACACCTTGCAAGAGCAGTGGGGAAGCGGATACACACCCCTCAACACTGATCTAAATGGAACGCGACATGTTCGACACAATGACCCTGACTAAGGCATCTGCCGGTATTATTGCCACGTTTCTGGTATTTCTTCTCGGCAAATGGGCCGCAGAAAGCATTTATCACACAGCTGGCCATGGTGATCACCCCGGATACGTAATTGAAGTTGCTCAAGCGGGTGGCGAAGATGTTGTCGTCGACGAAGGCCCCGCCTTTGAAGAAGTATACGCATCCGCCGATGCAGCCGCCGGCGAAGGCCAATGGCGCAGCTGCCGGTCATGCCATTCGATTGAAGAAGGCGTAAACGGTACTGGTCCTTCGCTGTACGGTGTCGTTGGCCGACAAGCAGGCGGCGTAGCAGAATTCAGCTACAAAGGCACATTTGACGGAATCGTTGATGTCTGGACCCCAGAATTGTTGAATGCATTCCTAGAAAGCCCCAAAGGTCTGATCCCAGATACAGGCATGTCCTTTAACGGTATGCGCAAAATCGAAGACCGGGCGAACCTGATCGCCTATCTCGACAGCCTTGACGACTAAGCCTTTCTAATCGAATTAAAACTGGCCGTTCCATTGGAGCGGCCTTTTTTGTTGCGCAACACCCACCGAACGGTGCGATCACGCCGTGTTCACGGATTCTCAACTTGAATGTTGCGGCCAGCGGCCTTTAGCTAGACGTTAACGAAATTCGGACAATTTGAAGTAATTCTTCGAAATCAGGAGTGCGCCATGACGATGACCATGCCCCGACGATCCCCCAAAGCCGCTATTGCCGCGACCACGGCACCTATTTCCATGCTGAAATATGGATTGTTGGGGGGCGGTTTGATTGCAGGCGCTATCTGGGCCGGGCAGGGTTTGGCCGATAGCCACGAAAACATCACCATCAGCCACGGGTTTTCGAATTTTGGGGAATTGAAATACGACCAAGGTTTCACCCATCTGGATTACGTCAATGTTGATGCACCCAAAGGGGGCGAAATCAGCATTTGGGCGCAGGGCACATTCGACAGCTTTAACCCATATGCACGCCAAGGTGTGGCCGCCGCTCAGGTGACGCTGTTATTCGAAAGCATTCTGGTCGGCACCGCGGATGATCCCTATGGCAGCTACTGCTATCTGTGCACCACCATGGAATATCCTGACAGCTTGGATTGGGTGATCTTCAATCTGCGCGATGATGTGACGTTTTCCGATGGTCGGCCTTTTTCTGCAGAAGATGTCAAATTCACCTTTGATCTGTTCATGGAACAAGGCATCGCCGAATATCGCAACGCCTATGGTGGGTTTATCGAATCCGTTGATGTGCTGGACACGCACCGGATCAAGTTTACGTTTACAGAACAGGCGTCACGCCGCGACGTGATTGGTTTCGCCGGGGGCACGCAGGCGTTTTCAAAGTCTTGGTTCGAAGAAACCGGCGCGCGGATTGATGAAAGTGCTGACACGCCATATCTGGGGACCGGGCCATATGTTCTGGAAAGCTTTGATATCAATCGGCAATTGATCTATCGCGCGAACCCGGATTTCTGGGGTGCGGACCACCCGATGAATGTGGGGCAAAACAATTTTGATGCGATCCGCGTGGAATATTACGCTGATAGCGATGCTGCATTTCAGGGGTTCACGGGGGGCGACTACACGTTCCGCAGTGAAAATTCGTCCAAGAAATGGGCAACTGCCTATGAATTTCCAGCCGTTGAAAATGAATGGGTAAATGTCGAAGAATTGCCAGATGGCACGATTGGATATGCACAGGCCTTTGTGTTTAATCTGCGCGATGAACGCTGGCAGGATCCAAATGTCCGCGAAGCGATCCGGCTTGGCTTTAACTTTGAATGGTCCAACGAAACCTTGTTTTATGGGCTGTATTCTCGGGTAAATTCGTTCTGGGAAAACTCAGAACTAGAAGCGACAGGCACACCGTCTGAGAGCGAAGTGGCGCTGTTGCAGCCTTTGGTCGATGATGGCCTGTTGGATGCGTCCATCCTCACGGATGAGGCCGTGATGTCGCCCACATCCGGCACATCACTGGCGGATCGGCGTAATCTGCGCCGCGCCGCGCAATTGCTGGAAGAAGCCGGTTGGATTTCAGGCGATGACGGCATTCGTCGCAAAGATGGCGAAGAACTGACCGTGGTGATCCTGCAACGCAGCCCTGCATTCGACCGGATCGTGAATCCATATGTGGAAAACCTGCAACGTCTTGGCGTTCAGGCAACGTTGGAACGGGTTGATAATTCGGAATATATCGAACGCCGCCGGTCGGCTGATTACGACTTGGTCAATCACGGGTTTTCCATGGGCTATGAACCGGGCAATGGCCTGCGCCAATGGTACGGATCAGAAACAGCCGAGGATAGCAGCCGCAATCTGATGGGTCTGCGCAGCAAAGCCGTGGATCGATTGATCAATGTGGTGATCGAGGCCGAGAATTTGGAAGATATGACCACGGCCACCCATGCTTTGGACCGGGTTTTGCGTGCCGAAGGGTTCTGGGTGCCGCAATGGTTCAAAGAGGTGCATACCGTCGCCTATTATGACCAATACCGTTATCCTGATCCGTTGCCACCCTTGTCACGGGGCGAGCTGAGCTTTTGGTGGTATGACGCAGAGGCGGGCGCTGCGCTGCAGGCCGCTGGCGCGCTGCGCTAAGGGGATCTGAACCGTGGGAGCCTATATTCTTCGCCGCCTATTGCTGGTCATTCCGACCTTGCTGGGCATCATGATTGTCAACTTTGCGTTGATCCAATTTGTGCCCGGCGGGCCGATCGAACAGATCATTGCCCGCCTAGAAGGCGGCGGCGACGTGTTTGAAAGCATTTCAGGCAGCGGGTCTGAATTGGCAGAGACCGGTGACAGCGATAATTATCTTGGATCGCGCGGCCTGCCGGATGATTTCATCGAACAGCTAGAAAAAGAGTTCGGCTTTGACAAACCACCGGTCGAACGGTTCCTGAATATGATGTGGGATTACATTCGGTTTGATTTTGGTGACAGCTATTTCCGCAATATTTCCGTTGTAGAACTGGTGGTTGAAAAAATGCCGGTATCGATCACATTGGGGCTTTGGTCGACTTTGCTGGCCTATATGATTTCGATCCCCTTGGGCATCAAAAAGGCGATCCGCGATGGGTCCCGGTTTGACACTTGGACAAGCGGTGCGATCATTGTCGGTTATGCGATCCCCGGCTTTTTGTTCGCAGTGCTGTTGATCGTGCTGTTCGCGGGCGGGTCCTATTGGCGGCTCTTTCCGCTGCGCGGCCTCACGTCTGACAATTTCGCTGATCTCAGTCTCATCGGCAAAGTGCTCGATTATTTCTGGCACATCGCATTGCCCGTGCTGGCGTCGACGATTTCGGCCTTTGCCACATTGACGCTGCTGACCAAAAATTCGTTTCTGGACGAGATCAAAAAACAATACGTTACCACCGCCAAGGCCAAAGGCCTGTCAGAACAAAAAGTGCTGTATGGCCACGTGTTTCGCAATGCGATGCTGATCGTGATTTCGGGATTTCCGGCGCTGTTTATCGGGGTGTTTTTTGGCGGGTCCTTGATCATCGAAACCTTGTTCAGCCTTGATGGATTGGGCCGATTGGGGTTTGAGGCCGCCGTCGCGCGGGACTATCCGGTGGTGTTTGGCACCTTGTTTACGTTTTCGTTGATCGGGTTGGTTGTCGGGATCATCACTGATCTGACCTATGTGATGATCGATCCGCGAATTGATTTCGAAGGGAGGGGCTGATCATGCGTTTATCCCCCCTTAACCAACGTCGTCTGAGCAATTTCAAACGCAACCGCCGCGCTGTTTGGTCACTGTGGATATTCATCGTGCTGTTCGGGCTTAGCCTGTTTGCCGAATTTATCGCCAATGACAAACCTATACTTGTGTCCTATCGCGGCGAATTGCGGATGCCGATTTTCAACTTCTATTCAGAACGTGATTTCGGCGGGGACTTCCCGTCCGAGGCCGCCTATCAAGACATCGAAGTCCAATGCCTGATCGCCACCGGTGGCTTGGTCGATTGTTTTGATGCACCAGAAGAGTTCATCGCCATGGTCGAGCAGGGCATAGATGATCCTGATTTCCACAAAGGCTGGTCCATCTGGCCCATTATTCCCTATTCATTCAACACGATTGTGGATGTCGGTGGCGTGGCACCATCGCCCCCGACCAATCAAAACTGGTTGGGCACAGATGACACCAAACGCGATGTGACCGCGCGAGTGATTTATGGCTTTCGCCTGTCGATCTTCTTTGCATTGACTGTGACGTTTTTCGCGTCATTGATTGGGATCGTCGCAGGGGCGGTGCAGGGCTATTTTGGCGGTTGGGTCGATCTGGTGTTCCAACGCGTGATCGAAGTCTGGACCGGCATTCCGTCGCTATATGTCATCATCATCGTCTTTGCCATTTTGGGGCGAAGTTACGGATTGCTGGTGTTTTTGACCGTTCTGTTCGGCTGGCCAGCATTGGTTGGGCTTGTGCGGGCTGAATTTTTGCGGGCGCGCAACTTTGAATATATCCGCGCCGCCAAGGCGCTGGGGGTCAGTGACCGCACCATCATGATCCGTCATATGCTGCCCAACGCGATGGTTGCGACGGTGACCATGTTACCGTTTCTGATCACGGGCGGGATTTCGACCCTCGCGGGACTTGATTTTCTGGGCTACGGATTGCCGTCATCGGCCCCGTCGTTGGGGGAAATGTCGTTGCAGGCCAAACAGAACCTTCAGGCCCCATGGCTGGGTTTTACGGCCTTCTTTACCTTTGCTGTCATGCTGTCGCTGCTGGTCTTTATCTTCGAAGGTGTGCGCGATGCATTTGATCCAAGAAAGACCTTCTCATGAGCCTGTTGAAGGTGAAAAACCTGAACGTTCGGTTCCGCCAAGACGGCGAAACCACCCATGCTGTGCGCGGTTTGTCCTTTGACGTGGCCAAAGGTGAAACCGTCGCGCTGGTCGGCGAAAGCGGGTCGGGCAAATCGGTCACGGCCTTGTCGACGGTAAACCTGTTGGGTGACAGCGCACATATCGACGGGTCCATCACCTATGGTGGGCGTGAAATGGTCGGCGCCCGCGAAACAGAATTGCAGGCCGTGCGCGGCAATGACATCAGCTTTATCTTTCAAGAACCGATGACGTCGCTGAACCCGCTGCACACGCTGGAAAAACAGCTGTCGGAATCGATTGAGCTGCATCAGGGCCTGCGCGGCGAAGCTGTGCGGACCCGGATCGTTGAATTGCTGACCAAAGTGGGCATTCGCGACCCCGAAAGTCGCCTGAATTCCTATCCGCACCAATTGTCGGGGGGGCAGCGTCAGCGGGTCATGATCGCGATGGCGCTGGCCAATGGTCCCGAATTGCTGGTGGCGGATGAACCGACCACAGCGCTGGATGTGACCATTCAGGCGCAAATTCTGGATCTGTTGGCGGATCTGAAAGCCTCCGAAGGCATGAGCCTGCTGTTCATCACCCATGATCTGACCATTGTGCGCAAAATCGCGGATCGGGTCTGTGTGATGAAGGATGGAGAAATCGTCGAAACCGGGAAAACGTCGGAAATTTTTGACAATCCGCGCCATCCATACACGCAGATGCTGTTGGCCGCCGAAAGCACGGGAACACCTGCACCTGTGCCTGACGGTGCCGCCGAAATCGTGTCGACTGAAAACTTGAAAATCTGGTTCCCAATCCATCGCGGATTGCTGCGGCGGACCGTTGGATATGTCAAAGCGGTGAATGACGCTACACTGTCGGTGCGGGCCGGGGAAACGCTGGGCGTGGTGGGCGAAAGCGGGTCGGGCAAAACCACATTGGCGTTGGCGATCATGCGTTTGATCCACTCAGAAGGCGGGATCGAATTTCAGGATCAACAGATCAAAGATCTGACACCCCGCCAAATGCGGCCGCTGCGTGGTGATATGCAAATCGTGTTTCAGGACCCGTTTGGATCGTTGTCGCCGCGCATGACCGTTGCCGAAATCATCGCCGAAGGTTTGGCCGTGCATGGCATTGCCAACAAAGCGGACAAACGTGTTCTGGTGTCGGAAATCATGACCGAAGTTGGGTTGGACCCCGCCGTGATGGATCGCTATCCGCATGAATTTTCAGGCGGGCAACGGCAACGGATCGCGATTGCACGGGCGATGATTCTGCGCCCGAAATTGCTGGTTCTGGATGAACCGACATCGGCGTTGGATATGACAGTGCAGGTTCAGATTGTGGAATTGCTGCGTGAATTGCAGCAGAAACACCAGCTAGCCTATCTGTTTATTTCCCATGACCTAAAGGTCGTGCGCGCCCTGAGCCACAAAGTGATGGTGATGAAACAGGGTGATGTCGTCGAAGCGGGGCCCGTGGATCAGATTTTTGATGCGCCTCAGACCGAATATACACGGCAATTGATGGCCGCAGCGTTTGAAGGGCGGTCTAGCGAAACGTAACCGATGCAGGGGCAAGCCCGTCGATGTCCACATCACAGGTTTGCCCTGACTGGATCGGTCCAACGCCAGCGGGTGTGCCGGTCATGATCAGATCACCGGGCGCCAGGTCGACCAATCGCGACAGATAGCTGATCACATCCGCAGTCGGCCAAATCATCCGTGACAGGTCGCTGTCCTGACGCAATTCATTGTCGACATGACATGTGATGCGCCCCGCATTTAAATGCCCAACCTGAGATACAGGGGCCGCAGTTCCGATCACGGCGGAACGGTCAAACCCCTTGGCCATGTCCCATGGACGGCGCTGCTCTTTTGCTTTGGATTGAATGTCACGGCGGGTCAGATCATTGCCCGCCGCATAGCCCCAAACATGGCTTAGCGCGTTTTCCACAGCGATATCGCTGCCAGATTTCCCAATGATCACAACCAATTCCGCCTCGTGATGCAGGTTTTGCGTGGCCTTGGGAAATGGGATTTCTGATCCGGATCGCACAATGGCATCGCCCGGTTTGGTAAAGAAAAACGGCGGCTCGGCTGGGTCATTGCCCATTTCAATCGCATGTTCAGAATAGTTTCGCCCGACGCAAAAAATGCGCCGGACGGGGAGGTAAACATCAGATTGTGTGGTCGGCAAAACGGGTGCCGAAGGCGTGTGAAATGCAAGTTGTGCCATGATCTGGCCTTTGATTATGAATCAGGTCCGATCATAAAGCATGTCGTTCCACGGGCTTGCAATCGACGGCACGCTAGTTCAGCAGTTTCGCGGTTTAGCCCCATGAAATTTGCATCATGTCCACGTGCAGATGACGACACGCGGCGCAGTGATCCGTCTAGTGTGCTCATTTCATTTAGGGCAACACGCAGCAAAACCCGTTCCGCCTGATAGCGGGTGGTGTAGCGTCCGACATTGATGCCCCAATGGCGTCCACCAGAGGATGAAACGCGGGTGACAATTTCTGGCTCAACCTCTGCAGGAGGCGGCGGCGTGGCGACGGCGGCCATCACCAGATTTTCAGGCCGCGCCTGCGGTTGAATCTGGGCGGGGGCCTGTGCCTGTGCGGGGGCCTGTGCGGGGGCTTCTGCCAATGGTGTTTCCATCGCTTCTTGGAGGATATCGGCCGATACCATGACCACAGGCGGCTGTGTCGGCGTTCGCATTTGCGGTCGCAATGATCGGCTAACGGCGCCGCTGACCCTGACGACACGCGGTCCGGATCCGGGTTCATTGCCGCGATAGGCCGGCCTGGATGGGGGGCGGAATGCGACGCGGGTGGGCGCGCGGCTAAACCCCATATCCAATAGTTCCGCAACGCGGGCGTTGCGGTTGGCGGTGGAGGAGCCGCCAAAAACGGTTGCAATAATGCGTTCTGATCCACGTTCGGCAGAGGCAACCAAATTGAAACCAGCGGCGCGTGTATAGCCTGTCTTGATCCCGTCAGCGCCTTGATATGCATTCAGAAAACGGCGGTTGGTGTTGTTGACGGTGCGGATACCCGCATCGGCAGAACGACGCGAAAAGATGTTATAATATTGCGGCCAGTCATAAATCATGTGCCGCCCCAAAATGGACATATCGCGGGCCGTGGACATATGGCCAACTTCGGTCAAACCGTGGGCGTTTTTGAATTGGGTGCGTGTCATCCCCATCGCGGCCGCGGTACGATTCATGCGGCGGGCAAAGGCGGCTTCGGACCCGGAAATCGTAATGCCAATCGCGGTGGCTGCGTCATTGGCGGATTTCACGGCCGCCGCGCGGATCAAATAGCGGAACCGGATTTGTTGCCCTGCCTGAAGCCCCAGTTTGGACGGAGGTTCAGCCGCGGCAGCACGGGGAATGGTCACCATCGTGTCCAGCCCGATTTCGCCACGTTCCACCGCTTCGAATGCGATGTAGAGCGTCATCATTTTGGTCAATGACGCGGGATGCAATTGTGTGTCTGCATTGCGAGAATGCAAAACCTCGCCGCTGCGGGCATCCATGACCAATGCCGCATATGGTGCGGCACGGCTGGCCAATGGCGCAAGCGCGGCCAATAGCATTACGCATAGCAATAGCATCCCGGTTCGGGCGGGATTCCCTAAACGACTGTACACGTCGTGAGCCTCTCGATGTTCTGCCTCATGGGTGCCGGTTTTTTGGTGGCACCTCAAATTATGAAATCACCCTAGCACGGGTATGGGCATCTTAAAAATACCTTATTTTCAATGGTATGAAGTGTGTCTTTCATGCAAGGCAATCCAGATATAGCGGCGTATTCTAAAATTGTCGCTAGATAGAGGGGCAGAGCAATCTGATTGCCGCAATTGATTAAGAAAGGTTTAAGGAAATTGTGGGACTTAGACGGTCAGAAAAGGCAGTGTCGCACGTGGCGGTGATATCAAATGTGTGACTTTTACCATGATAACGCGCGGTTGGGGTTTTCATAATCCTGAACTCTCTTATATTACAGACCCGGTGGCAGAATGACAAAAGGTCAGAATCCAGATGTTGGCTGATTTCTATATGATGGCAGATCGCGAAGATGACGGGATTGATGAACCGGGTCTGGCGCTGAAAACACGCCCCAAGACCAAACGTCCACCAATGTACAAGGTTATGATATTAAACGACGATTTCACACCGATGGAATTCGTCGTTATGGTGTTGGAACGGTTTTTTGGCCTGACACATGCGCAATCGTTCGAACTGATGCTGACGGTTCACAAAAAAGGCGTTGCCGTTGTCGGGGTGTTCAGCCATGAGATTGCAGAAACCAAAGTCGCGCAAGTGATGGATTTCGCACAGCGTCACCAGCACCCGCTGCAATGCACCATGGAAAAGGAATAGGCGCCAGACGCCGCTCATGTCCAAAAATTCACGTCTACAAACAGCGCTCGATCAGGGCGCTTTCGAGTTTTCAGGCCCCATTGCGGTGCTGCGTCCCCCTGCGGATTATGACCTGCCGGTCGCGCCAGATCAGGTGTTGATCGAACATACGTTCAAACCCGATTGCGATGCATGGGACCGGCGTGGATATCAGGTGATGCCCAAAGCGTCACCTGCCGAGGCGATGATTGTGGTGCTGCCACGGGCCAAAGCGTTGGCACGTGATATGGTGGCACGGGCCTGCAACCTGTCCAGTGGGATCGTGATCATTGATGGTCAAAAAACCGACGGCGCTGATGCGGTATTCAAGGAATGTCGCAAACGGCTGGGCGATTTGCCATCCCTCACCAAGGCGCATGGCCGATTGTTCTGGTTTGACGCGGATGCCGCCAAAGGCAAGTTTGACGACTGGCTGGTCCCTGACCCGGCGCGTGGCGATCATGGCTATTACACGACGGCTGGGGTGTTTTCGGATGGTCAGGTTGATCGCGGGTCGGCTTTGTTGGTGGATGCGTTGCCGCCCAAATTGTTCGGCCGTGTCGCAGATCTGGGTGCGGGCTGGGGCTATCTTAGCCTTGCTGCGCTGAAGTATGAAAAGGTAAAATCCGTTGATCTGGTCGAAGCAGAAGCGCTGGCCCTGGATTGCGCGCGTCTGAACGTGACCGATGAACGGGCCAATTTTCATTGGGCCGATGCCACCACATTTGCCCCGTCTGACCCCTACGATACGATCATCTGTAACCCGCCGTTTCACACATCCCGCGCGGCTGATCCGGCGTTAGGTCGGGCGTTTATTGCAGCGGCGGCTCGGATGTTGAAACCGTCTGGGCATCTGTGGCTGGTTGCCAATCGGCATCTGCCTTACGAACGTCATCTCAAAGATACTTTCCGCAACGGAGAAGAACTTTATGGGGACAATTCCTTTAAGCTTTTCCATGCCTCTCGCCCCAAACGCTAGAATCGCATAGCGTCTGATCTGGGTCACAGGAGAAACACATGTCCTTTTCCATCGCAGGTAAAACCGCCATCGTCACTGGGGCTGCAAATGGCGTGGGGCTGGCCATCGGTCGGCATTTTGTTCGGGCTGGGGCCAATGTGGTGTTTGCCGATATGGACGAACCCAACCTGCAAAAAGAAGTGGGCGAAGATGCCGCCGCCGAGGCGCGAATGCAAGTTTTCGCTGGGGATTTGCGGGAAAAGCTGACATTGGCGAACCTGTTATCCGCGACGATTGATGCGTTTGAACGGGTGGATATTCTGGTGAATGCGTCACGTCAGGTGGTTATGTCTGATCCGTTGAATGCGGATGATGACGCGGTCACAACCCTGCTGAACCAAAACCTGATCACATCCTTGCGGCTGTCGCAATTGGTGGCAAAACGCATGATCAAACAAGCCGAAGGTCAGACCGAAGGACAGGTCGGGTCGATCATCAATCTCAGCTCTATTGCGGCGCGGCGCACCCATCCTGAATTGTTGGCATATTCCGTCTCAACCGCCGCGTTGGATCAAATGACCCGGTCCTTGGCGGTGGCTTTGGCTCCGCATCGGATTCGGGTCAACGCCGTTGCGTTTGGGTCCGTCATGAGCGCCAGCCTAAAAGGCGCGTTGCGCGAAACTGAAGGGCTGCGGGAATGCATTATTGAATCCACGCCTTTGTCTCGGATCGCCAAACCCACCGAAGTGTCTGATGCCGTGCAATATCTGGCCAGCGACGCGTCCAGCTTTGTGACCGGGCAGATCGTAACCGTGGATGGCGGGCGCAGCTTGATCGATCCGGTATCCCGTCCGGCCCACTAATCGGGGCCCCAAATTGATCGGCAGATCGCGGTCAGTGGCGTCAATCTATACAATTTAGCATGGCTTGTGTGCATTGGTGTTGATGGACAATCCCAAGGTGAACGCTAATGTGCCCTGACCATTTTTCAGGGAATTAACATGGCACCCATTGTATCGGTCCGTAATCTGACCAAACGTTATCCGGGCGGGTTTGAGGCGCTCAAATCTGTGAACCTCGACATCGAAGAAGGTGAAATTATTGCGTTGCTCGGGCCAAATGGTGCGGGGAAAACAACCCTGATTTCAACGATTTGCGGTATTACCAAGGCCACAGAGGGCACAATCAGCGTCGGCGGGCATGACACCGAAACCGATTTTCGCGCTGCACGTGACTTGATTGGGCTGGTGCCACAGGAAATCAATCTGGAGCCGTTCGAAACCGTGATCAACACCGTGCGGTTTTCGCGGGGGCTGTTTGGCAAAAAACGTGATGATGCGTTTTTGGATCAGGTTCTGGGGCAGCTGTCGTTGGGCGATAAACGCACAGCCAAAATCATGATGCTGTCGGGCGGAATGAAACGCCGTGTGCTGATCGCCAAGGCGCTGTCGCATTCGCCGCGCGTTCTGTTTTTGGACGAACCCAGTGCCGGTGTGGATGTCGAGTTGCGCAAAAGCATGTGGGAAACCGTGGCCGAGCTTAAAAAGCAGGGGGTCACGATCATCCTGACGACGCATTACATCGAAGAAGCCGAAGCCATGGCCGACCGGATTGCCGTGATCAACAACGGTGAAATCCTGTTGGTTGAGGAAAAAGACGCGTTGATGCGCCGGATGGGGCAAAAACAGCTGTCGATTGAACTGACCGAACGTTTGGACGCCCTGCCAGAGAGTTTGTCAGAGTATAATCTGGCGCTGGGGGATCAGGGAAATCAGTTGATTTACACCTATGACACCACGGCAGAACGCACCGGGATTACCGCGTTGTTGTCTGATCTGCAAAAGGCCGGATTACATCTGCGCGACCTCAGCACAGAACAAAGTTCGCTCGAAGAAATCTTTGTTGGACTTGTAGGAGAATGAGTATGAACACGCAGGCGATTGCATCTATCTACCGGTTTGAAATGGCACGGTTTTTCCGCACCCTTATGCAAAGCTTTCTGTCGCCGGTGATTTCGACCGCGCTCTATTTTGTGGTGTTTGGGGCGGCGATTGGGTCGCGCATCGACCAAGTGGACGGCATCCCCTATGGGGCGTTTATTGTGCCCGGTTTGATCATGTTGTCATCCATGACGCAGGCCACATCAAACGCCTCTTTTGGGATTTATTTCCCGAAATTCATCGGCACGTTTTCAGAATTGCTATCTGCGCCGGTGAATTTTCTGGAAATCACCATTGGATATGTGGGCGCGGCGGCCACCAAAGCATTGTTCATCGGAGTGATCATTCTGGCGACGGCGTTTTTGTTCGTGGATTTGCAAATCCAGCACCCGTTTGCGATGCTCGCCTTCTTGGTTCTGACCTGTCTCAGCTTTTCACTGCTTGGGTTTATCATCGGTATTTGGGCTGGCAATTTTGAACAATTGCAGCTGATCCCATTGCTGGTGATCACGCCGCTCGTGTTTTTGGGCGGGTCGTTTTATTCGATCTCAATGTTGCCGCCCATCTGGCAGACAATCACGCTGTTTAACCCGGTTGTGTACCTTGTTTCCGGGTTCCGCTGGTCGTTTTTTGGGCAGGCAGATGTGCCAATCGCGCTTAGCCTGGGGGCGATTGGATTGTTCACACTCATCTGTCTTGGCGTGATCTGGTGGATTTTCCGAACCGGCTGGCGCGTCCGCCAATAAGCGCGACAAACAGGCCACAGGCGCAGGACAGGGGAAAAGCGTTGGCTTCGCTCCCTTGTCCCGCGACGAACTGCCGCCTACATGAAGGGCATGAAACGTTTCATTCCTTTTATCAAATCCGACCCGCGCGTCGCTGTCATCCGTCTGAACGGCGTTATTGCGTCCGGCGGACGTGGGCTGAACGACGCGACATTGGCGCCAATCGTTGAAAAAGCATTCCGATCCAAACCGGATGCCGTCGCTTTGGTGATCAATTCGCCGGGCGGTTCCCCGGTGCAATCTTCGCTGATCGGTGCGCGAATCCGGCGTTTGGCGGACGAAAAAGACATTCCCGTTTACGCCTTTGTCGAAGATGTCGCCGCGTCAGGTGGCTATTGGCTGGCGGCGGCTGCCGATGAAATCATCGTGGATGCGTCTTCTGTGATCGGATCCATCGGGGTGATTTCCTCTGGCTTTGGGCTTCAGGATTTTATTGCGAAACACGGCGTGGAACGGCGGGTTTACACGGCGGGCACGTCCAAATCGCAACTGGACCCGTTCAAGGCGGAAAACCCCGAAGATATTGAACGCCTAAAGGTCCTGCTGGAACAGATCCACGCGACGTTTAAGGAACATGTGCAATCCAGACGCGGTGACAAATTGGCGGATGCGGATTTGTTTAACGGCGAAATTTGGGTCGGCCACAAAGGCGTCGAAATGGGCTTGGCCGATCATGTGGGGCATTTGGTGCCTTTCATGAAGGAAAAATTCGGCGACAAAGTTCAATTCCGTGTTCTGTCGCCCAGTCGGCGATCCCTGTTGTCGCGGTTGTCGATGGGAATCGTCCGTGACGCTGTGTCTACGGTTGAAGAACGCGCCGCCTATGCCCAGTTTGGGTTGTAAGAAAGTTGTAAAATGGTTGTGAAAATTGTTTTTCTCTTTCTGATCTTCATGGTGGTACTTGCCATGTTCGGGAAATTGCGCTTTCCGGGGCAGCAACGATTGGCGGATGCCAAATGCGCCAAATGTGGGCGTTTTAGAATTGGGAAGGGGCCGTGCCCCTGCAGGGGGACGCGCTGAACATGGCAATGGATTGGATCTATGTGGGGCTGGGTCTCGTGATCTTGCTGCTCGCAGGGGATGCATTGGTGCGGGGCGCTGTTAATTTGTCGCTGCGTCTGGGCGTACCTGCGTTGATTGTGTCCCTGACGATTGTCGCCTTTGGGACCTCTGCGCCAGAATTGTTGATTTCGATCCAAGCGATCATGGATGGTGTCCCCGGATTGGCTTTGGGCAATGTTGTGGGATCAAACACCGCCAATATCCTGTTGGTGCTGGGCGTGCCGGCGCTGTTGGCCACCATGCATACATCCGAATGCAGCACCCGCGGCAATTTCCTGCAAATGATCGGGGCGACATTGCTGTTTATCGTGCTGTGTTTCTGCGGAACCATCACTTGGGTGGATGGTTTGATCCTGCTGACGGCTTTGTTTGCGATGCTGGCCTATGCGGCCCGGTCCGCGATGCAGCACCGGTCAGCCTGTGCTATGCTGGACCCAGACGAAGACATCGAAGGTGCGGATCCATCGATGAGCTGGCCCAAGATCCTGTTATTCCTGGGTCTGGGCATGGTCGGTCTGCCACTGGGCGCTAGCCTGTTGGTGGATGGCGCGGTCAATATTGCGCGTGATTTCGGTGTGTCTGAAACGGCGATTGGTTTGACCTTGGTTGCGTTGGGGACATCATTGCCGGAATTGGCGACGACGGTTATGGCCGCATTGCGTCGCCAAGCAGAAGTCGCATTGGGCAATGTGATCGGGTCAAATATGTTCAACCTGTTGGCCATTATCGGCATCGCAAGCTTGGTTGGTCCGATCCCTGTCGAACCTTCGGTTCTGAGCTTTGATCTGTGGATCATGCTGGGTGCATCGCTGATGTTGGTGCCGTTTGTGTTCTTTAAACAGGACATCACCCGGATTTGGGGCATTGGGCTGAGCGCACTCTATGTTGTGTATGTGGCGATTGTGTTGGGGTAACCCGATGCGTCGCGCCACAGGGCGGGAAAACCGGGCTGACTGCGATCTGTAAACCCTTTGTCGAAACCTGAATACTGCGCACAGCTTTCTCAAGTGGGACGTGGCAGATCACGCGCTTTTGATTGTCGGACAATTGCGGCGATTTGGTCTCAATAATCATCGGTTTTATGGGGGTTTGGCCGGCATCGTGCAAAGTTGTGCACGGGGGCAGTTTGGGTGTCACATTTTGTTTACGATTTGGTAATGTTTTCAAGCGCTTACAATTGATACACTTTTTTGCGCATGAAAATCAATGACTTATGGGTTTGCCTATTTTTTAGGCAGCACGTCGAAATGGGCCGAAAACAAGGGAAATATCGATTTGACCGCAGGATGTCCCCGGACTTATCCACAGTTTCAGTGGAAACCTTACCTCTTGCCTCAATCGCTGTATCATTGCAGCAATACCGCAGAATCACGAAAGCGTGTCCATGTCAGAGCAGCCCACAAACACCCCCGCCGAACCGCCGTTAAAAGGGCATGATTGCATACATGCTTATTTGCGGACATTGGACGGATCGCCGGGCGTTTATCGGATGCTCGATGATCAGGCGCGGGTTCTATATGTAGGGAAGGCGCGCAACCTAAAGGCGCGTGTCAGCAACTACGCCCGCCCCAATGGTCATTCAGCCCGGATTGCGCGGATGATTTCAGAAACATCATCGATGATGTTCCTGACCACACGCACCGAAACCGAAGCTTTGTTGCTAGAGCAAAACCTGATCAAGCAGCTAAAACCGCGCTACAACGTGCTGTTGCGCGACGATAAAAGCTTCCCCAACATTTTGATCAGCAAGTCACATGATTATCCGCAGCTGAAAAAACATCGTGGCGCAAAGAAAGAAAAGGGCAGCTATTACGGCCCCTTTGCCAGTGCGGGCGCGGTCAATCGGACGTTGAACCAATTGCAAAAGGTGTTTTTGCTGCGCAATTGCACCGACGCCACATTTGAGGCCCGCACGCGCCCCTGTCTGCAATATCAAATCAAACGCTGCTCTGCGCCCTGTGTGGGGTATGTCAGCACGCAGGATTACGATGTGCAGGTGCGGGATGCGCATCAGTTTCTATCTGGCAAAACCACGCAAATTCAGGAATCGCTGGCCAAGGAAATGCAAGTCGCGTCTGACGCGCTGGAATTTGAACGCGCCGCGGCCCTGCGGGATCGGATCAATTCCCTGACGCAGGTGCAGGCTTCCCAAGGGATCAATCCCCAAAACACCGCCGAAGCAGACGTGATCGCGTTGCATCAACATTCCGGTCAGGCCTGTGTGCAGGTGTTTTTCATTCGGTCGCATCAGAACTGGGGCAACCATGATTATTATCCCAAACTGAACGGCGAAGAGGACAGCGCTGAAATCATGCAAGCCTTTGTCGGGCAGTTTTACTCCAACCGCGAACCGCCACGCATGGTGCTGTTGTCACATGGGTTGGACGCCCCCGATCTGATGACCCAGGCCCTGACCGATAAGGCCGGGCGCAAGGTTGAAATCATCGTTCCCCAACGGGGCGAAAAGTCTGAGCTGGTGTCAGGCGCGTTGCGCAATGCCCGCGAAAGTCTGGCGCGCAAAATGTCAGAAACGGCCACGCAGGGTAAATTGCTGCGTGGTTTGGCAGAAGCCTTTGATTTGCCAGAGGTGCCCCAGCGGGTGGAAGTCTATGACAACTCGCATATTCAGGGCGCCCATGCGGTTGGGGCGATGATCTGTGCGGGTCCCGAAGGGTTCATGAAAAACCAGTACCGCAAGTTTAACATCAAAGGCGAAGACCTGACGCCCGGCGATGATTTCGGCATGATGAAAGAGGTGCTGACGCGCCGTTTCAAACGGTTGCTGAAAGAAGACCCAGATCGACAAGAAGGCCACTGGCCCGGTTTGCTACTGATCGATGGGGGTGCAGGTCAGGTCAGTGCCGTGCGTGAAATCATGCGCGAATTGGGCGTGAATGACGTGCCGATGGTCGGGGTTGCCAAAGGCGTTGATCGCGACCACGGCAAAGAGGAATTTCACCGCACAGGCAAACCCGTGATGGCCCTGCAACGCAATGATCCTGTGCTGTATTTCATCCAACGTATGCGCGACGAGGCGCACCGATTTGCCATCGGCACCCACCGCGCCAAACGCACCAAAGCCATCGGCGCAACCCCGCTGGATGACGTGCCCGGCGTGGGTGCCACCCGCAAACGGGCATTGCTGGCGCATTTCGGATCGGCCAAGGCCGTCAGCCGCGCCAATCTGGCCGACCTAAAGGCCGTGCCGGGCGTGTCTGAAAAGCTGGCGGAAACGATCTATGGCTTCTTTCACGAAGGGACCTAGGCGTTTGTTGGTCCAAATGCTCACGTTATTGCGACATCAACGCCGCATGATCCGCTTCCCCCCAAGAACCAGACAGGTTAACAACAGACTATGACTTGGAACCTACCCAATCTTTTGACGTTGCTGCGCCTTTTGGCGGCCCCCGGCGTTGCGATCATGTTTTTGTACTTTGCCCGCCCACATGCGGATTGGTTTGCGCTGATCCTGTTTGTTGTGGCTGCGGTGACCGATTTTCTGGACGGCTATCTGGCGCGTGCATGGAAACAGGAATCAAAATTCGGGGCCATGTTGGATCCAATCGCGGACAAGGCAATGGTGGTGATTGCTCTGCTGGTGATCACCGGATTTTCAGGCATGAACCCATGGATTTTGATGCCCGCCACATTGATCATGTTCCGCGAAGTGTTCGTATCAGGTTTGCGCGAATTTCTGGGCGACACGGCTGGCACTCTCAAAGTGACCAACTTGGCCAAGTGGAAAACCACGTTTCAGATGGTCGCGATTGCGGTTTTGTTCGCCAAAGGTGCGTTTGAACATTACCTGATCGCACATACCGTCGGCATGGATTACACGCTGGTCCAAGCGATCCTTGACGGGGATGTCGTGGACGAAGTTGGCCTGCGTTGGAAACAGCTAGGCTGGGATATGTGTTTTTATGGTGGGATCGCGCTGTTATGGGTGGCGGCGGCGCTGACCGTGTTGACCGGCTGGGATTACCTGCGCAAAGCCATGCCTTATCTAAGGGAACACCCATGATTGATGTGATGTATTTTGCCTGGGTTCGTGAACGGATCGGCCTGCCCAAGGAACGTGTGGAAACCGACGCAAAAACCGTCATGGATTTGGTCAACGAACTGCGCGAGCGCGAAGACCGCTATGCCGCTGCATTCGAAGATATCACCGCGCTAAAGGTCGCCATCGACCAAGAATTGAGCGATTTTGACGCCCCATTGGCCGGGGCCCGCGAGGTGGCGTTTTTCCCGCCCATGACAGGTGGCTGATGCGGCTGGTGGTCGACACAGCCCCGTTTGATGCGGGGGCGGAACTGAATGCGTTTTCCGCCGATGTGGCCGGGGCGGGCGCAATCGTCAGCTTTACGGGGATTGTGCGTGACGTGGCCGGTGGGCTTGATCTGATGCGGATCGAACATTACCCCGGCATGACCGAAAAGGCCATTTCATCGATGATGGAAGATGCTAAATCCCGGTTTTCCCTGACAAATGTTCTGGTCATCCATCGCCACGGTGATCTGCATGCGGATGACCCGATCATGATGGTCGCAACTGCGTCACGCCATCGGGTTGACGCGTTTCAAGCCGCTGAATTCCTGATGGATTACCTGAAATCACGTGCGCCATTTTGGAAAAAAGAAATGACCGCCGACGGGTCGGATTGGGTCGCCTCTAAGGAAGAAGACGAAGACGCGCTGGATCGCTGGACCTAACGCGACGCCAATTCGGCACAATCTTTGTGACGCGGGCAATCGATGACATGATCATTGACCATCCCCACGGCCTGCATAAAGGCATAGACGATCACGGGGCCGCAAAACTTAAACCCTTCGCGTTTCAGATCCTTTGATATCTGTTCGGATAACGGCGTTTTTGCAGGAATATCGGCCAGGGTTGCCCAATGGTTTTGCAACGGTTTGCCATCCATATAGTTCCACAAAAACTGATCAAACCCTTCGCGTTGCTCAATTTTCTGCCAAACGCGTGCGTTTTTAATCGTGGCTTCGATTTTTGCGCGCGACCGAACGATGCCCGCATTTTTCAGCAAACGTTCGACGTCTTCTTCGCCCCAACCTGCGATCACATTTGGGTCAAACCCTTCGAATGCGTCGCGAAAATTTTCCCGTTTCTTCAGGATCGTGATCCAGCTTAACCCGGCCTGAAACCCATCCAAAATCAGCTTTTCCCACAGGGCACGACTGTCCCATTCCGGCACACCCCAATCGGTGTCATGATAATCAAAATAAATCTGTTCCGGACCGGCCCAACCACAACGCGTCATTACATTCCCCAAATGGTTCAAATTTGAACTCTTAACCCGACATTAGCGGCGGATGAGGCAAGGTGCCAGCATTGCAATCTGTTGATGGTCCAGAAAATGAGCGAAACCGCCAGACAAAAAGAGGCGTCAAATCCGCTGGATTATGCCATGGCCAGCCGTGACAAAGATGTGATGTCTTTGGTGCGCAACGCCTTGGCGGCCGAACGGTGCAAACTGGCGTTTCAACCGGTGGTGCGGTCCGATCAACGCGATCAGGTCGCGTTTTATGAGGGGCTGATCCGTGTACTGGACGAAGGCGGCCGGATCATTCCCGCCCATCAGTTCATGGGATCGATTGAAGAAACGGAAATTGGCCGCGAAATCGACACGGCCAGCCTAAAGGCCGGGTTTCAAATGCTGCGGGAAAATCCGCATATTCGATTGTCAGTGAATATTTCTGCGCGATCCCTAGCCGATGGAAAATGGCGCCGGACGTTGGAATCCAACCTGTTGCAGGATGAAACGGTGGGCGAACGTTTGATTGTTGAAATCAACGAAAGCTCAGCGATGAACCTGCATGAGGTGGTCGTGCGGTTCATGGATGAATTACAGCCGCGTGGCGTGGCCTTTGCGCTGGATGATTTCGGGGCGGGCGCGACTTCGTTTCGCCACCTAAAGGATTTCTTCTTTGATATGGTCAAAATTGACCGGTGTTTTGCCCGAGGCGTCGAAGATTCCCCCGACAATCAGGTTCTGGCAGAGGCGTTGATGACCGTCGCCCATCAATTCGAAATGTTTGCGGTCTCTGGCGGGATCGAATCAGAAGCCGCCGCACAATTCATGATGAAAATCGGCATGGATTGTTTGCAGGGGTTCCACATTGGAATTCCAAAAATGACCCTATAGGTCAAATTTATTTACAAAAGTTTCGCGAATATGCGCATTGGTCACACCCAAATGGCGTTGCCCATAGGGCATGCACGTCCTAGAAGTAGAGTGAATGGCGGCAAACGGGGTCCGCGCTTTCGCGCGTAGCGCCGGTTCCGTCGTCGGAACTGAACGCTATAGGAGTCTCCCATGACCAACGTCGTTATCGCCTCTGCTGCCCGAACTGCTGTCGGCAGCTTTGGTGGCTCACTTGCCAGCACACCTGCACATGATCTGGGGGCCGCCGTATTGGAAGCCGTCGTCGAACGTGCCGGCATTGCCAAAGAAGAAGTCAGCGAAACCATTCTGGGTCAGGTTCTGACAGCGGCGCAGGGCCAAAACCCGGCGCGTCAGGCCCATATCAATGCCGGTCTGTCCCAAGAGGCAGCCGCTTGGGGGATCAATCAGGTATGTGGATCTGGTCTGCGCGCTGTTGCGCTGGGGGCCCAGCACATCATGCTTGGCGATGCGTCGATTGTCGCCGCCGGTGGCCAAGAAAACATGTCGCTGTCGACCCATGCGGCCCATATGCGCAATGGTCAGAAAATGGGTGATATGAAATATATCGACACCATGATCCGCGATGGTCTGTGGGATGCGTTTAACGGCTATCACATGGGGCAAACCGCTGAAAACGTTGCCAATCAGTGGCAAATTTCCCGTGAAATGCAGGACGAATTTGCAGTGTCTTCGCAAAACAAAGCTGAAGCCGCACAAAAGGCCGGTAAATTCGCCGATGAAATCGCTGCGTTCACAGTGAAAACCCGCAAAGGTGACATTGTTGTCGACAGCGACGAATATATCCGCCACGGCGCCACCATGGAAGCGATGCAAAAACTGCGCCCAGCCTTTGTGCGTGACGGTGGTACGGTCACTGCGGCCAACGCATCCGGCCTGAATGACGGTGCGGCGGCGACCTTGTTGATGTCTGCGGACGACGCCGAAAAACGCGGGATCGAGCCGTTGGCCCGTATCGCATCTTATGCCACTGCGGGGCTGGACCCATCGATCATGGGCGTCGGCCCGATCTATGCATCGCGCAAAGCACTGGACAAAGCGGGCTGGTCTGTTGGCGATCTGGATCTGGTCGAAGCCAACGAAGCCTTTGCAGCGCAGGCCTGCGCGGTGAACAAAGACATGGGTTGGGACCCTGCAATTGTGAACGTAAACGGCGGCGCAATCGCAATCGGCCACCCCATCGGTGCGTCCGGTTGTCGCGTTCTGAACACGCTGTTGTTCGAAATGAAACGCCGCGACGCGAAAAAAGGCCTTGCGACGTTGTGCATTGGCGGTGGCATGGGTGTCGCTGTTTGTGTTGAGCGCCCATAATTAAGTTGAATTTGGATGCGCAACATTCTTGCGCATCCATCGCTCCAATACTAATAAGATTACTCAAGGAAATTCTTGAAGGAGAATCATATGTCTCGCGTTGCACTCGTCACAGGCGGATCCCGCGGTATCGGCGCCGCCATTTCCAAACAGCTTCAGGCTTCTGGTTGCACAGTTGCTGCGACCTATGCGGGCAATGATGAAGCTGCCGCAAAGTTTACGGCAGAAACAGGTATCAAGACCTACAAATGGAACGTCGCTGACTATGACGAATCCAAAGAGGGTATCGCCAAGGTCGAAGCAGAAGTGGGCCCGATCGACATCGTCGTGGCCAATGCTGGCATCACCCGGGACGCGCCTTTTCACAAAATGACGCCGGATCAGTGGAAACAGGTGATCGACACCAACCTGACCGGTGTTTTCAACACAGTTCACCCGATTTGGCCCGGTATGCGGGAACGCAAATTCGGCCGTGTGATCGTGATTTCGTCGATCAATGGTCAAAAAGGTCAGTTCGCTCAGGTGAACTATGCCGCGACCAAAGCGGGCGATCTGGGGATTGTTAAATCCTTGGCCCAAGAAGGCGCGCGCGCTGGCATCACCGCCAACGCCATCTGCCCGGGCTATATCGCAACTGAAATGGTGATGGCCGTCCCTGAAAAAGTGCGCGAATCCATCATTGGTCAAATCCCCGCAGGTCGCTTGGGTGAGCCAGAAGAAATCGCTCGCTGTGTGGCGTTCCTCGCTGCAGATGACAGCGGTTTCATCAATGGTTCAACGATCTCTGCAAATGGGGCACAGTTTTTCGTCTAAGACGTTTAGCTGCGACCATCATCATACTGAAAAGGGCCGATCATGTGATCGGCCCTTTGTTTTGACGCTCGGTGAAACGGGCAGAACCTAAGCCCACCGGAACGACGAAAATTTTGGACGACGGCGGCCGACCCATGCAAAAAAATCTGACAGGACCTGACCGCGCAGCGCATGGGCATTCTGATATGCGTCACGTGTGCGACGATGTGTTGTGGCTTCGTACATGAGAACCTCCAAAGCGTTGGCTGTGTGTTGTCCTGAATATTGGGAAGTTGAGGCGTTTTGACAAACGAGACTTTTCAAAGGTTCAGTTAAGTAATACTTGTGTGGGATGGATGATCGTTTGCCGCCTCTGACCGCATTGCGCGCCTTTGATGCCGCCGCGCGCCACATGTCATTTTCCAAGGCGGCTGACGAATTGAATGTCACGCCAGCCGCGCTCAGCTTTCAAATTAAATCTCTCGAAGAGCATCTGGGTCAGCCGGTTTTTCGCCGATTAAACCGGGCTGTTGAACTGACCGATGCCGGCAAAGCGCTGGTGCCGGGGGTCGAAAGTGGGTTTTCGGCGCTAACCGCAGCCTGGCGCGCAGCGCGTCGGATCGGTGATACCAGCGTTTTGACCGTCACGGCCGGGCCTGCGATCACATCAAAATGGCTGGCGCCCCGCATGTTTGAATTTGCCAGCGCCCATCCTGAAATCGAGTTGCGATTTTCAGCGACGCTGCGGCGGATGGATTTTGAACGCGACGACATCGATGTTGCGATCCGGTTCGGAGAAGGAAAAGACCAAGGGCTTCATTCCACGGATCTGATTGATGAATGGATCACGCCGATGATGACCCCCGATTTGGCATCTGTCATCACGACCCCAGACAAGCTGGGACAGGCGACACTTTTGCATCAGGATTTGTACCCGTTTGATGACCGTTCTCTGGATTGGGGCACTTGGTTTCGGTTCCAAGGGTTAGATGCGCCGCCCAAAGGGGGCCCGCGTTTTTCTCAAGCGGATCATGCAATTGATGCGGCGATCGCCGGAACCGGGGTGATCTGTGGGCGCTATTCCTTGGCTGAACATGCATTGCGCACGGGCAGTTTGGTGGCGCCGTTTGCGTTGTCGATCCGGTTGCCGCATCGCTATCGTTTTTTGTGCCAAAAGGGCCATGAAACACGCCCCCATGTGGCGGCTTTTGAACGTTGGGTACTGGAACAGGTGGGCCATATGAAGTCGTTTGAGGAATGCCGCACCTTTGTGGACATGGATGGGAACGCGCTATGACCCGATCACAGGCAACGTTTGTTGGCTTTGGGGCGATCCTGTTATGGTCGTTTTTGGCCCTGTTTGCGGTCGGAGCAACCGAAGTGCCAGCATTGCAGCTAAACGCGATGTGTTTTTCGATTGGTGGTGCGATCGGGCTGATTTGGGGGGCCAAAACCGGGGGGATCCGAACGCTTCGAACCATTTCGTGGAAAGTGTATGCCTTTGGGGCGACGGGGTTGTTTGGATACCATTTGCTGTACTTTTCCGCGTTGCGATTGGCCCCCGCAGCCGAGGCCGGTTTGATCGCCTATTTATGGCCGCTGTTGATCGTCTTGTTTTCGGGATTTTTGCCGGGTGAACAATTGCGACGCGGCCATATTATCGGGGGGCTGATTGCATTCACCGGAGCGGCCGTTTTGATCACAGGCGGGGATGCCGGGTATGATCCCGACAACCTGCCGGGCTATGGGCTGGCGTTGCTATGTGCCATAACTTGGGCTGGCTATTCTGTATTGTCCCGCCGATTGGGCGCGGTGCCGACCGACAGCGTCACGGTGTTTTGTTTGTTGGCGGCTTGCATGTCAGTGGGCGCCCATTTTCTATTGGAAACAACAGTTTGGCCATCCAATGCATTGGCCTGGGCCGCGGTGATTGCATTGGGCACTGGTCCTGTTGGGCTGGCGTTTTTTATCTGGGATATCGGGGTGAAACGCGGCGACATCCAATTGCTGGGCGTGCTGTCATACGCAGCGCCCGTCCTGTCAACGATTGTACTGATTTTGGCAGGTGTTGCGCCGGCAACATTCGCATTGCTGGTCGCAGCGACGTTGATTGCGGGCGGGGCAGCGCTGGCCGCACGGGCCAGCGCAAAGAATTAGAAATCAGGTCGCCACGAGGCGTGAAATTTCTTCTTTAAGTTGGAGCTTTTGCTTTTTCATCTTGGCAATTTCAAGATCATCAGAGCCTGCGCTACGTTGTGCGGCTTCTACGGCTGTGGATAAGTTTTGGTGCTTCTTCCTTAGTTCTTCAATATGTGAAGTTAGGGCCATGTGTGTCCTCCTCTAAGGGTTGTTAATGTAACGATAGCATCACAGATTTTTGACCATGTCACGCCGCACAGCAGCATGTCGGCGGAGATCAGCGTCGCATTAAAAGTGTTGATGAATAGTTAATCATTCAAAGGCAAAGATTTGCCGTGCCGAAAGATATCTGAAAAATCTTCTGAATAATCATCGCCATCGGTCAAATGCTGCGGGCCGCGATGCACAACCAGCGGGAAATTGAGCCTGAAATCGGCGCGCCCACCTTTGCGGGCTTGCAGCAAAAACAGATGGGCTGCGCGGTCTTGTCGCGCCGCCAAGGGCTGTAAAACGGCCGACCCTAACCGGCCATGCAAAGCGCTCATCGCTTCGGGTAGACGGTCAATTCGCTGGATCATGGTAAACACGCCTTTGGGGGCCAATCGGCGGGCGGCCATGTCGATCCAATCGGTCAAAGGCGTGTCGCCGCCTAATGCGGTTTCCCGTCCCGGATTGTCGGCGGAAATGCCTTTGTCCCTTAGAAAATAGGGGGGATTCGCGATAACGTGGTCAAATTGGGCTTGCTTTACATCCATGGGCAGGGCGCGCAAATCCGCGTTGATGATGTTGATGTCGACGCCGTTTTCAGACGCGTTCCGACGCGCCAAATCTGCGTAATCGGGCTGAATTTCGATCCCCGTCAGGGACAATCCGGAAACCCGTGCGTACAAACAAAACGAAGCGACCCCAACCCCGCATCCCAGTTCCAGGACGCTCTGACCGGCCTGTGCGGGTGTTGCGGCTGCCAGCAAAACGGGATCGACCCCGGCGCGATAGCCTTTGCGCGGCTGCCAGATCGACAACCGCCCGCCCAAAAAGGCATCACATGTCAGTTCAGCGTCCAATGTCGATCTCGTTGTCGCGCATCACTGACATCGCCAGAAAATGATCGCGATCTGCGACCATAATCCGGCGCGGCATTATGCCGATGCTGCCTTCTAGGATGCTCATATTTACGTCCAGTTCAAACCAGTCTATACCTTCGCCGCTGAGGAGCGTTGTCGCGAAGGCGATCACTGTCGGGTCGTTTGTGCGCAAAAGCTCTTTCATATCCTATAGCTAAGGCGAATCTTACGCCTTTGTCCATGAGCAGACGGAGCAGTTATGAGCCTTGATGTTGCGGCGACGAAACCACACGAAAAACTGGCCGAGGTTTTGGCCGGTGAAATGGCTGAGGTAAACACGCTCATTCGGGCGCGTATGGCGTCTGAACATGCGCCTCGGATCCCAGAGGTGACGGCGCATTTGGTTGAGGCAGGCGGTAAACGTTTGCGTCCAATGCTGACCCTGGCGGCGGCGAATATGTGTGGCTATGACGGCCCCTATCATGTGCATCTGGCCGCCACGGTGGAATTCATTCACACGGCGACCTTGCTGCATGATGATGTGGTCGATGAAAGCGCCCAGCGGCGTGGGCGTCCGACGGCTAACCTGTTGTGGGATAACACATCTTCTGTTTTGGTTGGCGATTATCTGTTTGCGCGGTCGTTCCAGTTGATGGTCGAAACCGGCAATATGCGGGTGCTGGATATTCTGGCAAATGCCTCTGCCACCATCGCCGAAGGCGAAGTGTTGCAGCTGACGGCGGCGCAGGATTTGGGCACCTCCGAAGAGATCTATCTAAAGGTTGTGCGCGGCAAAACAGCGGCGCTGTTTTCTGCTGCAATGGAGGTCGGCGGAGTGATCGCCGCGGCCGATGAAACGCTGGTCAAAGCTCTGTTTGATTATGGGGATGCGTTGGGCGTGTCGTTCCAGATTGTGGACGATTTGCTGGATTATTGGGGCTCAGACGCGACTGGTAAAAATATCGGCGATGATTTCCGGGAGCGTAAATTGACCCTGCCCGTGATCAAAGCGGTGGCCCGCGCGGACGAAGAAGAGCGCGCATTTTGGGTGCGCACCATTCAAAAAGGCAAACAAGAAGACGGCGATTTACAAACGGCGCTGGACCTGCTGGCCAAACACGGCGCCATGGAAGAAACCCGCGTTGAAGCCGTTGCT
Organism: uncultured Paracoccaceae bacterium; assembly: GCA_947492475.1. Lineage (GTDB taxonomy): Bacteria > Pseudomonadota > Alphaproteobacteria > Rhodobacterales > Rhodobacteraceae > CANLNM01. The sequence continues at coordinate 119,057 of CANLNM010000008.1, forward strand.
TGGGCTGATCAGGCCAAGGCAGCGCTGGCGCCATTGCCCGATCACGACATCAAACAGATGCTGATTGATCTGGCCGATTACGTGGTGGCCCGCGTCAGCTGATTGCGGTTGTTTTGATCCAATAGTCCGGAAATTCCTGACGTAGCGTTTTCGCTGCGTTTTCCGCATCTTGCTGGGTTTCAAACAGACCCCAACAGGTGCTGCCAGACCCGGACATGTCGCAATCCACGTAATCGTCGATCGCCCAGAATTCAGACATGATCCGCACGATTTCCGGGGCGATTTCCGCTGCGGGGCGGGTCAGGTCGTTGCGTTGTTCCAGCTGCCAAATGGCATAAGAGTCGATATCCATAGGATCGGGCAGGGCATCCATGGGCGGATTATCAGTGCCAAATGCCTCTGATAACAGGTCAAATATGTCGCCAGTTGCGATGTGGATGTTTGGATTGACCAGCACCAACCACATGTGCGGCAATGCCGGCGCAGTTTGAAGGATCTCGCCGATGCCCGACATCAATGTAGGGGCCGGGGCGCAGAGGCAGACCGGTAAATCCGCTCCTAACGTTAGCGCCTCTGCGCTGGTTAGTGGCGCAACATTCCATAGCTGCGCCAGTGACTTAAGCGTTGTGGCCGCATCTGAGGACCCGCCGCCAATGCCCCCGCCATGTGGCAGATGTTTGTCGAGTGTGATCGCCGCGCCCGTTGTGACATCACGCAGGCTTCGCAGCAATTCTGCGGCCTTTAGGATCAGGTTTTGACCATCCGTTGGCACACCATCCCCCAAGGGGCCAGTGACGGTCAGAGACAGGTCGGATGCGGGCGCAAACGTCATATGATCCCCGACATCACGGGCAAACACGACCAGCGATTCAAGCAAATGATATCCGTCGTCGCGTTTTCCAGTGATGTGAAGCGTCAGATTGATTTTGGCGGGGGCAAAGGCCCGGATCACCTCAGCCGCCATTGCCATTGGCCACTTGCAAAGGGTCGCTGCCTTCTTCTGCCAGAACCACGTCCAGTCCGACGTCAATTTTGCGGCGAATGCGGGCGGCGTCTTCTTCGGCTGGATCAAAGGATAGGGCGCGGTTCCACTGGAATTGCGCCTCTGTGTAGCGGCCCACGGCCCAATATGTGTCGCCCAAATGGTCATTAACCACCGCGTCGGACGGCATCAGGGATGCGGCATGTTCCATATGGCCCACGGCTTCGTCATAGCGGCCCATACGGTACAAAACCCAGCCCAAACTATCGACAATTGCACCGCTATCGGGGCGGGATGCGGCGGCGCGTTCGATCATATCCAACGCTTCGTCCATTTTTTCCTGACGTTCCACCAGTGAATAGCCCAGATAGTTCAGCACGCGGGCCTCGTCTGGGTTCAGGGCCAATGATGCGCGAAAATCGGCCTCGGCGGCGGGCCAATTGTCCAGATCATGATGGGTAATCGCCCGAGAATAGAGCACAAACCAACGGACATTTGAATCCGCAGGGAACAGGTCCAGCGCCTGCGTGTAGGCGTCATTGGCATCCCGCATGCGGTCCAATTGGCGCAATGTATCACCCAATGTGGCATGAACCATGGCCTGTTCAGGATTGCGGCGGATCAATGCCTGAAGCACTTCGACCGCGGCTTCGCGGCGATCTGCGTGAATCAACGCTTTGGCGCGGCCCAACTCGGCCTCGCTATAGGCGGGGTCGGTGGGGGCAATTTGGCGATAGGTGGCATCGGCCAGTTCAAACCGTCCCATCTGTTCCAGCAACCGCGCCGTCAGCAGGGTCGCGTCGGTGTGGGTCGGGTCCAGATCAATGGCCAGTCGCGCATAGATCAAGGTGTTGAAATCGTCGGTTTCGCCATCCAGAATTTGCGCCACAGAATACAGCGTTTCAGCAAAGCCTTCGGCCGGGGAATTCACATAGGTGAACGGCACGGTTTCCCCATTGCTGAGGCGGGTGCGCATATCGGCGACTTTGGCATCCACACGTTCACCAAATACGGCGTCGATCAATGCAACCGCATCTGCGTTGCGTTCCAGTTGTGACAGAACCTGCGCATGGGCCAATGTGGATCGGCGGGTGCGCTGCATGCCTTGCATTGGGGACATGCCCAGAATCGCATCCGCGCCTTCGTAATCCCCTACCGACGCCAGCGCCAAAGATTTGAAATACAGCGCAAAGCTGCGCGATCCGTCTTCTGCTTCGATCATTTCGTCAAAGGCTTCGATGCCGGCGGTCATCTGACCACGACCAATATGCGCCCATGCGCGCGCCATACCGTCGACCAATGGGCCGATGGATTGACCGGCCTCTTGGGCGTTTAGCAATGCGTCCCAATCGCCCTGTTTGGCCTGTTGTGACATCGACGCCATATAGGCCAATTGTGACCCCAGCCCCAAATCGATCATATTATCAGCGATATAGGCCGCCCGGGACATATCGCCGGTGCCCACATAGGATGCCAGCGCGCCCTCTAGCAGGGCGGGGTTCGTGGGATCGGCCATCAAAGATCGGGCAAAGAACCCAGCGGCTGTTTCGAAATCATTGGCATTGCTGGCGGATCGTCCGGCTAGATAGGCACCCGCGTCTTCTTGGGCCGCAACAGGGGCAGACCAGAACGGAACCGATATGGCCATTCCAGTACAGAGTAAGACAGCGCGCAGGGATCGTATCATGCAGCAAATGCTCCTTGGTCGTTTCGCTCAGACCGGAGCCTAGCCAAGCAGCGCGCAAGGAACAATCAAACATTTGTGATCCGTCACGTCATGATCCGGTTTTTGCGCAACCATCGGCCAGGTCGCTGCATGTGACGCGCAACAGATTGAGCGCGGTACAACCTTAATTTCGTCACGATGCGGGAATATCCAAATCACGATTGTTACTGTTTAAAGAGGAGGCCACAGGTATTTCCGATGGCACTTATTTATAAATCATTTGTTTTGTCTTTTTCAGTGTTGGGGCGGATGATTTGGCCGCTTTTAGGGGTTTTTGTTGTCGCCACCGTCATTTGGGGCATTCTGAGCATGCTCTCGCTTGGCTATTCTGATGTCATAAGCGGGCCGATCACGGCGACGTTCATTGCCTTAATGGGGATGCGCGCGGCGTTTTCTGTGTTGGGGGACAACAGCAAAACCAGCTATGACATCTTGGCACTTTATGCGGTGCTTTATGGCTTGGTTTTGATGATCGCCAAGGCCGGGGCAGTGCTTGTTTCGAATTTCAGCGCCGTCATTTTTGCCGATTGGCAATTAGGAACCGCAGTCTCCGTGCAAAATCTGGTGAATGCCGAACGCGCATTGCAGTCGGGTTTCGCGCTTTATGCGATCAGCGCAAATATCGTGTTCACCTTTGTGCTTTATACGTTGGTTCACGTGGCGATGGCGGTCCCGCTGGCCAGTGCGGCGTGTCGCGCCGGGCATCGATCAAAGCATACGGGGTTTTTCCACGGGTTTGGCCGTAAATTTATCCCCCTATTCTGCGTCTTTACACTGACGTTCTTCCTGCAGTTTTTCTTTAACCTTATCAGCGCTTTCTTTGCCCTTTTGATGTTGTTTGGATCCTTTGTGGCGATGATCTTTTTCCAAACGGTTCCCGATTTTGATCCGGAATTCATCATCACAGGCGTGTTGGCGGGTTTGGGGTTGATTTGGCTGCATGCATGGGGCTGGACCGCGTCGGCAATGGCCTTGATCGACAGTGATCAGGCGATGTCGGAAAAACAGACCAAGGTGCAGGCGTTCAATCCGACACCTGAATTGGATTTACGGGCCTTGCGAAAATCACGTGAATGACGTGGTTTTTTGCGCGAACAATCCGCACCTGACGAAAAAGGGCCCCAAAACGGGGCCCTAATTCGGTGATTATGTCGTGATAAATCACATGTTTGGATAGTTTGGCCCGTCGCCGCCCTGTGGCACTGTCCATGTGATGTTTTCGGACGGATCCTTGATGTCACAGGTTTTGCAATGCACGCAGTTCTGGAAATTCACCACAAAGCGCGGGTCTTTGCCTTCTTCGGTGACCACTTCGTAGACGCCCGCCGGGCAATAGCGCTGTGCGGGTTCTGCGAATTTCGGCAAGTTGACCGAAATGGGCGTGTCTTCGTTGGCCAGCTGCAGATGGCAGGGCTGGCTTTCTTCGTGGTTGGTCATCGCAAAAGACACGTTGGTCAACCGATCAAAGGACAGTTTGCCATCGGGTTTTGGATAATCGATCGGCTTGTGTTTGCTGGCTTCTTCGGTGGATTGTGCGTCGTTTTTGCCGTGTTTGACGGTGCCAAACAGCGAAAAGCCGAACGTGTTGGTCCACATGTCCAACCCGCCTGCAACCAGCGATGCCAACAGGCCGTATTTGGACCAGATCGGTTTGACGTTGCGCACACGTTTCAGGTCTTGGCCGATGGGGCCGGTGCGCACTTCTGTGTCGTAATCTTCCAGCGTATCGCCTGACCGGCCCGCCTGAATGGCCGCATAAGCGGATTCAGCCGCCGCTTTGCCTGACAGCATTGCGTTGTGGTTGCCTTTGATGCGGGGCACATTGACCATGCCCGCCGCACAGCCCAACAGCGCCCCACCTGGGAACACGGTTTTTGGCAGTGACTGATAGCCGCCTTCGGTGATTGCGCGCGCGCCGTAAGCCACGCGTTTGCCACCCTCTAGCAGGTCCGCAATCATCGGGTGATGTTTGAACCGCTGGAATTCCATGTATGGGAACAAATGTGGGTTTTTATAGTTCAGGTGAACCACAAAGCCGACATAGACTTGATTGTTTTCAAGGTGATAGACAAAAGACCCACCACCTGCGTTTGAATTCAGTGGCCAGCCCATTGTGTGGGTGACGGTGCCTTCTTTGTGTTTGGCGGGGTCGATTTCCCAAATTTCTTTCATGCCGACGCCGTATTTCTGAACGTCTGCATCTTTGGCCAGATCATATTTGCCGATCACTTCTTTGGACAGGGACCCGCGCACACCTTCGGACAGGAACACGTATTTGCCCAACAGCTCCATGCCCGGCTCATAGGAATCGCCCGGGGTCCCGTCTGGGTTTTTGCCAAACTCACCAGCGACCACACCTTTGACCGCGCCTTTGTCGTCATAGATCAGTTCGGAACAGGCCATGCCGGGGTAAATTTCGACCCCCATCGCTTCGGCTTGTTCGGCCATCCAACGACAGACATTGCCCATCGATACGATGTAATTGCCGTGGTTGTTCATCAAAGGCGGCATTGGGAAGTTAGGGATGCGCAGTTTGCCCGCTTCGCCCAGCATATAGAAATTGTCTTCTTTGACTTCCGTGTTCAGCGGTGCGCCTTTTTCTTTCCAATCCGGAATCAAAGCATCCAGACCCGAGGGGTCCAAAACCGCGCCCGACAGGATGTGCGCGCCAACTTCGGACCCTTTTTCCAGCACGACAACCATCAGGTCTTCGTCCAGTTGTTTCAGACGGATCGCGGCCGATAGACCTGCGGGGCCTGCCCCAACGATGACTACGTCAACTTCCATCGCTTCGCGTTCGATATCGGCCATGTGGCTCTCCTTGCATGTCGTAACTGGCCCGATTTGGGGCTCAGTTGTAATATTGTTGCGCGAAGGATTATCCCGACTTGGCGTCTAGGGCAATCGCGACACGACGACAATTGCGCCCCTCGCGACACTGAATCCTATTTTTTTGGCTCGAAAGGAAAGGAATTGCGCACAAACGCGTCGTTGAACGACCACGGCACTTGACTTCACCGGCCCAGACCGCGTTATGAACGTTCGATTATTAGGTAGCCCCGCTAAAGTGAGAGCGCACGACATATGGATAAAATTCCGCTGACCCAAGCCGGTTTCGACAAACTGGACGCCGAGTTGAAGCACCTCAAAAGTGTGGAACGCCCAACGATCATTCGCGCCATTGCAGAAGCACGCGAACTTGGGGATTTGTCAGAAAACGCGGAATACCATTCGGCCAAGGAAAAACAATCCTTCATCGAAGGCCGCATCAAAGAGCTGGAAGCCGTGATTTCATTGGCGGATGTGATTGATCCCAAGAAATTGTCAGGTGGGATCAAGTTCGGCGCGACCATCGAAATCGTCGACGAAGATACGGACGAAGAGAAAAAGTTTCAGATTGTTGGCGAATATGAGGCCGATATTGAAGCCGGTCTGTTGAATTTGAAATCACCGCTGGCCCGGTCCATGATCGGCAAAGAAGCGGGCGATTCCGTTGAAGTTCGCACGCCCGGCGGGCTAAAATCCTACGAGATTCTGACCGTTTCCTTTATCTGATGCGCCACATGCCAAGCGGGAGCCAAACATGGTAGACCGACCCGTTTCCAAAGCCACCGAAATCGCCCGACGTGCCAGCGGCGATCCCGGATTGGGTGCAACCGAGGTGATCGGGATCGGTCTGTCGGTCGTCTGGCTGGTCGCGGTTGGGCTGTTTTTCCTGATCCTGCCCAGCGGGCCAGAGGGAAATGGCATCGATTCACTGCGATTCCTGCTGACATTGATCGCCATTTTTATGCCGGTTGCGATGATCTGGGTTGCGGTGATGGCCGCCAAATCCAGCCGGGTCATGCGCGAAGAATCAGAGCGGCTTCAGGCGGCTGTGGATGGGATGCGCAAAACCTATCTGGAACAGAACAAATTTGCCGGATCAGCGTCGGCGCAATCCAACATGGAACGCAAGCTGAACGAAATCGCCCAAGCGACCCGGCAGACGGAATCGGCGCTGGCGACATTCACGACCATGCGCAAAGACGTGGCCGCGACGCCCACTGCCGTTGCGGCTCCGGCCCGCGACAACGAAGCGCCCATTGATGCCCAAAGTGATCAGCCGCGTTTGGCGCTGGGCACGCAGGTCGAAGAAATCACGCCGCCTTTGGACAACAAAGACATGATCCGGGCGCTGAATTTCCCGGATACCGAAAAGGATGAAGCCGGTTTTGCAGCACTGCGCCGCGCGCTAAAGGATCGGCAGGCCCGCCAATTGGTTCAGGCCAGTCAGGATGTTTTGACGCTGTTGTCCCAAGATGGGATCTATATGGACGATTTGCGCCCTGATCGTGCGCGGCCCGAAATCTGGCGCCGCTTTGCCCAAGGTGAACGGGGCGGGGTCATTGCGGGTATGGGCGGTGTGCGCGATCGATCCAGCCTTGCATTGACGGCGGGCCGCATGCGCGAAGACACGATTTTTCGCGATGCAACGCATCATTTTTTGCGTCGGTTTGATCAGATGCTGGTCGCATTCGAAGAACGCGCCAGCGACGAAGACCTGTCCGATTTGGGCGAAACCCGCACGGCGCGTGCCTTTATGCTGTTGGGGCGGGTGACCGGGACGTTCGACTAGCTCAGGTTGCGCACCATCATGGTCGCCTGTTTGAACCGAAAAACATGTCGCAATGGGCCAGTGCCGGACGTGTGCACGGCGCGAAACCCTTTGCGTTCATATAAGGCCCGCGCGCGGGTGTTTTTATCGATCACATCCAATCGCATTTCATTGTAGCCCCGGCGCAGTGCCTCTGCCCCCAAAGCGTCCAGCAAGGTGGAACCCACCCCACGTCCGCGGGCCTCGGCGGACACAAAAATCCCGTCCATCAGGAACCGTTTATTGTCGACATCCCGTTCCAGCGCGGCCAGCAGCGCGATGCGCCACAAACATCCGATCCAGCCATAAATCGCAGCCATATCTGCAATTCCGCCATCCACAAAGGCACCATCAGCGGTTTTAAACCCGGCAACGCCCAGCAAATCGTCGCCGTCATAGGCGCAAATCGCATGATCAGGCCGCGCGACCCGCTCAATAAAGGCAATCCCTTTGGTGTCAGGCCCCATCACCCGCCCTAGTTTTTCGCCAAACGCATCCCAATACAGATGCGCCACACGCTGTCGGTCCACCTCGTTGAACCCTTGGGTTATTCTCACAGATCAAAGCTCCTGAATGGAATGAAACGCACAAGTTGACCCTGTTCTATGTGTTGTGCCTCATCACCCAATTCAACCAGCCCTTCGGCCCAAGACAGGCCAGAGACGCGCCCTGACCCTTCCGAAGGAAAGGTTTCCACGCGGCCATTGCGGATGCGCGCGCGTAGATATTCGCGGCGGCCTTGCTTTTTGGTTTTGGTAAAAGCGGCTGGAACATCAAACCCTTGCGGGGAAATCCACGCTGCACCTGACAGAACCGACAGGGCCGGGCGGGCAAAGATCAGCGCGCAGACTATCGCCGCCACCGGATTACCCGGCAAACCGAAAACCGGCACATTATCCCATAATCCCAACGCCAAGGGGCGACCGGGTTTCATGGCAATGCGCCACAATTGCATCGATCCGGTTTCACGCAACAAACGTGACATGTGGTCTTCGTCCCCTGCGGATGCGCCGCCCGATGTCAGGATCACGTCGCATTGTGCCGCCCCATCATTCAGGATCGCGCGCAGGTGTGTGTTGTCGTCCGGCGCAATCCCCAGATCGCAAACATCATAGCCCCATTGCATCACCAAGGCCTGTAGCATGGGCCGATTGGCATCATACACATGCCCCAGATCCGCCATTTCACCGGGTTTTCGAAGCTCATCCCCCGTTGACAAAACCCCAACGCGCAGCCGTTTTTGCACGGTGACATCAGCGATACCAACGGCGGTCAATGTGCCCAAATCGCCGGGTGTTAACACGCGACCTGGCGCTAGAATGTGCTGCCCTTGGGTGATGTCTTCGCCCGCGTCACGACAATTCGCGCCCTTTTTCAGGGGGCCTTGGAATGCGATTTGGGTGCCGTCGGTGTTTACGTCCTCTTCTAGGATGACGGTGTCAACGCCTGCGGGCAAAATCGCACCGGTCAATATGCGCAGGGCATGCCCGGCCGGGACAGAGCCATCAAACGGCACCCCCGCTGCGGATCGCCCCGGATGTAGGGGCAGAATGGTAGCCCCGTTTTGATCAGGTGAATGGGCAAAGCCATAGCCATCCACAGCAGAATTCGCAGCGGGCGGATGGGACCGAATGGCTGTTGGCGCAACAGCCAGAACCCGGCCCAATGCGTCACTGGTCGCGATGGTTTCTGTTGCGGTCACGCCATGCAGGTTCTGACGCAGGTGGTCCAATGCGTCATCCACAGGCGTCCAATGGGTGCCGCGCGGCATGGCGAAACAATTATTTGTCAGGGGCGGGGGCGTCAGAGCTGGACCTTGCGTCATGATAAATGCGTTTCCGCCAGAATAAAGTCAGCGATCCTGACCGTGTCATTCAGATCAAACCGGGGGCAGGGCGTGGAAATGTCACAATCCGCAGCCACAGCGCGAATAGACGGATCGCTGGGGGCCATCAGATCGTGGCCTGCCTCTTTGCGAAAGGTTTCGATTTTCGGGTGAGGTTCGCGTTTGAACCCTTCGATCAGAACCAGATCAACCGGGCTAAGCTGAGCGAGCAATGTTTCCAGCGTCGCCTCGGGTGCGTCGCGCAGTTCCGTCATCAACGCCCAACGCTGACCAGACGATAGCAGCACCTGCTGCGCGCCCGCATCCCGGTGGCGATAGGAATCGCGGCCCTTTTGGTCGACGTCAAAACTGTGATGGGCGTGTTTGATGGTTGAAACCCGCAATCCGCGTGTCGTGATGTTGGTCACCAGCCGTTCCATCAGTCCAGTTTTGCCTGCGTTTTTATACCCCGCAACGCCGTAAATCTTCATAGCATCGCCTCTGCTTGGGCCAGATCATCCGGGGTGTTTACATTGAAAAACGCGTCTGAATCGTCGAATTCTGCCATGGCGCAATCATGGCGCTGGGTCCACAACACCACCTTGCGCAGCCCCCCGTCCAAGGCATCCCGCAGGTCATCCCGTAAATCCAGTGGCCACAGGCCAAATGTCGGCTGTCGCCCGTCCGGTGTGGCGGCCATGGCCAGCCCGGTGCGGCTGTTTTCTGCGGCCATCAGCAATCTAGGCACCAGATCACAGGGCAGAAAAGGCGTGTCAGCGGCGGAGCTGACCACATGGGTCGCCCCCTGTTTGGCCGCCCAATCCATACCCGCCAGAACCCCAGCCAAAGGCCCGGCATATCCAACGATAGAATCGCTGACGATGGGCAGGTTTAGATCCGCAAATCGGGAAATGTCGCCATTTGCATTCAACGCAAGCCCCGCCACCTGAGGTTCAAACCGGTCAATCACATGCGACAGGATCGTGCTATGGCCTAGCCGCAGCCGACCTTTGTCACCGCCGCCCATCCGGGTGGCCAACCCACCGGCTAGGATGACGCCTAAGGGTTGGATCATAGCGCACCTTTTCGGGCTGATTTTTGGGGCTCATCAGGGATTTGATCCTGATCTGCATCGCGGATCAGCCGGGTTTCACCAGAGAGACAGATAAACCGTTTGCCTTTCATCCGCCCAATAAGCGTGAGGCCGATTTGCTGTGCGATTTCTACGCCCCATGCCGTAAATCCCGACCGTGACACCAGTATGGGAATGCCCATCAAGGCGGTTTTGATCACCATTTCTGACGTCAATCGCCCGGTTGTATATAGAATTTTATCCGCAGCAGCGACGTTTTCAGACAGCATCCAGCCCGCGATTTTATCGACCGCATTGTGGCGACCGACGTCTTCCATATAGACCAGCGGACGATCCTGTCGGCACAAAACCGTGCCGTGGATCGCGCCTGCATCCAGATACAGTGACGGGGTGCGGTTGATCTGATGGCTCAGCGCATAAAGCCACGACGTGCGCAGCGGCGCATCAGGTAGGGTCACGCCATCAAGTCCCTCCATCATGTCTCCAAATACGGTGCCCACCGCGCAGCCCGACGTGCGGGTTTTCTTTTTCAGTTTGTCTTCGAATGTGGTTTTGGACGCGGTGCGCACCACAACCACATCCAATTCTTCGTCAAATTGGACGGCTGTTACGTCGTCACCATCGGCCAGCATGCCCTGATTGCGCAAAAATCCAAGTGCCAGATATTCGGGATAATCCCCAATGGTCATGGCGGTCACAATTTCCTGTGAATTCAGATAGATCGTCAGGGGTCGCTCTTCGACGACATTGATGTCGATGGCGTCCCCATTATGGTCTTTGCCGGTGACTTTGCGGGTCAGACGCGGGGCATCCGGATCGGGGGCGATCAGGTAATTGCTTGTAACGTCCAACTGGGCCAAGTACCTCTCCTTATGAACCATTTTCGGGTCGTTTCACAAAACTTAGGCTATGCGTATGAGCTCCGCCACCATGAAATCATTTTTGAAGGGCGTCCGCCACGGATCGCCGTTTTTATTGGTCGCCGCCCCATTTTCGATGCTGTTTGGGGTCGTTGCCACGGATGCCGGGCTGGATATTGCGCAGGTCATGGCCTTTACCACATTGGTGATTGCAGGGGCGGCGCAATTTGCGGCTGTGCAATTGATGATCGACGATGCCGGGGTTGCGATGGTGCTGTTGGGGGCCTTGGCCGTCAATGTGCGTATGGCGATGTATTCGGCGGCGTTGGTGCCGCATTTGGGGGCCGCGCCGTTGTGGAAACGGGCCATGGTGGCCTATCTGTTATTTGATCAAACCTATACCGTGTCACAGAACGAATATGATGCGTTTCCGCAGAATTCGACTGCTCAGAAATTTGCGTATTTCATTGGTTCTGCCACCTTGATGGTGCCGACATGGATCGGCATGGCCTATGTAGGCGCAGTGATTGGCGCGTCAATTCCGCCTGAATATGCCTTGGATTTTGCCCTGCCGATCACGTTTCTGGCGATGATGGGCCCGGCATTGCGCACGATGGCGCATGTTGCAGCAGCGCTGGTTTCTATAGTTGTGGCGCTGTTATTGTCAGGTTTGCCATCTGGGGCCGGGCTTTTGATTGCGGCGGTTCTGGCGATGATGACCGGGGCATTTGTCGAAACACGCATGGAAAAACGCGCAAAACCCGATCAGGTTGAAACGGATACAGAGGTGCCATCATGACGACGCTATCTGATGGTCAGGTCTGGTTTATCGTGGCTGTCCTTGGACTTGGAACCTATCTGATCCGGTTTTCGTTTCTGGGCATTATCGGCAACCGGACCATGCCGGATTGGGTGCTGCGCATGTTGCGGTACACGCCTGTGGCGGTCATCCCGGGCATGGTGGCGCCATTGGTGATCTGGCCGGCGGCAACCGATGGTCAGCCAGACCCAGTCCGGATGAGCGCCGCCGCCGCTGCGCTGATTGTTGGCTATTTCAGCAAGAGCTTGCTTTGGGCGATTTTTGCGGGTGCAGCGGTTTTATATACCGGGCTGTGGATCACCGGATAACAGCGCAATTTCGCGAGGCTGGCACCCTGTGATTGCGCGCTGCAATCACGAATTACTGCTGGGCCTGCGCGCGCGCGGCCGCTTCTTCTTGTAGTTGGATGTCATAGGCCTGACGGGCCAGATCTTTGTTGTCGTCATCTGTTTCAAAACGCGTGGTTTCGACAACGCCAGGAATAGCCCCAAAGCTGTTGGCCAGATTTTCGGGGAACCATGTGACATTCACACGTTCAAAACCGGACAATTGGCTTAGGATTGTGGAAACGGATCGCGTGCACATGGCCTGTGATACCGGGCCAAAATTCAGCGCCGCCTGCAACGCCTGTTCGGCCACGTCTGCGGGCACTTCGAGGTGCTGGATTTGCGTATAATAGGTGATGCGCGAATGGTACGAGACATAGAAATCTTCGACCCGAGGATCGACGCCAAACACCACATCATTGCGTTCCGGGATCGACGCATGACTAAAGCTACCGGCGGGGTCAAAAATCACCCGCTGGCTGGCATTGATCAGCAGACTGGAATGCGCGCCATTGTCCGACGTCGTGTTGCGCATCGTATAAAGCGTCAACGACCGCGGCCCCGGATGGGAATAGCGCACCCGCGCAATATGATCGTCAGGGGCCCAAACGGATTTCGCGCCGCAGCCCGCTAAGGCCACGGGCGCACCCAACATAAACGCGCGGCGGTTCATCCGATATCTACCTGATTAACCGTTGATCAGGTATAGCAGGATCAGCGCAACAATGATCGCAATCGACGTGCGTGTCGCTGCGGTTGCAAAGCCAGCAAAGGTTTTTTCCTGAACGCTGATGTCCATTTCGCCATGCTTGTGGTCGGCCATGATTTTCTCTCCGATTTTCTCTTTGGGCTCAGATAGAGGATTTAGACGCCGCTGTCAGCCCGTTTTCCCTGCGTCATTTTTTGTCGATGCGGTTTCACCGCCTTTGGTCAAATCCGACGCCAGACGAAACCCGATACGATTGGGTTCTGGTTGATCGATGTTTTTGGGCAGGGCACGCAGCATCACGTTTAGCTGCGTAACATGCTGAATGAGCTGAGTTTTGGTGCCGCCGGGGTCAGATCCGTAAAACGTGACGATATCAGGGTCAAAATACCCCATGCCTTCGATTTTGATCACGCCCGCGTCGCCGCCGGTGAACCCCATGGCCACTTCGTGTTCGTTATCCAGCTGCTTTTCAAAGTTCTGAATATACAGAATCAGCCGTTCATAGGCCCAGCGGGCCGGGCTTTTGGGTTGGTCTTGGGTCTGTAATTCTGCCGGAACATCCACTTGGGTCTGTTCGGGGTTTGTATGCACTTCGTGTGCTTTGGGCAGAATGCTGTTTTCAACGGCTTCTGCGGATGTGGCGATCATTTTGTCCAACGGGCTCTCCCTTGCCTTTGGGATAGGGGAACATGCGATGAGGCGCTGCGCAAGGGGAGCTCACGCAGATGTTTGTCAGAAATCGACGCGGGCGGCGATTTGCAGAACGTTACGATGGGTTTGGTTTGGCGTGCCAGACCCACGCATCCCCGTCCAACGCCCGATCAACCCGGCCCGCATGCCATAGATGCAGACAATGCGACAATGCCTCGACCAAGGCCAAACCATATTCCCCACCCGAAATTTCGCGTTTAAACAGGGGCATAAAACACTGCGCGGCGGTTTTGGGTTCTGACAGGAACGTCTCTAACCGGTTGAGGGCCCCATGGTGGTTGTCGATCAATTGCCGCATACGGGTTTGCAGGCCGGTAAAGGGCAATTTATGCCCGCCCAGCACCAGATGATCTTCGCGCGCAAAGGGCGCCAATCGTTCGCAGGCCTCTAGCCAATCTGACACCGGGTCGGCCTCAGGCTCGGTTGGGTAAACGCCGATATTGGGGCTGATCGATGGCAGGATTTGATCGCCACTGATCACCAAATTGTCGTCCCGGCTCCAGAATGTGGCGTGTTCTGGGGCGTGGCCTGCGCCCATGCGGATATCCCAGTCACGCCCGCCCATCCGGATCACGCCACCCTCAACAATGCGGGTATAGCCCAGTGGCAATGGATAAACCGTGTCTGAAAAATTAAAGGGACGGTCCGCTTTGCGGGCATTGTAAACCTCTGGGATCATGCCTGCACGCCGATAAAATAGCAGGCTTTCTTCGGGCCAGGTTTCTTGTACGTCCAAGGTCAGCATGCGCGCCATCAGATAGGCCGTGCGCGGCATGACCAATTGCGCGCCGCGTTCCATCAGCCAGCCAGCATTGCCGATGTGATCGGGGTGATGATGGGTGACCACCACCCGCCCGACAGGTTTGCCAGCCAGCACCCCGTCCAGCAATCCCTGCCAGATCGCACGAGACCGCCGTGAAGTCATGCCCGTGTCGATGATGGTCCAACTGTCGCCGTCATCCAGCGCATAAATGTTGACGTGATCCAGTTTCATCGGCAGGGGCAGACGCAGCCATAACACACCGGGCGCGACTTCGATCGCGTCGCCCTCGGCTGGGGGCGTGTCCCAAGGATAGCGGATAGGTTCAGACATCAGGCGCGCAACTCATCAGGTGTAATGGCCAGCAAATCCTCTGCGCCCTGACGGACATGGACCAACAGGCCGACATGTTCCGGCAGCAACCGTTTGATATAGAACCGGGCCAGTTTCACCCGCGGCGCGTCGCCATTGATCGCGGCGGCCAGATGATAATGTGCGCCCAGAACCCGCGCAAACGCATTCAGATAGGGCACAGCCCCGGCAAAGCGATCCTGTAGATTGTCCTGCGCGACCAGCCAATCGGTGGCTTCGCGTAGGTTTTCGGCCGCCTGCCAGACCGCTTCGGCCATGACAGGGCGGGTGGGGCGGGCTGCCTCTGCCCCGGCTTCGATTTCATCCAGCAGACGGGACGCTGCGTCGCCGCCATCCATCATTTTGCGCGCCACCAGATCCATCGCCTGAATGCCATTTGTGCCCTCATAGATCGCCGTCACGCGCACATCGCGCGACCATTGCGCCGCGCCGGATTCTTCGATGAAGCCCATGCCGCCATGCACCTGAACCCCTAATTCGGCCACGCGAATACCCGTATCGGTGCCAAAGGATTTGGCAATGGGCGTCAGGAATGCGGCGCGGGCTTTCCATGCGTCATCCCCGGTGGCGGTCGACATATCAATCGCCACAGCACAGGCCATGGCAATGGCACGGGCGGCAAATGTGTCGGCCTTCATCGTGGCCAACATGCGGCGCACATCGGCGTGTTCGATAATGGCGCCACTGCCCTCGGCACGACCCTGTTTGCGTTCGGACGCGTAATCCAGCGCCTGTTGCAGCGCGCCTTCGGCACTGCCGATGCCCTGCGTGCCAACGCCCAAACGGGCATTGTTCATCATGGTGAACATCGCCGCCATGCCGCCAAATTCAGGCCCCACCAGCCAGCCTTTGGCACCGGAATATTCCATCACGGCGGTGGGCGATCCGTGCAGCCCCATTTTATGTTCCAAACTCACAACCCGCAGATCATTGCGTTCACCGGGATTGCCATCCGCATCTGGGATAAATTTGGGCACCATAAACAGGCTGATGCCTTTGGTGCCGGGTTTGCCATCCGGGGTGCGGGCCAGTACCAAATGACAAATGTTTTCGGCAAAATCATTATCCCCCCAAGAGATAAAGATTTTCGACCCGGTGACAGACCAACTGCCATCACCGTTGGGTTCTGCTTTGGAACGCAGCGCGCCCACATCCGACCCGGCTTGGGGCTCGGTCAGGTTCATGGTGCCGCACCATTTGCCGGAAATCAGTTTAGGCAGGTAAATCGCTTTGAGTTCATCACTGGCGTGATGTTCCAGCGCTTCGATTTGGCCCTGACTCATCAAAGGGTTCAATTGCAGCGACAGACAGGCGCCCGACATCATGTCGTTTACCGCCGTCGTCAACGTCATCGGCAGCCCCATGCCGCCGTTTTCAGGATCAGCGGAAATGCCCAGCCAGCCGCCTTCGGCGATGGCATGAAAGGCGTCGCCAAATCCGGGTGACGTGCGCACGACCCCATTTTCCAGAACCGCCGGATGCAAATCGCCGTTGCGTTGCAAAGGCGCCATGATTTCATCGCTCAGCTTGCCCGCCTCACTGAGGATCGCATTGGTCAAATCTGGCGTGGCTTCTGCAAAACGGTCCGTATCAGCGACGGATTTGAAACCGACAACATGGTCCATCAGAAAACGGAAATCCGCAACGGGTGCGCGATATGGCATATGTCTCTCCCAAGGTCACAATGCTTGGCACCGGTGCAATCAATCGGTATGCAACCGGAACCCTCTAAACGTAGCCCGACAGGGGCGCTGCTGAAACCGGAACGCCACGTCATGAAAACCGCCCCAACCCAAAGCCAGACAGAAAAACTGACCAACGATCCGGTTGGCATCCGTCGTGCGGTAGAATTGTTGAAATCCGGTGCACAAGTCGCCTTTCCAACCGAAACAGTTTACGGGCTGGGCGCGGATGCCTGTAACGACACCGCCATTGCCGGGATTTACGCAGCCAAAGGCCGCCCCAGTTTCAACCCGTTGATCGCCCATGTCGCAGACGAAGCCATGGCGCGCAAATTGGTGGATTTCACCCCCGGCGCTGGGCGTTTGGCAGCCGCGTTCTGGCCCGGCGCGTTGACTATGGTATTGCCCCTCAGTCCGGATGCGGGCGTGTCTAAATTGGTCACCGCAGGGCTGGATACGTTGGCGGTGCGTGTGCCGGACCATCCGCTGGCGCACCCATTGTTGCGCGTTTTTGGCGGGCCGGTTGCCGCGCCATCGGCCAACCCGTCCGGGCGCATCAGCCCAACCCATTCGGATCACGTTATGGCGGGGCTGGACGGAAAAATCGCCGCTGTGGTGCAGGGCGGCGCATGCGGTGTCGGCGTCGAAAGCACGATCATCGGGTTTGACCCCGATCCTGTGCTGCTGCGCGCCGGTGGCCTTCCGGTTGAGGCGATCGAGGCCTGTCTTGGTCAGCCTTTGCGGCACATAGTCAATGCCGACATGCCCACCGCCCCCGGACAGCTTAGTTCGCATTACGCGCCGCGTGGGGATGTGCGGCTGAACGCGGATGCTGCACAGTCGGGCGAGGTGTTGTTGGGGTTTGGCCAAGTGAATGCCACGTTGAACCTGTCCCCGGCTGGGGATTTGATCGAAGCGGCGGCCAATCTGTTTGAAATGCTGCATCAATTGGATGCGATGGGTGCAGATAAAATCGCCATTTCCCCCATCCCTAATACTGGCCTTGGCCTTGCGATTAATGACCGGTTGCGCCGTGCCGCAGCACCGCGCCCCTGATCAATTCACGTCTGATTAGCCCAGCAAACGCCGCGCGATCACCTGCGCCTGAATTTCGGCCGCCCCTTCAAAGATGTTCAAAATCCGGGCGTCACACAGGATGCGGCTGACCTTGTATTCTGTGGCAAAGCCGTTGCCACCGTGGATTTGCAACGCATTATCCGCCGCAGCCCAAGCCACGCGCGCGCCCAGCAATTTCGCCATGCCCGCCTCTAGATCGCAGCGATGACCGTGATCCTTTTCCCAAGCGGAAAAATAGGTCAGCTGACGCGCAACCATGATTTCCACGGCCATCATCGCCAATTTGCTGGCCACACGTGGGAATTCGATCAGGCTTTTGCCGAATTGTTTGCGGTCGATGCCGTATTGCATGCCCACATCCAACGCCGATTGCGCCACGCCAATGGCACGCGCGGCGGTTTGAATGCGTGCGCTTTCAAAGGTTTCCATCAGCTGCTTAAAGCCTTTGCCTTCTTCACCGCCCAGCAGGTTTTCGGCCTTTACTTTGAAATTATCAAAGCCCAGCTCGTATTCTTTCATACCGCGATAACCCAGCACTTCGATTTCGCCGCCGGTCATGCCCTCGGTCGGGAATGGATTTGCATCATCGCCCGGCGTTTTGTCGGCCAGAAACATCGACAGACCTTTGTGGTTGGTCGTGTCTGGATCGGTGCGGGCCAGCAGGGTCATCACATGGGTGCGCGCCGCATGGGTGATCCAAGTTTTATTGCCGGTGACGCAGTATTCGTCGCCATCCTTGACGGCGCGGGTGCGCAGGCTGCCCAGATCGGACCCAGTGTTGGGTTCGGTGAACACAGCCGTAGGCAGGATTTCGGCACTGGCCAATTTGGGCAGCCAATGTTCCTTTTGCGCGTCGGTGCCGCCACATAGGATCAGTTCCGCTGCGATTTCGGACCGGGTGCCCAGTGATCCGACACCGATATAGCCGCGCGACAATTCCTCAGAAACGACAACCATCGACGCTTTGGACAGGCCGAAACCGCCGAATTCTTCGGGGATGGTTAGGCCGAAAACGCCCATTTCGGCCAGATCTTCGATGATTTCCATCGGGATCAATTCGTCCTTTAGGTGCCAATCATGGGCATGGGGTTCGACCTTTTCCACCGCATAGCGGCGGAACTGTTCGCGGATCATTTCCAGCTCTTCGTCCAGCCCCGATGCCCCCACCGTGATATTGGCGGATTGTTCCTGCATCAAAACCACCAACCGCAAACGTGCCGCTTGGGAATTGCCATTATCGCAGAGCTGCATCACCTCGGGGGTCATCAAAACCCGCGCGTCATCTTGGGTCAGCCCCATATCCTGTAGGCGCACCACTTCGCCTTGGTTCATGGGGATGCCACCGTAGATCTGCCACAGATATTCACCAAAGGCGATCTGATGCAGCAATTGTTCGATTTCGCCGAATTTGCCGTCAGCTTGCAATCGCGTGGCCCAAGCCTGCATCTGGCGCAGAGATTCCACATATGTGGCCAACCACGCCAGCCCATGCGCTGCACCTTGGTGTTGTTCGATCAATCCGCCGGACACACGCCCGTCCTGTTCACATAGGGCGCGCACGCTGGCTTTGGCTTTGTCCAACACGGCCTCTGCCGGGGCAATCGCCGCACCGGTCAGGGTCAACACATCCGGTAGGATCGGGGAATGGGGCGTGGTCTGGGTCATATCCTGTCCGTCATGGGGCATTGTGAACATCCTTTATTTCGCAGGTGCAGAGATACCCACTTTGCAGTCGCAGCGCAATAATAATACGCAGTTAAGTATCTTTATGTTCATTAATGTCGCGCGCAAATATTGCTGCGCTGCAATGTCAGACCGGGTAAACACATTAAATGACATGGCTTCCTGACGTTTTAACCTATGACCTATTGGCGTTTTGTTTTGCGGTTACGGTTTGCGCCGGGATCGTCAAAGGCGCTGTTGGCTTTGCCATGCCGCTGATTATGGTGGTCGGATTGGGCATGGTTCTGGACCCCAAATTGGTAGTCGCGGGAATCATCCTGCCTACGGTTTTAACCAATGTGATGCAAATCATGCGCGGGGGGATGGAAACCGCGCGGCAGGCTTTGCGCGACTTTGGTCTGTATATTGCGATTGTTTGCGTGATGATTTTCATCACTGCGCAATTTGTCACCGTGATCCCCACCCAAGTTATGTATTTGGTTTTGGGCATTCCGGTGACGTTGTTATGTGCCATGCAATTGGCCGGGTTCAGATTGCAGGTCGGCCCGGACAAACACCGGATCGCGTCGGTGATCATTGGGGTGATTTCAGGCGTGCTCGGCGGGCTGGCTGGCACGTGGGGGCCGACAACCGTGTTATATCTGGTGGCGCTGGACACGCCCAAAGCCCGACAGATCGCCGTCCAGGGCGTGGTCTATGGTATCGGCGCCATTGTGCTGCTGTTTGGGCATCTGAATTCGGGCATCTTGAGCCGTGAAACCATACCGTTCTCGGTGTTTTTGTTGCTGCCGGCCATTCTGGGCATCCGGATTGGCTTTATGCTGCATGACCGGATCGATCAGGCCACGTTCCGTAAAATGACACTGTTTGTGTTGTTGATCGCAGGACTGAACCTGATCCGTCGCGGGTTGATTTAAGGTATGTTTCAAGGTCGCCCCGTCCATCGAGTTGAGCCGTTCAAATGCCAGTGACTAAACGCGGTTTATGCCAATTGTTATTGTTTGGGATCAGGCGTTCGAGTATTGAAATATCCGATCCATATCGTTGGTAGGGCCTTTGAAACACAGCATTACATTCGCCAGATTGACCGAGGTCGATCCAGCCGAAATCATCGCTCATATGTCCGATCCCCGCGTAGGAGAGCATATGCCGCTGCTGACTTTTGAGTGGGATGAAGCGGCCGTTGCCAGTTTTGTCGCCACCAAAGAAGAGTGTTGGCGCCGCGATGGGCTTGGCCATTGGGCTATATTTCTGAACGGCAAATACGTCGGCTGGGGTGGATTTCAAAAGGAAGGAGATGAGTGGGATTTTGGTCTGGTTCTTAAGCCCAATTCTTTTGGGTTGGGTACTCGCATCTCTAAAAAAGCGATCGAATTTGCGACCACTGATAAGCGCATCCCCTTCGTTACTTTCCTGCTTCCACCGTCGCGTAAAAATCTTGGGGCGCTCAAAAGACTTGGCGCAATATTCGTCGCGGAAATTGACTATGGCGGGGCAACCTTTCTTAAATATCGCTTGAATACTGAATGAGCACCAAGTTCGCTTGGCGGATATCGGTTTAAACTGCTGAGAAGGTCGGCTTAGAGCCTAAACTGAAGGATGCTGCGCGGAACTTAAGTGACCGCTTTGAAAAGCTGCTTAGACCCCAAGTGCCCTAAGTCTGTCACATAATTCGCGTACAGGGCCATTGGTCAGCCCGGTACAAGACAAAATTCGTGCGCTCTGCCGGTGAGGATAGTTCACCAAATTGTTAAGTACATCAAATACCAAACGCCTCGTCATGAAGTGACTTTCAACTGTAGCCTCAGAATTATTCAAGAGATGTGAGACTTCTTCGGGGGTTATACCTGCCAACGTGTGAAATAGTTCGGGTGAGAACATCGGATCGTTCAGGAGTGATATTTCCAGTAGGCTGTCCACAGCTTTCTGCTCTTGCTGGCTAAAAATCATGGCAACTTGGCCTCCACAAAGGGGGTCGTTCAAAGTGTTATAGTACGATGAAAAGGTCGCCAAAGACCATCGTTCATTGTCTAGTTTGCCAAACGCCGACGCTAGAATAGTATTCGGCAGACGGCAGCTTTGTCCCGCGCATCGGACGTTGAAAAACCCATTTGTTTGGTCGTAACTGCCACAAGTTTTGTGATCGCCGGGCTGAACCTATTGTGACGTTCCCATCTTGAAAATTGTGGTGGACCGGTGTTTATAGATTGGTATGGAAAATGATATTCAAACTGTGACGCTCTGGCGGCCGATAGGGCCAGAGGAGCTTGTGCTTATTGAGCAAACCGATATGCGAGTATTTCCGCCTCGTTTGCCCGAACAACCTATTTTTATCCCGTTTTGACCGAAGATTACGCCATCAAGATCGCTCGGGATTGGAATGTGAAGGCAAGCGGTTCAGGGTTTGTCACGCGCTTTGAAGTGCTAAAGTCTTATTTGGACGCCTATGACGTTCAGGAAGCGGGTGGTCGAGCACATTTAGAGTATTGGATTCCCGCCGAAGAAATGGATGCATTCAACAACGCCATTGTGGGTCAGATCATCATCACTCAGACGTTTCGCTGAGTTGCAACAAAGGTTGCTCAGAGGACGTCAGCACCTAAGAAAACAAATCGGAATAATTGCACGCCTCGGCCAGTTCCGGCACCAACGTTGGGTCCACCAGTTCGAACGCCACCCGGTACAGGGTAAACCCTTCAAACTCGGCCTCAAACACCCAAGTGCCGGTGACCACTTCGTAATCGAAATCCAAACCGTAATAGCTGCCGCTGGGCGGGCCAGAACCCGCAAGGGATGTCTGGTATTGCTGATGGGTCAGGCCTGTATCCTTGAACGGCGGGTGGTAGGTGTGGATGGTGATCCCGTCTAAATCCGCATCCCCCATGATGCTGGCTTTGATCCCGAAATGGATGCCGGGCACGGCGGGCACAACGCGGCTGTTGGATATAAAATCGGGCGACCCTTCGATCACGTCGATATAGCCGATGGCGGTATCCGGTGCGACGCGGGTGCCCGTGGACGGCGTTTCACAGACAATCCCCGCCTCAAGAAATGCGATCTGTGGCGCGATGTAATCCTCGGCCACTTGGGCAAATGCGAAATGGGCGAAGGTGGCGATGAAACCTGCGGCAGGGACGGCAAAACGAAACATAATAGGGCCTAGATCATTGGAATGACCTCAGGATCAGAAACTTCGGGATCGAAGTCAATGTGCCACAAAAAAGGCCGCCCAAATGGACGGCCTTTTGAGGATTTGTAAGCTGACTTAGATCGCGGCTGCGCGCACATCTTCGTCGATAAAGGGCAGGTATTGTTCGAAATTGTCCGAGAACATTTCGACGAGTTTCTGCGCCTGCGCATCATAGGCCGCCGCATCCCCCCAAGTCGCGCGAGGGTCCAGCAATTTGCTGTCTACGCCATCAACCGTGACGGGCACTTCGAAGCCAAAGTTCGGGTCCTTGCGGAACGTTGCCTCTGATAGGGACCCGTCCAGCGCGGCGGTCAATAGGGCACGTGTGGCCTTGATCGGCATGCGTGATCCTGTGCCATAGGCACCGCCGGTCCAGCCGGTGTTGACCAGCCAGCAGGTTGCGCCATGGGACGCAATTTTCTGACGCAGCAGGTTGCCGTAGGCTTCTGGGCGGCGGGGCATGAATGGCGCGCCGAAACAGGTCGAAAATGTTGGCTCTGGTTCGGTTACGCCGCGCTCTGTGCCTGCGACCTTGGAGGTAAAGCCAGACAAGAAGTGATACATCGCTTGGGCCGGTGTCAGGCGCGCGATGGGGGGCAGAACACCAAAAGCATCGCAGGTCAGCATGATGATGTTTTTGGGGTGGCCACCCAGTGCGGATTCCGACGCGTTGGAAATGTATTCCAGCGGGTAGGCGCAACGCATGTTGGCGGTCAGGCTGTCATCCTCAAAGTCCAGTTCCTTGGTCTCTGGGTCAAACACCATGTTTTCGATCACAGTGCCAAATTTGGACGTGGTCGCAAAGATTTCAGGCTCGGCTTCGGCGTTCAGATTGATGGTTTTGGCGTAGCAGCCACCCTCAAAGTTGAACGTGCCGCGATCGGACCAACCATGTTCGTCGTCACCGATCAACACGCGGCCAGGATCAGCGGATAATGTGGTTTTACCCGTGCCGGACAGACCAAAGAATACGGCCGTATCAACCGGGTTGCCAATGGCGTGGTTGGCCGAACAATGCATCGCCATCACGCCTTTGCCGGGCAGGATGTAGTTCAGCAATGTGAACACCGATTTCTTGTTTTCACCGGCATATTCCGTGCCACCGATCAGGATCATTTTGCGGTCAAAGTTGATCGCGATCACTGTGTCAGACTGGCAGCCATGTTTTTCCGGGTCCGCCTTAAAGGTCGGGCAGTTGATGATGGTGAAGTCGGGCGCAAAGCTCATCAGGTCTTCGCGGGCCGGACGGCGCAGCATGTGACGGATGAACAGGGAATGCCACGCAAGTTCAGTGACCATCCGCACGTCCAGTTGTAGCTGCGGGTCCGCGCCGCCCACCAGATCCTGAACGAAATATTCACGACCCTTCATGTGCTCGGTCATGTCGTCATAAAGACGATCAAATGCATCGGGCTCCATGGCGGTGTTGTTTTCCCACCAGATGGTGCTTTCGGTGCTGGCGGAACGCACGACATGTTTGTCTTTGGGGGACCGACCGGTGAATTTCCCGGTGGTGACCAGCATGGCGCCGCCTTTGCCCAATGTCCCTTCGCCCCGTTTGATCGCCTCAGCGATCAGGTCAGGTTCAAGATAGTTGTAATAGACCTGACCTAGCCCGCTGATGCCTTGATCTTCGAGTTTCATGGTCGGATTCACGCGTCCGTGGTCCATAAGTCTTGCTCCTGATTATGGGGCGTTGGTGCCCAAGTAGGTCTTTCCCTTAACATGCTGAAATTGGAACTGAATAGGCCCGTCCGGGGCAGTTAGCGCAACCAAGTTCCGGTTAGCGCAAACGGTAGCGACAACGTTTGGTGGCAGCTTGGTTAATGGGCGGAATTTAGCCGTTCGTAAGGCTTTTAAGTCACAACATAGAGTCAGATTACGACGTGATTCGCACATTTGCTTGATTCGCTCGGTGTTTGCGGGGCATTAATGTTGAAAAAGCAGGCAAAAAATAGAACTTGAGAGCAGTAAGGGTAAACCCATGTCGAAAATTGCATTGGTGGACGATGACAGGAACATCCTGACATCTGTGTCCATGACGCTCGAAGCAGAAGGCTTTGAGGTCGAAACCTATAATGATGGTCAATCTGCGCTGGACGCTTTCAACAAGCGGATGCCGGATATGGCTGTTTTGGATATTAAAATGCCACGGATGGATGGCATGGATCTGCTACAGCGTTTGCGCCAAAAAACGTCGATGCCGGTGATTTTCCTGACATCCAAAGACGACGAAATTGACGAAGTTCTGGGCCTGCGTATGGGCGCCGATGACTACGTCAAAAAGCCATTTTCCCAACGTTTGCTGGTGGAACGCATCCGCGCATTGCTGCGCCGTCAGGATGCGATTTCTGGCGAAGTGGTTGCTGATACAGAAGAAAACAAAGTGATGAACCGCGGCGATCTGGTGATGGATCCCCTGCGCCATGCCGTGAAATGGAAAGGCCGTGACGTGTCGCTGACTGTCACGGAATTTCTGTTGTTGCAGGCGCTTGCGCAGCGTCCGGGCTTTGTGAAATCCCGCGACCAGCTGATGGATGTGGCCTATGACGATCAGGTCTATGTGGATGACCGCACCATCGACAGCCACATCAAACGGCTGCGCAAAAAAATGCGGATGGCGGATGGTGAATTCTCGGCGATCGAGACGCTTTATGGTATCGGCTACCGTTACAACGAAGAATAGGCGATAATACCGGCGATGACATCTGCGCCCGAAATTGACATTCGTGACCTAAACTCTGTCCGCCGCGCGGCGGCAGAGGCTGATGTCGTTTTGGGCGACGATTGGGTTGTTCCGACCAATTCCGATGACCGCGAATATCGCCAGATCCGCCGCAAACGTGGGTGGCTGACCCTAAAACGGTCGCCTTTGGCGCGCAAAATCATCACGTTTAATCTGTTGGCGTTGATCCTTTTGGTTGCGGGGGTGCTGTATCTGAACCCGTCTCGTGGCAGTTTGGTGTCGCAGCGCGCAGCGTCATTGGTGGCCGAAACTGAACTGATTGCTGACGCGTTTGAGGCGCAATTGCCGGCCGGTGCGCCGGTCAATTTGGTGTCCGGCGACGGGGTCGATGCGGTTTTAACCCTCGAAGGTCTTGACCTGCGGGGTGGCATTGAGGTGTTCGTATTTGACCCCAGCCTGACATTGGTCGCATCGAAATCCGCTGCAGAGGACGTGCCGGTTGCCGGGCTGGAAATCGAAGAGGAACGGGTTCCGGTTGTCTCCAACTTTTTGGCGGCAATCTGGTTGGGTATCGAGAGCATTTTTCCCGGTGGGGAAGAGGTTGACCAGACCTTTCATGTCCTTGAATCTATTGATGATCTGTTAGAGCCAAGCCTGACAGGTGACACTATTGCAAAAACCATTCTGACCCCGCTAGGGGAAACAGTGTTTACGGTCGCAAGCCCGATTTTGCATGAAGGAACGCCGGTTGGCACCATCGCATTGGTAAGCCCAGCCGGCGAAATCGACGCGTTGGTACGGCAACAGCGCGAATTGGTTTTGCAGATGTTCATTCTGGGTGCGATTGTGTCCATTGGTCTGGGGCTGATGTTGGCATCGACCATTGCCAATCCTCTCTCCGATTTGGCCGATGCCGCAGAGCTGGGACGGGATCGAAATGCCCGCAAAATGGCCCCAACACGCATTCGAATTCCTGATCTGACGGGGCGTCCCGATGAAATTGGCCGCCTGTCCGGCGCGTTGCGCGGGATGGTTGCGGCGCTCTACGACCGCATTGAGGGCAACGAACAATTTGCCGCGGATGTGGCGCATGAAATCAAGAACCCGCTGGCGTCCTTGCAATCGGCCGTTGGCACGATGCGGGTGGCCAAACGGGACGATCAACGCAATCAATTGCTGGATGTGATTGATCACGATGTGCGCCGTTTGGATCGATTGGTCAGCGATATTTCCAACGCCTCGCGGTTGGATTCCGAACTGGTACGCGAAGAAGAGCAAGCCTTTGATCTGTTGGTTGTTTTGAAAAACATCAACCAGTTTTTGGGCGAACAAGCCAAGGCCAACGGGGTTGAGTTTATTTCCGACCTGCCAGACGGCCCGATAGAAGTGCATGGGCTGGAAGGCCGATTGGCACAGGTGTTTGTCAACCTGATCACCAATGCGATTTCGTTTTGTGAAGACGGGGATGCGATCCGGGTTTGGGCGCGACGCCGCGAAAATCGGGTTTTGATCGTCGTCG
The DNA here is from genome assembly GCA_947492475.1 of uncultured Paracoccaceae bacterium. Classification (GTDB taxonomy): domain Bacteria; phylum Pseudomonadota; class Alphaproteobacteria; order Rhodobacterales; family Rhodobacteraceae; genus CANLNM01. Next base: position 145,714 of record CANLNM010000008.1, read on the forward strand.
AAGATACTGGCCCCGGTATTCCGGACGGCGCGTTGACCAAGGTGTTCACGCGGTTCTATTCAGAACGCCCCGAACAGCAATTTGGCAACAATTCCGGGCTTGGGCTTGCGATTTCTAAACAAATTGTAGAGGCGCATGGCGGCGTGATCTGGGCCGAAAACATCCGCCCCACCGAAGCCGATATCACCTCTGACCCCCTGGGAGCACGCTTTGTCGTTGGTCTGCCCATCTGATCACACGATATGTGTGCATGCATCCGCGATCGCGTTCCAAGAGCGCGCAGTGCTGATAATGGGGGGATCTGGAACCGGGAAATCAACATTGGCGTTGCAGTTGATGGCGTTGAATTGCGCGCTGATTGCGGATGACAAAACCATTCTCAACCGTTTGGATGACCGCATCATCGCCTCGGTTCCATCGCAACTGTCCGGCAAAATAGAAGCACGACATGTCGGCATTTTGAACGCCAATCCAGCAGACCCTACCGCGCTCGCGCTTTGTGTTGATTTGGACCATGTTGAACCCGACCGCCTGCCACCTCATCGGAATGTGACATTCCTTGATGTGCAATTGCCCTTGATTTGGGGCAAGGGAAGGGATCATCTGGCCTATATGATCCTGCAATATTTGAAACGGGGACGTTCCGCCTGATGCCTGCTTTGACGCCTTCTGACCAAACAAAAGAGACATCCGAAACGGATATCGACGATGCCTCACAGCATGTTTTGTTTGTCACAGGTCCTTCGGGGGCAGGGCGGTCCACAGCGATCAAAACACTAGAGGATCTGGGTTATGAAGTGATCGACAATTTGCCGATCAGCCTTCTGCCGCATCTGCTGGACGCGCCACCAATTGGCCGTCCATTGGCGTTGGGGCTGGACGTGCGAAACCGGGATTTCCAAACGGATACAGTGATTTCGTTGATTGATCGTCTGTCAGCGGGATCGGGCGTGGATGCGCAGGTGTTATATCTGGATTGTTCGGTCGAGGTTCTGGTGCGGCGGTATTCAGAAACCCGCCGCCGCCATCCATTGGCCCCTGCCGATCCGCCATTGTCCGGGATCACCAAGGAAATCGAATTATTGGTTCCCATTCGGGCGCGTGCGGATTTCTTGATCGATACATCCAACCTGTCGCCCCATGATCTAAAGGCCGATATCGAAGCTTGGTTTGCACCTGACGGCGCGCAGGGGTTCGGTGTGTCGGTGCAGTCGTTTTCATATAAACGGGGATTGCCGCGCGGGATCGACATTGTTTTGGATTGCCGGTTTTTGCGCAATCCCTACTGGGACCCCTCATTGCGGCAAATGGACGGGCGCAGCAAAGACGTGGATGCCTATGTCGCCGCGGATGAGCGATTCGATGAATTCTACCAGCGCGTGTTTGAGCTGGTTTCATTTCTACTGCCATCCTACAAGGCTGAGGGCAAATCACACCTGTCTATCGGTTTTGGGTGTACCGGAGGGCAACACAGATCGGTTGCAGTGACGGAAAGAATGGCCAAATCCCTTGCGCGTACTGATTGGCGGGTGTCTATACGGCATCGGGAATTGGAACGGCGCGCCGATGTTTTGGCGCCTGCAAAATCGGGGAAAACCGGTCAATGATCGGCATTGTCATAGTGGCCCATGGGGGTCTTGCTACGGAATATCTGAATGCCGTCGAACATGTTGTCGGCCGGCAAAAAGGTGTGCGTGCAATTCCGATCCAGGCCGAAGAAGACCGAGGCGCAAAGCAAATCGAAATTTGTGACGCGGCCGATGCGGTTGATAGCGGCCAGGGCGTGGTGATCGTCACGGATATGTTTGGTGGATCGCCGTCAAATTTGTCTTTGTTGGCCTGTAATTGCGACAATCGGCGCATTTTATATGGCGCAAATTTACCTATGTTGGTCAAATTGGCAAAAAGTCGTAAAAAGACAGTACCAGAAGCTGTGAACGCAGCACTGGAAGCCGGGCGAAAATATATCAATGCTCATATGATGACAGGGGGCGATGCGGGTTCATGACACAGGCAGTTATGCGTAAATTGGAAATCGTGAACATCAAAGGTTTGCATGCGCGCGCCTCGGCCAAATTGGTCGAAGTGGTCGAACAGCATGACGCGAACGCCACTGTTTTTAAGGACGGGATGGATGCGTCGGGCGATTCGATCATGGGGCTTTTGATGTTGGCAGCGTCAATCGGAACCTTTATTGAGGTTGAAACCAGTGGGCCTGAGGCGGAAAAGCTTGCAGGTGCAATCGAAGCGCTGGTTGCCGATAAATTCGGCGAAGGTAACTGAGGCCCAAAGGCCCAAATCCAAGAATGATGAGTCAGGGACGGGCCGTTTGACAGATATGACAAGCCGTAATGCGACCACACCGAAAGGCAAAGATGCACCCCGCATCTATGATCGGCGGGCGCTCACGTATTCTGACACCTTTGACAATCCGGCCAAACGGCTGTTGATCAAAGCAATCGAATGGGCCACCGGTAAAATTCAGGTCATTCGGCGCATCCGTGCCTTTGAGAAAAGCGGCGTTCCCGCAGGCCAAGAATTCTGGCCAGCGACGATGCGGATCATGGGGATCGACATTCAAACGCCCCAATCGCAATTGGATCGCATTCCCGCCGAAGGTCCGGTCATTTTGGTGTCAAACCACCCACATGGGATGATCGACGGCATGGTTTTGGCAGATGTCATTGGCCGTCGGCGCAATGATTACCGGATTTTGACCCGCGCCATGCTGACAGGCATTGATGAAAGCGCGGCCAGTTACATGATCCCGGTGCCATTCCCCCATGAGGATGACGCGCAGCGCAAGATGATCGAAATGCGCGCTAAGGCGATGGATCATCTGGATAAAAACGGCATGATCGCCTTGTTCCCGTCTGGGGTCGTCGCACAGGCGAAATCCATGTTCGGCCCCGCAGAAGAGGCCGAGTGGAACGTTTTCACTGCGAAAATGATCCGCAGATCCGGGGCGACTGTTGTGCCTTGCTTCTTTCAGGGATCAAACTCGCGGGCCTATCAAATGGCGGCGAATATTTCGCCATCATTGCGTCAGGGCCTGCTGATCCATGAGGTTGTGCACGCCTTTGACAAACCTCAGGCACCCATTATTGGCAAACCGATCACACCGGAATTGGCCAATGAACTGGGCAAAGATCCACGTGGATTTATGACCTATCTGCGCGAACATACGCTGGCCTTGGGTAAGAACCCGGATATTGATCCAGCCTGATTGGGGCTGAAACTGGATGTGCCCTATCGGGTCGGAACCGGTGTTTCCCCGGAATAATCATAAAACCCACGATTGGTTTTACGGCCTAGCCAGCCTGCTTCGACATATTTGGTCAGCAGGGGGCATGGGCGGTATTTAGTGTCCGCTAGCCCGTCATGCAGCACGTTCATGATCGCAAGGCACGTATCCAGCCCAATAAAATCCGCCAATTCCAGCGGTCCCATGGGGTGATTTGCCCCCAATTTTAACGAAGTATCAATGCTGCGCACATTTCCGACGCCTTCATAAAGGGTGTAAATCGCTTCGTTGATCATCGGCATTAGGATGCGGTTAACGATGAAGGCAGGGAAATCTTCGGCTGTTGCGGATGTTTTGCCCAGCTTTTCGACCACGGCATGCAGCGTATCAAATGTATCTTTGTCGGTGGCAATGCCGCGGATCAATTCAACCAATTGCATGATCGGCACAGGGTTCATGAAATGAAATCCCATGAATTTCTCAGGGCGATCCGTGCGGCTGGCCAAACGTGTGATCGAGATTGACGATGTGTTGGACGTCAGAATTGTGTTGGGTTTTAGATGAGGCACCAATTCTTCGAAAATGGCCTGTTTGACGGTTTCGCGTTCGGTTGCGGCCTCAATAATCAGGTCCGTTTGCCCCAAATCGGTCAACGTCAAAGTAGAGCTGATCCGCGCCATTGCTGCGTCTTTGGCGGCTTGGCTGATTTTTTCCCGTGCGACCTGACGATCCAGATTTTTGGAGATCAGTGCATGTCCAGCATCCAGGGAATCCTGCGAAATGTCCGTCATCAAGACGTCATACCCGGCCAAAGCAAACACGTGTGCGATGCCGTTGCCCATTTGGCCTGCGCCAACGATCCCTACGCGTTCGATATCCATGTCTCAGATCCCTTATGTGCTGTTCTGGGTGGCGTCTGCGCAAGATAGGCACGGGGATGGGGCAGGGACAAGGTGAGAAGGTCATTAAACTTTGTTTCAACGCCGCGATTTAGCAATTTGGCAAGACCTGTGCGCGAAACTTGACCGTGGTGAGTAAAAAATGTGGTGGGAACCATGAAACTAGAAACATTAGGCCAGTTTGGTCTTGATTACGCCCCGTGTCAGTACGGGCTTAGTCGCTTGTACTTTCGTGGGCCGCGCAAATCCCTGGATGGGGATTATGTGGCTTGTATCGGTGGTAATGAAACATATGGCCGTTTCCTTGCGACGACGTTTACAGATTTAATGCAGATCCAACTGGGGCGGACTTGTGTGAATTTCGGCTGTGTGAATGCTGGGATTGATGCCTATATTCGTGACAGCGCCATGATGGCGGCCTGTCATGATGCGGCTGCGGTGGTGGTTCAGGTGATGGGCGCACAAAACCAGTCAAATCGGTTCTACACGGTGCATCCACGTCGCAATGATCGGTTTCTGCGCCCGACGGCGGCTCTTGTCACGTTATATCCGGATGTGGATTTTGCCAATTTCACGTTCACACGGCATATGCTGGCGGTTTTGCTGCTGACATCGCCTGAACGGTTTGAATTGGTCCGAGAGGAATTGCAGGCCCAATGGATGCATTCGATGCAGAGCTTATTGGCAGAAATTCGGGGTCCGGCTTTGTTGCTGTGGATGGCAGAACATGCGCCGGATGACGAAGAAACAATTATGCGGTCTGATCCGTTATTTGTTTCGCGCAATATGCTGAATGAAATTTCTGCCCTTACCCAAGGATATGTTGAAATCGTACCCAGCCAAGCCGATTTGGCCAGCGGGGCAGAGGCACTGATTTACGGCCCGGCTGAGGCGCATTCAGCGGCGCAAATGCTGGGGCTCACGGCCCATGAAACCGCGGCGGAACAAATGTGTGCTGTGTTGAATACGATGATCTGATCCAAACAAAAAAGGCCCACACAAAGTGGGCCTTTTGGATGTTTTACAAGCTGAGCTTAGCCCAGTTTTTCAGTCAATTCTGGTACGGCATCAAACAGATCCGCGACCAGACCGAAGTCGGCGACTTGGAAGATCGGAGCTTCTTCGTCTTTGTTGATGGCGACGATGATCTTACTGTCTTTCATACCGGCAAGGTGCTGAATAGCCCCGGAAATACCGACCGCGATGTACAGATCAGGTGCCACAACTTTGCCGGTTTGACCAACCTGCCAATCGTTTGGCGCATAGCCTGAATCAACCGCAGCACGGGACGCGCCAACGGCAGCGTTCAGTTTGTCTGCCAGTTTTTCGATCAGTGCAAAATCGTCTTCTGAGCCAACACCACGGCCACCGGACACAACCACACCCGCAGATGTCAGTTCTGGACGGTCAGACGCAGCAACTTTGTCTTCAACCCAAGAGGACAGGCCGGGGTTTTCAGCGGCAGCGATGGTTTCAACCGCAGCGGATCCACCTGTGGCAGCGGCGTCAAATGTGGATGTGCGGAAGGTGATGACCTTTTTCGCATCCGAGGATCTGACGGTCTGGTTGGCATTGCCCGCATAGATCGGACGTTCGAATGTGTTGCCGTCAACAACGGCTGTCACATCAGAAATCACCATCGCATCCAGCAACGCAGCCACGCGGGGCATGACGTTTTTGGCGTCTGTGGTGGCTGGGGCGACGATATGTTCGTAATCGCCAGCCAAGCCTGCGATCAATGCCGCAGTTGGTTCGGCCAAACGGTGACCTAGTGATGCGTCTTCGGCGACCAGAACTTTGGCCACGCCTGCGATTGTTGCAGCCTCATTGCCTGCAGCGGCAGCGGATGCGCCACAGCACAGAACCGTCACGTCACCCAAAGATGTCGCTGCGGAAATCGCTTTGGCGGTGGCGTCCATCGCCAAGGCGCCGTCGGTCACTTCTGCCAATAGAAGAACAGCCATTACACAGCCCCCGCTTCTTTGAGTTTCTCAACCAGTTCGTCCACGGACCCAACAACGATCCCTGCGGCACGTGCCTCTGGTTCGCTGGTTGTGACGATTTCCAGACGTGGTGTGACGTCAACGCCGTAATCAGCTGCGGTTTTTTCATCCAGCGGCTTTTTCTTGGCCTTCATGATGTTTGGCAGCGATGCATATCGTGGTTCGTTCAGACGCAGATCCACCGTGATGATCGCAGGCATGTTGACCTTGATGGTCTGCAGGCCGCCATCCACTTCGCGGGTCACAACGGCGCTGTCGCCATCAATGTCCAGCTCGGATGCAAATGTACCCTGTGACCAGCCCAGCAATGCCGACAGCATTTGACCCGTGGCGTTCATGTCGTTGTCGATGGCTTGTTTGCCGGCCAGAACGATGCCTGGCTGCTCTTCGTCAACGATGGCTTTCAGGATTTTAGCAACAGCCAATGGTTCGATGTCGGTGTGCACGTCGTCCGCAGCTACAACCAGGATCGCGCGATCTGCGCCCATCGCCAAGGCGGTGCGCAATGTTTCCTGCGCCTGCTTGACGCCGATGGAAACGGCAATCACTTCGTCCGCTTTGCCCGCTTCTTTTAGGCGAATGGCCTCTTCGACGGCAATTTCGTCGAACGGGTTCATGGACATTTTAACGTTGGCAAGATCGACACCGCTTCCGTCCGCTTTCACACGAACTTTCACGTTATAATCAATCACGCGCTTTACAGGCACGAGTACCTTCATCTGGCGTTGTCTCCCAATTTGGACAGAGGGGCCGAACGGGCGCCTCCTTTTCGTTTCCCGCTTTTGATAGCCGGACAACGCCCATCACAACAGAGCAAAATCGTCACGTTAGTTGATTGAAACGTCGCGTTTTTGCAGCGCATTGGAAATGTTTGCGGTAACAATGCCTAGTTTTCATAGGGATGAAAAGATCGGCCAATTTTCGGCAGAATCAGCGCGCCGCAAAAACCACGTATTTTTACGTATTCGCCCCGGGCACCCAAAGCACGTCATTTTCGCCCTGATCGTTGGCCATACGCGCCGCAACAAAGCACCAATCGGACAATCGATTGAGGTATTTCACCGCCGCCGGGTTGATCGATTCGAGGGTTGAGAGTTCGACAGCAAGCCGTTCGGCACGCCGCGACACGGTCCGGCAAATGTGCAAATGCGCGGCCAAAGCGGACCCGCCGGGAAGGATGAAACTGCGCAGTGGCGTCAGCGATTTGTTCATCACATCGATTTCAGATTCCAGCCGATCCACCAGCGATTGGGTGACGCGCAGGGGCGGGTATTCTGCCTCGGCGTCTTTGTCCATTTCGGGGCGGCACAGGTCAGCCCCCAGATCAAACAGGTCATTCTGGATCGCGGCCAATTGGGTGTCGATTTCGCCGCTGGCATGCAGACGTGCCATGCCGATGGTCGCATTGGTTTCATCCACGGTGCCATAGGCGTTGACGCGGGCGGAATGTTTGGCGACCCGGTCGCCATTGCCCAATGCAGTTTCACCGGAATCGCCTGTGCGGGTGTAAATCTTGTTTAGGACAACCATTAACTTGCTCCGTTTCCGCGCAGCCAAACCATCACGACGACCAAAACCACGGCCAGAAATTGCAGCCCCAGCCGCCAGCGCATCAGTTTGTTGGCATGTTTCTTGTTAAATTCACCACCTTTGCCAAAGCTGCCCAGCCCAAGGGACAAAACAACGACAACAGCCGCACAAGCGATCAATGCGATGGTAAAGAGAGGGTCCGAAGCCATGGCGTTTCCTTTCAGGGTCACCAGAGATGTAGCAGGCATATTGGTATTTCCAAGGCTAACCTTTGGAAATGAGCCAATCCAGCGCAGCTGTGGGCAGTAAACGGCGCGCCGTACCCATCAAATAGGTGGGGGTTGTGACATAATAGCGTGGCTTTGGGCGCCGGGATTCCAATGCATGAGCCAGTTTTCGTGTCACGGCGGATGCGGGCAACTCAAACTGATCAGGGCCCTTGGATTCATATAGACGATTTAGCAGGGTCGCGCGGTATTCATCGGCGCGTGGCGAATTTTCCCAATCTACCCAACGTTCGAAATGTGGGATCGAATTGGCCCGGATGCGCGATGTGATGGGGCCGGGTTCGATCAGGATCACTTTGATCCCGGTTCCGGCCATTTCCAATCGCAACACATCTGTCAAACCTTCCAGCGCGTATTTCGTCGCGACATAGGCCCCGCGCCATTTCATCGGGACCAGCCCCAAAACAGAGGAACAATTGACGATCCGCCCGTGACCTTGGGCACGCATCATGGGAATCACTTGGCGGGTCAGGTCGTGATAGCCAAATACATTGGCCTCAAAGATCGCGTTCAACGCCCCACGTGGCAGATCTTCGACAGCGCCGGGAATGGCATAAGCGCCGTTGTTAAACAGGGCATCCAGCGTCCCGCCGGTCTGTTGTTTCACCAGCGCGACGCAATCTGCAATCGTATCAGGTTTTTCATAGTCCAGAATAAGCGTGGTCAGCCCCATTTCGGTCAAACGTGCCTGATCTGCTGAATTGCGCACGGTGGCAAAGACGCGCCAGCCGCGCGCCTGCAGTCCCAGCGCCGCATCATAGCCAATACCTGAGGAACAGCCGGTGATTAAAACTGATTTTGTCATGCCCCGTCTATGCGTTGGACGGGGCAATCTGGCAACATTTGTTTCGAGGGATCATTCAGCCCGCAGGTGTCAGCAACCGTTCGGCCATCCAGCCAACTGCGCCTGTTTCCAGAACCCGAACCTGCGCCCAGCCGTCAATGCCCACTTCTAGAATGTCCAGCTCTGTGCCTTGTGTCAGGGTAACAATCACGCCGTGGCCTGTGCTGGGACCTGCGCGCATATTCACGCGTCGTCCTGCCACTTCCCACAAATTGTGGGTTTCTTCGGCGCGGGTTTCGGCAATCGCATCCGCTTCGCTGGCTTGTGCTGCGCCCAACAGATCCTCGGCCGTTGGGGCACCTTCGACCAGGCTCTCAAACAAGAACACTTCTTCTTTTGGGGCGGCCTCTGGTTCAACGTTCAAACTGGCCTGAACCAAGCCTTCGACAGCGTGTGTCGCAGCCTGAGGGGCCGTGCGAAAATTGGTTTCGCGCACAGTATTCGGTTCGGCAGAAACCGAAATCAGTGAAATATTGGCGTTTCGCGTCGGTATCTCAATCGCCGGAGCCTCTTGTGCGGCAGCTTGCACAATCCGGGCTTCAACCTCAGAGCGGGTCTGCGGTTCGAAATCCGCCCCACCTGAAAACTCGTAAAAACCCCAACCCAAAAACCCAAAAGTAAGTACTATAAAGCGCGTCACCAGCGCATCCCCCAAATAACAACGTAGCAGGATTTTACCTTAGCGTGTTTTGTCCAATTTGGGCAGGGGAAAAATTAACAAAATGGCCTCATTTTTGAAAATAACCGCAACCTATGGTGGTTTGTTTGCAGAATGCCACTAGACCATGCCGCGGGCTGGGTTTATCCCATTCATATGTCAGATACGATTGATCCAGATAAATCCGCCGCCACGGCTGTTGAACCCCTGCGTCGCGCCATTGGCGACCGGTACCTGACCTATGCGCTGAGCACGATCATGCATCGCGCCCTGCCTGACGCGCGGGACGGGTTGAAACCGGTGCATCGGCGTATTCTGTACGCAATGCGCGAATTGCGTCTGTCCAGCACCGGTGGGTTCCGCAAATCGGCGAAAATTTCTGGCGACGTGATGGGCAATTATCACCCGCATGGGGATGCTGCGATTTACGATGCTATGGCACGTTTGGCGCAGGATTTTGCCGTGCGCTATCCGTTGGTCGACGGGCAGGGCAACTTTGGCAACATCGACGGCGATAACCCCGCCGCCAGCCGGTATACCGAGGCGCGCATGACCGCCGCCGCCGAAGCGTTGCTGGAAGGGTTGACCGAAAACGCCGTTGATTACCGGGATAATTATGACGGCACGCTGAGCGAACCTGCCGTGTTGCCCGCCGCGTTCCCGAACCTGCTGGCCAACGGGTCCAGCGGGATCGCCGTGGGCATGGCAACCAACATTCCGCCCCACAACATAGAAGAATTGTGCAACGCCTGCCTACATCTGATCAAAACCCCGGATGCGCGCGACGAAACCCTGCTGAAATACATTCCCGGTCCGGATTTCCCGACCGGCGGCGTGATTGTCGAACCCGCAGACAGCATCGCGCGCACCTATGCGACCGGACGCGGTGGGTTCCGACTGCGGTCACGCTGGGAAGTCGAAGATCTGGGTCGTGGCCAATGGCAGATCGTTGTGACGGAAATTCCGTATCAGGTGCAGAAATCTCGGCTGATCGAAAAGCTGGCTGAGGTGATCCAAACCAAAAAGGTGCCGATTCTGGGCGATGTGCGCGACGAATCCGCCGATGATATCCGCCTGATTCTGGAACCCAAGTCGCGCAATGTGGACCCGGATGTTCTGATGAACATGCTGTTCCGCAATTCCGACCTTGAGGTCCGGTTCAGCCTGAACATGAACGTGCTGATTGACGGCGTGACCCCCAGGGTCTGCAGCCTGAAAGAAGTGTTGCGCGCGTTTTTGGATCACCGTCGCGACGTTTTGATCCGTCGGTCCCAACACCGGATGGATAAAATTGACCATCGGTTAGAAGTGCTCGAAGGGTTTATCATTGCCTTTCTGAACTTGGACCGTGTGATCGACATCATCCGCTATGATGACGAACCCAAAGCCGCGTTGATGCGCGAAGATTGGGGCAAGGACCATCCACGCGCCTTTGATGAGGCCGATTATATCAGCCCTGCGGCCGCCACCGAAATGGGCCTGACAGAAGTGCAGGCCGAAGCCATTTTGAACATGCGCTTGCGGTCGTTGCGCCGGTTAGAAGAGCTGGAGCTGATCACCGAACGGGACGCGTTGATGAAAGAACGTGCCGAACTAGAAGATTTGCTGGACAGCGAAGACCTGCAATGGGCGCGGATCGCCGAACAGGTGCGCGAAGTGCGCAAAACCTTTGGCGCCACCTACGAAGGCGGCGCGCGCCGGACCACATTTGCCGAAGCCGGCGTGATCGAAGATGTGCCGATCGAAGCGATGATCGAGCGCGAACCGATCACTGTGGTCTGTTCGCAGATGGGCTGGATCCGGGCGATGACTGGCCATATCGATCTAACGCGCGAGTTGAAATTCAAAGACGGCGACGGGTCGCGATTTGTGTTCCACGCCGAAACCACGGATCGGCTGCTGGCCTTTGGCAGCAATGGGCGGTTCTACACGATCAGCGCGTCCAATCTGCCCGGTGGGCGGGGCATGGGCGAACCGTTGCGATTGATGGTCGATTTGCCCAACGAAGTGCAGATCGTCGATTTGTTCATCCACAAACCAGATGCCAAATTGCTGGTCGCGTCATCCGCCGGGGACGGGTTTGTCGTGGCGGAAAACGACGTGGTCGCCCAGACCCGCACCGGCAAACAGGTGTTGAACGTGCGCGGGGATGTGACCGCGCTGGTCTGTACATCTGTGGTTGGGGATCACGTGGCCGTGGTCGGTGAAAACCGCAAAGTTCTGGTGTTCCCGATTGATGAACTGCCTGAAATGGGGCGCGGCAAAGGGGTGCGGTTGCAGAAATACAAAGATGGTGGATTGTCAGATGCGCACACCTTTGTGCTGGAGAATGGCCTGTCATGGCTGGACCCGGCGGGACGCACACGCACTGTGATTGGCGATGAATTGTCCGAATGGATGGCCAAACGCGCCGCGGCGGGTCGTATGGCCCCTAGGGGATTCCCCCGTGACAATCGGTTCACCTGATCCCAACGTTTCCCTGATAGAAACCGGGCCTCAGCGGCTCGGGACCAGTTTTGTTGGTCAACGTAAGCCTTTGTTCTGGATGGCAATCCGCATGGGAATGTTGACCATTCTCACGTTAGGTTTGTACCGGTTCTGGATGAAAACCCGATTGCGTCGGTGGTATTGGTCCGCCATTCGCCCGGGCGGATTGCCATTGGAATATACCGGCACCCCCAGCGAAAAGCTGCTTGGGTTTTTGATGGTGGTGGTGTTGCTGTCCTTCTATGTTGGCGTGGTGAACCTGCTGCTGTTTTTTGTCAGCTTTTCACTGATCGCTAACAATAGCGCCGCCTATGCATTGTCGTTTGCTGGGGTGATCCCGTTGTGGTTTTTCGCTCGTTACCGTGCGCGCCAATATGTGCTGGGGCGCACCCGCTGGCGTGGCATTCGGTTTGGGTTGGATGCGGGGGCTTGGGCCTTTGCGTGGTTGGCGATCCGGCGCTGGGTGGCGACGCTGCTGACGCTGGGGCTTTTGTGGCCGCGGATGACGTTTGATTTAGAGAAATTCAAAACCGACCGCACGTGGTTCGGGGATCAAAAGCTGGAACAAACCGGGGATTGGCGCATGTTGTGGCCCGCCTTTGCCCATGTGGTCATCGGCGTTGTGTTCACGCTGGGATGCATTGGGTTTGCGCTGTTGGGCGTGTGGCTAATGGCGTGGTGTTTGCTGATTTCGGTGCCATGGCTGATCTATGGGATTTTTGTCTATCTGGTGGATGCCAAACGGCTGATGGCAAATGCCAAACGCGCAGGCGATTTGTGGCTCACTGCTACGCCCCGCCCAACCAGAATTCTGCGGATCACCGGATTTGGCTATGTGACGGCTTTGATCCTGATTTTGTTGCCGCTTTTGCCGGCGATGATCTATTTCAGCTTTATGGAGATGGAAGAGGTTGCACCGGGCATGACCGCGTTGTCAGGCCTGCCATCCTGGCTGATCTGGACGATTGGCACAGGGCTTTATTTCTTCTTGTTTCTCAGCTGGGCGAGTTTGCGCCACGTGATGGTGACATTGCCTGTTTGGCGGCATTATGCGGAAACATTGGTGATCCATGGCACCCAGACGCTGCCTGACATTGCACAGCGGGACCGCGCCCATCTAAGCCAAGCCGAAGGGTTCGCTGAGGCGCTTGATTTGGGGGCCGCGATATGAGTGTGATTCATGTCGGTGCCGCCGCAGAACCTGCCATCGCTGTTGGCATGTGGTTGCCGGGCGACAGCGCCGAACCGATATCGGTCCGGTTGGAAATGGATGACACAGCAGGGCAGATGTCCCTGACGCCTGACGGGCGGGATGGCACCAAATGGGCCTATGCAAACATCCGTAGATTGGCGGATCAGGCCGGTGGGGATCACACGATTTTGCATCTGGCGGATGATCCTGTTCAGCGATTGATCATCACATCCAAAGACGACATGGACTTGATCGCCGGACGCGCGCGTCAGTTGGGAAAACGCCCCCGATTGCAACGGCCGTTTGCGATGATGGGGTGGGGGCTGGCTGCGGTTGGCTCGGTTGTGTTGATCATCACGGTGCTGATTCCGCTGCTGGCAAATCAATTGGCGGACTGGCTGCCGGCTGAGGGCGAAAAAGCGTTAGGTGACGTGACCTTGGAACAAATACGCGGGGCGCTTGATGCGGATGGATTTGGCGGGTTGCGTATCTGTGACGATCCAGACGGGATCGCGGCGTTGACGCAGATACAGGACCGGTTGGCGCCCCATGCTGACCTGCCATATCCGTTGCAGGTCACAGTGTTGGATCACCCGATGGTCAACGCCTTTGCGCTGCCCGGTGGGCATGTCGTGTTCTTTGACGGGTTGCTACAGCGGACCCAATCCCCAGAAGAGGTCGCCGCAGTGTTTGCCCATGAAATGGGCCATGTGGAACATCGTGATGCGACGCGTGTTGCACTGCGATCGGCAGGGTCGGTTGGGGTGCTGGGCCTGCTGTTTGGCGACTTTGCCGGGGGGGCGCTGTTGCTGTTTGCATCCGAACGTTTGATCCAGGCCGATTACAATCGCACCGTAGAAGCAGATGCAGATTCTTATGCCTATCGGGTGTTGCTGGCCGCAGATTTGCCACCCTCGGCGATTGCCACGTTTTTTGAACGTATGCAGGGCAACGAGTTAAATCTCGGAATTGCACAACATTTTATGTCGCATCCCGAACTGGGTGATCGAATACAGGCCGCGCGGGATGCAACGCCAGAAGATGCTGTTTTCAATGAACTTTTGACACCTGACCAATGGGCATCATTGCAGCAGATTTGCCGCTAAGAAAAACAGGGTTTTTGCTGGGTTCAACTCCTGCTTGATTTTCTGTCCACAAGTCAATAAATGCCCCGCCATATAGATCCGGGTCCACGCGTGGTGCAGGGCCCCCGAATGACGAGGCGCCATCATGGCTAAGGAAAAGTTTGAACGTAGCAAACCGCACGTAAACATCGGCACAATCGGTCACGTTGACCACGG
>CANLNM010000009.1 GCA_947492475.1 uncultured Paracoccaceae bacterium
ATCAAACTAATCAGATGAGCCAAACGCTCTCTTAGATTAGCCCGCCATTGGTTCCCTAAAACCTGACGACGGACAGTGTCCATCGTCGTGACCATCGGTACCATGGGCCTGTTTCGCGGAATCAGCTATATCATCCTTGGGGACGGGTCATTCAACGGCTATCCGTCCGGCTTTTCGTGGTTCGGGCAGGGCTATATCTACTGGGTGTTCACGGTGGAAATGCTGCTGTTTGTGATCATCGCGGTGATCTATGCGGTGCTGCTGCACAAAACCAACTTTGGCCGCGCAGTCTATGCCATTGGCAACAACCCGACCGGCGCGCTGTTTAGCGGTATCCGCGTGCAGCGGGTGAAATTCATCCTCTTCCTGCTGACAGGTCTGATGTCGGGCATCGCGGCGGTCTGCCTAACCTCGCGCCTTGGGTCGACCCGCCCCAGCATCGCCACGGGGATGGAGCTTGAGGTCGTCACAATGGTCGTCCTTGGCGGCGTCAACATCCTTGGCGGATCGGGCACCATACCGGGCGTTGTCATCGCGGCGTTTGTCATGGGTCTTGTGACGTTCGGCCTTGGTCTGCTCAACGTGCCGGGCATCGTGATGTCGATCTTCATCGGTCTGCTGCTGATCGGCGTAATCGCCTTGCCGCGCCTTTGGGCGATGGCCGCCGCGAGGCGCAAGGCATGAGCGCGCGTTACGTGTTCCGCATGACCCTGAACGACGGCATGGCGGATGAATACAAACGCCGCCATGATGCGATCTGGCCGGACCTTATCGATCTTTTGCACGATGCCGGTGTCAGCGATTATTCGATCCATCTGGATGAAGAAACGGGCCATTTGATCGGTGTGCTGACACGCACGGGCGGGCACAGGATGGACGACCTTCCAAACCATCCGGTCATGCAAAAATGGTGGGCCCACATGGCCGACATCATGGAAACCGCGCTAAACAACGAACCCGTTGCCGTGGCGCTGACACCGCTGTTTCATATGCCATGACCGAACCGAAGCACATCGCCGTCATCGATATCGGCAAAACCAACGCAAAACTCGCGCTTGTCGACCTCGCAACGCTGACCGAGATCGCAGTCGTCACCCGTCCCAATATCGTTCAGGCGGGGCCGCCTTGGCCGCACTATGATGTAGAGGGGCATTGGGCCTTCTTGCTGGATGCGCTCGCAACCTTCCACCGCAACCACCGAGTTGACGCGATTTCGATCACGACCCATGGCGCCTGTGCCACGTTGCTGGCGGCCGACGGCTCTCTTGCCGCGCCGATCCTTGATTACGAATATGAATACCCTTCCGATATCGCCACGGCCTATGATGCCTTAAAGCCTGATTTCGCCTTGACCGGATCGCCAAGAATGGTGGGTGGTTTGAACATCGGTGCACAGTTGCATTACCAGTTCACCACCGATCCAACGCTTAGGGATCGTACGGCGCAGATCGTCACGTATCCACAATTCTGGGGGCACCGCCTGACTGGCATTGCCGCGACAGATGTGACGTCGCTGGGCTGTCATACGGACCTTTGGGATCCTCATAAGGGCGCATTTTCTAACCTCGCTGCGGCCCTGCGCGTCCAGGATAAGATGGCAACAGTGCGCCACCCAAGTGATATCCTCGGTCCGATTTTACCGGATATCGCAGAGGCCACAGGACTTGACCCGAATACGCCGGTTTGCGTTGGTATCCACGATTCAAACGCCTCGCTTTACCCACATTTACTTTCCCAGCATGCACCAGCCTGTGTGGTTTCGACCGGAACATGGGTGATCGCGATGTCGTTGACAGGAGATGATGCGGTGCCAAGCGCGCGGTTCATGGGTGGCCGCGAATATGAGATCATACAGCTATGCGCCAACCCGACAGGACGTCACCATGGTGCTGGAGCGGCCTTTGATGCTTCTCCCATCGGTTGAATACGGCACGGGTCCATTCCAGCGCTGCAAAATGCAATGGCGAGATACGGAGCCACCAGTAGGTTCGGGCCAGCGATCGGTGGCACTGTCTTACTACCTCGCCTTAATGACAGGGACATGTCTGGACTTAATTGAGGGCGCGGGCCCCACGATTGTTGAAGGCCCTTTCGCGCGCAATGCAGAGTTCATCGCGATGCTGAAGGCAGTCACTCACCGGCCCGTCTTCACAAGTGAAGCGGTGACGGGAACAAGTATTGGCGCAGCCTTGCTCTTTGATCACCATGAGAAATTGCCGAACGCCTCCTCCGCGGAAAACCCTCACGTTGGCGAGGATTTACTGAATTACGTTGATCGTTGGAGAACGTTGGTGCAAATCAGTCGTTGACTTCCAATCAGGACATGAGGGTACGGATCTACTGCGATGTCTTCGAAAGTTCATTCGCGGTTCGCGTTGTTGAAATGCCGACTTCGCCGACCGAGGAAATTGCTTGGGAACGCAAAAAAGCCGGACGTTGGCGATGTCACTGTTATTGTCGGCTTCGTCCCGCATTTCGTAAATTCGACGCCTGATCTGTGCTGAGACATCCACGAATGGTTGGTTGAACCGCTGCGCGGCAGCACGAACTTTTTCGCTCATGCCGCATTTTTCACGCTGCGAGCACACGCAGCACAAAATCACAATGACCGGCACAGGCTCTTTGCGGACGTCGGATGCAGCGCAGCATTCACCGTTCAACGCATCCGGCCACCAACAAGGACGGCCCAAAGCGGACGTTCATCGGGTTCGATCACGCCGCAGCGCAGTTTCACAGAACCTGCCATTCGCTGCGTCCGCGAAATCAATAGGATGCTAGAGGTCCACTTGGCGGGACCAACCGGACTTTTGCGGTTGCGGATATTGCTGACGTAGCATTTCCTCGCACGCGCAGCGGCACGCTTCTTGCAGCGCAGCGGATTCACCAAAGCGGCCATTGAGAGGGTCAGAAAATTGGTATTCCCAAACCACAGTTTCGCCGCGCAGGGCTCAATCAATCGGGGCGCGGACAACGCCGCCGTAGGCTGTTCTGGCTTTTTTCAAACCCCACCGTTTTCTCGGTGAAGGCCCCCAATAGTACCGTAAAAGCGTCTAATATCAGTGCTCAGGAACCTAAGAGCGTTTTAAGTGAGATTATCAGACTCATTGTTGCCACCAACTGTGGACAGAGCTGTCTAGTCCATATCACCTTTCAAGTCCGCGCCTTTTCAAACGCCTCCCAAGCAGCCTCAAAGGCGGCGAAGTCGAAGCCGGGCTCGCGGGCAGGATCAAGGACCAATCGTTCGGTTTCCTGCATCTTGTAGATAGCGGATTCCAGATCGGGGATAATCTCTGGTGGGATCACAACAGCGCCGTGTCGATCAGCGTGCACCAGATCGCCGGGGTTGATCGTTAGCCCAAAAATCTGAACCGGAGTGTCCAGCTCCGTCACGTGAACAAAGCCGTGGCTCGGGCCAACCGATCCTGCCACCACCGGATAATCGGGTGCCATGTCGCCCAAGTCACGCATGACGCCATTGGTCAGCGTACCAGCAACGCCAAATCCTTTATGGATCGTTGTATTTACTTCACCCCAGAACGCACCGATTGCATTTGGATAGTCTTCGTCCTCAATGACGCAGATTGCGGGCTGTGGGGCTTCGGACATTTGTTTGTAATAGGCCATGCGGCGCGCGCGCACGATTTCGGGCGGCTCTGTTGGCGGGGAGATAGCGGCGATTTTGGCGGTGCTGGCATATCCGACGACCACTCCGGTCGGCTCATTAATCAACATCGTGCCGCGCGTAAAATCGTTAAAGCCGCGCTTGCCTTGTGCCACTTCGATCGCGTTGCAGACCGTTGGCGTGTCGACCGAGGTCAGCAGCTTATGTAGTGAGGCTTGCATGTGAATTACTCCTCTAGCCAACGCGATAGCGCGGCACGGGTTTCATTGGGGCGTTCTAGTGTGGGGAGGTGCCCGGCGTCTTGAATAATAGTTAACGCTGCTTGAGGCATCAGTTCCGCCATCAATTCGTGACGATGCAGCGGGCAAAGTCGGTCTTGAGCTCCGGTAAGGATCAGCGTGGGTTTGTCCCAGCTTTCAAGAGTTTTCTTCTGATCTGGACGATCACGCAATGCCGCAGATTGGCGAGCGAATACCTCAGGGCCAAGGTCTAACGCCATCTCCATGCAGAGGTCTAGAATTTCTGCATGGCGCGGGCCGTCGGCGAGGTAGTTTGGTTTCATTTCGTCTCGCATGACGCTGTCCAACCGCCCAGCCAAAGCTTTGTCAATTTGGGGCTGACGCATCGCCTTTGCTGTGTCAGCTTCCTCCTCACAATTGGTGTCCATCAGGCACAAGCGCGTGACGCGATCAGGTGCCTGCCGGATGACCTCCATTGCGACGATGCCGCCCATCGACAACCCACCCAAGGCGAAGGACGTTGGGGCGTTCTGGAGGACATCTGCAGCCAGTTCCTGAACGGTGTCATATTGAGAAATGGCCATGCATTGGTGGGGCGGCATGTGTTGGAACAGCCGCCCGTCACACATCATTCCGGGCAAGAGAACAAGGGTCATTTGACTTGTGCGGCCCCTGCAGACAACGCGGCAAGCTTCGCATAGGCAATTTCAGGGTCAACGGCCCCAAATCCGGCGAAGGTTCCAAAACCACAATCTGATCCAGCGATCACGCGGTCATGTCCAACGATATCAACGAAACGTTCAAGGCGCTGTTGAACAAGGTCGGGATGTTCAACAAAATTGGTTGTGGTGTCGACGACGCCAGGCACCAGAATTTTGTCGGCGGGAATGTCCGCCTTTCGGTCGCGGAAGACGACCCATTCGTGGCCGTGACGGGGATTGCTGGTTTCAAAGAGCAGCTTGTTCGCCCCCACCGACATTAACGTGTCGAACATCTTGGACATGGGGATGTCGCAAACGTGCGGTCCTTCGTAATTCCCCCAACAAATATGGACCCTCACGCGGGATGGATCGATGCCTTCCAACGCATGATTGAGAGCCTCAACGTGGGAGCCAGCGATCTTGAGGAATTCGTCATCAGAGAGGTCGTTAAACAGCATATGACGGGACAGCGCGAGGTCGGGACAGTCCAGTTGCAGATCAAGGCCGCTGTCTACAATCGTGCGGTATTCATCACGCATCGCGTCGGCCAAAGCGGCGAGGTATTCTTCGCGCGTCGCGTAGAAATCATTCTGCAAAAATAGAGAGATAACACCAGGGCTGGCGGCGTTCATGAAACCTTTATCAATGCCCTGTTCGGCCATGCCTGCTTTCAGGTTGGCGATGTCCTTTTCCAGCTCGCCCTGACCTTTGGATTTCACTTCACCAACACACATGGGGCGGGCGTATTGCGGGGTGCCGCCATCATCCGCTAAGCGTTTGAGAAAAGTCGGGAATTTTTTCAAGTCAGCAGGCGCGTTGCGGGGGCTATCGCCGTCAAAACCTGCGTAGCGGTCTTTGACGTATGTGGCATAGCTGATCTTGGAGGTTTCACCATCGCTGACGATATCAACGCCTGCAGCCGCTTGTTTGGCAACAGTTTCTGACACGGCTTTGGTCATCGCGGCATCAAATGCGGCTTGGTCGTAGTCCTCGCGATTTTCGCGTGCGAATATGAAATCTACGACCTCTTGTGTGCGCGGGAGAGAGCCGACGTGGGACGTTAGGATTTTGGGCATTTCGGTCCTTTCGGGGCGTGTGGGTCGGGTAAGGTTAATTTCTGCGGTAGTCCCCTAACCTGCTGAGGTTAGAGGATTTACGCCGGATTAGAAAATCAGCCCTGCCACGTGAGGCCCGCAGGGTCGCCAGTGGCAACGATGCGGTAAAGGCTGGCCTCGCCGGTCATGGATGGCACGACGGAGTGGGCGAGGTTTTCGGGAACCGACATGGTATCGCCGGGAGCCAAAGTTGCAGTACCGCCATCCCAAGTTACGCGCCAATAGCCGCGCATAGGCATTAGGACGGTGGGATATTTGGCCGCTGTTTTGGCCTCGGACGCTGAGGCGCGCGTGATAAAATCGACCTCGAAGCCCGGCTTGTCGCGCAGGAGGCCGTTTTCGCCGATAACTTTGGCGGGGGATTTGTCGGCCAATGCCATGAGATCCCAGTAGCGCGCGATGTGGTTGGGAAGCACTTCAGCCGTGGTTGGTTCGGGGCGTTTGGCGAGTTCCTCGTCAGACATAAGCGGCATGGGCGCGACGCCTTCAGGGAGTTTTTGCTGACGCTTGGTGTCATAAAGCTTCCCGTTTTCGCCAAGGATCAAGCCGTGATCGGCGGCGTTCTCGATAACTTGTGGAGCCCACATAACGCCACCGCCTGCATCGTCGCCGCCAAGGATCGCCATGATCATCCCGTAGTCTGTACCGATGTTTTCAAACCCACGAAAGATACCCGTGGGGATGTTGAAAATGTCGCCCTCTTCCAGCGTTATCTCACCGGCGTCACCCCAACGGCCCCAAAAGAAACGCCATTTGCCCGACAGCACGAAGAAGGCCTCGGCCGTGTGATGGTCGTGCAAGGAATTTGTCACACGCGGCGGCTGGCCAGCTGCGCCAATGTTGAAGCCGTGCGGGATTGAGATGTGGACATGTTGGTCAGGGGACTCAGAGACGCCGCCGCCAATGATCGTGAAGTTTTCCTTCTGGTCACTGCCCGGTGTGTGGGCGTCGATGAAGGCGGTTTTGCAGGGTTGCAGGTCGCCGTAGCGAACGATGCGGGATTCCATTTCAACCGGTGTCATTGGTGTGCTCCTTGCATCAGTATTTGTTTCCAGATCGCGATTTCGTCATAGAGGGCGCATTCGCGGCGGATGGTTGCATCTTGCGGGCCGTCCGCGTTGGCGAAGGGGCCGTATTCGGCGTGGCACATGCCCATCACGTGAACTTTGGCGCCTGTCGGTTTGCCGAAAGTGCCCCAACCGGAATGGGTGCCATCGAGCGACCAACGGATCGCGGCGCGGGGTGGCAGCATGTCGCTGTCCATGCCGATCTGGTGGTGGATCGTGAATTTGGCATCAGGGAAAGAGGAGCGCAGACCGAGCCAGAATTTGGTAACGCTGTCATGGGACAGAACGGTTTGCGCGCCCGCGTATTCGCAGTTCACAGCGCGATCGTAGTCACTTGGAATCGTGTGAAAATCGAGGTTCATGATACGTGTCAGGGTGTCCGCGTAGCGTTGGCCCCAAGCGTTGTCGTTGCCGCGTGCGTTGTAGCCACCGTCGATGTCTTGGTCCGGGGTAAACGGTCTGGACGCCGCGTCGGGCCCGCCTTCGGCCTCGATGAGTTGAGCCGCGTAGGTGCGTGGGTCCATCCCTAGTTGGCGCACGATCCCACCATAGTCGCGCACCAGCCATTCGTCGTAAATGCAGTCATTCTTGGCGGCGCAATCAGCGATGACGCGCACGGTCCACGGCCTGCCGGTTGCTGTGCCGAATTGACCGTCCTGGGTGTGGGTGGCGCGCGTGATGATACGGTGGGAGGAAAGAAGTCCGAATTTGGGATCATCAGAGAAGATTACATCATCACCGAGAAGTTCGCGATCAGGAAATTCGTTGATCGTCGCCATGGTGGCGGCCATTACACCGTCGTTCCCCCGCGAGATGCCCATGGGCGTACGGATGACGATATCTTTGGCGTAATAGTCGTGCAAAGTACCAACACCACGGTCTTCCCAAATCTCTTTGGTAATGCCGATGATGTAGTCGGGAAAGTCTTTCCAGCGGCTCGAAAACCCCTTCATTGCGATGATCCTTTGGGTGGAAGTGAGGAACCTCTTTGGATCAGAGGCCCTTCTATTTCAATAGTTTGGGCATAGGTTTCCTGACCGTTGATCGAAGACAGAAGTGTTTCGATTGTGGCCTCGACCATGCGGTTGACGGGCTGACGCACGGTTGTGAGGTCATAGGCTGGCCAAGAGGCGAGAGGCACATCGTCGTAGCCGATGATCGCGACGTCATTGGGGATCGAAAAGCCCATTTGGCGGATCTCATCCATAACGGCGAAGGCCATATGGTCGTTGCCCACGAAAATCGCGTCAGGATGGGTTTCGCCCGTCATCAGCTGGCGCGCGGTGGCGGCTGCAATGTCGCGCTTATACATGCCGTCGATGATTGCGAAAGGCGTCAGGTCCGCGTTGGACATGGCCTCTTCGAACCCTTGCTGGCGGTCGCGCCCCGTTAGGGAACCTTCCCAGCCTGCGATATGGGCGATGCGTTGGTGCCCTGCGTCGATGAGCGCTTGCGTTGCCATCGCCGCGCCCTTCATGTTGGCCGAGGTGACCGCCGAAAGACCGCTACCGGGCTGTCCACGGTTAAATAGGACCACGGGAATACCCGCTTTGACACAGAGATCGGTGAGACCCGAGGACATCGAGACAGAAGCGGCGATGATGCCTTCGACCTGATAATCGAGCAGGTCTTGTACGACGCTTTCGATGCCGTCGGTGGAATTGGGGACCGTGAATATCAGGATGTGATAGCCCTGCGCCTGAAGAGCATTGGACAGGCGTTCGAGGGCTTCGGGGTAGAATTGGTTATCGAGGTAGGCAACGATCAGCCCGATGATGCGCGACTTGCCGGTAATCATGGCGCGGGCCAATACATTGGGGCGGTAGCCGAGCTGCTTGGCGGCTTTTTTTACTTTCTTGGCGGTTTCGGGGCTGGCCGATGCGCCCGAAAAAACGCGGCTGACCGCAGATTGGCTGACACCTGCCAGTTTAGCAACTTGAAGTGAGGTGATCTTTGCACCCATTAGTCTGCTGTCCAACCTCCATCGATAATGAGATGTGTGCCCGTGATCAGCGCGGCGGCGTCGGAGGCAAGAAAGGTGGTCGCGCCCATGATATCGGTCACCTCACCGACACGCCCAAGTTTGATCTTTTCTTCGATCCAGGCACGGCGTTCAGGGATAGCAAGGGTTTGCTCGGCTAGGGGTGTGCGGATGAAGGTTGGGCAGATGGTGTTGACGCGGATTTGGTGCGGGGCCCATTCGATGGCCATGCTTTTCGTCATGCCTTCGAGTGCGTGTTTGGTGGCGCAATAAACAGCGCGGTCAACGCCGCCGACGTGACCCATTTGGGACGAGATGTTGATGAGGGAGCCAGGTTTTCCCACGTCGATTAGGCCTTTGGCCACAGCGCGGGTGAGGAAATACGCAGCCTTGACGTTGAGGTCGGTGACGGCGTCGAAATCGGATTGAGTTGTGTCTGTCGAGGGGCTGTGACGGGCGAGGCCAGCAGAGTTGACGAGGATGTCGAATGGACCGTGGGCAGCAATTGTGGCTTCGCTCGCGGCGATGTCTGAAATATCGAGCGGTAGCGCCGCGGCATCCCAACCGTTCGACTGGAACGCCGTCGCCTGTTTCTCGACCGCTGCCGCAGTGCGGGCCACCAGCGTGACGTGGGAGCCGGCCTCGGCCAGTGCCACGGCGCAACCTTCGCCGATGCCGGAAGTGGCACCGGTGACGAGCGCGCGTTTTCCGTCAAGGCGCATGGAAGGTGTGCGGGGAAAGGTCAAACGAATTCGCATTCTGGTAGGATGATGGGGCCCAGGTTTCGGGCTTTATTGAATTCAGACATTCGGCCGAGAACGTCAACACCACATTGGGCGTAGAGATCGAGGAGATCGACCAGAACCCAGTTTTCGCGGATTTTGCCGTCTTCCATGCGCCAGAAGTCGAGGGAACGCAGCAGGACTTCGGTGTTGGCGGGCGCGATGCCCATCCAGCCATCATTTGTAATGGTCAGGCGCATATTGGGCCAGCCTGTTTCACAGACATAGTCCCCTTGGGCGAACCAGTGGGACATAAGATCACCCAATGCGTCGAGTTTGCGGTCCGGCATGGCGCGCAAAAATGGGATCTGATGCCAGTTTCGAAAGCCCGCGATGCCGCGTCCGGTGCCGATCCCTGCGGGTCCGTACCAGTTGAAACGCGGGTGCCAGTACGTTTCGAGGTTCATGACCTCGGGGCCGCCTTGGGCTGGATGTTTGCACAGGTCTGTGAGCATCGCGATGACGTGGTCCATTGTGGCTTGGCCATCGCCCGTCACAGTAAGCCCATCTTGCGTCATGGGCGCGGGCGTGCAAAGGAATTTGCCCAATTGCGGGGCCATTGGCCATGCATTCGCCTGCATCATCAATTCGGGAATGTCCCAGATGATTTGCGCTTCGGTCACAAGGCCGTGTTCAATGCGGAAGAACTCGTGATAGCGCATATGGGTAAGGTGGCCGGTTGGTGGGATGTGGTGGCCGTTGATCGACCATGCCTTTGTCATCGTGCCCATGTAGTTGCCCATGCAACCGACCCAGTCCTGACCTTCCGGCGTCGTGCCGGAAAGTACGATCATATCGCGGCGTTCAAGGTCGGGCATCGCGTTTAGGAGAGGCGCATAGAGGGTATCGTAAAGGTCGGCGCCTTTGATCTCGCCGAAAGGATGGCAAAGGCTCATTCGCGCGTCAGGTGCGACCACTTTTGTGATGGCAGCTCGGGCCTCTTCTGTGACGCTTGTCAGGGCGTTCTGGAAGGGTTGGAGGATGGGATGGTTTGTCACTCGGCGGCCTCGCGGTAAGGCGCGCCGGTGCCGTAGGGGACATTGATCCCCCCGTAACGGCGCACGCGGATGTTGCATTGTTCGGCGTGCCCCACGAAGCCTTCGAGCATGCAAAGGCGTGAACCGTATTCGCCAACTAATGTGGCCGCTTCGTCCGTGGTGATTTTCTGATAGCTGTGCGTTTTCAAAAACTTACCAACCCAAAGGCCGCCCGTGTAACGACCCGCTTTTTTGGTGGGGAGGGTGTGGTTGGTGCCGATGACTTTGTCACCATTGGACACGTTGGTGCGTGGGCCGAGGAACAGGGCGCCGTAGCAGGTCATCTTTTCGAGGAACCAGTCGTCGCGGTCGGTCATGACTTGCACATGCTCGGACGCGATGTCGTCGGCGACGTGCAGCATCTCGTCATAGGTGTCGCAGACGATGACCTCACCGTAATCTTCCCAGCTTTTGCCAGCGGTGTCAGCGGTTGGGATGATGGCAAGGAGGCGGTCGATTTCGGCCAGCGTGTCGTTTGCGAGTTTTTCGGAGTTGGTGAGTAGAACGGCGGGAGAGTTGTAGCCGTGTTCAGCTTGGCCCAGAAGATCCGTCGCGCAGAGTTCACCATCGGCGGCGGTCTCATCCGCGATGACCATGGTTTCAGTTGGGCCAGCAAAAAGATCAATGCCGACGCGCCCGAAAAGCTGGCGTTTGGCTTCGGCGACAAAGGCGTTACCGGGGCCGACGAGCATGTGGACGGGGTCAATTGTTTCGGTTCCGATGGCCATGGCGCCGATCGCTTGGATACCGCCCATGACATAGATTTCGTGCGCCCCACCAAGGTGCATGGCGGCGATCACTGCCGGGTTGGGTTCGCCTTTGAACGGGGGGGTTGCGGCGATTATGCGCGGGACTTTGGCGACAGATGCGGTCGCGACGGACATATGGGCAGAAGCGACCATTGGAAACTTGCCACCGGGCACGTAGCAGCCAACGGACTGAACGGGAATGTTTTTGTGCCCCAAGATCACGCCAGGCATGGTTTCAACTTCGATATCCAACATGGAGTCGCGTTGGTGTTGCGCGAAGGCACGTACCTGTTCTTGGGCGAACTTGATATCCGCCATTTCCCGCGGAGATACCTTCGCGATAAGGGCGTCGATCTCGGCCTGCGTTAGGCGGTAACTCTCGCGGTCGTAATTGTCGAACTTCACCGACATCTCGCGTACAGCCGCGTCGCCTTTGGTTTCGATCTCCTTCAGGCCAGCTTCGACGATAGCGCGGGTTTTGGCGTCGTCTTCGGCGCGGGCGGCGGCAGAGCGGGCGGTTTTCAAATGGCGGATCGTCATGTGCGGGTTTCCTCGGGCGTGGCAGTTACAGGTTTGTCGGGTCGAGCGGCTTACAGCCGCTCACCTGTTGTGGCGTCAAAGAGATGGCAGGTCGCAGCAGGAATTGTCGCGGCGACAGTTTCGCCGATCTCGGCGCGAAACTCTTTGTCGGCCTTCACGGTCGCGATTGTGCCGCCGATGCGGAATGTGACCATTGTGGCATCGCCCAGCAACTCCATGGAATAGACCGGCGCGTTCACGGATGGTGCATCACCACCAATAGCGGCATCTTCGGCGCGGTAGCCCAGTGTGACTGGGCCAGAGTGGGTGCTGTCGAGGCCGGTAACTGTGACGTCTTTACCTGTGAAAGTGCCCCCCTCAATCGTGCCCTCAAGCAGGTTCATTGCGGGCGAGCCGATGAAGCTGGCTACGAAGGTATTGGCTGGATTGTCGTATATTTCCGTCGGAGAGCCGACCTGTTGAACAACACCCGCTGACATGACGACAACACGATCCGCCAATGTCATGGCTTCGATCTGGTCGTGTGTCACATAGATCGTTGTGACCTTTAGTTCATGGCTCAGGTTCTTGATCTGGGCGCGGGTAGAAACCCGCAACTTGGCGTCGAGGTTGGACAGCGGTTCGTCCATCAGAAAAACGTTGGGCTGGCGCACGATAGCACGGGCCAAGGCCACGCGTTGACGTTGACCACCAGAGAGTTCTGCGGGTTTACGGTGCAGGAAATCGTCAAGCTCGACCATCGCCGAAGCACGCATGACGCGTTCTTTATGTTCGGACGAAGGAACCTTGCGCATGCGCAGCGGGAAGCGGATATTTTCGTAAACGTCGAGATTGGGGTAGAGCGCGTATGATTGGAACACCATGGCGCAATCGCGGTCTTTGGGTTCAAGGTCGTTGATACGCTTCCCATCCACGAGGATGTCGCCCTCAGTAGGGTCTTCTAGCCCTGCGATCATCCGCATAGTCGTTGTCTTGCCGCAACCTGACGGGCCAAGAAGGACGAGGAACTCCTGATCCGCAATGGTAAGGTCGAAGTCCTCGACGCCGACAAAACTGCCCCAGCGTTTGTGAATATTCTTGAGCTGAATTTCGGCCATGTGAGCGCCTTTCTTGCAAACGTATGCAACAGGTGTAATTCTGATTCTATTGTCTGCGCAAGTTCTTTCTTTCCCCTTATTTCATTAAGTCTATTTCGCAGTCGCAGCATTTTTGGCTTTTTCTGACTCGCCCTATTTTTCACTTGCTTTGTGGTCATGATGGTCATTTGATTGCAAACGTATGCATGGCGTTTTTTGATTCGCTAGAATCAGTGCGCCCAACGAAAAGCGAAATACGATCTGAACCATTAGGGAGACTATAATGACCAAATTTACCAAACTGATGGGGGCCACAGCTGCCGCCCTGACAATGGGCACGGTAGCATTTGCGGATGGTCATGGATGTACCGCGGAAGGCCGGTTAAGCATCATCGGAAACGAATTTCCAGCCATCCATTCTATAGCTGCTTTGGCCCAGACATGTGACGGTCTGGACGCAGAGGCAAACCTTACTGCCGATCACCAGACACTAAACTTGCCTGGTATGCAGGGCGACCCCGCGGCGTACACAACAGCGATTGTTGCGAACTCGTCTATTGTTGCACTGATCAACGAAGATGTTGTGCGCCCGCTTGATGATTTGGTTGCTGAATACGGTGCGGATATCCCAAACCATATGCAGATTTCGGTAGACGGAAATGTAATGGCGATTGCGTTCATGGCGAACGCGCAGACGCTTGTGTATCGCGAAGACGTACTAGAGCAGGTCGGTCTGGAAATCCCAACATCATACGAAGAAATGCTAACGGCAGCCGCGGCGATCCGGGATGCGGGCATCATGGAAAACCCATTGGGTGGTGCTTATGCTTCGGGTTGGAACCTCGCGCAGGAATTCAACAACATGTATATCGGCCACGGCGGTGAATTCTTTGAGCCAGGCACAGCGAATGTTTCCGTCAACAACGAAGCTGGTGTTGCCACGCTGGAAATGATGAAGGCGCTGTCTGAATACATGAGTCCTGACTTCCTGACGCATGACTCCAACGCGACGTCTGCGGAATGGGAAGCAGGCAACGTGGCGCTGATGAACATGTGGGGCTCACGTACGGGCGTATTGATGGACGACGAAGGCTCTGCCGAAGAAGTTTATTCAAACACCAAAGTGGCCGGCCCATTGATGGTTGGCGACAGCGGCGTTCCAGCGACGACATTGTGGTGGGACGGCTGGACCGTGGCCAAGAACATTAGCGACGAAGATGCTGCTGCGACGTTCCAGGCAATGGCATACGGGGTATCCCCTGCATTGCTGAACGATGAAACCATGGGGCAAGCCGTTTGGCTGATCGACGGGTTTGAACCACAGCCGATCAACGAAGGCGTTCTTGCTGCCGTGTCCGCTGGGTCCAAGCCATACCCGATGGTTCCATTCCAAGGCCTGCTTCACACTGCTTTGGGTGCGGAACTGGCTGACTTTATGCAAGGTAACGAGTCTGCTGAGCAGGCACTGGCCGATGTCGAAGCAGCCTACACCGCTGCGGCTGTCGAAGCTGGCTTCGTAACCCAGTAAGCGATCCTAAAAAGAAATAGCGGTGCACGGTGTGCGCCGCTCACACCACGAGAAACGTACTAACTCAAGCACGTTTGCGTGCGAGATAACCGAGGGCAAGTCGTGAACCATCGAACATTCCTGACATTCGTCGCACCGTCGCTTCTGGCTATGCTGCTATTAATCGTTTTCCCGGTCATCTCGGTTGTTTTGCAGTCTTTTCACGCACAGCATGAACAAGTCATGGAGGTCGTTGAAACCTGCGGGCCGTTTGGGTGCACCCAGACAACTTCTGTCAATCAAGAGCAGACCCTTGCCCTTCGTGAAGCACAACCGCTGGGCCGCTTCGTAGGCTTTGAGAACTACACCAACCGTGGACATTTGGCGTTTTCCAAAATGGGAGAAGCCTGGCGCACATCAACTGGATGGGGCGACTGGTGGACTAAGGTGATGAACCTGCCATTCTACAGTGCCATTGTTTTCACTCTAACTTTTACCTTCATTGTTACGCCGCTGACGATTGTTCTTGGATTTGCAATCGCGATTGCAGTGAACTCCGCGTCGCGCGCGATCAAAGGTCCATTGATCTTTGTGTCATTGCTTCCATTCATCATAACCCCGCTGGTCGGGTCGCTGGTATTGTTCTGGATGGTAGACGCACGCGGTGTTTTGGGGCATGCAATCCAGGCGTTAGCAGGCAACCCTGATTTAAGTGTCAAAGCATCAACGCCAATGATGTGGATCATGCTGATGGTCTACGGAATTTGGCATGCGGCGCCTTTCGCCTTTGTGGTGTTTTACGCCGGCTTGCAATCGGTCAGTCAGGACGCAGACGAAGCGGCGATGATTGATGGTGCGAACCGTTGGCAACGGGTGCGGTTTGTGACGATCCCGCACATCATGCCGCTTGTGACGTTTGTGGCGCTGATCCAGCTTATGGATAATTTTCGCGTCTTTGAACCGCTGATTTCGTTCAATGCAGAAGCGCATGCGCAATCTCTTTCGACCTATATTTTTTCGGATCTTGGTGGAGAGACGCGTTTGCTGAACTCGGCCGCGACGACCTCACTTTTGACAGTGTTGTGCGTCGGTATTCTTCTTTTCCCTGTCCTTGTGCGCACGTGGCGCGATTTCAAGAGAGCCTGACCGATGAGCACAGCCAACCCCCGTAAACAGCCGACGTCACTTCGGATAATCCTGACAGGGTTTTTGGTCCTTTGGGTGATTATGGCGGCCTTCCCATTCTTGTGGACCCTTTGGGGATCCTTCAAAGTCGAGGGTGATTTCTTTTCAAAGGCGAACTGGGCATATGCCCTGACAGGAGAGTCGACGAGGATCGAGACCGGTGGGTCCTTTACCGGCGACGGATATTACGGCGCTTGGGTCACCGAAGAATTCGGCCGCGCCGTGATGAACACTTCGATCGTCTGCTTCTGTGTGGTGACGATTTCGTTAACGTTGAGCACCCTTGCGGGATACGCGCTGTCACGGTCCACATATAATTATGCGTTTTGGATATTGATCGCGGCGTTGATGTTCCGCGCCATGCCGCAGATCACACTGGTGTCCGGTTATCTATTGCCGTTTTATGAATGGAACCTTTGGGGGCGATTGGGGACCACAATCATCGTTCTGGTCGCCATCAACCAGCCGTTCAGCCTGTGGATGATGACGTCCTTTTTCCGCAATATTCCAAAAGATCTTGATGAAAGCGCAATGGTGGACGGGTGTAACAGGCTTCAGGCGTTCCGCCATGTTATTCTGCCGGTGATGTGGCCCGGTGTCATCACGACGGGGCTGTTCAGCTTTTTGTTGGCGTACAACGATTTTCCTGTGGCGGCGATGCTGCTGGATCAGGAAAACCAGACCATGATCCCGAAAATTGCGTCCTTCCTTGGCACCACGCAAACCAAAGGCAACGTCATGTTTGCGGTCGCGGCCGTTGTGTCGGCTACGGCGCCATTGTTTGTGTTGATCCTGTTCTTCCAACGCCAGATCGTGTCAGGTCTGACAGCAGGCGCTGTTAAGGGATAAGAGATGTTTCAGGACCAAAAGGCAGTTGTGCGCGCGCTGTACGCGGACATGAAAGGTGCGAGCCCAGAAACGATCGGGGACGTGCTTGCCACCCATACGACCCCCGATTGGCACTGGCGCGGAATGCACCCCTTTTATGAGCAACACGGTGCTGGCGACGTAGCGCGGGTGTTTTGGGGGCCATTATTGGCATCCCTCACACGTTTGCAGCGGCGCGAGGATGTCTTCTTTGCGGGCGAAAACACCGTGGGCAAAGGGGTCTGGGTCGTGTCCATGGGGCATCTGATGGGGCTGTTTGATGCGGTTTGGCTGGGCATTCGGCCAAACAACAAGATCACCATGCTGCGCTATTGCGAGTTTAACCGCATCGAGAACGGCAAGATCGCCGAGACAATGCTGCACGTCGATATCCCCCATCTGATGGTGCAGGCGGGCCAAAACCCGTTTCCGCCGCAAACGGCGGCGCAATTGGTCCAGCCCGGTCCGATGACCCATGGCGGGCTTTTGCATGACGTGCAGCCCGTGGCAGAGGGCGAGGCGACGTTGGCCGCGATCAATGCGATGATTGGCGATTTGGGAACATGGCAATTGGGTCTTCCCTTGGAGGAAGAACTGGCGCGTACTTGGCACGACGACATGATTTGGTGGGGCCCAACAGGTATCGGAGCGGCCTACACGATCGAACGCTATGCCAAGCAACATTCGGGCCCGTTTCGCGCAGCGTTCTATGATCGCTCGTCCACGGGCCATGTGGCACGTCTGGCCGAGGGACACTACGGCGGGTTCTTTGGCTGGCCGAATTTCACGGCCAAACTACATGGTGGGTTCATGGGGATGCCGGGAACAGACAAGGCATGTGAATTCCGCGTGATTGATATCTACCGCCGCGAGGGTGAAAAACTGGCCGAGAACTGGGTTTTCATCGACTTGCTTTACTGGTTGATGCAGCTGGGCGACGACGTCCTAACTCGGATGGCCGGGATCGCGGACACCGAGTATATAGCACCAGCCTAGGTGGCAATGTAAGTTCGCCTAGGCATGCCGGTATCTCGTCTGTGGCGCAATCGCTCGATACGAACTTTCCGTTCATCGCGCCTAATATCCTTCTGATGTGCTTTCAGTCGATTTTCGTCTGAAATGTGGGAGGCTACCACGACTTTAGATGGCCGTTGCTAAAGTGGGCCACGTCGGACAGGCAGTCGAAATGCTGGGCACATTCCCAACCTATGGGATCAAAGACAAGGATGTGTATGCCGCATGGCTACGGGATCGTTCTGCTGCGGATAAACCCCCAATGATCATCCCGTGCCACGGATCGATCGTGCGAAGCGAGAACGTCGCGACGGACGAAATATCTTTGTTGGCAAGCTAGCTCTTTCAGCAGGTCAGGAGCTGACATTCGTGCGTCGTGCAGCGTCAGTCGTTATGGGCTCGGAGCCGCCGAATGCCGGTGCCGCAATCACCTTGGTGTGCGCGCTTCGGAACAGGAAATCGGTGAAGCGGGGCAAACTCTTGAGCTTCCTCGGTCTTGGCTGACGAGCTGTCGTTCGCAGCCCAGGTACGGACATCCGCGCCGCAGGCGACGAAAACTGTTTTCGAGCCCACTTTGACCAATGCTGCACAATAAACCAATGTCAGCTTTGAAAAATCATGTTATTGCCACTCGTGTAGAAATGTACGGGCTCGCGGGAGACTTCCGATAGCATCCCAAGTTTGGGAGGGAGGAAGTTTTCATGACAGACGATCAATGAGAGATCCAACGTAAACTTCGGGTTCTGCAACATGCTGATAAGATCGGCTGTGTGAGCAAGAGCTGCCGCTATTTTGGGATCGGTAAGCCCAGCTTTTATCGATGGCGGGCTGCGTATCGGTCCCGAGGAGAGGAAGGGCTGAAGAATGCCAAAACCATTCCAAAGAACCCAGTCAATCAAACGCCACCCGAGATCGTTGAAAAAGTTTTGTACCTGCGCCGCAATTACCATATCGGGCCAATTCTGATCGTCTAGTATCTGGCGCGCGATCACTGCATCTAAATTTCCGATGCAGGCGCCTACCGCATTCTCCGGCGCCATGGACTGAACCGACTCCCACGCGGAACCAGGGTGCGCAAGGTCCACACCAAGCGTTACAACAAACAGGTCCCTGGTCACCACATCCAGATGGACGTTAAGCTCCTGACGTTACAAGGAAACCATGGCAAGAAGATCAGGCGCTTTCAATTCACTGCAATCGATGACGCAACCCGTGTTCGCGCGCTCAAAATCTATGACCGGCATACTCAGGCAAATGCGTTGGATTTTGTCGATTACGTTATTGAGAAGTTTCCGTTTCGGATCCGCGAGAACAGGACCGATAACGGCCATGAGTTCCAGGCCAAGTTCCACTGGCATGTCGAGGACAAGGGCATCCGTCACGCCAACATCAAGCCAAGCTCACCAAGGCTCAACGGGAAGGTCGAGCGATTACACCGGTCCGACCAGCTGGAGTTCTACCAACTTCTCAGCTACAAAGACGATGTCGATCCCTAAGCCAAACGTGAAGAATGGGAGCGGTTTTATAACCTTGCTAGGCGCTCACAACGGCAAAACGCCTTACGAAGCGCTTAAGGAAAAGCTATGAAATAGCGGCTTGGTCTCCCACCAGTTCGACAGCGCTACAAACGGAGCGGCAGGCATTCGTCACGGTCTGCAATCATTGTGCCCGACCACGACCGGTGCGGCCGCACACCATGAAACACTGGGATGCGGCCGCGTTTGACGAGAGGCCGTCAGGCCACCGGCTCGACCTTGGCCACAACCTTTGGGTGCCGGTCAAAGAGCCACGGCACGTCTCGACGATGACGTGCCTCGAAGCCTTCGATCTCGGTCATCTGCGTCTTGGTCTGGTCGATTTCGTCCTGACCGTTCAGCAGGGCATCGCGGCGCACCGCGTCAACCTCAAAGCCAAAGGCCGTGCCATCCGCCAATGTGACCTGACAGGTGGTCAGATCAACCGTCACCGCTTCCCCGGCTTCGGCGGCCTGCATCACGCGATTCAGCTCTTCGACAGGGAGGCGCACTGGCAGAATGCCGTTCTTGAAGCAGTTGTTGTAATGGATGTCGGCGAAGGACAGCGCGATCACGCTGCGGATTCCATAATCGCGCATTGCCCAAGGTGCGTGTTCCCGCGACGAGCCGCAGCCCCAGTTTTCAAGCGACACAATGATCGATGCCTTGTCCCAAGGGGCTTTGTTCAGAACGAAGTCCGGCTTCACCGCACCATCTCGACCAAAGCGGTACTCCTGAAAGAACCCCCAGGCGAGGCCGGTCTTCTTGACCGCTTTCATCACATGTTTGGGGCTGATCATGTCGGTGTTGACATTGTCCCACGGCATCGGTGCCGCGATCCCGGTAACCTTGCTGAATTTTTCCATGGCTCAGGCCTCCCAGTTGCGGATGTCTACGAAATGGCCTGCAACCGCAGCGGCGGCGGCCATGGCCGGGCTGACAAGGTGGGTCCGTCCACCCAGACCCTGCCGCCCCTTGAAATTGCGGTTCGAGGTAGAGGCACAGCGCTCGCCGTCCTGCAGACGGTCGGCGTTCATGCCAAGGCACATCGAGCATCCGGCCTCGCGCCAGTCGAAACCGGCGTCCTTGAAGACCTCGTGCAGACCCTCGGCTTCGGCCTGAAGCTTCACCAGACCTGAGCCCGGCACGATGATGGCCTTGACGCTGTCGGCAACCTTGCGCCCGCGCACCACGCGGGCGACCTCGCGCAGGTCCTCGATCCGGCTGTTGGTGCAAGAGCCGATGAAGACGCGGTCAAGCGGGATCTCGGTGATCTTCTGACCTTCCTCCAGTCCCATGTAATCAAGTGAGTCGCGCAGCGAAAAGCGGCGAGCCTCGGCCATGTCCGTAGTCGCTTCGGGAACGGCCCCGACCACCGGCACCACGTCTTCCGGGCTGGTGCCCCATGTGACCATGGGCACGATATCGGCTGCGTCGATTTCGACCACACGGTCAAATGCTGCGTCATCGTCGCTGTGGAACTGGGCCCAATAGGTCAAAGCCGCATCCCAGTCCTGATCTCCGGGCGCCTGTGGACGACCGCGCAGGTAGGCAAAGGTCTTTTCGTCCGGCGCGACCAGACCCGAGCGCGCTCCGGCCTCGATGGCCATGTTGCACACTGTCATGCGCGCCTCCATCGACATGTCGCGGATCACCTGACCGCAGAATTCGATGACATAGCCTGTGGCCCCGTTAGCCCCGATGCGGCCGATCACGTTTAGGATCACATCCTTGGCGGTCACACCGTGCGGCAAGGCCCCTTCGATGCAGATCGCCATGGTCTTCGATTTCTGCTGAATCAACGTCTGCGTGGCCAGAACGTGCTCTATTTCCGAGGTACAGATGCCAAAGGCCAGCGCCCCGAAGGCGCCATGGGTCGAGGTGTGGCTGTCGCCGCAGACGATGGTCATGCCCGGCTGAGTCAGCCCCTGCTCTGGGCCCACCACATGCACCACACCCTGCCGGATATCGTCATACCCGTAATAATCAAGTTTATGCCGCGCCGAGTACTGGCGGATCAGTTGCAGTTGCAAAGCCGCCTCCGGATCGTCGGTTTCGTCGGTGCGTCCAACATGGGTCGGAATGTTGTGATCAGCCACGGCGAGCGTTGCTTCGGGGCGGCGAACCGCATGGCCTTCGCGTTCGATAGTGTCGAAGGCGGGCGCACTGGTCACCTCGTGCAGGAACTGCTGGTCAATGTACAGAATTGTAGCCCCGGCGGCGTTCTGGGCCACCACATGTGTGTCCCATATTTTATCGTAAAGCGTCTTGGCCAAGGGAGCCTCCTACCATCGGTCGTTTATGTCATGGGCAACGGATACGATAAAAAATTTGTTATAGCAATCGGTTTTCTGATACGTTACGAAACGTCGTCGGCGATACCGATTGACATAGGTAGCGTTACGCATTCCAAAGGACTGCGACTTGGTAAGCAAGTGAAACTTCAGGCTTAATTTCAACCTAAAGTGGAGGAGACCATGATCCACACAACGAACCAGTCCAAAGCGGCAGCCGGTCGCCGCTCACAGCCGCTGAGCGAAAGGGCCTATGCCCAACTCAAGGCGATGATTCTGTCGAATGAGCTTCAGGGCGGTCGCTACATGCTCGAAGACGAGGTGAACGAACTGGTCGGCATGAGCCGCACTCCGCTGCGCGCCGCGCTCGCCAAGCTGAAGAATGAGGGCCTGATCACCATCATCCCCCGGCGCGGCATCCGCATCATGACGGTCACCCTCGACGATCTGTTCGAGATCTACAGCCTGCTCGAAGCGGTGGAAGCTTTGGCGGTGGAGGTTCTGGTCAAGGCTGACAACCATGCCGCAACCGGGGCAATATTGGTTGGTCTGGTCGGCGAGATGGACGCAGCCCTGAAGGATAACCAGCTCGACACATGGGCCGCGGCCTATTCGTTGTTTCACCGCACTCTTGTGGGGCAGACTGGAATGAAGCGGGTGGAGAAGCTGGCCGAGAACTTGCTGGATCAGTCGCACCGCGTGCGTATCTTTACGCTGCGGATGCGGGAAAAGCCACTGAACGTGAACGCCAGTCAGCGTGCGCTGGCCGAGGCCATTCGCGATGGCAATCTCGACGGGGCTTTGCAGACCAACAAACGCCACGCCCAGAAACGCCTTGAAGAAATCGCGGCCATCTTCGAGCGGTTTTCTCTGAAAGAACTGTAGGGGAAGACGTCGGGCGCCGGACGCTTTCCGGCGCATTGCAGGCCGATCCCTTAACCGCCCGGGTAAAGCCTCATCAGCGTTTCATTGCCCATGAGATCGCCGGGCAAACCGTCGAACACGGTTTTGCCAGTCTCCAGAACCATGACCCGATCTGCGGACCGCAGCGCAAGGTCGATGTCCTGTTCAACCAACAAAATGACGGTGCCTGCGGTGCGAATTTCTTCGAGTTTGTCAACCACCATCTGGGAATACAGCGGCGACAGGCCCGCTGTCGGCTCATCCACCACCAGAAGCGAAGGCCACAACAGCAACGCACGCGAGATCGTCAGCATCTGATGCTGGGTGCCAAGGCGCAGGTTCTCCCAGACCGTCAACGCGCCAAAAACGTTGCGCACCTGAGGCACATACGCCCCCCCCCCGGACCGGGCGCTGCGATGTGGCGCCCAGACGCTGATGTCGGTGCCGTCCAAAACGATGCGCCCGCCACGCGGGCGGAGCAGGCCCGACACGGCTTTGATCAGGGTCGATTTTCCGGCTCCGTTCGGCCCGACCACCGCCAGCATTTCGCCCGGGGCCACGGTCATCGACACGCCATTGACGATGGTCATGTCGCCATAGCCCACATCCAAATCGTCACAGCTCAGCAATGTGGACGCGGACATGTCAGGCAACCTCCGTCCGTTTGGCGACCGGCACGGCCATGCTGCCGACATAAGCGCGCTGCACTTCGGAAGTGTCACGGATTTCCGCCATGGACCCCTCACACAGCTTTTCACCCGCAACAATGACCAAAACCCGAGGCGCAACGCGTTCGATGAAGCTCAGGTTTTGTTCGACAACAACGATGGTCTTGCCTTCGGCGTTCAGGGCCAGGACGTGATCGACCAGCTTGTTGATCATCGACGGGTTCACCCCGGCGGCGGGCTCATCCAGAATGATCAGCGGCGCGTCGCTGATCGCCAGCATGGCCAACGTCAGGAGTTTCTGCTGCCCGCCCGAAAGCCCCTGCGCCCAGGCGTCCGCCATATGAGTAAGGCCGAAGCGGTCATGCGTGTCCATGCCTCTGGTGACAGATTGACCAAGCCGCGCGACGACCTGGAACGCGCACCAGCCGCGCCAAACCCACCTGGCCCTGATCCATGACAGCCAGCAGGTTTTCCAGCACCGTCATTCGCCCGAACAGGCGCGGAATCTGGAAAGACCGGCGCAGCCCAAGCCTGGCCCGATCCGCC
Organism: uncultured Paracoccaceae bacterium; assembly: GCA_947492475.1. Taxonomy (GTDB): domain Bacteria; phylum Pseudomonadota; class Alphaproteobacteria; order Rhodobacterales; family Rhodobacteraceae; genus CANLNM01. Next base: position 23,408 of record CANLNM010000009.1, read on the forward strand.
AGCGGCAGCGCCGTAATGTCCTGCCCTCGAAATGTGATGCGCCCACTGTCAACCGGCATCTCTCCGGCCACGAGGTTGAAGCATGTGCTTTTGCCGGCGCCGTTGGGCCCGATCAGGCCTACGATCTCACCTTCGGCCACCTGCATCGACATATCCTTGACCGCTGGCAAGCCACCGAAGGATTTCGAAATATTCTGGACGTCCAGCATCATGCCTCCTGCCACAGCGGGGAAAGTTTCAGGGGAGTTTCGCGCCACAGACCATCGGGACGGAACAGGATGAACAGCACCATCAGCACACCGATGCCGCCCGCCTCGATCAAAGGGATCACCTGCGGCGGAAGCGGCCCGAAATGGATCATGCGCGCGCCTTCATGCACGATCCCGAACAGCAGAACGCTGCCGATCAGCGGCCCAAAGGCGCTGCCGGTTCCGCCCACGATCGGTGCCGCACATACCAAAAGCGTGACATCGAACTTGAAGGCCGACGGTTCGACAACCGTGGTCATCAGCGGCCAGAGCGCCCCGGCCAGAACCATGACGGTCGAGCCGAAAACGAAGGCCGCGGTGCGCAAGGCTCGGATATCATAGCCAAGGCTTTCAGCGGCATCGGGATCGTCACGCATGGCGCGCAGGGCGCGGCCATAGGGGCTGGCCGACAGGCTGCGGAAACCCAGCGCACCAAGAAGGCTGAGCACGATCAGGACAATCGCCAAAGCGCAGTCGTAGTTTTCATAACTACCGATCAACTCGGCAAACGGCCGGTCCAGCCCGCGAATGCCGTTAAAGCCATTGGCCAGCGATTTTTGGGTGGAAAGCACCAGAAACAGGATCTCGGCAAAGACCAGCGTCAGAACCTTGACAAAAAGCGGATCGAGATTAGAGGCATCCAGCATCCGCGCCAGCATCTAGGCAACCAGAACTCCGATGCACAACGTCAGCGCCACGGTCGGCCCGTAAGGCAATCCGAACGCCGCCACAACGGTTTCCGTAATGCCAAGCGTCATCGGGTGTTTGTGCAGCAGCGCCGACGCATAAGCGCCGAGCGCAATGAAGCCCGCAACCCCGAAGTTGCCAAGGCCCGCCAGCCCGTGCTGGATATTCAGACCAATGGCCAAAAGCGAAAAATACCCGGCCAAAGCGGAGGCCACCCAGATGAAATCAGTCATGTTTGAAAACAACCTTCTGATTGGTCAAGCCACCCGGCCGCACCAGCAGCACAAGTGCGATCATGGCAAAGGCCACTGCCGGTTTGAGAGAGGGTGTAATCCACAGCGTGGACAGCTCAGCGGCGATCCCTACGGTCAGAGCGCCCGAGACCGCGCCGACCGGACTGCCAAGCCCGCCAAGCAGGACCGCCGCGCCGATGATGAGCAACAGGTTGGCGCCCACGGACGGGAACACGGTCGCACTCATCCCAATGGCCATGCCGCCAAGCCCGCCAAGCGCCCCGGCCAAAGCCCAGATCGCAAGCGTCACGCGCAGTGCCGGAATGCCCGTCACCTCGGCCAGATCGACGTGTTGCGAGGCCGCGCGCTTGCAGGACAAAATCGGACCGGTAGATCAGCAGAGCGACTAAGGCCATGGTCAGGATCGCCAGTACCGCCAGTACTTCGAGAAGCGGGGTCAGGCGGACTGGCACAAACTGGACCGCCCGCAACACCGTGTCTGGCAAATCGAACCGGCCGATCTTGGTGCCCCAGATGGCAATGATCAGGTTGTTGAGCAGGAGGGCAATGCCCAGCGAGGCAATCAGCGACACGAAGGTTTCGCGCTGTTTGAGCCACTGGAACACCAGAGCATACATCAACATCGAACACAGCCCGGTGACCAGCGTGGTCAGGGCGATAGCCGCCGGAACCGGTACCAGATGCCACAAGGTCAGCGAGATGAAGGCGCCAAGGGTCAGCACCTCGGAAAAGGCAAGGTTGAGCACCCGCCCCGAGGTCCACATAAGCGTCATGCCAAGGGCGGGCACCGCAATGGCAATCTCGGACAGGATGCCAAGTCCCAAACGAACGAGAAGATCTTCCATTGCAGGTCCCCCTTGGCCGTTGCGTCAGTGCAGCGTTGCGATCAGCGTACTGATGCGCGCTTCATCCACGGCGGCGATGCCGGTTGCCGCGCGTCCCACCCGGAACACGCCGTACCCGCTGTGGGCATAGCCGGTGGCATCCACGTCATTGGTGCCTGCCGCACCGTCGTAGTTGATCGCCTTGCCCGCACTGAGCAGCGCCTTGCAGCTGCTGAAATCCATGCAGATCTCCCCCGGGGGCGTTGGCCACCTCGGACACATGCGCGGCGATATCCTCGGGCTTCAGGCTTTGGGCGGCTTCCGCAGCCAGCGCCAGAACATTGTTTGAATCCCACATGAAATCCGAATAGAGTGCAGGCTTCTTTGCATCGGGGAAGACGGCGGCGAAGGCATCGCGATAGTGATCCCGGCCCGGTCCGATAGACGCGGCGGCAAGCGCCACCATGTTGACGCGATCCGCGACCGGCGCCATGGCCGACAATGCGTCATCGGAAATCGCGAAATCGGTCGCGATGAAGGTGATGTCCTCCAGCCCGTCGAGTTCTGCCGCGTTTTGCCAGAATTGCGCGGCGGAATCCGGCGACAGCTCGAAGAAAGCGCATTCCGGCGCGGTTCGGCCATCAGGTCCATCAGCTCGGAGCGATTGCTGGATTGGTTCAGCGCCACGTCGATATTGCGCGTGACGGTGCCGCCCTGCGCTTCGAAGGCGGGAAGGATCATGACCTTGAGCGACTATGCGCCCTCCAGCGAGTCCACCACAACCGCATAGTTCTTATAGCCCTGATCCGCCGCATAAGGCGCCATTGCGGGGCCGAATTCACTGTCTGAATTGGTCTGGCGCCAGGTGGTCTTGCCCTTGACCGTGGCATCCAGAGAGGCGGTAGAGCCGATGAAAGCCGCAGGCACGCCGCTAGCTTGAACCCTGTCGATCACGCTCATCACCGTGGCCGAGGTCGGCCCGAGGATGGCATGGGCCTTGTCCACGCCGACCAGCGAGGAAATCGCGGCGGTAGAGGATTGCGCATTGGCCTTGGTGTCCTGAATAACCAGCGTAGCCGGTTCGCCCATCACGCCACCAGCGGCATTGATCGTCGACAACGCAACTTCGGCCCCCTGCGCGAGGGTTTTCGCCAACAAAGGCGATGCGGCCGTCATCGGAATGGCGACGCCGAATTTCATCCCTTCGGCGGCCAGCGGGGCGGCGGCCAGCAATTGGGAAGACGTGAAAAAATACAGGTTTTCATTGGATCTACTTCGTTTGAAATCGCGAGAATGCGGGCGTCAGTAATATTGACCGTGGCGGAAATCCCAGCTTGCAAAGCTGGTCGACAGATGGCTCACGATGGAATCCACGCTCAGGCCCTTGCGGATAAGAACCGGCACCGGCGATACGCCGCGCTGTTGCTTCTGCTCGGGAACGAGGCGACCGGCATCATCAACCATGGACACCATCACACCCTGTTCATAGCGGGTGGATTCGTCGGCATCCGGCTGGATCGAAGCGACGTAATCGTTGGCTTCCACGATCAGGTCCGCTTCGGCTTCGATGCGATCACCGATGCCTTCGACGAGGCCCCGGTTGCCTTGGCCCGAGGGGTTGGCCGAGCTCGCGAAGACCAGCTTGCCCTGCTCTTCCCACATGGTGCGTACGACATTTTCGGAAGGGGTGCCGAACTTGATTACAAAGCAGCTGGTGCCGCGCCCGTCCATCATCAACTCCGCCGAGCCGTCGTCGGGGATATGACGCTTGCCTTCCGCCTTCCACGGCAGGATGCAACCAAGCAGGATATCGTGGTCCCAATGCGCCTGATAGAAGGCTTCGACCTCGTCGTTCATCTCGGCCAGTTCGCGCAATTGTTCCATCGAGCCACAAAGCACGACGCCCGGTTTGTTCCGCTTGCGCATCTTGCAGTCGAACTTGCGCTCGAGGCCTGCGGCGTCGGTCGTCATGATGATATAGCCAACCTTGGTTGGGCTGACGATGACGTGCCCGGGCTGCGATAGGGTCGCGATGGTCTCGGCCTGCACGCCGCCGTCCCACTGAATTTTCTTGTTGCCGGTCATAGGGTAAGTCCTTTTGGTATCAGGTGTCTTTTGAAGGTCAGTCGATGGAGTCCGGTTGCGCCACGGGCGCACCGACGGTGGAAAGAAAGGCGCGCAGCGCAAAGACGCCCGCGACGAAAGCGGTAGAGCCAAGCACAAGCTGCTGCGGCGTCCACCCCGATTGAAAGGCCAGCCCACAGGCCAGATAGGCGGCCGCGCTGAGCGCCCCGAACACCTGCTCTGCTTGCGGGACGGCATTGGTTGTTCCGCCGGTTGCGGTCGGAGCCTGTGTCAGAAGCGGCAGGAAGGCGGGCCGCAGCATCCCGGCGGCGCAGAACATGCCGACCGGCGCGAGAACCGTGACCCAGAGCGTCGAGCCAAGACCCAAGCCCAGCATCGAGGCCAGCGTCACGCCAACCACCGCCGCCAGCGCACCGCGCGCGCCGAACCGTTCAGCCAGACGCGGGAAAAACCGCCCGCCAAGAAAGCCCGAGAAGGTATACAGGCCAAAGAGCACGCCGAAGAAGGCAACCTCGATCTTGAGGTCGAGAAAGAACCACACCGGCAGGATGAGCAGTTGCAGCGTCAGAACCACGGCCCGCATGAAGCTGTAGCTGACCAGTTCGAGCCATGCCGCGAAGGTCAGCCGCCCGGCATCCGCCTTCTGTGTGCCAGCCGTGGTTTTGGCCGGTGCGGCAAGGCGCAAGCCCGCGATGGCAACGAGGGCAGCCGCAAGGTTGGCAGCGCTGGTCATGAAGAAAGGCAGCGCCGGATTGATCTGGAACACCACCGCGCCCACGCAGCCCGCCGCAAGGAAGGACATGAACATGTAGCTTGACGATCGGGCCTGCGCGCGGGTCTGCACCTCGGACGGGGCGTCGGTCAACCGACCGGCATGGGCCAGAAAGCTGCCATCCCCGACGGCGGCGAGGCAATAGCCAACACCGCCAAGCACCTGCGCCGCAATCAGCACACCCACGGCCTGCGACACGGTCAGTGCATCGCCCGCCAGGAGCCCCCCGCCGATCAGCGCATTCGAGCCTAGTTTTGCAACCTCACCCAGAGCGATGGTCATCGCCGGACCACCAGAGCTCAGCACCCGGCGCGCCAGACCGCCGAACAGCATGGTCGCCACGCCATAGACGAAAAGAATGCCGCCCACGGCACCGAACGAGAACCCGGCCGCCAGCAGCGCGACCACGAAAATCGGCACGTAGAATGAGAAGCGCGACACCACCCGGTACAGGAGGAACCGCGACACGAGGGTCGGGAACGAAAGCATTGGAATACCTATGGTCAGCTCCGGATGCGACCGCACGGGCCGCATCCGGAAAGAGTCATTGCAGTTCGAGAACGTCGGACTTGATCTGGTCGAACGTCAGATCGCCTTCGCGGAGCAAAGACATGGTGTGTTCGACACGCAGGATTGTGGTCGATGTGGTCGTCTCGACCGGCCCCCCGCGCAGCACGAGGCTGACGGATTTGCCCACGTGTTGCACCGCCGAATCGACATCGACGAGCACGCCATCGGACATGCCCGACAGGTTGGCCGAAGTCATGGCGATGGCCCCACCAAAGGCACGGGCAAGGCTGCGCACCACCGGGTTGGCGTGGCAGGCCACCGAGATCGTTGCGTCTTCGTGCAGCGCAAGGTTCGGCGCGCCGTCCCGTTTGTCCATCACGATGTTGAGCGGACCGGGCCAGTAGAGGCTGGCCAGCGAGTCGATCAGACGTTCGTTGTTGGCGGTGCCGAAGCGTCGCCAGTCCCCCGGCTCAGCCACGAACAGCGTCAGCGGCTTCATGCCCGGACGTTTCTTGGACTCAAAGCAGGATGCCACGGCATCGGGATTGAAGGGATCGACCGCGATGCCATAGTTGGCATCTGACGGACAGATCACGATCTCTCCGGCACGCAGATGGGCCACGGCCTTGGCAATGGCTTCAGGTGTCGGATCGAGGATCGGCGGGATACTCATGGGAGGTCTCCAATTCTTGCGTGTTACGCCGGCGCTGTGTTGGCAAAGACAGCCGTTGTGCTGGCGCTGGCGAGTTCATTGGTCTTGATGGTGAAGCGGACAAAGGCCTGCGGCATGGCCCCAGCATCGATGCTATCGCAGGACAGGGCGTGCAGGGTGAACACATAGCGATGTGCCGGGTCTCCGGCGGGCGGTAGCGCCCCCATGAAGCCCTGCATGTTTGCATCATTCGGCACCACAACCGCGCCCTCAGGCAGGGTTTCGCTGCACAACTGGCCGCTGGTCTGAACCGGGATGTTCACCACGATCCAGTGCCAGAAGCCCGACCCTGTCGGCGCATCCGGGTCATAGCAGGTTAGCGCAAGGCTCTTGGTGCCTGCGGGTACGCCGTCGAAGTTCAGAACCGGGGATTTGTCCTGTCCACCGATCTGCGCGTTGACCGCCTTGGACGGCAGCGTATCGCCATCGTTGAAATCGACTGAATTCAGTTTCATCGCATCTCTCCTTGAATGGACCGTAACTCAGGCCAAGACGAGTTCGGGCTTGCCGCCGATCCGGGCGTCGTCGATCCGAGCGCCGTCGATCCGGGCGTCATCGACGAGACCGGGCAGACCTTCGACGTAAAGATCGGCAAAGGCATCGCGGCGGCTTTCATCCCAGAAGTTGTAGGTCTTCAACAGGTAACGCTCGCGGGCGGCTTCCGGCTTTGGCACGTGGGCCTTGTCGCGGCTGTGCAGGCCTTCGAGGTTCGGGAAGATGAACAACTCGCCGGTCTGGATCGGCACGTTCAGTTTCGGGGCTTTGGTAATCGCGTCCTTGACCGCCGCCAGCGCGCGCCATGCGATCGCCGGGGCCGAGGCGGCAACCGTCGTGCGCACGTCATAGTAGCGGAACGCGCTTTCGCCGATCAGGATCGGATGGTTGTCTGAATTGACCTGAAACTCATTCGAGTCCTGCGAAATCAGATCGAAAGGCGTCGCGAAGTTGGGCTGACGCAGAATGTCGTGCAGCTCCGGATCGACCAAGTGCAACAGGTCGGTACCGTGCACGTATTTGGTGTTGATCACGTTGGCGGGGTCCGAACGCATCCCAAGCAGGCACAGGACGTCCGCGCGCACCCGGTGGGCCGTCCGGTCGTTGTGGAAATAGAGATCGGAGTCGGTCTTTTGCGTCTGGGTGTCCGAGTATTTCTTCTGAGCATAGACGTCCTGAAAGAAGTCGCCATCATTGCGTGTGGTGTAGGACAGAATCGGCAGGCCGCAGGCTTGCGAAACAACCTCGAGGAGAACCTCGCCCACGAAGGTCTTTTTCACCATGTGTTTCGAGCGAACCGGATCGTCGGGATCGTAGACCGGAACATCGCGGTCGATCGGGCAGTTCTTGACCAGTGCCACCTTGCGCTCATCGACGCGGGTTTCACGGAACAGGCGCGCAATGTCTGCCATTTCTTCACGAAGGAACGGCTCGGTTGCGATCATTTCGGACACTTTAGCTCGGAACGCACCATAGTTGCGGTACGGGCTCGCATGGATGCGTTCGAACCGCGAGACCAGTCGGTCTGTGTCGGAAAAGGAGAATGTGTTGGTCAGCATGGGTCGCTCCTCGATGAATGAGCGGTTTCGGACAAGTAAAATTTTTTGCCGTACCCGACAAAGAATTCGTTAACAAATTTGTTGTAGCACGCGAAATGAGAGCTGACAACGGATAATTCTCCCATAAGGCGCAGTACGCACGAAGGGGGCGCTGTTGCACAAATCCGGGTCTGATCGCAGGGCCCCATTCCCCGGACGGATTTACTCTACGGGCAGTGTGACAGGTATACCGAGAGCGGTGTAGCCGTTCAGAACGGCGATGAGAACTTGCAGCTCGGCAACCTGGCGTTCGAAGTCTTTTGCCATCAGGGATTTGCCGAGCAGCTTGATGCAGTTCATCTTTGACTCGACCCGGCTCCGGTGGTGATATCCGCTCCACCGGAGCCAGTTGGCGCGGCCGAGATAATTTGATGCGCGCAGGACTTCGTTTCGTGCCACCGCGCCCGGGCTCGTCGGCTTCCAGAGCGTGGCATTCTTGCAGGGCGGGATAACAACGGCGGCACCACGGGCGGCGATCGCCTCGTGGCATTTGCGAGTGTCGTAGGCCCCGTCGGCGGTCACGGAACCGATCTCTTCGTCGCCGGGATTTGGTGAGGGAGATCAGGCAGAACGGGCGCATCACCGATGTTGCTTCCTGTGACTTCGACGGCCCGAACTTCCAGCGTTTCCTCATCGACGCAGATGTGTATCTTGCGCCAAATGCGCCGCCTAGGGCCGCCGTGCTTACGGGCGTTCCACTCGCCCTCGCCTTCACCCTCGGCCTTGATGCCGGTGCTGTCGATCAGCAGATTCAGCGGACCCACGCCGCCACGATGCTGGATAGCCACGTTCAGCTTTTGTTGGCGGCGACACAGTGTACTGAAGTCCGGCACGGCCCAGTCCAGACCGACCAGCCGCGGAAGGCTTTGCACGAAGCCCGTCGTCTGCCTCAGTGGCATCCCGAACAGTACTTTCCCCCTCGGGCAACCCCATTAGATAGGGCCGTGTCCTCGCTGCGCTGCGGGCCGCTCCACCCCTATCAAATAACATTGCCTCGCCCCCATCCGCGTTCGCCACGCGGCAAGGTTTCAGAGCAAGTCGCTAAAGCGGTTGTCTTGAAAACATGCACCATTGGAAGAAGAAAAGAATGAGCGTCAGCGCCAAAATCATCGAAAAAGGAAAGGCTATGCGTCGTGAAAGGCAAAGGTCTGTCGCAAAAGGCAGAACTATGTGTCGCTTCACAATTTGTGTGGAGCGACACATAGTTCTTCCATTTTCACATCGCTAAGTCATTGATTTTGCGCACCCCACAAAATGGGCGACACACCACTCTTACCTTTTGCGACTCATAGCTTTGCCTTCGTCGGCAAAGCGGCCGTTCATGGATTATACATCCAACGGCGGCTTTGAGCCCTCTTTGCCAATTTTCTGTGACGCGGCGAAAGTCGGCTTCTGGGCGGGCGAAGCAAAAAAGGACGTAGCTGGCAAAGATCTTCCAATGCTCAGCGTGGAGGCTTGCCAACCTTGGCCTTCTTAAGAGTATAGGTGGCCTCATAAATGGATCCAGAGTCACCAACGTTGCATTTCCAACGCTAAGAGACTATGTGAGTGATACGAAAGTTGCGGTTCTCTGCGGCACAGGCGCATCCGCCTGCCAGAGCGAACCACAACCCTCTATCAAAAAAATTCAGCTGTCACGTCCTGTAGCAGGGATCTGATGTTTGGGAAGGTTGCCGATGTTATCGCGCACGACCACGTCAGTTGTGACATTTCTTCATCCGTTTGTTGTCGCGGGATACACGGATGAACTGCCCGCGGGTGAAAACGAAGTGTCGGCAGACGATGACGTCATGCTGAGCCGCTGTTTGCGGCATACCGACTACGGCGACGTTTATATTGATCAAATGGCACGCAGGAAAGCCAGAGCTGCGCGCAGTGGATCACTGAGACCTTGAGTTGGCTCTGGCGCAGGATCAGGTCAACGCGACTACTAACGTAATCAAAAAAACAGTGCGGCGGCGCTTTCTCCGTCAGAGGATCAAAAATGACATTTCCCGAATGGACGAAACCCGGTGTTTACGGCGCCTTGGTTGGCGCAGTTGCTATCTCTATTCTTGGCTTCACCTGGGGCGGCTGGACAACTGCAGGCAGGGCGGCCGAGATGGCCCAAAACCTTGCGGCAGAGGAAGTCACATTGGCGATGGTGCCAGTTTGCCTAAATCTGTCGGAATCTGATGTGGAACGCACTGCAAAACTAGCAACACTTCAAGAAGCTTCCAGCTTTCAGCGGCGCACCGCGATGATGGAAACAGGCTGGGCCACGCTGCCGGGCACTGATGCCCCAAGCCGGGATCTGGCAGATGCGTGCCTTGCGGGGCTTGAGTTAGATGGATCGTAAATCACAATTAACAGAGCCTCGCCGGGCGCATTCCATGATTGCCCAATATCTCTGCAGGCTCACCAACAATCGCGGCCTATTCATAAGTTTGATTGCCGCAGTCTTGCTGCTTGCGATACCAGCTTTTGCTCAAACCGTCGCTCCGCCAATGCCTGATAATGCCAGTGCTAAAAGTTACGGCGATGGCTGGGAATGTAACATTGGATTCCGGTTGGACGAGAATGCCTGCGTCGCTGTGATTGTTCCGCAAAACGCATACGACACGAACCGGTCCTACGGTTCCGGATGGGAATGTCTGCACGGGTTTCGCAGAACCGACGAAACTGAATGTGTTGCGGTAGATGTGCCTGAGGGCGGGTATTTGGACCCGTCAGGCGAACGGTGGCGTTGTTTACGCGGCTACATCGAGGTCGATGACACATGTCAGGAAATCGTGCTGCCAGCGAATGCATACTTGGCAGATGCCACATACGCCTCATATGGCTCCTCGTGGACGTGCGAACGTGGATTTGAAGCAACTGGCGATCTGTGTACCGCAATAGCGGTTCCGGCCAACGCCTATCTGAATGGATCAGGATACGGCCAGCCTTGGACATGTGAGCGCGGCTTCTTTGAACAGGCTGGTCTGTGCGAAGCCGTCGCGATCCCCGCAAATGCATACTTCGACGATGCAACATACGGCACAGGGTGGAAGTGCGAACGTGGATACGCCGCCTCCGCCGAGACATGCGCATTGATCGACGTTCCTGAACACGCGCATCTGGACAGGTCAGGTAACCGTTGGGAGTGCGACAGGAACTTCCAAAAATCAAAGGGGCTGTGCGTGCTGAACAACTAGGCGCGAGCCACGGCACCACCTCCATTCAAAATGCGCATTTGAAGGCAATTCTGCCCTTCGTGCCAACCTATAAAAGAGAACCACAATGGAAACCAAATCCGAAGCTGTCAACACTATCCGCCGTCCGGTCAGGGGCGCCCAAGCGCCACCAAAGGCCCACAGCGTACGCACACTTACTATTTCAATCACGCAGGTCACAGTGCCACCCTCGGCAGTCGTCTATTGCGAGGGGAACTTCGCGCAAATCGACGGCAAGACTGCGAACGGCCTTGTGCGCCATTCAGAGGCCTATCGGATCCTTTCTGTTATCGACAGCACCTATAGCGGAAAAGACAGCGGATCCGTTCTCGACGATGCGATAAACCACATCCCTATCTTTGCTGATCTGGATGCTGCAGTTGCACATCAAGCTGTAGTCCCCGATACGCTAATCTATGGGATGGCCCCCTCTACGGGAAGGCTCTCAGCTGTAGATCGAGGTGTTGTTCTGCAAGCGATAGAGTTTGGCATGAACATCGTGAGCGGTCTGCATGAATATCTGAGCGACGACCATGAGATAGCCACCGCCGCATCCGAACGGAATGTTACCATTCGGGACATCCGCAAGCCGAAACCCAGCAAGGACATGCGGCTGCTCGATGGCAGTGTCGCTGGTGTTAAAGCGCTGCGCATTGCAGTTCTTGGGACAGATTGTGCCATTGGCAAGCGGACAACGGCGACCGTTTTGGCACGAGTCCTGAATGCAAAGGGCATCAAGACGGTGCTTGTCGGCACAGGCCAGACCGGCCTGATGCAAGGTGCGAAATATGGTGTTGCAATGGATGCCGTGCCACCCCAGTTCTGCTGTGGCGAGCTTGAAGGTGCGATTGTTGCAGCGTCTGAAGCCGAACAACCCGATGTCATTTTGATTGAAGGCCAAGGCGCGTTAAGCCACCCCGCGTTTTGCACATCCGCGTTTATCCTGCGCGGTAGCCAGCCGGATGCTGTCATCCTGCAGCACGCGCCAAAACGTGCACATCGCTGCGACTTTCCCAATTTACCGATGCCCACGCCGTCAAGTGAGATTGCCCTGATCGAAGCCTTTGCCGACACAAAGGTCATTGGCGTGACTCTCAATCACGAGGGGATGTCTGAGGACGAAATCACCGCCACCATTGCGGGCCAATCACTCAAACTCGGGCTGCCGGTCACCGATGCATTGGCAAGGCCAGTTGCACATCTGCTTGCTATGGTGGTCGCTGCATACCCCGCATTGACGCAGAGGCCTGCAGTGGCAGCAATATGAGCTGCCCGCGCATTGAAGTGGATCTTGGCAAGATACGGCGCAACACGCAGACACTTGTTGGGCGTTTAGGCCCGCGTGGGATCAGAGTAACTGGCGTGACCAAGGCTGTATGCGGGCATCCTGCGATTGCTCAGGCCATGCTCGATGGCGGGGCCTCAGGGCTTGCAGATGCACGTATAAGCAATGTGCAAAGGCTACGGTCGGCGGGAATGACAGGCTCTATCACTCTGATCCGTACACCGATGTCAAGCCAGGCCGATCAGGTCGCTCAGTCCTGTGAAGCGAGCTATAACACAGAAATATTGGTCATTTCCGCACTGGCCGCCGCCGCGATCCGCAACAGTTCAGTCCACGGTATCATCCTAATGGTCGAGATGGGCGATCAGCGGGAAGGAATTTTGCCTGAGAACTTGGCAGACATTACCCAGCGGGTCATGCAAATGCCTGGGTTAGCGTTGATAGGGATCGGTGCGAACTTTGCCTGTCTGAGCGGGCTTGCCCCGACTACGTTGCAAATGTCCAATTTTTGCCACCTCGCGAATGAGATCGAGGGGGCATGCGGCCCGTTGCTCAAAGTCGTTTCCGGTGGCAACTCAGCCAATTTGCCCTGGGCGCTTGGTGAACGCGCGACCGGTCGTGTCAACGACCTCCGCCTGGGTGAGGCGATCCTTCTGGGTGTTGAGCCGGTGTCTGGGAACCAGATCGGTGGGATGCACACCGACGCCTTCACGCTTGTTGCCGAAGTTATCGAAGCGGATGCAAAACCTGCGCCCGCCGCCATCGCCCTAGTCGGTCCAAATTTGGCAAGACGTCGCATCGCGCAAGTCAGCGGTGTTTCCAAGCGCTTTATTGCCGCGATAGGACATCAGGACACCGACATTCTGGGGATTTCAATGCCCGATGGAAGCACATTGATCGGGGCGACCAGCGATCATCTTGTCATTGGAACGTCCCGACCTCTGCCAAAGGTGGGTTCCGAGGTGAGGTTCCAGATGAATTACAATGCGTTGATGCACGGCATGGCCGCGCCCGACGTCAAAGTAAAACTCTTGGGCACTCCCCCGACAACACCATCACAGGACACTCAAGGCAAGTCCGACTACTTGGCGCTGGTTTGAATGACCATGCTTGGTCCAGACCACCCTAAATCACAAAGGAGACGCAAAATTGACGAAACTCACAAAAAGCAATCTGTTCAAGGTGTATGACTCCAAACCGGAAACCCCGATGGATAAAACGACGCGTGTTGTCAGGCAAATGGTCGAGGAAGAAACGGAACAACGACTTGCTAAGATCTCTCGGCTACGCAATACCCGCCTTGAAAGAGAAGCGAACACGCCATCCGAAATGACAGCGAAAACAGCGCGCAAAACGCGACCCTCTAGAACCGTTTCAAAATGATGATTGAGCTTCGGCGAAATTGCTTTGCGTTGAGTGCTCCGCTTGGCAATAGGCACTACAATCAGGCTGAAATCGGCCTGCGCTGTTTCCAGATATTCCAATCGCCCCAGCCGATAAAAGGGAACCATCCATGACAGACCCGGAGTCTTCCCCAGAAAAAATTCACTATATTTGCCAGACTTATGTTGAAACGACGGCTGGGCGCAACGGGCAGACCGGCCTGAAAATTGCCAAGCAATTTGAATATTCCACAGCGTCAGAAGCGCAAAACAGAGCCGAACGAGAGGCTCTATCTAAGGATTGCGCAGGTGCTGACGCTTACATGGTTACTGAAGATCCAACGAGTGGAGAAGTCGGCGACCCAAGCTTCCTTGTAAGGCTTGGCAATGTTCCCGAAATTGACGGTTATTAGAATCCTGAAAATAGCCGCGACCTGAACGAAGGCCGTTGTTCGATCCAAGTCGTGTGCACAAAAAAAGCGGTCTTTGGTGCGAGTGCAGCGAATTCACCCTTTGTCCGCATATCGGCCCACTGTATGAAAGCGCATGAAGCGCGTTTCTACTCAAAAATAAGACTTATTGACTGGCAGGGTAGCTTAGTGTGACGGCAATTCTTGGCCAAAGAAATGTAAGCATTCGCGTTTGCAGCGAATGACCGCAATCCGCCGATTCTGTGGAAAAACAACGTGTTGCGAGCGCAGAAAGTTGCGATCCAAACGGAGCGCGAGCGCCTTTCTTATCGGGCTTTGCCTGTTTTCTGCGGTGCAGGAAAGGTCTTGGCTAATTTCCGGAGGTTTTGGGCGGTTGCGGCGAGCAGGAATTCGTCATTTGCGCCGCATGGACCACGTAGTCGCAACCTTCCCAACCCGAGGATGCGTTTGAGATGAGCGAAGAGCATTTCGACCTTTTTACGTAGTCGCATCGAGATGGCGTATTGTTTGGTTTTGGCAATGTCGCGGGCAATCTGACGGGCTTCTTCGTGTTCCTCGCGGGTGATCTTGCGGGCGTCGGCATTTGGGCAGCATTTCATCTTTGATGGGCAAGCTTGGCATGTATGTTTTAGAGCTTGGTACCTAGCGACACCCTTGCCGCTGGGGCCTCGGTTCGGGTCGGAATAATTGCGCCGGAACTGCTTGAGTGACTCACCCTCCGGACAGATGTACTGGTTGTTATCTGGGTCCCATTCGAAGTCGGTGCGGCTCCATGTCCCGTCGGCTCGGCCCGCCTTGTCTAGCACCGGAATGTGTGGGTTGATGTCGCGATCCACGAGCCATCCCAGCATGGGGCCTGATCCATATGCGCTATCCGCGATAAGACGTTCCGGGTCAATATCGTGCCGATCTTTGATGCGATCCAACATGGTGCGCACTGATCCGACTTCGGCCTGTCGAATTGATCTCGCCCCCTCGACATCAACAATTACGCTATGGTCGGTATCGATCAGATAATTGGTGGAGTAGCTAAAGAAAGCGGGGCCTTTGCGGGCTGCGGTCCATTGGCTGCTGGGGTCAGAGTGTGACGTGAACTTTGGCTCTACGGTCGATGCCGCCCCGAATGCAGCATCGTCCAAGACGTCGAGATACTCGCGAACGGCGCGTGGTGCATCGCGTGGATCAATTGCGCTATGGTCCCAATCTTCCTTTGGGGTGGAGTTCTGCTTGTTGGCATCAGCCTCGATCAAGCTGGCATCTGCAGCCAGACGTTGGCCACTCACCAAGCCATCCTCGATGCACCGTGCGACGGTCTTCTCGAACAGGTGACGCAGGAGTTCGCTCTCACGGAACCGTCCGTGACGGTTCTTTGAAAACGTCGAATGGTTTGGGATCGTGTCAGAAAGATCACGGCGACAGAACCAGCGATAGGCCAGGTTCAGATGCACCTCTTCACACAGCCGCCGCTCTGACCTGATGCCAAAACAATACCCCACCAACAGCATGCGGATCAGAAGCTCAGGATCAACCGAAGGGCGGCCCGTGTGGCTGTAAAAATCCGCCAAATTCTGGCGGATGTCGCTCAGATCGACAAACCGATCTATCGAACGCAGCAGGTGATCTTGGGGAACACGATCTTCCAGCGAGAACTCATAAAATAGCGCTGCTTGTGCTTCCTGCTTTGGACCCATCATCATCAAATCCCCCAATCAATATGGAAATTGAATCAGTGAATAGGCACCCGATCAAGCAAGAGTTTTTCAACAGAATTAGCCCTTTTCTTTGACCAAGAGCTAGGGGACGTTGTCTCCACGCGCCTGCAATACAATTAGCCTGGGCCGTGTCCTCGGCTGCGCCTGCGGGCCGCACCTACCCAGTCGAATTGTATTGCACTTGCTACCCCCAACCCTCGCCGGGAGCAGGTTTTAGAGGCAGGCGCGCTGAAGCGCTTTGCTCAAAACCAGCGTTGAAAGGGGAAACATGATCACGAGAAGCAGAACCCGCCAAAGGCAAACCTATGCGTCGAAAAAGGAAAGACTCTGTCGCAAAAGGCACAACTATGTGTCGCTTCACAATTTGGTGTGGAGCGACACATAGTTTCACCTTTTCTAAAAAGCTAAGTCGTTGATTTTGAATAAATTCGATTTTGACCGACGCATTACTCTTACCTTTTGCGTCTCATAGTCTTACCATTTTTCGGAAAGCCGTCGTTGGTGCAACACGCAGCGAATGGCTGGATTGAGCCCACATTGACCGATGCTGCGGTTTGCGTAAATGTCAGCGATGCGCAGTTAGTGAACTTTGCAAAAGTCACTCGGACGGCCCTAAGCGGCCGTTAGTCACACCAGACAATGCAGCGAGATGTATCCTTAAAGCGGTCAATAGCGATATTAGAAAGTGAGTTTTAGGTGGTGTGAACATTCGACACATATTTGCTTGAATAGGATCAAGTCGGAGAAGAAGTTGTTCCCAAGTGATTTCCGAAATATCCTACACAGACCCTCTTGTTGTCAAAGTCAGGCAGGAAGTACAATCGCTTGGCATCACGGAAATTTTTGACATGCAGGCCGAAATAAGACCTCCCCAATTCTGGATGGTCAAACATGCGCTGGCGCCGAAATTTCGGATTTGTGCTTGTCGATCGGCTCTCATCGGAGATATCCAATCCCGTTTTTGTGATTAAATCAGCAAGATTAGAAGAAGTTGCAATATGAGAATTTAACAGGTTCAGGACATCAATAATTTCACTTTGAGAGGAACCCCACACGCCGGATCTTTGCCAGATTTTCAAAATTCCTTTGCAAAACAATAGATTGGGAAGATCTGGATTGTGCTTAGGCTTCAAGTTCTTGAGAAAGCTACTCTGGCTTTGTCTCGCAGCCGAAACACGATCAACCCACTCTTTAGCTCTGTCACAGGTGCCAATGTTCTGCACAGTCTTCTCGTTGGGCGCTTCGTCGTTGAAATGCTCGACTATTCGGAACTCATCTTGCGACCATATTGCATTGGATGCAAAGCTCACTCCGGCAACATTTAGGTACGAAGCGTAACCCATGGCGTCTACATCTATTGTATCATCGCACGCCAAAACGAACACTCTTGGCTCAAGAAATTTGCGAGCATCTGTCGAAACCGGGCAGTCAACTTTGCTCATTGTGTTTTTTACAAACAGCTTTTGGTCATGGTCTAGAGAGTTGTTCATCCAACTTCCAAAACTGAACCCTACCGCGTAATCTAAATCTGCCCACCTTGATGGGACTCCGTCTTTCTTAATAATTGAGATCTGAGCGCGGGACAAAATGCTTAGGGATTTAAAGAAATTTAAGATTTCTTGTTGGTTCTCTAAATCAATTGGAAAAGGCAAAGAGGCATCGTTAAAAACTACGTCACTATTCATAACTATAAATCCAATAGTGTCTCTAAACTCTTTTCCCATTGATCGAAGAAACCTGGAGGCCAATACCCAACTTTACCGTTTTCGTCTAACGAGATTTCATCGATATTGGCTGCGTGAGTTGCTGTGTCAGTCGTGCGGGAAAGATAGAATACGTTAACCGAATTGCATTCGATATCACCAGACTTCACCGCATTTCGAATGCCGTTGAAAAAGTGGTCACTATGCGTCTCAACAAATATTTGAACGCCGTTTTTTGAAGCAAGTGATACGAGCTTACCCATCAAGGACTGGCCACCGGGGTGAAGGTGAGATTCCGGGTTTTCAATTATGAGTAGGTCACCTGGTTTGGAGGCAAGAACTGCTAGAACAACAGGCAAAACATAAGTTAATCCGAAGCCAACATTTTCGGGGCGAAAAGACTGAGTTAGCTCAGTTGAGGAAGCAAATTGATAGTGTAAACTCGCCTGATTAATTTCTGGAATAAACCGTGCATTTACTTTGGTACCCGGCGTTATCTCGGACATCCAAGCATCCAAATTGCTAGACAGAGTTTTGTTATTTGCATCAGGATGTTGGAATGCCTCAATGGTTATGATCTCTCCACCATTCACGGCCAAAAAATGGGCGGTATACTCGCCTCTAATTCCCAGAGAACGGCTTTGATTGACCGCGTAGTCAGAAACCTCGTACGTCGCCTTGGGGCTAATTCGATCCGCAGACAAATATTGGAATTGCGATGTAAATAATGCCGTTTCAAATGGTTTCCCGCTGTCGCCGCTTTGGTCGGGATTGAGTGGTTGCATGTCGGAACCTTTAGTATACTCCAAGCTCAAATTGAGTTCGCGTACCTCGGACCAAGTTAGTTTTATCTGAACGCAATCTTCATCTGCTCCGACGAACAGAAGATCTTTTCCGGTCCCAATTTTTACGTATTCACCATATAGCGATACTCCTTGGTCAGGAAGCATGTGTTTTTCGTGAGATTGCCTCAACAAAAGAAGCGATTGAATAATCGATGATTTTCCTGCGCCGTTTAGGCCCGTAAAAATATTTAGTTCTTCAAAATTAAAAACATGGTTATCGATCGATTTGAAATTCACCAGTTCAAGTTGTTCAATCATATTAGTGCCTCGAAGCTGCATTCTTCAATAAATTTTCGGATTAAACGGAAACGCGACGTTACATGGGCCGTGCTTGCAGTTGAGCGACTGATCGCTTCATTAAATTCATCATTTTCTAAAAGCTCTTTGAACTTGGAAACAAACATTGATTTGTTTGCAAGAATTGTTCTCCTTTGTTCTCCACTTTGCTCAGCTAAACAAACAGATAGGGCCTCAAAGAGCGGTTTGTTTACGAGATTCTTGCCTCCAACAAGAGATTTGCTAAATGCGTGCACGCCAAACAACTCATAAGATAGTGAAACCGCACTTAAGAAACTCTCACGGTATTTATCGAGTTTATCCGGAGACATTTTCGAAATCTCAATCATTGCCCCATCCAAAAATCTTGGAAGCGAAGACTTGTAGTCGGATTGGCCAAACATAGCGAAAGCCATATGACGCAAGATCAACTCTTGTTTCGACATTCGATGGTTTCTTTTACCTAGGACCGTTTTTACTATGTCTGCTTCAGTAATCTCTGCGAGGAATTTCGACGCCGCACCATTATTCGCTGGTTGACTTATAGCATGTCGAATTTCTTGCGGAGTTAGCTTGAGTCCTCCGGTATTAATTCTATGAAATAGAGCATATTTCATTTCGGGAGGGGTCCCTGGCTTGATGAGATATACGGATGTAGAGAACTCATCAATTCGCCTTTGAAATGTTCTCGGCAATTCATCATAGGTCGAGCCGTGAAGTTCCTTGAGGAATTCTAACCCTTGAAGCCTTAACTTTTGGTCGACAACAAAGTTCTTGATGGCAGAAAGTCGTTGGAGGCCGTCGACAACCTGCCAATGTTCTTCATCGGTCGCATCAAAGTAGAAGGCTGGGATTGGAAGGCGGATTAGGATGGACTCAATCAATCTACTTTGGGCTTGCTTCGACCAAAGGTCGCCCGAGCGCTGAAAGTCTGGCATCAGGTCAATTTCGCTGTGGCGCAATCGTGTGATTAACGTCCCGAGCGTCGGAGTAGAAATCGATACATCGACTTTTTTCGGATCAAAAGGCTCGTATTGTTCATCGGAGTCGTCTTGCCCGAGTTCTTCCTCCTCGAATGTTTCATCGTCAATTGATACACCGTCTTCATTCATAGAAGCCCCCTAGAAACATCCGCCTGTTGTGCCTTCTATAAATTATTTTAAGTTGACCTTCCAACTCGTTATTTTCCACTTCACTTAAGATGCACATAT
Organism: uncultured Paracoccaceae bacterium; assembly: GCA_947492475.1. Lineage (GTDB taxonomy): Bacteria > Pseudomonadota > Alphaproteobacteria > Rhodobacterales > Rhodobacteraceae > CANLNM01. Next base: position 43,131 of record CANLNM010000009.1, read on the forward strand.
ACGGGGCGAGGGAATCTTTACGCACCCAATCCCCAATCCAAGGCCGTCAACGTTCTGCGCGGCATCCGACGTGATGGGAGAACTATTGCGCTTGTATGGCGTGGCAACATCGAGGTCTGCTTTTGCGAGAGATGAATCTAAGTCTTGCATCGGCAGCGAAAGTCTCTTGTCCCCCCGATATACAGATCAACTATGTCTGCTTAGGGCTGACTGCGGTCATCTGGCGGAAGCAATCGAACGGCAACTTCGTCCGCATAGCTGACCTTACAAGTAGAGAGTTGAAGGTCAGCTTATGTGAAGGAATACATCGATGCAGGTACAGCGGTTTCCGGGCGCTTTACGTGCCCGACATCTCACACCTCGAAATCAGGGGCTTGCCACTCCAGTGTCCCATTCTTTTTCATACGTCGCACCATGACAACTCTGTCGAGCGCACGCTCAATCTCATCTTCATCGTTTTTCTCGAAAGCTTGAAGAAGAAGTTTCTCTTGAGCCGAGAGATCGTGGCCCAACTGGTAGTCCGAGATTTCATTCATCAGCATTTCCCCTTTTCCATCAGCCCTCGTTAAACGACGTTCCTGCAATATAAAATCACCTTCAGTACAAGCTGACTAGCTTCACGGCCAAGTCTTCGGCGAGCTCTAGGATCGCAATCTATGCGTGAACTCGCCTCAATAACGAAACCGGAACATCTGTTAACGGGTGTTATGTAAAGCGCCTTAAGGTTGAACTGCACTTCTAGATATAGACCGTCTGGCGGTCCACAACGGATCCTTCTAAGTCGGCCACTGCTTTTAACCGAACCAGAACCTCCTCAGGCTCCAAGCTTTCCGAAACCATTTTTTCGAGTGCTAACGTAGTACCGCTATGGGACTCAACGCTTGCGGCATTATTGCGCGCGGCAGTGATACCCTCAAAATCTAACGTATGTCCCGCGCGCCGCGCGAGCTGCACCATAAACACCCGTTGAGTGCGTCCATTTCCCTCACGAAATGGATGGGCATAGTTGAGATCAGACAAAATCTCGGTCGCCGCCTTTGCAAAGGTCTCAAGGTCCGTTGACTTTGCTTTTGATGCATTTGCCAGTCGCTGAATATGCGCTAACCCATTGTCCAGATGAGACGCCGGTAAGAAAGTGCTACCGCCTTTGGACAAGAGGTTCGCGAAATCAGGGACATTAAATTTCTCACCTTCCAAAACGATCACATCCGAGCGCATTGTCCCCGCCCATTCAAACAGGTCTTGAAACAGATGCCGGTGAATTGCACGCAGATGTGCCGCATCAAATTCTCCGGTGATTTCATCCGCCGTCTCTGTACGAGCTGAAACAAGTTCACGTTCTGCAATTCGTAACAGGTCCGGGTTATTGTTGATCCCGAGACGATTTTTCATCGTCCTCTGATCGGCTTGAAAAAAAGGATCAACCAAGGTCGCGCACCCTATCTAAGACCATTCTCATGCGTCGCTCTTGCAGCTCCTGCCGATCGATCTTTCCCGTAATCCAAAGCTCAGACAGGGCGTTGTATTCAGGCGTTTGTCGCCCAAGCCCTTCCATTTCTGCGCTCCAATTCGCACCAGAAGCGATCTTTCTACGTCGCGCTTCTTCGTCCGGTGTGATGAATGTAGGTGACAATTTTTTGCCCACCGCGCTCTCCAATTCCAGCTAATACTAAGTACCAAAATTGTGGTCGTAACTCAATGATTTCAGGCTAATCGAAGCCACTTCCGTGACCAATCAACACTGTAGTTTCACCTCCCCCAATGACTGTCATTAGACTGCTTTGTCCCAAACGTTTCCCAAAAGATGGTTAGGCAATCCGACACAATCCGCAGAGATCGCCAAGTTCAGAATGATGCTTAGTTCAGATCACGCGGACGTTGCCTGTTTCATTTCAGGTGCAACCAATCCCACTTTCTTCAACCGGTGATCCAAGCCACGGCGGCTGTAGTACCAACTTATCCCCCCTGGCGTCTCGAACGGACAGATACCCTTTGCTTCAAGATGACATCCAAGAGGGCCCGATGCACGCCTATAGCGATGCGCCAATTGGCCTAGGGTCTCATACTCACGCTGGAATTCTTTGATGCTATCTTTCGTCACCGCATCCAAGAACTGGCGAGACTTTGGGTTTCTTACCCTAAGCGACTTAAGTAGACCTTCATCAATAAAATAATTTACGGTTTGATATGTTACGCGCAGCGTTGAGGCTGCCTCGCCCTTCGTAACGCCGTCCATTTCCAGTGGCGGTAGGCAAGCGCGCACTTCCCGTGGGTTTACTCGAAAACCGGCGATACCACGGACCGTTGTATCCCGAGAAACCTTGGTCAGTTCGCCATTCAGTACCAAGCCAACAATGTCTGATGCAGGACAACGGATGCGCCTTGCCGCGTCAATGATCGACACTAATTCATCGGTCTCTTTCACCTTTGAATTCACCGCAGCCGTCAGCCCCTCCATTAGGCTCTCGAGCGCACGTTTTTCATACTTAGGGACTTGGTCTAACGCATCAACCACCGGTTCAACGATTTCAGATTTACGCAACAGCATCAAAAATTCTGCGCTCACATTTAAGACGTTAGACGCTTCTGCCACGGTCAAACGATTAGAAATTTGCTCGGACAGCCGAGTAATATCTTGGGCACTCAAGCCATCACGCAGTCTAATTTCTGCCTCACCGTCTTTTTTCTGAGCAACGCCTTCCGCAATAAGAATACGGTTCATTCGTTCTCTCTGAATACCCAATGACTTCCAGGCCCCATGGATTGAGTACCTGGATGTTGTTGGACATGTCTTCCCTAACACAACGTCCTTCTCACTGCAGGGATACGTTCGAAAAATGTATTCTCGAACAAGAGTCCTGAGCGGATCAGCCTCGCCACCAGCAGGAGACAGTCGAAGCCACTCAAACAAAGCACCTAGATCAGATCTATGTCGGACGGTACGCAATCCATTCGGACTGACCAGCGTATCAAGGGCCGCATAGAGCCCTGCCTCGCCTTGCTTCAACGCGTCAAATCCAATTTGGCCACCTGCTGAAAGTTCATCTTCTGATGCACTCGTGATATTTCGGTCAGGTCCAAACTCAAGAACAAACCCCAGCAGTTCACAAAGCCGCGCCGCTATGTGAAACGGCATGTCATCCAAAAACTGGTTCTGCTTTCTTCCGTCCAATCGCCGTTGAATATAGGCCTCCAAGGAGGTGAACTGACGATATCGCTCGCGATGCGCTTCTTTTTGAATCGTTGTCCAATGCCGCTCGATGACCTTGCAAAAATCATAATTTCGGATTGTGTACTTTTCGGGTTCTACATTCATCAAAGGCGTCTCATGTATGGCGCAAGACCGCATCGATAAGAAATGCCACAGATGCCTCCGGTACGCCCCGTAGCGCCCTCGCAGCTTTCGGCCCTCAACAAGGCACTTGGGACAAACACGTACACGCGTCCTTACCAACGACTTTTTTGTTACGTATTCTCCCGCAGTGAGAAAGGACTGTCGATCAACCGTGCGTATGGCCCAATGCTTCATATCCTCAGCATTTGCGCCACCGATTGCAGCCATTTTATCAAACAAGATGTCATCGCCTCGCACAAAGTCCTGCCACCGAAATCCGTGATCTAGGCAAAAGTCATTTGGCGAAGCCAAACCGCAATACCGCGTGAGGCGGGAAACATAGGACGTTGCAGTTTCGTACTTGAGGATTGGGAAGGATAGAGAATGCTTGATACTCATCGTACACCCTCCCCATTTCCGAAATTCATTGTCCCCATGACAGCACGTGCATCGATGGCTTGGTAGTCAGAGACGACAAAGGGGTTGAGCCCGCGCACACAGCCAGATTTGCTCTGAAAAGCATCAATGAAGTGGTGACAACGCAGTACGTTCGTCCCTTCCAAAACGGCGTTCTCAATTCCGCTCAAAATCATTGAAACCGTCAGACCAAATTCATTGGCTCCCGCATGGAGTAGGCGAGGCAAAAAATCCTGCAGGTCAAGCTCAGGGCATATAGAAAGGCCTGCCTTGTTCGCATAAGATTTGAAGTATGCCCGCACTTCCCGTTCATGGGATGCCCAAGTCACGGCCTCAATGCTCACCATGTCTACCCGACGCTTGAGTTGGTCGTCTGAGTTGATCATTTCGATCATCTTGGGGGTGCCCGACAAGATAAGCCCGACTGGCCAGGCCTTACTATTCATGAGAGATTTCAGCGTATTTACGACGTCATTGCGCACATTCGCATTTTGGCTAGAGAAAAGATCTTGTGCCTCATCGAGGTGCACAAACAAGGTTTCTCGATTGTGCAGCAGGGTGCGCACCTGATCCCAAATTGCACCCGCCGGACTTCGACGCATTGAGTCATATCCCAACGCGCCCAAAATCGTAGAACCGACATCCTTGAGTGTGGCAGGCGATGGCACCAGAAGGCTTATAACTTCCGCCTTTTGACTGTCGGCTTGGGGTTGCAGAATATCTGGATGTTGCGTCAGTAGGCGTGTAGCAAGCGTTGATTTCCCGCTGCCTGATGCACCCACGATGGCAATTCCCCGTGCTTCCTCGATGAGGCCCAAGGACAGCGCAGCACGCCGCCGTTGCAGATGTCGGTCGAACTGATCGCACAGTTGTTCGTAAGCGGCATGCCGGATGAATTTTCCGCGGAGCTTGGCAAGCTGGATGTGAGTTTCGGAAACGCTATTCATCATCGAACTTCCATGTAAGAGACTCGTGATCGTCTTCGGCTGCGGGCTCTTGAGCATCAATTGCTTCTGGGATTGCAGCAGCTCTGTCACCCCCCTTGTCGACGAGAGGTATTACGTAACCAAAAAGGTCCTCGTCTGGAGGCAAGTCAAACTCCTCTGGATCATCTGGGGCGATAGACAACCCCGCAAAGAGATCTTCTTCTCCACGGCGTAAACCCGCAGGTGTCACGGAGCGCAAAGCAACACCAATTGTCGCCTCAGCCGTAGCATTCACCCTCGAAATTTTTTCCAAGGCCTCCACGACCGTACTTTCATGAAGAGCCGCTTCCTCCCGATATTTAAGCCGCAACTGGCGCGCTGCCGCCTCCCACTCATCATAAGACACACCGTCAAAGCACTTTTGCAATGCTGTTGCAGGGAACCACTCTTCTCCAATTCGAACCATAATCCAACCAATGTCTTTCAGATCGACCCGCAGATCTACATGGGTTTCATGGCTGTGGAGGTGGAAGTGACGCAAGGCTGCACAGGTATAGTCGACACCAAACACACGGACGCCACGACCCGAGACTTTACGGTTTTGAGGTTTCCCAAAAGCGCGACGCCGGATTCGCTCAGGGACATCTGGCACAACGCCTTTTTCTTTACTAAGTCGTTTCCAACAATTGTTTGGGGTCTCGCCTTTAAGCCCTGCATGTGGCCGGTTGTGATAAACGTCCACGACGTACAAAATCAAAATCTGCATCAATTGCTCATCTGTAATCGCGGCCATCTCCTCAGAAGGATAATCACCTCTCTCCTTTGGGTTCGAAAATGTCCGGCCAGCAAGGCCAGGCATCAAATCTGTCCCAAAAGTTCCGAAGATCCGTTCCACTTGCGCCCGCAATTGTGGCAAACCACCTGTCGGGGTTTCTGGAGAGCCACCTGCATCGAATACCGCTGCTCGAAACCTATTATCGACAAATGCCGCACCGAGATCGGTAGCGACGGTCTTGAGACCGCCATATTGCCCCCAATCGGATTGGCACCCAGCAGCAGCAGCCAAACTTGATTTGTCCTGTGTCACATCAGCAAGTAATGCAATCGCATCTTCGGCGTTTGGTTCCACACAGAGCCGCATGCCAAGAACACAACGCGTAGCAGCATCAATGGCGAGATAAAGCCAACGCCTCCCTCTTGGCAGGGCTGCCAATTGTTTCGGCGATAAGTTGTCGAGCGCGCCGCGTTCAGCAAGGATTGTGATCAGATCAACTTTCCATTCATCGATTTCAATGCGCTCCATCGGGTAGCTCACATCCAAGCCTGTTTCATACAGCATGAATTTCCGATTGGCCGCGTCGACACCATGGCGCTGCGCATAAGTGGTGTATGGATCAAGCTTCGCGATCTCTCTTTCGACCTTGCGCTTTGAGGGAACCTTTAGCGGCCGCATTCCAAGCTCGGCACGTCGAGCGTTCTCCGCTTCAAATTTACTCTTCGTATTTTCAGCGACACGCCGCTTGGATAATCGGCTAAGGGTTAAATAGTCACCGATGCACTGCCCTAGGAACCGCAATTCTTCCAAGGTAAAGCGGTCTTTCCTGTTCCCAGATCGAAAGGTTCTGGGAACAAGTGCCAGCACAGAACACTCGGATTTTTCAAAGCGTCGCCCCCATTCCAGCAAAGTACGCGAACAAGGGGCTATACGGCTTACCCTCTTCTTTCCAGCACGTTTAGGCAGCCATCCATCTTGCTCAGATCGGGCCATGCTATTCACATGGCTTTCGATCACTGGCAGCCAATTTTTTGCTGAATACTCAGTTTTTTGAGCTTTACCTGCCCTCCAAAGCGCCAGGAATGTTGTCACATATGCGTAGCGCCACATTGTTTCGGCGCGGGTTTCTTCAGGCAAATTATTAATAGTGTTTGTAATGCCTGTTTCACGAAGCTTCTGCCGTTCGATCAGGAAATAATTAGGCTCTAGAAGCACATCTGCCCGCTTTAAGAGCTCGCGAAATTCCTTAAATGAAAAGAAAACCGTCTCCTGTAACTTGCCGATCCGATCCAACGTATAGCCTTGCTCACATGCAACCGGGTTTTGGTACATCAGCGCGTCTACCGTTAGTCTATCAAAGGGCGACAATTGCATGGGAATACTCATTGGTCGCCTCCCCCAAACACCGTCGTTTGCAAATTGATTATTGAGGTTTTGTCTGCTTTCAGCTGACCCTCATAGATTGCTAGGAACACCGTGCGAAACCCATGGCCGCCTGCATTCAACTTTTGACTCAATTCGGCGATCGTGATCGGGAAGGATGTCGTTTCCAGCGCGTACTGTAGCTGACGCGCGACATTGGAATCTCTGTGGCGCGCGAAGTCAAAGTAGCGTTCGGCATTGATGGCTTCGGCTCGCGTAAAACATTGATCCGTAATTAGCCTAACATCGTCAGCAAAGTTCTTGTTCACGGCCTGCCGAATAAAGCACAACTCATCGGCAAAGCCATTGTTCCGAGCAAGTTTTGCAGGCTTAACCGCGATCGCTTCCCTGCGTCCAGAAGCCCTTTGGATCAAGAAATCAAAGAAGTGATTTCGCCGCTGTCCTTTAGCATCGTAGTAGGTGACAGAAGGTGGCTGCTCCCACAGGTCAATGACATCTCCACGTGCCAAAAGCACGTATAGAACGTTGAGCTCTAGGCGGCTTTCAAACAGAACAACTCTCGATCTTTGCCAGCCAGGCAGTCGTACGACGATGCCTCCGCGTGAGCTACTTTTTGAACGTCTAGCAATGCGCCTCATTGAACGGCTTGGAAGTGGTGGTAGGTCGCCGATCGTTTCCGACACTTCTGGCCATAGGTTCGTCGCTGCCGGTAGCGATGACTGGAGAAAGGGCTTTCGCACAGCTGCAAAATTTAGTTCTGGGTCATTGGGTATATTGATTGTCATACAGTTCACCCTCGCCGCCCATGCAACTGGGCAGCGGTTAGGCGCTCCTTCAATTTGGATGAACGAGACCGGCCCGCAGGCTGACCTGCACGCTTGACCGGACTCAAAAATTGGTTCATGAAGAAGGTGTATTCAGGCTTACAATCTTGAACACACCTAAGAAGCCTTTGAGAGTTGCAGCTCTCGAGGGCTTTTTGCTTTTAGGTCATTTGGCTTCCCCCTTTAACGCGTAACGATCAGGCCAAATCTTCTCTGGCGCTTTGCCAAGTTTGGCGGCGATCGCACTTTGGATTCGCCTCGAACGACCATAACCTTTCGAAACGGTTGATACGGTGTTCTGTTTCAGGCCCAATTCACGACTAATCTCCGCCATAGAACTACCTGCCAAACGAAGAAGATACTTGGACCGCTCGTGTTGTCTTAAATCTCTTGCCGTCGGTTTGTGCATTACAGGCCCTTCGAATCCAGTGATGGCAAGACTTCTACGAAAATTTTGAGCGGCCATCAATTTTTAATTAATAAAATCAGTAATTTACACCAAACACCCCCTGTAAGGCCGCCGTATCTATGAAATCAATTCATATGCACCAACTTCAATAAGTTCGATGCCATATGGCCGAGCGATAAGCCTTTGACCACATACCAGGTCGCACTGTAAGAAAGCGTATGGAGCGCTTATCTACTCAAAAAGTTAGACTTATTAACTGGCAGGGTAGCCTCGCGATTCACGTGCGCAACAACACGTGTGGCGGCGAGCTTTACGGCCTCGATGAGATCAAAAATGAGTATGAGAGATGCCGAGATCATTTGCGCTGGTCCCAACGGCTCAACATCAGCCCAAGGCACGTCCGTCAGATGTTCGAACTGGCAGGTATCGACTATCTGAAAGATCTTTTTTCCTTATGGAAAACAGAGTTCACATGCGCTCAGATCGCGAAGAAGATAGGGATGAAGGCTCAACACTTAGGGCAAATGTTCAAAAGGAGTGGGTATGTGCTGAAGCGTGGGCGACGACGTCCCGAGGCACATCATAGCGAAGTTAAAAAGGTTGCTGAACCCGAAGCACCAGTGGTCTCAGTTGCGCGGCATTTCAAAGTACATTGGCAAACAGCAAAGAAGCTCCTCACTGAAGCGGGCTTGCTGCAAGCCCATGAAATTCGCAAACCGTTTCAACGGTACAAGCTGTCCGAAGAAGCTATCAACAGTTCCTAGGTTTTGGTTTCAAACGGCCCATTCCTGCCGTTCGTCCAGCCTCAACAATGCTGCGGGAGCAGCCCGCATTGCAGACATTCGTCTCGAGATTGAAATCTAACGCCGCGGAAACGCGGGCGAGCTGCGTCACTTAAAACTTCTGCGCCTTAAACAAAGTGCTTGCCTTTCCGAGTTTCGGCCAGAGTTCAGGACGTAAATCGAGCAAGTCCTCTAGGCAGGCATCCAAGTAAGCGCTTTGTTGCTTGGACAGCCTACCAAATGACAATAACTCAATCATTTCACAGAGCTTTTGATCTCGTTTTTCGTCTGGGAACGCGGCGGAAAGTACTACAGGCAATGAAAACAACGTTTCGATTTCAAGGCACTCCGGCTTTCGTTGAACGACACGACTAAACAAACTCCATACTTCCTGTGCAAGTTGTTCATTTCTGAAAACGGCCGCAATGCGTGCCAAACCATCAACGAAGGCACCTACCGAAAAATCGTCACCTTCATCGATTTTGAGGTGAACCCTTCTGAGTGCAGCCACGGACAACGATATGATCTCAGCCGGAAGCTTGAAAACTGCCCCCCCATTCACAAGACCGTTGAAACCACCTAGGCTTGGTGGATCTTTCTTGAGCTCCGTTTCGATTAGGCACTTCCAATCATCTGGCAAATTTGCGGGTTGCTCTGTACCGCCTTCGAGTGGGCCGGGTAAGAATGAGTAAGGGAACTTTAGTCTATCCGAGATTCTTTTTTCTGATCCTTCTCGTATAAACTCCTCAAGCGGTGTTCCCTGAAACGCTCCCTCTTTGCGAATAAGCGCGTTGTTAACTCGGCAGATAAACTCTGCTTTAAGCTGATTTGGCATCGCGAATTCGGGCATCCAACGAGCTTCGGAATGGGCGTCTAGATGTCCAATGACAAAAGCCCGTCGAGCAACGCGTTGGGCGAGGTCTAAGGCGGCAGTATTGGCATCAACACCTTCTGAAATAAGGATCTCTTCCAAAAACGATGCGTGAGAAAACTCAACCAACCGCCTCACAAAAACAGGCATGTCATCAAAAACTGAGGACAGGCTCAACCTTCCACTCACGAAAAAAAACAAATTACTGAGTAGTTCAAAACGCCCTGTTTCCGGCTCTGCCAACATAAAATCAATAATGTTGGAAACTCTGTCGAGCAGCATTGGATCAGGTTTTGATTGCACCAATACGGCCTCAACAAAACCTAGCTTCGAAAACAACGACCCTGCATTCTCCACATGCTCGGCCAGCATTAACCAGTCGTCTGGGGTCATGCTCTCGTGGTCAATTAAGGCGGCAACAGAGCTGTGAATGCAACACCTTAGGACGCCAGTGCAAAATCGAGCGCCATAGTCTCCCTGGCCTTCAATAACCCACTGATTAACTACACACTCGACAAAATCGGAGAGCGAAGGAGTTTCCTTCGAAACCGGGTAGGCATCATACCAAAACTCCGGTTCCACCGGCACAAGTGTCTGTAGATTGCTGCTCCCATTGTAGATTTCGCGACGGATTTTTGCGCTAACGTTTACCGGTGACTTCTCAATGTCTTGTTCCAACGCAATAATTTCTGCGCAACTTAAACGACGGGCAGCAAGTTTCGCGAACCAATACTTCGCGCGGCCACTCAAAAGCAGAGCTTGGGAAGCAACCGATTCAAAGCGCTTTAGTCGATCTTCAGCCGCCTCCATGGCAGGCCAATAGTCGCCAACGCTGATTTTGTTGCCATCAGCGCATAAAACGAATGTTCCATGCCTCTGATCCACTTCACTAACAGTCCAAACCGCTTCGTTTTCCGCTTCGGCTATCTTAACACCTTCAGCCCCCTCGAATGCTTTTACAGCACAATCGTACAACTCCTCGACAGAGAATTTGTTGCCATCGGGTAGAAACGTAACTGTTGTAGAAACTGGCAGTCCAAACTGCCCAATGAAGCTTCTCTCAGCGACAAGCTCCTCGCGAATTGTCTCGGGGAAGAGTTCCAGCGTAACGGCCGCTGCAATGGCAGTATCTCTTTCACCCATTTGTCGATGGCTCCTCATTTGCTGTCAGCATGTTGTTCATGAGGTCTCTCGAGTATCTTACGATTTGTGAGAACAGCTGAGGATGTTTGTGCTTCAGGGGCCGAATTATGTCCTCGTCCAACCATGAAAGGTATGCTTTCCTCTCCTCGTGCGATGCGGCTTCTGGCATTGCCAACAATCCGACGATGTTCGCAATCCACAGCCCATCGTCGCTACCGCTTTGGATTGCGCCGTCTGCGTCGCTCGCCCAAACTCTGAGATCAACAAGCTCAAGTAGCCAATTCGATTTCGCCCTGGCCTCCCGTGGTTCTTTGCCCCCGGTCCACTGTTCCCGGATCACATCATTGATCACCCTGTTTGAGCGCAACAACCAATGAACGTCGTCAGGAATTGTCAAACACTCAGAAAACCTAGCAAGCAAATTGTATGCCTTTATCTGCAATAGATCGTGCCCGACTACTAAGCGGCCTTCGTAAATCTCAGCTTCGGCAACGTGATGACGCAACTCTTCAATTTCTATCGGAACAAAAAGGTGCCCTCTCTTTCTCAGGGCCGTTAACGAGTTGAAGTATTCCTCGTCACCTATACTTCCGCGCAGTTGTAGTGTTTTTAAAACATCTAGAGATTTAAACACCTTGCTAGAGGCATTGCTTCGGTCAAAACGTTCGTGCCTATTCAAGAATCGATCATCCACCACGATTGCTTCTGGTGCGGTCGATGAGCCAAATACTGACATGGTGGGGTGTGCCCATAAACGTCGATCATCATCAGGGGTCGCATTCCCTTGATCATTCGCCAGTATGCTCACTTTTCCTGCTGCAATCTCGCGAGACAGCGACTGACGAAGACTAACAAGGTGCTCTTCGACTCTTTGAAGATGACGCTTATACTTTCGTAGCGCCAAGGCATCCGATTGGGTTTCTTCCCCGATCACGACCTTGATGCCGCTTGTGCAGAAGCTCTCTAACAATTCTAGATGCTGGAGATGAGAAATCGTCAGGTCGCCAAGATAGCAAGTGTCGCCGTTCTTAAGGACAGCCTCTTCTGGCCAAGCCGTCTCTTGGAGTTCTAGATACCCGATTGCACTATTGGCCTTCGAACTGGAGATGCGACCTTGTTCGCGCAAAAACTGTATCACTGACGCTGTCGAAACAAAGAGATGGTCCCAACCCGAAAGATTTGCACTTTCGTCTCCTAAACTTCCGGCTTTCGAAATCGGAAAACCTCTGACGACATACGCCAAGGTGCCTTTCGAACGGTCGGTCCCAGCGGTCTCAACCAATGTTGCTAGTTCTTCTCCAATCTCATGCTCGAGAGTGGTAACTGCCGTTTGTTTGGAAGTGCTTACGCTGATCTGCCCATTAAGAATTAGTTGGCACAACGCCTCGGCGCGCTCAACTCGACTAGGCTGGTGGTACCTAATCTCTGACAACTCCTCCAACAACCAACTCATGGTCGAATGTGGCAGAACTATTTCATCAAAGCTCTCTAAAGTGGAGCCAAGCATGCCTAACCCCTGCAACGTCAGGAGTGACGTCGCATCAAGTCCAATTTTGGTTTCTTCAATTGCTACAGCGGGCCTCTTTCCACTGAAGCTCGGAATAGCGAGGACATTGGTTAGATGATCCTCGCTCTCGTTCGCTTCCGCTCGGCTGAGTGTAAAGTCGACGAGATGACGGTTAAGAGCATCGGCAGCCACAAAAATAGGACTTTGCGCTGAACGGAGCGCGTCGACGGTATGCCTAGCGTGCTGGTTCCAATCCAGTTGTTTGTCGACCATTTCTCGCAGATCGGCGCGGTACATTGGGCCATTATCGTCGGACAACGATATTGCCTTCTGCAGCCATTCGGCTACTTCTTCGCTTTCTTCCCAGCCACCCTTGGTCGCTAAGAAATACGCACCCGCAAATGCAAATCCGTCAGTTTCAGATTTTGAAACTGCGGTTTTCACAAGCTCCCGCTCGCGCGAGTGGCCCGTAACTTGAGCTAGGTGTGCGGCTTGCAAAAGCTCTTGAGCAGAAGTCTCGGCGCGCCGATCCCAGCTTTCTTCAATCTGTTTTGGTAGCTTCTCCCAATCTCCTTTAGCAATATAGGCATTGGTCAGAATCCTGGAGAGTTCCAGATCATACTCACGCGACAAAGCGCCTTCTGCAACTTCGACACATCTTGTCAAAGCTCCGATTTCGTACAACGACCACGCGAAGACCCTTTCAAGTTCAGTATCCTCCAAAAATTGGGGCTGTTCCTCCAAGATTTGAACAGCATCCGAGAAGCGCCTAGTTTCGGTCAATACCTGTACATGCCGCTTCGCATCAGCGGCATTCTTCGTCCTCGAAAACAGCTCCGAGCTATATTCATGGCATGAATCCCAAGCCTGACTATCGAACAATGCGTCAACTAAATGTGCCAGTGTTTGCAGCTCACGGCCTGCCTCATATTGCTCTTTCAGCAATGCTACCGGGTCAGCTCCCTCTGCGACTTGTATAATTCGTTCTAGGTCGTCCATTTTGCTTTTGATCAGGACATCTCGGTTTTCGACAAGCAGGTGTCGCGCTTCGACACCCATTTCAGCTCCTGCTAAGAGCTCAATTTCGATACCGATCAAGTGTTCCTTGGCAATTGCTTGCTCAATAGTAGCTCGCCGCAACCTAAATGCTGAAAGAGCATCTTGAGGCGAACTGGCTGTTAGTGCGAGCGCGAGCGCTGTGCAACCAGTGTCGATATTGCCACCACCGCTCCGTGCGACTTCTTGATCTAGCTCTTTGATCAATCGATCACGATCGATTTCGACTCCATACTGAAGAGCCAAGTTTGCGCGACGCATGCGCAGCGTTTTATCCTTCAATTGGTCTCTTAGAGCCGCCTTTGCCTCTTCCCTGCTACTTGGCTCCGATAGCCTTAGCCAAAGCTCAAAGTCGTCCTGTATCAGCGCTGATCCCTCTAAGCCGATTGAGCGAAGTTCTTTTGCTGCAATCTGGTACAGCCTGACGGCATTTTCTCGATAATCACGCGCACGGGAGGTTGAGGAAATCCGAAATTCCCGCGCAAAAAAGGGAGGAGTGTGATCAAGTGAAGGCCTGATTTCTTCTGGCAGTGCCAGCTGTAAGCTGGCTCGTGCTGCGACCGAAGCCAATGCCGGTGTGAGAGGTTCGTTAACGGCGTCAATCTTTTCCAAACAGCTTTCGATCAACGGCCAGTCACAGACCTCGGAAGCCGCTAGAAGTAATCTTGTTCTGCCCCCGTTATCGTAGTCATCCCAGTTGTAGCCAGCATCGCTGTTCCAACGGAGCGCATCTCTGGGTCCGATATCATTCAATTGAATTATAAGTGCTGCAGATCGGGAAGCAGAGGTGTCCAAATCATTTAGAGTGGCCAGAGCATCGCTCTTTCCACCGTCAGCCGTCGTTAAGAATGCTTCCGCAATTGATATTTCTTCACAGTGCCCAATTGCCTGCGCATCGTTCAACACTGTTCTGGCCTTATTTCTATCTGATATCGACAACATCCTTGCGCACCAAGCCAAGCTGACCATGCGCTTCGAGGGAGAAGCGTCCCGAAGATCGCCTCGGGTAAGACGTTCGGCCAGCTGCAACGCGCCATGTTCGGTATCTGATCCTCCGAAATAACCCGCACCGACTATTCGGCCCAGGCTACTTTCGGTTTCTCTATCAAATATTGCAGCAGGAATCGGTTTTCGAAAAATTCCCGGATAATGTTTCTCTAACAAATTAGGAAAACTTGTCAGTCGTCTTCGTATTTCATCCCAAGCGTAGACTTCAACATGGAAATCAATTCCGTTGGTTTTGTCTTCATTGAGTTGAGAAACATGATCTTGGATGCTTACATCATTTGGTGCCGTGGTCAGAACAACGTACTCGTTGAGCGGAGGATTAAACTTCTGCGCTTTTTTGATTTCTTTGTCGATCTCACTGATTGAAAGCTTCGTTGGCGGCCAGTTTCTTTTGCCCTTGCATTGAGCTCCACATTGATTGCCTTGGGCGTCAACGCCTTTGATGTCCACTCCGTGCTGCCGTTGGCCGGAACGACCGTAGCGCTGTGTATCTCGGTCTTGCCATATCTCAGTCCATACGTCTGAGCATATCTCTTCAAACTCATCCCAACTTGTTGGAGGCGGCAGATCGCTGGATGCTGAAGTTGGCAAAACAATACCCTATCCTGACTATTTTACCCGATCACCATACAATACCTAGTTGTGGCTCACCATAAGCAAATCAACCTTAATGGGTTTAGTGATTTACCAATGAAGGCTCCGGCGGGTTCCTAAAAATGGAAGCTTTAGATATCACGCCAACCGATAGGCGCACCCGCAGCGAATGGCCGGTTTCCGCCCTTTTCTTTGAACAAGAGCTAGGGGACGTTGTCCCCACGCGCCTGCAACACAATTAGGCAGGGCCGTGTCCTCGGCTGCGCCTGCGGGCCGCACCTACCCTGTCGAATTGTATTGCACTTGCTACCCCCAACCCTCGCCGGGAGCAGGTTTTAGAGGCAGGCGCGCTGAAGCGCTTTGCTCAAAACCAGATTTGAAAGAGAAATCATGTAAGACGTCACCTCAAACGAACAAAGGCAAAGCTATGCGTCGAAAAAGGTAAAGCTCTGTCGCAAAAGGCAGAACTATGTGTCGCTTCACATTTGGATAATGGCGCGCTGGGGAGGATTCGAACCCCCGACCCCTTGATTCGTAGTCAAGTACTCTATCCAACTGAGCTACCAGCGCGCGGGGTGTGGCGGATGTAGCCCCCACGGTAATCCATTGCAAGAGCGAAATTGCATTAATCGGAAGGAATTATCATTGCATCGCCTTTGGGCAGGCAAATTGCGAATTCTGTACCGGTTTCATCCGTGCGGCTTAGCTCTAATACGCCGCCATGACCGCGGATCAGCTCTGCTGAAATGGCCAGACCCAGCCCAGACCCGCCTTTGCGAATCCCACCTTGAAAGGGCTGAAACAGAAATTCCTGTGCCTTGGGTGGCAGGCCGGGGCCGGTGTCGCGTATTTTGATCCACCAATTGTCGTCTTCTTCGTAGGCGGACAGGCAGATTTCGCCGGGTTTGCCAGACGCAACGATAGCCTGACGCGCATTGCGGGCCAAATTTGCGACCACACGGAACAATTGTTCTTCGTCGGCGCGCACCAACAAATTGGCCGCAACATCTTCGGAAAAGGACAGGTCATAGTCGCCAACCGCCAGCCGTTCGCTGTCGATCACATCGCTGAACAAATCACTGACCAGCACGCGGGTCAGGCGCGGGGCAGGTTCGTTGACGCTGCCAAAGGCCAGGGTGGATTCGCACAGGTTCACCGCCCGCGTGATCGAGCCGACCAATTTGGGGGCCAGACGTTGGATTGTCGGATCGTCGACCATCTGCATCCGGTCGGTAAACAATTGTGCAGATGTCAGGATGTTGCGCAAATCATGGCTGATTTTGCTGACGGCTTCGCCCAGTTGGGCCAGCCGATCTTTTTGACGTAAGGCACCTGTCAGCGTTTCTTCCATTGTGGCGAGGGCCAGTTCGGCTTCGCGGAGTTCAGTCACGCCAGCGGATGGCATGATGATGCGGCGCGCATCCTCTGGGGCGGCGGCGTAGTGCTGGATTTGATGCACAACCGATTTGATGGGCTTCACCAAAAATGCCCGCACAGCAATAAAGAGCAATGCCGCTGTGAACACGGAAATGACCGCTGACAGGATCAAAATGCGCAGGCCATAATCAATGATTGCCGCCCGCAGACCTGCCGTTTCCATCGTCACTTCGATCAGCAGGCCACCGTCCTGCACCGGATTGCCGATCACGCGGATAATCCGATCTTCGGTATCGACCAGCCGCATCATTGCATCGCGGATCAGCACCCAGGCCGTGGCATCGCGCATATCAAAGGATTTGTGGATCGGCGCGGGGATGGTCGAAGACAGCATCAATTGGCTGATTTCATCACGGCGCAACACCACGTTGAACACCCCAGCATTGCTGAGCAGCTCTGCTTCCAAATCGGCGTCGATCATGTCGTCGGCCAGCAGGGACAACGACGCGATTTGCGCCCGTTCCAGATGCAATAGCAGGTAATCTTCGCGGAACCGCGCCACAGAAGGCACAAAGATCAAGATCTCGGCCAACATCACGAAGACGGTGGTGAGGATCAGGAACCTTCCGGATAGGGAATTCAGCATGGCGCGTTTCCTTTTCGTGGCTTACGGCAGCCATTTCTGTACAAACCGTACCACTTTTTTCACTTTGTCGCTTTCAAACAGTTTGGGGCTAAAATAGGCGCCCGCTGCGCGTTTGTTAATCTCTGCTACGGTGGGATAGGGCAATACCGTCGCAGCGATGGCAGACATTTTCATATTATTGGCGATGGCCATGGCCCACATGCCGATCAATTCGCCTGCCATGGGCCCGACAATGGACACGCCAACAGGGCGGCCTTTGACCACCATCACCTTGATCAGGCCTTTGTTTTTGCGTTCGGCAATCAGGCGATCATTGTGGTGAAAATCAAATCGCGCCACTTCCAGCTTATCACCGTATTTGTCCTGCGCTTGGGCTTCGGTCAGGCCCACTTGGGACAGTTCAGGGTCCGTGTAGGTCGCCCATGGGATGTGGTCGGTTTTGGCTTTGCTGGGCAGGCCAAACAGGATGGATTTGATGATCACGCCCGCATGATAGCCCGCCACATGCGTGAATTGCAGGCCACCAGCAGCGTCGCCGATTGCATAAATTTTGGGGTTGGATACAGACCGCAGGGACGCGTCGACCTCAACGCCGCGTCGGTCAAACTTTACGCCCGCTTTGTGCAGGTCCAGCTTGTCCACGTTGACCTTGCGGCCCACAGCCATCAACAGATGCGACCCGGTGACTGCCCCCTGAGAGGTATGCACCGTGACGTCGCCCGCTTTGCCTGTGACCTTTTCGGCCAGCGCGTCTTCTAAAATTTCGACGCCTTCTGCGCGCAGGTTTTCCAGCACAATGGCGGCCAATTCGGGGTCATCTTTGCCCATCGCCTTGGCCCCTTCGATCACAGTGACCTTGGACCCTAAACGGCGATGCGCCTGTGCCATTTCCATACCGATGGGACCGCCACCAACCACGATCAAATGGTCCGGCTGGTCGCGCAGATCGAAAATGTTTTCGTTCGTATAGACCGGCACATCGTCCAAACCGGGGATCGGCGGCACAAACGGCCCGGACCCGGTAGAAATCACAAACCGGCGCGCGGTGATTGTGTGATCCCCGGCTTGCACAGTGTTATGGCCGGTAAAGACGCCATATTCGCGGATCACCCGCACACCCATGTCTTCGAACCGGACTTGGCTGTCCATGGGTTCGATGGCGGCGATTACATCGGCCACGTGATCCTTGGCTTTGGCGTAATCCACTTGTGGGGCGACATCGGACACGCCCAATTCAGCACCATGGGACAAAACATGCGCCTGTTTGCCCGCCGCAATCAGAGCCTTGGACGGGACACAGCCAAAGTTCAGGCAATCCCCGCCCATTTTGTGCCCTTCGAGCAGAACCACGTCAGCGCCCATTTGCACGGCCCCTGCCGCAACAGACAAGCCACCAGAGCCTGCACCAATGATGCAGATGTCAGTCTTAATATGGGTCACGGATTACGCTCCTTTGCGGCCGGTCATGGCCTTGATCAGAATGGGTAGGACAGCCAGCACACATAGGCCAAGGATCGGCAACAGGATGTGTGGTTCAAATATGATGCCCAGATTTGGGGTTTCACCACGGGCGAACACTTCGCTCAGGCCGGCACCGACGGATGTATAGACAACCGCGCCGGGGATGATGCCCAGAAAGGTCGAAATGACGAACCGACGCAGGGGCACCTCTAGGAAGGCAGGGATCAGATTGGCGAGAAAGAAAGGAATCGCCGGCACGAGCCGGATCAGAAACAGCATCGACCACTGATTCTCATCAATCCCGTCTTTGATTTTCTTTACCGCCCCTTCGGAGCCTTCCAACTTTGCGCCCAATTTTGCGCCCAACCCCCAGCGTGCGGCCAGAAAAATCGCCGTCGCACCCAATGTGGCGCCAGTGACATTAAACAGCGCCCCGGGGAACGTGGCGAACAAAAAACCACCCGTCAGCGTCATCACTGTGGCGCCGGGCAGTGAAAACGCAACCACCACCATATAAAGGCCAACAAACGCCATCACCGTCAGCAGATAATTGGCGTCGCGAATGGCCAATAACGCCTCGCGATTTTCGCGCAATGCATCGAAGCTTAGGTAATCACGTAGAAAAAACGCGCCCAGCACGGCCACGATTAGGATCGTAATCAGCGGCAGGCGGCGCAGGATCGGATTTGTGGGGCGATCAACCATATCAGTCATTGTCCTGTCCCTTTGGATGTTTTCCATTCTGCACACTACATGGAGGTGGCACCGGCAAAGTCCCACCCTGATCACGCGCGGTTGATGGCAAACCGGTGGATGTTTCAGTATTGATAGGCTTGGCACATAAAACTGTAACAATTTATTGCCGCTGAACAGATTTCTTATGGGAATCTCGGCTCAGATGCGTTGACACATTCGGTTGTGGGGCCTAAAGACCGGGTTCGAATTGATCACGGCCTTGATCCAAGCGAATCCTTTGCGCGGAACGGCCCAACGTAATGAATACGGAGACACCGCGATGAAGCGTACGTTCCAGCCGTCCAACCGGGTTCGCAAGAACCGCCACGGTTTCCGCGCCCGCATGGCAACCAAAGCCGGCCGCAAAATCCTGAACAACCGCCGCGCACGCGGTCGGAAGTCGCTGAGCGCGTAAGCGTCGGCGTGTGCGCCCTATGAATGGGACCACACCACAGGACCAAGACAAGATGCAAACCGCCATGGGTCCGCCCGCGGCGGTTTTTGCACGTTTGATTGTGCTCAAGAAACGGTCGGATTTTCTGGCCGCAGCCAAGGCGCGACGCCAAGGCACAACCGGGCTACATTTGCAGGCGCGACGCCGGGATGCGGATGAGATGGATCACGATCACTGGCGGGTTGGGTTTACCTGTTCCAAAAAGGTCGGCAACGCGGTGGCACGCAATCGCGCCAAACGCCGCCTGCGTGAAATCGCACGGATGGAGCTGACCGTTCACGGCAAACCCGGTTGGGATTACGTGCTGGTCGGGCGCAAAGACCTGACGGCGTCATTGCCCTTGGATCAATTGCGTCACGAATTGCGTCATGCCCTGACGAAGGTGCATACATGACCCCGCTGGCCTATGTGATATCGCTGCCTGTGCGGGCCTATCGGCTGTTGTTTTCACCGTGGGTCGGGCATGGCTGCCGCTATCACCCAACCTGTTCGGCCTATGCCATGGAAGCGTTGCGCAAACATGGTGGGATCAAAGGCAGCTATCTGGCCGCCCGGCGCATCGGCCGCTGCCACCCGTGGGGCGGGTCGGGCGTTGATAACGTCCCCGATTAACACCGGTAGCTAAATTAGCTGTTCTGCCGTTCGATATAGCTGCGCAATTCTTCGGCTTCGTGACGGGCATCCCGCAGACCATCCATCGCCGCACGCAGTTCGGCTTCGGTTTGGGACAGTTGATTGGTCATTTCTGCCTCACGCTGCTGCAAATAGGTGATCGCCTGATCACGTGTTTCCTCAGCTTCGTGCAGGGCTTGGGCCATCCGGTCCAATTCTCCGATCTCAGCTTTGGTCACGCGGGTCAGCCGATTTACCAGCCAGCTGGCAAACCATCCCAGACAGAACGCCACAAACAGGATGATCGCCGTGGCAATGATCAACTCAGTTCTGTTCATCGTTGGTCCCTTCTTCGGCCTCTTGGGCATTGTCTGTCGTTGGGGTGTCCGCGGCATCCGCCAGCGGCGCTTCGATCGCTTCTAGTCCGGTGACGACTTCTTCGACCGGTTCGGGCACGATCAGGCTGAATTCGATCCGGCGATTGGCCTCGCGGCCTTCTTCTGTGTCGTTGTCCGCAATGGGGTCGGCTTCGCCAAACCCTTCGGCGACAAAGGCATTTGTCGGCACGCGGCGCACCCGAAGCGCGGTCAGAACCGCCTCGGCCCGCTGTTTGGACAATTGCTGGTTCATTTCTTCGCGGCCTTGACTGTCGGTATATCCGGCAATGCGAATGCGCAGATCAGAACAGGCACGCAGAATTTCGGCAATGTCATCGACCACATCCGTCGCCCCTGCGTCAATGGTTGCAGATCCCGGCTCAAAGGTGATTTTGCGGTCCGCCGACACTTGGGTGATTTTTTCGATGCATTCCTCTGGGGATGGCAGCGCCGCAATTGGGTCCAGACGTTCAACATAGGTCACATCGACGCTGAAATTGGCCGCTTCGCCCAATTTGCTGATTAACAGGCGCGAAATGTCTTCGTTGGCGTCGGCATTGCCGGTATTGCCGCGCACCGATAGGTTTGTCGGTTCTACGATCACGGCGCCATCAGCCAAATTCGACAAAGCTTCGATGCCAGCCAAAACGCGGATCGTCCAACTGGCGGGCAAATCTTCGGCCATGCGGGTGCCCATCACCACTTGTGCCCCCGAAAAACTGGCTTTGGCGTAGTTTTCGGCGGTGATGTTCAACAATTCACCACTTACCTTGCCGCGCAATTGCACCAGCCCCTCTGGGCTGAGTGTGATGGTGAATTGTGGGGGGCCTTCTTCGGTTGCGTCGGGGGTCACCGGCAGGGTCGCATCCACGGCAAACACGTCCGGGACGGCGTTTTCCAATTCGCCAACCACACGGTCAAACACGGCCTGAGGCACGCCTTCTTGGGCGACCAACGTGATGTCGGCATCCGAAATCGTGACCATGCCACCGCCCATTTCGCCCAAAGACGCGACCGACATCGCCACGGCGTCGCCCCATGCGCGTGATGGCACGCCCAGCGCTAAGGTACAGCTTACCTGTCCTTCCAGACCGGCGGCGGTTGCGGCGGCAATAATCTGATCGCGCGCTTGGGCGGTATCCGCGGCACAGGCATCAAACCGGGCCCCGCGATCATCCAGAATAAACCGGGTGGTAAATGGCGAAATGACCGGGCGCGGCGCAGAAATTTCCAGATCCATCGTAATGCGATCCGGGGCATTGCGGCTGAGCATGCTTTCCAATTGGCGCCGTTGATCGGCGCTGTCGGAAATCGCCGTGATTGCAACATGGCCGGGATCAACTGAAATTTTGGATCGCGGCAAATCTTCGAGTGCGCTGAGCGCAAACCCCATCGCGCTGCCCCAGCCCGTGGGCACCGGATAATCCGCCATTTCCAACAGATCAGTCACGGGCAAACCAGCGGCGATTGCCTGAATGCGGGCGTTTAGCGCATCGCGATCTGTATCTGCGGGGATCAACCCGATCAGCGACACGCCACCGTCATTGCGCAGAATTTCCATGGCAAAGGCCGGCGGTTCAATTCCGGCTGTGTCCTGCACGTCCATATTGTCGATCACGCGGCTTGCATCGACCACTTTGCCTGCAATGGTGATGACCCGAAACCGCACCGCTTCGGATGGGGCGTCGCCTTCTAGGATGACTTGCAACCCATCTGCCAGCACACTGACCCAGCCCTGACCTTCATCTGCCAGCGCTTCGCGCACCCCAACAACCGAACGTTCCTCAACGCTACCAACAGCGATCCGACCCGCAATGCCAGAGGCAAACGCAGCAATCACGAACGCTGAAAAGGGGATCAGAACAGAAGACAGGCGCATGGCGTCTCGCGTTTAATGAATGTTTCCCTCTCTCTAGGGCCTTGTGGCGCAGGGTTCAATCATAGGAACCATGCAACGGCGAAAAACAGCACAAGAATAAGCCCTGTGTCGCGGTTGGATCTAAACAATTGAACCAGCCGATCCCCGTCATCGGCTTTGAACCGCGACAATTGCCACATCATGTGCATCCCCATCGCCCAAGCACCGCCAACGGCGACAACCAGTGACAGCATGGATCGTTCCGATGTGGCGCTGATGGCGGATAACCCGATGAAAACAACGGCAACCATCAAAAATCGGCGCAACCATTGCGGGGATTTATCACCAAACAAACGCGCCGTGGATTTGACCCCGATCAGGGCATCATCTTCGGTGTCTTGGTGGGCATAGATCGTGTCATAAAACAGCGTCCATGCAATCCCACCCAAATAAAGCGCAATCGCGGGGGCATCCAACCGTCCTGTATGGGCGGTCCAACCAATCAGTGCGCCCCAATTGAACGCCACACCCAAAAACACCTGCGGCCACCACGTGAACCGTTTGGCAAAGGGGTAAATCGCCACCGGGATGATCGACACAAATCCCAGAATGATCGCCGCGCTGTTAAAGCTTAGCAAAATCGCCAACGACACCAGACATTGCACCGCCAGCCAAACCAGCGCGCGTTTGACGCTGACCTGCCCGGACGGAATGGGGCGCGACCGGGTGCGGGCCACTTGGGCGTCGATGTGGCGATCCGTGATGTCGTTCCACGTGCAGCCCGCACCGCGCATCAAAAACGCGCCGATAGCACAGCCAACCACGATCCAAAGATCAAATAAACCAAAGGTTTGCGTATAAAGCGCCGCCAGACCAAGGCTCATCCAGCAGGGCAATAACAACAGCCAGGTCCCGATCGGCCGATCCGCGCGCGACAGTCGCAAATAGGGGCGCGACCATGCCGGGGCATGGTGATCCACCCAATTCCCTGAAACTGCGTCAGAAACTTGGCCCTTGGGGCTTGGAATCTCGCTCTTGCCGGTCATATGTTCGCCTATGGCTTCTGTTGTACGACTTTTTGTAGATCACCCGCTGGGGGAAGAGCAAACCGTTCCTTTGGATCGGGATCAGGCACATTACCTGTTTGGGGTGATGCGCATGGCCCGTGGCGAAGAATTGTTGCTGTTTAACGGCATTGACGGGGAATGGCGCGTCACAGTGACCGAGGCAGGCAAACGCGGTGGTGTTCTGACCTGTCTGGAACAAACCCGCCCCTTGCAGCGCCCCCCTGATTTGTGGCTGTTTTTTGCACCGATCAAAAAGGCACGCACGGATTTTATCGTGGAAAAGGCCGCTGAAATGGGCGCGGCGCGGATTTGTCCGATCTCGACCGATTTTACCAATTCCGATCGTATCCGGCAGGATCGCCTGCAGGCCCACGCGGTTGAGGCCGCCGAACAATGCGGTGGCACCTATGTGCCCGAAGTCATGCCATTGCAGAAACTGTCACAGGTTTTGGACAAATGGCCTGATGAGCGGCAATTGATGTTTTGTGACGAAGCGTTGGTCGGCCATGCCAGCACGCCGCCCTCGGCAAGATTACGCGCGCAGCCATGGGCCATTTTGATCGGTCCGGAAGGCGGGTTTTCCGAAGCTGAACGTGTGCGTCTGCGCACTCAGGATTATGCGCATCGCATCAGCCTTGGACCGCGCATTTTACGTGCAGATACGGCGGCTGTTGCGGCCATGACCCTCTGGCAGCAGCAATTCGGGGATTGGGGATGACCCAATTCAGGCCCGCGCGTCTGAGCGATCAGCCCGCCCTAGAGGCGTTTTTGGTCGGCCATATCGAAACGTCGGTGTTTTTGCTGTTAAATTTGCGTAATCACGGTCCGCTTGGCGGCACCCATCCGCGCGCCATGCGGTATTTCATCCGCGAGGTCGGGGCGGACATCACCGGGTGTTTCGGGATTTCCACCACCGGGATGATCATGCCGCAATTGCCCGGTCCCACGGATTGGCAGGCAGTTGCATCCCTGCTGATCGGGCAGCATATCGAAGGGGTGATCGGGCAGGCGGACCAATGCGCGGCCTTGTTGGCTGCAACCCATTTAACCCACGCCCCGACCAACCTGACTAGCCGCGAAAAGCTATATGCGCTGGACTTGTGTGACCTGATTGTGCCGGACCACCCCGGTCACATTGTCCCGCTGGACATCACCATGCGCGACGTGGCGGTCCCATGGCGCGCCGCCTATCAGACAGAGGCATTAGGCACCCCCCAAGATCAGGCCTATCCCCGTGCAATGGACGAAATCGACGCCTATATCATCGCCGGGTCCCACCAGATGTTGATCCAAAACGGCGCCTGTGTTGCGATGACCGGATTTAACGCGCAATTGCCTGAATTGGTGCAAATCGGGGGCGTCTTTACCCCGCCCGAACAACGCAGTCAGGGTCATGCCCGCCGCGCCGTGGCCCTGCATTTGCAACAGGCCGCCGCCCAAGGCGTGCCGCGTTCCGTGCTATTTGCCGCCAACACGGCAGCTGAAAAGGCGTATGAATCCATCGGGTTCAAACATATCGGCCATTTCAGCATCACATTGTTCACCAATCCAGAGGTCCTGACATGAGCCTGATCCGCCCAGAAGCCCGCGCTACCCTGTGGAATTGGCGCGAAGTGATCCTCACCGTTGCGATTGGCCTGATGGGGCTGCGATGGGGGCTGTGGTCGTTTGGGATCCTACAGGGGCTTGGCTGGCTCTTGGTGCTGATCGCCTGCGCAATGGGTTATGCGGGAATACAACGTTTGCGGTTCCGCCAAGGTGGCGGAGGTGCAGGTGTCGTGACAATTGATGAACGACGGTTGGTCTATTTTGGGCCGCATTCTGGCGGTGCGCAGGATTTGGACACATTGGCGAGGCTCGACCTGATGCCGCGCAGCCAACTTGCTGCGCAATGGGTTTTAACAGCCGAAAACGGTGAAATCCTGTCGATTCCCGTCGATGCAGAAGGCGCAGATGCCTTATTTGACCTGTTTGTCGCGCTGCCCAATATCCGCACAGAACCGATGCTGGCCGCGTTAAAAGAAAACCCAGACCAAACCGTCAATATCTGGATGTCCGGGCAATCCGAAACCGTCCGGCGGCTGCACTAATCCACTGTTTTCAAACGATAACGGAATTCAATCACGAAAACGCTACCAACCAGAGGCCATATTCGCAAAGCGTCACGCATTGACACGGGCGTTTTCTGGCTTCACGTGTTGGCGTCTAGGAACCCAAATGCGCGCACCCGTCGGGTCGCAAATCAAAGGAAACGTCTCATGTCCATTCCACAATCCGGTGGCGGCCCCATTGAGCGGCACGAACAATTGGCTGAATATCTGGCCGATGGATGTAAACCCAAACAAGACTGGCGCATTGGCACCGAGCACGAAAAATTTGGCTATTGCAAAGACACGCTGAAACCTCTGCCTTACGAAGGCGCGCGGTCCATTCAGGCCGTTCTAGAAGGGTTGCGGGATCGCCACGGCTGGTCGCCCGTTCTGGAAGCCGACAAATTGATCGGTCTGGAAAAAGACGGCGCAAATGTCAGTCTGGAACCGGGCGGCGCGTTGGAATTGTCGGGTGCTCCGTTGGAAACGATCCACGAAACCTGTGACGAAGTGAACGTGCATCTGCGCGAAGTCAAAGATATCGCTGATGAAATTGGCGTTGGTTTCATCGGGCTGGGCGCGGCCCCGATCTGGACCCATGATCAGATGCCATTGATGCCCAAGGGCCGCTACACCCTGATGAACGATTACATGGGCAAAGTTGGCACGATGGGCCGGTCCATGATGCGCCGCACCTGCACGGTTCAGGTCAACATCGATTTCGGATCCGAGGCAGACATGGTGCAAAAACTGCGCGTCGCCTTGGCGCTGCAACCTGTTGCCACAGCCCTGTTTGCCAATTCGCCGTTCTTTGAGGGCAAGCCAAACGGTCATAAATCATGGCGGTCCCGCATCTGGCGGGATCTGGATGATGCCCGCACCGGCATGTTGCCCTTTGTTTTCGAAGAAGGCTTTGGATTTGAGCGGTACGTTCAATATGCGCTCGATGTGCCGATGTATTTTGTCTATCGCGATGGCAAATATATTGATGCGTTGGGTCAAAGTTTCCGTGACTTTTTGCAGGGCAAACTGCCCGCATTGCCCGGTGAAACGCCAACGCTGTCGGATTGGGCCGATCATCTGACGACCGCCTTTCCTGAGGCGCGGATCAAGAAATATATGGAAATGCGTGGCGCAGATGGTGGCCCATGGCGTCGTCTTTGTGCGCTGCCTGCGTTCTGGGTTGGCCTGACCTATGATCAATCGTCGCTAGATGCGGCCTGGGATTTGGTCAAAGGTTGGGATGCAGAAACCCGCGAAGCCCTGCGCGTGGCCGCGTCTGTCGATGCGTTGCAGGCCGAGGTTGGCAAAATCAAAATGCACGATTTGGCCCGCGAAGTGGTCGCCATTTCTGAAGCTGGGCTAAAATCCCGTGCCCGCCCCGGCGCGGGTGGCTTGATCCCGGATGAAACCCATTTCCTGAACGCATTAAAGGAAAGCTTGGATTCAGGCAAAACCCCAGCGGACGAATTGATGGACCGCTACAACGGGGACTGGAACGGCGACCTGAGCCGCATTTACGGCGATTACAGCTATTAAACTGCGATTGTAGGACACTCAATTCCCAGCGCTGCGCCTGTCCAAACCGGATCAAGGCGCAGCGACCGGGCATTTTGGTCTAGACCAAACCTTGGATACACAGCGCCGATGCCTGCATTGCGGGACTAGATGCCTTCAACGCTAAGTCCAGCGTGTCGGTCACATCTTCAGCCCGCATGACCAATTGGGAGTCGACAATAGTTTTGAGGCCACGCTGAAATCCCCGATGTAATCGACGGCTGAATCGGTCAGGCACAATTGATATGTGATTTAGAAAGCGCGCACCGCAGCAGAACGAGACAGTGTAGTTGCTTGATGCAAAAGCTCCAAAGACCTTCTAACCTGTTCTGGCCTTATGCCAGCATCAGTCCTAATGTGAAGCCCCTCACCATGACGCTAGCGACTGGACCTATGGCTAAACGGAAAACCGGAGACAAGTTAGGCGATATCCGTGCTGCAACCATTGCTGAGGTCGTTGTCTCTGGCTCATCTGCGGCGTCTGTGAACGCTATCGCAAAACGCGCTGGTCTCGCTGTGGGAACAATATACAGATATTATGACAGCAAAGATCAGCTTTTGCGAGCGACCTATATGGCGATCAAAGGTGAAATTCACCAGTCCATGATTGACGCTGCGGAAAATGTGACGGACCCGAAAGCGAAAGTTCAGTCGATGTGGTTCGCCAACCTGCATTTTGCGCACAAGGAGCCAAAGTCGTTCCTGTTCGCGGAACTGATTGTAAACGATACGATCTTAACCTTGGAAGATCGTGAGAAGATTGCGCAAATGGCGCATGACATTCGCACCGTCATTGAAACAGCCATCAGCGATGGGGTGATACGTGACTTAACATTAGATTCGATTATGACAGTTTTGTCTGCGCCAGTAATGCAGCTTGGTAGGGCCACTGCACTTAGCGGAGAAGCGCCAGATCCTGCCCGCTCCGCTGAGATTTTCTCTTTGTGCTGGCGGGCCATCGAAGCTTGATCTATAAAATGAGCAATGGTTCATTTTAAACAAGTCAGGGATACACCGTGCGTAAGTCAACAGTCCTTCTATCCGTATTTCTCTTTGCCGGTTCCGTCACACAAGGATTTGCACAGATGACACAAGACGAAATTCGCCACGGCTTTCAGGAACACGCAGCACTCGCACAATATCATCGTTGGTATCAGTTCTACGAGCGACCACAGGGTGGCATTGCAAATGCGATTGATATTCTGAGTGAAGACGTCGTGGTGACGTCAGGGCTTGGCACGGCTAACGGGCATGATGATTATGCAGCGCGCGTGACTCAGCTACCCGATACTTGGCAAAACGCCCATCATGTCCAATCGACCGAGATTGCGCATGGCGAAAATGGTGCGATGACGCTGACTGCGCAAATCGTGTACCAAAACCAAGGGATGCTACCCGATGAGGCGGTGCGACAAGCTGAACTGAGCTACACAGTCGAATTTGTCCAAGGCGCAACTGTGCTGCCGCTTCTGTCAAACGTGCTGATCGAGCAGAATAGTGAATCCACAGGTGAGACGTTTAAAGACGCCTATGCCGAAAACCGGATGCTTAGTCTTGTCCATTACTGGTTGGCTCTGATTGAGGACCCGTCCAGAAACCCCGAACCCGTGCGTGAAATTCTTGCTGACGAATTTTCTCTAAACTTCTCAAGTGGTGCGATCACCGACTTTGATGGGTTCAAGGAATGGCTTGCAGGACCAGGTTCTCAGGTCGTTGCTAGTACACATGTCATAAGTAATTTTACCGCTACAGAAACAGCAGCCCACACCTATGCGGTGAGTGTTGATTTTGACTGGGCGGGCATCGTGCCGGATGGGTCCGAACTGGTTGCCAAGACCCGTCATAGCTGGACCGTTGAAAACGATCCGACTGAACGCTTTGCACGCATCAAGACAGTCGACGTTGAAGTTTTGGAACCGTTTCGCCCGCGCAGCAACTGAACCTCTTAAGCCCAGGCAGACATTCAGACGAATATGATCAACGGCAACTTCGTCCGCGTTCCTGACCTCGGCCTAGGTATTGTTTTCGCGCTCGCGGCGATTGATCGGTTCGGTGAGGCTGCGCTGTGGCGTGTATTGACGCGATGAATGTCCGGAAAGGGCCGTCCATATCGAACGGCCCAAACGCTTATATTTCAATAGCTTCCGCGATTGCCATGGCGTCTTCAAGTTCGACGCCAAGATATCGCACGTTACTGTCCATTTTGGTGTGACCCAGCAGAAGCTGAACGGCACGCAGGTTGCCCGTCTTCTTATAGATCTGGGTGACCTTTGTGCGTCGCATTGAATGGGTGCCGTAAGCAGTTACCTCCAGCCCAATCGACGACACCCAGTCCCGCACGATACGGGCGTACTGGCGCGTTGAAATATGAAGGCGCTCGTGGAAGCGTCCCGGCCAGAGAAATTCGGACCCGACCATCAGCGGATCTTTCATCCACGTCGCGACCGATGCCCGTGTGCCCTCCGAGATTTCAAACCGAACCGGTTTTTGGGTTTTGCTTTGCAGAACGGATGCGCGGGCTTTGATCTGCCCAGACGCCATGACATCAACGACTTTAATCCGGACGAGGTCGCAGCCACGCAACTTGCTGTCGATTGCCATGTTGAACAAAGCCAGATCGCGATGGTTCTCGGCCAATTCGAGCCGAACGCGGATGGCCCAGACATGTTTGGGCTGCAGCGGGAGCTTTTGGCCGACGATGAGACCCTTGTTCCAAGCTGGACGAAGTGCGCGAATGGCCGGTAAATTCGGTGTTTGCATGGTAGATTCTCCGATCCACCATTCCCTCCCATAGCGACAACCAGACGTTGACAGCGCTTTATATCACAAGATCTGCAAAAGCAGCGAATGCCCGGTTTGAGCCCTAACAGCCGAATTTTTGTATTGCAGCCAATGTCTGCATCGGTCTGAGTGAGAAACAACTAATCATCAGCTGATGGTCAAATCTTAACATCGCTGGGAACGTGGCGATGACGTTTTCAGTATAAAAACCAGTTTAACCTAAATTCACGTTGTTCCCTGTTGATCTCGTGTTTCATCTTGGCGGAAAATGACGGTTGCGCGTCATTGCAGCCAAGACAAACTGTAGCGATACTTTCGCAATGCAATTCGTTGATAAAACCAGCACCCGTACTCCTAACCAGCCCAAACGGGTTGTGATGTTGACTTTTGACGGTGCCAGCTCGCTGGACACAATTGGGCCGGTGGATGTGCTCGCTGGCGCAAAAATGGCTCTTCAAGCACCGGATCCGGTGTACCAGGTTGAGATGTTTTCACTGGGCGGCGGACTGGTGTCTACAAGCCCGGCACAATTGAAAATCGACACATTGGCTCTTGGAGATTTGAACAATGGTCCCATCGATATTCTGATGATTTCAGGAGGGGAAAGTGCCGTTGAAATTTCTCAAACCCCCGAAATGTGCAGTGCCGTTCGAATGTTGTCTCAGCGCGCCAATTGTGTGGCGAGCATTTGCACCGGAGCGTTCATACTTGCCTCCGCAGGTCTGTTAAAAAAACCGCAAAGCCACAACCCATTGGTACTGGTCTGAAAAACTCGCGCGCGATTTTCCTGATATTCAGCTCGATGCGGATAAGATCTTTGTGCAAGACGGGAATGTTTTTTCCTCCGCGGGAATAACGGCGGGCATAGATCTTGCTTTGGCTTTTATAGAACGGGACTTTGGGGCCGAGATAGCACTTTCGGTTGCCCAGATGTGGGTGATGTTTCTTAAACGTCCCGGTGGGCAGTCTCAGTTTAGCTCTTTCTTGCCGCCCAGCGAGGCTGCAACCGATGCAATCGGCAAAACCCTTATCTGGGCTCATAATCATCTGGACAAAGATCTGAACGTCGAAGCATTGGCAGATCGGAGCGCAATGAGCCCTCGGAATTTTGCACGTCGGTTTGTCGAAAAGGTTGGTGATACACCTTCCAAATACATTGAAAAAATGCGTGTACGCGCCGCCAAATCCTATCTTGAAACAACGGATATGCCGATCGATCTGATCGCCTCTGCGACGGGCTTTCAAAACGCAGATCGGATGCGCCGCAGTTTCAACCGTACTCTCAACGTCAACCCTCAGGAATACCGCGAACGCTTTCGCATTCAAAACTGAAACCAAAGGAAAAACTGATGTCAGATGCCCCTAAGAAAGTTGGAATCTACATATTCGAGAATATGACAATGATCGATGGCTATGCGCCGCTGCAATTCTTCGCCATGACACCGGGAATTGAGGTGTTCACTTTCGCAAAAACCTCTGAACCCTTGCTTTGTTACTCGGGTGTTTATCTAACGCCGCAATATGGTTTTGATGATTGCCCCGATATTGACGTGCTGGTTGTTGCTGGCGGCGGCAATGTGCTGGCTCAAATTCAAGACCAAGACGTCATCAATTTTTTGCGCAAAGCAGGTGAAAACGCGGATTATGTCACATCAGTTTGCACGGGTTCGTTGATATTGGCCGAAACTGGTTTGCTGGACGGTCACAAAGCAGCAACGCATTGGGCATTTACCGAAGTGATGGCCAACTTCCCCAATGCTGAACAAGTGGACGAACGTATTTGCATTTCGGGCAATCGCATTACGGGCGGTGGCATGACGGCCGGTCTTGATTTTGCCTTGACCATCGTTGCCCAAGTGATCGGGGAACCTGTGGCACATACCATGCAACTTTTGTTGGAATACCGCCCTGCGCCCCCCTTCAATTCGGGCGGCCCTGAAACCGCACCTGAGTTTGCAGTTGAAACCGTCCGTGGTCAAGTTGGCCAACTGGCTGGTGATCTATTCGAATACACAAAAGCAAAGGCTGCCTAAACCATGAACAGAAGAAACAATCGCGGTTGTGCCGCAGCATTCCAGATCACCGGCTAAGGTCCGAATTGGGCCGTTCGCGTGACTTTGCAAAGGGTACCAGTTGCACATAGCCGCTGTTGGTGAGGTTCACCGCGCATGTCTTGTTTCGCAGCTTACCCTTCTTTCTGCACCTTTTCCGTAGCACTGTTGTAGCACCGTGATTTAAGGTACAAACGCGAATGCCGCCCTAAGGGGCGTTTAGGCTGCTATTCTCATTGGTTGTGTTTTGCTGGCATAGGCCTCATCGGGAGTCAACAAGCCGTGCGTCGAATGCGGGCGTTCCGAGTTATAATAGCTCAGCCACTTGCCGATCCCGGCGCGCATTTCTGAGCCCGTCTCAAAAGCATTCAGATAAACGCATTCATACTTCAGGGATCGCCACAGACGTTCAATCATACGGTTGTCGCGCCATGCGCCCTTGCCATCCATACTGATCTTGATCTTTGCAACTGTCAGAACGTCGATCCAAGCACCGCTGGTGAACTGGCTGCCCTGGTCGCTGTTGAAGATTTCCGGCGCACCGTACCTGGCAATGGCCTCTTTCAAAGCCTCCACGCAGAAGTCCGCGTCCATGCTATTGGACAGACGCCAAGATAGAACGTTGCGGCTGTACCAATCCATGATGGCGACCAGATAAAGGAACCCACGCCGCATTGGGATGTAGGTGATGTCCGCGCACCAAACCTGGTTCGGACGATCAATCACCATATTGCGCAACAGGTATGGCCAGATCTTATGCTGTGGATGCCTCTTTCTTGTTTTGGGCTCCTGGTAGATCGGTATCAGACGCATCAACCGGCGCACACGATGGCGGCCGCATTTATGGCCTTGCCGTTTCATGAAGCGTGCCATCTGACGCGACCCGTACCATGGCGTTTCCAAAAACTGCTTGTCGATGATCTCCATGAAACGCAGGTTCTCAGCGCTTTCGCCGACCGGCTGATAGTAAAGGCGCGACCGCGACAGCTGCAACAGTTCGCACTGTTTACTGAGGCTTAACTTGTGATCCCGGCTCACCATTTTTTGCCTCGCGTCCCGAGCAGTTGATGCGAGGCTTCGGCTAAAAAATCCCGTTCCACCACCAACTGGCCAATCTTCGAATGCAGCTTATCGACGTCGGCGGCACTTACCCGTTCTGGGGCAGAACCACGGCGCGTAAATGCCGTCGCCATGTTTTCTATCGCTGCACGCTTCCACGTTCCGATCTGCGTTGGGTGAACGCCATACTTCTTGGACAGCTCTGCCAGAGTCATCTCCTCGCGGATCGCTTCAAGCGCAACCTTGGCTTTAAACTCTGGCGAATGGTTCTTTCGTTTCTTCATTTTGGATCGTCACTTTCGTCATGCGATCCACCTTAGCGGTTGGCCCAAATTTCCGCGACCACCTCTGGCCATATCAAGTTCAATACGCGATTGCGTTCCGCTTAAGTCGCGAGGTTTCGTGTTTTCAACGCTTGGTTCAAACCTATGATATGGTCCCTCAATGCTGCTTCCCATTTACAAATGTGTTCGACGTGCCAAGCGACATACT
This sequence comes from uncultured Paracoccaceae bacterium, assembly GCA_947492475.1. Taxonomy (GTDB): domain Bacteria; phylum Pseudomonadota; class Alphaproteobacteria; order Rhodobacterales; family Rhodobacteraceae; genus CANLNM01. The sequence goes on from CANLNM010000009.1 coordinate 76,777, forward strand.
CAGGCCAATTATCGCGATTGTATCCTTCGCATGGGACACCAAACTGTAACCGGCTGGCCTTCTTTGTATCTAAACGCATCCACTCGATTTCATGTCCGAAGTCCTTTTCGATTTGAGTTTTTTGTTCGATCAGTCGGTCAAACAACCACTTATTCTCCTCGGCAACGGCACGTCCGAATGTGAACTCAACCCTGATCTCGGACTTCGCAAAAATTAGAGCATAGTGACAAGAGCTAAGCCCAGCCCCTGCGCTCAACCAATGGTCTTTGCTAGGACTGATATTTTGGTAAAGCGTCACACCTTCTTCCCGCAACGCATCCAGGGTCATCCCCCAATAGTCTCGACGCAATTTATGACGGTTCTTTTGCTCACCTTGGGCGCCGCGTGCTTCAGTTTCTTTTTCGGCCATGCCGATCATAAAGTCAGCAGCTTCTGGTGTGGGTATGACAGGCTGGATATCGACGAACACTTCTTCCCTGAAGACATAAGGCAGCACCTTGAAGCAACGCGCATCAATGCGGTTCTCGCGCAGCCACAAAACGGTGGCTGTCACCTCTTTGCGGAAATGGGCGGCGATGAAAATTAGACGTTGATCATTGCCGGGGTTCAGCACCACTTCATCAAGTTCTTCTTCATCTAAGAAATCGCAAATGTTAGCCACGGCATTGCCCCCGCCACAGTAACGGTCGAGGTATTGTTGGTAGATGTCGACGATTTGCGCCTTTGTCAGGCCCGAGACATAGGCAGTGTATTTGAGCGCCTGCCAAGTAACGTCGCGACCTGAGTCGTCGAGCTTGTTTTCGATCACAACAAGTCGCCCGTCTTTATCCAACGCGAGTAAATCGAGACGCTCTCGTGTATCCGCGAAACCATCGAATTCTTTCTGAATAATCAACAGCTCTTCACCCAAGGCGTCAGGTTGATTAGCAAGCCATTCTTGCAGATGCTCCCTCTCACGAAGGTTGAGCTCAGAGAAGCGCTTGGCTTCAAGTTTGGTCAGGCGGTTCTCGGAACGATTTACTTGGAACAATTGCATCACTCACTTCTAATTCAGGCAACTCACGAGGGATATTTGGGACTTAGCTACTCCAGCTTTCGCTCAATGCTTCAGCCTGTTTCAAACATAGTTCCACGGCTTCATCTGCCCGATCGGGTGGATATTTCCACTTTCTCAACGCCCTGCGAACAAGATTGCGTAATTTCGCCCTAACGCTGTCTCGAACCTGCCAATCAACGGTCGTGCTTTTCTTAAGTTGCGCTGTGACATGCTTTGCTAGCTCCCGGAGGCTGTTATCTCCAAGTTCTTTTACCGCAGATTCATTTTGGATCAGAGCTCTGTAGAAGGCGACCTCATCTGGGTTTAGACCAGATTTTTCCGCCAATTCGGCATCCTCGGCCATATCCTTAGCCATCTGTATCAACTCTTCAATCACTTGAGCCGTTTCGATTGCACGGTTGTGATATTTGCGAAGAGTTTCCAATATTCTGTCTGAGTACTTTTTCTCGGACACAACGTCGGTCTTCATCCGAGCCTTTACTTCATCACGCAGCAAGCGCTCCAGTAAGTCGACGGCCAGGTTCTTTTCTTCGAGTTTAGCAACATCTTCCATGAACTCCGGAGACAACAATCCAATGTTTGGCTTATCTAACCCGACCAAATGAAAAATGTCATCGACGCCATCCGCAACAATCGCGTTGTCAATTATCTGTTTCAAAGCAGAGTTTTTTTCTTCATCTGTCCGGCGCTTGTCGACCGTAGTGAATTTTGAAATCGCATTTTTTATGGCACTAAGAAACGCTATTTCTTTCTTGAGTGGCTCAACTTCATCCATGGTACTACACAGCGTGTACGCCTTCCCGATAGCTGCCATGACATCCAAAAACCGCCGCTTGCCATCAAGGTTGTCGCTATCTCCCTGCGGACCCAAAATGTGATTCATCGCTCCCGGCAGCAATTGGACAGCATTTTGTTCAAAATCGCTGTAGTCAAACCCGTGGAGAATTCCGCGAACTACATCCATCTTTTCCAAAAGAACAGAATAAGCTTCCTGCATGTCATGAGTGGGCTTACCCTTACCGTTGGACCCAGTGTAGGTTTTCAAAGCCTGTTTTAATTCATTGGCGATGCCAATGTAGTCAACAACTAGCCCCCCCGGCTTGTCTTTGAACACACGATTGACGCGAGCAATAGCTTGCATCAAATTATGCCCCTTCATAGGCTTATCAATATACATCGTATGACAGTTTGGCGCGTCAAAGCCTGTTAACCACATATCCCGCACAATCACTAACTGCAGCGGATCGTTCACATCCTTAAAGCGCTTCTCAAACAGCTTTTTCGTTTCTTTGCTATAGATATGGGGTCGCAGTTTATCTTTGTCAGATGCCGACCCCGTCATTACAATTTTGATACCGCCCTTAGTTGGATCGTCATCATGCCAATCAGGCCTAAGGGCGACGATAGCATCGTACATTTCAACGCAAATTTCGCGGCTCATGCAGACAATCATACCTTTCCCAGGCATGCTTGCGATACGTTCTTCGAAATGTTGAACTAGATCTTTTCCGACTTCTTCAACTCTTGGTTCGCTGCCGACAAGTTTTTCCAAAGCCGACCACTGAGATTTTGTCTTTTCACGTGCAGAAACATCCTCCTCGTCTTCGATGACTTCATCAACGTCATCGTTAAGGGCTTCGATCTCTGCCTCATTGATATTCAACTTGGCCAAACGGGATTCATAATAAATGGGAACCGTCGCCCCATCATCCACGGCATCTTGAATATCATACACAGAGACATAGTCCCCAAACACAGCACGCGTATCTTTGTCGCCTGTATCAATCGGCGTTCCGGTAAATCCAATGAACGAAGCCCCCGGCAAAGCATCCCGCATATGCTTCGAATAACCGAACGTGTATTTGCCAGTCTTAGGATTGAGTTTGGCCTTGTCTCCGTATTGGCTGCGGTGAGCCTCATCACTCACAACAACGATATTTTTCCGCTCACTCAAGATTGGATGTGCCGTTTCTTTCTCCTCTAGCGCAAACTTCTGCACCGTCGTAAAAATGATCCCGCCGGACTGACGGGATGCAAGGATCTCGCGCAACTCGTCTCGATCGCCAACCTGCACAGGCGTTTGCTTCAACGTTTCGGCCGCCATACCAAAAGTATCGAAAAGCTGCCCATCCAAATCATTCCGATCAGTCACAACAACAATCGTTGGATTGTTCATTTCAGGCTGCGCTAACAATTTCCCCGCATAGCAGACCATCGAGATCGATTTACCCGATCCTTGAGTATGCCAAACAACACCGGCCTTGCCGGCTTTATCGCCTTGAGCCCTAGTTGCAGCCACAGACGCATCGACCGCAGCGCGAACGGCGTGGAACTGATGATAACCAGCGATCTTCTTGATCGTGACGTCATTGTCTTTCTCAAACAAAACGAAATGCCGAATATAGTCCAAAAGCAAATCAGGTTGGAAAAACCCCTTAACAAGCGTCTCGAGCGCATACTCAAACAGCGGCCTGTCTTTTTCATTGGCTACTGTACGCCATGCCATGAAGCGCTCTTTATTCGCCGTCAATGACCCAACACGCGCATGCACACCATCACTGATGACCAAGGCCTCGTTAAACGCGAAAAGATCAGGGATTTCTTCCTTGTAGGTCCGCAACTGTTGATACGCAGACCAAATATCCGCGTTCTTGTCAGCAGGGTTCTTCAATTCCAACACCGACACGGGCAGGCCGTTGATAAACACAATGACATCTGGGCGGCGGTTCCCCTTCGTTCCCACGATCGTATACTGATTGACCATAAGGAACTGATTGTTCCCCACCGAGTCAAAATCGATCAAACGCACATAGTCGGTTTTCTCCTCACCGGAAGCGTCCTTAAAGGTAACCTTCACACCTTCGAGCAGATACTGGTGCAATGCCTTGTTGTTCTTGATCAAGATCGGCGTTTCAGGTTTTGCTACCTGTTGCGCGACTTGCTCCAAAGTCTCCGCCGGAATATGCGGATTGATCACCACCAGGCGGTCAAGCAACCGGTCATGCAGAATAATCTGTCGATAGTCGGCGCGCTCCGGCGACGGCCCATCAGGGGCAATGTCGTACCCGCAGATGTAATCGTATCCGATGGATTGAAACCAATCGAGGCAAAGCTGTTCTAGTTGATCTTCAGTAATCATTTTGCGCCCTCAACTAACTTGCTCAACAATGCCATCAGACATTCGTCATGGTCCTCACCCTCAGGATACCAAATCGGAAAAATGTTGGCCTTGACCAGTTCATCCCTCCTCCTCAGCCGCTCATCATTGTCATCACCGATGGGTATAAATGTATAATGTCTTACCGCTGCCGCAGCCCCACTTTCGTCATGGATTTTCTGTAGGCACTTTACAGTGCGATCCGAACTCAGGCTGCAACCGAGAAAAAGAAGTGTTTTACCGGCAATGGCCTGAATGCAATCGCCCAAGTTGGTCGCGGCACCGTAATGCGCGTCGTATTCCGCCTTGGTCAAAACACGGCTGCGAGCGGTGTTGGCTTTACCGTGAAGCTTAACCAACACATTCTTGTTTCTGCCTAAAAGCTTCGGCAACTCGATGGCGTCGGCCCCCAAGAGCTCCTCATCAAATGGCGTTTGAAAGGCATCATAGCAGCGCTTAAGAACGCCATCAAAATTTGTGGTTATCACACTAGACGTAAAGCAATGCGGTAAATACCGGACACAGCCTGATAGTTGCTCATCCTTGGTATCAAATTTGTTCTCTAAGTGCTCATCAAAGGCATCTGGCGGCATAGCCTCAAATAATGCTTGTGCTGCTTCTTCATACTCACCATTCGAAATGAAGGCGTCCAATTCGGCTTCGGAGACAGTTGTTTCCTTGCGCAACTGGTACAAATAGCTCGTCCATCCAGGATAACCGCTCGGTATCGACAGACCTGCACCAACAAAAGGTGTAACGCTTCCTCGAGCATAGGACTGCTTCAAAGTATTGAAACGATCTGCGTTATCGTGGAGTTGCAGAATTTCATCCACTTTCGATAAGCGCTCTTCCTCTTTGGTGTCGCACCAAGCAGCAAATGCAAGATCAAAAGCCTCGTCGTCATCCGTTAGAATTCTGTTCGGGGAAAACTTAACACCTTCGATGTCGATGTCTCCGTTCACATCAATACTGGCACTGACTTGTTCCAAAAAATCATCTTTGAGGAACTTCATTCTTCAGCCTCTTTAAAATTGGAAACATCAATTTCACCAGAAAGGAGCTTGGGAAGAAGTGTATCGCGGAGCTGTTCTAACGTACTTATTTCTTCCCTACCGCTTTTCATCTGGGCCCGAAGTGAACTCGTAAACTTACTGAAAAGAACGATCAAAGGACCGGGGGCTTTGGGCAACTGAAGCCTATAGGCATTACTTCTATTCAAACCAGGTACCGCAGCGTCTGTATTCATTCCTTCGAGTCCAAGGGTTTGGAGCAAGTAGAATGCATACTCGAGCGTCGCCGGCCCTTTACACAGGGCATAAAAGACAGTGTCGATTGGATAGAAGGAATGATCCTCCCAATACAAACTTCCAACCGTTCCCTTCCTACCAACAATTATCCCAGGGCCATCAACGAGACCTTTTTCATGCGTCCCTGTGATACCTCCCGATCCATAAACTGGGAAGTCGCCTGAAACGCGGTCTGTTTTTTTCAGCGCCTTACCGTAAGCCAGTGTAATGACGTCTTCGAGAGTTTGCAGTGTCCACCCTTCCGGTATCTCGCCAAGTTCGGACGAGACGAGAGTATCGGGGAAAAGGTCAGCGGTGGCAGTTAGGGTTTCGATCCGCTCGGGGGAGAGCGTGTCGAGTTGGTCGATTGTTTTTCCAGCGATGGCGGCCATGGCCGCGCGGGTGGGGTCTTGGCCGTTCTCGCGAGCCTTGATCTTCGCGCGGGTGGGTTCAAAATCCACAAACCAGCTCTTAAACACCGCCTGCGCCATCTCCTCCAACGTTTGAGTGATCTGGCGATTGAGATCGATTTTTTTTTCGAGAGCCTCAAGCTTTTCCGCTAACGTCTGCTGCATCTCTAGTGGTGGCTTAGGAACCTCCAGCGTTTCAATCATATTTTTAGTCAGAGCATTTCTGGTAGCACCTACAGCTGCTATAGAAAGCAGGAGCCCCTGAGAGACCGGAGACGCGAGAAAATACCGAATGAACCTCGCATCAAATTCTTCAGAATCCGGGCGAATTATCGCCACATGCTGATTAACTCTAGCAGGTAAGTATTGCTCTTTCGCCAAGCAGACACGCGCAACTGAGTCACCGGTTATGTTGAGTAAAACGTCGTTTTTCTCAACACTGACATTCTGTAGCTTTCCCGCTGCTTCGGGCGTAATAAAAACTAAGCCCTCCGGCCTAAACCCATCATTGTAGACGTTCTGGCTTCTAATTAGGCTTATTTCACCTGCATCAAGGTATACACTGGCGCCACCTCTCGGCGTTGCACCACTCCCTATTTTGGAACAATATTCTCCAAGCTGGACAATTGGCCAATCAGCACTCATATCCAAACCCCGCCAAGTTCTGTTTGATCTCTGCTTCCAAGCGATCGCTGTCCTCAAACTGCCCTTTCAACTGCGTTGTCAGACGCGCCATTTTTTCGGCGAAGGGTTCGCTGTCTTCTTTCTGATCCGCCGCGCCGACGTAGCGACCTGGGGTGAGGACGTGATCGTGTTTCTGGATTTCCGCCAGCTCTGCTGATTTCACAAAGCCCGCGACATCGGCGTAGCCTTCGCCCATTTGCCAATTGTGAAAGGTATCGGTGACTTGGCTTAGATCATCGGTTGTAAAGTCACGCAAAACGCGGTCTTTCATATAGCCCAGATTGCGCGCATCGATGAACAGAACCTCGCCCTTGCGGTCCCGCAGTTTGCGGCCAGCGGCCGTGGTGCGTGTTCCTTTGTTCTTGGTCAGAAACCAAATACAGGCGGGGATTTGTGTGTTGGTGAACAGTTGCCCCGGTAAGGCGACCATGCATTCGACCAGATCCTCTTCGATCAGCTTTTTGCGAATGGCCCCTTCGTTGTTGGTGTTAGAACTCATCGAGCCATTGGCCAGCAGCAAGCCCATCGAGCCATTGGGCGCAAGGTGATAGAGCATATGTTGTAACCAGGCGAAGTTGGCATTGCTCGAAGGCGGCGTGCCGTATTTCCAGCGCGGGTCATTATCGCTGACGCCAGTGTCCCATTCCTTCATGTTGAAAGGCGGGTTGGCCATGACGTAATCGGCGCGCAGATCGGGGTGTTGGTTGTTGGTGTATGTGCTGGCAGGTTCTTTACCGAAGTTAAAATCAATCCCGCGGATCGCCATGTTCATAGCCGCGAGTTGCCATGTGGTGTGATTGTATTCTTGCCCATAGATCGAGACGTCGCCGATACGGCCCTTGTGGGCGTTGATGAAGTGTTCCGATTGAACAAAGAATCCACCAGACCCCATGGCGGGGTCGTAAACACGGCCCTTGAATGGCTCCAACATTTCAACGATCAGGCTCACAATGGATTTCGGCGTGTAGAACTGCCCACCCTTTTTGCCCTCAGCCAATGCGAATTGCCCCAGCATGTATTCGTAAACATGCCCGAGGATATCTTGGGAATTCAGGCTCGCGTGCGTGAAGGGAATGGTGGCGACAAGATCGATCAACTCGCCCAGCTTGGCTTGGTCAATTTGCAGGCGGGTGTACTGCTTGTTCAGCACGCCCTTTAGCTTTGGGTTGTCCGCTTCGATCTTTTCAAGGGCGTTGTCGATCAGGTGACCAACTGAGCTAAATTTTTTCGCACTACCATCAGGGAGCGTAAGTTCCGCACCACCAATGACGGTTTTGTTGTTGTCCTGTAGGAACTTCCACCGGGCAGCGGCGGGAACCCAGAAAACATTCACTTCCGCGTAGTAGTCGCGTTGCTCGAGTTCAGCACCGATTTCATCTTGGTATTCGTCGGAATCCGCGCCTCCGTAATCAGCGGGATCAAGATAGTAGTCATGCTCAGCATTCTTGAGCTGTTCAGTCAGTTCATCTTGACGAATCTGGAAGGCATCAGAGACGTATTTGAGGAAAACGAGGCCAAGAACGGTATGTTTGTACTGTGCTGCGTCCAAAGTAGAACGGAGCTTATCGGCGGCGTTCCATAGTTTTTTCTCTAGGCTTGTTAGAAATTGTTGTTCTTCTTCGTTTGTCATTTTCTGCCTCTAATTCGGCGTTCCCGCCAATATTTTAAATATCCTGCTTAACAGCCTAGATTTTGGCGATGTTAAATGGCCCCGCTTACTCCAGGGAAAACGCCCCTAGGTTGTTCTACTCATTAGCTTTCGAGCGCATTCGGTCAAATAATTTCTCAATGATTTCAGTCGCTATTACTCAGGGAACCATAGACACCGCCTTCGGACCAAGCATCAAGTATACGCCGGATCATTTCAGGTCGCGTGGGAATGTCTTCCTCTTGCCTGCGGGCATCATCTATCAATGCGATAAGATCGCGCTGAAGGCGCAGGGTTAGCGCCTCGGTGTCTTTTTTTGGGGGAGCCATAACTTTTCCGCATTATAATGTTGACATCATAATGCAATAGTCCCATATTAAGCGAGCGAAAGCAAGAGATCCTACCCTCTTGCCCGCTCTAATCACAACGATCCTATGGAGATCCTCATGACTACTTCCCCCAATACCACGCCGGTATCGGCGACGACAGCTTTGAATCCACTTTTGGCGGCTGACCGCATCAGTTTTCGATGCGCTCTCGACCAACTTCGAGACGCTTTGACCGCTGACTGGCAGGTCTTTCTGCGCCGCAAGATGCCGGAGACTCCGGAAAGACTCGAGTACAGCCATCAGGCTGCGCAGGCATGGTCCATGTGCTTTGAGGCCCTTTGCGAAGTCCGTGATTTGGAAACTGCGCATCCAGATCTACGCGCTGCAGCCATGGAACTCATCCAGACAACGCCGGGCTCCTATCCATTGTCGTCAAAAGTCGACATTCTCAAACTCGAGCTCAAGCGCCTCAGCAATTTGCATTTTGTTGGCTCTGATGACGGTCTCAACGATCTGCTTTTCCATGCGCACACTCTAAACGAGGTTCATAATTCGAACCTTCAAATGATGCGCGCATACTGGAACAACTAGTTCATTCGTAACGAAGACTTACGCAGACTTGTCCGGTTTTCCGGCCAGCCTGCGGAGCTTTGGCCTCATTCATTTTTTGAGCCTACCTCTGGTGCCCCCTTCGGCACTGCCGGTAGAGCTATGGAGTTTTTCAATGCCTGTTACAGACACTTACTACGCTTTTCCAATCGACCGCCAAATGTACCCAGTCTTCAAGGGGAAGAAACACGAGCACTGGATTGAGGCCGCGCGGAGGCATGGGTTTACACTCGTTGGTCGCGCTGTGGATCGCCTCCATGTGGTCCTAGAATGCAAGACCTGCGGCGATGCGACACTCAAACGCATCAGCGTTGTGCTTGGGCACAATCCGGAATGCGGCAACTGCATCCGCAAACGCCGCGAAACGGCCGCTGCAAAAGTTGGCGCCACACTTCTTGGTCCAGCCCCAGAGGGCGACCGCCACTATGGTACGTATCAATTCAAATGCGGACATATTGATCGCCGCCAACACACACGCGTTGAAGCGGCTGCCGAGGGCGGGCACGATCTAAGCTGTGAGAGCTGCACGACTGCGCAGCACACTTCTGAGGCCGCAGAACAGGGTTGGACACTCATCGGTCCCGCCGCACGTAATAATCAAAGCTATAGAGAATACGAACATGAGTGTGGTCATAGGCAAGACGTCGCGGTCGCGAACATGAGGCTTGGGGACGTAAACTGCGCTGGCTGTGGCGAGACCTGGACGTCGAAGCCGAGCAAAATCTATTTGCTCAGTTTCATGTTGCCGAATGTGCCTGTGATCAAACTTGGCTACAGCAACAACCCGACCTTCCGGTTGCGGCAAGTGCAACTTGATCCATCCGATACCCGCGGCACATTGGACCGAGAGATCGACGTCGAGACCGGACACGACGCCATTTGTCTGGAGAAGGCTATGCACCGCCACATCAAAACACATCGGCCAGAACTGATCGTGGAGCGCGTCCATTTCGATGAGCACCTGAGAACCACTTCAGAGATCTATCATGAACGTGGACGGGCCCTTATCTTGGCTCTTATCGATGCGGCCGACAACGGCTGGGACCCGAACCAGACTGACAATTGGCAACAATTCACGTCGCTTAGAGATACAGCTTCCTAAGTCGACACAGAAGGCCGCACCAAATGTCGGCCTTCTGCTCCCCCTGCCCTTTGATCACTTTCTCTAGGCTTTCCCTCATGCCCCCTTTACCAATGAACCCGCGCGTCAGCGCGCACTTTTCGCCTTCGTTATCTCCACACTCCCTCACGGTCCTGCGCCCCCTCCTGCGCGGCATTGCGATGTGGCACCGCGAGCGGACACGTCTCGTGCCGCTCGACGCAGACCTTGAGTTCGATGACATTGATGTCGAGAACGTTCCGGCCCCAGACACGCCCACGCTGGATGAGCTCGAACGCGCTTTGAATGCGCCCTACAATGCCCAGCCTGCCGCTTTATCAATGTCACAGATTGAGATCGAAACAGCGATTGCCGCCGGTCAATATCTTTGGGCAGAGGCGACAAATTCTGACGACATTTCGTTCCTTCACCAACCGCCTATCGCGAAAATGCTCGCCGCCGTGCGCTTCGCCGCCCTACTCTCAAACGCTAGCCTCCTGTCCGACGTCACCGCTCCTCGCTCCTTTTCTATGATCACAATCGCGGAAAGATCTGAGCGCAAAGCGGTGTGGAAAAACCTGGCCAACGTGCTGCAACGCCTCGCGGATCTATCCCACGTGACCCGAAGGTTATACGGCCTGAACACGGGGCGAAGTGTAGTTGCGGATGCACAATGCGGCAATTCGGAGAACAAACCATTGAGAGATTGACTTTCAAACCTGCCGAAGTCCGTGCCATCCAAGAACGCTATCCTCAATATGTTTGCGACGACTGCGACCGAGTTGTCCAAGCGCCGGTTCCAAAACGCGCGTTCGATCAAACGCGATTCGATGACCGCTTCATAGCGGCAATCGCTGTTGAAAAATTTGCGGATTTTCTGCCCTATTATCGGCAAGAACAGGGGCTCAAGCGATCTGGCGTGAAGATCAGCCGGGCGACAATGGGCCGCCTTATGGACGAAGCGGTTGAAGCCATTCTGCCACTTCATGGAGTGTTAGAGGCCGACCTGAAATCTAGCTCGGTACTCGGTATGGATGAAACCACGCTTGCTCAGTTGAACCCAGGTTCAGGCAAGACGAAGACATGCTATGTCTGGGCCCTGTGTCGCGATGACCGGCGGTGGCTCGGAAATTCGCGCCCCGGTGTCGTTTTCCACTTCAAACAATCTCGGCATGGCAAACACGCCGAAGAAATTCTTGATGGATACAATGGTGTCCTGCAGGTGGATGGCTTTCCCGGCTACAATCGTTTGACAAAACATGAGCGGCTCGGGGGGCCACTAGAACTTTCGTACTGCTGGGCTCATGCCAGACGTAAATTTCTAGATGTACACAAGGCCACCAAATCGGCATGGGCGCTCAAGATATATGATCTGATCAACGTAATCTATGATGTCGAAGGTGAAATAAGGGCGCAGCCAGCCAGCGTGCGATTAGCGGAACGAAAGTTAAAATCAGCTCCGCTCGTAGCGAAACTCCACCGAATGCTGCTAAAGCTATCCGGTAAGATTTCTATGAAGTCGACGCTTGGCCGGGCAATCAATTACACCCTCAAGTTATGGAACGGACTTATTGTTTTCCTTTCTGATGGTCGTGTTGAGATGGACAACAATGCAGTCGAAAACACCATCCGGCCGATCGCACTTCTTCGAAAGAATGCCCTTTTTGCAGGTTCGGAAATTGGCGGGCGCAACTGGGCTGTAATGGCGAGCATCATGGGAACGTGTCGTATGAACGGTGTCGAACCGTATGCTTATCTAACCTGGGTCTTCGAGCAGATGGCCGAAGGGCATCCGCGTTCCCGGTATGACGAGTTGCTTCCCTGGAACTGTCCAAGTGGTTGCTTTGGCATCGAATAAAAGCTGACTCATTGTTTCCAAGTCTTCGTCCGGCAGTTGCCGGGCGGGTAACATGCGTGCCTTACTGCTGTGAGGGTGTGGAGGCGGAAGCCAGACATTTCGCGGCGACTTGCAGCAATTTCTTCTGGTCCAACGTTCGTCACGCCAAGTCGGCTGAACGCATTGCAATATCGGCGGAAGAACAGCTTCCCAATACTAATCTCTGCCGATATCGTGAAATTCTATTGAGCACCGTAAGCCAAGGTGCCGAACTGAATTTATTACAAAGGCCCAGTTGATGCGGTCCCCGAAGTTTGTTTTCTCTGAGCCAAGCATAAAAAGCTGCACAGGTCCAAGCCAACTCATTTCCGCATGGAAAAAGAAGGTGAAGCCGCAACTGCGAAAACAGGTGCTCTGGGATCTAATAGAATTCAGGGACGTCGATCACGACATTGGGACACTTAGTCATCAAATGTCTCAGGACATTTCAGAGGCCGCCTATCAAGTAAGCAAGCCAAAGACATACCTTGTGGAGAAATCTCGAGGGTTGTGCCGGCAGATGACGCTAGTGAGACCGCAAGACTTGATCATATTGCAGTGTCTATCCTCCAGATTGCACTCTCAGATCATTCGCAACTCCCCGTCCAAAGCAGCCTTCTTTCAACCTGGCGATATGGAGTGGTCCGCTGGCAAGATGACGATCTCCGATGACGACTATGGTGCCGTGGCTTCTTGGAAGCGATTTCAGAAGCAGGTACTCAAATTTTCACGCGAGAACAAATTCGTCGTAATTACTGATGTCGCTAATTTTTATGACTTCATAAATTTCAAGCACCTCCGCAACATTGTTGCTTCACTTTGCGACGACGTTGATGAGGCGGTATTGGACATTCTGATCTATCTTCTAAACGAACTTGCATGGGTTCCTGACTACATGCCCCGACAGGAAATGGGCATGCCACAGATCGAAACAGAGGCTCCGCGAGTGCTTGCTAACGCTATGCTTTTTGAGCTGGATCGCGTTGTCGAGAAACACTCCTACCGCAACTATGCTCGCTTTATGGACGACATTGACTTCGGAGTTCGAACCATTGTTGAAGCAAAGCAAGCTGTTCGGGATATCGACTTGACGCTGCAAGCACGGCAACTCCGACTGAACTCAGCCAAGACGAAAATTTTGACGCAGCGCGAGGCGTTTAAGCACTTCTGCGTCAAAGAAAATAACGACCTGGATCGCTATGCAAATCTAATGGAAATGACATCTTTCTTTGACATACTTAAGCCACGCATAGGGCTTTCCCTCACGGCCTTGTACGAGCGCTGGCTTTATCGTGAAACTACTGGTGGACCTTCGAAGAACTCACCGTTTGCACAAGGCAATGGATCAAAGATCCAAAAACGCATCTTCACGCTCATGCGTAGATGCGATGTCCATCCTCCAGTTGACGACCTGATTTGGCTTACTAAGCAGCAGCCGGGCATGCGGGCGACAGCCATTCGAACATTGGTGCACACGAACAAACCCAATGACGCATTCAATAAGCTACTCCGAGTCTTAAAGAGCGGCGTGTTTGTAGATGATGTTGCACATATCGAATTCGCAAATTTCTGTGTTCATTCTCGTCTAAGACGTACTCCGAAGTTGGTGGCTGGTTTTGAAGAAGCCGTCGCAATTCTGAAAAAAGAAGGCGTGATTGGCGCTTACGCGGCTTCGCTAATACTGGGGCGAGTGGGAACACCAGACCAGTTGTTGGAACACGCCAGGGAGCTGTATCCGGTGTGGAAGAATGATTACTGGCTAGGTCGGGCAATTGCGGGACTTTATCCCAGACTGCATGGGGCATCCGGTCATGCGGCGAGAGAGTACGTGCAGTTACTGAGGTCTACAAATAATTCGGCCTGCGTGCGGGTCTTAGACTACCACTTCGCTCTTATGAACGACTCAGCCTTTTTGAAGCAATCCTCGAATTACCTAAGGCATGATAATGGGTCCTTCCCACTTAAGGTGTTCTTTCCAAAGGCAATCCAGATACTAAGCGCAAAGCAAAACGCAGCCGCTGCAAAAACCTATTCAGCAGTTGTCGGCAATCACCCTGCTCTTGTTACTGATCCATTTTTTAAGACTTGGGGTTTTTGACCGCGATCAGGTCGTCCGCTAAGGCGTTTACAGCCATATGTAGCGATGTTTTTGCTAACCATAACTTAAAAACCTCATGAGGTTCTTTCTTGCCTGTAAAAGCCAGTTTTGATGCCATTGATTGGGATAATAGGCTCTCCAACGCCTTAAGAGCGCTCGCCAAAACCCAAGATAAGTTCTTGCAGGATTATTGGAACGTAAATGGCTATCCGACACGGCATTCCGTTAACGGTAAGGACGAAACACCTTTTCCAAATGACGATTACATCTCGGTCTACAACGACGCACTATCTGCCAAGGCGGTTGATGAAAGAGAGTACTACAAACCACTTATCGAAGCACTTGCGCCAGTCAGATCGCTTCTGCGCGTCCATCCAGCCTTGGCTTCAATACTCAAAATGCAGCTTGGTCCGGAGGCAGTTCAGGTGAGCATTGGAAATGGCCAAACCTATACAGGCATCGCGCAGATCGTTTCGGGGTTGATGGCCCGACAACACCATCGACCGGATAAGAAGTTCCTGAAGACTGCGGAGGAGCTAAACTCGTTACTGTCGCTTTCTTCACGGCACAGGATTTCACCTCTCGAGAACGACCTAGATCTCGGGCTAGATGTTGATCTCTTTTATGGAGCTAAACTCACTGAGAGGTACGATCTGGGCGGTGGATTCTTCATTGCGCCATTCGACGAGCTTCGCGAATACATCGAGCCAAACTGGTTCCAAGATCGAGCGCCAGATCAAGTCAAAGCGCGAGATCTGGATTTGTTCTTTGGTATTGCCGCTTCCTTCCGCTGGAAGCCAGAAGTCCGGCATATCCACTCTCATCCGCCGGACGAGCGTCCAAGAGACGTACCTCCGTTGTTTCACCGCGTCGCCGCAGAATTCGCTGAGCTTTTGTCCGTCGAGTTGGAGTGTCCGATAAAGTGGGTATATGACTTTCCAGGTGCGATCCGGAAAACAAGCTCCCAGCTTTTGGGGCAGTATCATGGAGTCAGATCGGCAAAAGCAGGTGAGTTTGTAGGGAATTTCCATGACCCATTCCGGAGGCGAGATCCCGCAAACCGTGATCGCATTCTGCATGCGGTCGAACTGTTTTCAAGAAAGAGCGAAACAGACTACGCCACGTTAGCTCCCTTGCTTCATCGCCTCGCAGAAGCGCACAGAACATTTGGCAGGTTTGCCAAAGAAGACCGTATTCTTGATCTAGCAATCATTTTCGAGCGTTTCTTTCCAAATCAAAGGACTTACAAGAAGGAACTGAGTCTCAACATATCAAACCTCTTGGGTGGGAGTAACGAAGAGAACGCTCAAATAAGGGCAGACATCGAGCACTTTTACAGGATCCGAAACGCTATCATTCATGGAGGCAAACAGGGCAGTGATGCTGAGCTGTTGCTGGAAATTGACCAGGCATTGGAAAACGGCTTCCGATATGCTCGTGCGTTACTTCTAAATTCGATCTCGTGAAATCAGAACAACACCAAAAATTCATTCGTTACCGGATGTCGGCTTCGGGAAAGCTAGGCTGCGGCGCGCGGTTCGGCAACCGATCGCTGCTAAAGGCTGGAAATGTATCAATTTCGACCTTCCCGGTGGCGCGTAGCGCCACTGTAGGGCTTTGTGGTTAGGTCAGGAAGGTATGTTGGAAAGGGTCAGATGCAACGCTTACCATGTAGTTGAACTCTATGGAGAATTAGCCGCCATTCTGGAGTTGTCGGCCCCTAAAACGCAAAACACCCACCGTTGTACCGGTGGGGTGTCGCTTCAAGTGGTTGCGGGAGTAGGATTTGAACCTACGACCTTCAGGTTATGAGATAGGCTCTGCGCTTTCGCATTCGTTGCGCCCGATTGCGACCAATCACTCTATCTTATTGTTATAGAACATTTTTAGTTGACGATCCAAGCGATAAGCTTCTACCCACTACTCCAGAATTTGCGTTCAAGTGCTTCCACAATGCTTCCATGGAAGCGGGGAGCAGAGGAGTTTAAAATGGCAAAATTGACCAAACGTGCAGTTGAGGCTTTGGCTGTTGAGAAAAAAGACTACTTTGTCTGGGACAGTCAGATCGCGGGGTTTGGCGTTCGGGTTTTGCCATCCGGAGCCAAGACCTATCAAGCGCAGTACCGAAAAGGCGGTAGGACCCGCCGAGTGTCAATTGGTCGACATGGCAAGGTTACGGTTGATGAAGCGCGTAAACTTGCCAAGGAAATTATGGGTCAGGTCGCCAAAGGGGAAAACCCTGCGGAAGACATTTCTCAGCACCGAAAAGCACTAACAATGGCTGCACTTTGTGAACGGTTTTTTGAGGCACATGTGAAAGAGAGATGTAAGCTGTCGACTCAAAAGGAATACCGACGCGCCATTGATTTGTTCATCGGCCCGGCTTTGGGTAGTTTCAAAGTTGTAGATGTGGAACGTAGGGACATCTCGGATCTGCATCACAAATTCAGAAACAAGCCTTATCAAGCAAATCGAACCTTGGGTGTTTTATCCAAAATGTTCAATTTGGCGGAAATTTGGGGACTGCGCCCAGACGGATCAAACCCATGCCGCCATGTGCCAAAATATCGAGAAATAAAGCGCGAGCGCTACCTCAGCCAACATGAACTACAACGCCTTGGTCAGGTTCTTGCAGACGTAGAACGAGAAGGCTGTGAAACGCCTTATATTGTTGCAGCCTTCCGGCTACTAATTCTAACCGGGTGTCGCTTAGGAGAAATACAAACTCTGAAATGGGAGTATATCGGCCCGAATGGCATTGAACTTCCCGACAGCAAAACAGGTGCGCGGCGCATCCCACTTCCAATGCCCGCGCGGGATATTCTGTCGCGTCTCCCTCGAACGCCCGGCAATCCCCATGTCATTGAAGGGAAGAAACCCGGCCAATACGCAACTGACTTACAACATCCTTGGCGACGCATTCGGGAACGCGCAGATCTACCTAATGTTCGCATTCACGATTTACGACATACATATGCGTCAAACGCCGTGTCTTCAGGAATGCCTATTCAGATGGTGGGACGCTTGCTTGGTCATACACAATTACAAACGACAATGCGTTATGCTCACCTTGCCGACGATCCCGTTCGTCAAGCCGCTGAGAAAAACGCGGAAATACTTGGAAATGCGCTTAAATCGGCAGAAATAGGTACACACCGTTTTCGTGTCATTTCATGACATGACAACTCATTGTGAAACGTTATGATTGCTTATTCCAAAACATAATCAGCCACATTTAACCTAATAAAAGCATATATATGGACAGCAACGATCTCAACGAAGCATTATGGAACCACGGTATTTTCTTGAGCGTGTCGGTAAGAGCCTTTGCCCCGCAAAACCTAAGGAAAAAGTTTGAGGAAGCGGACAAAATAAGTGCTTTAGAAGAGGGCAAGAAAAAGGTCGAAGAACTAGAAAATTCTGATGCCGACCTCCCTACTGCATTCGTTACATTTTTATCTGCTGTCAATGAAGTGATTGGACCAAGGGACAAATTGCGAGCAGAAATGCAAACTCTCGTCATGGGTTGGCTTCAGCGCGGAGATCTGGTCGGATTTGGTTATGAGAAACCTCGACAGATGGCGTCTAGAGTGCATGAGATACCGGCCCAACTATGGCATGGGAACTTGAATTGGATAGAGTCTTCGCTCAGCGCACAAGGCTTAGAACTCGTTCAAATACGTGTTCTACACTCAACAAAAAAAGAGCAGTTGACGAAAGAATTCGGCCTTCGAACCGATGCGCTCGTCGAGGGAAACATCGACGCCAAGATTCCCCAAGTTGAGGCCGCTGAGACAGGGCGTCCCACAATTAGAGGTTTTATCGAGGATTCTTTCGAAGCGTTATTGGCAGATGGATTGATAGAGGTTCAAAAACCGGCGAAGGCACATTACCCGCTGGTACGGAGTTGGCTGATGCGAAACAAACCAGAAGCGAACGCGACTGAAACCACGCCAAGCAACGAAGGAATTCGCCGTCACTTTTCTCCTCTTTTCAATGACTTGAAGAAAAACCATAAACAGTAAACTGATAGGGCGTTTACTGTTGTTTTTGCGGTTTCCATTTTGGGCGAAGACTAGGGCATCACAACCAACAAAAGGAAACACTGATGCTCGACAGAGAAACTTCACCGCAAAACAATCCTGCCGCACAAGACTACTTAAATGGCTTTATAGATGAGAAAGTTGCGGGAGACTTTCTGTGTCAAAGCGTACGCACCATACAAAAATGGCGCGTGACCGGTTATGGGCCGAATTTCTATAAATCTGGCCGCTCGGTGCGTTATCGCCGCAGCGACCTGTTAAAGTGGGCCGATGCCCGACGCCACGGCAGCACCAGCAGCTACCCGGCGACTTAATTCCCACTTCAGAGTTTTGCCCGCGTCGGGGTTGGCAGCGCCACGTGGGTTTTTGGGGCCGGAAGGCTCTCCAGAGGCGCGAGCGAAACGGTCTCGCGCCTCTTCATTTTCAAACTTCATTCGAAAGCACCCGAACCATGACAACTCAACCCGCACAAAAATTCAAAATCGGTCTCATCACTGTCACAATATGGAAGAATGATGGGTTCTATACTGCTGACATGTCCCGCTCTTATAAAACCGATAATGGCGAATGGCGAAACACTGGTAGTTTCCACCATTCCGACTTGCTCAACATAGCCAAATGCGCCGAGCGCGCCGAAATTTGGATTGGCCGTCAAGTAAACGCGAACTGATTACTGCGCCGGGCTAATCCCGGCCCCAAAACAAATGCTGCCCCGCCGGAGGCAGAAGGGGGCGATCAGCCCCCGCACTTCCCTCAAACCCTCACGATTAAACAATAGCGGCCGATCATGCTGCTCAGGAGGGGGGCTTGTAACACCCCCCTCCACGAATACGAAAGCGAAGGAGAGCGCAAATGGACGTGGATATTCTTCATTCGGGATTTGATGGGCTCAAGTTCACCTTGAATGCTCAGATTCCCCCTAGCCTACGGGCAGAACTAGCCGACGCGAAACACTGTGCTCGGCGTGACAACGCCGACTATGTACTCGAGCGCAGCGCGATGATGTTCAACGTGTCAGGCAAAGGCGCAAGAGGCTTCACGGCTCACACGGGCGATCATGGCGCAGTTTGGTTGATCCAAGACCCCGAAGACCCGATCCCAAACAATCCCGCAATCACAATTGACTTTCGGGCTTTCGGTCTGGCGACCGGGGGCCTGCGTGCCGCTGAAGCGCATTTTCGAAAATGCATGTCCGCCTTGGCCGTCCCCTACACCGACAACCAATTGCGCGTTACTCGCGCAGACTTCGCTGTCGACCTTCTCGCTCCATGGTTTGAACCAGACCGCCACGCATTGGTGACACCACCCGGCACAAAAATTACCGAATATGCTGGAATTGATGTAACTGCCACGCTTTCAACTGGGTCCCGCGTTCAAGGTTTACGCGCTGGCGCTATCACGAACCGCCAGCTTGCGATCTACGACAAGCGCATCGAAGTGATGCAAACCAACAAACTCGGATGGCTAGAAATTTGGAACGCGGCACGCAAAGCCAACGACAAACCTCCACTTGACCTGAAAGACCGGGACACGTCGCAAGTCTGGCGTTTTGAGATGCGCCTTGGCTCCAAACAATTGCGCAACAAATTCCAACTCCGAGACTGGACCCACATTGGTGACATGCTTGGAGACGCCTTTTTAGATGCTTCTCAGCGAATCCGTTATTGCACTCCGACCACTGACCGCAACCGCGCCAGATGGCCCACACACGAACTTTGGAATGTGTTCGAAAAGGTCGTCGCCTGTGATCTGTTCGACAATTGCGCGGGCGTTCTGCCGAGTGATGTTGCCGACGCAAACCGAATTGCCAAAATGCGCGAACTGGATTCTCAACTCGCCGGATTACTCGTGACACGTGCGGCAGTATCG
Organism: uncultured Paracoccaceae bacterium; assembly: GCA_947492475.1. GTDB lineage: Bacteria > Pseudomonadota > Alphaproteobacteria > Rhodobacterales > Rhodobacteraceae > CANLNM01. The sequence continues at coordinate 96,942 of CANLNM010000009.1, forward strand.
GACGTGGCCGCCGATGAGTTTTCGAACTTCTTAGGAGGGCATATCGAAGCGTTACAGCAGTATATAGATGAACATCCGACCCTCCTAGCTGAACGTCTTCGAAAAGCCGCCGCGCGTTACAGGTGGACATAAAGGGCGGAATGCGGTCGTTCGCTGCAACTGCACCAAGCACAGTGCATCTTTAACAAAGCTGACTTTTGTTACTATCCCGACAAGTATTCCAGCACTGAAGCGATTGCTGCATTGCGCATTCTTCTCGCACGAACATTGCCGACATAGTGGGCTTCTTTTAGCTCGGCTTCGGTCGCGGCCAATACAGATCCGACGGTGTTTAGCTTCAATTCATCGAGCTTTAATCGCTGCCAAACTGTGATATCCAACACGGTGTTTGATTTGCCCAGTTGTTCCTCTAAGTCGAAGCCTTCTTGAATAGCTGATAGGTCGAGGCCTAAGTTGGCAATAGGCGCGAAAGCCGAGTGGTTCACACCATACTCGCTCATTCTCTTTGGTGTTAGAGATCTGGCGATGTTAAACGAGGTAGTCGAAGGCGTTGCCTCTTGTGCAAATAAGCAGCCCAAATTTACAGTGTAGCGTCGCCCAACTTCACTCCTTGTTGCGCGAATTCCGCCAGAGTGCTCTGTTAAGATACCTGTGTAACACAAGATACGAAGGCCTTCTTTGATAATTTCAGGCGCATCTCGGTGAATCCAAATATATGACGTGGAGTTCTTCTCGCGCTCCAAGTACCCGTCATTCTTTTGTTTCAGTTCAGGCAGCACAATATCTTCGACGAAGTTTCGGCCCCAATCGATTACAGCTTTGTGTCCGACGTATTTCTCTGAAAGAGCAGAGTGTTCCGCCCAAATTCCACCCCGATAAAATTCTCGAACAACTGAGTTAACTTCGGTTGAGTTAATGTTTGGAGCATCAGCGACCGTCTTCAAGAGTAAGCGAGGATTGCCAGTAGAGGCATACGCAAGAATCGAGAAATTCTGGCCATTTTTGGCAATTCTCTTAAGCAACGTAGAGTCCGCTTGTTTCTCTACGATCTGCCTCATGCTTCCAACATAACCAGCATCATTAATGTCGCGGTTCAGTGAAACCATTGTCGCATCATGCGTCGGTTGAAATGTATCTCCATAGCTTGTGACGCCGGGATACACAGCGGCGTTACAAGTTACGCAATGACTGCGGAGATCACGGAAAAGCGTGAAGAATTGACGCTGCTGCGTAGGTAAGAAGATGTGAGCAGCTTCATCCATCAGCAGAGCAAAGCGGTTAACGCCAAGTTCCTCTGCCAAGTCTTCGAGTGCGTCTTTCACCTCTTCAATATCGGGTATTCCACTAGAGTCGATATTCTGTCCAGGTGTCTTCCATGATTCTTCATAGGAACGTATCAATTCAGCCAAGCCGTCGGTATCCGCGTGACCTGCCGGCAATCCAGCAAGAATGTTGGCACTGCTAGGTGTCGACGATAGCAGCCCCATTTTTCTGACTTTGCGTAAGACGGCTCGACAAATCCGAGCAATCATCCAATGCCTAAACTGATCTGGGTCACCAGACCGGAGGAGCGAACTCGTAACGAAGGTTACGTAGACAGGTACGACTTTTTGTTCGGGATACTCAGCAGTCAGTTCCTGCTCAGCAACTCGCATCAAAAATGATTTTCCAACTCCTCTACTGCCGACTAAAACCGTTGGGGTGCGGCTCTTAATCTGGTTTATTGCTGAGCGATCTTCTTCAGTTTCTACAAAGTACTTCAGAACGTCTTTTGGACCTATGTCTTCAGTTCGGTAAAAAAAGTCACTCATTGGGTTCGCCTTCAAAAATGGATTGCACCGCTGGAAGCGTACCAAAGTCCTCTAGCACCATTGTCTCAAGCTCATTTCTTATTTCGGTTGGGGCATGCTTAAGGTATCGGCTAACAAAAGCGAACTTTACCAGAAGTCGAGCTGTGTCAGCACGATCTGCCCAGACTTCAAGGCTATCCGCACTGTAAGCAATCTGATGATTCATATCGCCAAATGATTGCCGATTGCCATGAACGAACTCCGAGCATTCCCTATAAAGCTTTGCAGCAAGCGACCGATACTGATCGCATTCATCAGTCAATTCTTCAAAAAAAGCACCCACAAAGTGCTTGGAGAAGACGCCACTGTTCTCGCAGTTTATTGACTTCCAAACAGCGTCTTTCTTGCCTCGAAGCCAAAGGTAAGTGTCTATCTCATGGGCAGAGAAAAGGACTGAGCACAGGGCCAGCTCAAAAAAAAGCCGAAGACCTTTGTGTGCTTGGCGATACTGTGCGATTGAAGCGGAGAACACAGCTTGCTGATATTCAATTCGGGCAAGTGCAAACATCGGCTCTTCAACGCGATTGACTAGCAACCTATTCAGCTGATCTAAATCCACAGCTTCATTGTGGGCTAATGTAAAAGTTTCCAAGCGTTCAGGGTCTTCGCCTAGACTAGTCAAAGCAGTTTCACTACGCGTTAACAGCTCATTGTAATGCTCTACGACCATAGCTACTCCAAACCAAACCTAGGGTTGAACTTGCAAGTGTTTGCAGCGATAGGCAACACTAATGCTAAAACTACCAACCGATTTTGCTTCATTTTACGACATGGTGTTTCCTCTAAGCCAAGATTTTGCGAGAGTAACCAGAGTCAGCTTTGCGGACTGCAACCGCGGCATCAAGATATATTGGCCAAGGTCTCGTAAGGGCGTTAATGTCGAAACGGTTTTGGACCCTCTAGCCCCAATTTAAGTCGTTCAATCTGCATAGACGCGGACTGTGCTCTTGCAATGAATTGATGCAATTCTGAGGAAGCTGGCGCATCAGAATCGGGTACTGAAGCAAGTAGCTCGTGAAGCGCCTTCGATCCTGTCCGCTCAATATTGCTGATGTGTTGCGTTTCTTCCGGTTCTGCAAACATCGAGCGCCCCAAATTACTGCCTAGTGTAGGAAAATGCTTGTTCTTGTGATTTTCCCATTCCCGTCGCGTTAGTAGGCAAGCCTCTTGAAGTGATAAGAAACTACGCTTCGCATCTGAGATACCGTCTTGCACCTTAACTTGCAGAGCAGTGATATCTGAATTTTTTGTAGCTTCGATCGCTTGTTTTGACGTGCTGAACGCAAGTGCCGCGTAGAGCAATGCGCCAGCGGAAATCAGAATTGAAACGATCTCAAATGCATTCTGAACAACAAACTCCAAAAGTAGTTTCCTTCTCAATCCAATTTTACAAAGTCCTTTTGAGGTGCCCCCCCGTAAACTAGATTGGGTCAGGCTTGGTTGGTTTCAAGGCTGCTTATTCGATATGCGCGGCTTGAATGACGCCTTATCCGTGTGTTTTGAACAGTAAAATGTTTTCACTCGCCAACGGCAGCTTTGCGGAAACCGAGCTGCAACATTCCAACAGCTGACCAAAGTCCGGATTGGGCCGTCCACAACGACGCAATCTGGGCCGATCTAACTTGATGCTGCGCCGCATCCAACGGCTGCGAAGAGCCCAAAGTTTATCATGCTGCGTCGTGCATGAACGACTGCTTCGAAAATTAACGTTGAGGTCTAAGATTACCGTGACACGTTTGCTCGTGGTGAGATGTGTCCTGCTACCCAAAAGAGGGCTACCTGTGTGTTTAGATCCCTGAGATGGCCAAGTCGGCAGAGGTTTGAGAAGAAGCAGTTCGACATTACAGTGACCCAACAAGAATGGAAGCTTCTGAAGCGGGGTTCACTCCCTCAATCCATGGAAGATAAGTGGGTGATATATTTCCGTGATGATTTCCTGAATTTTCATCGGTCTGGTCACCTAATCTACAAATGAAAATCCGAGGCGCCTTCTCTCCTGCTCGCTCAATCAGGTTGATGTGTTTCGTTTCGTCTGGCTTTGTTGCGACGATCCCACAGTGTAGCTTTGTGTGTGTTGCTTCCACAGTCGATGCTGCGAACGCAAGAATCCACTCTCTGGAGGCCTGCTATATCGTTGATATATGGTGTATTTTCATTGGTTGCGGGAGTAGGATTTGAACCTACGACCTTCAGGTTATGAGCCTGACGAGCTACCGGGCTGCTCCATC
>CANLNM010000010.1 GCA_947492475.1 uncultured Paracoccaceae bacterium
TTGAAATCCGCGCAAACCGACCCGGGGGTCTGGGTTCTGTGGGGGCGCGCACGGAATTGGTGCGCAGATGCGCGAATTGCGTTCTGAACCGACCGGTTTAGTTGTAACATTTGGATGAAATTTTTTTGCTAGAAAAATTGTGATCAGGGTTTTGGCGGCTTTTGTTGCTGGTTTTCAAGCAAAAGGGAGCAAAAGAGGGGGGGATTTATTAATAATCCCGCTCATAAAAGATGCCCAAGGCCGTTTCCCCATCAGATGTGGTGCGTCCGCGCACGGTCACATCATCGGTCACATCGAGGTTCAGCTCGATTTCTGTGGTGCCGGAGCTGTCGATCGTCACATTTGTATAGACGTTTTCGCTGACATAGGCGCCGGCGCGCACGGCGGCGTTGCCCTGGTCGTCAGCGGTGATGTCCAGATCGTCCAAACCAACGCTTTCGCGGAACTGATTTATGACGCCACCATTGCCGCGCCCGGCAAGTGTCGAAATCGCAGAGGCCAATTGCACGGCTTGCAGGGCTGAAATTTCGGTCAGGTTGCGACCAAACAGCAGATGCGCCAACACTTCGTCTTGTGGCAATTCCGGCGAAGAGGTGAACGTGATGCTGGGACTGTCGGCCGGTCCTTCGAGGGTGATCTGCACCTCGATCCCGTCCTCGGTTTCGGTCACGGCGGTCAATGTCAGAAACGGGGAAAAATCCCCTTCGATCCGGGCGGCGCCTTTGGTGAGGTCAAACCGCTGCTGCAAAATATCAATGCGACCACGGATCAGGGAAAATTCCCCCAACGGGACCATATTATGGGTGGTGCCAGTTAAACGCAGCGTGCCGCCTAGTTCTGCATCCAGACCACGCCCGCGCACAAAAATCCGGGACGGGGCATTGATCGACAGGTCCAGATCATAGGGCCGTGCGGTGGTCGGGGCGCTGCGTTCTGGGCGCAGGCTTAGTCCGGCGCGTGCGAGGGTTTGTTGTACATCCGGCGCTGCGCCCAAATGGGTGATGTCGGGCAATTCCCCCAAAATCGAAATGCTGGAGGACGGGATTTGCAATTCGGTGCGGCCCAAATTCATGTCGCCAATAATAGACGCCCCACCGGCCAACGGCCCCTGTGCGGTGATCCGGCCATCCAGACGCGTATCATAAAGGGTTGGATCGCGCAGAACCAAACCGTCGATTTGCGCGTCTAAATCCGCCACAAACGGAACCGCAAGCCCCACCGATCCGGACACATCAACCGCGCCGCCTTTGGTGTCGTCCCCGGTGATCGCTAGGGTGGCTTGCCCCGCGCGCAGGGTCACCACGCCGTTGATCTGGCGCAAAGCGCGCCCAATCGTCGGAAGCGAAAGCCCGGTATCATCAATCCGCACATCCCCTGAGACGGCGTTGATCCCGGCGGGGCCCTGTAGACGCAAATCAAGGCGGGCCGTGCCATCAATCCGGCGCGGTTCGATATAGCCGTTGATCAGCCCCAGCGGCACATTGCCCGTCAGGCCCAAATCCAAAAGCCCGCTGGCGGTTACATCCCCGGCAACATTCATGCCCGCGGATCCGGGGCCGCTGGATTGCGCGGCGATCTGCCATACACCATCGCGGCGCAATGTGGCGGTGCCTTGGGCGGTGACTGCGCCGTTCAATCCGGGGGCAAACAGGCCAATATCGCGCAGCCGCGCCTGAAACTGGCTGTTGCCGGTCACGCCATCGGTGGAAAACGCGCCAGACGCGGTCAGATTGGGAAATGTGGCGCGCAGGTTTGTGACAGTCAGGTTGGTTTGATCCGTGATGTCGATCTCGGCTGACAGGGCGCCAATGCCGCGCAGCACTTGGTCAATTTGGGCGTCGCCCATGCCGATATCGGTGGTTTGACCTTCCAGTGTGATTTGCGCAGATCGTTCAGTCGGCTGGGCGGTGATTTGCGCCGTCACGGATGCGCCGCCGTTCAACGTTTGCCCAATAACGGCCCCATAGGGGCGCAGATTGTCGATCCGGCCGGAAATTTGGCCCTTGGTTTCATAGGCGTCCGCCCGCGGGGCCATGCTGGCAGTGATGGTCAGATCGGTGCCCGGTGCGGTCAGGGACAGGTCGGCCTTGGCAGATCCATCCTGAATTTGGGTCACATCCCCGTTCAGTCGGGCAGGGCCGGATAGTCCGGGGATGACAGGGGCCAGATCGCTGAGGGCTGCATCGATATGGGCCTCTATACTATCTGGCTGTAAATCAACCGACCCGTTCAGCGACAACATGCCGTTGCGCAAGGTCAGCCCGTCAATCTGGGTGCCGGTCTGGTCGCGCACCACATGCATCGCCGCGCGGCTGGGCCCACGTAAAAGCGGATCAAGCCGGGGCTGGCCGAGGCCCAGATCATCCGTGTTGGCCGTGATCAACAGATCAAAGGATCGCGCAAGAGGGGTCAGCGTGCCGGACAATGTCACATCGCCCGCACCGGTCAGATCCATCCCCGCAAGGCCGGAAAACCGGTCAAAATTGCGCGCCGAGGCCAGAACATTTGTGTTCACCTGCCCATCATGGATGCTGGCATCGGCCAAAATTTCGACGCCCGCGCCCAATAACAGGATTTGCGGCACTTGCAGCGGTGTGTTTTCGGTCCAGTTCAGGTCCATCAAGCCGCTGATCCGATCACCGAGGGCCTGCTGCAAGGCGGGATCGGCCAAGGTCAGGCCATCAGCCCCAAACGATAGGCCCGCCGTCACCGCCCCGATTTCGGCTCCATCGCCATTTTCCAAAACACCATTGGCGGACAAAGTCAGGGACTGAATTTGCATGTCAGGACGATCAAGGTGCCGAACATCACTGACCAGCGACCATTGCTGGCCCGCCTCAGCATCAAAGCTGAGCGATATGTCCGCGGCTGCAACCTGTGTGACATCGCCCGGAATAGGAAGGGTCACGACCCCCGCTGGGTCCGATATCTGACCGGTAAGTTGCAAATGTTTTGGCCAGCCTTCGGGGCTGATTTCAGCCTGACCGGACAGGGTGATGGCGCGTGCACGCAGGTCCAGATCCGTTAGTTTCAGGGTCCCATCCGCCTGACGCTGGGTCTGGGCGCGCAAAGACGTGTCAGGGCCAAAAAACGCCTGATATTGCGGGGCAAACAGCGCGGTAACATCGCCACCAATATCGACGTTCAAACGGCGAACCTGTGTGGCCGCATCCTGAAGGATGTTAAGCTGGCCGGTCACGCGATCCTGTCCATCCGTGGCCAGACGCAATGACGCGACAAAATCGTCCAGCGTTCCTGCGCCGTCCAAATCCAAATCAATCGATGGTTCGCCGGGCAGTCCAATCACTTTGGATACCAGACCACCCGCAGCTTCGGTCAATTGCATCGCGAGCTGCAATTGCCCCGTTGCATTGGAATATTGCCCGGAAATGTCAAACTGATCGGCGCGTTCATCAATTCGACGCGCCTGAAACGCTGTGGTGCCTGCTCCGTTTTCCAGATTCGCATTGCCGCTGAGTTGCAGGTGCATTTCCTGGCCCAATAGGGCTGCGTTCAGTTGGATATCTTGGATGTTCAACGCATCCAATTTGATGGCAATGGGCAGGTCGGGCAGGGAAAAGGGCGTGGCGGTGGCCGTGGGCAACGCGATCGGGGCATTGGGGTCGGGCACCGGCGCGCGTAAGATGTGGATGTGGTCCGCACGCAAAGATGTGACATCCAAAACGCCATTAAACAAAGCCGCGCGATCCCAATCCAGTGACAGGTTCTGCGCGATCAGCCACGCGCCATCCACATCCGAAATGGTCAGTTTGTCGATCTCGGCGGTGGATGAAAGCGCGCCGCGAAACCCGTCAATTTGCACGTCTCGCCCGGCGTCTGACAGGTTGTCTTGTAACAATTCAACCAGCCAGCCTTTGTCAGGTTGGTCTGTGTCACCCAGGTTCTGCGCCGCCGCCCCGATGGGGGCCACCAACATCAACGCGCAGATGGGGCCAATTGTGCAAAAGCTAATTGCGCAAGAAAAAGACACCCGGCGCATCAAAAGGCCTGCCCGATACCGATGTAAAACTGAACGCCACCGCTGTTGTCGCCAGAAACAGGGGCCGCGACATCCAGCCGAATAGGCCCGATCCCGGTTTCATACCGCACGCCCAATCCAGCACCAGAATGCCAATCCCCGTTGGTAAAATCGAACGCATCTGCCCCGATAAACCCCGTATCATAAAACCCCACAACCCCGATGCTGTCGGTCACGTCTATGCGGGCTTCGGTCTGGAACCCAAGAAAGGATCGCCCGCCAATCAGATCCTCGCCATCCGCCACGCCTAAGGATTGATAGGGTTGGCCACGCACCGTGCCCCCCCCGCCTGAGAAAAACAGATAATCCGCAGGTGCCCGATCCGCGGTCACGGCAAACACGCTGCCGATTTGGCTGCGAAAGGCCAAAACAGCGCGGTCATTGCCAACCGTGCGATAAAGCCGCCCATCCCCATAAAGCCGCCCGCCTTTGTCATTGGCATCAATGCGCGAAAAGGGCGTCAGTTCGACACGGGCATACCAGCCGTCGCTTGGATTTAGCGCATTGTCACGCCGATCCGCCTGTGCCGAAACAGGAAAGGTCAGATATTGATAGGTGCGATCCCCTAGATCGTCGGACACATCCGCCGTCAGATAGCCCACCCCAACATTGTAGCTAAGCCAGTCATGGATGGTTTTGGTCAGGCCGACTTCTGCGCTGAATTGATCCAGCGCATAGCCCGGATCATCAATGCGTTGGGCCAGCAATTCAGCGTATAAATCCGTATCGGGATTAAGCGTGGCAGGGCGGCCATAGGTCAGGCCCAATTCGTAATCGATCCCGCCGGTTGTGCCACCGATGCCGGTGACTTCGCCATTAGCGCGCAGTCGTTCCGCCCCGCCCAACAGGTTGCGATGTAGCCAGAAACTGGACAGGGTCAGCCCCTCTACGGTGGAATATTCGACGCCAAAGCCCAACCGGCGTTGGGGCATTTCAACCACTTGCAATTCATAAGGCAGCTGATCGCCGTTGACGATTGTATCGCCTTCGATCAGCGCCACGGATTGAAATGCACCGGTGCGCCGCAATCGGGACGCGGCGCGCTCTGCCTCTTGGGGGTCAAAAATGCCGGATGGCAGCCCCGCGATTTCATCAATTCTGTCGGTGCGAACGGCGGTGTTGCCAGTGATCGTTAGGGGGCCAAACCGCAACTGAGGACCGGGATCGATGTTGATCGCCACATCCAGACGATGATCCGGGTGATGGGCAAGTATCCGTTGATCAGATCGCTGTGCCAGTGCGTGACCCTGGCTGCGCCAAGCGGTGATGCCCTGATCAACCGCATTGCTGATTTCGCCGGTTTTTGCGGGCTGGCCGGGCGCAAAGGTTTCGGGGGGAACCGCATTTTCTGGCAGGGGGCCCAGATCGGTCTGTCCAAACACAAACGCCGCGCCGGGATCGACGATGATCTGTACCTGCGTGATCTGACGGGGCGCATCCAACGGCGCAAGCGTGCCTGCCTCGCGCCCATCAATCAATATCGATACGGTTCCGCTGTAATAACCTTGGGAATATAGCCCGGTCAGAATCCGCCGGTAATCCACCCGTGCAGCCGCGACATAATCAGCCGCACTGGCATCCGCATCATTGCGCAATTGCAGCGTCAGGGACGCATCCCGCACCACGGATCGCAATTCTGGATCATCCAGCACCAGCGTGACGTCCTGCGCCGCCGCCATCTGCGCGCAAAACAGGGCTGTCCCTGACAACATTGACCTGAATAACCGCACGTTTCACCCCGACTTTGACCCATTTGGGTCTGTTGCGGTTTTTATATCCGATTGCCGCGCCAGTAGGAACGGGGCGGCGACAGGATCACGCGGATTTTAGCCCATTATGCGCCAGATCGTGAAAACGGATCATCCGGATAGGTCACATGCGCCAGATAAAGCCCCTGTGGCGGACAAACCGGCCCGCAGGCTGCGCGGGTTTTTGCCGCAAGTGCGGTGCGCACATCATCCGGCGTCCATGACCCGGCTCCGACCCGTTCCAATGTCCCCACAAAGCTGCGCACTTGGTTGTGCAGAAACGACCGGGCGCGCACATGGAACCGGTATTCGATGCCATTTGCATGGTTGATCTGTTCGATACGCAGCTCTTCTAGGGTTTTTATCGGGCTTTGCGCCTGACAGATCGTGGATCGAAACGTGGTGAAATCATGCTGTCCGATCAGATGGGTCGCACCCGTTTGCATCGCGTCAACGTCCAGCTCATGATTGATGCGCCAATATTGCCCATCATCGAATGTCAGCGGGGCGCGGCGGCTCATGAGACGGAACAAATAGCGCCGTTCCTGAGCCGAAAAACGGGCATGCCATTCATCGTCAACCCGGGCGCATTCCACAATCGCGACGGGGGCCGGTTTTAGGTGATAATTCAGGGCTTCGGACAGGCGAAACGGATCCCATTCGCGATCCAAATCACAATGCGTCACCTGACCTGTGGCATGGACCCCGGCATCGGTGCGACCGGCCGCTGCGATATTGTGGTCGCGCGGTTCCAGTTTCGCTAGGGCCGTCTCAATCGCGCCCTGAACTGTGGGCAGATCAATTTGACGTTGCCAGCCTGAAAACGGACGGCCGTCATATTCAACTTTTAGGGCATATCTGGGCATAAGTGTCGCCTTAGGGGGAACACCGGACGAAATCAATCCCTACACATTATGCGTGGGGCGGCTTATTTTAGGCCTAGCCATGAATGTGGCGCTTTGAAAAGGGGCAGAGATTGGTTTTCACAGAGATAGCAGATGGCATCGCCCGATCAATCGAGGCCGTGAGCGACACCGTAACCGCCCCCTTTTCAGAGCCGGTCATCCGTTTGGGGGTGACAGGATTGTCGCGGGCCGGAAAAACGGTGTTTATCACATCACTGGTGGCCAACCTGATGGATCGTGGCCGTATGCCACAGCTGATCGGCGCCGCAAATGGTGCGATCCGAACAGCATATTTACAACCTCAACCCGATGATACCCTGCCCAGATTCACCTACGAAGATCACATTTCGAACCTTACCCAATCCCAGCCGCAATGGCCCACCGGAACCAAACGGGTCAGCGAACTCAGACTGTCATTGCGGGTGCAGCCCACGGGGCTGTTGTCGGGTCTGCAAGGGCCGCGCAACGTGCATTTGGACATTGTCGACTATCCGGGCGAATGGTTGCTGGATTTAGGATTGTTGGAAAAATCCTATGCGCAATGGTCCACAGAGGTTCTGACGCGGATTGCTGATCGCCACGAAGCTGAGGCATTTAACGCCGCTTTGACCCAAACAGACACCGCTAAAAAGCTGGATGAACCTGTGGCTCAGCATTTGGCGCAACAATTCACATCTTATCTTAACGTCGCGCGAAATAACGGATATTCCGATTGCGGGCCGGGGCGGTTTTTGTTGCCGGGGGATTTGGCTGGGTCACCGGTTTTGACTTTTGCCCCCTTACCGGAATTGCCAAAGGCCGCGCGCGGGACCCTATATCGTGAATTTGAACGCAGGTTCGAAAGTTACAAACGCAATGTGGTAAAGCCGTTTTTCAGGGACCACTTTTCGCGCATTGATCGCCAGATCGTTTTGGTGGACGTGTTGGGCGCCATTCATGCTGGACCGCGCGCGGTTGATGATTTGCGCCAAGCCATGGCAGATATCCTTGCTGCCTTTCGTCCGGGGCGAAATGCGTTTCTGACGCGTTTGTTTCAGGGGCGGCGCATTGATCGCATTCTGTTTGCCGCCACCAAAGCGGATCATCTGCATCACGCCCAGCATCCACAATTGACTGCGATCACTCAGGCTTTGTTGCGCGAAGCCAAAGATCGCGCTGATTTCGCCGGGGCAAAAACCGCCGCCATGTCGATTGCAGCATTGCGGACCACAACCGAGGATCGCATCGACCACAACGGCACGCTGTTGAACGTGGTGCGCGGCCGGTTGCAAAATGGCAAACAGGCTGCGTTTTATCCCGGCGCATTGCCGGATGATCCGGGGCATTTATTGGCCTCTGCGCGATCAGGTGCACAGAAATGGCTGGATGCGGATTACCAGATCATGAATTTTGCCCCCGCGCCGCTGACGCTAAAGCCCGGCGATGGGCCGCCCCATATTCGGCTGGACAAAGCGGCGCAATTTTTGATCGGTGACAAATTATGACACGCCGCTGCGCAGCAAAAATGCCTGATTTTACAGTCGATTGGACCCGGTCATGACCTCGCAAAATGACAACCGCCCCCAAGGGCCCGTTTTGATCGATTTGGACGCGGACACGCCCCAATCTGACCCATCATTGGCCCCCCCGGTTCCAGATATCACCACCGGGCCCGACAAGAGCGCAATGCAGCAGGTGGCCGCGCTGGCGGCGCGCAAACCTTCGCGATTGATGCGGTGGTTTTGGTCACTGCTGCTGGCCATAATCGGCTTTGCGGCGTCGGTGGCTGCGTGGGATTTCGTGAATGGTTTGTTGATGCGATCCCCAGTTCTGGGCGGGATCGCCTCCGCATTGGTTGGCGCATTTTGTGTTGTTTTATTGGTGCTTAGCCTGGGTGAAATGGCTGCCTTTGGTCGATTGCGGCGGGTTGATCGTATCCACAAATCCGCCGAATTGGCGCTGGCTGACGCGGATCTGGGCGCTGCACGACAGGTCGTTTCACAGCTCACATCGCTTTATGCGGGCCGCGATGATACGCGGTGGGGGCGCGATCGTCTAAAGGAACGCCAAGGCGAAATTCTGGACGCAGATGGGCTGTTGGGATTGGCGGAAACGGATTTGCTGGGGCCGCTGGATCAACGCGCCATGCGCGAAGTTGAAGCCGCCGCGCGCCAAGTCGCCACGGTCACCGCGATTGTACCGCTGGCGCTGGCCGATTTGTTCACCGCGCTCACTGCGAATTTACGCATGATCCGCCGCATCGCCGAAATCTATGGCGGACGTTCCGGCGGGCTGAGCTCTTGGCGATTGACCCGCACGGTTTTGACCCATTTGGTCGCCACTGGGGCCGTTGCGATTGGCGACGACTTGATCAATTCAGTGGCCGGTGGGGGCGCTTTGTCGAAAATTTCGCGCCGTTTTGGCGAAGGCGTGATCAACGGGGCGCTGACCGCACGGGTTGGCGTAGCCGCAATCGAGGTCTGCCGCCCATTGCCGTTCAATACAACGCCCAAACCGTCGGTGACCGCGCTGGTGCGGCGTGCGTTGACGGGGTTATTTGGGCGTTCCTAAGGGGGTGCTAGCGAAAAATCGGAACCTCGCCGGGGCGGGTGACATCAGACACCCCCGCGCGCAATGATCGCCCAATGCGATGCGCCAGCTCAGACCAGCCCGCCGCGGCGTCTGGCGACAATTCCGTCTGCAAAACATGGTCAAACAGAGCCAGCCATGTGCTGAACATGCCGGGTTGCACATTGCCCGCCGCCTTATGCACGGCCATGGGATTGCCGTCGTAAACCCGTTCATGCAGGATCGCATTGCACCAGAACCGCACGATTTTGGCTTCGTGGCTGGGCCAATCTGTGATGTGGACGGAAAATACAGGCCCCAATCCCGGATGCTGGCGGACTTTTTCATAAAAGCTGGCCACAACCCGCGCGATATCGGGTTCGGTCACGTCAAATCGGGGGGGGATGGCCATGGTTTAATCCTTGCTCGGGGGGGTTAGCGACGCCAATGGCGGCAACATGGTCCCTGCCACCAAAGATGTCAAAATCCGTGGCGTCGGTGGGATCATCGAAACCGGAAACAGAATGCGGTCGCGAAATTTCGGCAGCAAACGGCTATCTGATTGATATTGCGGTGTGAACGCGGCTGACATGGTTTGATAGATCCGCACATGCCACCGCCGCGCACGTGCATAAATCGGCAGGGCCTGCGACACGATGTCAGCGCTGCGACCTGCGGTTTCACAGGCCTTGACCAGTGCCAGCGCCAGCGCATGGGCATCCAGCAACGCCATATTGGCCCCTTGGCCCAGCTGCGGACTGGCCCGATGCGCGGCATCCCCGATATGGACAATCCCATCCCCAAAGGGACGTCGCAATGTGCCATGGGTATAGCGCGCCATCAGCATCTGATCCGCATCGGTGATTTGATCCAGAAACGGGGCAAAGTCGGGCCAAAGGGCGCGGGCTTCGTCCTTCCACGCCGTTAAACCGGCCTGCTGCCAATCGCCATAGGCATCGCGGGGCATGGACCAGAAGATCGCCGCCTTAAACCTGTCGTCGCCGTGTTCTGTATTCTGGGGCATTTTGCCGATGGGCAATGCGCCGATCATGCGGTCGGCGCGGCGATATTTCTGGCTCAGTTGATCCTTGGGTAAAATAGTATCGGGCCAATCCACGGTGCCCCAGATCGCCCCATAGGGCAGGGGGCGGGATTGAAGTGGCGACAAAGGCGACCCAGCGCCGGCCGCATCCACGACCAAATCAAACGGCCCGTATTGTGCGTCCCGCGATTGGAGGAAACCATCCGAAAACCCGGTGATTTCTGCGGATGTGATCAGGGGGATGTTGCGGGTTTGCACACCACCCAGCAACGCCTGAAACAGCGCCGCGCGGTGGATCGCCAGCCCTTTGCGGCCGGTGTAATGCACGTTTAGAACCGGGCGGCCGTGATCGGCTTCGTCGCCAAACATCCGGTGGATACTGTTGCCCATTGCGCGCGCCGCATCGCCCACACCAATCGCATCCAATACATCGCGCCCCACGGGCTGAATAACCAGCCCCGACCCAACCGGGCGCGGTGCGTCAAACTGATCGAACACCGTCACGTCAAATCCACGATCCGCCAAAAGCGATGCTGCGGCCAAACCGCCAATACCTGCGCCCACGACGGCGATCTGTAATTGTGCGTTACTCATACCTTTACCCCAGTAAATCGGATGCCTATAAGCGCGTCATGGCATATCTCGGTGTGATCATCATTCGAATTATGACCCCGGCGCTCTGATTTATGAGACGCCGGGCAAAGGTGTTGAGCCATCGCACCGACCTGACCCCTTTTTGAGATATCTAATCCAGAGGACGCCAACCACATGTGCGCCGACCAAACGACCCCCGAAAACACTGCTCCTGATTATAAGTCCACGCTGAACCTGCCGAAAACGGATTTTCCGATGCGCGCAGGCCTGCCCAAACGTGAACCCAACTGGCTGGATCGCTGGGCGCGCATTGGCGTCTATGATCGCCTGCGGGAAAAACAGGGGCGCGACCCGTTCACGCTGCATGATGGACCGCCCTATGCCAACGGGCATTTGCATATCGGTCACGCGTTGAACAAAACCATTAAAGACATGATCGTGCGATCCCATCAGATGATGGGATTTGATGCGCGCTATGTGCCGGGTTGGGATTGTCACGGCCTGCCGATCGAATGGAAAATCGAAGAGCAATACCGCAAAAAAGGCAAAGACAAAGACGCCGTAGACGTGGTGGAATTCCGTCAGGAATGCCGCGCCTTTGCCGATGGCTGGGTCGATATCCAGCGCGAAGAATTCAAACGTCTGGGCATCACCGGCAATTGGGCTGATCCCTATCTGACGATGAATTTCCACGCCGAACGGGTGATCGCCGAGGAATTCATGAAGTTCCTGATGAACGGCACATTGTATCAAGGGTCCAAACCCGTGATGTGGTCCCCGGTTGAAAAAACCGCGCTGGCCGAGGCTGAGGTGGAATACCACGACAAAGAAAGCTTCACCATCTGGGTGAAGTTTAAGGTCACCAATGCGGGCCATGACCTGAATGGGGCCCAGGTTGTGATCTGGACGACCACGCCTTGGACGATCCCATCCAACCAAGCCGTCGTTTACGGCGAAAATATCGCCTATGGCCTATACGAAGTCACCGGCACCCCGGATGAAAGCTGGGTCGCGGTGGGGGACAAATACCTGCTGGCCGACAATCTGGCCGCGGATGTCATGACCCGCGCGCGTCTGGCCGATGATCAATGGACCCGAGTGCGGGATGTGCCTGCGGATGAACTGGCGGGTTTGGCGCTGTCACACCCACTTGCTGGTGTTGAGGGGGGCAATGGCGAATGGGATGGTACACGCGATTTCCGCGCCGCCGATTTTGTCACCGACACCGAAGGCACGGGCTTTGTGCATTGCGCGCCGTCCCACGGGATGGAAGAGTTTGAACTCTACCGTGATCTGGGCATGTTGGAACAGGTTATCACCTATAACGTCATGGATGATGGGGGCTTTCGCGCTGATCTGCCGTTCTTTGGCGGGACGTATATCCTTGATCGCAAAGGCAAAGAAGGCAACGCAAACAAAACCATCATCGACAAACTGGTCGAAGTGGGCGGCCTTCTGGCCCGTGGTAAGATCAAGCATTCCTATCCGCATTCTTGGCGGTCCAAAGCGCCGATCATCTATCGCAACACGCCGCAATGGTTTGCCGCTGTGGATCGTGACATAAATGATGGTCAGGACGACATGGGTACAACCATCCGGGATCGTGCGCTGAATTCCATCGACCAGCAGGTCAAATGGTGGCCGCAGACCGGGCGCAACCGTCTGCATTCCATGATCGAAGCGCGCCCCGATTGGGTTCTGTCGCGTCAACGTGCTTGGGGTGTGCCGCTGACCTGTTTCACTCGCAAAGGCCTGTTGCCGACCGACGAAGGGTTCTTGCTGCGCAATGAGGCGGTCAATGCCCGCGTCGCCGAAGCGTTTGAAGTTGAAGGCGCGGATTGCTGGTACGCTGAGGGCGCCAAAGAGCGGTTCTTGGGCGATGACGTGAACCCGGATGATTACGATCAGGTGTTTGATGTGCTGGACGTGTGGTTTGATAGTGGATCAACCCATGCCTTTGTACTGCGCGACCGCGAAGACGGCACCAAAGACGGCATCGCTGACGTCTATATGGAAGGCACCGATCAACACCGGGGCTGGTTCCATTCATCCCTGTTGCAGGCCTGTGGCACATTGGGCCGCGCGCCGTATCGCAACGTGGTCACACATGGGTTCACGCTGGATGAGAAGGGCAATAAAATGTCCAAATCATTGGGCAACACCATCGTGCCTGAAACCATCGTCAAACAATATGGCGCCGATATCCTGCGTCTGTGGGTGGCCCAAACGGATTACATGGCCGATCAGCGCATTGGGCCAGAAATCCTGAAAGGTGTGGCTGACAGCTATCGCCGGCTGCGCAACACAATGCGGTTTATCCTTGGCTCGCTGAATGATTTCACCGAGGCAGATCGCGTTGAACCTGCGGATATGCCCGAACTGGAACGGCTGGTGCTGCACCGGTTGGCGGAATTGGACGAACAGGTGCGCAAAGGCTACCAAGAGTTTGATTTCACAAGCGTTTGGCAGGCTGTGTTCAACTTTGCCACTGTCGATCTGTCGGCGTTCTACTTTGATATCCGCAAGGATGCGCTGTATTGCGATGGCGATACAATCGAACGTCGCGCAGCGCGCACGGTGCTGGATATCCTGTATCAACGCCTGACCAAATGGCTAGCGCCGATCCTTGTTTTCACCATGGAAGAAATCTGGCTTGAACGGAACGAGGGCGACGAAACGTCGATCCACCTAGAGGATTTCCCAGACACGCCAAGCGCATGGCAAGACGCCGATCTGGCCGCCAAATGGGCCGGTATCCGTCAGGTCCGTCGGGTGGTCACCGCCGCGTTGGAAATCCAGCGTCGCGACAAGGTGATCGGAGCGTCACTTGAGGCGGCACCGGTTGTACATGTGGAAAACGCCGACGTGTTGGCTGCGTTGAAATCGGTTGATTTCGACGATGTGTGCATCACATCCGCGGTGCAATTGTCCGGCGATCCAAGCCCGGCCGAAGCGTTCCGTTTGCCCGAAATCGAAGGGGTCGGCGTGGTGTTTGAAAAGGCAGAAGGCGGCAAATGCCAACGCTGCTGGAAAGTGCTGCCAGATGTGGGCAGCCACGCCCATGACGGCACCTGCGGACGCTGCAGCGCGGCCCTTGGCTAACGCCATTTGATTGATCTGTGTCAGGGCGGGCCTGACGGGTTTTGCGGTTAACTCATCCTTGAACAGAGGAAGGAGTTTTCCCATGCCCCATGCTAAAAAATCCGCCCTGCGCGACGCCATGCTGGCGCTTGAATCCGCCGAACTGGAATCCGCGCGCGAGCATTACGAAACCTATCTGGCCGAAAGCCATCTGGATGATCGGTCATCCATTGATCGCGATGAAATGAGCCAAGCGCGCATCAACGCCGATCTGGCCCATTCGTTCGATGCGCCCATCCACACCCACGAAGCCAAAATCGTAGCGCTTCAATCGCTTGATTTTACACCGAAATCCGAAGTGGAGCCCGGCGCGGTTGTTAGCTTTGGCGGGCGCAATTTTGTGGTGTCCGTGTCCACGCGCAAATTTGACTGCAACGGCGAAACCTATATGGGCATTTCCGTGGACACCCCGATTTATCGCCAGATATCGGGCTTGCAAGAAGGCGATGAGTTTGAGCAGAATGGCGTGAAATTCATCCTCGAAAAAGTGTATTGATGTGCCACGCCTGACCCTTCCTTCGCCCACCGGCGCCCTGACGATTGTTGAACGTGATGGCGCCATTGTGCGGTTGGATTGGGGGGATCGCATGCCCGGTCCCAAAGGCGTGGATCAAACCGCGTTGTTGCAGTGTGCGGCGGCGCAACTGGAGGCGTATTTCGCCGGGGATCTACAGGAATTTGACCTGCCGTTGGACGTCGCCGGATCACAATTTCAGCGTGATGTTTGTGACGCGATGTCCGCCATTCCGTTCGGCGAAACCCGCACCTATGGCGATATCGCGGCAGATGTATCCGGATCAGCGCAGGCTGTGGGCAATGCCTGTGGCGGCAATCCGATCCCGGTGATCATTCCGTGTCACCGGGTTCTGGGGGCATCATCGCTGGGCGGGTTTTCGGGCAGCGGCGGCGTGGAAACCAAGGTCTGGCTGCTGCGCCACGAAGGTGCGGCCGGACTGCTGATTTAGCCGTCTTTGCCATACATGATTTGTTGCAACGCCCCGGCCACCATCAAATAGATGGAGGTGATGACCAATCCCCAATGCGCCCAGCTTTGGGGGTGAAAATCAACCCAAGCGGCCCAGCCTGCAAAAAACGTCCATGCCAGTGCCATTGGCAATGTCAGCAATCGCCAGCGTTCTGTGCGCACGGGATGGACAAATTTGATCGGCAAAAACATCGCCACAGCCAAGAAGGTTACGATCGCGAGGATCAGCCAAAAATTAGGTTCCAACGCGAACAGGACCAACACCAGCATGTTCCAGCAGCCCGGAAAGCCTGAGAATGAATAATCCTTTGTTTTCATGCGTGTATCGGCGAAATACATCGCAGAGGCAAAGGTGATGATGATGATCGCAACCCACCCCGTCCATCCGGGCAACAACCCGGACGCAAACAGCGCATAGGCCGGAATAAAGACATATGTCAGGTAGTCGATGATCAAATCCAACAACACACCGTCAAATTCCGGCGCGTTGGTTTTCACATCATATCGCCGCGCCAATGGCCCATCGATGCCATCCACAAAAAACGCAACAACAAGCCATAGAAACATCAACGACCACTGGGACTCAACGGCGGCCAACATGGCCAACATGGCAAAAATAGCACCTGTCGCAGTGAGCAGGTGAACGGAAAGGGCTTTGGCTGAAAGTGTCATGCGCCTGTCATGGGGGATTTAACGCCAAAGGGCAAGCGTCGGTCAGTACACAAGCGGCGGCAGGCCGATGCGCGTCACGATCTGGGTCACGATCTGGGATGGGCCGCGTCGTAGATTTCCATCAATCGGGTGCTGTCCACGGCCGTGTAGGCCTGTGTGGTCGATAGGGATGCATGCCCCAGTAATTCCTGGATCGCGCGCAAATCCCCACCGGCAGATAACAAATGTGTCGCAAAGGAATGACGCAGCGCGTGTGGCGTGGCCGAAGACGGCAGTCCCAGCTGAAGCCGCGCCTTTTCCATGACTTTCTGGATGGCACGTGGGCCCAATGCGCCGCCGCGGACCCCGCGAAACAGGGGCATATCTTCGGTCAAATCATGTGGGCATTCGGTGACATAGGCATCAACCGCATTGCGGGCCGCGGGGATAACGGGAACAAGTCGTTCCTTGCCGCCTTTCCCAACGATGCGCAGAATTTCTGGCAAGGGGGCGTCTTTGGTTTTTAGGCCCAATGCCTCGGAAATCCGCAAACCACAGCCATAAAGCAACGTCACCACCGCCAAATCCCGTGTCGCGACCCAGGGTTCGCTGGCCTGCAACTCCACCTGTGACAACAATGCGGGGGTTGTTTCCTCGGGCAGGGGACGGGGCAGTTTTTTCTGAAACTTAGGCGCACGTGTGGATAAAACCGCAGTGGGTTCAAACCCTTCGCGATCCGCCAGCCACCCATAAAAGGTTTTCACCGCGGACAATTTGCGCGCCAAAGATCGCGCCGCAATGCCATGCCCCCGTTCAAACGCCATCCAAGCCCGCATATCGCTGATGGTGATATGCGACAGCGGTCCAAGCCCCTGCTGCGCGCCATGATGTTGGGTCATAAAGCTCAGAAAATTCAGCACATCCCTTTGATATGCCTCAATCGTGTTTTCTGACGCCGCTTTGAGCGCGCTTTCATGGGCAAGCCATTCCGCCAGCGCAAAGGTCAACGCTGGCGATATGTGTTTTGGGGCGATCAGGACAGCCAGCGCCGCATGGCGCGTTCAAAAATGCCGCCGAAAAAGGCTAGCAAATCAGTGCCTTGCTGGGGCGAAAACTGATGTGGGTCCTCAGATGCCATTACCAGCATGCCCGGCAAACGGCCTTCGCCCAGATCCAGTTTCAGGCAGGCTTCTGAGCGCACATAATCGGCTTTGTCGCCGTAAATCTGCCCATCATTGCCCGACACCTGACGCAACGTGACCTGACGCACAGGTAAATTGCGGCCACGGGTGATGTAGTCGTCGATAAAACCGGGGGCGACGGCGTTCAGCACATCGTCCAGTTTTTTGACCGTGGCGTCTTCGTCGCCGCTTTCGCTTTCCAGTACCAGACGAATCGAATCAACCCGCAGGATGTCGGCCACTTCGCCGCCCAGATCATGCAGGAACACTTCGAATTCGGTGGGGTCCATCATCCGCAACACGGCGCGGTGAATTTGGTTGGTGCCGGCCAGATTTTCATAAGCTGCGGCGATCACGGACCGATGGGTGTCTTCTAGTCTGTCCAGCCGGGCTTCTAGTCGTTCCATCGCGATGCCGCGCAGATCGACGATGTTGCCGCCCATGGTTTTTTCGTTTGCGGCCACTAGGGCGCGCATGATGTCCTGATCTTCTAACAGGGTATCGGGATCGGAAATAATGCGTTCGCGGACGGATTCGTCCATCGCCTGGGTACTGCTCATGCCTGTCTCGTTTGTTTGTTATTGGGGGCAGTATAACAAACCAAACGGGGATTGCTTCACTTTTTTGCCCTAAAACGACAAAACCCCGGCGAAACCGGGGCTTTGCTTGTACTTTTTCAACCTGAACGCTTACAGAATTTTGATGCCTGCGGCTTCGATGTCTTTGATAAACCCGGCCAGACCTTTGTCGGTCAAAACGTGGTTTGCCATGGCTTTGATCACGTTTGGCGGTGCCGTGCAGACGTCAGCACCGATTTTTGCGCATTCTGACATGTGGTTGGCGGACCGGATCGATGCGGCCAGAATTTGAGTGTCAAAACCGTAATTGTCATAAATGGTGCGGATATCTTCGATCAGCTCCAGACCATCCAGATTGATGTCGTCCAAACGGCCAATAAAGGGCGAAATAAACGTCGCGCCCGCCTTGGCGGCCAACAGGGCCTGATTGGCGCTGAAACACAGCGTCACATTGACCATTTTTCCTTCGCTCGACAGGGTTTTACAGGCTTTTAGCCCGTCCCATGTCAGCGGCACTTTGACGGCGATGTTTTCAGCGATATCGGCCAGTTTGCGCCCCTCGGCGATCATGGCGTCAGCGTCCAGCGCGACCACTTCGGCTGAAACGGGGCCATCAACCAAATCAGCGATTTCTTTGGTCACTTCCAGAATGTCGCGACCGGATTTTTTGATCAGGGACGGGTTTGTTGTCACACCGTCCACCATGCCAAGGGCGTTTAGCTCGGCGATGGCGTCGATTTCTGCTGTATCAACGAAAAATTTCATAACGTGCTCCTTTAGGGGCGGATGGTCAGCAAAGCCAGATTGGCCAGCAAAGCCGGATTTGGATGTCTTGCGTCTGCCTTTACCGCATGAGACGCTAGGGGCCTAGCCCTGCGCAAGATTATTTTTGATGGTAAAATAAATGCACCCGAGCCAAACGTCAAACGAAACTGAGTTCTTTGAGCAGGGGCAATTGGTCGGCGTGCTAACGGCACAGCCATTGGACCGGGTTTTGGACTACAAAGCGCCCGAAGGCGGGTGCTGGTTGGGCGCATTTGTCGAAGTGCCGCTGGGCCCGCGCAAGGTGTTGGGCGTGGTTTGGGGCCCCGGGCGGGGTGATTGGGATATCAAAAAGGTGCGCGCGGTGCTGCGGGTGCTGGATGTGGCCCCGATGCGCGGCGAAATGCGGGATTTTTTGACCCGGGTTGGCGGCTATACGCTAACGCCGATGTCGGCGATGCTGCGGTTGGCCACACGCGCGCCGGGGCTGGGCGATCCGCCTTCGATGCGTAAAGTATACCGGATGGGCCATGCCGAATTGACCAAACGCACCGCCGCGCGCGAAAAAGTGCTGGCCGTGCTCGAAGAATTTGGCGGATTGTCCTTTACGCTCAAGGAATTGGCGGATCATGCCGGGGTCAGTGCGTCGGTGGTCAAAGGTTTGGTTCAAATGGGGGCCGTGGCCGAGGAAAACACCCCACGTGACCTGCCATTTCCGCGATTGGTGCCCGATTATGGCGGCAAAGAGCTGAGCCCGGATCAAGCCAGCGCCGCCAACATTTTGCGCCGCGATATGGCGTCAGGCACCTACGGGACGACGTTGCTAAAGGGCGTGACCGGATCCGGCAAAACCGAAGTCTACCTAGAAGCGGTGGCCGAATGTTTGCGGCAGGGGCGGCAGGCGCTGGTCCTGTTGCCAGAAATCGCGCTGACGGCCGAATTTATCACCCGGGTTGAGGCGCGGTTTGGCATGAAACCCGCGGAATGGCATTCGGGCGTCACCATGACCGAACGTCGCCGGGTGTGGAAAATGGTCGGGCAGGGGGATGCGCAAATGGTTGTCGGGGCGCGTTCTGCGCTCTATCTGCCGTTTCGCGATCTGGGGCTGATTGTCGTCGATGAGGAACATGACACATCCTATAAACAAGAGGATGGCGTGTTGTATAATGCCCGCGACATGGCTGTTTTGCGCGCGTCCCTGAACAGCGCGCAGGTGGTTTTGGCCTCGGCCACGCCGTGTTTAGAAAGTTGGGCAAACGCGGAATCCGGCAAATACAAGAAACTGGAATTGACGTCGCGCTTTGGGGTTGCAGTGATGCCTGAAATGAAGGCAATCGACATGCGCAGCGAGGATCTGCCGGGGCAGCGCTGGATATCGCCCAGCTTGAAAAACGCGGTCGATCAACGGATTGCAGAGGGACAGCAGGCGTTGCTGTTTATCAACCGTCGCGGCTATGCGCCGGTGACGGTGTGCCGGGCCTGTGGGCACCAGATTGGCTGTGATCAATGTGATGCGCGTATGGTAGAACACCGGTTTTTGAAACGGCTGATGTGCCATCAATGCGGCGAAAGCAAACCGATGCCAAATGTCTGCCCTTCTTGCGAGGTTGAGGACAAATTGGCCCCCGTCGGTCCCGGTGTGGAACGTCTGGCAGAAGAGGCGGTAAACCTTTGGCCGGACGCAAAAATTGAGGTTCTGTCGTCCGATATGTATGCCTCGGCCCGCGCGCTAAAGGCCCGCATTGAGGCCATCGCCGCAGGTGAGGCCGACATCATCATCGGCACGCAATTGGTGGCCAAGGGGCACAATTTCCCGAAACTGACATTGGTTGGGGTCATCGACGCGGATTTGGGCCTGCAAGGGTCAGATTTACGCGCCGCGGAACGCACGTTTCAGCTGATGCGACAGGTGGCAGGCCGGGCCGGGCGCGCCGAAGCCAAGGGCCAGGCGTTGATGCAGACCTTTCAACCTGAACACCCGGTGATCCGGGCGATTCTGGGGGGCGACGAAAATGCGTTTTGGTCCGCAGAGGCCCAAGAACGCAAAGCCGCCGGCGTGCCGCCCTATGGGCGTATGGCCGGGATTGTGTTGTCTGCCAGTGATGTGCAGGCGGTGTTTGATCTGGGCAATGCGATGGCACGGCAGGCAGAGCCGCTTTGGCGGATCGGCGCGCAGGTTTACGGCCCAGCCCCGGCACCGATTGCCCGTGTGCGCGGACGACATCGGGTGCGATTGCTGGTCAAAGCTGAAAAAACCGCGCCCATCCAAAAGGCATTGGCGCAATGGGCCGGGCAATTCAAATTAAAGGGGGATCTGCGTATGGCCATCGATATCGACCCTCAGACATTTTACTGACACAGCTTTGAAATCATACGTGAGTTGATCTGAGAGCGCGCAAGAGCGAAAATTGCCCAGATTTAGGTCAGTTTTCAAAGGTGATTTTATGAACCCCCCTATTTTTACAGCATTATCCGCTGGTTTTTGCGCCATGTTCCTTTCGGCTTGTCAGCCTGATCCGGCCAATTTGGCCCGGGAACGCGCCAAGGAACGCGGCGCACAGATCGTGGCTGATTGCGTCGCGACGCAATGTGAAACATTGGATCTGGATGGCACGATGCTAGAGGATTTCAGCGTCATCACGGGGATGAGCCACGTGAAAATCCTGATGGTCAGCGACACCAATCTGGCCGATTTGGCGCAGGTCGCGCATCTGTCACAACTGACGGAATTGCATATTGCCCGCACAGACATTTCGGACCTGTCGGCATTGGAATATTTCGAAAATCTAGAGGTTCTGCATGTGTCGAGCATGCGCTATGTCACGGATTATACGCCTGTTTATGCCATGCGGGGGCTGCGCGAATTGGCGGTGGATGTGGTGACCGAGGATGGTATCGGCTATTTGCAGGATATGCCGGGATTGCAGCGGCTAAATCTATTTAATGGCAGCATCCCTGATCTAGCGCCCTTGGCCCGGCATCCGGGACTAACTGATCTGTCGATCAACGCGCATCTGCCAGAAGATACATCCGCGTTGTTGGACATTCCCAACCTGCAAAAGCTGGGCGTTGAATCCTACATTCTGGACGACGAAACGCTGGAAAAACTAGAAGAACAAGGCGTGGAACTGGATCTTTACGCCGTTATTGTCTGCTAAACGGGGCGTTGAATTTTGCAGATGATCTGTGCGCGACGGACCCTGTTCACACTGGCGAAACTGGCGTAAGCCTGCGCCTATGAAAACACTGTCCCTTTCCGATGCACAGCTTTTACCGCTGTGGCGCCGCCCGATTGCCCTGTTGTTTCTGGGTGCAATCGCCATGCCTGTGGCGTTTTCCACGTGGTCGGCTTTGCTGAACAACTTTGTCATTGAGGCGGCAGAGTTTGACGGGGCCGATATCGGATTGCTGCACACGGTACGCGAAATCCCCGGTTTTCTGGCAATCGGCGTCATTGCACTGATCATTTTCATCCGCGAACAAGTGTTGGGGCTGGTGTCGTTGGCGATGCTGGGGCTGGCCACGGCTGTGACGGCGCAATTCCCATCAATGGGTGGGATTTTGACGATCACCATGTTGTCTTCGATTGGGTTTCACTACTACGAAACCGTCAATCAAAGCCTGCAATTGCAATGGATCGACAAAGCCCGCGCGCCGCAAATGCTGGGCTGGTTGATGGCCGCAGGGTCAGCCGCGACGCTGGTGATTTATGTGTTGATCGTGCTGATGTGGGACACGCTGGGACTGACCTATTCCATCGTTTATTGGGCATCAGGCGGGTTCACCGCGCTGGTCGCGATCTATTGCCTGATCGCCTATCCCCAATTCGAAAGCCCACATCCCCAGATCAAGAAAATGGTACTGCGCAAACGGTATTGGCTGTATTACGCGCTGCAATTTATGGCCGGTGCGCGGCGGCAGATTTTTATCGTTTTTGCCGGGTTTATGATGGTCGAAAAGTTTGGGTTCCAAGTGCACGAAGTCACCGGCCTGATGTTGATCAATCTGGTGGCCAACATGATTTTTGCCCCTTTGATGGGGCGCATCGTGGCGGTTTGGGGCGAACGACGGGCGCTGGCCTTTGAATATGTGGGGTTGATCTGCGTGTTTCTGGCCTATGGCGGCATCTATTATTTCGGTTGGGGCGTGATCTTGGCATCCGCACTCTATGTGATCGACCATATGTTTTTCGCGCTGGCTTTGGCGTTGAAAACCTATTTCCAGAAAATCGCCGATCCCGCCGATATTGCCCCCACAGCGGCCGTGGCGTTTACGATCAACCATATCGCTGCGGTGTTTTTGCCGGTGCTGTTGGGCATGTTGTGGCTGATGTCGCCCGGTGCGGTGTTCATTTTAGCGGCATCTATGGCGGCTGTGTCGCTGATCCTGTCGCTGATGATCCCACGTCACCCGGTCAAAGGGCAGGAAACGATTTTTTCACGTCCCGTGCTCAGCGCGGCGGAATAATCGGCCAAGTGCTTGGGAAATAACCCCCTTATCCTAGGGGATTGTGAATCGGGCGAAATAGTGCCGATTTTTCCCGTTTTGGCAAGGCAGGTTTTCCCTCACTTCCGCGTGCGCGCCACTTGCAATACTGCCGGTAACAGCGACATTTAAGGCGATCAAAGAGGGAGTGCGTCATGTTTGGACTGACATTAAAAGACAAAATGATACCTGCCGAGGACGCCTTGGCTGGACGGGATACGGGTGTCATGGCGACAACGGAACACTTTGTTTTCAAACGCCCCCTGACGGCGGATGTGCCGGACGGATTGCAGGTCGCCATGTTTGGCATGGGCTGTTTCTGGGGCGTTGAACGGATGTTCTGGCAGTTGGATGGCGTGTATCTGACCATGGTCGGCTATGCGGGCGGTTATACCCCCAACGCCACCTACGAAGAGGTGTGTTCAGGCAAAACCGGTCATAACGAAGTGGTGCGGGTTGTGTTTGACCCAGCCAAAATTTCGTATGACCAATTGCTGGTGACATTCTGGGAAGGCCATGATCCGACCCAAGGCATGCGTCAGGGCAATGATCGCGGCACGCAATATCGGTCGGGGATTTATACCTTTGATGCGGATCAGGCCGCAGCGGCCCAAGCCACCAAAACCGCCTTTGCCACCCGTTTGGGCGATGCGGGCTATGGGGCGATCACCACCGAAATTTTAGCGGTTCCAAATTTCTATTTCGCTGAGGATTACCATCAGCAATATCTGGCCAAAAACCCTGCGGGCTATTGCGGGATTGGCGGTACGGGTGTCACATGCCCGATCGGTCTTGGACCTGTCGGGACGGACCCAAACAAAACGAGCGATGAATGAACCACAGGATTCACATATTTGGACCTTCTGGGTCGGGATGTTCGACACTTGGGCGGGCTTTGGCCACCCAAATTGCGACTCAGCATTTTGATGCGGATGATTTCTATTTTCAGCCCTCAGACCCGCCGTTTCAAACCCAGCGCCCGGTCGAGGATCGCTATCGCCTGATGCAGGACGTATTTGTGCCGCGCAGCGATTGGGTCCTGTCTGGATCGGTGGATTCGTGGGATGGGGTCGTGCGGGATCGGTTCACGCATGTGTTTCGTCTGGAACTGGACAAAGACATTCGCCATGCGCGTTTGGTCAATCGTGATCAGCGCCGGCATGGTGATGCGGTTCAGCCCGGCGGCGCGATGTATCAAGAGTCACAAGATTTCCTGAAATGGGCCGATGGCTATGAGGCAGGCGATCGTCCGGGACGATCACTGGCCCGGCATAAAACCTGGGAACAGACCCTGAATTGCCCGGTTCACGTTCTGAATTCCGAACAACCCTTGGCGATGATGGTGTCAGAAGTGCTGATGCATCTTGACCGCGACGGCTGAACCCCATAGCGCGGGCATAACAAGTAAGGATCCCGCAATGCCCACATTCACCGCCCTGACGACCCTGACCGGCAAAGCCAAAGCAGAAAAGCTGGGCGAAGCCATGGAAAACCTGATGCCCGAACCCACGGGCGTTGGCGTGTTTGAGATCGAAGATGGCAGTGATAATTGGGAAGTGGGCGGCTATTTCGAAGACACCCCCGACGCCGCCAGCCTTGCGCTGTTGGCGGCCAGTTTCGACGCTACACCTTATGTGGTGGCTGAATTGCCGGAAACGGACTGGATCACCCATGTGCAAAACGAATTGAAGCCCGTGCCCGCTGGCCGGTTTTTCGTTTATGGCAGCCACGACGCTGACAAAGTGCCCGCCGATAAAATCGGTCTTTTGGTTGATGCGGCTCTGGCCTTTGGCACGGGGCATCACGGCACGACGTTGGGCTGCCTAAAGGCATTGGACAGCTTGGTTGAACGTGGGTTTGTGGCCCAGAACGTGGCCGATATTGGCTGTGGGACGGCGGTGTTGGCGATGGCGGCGGCGCATGTCTATCCCAACCCGGCGCTGGCCAGTGATATTGACCCGGTCGCAATCGAAGTCGCCGAAGACAACGTGCGCGCCAACAACATGACCGGGCGGGTCAATTGCGTGGTGGCCGCTGGTTTTGACGCGCCAGCACTGGCGGACGCGGCTCCGTTTGACCTCATTTTTGCCAATATTCTGAAACCACCACTGATCGCACTGGCCCCCGACATGGCCCGCGCCGCCGCCCCCGGCGCCTATGCGATTCTGTCTGGTTTGCTGAATGAACAAGCGGATGAGATCATCGCGGTTTATGCACAGAATGGATTTAATCTGGTTGAAAACAATCAGATTGGTGAATGGACCACGCTCATTTTGAATAAAATTTGAGCGAAATAAGGCCATTTCGGGGCAAAATTCGCGGAATCCTCGACTTTGCCACATTTTGATTCTACATTTGTTCTGTTCACGGTGGGGGCCATGAACGGAGTGTGCCATGTCTTTCAGCACAACAGATTTCGATCAGCGCCTGCGCCGGATCGCCAAAGACCATGATCGCCTGTCAACCGGGCGGTCGCGCCATAAGATCGGCAAAGACGGGTTGATTGTGTCCCGTCGAAAATGGCTTTCGATGCCCCGGTTTCCGCTGAAATCCTTACTTCTTCTTGCCGCTGGGTTTATTGTCTTTAAGGCCGTTGTTGTTCACCGTTTAGGGACCGCCGCCTACGAAGAACGGCTGGCCAATCTGAACACAGAAAACACTGTGGATCAGGTCGGCGGATTTCTGATGCAGCTGGACCCCGCAACCCTGTGGGTTGCCCAACAAATCGCGTCTTTTGCCGCCTAAAGCCTGACCGGCGATCCGAGTTCCCGGATCATTGCGTATATCTGGGGCGCCTTGCGCTGCCCCGACGACAAAACCGACATAACCCCTGCGCATCCATTTGCGGCAGGGGTTTGTTCGTTTTGGTCCAAGAATCCCCATGACAAATTTGTAAACCCCAGACAGGGATAGGCGCGAGATTCTTCGGGTTTCGCTCTTGGAACTCTTTGATCTATCGCCGTCTCAATTATAAATATTACAAATTTCAACTTAAGGTTGTTTGCTTTGGTTTTCGCAAGCTGATTCTTGATATATTTAATATTGTCAGTGTGATGACCTGTGGTTTGATTTTTCCGGCGCATAGTTTTGAACGTAAATTCCCCATTTCATCCGTTCAAAAACCAGCGTTCCGCCCTCTTGAAAATTAAATTTTGACAACTAAAAACAAATCAACTTAATATGTAAAAAGTTGTAAACGGCCTACCTGTTGGAAGGCCTGCAAGATTGGCCCAGTGGCCAAATGAATGATCAGGGAGGATCAAGTCATGAAACACGAAACGTTCAAGAAATCCATTTTGGGTGCGGTTACGGCCGGGACCATGGCGCTGGCGGGGGTATCTGCCCAAGCCAACGAATTGCGCGGCTGGAATATCCACGTTGAGGATTACCCGGTTTCCATCGCCATGGAATTTTTCATGTCCGAAGTGGCCGAGCGCACAAATGGCGAAATCACCGGTCAGATTTATCACAACGGCGTTCTGGGCAGCCAGCCTGACGCGATTGAACAGATCCGTTTGGGTGTGATCGACTTTGGTGAATTCAGCCTTGGGCCGATGGGGCAGTCGATCCCGGAAACCAACGTTGTTTCGCTGCCCTTCATCTTTAAATCCATCCCTCAGATGTATGAATTGATGGATGGTGAAGTCGGCGAAGCCATCGGCGCGGGCATGATCGAAAAAGGCATCGTTCCACTGGGCTGGTATGACGCCGGTGCGCGGTCCTTTTACAATTCGGTGCGTGCGATCAACACACCTGCCGACGTCGAAGGCCTGAAAGTGCGCGTCATGAGCAACGATCTGTTTGTTGGCATGGTCGAAGCGATGGATGGAAACGCAACACCCATGGCATTTGGCGAAGTGTACCAATCGATCAAAACCGGTGTTGTGGACGGTGCGGAAAACAACCCACCCTCTTATGAATCGACCAACCACTTTGAGGTGGCGCAGTTCTATTCATTGACCGAACACCTGATCATTCCTGAATGTCTGTGCATGAGCCTG
This sequence comes from uncultured Paracoccaceae bacterium, assembly GCA_947492475.1. Classification (GTDB taxonomy): domain Bacteria; phylum Pseudomonadota; class Alphaproteobacteria; order Rhodobacterales; family Rhodobacteraceae; genus CANLNM01. The sequence continues at coordinate 26,660 of CANLNM010000010.1, forward strand.
AAAACGTGGGAAACTTTGACACCCGAGCAGCAGGACATTCTGAAAGAGGCCGGTCAAGCCAGTGCCGAAATGCAGCGCGAGCTGTGGCAGGAACGCGAAGCGGCCAGCATGGAAATCGTGCAAGCCGGTGGCACAACCGTCAACACCGTCGCCGACAAAGCCCCGTTCCAGGATGCGATGGGCCCGGTTTACGACGCATTCCTGGCGGCAAACCCAGATCTGGTTGAGCTGGTCAACATGATCCGCAACGCCGACTAAATCCACCACAACGAAAAACAAGGCCCGTTCATTTTATGGGCGGGCCTTCATTATTTCGGTGTCCCATTGCTGCGGCGATCAGACACCAACGAAAAGGGGACCCTGATCGTGGGGCATTCATCCAAATTTCAGAGGCTCGAAGCTTCGCTAGACATCATTCGGGCGGCCTGCATTTTATGTGCATCCATCGCCCTGGTCACTTTGATCATCACCTTTGGCTGGCTGGTGTTTGGACGCTATGTGCTGAACGTTACGCCCACCTGGGTCGAACAATTGGCGCTTTTGTTGATCTGTTACATCGCCTTTGTGGGTGCCGCCGCCGGGATCAAGGAAAACACCCATCTGGGGGTCAGCCTGTTTCGTGATCTGATGCCAAATGGCGTGCAAAAAGTCCTGATGATCCTCATCGATTTTGTCCTGTCGGCCTTTGGGGCGGTGATGTTTTTGGCCGGTGTGACGTTGATGATTTTTGGCTGGGACACGTTGTTGCCGATGCTGGATATCCCAGAAAGTTTTCGCACCTTGGCCATTACATCCTGTGGTTTGTTGATCTTTTTGTTTGCAGGCGCGCGCGCCGTTTTGCGCATTCTCACCTTTGCCGATTGGCAGCTCATTCCTCAAGAACTGGACGCTTAACCATGGGCCTCATGATACTTCTCCTTGTTTTCGGCCTGTTGGTTGTCGTCGGAATGCCGGTCGCGTTTGCGATGGGGATTGCCGCCGCATCCGCGTTTTGGTTCGAAGGTTTCCCGATGTTGATCACGTTCCAGCGGGCCACGGCTGGGGTTTCGGTTTTCTCATTGCTGGCCATCCCGTTTTTTGTGTTTGCGGGCGAAATCATGCTGCATGGCGGGATCGCGCAGCGGCTGGTGAAATTGGCCGCGGCGCTGGTGGGGCACCTAAAAGGTGGCTTGGCCATGGTCAACATTTTCTCATCCATGCTGTTTGGTGGCATTTCAGGATCAGCCGTGGCCGACATTTCGGCGCTGGGATCGCTGTTGGTGCCGGTGATGAAAGAACGCGGTTACCGGCCCGATTTTGCGGTCAACGTCACCGTGACATCATCCATCGCCGGGATCGTCATTCCCCCCAGCCACAACATGATCATTTTCGCCGTGGCCGCCGGTGGTGGTCTGTCGATTTCCAAGCTGTTCTTGGCCGGTGTGGTGCCGGGCATTCTGATGTGCCTCAGCATCGCCGTCGCCGCCTATGTCCTGTCGGTGAAACATAAATATCCCGCCGAACCTTTTCCCGGTTGGACCGAAGTGGGCCGCAGTGCCATGGACGCGATCCCCGGATTTATCACCGCGGTGATCATCGTTGGCGGAACGTTGTCCGGTGTGTTCACCGTCACTGAATCCGGTGCATTTGGCGCGCTTTATGCGCTGCTGCTGACCAAATTCTACTACAAATCCCTGTCGTGGAATGCGTTTGTTCTGGCCGTCACGGGGGCTGTGCGGACAACGGCGATGGTGATGATCCTGATCGCCTTTGCGTCGTCGTTTGCCTATTTGCTGGCCCTCTACCAAGTGCCCGCCAAGCTGAGCGATCTGTTGGTGTCGATTTCCGACAATCCGATCATGATCCTGCTGATGATCAACGTGATCCTGCTGGTGTTGGGCATGATCATGGACATGGCCGCGTTGATCCTGATCTGCACGCCGATTTTCCTGCCCATTGCCAAAGGTTTGGGCATGGACCCAACCCAATTTGGCATCATGATGTTGGTCAATCTGGGTCTGGGCCTGTGCACACCGCCCGTCGGAACCTGCCTGTTTGTTGGCTGCGCCGTTGGTAAAATCAAAATCGAACAGGCGCTAAAATCCATCTGGCCCTTCTATCTGGCCATTCTGGTGACGCTGATTTTGGTCACTTATGTGCCGGCCATTTCCCTCTGGTTGCCCTCACTGCTGGGCTGATCCCCACCTCACTGAAAGGAAGGCATATCAATGCCCACACCAAAACCCATCCCCGGCAGTATTCTGGCCCCTATGTCATTCCCCAAAGTGGGGGGCGGCACGGTCACTGTCGGCGGCAACAGACCAAACTGGACCTTGTTTGTGGTCTATCGCGGCAAACATTGCCCCAGATGCAAAAATTACCTCAACATCCTGAACGGAATGTTGGGGGATTGGACCGCCGCCGGGTTCGACGTGGCTGTTGTGTCTGCGGACCCGTTGGAAAAGGCGCAGGCTGACAAGGGTGCATTCGGCTGGGACTTTGATCTGGGCTATGACCTGAGCGAAACCCAGATGGAAACGCTGGGCCTATATGTCACGGACCCATTGTCAGATGCGGAAACCAACCGTCGCTTTGCCGAACCGGGGACCTATGTGATCCGCCCGGATGGCAGCCTGTTGTTGATTGCGCTGTCCAACGGGCCCTCTGCGCGGCCAGAATTGTCGGAATTGCTGGATGGGATGATTTTCACCAAAGAAAACAACCGCCCCCCACGGGGCACAGTGTAACGGATTGTTCTAACGGGTTTGCTGATCCTCCTCGGCATGCCCGTTGAACAAACAAAAAGGCCGCGCCCAGTGATGGGTGCGGCCTTTGCATTAGACAGGGAGGTCCAATTGAAAATTAGTAGTAATCGCTGCTGGCGATACGGTCGATGTCACCGCGAACCAGACCGATGTCTTCAAGTTCACGTGCAGACAATTTGGACAGAGCGTTGCGTGTGATGCGTGCGTCGTTCCAAGCGGCAAATGCGCCAACGATTTGGGCGAAGAAGCCTGCGGAGCGCGGCGCGATAGCTGCGGGACGGGTAGTTTCAAAAACGGCCATGGCCTTGTTCCTTTTATTTTCTGCGGTTTTCGTAACGCCCGAAAAAAAGGCGTTATGCTGTATTCGATGATCATCATTTAGGCGTCCTGGCAATGATGCACCAGCAGAATAATCGCATGGGTGATATGCGCTAATTGCATGTGCATTTTGCGACCGGAAATGGGTGAAAGCGACTGTTATTAATGGGAATTAACCGCAATTCCCGACTTGGCGACGTCGCTTTTGCTGCATTGCAGAAAAAGTGTGATATTTCTGCGCCTGTTCGCGGGGGCTAGGAATATGTTCGCGTTTTGTGCTAATTGTGAGCGAACAATGAAAAAACGACCAAACAGGGGCAAATCATGCGTGTAATGGGAATCGATCCCGGGTTGCGGAACATGGGATGGGGAATCATCGATGTGGCCGGATCCAAGCTGACCCATGTGGCCAATGGGATTTGCCATTCAAAAACCGGCGATCTGGCGTCGCGGCTGTTATCCCTGCACACCCAACTGACCGACGTGCTGACCACCTATCAGCCCACCACGGCCGCCGTGGAACAGACTTTCGTTAACAAAGACGCGGTCGCGACCCTGAAACTGGGGCAGGCGCGGGGCATGGCCCTGTTGGTGCCTGCGCAGGCCGGGATCAGCATCGGCGAATATGCCCCTAACGCGGTCAAAAAAACTGTGGTGGGCGTGGGCCATGCGGATAAGAAACAAGTGGACCATATGGTGCGGCTGCAATTGCCCGGTGTTGAGATTGCCGGGGCGGATGCCGCGGATGCGCTGGCCATTGCGATCTGTCATGCCCATAACATGCAATCAGCGGGCCAGATGGAACGCGCAATCCGAAAGGCAACCGCATGATTGGCAAACTGACAGGCCGTCTGGAATACCGCGCCAGCGATCACATCCTGATTGATGTGCGCGGCGTGGGCTATATCGTCTATGTGTCCGATCGGGTTATGGCCGGGCTGCCCGGTAACGGCGAAGTCGTGTCGCTTTATACGGAAATGCTGGTGCGCGAAGATCTGATGCAATTGTTCGGCTTTCCGTCGCTGGTCGAAAAGGAATGGCACCGCCTGCTGGTGTCGGTGCAGGGCATTGGCGCAAAGGCGTCGATGGCGATCTTGGGCACATTGGGCCCTGATCAGGTCAGCCGGGCCATTGCGCTGGGGGATTGGAACACCGTCGCCAAGGCCAAAGGCGTGGGGCCAAAGATCGCCCAACGTGTGGTCAACGAATTGAAAGACAAAGCCCCCGCCGTGATGGCCATGGGCGGTAATCTGGCCACTGCCATGAAGGACGGCGCGGATTTGGACGACGACGTGATCGATGTGGCTGACAAACCCAAGTCGAAACCGGCCAAAGCCACCAATATGGCCCAACCCGAAGCGTTATCCGCCCTGACCAATCTGGGCTATGCGCCCGGCGATGCGGCCAGCGCGGTCGCCGAAGCTTTGGGCGACACCCCCGATCTGGATACATCCGGGTTGATCCGGGCGGCGCTGAAATTGCTGGCACCAAAGGGCTAAATGATGGAATCTGATCCCAATCTGCGCCCCCAGGAACAACCTCAGGACAATGACCGTGCATTGCGCCCGCAGGGGCTTGATGAATTTATCGGCCAAAAGGCAGCGCGCGCCAATTTGCGGGTTTTTATCGAAAGCGCCAAAAAACGTGGCGAAGCGATGGACCACACCCTGTTTCACGGCCCACCGGGATTGGGCAAAACCACCCTGGCGCAAATCGTGGCACGTGAATTGGGGGTCGGGTTTCGCATGACGTCGGGGCCGGTTTTGGCCAAGGCCGGGGATCTGGCCGCGATCCTGACCAACCTCGAAGCCAACGACGTGTTGTTCATTGATGAAATCCACCGTCTGAACCCGGTGGTTGAGGAAATCCTCTATCCCGCGCTCGAAGATTTTGAGCTGGATCTGGTGATCGGTGAAGGCCCGGCCGCACGCACGGTGCGGATCGAATTGCAGCCCTTTACGTTGGTGGGGGCGACCACGCGGTTGGGCCTGTTGACCACGCCGCTGAGGGATCGGTTCGGCATTCCGACCCGGCTGGAATTTTACACCGTGGACGAATTGCATGACATCGTATCACGCGGGGCGCGGCTGATGGGATGCCCGGCAGATGATGACGGCGCGCGCGAAATCGCCAAACGCGCCCGCGGCACGCCCCGGATCGCTGGTCGTCTGTTGCGTCGCGTGGTGGATTTCGCGGTCGTCGAAGGCGACGGGCTGGTGACACAGGCGCTGGCCGATGGGGCGCTGACCCGGTTGGGGGTGGATCATCTGGGGCTGGATGGGGCGGATCGACGTTATCTGCGCCTGATCGCCGAAAGCTATGGCGGCGGGCCGGTGGGGATCGAAACCATGTCGGCCGCCCTGAGCGAAAGCCGCGACGCACTAGAAGAAGTGATCGAGCCGTTTTTGCTGCAACAGGGATTGATCCAGCGCACACCGCGCGGGCGGATGCTGGCACAGGCGGCGTGGCGCCATCTGGGGCTGGACGCTCCAAAGAAATCCGAAGGTGACCTGTTTGGTTGACCTAGGAAGCATTCGATTTTAGGCCACCAGCGGGACTATTTGCCAATAAAAAACGGGTGCGACATGACAGATCAGATATCCAAATTGTTTACGCGGGCGGATGGCACCTATTTATGTGCCCGCTGGGAACGCCCGATTGTGCCGGTTGTGTTTGGAGTGGATGAGGCAACATTGCCCATCATCAAAGGCGCGATCGAAGCGGTTGTGACCTTGGCCGGGCATCAAATGGCCGAAACGGACCCGGAACTGGGCACCAATTTGATGTTCTTTTTCTTTTCCGACTGGGATGAATTGCTGGACGTACCGGATCTGGATCGGTTGATCCCGGATCTGACGCCCTTGGTGGCACGGTTGAAATCCGCGGATGCGCTGCAATATCGTGCCTTTCGGTTCGAAGAAAACGGCGCAATCAAAGCGAATTTTGTGTTCCTGCGCATGGCAGGGGCCTTGGCCGATCTGCCCGCCGATACATTGGCGTTGGGGCAGGCCGTGCAATCGATCCTGTTGTGGTCCGACACTGCGTTTGACGATCAATCACCGCTGGCCTTGCTGGATGGCAATGCCGTGCTGCGCCCCGAAATCGCCAACGTGATCCGCGCCGCCTATGATCCGGTCATGCCGTCGGTGGCCCAAGATGCCACCCATTCACTGCGGCTGTCAGCGCGGATAGGGGGGATGGCTTGAGCGATCCAGAGGTTCTTTATCACTTCATTTCTGCGGGCTATGGATTGGACGCAATCCGTGATCATCGCCTCAAGCTGTCGCGACTGGATCAACTGAATGATCCGTTTGAATTTTCGGGAGTGGCGGATTTTTCACAAACCCAGTCCTTTTGGGAAGAAAACAGGACAACCTATGCGAATAAATTTGGGTTCATTTGCTTTAGCGCCAAATGGAACCACCCATTGATGTGGGCGCATTACGCCCAAAGTCATCACGGGATTGTTTTGGGATACCGTCGAAAGACGGACATTGACGAAGGTAAATTGCGTGAGGTTGAATACGTAACGGAAAAACTGGACGGCAAGAGCATTGAAAGTGGTCAAACAAAGCTCTCAGTTTCATTTCTGAAGAAGATGACACGGACGAAGGCTGATTTTTGGCATTACGAAGAAGAGTTCCGCTTTTTTGACACCCTGGGTCGTGCTGTTCGCGTATCGATGAACGGTCGCTTTCTATATTTCTACGATATGACTGAACAATTCGAATTGGCCGAGGTTTTGTTGGGGCAAAAAGTCAGTCAAGAATGTGCTGACTCAGTGGCCCAAGCGCTTGCAGATCACGCTGCCAACGTTAAGTTGTATGATGTGAAGTGCAGCAATTCTAAGTTTCTGATGGAACGTCACCGAAAATAATAAGGCGTGTGATATGACCCATAAATTCCCTGTGCGCGTTTATTACGAAGACACCGATCTGGCTGGGATCGTGTATTACGCCAATTACCTGAAGTTCATTGAACGGGGGCGCACGGAATGGGTGCGCGATCAGGGGATCGATCAGGCGGCCTTGCGCGACGAAGACGGGATAGTGTTCGCGGTGCGCCGGGTAGAGGCAGATTATCTGGCACCGGCGAAATTTGATGACGAATTGGTGGTGGAAACCACGTTGGAACAAATGACCGGGGTGCGGATGATTTGCCGCCAAGAGGTCAAACGCGATGGCGAGGTCCTGTTTTCCGCGCTTGTCACCGTGGTGGCCATAAACGAAAACGGGGCTCCGGCGCGGCTTCCGGCGAGTATTCGCCGACAATTGCACTGAAAAGCTGCGATTTACGCCGAAATTGCGGCTCTGACACCTTCGTGACGCGGCTTTCGTTGGATTTCCCCGTAAAGATGCGCTACGAGTTGGGTAATAATGCCCAAAATGGGCCGGGATAACGAGCAGGCAAATGGAAGCAGCAACCGACTTCACGATGTGGGCGCTATTCGCGCGCGCCACACTTACCGTAAAATTTGTCATGATCATGCTGATCTGCGCCTCGGGATGGTGCTGGGCTGTGGTCGTGGACAAAATGATCCAATATCGCAAAGCCCGCGCCGAAGCGGCCCGTTTTGATCAGGCGTTCTGGTCCGGCGAACCGCTGGATGCGTTGTTTGATAAAATCGGCGCACAGCCGGGCGGGCGGTCTGAACGGATTTTTGCCGCCGGGATGACCGAATGGCGTCGGTCCCACCGTCAGGATGGCGCGTTGATTGCCGGCGCTCAGGCGCGCATCGACCGATCTATGGATGTGGCCATCGCCAAGGAAACCGGCGAGCTGCAAAAAGGTCTGCCGGTGCTGGCCACCGTTGGGTCCACCGCGCCATTTGTCGGGTTGTTCGGCACCGTTTGGGGCATCATGAACGCGTTCATCGAAATCGCCGAACAGCAAAACACCAATTTGGCCGTTGTGGCACCGGGTATTGCTGAGGCGCTGTTGGCGACCGGTCTGGGCCTGTTGGCGGCGATCCCGGCGGTTATTTTCTATAACAAACTCAGCGCGGACAGTGATCGCATTGTTGGCGGCTACGAAGCCTTTGCCGATGAGTTCGCCACGATCCTGTCGCGTCAGTTGGACAGCTAAGTCATGGGCGCAGGTGTCATGAAATCTGGTGGCGATGGGGGCGGTGGTCGCCGTCGTCGTCGCAAACGCACTCAGCCAATGGCGGAAATCAACGTCACGCCTTTTGTGGATGTGATGCTGGTTTTGCTGATCATATTTATGGTGGCGGCGCCATTGTTGACGGTTGGGGTGCCGGTGGAATTGCCGGAAACCGCCGCCAGCGCTTTGCCCAGCGAACAAGAGGATCCGCTGACCATCACCCTAACGGCAGAGGGGGAAATCATGATCATGACCACCCCAACCAATCGCGACGAATTTATTCCCAAATTGCGCGCTATTGCCTCTGAACGCAGCTCGGACCGGGTGTTTTTACGCGCGGATGGGGCCAATGCGTGGACCGAAGTGGCCACAATCATGGGCGCGTTAAATGCGGCTGGGTTCAATAATATCGGTCTGGTGACGGATATTGGCGGGCCCTCTTTGGATGGCAGCGACGGGTAAACGATGAGCGCAGGCTCTTATATCTCGGGGATCGGTCATGTGGGATTGCTCACTTGGTTGGTGCTTGGCTGGGGATTGTCCAGCGAACCGCTTGATTTCGAAGTGGCGGATGTGTCCGTGATCAGCGGCGAACAATTTGCCGCCATGACCCAAGGTCTGGAGCCAGACGCGCCGTTGATCGAAACGCCGTCATTGGAAACACCTGATCCTGTTGAACAGCCCCCCGCGCCGGTGGTTGAAACCCCGCCAGAGCCTGTGGAACAACCCGCGCCCGTGGCCCCGCCACCTGCGCCGGAACAGGAATTAACCCCGCCCGAACCTGCCCCCCAACCGGTAGAGCAGGTTCAGGAAACTGCACCCCCCACGCCGCCCGCGCCGGATGTGCCGGTCTTTGTGCCGCCAACCCCTGATTTGACCGCATCCCTGCGCCCGCGCGCGCGACCCGCCCCCCGTGTTGCCCCCGAAGCTGTGGCACCATCCGAGCCGGATGTGCAGATCGCAGATATCGACCAAACCGCAACATCGCCCGATGCGGTGACACCGGATGTGGCCGAAGAAAACAACGAAGCCACCGCCCAAGAAGAAGCCAGCACCGAAGTTCTGAACGACGATTCCGAACCGGCCAGCGCGTCACTTGCGCCGCAATCCTCGCCGCGCCCACCACGTGCGACGCGCCCTGAACCGGCAACCGATGTGGCGTCTGATGTGTCAGACGATCCAGCTGACGATGTGGCCGACGCCATTGCCAATGCCGTGGCCGAAGCCAATTCCAACCCGGTGGCAAATGCCGGGCAAGACGGCCCACCGTTGACGGGCACCGAATTGGAAGGGTTCAAAGTGGCCGCACAACGCTGCTGGGCCATCGATTCCGGTTCACCGGCGTCGCAGGTCGTGGTCGTGGTTGGGTTTTCGCTTGATATCAACGGGATGGTGTCGGGGCCGATGCGCCTGATTTCATCTCAGGGCGGGGATCAAAGCGCGGTCACAACGGCCTTTACCCGCGCCAAACGCGCCATTATTTCCTGCCAGCGCGATGGATATCAATTGCCGCCAGAAAAATACGAACAATGGCGAGACGTCGAAATGATCTTTAACGGACCAGAGGCGGTGCAACGCCTATGAGACCAGAAATGATCCGCTTACTCAATTTTTCCCTGCTGACAAGCCCGGCTTTGCCTTGCAAGATACAGCAAATGACCCCGATCCATGAGGTCCCGAAATGAGACATTTGAAACGCCTTCTTAGCGCCTTTGGGGTTGCGGTGATGACATTGGCCAGCCCGGCCGTGTTTGCCGAACCTTTGCGGCTGGAATTGGATCGCGGGGTGTCAGAACCCATGCCGTTTGCCATTCCCGCATTTGAGGTCGAAACCCCCGGTGCCGAAGCAATGGCGCAGCAGATCGCCCAAGTGATCGCGCAGGATTTGGCTGGAACCGGCCTGTTTCGTCCGGTGCCGTCCAGTGCCTTCATTTCGCAGCATAACAGTTTTGCGCAACCGGTGGCCTTTACCGATTGGCGCGCGATCAACACACAGGCGCTGATCACTGGGGCCGTGGCGGTTCAGGGCGGTCAGGTTGTAGTGAAATTCCGCCTGCATGACGTGTTTCTGGGCGAAGAAATGGGCAGCGGTCAGCAATTGGTTGGCACCACCGATGGCTGGCGTCGCATGGGGCACAAAGTGGCCGATCAGGTCTATTCGCGGATCACGGGTGAAACCGGATATTTTGACAGCCGCGTTGTGATGGTGGGCGAAACAGGCCCCAAAGATGACCGTCGCAAACGCTTGGCAATCATGGATTTTGACGGTGAAAACCTGCAATACCTCACCGATAGCGGTGCTATTGTTTTGGCCCCTCGGTTTTCGCCAAACGGTGATCGGGTCCTTTATACCAGCTATGAAAGCGGTTTTCCGCGCATCAATGTGCTGGATGTTGGCAGCGTCACCCGGCAGCAATTGACGACCCAACCGGGTGAAATGGCGTTTAGCCCTCGGTTCAGCCGCGATGGGCGTCAGGTGATTTATTCACTGGCATCTGGTGGCAATACCGATATCTGGCGCACCGATCTGGCCACGGGGCAGCATCAGCGCCTGACATCAGCGCCGTCCATCGAAACCGCGCCCAGCTTTAGCCCGGACGGGTCGCAGATCGTGTTTGAAAGTGATCGTTCTGGCACGCAGCAATTGTACATCATGTCCGCAAGTGGCGGAGAAGCCAGAAGAATTTCGTTCGAAAGCGGCCGTTACGGCAGCCCGGTTTGGTCGCCACGTGGGGATCTGATTGCCTTTACCCGTCAAAGCGAAGGCCGGTTTCATATCGGCGTAATGCGCACAGATGGGTCCGGTGAACGGGTGTTAACCAATTCCCCACTGGACGAAGGTCCAAGCTGGTCCCCCAATGGTCGCGTGGTGATGTTTACCCGCGAAACGCTGGGGGCGACCGGTGGTCCGTCGCTTTATTCTGTGGATGTGTCGGGGCGCAATTTACGTCGTGTCTCAACGCCTGGATTTGCCTCTGATCCGTCATGGGGTCCTTTGCAGAACTAATGCACAGATAATCTATAGGCAGGCCGGGCCACGTCATGATAAATAGGCCCTAACAAGAAAACGCATACAGGATATTAACCATGAACACCCTTATCAAAGCAGGCGTGCTGATTTCCGCACTGGCCGTTTCGGCCTGTACCAATCCCAACCGCTTTGGCGAAGACAGCAGCACAAATCTATCGCCCGCTGGCGCCAATGTGCCGGTTGCGCCGATCAATCCGGCGTCTGATCCGGCAACGCCGCAATATTTCAGCCAAACCATTGGCGATCGGGTGCTGTTTCCGGTGGATCAATCCACATTGACCCCAACCGCGATGGGCATTCTGGACGGACAGGCCCAGTGGCTGTTGACCAATTCGGATTATCTGGCCGTGATCGAAGGCCACGCCGATGAACAGGGCACACGGGAATATAACCTCGCGCTTGGGGCGCGCCGGTCCAATGCTGTGCGGGAATATCTGGTGTCCAAAGGCGTTCCATCGAACCGCATTCGCACGATCAGCTACGGCAAAGAACGCCCGGCGGCTGTTTGTTCTGCGGAATCCTGCTATGCAGAAAACCGTCGGTCTGTGACGGTGATTTCGATTGGCTCGCTGAGCTAAATCAGCGGTGATGATGCGGGGAAAATGATGCGGATTTTGGGGACTTTGGCTTTGATTGCCGGGCTGTCTGGCCCGGCCATGGCGCAGGATGCAAACGATCAGACCCTGGCGGATATCCGTCAGGAATTGACGGTGCTTTACGTGGAAATTCAGCGCCTCAAAGGTGAGCTGAACACAACCGGAACCCCGCAAAATGCTGCTGGGGCCGGGTCTGCGCTGGAACGGTTGACCGCCATCGAAGGCGAATTGCAGCGCCTGACCGGCAAAACCGAAGAGCTGGAATTTCGCATCAATCGCATCACCCGCGACGGGACCAACCGGATCGGCGATCTGGAATTCCGTCTATGTGAACTGGAAACGGTTTGCGACATTGCGGCATTGGGCGACACGCCGTCTTTGGGTGGGATCGACAATGATACCAGCGTGCCTGTGGCTGATGCGCCGACACAAAACGGGCCGGTTCTGGCCGTCGGGGAACGTGCCGATTTTGACGCTGCCAAATCCGCCTTTGAGGCGGGGGATTACCGGTCTGCCGCGGACCAGTTTGCCACGTTTAACGTGACCTATCCCGGCGGCCATTTGGCCCCCGAAGCGGACTATCTGCGCGGCGAAGCGTTTGAAAGTCTTGGGGAAATGACCAATGCGGCGCGGGCCTATTTGGATGCGTTTAGTGGCGCCCCAGAAGGGACGCGCGCACCGGATGCGTTGTTTAAGCTGGGCGCGTCACTAGGTGCGCTTGGTCAACAACAGGATGCCTGCATCACCCTAAGCGAAGTGGTCACCCGTTTCCCAAGTTCCGAAGCGGCCATGGATGCGCAATCTGCGCGGGCCAATCTGGGATGCAACTAACCGGGCAAGCGGCGGTTGACGCCTTTTGCGACGCCCACGCGGTTCATTCACAAAACGGATTGATTGGTATCGCCGTGTCTGGTGGTGGCGACAGTATGGCACTGCTTCAGATGGCGCATATTGCGGGGCAGAAATCCGGGCAGGATATCATGGCCGTGACGGTCGATCACGGATTGCGCGCCGAGGCCGCACAAGAAGCCGAAACCGTTGGTCAGTTTTGCAAATCCCGGAACATTTCCCACACTATTCTCAATTGGGAAAACTGGTCGGGGCAGGGGAATTTGCAGGCCGCAGCCCGCAACGCCCGCTATGATTTGATCACAAACTGGGCCAATGCCCACGGTGTAGCGCGCGTGTTGCTGGGCCATACTGCGGATGATCAGGCCGAAACGTTTTTGATGCGGTTGGCGCGTGGGTCCGGGGTGGATGGTTTGGCGGGGATGTCGCCGGATTCGGGGCTGTTTCACCGCCCATTGCTGAACACATCCCGGCAAGAATTGCGTGATTTTTTGCAGGATCAAAACATTGATTGGGTCGATGATCCGTCCAATGACGATACCCAATTTGATCGGGTCAAAGCCCGTCAAATGCGGGCGCAGTTGGAAACATTGGGATTGACCCAAACACGGATTTTGCAGACCGTTTCACATATGAAAAAGGCGAAAACGGCGCTGTCTATGGCGGCGCATGACTTTGCACAGAACCACGTCACGCAGGATTTTGGGGATCTCATTTTTGATCTGCCTGCCTTGCGATTGCATCATTCGGATACGGAACCGCGGGTGATGGCTGCGGCTGTGCAATGGATCAGCAATGCCGATTATCGCCCCCGCCTAGAGGCGCTGCAGGATGCGGTTGCGACGGCCCAACAGGGCAAAGCGCGCACATTGGGCGGGGTGCTGTTTTCGCCACAACGGGACGGGACCCTGAGGTTAAGCCGGGAATTTAACGCCGTGGCTGAAGAAAAGATCGAGTGTAATCCAATCAGCGCACAATTTGCGATCTGGGACGGGCGGTGGCGCATATCGGGCGTATTGGCGTCGCCGGATACCCAGGGGATTGTCCACATCGCCCCCCTCGCAGAGGCGGTTTCGCAATGTCCGAACTGGCGTGATTCTGGTTTGCCGCGCAAATCTTTGATGGCGTCGCCGGCGATTTGGCAGGGTGAAACCCTGATTGCGGCCCCTTTGGCGGGGTTAAATCCCAATTGGACGGCGCAGATTGCCACGGATTTCAACTCGTTCCTGCTTTCGCATTGAAGTACGCGCACAAACCCTTATTTTAGACAGGTGGTCGGCGCGCCCCACGCGCGCCCGCAAATAATTCTATAGGAGCCTCCTTTGGGCAACGCACGTAATCTGGCTTTCTGGGTCGTCCTCTTCTTGTTGATCCTCGCGCTTTTCAATCTGTTCAGCGGAGGGCAAGGCACGACGTCTTCGACCGCGCGGACGTATTCCGATTTTGTTGAGGCTGTCGATAATGGCACCGTGACCCAAGTTGTGCTGGATGGCGAACAATTGCGCTATGTCACAACGGGCGGCGATGCCTATGTCACGATCCGCCCGGATGACGCCAAAGTCACCGACATGCTGATCGCCAACGACATTCCTGTGCGCGCCGAAGCCCAAGAGCAGAACGGTTTCGCAACCTTCATCCTTGGGCTGTTGCCCTTCTTGCTGCTGATCGGTGTCTGGATCTATTTCATGAACCGGATGCAGGGCGGCGGCAAAGGCGGCGCGATGGGCTTTGGCAAATCCAAGGCCAAACTACTGACCGAGAAAAACGGTCGTGTCACGTTTGACGATGTGGCCGGGATCGACGAAGCCAAAGAAGAGCTGGAAGAGATCGTCGAATTCCTACGCAATCCACAGAAATTCAGCCGTCTTGGCGGGAAAATCCCCAAAGGCGCGTTGCTGGTGGGCCCTCCGGGGACCGGTAAAACGTTGCTGGCGCGTGCCATTGCAGGCGAAGCGGGCGTGCCGTTCTTTACCATTTCGGGGTCTGACTTTGTGGAAATGTTCGTCGGTGTGGGTGCATCCCGTGTGCGCGACATGTTTGAACAGGCCAAGAAAAACGCGCCATGTATTTTGTTCATCGATGAAATCGACGCTGTGGGCCGGGCCCGTGGTGTGGGCATTGGCGGTGGCAATGACGAACGCGAACAGACATTGAATCAATTGCTGGTGGAAATGGACGGCTTTGAGGCCAATGAAGGCATCATTATCGTTGCTGCCACCAACCGCCGTGATGTTTTGGACCCGGCTTTGCTGCGTCCGGGTCGGTTTGACCGTCAGGTGACGGTGCCCAACCCAGATATCAAAGGGCGCGACAAAATCCTTGGCGTGCATGCCCGCAAAGTGCCACTGGGCCCTGATGTAGATCTGCGCATCATTGCCCGTGGGACCCCCGGTTTTTCCGGTGCGGATCTGGCCAACCTCGTGAACGAAGCCGCGTTGATGGCCGCCCGGATCGGGCGACGCTTTGTGACGATGCTGGACTTTGAACAGGCCAAAGACAAAGTGATGATGGGCGCGGAACGGCGATCCATGGTTCTGACCGATGATCAGAAAGAAAAGACCGCCTATCACGAGGCTGGCCATGCGCTGGTTGGGATTAAATTGCCCAAATGTGATCCGGTTTATAAGGCGACGATCATTCCGCGCGGCGGGGCCTTGGGTATGGTGATGAGCCTGCCTGAAATGGACAAGCTGCAAATGTTCAAAGACGAAGCCGAAGAGCGTATTGCCATGACCATGGCGGGCAAAGCGGCAGAAATCTGGAAATACGGCGCCGAAAGTGTATCATCGGGTCCGGTTGGTGATATCCAGCAGGCCAGCGCTTTAGCGCGATCCATGGTGATGCGGTATGGCATGTCCGACAAGGTCGGCAACATCGATTACGCAGAAGCAGCCGAAGGCTATTCCGGCAACACGGCTGGTTTTTCAGTGTCGGCCAGCACCAAAGAAATGATCGAAGAAGAAGTGAAACGCTTTATCGATGAGGGCTATAACGAAGCCTATCGTCTGATCGAAGAATATTCGGTTGAGTTCGAACGTCTGGCGCAGGGTCTGTTGGAATATGAAACCCTGACGGGTGACGAAATCAAACGGGTCATGGCCGGTGAGCCGCTGAAATCTGATGATGATGACACGCATTCGGATTCTGGCAATGCGCCTTCTGTGACCGCGGTACCCAAAACCAAGCCAAAGAAACCAAAATCTGATGGCGACATGGAGCCAGAGCCAAGCGCGTAATCACGCGTCAGGTCCGAAACAAAGAAACGGCTGGGGTAACCCGGCCGTTTTTGGTTTTGGGGTTTGATGCGCGTCTGGATCGGGAATGTGGCCGCTGTTATGCTGTTGGCATGACAAACCCATGTGCCACCGCCAAAGTGTTCATCCGTCGTCCCGTCAGTGCCGTTTACGACGCTTTTGCCGACCCTGAAATCATGACAAAGTTTTGGTTCCCCAAGGCCCGCGGCCAATTGGAAACGGGCAAAGACGTGTTGTGGTATTTGGGGACAGACACAGACGCCTATGCGATCACGGTGCGGGTCAAATCCGCGATCGCACCGCGCGAAATTATCATCGACTGGGGCGATGAGGATCAATTTACCCAAGTGGTCTGGGAATTTGAAAGCGCAGATGATGGCTCCGTGATGCGCATCACCGAAAGCGGATTTAGGGGCACAGACGCGGAAATCACCGCCAGTGCGCTTGAATCCACCGGGGGCTTTAATCAGGTGGCGATTGCCGCCAAGGCCCTGTTAGAACACGGGGCAGCGATCAATATCGTGCAGGATCATGTGGCTTGATTAAATCAAAGCCCGGCTTCGGCGGCGCGTTGTAATCCCATGCCGAGGAACACCATGATCATCAACGCACCGAATGACACGCCAAACGCGACATAGGTGATCCGGCCAACTTTGCTGAAGTCCTGAAAAAGTTTGTACATTTCATTGAACGACGCGCCGAGCGGTATAAAAACCAGCGTTGCCGCCATCAAACAAACGGTCGTAACCAATAGGACCAACAGGTAGGAATCCATCCAATCCGGGCCACGGACAAATCCGAAATCATAGGCAGAGGCATGTGTGGGGGTGATGAGGGCCAAACAAAGGGCAACTCTTAGATACATCGTTTTTTCCAATAGTTAGGTGACTGGGTTTTTCATGCCTGCAGCGGTGGCAAATTTTTGACATCTGAACAAAGGACGGTCGTCGATTGAGCAGGGTTGCGATTGGATTGCTTTGTATGCAATTGTATACCAAATTGTGAGGCGCGGAAAAATGACATCAGCCGATTGGAATACCACCCAGTATACTGCGTACAGGTCGTTGCGATTGCAGCCAGCACTGGATTTGCTGGCGCGGGTGCCCAGCCTGCCGCAAGGGGATGTGATTGATCTGGGGTGTGGCACGGGCGTTGCGGCGGCGGATCTGCAAACGCGGTTTCCGGGTCGCAAATTAATAGGCGTGGAACAATCCGAAACGATGATTGGCAAAGCCATCCAAACGGGGCTGTATCACCGGTTGGATCAGGCGGATATCGCGCTTTGGTCGCCGCATGATCGCCCGGCATTGATTTTTTCCAACGCCGTGCTGCATTGGTTGCCGGATCACTCAGCCCTGTTTGCCCGACTTGTTCAAATGCTTGCGCCGCGCGGCGTGCTTGCTGTGCAAATGCCACGCCAGTTTATGGCGCCGTCCCATCATCTATTGCGCGATCTTGCGCAACAGATGTTTCCCGACAGGTTTAACTTTGATTATTGGTCCCCGCCGGTGGCGACGCCGGACATATATATGTCGATGCTGTCAGAACTGGGTGCGACGCAGATTTGGGAAACCGAATATTACCAACGTTTGGTCCCCGTGACAGCAGGCCACCCCGTGCGCCATTTTACCCAATCCACCGCGATGCGCCCGATCCTGGCCAAACTTTCTGATGCAGAGACCGCGCAATTCATATCTCACTATGATGCGGCGTTGATTGCGCAATATCCGCGACAATCCGACGGGGGGGTCGTGTTCCCGTTTCGGCGGTTATTTATGGTTGTCGCCAGTTAAGGCGCGTCAGGCGCTGTGCTGACTTTATAGAAATAGCAAAGCCCGCAGCCTGCGCCCGTCCAACGTGCCGGGGCAGGACAAATGACCCCATAACGGTGCACAGGTTTCTTATCCACGAAACTCATTTCTGGAATTGACGATTTTGGTCGTGAAAATGTCGCTATAGAATTTCACGGACCATTGACGGACGGCTACATCTTGGGGGACGCATAAGACAACGCATCAGAACACGCACCCGTTTCTTTTCTACCGGTGCCAATAGGGAACGACGTTATGAGCTTTAAGACCGATATTGAGATCGCCCGCGAGGCCAACAAAAAGCCGATCCAAGAGATTGGTGCGAAACTGGGCATCGCCAGCGAACACCTGCTGCCCTATGGCCATGACAAAGCAAAGGTCAGCCAGGACTTTATCAATTCCGTTCAGGACCGCGAAAACGGCAAACTGATTCTGGTGACAGCGATCAACCCTACCCCGGCTGGGGAAGGCAAAACCACCACCACGGTTGGTCTGGGTGACGGTCTGAATGCGATCGGCAAAAACGCCGCGATCTGTATCCGCGAAGCATCCCTTGGGCCGAACTTTGGGATGAAAGGTGGTGCTGCCGGGGGTGGCTACGCCCAAGTGGTTCCGATGGAAGAAATGAACCTGCATTTCACAGGCGATTTCCACGCGATCACATCCGCCCATAACCTGTTGTCCGCAATGATCGACAACCACATCTATTGGGGCAATGAGCTGGAAATCGATGAACGCCGTGTGACATGGCGCCGGGTTCTGGACATGAACGACCGCGCGCTGCGTGACACCGTGACATCCCTTGGTGGCGTGTCCAACGGTTTCCCACGTCAGACCGGGTTTGACATCACCGTTGCCTCCGAAGTGATGGCGATCCTGTGCCTGTCCAACGATCTGGACGATCTGCAAAAACGTCTGGGTGACATGATTGTGGCCTATCGCCGTGATCGTAGCCCGATCTATGCCCGTGACATCAAAGCCGACGGTGCGATGACGGTTCTGCTGCGCGACGCCATGCAGCCAAACATCGTGCAAACGCTGGAAAACAACCCGGCCTTTGTACATGGTGGCCCATTTGCCAACATCGCCCATGGCTGTAACTCTGTCATTGCGACAAACACCGCGCTGAAACTGGCCGATTTTGTTGTGACCGAGGCCGGCTTTGGTGCTGATCTGGGTGCTGAAAAGTTCATGAACATCAAATGCCGCAAAGCAGGTCTGGCACCTGATTGTGTGGTTCTGGTGGCGACGATCCGCGCGATGAAAATGAACGGCGGCGTGGCCAAGGCCGATCTGGGCGACGAAAACGTCGATGCGGTCAACGAAGGCTGCGCAAACCTGGGACGTCACATTGGCAACCTGAAATCGTTCGGCGTGCCGGTTGTGGTTGCGATCAACCACTTTGTCACCGACACAGACGCCGAAGTGCAGGCCGTCAAAGACTATGTGGAAACTCAAGGGTCCGAAGCCATCCTGTGCATGCACTGGGCCAAAGGGTCCGAAGGCACCAAGGAACTGGCAACACGTGTGGCAGAGATTGCAGAAGCGGATGTCAGCCAGTTCTCACCGCTCTACAAAGACGAACTGCCTTTGTTTGAAAAAATGGAAACCATCGCGAAACGTATTTATCGCGCTGACGAAGTTTTGGCTGACAAGAAAATCCGCGATCAGCTGAAAGCTTGGGAAGATGCGGGATACGGTAACCTGCCGATCTGTATGGCAAAAACCCAGTATTCCTTTAGCACCGATCCAAGCCTGCGCGGCGCGCCGGTCGGCCATTCGGTTCCAGTTCGCGAAGTGCGTCTGGCCGCAGGCGCTGGGTTCATCGTGGCGGTCTGTGGTGAAATCATGACCATGCCGGGTCTGCCGCGCAAACCAGCCGCGGAAAACATCCGCATCAACGAAGAAGGCGTCGTCGAAGGCTTGTTCTAAGCCGTCGATCCAAGTGGGGTCACAACGGTCGCAACCCCCTGCGGCCACATGATGCACCCCACTTGCATTTACGTGCGTTAAAACCGATCTAGGGCAAAGGACTTGCCCTGATCACCAAAATACGGTTTTTGCTGGGCGGGGCCGATTTGGCCCGTGGATTGCGCGACAGGAACCCCGATGAAAGATCTGAAACCGCCCCAAGATTGTGCCGATATGGTCGAATTACGACAGGCCATTGACGTTGTAGATCGTGAATTGGTGGCACTGTTGACGATCCGTGCGGGCTATATCGACCGGGCCATTGAAATCAAACGTGGCAACGGATTACCGGCACGGATTCCAACCCGTGTCGAAGATGTGGTCACCAAGGTGAAAGCCGAGGCAACCGAAACCGGTTTGGATGCGGATCTGGTAGAAGCGCTGTGGCGCAGATTGATTGACTGGTCGATCGCCCGCGAAGCCATGGTGATCGATCCCGAATAAGGGAATTGCCCATGCGGGCCGCATTAATTGACGGAAAATCCATTGGCGCGAAAATCCGCGCTGACGTGGCCAAAGAGGCCGCTGAACTGACCGACCATGGCTGGGCGCCGCGATTGGTGTCCGTCAGCGTTGGCGACACGTCAGCCGCTGAACTTTACGTGCGCAACCAACAACGTAGCGCCCAAAGCGCCGGTGTGGAATTCGAAGCACGCGCCTATCCAGCCGACACATCGCTGGAACAATTGATGGGCATTTTGCAGGGCTTGAACGCGGATCCACGTGTGAACGGTGTGATCATTCAGCGCCCTCTGCCTGATCACATCCCGGTTAAAACCCTGCAAAAGGCGATCCACCCCCTAAAAGACGTCGAAGGCATGCACCCCGCCAGCATCGGCAACATCGTTTATAACGACCTCGCGCTGGGGCCCTGTACGGCTGTGGCGGCGGTGGAAATCCTGAAAACCCTGCCCATGCAAATGGAAGGGCTGAACGTCACCGTGATTGGCCATTCCGAAATCGTTGGCAAACCGATTGCGTTTTTGATGATGGGGCTAGGGGCCACGGTCACCGTGTGTCACCACATGACGCGCAGCGTGGCGATGCATAGCCGCGCGTCGGATGCGGTGTTTGTGGCCGTGGGCAAACCGGGGTTGGTGACGGGCGACATGTTGAAACCGGGGGCGGCGCTGATTGATATCGGCATCAACCGGGTGGATGGCAAAACCGTGGGTGACGCAGATTTTGACAGCTGCGCCGAAGTGGCCGGCTGGATCACGCCCGTGCCCGGCGGGGTCGGCCCCGTTACGGTCGCCACGTTGATGAAAAACGCAGTCCTAGCCACGCGCATGCAGATGGAGCATTACCGCGAAAGCTATGCCCGCGCAGAATTTTGAATTTGAGACACAAAAGGAGCCTCTGATGAGCGCACATATTATTGACGGTAAGGTCTTTGCGGCCAATGTCCGTGAAAAAGTGGCCGGCCATGTTGCCCGCCTAAAAGAAGAGCACGGGATCACCCCCGGTCTGGCCGTTGTGTTGGTGGGCGAAGACCCGGCAAGTCAGGTCTATGTGCGCTCCAAGGGCAAAATGACCGTCGAAGTCGGCATGAATTCGATCGAACACAAACTAGAAGCCGACACATCCGAGGCTGATCTTCTGGCACTGATCGATCAGTTGAACAACGATCCAGCGATCCACGGGATTCTGGTGCAATTGCCACTGCCGGATCATCTTGATTCTGATCTGGTGATCAATTCCATCAACCCCGCCAAAGACGTCGACGGGTTCCACATATCCAATGTTGGTCTGTTGGGCACAGGGCAGAAATCCATGGTGCCTTGTACACCGCTGGGCTGTTTGATGATGCTGCGCGATCACCTTGGATCGCTGTCCGGGCTGAACGCGGTGGTTGTGGGCCGGTCCAATATTGTTGGCAAACCAATGGCGCAATTGCTGTTGGGTGACAGCTGCACGGTGACCATCGCGCATTCACGCACCAAAGACATCGAAGCCGTTTGCAAACAGGCCGATATTCTGGTCGCCGCAGTCGGGCGCCCTGAAATGATCACAGGTGACTGGGTCAAACCCGGCGCGACGGTGATTGATGTGGGCATCAACCGCATCCCGCACCCCGAAAAAGAAGGCAAATCCAAGCTGGTCGGCGATGTTGAATTTGCATCTGCCGCGGCCGTGGCTGGCGCGATCACTCCGGTTCCCGGTGGTGTTGGCCCAATGACCATTGCCTGTCTGCTGGCCAATACAGTCACGGCCTGTTGCCGCGCCAATGATCTGGCCGAACCCGAAGGCCTGACCGCCTAAGCCCGCTTTGGGAACAGGCTTTGCGGTTTTGCGGTCTTGAACTACCATGGCTCAAACCCAAGGGAGAGAGCCATGGCCAAGACCTATTCCGGCAAAGACATTGAGATCAGTTTTGACATGGCCCGCTGCATTCATGCGCGGGCCTGTTTTTTGAAATTGCCACAGGTGTTTGACCCCGCCAAACGCCCCTGGGTCAGCCCCGATGCAGCCCATGCCGAAGACATCGCCGCCATGGTGCGCACCTGTCCGTCTGGGGCGCTGGGGTTCAAACGGTTGGATGGCGGGGTTGACGAAACACCCCCGGTGATCAATCGCGTTCAGGTATTGGAAAACGGTCCGCTGGCTTTGGCCGGGGATCTGAACATTGACGGCAAACCCGACGCACGCGCCACGCTTTGCCGCTGTGGGCAATCCGCCAATATGCCCTATTGTGACTATTCTCACACCAAGGCCGAATTTACCGCATCCGGCGAACCCAACCCCGACATCCAAGACCGCCCCGCTGAGGATTCCAAAGGCACATTGACCGTCACACCGGTTGAAAACGGCCCCCTAATTATGTCCGGCCCCGCCGAGGTGATCACAGGCACCGGCAAACGCATCAACCGCGCCGAAAAGCTGTTTTTATGTCGCTGCGGGCAGTCCAAAAACAAACCCTTTTGCGACGGGACCCATAAACAAACCGGGTTCACGGTGCCCGGCCCATCAACCTAAAAATTACGCAGGTCCGACGATTGGATTTGCTAAGTGTCTGGCCATAAGACAAAAGTTAGTTTAAATTTCTGCTATAATTATGTGCATTTGGTGGGTTCTACGTGCTTCGGGGTGATTTTACCGCTCTTGTTCGACTCGGATTAAAGAGCTTTTTCACGGTTCTATTTTCAGGCCAGACCTGTCTGATCTGGTTTGTTTTGCTCGGCGCATTTGTCGTGACAGGCCCGTTTGGGACCTATACGGGCATGTCTATTGCGACGCGCCTGACGTTCTGGGGGGTGATTTGCACCACCGGTGTTGTTGTCGCCAGCTTTGTGCGTGTTGTGACGGTTTCCATCATCAAATATCACGGACGTAAGCCCCATCTGTTGCTGGAATCTGGTTGTTTTGCGCTGATTTCAGTGCCGATTTTTGTGGGGCTCACGCGGGAAATGGCAACCAACACCCAGTTCCAATTGCCCCCAATCGAACAAGCCTTTGTTTACACGATGTTGTTTCATTTATTCGGCGTCGCGATCCGAAAAATGTCCCGCCCAGAGGACAAAATTCACGCGCCCGCAATGACACCTATGGTGCAAAGCAAACCAACACCACCGCGTCTTTTGGATCGAATCCAAGGTCATAATAACGCGGAAATTGTGCATTTAACCGTGGATGATCACTATGTGGAAATTTTGCTATCTAATGGTTTGCGCCATAGATTGTTAATGCGTTTTCGCGATGCCGTCGCCGAGATGGACGGAGTGCCGGGCCATATGGTGCATCGGTCGCATTGGGTTAGCCACGCCGCGATCCGTTCCGTAGAGCGCGACAATGGCCGCGAGTTTGTGTTGCTGAATACCGGGGGCAAAGTCCCGGTGGGGCGCACTTATCGCGACACTTTGGTGCGGGTGAACCTATTGGCGCCGCGCGATTGATTGGGGCGCGGAAACGGGATGACCAAAGGTGTGGATCCGGTAAGGATTGCGATGGTCTTGGACGGGAACAAGTCCTGTAAAACCGCGTCCTGACAGCGCAGCCCACCTGTGAATGCCCCATAGGCGGGCAGGATCATGCGCTGCGCATCCACGACGAAACAGGGGCGGGACCCATAGGCGGCAGGCCTGCTGGCCTTTGGGTGGTAATGTCCTGATATTTCGTGGCTTTTGTTCGGGTCCGCGATGTGGCGAAACGTCAGCGGCCCATGGGTCCATTCACATAAATGTGTGCCCCCCAATGCCACCGGACCGGGGTCATGATTGCCTTCGATCCAAATCCATTCCCGCCCCGCCTGCAGGCGTAGCAGTCGTGAAATATCATCGGGATTAAGCGCATTTGCAGCGGCCAGATCATCAAAACTATCGCCCAGACAAATGACCCTGCGCGGCGAAATGTGGTCCAAATCCTGTTCCAACTGGTCCAGAGTTGCCCGAATTTCATACGGCGGCAATAATCCCCCCGAACGCCGCGCGATGCGTTCTGATTTTCCCAAATGCAAATCAGAGACGCACAGCGTTTTTTCGTCCGGCCAATACAATGCCCCCGACGCCAGCGCGATCAATTGGGTCCCGCAAAAAGTTAAGGAATGTCCGTTCATGATCTGTTCTTGCCCGTTTCAATTCGGCCAGGCAATCAAATTCGACGCCTTTTCACAATTGATCCAGTCCGGCCTCTTTCATCAATTGCGCTGCCGCCCGTGCGGCCAATTGTTCAGCGCCGGCACCGATGACAGGGACTTTGCCCACTTCGAAAAACATAGGCGCGCTGAGCGGGGTTAGGTGATCTGTTGTCACATGATCAATGCGCCCGGCCGTGCGATCCAACATTTCTTCGATCCGGGCGAAATCGACCAACCCGCGCAACGCTTCTTCGCGGGTGATACGCAACATCAGATGATCGGGGTCGTATTTCAGCAAAGTGTCATACAAAATGTCGCTGGAAAAGGTCGCCTGTCGCCCTGATTTTCGCGCAGCTTGGGGTAGATTGCGTTCAATCAATCCAGCGATGGTCGCCGTCCCGCGAAAACTGCGTTTCATCATGGCGTTCCCGCTGAGCCAATCGTCCAACGCATCCCCCAAAGTGTGATTTGTCAGCAGCGATGTCGGATCAGAAACGGGCTCTAACCCCCAGATAAGTGTGGCATAATCCGTCGCAACAAAGCCCAGAGGCGCGAGTTTTGCGATCTCCATCCGTTGGGTCATCAACAGACCCAATGTTTGCTGCGCATTGCGTCCAGCAAAGCCGTAGATGCAGGTATATTCCCGTCCATCCTGCGGAAAACTTTCGATTAACAAACGATCAGGTTCAGGCAATTTGGACCGGTCTTTTTGCAAGGTTAGCCAGTCGCGCGTATGAGGGGGCAGTTCGGGCCAGTCGGTCTGTTGAAACATCCGCAAAATGCGCTGGCTCAGCTGGGTTGATGTGGAAAATTTACTGCCGGAAAACACCGCAACCCGTGGGGTTTTATCCGCGCGGCGACGGACCTGAACGGTCATTTCCTTGATCTTTTCATAGGCGACAACCTGACCGCCAATCAGAAACGTATCACCGGGCGATAATGTCATGGCAAAGCTTTCTTCGACCTCGCCCAACGGTTTGCCACGCCCGCCCATCCGCACCTTTAGCAGGTCCGCATCCTGAATGGTGCCAATGTTCATGCGAATACGCTGTGCGGCGCGTGGATCGCGCAACGTCCACAGCCCGTCGCGCAGCATCAATCGTTGCCATTTGTCATAGGCGCGCAGGGCATAGCCCCCGGTGGCGCAAAAATCCAGACAATCGTCAAATGCGGCCCGAGACAGATCACGATAGGCGCCCACAGTTTTGATTTCGTGGAACAATTCCGTGTCATCAAACGGTCCTGCACAGGCGCGGATCAGGATATGCTGGCACAAAACATCGCGCGGGCCGGGGCCTTTGGGATCGCCGTCCAGATCGTGTTCGTGGGCGGCGTCCAGCGCGGCGACGCATTCGATCACTTCGAACCGATTGGCCGGCACAAGGATCGCTTTGGACGGGGCATTATAGCGGTGATTGGCCCGCCCGATGCGCTGGATCAGGCGTTTGACGTTTTTGGGCGCGCCGATCTGGATAATCAGATCCACATCGCCCCAATCGATGCCCAGATCCAACGTGCCGGTGCAAACAATCGCACGCAAGTCGCCGCGCAGCATGGCGGCTTCGACGCGATCACGCTGTTCGCGGGCCAAACTGCCGTGGTGAATGCCGATGGGCAGGGCATCGTCATTGGCCAGCCACAGATTGTGAAAAAAGATTTCGGCCTGCGCGCGTGTGTTGTGAAAAATCAGCGTGGTTTTGTGCTGTTTCACCTGTTCCAGCACCGCGGGAATTGCGTATTTGGCCCCGCCGCCAGACCAAGGGGGTGGCGCATCTGTGACCAACATCGAAATATCGGGGGCCGGGCCGGGATCGGCGTGCAGGATCGGGCAGGGATCGGGATGGCGCGCCAGAGTTTTGGCCAGCGACTCGGGGTCTTGGACCGTGGCGGATAATCCAACCCGGCGCAGGCCCGGCGCTATGGTTTGCAACCGCGACAGGGCCAGCATCAATTGATCGCCCCGTTTGCTGTCATCCAGCGCGTGAATTTCGTCAACAATCACCCGCTGTAGCCCGGCAAACATACGCGGCGCATCCTCATACGATGTCAGCAAAGCCAGACTTTCTGGGGTGGTCAGCAGAATATGCGGCGGGTCGGCGCGTTGGCGTTTTTTGCGGGTGGCGGATGTGTCGCCAGTGCGATCCTCAATACGGATCGGAAGGTTCATTTCCGCAACTGGTGTGGAAAGATTGCGTTTAATATCGGCGGCTAAGGCCTTAAGCGGGCTAACATAAAGCGTGTGCAGCCCGTCGTGATTTCCATCGGCCAATTCCACCAAAGACGGCAAAAACCCCGCCAATGTTTTACCCCCGCCGGTCGGGGCGATCAACATCAACGCGGGGTCAGCGGATCGCGCCAGCATATCGGATTGATGCGGATGAACTGTCCATCCGCGCGATGCAAACCAGTCAGAAAAACGAGGGGGCAAATTGCTCATCTGCGCAATCTGCCCCATCTAAGGGGCAAGTCCAAGATCAAGATCGGTGGAACTATTGCGATCCTGCGCCCGCGCGTGACAGGTTGGAACAGGTCGAAACCATAGCCATCGCAATGATTTGTAACACGGGAAACATGGGCGGCATTGGGAAACAGCCGCCGCGCCAAAGGTCCAGTGTTTCTTGGTGGAATTTACACCGCCAAGCGGGATTAGTGAACGATCTCTTCTTCTTTGACGAACATGTTTTCCCAAGCCCGGTCAATCAGTTCCGGGGTCATCTGATTGGGGATGCCTTCGAATTCACAAATCGAAATCATCTGATCAATCAAAAACACCGGCTGATAGTTCGCATAGATATTATCGATTTCCGGATATTTGTTATTCAACAAATGGATCAGCGCCGCTTCGTCCAGGGGCATCTTTTTCTTACGCGCAACGAGGGCGAAAATCTTGAGGAAGTCCTCTTGGTCGGGGCCGTCGATCTTGATTTTGTAGAAAATCCGACGCAACGCCGCTTTGTCGAAGATTTCGTTCGGGTGGAAGTTGGTCGAAAAAATCACCAACGTATCAAACGGAACTTCGAATTTTTCACCGGATTGCAGGGCCAGAATATCGCGGCTTTCTTCTAGGGGAACAATCCAGCGGTTGACCAGCGCCTGTGGCGGCTCGGCCTGACGTCCAAGGTCATCCACGATAAACACGCCGCCCGAGGATTTTAGCTGCAACGGGGCCTGATAGGTCCGCGCTGTGGGGTTATAAACCAGATCCAACATCGATAGGGACAATTCACCACCGGTGATCACGGTTGGGCGTTCGCAACGCACGTAACGTGTGTCAAATCGGCCTGATGTGCGACGCAGGGAATTGGGGTCATCCACGTCGTCCTCTGCCGAAGTGTGCACAATCGGGTCATAAACGGTGATCACCTGACCAGAATATTCGATGGCGCGTGGGATATAAATTTTGTCCCCCAGCGCGTCGCGAATCCCGTTTGAGATTGACGATTTACCATTCCCCGGAGGGCCATACATCAGGATCGAACGACCCGCGCCAACCGCTGGCCCCAATTGGTCCAGCAGGGTCGGGGGCAGGATCAGATGGCCCATCGCATTGGTCAGCTGACCACGGGAAACCATAATGTTGCGGATCGATTGGCGTTTAACCTGTTCGCGGTACACATCCAGCGGCACGGGCATCGCCCCGAAATATTCCGACTGCGCCAGCGCATCCAGCGCGCGCGCTTTGCCGTTATCCGTCAGCTGATAGCCCATTTCGTTGCTGGTCGCGGCGGCCGACATGGTGCCCATCGCTTCTACCAATTGCTGACTGCGGCTGAGATCGATCAGTTCCTGCGTCACCGGAACGGGCAGGCAAATGGCCCGCGCCAGCGCGGTCACCATCGTCAGGTTTTTGCGGAACATGGTTTTCAACAGAATGTCGCGCATCATCACAACGGGCAATTGCATGGCCTCCAGCGATTTTGGCGCGGGCGGTGCAATCACATTTGAAACTTGCATATTCATCGGTCTTGGCCTCGGTTTGCTCGTCCTATTTGTGGCCTTTGCGCCGCGTCGTTAACCATTTGGGAACACACACAGCACAGGCTTTGCTTTTGGTGTTTTGCCAGCCTAATGTGGCCACAAATGGGCAAACCATTGCAAAGAGGCAGACATGAACAGTTCAAACGCGGCAAGATTGCCGCTTTTCATCGGGATTCTGATCGTTTTGATGGGCGCCGTTGCCCTGATGAAGGGGGGGTTGCTCATTGGGAAACACGAAGGTGACACGCTGCATCTGATGCAGATCGTGTTTCGAATGTCGACCGGACAGGTGCCGCATATTGATTTCATGACACCGATTGGGGCCTTGGCCTTTGCGCCGATTGTTTTCTTTGTGAAACAAGGGTTTGGGATCGGCATTTCGGTGATCTATGCGCAAATCCTGATGGCCGTTTTGATCGCGCCGATTGTGTGGCATGTGGCCCGCACCCGGTTCAATCAAACGCTGGGGCTGCTGTTTGCGTTGGTGATTATGGTGATGATGCTGGCGCTGGTGCACGGCGAAAGCGAACGCGCGATTTCGATTTCGATGCATTACAATCGCTGGGCCTGGTCGGCGGCGTTTGTTGCAATTTTAACAGCTTTGATCCCCTCAAAAGGCAAAACCGGCATCGCGGATGGGGTGATTGTCGGCGGGATGATGGCTGTTTTGGTTATGATCAAGATGACCTATTTCGCCGCTTTTGCGATTCCCGTTTTGGTCGCCTTGATTGTCACCCGGCAATATATGGCCACGATTGTATCGCTATTGACCGGTGTTGGAATCATTGCCGTGATCACGATGATTGCAGGCGACATTTACTGGACCGCCTACCTGACCGACCTGATCACCGTGGCTGGGTCCGAAGTCCGCCCACAGCCGGGCGAGGACTTTGTTGGGGTGATTTCCGCCCCGGCCTACAAAGGTGCGTCACTGCTGGCTTTGGCATCTGTGATCGTGTTGCGTCAATCCGGCGCCAAGGCGGCGGGGCTGGTTTTGCTGCTGCTGTTGCCGGGCTTTTTCTATGTGACCTTTCAGAATTTCGGCAATGATCCGCAATGGCTGTGGGTGCTGGCGTTGATCCTGTTTGCATGGCGTCCTGCGGCGGATGTGGTGAATTCCTATGGCTGGAACATGCGTCAGGCGGTGAACATCACCGGGGCGATGGCGCTGGCCTTTGGCATGCCGTCCTTCTTTAACCTCGCATTTTCGCCATTCCGCCATATCGCGATTGATGCGACGGAATATGCGCCGCTGCTGCCCCGTGGCGGGCGGCATTCGGATATCCAAACCAACGAAGTGCGCGCCATGCGCGTGGATGCCCGTGTTGCCTGGGATGGCGAAGGCTCAGGCCTAGAAGCTTATAAAGAAGCGGCGGATCGCGATGATCTGACCACCTTTATGGGCGAAACCTTTGAATATTGTTCGATCGAACTGGGCCTATCGGCGTTTTTTGATGCCATCACCCAAGATCTGGAAAACAGCGGTTGGGCTGATGGTCGCAAACTGTTCGCGGCGGATTTGTTCAGTTCTTATTGGTTGTTTGGCAATCTGACGCCGGTGGATGGCGGCGCGCCTTGGTATTATGGCGGCCTGCCGGGCTATGAGGATGCGGATCTGTTGCTGGTGCCGATTTGCCCGCTGGCCTATGATGTGCATGGTCAAGTTCTGGAAGCGATCCAAGAGGTGGGCACAGATGATCTGACCGAAGTGCGCCGCACCCCGCTTTATATTCTATATGAAAAGGGCGGGGCACAATCGGAGGGTTAATCGTGCGAAATCGCCCGTTTTCGCCATTTGTGTGACTCTTTTCTAAAGATCAGCGGCCATTTCACGTGAATTGGTGTTGACTCGGGGGCGGTGCAGGCTACAAGGCAAACCTCATACGAATTCACGCGAGGCACACCGCCCGCGAACCGGAGAATAGAAACATGGCGAAGCCGACCACTATCAAAATCCGCCTGAACTCCACCGCGGGGACTGGCCACTTTTATGTAGCTAAGAAAAACGCACGGACCATGACCGAAAAAATGGTTGTCCGTAAGTATGACCCGGTTGTGCGCAAGCACGTGGAATACAAAGAAGGCAAGATCAAGTAAGATCGCTGGACATTGGATTTCAAAGGGCCGCTCCGCAAGGACGCGGCCTTTTTGTTTATATAAGTATATGTGATGCCCCACCTTAACGTTGATATTCGTCCCAGCCACGGCGCCGACTTTGACGCGGTTGACGACCTGTTGGGTTGCGCCTATCCGGTGCTGCTGGCCCCGGATTATCGGGCGGATTTATTGGCCAAGGCATTGCCAATCATATCCCGCGCCAATCCCGAATTATTGTCCAGCGGCACCTATTTCGTCGCCCACCAAGACGGGCAATTGCTGGGAGCAGGGGGGTGGTCACGGGGGTTGCCCGGCGGCGGCGCGGCCTTGCCGGATCGGGGTAATATTCGCCATCTGGTCACGGCTGAAACGGTTGTGCGTCAGGGGGTGGGCCGCGCGTTGATGCAGCATATCCTTGCAGATGCCAAACGCGCAGGCATGGGGTGGATGCATTGCATTGCCACCCTGACGGCCGTGCCATTTTATCACGCGATGGGGTTTAGCGATATTGGCGCAATCGACGTGCCATTGCAGACGGATCTACACTTTCCTGCGATGGAAATGCAGCTGTGGTTTTGATCACAGGATCAGCGTCAGCCCCAATGTCAGCAACAGGTTGACCTGCACAATCACCGTGGTCAACATCCCGTAATAGCGGAATTTGAAATGGGTGCCGGGGGCGGTGAAATACCGCGCATGCAATCCCCGCCCAATGATCAGACCACAGGCCAACAGCGCCAACCAAGACGTCCAGGCACCGGCCAATTCTGACAATCCCATCAGGATCAGCGACATGGGGATGGTTTCGACCGCATTGGCATGACCCCGGATCGCCTTGGCCATGTCGCGGTTGTCATTGTCGCCCAGCACCACCTTATGCAGACGGCGCATTTTCACCACCTTTAACGTCAGCCAAAGGATCAAAGCGCCCAGGAGCAGGGCAGTTACGGATGTGACGGGTAAACTGATATTATGTTCCATGGCCGAACTTTAGGGCCATACCCACAAAAGAAAAGGGCCGCCCGAAGGCAGCCCTAAATGACGTAAGGTCAGTTCCGAATTATTCGCGGTTGCCCAGGAATTGCAGCAGGAACATGAACATGTTGATAAAGTCCATATACAGGTTCAACGCGCCCATGATGGCCGCTTTGCCCAGCCATTCCTGATCGCTATGCGCCGCATGGGCCACATATTCGGATTTGATTTTCTGTGTGTCATAGGCGGTCAGACCGGCAAAGATCAAAACACCCAATACAGAGATCGCAAAATGGATCGCGCTAGAGCCGATGAACATGTTGACGATTGACGCAACGATCAGGCCGATCACACCCATGATCAAAAACGTGCCCATGGCGGACAGGTCTTTTTTGGTGGTGTAGCCATAAAGGCTAAGACCGGCGAACGCGATCGAAGTCACAAGGAATGTGGTCGCGATGGACACGCCCGTAAACGCGGCGAAAATCCAGCTGATCGACAGGCCCATAACAGCGGCAAAAGCATAGAAAAACAATTGCGCGGCGGCGGCGGACATTTTGTTGATCATCGCACCAAAGACAAAAACCATGCCCAAAGGTGCAAACATCACAATGTAACCTAGGATGTTTGGTCTAAACGTGGCCGGATCGCGCAGCACGCTCAGCAATTCTGGGTTGGACCCAAATGCCCATGCCACAGCAAAGGTCAGCAACATGCCGACAGACATCGTGCCGTAAACTTTGTTCATATGGGCGCGAAGGCCCGCATCGATTTCAGCCGCGCGAACGCCGCTCACAGAACCGATTGTATTATATTCAGCCATCAATACCTCCAGGGGCTTGAACAATGACCCCGCATGCGACGCATGAAAGGGATTGTGGTGAATATCGGTGTTCGCGACAGCTTTTTCAAGGTTTTCTAAGGTGAACGCAGTGTTTCCCAATCAAATTGCGGGTGGGTAACACTGCGGTCTTTGTCACCCACGCCAGTTGGATGGCGCGTCCCAGAGGGGGCGTTGTGTTTCGATCAGAACGTCTGCTGTGCTCAGACCGATGTCTTTCAGCGCAGTTGCGTCCAATTTTGCAAGGGCGCGGCGCTGACGGAACAGGGAATGCGCATCGGACAGACGCTTAAGCAGGCTAACTTTGCGTGGGGCGCAGGCGGCGGTTTGGATCATGGTGGCCATTGTGTCTCTCCTTTGAAAGTGATGAGTCGTCGGGTTTGTATTTCGATGCTTGATATATGCAGAACCTCAATGCATAAGTGAAATGAATGTTTATCGGATTGAACATCAAGGAATGTGATATGTTGCGAAATTTGGACATGACGGCCCTGCGCAGTTTTGTGGCGGTGGCTGATTCTGGGGGGGTGACGCGGGCGGCCGGATTGCTGAATCTGACCCAATCCGCGGTGTCTATGCAGTTGAAACGACTAGAAGAAAGCCTGGACGCGAACCTGCTTGATCGCACGGGGCGCACCATTGGCCTGACCCCGGCCGGGGAACAATTGGTGTCTCAGGCGCGGCAAATTCTGACGTTGAACGATCAAATTGTACGTAAATTGACGTCTCAGGAATTCGAAGGCGAAATTGTATTGGGGGTGCCGCATGATGTGGTCTATCCGGCGATTCCTCAGGTCCTGAAACAATTCGCGCGCGACTATCCGCGGGTAAAAGTTCATCTGATTTCGTCGTTTACCCGCCGATTGAAGGAAATTTTTGCCAAAGGAGAGGCCGATGTCATCCTGTCCACGGAAACCGGTGTGGAATCGGGGGGCGAAACCTTGGCGTCGCGTCGATTGACATGGGTTGGTGCGCCAAACGGAACCGCATGGAAAGAGCGGCCTTTGCGATTGGCGTTTGAAGAACGCTGCATTTTTCGCGCCGGTGTTCAGCGACGGTTAGATGAAGCAGGGATCCCTTGGGAAATGGCGGTTGAAAGCAATTCAACTCGCACAATCGAAGCGACGGTGAGCGCGGATTTGGCGATTTACGCCATGTTGGACGGGACCGAACCGCCTTATTTTGAGCGGATCAATCACAACGGAGCCCTGCCAGAGCTGCGCGACAATCAGATCAACGTCTATCACAGTGATGTGGGCGAAGGCCCGATTGTCGGGGATTTGGTCAACCTGTTGCGAACCATGATCACGGATTAAGGCGTCACGACAACCTTGCCGGTGGATTTGCGATCTCTGAGCAGGGCCAGCGCGTCGTCGGCCCGATCCAGCGGCAAAACATGTGATATATGCGGGCTGAGTTTGCCTTGGGCATGCCATTGCATCAGCGTAGCAAGGGAATCGGTCAACGCTTGGGGGGCGAATTTCAAATAACCGCCCCAATAAAACCCAATGACATCGACGTTTTTAACCAACAGATGGTTTGCCGGCACCTGAGGCACGTCCCCACCGGCAAATCCGATGGCCAGAATACGGGCTTCGCGGTTGCAGGCACGCAGGGCGGTTTTGAACAAATCCCCCCCAATCGCCTCATACACCACGTCCACGCCCCCAAGGTCCTTTAACTTTTGCAACAAATCCGGATCGCCACTGTCAAAGACGTGATCCGCACCGGCCTGTTGGGCGATGGCGCATTTTTCCGCGCCCCGTGCCAGACCAATCACGCGCGCCCCCATCCGTTTTCCGATTTCAACCGCAGTCAGACCCACACCGCCCGCTGCCCCCGTGACCAGCAATGTTTCCCCCGGTTGCAATCGCGCACGACGAGACAACGCAAGGTGGGATGTGCCATAAGCCACCATAAACCCGGCGGCTACGGTGGATGACATGCTATCGGGCACAGGCACGCAGCGGGAGACGTCAAAACACCCCTGTTCCGCCAGACCACCCTGACCGCCAAAAATAGCCACCCGGGTTCCAATGGCGGGGCCTTTTGTGTCGGGTCCCAGTTGCGCAACCGTCCCGCAAATCTCTAGGCCGAGGGTAAAGGGCGGCTCTGGGGTGTCTTGGTATTGACCACGCGTCATCAGCAAGTCAGCGAAATTCAAACCGCAAGCCTCGACGTTAACCAATACCTCTCCTTTGACGGGAATGGTTAACGGAACATCGACGAGCTGTGGAGGAGTGTCAAAAGACAAGGTCTGATAGGCGCGCATTTGGGGTATTTGTCCATTCTTAGTAGTCTTTATGGGTTATTAGCATGATTTTGCCGACGGGTCTGCGGGATTTCGCCACGCTTCGAAATGATATTTAACAAACTTGTGACGCATACCTGTCCTTAAGGGTAGGTTGGGCACTGCAACCGTTGCGTGTTTTTGTTTCATCCTGTCAATGATAGGTCAGAGACCGACACGAGTCGGATGGGAGAGGGCCGATGCCCGGCTGCGTAACGAATGAGACTTCGGCGCGCACAACGTGACTAGTAAAGGAAACGAACATGAAACACCCAGTTGATGTCCATGTGGGAAAACGCATTCGCCACCGCCGCTGGATGATCGGAACGACACAACAACAGCTTGCTGAAAAAGTTGGGATCAAATTCCAGCAGATTCAAAAATACGAAACCGGCATGAACCGCGTCAGCGCGTCTCGGCTCTGGGATATTGCGCACGCATTGGATGTGCCTGTGTCCTTCTTCTTTGAAGGTTTGGCCGCCGGTGACATGCCCCAGACTGATGGCTCTATGCCCAGCGATATCCTGTCAGATCGCGAAGCGCTTGAACTGCTGCGGTCCTATTACGCGATTCCTGAAAATCAACGCCGCCGCCTGTTTGATCTGGCGCGTGTTCTGTCAGAAGCCGCTTAATCACACATAATACAAGCCGCCGGGGACATTGTTCCCGGCGCTTGACCGACAGGTGCGGGACCGCTACCGCTTTGGTAACTTTATCAGAGGCAGGAGCGCGCCAAGCTGCGCAGCGATTTTATGACACGCACCGAAAAGTCCCCAAAACCACCCCTGACAACCATCGAACAAAACCAAATTGTGCTGGTGGCGCATCGGTTGGCGGATGCGGCTCGTGTTGAAACACTGGCCCATTTTCGCAACCAAGCCCTGACCGAAGACAACAAACTGGCCAAAGGGTTTGATCCCGTAACCGTTGGGGATCGCAACGCCGAACGTGCCATGCGCGATATTCTGGATCGTGACCGGCCGGACGATGCCATTCTGGGCGAAGAGTTCGGCGCCAAGCCGGGAAAATCCGGTCTGACCTGGGTGTTAGACCCGATTGACGGCACACGTGGGTTTATATCGGGCACGCCGACTTGGGGCGTTTTGATTTCGATCGCGGATGAAACAGGCCCGCTTTATGGGATCATCGATCAGCCCTATATTGGCGAACGTTTTGAGGGTGGCTTTGGCCGTGCTGATATGAACGGACCGCAGGGACCGCGCAAATTATGCAGCCACGCGCCGCGGGATTTATCCGATGCGATTGTGTTGTCGACCTTTCCCGAAATCAACACCCCCCGTGATCAGCAAGGGTTCCAAGCCGTTGCAAGCAAAGCGAAATTAACCCGCTATGGGATGGATTGTTACGGATATGCTTTGATCGCGACCGGGCAGGTGGATCTGGTGATCGAGGCAGGATTGCAGGCCTATGACATCCAAGCCCCCATCGCCGTGGTGCAGGCCGCAGGGGGCGTGGTGACCAATTGGCGCGGCGACCCCGCCCACCAAGGCGGTCAGGTGATCGCTGCGGCCAATGCCCAAATTCACGCACAAGCCTTGGCGATTTTGGCCCCGTTTGCTGACTAAACACCGCATTTAGCGGCGGCAGGGGGACCGGTGCGACGGTTTCCCCCTTTTCTAAATCACACCAGCAAGGCACAAACAGGCATGACCCAAGATCAAATCCTGCTGTTCACCCTATTCGCTGTTGTCTTTGGCATGTTGCTATGGGGGCGCTATCGCTATGATCTGGTGGCGTTTTCTGCGTTGATGATCGCCGTCGTTCTGGGCTTGGTTCCGTCCAAAGACGCCTTTGCCGGGTTCGGCCATCCAGCGACATTGGTGGTGGCTTTGGTCTTGGTTGTGTCGGCCGGGCTAGTGCGGTCCGGGGCGGTGCATTTGATCACCCGCACATTGGTGTCGCCCAACACGCCGCTGGGTGGGCATATCACTTTGATGGGTCTGATCGGTGGGGTTCTGTCGGCGTTTATGAACAATGTCGCGGCGCTGGCGCTGTTGATGCCGGTTGATATGCAAACCGCCCGCAAAGCAGGCCGCGCACCGGGGCTGAGCCTGATGCCGCTGTCCTTTGCCACCATTCTGGGCGGCATGGTCACGTTGATTGGCACGCCGCCCAACATCATCATCGCCGCCATCCGCGAGGACCAATTGGGCGAACCGTTTGGGATGTTTGATTTTGCCCCCGTGGGCGGGATCGCGGCCATCACGGGGCTGATTTTTGTCGCATTGATCGGCTGGCGATTGATCCCCAAAGCCGCCACCGAAAACGACGCCGCCAAAAAGCTGATGGAAACATCTGCCTATATCGCGGAATTGGCCGTGCCTGAGGGGAACAAAAAGCTGGGCCAGAAACTGTCTGATCTGGACGAAGACGCCGCCAAGGCAGATGTGGGCATTTTGGGGCTCATTCGGGATGGCAAACGTCGGTTTGGGGCAGGGCGCAATGTGACGCTAAAGGCGGGTGATATTTTGATCCTAGAGGCCGCGCCAG
Source organism: uncultured Paracoccaceae bacterium (assembly GCA_947492475.1). Lineage (GTDB taxonomy): Bacteria > Pseudomonadota > Alphaproteobacteria > Rhodobacterales > Rhodobacteraceae > CANLNM01. The sequence goes on from CANLNM010000010.1 coordinate 63,602, forward strand.
ATGCGTTGGACGAATTTCGCGTAGCCCTAAACCTTGAATTCATTGATGAAAGCCGCAAAGAAATCGTCGCCGGTGAGGCGGACGGTCTGTCCTTGATCGAAGTGGTTGTGCCGCGTGATGCGCGGATCGCTGGCAAAACATCCCAAGCGGTGGGGCTGCATTGGCGGCAGCGATCCGTATTGGTCGGCATTTCCCGTCAGGGCAAACGGATCACATCGCAATTGCGCCGCACCATCATCAAACCCGGTGATATTTTGCTGCTTTTGGCCCCGTCTGACCGGGCTGATGCGGTCGCGGATTGGCTGGGCTGTTTGCCATTGGCGGATCGCGGTCTGACGGTAACGGAAAACTCAAAAATCTGGTTGGCCATTGGGTTATTTGCAGGTGCTGTGGCTGCGGCGTCGTTCGGGTTCATCTACCTGCCGGTCGCCTTGGGCTTGGTGGTTGTTGCCTATGTTTTGACGCGCATTGTGCCGCTGGCAGAACTCTATGATCACATCGAATGGCCGGTGGTAGTGTTGCTGGGGTCAATGATCCCACTTGGCGCCGCCCTAGAGGCATCGGGGGGGACTGAATTGATCGCCGGTGGCTTGCTAAACCTCACGGACGGCTTGCCTGCTTGGATGATCCTGACATTGCTGATGGTGGTGACCATGACCCTGTCGGATGTGTTAAACAACACGGCCACGGCCATTGTCGCCGCGCCAATCGGCATCCAAATGGCACAGAGCTTGGGCGTGTCACCCGATCCGTTTTTGATGGCTGTGGCCATTGCCGCTTCGGCGGCGTTCCTCACCCCAATTGGCCATAAAAACAATACCTTGATCCTTGGCCCCGGCGGCTATCGGTTCGGCGATTATTGGCGAATGGGGCTGCCGCTGGAAATCTTGGTTGTTGCGGTTTCGATCCCATCCATACTGGTTTTTTGGCCGCTATCAGGCTAAGGCAGGCCCATGAAAAAGTTTTTGATCCTGCAATTGCGCCCCGAGGCCGAAGTTTCGGACGATGAATTTACCGCCATCCTCAGAAAAGGTGGTCTGACGGCGGATCAAACCCATCGGATTCGGTTGGATATCGAAGATATTCCATCATCGTTGAACGTGACGGATTATGCCGGTGTGATTGTTGGCGGCGGGCCGGGCTGTGTGTCTGACAGCCCCGCGCAGAAAACCCCGATGGAGGCCCGGATCGAAGCCGAAGTCCTGGGACTGATGCCGCAGATTATTGAACAAGATCATCCCTTTATGGGCTGTTGTTACGGGATCGGCATTCTGGCGCATCATCTGGGGGCCGATGTCAATAAATCCCAATACGGCGAATCTGTCGGCCCGACGATCTGTCAGATGACCGATGCAGGCGCGCAGGATCCGATGTTGGCGAATATGCCGTCGACGTTTTCGGCCTTTGTTGGCCACAAAGAAGCGGTGCAACACCTGCCAGACGGCTGCGTGCATTTGCTGGCCTCTGATCCGTGCCCGTTTCAAATGATCCGCCATGGTCAGAACGTCTATGCCACCCAATTCCACCCCGAAGCGGATGCAGACGGGTTTGAAACGCGCATTAAGTTCTACAAAGACAAAGGCTATTTCGACCCCGCTGATGCAGGCAAGTTGATCGATATGTGCCGCGCTTCGGATGTGGTTGAGCCAGAAAAAATCCTACGGAATTTTGTGCAGCGCTATCGCTAAGCCCTTGGCGAGAACCTTTGGCCCAACAACACCGCTATAGCGGCCATAAAAACGGGATCGCGGCCGAGGCAAGCAACCCAATGCTGAGGTTCAGCGGGATGCCCACGCGCATGAAATCGCTGAATTTATAGCCGCCGGGACCGTAAACTAACGTGTTGGTCTGATAGCCAATTGGCGTGGCAAAACTGGCTGATGCGGCCACCATCACCGCCACAACCAAGGGCCGCGGGTCAAGTCCAAGAGCGGTTGCCAAACCGATGGCAATGGGCGTCACCACCACGGCAACGGCATTGTTGGACACCAATTCGGTCAACACGGATGTCAGCAAATACACCGCCCAAACAATCAGGAACGGCGGCAACATGCCCACATAGGGCGCGACGGCATTGACCAGCATTTCAACGGCGCCCGACGATTCCAGCCCGGCCCCAATGGCCAGCATGGAAAAAATCAGCGCCAATAGGCGGCCCTCGACAAAGGAAAACGCCTCTTCTGCGTCGATGCAGCGGGTGATCAGGACCAAGGTCATGGCCAGCACTGACAGCGCAAAAATCGGCGCGACACCCAGCGCGGCCAACACCACAATCCCGATCAGCGCTGCGATCACAATCGGCGCATGGGCACGGCGAAATGCCCGTGCGGATGGGTGCGAAACGTCGACCAGATCCATATCGCTGGCCAGCCGCTGGATGTCCTCTGGGGACCCTTCCAGCAACAATGTGTCGCCCACGCGCACGGTCAGATCATCCAATTGGCGACCGATGTTTTGATTGCGCCGATGCACCGCCAAAACATAGACCCCAAATCGACGCCGCAATCGCAGTGCGCCCAATGTGCGCCCCACCATTTTACAGCCCGGTGTGATCAAAACTTCAACGGTTTGGGTTTCAACCGCGCTGACTTGGTCGACGCGTTTCAGGGATTTATTGCGTTGCAAGCTCAGCAATTCGGTCATTGCGGTGCGCAAAACCACCCGGTCGCCAACCTGCAATTGCACCGCCTTCAAATCGCGCCGCAGGGATGTATCGCCGCGCACCACATCGACCAGCCGCACGCCTTCGCGTTTGAACAATTGCACGCCAATCGCGTCGCGTCCGATCAGGTTGCTGTCGGGGGGGATCACGGCCTCGGTGAAAAACCGCATTTTGGATCGATCCGACAATAGGTTCGCCATGCTGTCGCGATCAGGCAGCAGGCGTGGCGCAATAAAGCGCAAATAAATCATGCCCCAGATCACCAAAATGATCGCCAGCGGCGTGACCTCAAAGATGGAAAAACCGTCCAATCCCTGCGCGCGCGCAACCCCGTCCACCAACAGGTTAGTTGACGTCCCGATCAGCGTCAATGTCCCGCCCAGAATGGCCGCATATGACAGCGGTATCAACAACTTAGAGGCCGACAAATCCATCGTGCGCGCCAGCTGCACAAAGACTGGGATCATCACCACAACCACCGGCGTGTTGGACACAATCGCCGAGCTGAGGACGACAAATCCCATCAATCCCCCCAGCGCCAATGCCGGGCGGGTTTTGGCATGCCGCGTGGCAAAGCTGGTCAGGTTTTCCAACGCGCCGGTGCGCACCAAGGCGCCCATGATCACAAACATCGCCGCAATCGTCCACGGCGCGGGGTTGGCCAAAACCGGCAACGCCAATTCATAGGGCAGCACCCCGGTGATCAGCATCATCGACACGCCTGTCATCGCCACAACTTCGGTTGGGAATGTTTCGCGCAAAAACAGAATGAACATCACCAAAACGATGGTCAGGGCCAACACGGCCTCGCCGGTTTGGGAAAGTGCAAAAATATCAGTCATCTAAGCTCTTGCCCATCGCTGTGATCAATCCAAGGTTCCAATGAACTTCGGTGATTTTACGCGGCTGGCCCCTAAGGACAAGCACAAGATCACACCGGCTCTGCATTCCCGGTTTCCTGTGACTTAAATCAGTTAAATTTTCGCGAAACCGCGTTTTTTGTTGGCAAAAATACGCATCGGTAGAAAATCGCCGGGATCAATGCCCTAATTCGGCCCCGCGGGGGCCAGTCGGCCACCCTGGCGCACCATTTCCACTCGGGTGGCTTTGCCGGTGCGGTCATCGGTTTCCACATATAGGCCAGACAATGTGGCATCCCCCAGTGCGGGGCTGAACCGATCCTTTGGCATGCCAGTGATAAACCGGCGCAATGGTTCGGTTTTTTCCATACCGATCACGGAATTATAGTCGCCACACATGCCAGCATCGGTCTGAAACGCCGTGCCACCGTTTAGGATCTGCGCATCACCCGTCGGGACATGGGTATGCGTGCCAACCACGATGCTGGCGCGGCCATCGCAATAATGCCCCATGGCCATTTTTTCAGATGTGGCTTCGCAATGCATGTCGATCAGGCTGGCCTGCACCATGCCACCCATGGGATGAGCTTTCATCACGGTATCAACCGCTGAAAACGGATCATCAAACGGGCGTTTCATGAACACTTGGCCCAAAACCTGCGCGACCAGAACCTTGCGGCCATTGGTGGCGGCAAACACGCGCGCGCCTTTGCCCGGTGCAGATTTGGAGAAATTCAGCGGACGAATGATGCGCGGTTCCTGTTCGGAAAACTGCAGCATGTCCTTTTGATCAAAGGCATGATCGCCCAGCGTGATCACATCGGCGCCTGCTTCTAGGATAAGTTTGGCGTGATTGCCCGACAGGCCCATGCCGCCGGTGGCGTTTTCGCCATTGACCACAACAAAATCCAGCCGCCATTCCTGCCGCAGCTTAGGAAGGTGGTGGGTAATGGCAGCGCGCCCCGCGCGGCCCATGACATCGCCTAGAAACATAATACGCATGCAGGGCGTTTAATTCGGGTTGTGACCGGGGGCAAGGGGGGCGCGTGTCGCAGGCTGGATTGCCGCGCGGCTGTGCCCAAAGCTTAGCTGAATTCGATGATTTCACGTTCGGTGATCATCATATCCAGCGGCTGATCGGTGGGTTCCAGCGGCAAATCCTCTGCCTCTTGGGCCGCAAAGGCAAACCCGATCGCCAGCGCTGGACCATTGGCGCGCAGGCCCTCCAAGGTGCGGTCATAGAACCCACCGCCATAGCCCAAACGGCCGCCATTGCGATCAAACGCCACCAGAGGCACGATCAGGATTTGCGGCGTGATCAGGGTTTCTGTGGCGGGAATACGCGCCCCAAACGGACCGTCGATCAAGTCACAGCCCGGTTCCCATTGCGAAAACACCAATGGCTGGCCTGCACCGCGGATCACGGGGATGCCAACGGGGCCGTGGGCGGCGGCTTCTTCCATGGCGGGCAGGGGGGATATTTCGGTGCGGATCGGCATGAACCCCGACAGGGGCACGCCGCGATAGCCGGCCAAAACCGACGACAACAGCGCCGCAGAGCCCAGCCCGGCATCAAAGGCACCTTTGCGCCGTTCAAAGGCAGCCTTGCGGGCGGCGTTTTTTATTTCGATCAGATTGGTCATAGCAACACCATTGCGGCCAGCCCCAGAAAGGCAAAGAAACCAACGACATCCGTGACCGTTGTCACAAACGCACCTGATGCCAGCGCCGGGTCAATTTTCAATTTTTCAAGCGCCACCGGGATGATTGTCCCGGCCAGGCCAGCAATCACCAGATTGACGACCATGGCGACGCCAATGACCACCCCCAGCATGGGCGCGCCAAACCAGATCATGCCAACAATGCCCATCACAATCGCAAAGATCAGCCCGTTGACCAGCCCGACCATCACTTCGCGGCGGATCACGCGCCAGACGTTGGATCCGGTCAAATCCTTCGTGGCGATGGCGCGCACGGCCACGGTCAGGGATTGGGTGCCCGCATTGCCGCCCATGGACGCCACAATCGGCATCAATACCGCCAAGGCCACAAACCCGGCAATCACCGCTTCGAATTGGGCAATCACCAATGAAGCAAGGATCGCGGTGACCAAATTGACCGCCAACCAAGGAAAGCGCCGCCCGACTGTGTCCCAGACCCGATCTGACAGCGACCCGTCGCCAACACCGGCAAGCCGCAGAATGTCTTCTTCGTGTTCTTCGTCCAGAACCACCATCGCATCATCGATGGTAATCACACCCACCAGCCGGTCATTTTCATCCACAACCGGGGCGGAAATCAGGTGGTATTGATTGAACGCATAGGCCACTTCGCCTTCGTCCTGATCCACGGGAATGGTTTGAAATACCTCTTCTTTGATATCCGTCAGCTTGACGTCTCGATGGGACCCCAGCAACCGACCCAGGGTGACATTGCCAATGGGCTTCATCCGGGGATCAACCAGAATGACGTGGTAAAATTGTTCGGGCAATTCGTCGGTTTGTTCGCGCAGAAAATCAATGGTTTCGCCGACGCTCCAGTGATCTGGCGCGCGCACGACCTCCACTTGCATCAAGCGTCCGGCGGATTCCTCGGGATAGGCCAGGGATTTTTCAACCGCGACCCGGTCCAACGGTTCCAGATGTTCCAGCACCGCCTCTTGCTGGGTTTCGTCCAGATCTTCGAGCAGATCAACGACGTCATCGCTTTCCAGATCACGGACCGCTTCGGCCAGTTGATCGGGGTTCAGCGCATCCAGAACTTCTTCGCGCAGGGATTCATCCAGCTCTGACAGAACGTCCCCTTCCAGGGTGCTCTTCATCAGGCCAAGCAGGTCGGCGCGGTGTTTTTCGTCGGTTTGTTCGATGACATCGGCGATGTCGGCCGCGTGCAGCGGTTCAAACAGTGCGGCCAATGCCAGCGAATCACGATCTTTGACGGCTGATTTAACCTCATCCATCAAATCGCGGCTTAGGGCATATGAAACATCGTCTGTTTCTTCATAATCGGGTGGGGGATTTTCCGCGAAATTGTCCGCCATGTGATCGCCCCCTATCTGCCTATCGCGTTGCGGCGCAGCATAGAGGATTGCAACGCTACGGCAAGCGTTGAGCCCCCCCCCGGCGACGATTTACGCCCCAGTTTAAACCCCCTAAGATGGTTGGATGAATGAACATCTGATCCTTGGCCAGACCTTGCGGTTTTCTGGCGACCCGTTTGACGCACCGTTTGAAGCCGTGACCCATATTTCCACATCTGGTGCGGTGTTGGTGCGCGATGGGCGCATTGCAGAATTGGGCGAGGCACAAACCCTGCGCCAGAAATATCCGCAAATCCCGGTGACGGATTATGGGTCCGACCTGATCACCGCCGGGTTTGTGGATGCCCACATGCATTATCCCCAAACGGCGATGATTGCGTCCTGGGGCAAACGGCTGATTGATTGGCTGAACACCTATACATTCCCAGAAGAGATGCGTTTTGCTGATCCCGATTACGCCGCTGACATTGCCGGGCGGACGCTGGATCTGGCGCTGGCCCATGGGACAACGACGCTGACGTCGTTTTGCACGATCCATCCGCAATCGGTGGATGCGTTGTTTCACGCGGGGGACATGCGCGGCATGGCGGTGGTTGCGGGCAAAACCTGTATGGATCGCAACGCGCCAGACGGTCTGCGCGATGATGCGAAATCGGCCTATGATGACAGCAAAACGTTGATAGAGCGCTGGCATGGGACGGGCCGTGCGACCTATGCGATCACGCCGCGGTTTTCGCCCACATCCACGCCGGATCAACTGCGCGCATTGGGGGATTTGTGGGCCGAACATCCTGATTGTCTGATGCAAACCCATCTCAGCGAGCAGGTCGATGAAATTGACTGGGTGCGCGGGCTATATCCAGATGCGCGTGATTATCTGGACACTTACGAAGCCTTTGGTTTGCTTGGACAAAAGGGGCTTTATGGGCATGCGATCCATCTGGAGGCGCGTGAATTGGACCGCCTGTCTGAACTGGGCGCTGGCGTGGTGCATTGCCCCACATCCAACACGTTCATTGGGTCGGGGCTGTTTGATATGGCCGGCCTAAAGGCACGCCAAATCCCGGTTGGTTTGGCCACGGATACGGGCGGCGGATCCAGTTTTTCGATGCTGCGCACCATGGCTGCGGCCTATGAAATCGCGCAATTGCGTCACGTGCCCCTGCATCCAGCGCAATTGATGTGGCTCGCTACCGAAGGATCGGCACAGACATTGCACAAAGCGGGCGAAATCGGGTCACTGAATGTAGGGGCGATGGCGGATATCACCGTGTTGAACCTGCAATCCACACCCGCGATCGCCCAACGCAGCACCCGTGCCACTGATCTATGGGAGGCATTGTTCCCAACCATTATGATGGGGGATGACCGGGCCATTCGCGATGTCTGGATCGCCGGAAACCGGCATCAGCCGCGGTCGGCTTAATCAGCAGCCATTGGCAAAAACCATCACACGGTAGGACCCGCTGACGCCATATCCATATTGCGTGACATTGCGGTTCAGGAGGTTGCGCTGATGGCCGGGGCTGTTGGTCCAGGCCTGCATGGCCTGCGCCTCAGAACTGTAACCGCCGGATATGTTTTCGGCGCCATGTCCACCAAAACAATAGCCCGTATCCCGAATACGGCGGCTAAAATTCGACCCACCAGAACCGGTATGAGACAACGTATCGGTCTGGGCCATATAGGCCGCGTGACCAGCCGCTGCACGATCCAATGCCGCATTACGCGTCAATGCCCCCAGCCCATTGGACGCACGATAGGCATTCAGGCTCTGCCCAATCGAGGACGTATCCGGAATGGCGGCGTTTGACGCACTGGATGATCCGGTTTGCGATGTGGTCACACAGGCGGTTAGGGCGGCGCAGGTCAGAATGGCGGCAAGTGCGGCTTTCATTGGGGGATCTCCGTTTGGCTAGTCCACCAAAGCATGGGCCAGTGTGTTGGTGCGGTCAATGATCGCGTGTTCTGACGCTGTTTTTAGCACGCCGTCGCGCACGATTTGGCGTCCCTCGACCAACAAATCCCGCACCTTTCGCGGACCGGATAATAGCATCGCCGCTTTGTCCCATGATCCGGCGGCTTCGATCCCGGTGGTGTCCCAGATGGCAATATCGGCGCGTTTTCCCACCATCAATCGGCCGCAATCCGGACGGTTCAACACGTCAGCCCCCCCGCGCGTGGCGATTTCCAGCGCTTCGCGGGATGACATGCTGTCGGCCCCGCCTGCGACGCGCTGCAACAGCATGGTTTGGCGGGCTTCATCCATCAAATTGGCCATGTCATTGCTGGCCGATCCATCCACGCCCAACCCCACATTCACACCGGCATCCCGCATGGCGCGCACCGGCGCAATGCCGGATCCAAGCCGACAGTTGGAACAGGGGCAATGGGCAACACCAGTGCCTGTTTTGGCAAATAGATCAATCTCTTGGCCGTCCAGTTTCACGCAATGCGCATGCCAGACATCATCCCCGACCCAGCCCAAATCTTGGGCATATTGACCGGGGCGACAGCCGAATTTTTCCAATGAATAGGCAATGTCTTCGTCGTTTTCAGCCAAATGCGTGTGCAGCATCACGCCTTTGTCGCGTGCCAATAGTGCTGCATCCCGCATTAGATCGCGGCTGACGGAAAATGGCGAACAGGGGGCCAGACCAACCCGGCACATGGACCCTTCGGATGGGTCATGGAACTGATCCACGACGCGGATACTGTCGTTTAGGATGTCACACTCTGCCTCGACCAAGGCATCCGGTGGCAGGCCACCATCGCTGACCCCAATCGACATCGCCCCGCGGGTTGGATGGAACCGCAACCCGATATCGGCGGCGGCGGCGATTGTGTCATCCAGCCGCGATCCGTTGGGATAGAGATACAGATGATCAGATGTCAGCGAACAGCCCGACAGGGCCAATTCGGCCAGCCCCAATTGGGCGGACACATACATTTCCTCAGGCCCAAAGCGCGACCAAATCGGATACAGCGCCTGCAACCAGCCAAATAACAGCGCATTTTGGCCACCGGGCACGGCACGGGTCAGGGATTGATATAAATGATGATGCGTGTTGACCAAACCGGGCGTCACAAAACAGCCGCGCGCATGGATGATTTCCGCATCCGGGGCATGTAAATTAGGGCCAATCGCCTTGATCACGCCACCTGACACATGAATGTCGGCATCCGTCAATTCGCGCCGCGTGTCATCCATCGTCAAAATGGTCTGCGCGCCCTGAATAAGCCAGTCCGTCATCGACGTCCTCCTTCCCTTTCGGTGAACAATGGACGCCGCCAGAAAGGGAAAGGACGCGAGCGCCATCCTAGGCTAACGCACCGCACGCATGGGTCAAGGCAGAACCGCTTGCAGGGACCCCGGCCGATGCAGTACTAAACCCCGAACTCAAATTCGCCCGAACTCAAATTCGTAGGAGCATCCCATGGCAGGCCATAGTAAATGGGCAAACATTCAGCACCGCAAAGGCCGTCAGGACAAATTGCGGTCCAAGCTGTTTTCGAAACTGTCCAAAGAAATCACCGTGGCCGCCAAAATGGGCGACCCGGATCCGGAAAATAACCCGCGTTTGCGCATGGCTGTCAAAGAAGCCAAATCCAATTCTGTCCCCAAGGACGTGATCGACCGCGCGATTAAAAAATCTGCCGCCGGAGAAGGCGACGATTACGAAGAAATCCGCTATGAAGGTTATGGCCCCAACGGCGTGGCGGTGATCGTCGAAGCGATGACCGACAACCGCAACCGCACTGCGTCCACTGTGCGGTCCACGTTTACCAAAAACGGTGGCAATCTGGGGGAAACCGGGTCGGTTGGGTTCATGTTCAACCGCACGGGTCAGATCACCTATCCGGCGGATGTGGGCGACGATGACACGGTCATGATGGCCGCATTAGAAGCGGGTGCCGACGACGTCGAAAGCAGCGAAGAAGGCCATGTGATTTTCTGCGAAGGCACTGAATTACATGCAGTTTCCACCGCGCTTGAGGCGGAACTGGGTGAATCTGAATCAACCAAGCTGATCTGGAAGCCAAACATCACCACCGAAATGGACCTGACAGGCATGGAAAAGCTGATGAAGCTGATCGATGCGCTGGAAGACGACGATGACGTCCAGACCGTGACCACGAATTTCGAAGCCTCAGACGAAGTTCTGTCGCAGCTTTAATTTGAGCTTGTTGAATTAAAAACGACCTCGCATCCGCGGGGGCGTTTTGCGTTTGGGGGCAGTGTACAGCGCCCCTTCAGGTCAGGTCTGTGGGTTATTTGACTTAAGCAATTTGCAAATCTGATCTAAACTAGACTTTTGTTTTGGGTTGATCAAAGGTCCACTGAGCTGACGAATGGTGAATTCGCTGCGTCGGCACTGATGATCGCTACGGCGAAACCCCAGAATACACACACGTGTTGCGCTATGCATGGATTATGCAATTGATTTACGCGCCATCCCAATCCGTTGGCTTTGCTAACATCTCCATACCCATTCAAAATGTCTTAACATAGGCTCCACTCGGGAATAAAAGCAGTTCTAGCAAGGCGTCTGTTCATTTTTTTAGCCGCTCCTCCATGGCTGCAAGCAAAAGCTTCGTACCTATCAGAATAATCTCAGTTTCCGGCAACACTACCGCCCCCGGTGTCACGTAGCGGGTACGGTATGGGCGGTCATATACAGTGTCCAAAATTCGCAAGTGATCAAAGTAAACACGCCAACGATGCTCTGCGTCAGTTTCACCCTGTTCTGTCTGCCGTTTCTTGACTTCCTCTGGTACGGATAAGTGCGCCGTATTTGAAAAATGCAAGTTGATAAACTTGACCTCGTCAAATTGGGATCGAGCATCGAAATACGCATTGTAAGTGTTGTGTCTATATTTTCGCACTGCATTTGAGCTTTTCCCGCTCCCTCGAAGCATTGTCTTGAGAGTGAGCTCAGTCGCTAGACCGACTGTCTGCATGACCGGTCCGGGGTAGAACTGAGACTCGTGATGACGCTCTGAAAAATGCAAGATCTCACCGGCGTCTAAATAGGCGCGCGCCCACGACACCAAGCCCGAAACACTCATTTCATCTTCTAGACTGGTTTCGACTGGCCAGTCGGGGGCGAGGTCGATCGCGTCAGCAAATCCGGTCACAATCAGAAATCCCTTTCTTTCACAGGTCTTTTCAAACCATTAACAACGAAGTTTCGCCCAAAACGGCACCTAAGCCCTTTTATGTAAATTCCTAGGATTACCACATGAGGTAACGGTCATTCGTAAATCAAGCAGCATCCAACACTTTGGGCTCGAAGCTTACGTTGCGGCACAATCAGAGCAGGGCGCCGCGGGCTAGTTGGATCAGGTAGATCGACAGTGCACCGGCGAGGGGTAATCCCATGGGGAAGCGTTTGCCAGCGACCCAGCTTTCCCATGTGGGGACCAGGTTTTTGATGGCAGTGGCGCGGGCGGTGCGGTGCACAACCAACCCGGCAATAAACGCGCCCGCCAGCAGTAGAAACACAAATTGCAGATCGGATTTGGCGATAAAAGGCGAGGCGGCGGCGATGAATTTGGCATCCCCAGCCCCCATAATCCCGCCCGCGTTCAAAAACATCCCGATGATCAGCACAATCGGCAGATGCCCCAATTGCCACAGATAGGTTTCCCAAGACATCACAAACGGACCGATCAGGATGAACACCATCGCCATGGATTGCACATTCCAATCGCGAATCTTCATGTATTTCATGTCGCTATAGGCCGTGTGCAGGCAAAGCGGCAGGATGAAGGGCAAAAACCAAAGCGCCGCAAGCGGCGGCATTGGTTCTGCCAACGGGGCGAAAAACTGCGCCATCATGTCAGATCAGACCTGTCTGCGGGGACCATGTTTAGTTGGTCACGTTGTCTTCTAGGGCGCGCAAGGACCGCACGGCGGCCTCAAAATGCTGAGGATGTGTGTCGATGGCTTCGCGCAACAGACCTTTGCCGGTGGACACATCGCCATGACGCACGGCGGCCAAGGCCAGAGTATGTAACAATTGCGCGCGTTCGGTCTGGGTCATGGGAATGACGGGCAGATCATAGTTGCGCTGGGCACCACGGGCCAAAACAAGGTTGTTTTTCGCGGTAAACAGCTGTGGATCATGACGAATGGCATCCACAAACAGACGTTCCGCGGCGGTATAATCGCCCCGTGTCAGATTGGAAAAACCCCAATTGTTCAGAACGCCTGCTGGTTTGGTGGTCAGGCCAATGGCGGTTTCATAGAAACTGTCGGCGCGGTCCCAATCTTCGTTGCTGTCGGCGACCATTGCCTCTAGGCGATAACGCTTAAACGTTTCGTGGGTCGGGGGAATGGTGTTCAGCACGCCTTCGGCGTCTTCCCATTGATTGGCGCGGATCATGGCATCGGCCAGATCAACACGGTCATCATTGTTGGCTTCTTCGTGATCCACCACGGCCTGCCATGCAGCCACCGCATCAGGGCCCCGGCTTGCGCGCACCATGGACGACGCCAAGCCACGCATCAGATCAATCCGTCCCGGATCATTGTTGCTGGCACGGGTGAAATAGGTGACGGCTTCATTGGGATCCGCAACCGTGAGCATCACGTCATTGAGGTTGCTTTCATCAACAACGTTCACGTCCTGCAGGGCGCGGTTAACTTGGGCTTCGCCGGATTGATCACAGGCGGACAGGGCAATTACCCCGGCAACGCCGATGGAAATAAGAAGGGGGTGGCGCATGTTTTGCGTCCTTTACTGCTCTTGCCTCACTACGGCACGGTCTGAAGCAGGAAATCCCCCGCACCACGTTGTACCAATCGGAACTCTTCGTTCTCATTGGTTTCACCGTAGTTAGGATCATCGTATTTTGCGAGTGCCAAGCGCAGATTGTCGCGAATCTGGTCGCTTTGACCGCTATCCGTTGCAAAGGCGCGACGGAAAACCTCGACCGCTTCGCCAATTTTGCCGCGTTCCATCAGGATCACGCCCAAATTGTTCCATGCGGGCGCAAAGGTTGGGTCGGCTTCAACGGCGCGGCGCATCAGGGCTTCGGCTTGGCCCAAACGGCCCAATCGCAGGTTGGCCGATCCCAGTGCGGACAGCGTATCGACGTTCAATCCCTGTTGGGCGGCGGCGCGGGTATACGCTTCTAGGGCGAGTTCATATTCGCCGTTGGCCATCATGCGGTGGCCGATTTCCAGCCCGTCCATTTCCATCAGGCCCGACACGCCCGGCGCAAAGGTTCCGTCCCCACGATTAAGGCCGTCCTGCGCGCAAGCGGCAAGAACGGCCAAAGTCAGTGTCATTCCGATTAGTCGCATCATTCGCCCATAGCTGAGGGCAAAATGCCCCTTAGAAATTCGCGCCTTGCAGGGTTTCGTAGATCCCATAGACCGAAGGCCCGATCAAAATGATCAACAGGGGCGGAACCGTCAACATCATCGTGGCCAATGTCATCTTTGTGGGCAATGTATTGGCCTTTTCTTCGGCGCGCATGACCCTTTTGTCACGCATTTCTTCGGCATAGACCCGCAACGCATCGGCGATGGATGTCCCGAATTTCTGAGATTGCACCAAAACGGTCACAAAACTGCGCACATCATCGACGCCGGCCCGCTCTGACATATCCTTCAGAACTTGTTGGCGATCTTTACCGGCTTTCATTTCATGGGCGACGATATCGAATTCTTCGGCCAGGGCAGGGTGCCCGGCCTTCAACTCGACCGCGACGCGTACGATGGATTGATCCAGCGATTGACCGGCCTCAACACAGACCAGCAGCATATCCAGACTGTCGGGGAAACCGTTGATAATTTCCTCTTCGCGTTGACCATGGCGTTTGTTGACCCAATATTTGGGCGCCATATAGCCAACCACGCCGGGCAGCAGGATCGACAGGATTGTGTTTTGCGGCGTTGGATCGCCGGTGCTGGAATTGTAGATCGCATAAGCAACCCCCAGCAATAACAGGCCAGACCCCAGCGCAAATTGCGCAAAGTGATACATCCGCACCGCGTTTTTGCTGCGATAACCGGCTTGGATCAGTTTCAGCCGGATTGCGGAATATTCTTCGTCATCCTGTGGCTCCAAAAAGTTTGAGTATTTCTCAAGCTTGTCATGGCCATCATTCATCCGCAGCTTGTCAGCTTTGTTGGGTTTGCTGACGCGGTTGGCTTCGCGCAGCTTATCCAGCGGATCCTTTTCCTTTTTCAGCATGACCGGCAGGGTCAGCAGGATCAGGACCACGCCCACAAAGCCCAACACAAACAGCGGACCCAGCGGGCCAAGCAAATCGGTGATCTGGGTGTTGATCTGGTTCAGAAATTCCATAACCGCCTCACACTTTGATATTCACGAGCCGCTTCATGACGATCATGTTCGTCACAAGGAAGCCAGCAACGACAAGACAGGCCGGGATAAAGGCGGATGTCTCTTTGACGTCGTCATAATAATTGGGTTGGATCACGTTGATCATCACCAATGCGCCCAATGGGAAAATGGACAGGAACATGCCGGACCACTTGGCCTCGGCGGTGATGGCTTTGACGCGGCGGAACAATTTGAACCGTGCGCGGATCACTTTGGCCAGACCGTGCAGAATTTCGGCCAGGTTACCACCGGCCTGCTGTTGAATGGTCACAGCCACGGCCAAGAACCGCAAATCCTGCATATCCATACGTTCGGCCAATTGTTTTAGCGCATCGCCCATGTCCCGCCCATAGGCGGCCTCATCCGCGATGAACCCCATTTCGGTGCCCAGCGGATCAGGGACCTCTTCGGCGACCGATGCCACCGCGAACGAAAACGGGTTCCCGACGCGCAACGATCGCACCATCAGTTCCACCGCATCGGGCAGTTGTTCTTCGAGTAGGGCAATGCGTTTTTTCGCCTTGCCGTTGACCCAGACGTAAACACCGCCCACGCCCATCGCGACGGACACCACGGCCCGCACGGCCACACCGGTTGCGGTGCCAACGGTCAACCCAACAAAGGCCACACAGGCCAACAAGGCCATGATCATAATCAGCTGAGACGGGGAAAACGCGATATTCGCCTTTTGCGCCTTTTCGGCCAGCATCGCATAAAGCGGCAGGCCCTGCGATTTCATATGCTGGCCCATTTCTTTGCGCAGCTGTTCCATCACGTCTTCGCGCTGGCCGCCCTTTTGCATCAATTCCAGACGGCGATTGACCTTGGAATTCAGGCTGATGGATTTGCCAAAGATCGTCAGATAGATGCCTTCGACCATGACCAGAATGGCGACAAAAATCAGGCCATAAATGATTGGTTCTGGTGAAATACCCATGTTCGATTACTCCGCAGCAAAGGGTTCAAAAATCGCAGGCGGCAGATCGTAGCCCCACAATTTGAACCGTTCTGAATAGTGGCTTCGCACGCCGGTCGCGGTGAAATGACCGATGATTTTGTTGTCCGGTGTCAGACCAACGCGCTGATAACGGAACACTTCCTGCATCGAAATCACGTCGCCTTCCATGCCGGTCACTTCGGTGATCGACACCATGCGCCGCGACCCGTCCTGCAGACGCGAAGCCTGCACGATCAGGTTCACCGCCGATGCGATCTGGGCACGCATGGCTTTGATCGGCATTTCGATCCCGGCCATGGCAATCATGTTTTCCAGACGGCTGATCCCGTCACGGGCGCTGTTGGCGTGAATTGTGGTCATCGATCCGTCATGGCCGGTGTTCATGGCCTGCAACATATCGATCACTTCTTCGCCACGGGTTTCCCCCACGATGATCCGGTCCGGACGCATCCGCAGCGCGTTTCGCAGACAGTCCCGTTGGGTCACAGCGCCTTTGCCTTCGACGTTGGCGGGTTTGGATTCCATCCGTCCCACATGGGTCTGTTGCAGTTGAAGTTCCGCCGTATCCTCAATCGTCAAGATACGTTCGTCATCATCAATAAACGACGACAACGCGTTCAACGTGGTCGTTTTACCAGACCCCGTACCACCTGACACAATCACGTTCAGACGTGTGGACACAGCGGCCTGCAAATAGGCGGCCATTTCTTCGGTAAAGGCGCCGAATTTGACCAGATCGTCGATGGCCAGTTTGTCTTTCTTAAATTTCCGAATGGACACCAGGCTGCCATCCACGGCAACGGGTGGCACCATGGCGTTGAAACGTGACCCATCGGCCAGCCGCGCATCCACATAGGGGTTGGATTCATCGACCCGACGACCAACGGCCGATACAATTTTGTCGATGATCCGCATCAGATGGCGTTCATCTTTGAACGTGATGTCGGACAATTCCAACTTACCGGCGCGTTCGATAAAAATCTGCTGCGGGCCGTTGATCAAAATATCGTTGACGGTGTCATCTTTCAGAAGCGGTTCCAGCGGGCCAAGGCCCGTCACTTCGTTATAAAGATCCTGATTGAGGGTGGTGCGTTCTTCGCGGTTCAGCACCACACCCATTTCTTCTAGGGATTCCGCCGAAATCGCGGTGATTTCCTGACGCAATTCGTTTTCTGTGGCTGTTTCCAAGGCCGCAAGGTTCAAATTGTCCAAAAGCGATTTGTGCAGCTCCAGCTTAATCTCGCCGAGCCGCTCCTTGCGCTTTTTCTCTTTGTCCATTGGGGCTGCCTGCGCCGCCTTTTTGGGGGCGGGTGCGACGGGTGTTGCGACCTTGTCGGCGACTTCTGTGGCTTCCCCATTGGTGGGTTGTGGGGGCGCCGCAGCGGGTGCAGGCTTTTTATACTTGGAAAACATACTCTTACCTCTCTATCGGCTGCCGGTCGCGGCGCTGAGGTTCACGTCATGGACCGATTTGGCCAATTTCGCGATTTCTTTGCGCAGCGGGTTTTTGGCAATGCCTTCGGCCATGGGGACCCCGTGGTCGGCGTTTTGTGCAACAGGCTTGCCGCCATCCGGCAGTTGAATTTCGATGCCAATCCCCAGGCTTTCGGCCAAGCGTTTTACGCGGGCTTTGCCATTGAGATCTGTGAATTTCGGGGCGCGGTTCAACGTGAACCGCAGTTTTTCAAAGGGCAGATCTTCGGCCTGAAGGGCGCGTTTGATCCGAACGGTGTTGTTGGCCGATCGCATATCCATTTCGATGGTCGCAAACCCGATGGCCGCATGTTCCAGCACATTCTGGGTCCATTCCACCAAGGCGGATGGCATGTCGATCACCACGTAATCAAAATTGGCTTTGGCCATATTGATCACACGATCCACGTCTTCTGGGGTGATCAGGTCCAGCGGAATCAATTCCGTTGGTGCGGTCAAAACGTGCAATTTCTGTTCGTAGGTCAACAGCGCCTGCATAAAGCTTTCGCCGTCCATGCTTTCTGTGTCGGACAGCAATTCAAACACCGCCTCGCGCCGTGGCAGATCGAGGAATGTCGACACAGACCCGAATTGCAGATCCAGATCCAAAATGCAGACCCGAGGGGGCTCTGTTTTGTCCTGCAAACACAATTCCCAGGCCAGATTGACCGCCAAGGTCGTGGCACCCGTGCCTCCGGCCATGGAAATCACCGGGATCACAACCCCGTTGCGATCATCTGTGGGTTTCAACGTGTTTTGATGTTCCGCGGCCAGCGGTGGCTCTTCGACCGGGGTCAGCACCCGTTCGATGGCTTTGGCCAATTCGCCTTCTGGCAGAGGGTAGGGGACAAATTCATCCCCCCCTTCGTTCAGCAATTGGCGCAACGTGGCCGGCATCAAATCTTCGGCGATCAAGACAACCTTGATCCCTTTGGATTTGGCGGCCGAAATGATGTTGATGATCAGCGTT
This sequence comes from uncultured Paracoccaceae bacterium, assembly GCA_947492475.1. Taxonomy (GTDB): domain Bacteria; phylum Pseudomonadota; class Alphaproteobacteria; order Rhodobacterales; family Rhodobacteraceae; genus CANLNM01. Next base: position 81,925 of record CANLNM010000010.1, read on the forward strand.
AGATCGCTCTCATCTTCTTCGTCCAGCGCGACGGCGACGAATTGCAGCTCTTCGGCGTCGGGTTGATCAAGGAACGCAAGCGCGTCCTCAAAGCTCAGGTCTCCCCAGCTTTCCCCAAGATTCGCCTCCATGTCTTCGATCAACAGATCGAAAATCTGCACATCACGACTGATCGTGCATGCCCGGAGTGGCTGCGGTTCTGGTCTCAATACGGCGTTACTGCTCATTGCCTTCAGGTCCTTCAACGACAGGGATTGGCAGAAATGCCAGTTTGGTATTTCCGAGATCCCTTCTGCGATCTCAGCCCGGAATCATCCGAGTGCTTTTCCCGTTGAAGCTAAATTCGCTGACAATCGTGACGAGATTGGGGCCAAAAGATCGTAATTGTGCGGTTTCTTGCGACGATCACGGTCTCAGAGGGCGGTTGTTCACAGATTGGAAAGGCAAAAGCCCGCGAAAATCGCGGGCTTTTGTAAAAATCGTGGATTTTCCGGCTTATTGCAGGGTGTCGGACACTTCTGCTGTGGTCAAAGCGGATTGTGGTTCGCCGCTGGTGACATATTCGCGGAAGATCACCTCCGCATATTTGCCATCCAGCACCGTCGGGTGGTTCTGAACAAAGCCTGACACCTCGGTCACGGTCCGGCGGTTGCGCCGTTCGCGGCCCTCGGTCACAACCAATGGCTGGGTTTCACCGTGGGATACGACCGCTTCTAGACGGTTGCGATCAATCCCTTGGCTGGTCAAATACAGAACAACCGCCTGGGCACGGCGCAATCCAAGACGACGGTTATAGGCCGTCCCCCCAACCAGATCGGTGTGACCGTAAACGGTGAACCGGATTTCTGGGAATTGCTTGATCCAATCAGCCTGTTGACGCAGAACCGCGCGGGCTTCTTCGTCCAGAGCTGTGGAATTGAACGGAAAGTTGATCGTTGTGTTCACTTCGGCTGCGAACCGATGTGCCAGATTGACCGTGTAATCCCGTTCGCCCGATTGAACCAACGTGTTGTTCATCGTGGAATTGCCGAAATCGGTGGATCCCAGAATGGTCCCTGTGGTTTCCGAATTTGTGCCAAAGCCCACTTCGGAGGTGCTACAGGCGGCAAGGGTTGCAGCCATAACAGTCATTGTAATTAGACGTTTCATCTGCCTGTCCCCACTCATTCCAGCACGTAGCCATAAGACCCGCTAAAGTCCTGACGTGCAACCTCTCCTGCGCCGCCATCGGTCGATGCGACCCGACCAAACAGGAACAAATCACGCTCAGATGGTGGGCGCACACGATCCGTTGGCAGGGCCAGAGCCTCGCCACGGGTTGGCGTCACCAGATGCGGTGTTACGATGATGACAAGTTCGGTTTGTTCACGCGCATATTCAGCGGACCGGAACAAAGCGCCCAGAACCGGGATGTCACCCAGCCATGGCACCTGACCGTTCAGGTCGCGGAAATCATCCATCAGCAAACCAGCGATCGCAAAGCTTTCGCCATCACGCATTTCAACCGTGGTGGATGTTTTGCGCGTTGAAAAAGAGCTGACCGTAAAGCCGTTTTGAACGATGCCGTTGCTGGTATCCAAGGCCGAAACTTCGGCTTCGAGTTCCAGATTGATGATATCACCGTCCACAACACGTGGCACAAAGTTCAGAGCGATACCAAAGGGTTTGTATTCAATTGTGGTGGACCCAGATTCCTGTGTCACAGGGATCGGATATTCCCCACCTGCCAAAAACCGCGCCTCTTGGCCGCTGAGTGCGGTCAGGTTTGGTTCGGCCAATGTGCGTACAACGCCTCGGCTTTCCAGTGCTTCCAACAGGATGCCCACTTCGACCGCGCCGGCGTTAAAGCCAAACATGATCGCGCCGTTATTGTTACCAGCGCCCACATTGTCACCCGAAAGGGCGGATGTGATTGTTTCCGCAGTGGTAAATGCGCCACCGCCGCCGTTTACGCCCAGGTCACCGCCCAATGTGGTGCCTTGCAGCGCCAACGAAGAAGACAGGGATTTGGAAACCGACCGCTGCATTTCTGCAAAACGGACCCGCAGCATCACCTGCTGTGTGCCGCCGACAACCATCAGGTTGGAAACGCGATCAGGTGCGTAACGCTGTGCCAGATCCAAGGCGCGATCCATACGCGCGGTTGAACTGACGGTGCCTGACAGGACAATCCCGTCATTGGCGGTGCGCACTTCGATGCTTTCACCGGGTAGGATCTGTTCCAGACGTTCCTTAAATTCAGCAACGTCGGGGGTGACATGCACCTCAACGTTGGTGATCAGCCGCCCATCCGCGCCCAAAAGCGTCAGCGTGGTCCGCCCCGGCTCTTTGCCCAGCACATAGATTGTGCTTTCGGAGAGCGTGGAAATATCCGCGATCCCTGGGTTTGCGATGGAAACCTGTGCAAATGGCGCGTCACTTTCGACGACCACCGCGCGGTTCATGGGAACAGCCAACGCCCGAGAAGGAGCGCCGCGTGTCACTTGCAATGTTTCCGCGGGGACAGATGTCGCCGTGGTGGAAAGCGCAAGTGTAAAGCCGACAAGTGCGGCCTTTATAAATCTACTATGTTTCATGTGACCTGCCTCTGTGCCACGACCAAATTATGGGTCTTATTGCCCTATACTTTGGCCAAGCTGCCCTAATTAATAGTTTTTTGCAAGAATCAGTTGCTTGGAGGGTGAAGTTTGTGTGGATAAGTGGCAACAAAGGCGTTTTTTGAAACGCAAAAACGCCCGGATGAACCGGGCGTTTGAGGTGTTTCATGGTTTATTAGTTTGTGCAGGGAACCGGGATTTCGATGATATCTGCACCACGACGGTTGACGATGGTACAAACCCGTTCTTCTTCTACAATTTCTGGCGCCTGTTCGGTCACACCCAGCAACGAGGCCTGATTAACGGCGATGGCGTCATTGACAATTGAATCGTCCTGCGCGCCCACCAATGCCAATGACAAACGGCCACTGGATTGCGCCTGAGCCAAGGCGGCCACCTGATGTGGGCTGGCCTCAACTGTGACGGTCCGTGCGATGGATGCTTCGGTCACACCACTATCTGCAGATTGGTCCACCGCAATAATGCGGATGCTGGTTTCGATCAGCTGCGTGATATCATTGCCGCGTTGATCCTGGGCCTGACCGGACCAATAAACGTCGACACGGTCCCCTGGGCGCAAAAATCCGGACACACCTGATGTGGCATCCACACGGATCGCAAAGGCACGCATGCCGCGGGTCAGGTGGGACGTAATCCCCACAACTTCGCCGGGATCGGACACTTTGCTGGCCAAAACGGGTTCCAGCGGTTCCATTCGACGGGTCACAACCCGCAATTCTTCGTCACCCTCTGGAAACAGCTCTTCTTCGGTGCGGTACACACCTTCGGGCAGGGCGGCTTCTACATACCGGATGATTTGCACATCGTCTTTGGTCAATTGTTCGCCGTAATTGATCGTCCGCTTTAGTGCAAAGACATCAACTGTGGGAACGATCGCCGCTGCCTGTGCGCGTTCATGATCCAGAGCAAGTTGCTGCTGCTGGAAGTAACCCTTGGCCATGTAGACGGCAAAGCCGGCAAGCCCCATCCCAATAACCAAGACCAATCCAAACACTGCTCGCATACTCTTTCCTTTCGACCTGTACTGACTTTTTGACGTCAGATGAAATTCACTGTTTCGATTCCTGACACGAAATTGCGGCAAAAACAGGACAAGGTTTGGTCGCTGCCGGGGCGATTAGACGGCCCCAACGCATTTTTAGTTATATTGAACCAAAGCCTGATTTTCGACGCGATTTCCCACGCCTTTTGATCTGTCTGTTGCTGTCACAGAAATCATCGTAACCACACCAATACCTAACCCAACAATGGCGGCCGTTAACACGACCCAATCAACCGTTACAGCACCTGTTTCGTCACCGCGAAACCGCTGAAAAAAATTATACATTGGGATCTCCAATTATTTTACCCAGGCTTAGGGCATTGGACGCCGACAATGTGTCAGCAATCTGGTGCCTGATGGGTAAAACCGCGCCGTTGTGTTTGGTATTAGACAGAGTTTTACTCAAATTGCGCTGGATGTGTCGTCTGATCGTGGCATGTTTTGCCGTGATATGGTCCTGACGGAGAACGTCATATCCGGGTAAATGAAAAGGACCGCATCAGGGATGCGGTCCCGTTCAATTCGTGCCGTCGAAACTTAGTTATAAGTTACGATGGTTTGGTTGGCCAACTGGCTGGATACTTTGGAACCCAGGGCTGTTGTCCCGTTACCAACGGATGTCAGAACTGCGATGCCGAGGCCAACGATTGCGGCTGTCAGAACAACCCAGTCAACAGTTAC
>CANLNM010000011.1 GCA_947492475.1 uncultured Paracoccaceae bacterium
AGAGGCCCCCCTCTCTTTGGGCGGGCAGCTGCTGCACGCCTTTGATGCGACGTATTATCTGACGCAAAACCCGGATGTGATTTTGGCAGAAGTTGATCCGCTGGACCATTATCTGTCCTCTGGTTGGCGCGAGGGCCGCCGCCCGAACAGTTGGTTTAAACCTGATGATTGGGCGGCCAAACATCCAGAGCTGGATGTGACCCAAACCAACCCATTTGTGCATTTTCTGGAATACAAAGACCGCGCCGCAGGGGCCTATGGGGCCGATCTGAAACGCGCCAGCGAAAACAAATTCATCTATTGGAGTGGCCTGAATTGGCAAGGCGAAGAAAGCGCGCGACCGGTTGTGGTTGCAGCACCTTTGCCCAACAAGGCGGATCTGGCGTTGCTGGCGCAACACTTTGATGCGGAATTCTATCTGGAACAGAACCCGGATGTGGCCGAGGTCGGTGCAAATCCCCTGTTTCATTTCGCCACTATCGGCTGGATTGAGCGCCGTGATCCCAGCCCTGATTTTTCCATGGCTTATTATCTGCGCTACAATCGGGATCTGCGTCAGCAGCGGATGAACCCGTTTATGCATTACCTGAAACATGGCCACAAAGAAGCATGGCGCAAGTCGGCTAATGTGGTGGATGCGCAGGTTCTGATGCATTTCGATGATGATGAAAAAATGCAGGCCCGTCTGGCCGCGGCCAAAGCGTTGGAGCCGATGGTGGCGTTGCCCAATGAACCGCGGCGGGTCACATCGCCTTTGGTCGCGGCAGAGCGCGCGACCGATATCGCCCGCGCTTTGCGGTTGGATTTGGCGGGGCGGACCTATCGCTATGTGGTGGCGGTGCCCCATGTGCGCATGTCTGGCGCCAGCCGGGTTGCGGCGATCTTTAGCGAAGCTTTGGCAAATGTGCGCGACCCATCAGACATCCTGGTCATCACCACAGACAGTTCAGAGGCCGAATATATCGGCTGGTTCCCAGAGGGGGTCGATCGGATCGATCTGTCGGCCTATGTGGCGGACATCACCTATGAAAACAAAATTCGCATTTTGCTGGACCTGCTGCGCGGCATCGATTGCGCCACCTTGGTCAATGTGAATTCCCGACTGGTCTGGGAAGCGTTGCGCATGTTTGGCCGCCAGATGTCGCACGAATTCAAAATCGTGACCTATCTGTTCACATGGGATGAAACCCCGGCCGGCAATCGGGTTGGCTATCCGATCCAATGGCTGCGTGATACGGCGGACCATCATCATGTCCTGCTGACGGATACCAAAAACCTGGCCAATGACGTGTCTGACCGGCTTGGCTTTGGGCGGCTGGACGGAGAGGCCGACGTGCTGCCGCTTTATACGCCTGTCCCCCCAACCGAAGCCGTTGCCAACACAAATCTGCCGCGCCACGAACCCGCACGTGTTTTGTGGGCCGGCCGGTTTGACGCTCAGAAACGATTGGATGTGTTGGTGGCCATTGCACGGGCCAATCCGCATATTGTGTTTGATGTCTACGGCAAGGCAGTGTTGGACAAACGAGGGTTGGATGCGTTTGACCCGCCCGACAACATCGTCCGCAAAGGCACATATTCTGAACTTCAGGACGTGTTAGACACACCTTATGTGGCGTTCCTATATACGGCGCAATGGGACGGTCTGCCGACAATTCTGTTGGATATGGCCGCAGCTGGCCTGCCGATTGTGGCCCCGGATGTGGGCGGGATTGGTGAATTGCTGGACAATGACACCGGTTGGTTGATTGACGATTTCACCGATGTGGATGGCTATGGCGCCGCGTTGCGTGACCTGATCGCCAACCCGACTGATGCGCGCATACGGGCGGATCAGTTGAAAACCCGGATCGCCAAACAATTTGCCCCGGTTGGATATGAAACTGCTCTGCAAAATATGGTGACCAAACATGACCTGTGATCTGACCTGTATCATCACCGGCCACCGAGAAGGTCGGCTGGCTGTGCCATCCCTGCGGTCATTCTGGGCCGCGATCCACGCAGCACGTGCGGCTGGATACAGTGTTGAGGCGCGTTTGTGCCTTGATAGACCCGATGCCCTGACCACCAAGGTGTTTCAGAGCTATCGTTTTGATGCGCCGGAAATTGCGATGTTTGAGTTTGCCGATCAGGGCAAAGTGCGCAATGCCGCGATCGGGACCGAAGGGCAGGGCGCCAATGGCACCTATGCGGCTTTTCTGGATGCGGATGATCTCTGGAGCGAAGATTGGCTGGTACAGGCTCTGGATTTCCTAAAAGACAAGCCAGACACCCATATCGCCCATCCGGCCTATAATTACTTTTTTGAAAAACAGGCGACGATTTTCAAACATGTGGACCAAGAGGACCCAGAATTTCGTTTGGACCTGCTGCGGGTGGCCAATTATTGGGATGCTTTATGTGTCTGTCCCACCGCAATTTACCGCGCGCACCCGTTTTGCGACCGCGATATCGCGGGCGGTTATGCCTATGAGGATTGGGTGTGGAACTGTGAAACGGTGGCCGGGGGCATGATCCACAAAGTGGTGCCCGACAGCGTGTTGTTTAAACGCCGCCAAGAAAGTTCCCAGACCATGAAAGCCTCGGCTAACAAGTCTCTGGGCCGGCGGCATCCGCTGCTGAATTATCGGTTTGCGGGTTATGCAGCTGAGGATCAAAGCACGTGATCCTTGTTTTTGGTGGTACTGGGTTTGTCGGGCGCAATCTGGTCCCGATGTTGCGGGAACAGGGACGCAATGTGCGGGTTGTGTCACGCCGCCCGGATGGCGCGTTTCTGGACGCCCATGCGCCGGGCACCGAACATCTGACGCTGGAACAGTTCTACGCCGATCCGGCTGCCGCGCTGTTTGGCTGTACATCGGTGATCTATCTGGCCTCAACCAGCACACCGGGCGCCAACCTGACCACCCCCTGGCAAGAGGCGCAGGATACGCTTGATCCGGTTTTGCGGGTGATGTCCAATCTGGTCGAATTCGGCTCTAACGATGGCCAAATGCCGCATTTTGTCTATTTGTCCTCTGGCGGTACGGTCTATGGGCAGGTGGATCAGAATATGATCCACGAAGACACGCCCCTAAACCCGATTTCGCCTTATGGGCTGGGCAAAAAGATGAGCGAAATCGCGGTAGATTTCATGGCACGTACGCGGGGGTTGCGCGCAACGATCCTGCGTCCGGCCAACCCAATTGGCCAATGGCAAACCAGCCTGAGCCAAGGCGTGGTGGGCGCGCTATGTCGGGCCGCAACCCAAGGCGCATCTTTCCCGATGTTGGGGGATGGCAGTGCGGTGCGCGACTATTTTGATGTGCGGGATCTGGCGCGGGCAATCATCATGACACTTGATGCGCCGGATGCCAGTGTGGGCCAGATTTGGAATGTCGGGTCTGGCTGTGGCAATTCGGTTCGCGAAATTCACGCCCTGGTCCAGGATGTGTCCGGACGTGACATTGCCATCGAAACACGCCCGTCGCGCCCCACAGATGTGGACCGGGTTGTGCTGGATATTGGTCAGATCAATGCCGCGTTGAACTGGCATCCCAGCCATGAACTGCGCGACACATTGCGCGGTATTTGGGCTGGGTTTGAGCCTGTCTAAGACCCAAACCCAGCCCAATTCCAAGATCAGAAGATAAAGTCTGAGGCGTCAAACTGACCCAAATTAGAGCTTTGCACGGTGACCGATTGGCCCGCTGCGATGGAAATCACCACATCTGCACCCACTTGGGATGCGGCGGCCAGAACATCGGCAAACGAATTGATCAAGGCATGTGACGCAAAGCTGAGATCATCGATGTTGTTTTGCCAATCGGTGATCACATCCAGCCCGTTTGAAGTTTCAAAGACAAAGTCATCTGCGCCGGTGCCCCCGGTTAAAGTATCTGCGCCGCTGCCGCCAAACAGGCTGTCATTGCCCGCGCCCCCATTCAACAGATCCGCGCCGCCATCGCCATAAAGCAGGTCATTGCCGCCTTCTCCGGACAGTTGATCCCCCGAAGTGCCGCCAAACAGGCGATCAACACCAGAGCCCCCATTCAGGATGTCCACGCCATTTCCGCCATACATCGTGTCGAATCCAAGCCCACCTGACAGGGAATCTGCGCCATCGCCGCCTTCCATCAGATCGTTGCCCGATCCGCCAATCAACGTGTCTGATCCGGCCCCGCCAGTCAGGTAATCTGATCCGGTTTGACCATTAAGCATATCATTGCCGCTGCCGCCAAACAGGCTGTCGGACCCATTGCCCGCGATGGCATTGTCTGCGCCTGCCTGCCCATAAATCACGTCATTGCCCGACCCACCATTAAGACTGTCAACGCCGTTGCCGCCATCCAACGTGTCGGACCCGCCTTGGCCCAGCAATGTGTCATCACCGGCTCCGCCAAACAGGCTGTCATTGCCGGTGAACCCTGTCAGGTAGTCCGCATCGTCAGCCCCATAAAGCCGATCATAGCCGCTGCCGCCGTTCAGGGTGTCCGCGCCCTGGCCCCCGGCCAAGGTATCGCCCGCGCCACCCCCATTCAGAATGTCATCGCCGCGCCCGCCAACCAGATGGTTGACCGCACCATTGCCTGTCACAATGTCATTGCCGTCGCCCATCACGACGTTTTCGATCCCATGGCCCGCCGCTAGAATCTGCAGCGTGGCAGGGTTGCCGTCTTGATCCTCGGCCGAGGCCATTCCGGTGACCAAGTTCAGATCTACATCGACCCCGATCCCGGCCATATTGGCCCAATCCGTGCCGCCATTGGTGTCGCCATGGGCCAGCCGGGTCACATCCACCCCCAAGGCCGAGAAATACGCATTGGTGAAATGATGGACGTCGTTGTTGTCCAGCGCTTGACCATAGGCCGTCAGTTGCAGGGAATTCACCACCAACGCATCGGCGCTATAGACGTCAGCGACATTGATGGTCCAAGTACCCGCCGATGTTTCGCCCAGCAAATGGTCGATCCCAAAGATCCAGGTGTCGTTAAAGCTGGTGGAAATATTTCCAGGATGCAGGGCTGTGATGACGCTGCCATCTGGCGACGTGATCGTGACCTGAACATCCCCCGCATAGGTAGAGTTGAACCCCATCGACAAAGCCACGTGTTCAATGGCGATGTCATTGCCGATCGAGACGGTGAAATCCACACCATTGCTGTCGCCATCCGGAATGGCGGTGGATGTGCTCATCACTGTTGATGTGGCTGTGACTTCGTTGCTGCTGATTTGGGCGTCATCAAACAGGTGCCAGATTTCCGCCATGCGCACCGCGCCAAAGGCATCAATCATCCCAAACCCATAACTGGCGGACACGGCCATGCCGCCACCATTCCAGTTTTCGGCACTATTGAACCGCCATTCTTCGACTTCGAATCCGCTGGCCAATTCGCCATAACCGGACCCGGTTTCAACCGCTGAAATCGCCAGAATGTTCTGCACATCCCGCCAGCCCAAGTTCGGATTGGCTTGTAACATCAACGCAACCACGCCCGCAGTGACGGGGGTCGCTGCGGATGTGCCGCCAAAGGTGGTGGTGTAATCGCCGGTTTCATAGCCGGGCGCGCCGGTGACATCTGTGGTTACAGCCCCCGCTGGGGCCGCCACCAGAATAGAGGCGCCAAAGTTGGAATAATCGGCAACATCCCCGTCATCACGTGTGGCCGCAACCGTCAGGGTGAACCGGGATGCGTTCACGCCGGATCCGCCCGCATCCAAGGTGTCATTGCCAGCGGCCTGAACGATCACAGTGCCCAATCCGCCGCGTCCGTTCTGGGACAGCAGGTCGTATTCGCCGCCTGCTCCGGCCAGCAATCCGGCAAAGTTTGTCAGGTTGGCCAGGTTCTGGCTTGATCCGAAATTGGGTGTCGATCCCCAGCTGTTGGACGAAATGTCAAAGTTGGCCGCCGCTTGGTTGACCACATGCATAAACGGATCAAAAGCGCCGTTCACATAGCCATAAGTGCCGCTGTCAAAGATGTTCACGCCCGTCAGCGTCACCCCGTGGGCCACGCCGACACCGCCGGTGCCGTTATTGTCAATCGCACCAATCAGGCCCCCCGCAGCGGTGCCATGGGCATCATCCCCCACCGGGAACGGATCCACCGCCACCCCCAGATCATCAACCACATGCAGGGATGCATCGTAATTGCCCGCCAGATCGGTATGGTTGTAATCCAGCCCGTCATCATAGACGCCGACGGTCACGCCAGAGCCGTCAAATTCGTCCCAGATCGTTTCAATCCGTCCGATCAGGTCAAAATGCCATTGTGATGCATAAAGTGGATCTGTTGGTGTGGTCATAAATCTGCCCCCCAAGGCGCTGTCTATCAATTGATCTCTATGGATGCATGTCCTGCCAGGCCGTCACCAAGAAGGCTGGCCCCTGCATGCACCGTGAAATTTCTACAAAATGGCCGGTGATTTGGATCGATTGACCCGTCGTGAGATGTCGCGCCGCCAGCCGTTCCAGGCTGATGGTTTGCCCGTCCTCTAATCGTAGCCGCGGGCAGGTTGCCCCATTGGCGATGACCTGACCGGTTAGGGTGACATGTGTTGTGTAATCGGTTGGCTCGGCTTGTGTTTTGATCACATCAACCGAGGCATCGCTGGGCGCTGCGACCTGCGGCGTTGGTGTGTTTTGTGCCATACATCCGCCCCCGACGATCACAGCACATCCAACCACAAAGGCGGTTATGCGACATATAAAGACTCGTTTACTCACAGGCGCGAGCTTAGGTGAGCTGTCGGATTTCGAAAAGTGTTAATTGAAAAACGGCCACCCGAAGGCAGCCGTTTTCCGCTGATATCATTCAGGGGGTGTCCCCAGATCAGAAGGTGAAGTCACCCGCATCAAACTGCCCCATCAGGGCCGTCGTAAAGGTGATCGTGTTGCCCGCTGACAAGGTGGTGACAACATCTGCCCCGACCTGCGCTGACGCCGCCTGCCATTGGGCAAAGTTGTTGATGCCAATCAGACCGGACAGGTCGATGTCATCCACATTGTTGCGCCAATCGACAATTTCGTTATCGCCGATCGCAGAGCCTGCAAACACAAAGCTATCAGCCCCTGCGCCACCGGTGAGCGTATCATTGCCCCCGCCCGCATTCAGCCAATCATTGCCGCCACCGCCCAGCAATTCGTCATTGCCGGACCCACCGCGAATGGTGTCGTTGCCGCCCTGACCGTTCAGGTAGTCGTTGTTGCCTTCGCCTTCGAGGATGTCAGACCCGGCATTGCCCAGAATGGTATCATGACCACCGCCACCATACATGGTGTCGTTGCCCAGGCCGCCATTGATGTCATCCGCGCCGGTGCCACCATAGATCTGGTCAAAGCCGTTGCCGCCGCTGATGCTGTCATTGCCAACACCGCCATCAATGGAATCCGACCCGTTCACACCCAGAATGGTGTCGTTGCCGTTGCCGCCTTCGATGGTGTCGTTGTTGCCGCCACCGTTCAGGTAATCGGCCCCGTCGCCCCCATAAAGTTCGTCAAATCCAGCGCCGCCATAAAGACTGTCTGTACCTGTTCCACCAAACAGATCATCCGCATTGGCATGGCCCGTCAGGACATCATTGTCAGCGCCACCATATAGGACGTCGTTGTCATTGTTACCGTTCAGGGTGTCATTGCCCGCGCTACCCATCAGGGTATCGGTGCCGGTGCCGCCATTGATGACGTCATTGCCGTTTTCACCGTCAGCGCTGTCATTGCCGGCCCCCAAGGTGATTGAGTTGTTGGACGCATTCCCGGTCACCGTGTCATTGCCGGCGCCCATGACCACGTTTTCGAACTCTGCAAACAATTCTCCGCCATAGTTGGTCAGGCCTGTATCCATGTCAAAAACATAGGTGCCATTAAAGGCTGTGTGGTTGATCGTATCGGTGCCTGTGCCCCCATACATCTGTTCAATCCCAAGCCCTGAGAACATCAGGTCATTGTCCGCGTCCCCGTAATATTCACCGGCGCCGTGGCTGATGATCCGGTCATTCCCGGCCCCACCATAGATCGTGTCATTGCCGCCATTGCCGTCCAGGGTGTCATTGCCAAAGTTCCCCGTCAGAACGTTTGACCCAGAATCCCCCAGCATGGAATCGTTGCCCGAGCCACCAATGACATTTTCAATGTCCTGCATGTCAACGCCGCTGCCACCAACGGAATAGGCATAGGTGCCTGTCGCGCCGGTGATGATTTCCATGTTGAAACCCAGCCCACCAAAGCTGACCGTGTCGGTGTCTGCGCCGCCATAGAACCGGTCAGATGCATCGCCGCTGTCCAGCTGCATAAAGTCGTCGCCAGCGCCGCCATAAATGGTGTCACTCCCGCCATCGCCATCAAACGAGTCATTCCCACCATTCCCGGTCAGGATATTGACGCTGCTGTTGCCGTTGAACTCTTCGTCCGCGGCGCTGCCGGTGGCGTGTTCAAACCCTTGTGCGACCTGTGTGCTGACCCCTTGCACAATTGTCCCGGCTTGCAGGTCAAATACGGTGCCGTTGCCGTTGCCCGTCACAACGATCGTATCGGTGCCGTTGCCGCCATACATGCTTTCGCCGGCATCCACACCTGCGGCGCGAATGATGTCATTACCATCCCCACCATAGAGGTTGTTCAGACCACCCCCATCGGTGATGTCATCATTGCCATCCCAGCCATAGGCGTCATGGCTGCTGGTGGCGGTAAAGGTGTCGTTGCCGATGGTGCCAACATCGAAATCATCCGGTGTATAGCCCCCATCACTGGCCGCATCCCGTGTGTCGATGATCTGGGAATAGATTTCGCCGTTGCCCCAGGTGACCATCACCCGGCCATCCCCCAATGTCACCGCGTCGATGCCTGAGGGGTTGCTTGTGGTGTCTAGCGCAAATTCGCTGCCCACCAGGGCCCCGGTTGAACTATACCGTTGACCGCGCACAGCCAGGCTTCCGGATTGGTCATCATCGTAGAACACCATGAACCCGCCATCATCCAACGCCACCAGAACAGGTTCGTTGTTGTTGTCGGTGGCCCCGCCGCTGCGCACTGTGATGACGCCGCTGGTGGAGGTGCCTGAACTGTTGAAAATCTGGAATTCCAGATCTGTGTCCGACGTGTCGGTGTTTTCCCAAGCAATGACAAAGCTCCCACCGGTCAGGCCAACCACTGTGGGGTTACGGTCTTCGTCACCGTTGCCGTTTGTGGACGTGACCAAAGTGGACCCAGCCTGAACCCCGGTAGAGGAAACAATTTCAAAGCGCAGTTCGTCATCCGTGCCATTCGACATCTGTGCCACAACCACGTAGGACCCGTTGGACAGGACCGTCATGTCCAGATTGGAAATGCTGCCGTTTGAGTTGGTGAACATAAATTGTTCGGCAGACATGACTTCGGTGGATGGGTTGTAAAACCGCATATACACGTCGTCGTCACCAGTGGCGTTGTCTTCGATCCAGGTGAACAGCGCCGACGTGGCAGAGCTGACCTGAACCTGCGGATCGCGGAAATTGGGCAGACCACCGCTGGCATCATCCGCAACGGAGCCAAAATCGGTGCGGCTGCCGGAACTGTTGAACACTTCGAACCGGATATCGTCTTCGGTGCCGCTGTCATCGACAAAGGTCGTGATCCAGCCACCTGTGGTGGTGGCCGCCAGTTGCAGGTCACGTTCGTCATCCGCATTATAGCCGGAATTCACCCGAAATTCGGAGCCAACCGTGTTGCCAAAGGCATCATAAATCTGGCCGACAATATCAGATCCTGCAGTTGAGGCGACACCGGTTAGGGCGTTGCTGGTCCATGTGACCAGCACATTGCCGTTGGCCAGCTGAATGATATGTGGATCAAATTGTGACGATGCGGTTGTGGTGTTGACCTGAAACGTATCAAGCCAGGTTTCTGCTGTAAGTGGCATGTGAAAACTCCATCAAAAAAAATCGTGAGAGGCTTGTGAGCGGGCAAAAAAAGCCCCAAGCAATTATGAAAAAAACAATGCCCCAACGGGCCAATACGGCCCACCGAGATGATTAAAAGTCGTCCAGAGAAAAGCCCCAGGCCCCCCATATATTAACGAAAGGTTACCATTGGGAAGGTGGTCTGTGTCAAGGCGCGGAGGGGTCAGGATGTCCATACCCTGTCCAGTTTTAAAGGACTTTCAACTCTTGGTGGCGCAGGGTTTTTGACACTCTCCCTAGGGATCGGGCAAAGCCGCTGATTGTCGCTGTTTCGTCAACAATCAGCGCACGGGCCGCGATCCGGCCCGGTAGAATTTTGTGCAAACAGAACGTCTTGGTGGGTGATTCACCGTTGCATTCGGGCGATCTGATCCGCAATCGGCGCGTGCTCGGCGACGGCTTGCATGACCTGACTCCAGCCATGGGGGTGATAGGCATCCGCGGTGGTATAGGGGGCAAAGTGGGGCAAGCTGGCCTGCAGCAGACCGTCCCCCAGATCGGCTAGAATTGGCCGATCCTCGTCAGGATTGTCTGTCACCCATAACAGATGATGTGTCTTGTTGTGGCGGTGCAGCAGCGTGACCAGATGGCGCAGCCGATCTTCGCTGAGCCCGGCATTGGCCTTGATCACATAAAGCCCGGTCTGACGTTTCATCTGGGCCAGAAACTTGACCTGCAGATGGGCGATCTTGGCGGCTTCATCTGCGTGGATCGCCTCAAAGGCGGCTTTGTCTGTCAGCAGGCGCAGCTGGCCGTCATCATCCCGTTCCACCAATTTGGAATGAAATTTGAACCCAAAGCTGGCATCATCCACCATGCCCGGCGAATGGGGGCTTAAATCGGCCGCCGCAAAGAGTGGCGTCGGCTTTTCCAGATAGGCGATCAGCGGTTCAATCCGGGTGATCGCCCAGCGAAACAGGCTCGATGGTTCATAGGCCTGATGGCGTTGCCAGAACCCGTATTCACAATTGTCCCCCAGGCTTTCGCTCATGCGCATCAATTGCTGGACCGGTAGGGGCAGCTCTTGGGCCGGGGCTTTGCGCGGTTCAACGGCGGCGGCGTGTTTGTGCAGTTTGTCCAGCCAACGCTGCGCTGGATTGGGCTGCCCCAGATTGGTCTGGTGTTCGGCAAAGGTGGTGATGGCTGGGATCATCGCCTCGGCCAATTGACGTTTCTCGGGCCGGGCCAGATTGGTCACCCAGGCCTGGGCGTTTTGGTTGGATTCCGAATGGGTGAAATCATCATCACTGCGCGTGGCATTGTCGGCGCGCAGATCCACATTCAACAGATCCGCTACCTGCGACGTCAGACCCCGCGGATTGCGCACCACATTATCAAAGGGAAGGGGGATGAAATCATCGCCAAACACCGCGGCCCAGTTTTCAATCACCCGGGCATAATCCCAGCGGCGCTGTTGGTTTTTATTGTCCAGAAACGCGGCCAGATCATCGGTGGATGGATTGCCGCGATACATGCCATGTAGGTGGAAATGCAATTTGACCTGCGATGACAGACGGTCCAGCGGATCACGGATCAGATACAAAACCTTGCTGCCTTTGGGCAGGCCGTCGCGCAGCAGCTGAATGCGGGCTGGTGGCAGAAAACAATAGGCGGGCGAAATATCCAGACTGGGGCGACCGGATACCGACATCAGGTTCAGATATTCCGGGATATTAAACGGTTCGCGTTGTTGTACCTGTGCCCAACGATCCAGCCAGCCCAGATGGTCCGCACTGTCCGTCAGGTCGGCCACCTCTTTGCGGGTGCGTTCAATGACACGATCCCGGTCCAGATCATTGCGACGGTTGTTCCAATACCGGACCTCTTTGACGCGGGGCAAAAACAGAGCAGGGTGTTCGCTCATTTCACGGAAAAGCCACGTGGTGCCCGCCCGCGGCGCGCCGATACAAAGGTGGATTGGGTTCATCATCTGCTCATTTCGTTTCTTCTAAGGGAACTTGTAAGTCAGCTGACGCCAACCGGCAATGACACGCCGTCGCAAAGTTTCCCCCAACTGCCTACTGGCCGTGCGCGGCGGCTTGTGGCACATGAAGCGCATGAAGAATCCGTTTACCCCTGCCAAACCGCTTGCCCCCGGTCAGCCTGCCTTTGTACCACGCGGCAAGCAGCGGCCTTTGTTCTTTGTGCATATCCCGAAAACATCCGGGTCCAGCTGGAACAGCCTGCTAGAAGACGTGTATGGGCAGGATAACTTCATATCCCACGCGGAATTTCACCTGCCCAATATCAAGGCGGGCAATGACAGCCCTAAAACGCTGGATTGTGTCAGCGCGCATATTCCGCTGAACAATTGGCGCCGACAGGCCGGGACCGAAGCCTATGGGCTGATTACGATCCTGCGCGACCCCTGGGCGCGGCTGGTGTCACATGTGAATTGGATTGATCGATTCAACAATGGCAAAGACATGTCCGGGCAGGGGAATCACGCCGATAAGGTCGCGCATATGGCTTCGCTGATTGCACAGACCGACTTTGAGGATCGCAAAAGCGTTCAGTACTTTTTTGATCATGCCCATGATGCGGGGCATTACGCCCATTTTGACAATCTGCAGGTGCGGATGCTCTATCGGGGTAAGCTGCGCCAGATGGAGGCGCCGATCAGTCCCGAACTGACCCAAGGCGCGCTGCGCAGCCTAAAGAGTTTTGACGGGTTCGGCATTTGCGAAGATGGCAACCGGTTCCAGAATGAGCTGTTGCAGGATCTGGGTCAGCCCGTGCGTGCCGAAGTGCCCCATAAAAACAAGAGCAGCCTGAGCAAACTGCGCGTGGATCACCATATCGCGCGGGATGTCTTGCAGCCTTGGCTGGCCGCGGACCAAACCTTGTACCGCCGGGCGCGTGCCTGGGCGGCAGAACGCACGCAATTGCGCAATATCGCCCCCTCTGAGGCGGAAAATACCGCTTAAATGGGGGCAAACCCGCGCAATCCCAGATTGGGCTTTTACAATTGGCGTCGGACCAGAATAAAAGACGAAATTGAAATCAAGACATAAAGGTTACGTACCATGAAAGTGATTATCCTAGGCGGCGACGGTTTTTGTGGCTGGCCAAATGCGTTGCACCTGTCAAACCGCGGCCATGACGTCATCATCGTTGATAACCTGTCGCGCCGCGCCATTGATCTGGAGCTTGAGGTTGAAAGCCTGACACCGATTCGGCCTTTGGGCGAACGGATCCGCGTCTGGAAAGAGCTGACCGGCAAGGATATCGGATTCGAAAACTTTACCGTTGGCGAAGATTATGATCGCCTGCTGAACCTCATCAAAGAGGAAAAGCCAGACGCGATCATCCATTTCGCCGAACAGCGCGCCGCGCCTTATTCGATGAAATCGGCCCGCCACAAACGCTATACGGTCAGCAACAACCTGAACGCCACCAATGACGTTCTGGCGGCGATTGTTGACAGCGGCCAAGACATCCATCTGGTGCATTTGGGCACAATGGGCGTCTACGGTTACGGCACTGCGGGCATGAAAATCCCCGAAGGCTACCTGAAGGTCAAAGTCGACACACCGATCGGCGAAACCGAGCAGGAAATCCTGTACCCAACCAATCCCGGCTCGATCTATCACATGACCAAGTCGCAGGATCAGCTGTTGTTTGCGTTCTATAACAAAAACGACAAAGTCAAAGTCACCGACCTGCATCAGGGCATCGTTTGGGGCACCCAGACCGACGAAACCCGCAAAGATGCGCGCCTGATCAACCGCTTTGACTATGATGGTGATTACGGCACCGTTCTGAACCGGTTTATCATGCAGGCGGCGGTGAATTACCCGATGACTGTGCATGGTACAGGCGGTCAGACCCGCGCCTTTATCCATATTTCCGACACATGCCGCTGTATCGAACTGGCGCTGGAAAACCCGCCTGCGCAGGATGACCGCGTGAACATTCTCAACCAGATGACCGAAACCCACCGGGTGCGTGATCTGGCGGAAATGATCAACGGCATGATGGGCGCGGAAATCGCCTATCTGGAAAACCCACGCAACGAAGCGGCGGAAAACGAATTGCACGTCGCCAATGACCGGTTCCTTGGTCTGGGTCTGGACCCAATCAAACTGAACGAAGGTGTGATGGACGAAGTGCGCGAAATTGCCCAGAAATACGCCGATCGCTGTGACACAACCAAGATCCCTTGTGTGTCAAAGTGGAGCTAATCACAGGCATCCTGTGAGGCAATAAACATGTGGCCCATTTGCGGATGGGCCACAGATTTTCAGACCGCCTGCAAAGGTCAAGATCGTGTCTAACCCTGCTGAAATATGCATCTTGATGGCCGTCTACAAAGGCAAACTCCACCTGCAAGAACAGCTGGACAGTTTTGCCACGCAAACCCATGACAACTGGACCCTGACCATCAGTCTGGATGGCCCTGACGATGGATCACTGGATCTGTTGCACAGCCACCCGATGGCGGATCGGTTTGCCTATCAAACAGGTCCCGCAAAGGGCGCGACCCTGAATTTCCTCAGCTTGATGCGCCGCGCAACACCCGGTCAGATCTGGGCGTTTTCGGATCAGGATGACGTGTGGCTGCCAGAAAAGCTGAGCCGCGCATATCAGGCTCTATCCCAGCAGAATCCCGACCTTCCAGCGATGTATCATTCGCGCACCTTGATCACGGATCACAGGTTGAACAACAAACGCCTATCCGTGGCGCGGCCCCGTCCGGCCAGTTTTTGCAACGCGCTGGTGCAGAACATCGCAGGTGGCAACACAATTGTGCTGAACGCCGCCGCCACGAGGCTGATCCACGCCGCCGCCCAAGAGGCTGATGACGGGATGATCGCCCATGATTGGTGGCTGTATCAGATGCTCACCGGGGTCGGAGGCGTGGTGATCCATGACGACCAACCCGGCCTGCTATATCGGCAACATGCGGATAACGTGGTGGGGGCCAATGATGGCTGGCGCGCCCGTGCCCGCCGTATCCGCATGGTTTTAGACGGCACATATCGACGTTGGATGGACGCCAATATCGACACTCTTTCAGCGTCAAACCACCGTTTCAGCGTACAGAACCAACAGCACCTGGCGCAGCTGGCCGCGGCGCGGACGGCTTGGCTGGGCAAACGCTGGCGGGAACTGAAGCGCATCGGCATCTATCGCCAGACCGGGTTTGCCAACGCGGTGATGTGGGGTGCGGTTGTGATCGGCCGGTTTTAGATATGGGCGAAGTCTCTACGAATTTAACGGGTCCCCGTTGGCCTGGAACAATGCAGTCTGCGTATGGTGTAAGGAGTTGAAAATGAATGTATCGCCCCCGAATATGGATCGATTGCGTGCATCAGAACCTGTTTTTCGGGCCCGCTGGATGTTGCGCGGAAAACGGCATTCGCCCCTTCAGGATTTCCACTATGCAACCAATTCGATCTTTGTGCACATTCCCAAATGCGGCGGCATGAGCGTTTTGCGCAACCTTTATGGCACCCAGAAACAGCATGGGCACACCCCGGCTGCCGCCTATCGCAGCGCAGATCCTGCATTCTATAAATCGGCCTTTGTGTTTACCTTTGTGCGCGATCCGATTGCGCGCTTTGTCTCGGCCTATACGTTTTTGAAGCAGGGCGGGGTGAATGATCAGGATCGTGAATTTGGTCAGCGCGCATTGCCATGGGACAATATGGATGAGGCCGTGATCGAGCTTGGGAACCATAAAAAGTGGGATACCTTGCTGCGCTGGAAACATTTTCGCCCCCAATATCATTTTGTGTCGGGGCACCGTGCCGGGGGAAAATACGGCGTGGACTTTATCGGCCGACAGGACCAGATGCAGGACGGGTTGGACTATATCTGTGATCGGCTAGGGCATCCCCGGCTTGTGGCCAAATCGGTCAATGTCACCAAACGCCCTGCAGATGTGGCCCTTTCGGCAGAAACACAAGCGATCGTTGCCGAAAAATACGCCGCAGATATGGAACTCTGGGATTTGGCCAAATCGGGCGCATTTCAACCCTGAGGTCAGGTGCCTGCTCAGCAAGGTCACTTTCACAACTTCCGGCTGCACTATCTGCTTCTGCCTGTCTGGACTTTGCTTTAGTTTGACCAAGAAGCATCGGAGAGCCCACGTGAAATATCCCGCCCCATTCGAAGCGATCTGGAAACAGGTTCAGCCCCATACGATGACGTCCAAAAACCGCGGGTTTGCGCTTTATGAAGCGGTCAATCACGTGCTGGATCACGGCATCACCGGCGCGTTTGTGGAATGTGGGGTTTGGCGCGGCGGATCGTCGATGATCATCGCATTGGCGCTAAAGGATAGGGGCGTTTCCGGGCGGCCGATCCTGCTGTTTGATACGTTTTCAGGCATGACAGAGCCTGCAGAAGCCGACAAAGACCTGTCCGGCAAACCCGCCGCTGACCTGTTGGACGCCGAAGCGCCGGATGGGTTGGTCCATGCGGCCTGTGATTTGGAAACCGTGCGCGCCAATATGATTTCCACGGGCTATCCGCGCAAAATGTTCGGCTATATTCAGGGCGATATCCGCGAAACCCTGCCCCATAAGGGTCTGAACCGGGTGGCGCTGTTGCGGCTGGATACGGATTTTAAAGACAGCACCGAGGCAGAGCTGACCCATCTGTATCCCTTGGTGGCACCGGGGGGCGTGGTGATCGTGGATGATTACGGCCATTGGCAAGGCGCCAAAGCGGCGGTGGACGAATTTATGATCCGCGAAAAACAACAGGGGCGGGCGCATTTTCTGGCGCCGCTGGATTATACCGGTCGGGTGTTTGTCAAACCGGCCAAACCATTGGCGAAACCCGCGCCCAAGCCCGCCCAAAACGCAGCGATGCTGGATAACGCGCCAGACATGGCACGCCATGATTATATTTCACCGGGGCTCCAAGATCCGGAGATGTTGGGCAAGTTCACCCATCTGATCCGCAGCAATCCAATGGGGGTCAAATGGCCCTATCTGCGCCGCGATGTGCCCCATATCTGGCGCAATGACAGTCGGGCCTCAAAACCCAAAATCGGGGTCCTGTCCGTCGACGAGGGCGCGGTGCTTTATAATGCGGCTTTGCCATTTTTGGGCATGCGTAGTCTCGAAATTGGGTGCCATCTGGCGTTTTCAACCGCGCATTTATTGGCCGCGGGGCTAGATCTGGATGTGATTGATCCGGCTTTGGGGGATGGCGATCATCTGGCGGCCGTTCAAGACAGTTTGGACCGGGCCGTTCCGGGGCATAATGCCCGCCTGCATGCTGGGTTTTCACCGGGAATTGTCGGGTTGGTTCAGGCGGCCGCAGCGCAGGATAAATGGCATTTCGCCTTTATTGATGGATTGCATGATGGCACAGCGCCGGTGGATGACGCCGCCGCTGTCGCACCGTTTATGGCCGATACAGCAGCGGTGATGTTTCATGATCTGGCCTGCCCGGATGTGGCGATGGGGCTGCGCTATTATGCGGATGCGGGCTGGAACACCCGGATTTATGAAACGATGCAGGTGATGGGGCTGGCTTGGCGGGGCGATTATACGCCCCCGGAACATGTCCCCGATCCATTGGCGGGTACAGCCGATCTGGATCATCTGGCATTCTGGCGCTCAAGCTAGGGTAGCAATTGCCCGATTGCATCCCAATGCAGCCAACATCCCACCCCTGTCAGGGCAAATCCCAAAGCCAGCGCGCCCAATTCACCAATCGGGTCCCATGCCCCATAGCGATGGGTCAGAATGATGCGCAAAGGATAGGTGATCAGCAGAGCCAGTGTTGGGGCCAAAATTGCGCCGGGAATGCCAAATAGCGCGATGCCGGCGCTCAGCAGGGCCACTTGGATTACCGCTATTGATCCCGTCAAAATCAGAAAATTCCGACTGTCGCCATTGGCCAACAGCACGTGTTGCGTCCCGATAAAGGCGCTTTCGGGGACGCTGCGCAGGGCAAAGAGCACCACCATCGGCCCGGCCAAAATGTAACGCGGGTCATAGAGTGTTTCGATCAGCCATCCGCCCAACATCGCCAGCAGAGCCAGGGTCAGGATCGCCACGAGGCTGACCACGCGGCGCATGCGAAACAGTTTGCGCTGATTGGCGCGGCTTTTGGTGGGCGGGGCCAAACGATAAAGCGGAAACAAAATACTTTGGGCCAAGGCGCGGGTAAACAGATTGGGCAATGTGCCCATCATCAACCCAATGCTGAACACGCCCAGCAGGGCCGTGTCGATATTGGCCCCCAAAATGGCGCGATCACTGGTGGTGACAACAAATCTGGCAATTGTGGCCAGAAAGATGTATTTCCCAAAGTGGAAGATTTCCTGAAAGCTGGAATGATCCCATTGGAACCGATTGCGCGCGCCCGGTAGAAGCCAGTTCAGGGCCGTCAGGCGCAGCAGAGCCAGCAAAATATTGCCCAATGCCAGCGCCCAGATCGATTGCAGCCACAGGGCCAATCCCACATAGATCACCACCCCTAGGGCCTGCGTGCTGAGCAGGATGGTCACGAGGCGCCCCAGATGCAGATGGCGGTTGGCCAGCGGTTCATTTGTGGTGCGAAATCCATCGATAAAAACCACCAGACCAACGATCGGCAGCAGGCTGGCCAAGAGCGGTTCGTCATAAATCTGCGCCGCCGGCCAGGCCAATGCACAGGCCCCAAGCCATAACAGCCCCCCGCGCAAGACCTGCATCGTCCAGGCCGTGTTCAGGAATGTCGGGTCATCGCCCCGGTCGCTTTGGATGATCGAAGATTTGATCCCGATATCGGAAAAGGTTTGAAGCCCAATAACAAAGATCTGGACCAGCGCCATGATTCCGAATGCTTCTGGAAACAGCAGGCGGGTCAGGATCAGGTTTGAAATCAGCCGCAGCCCGTTTTCGCCGCCAATGCGCAATATGGTCATACTGCTGCCGCGCAGGGCCCGGGCCTGTAGGTTTTCCCCACGAAATCGGTCTGTCAGCAATCGAAGCAGAGGCACGAGGACATTCCGAAAGTCAAAAGGGAGGATGGATCAAATAGGGCCGCGCCCAAAAATAATCTGACCGCACCTGAGAGGGGCGGACAGATCAAACTCATTCAGAAAGACGGGTTAATTCCCGATTGTTCCTGTGGTGGATGTTGTCCCGGTTGTACCACCGCCGCCACCGCCGCCGCCAGCCAGCAGACCCGCCGCAAGCGGTGCAAGCCCAGCTGCGATCGGTGCAAAGTTGGTCGCGCCAGCAGGGATCGCCGCGAGGCATTCCTCATTTTCGGCTTCGTTCACATCGGGGGTATTTGGATCATCCAGGCAATCGTCTTCTTGCTGGGCCGCAACCTCAGTGGATTGGGCCTGCAGCATCGATCCGGTGCCAACACATAACATGCTGATCAAAAGAAGCTGTTTAAAAGGCATTGTTATCTCCAATATCATGGCCACCATCAGGGCCAAGTCAGACTGCAAGATAGCGCTTTTGACGTGAAATCGAAAGACTTATTAAAGCCCGTATCCCGGAAATCCGCGCTTTGTCATGGTTAACATGCCACGCCTGTCTCAGAAACCCGCCCTGATTCCCCCAATTTGCCTGCAATGGGATGATTTTTGCCTCAAAAGCAGGCAGATGACGTAACAGGGCCGTGGATCGGTCAAAGGGAACGGTGATGACAACAAAGAGGGTCATATTTTAACAGCTAAACTGTCAGAGACTGTAAACATTGTTGCAATCAACAGGTATGTCAGGCAGAGCGCGGCCCAGAATATTGGGTCCATAATTTAAGAGCGGGGGCCAATGGCAGTGCACGGGGACGTGGTTCTATCTGCCCCCTGCGACCTCGGAATTGTTAAGATTATTGGAGATGACAGACGTGAGCACACGCAAAGGGATTATTCTGGCCGGAGGGTCGGGCACACGACTTTATCCGCTGACATTGGCCGTATCCAAGCAATTGATGCCAGTTTACGATAAACCGATGATTTATTACCCCCTGTCGGTTCTGATGCTGGCGGGTATTCGCGAAATCGCGGTGATCACAACCCCGGATGATCAATCCCAGTTTCAGCGTCTGCTTGGCGATGGCAGCCAATGGGGCCTGTCCCTGACCTATATCGAACAACCCACGCCGGATGGATTGGCACAGGCCTATCTGCTGGCCGAAGATTTCCTGGATGGGGCTCCCAGCGCGATGGTGCTGGGCGATAACATCTTCTTTGGGCATGGCTTGCCGGAAATGCTGACAGCGGCGGATGCCAAAACCACAGGCGGCACGGTGTTTGGCTATCATGTGGCCGATCCTGAACGCTATGGTGTGGTGAAATTCGACACAGATGGCACGGTGCAGGAAATCATCGAAAAACCAGATGTGCCGCCGTCCAATTACGCTGTGACGGGGCTGTATTTTCTGGATGGAGACGCCCCCAAACGGGCCCGCAATGTCAAACCATCACCGCGCGGCGAACTGGAAATTGTGACCCTGCTGGAAACCTACCTGCAGGACGGAACCCTGTCTGTGGAACGGATGGGGCGCGGCTATGCCTGGCTGGATACAGGCACCCATGGATCGCTGCTGGATGCGGGCAATTTCGTGCGCACCCTGTCCACCCGTCAGGGGATGCAATCGGGCTGCCCCGAAGAAATCGCTTATGCCAACGGCTGGATCGACAATGCCAAAATGGCGGAACATGCCGAAACATTCCGCAAAACCGATTACGGGCGGTATCTCAGGGGGCTGATCGCCGAGTGAGCCATGTGACCCCGACCTGATGTTGGTCGGGGCCTGCCATCAAAGGACCAGAGATGAAGACGCTTGTATTCTTGCTCTCAGAGCAACTTGGCTGGGGAACCTATGCCGGAAACCTGCGCGCCGCGGCGGCGCAGCGGGATGATTTCACGGCGGTTTTCCACGCGCACGTCTTTCCAAAATGGATGCGGCCCTGGCTGCATTGGGTCAATTCCTACAAATCCCCGTTGGGTAAAATGAAGCCCACAATCGACCCGATCTTAGGGGCGCAATTGCATCTTGGATCATGGTGGAAACAGGTCCAGCAGGATCCCACGATCCATGCGGTTCACGCGGCCAGCCATATTCTGGCCGGCCCTTTACAAGCCACCGCCGCGCGTATCCCATATTCGGTTGCGCTGGACATCACCCGCCCCTTGTCTGAGGCAAATTATGCTGCGGCCAGCTGGTCGCGTGGTGACTATAACCGCGAAGCGCGCCTGTTCCAAAACGCCGCCCATTGTTTCCCCATGAGTTCATGGGCGGCTCAATCACTGATGACGGATTCCGCCTGCCATCAGGACAAGATCACCGTGATGCCCCCTTCAGTTGATCTGGCGAAATTTCCGTGGGCGGCACGTATCCCCAAAGCAAAGATGAAGATTGCCTTCATCGGCGCAGACTTTGCCCGAAAGGGGGGGGAACGTTTGCGCACCTGGATGGCGGGACCTTTGGCTGATATTTGCGAATTGCATGTGGCGTCTCCAGATTTTGACCGCGATATGAGCCACCCTAACATCAAGTTTTACGGTCGGGTTGAGAACCAAGAGGTTGTGCAGACCCTGTTGCCGCAGATGGATGTTTTATGCCTGCCCACATTGCAGGACATGTCACCCTTTGTCGCCATCGAAGCCTCTGCCTCTGGCATCCCGATCGTGATTTCCGATATCGGAGGGATTTCTGATCTGGTGGACCACGAAACATCTGGGTTCTTGGTCGATAAATCGGATGATGCCGGTTTTATAAACCGCCTTACCAGTTTGGCAGAAAATCCTGATATGCGTGCCGAAATGGGGCGCCGGGCCCGACTGAGAGCCGAGGCAAAATTTGACGCCACACGCAATTTTAACGCGCTGTTTGATCAGATGCTGGCATTCTGAGGTTTCCATGAACGCAACGTCTTCGCCACAGATTTTTGTGCTGGGCAACAGCCGCAGCGGAACCACGATGATGGCGCGCATTCTGGGGCGCCATTCACAAGTGGCGGATCTGCAGGAAATGCATTTCATTGAACAAATCATCACCGGTGCCGAATTTGCCGCCGGGCAGGATTTGGCCCCGGACCGGGCCGTCGATTTGGCGGCGCGTCTGTTGTCGGTGCTGCGGGACGGGTATTTCTTTGCCGGTGATGGCGCGGCCTATCGCACAGAAGCGGCGGATTTGGCCTCTGCCCCCATCAGCGCCGCGGCTTTGTTCGAAAAAGTGCGCCTGTCCGAAGCCCAAAAGCGCGGCAAAACCATTCCGTTGGAACAGACGCCGCGCAATGTGTTTTACATCCCCGAATTGCTGGCCGCCTATCCGCAGGCGCGTATTTTATGCATGGTGCGCGATCCGCGGGATGTGTGTCTGTCCCAAAAAGGCAAATGGCGCCGTCGGTTTCTGGGCGCCAATATCCCCCTGTTCGAAGCCCTGCGCGCCTGGGGCAATTATCACCCTTTGGTCACCGCCAAAATCTGGTCCGGCGCGGTACAGGCGGGGGATGCCCATGGTGATCACCCGCAGGTCAAAGTGGTGCGCTACGAAGATGTCGCCGCCAATCCCGAACAGGTGGTGCGTGATATTTGTGCCCATTGTGCGCTGACATTTGAACCTGACATTCTGAATGTGGCCCAACAAGGATCGTCCGATCGTCAGGATGTGACCGGGGCCACCGGGGTGGATACATCCCGGATCGGCACGTGGCAGAACCGTCTCTCGCCCGCCGAAATAGCCCTATGTGAACGGGTGGCTGGCCCCGATATGGCCCGGCACGGATATGACCCCGCCCCGATGCGGGCCAATCCAATCGGGATTGTCTTTTGGTGGGCCCTGTTGCCGCTAAAACTGGCCATGGCATTGGCGCTGAACCTGAAACGGGTCAAAAGCCTGGGCAGCTGGCTGCGCAAACGCCTGTTTTCCAAACCCCCAAAAGGTGCCGCATGACGTATGAAACGGGCCCCTTATGTTAGGGTGGCTGCTCAAAACCGGGGCATATACCAGCCTGCTGCGGGTGGTGGCCATGGTGGTCACGCTGGGATTTGTGGCGCTGATGTCCCATTGGATGCCTGCCGCTGATTTCGGCCTGCTGGCGATGATGATGTCGGGCTGCACCTTGGCCGCGGCGGTGGGGGCGTTTGGGCAACCGCAGTTGATTGTCCGGGATGCGTCTTCTTTTATTGCGGATGGGGATTTGGAACAGGGGCATCAAATTTGTCGCGTGGCCCTGTGGCGGTCGATGATTGTGTCATTGCCGGTCGGCGTGGCCGTGATGCTGTTTTTCTGGGTCTATAGTGGCCAAATTGGGTTTGCGATCGCCGCCGGTCTGGTTGCCATTGGGCTGGCACAATTGCTGGCATGGGCGGCGGTGGCGCGCAGTCATGAAAAATATCTGTGGTCCCTTGGGCCCAAGGACATCTTTTGGCGGTTGGGGATACTGGGTCTAACGGGCGTTATCGTTCTAACCGGGAATGTCCCTGATATTGGGATCGTTTCTGGCTTTGCCGTGATGGTGTTGCTGCTGCTTTTGGGCCTGCAACGACACGTGTTTAAACTGGGCCAAACTCAAGCCGTAGACCAGCGCCAGAAACATACTCTTTGGGGGACCAGCGCAGCTTTCATGACATCAAACCTCAGCAACGTGGCGCAGAACACTCTGGATGTGGTTTTGGTGGGGGTGTTTCTAACGGAACTGGCCGCCGCGCAATATTTCCCTGCCAATCGGCTGGCGCTGCTGGCGGGGTTCTTTGTGCTGCCCCTGACCATGGTGATTTCGCCGCGTTTTGCCCGTCAGGCCAAGGTGAACAACTTTGATGCAATGCAGCGGCTCAACAGCATGGCGACCCTTTTTGTCACCACAGGCGCCATGATCGTGACCGGAATTTTGCTAGGTTTATATGACATCTACGCCCCGCTTTTTGCCACGGCGGGGCCTGATACCTATCGCGCATTGCAAATTTTGCTGCTGGGTCAATTGGTTTTGGCAGCTCTTGGTTTTCCTTCGGTTGTTCTGAACCTGACGGGGCACCAATACCGGCAGGCCCGTATAAACGTTCTGTTTCTAATCGGCTTTGTGATTGCCTTTTGCGGAGTTGGGCTTCTGGGTTTGGGGATTGTCGCCTTTGCATATGTGGCCGCCGGGTCGCTGATTTTGCGGAAACTTGTCCTTGCTGGGGTCGCTTATGTACATGTGGGCATTTCGCCTCTGTCCCTGCCCAAGAAGGGGTCGAAGTGATACCTTATTTGAAGCCAATTACGAATATTTTCCGCCCAGAGGGATCATTCAAAAAGGATTTGTCTTTATGGGAAATGTAGCCTCTTACCCCGGCTTATTTGTTGTCGGGGCCCAAAAATCGGGGACAACAACGCTTTATGCTTTGTTGCGCCAGCATCCCGACCTGTTCCTAGCCGACCGCAAAGAAAGCCATTTTTTCAATCATGATGGCGCATTGCCTGACAATTTAAGCGGCGCAAAGGTCTGGCCAATTCAAACGCATGCCGCCTATCTGGACCTCTTTGCGCAGGCCGGGGGGCGACTATGCGCCGAAATCTGCCCAACTTATTTGGTTTCAGAGCAGGCCGCGATGCGGATCAAAGCGGTGCGCCCGGATGCGAAAATCGTCATTTTGTTACGTGATCCGGTGCAGCGCAGTTTTTCGGCCTATCGTCATATGCAGGCCAGTGGGGCGGAAACGGCCCCCGATTTTAGCACGGCTCTGGATCGGCCAGAACGGCAACCGGACTGGGAATGGCAATCCATGGGGCAATATATCGCCGCTAGCACCTATGCGCCGCAAGTGGCCCGGTATCTGGACACATTTGGGCCTGATCAGGTGCGGGTGATTACCTTTGAAGCGCTCAAACGTGACCCAATCGCTGTAGCCAATGACGTGTTGGATTTTGCGGGCTTGTCCCCATTGGCTGAAAACATAAGTCTGGGACAAACCAACAAAACCCAAGTGATCAACAACAAATTCGCCAGCGATCTGTTGATCAATCGCCGGTTTGGGGTGAAGACATTGCGCAAATTACTACCGCGCACATTGCGAGGGCGTATAAAGGAACGGATCGTGGCGTTGATGGCCCAGCCTCCTGAAAAAATCACCTCTCAGACACAGGCCCATCTAACGGCGCATTTTGCCCCGGACCGGCAGGAACTGGAACGACTGACGGGCCAGAGCTTTGCGGATTGGGGTCGCTGATGGTTGCCCAGATCGACAAAACAATGCTGCGCAAGCGGCCGATGAAAATTCCCGGTCGGGTGCTGTCTTGGGCCTTGATAGAAGGCCGCCCCCTGACCACCAAGGGGCAATGGATCAACGGGCTTGTTTTTGCCGGGTATCGGCTGGCGCAGATGATCCCAATGCGCAAAGGTGCGGATCGCCCCGTTTATATCATCGGCACAGGCCGGTCAGGGACCACTGTGTTGGGCACCTTGTTTGCCATGCATCGCGACACGGTGTTTCTAAATGAACCCAAAGCAATCTGGCATGCCGCCCATGGTCGCGAAGATATCATCGGGTCCTACACCACCGCCCCCAGCCAGATCCGGCTGCCCGCCCCAGAGGCGACCCCGGCCATGGCGCGCAAAATCGCGCGGATTTATTCCGGGGCGATGCGGGCAGGGCTGGCGCGTCGGGTCGTGGATAAATACCCCGAATTGGTGTTTCGGGTGCCGTTTGTGCTGGCCTTGTTTCCGCAGGCGCGGTTTATCGCGATCCTGCGCGACGGGGTGGATACCTGTTCTTCGGTGACGGGATGGTCAAAACGCAAAGGCGAAAATGTCGGCGATCAGGTCCATGATTGGTGGGGGCGTGACGGACGTAAATGGCAGATGATTGTGGATCAATTGCTGCCTGAACATGCGGATTTGGCGCCGTTGCAGGACCAGCTGCGGACCTGCATGGATCACCGTGATCGTGCCGCTGTTGAATGGATCCTGTCCATGCGCGAAGCCCGTGCCATGGCCGCACAGCACCCTCAGGTTCTGACCCTCACCTACGAAGATCTGTGCCAGAATCCAGAGCCTGTTCTGGCCCAAATACTATCGCATTGCGATTTGGCCGATGATCCGGTGTTTGTGGATTACGCCAAAACCATCCTCAACAAAGCCGACAGTTATGCCACGCTGGAACTGCACCCTGATCTGGTGGTGCCGTTTCGCACGGAACTGCAAACCATGGGGTATCCGTCCGGTCCCGATCGGGTCACCGCGCGCGACGTCACACAGGATCATCCCGCATGAAGGTTCTGTTGATCACGCAGCATTTCGACATTGTCGGGGGCAGTGATGTGATGGTGCATCAGACCAAACGTCTGTTGCAGCAGGCCGGCCACGAAGTTGAGATATTTGCTGCCCGCGGCCCTGACCAGCCCGATGATGGGATCTATCCGGGCGCGGATCATTTTTATCGACCCTCACCCACCACAATTGGACGGTTTTTATATTCGGGGCAGGCGCGCAAACGGTTGGATGCGTTGCTGGATCGGTTTCCGGCAGATGTGGCGCATCTGCATATTCACTATGGCACGCTGACCTCGTCGATCCTTGCACCTTTGCGGCGGCGCAACGTCCGGATTGTGCAGCATTTGCACGAATATCGCAGCTTTTGTTCGGTTTATACGGCGCAACGGGGCGGAGAAACCTGTTTGGACTGCCGGGTTGGATCGTATTTTCCCGGACTTAAACATCGCTGCAACCAAGGGTCGTTGCTGCGATCCCTGATATCGACATCTGAAATGTATGTGGCCGACCGGTTGGGGGCCAAATCCGCGCCCGATCAGTTTTTGGCCGTGTCGCATTTTCAACGGCAAATGATCGTGGATCAGGGTCTGCCGGCTGATCGGATTGCGACGCTTTATAACCCAGTTGATAACATGTTTTTCCCCGATCAGATCCCGGATATGGCGGACCGCCACGGGGTGCTGTTTGTTGGGCGTATCGAAGCCTATAAAGGCGTGTTTGACCTGTTGGATGTGGCACAAACCTTGCCCGATACCCGGTTCACCTTTGTTGGGGACGGATCCGCGCGGGGGGACCTGGAACAGCGCGCGCAGGGGCTTGCCAATGTTCACATCCTAGGCAAACTGGACCGCGCCGACGTGATCCCCCATCTTTTGGGGCATCGGATGATGGTGGTGCCATCACGCTGGCATGAAACCTTTGGGCTGACGGCGGTCGAAGCCATGGCCACGGGCTGTGTTCCGATTGTCACCCGAATGGGCGGGCTGCCCGAAGTGGTACAAGATCAGACCGCCGGGTTTGTTGTTGAAATGGGGGATAAAACACAGATGCGCACCCGGATTTCAGAATTACATAGCGATGATGGTCTGGCGACAGATATGAGTGCGCAGGCCCACCTGCGGGCGCGTGATACGTTTTCAGAGGATCAATATCTGGGCGCATTGCTGGGTTGGTATCGAGAGACCGCACAGTGAGCGATCTAGCATCAATGCAGCCGGATAGATCAGCTCACAGCTGGGACGGACATCACGGCTCTCGCCGGAACCCTTGGGGCAGAGCCATTGTACATTGGACAATCCTGACAACCATTTTGCTCCTATTCTACAGTAAAGCATTGGCAACTTTTGTACCTGTATTTGGGTTTGTCGACGAACTGGTTCTATTGGTTGCATTGATGCTGTTACCCCATAGTCTGCTGTCAAAAACTTCACAGAATGGATTGCGTCTTTTGGCCATTGTCATCTTTGCGACGGCCATGTGGTTCATGCTGGCGTCTTTCATATGGGGGGATGGACGGTTGGCTAGTGGGCGGGCAGTTTTCTATACAATCCTAGGGAGCTTCGTTCACGTTAAGCTGTTTCTGTTTTGTTGGTTGGGGTTGTTTTTAGTACACTTTAGCTTTGTTCGAATTTCGGGACGTTTCATTACATTTCTAATTGTGACGATGATGGTGGGGTTTGCCTTTAACCATCTGGCTGAATCTACGTTCCTTGCCACATTCCCAATCGAATTGAGCGAACGGTTTGGCACCAAAAGGATCGTTGGATTTCACCTGACCAATGTAGCAGGCCCGACGTTTTTTGCCTTGTTTCTCATCAGTCGGTTGGCTGATTCCGTCCAAAAACACGGCCGGTTACCTTTGACACACTTTACCACCGCGACGGTTCTAGTGCTGTATATTTTTGTGATTTCAACAACGCGATCGGCCATCATTAGCTACTTTATTGGCGTTATGCTCGTGGTCATTGGAACCCAAAGCGGGCGCTGGCTTATTGTTGGGCTATCTGCGATTACGGCAATTCTCTCCATGTTTGCAGGCAATTTGGGCCTTCAGGATATTGAAATCATTCAATCCGGCCAAAGCATGTTGCGCGGGCTGTTTGTCGAACCCGACATCCGAATTTCACGGTCCATCATGATGTATTATGGATCGCAATTGGCTCTGGATCATTTCCCGGTAGGAATTGGTGTTGCCAATTACGCTTCTCCATATGCGGAACATTCGCCGATTTACAATCAATTGGGCCTAAGCGGTTTGATTTACATTCAGGCCTATAATGGTGTCATCGATAGCAACCTTGCCTCCATTTTTGGTGAATTAGGTTATTTGGGACTGGCGCTGATTATAACCAACTTGGCCCTTCTCTGGCGGGTCGCCTTGAAAAACACCACTGGTGCTGGAATGTTCATCAGCTACATCGCTTTGATCATCGTAATGAACAGTGTGACCTCCCCAGTTTTTTTTAAAGGGGATTGGTGTGTTACCTTTGCAATTTTGCTAATGAAGTTTTGGCAGGGGCGATCGAGGCAACCGAACAGTGAGTGGAACAAACCGCATGCAAGTTAACATCCTGGGAACACGCGGCATTCCGGCGTCACATGGGGGGTTTGAAACCTTTGTGGGGCGGCTTGCGCCTTATTTGCGCGACCAAGGCCACGATGTGGTGGTCTATTGTCAGCGCGACGCCCCCGCAGAGGGCCCCAAAGAAGACGATTATCAGGGCATCAAACGGGTGCATTTCACCCCCAAACGGGGCGGGCCCGTGGGCACAATGGAATTTGATCTGGCCTGTGTGCGGGATGTGGTCAAACGCCCCGGCGTGGATCTGGTGCTGGGTTATAACACCGCCATATTCAACGTGCTGGAACGGCTGCGCCGCCGCCCGGTGGTGATGAACATGGACGGGATCGAATGGAAACGCGCCAAATGGGGGATCGGCGCCAAGGCGTGGTTTTATCTCAACGAAGTGGCGGGTGCCAATCTGTGCCATGTGGCCGTGGCCGACCATCCTGAAATCGCCAAACATGTGCAGGCGCGGTGTTTCAAAACACCTGTGATGATCCCCTATGGGGCGGATAAAATCACCGATGCACCTGACGGGCCTGTGCGTGATCTTGGGCTGGAACCGGGTCGCTATTTTGTTTCGATCGCCCGGGCGGAACCGGAAAATTCCATCCTCGAAATGGTACAGGCCTTTTCCAGCCTGCAGACCGATACCAAATGTCTGGTGCTGGGCAATCTGTCCGACGATGTGCCCTATCACCGCGCCGTTCAGGCCGCGGCGGGGGACAATGTGATTTTCCCCGGTGGGATCTATGATCCGGCCGCTGTCGCCGCGATCCGGTTTCATGCGCTGGCCTATTTACATGGGCATCAGGTGGGCGGCACCAATCCGTCCCTGGTCGAAGCGTTGGGGGCGGGCAATCCGGTGCTGGCCCATGACAACCGGTTCAACCGTTGGACGGCCGGGGCAGGCCAGTTCTATTTCAGCGACACAGCCAGTGCTGCCGCGCAGATGCAGCGCCTGCTGGATGATCCTGCCGCCGTACAGGCCGCCCGCGATGCAGCCCGCAATCGTCACGCCGAAGCGTTTTTGTGGGATGACGTGCTGAAAACCTACGAAGATGTGCTGATAGACACAGCCAACCGGCGGAAATAATCGGGCCCCGACAGGCCCGATCTGTTGCGGTTAGCGCGTGGCGGCTGTCACACCTGATGTGATCAGCGAGGGGGTGATCTGCTGGATCACACGGTTCCAGCGTGTCACGGGCTGTTCGGCCACAAAGATCACATCATCAGGGCGCAATTCAAACCGGGCGGCCAGGGTCAGGTTGGCGGCGTTGCGCGCATCCAGATGCCATGCGGTGACCGCGCCAAAATCCCTTGGATCGCTGGACGCACGCAGCACATAGATCTGCGACACATCCCCGGTGCGGGTTGGCACCCCATTGGCCCCATCAAACAGCGCATCCGCCAGGCTGGCCTGTTGCCCATAGGGCAGGGCATAGCGGCTCTGCTGGCCGACTTCGCCGGTCAGGTAGACATAGTCGCGTTCCACCGCGCCCAGTTCCATACGGGTCAGATAGTTCTGACGTCCTTCGGCCAGTTCGGCGCGGCGCAGGTTCACTTCGGTCTGTAACTCGGTCAGCGCGGCCTGCCGGGACCGTTGGCGCAATTCCACCAGCGTGATCTGCTGGGCGAAATAATCCTGCGCGTCATTCAATTCATAGGTCGTGTCCACAAAGATCGAATCCCCGTCCACCAGACGCAGCCGTTGCAGGTCAGGGCGGGTGCGGAAGTCTTCCATTGGGATCTGATAGAGCTGCCCGTCGCGGTAAATCCGGATCGAGGCATAGCTTTCGTCCGTCAATGCCGCGCCACCCGCGGCGACCAATGCTTCGCTCAGCACCAAAGGGGTTAGTTGCAACGGCACAGCCATAGGACGTGCCACAGCCCCGCCCACGGTGATGCGTTGTGAATTAAATTCCGCGATCTCAAGACTGAATGTCGGGTCTATCTGGGCGGAAATCAGGCTTTCGAACAGGGTGGCTTCGGCTTCTTCTAGGGTGGAACCCGCAATGACGATCCGCCCCACATTGGGGATATGGATCGCGCCATCATCCTGCACGGTATAGCCTTGGCGACTGTTTTGTGCGGCCAACAAACCGGACAATTGTTCCACCGAACTGCCCCCCGATGGGGTGGCCAGCAGCACCACATCGCCAACGCCGATGTGATAGGGACCAATCGCCGGGGTCTGAGGCACAGACAAAGACAGACGCCCCGGTGCAGGGGCCGTGGTCACAGGCGGGGTGGGCAAGGCGCCCGCGCCGCGCAACCCGCT
The DNA here is from genome assembly GCA_947492475.1 of uncultured Paracoccaceae bacterium. Lineage (GTDB taxonomy): Bacteria > Pseudomonadota > Alphaproteobacteria > Rhodobacterales > Rhodobacteraceae > CANLNM01. Next base: position 30,922 of record CANLNM010000011.1, read on the forward strand.
GCCATAGCCCGCCGTTTGCGAAAACAGCGCCGGCAAGGTGCGCGGTGCATAAGGCGCGCGATTGGCCAGGCTGACGGTTTCGCCATTCAGCGCCACAACCCGCAGGGCTGTGTCTTCGGTGACGCCTGCATCCACAACAGGGCTGCGATATAGGTTGCCACAGGCGGACAACGCCCCGGACATTGCCAGAACCAAACCTAAAACAGTCAGATGACGCATGTTTTTCTCCCTGTGAGGCTTAGACGCGGGGTCTAAGCAGGATTTCTCCGCTGAAATCACCAATCCATTGTCGGGATTGAATCACGCGGCTCGTTGTTGGGTTTATCCAATACAGATTGACGAAACTTTGATCCAGAGAGTTACAGCTCTCGGCCCAAAGCAGGGCAGGGACGTTGCCAATTTCCGTCAGGACATTGGCCGCGCCGCGCGTTTCGATCAGGCATTGATAAGTTCGTGTGCGGGTGGTGTCATCGCCCAGCAGATAGGTGTGGAACCGTTCGGTGATCACGCCAGCGCGGCGCGCCCGAATGGCGCGACGGGTTGCGCTGGCCTCCACAGCCAGCAGCCCCTGACCCACGCCGCGGGTGCCCATCACCATGCCATCTTCGACCAGAATACCGGCCCCATCTGCGGCCAGCCATGTTTGCACACCGTCGCGATTCTGGGCCAAAAGCAGGGTCGAATTCAGCCCAGTTTCCATAAACCGGACCTGCAATTGTGGGGCGTCGGCCTGCATCAGCGGCACAAAGCGGGGCGAAAATTGTGGCTGATCGCCCCATTGCCCCCCACAGCCCGCCAACAGCAAAAGCCCGGCCAATGCCGCATTCCGCATAGACATGATCATCGGAAAAACCGCCCCCATTGATCGGTCAATTCAGGCTGGCGATAATCCCGCACCACCCCATAAAGCCGGTTATTGACGTTCAGCCGTGCGCCGCCATCGCGTACAACAGGCCGGATGACGCTGATCCGCGCATCGCGTGACGGTTCCCCTGACAGCCAGCTATTGGGGATCTCAATCCGAATGCCTTTGTCAAACGACCCTTCGCCAAAATCGGTAAACGGCACATCGGTTAGGGTCATAAACGCCCCAACCTTAAAGCCATTGTTGAATTCCCGATCCAGCGACAGCGTTGCGCCGTAATCCCCGGCCAGATAGCGACCGACATCCAGTTGCGCGTGAAAATCATTGCCCAGATCGTAGTAAACCGATGCATGCCCGGTCAGGACGTCATAATCCTGAAACCCAAACAGCATGTCAAAGTCCCGCTGCACGGCATAATTCAACTCGACCCCCGCCGCCAAACGGCTGTTGACCGGGAACCACAGCATTTCGCCGGACACACCACCATACATGTTTTCCAGATAGCCCACCGTGACCCGGCCAAACATATCCTGCCCCAGACGGGTGAAATATTCAGCCGTCAGATAATTGATTTCCAGATCGCTTTCTTGGGCATAGCGTAGGGCATCTGAACGCACGTGCTGGATCACCGAATTGGACAAACGGTTTGATCCATCAATATTGCCCCAAAGCGGCTGCCGCATCAGGCCCGAAAACACCAATCCGGGATTGGGGGAATACCGCGCATGCAGCTGTAATCCGAAATCACCCCGCACCGGGGTTTGCGGTTCAAACAGGGAAAAGGCCGTATAGGGTGTCAGGCTCCAATCGAATTCGGACCCGTTAAAGTCAGGCGTTGTGCCATGGGCATCCGAAAACTGCGCCCGACTTTGGCTGAGCCAATCCCCCTGCAGGTCGAACTCTAATTCAGACAGATCAGCACGGGTTAGGGTCACATTGGTCTGTGCCATGCCCTGCACAACAAAGGTGATGTCGAATTGGCTGACATGGGGGGGCAAAGTATTGGCCAGCACCCGCGCGGCACGTCCCAGCGCTTGGGCTTCGGCCTGATAAGTGTCGTTGCGCATGATCAACCGGGCGGTGTTGCCGGTGATGTGCAACCCCATAAAATGCAGCCCCTCGGCCGTCAATTGTGCGGCAACCTGATCCTGTAGGGCATTGGGGCTGGCCCCCGGCTGGTTCCAGCTGGCCGCGGCCACAGAACTGAGCGGCGCCAAAGGCACAGGCGCGCTGTCCAACCCACCGGGCACACGCGGCTGCGCCGGGTCCAGCTGATAGCTCAGCCGCAGCCCCAGATCGGTGCCTTGCATGTAATACGCCCCAAGGCTGAACCCGTTTTCAAAGGCATATGAGGCCCCCAAATTGATCGGGCCGGGTTCGGGCATATCGTTGAATTGCCGTTCGTTCAGGTAAAGATCCGGGGAATATTCAACAAACAGGTTCAGACGATCCGTCGCCTGCCATTCCAGCCCGCCAAACAGCGCCACATCGCCGCGAAACCACGATCCGGCATCCAATTGCCCGGTTTGATCATTGTCCCCGGCGCGCGGGTCAGGGCGGGTGGCGAAATAATCGGAAAACCAGGATAGCGGCGAGTCAAACCCACCGCGATTGGCCAAACGCCCCCAACCCAGCCCGCCTGTCACGGTCAAACGTGGGGATACATGTTTGGTCGCCACCAGATATTCACTGCTGTAAATCCCCGTGCCGCCAAAATCGCGCAACCCCACGGCGATGGCAGGGCGGTTTGATGTTTCTTCGGCCAGTAGAAAATGCAGATCAAAGCTGCGATCCCAACGCGTATCGGCAAATTCATCAATGTCGTCGATGATCGAATAGCGAAATACACCATAGGTGCGCGGCGTGATCTGAAAGGTCAGCGAATGACGCAGATTATTGCCAAAATACCCCGATGTCAGCGCCAGATTGCCGTCTTCTAGAACCATGGCCGTTGGCAAATCTGCCAGTCCGGGCGCGCCATAAAGCGATAATTGCTCTGCATGCACATGACCCGGCAATATCACCCCCAAAAGGGCACACAGTATCTGTCTGGCTCTGAGGCGACCCATATTTGTTCATTCCAACTGCTTCGTGCTTCAATCATTCTTCTATGCCGGGAGCCGCCCACACGAGCAACATTGACGCAGGCAGCCGGGGCAATTTGGCGACACCTGTTGCCAATCCACCTCCTATTTTTGGGGCGATAACAACGAAAGATTACTCGACAAAAAAAGCAAAAGCTGACACAGAGCAGAGACTTTGTTAACAAAATTGCATGTCTCTCTGATTATCAGTTTGACGACAAAAAAACGACTATGATGGCGGCCAATTTGGGTCGAAACGGGAAGCTAAACGATGAATACAGGCCAAAGCCCGCAGACCAACGCCTATCCCTCTTCTGTGCAGACAAATGACGATGATCTGATCGATCTGGGCCAACTGCTGACGACATTGTGGCGTGGAAAGCTTGTTATAATGTTGTTTTTACTGATTTTTTCGGCTCTTTCGGGCTATTATGCCTATCGGGTTGCGACCCCCTATTATCGGGCCACAACCGTGTTGATGCTGGAAACGGAACAACAAAGTATCGTTGATCTCACATCCGTTGTGTCGGGCCTGTCTGGGGATACGGCCGAACTGAATTCCGAAATCGAAGTGCTGCGCAGTCGTGAATTACTGGGTCGGGTGGCCGAGGTTGAAAATCTGATCGCTGATCCGGAATTTAACGCCCATCTCAACCCGCCTGCTCTGAAACGTCAGATCAAAGTCTGGTTAGGGCTAGAAAGTCCGCGCGCCGAGGCGGGTCAGGAACGCCAGCAAACCGATGTGGTGTCTACGCTGCTGGACAGTGTCAGCGTGCGCAACGTCCCTAACAGCTTTGTGTTTCAGGTGGTGGTTACCAGCGAAGATCCCCGCAAAGCCGCCCGTTTGGCAGACCAAGTCGGCCAGCAATATATTCTGTATCAACTGGACGTAAAATTTGAAGCAACCCAAACCGCATCCACATGGCTGAGTGGGCGGGTGGCCGAATTGCAGCAGGAACTGGAAGGCGCAGAAGCTGAAGTGTCAGAATTCAGCGCCAATTCTGAACTGATCAGCCCAGAAACCCTAACGGCCATGGAAAACCAGCTAAAAGAACGCCGCGACCGTTTGGCGGGTCTTCGGGTGGCCAATGAAACCGCCAGTGCCAATCTGGCGGCACTGGTCGCTGTCCAGGATGGCACCCCCCAGCAACAGGCCGAGGCCGCAGATGATGCTCAGCTTACCGCGTTGTTGCCCAGTGATGGATCCCCGGTTCCCACACGGTTCACCATCCAGTTCCGTCAAATCCTGTCGCGCGCTGAATTACAGGCCAACCGTGCCCAGTCCCAATTGCAATCCGTGCAGGATTCTATCGTCACGCTTGAGGCTGAAATCGCCAGCCAGGGTCAGGACCTGATCCAGCTGCAGCAGCTGACCCGCGAAGCCGAAGCCAGCCGGTTGCTCTATGAATATTTCCTTGGCCGGCTCAAAGAAACATCCGCCCAAGAAGGCATCCAACAAGCGGATAGCCGCATCCTGTCACATGCGGTTGTTCCGCGCGAACCGGCTGTGCCGCGCAAATCCCTGATTGTGGTGATGGGCGCGATGTTGGGGGGGATGCTGGGCGTTGCTTTGGTGCTTATTCGGGAAATGCGGAGCAAAACCTTCCGGACTTCCTCTGAGCTGGAAACCTTTGCGCAATTGCCGGTCATGGGGGCCATTCCGCAAATACCGGGGCGCAAACGCCAGGACATTCAGGATTATCTGGCGTCTAAACCGGCCTCAATCGCAGCCGAAGCGGTGCGCAACCTACGTACATCGGTGCTGCTGTCGAATGTGGACAATCCCCCGCAAGTGATCATGACCACATCGTCTATCCCCGGCGAAGGCAAAACCACGCTGTCCTTTGCGCTGGCGCAAAATCTGGTTGGGATGGGAAAATCCGTACTACTGATCGAAGGCGATGTGCGCCGCCGGACATTCACCCAATACATGACGGCCCAGCAGGAACGCGGCTTGATTTCGGTTCTGTCTGAACGCTGTGATGCACGGGACGCCATTCAGGTTGATGAACGTACCGGCGTGGATGTCTTGATGAGCGAAGCCAGCAACGTCAATGCCGCAGATACATTGTCATCCGCCAGCTTTGCCCGGTTTATCGCGGATATGCGCAGTCAGTATGACTTTGTGATAATCGACACGCCGCCGGTTCTGGTGGTGCCCGATGCCCGGATCATCGCCCAGCATGCCGATGCGATCCTGTTCAATGTGCGCTGGGATAAAACATCCCGCCAAATGGTGCGCGATGCGCTGGGGCAATTGGCCAGCGTGGGCGCACAGGTCAATGGGTTGGTGCTCAACAACATCAATCTGCGCGGCTTAAAGCGATACGGCTACGGCGCCTATGGCACCTATGGCAAAAAATACTACACCAACTGATCGATGACCCGCCCACAGCATATCCCTCTGCCTGATATCGCCAAAGGGATTGGGATCATATTGGTGGTGTTTGGCCATGTCTGGCGCGGCCTGGCCGAAGCCGGGCTTCTGCAGAAGGGGGCGGTTTTTGAAACGGTGGATGCAGCCGTCTATGCCTTTCATATGCCGCTGTTTTTTGTATTGTCGGGCTGGTTTTTTCCACAGCTTTTAACCCGAGGCACAGCCGTCACCTTTGTGGGGCGTATCAGTCAACGACTGTTTTACCCGCTCTGCCTATGGACTTATATTTTTATCGCCTTCAAAGTTCTGGCCGGCAGTGCCGCCAACAGCCCGCTGGGGTTGGATGCCTTTTTGCGCTGGCCCGTTCCCGGTTATTTGCACCTGTGGTTCCTCTGGGCGCTGATTGTTCTGCAATTGGGGGGGCTTTTGATGCGCCCCCTTGTGCGACGATGGCCGGTTTTTGTGGCGCTGGGGGGCATGGCTGCGGCGATGACCGTGCTGCAATCAGGTCTGTGGCTGAGCCCGTTATGGCACCAAGCCCTGAAAATGGCGCCTTATTTCTTTGGGGGCATGGTGCTGGGTCAGTTTAAATGGCCGCAGATCACAGGCGGTCTGTGGGTCGGGCTCGGGGTGTTTGTCATCAGTGATATCGGGCTGATACTTGACGTTGCCCCCCGTGGCTTTGCCCAATCAAGCCTAACCGTTTCTTGTGTTGGGGGCTTGTTATTTGCCTTGCATCATCTCCGCTCAGAGAGGCCGATCTGGGCTGGGGTGCAACGGATCGGGCAATGTTCGCTGGCGATCTATCTCTGTCATACAATCCTATCTGCTGGGTGGCGGATTGGGCTTGTGCAACTTGGAATAACCGCGGTGCCGATCCACCTGATCACCGGGGTTGGCATTGGGGTGCTGATGCCAATGCTATGGCACCACCACAAGGTTTCCCCCAAGATCAGGTTGGTGTTTTTCGGGCAAGCCTAGCCTTGCGCCGCTCTTGGAGGCGAAACCGCAGGCTGCGCCATGTTGAGCGGGCCAAATCCGCGACATCTGACAGGGCAATGGATTTACGGCGACGCTCAAATCCCAGCGCGTCGATCTGACGGTTACAAAGCCCGGAAACCAAGGCATGTTCCAGCCCAGTCAACACACGTGCCGGCTCAGATTGTGGGGCATTTCCATGGGATGAATTGGGGCGGGGCGGTTTGGTGACAGCCCCCACCGATCCAAGCGACAAAAATGACGACAGCGTTTCCGCCGTCTGCTGTGTGTCGCGCGTTAACGCATCAAAGGTGATCAGGCAGGTGCGATCGGGATGTAATTGCATTTCACGCTGTGCCGCGCGCGCCGCCATCCGCCAATACAGCGCATAAAACACCGGGTGATACCGATCCGGGTGCCCGTCCTGCGAGTCCACCGGCATAAACTTAAAGGATTTCAGCACGTCGTGGGGCTGACGCAGCAAAAACACAACCCGCGCATCCGGATATTTGCGACGCAGATTGTCCAGATTGCGAAAGGCCTTTGGCAGTTTATAACCCCAGCGGGATTTCCCTGCCCGCTGTGCCAGACGGATCATCCATTCCTTTTGCAGATCCATCCAATCAATAGGTTGCGCGCCAATCGCCTGTTTCAGCGCCGCATTCATCGGGTCCACTTCGTCCTTGGACATGTTGGGAATAGCATAAGATCCAAATCGCAGCCGCGCCCGAATTTGCCAGCCCAGAAAAAACAGCAACTTGTCCAGCTGGCCTTCGCCCAAGGGGCCGGTTGCGCCGATCTCCTTGGCTTTGTCCTGCAGATACAGATCGTCAAACACATAAAGATCCGGCAATTGCGACAAAACATGACTGAGGAACGAAGACCCCGACCGCGGGAGCCCAACCACAATAACCGGCGCATTATCCGTGTCCGGTCGGGTGAGAAGATCTGAACTTAACAATGTGTCTGTCATTGCGAAACTGCCCTGCGCTTGCGTGAATATTTAGGAGGCTGAACAGCCATTTCGGGGGGGGATTGTGTCTGTCCCAACACCGCCCATAACGCCCCCGCCAATAGAAACAGCGGTGCGACAAGCGACGAATTGGGGATCAGGTCAACCAGGTTGGCCGTCACCATCAGGCCGATCCCGGCTTCGATTCCTGAATTTTGGCGATTGCCCCGCAATGCCAGCAGGATCGGTGGCATACAGAGCAGGAAAAACCGCCCCAAATAGCCCAGCCAGCCAAAAACCCCGATCTGAATGATCCACGACCCGTCCGTGACAGATAAATCGCGCCCGGTCCGGTCATCAAAAACCCGGTTTCGTGACCAAAGCCCCCAACCGGCCAATGGTTTTTCATTGGCGTGTTCCAGCAGCAGATCTTCGTTATCCAGGCGAAATGACAGGGATTGTGCGCGGGCTGGATTGATCCGTTCGGCCTGATCAATGATGGCATCAATCGGGATCAGTCCCGCCCCCCGCGCCAAGGGATAAATCAACACAATCGCAGACAGGCTGGCGGCCGCCAGCAATTGCACCCGGCGCCCGGTCATCAGGATCAACGGCACAAAAGCCATCGCCAGCATTGTCGCGCCCAGATTGCGCGATAGATACAGGATTGGAAAAAACCACAAACAGGCAAACAGCCATAACACCCGGTTTTTAGGGTTCGGATCACCACGCACCAAAATCGCTGCGGCCATCGTGGCCAGACACAGGAACATCCCAACCCGCAACCCGTGGCCCACAAACCCCATGGCTCTAAACTGACCGCCGCGAACATGTTGCGCAAAGGAATGGGTATGAAACCCGTATACCCACCGATGCAATTGCGGGCTGAGCCGCCATTCGATCAACACCAGAACCGAATAAAACAGCCCCGCAATAACGAACACTTTCAACACAGAGATTAAAACATCCCGGCGGCCCAATGTCGCGCGCGCCAACCAGAACGGCAACAGCACCACAATCAGGTTTTGCGCCATGGCCAACGTATCATAGGGCCGCATCGCAGGCAGGACCAAAGGCCCATAAAACAAGGGTTCCCGATTGGTCCGCCATGTGACAAAACAGGCTACAATCAACATCACGACAACCAAATTACACAGGCGCTGCCAGCGGGGATATTGGCGCCGGGATTTGCGTGTGGCTTTGGGGGAATCCACCCCCCCGTTTTCTGGGATGGCTTGGTCTCTTAGGCGGGCGCGTCGCGCGGCGATCTGATCCTGTTTTTTAGATTTGCGTCGCGCCAATAACAGACACAGCGTCGCGGCCAGCGACGGCACCAGAACCTTATCAAAGGTTGGCAGGACCGGCAGGTTAATCCCGATCTTTTCAGGCAGCAGCAGATACCCCCACAGCACCGAAATGACCACCGCCTGACCTTCGGGCCAGCGGCGGAAAATCAGCGCGGTGATCGGAAACCACGCAAAAAGCATAAAATAAGCAAAAGCAATTTGCAAAACTTAGCCAACCTTAAAGCGACGACCCTTGGAACCTGTCACAGAACCCCATCCAAGACGAGATGTCTTTTCTCTGAGACAGAGAATTTCGCGAAATGCCACAAGTTCTAGCTTGCGACAAAATTGGATTTAATTCATCAACAAACACATTATTTGTGCTTTTTTCCGGAGAAAATATACTTGCCATGGACTTTGGAGACGCAACCGCCCCCCCTTATGAGTTGCTGATTTCTATCATCAATTACAAAACAGCACAGATGACATTGGATTGTCTGAATTCTGTCGTTGCAGACCTTGATGCACATCGCCCAGACCTATCTGTGAAGGTTGTCGTCATCGATAATGCTTCGCATGACGGATCTGCTGAAACAATTGGCCATTGGATAAAGACATCTCAGGAATCTGACCGGGTTACCCTCATTCAGTCGGATAGGAACACTGGGTTTTCCGGGGGGCATAATCTGGGCCTGACCGCAGCCCGTGCAAAGTATTATCTGATCCTGAATTCTGATGCGGTGTTGCGGCCCAATTTCTGCAGTGCAATCTTGAACGCAGCACAAAGCCAACCCGAAATTGGCCTGTTTGCGCCCCGGTTGGAACATGAGGATGGCCAGGCGCAAATCAGCTGTTTCCGGTTCGCTTCAATTCTGTCGGAGCTGGATCGGGGCGCAAAGACCGGGCTGATTTCAACGATGTTGCGACACACCCAGATTGCATTGGGTACCCCGCCTGATCCCACCCAGATCGAATGGGCCAGTTTTGCCTGTATTTTGCTGTCCGGAAAAATGCTTGGACATGTTGGATTGATGGATGATGGCTATTTTCTATATTTTGAAGATTCCGAATATTGTCTACGGGCGGCCAGGGCAGGGTGGAAAATCGCCTATATCCCAGACGCGGTCGCCGTGCACTTTCGAGGGGGATCAGCCCCTGTCAAAAGCTTGTCCGCGCAGAAAAAGCGCCTTCCTGGTTATTATTACGCGTCTCGCACCAGGTTTCTGTATCAACGATACGGTCATCTGGGATTGTTGGCGGCCAATATTGCGTGGAGTATGGGGCGGGGCATTGCCTGGGCCCGGCTCCTCTTAGCGCGTACCCCTCCCAAAGCGCACCAAGCTGAATGGCGTGATATCTGGACCAATTTCAGCTCCCCACTTGGGGCCTCTCGCGCACCCGAGTAAATAGTATGAATCAGCCTCCCTCTCTCCCCGACTTCATCATCATTGGTGCCATGAAATGTGGCACTTCAACACTTGCCGCGCAGCTTAGCGCTCAAGAAGGTCTATTCATGACCACCCCAAAGGAACCCAATTTCTTTTCTGATGATGCCGAATTTTCCCGGGGGCACGACTGGTATCAATCGCTCTATTCAACCGCCCAGACCGGTGATCTATGTGGCGAAGCCAGCACACACTACACCAAGCTGCCAACCTATCCAGAGACACTTCCACGCTTGTTGGCCAGTGGCGCGACCCCAAAACTGATTTATATCCTACGTGATCCAATTGAACGCCTGATCTCCCATTATATTCACGAATGGACTCAAGGTGTCATGCAGGGTCCGATTGAACAGGCTGTCACGCGCCATCCGGAGTTACAGGCTTATAGTGAATATGGGACCCAAATTTCTCCTTGGGTGGATGCCTATGGCTCAGATAACATTCTAATCCTTAACATGGCGCAACTCAAAACAGATCCCCAAGCGATGCTAATGCAGGTGGGCCAGTTCCTACAACGACCTGATTTGGCCTGGCAAAATGATCAAGCCCGAGTAAACGTGTCCAGCGAACGTATCCGTAAACGCCCACTGGATCGGTTGTTGATCGGCAACCCGGTCGCAACCTGGTTGCGCCGCAACCTTGTCCCCCAAAGCCTGCGCGATGTTGTGAAGGCCAAACGTCAGATTCGAAATCGACCCAGCCTACCCCTTCCGATGCGCAACAATCTGATCACAACATTTCGCGCGGATCGCCAAAAACTGCTTAGAATGTTCCCAGATCGCCCAGAGCTCTCCGGCATCTACCCGGATCCATCCTGATGCATTCCGCCCCTATAAGCATCGCCGCCATCGTGATTGGCCGCAACGAAGGCGATCGTTTGGTGCAATGTCTGACATCCCTGCGCGGGTTTGACAGGATTGTGTATGTGGATAGCGGATCAACTGATGGATCCGTGGAAATGGCACAGGGGCGCGGCGTCGAAGTTGTGGCGTTGGACATGCGCCAAAAATTCACCGCAGCCCGGGCGCGCAATGCGGGCATTGCGCAGCTTTCAGGCTCTAATCCACCTGAATTTGTCCAATTCCTGGACGGGGATTGCGAATTGCAGGACGGTTGGCTGGATCAAGCCAAGGCCCATCTGATCGCCCATCCTGATATCGCCGTGGTCTGTGGGCGGCGGCGGGAACGGTTTCCCGACGCATCCCTCTATAACGCGCAATGTGATCGGGAATGGGACACGCCTATCGGGCAGGCCCGCGCCTGTGGCGGCGATGCCTTGATGCGTTTTGACGCTTTGCAACAGGTGGGCGGCTATAATCCCGGTTTGATTGCGGGCGAAGAGCCTGAAATGTGTGTGCGTCTGCGTGCCAAAGGATGGAAAATCTGGCGGATCGATGCGGAAATGGCGCTGCATGACGCGGCCATGACCCGGTTTTCACAATATTGGAAACGCGCCCGGCGATCCGGTCATGCCTTTGCCGAAGGGGCCTTTTTGCACGGATCCCCGCCTGAAAAACACTTTGTCAGCGAAACAAAACGTTCGGCCCTATGGGGGCTGGGGATACCGGCGCTGATCGTATTTTTGAGTTTGATCAGCCCTTGGGCGTTGATGCTGATCTGGGTCTATCCCGCCCAAATCCTGCGCATGGCACGACGGGACGGGTTCACCAAACTGGGGTGGCAAACCGCGATATTGCTGACATTGGCGAAATTCGCCGAAGGGCAGGGTGTGCTGGAATTTCACCTGCGCCGGTTGCTGAACCGTCCCGCCGGGCTGATCGAATATAAATAGCGATCAGGAATAACCGTAGGAATAGCCGTACTTGCTGCGATCCCCATCTTCGGGGAAATTGCATTTGTTCAGCACAACCCCCACCAGATTGGTCAACCCCACCAGCCGTTCTTCGATTTTTTCGATCTGGCTGGGCGGGGTATGTTCGGCTTCGACCACCAAAATCACCCCATCAATGTGACGCAAAAACCCCAGCGCATCATCCACCACCAGAAACGGCGGCATATCAAACAGCATCAGGTCAGGTTTATAGGCCTGCTCCGTTTCGCTGAGAAAGGTTTCCATCTGATGGCTTTGCAGCAATTCAGACGATTGTGACACAGGGCCCCGGTTCAAGCCAAAGGCCAGATTGGCCCCATACCGTTGGACATTGTCCTGCAAAGGCACCTGTCCGGTGATCACCTGTCCCAGATCCGAGGCAGGTTTCTGCCCCAGCAATCGGTGCATGGCTGGGCGGCGCAAATCCAGATCAAACACCATCGTGCGTTGAAACGGCAACCGCCCCAAAGCAAAGGCCAGATTGGTCAATGTGGTGCTTTTGCCTGCATTCGGCGCCGGAGACGTGATGGCGATCCGTTTGTATTTCTTGCGCTGCACCTCGTCGCGCAACCGGGTGCGCAACAGGTCATAGGACCCGGCTTCGGCAACGCCGTCCTGGGCAATGATCCGGTTCTTGGCCAGCGTTTTCAGATCCACATTCATCCGCGGCAAGCTGTCCCAGACATCTGCATTACCAGACGGGGCAACAGGGGCCGGATGCCCCGCCCGCAAAGCCGAAGATCTGGGCTGCGTGGCAGGCCCGGCTTCGGTTTGACCTTGGCGGCTGGCGCGGGCTTTTTCTAATGCACGTTGCAGTTTTTCCACAGACCCGTCCCCTTACAAATAAAAGCCAAAACGCGACGCCAATCGCGCGATCACCACATCCAGCGGCATATAATACACATGGAATGCATAAAGCCCGCCCGGAATGGTCAGGAAAATCACAATCACCACAAAGCTGCGCATCGCAAACCGACGGCGTTTTTCACGACGGGTGCGCATATAAGGAATGGTCGCCAGTGGGGTGATCCCCATACCCCGGACCAAATCCGCCGGACGTTTGATTGCGCTGGACAGGAATTCCAGCGCCACAATCAGCCCCATCCCGGCAAACGCCCCGCCCAGAACACCGCCCGCGGCCACAAGTTTGCGGTTGGGTTTATAAGGATCCGACGGAATGGCCGGTTGTTCGATCACGGTCACACGCTGACCTTGGGACAGGGTTTCAATCCGTTCCCCGGTTGACGCGCGCGCCAGCCGATCAACAGCCGTGTTATACTGGGCCTGAATATTGTCGTAATCCCGGTTCAACGCCTCCAGCGCGATGGCATTGGCCGGGGTGGCTGCAATGGATGTTTCGATCTCGACCAATTGGGCTTCGTAGCGGGTCTTTTCTTCGGCCAGCTGTTCCAGTCGGGTTTCGATTTCTGACACTTGCAGACCAAACATAATCTGCGCCGGGTCTTGGGGGGCTTCGACTTCGGTTTCGGTTGCAGGGGTCGTATCTAGGCTCTGTTCCAGCTGAAGAACCCGATTACGCAACGCCAGAACCCTTGGGTTTGTGTCTGAATAGACCGCTTCTAGGTCGGTCAGCTGCACACGCATTTCAGCCAGACGACGCTCTTCGGGGCTCATTTGGGTGGGGGTCGGCGCGGTCGTGCGTCCGGTTGCGTCAAACACCTGGATCAACCGTTCACGCTGTTCAATCTGGCCAGACACTTCGCGGTCGATCTGGGCAATCCGATCCTGCACATTCAATTGCAAGGTACGCAGGTAATTCAGCCCCTCAGGCAGGGCGGCGGCATTTTCGTTTTTAAAGCTCAGAATGCGCGCGCTTTGTTGGGACAATTCGTCGCCCAGACGGGTCACTTCTTGGCGGAAAAACCGTTCGGTCTGACCGGCGCGGGTGGACCGATATTGTGCGTCTTCTTCTTGCAAGAAGGTCAGATATTCATCCAGAACCGCCGCCGTGATCCCGGCGCGCGGACTGTCAAAGGACAGGGTCATCAGCGTCGCCTGATCCCGCCCGGTAGAACTGCGCACGGATGTGGCACTGCGCATGGCCTCTACGATTTCATCCGGGTTCATGCGGCCCTGATCGGCAAAGGGGCGCAGCCGGTTGGCCACATCCAACAGGTTGTCACGGGTCAGCAGGCGGGTTTCAAAGATCTGCAATTGTTCGCGCGCGGCCACATCCACGGTCGATTCCGCCAGATCGCCGGGGATCTGCGCGCTTTCGACCAGCAGGCGAGCCTGAGATTGATACACCGGGGGCAGGCTGAACGCAGCAAAGACCCCAATCGCGGACAAGGACAGAAACACCAGCAGAAACAGCGGCAGACGACGCCAGAACAGCGCGAGGTAAAACCGGATTTCTGTCATCATGGCCGCGTCTCCTGATCTGTACTGCGCAGAAAGACATCCGATTCCATCACGCTCTGGACATCCTCGGCGGTGGCGCTGGTCTGATCCTGCCCCCAAGCATAAAGCAAAGCCAAATCACAAAGTTGATTGAGAATACGGGGAATGCCGCCCGCATGTTCGTGGATCATGGCAATGGCACTGGCGGCGATTTCCGTACCGGTGCCGCCCACATTGGTCAGCCGGTGATGGATGTAATCGCTGGTTTCATCTGCCGTCAGCGCCTGTAGATGGATGGCCGCGGTAATCCGCTGGGCCAGTTGGCGCATATTGGGATGGCGCACCGTGTCGCGCAATTCGGGCTGGCCCACCAACAGCAATTGCAGCAATTCATCTTTGCCGGAATTGATATTGGTCAGCATCCGCACCTCTTCGAGCCCCTCTTGGGACAGGTTCTGGGCTTCGTCGACGATCAGCAGCACCCGCCGCCCGGCCGCATATTCGGCCAGCATAAAATCCTGAAAGGCGTGAAACACAGTCACGTAATCCGCATGAGGTTCCAGCGGCAGATCAAACGCCCTGAGCACCCAGCGCAGCAGATCATGCCGCCCGCCCTGCGCATTGGAAATCAAACCCACCGTGACCCCGTCATCCATCTGACGCAACAGGGTCTGAACCAGCGTGGTTTTGCCCGCACCAATTTCCCCCGTCAGCAATGTGACCGGGGATCGCGTGAACAATCCGTATTGCATCACATCAAATGCTTTGCGGTGCTGAGACGACCAAAACAACAAATCCGGGTCGGGCAATAGAGTAAAGGGTCTCTCGGAAAATCCGAAATGTTCCAGATAAAGTCGCTCTGACGCCATTTATAACCCCAATAAATATATAGACGGCCCAAAAGAACCGGCCTCGCATTCCTTACAGAAACCTGCCAAGCCCTGCAAAGATGAAAACCAACTTTGTTAAATTGTAATTTGCCATTATACGACAGGACCTAGCAAACCCGCGTATTTATGAGCCATCTTCTTTGGTCTCACCGTCCTTTTTCGCTTCTTATCTCTTGGAGATTTCTTTGACCCGCATTTTTCTTGTCCTGACACTGGCCCTTGGATTGGCTGCATGTAAATCCGCCGAGGAACGCGCCGCAGAACATTTCGAAACGGCGCAAGAATTATTGGCCCAAGGGGATGAATCCCGCGCTTTGGTGGAATTGCGTAACGCGTTGCTGCGTGACCCGACATTGCGGGATGCGCGGCTGATGTTTGCCGAAATTCTGATGGAACAGGGCCGCACACGGGATGCGTTTGGGCAATATGTTCAGATCATCGAATCCATCCCACAAGACCTAGAGGCAAACCGCGCTCTGGCGACGCTCGCCTTTGAAAGTGGTGCATGGGAAGAAGCCGCCAAATATGCCGGGACGATCACATCGATTGATGATCAGGATGTGCCGGCCTTGGCGATTCTCGCGGCGCTGGATTATCGCAAAGCGGTTCTGGACAATGATCTGGCCCGTCAGGCCGATGCCACACGTCGCGCCACGGCCCTGATCGCACAGGACCCGACATTGCTGTCTGTGCACCGGATTTTGATCACCAGTGCCCTGCGGGACAACCGCCCGAATGACAGTCTGGATCAGGCCGAGCTGGGGCTGGAACATCACCCTCAGGACCGCGATCTGAATCTGGCCAAGCTGCAATCGCTGAACCTGCTGGGCATGGGCCCTGAGGTCGAAACCCAGCTGCTGCATATGACCACCCTGTTTCCCGAAGATCAGGACGTACAGCGGATGTTGATGGATTTTTACGTGCGGGCCGGACGTATTGACGACGCTTTGTCATGGCTTCGCGGCCGCATTGATCCCGACAGTGACATTGCCGATAACCGGCTGATCTATCTGCGCATTCTGGGCGAGGCCAAATCCAGTCAGGTGATGCTGGCGGAACTGACCGACATGCTGAACCAAACGCCGTTGCCCACAGACATAGAAGCGAACCTGCTGGATTTTATTATGATCAAAACCGGGGCCAGTTTTGCCCATGGGGATCAGGACGCCGCCATGGCTGAACTAGAGCAATCCATCGATGGGATGGAACCGTCCGAAGATGTAAACCAAATCCGGGTGCAACTGGCCCGGATGCGCGACGCTGTGGGCAATAATGTCGGCGCACGCGCGTTGATCGAACAGGTACTGGACCATGATGCGGGGCAGGTCGAGGCGTTGAAGATGCGGTCGCTCTGGCTGATCAGCGACGACAAAACCGCCGAAGCGATCCGCAACCTGCGCGAAGCTTTGGCCAATTCACCCAATGATTCAGAAACCGTATCGTTGCTGGCTTCGGCCTATCGCCGCGAGGGACGGATTGAATTGATGGCGGAAATGCTGTCGCGCGCGGTAGAAATGTCCAATCGCGGCCCCAATGAAACCCTGCGCTATACCGCCTATCTGAATGAACAACAGGAATATGTGTCGTCCGAATCGCTGTTGCTGGATTCCCTGCGTCAGAACCCCAGCAATCTGCAATTGCTGGTGGCCCTGACCCGTGTGCACCTAGCAATGGAAGACATCGGTCGTGTCCAGCAGGATATTGACGCCATCCGTCAGGGCTTTCCGGGGGCCGAAGGCGAAGCGGTGGCCAATGAGCTACAGGCGCAACTGCTGTCACAGACCCAACAGACCGACGCGCTGAGTGCGTTCCTGCAATCCCTGGCTGGCCAATCCGAAGGCCAGTATAATGCAGAAATCGCCATTATCCGCGATCTGATCCGCAACGGCCAACTGCCTGATGCCACCGATCGCGCCATGCAATTGGCCCAGACCTATCCCGATGAACCCGCAGTATTGTTGCTGCGGGCCCAGATCATCCGGGCCAATGGCGATCAGGAAACCGGCGTGGCCCAGATCCGTGATGTGACCGCCACCCATCCTGAATTCGAAGGCGGCTGGGGCGCGCTTTATGCGGCTTTGCGTCAGAACGACGATCTGCCCGGTGCCACCGATGTCCTGACCCAAGCCCGCGCCGCATTGCCCGACAGCCGGGCTTTGGCGTTGATGCAGGCCGGGTTGCACGAAGAAACCGAAGACTTCGACGCCGCCATTGCGCTTTATGAGATGCTCTATGAACGCAACGGGGATGATTTGCTGGTGACCAACAATCTGGCCAGCCTGCTGTCCACCAGCCGTAGTGATCCCGCCAGTCTGGACCGGGCCTGGCTGCTGGCACGCCGTCTGCGCGGCTCTCAGGTGCCTGCTTTGCTGGATACATTTGGCTGGATCGCCCTGCAGCGTGGCGAAGTCAACGACGCGCTTGAGGCGCTGGATATCGCGGCCGCGGCCCTGCCCGAAGAGCCCGTCGTCTGGTATCATCTGGGGCGGGCGCTGGCAGCAGATAGTCAGAAAACCGCCGCCGCACAGGCCTATGAAACGGCACAGAACCTGCTGGAACAGGGCGCGCGCGCCTATCCCGAACTGGGGCAGGAACTGGAACAGGCCGTCGCGGATCTGGCGCGCTAATCGCCCCGGACTGGGCCAATCGGTGCGGCCTTTGGGCCGCACTTCGCCCATGTCAGAGCCGTTTTCAGGACTTGTCGGTGATTTCACCGACATTTACGCGTATAAAGAACAAAACAATTCCAAATGGATTGAGGCATGACCAGATTATTCACCACCTTCTTTGCGGGTCTTTTGATGCTGTTGCCAGTCGCAGCACTGGCCTATCAAATCCAACCCGGCGACCAATTGCAGATCGAAGTTGTCGAAGACAACGCTCTGAACCGGGTGTTGCTGGTGCTGCCTGACGGGACCATCAATTTCCCCGGTGCCGGGTCCATCCGCGCCTCTGGCATGACCGCCGAAGGTCTGCGCGTGCGCATCACCGACCGGATTGCCGGTGATTTTGCATCCCGGCCCACCGTTTATGTCAGCGTCGCCCAATTGGCGCCGCCCCCCGCCCCGGTGGCCCCTGAACCTGACGAACCGCAACTGGTCTATATCATGGGCGAAGTCGAAGGCCCCGGTGCCATGCCCGTCGAAGAAGGCATCACACTGCTACAGGCCATCGCCCAAGCCGGGGGGTTCACCCGCTTTGCTGCCACCAAACGGGTCGAACTGCGCCGCGTGGACAGCGAAACAGAAACCGAACGGGTGTTCCTGTTTGACTACAAAAACCGCACGGGTATTTCCGGCGCGACCCGCCTGACGGCCGGGGACGTGATCGTGGTGCCTGAACGCCGCCTGTTTGAATAAGCCATGCAATATCTGAAAAATACCGTCGCCCCCCGTCGTCAGATGGGGCGCGTTCTGGCTGTGACGGGCTGTGCAATAATCGGGGCTGGCGGGGCCTATCCCATTCTGGCCCAAGACGCCCAAGGCCCGCATTCCACCTTTACCTATGGTTTGGTGTTTGACGCCGACAGCAACCCATCGCTGGACACATCTGATGCCAGCGGTGCCAGCCAGTTTCTGGGGCAGCTGGGCTATCAATATGACCAGAACCTGCGCAACACGCAGATGTCGCTGGGCGCGGATACCCGGTTTACCACGCAGGATGGCGCGCTGGCGCTGGATGATCCCCGCCTGACGCTGGGCTTTGATACCCGCGCATCACGGCATGCCATTGGGCTGGATCTGAATTACCAGCGCTTTGATGTCTCGGACCTGACGCTGGCGCTGGATTCCACCGGCACGCCTGTGTTTTCCCAAACCGACGGCACCCGCGCAGTGACCAATCTGGGGCTCGACTTTGAGGGCGGGATTGATATGCCGCTGCGCTATCAGATTGCCTATGACGCCAAGGATATCCACCATTCCACCGGCGCATCATTGCTAAATGATGACAGTCTGGAACAGGATTGGAACCTGTCGATCAGCGCAGATTTGACCCCGGCCATCACCACGCGGTTGGTTCTGGAATACATTGACTACAATGTGGATGACAGCGACGACACCCAGCGGATCACACAGGCCGCCCGGCTGAGCACGGATTTTCAGCTGGATCAGGTCACCCGTCTGAACCTGTCTTTTGGCCAACGATCAGTAGAGACGCAAACCACCAGCGACACCACGCAACAAGATGGGTCGACATGGTCCATCGCCGCCTTCCGTGAGGATCGGCGCGGCGAATATGGCATTGCCCTGGATCAAACCGTCAAGGCAGGGGGCACCCGCCAGACCCTGACCCTGTCCCGGGATGCGGATTGGTCACTGGGCACAATCGAATCCAGCCTCGGCTATGTCTGGCGCGAAGATGACGCCACATCCTGGATTGGCACGCTGGATTTGCGGATCGACCGCCCGGATGGTGCCGTGACGCTGGGCCTGTCACGTCAGGCCAATGTGGCCAATGACGGCGATGTGACGGAACGCAGCCAGTTGCGCGGGCAGATGATCCAGCAGCTCAATGCGCAATCCCAGCTGAACTTTGGCCTGAGCGCCAGCCATGACGCGTTTGAAATCGACGACCAGTTTAGTGCCCAGGCCAGCGCCACATATCAGCGCCAGCTGAACGATGATGCCACGCTATCGGTCGCGCTGGAACGTCGGTTTTCGCGCAATACGGCAGATGAAACCGCCCATTCCAACGGGATCACCATTTCCTTCCAGCGGTCCCTGGATCGGTTACATTAGGCCTGAAACCAACCGATCGCCCCCACAAGAGGGGGCTGTCATTTGCGTGTTGCCCCCTTATCTAAGGGGCAGGACATATATGAAACAAGGCAGGCAACATGGCCCAACCGGGCGCAGGGTCAGTTCATAATCCCACTCAAAACACCATAGGGCATGCCCTGTTGATTGGTCTTTTGTGTCTTTATGCTTTGCCGGAAATCCTGTTGTTTTTATTGGGTCTTTTGGGGGGCGATTTGCCGTTTTTGCGCGGCAAGATGTATCAAAACTTTGCGTTTTGGGCCGGGCTTTTGGGGGATTGGCGGCCCAATTATCCCGGTCAGACCATTGCGATGTTTTTCACCTATGGATTTGTGCATACCGGAATGCTGCATCTGGGCATGAACGCGCTCACGCTTTGGGGGCTTGGACGCACCCTGCTCGAAGATGTCAGCCCACGTCGGTTTATTGCCATCTATTGCGCCGGGGTTCTGGGCGGGGCGGTGGGCCATGCGGTTTTGACCACACGCCCGTTTCCAATGGTGGGCGCGTCAGGGGCATTGTTTGCCTTGGCCGGGGCCGTGATCTGGCTGCGCACAACAGAGCGGGACGCCTCAGAACCGGACCCGACCTGGCGCGATTATATACGGGATTTAATTTGGCCTTTAACGGCGCTGACCTTCATCAATGTGGTGATGTATTATGCCTTGGATGGCGGCCTCGCCTGGGAGGCGCATCTGGGTGGTTTTGTTGCCGGAATGGCGACAATGGCCGCTTTGCCCCGGCAAAATTCCTAGATTCGTGCTTCGATTCGTAAAATTGGGGCACAGACATAAAAACACACGCAAGAGTTGCGTCTATTACATTAGCTCTCGCAGAAAGCGCCCAAATATCCTTAAAAACCTTCGTTTTTTTGGTTAACGGCCGACAATATCTTTGCCGTTTGATGAAAATTATATTAATGATGTTAAGGAATTTCCCGAAAGGTCACGCATGCTTTGCTGTCGGCTTGAGGGTGAATAGGTCAGAAAGCTGGCCGCATGGGTTAGGAAATTGAAATGAATTTTGCAAAAACCATTCTTGCAGCGACCGCAATTTCCGCGGGCTCAGCTGCATCTGCACTTCCGGTGCAATTCGCAGGTAACGGCCACTGGTACGAAGTTGTCGAAACTCAAGAGACACATTTTGGCGCTTTCCTTGGTGCGATGTCGTTGGGTGGCTACTTGGTCACGATCACTGACGCCGCGGAACAAGCGTTCATCGAATCCACATTTGGCAACGCGGCCCGTTACTGGACCGGCGGCAACGATATGGCTGTTGAAGGCGATTTTGAATGGATCGATGGTCCAGAAGCTGGCACCCCATTCACATATACCAACTGGCGCAACGGCGCTCCGCAGTCGAACTATGCGGGTCAGGACCACGTGTTCCTAGAAGACGGCACTGGCGAGTGGGTTGATGTGAACGGCAATAACGGCAACCACGTTTATGCCTATCTGGTTGAATACACGAGCTATATTCCACCCGTACCCGTTCCTGCTGGCCTGCCACTGGCCGCTGGTGCGCTGGGTCTGTTGGCCTTTGCCAAGCGTCGGAAAAACAAAAAAGCTTAATTTCAGCTTTTTCGAGATTGGATCCCTCATTGCCCGCCGGCAGTGGGGGATTTTCTTTTGTCGACAGCACATTCATAAGCTAATTTGAGTACAGGCCGGGATATCCCTGCGCCAATAGATTATTGGGCCCTTTATGACCGACACAGCCACAACCCGCCCAAGCCCACAGACATTTATCAGCACGGCCGGGATGTTTTGGCTGGCGCTGGCAACTTTGGCAGCGGGAGTGTTTTTCTACGAAGGTCTGGATGCGCTGCGCCTGGCCTGGGCCACCCCGGAATATAGCCATGGGCCGCTGATCCCGGTTTTGTCGGCGCTGCTGTTCCTGCGCCAATTGAAAACCGACCCTATTCAAACCGGCCCGGTCAACCGCTGGCCCGGTCTGATCCTATTGATCATCGCTTTGCTGTTTGGCGCCTTGGGCAAGCTGTCTCAGATCAGCGATGTGGTCGCCTATGCCACCATCCTGTGGGTCGGGGCGATCCTGTTGATTTCATTTGGCTGGGCGCAGGGCAAACATCATTGGCCCCCGGTTTTACATCTGGTCTATATGCTGCCGCTGCCCGGTGTGATCTATTATAAATTGTCGACCGTCCTACAGGGAATTTCATCCGAACTGGGTGTATCCCTGCTGACATTGCTGAATGTCCCGGTGTTTTTGGACGGCAACATCATTGATCTGGGCGTGATCAAATTACACGTCGCCGAAGCCTGTTCCGGCCTGCGCTACCTGTTCCCGATCATGTCGTTTTCTTATGTATTTGCTGTGCTGTATCGCGGCCCCACCTGGCACAAAGCGGTGCTGTTGCTGGCTGCAGCCCCAATCACTGTTGGGATGAATTCGGTCCGTATCGCCATTGCCGGCGTGTTGGTGCAACATCTGGGCGAAGGCTATCTGGAAGGGTTCAGCCACTTCTTTGAAGGCTGGGTGATCTTTATGGCCAGCGTCATTCTGCTGTTTGTGCTGGCCTGGCTGATGTTGAAAATTCAGCGCAATAAAATGTCCCTGCTCGAAGCGTTGGATCTGGACACAGATGGGCTGTGGCCGCAATTCCTGCGCATCCG
Source organism: uncultured Paracoccaceae bacterium (assembly GCA_947492475.1). Classification (GTDB taxonomy): domain Bacteria; phylum Pseudomonadota; class Alphaproteobacteria; order Rhodobacterales; family Rhodobacteraceae; genus CANLNM01. Next base: position 53,384 of record CANLNM010000011.1, read on the forward strand.
TTTGGTGGAACCGTCCCGTGCGCTGATCGTTGGGGCGCTGATCACAGCTGTCATGGCGGGTGCTTGGGCCCTGCGTCCAACGGCCCAACAACAGCTGGTCGATCGCGATCCCTTTGCGCTTTACCCGCTCAGCTTTGAGGATTGGAAAGCCACGCCATCCCCCCGTTATGGGGCCGCGATCGAAGCCAGCCTTGCGGCGGATGATTATTATGGGGCCAGTTTCCGCAAACCGGGCACCATTCCGGTCGATTTCTTTTCGGCCTATTACGAAGACCAAACCAAAGGCGGCATTCATTCCCCCGAAATCTGTCTGCCCGGTGCCGGTTGGGAAATTGCCAGTTTGGATCGGATTGACGTTGGGCCGCAGCTGGATCTGGGCGAAGAGTTCCGCCTGAACCGTGCTGTCATCCAAAAGGGCGAATCCCGGATGCTGGTCTATTACTGGTTTGAACAGCATGGCCGCCACGTGGCGTGGGATTTTCGCGCCAAATTGCTGCTGTTATGGGATGGGCTGACTGTGCAGCGCACCGATGGGGCGCTGGTGCGTTTGACCACCCAAATCATGCCCGGCGAATCCGAGGCCGAAGCCGAAGTCCGATTGCAAGAAATGTTCCTTCACACCATCGACGTGCTGCCTCGTTTTGTCCCACCGCTAAGCCCCATCGACGGATAGTATTATGCCCCTTATGCCGCCTTGCGAAATTGTTTTTATCTACGGCGCGTTGCGATCTGGAACGACATTGTTTCGTCTGATGCTGGATGCACATCCCCAGATCGCCAATCCCGGCGAAATGGATTTTCTGTTTGATCATCTGCACCCGGATGACAGCCACCCAACCGGGTGGTCTTATGATTTGGGCACACTGCAACTGGACCGGATTTTTCAGGCCAAAGGTCTGAAGGTTCCAGACGGGGTCACTGGATTGGATTTGTTGCACACCTTCTTTGATCAGCTGCGCGCGCAGGATCAGGGCGCTTCGGTTGTCACCATCAACATCCACCGCCATATCGACAAGCTGTTGCAGATTGCCCCAAACACAAAGCTGATCCATGTGCTGCGCGATCCCCGGGATGTGGCGCGATCCTCTATTCATATGGGCTGGGGATATAACCTGTTTTTTGCAGGCAAACATTGGATCGAAACAGAACAAAGCTGGCAGGACAATACGGGTGATCTACCCTCCGATCAGGTCCTGACATTACGCTACGAAGATTTGCTGAGTGATCTGGACACACACCTGAACCGGGTTTGCCAATTTTTGGGTCACCCTATGGATCCACAGATGCTGCGCTATCATGAAACCAGCACCTATGCCCCGCCGGACCCCAATCTGATTGCCCAGTGGCGCAGCAAATGCACCGCAGATGACATCGCCCTGTTAGAAGGTCGCATTGGCCCGCTGCTCAAACAAAGTGGCTATCAGCCCAATGGGGCAGGGCGGTTTCCCGGCGCTTTGGAACGCAGGATCATGCGCCTGCGCCAAAAGAGATATCACTGGATGTTTAACAGCCGCAGGTTTGGGTTCTGGCGTTTCCTGTCCGCCCGCCTAACCCGTGTTCTAAAGCTGAAACGCTGGCATATGCATCTGCAAACGCAGATCAATCAAATCCACCAAGCACAGCTAAAATAGATCAACCATCCGTCAGGGCTTGTGACAATCCGGCCTGTTGGATGGCCCGTTTCAAGACATCCTGATTGGTGATCGTGGTCATGCGGCTGGTCCGTTTCAAATCCGCCTGCACCGCATTTGGCGCCTGCCCAAGCCATGCGCAAATACCATCGATTGTCTGCTGATGATTTTGTGGCTGTTTCAGGTCCGTATCATAGTGTACCACAAAGGGATCAAAGCGGGCCAATAGCTGGGTTTCGTAATCCAGCATCGCCAGATTCCAACGCACCTGTTGGATAAATTGATCCACATCCAACGCCATTTCCAATGACCGATCCGAAGCGCCCTGCGCCACATGATAGGTTTGGGATTTCTGGGCGGTCGACAGGCTCAGACATTGATCAAACGTGTTGCGCCGCGCATGGATGAACTGAAACCCACGCTGCGCCAATTGAGTCAGAAACCGGGTGTGATCCTTTAGGCGTTGCACTTGAAACATCTGATAGGAAATGATCTTGGCCCCGACACATTCGGCGCTATCAGGCCGCGTTCGGGCATGCAGATCCAGAAACCGAACAGGGTTGGCAACCGCATGATGCAGAATTTCACCATGGCAGCTGATTGCATCAACCTGATTGAGCAACCGCACCAGCAAAGTTGTGCCGGATCTGGGCCGGCCAATGATCACAAATTTCTTTGGCGTCCGCAGGCCCCGAAAGCTTTTGAGATATATCCGCGCCTCAAACGCATAGCCTTTGTGACTGATGCGATCGTGATGCCAACGCCCCCAAAGAAGGTCTCGGCCCGTTGCGGCGATCCTGTGAACAGGGTGATCGGACAAATCCATAGCTAACCTGACCGAGACGCACGCAGGTCTTTGAGAAAGAGCACAAAGATTTTAGGCCCCTCCACAAGATACCGTTTCCAAAGTCGCCGGGGATTTTGCAGCAACCGCCAAGCCCATTCCATGCCAATCCGATTGACCCAGCGCGGCGCACGTTTTTGACGCCCCGTCAGGAAATCAACGCTAGCCCCGACACACATGCCAATACCATGCACATGCCCACGACTGCGCAGATCCAACGCGAATTCTTCTTGTTTGGGAAAAGACAGACACAGCAACAGAATATCGGCCTCTGCCGCCTCTGCCCGTTGCAATGTTTCCTGCCAATCCGCGTCCCCTCTGCGCATGACCGGGGCCTGCACAAAGACAAAATTGTGATCCGGGAATTTCTGGCACAGAATTTCAAAATCATCCTGCGCAGGGCCAATAATCGCAATCCTGAGCGCCGGGCTTCTGGGGTCTTGCAACAGGGCCTGCACCATGTCCGATCCCGGAAATGGCATCAGTTGAAGACCACGAAACCGGGCCAGCATCGCCAGGATGCGGCTGTCACATACACGCCAATCTGCTGATTGTAATAACTGCGTGCGTTCAGGAAACTTGGCCGACATCACGATGTGGTCAACATTGGGCGTGACCAAATATCCAAAGCGATCTAACCGGGGATTGGTAAGGACCTGCAACCATGCGTCACGTGTCGAAATGGAAAACGACACGCCCAAAAAATCCTGAACGGCAATCTCTGAAGTGAGCTCTGTCATGTCTGGCGTATCATCCAACCGTCTCCGAGAAATACTAAAAGTGAGGCAGACCACACAACGCATTGAAATTAAAGGTGTTTTTATGCGTCTTTTTGTAACCCAACATGGGTATGTTTTCAATGCCTTATTCCGACGGCATCGCCCAAACGAAATCACTCATACAGGATTGCAAATAGCACTCAGGGACTGATCATGGCGTCACAATGACAAACCTGCCCCGGCACCAACCCAGGTTTCCGCAGCAGCAATTTCTACGTTGGCCGCCCCGTTCCATACGGCCGCACGATAAAGCCGCCCCCCCACTTCGTTTCCGGCGCCCCGGTTGACCATAAACCGCATTTTCTGGGTCGCCGATAATCCGCCATTATAGCCGGTTTGGGTGTTCACAACCGCACCGTTCAAACGCAGCACAGCCGTTCCCGCAACCGCATCCAGTGAAAACGTCATAACCAGATCCTGATTGGCATAATCCACTGATTGCGCACCCATGCTGAACCCCAGATTGCTGGCGCCGACGCCAAACCGCATCTGCGAGGAATGCGCCGACTGGATCTGAAAATCATTGGCCGCATCCAGCGAAAACACACCGGATGTGTAATTGTTGATCACCTCAACATGCACCGCCATCACAATTGTAAAACTGGGGCTGACCGCAACGGATGTGTTTTCCAGCATGTCATCTGAACCATCACATTCAAACCAATACCGCGATCCGTCACTTTGCAGGATCGGACGGCGGCCTGCTGTGGATTGTGACACGTTCACAGGGCCCATGCCCGCCGAAGCCCAATGCCCAACCGGATCACCGATAGCAACCGCGCCGGTCCCGTTTGAATTCTGTGCCAATGTCCCGACATCAGCCGCATCATAAAGCCCGATCAAACCGGACAACGCGGGCAGGGTGGGTCCCGCCGCCCCGCTGGCCTTGCATCGCACAGCCAGCGTGGGCACATCAAAGCCGATTCCAAACATTAGCTGACCACCAGTGCATGGATGCCTGTTGCTGTGGTGCCCGTTGCATGCACGCGTAACACGCCCACAGGCAGGATGCTGTTATCTGCAACATTGACGTTGCGCACAGATCCCAACACGGATGTGACCTGTAGCGCCCCACCGGTTTCAACATACAAAGCAACCGCGCCTTGGGTCAGGTCAGCCCCATCATTTGGTACAACCGGAACGATGTCCATCGCGGGCCCGGCAAGAGCAGGCACACGGCCTGAAAAAGGATTTGTCATTGTGGCTCTCCTGAAAAATGTCACGGTCACTTCTAGGACCAAAGCGCAAACGAGCCGTTAGACCATCGTGCGCTGTCGGCGGGAAATGGGAACACCCCGCAATCTCGGCTTGCTCCGATGGGGGTGGTGCCGCATCTTTGCCAGAACGAAGCTCTTTGATTTTGGACAGGACCCATTATGTTTTTCAACGCCGTCTCTTGGCGCATGTCGCTGTGCAGTTTGATCTGCGCATTGACGCTTTTGGGTCCCCAGAACGCCGCCATCGCACAGACAGATCAAACCGCGATCGGGCAGGGCGATGCCAGCCCGGTTTTGGCCTTCAACCTGTCTGCCCCGGCCGATTGGGCCCCGGTTCAGCCCTATATCGATCTGATACATGTCATGCGCCCCTGGATCGCGGGCTCTGCTGATAAATGGCAGGTTCTGTCACATCAGGACCTGCGGGATGCCAACAGTTTTGACGCGGATGGCTGGCCGATCCGCATTCCTGACGGTTTGCATATCAAAACCATTTTTGCCTGGACCGCCAGCAGCCGGGCGGACCCCGTTCTGGCGGCACAGCGGGCGGGCACCTATGTGCTGGATTATCAGGGGCAGGGGGATTTGACCCTGTCAGGGGATGTGCAGATCACCCAAAACAGCCCGGGCCGGATCACATTTGAGAACCGCAATGGCGGCAATATCATTCTGCAAATCACCCGCACAGATGCCAACAACCATTTGCGCGATATCCGGCTGTTTCGTGCAGATCAGGAACCGTTGCTACAGGCCGGCGCGCTGTTTCATCCTGATTGGCTGGCGCTGATCAATGATGCCCGTGAAATCCGGTTCATGAACTGGATGGGTACCAACAATGCCACGATCCAGCATTGGCGCGATTGGCCCACACCGGATCAGCGCGGCCAAAGCCAGATTGTCCCTGTGGAACATATGGTCCGACTGGCCAATGAAATCGGTGCCGATCCGTGGTTCACCATGCCCCACCGCGCCAATGACCGGTTTATGCGCCAGTTTGCGCGATATGTGCGCGACAATCTGGACCCGGCCCTAAAGGCCCATGTGGAATATTCCAACGAAGTCTGGAACGGGGCATTTGCTCAGGCCCGCTGGGTGCGCGATCAAAGCGAACGTGACTGGGGAACCCCGGCCCCCCATAGCTATTACACGATGAAAGCCACCCAGATGGCTCAAATCTGGCGCGACGAATTTGGACCAGCAGCCGATGATCGGTTGGTTTTGATATTGGGGGGCCAAACGGTCAACACTTGGGCGACCAACCAAATTTTGACCGCCCCCGCCTGGCGGACCAATGCCCCCCGGCAATGGCGCGACCCGGCCACGGTGTTTGATGAATTTGCCATCACCACCTATTTTGGCAGCGCTCTGGTCCGCCAAGCAGACCTGCGCGCCCAAGTGCTGGACATCACCCAGGTCCCCGCCCCGGCCGCCTATGATTGGCTGGAACGCACCCTGCGCAATCCCGCCACCCCATCTTCGCTGCCCGCAATCATCCAGAACTGGTCCGCACAAGCCGATCTGGCCCATGCACATGGATTGCGCCTGACCGCCTATGAAGGCGGCCAACATGTGCATCACAGCTTTGCGGTGCGCGACCTGACCCGCGATCAAACCGACGCCATGCAATCCTTGATGACAGGTTTTGTACGCTCCGCTGAAATGGGCGATCTCTATCAAACGCTTTGGCAGGATTGGCAGGCCCAGTCCGACGGCCCGTTCATGCAATTCACCGAAGGCTCAGGCACGTCGCGATCTGGCACATGGGGATTGTATCAAAGCCATGCCGACAGCACCCCGCGCAGCCAAGTTGTCAAGCAAAACGCCGCGCAGAATGACCCATGGTGGAATGAACCAGGCGGCCCGCAATATCTGCATGGCGTGGTGCGATACGCCCCGCCCGAAGGCGCAACATTGCAGGGCACCGCCCAAGAGGATTACCTGATCGGCGCGGACGGCGATGATACATTTATCGAATCCGGTGGCCGGGATGGGATCAATGGCGGGTCAGGTCTGGACAATTTGATCTTATCCGCCCCGCGCGACAGCTATCAGTTTGACCAAAAAGAGGCAGGCGTCACCGTCACCAGCCCCACCGGGGTGATCTGGCTTTATGATGTTGAAACCGTGCAATTTCCCGATGGGCAGGTGATGCAGATCCACGAACTGGCGCGCTGATTTTCACCTGTGAAATACGGCAAAACCATGACTAACACCTCGTTATTTAAGCAAAATATAGAAACCTCCGACCGCCCAAGCAACAGATTATTAAGCCCCTGATGTTGATCTAAGCCCACTGCGTGGGGGCGTGGTGGGACCCAATAATACGGGTCTGAGATCAAGGGGTGATCTCATGCAAAAGCATGGTGGGGCTGGTATTCGGCCTGTTGTAAAACGCGCGCATACTCTGTTGGTGGGCGCCTTGGTGATATTGATGTTAATGGGGCCCGGCAGTGCAACACTGGCCGTCGCTCAGCAAAGTTATCCGGCAAACGCATTGGTGGTTGGCAATGATCGCGGCGGGTTTATCCGTCAGCGCATGCGCGAATTGCGCAATATCCGCGCCAGTGGCCAGCCGGTCGAAATTCGCGGGCAGGTCTGTTATTCGACCTGCACCATGTATCTGGGCCTGCCTGACACATGTGTGTCGCGCGCCACAACCTTTGGGTTTCACGGCCCGTCGATCTATGGCACGCCGATGAATGCGGCCGATTTCGAACGGGTGTCGCGGATCATTTCAAACTATTACCCCGCGCCATTGCGCGATTGGTACATGTCCGAAGGCCGCTATCGGATCAACGGCGTGCACCGCATTTCCGCATCGCAAATCATCAATATGGGTGTGCGCGAATGCTGATGCAGTCAGCTGGCTGAACCTGTCTTGGGGGCCTGTGTTGAACCCGCAGCCCCAAACAGCGCGGCCAGCTTTTCTGCCTCAACCTGCGAATTGAACATGGTCCGGATTTTTGCCGGGCCAGCCGTTCCCATCTGGCGACACAGATCTGCATCTGACAGCACCCGGTCCAAGGCCCGCGTCAGCCCGTCCTGATCCCCCGCCGAAACCAGCAAACCGTTTACGCCATCCTCAACCAGTTCCGCCACACCGGCGATCCGGGTGGTGACCACAGCCGTATCACTGGCCAGCGCTTCCATCAGCACCACCGGCAATCCTTCGGCAAAGCTCGCCAGAACCAGAACCTCGGATTGCTGCATAAATTGCGCGACCTCATCCTGTGTCTGATAGCCAGTGAAATGTACGATCTCGCCCAGCCCCGATTGTGTCACTTTCGTCTCTAACGCGGCGCGTTCGGGGCCATCGCCCACCAAAGTCACGCGCATATCCGGGTGTTTTTCCCGCAAGTCCGCCGCAGATTGCAGCAGCAAAGGCACGCCTTTGACCCCAGACATCCGCCCGACAAACAGCAGGCTTTTGCGGATTTTATCCGCCCCGGATGCAAACCGATCCGGATCAATGGCGCAGCGCACAATGTGGAATTTGTCCCAATGGCTGGGATCGGAAAACAGCATCAACTGCGACCGGCAGAAATGGCTGATACAGACCACAAATTTGGCCTGCGCAATCTTGTCGGGCAATTGATGCGGCTGCACATCGAAAAATTCGGTCGGCCCATGCATGGTAAAGCTAAACGGAATATCCGCCAGACCAGCCGCCATCATCCCCACAGTGCATCCCGCATTGGCAAAATGCACATGCAGGTGGGTCACGCCATCGCGGCCCATTTGATCGGCCAGAACGCCTGCTTCGGCAAAATAGGCCAGATGCCAGATCAACGCCTTGATCCCTGCAGGGCGTCGGGTGATGGCCCGGCCCAATATGCGGAAATAACGCCCCGGTCCGCGCCGGATCATCCGGGCATGGGTCGCCATCAATTGCAGCGGCTTTTTCAGCTTGGGCAGCACATAAAACGTGCGCGCATGTTCGCGTTTTTCAACCGCGCCCTTGCGGCCGGCTTCGCTGGGTTCGCGGATCGAATACGGCACCACATCCACGCCCTGTTCCTGCAATGCAGCCACTTCGCGTTGAATAAAGGTATGGGAAACGGCGGGGTATTCGCTGACCAGATAGCCAATTTTTGGGATCATGCCCGCGCCCTTTGTTTTGGCGCCCACACAAAGGGATGGGTCCACCAGATCAATTTACCAATCCCGGTCGCCATCTGCGCCCGGTGATACAGCCCAGCATCATTGCGCCGCAACCCAGACCATATCAGCCCCAGCCCATGCAGCCCCACTTGCGCCGCGCCAACGCCCATCCACATCGCCAACCGCGCCCATTTTTTAGGACCAGCCCCGCCACTTTCGACAACACAGCGCAACGTGCCGTCCAGCCGTTTACGTCGCAGCACAAAATCCACGCGACAGCGATCATCAGGGACATGTTCCCCCACGCCCGCCTCAGCCACCCAAATGAATGGCAATGCCAGATCCTCAGCGAGGTGCCGCAACAGCCAGACGTCTTCTCCGCCGCCGTTAAATTGGGTTTCAAACACGGCATCCTGAAAACAGGCCTGACGGTCAAACATCGCGTTTCCCGTCCCCATATAGGCGCGTTTGGCACTGATTTCCGCCCCCGAGGGGTCGGATAAGCTGCGCGAAAACATCGGATCCAACGCCCGGCGCAACGGCGCAGGGGGCACCACATCATAGACCGCTGCCACCGGACCAAAACAGACCGGATGACCCGCCTTTGCGTGTGCCAACATCTGCGCCAGCCAGTCCGCGCTGGGGCGCTGATCATCGTCGATGAACAGAATATAACGGCCCCGGGCCGACTGGACCCCTGTATTGCGCGCCGTCGCCACCCCGGATGACGGCTCAATCAGGTAATGCAGCCAAGGCACATCCGGTATAACCGCCTGCGCCGATCCATCCTGATCATTGTCGACCACCACAACATCCACCGATCCATCTTCGGGGATTTGCATCGCCAAATCGGCCAAAAGCACTGACAATTTGTCGGTCCGGTGGAAGGTTGGGATAACAATCGAAACAAGAGGGACGGTGATCAAGGGCATCTGTGTCATAGGGTCGCCGCACCGCGCTGTTGTTGCCGCATCGATCTGATGCGTCTCTTAGTGGCCAGACCGGGACACGACAACGCGAATAGTGTGAAAAATCAATGCCAGATCGTTCATCAGGCTGAGATTGCGCAGGTATTTATTGTCGAAATCGACCCGCGCTGCAAAGCTGGTTTCGCCACGGCCATAGACCTGCCAAGGACCGGAAATACCCGGGCGCAGATGGAAATAGGCAGATCCCCCCGCCGCGCGATACATCTCTTCTTGGTCGGACATGAACGGGCGCGGCCCAAGAAAGCTCATGTCGCCACGGATCACGTTGAAAATCTGGGGCAATTCATCGATGCTGCTGGACCGCAAGAAACCACCGGTTTTGGTGATCCGCGGGTCTTTGCGCAATTTTTGATTCACGGTCCATTCACGGGCGATTTCAGGATCTGTCTTCAGATATTCCTGCAAACGCGCCTCTGCATCGGGCACCATGGTGCGAATCTTATAACATTTGAAAGGTTTTGCGTCTTTGCCGATTCTTTCTTGGGTGAACAGCCCCGCCGCGCCATCCCGACGCACAACCAAACATGCGATCAGAATAACTGGCAAAACAATCGGAAGCATCAGGAGCGCAAGACATAGATCAAGCAACCGCTTACCATACGACATATAGGGTTTTTCAGAGGCAGCAGGCACGTGAGGAAGCGCAACTTCAACAGGTTCAAAGGCTTTGGCCTTAACGTCGACGTACTTCATAAAAGTCCCCCAAAATCCATATATGCAAAGCAAAAACACTTAACACGGCGGCTGAATATCACGCATATTACGCTGGCTTGTGACACCCGACCTACAAAAAAATCAAATTCTTTTAAACACGGATAAAATTCTATTTAACTTGGGGCTTAATCGCATGTTCGCCTTACCTTACGCAACCCTGTTTTAGGGTTAACACATGGATGCGGACCAGTTTTCTCCGCCCGCTTGAAATCCAGTATAGAGCCCGGATTATTTACCATAACACTCATTAGGCGTCATCTAAATGCCGTCCCGGCTTTGCCAAAAATCGGCGTCACTCTTCGCTGTGATACACGTCTGGCGCGGGCAGTTTGGCGGGCAAGACCACACCCCAATCTGTGCCTTTCGCATCAGGCAGGCGATTGTCATACCCATATTCCACCCACAGCTCTGCATTGCGATGCTCACACATCGCCTCAAGCCAAGTGATGCGTTCTTTGGTCCGCCCGGCATCCGGTTTCCCGGTCTCATGCATCACCGCCCTGCGATGGGCCTCGATGTAATCCTCTGAGATATGTTTATTGGCGATCATCCGCGCCAGATCATCGCAATCCTGCGTGCGCAAAGACGGGTTGGTCAAATATTTGGGCAAATGCCAGTTCAGCGTCGGCAGATCCCCAAAACGCGTCAGATATGTTTCAACGACGGGACGGATGTCTTTGTGGCTGTCGACCGCAATCTGCGCCTCTGGCAGGCTGGATTGCCATTGGCGAAACCGCAGCACCGGATTTAAGGTCCGCCCGCGCATGGCGGTGTATTGTTCAAAACTGCGCCCCATATAAGGCGAGCGGTTTTTCAGGAAAATGCGGAAATTTTGCTTCATGCTTTGGGAATAATCCCCAAAGGCAAATTCACTGAACGGACGCACAAAGGCCTGAATATGGATGGCAACGCCCAGGTTTTTGGCGGCCTGACGCAGGCCAACCGCGCCTTCGCCTTGGGTATAGAGGTCTTCGTGGGACAGGATCATCCGGTCATGTCCATCAAACAGCGCCTCTAACTGGGCTGTATCACAGGTGCCAATATCGCGGCCATTGCCGGGATGGCCCTGACCGGGGCTGTCATGGGGGTAACTGATCCCAGCGGCGGCCAATGTCGCCTGATTTTGCAGCAACACCCGCTGCAGATAGGTTGACCCGGATTTGGGCATCCCAATGTGTAAAAACAGATGTCGGGTCATGCTGGGGCCTTTTGGTTAGGGCGGGCCGACGTTTCGACGCCAGAGCTCACATCAGACATAGTGGCCAGTGCGATCTGCCCGCTTAGCTGTGTTGCCAACTGGGTCATCATATCCTCCATCGTCAGCCCCAAAGCCCCTAGATCAATGGCCCGATCCGCCGGGGCCACATCGCCGGCGCGCCAGGCCTGCGCCAGACCTTCGGCCAGTGCTTCGGGGGTGGGGGCAACCGATGTGATAGCCCCGCTGAGGCGGCTCAGATCTTTGGGACCAAAATGATTGGTCACCACCCGCACACCAGACGCCGCCATTTCCAACGGCGGATGGCTGGGATGGGGCGAATACATCAGCGACAGGCCCAGATCGACGCTCAGCAGGTAATCCGGGTAATCGTCCCAAGGCAATTTGCCCAGCGAACTCACCTGCACCTGATTGGGCAGAGAGACCGGATCATGGGGCAGGCCCATCGACACAATTTCGATGTCATCCGGTGTCAAATCCAAATCGCGCACAAACAGCGCCAATGCCTCAACCGCCATGGGGAACATGTTGCGCGCCACTTCGGGACGTCCATAAAGCGCCAGACGTTTGGGCCCGGACCGTTTGGGGCGCAGACCCGACGCGTAACGGTCGATGTCGATTGACGGGCGAAACGCCAACGGCTGTGCGGCCGCATCGGCAAATGCAAACCCTTGCTGCGCGAAATAATCCCGCAGATAGGTTGTGTTGAACACCGGCTGAACATCCATGTCATAGCTGGCCATGGCATCGGCAAATTCTGTGCCCCATGCATAGAAATTCGGCTCAAAGTCCTGCAACAGATAGATCGGGCGGGACTGGCGATAGCCATATTGTGCGATCAGATCGCGCGCCACATGTGCCGTCCACCAGGCGGTGACCAAAAACAGATCATCCGAATGGGATGGCAGCGACACGCCACTGCCCTGCCCGTCTCCCATCACGCCACAGCCCAGCGATAGGCGGGCTTGGGCACCGGCATCCGCATCAGCGTTGCTCAGGCGGCCCAGCACGAACCGGCGCGACGCGTCCAGCGATGCGATTGGCAGATCACAGGCAATCAGCCGGACCCGATAGCCCCGTGCAGCCAGCCCAATGCCGATATCAATCGCCGTGGCAATGCCCGCAAACACCTCGGTTGGGTTCAGCGTGGGCACCAGCACATTGATGGAGGGGGCGGTCGCCTCTAGGCGCGGGGTCCAGGACGGGCGTTTGCGTTCATCCACAAAGCTTTCAGCATCCTGCATTTTGCCCTTGCTGTCAGAGGCTGATATATTGGCCCCTGTCCAGGTCAATTCGGGCTGGCCAGTGATGTCCAGATGCGGGGGCTCCACCCCCGGCGACATGGAATACAGCCGCTGATCAAAGGCATCCAACCGCTGATACAACCCCTCGCCCATGGCTTTGCGCAAGGCCCAGACCTGACGCCCAACACAGGTAATGCCCTGCCCAACCGCCATACGTGCCGGGGAAAACCGCCCGCGCAGCCCGTATTTCAACGCATCCATGAAATGCGCAGTTCCGACACTGCGCCGGCGCAAATACGGACGCAACGCCGCCATATCAACCTGCGCCGCCGGAATGCTGCCCACGGCCACGGCCTGCGCCACACGGGCCTGCACGCTGCGGCCCAGATACCGCGCCAACCCATAGCCTGCGGCTTCTCGGCGCATCCATTGCATGTCCAGACGGGATCGGGCCGGGCGGCCCCCCTGCCCGGTTCGATCAACTGCGCCAATCGCGTTTGCATCATGCTGACGATAATCCACCAGCGGATCAGTGATCAGCGCCACACGTCCCGTGGCCGCGGCCAGCAGGCCCAGCCACAGATCGTGGTAATAATGCACCCCCGATTGCGGCGGAAAAGGCAGCGCCAGCGCCACCAATTCCCGCCGGAATGTCGCTGTCATCCCGGTGATGTTGTTGCGATAGAGCAGCCCGCGCAGCCCCGGATTGGGGTGGCGTTTTTCAAAGGCAAACATCGAAGGCTGACGCTGTGCGCCCTGCGCATCCACCAGCCGCGCATCCGAATGGGCCAGCATCACATCTGGGTCGCGCAGCGCAGCCACCCCCCGCGCCAGCCGGGTATCGTGCCAGATGTCGTCCTGATCCGACAGGGCAATCAGGTCGCCCTCAGATGTCACATCCAGCGCCCGCGACAGGCCCGCCTCAAAGGCGCGCACCGAATCCAGCGATTGCGTGGGTTCCACCAGATCAAAGCGCAGGCCCGCCTCTTGGGCCAATGTGGTCGCCAATGGCCCTGATTCCCGATCCGCAATCACCATGACCACCTGTTCGGGGGGATGGCTTTGTGCGGCGATCGACATCAATTGCGCCTTTAGGTGCTCGGGAACCGGGCGAAACACCGCCAAAACAACACAGATCGCAGGGGACGGGGCAGATTGGGTCATACACATACTTTTGTTTGGACAGGGGCGCCCCTGCCAAGGTCTTGGGGTGGTGGTGCAGAACCGGCCATCCCCTTTTGTTTGGGTCTAACCAGCCACGCCGAGCGCTGCAACGGCCTTGGCCGGGCTGTTATGCGGTTTTCCGCCCGCCCGATCCCCGCAATTCGTCACAAGAGCCTTTTCCTTGCCGCAAAGCCGCCCAAGACCTGACATGGAGCTCGGCCAAAGTTCGGGCGACCTATCTTTGCCTCGACCTCTCTTTGTTGAGGTCTACGCTTCCCTAACAGGGCCCCGACGGCCCCGCCAAAAATCCGGAGTTCCCTATGTGCCAGATGTGTGTCCTGCTTCCTGACCAAACCACGTCCGCGTTGCACAACCCGTCTTTGACGGTGTCAGCGGCCAGCACATTGGGCATTGCAGACACGACGGAAACAACAGATGCGGCCGGATCGATCAGCACCACCTATGACATGGCGGTTGGTGATCGCTTTGCCGGTGAAATCAGTTCTGGCAGTGACAGCGATTGGATTGCCGTCGAACTGGAAGCCGGGCAAAGCTATGTGTTCACGGCCTTTGGCACCGGGGGATCGTCGGCTGGGATCAGTGACACAACCCTGACCCTGTTCAGCAGTTCGGGCACCTTTCGCGCCAACAATGACGACGCGGATTCTGGCAATTACTTTTCCCAGATCGAATATACGGCCACATCAACCGACACCTATTATATCGCCGTTGGTGGCTATGGGACCGCCACGGGTGATTACGCGCTGGAACTGGCCACAGATCATTTCACCGTGGACGATGTTGTCACGCAGATCACCGAATTTGGCTGGGGCATCCGCAGCCCCATCCGGCTGGATGCCAGCACCGGCGACACAATCGATGTCTATCTGGATGCGCTGACCGCGGACGGCCAGCAATTGGCCAGTTGGGCGCTTGAGGCCTGGGGCACGGTTATGGGTGTCACATTCCGCGAAGTGGCCAATTCGGCCAATGCCGAGATCCTGTTTGACGACAACCAGTCCGGCGCCTTTGCCGGGCCAGATTCCCTGAACCCTGTCACCGGGATCATTTCCCAATCCAGCGTCAATGTGTCCACCAGCTGGCTGTCCAGCTATGGCACCACAATCGACAGCTATTCCTATCTGACCTATCTGCATGAAATCGGCCATGCGCTGGGGTTGATGCATTCGGGCAATTACAACGGATCGGCCACCTTTGGCGTCGACAATCATTTCGACAATGACAGCTATCAGATGACGGTCATGTCCTATTTTGGCATCGACGAAGCCGGGCTGGGCGATGACCTGTTGGCTGCCACGCCAATGATTGCCGATGTGGCCGCGATCTGGGGCCTATATGGCACCCCGGTTTCTGTCGAAGGCGGCGACACCACGTGGTTTGCCAATGCCACCGTGTCGGGCACGATGGGCGTGGTGATGGGCTATATCTTTGATGGGGATACCGCTGACAGCGACATCTACCAAGGCGGGGCCTTGGCGTTGACGGTCACGGATACGGGCGGCACAGACACGTTTGATCTGTCCAGCGTCGGCTATGATCAAAGCGTGGACATGCGCAGCGAAGCCATATCGGACATTGGCGGTTATGACGGCAATGTGGTGATCGCGCGCGACACCGTGATCGAAAACTATATCGGCGGCAATGGACGTGACACGGTGATCGGCAATGCGGCCGACAACCACATCGACGGCAATTCCGGCAACGACACCCTGACCGGGGGCGCGGGCAATGACACGATCATCGGCGGCGCAGGCACGGATACGGCCCTGCTGGATGTGGCAAGTGATACCATCACGGTTGCTGATCTGGGCACCGGAATCGAAATCATATCGGCGCTGGGGACCGATCTGTTTTCAGGCATTGAGCGGTTCACGTTCAGCGACGCCACCCTTAGCCTGGCCGAGGTTCTGGCGCTGATCCCTGATGCGCTGTCCACCCAAACCGGGACATCTGGCAATGACGTTCTGACCGGCACATCCGGGCGCGACGAATTGATTGGCGATGCCGGTGACGATCGTTTGGAAGGCGGCGCAGGCGATGACCGCCTGATTGGTGGCGATGGCAATGACGGCCTGAAAGGGCAGGATGGCGACGATTACATCGAAGGCGGCGCCGGACATGACCGCCTGCCGGGCGAAGCCGGAAACGACACAATCTATGGCGGCGATGGCAATGATGCGCTTGGCGGCGGGGATGGCGATGACCGGCTGTTTGGCGGCGACGGCAATGATCGTCATGGCGGCGGCGACGGCAATGATTACATCGAAGGCGGCAACGGCAATGACGGCATCGCGGGCGGCGCAGACACGGATACGCTCTATGGGGGGGCTGGCGATGACCGCGTGGCCGGGTCCTATGGCAGCGACTTTACCTATGGCGGGGATGGCAATGACCGCATGGGCGGGGGCTATGGCCATGACACGATCCGCGCAGGCGAAGGCAACGACATCGTTGGCGCAGGCCATGGCAATGACACCGTTTACGGCGATGGCGGCAATGACCTGCTGAACACAGCTGACGGCGATGATGTGATCTATGGCGGCACCGGGGATGACACGTTGAATGGCGGCAGCGGTGACGATCTGATATATGGGGGCGCAGGGGCTGACCTGTTCAAATTCTACAGCCCACAGAGCGGCGAAGTGGACACAATCGGCGATTTTGAAACCGGGGTTGATACGCTATCGCTGCGCTTTGTCAGTGGCAGTGACGACGCCACCCGATTTGCCAGCCTCGACATTGATGCCATCGGCAATGACACCCATATTTCATGGCGCGGCCAGACCGTGATCCTAGAAGGCGTCGCGCCAACATCCCTCACGGTGGATGACTTTGACTTTGTGTAGGGGTGGGGCACGGCAGTAAAGACCACCTCGACAGGGGATATTCCGCATGATTGTCTTTGATGAGACAAAACATGAAAGGATCTATGATGCCTTGCGGTGAAAACCTGGTTTGGGTGAACTTTCTCTTTTGGCCGGGCGCATTGTTGACCTGCTACCTCGTCGCAAAACACAATGATTTCGGGCTACGCCAAACGTTTCTCGCGGCGGTTGGAGCCCGAAACTATCAACGCTCTCCTTTGATCAATCTGGCTTTGGCGGCAACATTGCTGGGATCAGTCGGCTTGGCGGCTTGGATCATTCAAACATGCCCATCTGGATAAGCGGCCCAATCAATTGTTGATAATATCCCGGTGGTAGCGTCGTAAAAACAGCAACCCCAGCGCCAGTGTGATGCCGCCAATCGCCCAGACATAGCCCGGCGACACATAGGCCGCGTCATAGGTCACATAGACCCCTTTGCGGACCTGTCCGATCACATGCACCAGCGGATTCCACCACAGCCAATCCTGATACGGCTGCGGAATGTCATCAAACAGGAAAAAGATCCCCGAAATGAAAAACAAAGGCCGGGTCAGGATCGCCCAGACCCGTTCCCAATTGGGATAGGTCGCCATCAAATAACAGTTCAGCGTTCCAATCCCCGCCCCCAGCCAAAACGCCATCGCCAATCCATGCGCAATCATCGGCAGGTCCAGAATAACCCGCAAATCAAAGATCTGGATCAGCCCCAGCAACACAAAAGCCACAACCATGATCTGCGTCAGCACGTTCAGCAGGAACCGGGCCAACAGCGCGTCCAGATAGGTCACGCCGGGATAAAACAGCAATTGTTTGGAAAACCGCAGCGACTGCGCCACCTTTTGGTTGATGTCCAGATAGCCGGTAAACGGCAGCATACCCGTGGCATAAAACAGCGGAAAACTGGTGCCCAATGACGGCGCCCGCAGCGCCAGTGAAAACACCAGCGACAACAGCATAACGGCCGCAACAGGCTCTAATATAGCCCAAACATAGCCCATCGCACTGCGCCCATAGGTCGTGGACATTTCCCGAATGAACAATGCCCCCACCGTGCGCGACGTGCGAAACCGCACCGGCCGCGTTTTTGGCAAAGGCGGCAAAGAGACGCTCGGTTGGGCCGGATCGGGGGGAACAGACATGACGGGAACTGGCGCCTTTAGAATAGATTTGCTAAGCCTTCGGTGAACTCCCCCAAGATGAAGGGCAGACAGGTGGAAGACAAGGCCTCGCAGGTTGAAGGCGCGCGCCCCCAAAGTGAGGCCCCCTTGACCGAGCAGCAAAAACGCGAACGGCAGATCGCCCGTGTTCAGGCCCGTGCCGAAGGGCGCGAAGAAGAATGGCTTGCTCAGAACCCGCCCCCTGCCCCGCCAAAGCCCGCGCCGCAACCCGCATCGGTTGTCGCCGGTGTCCCAACCCAAGCCGAGGTCGAAGCCGCCGCGCCCCCTGCGCAACCCGCCTTTGGTCGGCGGCGGCATTTCCGTCAGGTGATGTTTTTTCTACAGCTTGTGATCCTGCCCTGCCTGATCAGCGGCTGGTATCTGTTTTTTGTGGCACAGGACCAATATGCCAGCCATGTCGGTTTTTCTGTGCGCAAAGAAGAGACCAGCTCGGCCATTGAAATTCTGGGGGGCATCACCGAATTATCCGGGTCCTCGGCAAACGACACCACCATCCTGTTTGAATTCATCCAAAGTCAGAACATGGTGCGCGCCGTGTCTGACAAACTGGATCTGCGCGCGGCCTATCACCGTCCGGGGGATCCTATTTTTTCCTTGCCGGATGATCAGCGGATCGAAGCGCTGACCAATTATTGGCACCGCATGGTTGATGTGTTCTTTGATCGATCCTCTGGTTTGATCGAAATCCGGGTGCGCGCCTTTACCCCCGAGGACAGCCACGCCATTGCCGTGGCCATCTTTGAGGAAAGCAACCGCACCATTAACGCCCTGTCGGCCATCGCCCGTGACGACACCACCCGTTATGCCCGAGAAGAGCTGGATCACGCGATCGAACGGCTGAAACAAGCCCGCACTGCTGTGACCGAATTCCGCATCCGCACACAGGTGGTTGACCCCGCAGCTGACATTCAGGGCCGCATGGGCTTGGTCAACACGTTGCAGGCCCAATTGGCCGAAGCCGTCATTGATCTGGATCTGCTGCGCCAGTCCAGCCGCGACGACGACCCAAGGGTCATTCAGGCCCAACGCCGTGTTGCGGTCATTCAGGACCGCATTTCGGCAGAACGGTCCCGGTTTTCAGAATCCGCCACCGCCTCAGAAGAAGACCTGGCCTATTCCCGGATCGTATCGGAATACGAAGCCTTGGCCGTGGATCAGAAATTCGCCGAAGAAGCCTATGTCGGGGCATTGGCCAGTTTTGATGCCGCCACCGCCGCCGCCCAAAGGCAATCCCGCTATCTGGCAACCTACATAGAGCCTACCCTGCCCGAAACGCCCCTTTATCCGCGTCGTTGGGTCTTGCTTGCGACCATCTTTGGCGCGCTCTTTACCGGCTGGTCGATCCTGACAATGATCTATTATTCATTGCGCGACCGGCGCTAATCCCCCCATGATCCGGCTCGTCAATCTCTCCAAAACGTATCGACTGAACAACAAGTCGACAATTGTTGCGGACAATTTGAACATCGAATTCCCATCCAAGACCGCCGTGGCGATCCTGGGGCGAAATGGTGCCGGAAAATCAAGCCTGTTGCGGATGATTTCAGGCGCATTAGAGCCTGATCAAGGCGAAGTGCAGATCCAAGGCACAGTGTCATGGCCCGTTGGGTTTGCCGGCTCGTTCCACCCCGAACTGACGGGTTTACAAAACACCCGGTTTATTGGACGTGTCTATGGCGTAGATACGGACGAACTTGTTGATTTTGTTCAGAATTTTTCGGAACTCGGCAAACATTTCACCCAACCCATTCGCAGCTATTCCAGTGGGATGCGGTCCCGGCTTGCTTTTGGTGTGTCGATGGGGATCCAGTTTGATACCTATCTTATTGATGAAATCACCGCCGTTGGGGACGCCGCGTTCAAGCTCAAAAGCGAAGCCCTGATCCGGGCGCGCCTCAGTCAGGCAGGAGCGATTTTTGTCAGCCATTCCATGGCTCAGGTCAAACGTCTGTGTCAGCACGCTATCGTATTGGAAAATGGGCGGGCCAGATATTACACGGATGTGGACGAGGCCGTTCTGGTCCATCACCGGGCAATGTTGGGCGACGAAAAATAGGGTCTAATAACGCCCAATTCAAATTCCAGTAAAGATGAAATCCGATCCGGACAAATCGCCTAGATCAACGTCTTCTAGGATGATCCGGTGCCCGCGCAATGTCAGATAAACGTCATCCCCCATTTGGGTTGGTGCCAGATTTGAAAATTTCGCAGCGGCATTTGCACCGGGCACCCAATAGATTTCCAAGTGATCTTCGCCCGCTTCAAAATCCGTGACCAGGTCGACCTCGCCGCTGATCATCTGATTGAACACAAATGTATCTCGGCCCAACCCGCCTGTCATTGTGTCGTTTTCTTCGCCTGCATTGATGCGATCATCCCCGGTTCCGCCATAAATAGTGTCTGTTCCCGTGGCGGTGTTCAGGATGTCATTGCCGCTACCGCCATAGACCGTATCGTTGTGGTGCCCCGCCCCGACAATGTCGTCCCCAGCGCCCGCATCGATGTAATCATGCCCATATCCGCCGCCCATCGTGTCGTTGCCATCCCCGCCAAAGCTGATGTCGCTTCCGTATGATCCGGCCATCCGGTCATTCCCGGCACCACCAAATAATGTGTCAGCCTCGGATCCCGCGGCCAGCCCGTCATTGCCATTGCCACCATAGAGGATGTCATTGCCTGGCCCGGCCCCCATCCGATCGTTCCCTTCGCCACCATAGAGACTATCGTTGCCGTAATCGCCCCCAAGCGCATCATCCCCTGCTTCTCCGTAGATTTCATCATCGCCCAGATCACCGGGCAACCGATCATTCCCAGCGCCCCCATACATCAAGTCATCCCCGTCACGCCCCAGCAGCCCGTCATCGCCATCCCCGCCATATAACGTGTCATTGCCCAGCCCGCCGTCGATACGATCGTCACCGCCGCCGCCATGGAACCAATTGCTCTGATCGGTTCCCGTCAGTTGATCATTTCCCTCGCCGGAAATGATGCCTTCGATGCTCTGAAAACGGTCATCCGCAGCAGGCCCTGTATTGGCCCCAGCGTCGTTGAGATCTACGATCATATTGCTGGTATGATCTGCATAGCTAACCACATCGATACCAAGGTTCCCCCAAAACGTGTCGCCGCCACCGCCCGACACCAAAATGTCCGACCCCTGCCCTGCATAAAAAATGTCATCCCCGGTTCCCCCTACCAGAGTGTCATCATTGACCGTGCCGCGTATGATTTGGTCGCTATCCACTGGATCAGGGTCTGGTTCCGGCAAAGGTTCCGGATCGGCTAAGGCTTCGCGCACCACGTCAATGTTGCTTAGAAACTGAAAATCCAGATCGTCAAAATCAGACAGGCTCAGCGCGCCGCCGCTGCGTTGAAACAGATCGAAACTTTCGCCGCGAAATGTCAGCTGCAAACCACCACCGGTTAGGGTTGTGACGCTCAGCTGGTCGGCGGAATACAGCATCGTCCAATCGCTGAGATCGATCACATCGGTTCCAACGTCAAAATCGGCGATGACATCTGTCTGACCATCCGATCCGTTCAAATAAAAGACATCCGCACCGCCCCCGCCATAGAGAGTGTCCCGCCCGGTTCCATCGACCAGTAAATCGTCTCCGTACCGGCCTTCTAGGGTGCCATTGCCGCTGCCCAGGACCAGAAAATCATCCCCTGCATATCCATTGCGGAACCCGTTTTCCTGATACCGCAAATCCGTGAGCGACGTCAGATCCAACGTGAACTGGCTCACATCTGCGTCGCCCTGCGAGGTTGCAAAAATCTCTAACCGGTCCCCTTGGACAATGGCGGCCAAAGACGACACCCGATCCAACCCAATGAGCAATGTGTCTTCGATACTTTCCAAATGGACCAACTGCCCGGCCGGGGTCAGGGCAAAGACGCTGAGCCCGGAATCCCCCCCCGCCGCGAGCACCAATGTCCGACCATCGGCAATCTCAATCACTTCGATCGCAGACACGGCCGCAAAACGTGTGCCCAGATCATCCCAGATATGAGAGGTCGCCGTCAGCCCGCCGCCGGGATCGACCTCCAATACGGTCAAACTCGAACTACCAGAGGCGCCCACCACAATGAAATCGCGCCCACTTATATGTGCGGTGTCCATCACGCTGACATTCTGCAGCGGCAGGCTTTGTTGCTGGCCAAAGCTTTCGACATCGACCAATGTGCCGCCGGCGCCCACTTGGTATCCGGTGATTCCGTGTTCGGACTGCGACCCGACAAACAAATAGGTTGTGCCCGCGATCTGAACGCTGGTCATCGCCGAAATGCCATCCCCATATGTCAGGGCCGTGTCGGGCATTTCGTAAACCGGCACCAAACCGCCCGCGCCGGGATTGATTTCATAGACCCCGATCCCAGCCCCGTTTGTCGCCGCAACAAAGGCATAATCCGTGCCCGCAACCGACGCGCAAACAAGACTGGCAAGGCTGACTTGGCTGGCCTGCGTGGATAAAAACACCTGTAAGCCCCCGGAATCCCCCATATTCGCGCTTAGCTGGGCCGCATCGATGGCCGCTTGGGACAGGCTGTAGGATCGACCGTCTTGGGTGAAATTGATCCGGGTATTGGTGTTTGAAATGCCGCCCGTGCTGGCCGGCCCTGTGCCCGACGCATCGTAATCCCGGCGCAGACCCGCGCTGTGATCAATCAGGGACACCCCGGAATTGGTAACAGACAACGACCCATACCCGATCGCGACGCCGGGCACGGCGCCTGAAAGCAATCCAGTAAACACAAGTTGGGGCACAGCCACGTCTCCACCTTTCCACAAAGGAAAGATCGAATTTCCACGCGGCAGGGGGCGGGATAATCTGTGGCAAAACGTGGCCTATTAGAGCGAATTTAGTTCAAACGCGCGCCGTTCATTTTGGCGATGGATTTGGGGGCAGGGGGCATTCATGCGTCAAATGTTTCGCACGCGAAACATTTCAGCCCAGTCGCGTTTTCAACCAGGCCGTCAATTCATCACGCAGATCCGCATCCAATGCTGGCCCAGCAAGCCGCAGGCTGCCATCCTTATGTGCCAGCAAAGTTAGCCCGGGCAGATCAACAGGGGCGGTTGGTTTAGAGTCTAAATCAGGCGTTGGCTTGCTGGTTTTGGCGGGGGCAAGGATGCCCTGCACAACCTTCAATTCTTCATCTTGGGTCTGAGGCGAAGCCATCGTCAGCGCCTCGGTCAACCGAGACCGCAGATCGGCATCCTCATCCATCGCCTTGGCCAGAGCCAAACCAAGTCGTTCTGTCAATGCATGCGGCCATTTCAACACGTCATCCAATCCGCGCACCAATGACAAAAACGACCGTATCTTGGATCGTTTGGCCCGTGACGCTGCATGATAGAGACTAAGAAGGGCTTTTTTCTCAGTCTCGAACACACCTTGATCCACGGCCCGTGCGGCAACGCGGGCGCGTTCATAATAGCTGAGCCCAACCCGGATTTCGTTTTCTTCGACCATGGCCAAATAGGCATCAGCAGAATCCGATGGCAGCCGTAACAGAGCCAAAACAGTGTCTGATCCTGCGTCTTCGACACTTAACCGTTGCAAAGCCGTTAGACGACGCCACCCGGAAATCAATCCGTAGCGCCCATTGTCCAATGCTGTTACCTCAATCGGTGTTTGCTGCCCTCGGGACCGCAGGGATGCCATCAGGCTTTGCATATCGTCGTCATCGACTGCAATCCGGTCCCGTACCAGATAATCCGCCTGAATTGCGTCCAAGGGCAGCTCAAGCACCATCCGGCCGGTTTGGCGGGCTTTTTCAACACTATCTGACAATTCAGCCAGCGCCGCCGCACTGGCAGTTTCCCGGGCCACATCGGCGATCGGGGCGCTTTTGCCGCCACCATGGGTGCGGGTTACAGCGACACCTTGGGGGTAGGCGGGAAAGGCTGATTTCGTCTCTAACTCAGCGGGACTTGCAACCGGGTTCGCTTGTTCTGGCGTAACAGGTGACAGTCTTTTGCGTTTGGCCATATGTGAGCCCCCTCATGTGTTTCGCACGCGAAACATTACTCAGCCGCTTGTCCGGCCATTTCTTCGGCGCGTTTATCCCGACGCCAAGCCCCAACAAACAAAGCTTTTACCGCCGCATAGGTCGTATCAAATGTTTCACGTCCGCGGGCATAGGTTTCACGGTTAAAGTCGCGATAATCGGCTTCGTAAATCCCTTGCACTTGTTCGCCAGCCTGACCGATCAGCGCGGTAAAATCCTGACGATGTGGCGACAGCGTATTGCCCATATAGGCCTGCATTAGAGCCACAAGTTCGGCCTGTTGTGCCCCATTATAGCGGGTGACAATCGCCCGGACCGCGTCCCATTCAAACCCCATTTCGGGGCGCCCCAAGGCACGGGCTGCGATGTTTTCTGCGTCCTCGATGGATCCAAATGTGGTTTGCAACATGTCAAAGAACCGACCGGTGGAATCAAATTCCAAAAATGAAGCCCCCATCGGCACCAGCAAAATGTCCGCCGCCGCCAGCCCATTGATGGTCAGATAGCCCAGGGCAGGGGGGGTATCGATGAAAATCAGGTCATATTCATCCAGCACACCGTCTTGTTCGAACACATCTGTCAATGCATCCCACAATTTCCAGCCACGGCCCTGCATCCGCCAGACCGGCACCTGAAATTCGGCCCAATACAGGTTCAGTTGCGCCCCAATCAGATCGATATTGGGCCAATGTGTTGACTGGATCAGCGATTGCGATTTTGTATCCAGCGCGTCGTTTAACGTGTCATCCAGTGGAATGGGCGCATCGCCGCGATCCAGACGCCGCTGATTTTCCTGCCGCAAATGCCCCGCGTAATGACGCGCCATAAGCGGAAAAACAGTGCCCCATTCGTCATCGACTTTGCCGCCAAAGATCGAGGTCATCGACCCCTGACTGTCCAGATCCACCACCAGCACTTTGTAGCCGTCCAGCGCGGCCGACATGGCCAGATGCGCGGCGGTACTGGTTTTTCCCACCCCGCCTTTGAAATTCGCCACAGCCAGCATTTTGGCAGGCAGACCTTCGGGACGATAGGGCAGGTAATTCTTTGCCTTTGATCCTTCGCTGCCGAAATGTGCCCGCAGGCGCAGGACCTCATCGAGGGTGAACCATTTGGCGCCCCCTTGGGTTTCGCTCTGACCTTGGGGCAAATCTGGATTGGCTTTCAGGACCCGGCGAAAATGCCCGACGGCAACAGGGATCAGATAGCGGGTGATTTCCCATGTGGAAAACAAACGTAGGTGCCGCGATCCATCCTCTTGGAGACCGCGGGTGATCAAATCATCCCGCCCGCGCGCGCAGCCATCGGCGATCTGAGCAAAGCTTTGTGTTGAACTGGGCGTCCCCAATGCATCGGCCGCTTGGTCTGGATCGATGCTGAAATACGGAGGCAAAGCGGTGTCGGACATGGGATGCCTTTTTGCTGCTGTCGAAGGGCTGCTGTCAAAATTTGACGCGTTGATGTGCGCTCTTTTTCGCATCATACCCAAAAACAGCAAACATGAAAGAGAAAGCCGGACATTGGCGTGTTTTTCTTTGATTTTCTTAGCAATGCAGAACGGTTTTCAGTGCGATTGCTCTGCTTTTGGTCCGATATTTTGAGAGGATTGTGGTGTTTCTGCCTCAGGAAGACCAGTTAAATTATGTTAGTTGATTGTTACAGGGATTGGCCGATTTTGAAAAACACCTGTTTTTGAATGGGATAAGCAGTTTTCTGAGACCGGGAGTGACTCTGAACCGACGAAGAGATGACTCTGATCCCACGAGCTTGCGACTCTGATCCCACGGTGAAATTTTTGGGGATGTGCAAACTGCACGGGCCGGTTGTGGACGCTGCCTGTGGATAAGTTTAGGGTGTTAGTGAAACCCCGAAAGACCCGCAGAATCGGTCAAATCAAAAACAGGGGTCCAGAGGAGCAGGCAGGCGGATGAGTGCGACCGATATCGGCGAGGGTGCGGATTTTCCCGTAGACCCATCTATGACAGCAGGATTTTTTGTCTGCGATATCTTTGCGGCCAGTCCCAAAGACGACATCGCGACAATGGAACACCCGATCTTTTCGCTGTCCACGCGCCCGGACCGGCGGGTGCTGTCTTATGAACATAACGGGGCAACCATCGAAGTGACGCCCAGCGTCAAAGGCCGCGCCACAATCCATGACAAAGATATTCTGATCTATTGCATTTCTCAGCTGATGGCGGCGCTGAATGCGGGGCGTGAAATTTCCCGCACGATGGTTCTAAAGGCGCATGATCTGTTGGTGGCGACCCATCGGGGCACGTCTGGTGACAGTTATACGCGGCTGCGTCAGGCGTTTGAACGGCTGGCCGGGACCCGGATCACCACCAATCTGGAAAACGGCGGCATAGAGGTCACCCATGGATTTGGCCTGATCGAATCCTGGAAAATCGTGCGCAAATCCCGCGGTGGGCGCATGGCGTCGGTAACGGTGACTTTGTCGGAATGGCTTTATCAGGCGGCGCTGTCCAAATCGGTTCTAACCCTCAGCCGGGATTACTTCACATTGCGCAAACCGCTTGAACGGCGGATCTATGAATTGGCGCGCAAACATTGCGGTCGTCAACCGGACTGGCGGATTTCACTGGACGTGCTGCATAAGAAAGCCGGGTCCAGCGCTCCGTTGCGGGTGTTTCGCGCCGCGATCCGGCGGATGATTGTCGACAATCCGCTGCCCGATTATGTGCTGAGCGAAGAGGCCGGGGATGTGTTCCGGTTCAGTCGCGTACGTGTGGTGGACCCGATCGGCGCACCGGTTTTGTCGTCTGACGCTTTGGCGCAGGGGCGTCTTCTTGCGCCGGGTCACGACATTTATGCGCTCGAAGCGGAATGGCGCAGCTTTTGGCAAGACAGTGGTCGCCCCAAAATTCGATCTGCGGATCGGGCATTTTTGGGTTGGGTGAAATCCAAAATGGCGCGTCGCGGATAGCTGACGCGCGTCAGAAATAAAACGGAGTGACAATGAAAGTTTTGGTGTTTGGGCAATCTGGCCAAGTGGCCCGGGAAATGCAGGCGCTGGCGCAGCCCGAGATTGAAATTGTGACCCTATCCCGTGCGCAGGCGGATCTGTCTGATCCGGCAGGCTGCAGCGCCCAGATCGACATGCAGGCCCCTGATATGGTGATCAATGCCGCGGCCTATACGGCCGTGGACAACGCCGAAACCGAAGAAGCCGACGCCAAGCTGATCAACGCCGATGCCCCTGGCGCTATGGCGCTGGCCTGTGCTGCGCGCGGCGTGCCATTCGTGCATATTTCGACCGATTACGTGTTTGACGGAACCGGGCAGGCGGCGTGGACCCCGGATATGCAAACCGGACCGGTTTCGGCCTATGGCCGCACCAAGCTGCAAGGCGAAGAGGCCGTGAGGGCCGCAGGCGGGGCTTGGGCCATTTTGCGCACCTCTTGGGTGTTTTCCGCCCATGGCAACAACTTTGTCAAAACCATGCTGCGGCTGGGGGCCGATCGTGACAGCCTGTCGATTGTGGGCGATCAGATCGGCGGCCCAACAGCGGCACGTGATATCGCGCAGGCCTGTTTGACCATGGCCATGGCGTTGCGCACGGATCCGACAAAATCAGGAATCTATCATTTCAGTGGCGGGCCTGATGTCAGCTGGGCCGATTTTGCCGCGGAAATTTTTACGCAGGCCAATCTGGCTTGTGACATCACCGCCATTCCCAGTGCCGATTATCCGACCCCCGCCAAACGTCCGCTGAATTCGCGGATGGATTGCAGCGCAACCCAAACGGTTTTTGACATTCCGCGCCCGGATTGGCGCGTTAGCCTGTCACAGGTTCTGGCGGAATTGGACCGCGCTTGATAAGCAGGGGCAACCTCATTTGTTGACCCTTTTGCTAAGGACCCGCGCGTGCTGATCCAAGATACAATCCTCCCCGAAGTTAAAATCCTCACGCCGCGTCGGTTTGGGGATCATCGTGGCTTTTTCAGCGAAAGCTGGAATAAGCGCAGCCTAGAAGAAGCGGGTCTATTCCTGCCCGAATTTGTCCAAGACAACCATTCCATGTCCCAAGAAGTGGGCACGGTGCGCGGGCTGCATTTTCAATCGCCCCCCCATGGGCAGGGCAAATTGGTGCGGTGCGGACGCGGGCGGATTTTCGACGTGGCAGTGGATGCACGCCGCAATTCACCGACCTATGGGCAATGGCACGGCCAAGAGCTGAGCTTTGACAATGGGGTGCAATTGTGGATTCCGGCCGGGTTTCTGCATGGGTTCATGACCCTCGAGCCCGAAAGCGAGATCATTTATAAATGCACCGATCATTATGCGCCGGAATGTGACGGCGCTGTGCGGTGGGACAGCTGCGGCATTGACTGGCCGCTGGATGGGATCACTCCGATCCTGTCCCCCAAAGACGAAGCCGCGCAGACATTCGCAGAGTTTGACACCCCATTTGAGTTCGAAGGATAAAACATGAAGCTTTTGGTGACCGGCGGGGCCGGATTTATTGGATCGGCTGTGGTGCGTCAGGCGATTGGCGCTGGCCATCAGGTGGTCAATCTGGATGCGCTGACCTATGCGGCCTGTCTGGAAAATGTGGCCGATGTGGCGGACAATCCAAACTATGTTTTTGTACAGGCGGATATCCGGGATCGCGCAGCATTAGACACTGTTTTAGCCGAACATGCCCCGGATGCGATCATGCATCTGGCCGCAGAATCCCATGTGGATCGGTCGATCGATGGCCCAGCTGAATTTATCGAAACCAATGTGATCGGTACCTTTCATCTGCTCGAAGCGGCGCGCGCCTATTGGACGGCTCAGGGCAAACCTGACACGTTCCGGTTCCATCACATTTCCACCGACGAAGTTTATGGATCGCTGGGCGCCACAGGCCAGTTCACCGAAACCACACCCTATGATCCGCGCAGTCCCTATTCCGCCTCAAAGGCGAGTTCTGACCATCTGGTGCGGGCCTGGGCAGAAACCTATGGTCTGCCGGTGGTGCTGACCAATTGTTCCAACAATTACGGCCCCTACCATTTCCCCGAAAAACTGATCCCGGTTGTTATCCTGAATGCGCTGGCCGGGAAAGATTTGCCGATCTATGGCGATGGGTCGAATGTGCGCGATTGGCTATATGTCGAAGACCACGCCGATGCGTTGCTGACAGTGGTTCAGCGCGGCGAAGTGGGGCGCAGCTATAACATTGGCGGCGAAAATGAACGCAGCAATTTGCAGCTGGTTCAGACGCTTTGCGCTATATTAGACACCAAACGCCCCAAGGCG
Source organism: uncultured Paracoccaceae bacterium (assembly GCA_947492475.1). Lineage (GTDB taxonomy): Bacteria > Pseudomonadota > Alphaproteobacteria > Rhodobacterales > Rhodobacteraceae > CANLNM01. The sequence continues at coordinate 82,632 of CANLNM010000011.1, forward strand.
GATGGGTCTTATGCCGATCAGATTACCTTTGTGACGGATCGCCCGGGACATGATGCGCGTTATGCGATTGATCCGGCGCGGATCGCGGGGGAACTGGGCTGGCGTCCTTCGGTGACTGTCGAAGAAGGGCTGGAGCGCACTGTTGATTGGTATCTTGCCAACGAATCTTGGTGGCGCGCGTTGCAACAAAGGGATGGCGTGGGCCAAAGATTGGGCGTCAAGGCTTGATCTACTGACCTCGCCTTTGGGGGCGGGGCCATCTAAATTGCGATGAGGACGGGCAGCGTTTAAACAAAGTTGACCGACCTTTCGCGTTTCTGAACCAGAAGATGACACCAGATATGAACACCGACCAACACCCGACAGAACATTCAACCGGGGCTGATTTGCTGCAGCAAACCTTTGATGCGGCTTACTACCTGACGCAGAACCTGGATGTCGCGCTGGCGGGGGTTAATCCGCTGGACCATTATTGCACCTCTGGCTGGCAAGAGGGGCGCAAGCCCAATGCCTGGTTTGATGCGCAGGCCTGGATCGACAAAAACACCGCATTGCGCAAAGGCAAAGAAGACCCTTTTGCCCATTACCTGAACACGCTTGGTTCGGATGATCCTGCAATCGCCGACCATATTACAGCCGGCGGGGCGGATCTGTTGCAGGCGCATTTGCGTCAGGCGTTTGACGATGATTTCTATCTGCAGGTCAATCCTGATGTGGCGGCTGCCGGGGCGGCGCCATTGGACCATTACCTGTCCTCGGGCTGGCGCGAAGGGCGTGCGCCCAACAGCTGGTTTGATCCGCGCCGAGGGGCGGCGGACCCTTTGGATTTGACCACAGCCGAGGTCAATCCCTTTCTGGGTTTCCTTGCGACCTGTCCTGCGGACCAATCCCCCCAACAGGTTTATGAAACACAGCAAGACACCCCCACCAAAGAGGCCCCCCTCTCTTTGGGCGGGCAGCTGCTGCACGCCTTTGATGCGACGTATTATCTGACGCAAAACCCGGATG
>CANLNM010000012.1 GCA_947492475.1 uncultured Paracoccaceae bacterium
CCGTGGTCAACGTGACCGATTGTGCCGATGTTTACGTGCGGTTTGCTACGTTCAAACTTTTCCTTAGCCATGATGGCCTCCTTTAAACTGGATCAGGTGGGGCTTCGGTGCCCCACCCAAAATTTCTGCGATTAAGCGTATTTGGCCTGGATCTCTTCCGAAATATTGTTCGGAACGGGATCATAGTGGTCAAACTGCATTGTAAACTGCGCGCGGCCCGAAGACATGGAGCGCAAGTTGTTGATGTAGCCGAACATGTTGGCCAGCGGCACAAATGCCGCAATTGCGATGGCGTTACCGCGGTTGTCCTGACCAGAAACCTGGCCGCGACGGGATGTCAGATCGCCAATGATACCACCAGTGTATTCTTCTGGTGTGATCACTTCGACTTTCATGATCGGTTCCAACAGTTTCGCGCCCGCTTTGCGCATGCCTTCACGCATGGCCATACGACCTGCGATTTCAAAGGCCAACACGCTGGAGTCAACGTCGTGGAACTTACCGTCGATCAGGGCAACTTTGAAATCGATCACAGGGAAGCCAGCCAAGGGGCCGCTATCCATAACCGATTTGATGCCTTTTTCAACGCCGGGGATGTATTCCTTAGGAACCGCACCACCAACAATTTTGGACTCAAAGGAGAAACCTTCGCCCGCTTCTGTCGGAGTGATGACCATTTTCACCTCAGCGAACTGACCTGAACCACCAGATTGTTTCTTGTGGGTATAGGTGTGCTCAACTTCGTGACCAATGGTTTCGCGATACGCAACCTGAGGCGCACCAATGTTGGCCTCAACTTTGAATTCGCGACGCAGACGGTCCACCAGAATGTCCAAGTGAAGTTCGCCCATGCCTTTCATGATGGTCTGACCGCTTTCGATGTCAGTCTCAACACGGAAGGACGGATCTTCGGCAGCAAGACGCTGAAGACCGGTCGACATTTTCTCTTGGTCGCCTTTGGTTTTTGGCTCAACGGCAATCTCGATCACAGGATCGGGGAAGTTCATTGTTTCCAGAACCACTGGTTCCTTGACGTCACACAGGGTGTCACCTGTTGTGGTGTCTTTCAGGCCGCCCAGCGCAATGATGTCACCTGCGAATGCTTCGGAGATTTCATCACGGTCGTTGGAGTGCATGATCATCATGCGGCCAACGCGCTCTTTTTTGCCTTTGGTCGAGTTCAGGAACGTGTCGCCCTTTTCCAATTTACCAGAGTAAATCCGGGTAAAGGTCAAGGAACCAACAAAGGGGTCATTCCAGATTTTGAACGCCAGCGCAGAGAACGCCATGTCATCATCCGCACGACGGGCAATGTCACGAACTTCTTCTTCATCGCCGGGGGCAAAGCCCATGTAATCAACAACATCCAGAGGGGATGGCAGATAGTCGATCACAGCATTCAACAGAGGCTGAACGCCTTTGTTTTTGAACGCGGAACCACCCAGAACAGGAACGAAGTCCATGGCCAGTGTCCCTTTGCGCAACAAAGCGCGCAATGTTGGAACGTCGGGCTCGTTGCCTTCGAGGTATTCCATCATGGCGTCGTCGTCTTGCTCAACGGCCGCTTCGACCATTTTGCCACGCCATTCGTCAGCCATGTCTTTCAATTCGTCACGGATCGGAGCTTTGATCCAGGACGCGCCCAAATCTTCACCCTGCCACAACCATTCTTCCATGGTGACCAGATCCAGCAGACCTTCCAGCTCGGTTTCGGCACCGATTGGAATACCAACAGGAACAGCACGTGCGCCTGTACGGTCTTCGATCATTTCAACACAGTTGAAGAAGTCCGCGCCGATTTTGTCCATTTTGTTGACAAAAACCATACGTGGAACTTTGTAACGGTCGGCCTGACGCCAAACAGTTTCGGTTTGTGGTTCAACACCAGCGTTGGCGTCAAGAACACAAACAGCACCATCAAGAACCGCCAGCGAACGTTCAACTTCAATGGTGAAGTCAACGTGGCCGGGGGTGTCGATGATGTTCATGCGGTGCTTTTCAGAATCCGCAGTTTGCCCATCTTCGGTGCGTTCCCAGAATGTGGTGGTCGCAGCCGACGTAATGGTGATGCCACGTTCTTGCTCCTGCTCCATGTGATCCATGGTTGCAGCGCCGTCGTGAACTTCGCCAATGTTGTGGGATTTACCAGTGTAAAACAGGATACGCTCGGAACAGGTGGTTTTACCTGCATCGATATGCGCCATAATCCCAAAGTTACGGTATCGGTCGAGTGGATATTCGCGTGCCATTGGCTAAGTCCTACGCTTAAGTTACCAGCGGTAATGGCTGAATGCTTTGTTCGCATCGGCCATCTTGTGGGTGTCTTCACGTTTTTTCACGGCGGCGCCGCGACCGTTTACTGCATCAAGCAGTTCGCCGGCCAGACGTTCTTCCATCGTGTTTTCGTTGCGGCTTTTCGCAGCAGTGATCAACCAGCGAATTGCCAGAGCTTCACGGCGCTCTGTGCGAACTTCGACTGGAACCTGATATGTGGCACCACCTACACGACGTGACCGAACCTCAACGGCGGGCTTCACGTTGTCCAGGGCTTCGTGGAACACTTCCACGGGGGCCTTTTTCAGTTTGTCTTCAACGCGATCAAACGCGTTATAAACGATTTTTTCTGCAACCGATTTTTTACCATCGATCATCAGGTTGTTCATGAATTTTGTAAGAACTACATCGCCAAATTTGGCGTCGGGCAGAACTTGGCGCTTTTCAGCAGCGTGACGACGAGACATATCTGTATCCTCTTACTTCGGACGCTTCGCGCCGTATTTCGAACGACGTTGTTTACGATCTTTGACGCCCTGCGTATCCAGAACACCGCGAAGGATGTGATAGCGAACGCCGGGAAGATCTTTTACACGACCGCCGCGGATCAGAACAACAGAGTGTTCCTGAAGGTTGTGGCTTTCACCGGGAATGTACGAAATCACTTCGTAACCGTTCACCAAGCGAACCTTGGCAACTTTCCGCATCGCGGAGTTCGGTTTCTTTGGTGTCGTTGTGTACACCCGAGTACAGACGCCGCGTTTTTGCGGGCACTGTTCAAGGTGCTGAGACTTAGAGCGTTTCACTTTTGGCTGCCGCGGTTTGCGGATCAGCTGCTGGATCGTTGGCATTGGGCTTTGTTCCCCGTTCCTACACATGTGCTGCGACCCCGTAGGATCGCGGTTCAAATTTCTCACCCCGCGCGTCCACGAGGCAAACGATAACAGCGACGTTTCTGTCAAACGACGCAAAAAACCCGCGACGTTTCCAGTCAGAAACAACGCGGAGGGCATTCAGAGGATCGGGATGTTTTGCAACCGGATCATGACCACTTCAACTCTGATAGCATGGCAAGCTCAGGACAGTCTGATAAGCCAAGTGGGCGCTCTATATGGGGAGTCGCATGGGGTGTCAACAGCGCCGGGCGCTTAGGCCATGCTACAAAGGATGTTTGTGGCCATCACAACGCCAAAGAAATCCGCAGCGCTGAACGGGCACAAAATATTGTCGGCGCGTCACCCGTACGAATGATGAGCAGACCCAGTGTTTATGACATGAAATGGGTGTTTTAACAGCATCAGGACCAAATTTAATGTTACCTATCCGTAAATCAGTGATCGCAATCCCTGTTCTGGCCACCCTTGGCGCTTGTGCAAACCCCACCCCGCCAACAATCACCGCCGATCAGCTGACAGATATCCAAAACGAATCCAGCCGTGTTTCGGCTCTGTCAGCCAGCGCCCCGGCCAGCATCCCCACCAGTGGCGCTGTCGATTATAGCGGTCATATCGGTGGCGAAATTGATGGCGACGTCACGGGGGGATTCGTTGGCGATCTGACTGTAACCGCCGATTTTGGCACCAATGCCATCACCGGGGATGTGACCAATATCAATCTGATCGACGAAGACGGCAATCCGGATCAGCTGCTTGGGGGATCGCTGGATGTGACGGGGGCGCATACCGGGGCGGATATCACCATGACCGCCCAAGGATCGGTCACTGCGGTTGATGATGACGGTTTTCGCGGCAGTTCGGACGTGGATTTTGAACTGAACGGGGGATTTGTGGATGACACCGGCACGGCTGATGCCATGTATGGGACGATCACAGGTTCAGCGGATGGTGATTTTTATATCGGGGTTGTGGACGCCGATTTTTACGCCGTCTCACAGTGATCATTTTGGCGGCATCATCGCTTTTGTGATGCCGCTTTGACTTTGGCTTCGCGGTATAAGGTATAAATCCCCGTCGCAATCAGGACACCCGCCCCCACCAATGTCAACAGGTCCGGCCATTCGCGAAACAGGACCCACCCCAACACCAATGCAACCAACAGGCCCGAATAGCGAAACGGTGCAACAAACCCGATTTCACCGGTGCGCATGGCGACAATGATGGCGAAATAGGCCAGCATGATCATCAGCGACGCAAATACGATCACACCCATATCCCATGTTGTCATCACCACCCAGTCCTGACCCAGCCCCATCACACCGCCAAAGGCCCCAACCGACAAAGCGGTAAAAAACGTAACCGTCAAAGACGGGACATCGCGGCTTAGTTTGCGGGTTACGATATCGCGCATGGTGGCCGCCGCCACTGTGGCCAGCCCCAACAATGCATACAGGCTGATCCCATCAGCACCGGGCTGGATGATCAACAGCACCCCATAAAAACCGATGCCAATCGCTATGAAACGACGCCATCCAACCGGTTCGCGCAAAAACACCGCCCCAGCCAGCGTCACAGACAATGGCAGCGCCTGCAAAATCGCCGTCAGATCGGCGATAGGCATGTGAAACAAGGCCGTCAGGAAAAACCACGCAGCCGCGGCTTCGGCCAGACACCGCAATGCGATCAAACCGCGATCTGCCTTTGGGATACGAAAGGTCAGCGCGCCCATCTGCCACGCCATGCCCGCGATCAACATGGATGTCATCACACCGCGCAGCAAAATGATCTGAAACAGCGGCACGGCATCGCCCAGCAGCTTTAGGGCGGCGTCATTGGCGGTAAAGGCGGCCATCGCAACCACCATAAACACCGCGCCACGTATGTTTTCAGAACTGTTCATTTGCATGTTGTTGCACCACAAAACCATGGACGCCAGCGGCTTGGGCCCGTATTTTGAACAAATGCGTGCAGAAGATGAATCATTTGTTGTGTTTGCCGGAATGCGAAACGAGGGGCCGTTCATTGTCGAATGGGTGTCTTGGTATCGATCACTGGGGTTTAAGGTCCTGATTGCGACCAATGACTGCACCGACCATTCCCCGGAATTGCTGGATCGTCTGGCCGAAGAAGGCTGGGTGTCGCATGTCAGACACAATCCAAATGGCCAGTCGCCCAAACGGTCAGCCTATCGTGCAGGGCACAATCACCCTTTGGCCAAATCCGCCGATTGGGTGCTGGTCTGTGATGTGGATGAATTTCTGGTCCTGCATGGCGAAGACATCCACACCATTCAGGATTTCATTGGGGATGGGGAACGCGACTTTGTTGGGATGGCGATCAATTGGCGCTGTTTTGGCACGGGGGGCTGGAAACGGTATAATGATGGCTTGGTTCATCGCCAGTTTCGCCGCGCCGGGCCCAAATCAAAACAAGCCAACACGTTTTTCAAAATGCTCTTTCATCGGCCCCATGAATTTCGGTCGTGGTCAGATCATTCACCCAGACAATTTTCAGGCGATTGGCGGGATCCCAAAAACGCTGTGATCGATTCATCGGGCAATGTGCTAGAGCAGTTCAGAGACCCTGATGCGCATCCCATTCGATACATGGAAACCCGTCAGGTCACCCATCGCAATGCGCAGATCAATCATTACATCCTACGTTCCACCGAAAGTTACGCCCTAAAAAAGGGCACCCCAAGTCCAACAGCTGGCACGGATCGCTATACGGATCAGTATTATCGCTGGCATAATCGCAATGATTGCAAAGAGGAATCAGCCCTGCAACATGCGGCCCGGTTCGATCCCATCTATGAACAGGCCATGGCCCTGCCCGGGATCCAGCGCCTGCATCATTTATGCTGTGCAGATTATGTCGCGGCTTTGTGTAAAAACGCAGATCGTGATCCGCAAGATGATCCGCGTTGGCAAAAACATATGCAACAGGCCCAAAACGCCCCATCGTGATCCACTGACCTGCGACGCCATGGCGCTTGCCCTTGGATGCGAAACTCGATCTGACAGCGGTAACAGTAGATCGGATACATCATGGCCAACGCGGGTTCCAAAGACGGTAAAAACGCATCCCAACGCGTCCGGGACTGGACCGGGCCGGGGGTGTTCACCTATGGGTATCGCCCTTTTTTCCTGTTGGCTGGGATCTGGGCGTCGCTGTCGATGGTGGCTTGGGTGGCCATGCTGATCGGTTGGACGCCGGGGACCATCGGCTTTGATCCGATATCCTGGCATGCCCACGAAATGCTGTTTGGGTTTGTCGGCGCCGTTCTGGCAGGGTTTTTGCTAACAGCCGTGCCCAATTGGACCGGAAGATTGCCGATCATCGGATGGCCGCTGGCGGCGTTGTCGCTGATCTGGTGCATCGGGCGGTTGGCCATTTTTGTTGGCGCAGCTTTGCCGGCTTGGGGTGTTGCACTGGCCGATTTGATGTTTCCGGTGGTCTTGGCCGTGCTGATCGCTCGCGAAATTCTGGCCGGGAAAAACTGGCGCAATCTGGTCGTATTGGCCATGTTGGTATTGTTCATCCTGTCCAACCTGCTGTTTCACATCACGCAGGCCCAATCCGGCTATGGGGCGGGCAGTTTTGGGTTTCGGTTGGGGCTGGGCAGCACGATCATGTTGATCATCATCATCGGCGGGCGCATTGTCCCCAGCTTTACCCGCAATTGGATGGTCAAACGCGGCGAAACCGCCCTGCCCGTCCCCATGAACCAATTCGACAAGGCGGTGCTGCTGATTTCCGGCGCAACATTGTTGGGGTGGTCGGTTTGGCCCTATTCCCAAGCGGTGGGCGGTCTGGCCGCATTGGCCGGAGTGCTAAATGTGATCCGGCTTGGCCGGTGGTGCGGATTGCGCACCCTCGCCGAACCGCTGCTGTGGATTTTGCACGTGGGCTATGCGTTTGTGCCACTTGGGTTTCTGTCTCTTGCCGCGGCGATTTTTGAACTGCCCTTTAGCCCGATGATTGGGGCCGAACATTTGTGGATGGCTGGGGCAATTGGGGTCATGACATTGGCGATGATGACCCGTGCCAGTCTGGGTCACGCCGGGCGACCATTAGAGGCAACACCGGGCGTTGCGCGGGTTTATGGCCTCATCCTGATCGCGATTGTGATGCGGTATCTGGCGGCGATGGGGGTCACGTCCGATTGGGCGCTTTGGGTATCTGCAATCTGCTGGATCGCGGGATTTGCAGGCTTTGTTGTCCTGTATTGGCCCATTCTGACCCAAAAACGCGCCTAAAACCTGCAGCCGCGTTTACCGTTTGCGCAGATATTCATGCAACGTGCATTTGGGACCTTCATCCTGAATACGTGCCGTGCGCGCCAGCCCCCATTGCTGATCGTCAAAATCCGGAAAAAACGTATCCGCATCGGGCACGTCCATGTCCACCTCGGTGATCAACAACCGATCCGCAACAGCCAGCATTTCGCCATAGATCGTCGCGCCGCCAATCCCGTAAACCCGGTGATAGCCCTGTTCATAACAGGCCGCGATTGCATCCGGTACGCTGCGCGCGATGTGATCTGCGGGCATGTCGCCTCGCGTAACCACGCAGTTAAACCGATTTTTGAGCGGCTTAAACGGCAGACTATCCCAAGTGTTGCGCCCCATGATCACAGCGCCCCCCAAGGTTTCGCGTTTGAACATCTGCAAATCGGCAGGTGCGAACCAAGGAATGTCCCCATCCCGCCCAATCGCCCCATTGCGGGCGCGTGCCACAATCAATGTAATCATCAGACGGCCACCTGCGCTTTGATGCCCGGCAATGGGTCATATCCTTCGAACTCAAAGTCCTCGTATTTGAAATCAAAGATCGAGCTGACCTGACGCTTGATCCGTAGCTTTGGCAATGGGCGTGGTTCACGGGCCAATTGAGTCTGAACCTGATCCATATGGTTGCTATAGATATGCGCATCGCCAAATGTATGCACAAAATCCCCCGGCTCATAGCCGGTCACATGCGCCAGCATTTCCTGCAACAACGCATAAGACGCGATGTTAAATGGCACGCCCAGAAACATGTCCGCGCTGCGTTGATACAATTGCAAATGCAATTTACCGCCCGCAATCCGCACCTGCCACAACGTATGACATGGCGGCAGCGCCATATCCTGAATTTCGCTCGGATTCCAAGCAGATACGATCAGGCGGCGACTGTCTGGGCTGGTCTTGATCATCTCAACCAACTGGCTGATCTGGTCCACTTCGCCCAACAGGACCTTAGCGGTCCCATCGTCGGTGGTGGATTGCGTCACTTGCGGGAAATGCCGCCATTGATGTCCATAAACCGGCCCCAAATCCCCGTTTTCATCGGCCCATTCATCCCAAATCGAAACCCCATTTTCCTTTAGGTATTTAATGTTGGTATCGCCGGATAGAAACCACAGCAATTCGTGGATAATCGACCTGAGGTGTAGCTTTTTGGTGGTGACCAATGGAAACCCATCCGCCAGAGGATAGCGGCATTGCATCCCAAAGTGAGAAATGGTTCCGGTTCCCGTGCGATCCGTCGAAACAACGCCGTGATCCAGCACTGTTTTCAAAGCCTGCAAATATTGCTGCACCGTGATGTCCTTTGTCAGGATTAAAGTCGTGTGCCCCGGTCAGGGCATTTTGCAAAACCTAAACGCAGACGGCGCGTTACTCAAGCTGGCAGTCGCGTTGGGCGATTGCGTATTGGGTGGAAAATTTCATTCGCCCCCTTGCAAACCAACCGACGGTCTGCTTATAACGGACCGACGGTCGGTTATAGATCCGGCACATGTTCACGCCTTTGGAATTGGAATAGAAATGGCATATTGGACCGAAATACCCCAGAAATCGCTGGGATGCCGTCAATCACAACGTCTGACTGGCGTTTGGGAAGTGTTATTTGTTTTGCGGACGGGTCATTTGCCTGAAACGTATCACCGCCAAGCGCCCGGGCGTCTTGCACGTCTTCGCGACACGATTTGGGGGCTGGCCAATCGCGGTCTGCCCTCGCAATCAGAGTGAGCTTTGGCCCATTTTAAGGGCGTTTATTGCGCCCTTTTATAGGCGGCTGTGGCAACCCCCATCGCCACCAATGCCCCGCCGCCAAACCGCGAAAACCACGCTAAAACAGCAGGCTGGGATATTTTTCGACGCATTTTGTCAGCCAAAACCGCATAGACCAGCGCATTGACCGCGGCCAATGCGACAAAGGTGGCAATCAGGATCGAAAACTGAGGCAGCAAAGGCTGGCCCACCACAACAAATTGCGGAACAAAGGCGATAAAGAACACAATGGATTTAGGGTTTAGCGCCGTTACAGCGGCGGCATGGCCAAACACATTGGTGGCGCTGGTTTTGGGCGTCTGTGTCAGATCGCCCAGCGTCGCTGTCGACGCAGAGCGAAACAGTTTGATGCCCAGATATATCAAATAAACCGCGCCGACCCATTTCAGCAGCATAAACAACGTCGCAGAGGCAAGCACCAGCGCACCAAGCCCAGCAAGCGACGCGGACATGGCGATCAAATCACCCAGCGCAACTCCGGCAACCGTGGCCAACGCGACCCGTTTTCCTTGGCTCAGCGCATAGCTCAGAACCAACAGAACTGTTGGTCCCGGAATCAAAAGCAATGCGGTCGATGCCGCAACAAAAGCCAGCCAAATTTGAAAATCCATCACGCATCCTTTCATGCAACTCACCCACCCAGCCATATCCTGAGATCGGTGTAAAGAATGCCTAGATCACCCGAGCCCGAAAAATGAGGTCACAGGTTACACCACCAGCGACAGATGTTTGTCCGACACTTTGATATCCGCCAATGTGCCCCAGTCAAAAGGCAAAAAATCCTGTTCGATCCCGTCCGCAAATATCACCCCGCCTTCGTTGATCCGGGATGTGATCCTCAGGTCGTGATCCACGCCAATTTCGCCCGCCGATATGGCGCATCCCGATGTTTTACTGGGCCAGGGTTCCCGTGCAAAAAACGCGGCGCGGTCGGTTTCGGGTTTGATATCGATCGCGCGGTGGGTCGATGTCATGATGGATTTGGCCCATCCAGTCAGGCCCGTGCCTGTTGCAACGATCATGCCGCTGGACGATTGGAACTCTTCTTGTTGATCAAACTGAACGACATATCGCGCCGATTGGTGGGATCTGTGACCGATAAACAGTTCATTCAGCGCCAACAGCGATTGCCCGGCCCCAACCTGCGCCTGCACCATCGTGCGGTGTTGGATATCAACATCCTGATGCGCGGCCCGTTTCAAAAGTTGCGGCAATTGCGCGGTATTGTGGCGGGTTAACACACCCTCTGATGCGGTCAGGTCAGGGGATACCCCAATCACGGGCTGCCCATCCAGATATTTGGCAAGGTTCGCAACCAAACCATCCTGACCAATCGGCACGATGATATCCTGAGGTCCAAACAAGAACCTGTTCAGGTCCGCCCGGCTGACATGCGCAAAGGACCACTCGGCCGGGACCGCCTGTTTGGCGGCGTTCAAAGCAGAGGTTTGCAGCGCATCGCGCATTTCCAATTCCGCCAGACTTTGCTGACGAGATTGTAGAAAAAACTCGGCTTGGCCCCGCGTGCCGTGTTTGGCCAATAGCGACGCATATTCAGTCTCTCGGCTGATCAGAACGACACGCGGGTTCAGGCTCATCTCACTTCTCCTGGGGTTGTGGGTTCATGAACAATTTGGCCTGCTGAACCAGACCTGCCAGCATGTCGGGGCTGACATTCAAACTGTCAATTTTCTGCAACTTGCCGGCAAATTCCTGAGCCGCAAGGGCAAACATAACCGCAGGAGGAACATCAGAGATGGCGGCCATACGCGCCTTTTCCATATCCGCTGCGGCCTGTTCAACCGCCCGAATGCGTCTGGCTTCTGCCTCAGCGCCGATGATCTTGGCGTCGCTTTCGGCTTCGACCATGATGCGTTTGGCGGCCACTTTGGCTTCGGCTTCGGACCGGGCGTTATCGTCTTCGCGCGCAATCAGTTCCTTGCGCTGTGTCGCCAGCTCAATCTGGTTTTGCAGCTCATTTTCAGCAATGGCGCGTTCTTTGTCGACCGCCAAAGCCCGCCGCGAAAAGGTCGCTTCGTCGGCCTTTTGCTGCAAACTTTCAAAGGTTGGCGCCTGCAATGCGCGGGACAATTCGGAACTGGGCGACAGGGCAGAAACACGAATGCTCACTACCTCTAGGCCCATGGCGTCCACGGTCGGATCCGCCGCAAACCCCGCCGCAAGCGCAGTCTGAACCGGCGATAATCCGGCCTCTAGCAGATCCCGGACACCTTTGTCCTTTAGGTAGCCGTCGCCAAATTCACGCACCAATCCGGTCAGGACAGATTTGATCTGTTCCTCTGGCTTGCCCAATCGCACGCCTTTGTTGACATCTATGCCAAAATCGACCCGTTCGCCCAGCCGATCCGCATCGCCTACACGCCAGATCACCGACCCTTGGATGGCCAGATCCTGATAATCCGAAGATTGACCTTTGATCATGAAAATCAGTTCCCGATCATTCATTGGGATTTCGCTAAGCGAGGCCCCGTTGGGGGCATACCAGAATGACAACCCACGCCCGGATTTGGCCAGTTTCCCTTTGCGGAAATACCGGATGTATTGCGAAGATTCTGCCCGCAATTGATTTGCAAGGATGTAACGTTTGACCTGTGCCATGGTTCTACTCCTCTGGCTTAACTTGGTAAAATTCAGCGGGGCGATAGGCACCGCCTGTTTCGAATACGCCGGTTGGACGGATAAATCCGCGATCCAGCAATTTCCGGCGAAATGGGGGTTTTTTGAGGGGACGGCCGAGGATGGCTTCGTGGACCTCTTGGACGTCGCGCAGGGTAAAACGCGTATCAAGCAAGGCAAATCCAATGCGGGAATAATCGAGTTTTCCGCGCAATCGCTGAACCACATCCCCCAAGATGTTTGCGTGATCAAAGGCCAGCGACATGGACACCCCGTTGCGTTGCACAACCGCGTCCTGACCTGCGACATGCGGGTCGTTGACGATCACATCTGCCAAATCCGCCTCTTGCAATAAATGCGCAGGACACAGCGCCAGATAAACGATGGAGATGACACGCCCCCTTGGGTCGCGATCCACCGCGCCATAGGTGGCAAGCTGTTCAAAATGAACGTTTTCCAGCCCAACTTTGTCGCGCAGAACCCGATCAACCGTGGTTTCCAGCGATTGATCGACATGCACAAACCCGCCGGGCATGGCCCAGCCAGACACGCCGTTTTGATCCCGCTCGACCAGCAGCACTTTCAGCTGGCCTTGGACAACGGTCATAATCGCGAGGTCAACCGCAACGCTGGGTTTGTCGTATTTGTTCAGGGTGCTCATAACTAATATCCATTTAAGTTATATCCATATAGGATATTACATTTCAGGAAGTCAAACACTTTCGATAGAAAATGATCCGCCAGCCGTCTGGTGCCAGTCCCAGACACCGCCCCCACGGGTCAAATCACGCCCAAAACCCTGACAGACATGTTAGCGCTAAGGTTCAATTCAGCCGTTTTATAACCGTCGCTGCGACATAATAGTTTGCTATAAAAAACAGTGACATTTGCCTTGATCCAAAGGTGATTTTCGTGATTCCGGTTGCTATTTTTGATGGGTCCAATAAGTAGTCGTCCAACGGACAGCACTTGGAAATAATATTGATATTATGGAAAACACCTCCTCTAAATGGACCCAAGAGTCCGCGCGCGCCATCTATGATCTGCCATTGATGGATCTGCTTTTTCGGGCTCAAACAGTTCATCGTCAGAACTTTGACCCCAACAAAGTCCAGACCTCAAAGCTGCTATCGATCAAAACTGGCGGCTGTGCAGAAGATTGCGCCTATTGTTCGCAATCCGCCCGCAATGGATCAAAACTGACCGCGTCCAAACTGATCGAAGTGCAGCGCGTTCTGACAGAAGCCCGCAAAGCCAAAGATGGCGGCGCAACCCGTTTCTGCATGGGGGCCGCGTGGCGGGAACCCAAAGACCGCGACATGGATGCGCTGGTGGCGATGGTCGAAGGTGTGCGCGAAATGGGCATGGAAACCTGCATGACCCTGGGCATGTTGGACGACAACCAAGTGATCAAACTGCGCGATGCGGGTCTGGATTATTACAACCACAATATCGACACGTCTGAACGCTATTATTCCGAAGTGATCACCACCCGCACCTTTGCGGATCGGATCGACACGATGAACCGGGTCCAAAATGCCGGGATCAAGGTCTGTTCCGGTGGTATTCTGGGCATGGGCGAGCAAAACCAAGACCGCGTGGATATGCTGGTCACATTGGCCAATCTGGCGCCTGCGCCGGATTCCGTGCCGATCAACATGTTGATGCCCCAAGAGGACACACCGCTGGCGGATGCCAAACCAATCGACCCGATCGACTTTGTGCGGGTGATTGCATTGGCGCGGATCATGATGCCGAAATCTTATGTGCGTCTGTCCGCTGGTCGCAGCGAAATGTCCGATGAATTGCAGGCCATGTGTTTTCTGGCCGGTGCAAATTCGATCTTTGTTGGGGAAACCCTGCTGACCGCAGAAAACCCAGAAGAAGACACAGATGCCGTTCTGTTCGCCAAATTGGGCATTCAGGCCGAAACCCCAGAGGATCACGCCTGCCCCGAAGTTGCCGAATGAAGGCATTGGAACGACTGAAATCCATGCTCGAAACGCTGGAAACCCGACATCGCCGACGGGTTCTGGCACCTTCACAGGGCTTGGATTTCGCCTCCAATGACTATCTGGGGTTAACCCATTCCCCCGCGCTAAAGGCCGCCGCGCAGGCCGCACTTGATCGTGATGTTCCGTTGGGGTCAGGCGGGTCGCGTTTGCTGCGCGGCAATCACCCCGAACACCAAAGATTAGAACAAGAAGCCGCCGCATTTTTTGATGCCGAGGCATGTCTGTTTATGGGCGGTGGGTTTCAGGCCAATCAGGCGATATTTTCCACATTGCCCGCGGCTGAGGATTTGATCCTGCATGATACGTTGGTCCATGCCAGCGCCCATGAAGGCATGCGGATTGGGCGGGCTCAGACCCACAGCTTTGCCCATAATGATGTGGCTGACGCGCGACGTGTTTTGACCGAATGGCGCAGCAATGGCGGCACAGGTCAAATCTGGATCGCCGTCGAAAGCGTCTATTCCATGGAAGGCGACATCGCCCCATTGGTGGAATTGTCCGAACTGGCCGTGGCGCATGACGCGATTTTGGTGATCGACGAAGCCCACGCCACCGGCATCCTTGGCCCCCATGGGCGCGGGTTGTCCCATGGTTTGGCGGCAGAAACACTGACACTACATACCTGCGGCAAGGGACTTGGCGTGGCGGGTGGTTTGATCTGCGGATCGCAGGTGTTGATCGACACATTGGTCAACCGCGCCCGTCCGTTTATTTTTGCCACAGCCCCGTCCCCGTTTAACGCCGCATTGGTGCGGGCAGTGTTGGACATGTTGCAAACGGATACATCCCTTGTGGAAATGGCCCGTGATCGCATCCAATTCGCCCATACCGAGGCAGCCGCGCATGGCATCCCGCAATCCGCGCTAAAATCGCAGATCATTCCGGTGATCCTGGGGGATGATGCGCGCACCCTGAAACAGGCCGCTGCGCTACAGGGCCAAGGGTTTGACATTCGCGGCATTCGCCCCCCGACCGTTGCGCGCGGGACATCCCGGTTGCGGATCTGCATCACTGGAAATGTGCAAAAACCTGACATTTCGGCCCTATTTCAGGCCCTGTCTGATCTACAAAAGGAAGCGGCATGAGCGCTTTGATTGTGACCGGAACCGATACTGGTATTGGCAAAACCGTCTTTGCCGCAGGGCTGACCGCGGCCTTGGGCGCGCGCTATTGGAAACCGGTGCAATCCGGGCTTGAGGATGCGACAGATACACAAATCGTCCAATCCCTGTCCGGCGCAGAGGTCCTGCCGGAAACTTATCGTTTGAATATGCCCGCCTCACCGCATTTATCCGCCGAAGATATGGGCATGCAGATCAACCTATCCGATTTGGCCCTGCCCCAGATTGACGGACCGTTGGTGGTCGAAGGCGCGGGGGGCATCATGGTGCCGCTCAATCGAGACCAGTATTTTCTGGACCTGTTTGTGCAATGGCAGGCCCCGGTGATTTTGGTCGCGCGCACGCAGCTGGGCACGATCAATCACACGACATTATCCCTGATGGCGCTGCGCGGGGCGGGTTGTTCTATCGCTGGCGTGGTGTTTGTCGGTGAGGCTGAACCGGATGTTGAACAAACCATCGTTCAAATGAGCAAAGTCAAGCATCTGGGTCGATTGCCCCACATACCCAACCTGAATCAGACCACATTGTTGGACGCCTTTGACGCCATTGACACCGACACGATCCGGAGCTTTCTGTGACCCCGCTGGACTTTGATGCGCGCCATTTGTGGCACCCTTATACCAATGTGCTGGATCCCGGTCCGATGCATCTGATCACACATGCCGATGGGGTGATGCTGACCCGCGACGATGGCGGGCAGATGATTGATGCGATGTCGTCGTGGTGGTGTGCGGTGCATGGCCATAACCATCCGTCAATCGTTGGTGCGATGCAGGACCAAATAGGCCAGATGCCCCATGTGATGTTTGGCGGTCTGACCCATAACCCGGCCATTGAATTGGGGCGTCGTTTGGTGGATTTGCTGCCAAAGGGGCTGGACCGGATATTTTATTGCGACAGCGGATCGGTTTCGATCGAAGTTGCGCTGAAAATGGCGGTCCAATACCAAAAGGCGATGGGCCACGAAAACCGCGTCGAATTTGCCACCATTCGCGGCGGCTATCATGGCGACACATGGAAAGCGATGAGCGTCTGCGATCCGGTAAATGGCATGCATGGGTTGTTTCGCGGGGCGCTATCCGTCCAGCATTTTCTGCCCCGCCCCCCGATTACGATTGCGCAGGACTGGTCTGATGATCCGGCGGTCAACGGGCTTGGCGCGTTGCAACACTTGCTGGACACCAAAGGTACGCAGATCGCGGCATTGATCATTGAACCCGTCGTTCAGGGCGCGGGCGGGATGTATTTCTATCACCCCAACTGGCTGAAACAGGCGCGGGATATGTGCAAAGCCCACGGCGTGTTGATGATTTTGGATGAAATCGCCACTGGGTTTGGCCGCACGGGCAAATTGTTTGCGATGGACCATGCCGACATCGTCCCTGACATCATTTGTCTGGGCAAGGCGCTGACCGGCGGTCACATCAGCATGGCCACCACCGTCGCCACCGAAACGGTCGCACGCGGCATCGGCGAAAGCGACGCCAGCGTTCTGATGCATGGCCCCACCTATATGGCCAATCCACTGGCCTGCGCGGCGGCCACAGCCAGTCTGGATCTGATTGCGGCGGGCCATTGGCGCACCCAAGTCAGCGCCATCGCGGACCAGATGACACAGGAACTGGCCCTTGCCCGCAAATTGCCCCGCGTCAAAGATGTGCGGGTTCTGGGCGCCATTGGCGTGATCGAAATGCACGACTGGGTTGATCCGTCGGTGGCCCATCAAATGGCCCCACAAACCGGGGTCTGGTTGCGCCCCTTTGCCCAAAATATTTACTGCATGCCCCCCTATGTCATTTCCAGCGATCAACTCAGCCAAGTCACCGCCGCCATGGTTTCTTTGGCCAAAGGCATGTGATGAAACATCATTGGTTGTCCCGATCTGATTCAGCAGATGTGCTGGTTGTGTTTGGCGGTTGGGCGCTTGGCGAGGATGCGTTTAATTGCCTGATCTGTGATCGGGATGTGTTGCTGGTTGAGGATTACACGCAGCTTGATAACCCCTTGGAAATGCTGGCACATTATGATCGCGTCGACATGCTTGGATTTTCCTTTGGCGTGGCCTCGATGGTGCATTGGCTGGCGCAATCTGGGGTGCAACCCGCCCGGTTAATCGCCGTGGCAGGCACGCTATCACCCGCAGATGATCAGCATGGAATTGCGCCGGGTCTGATCCGCGCCACGGCGGATCAGCTGACGGAACACAGCTTTGCGAAATTTTGCCGCCGGGCTGGGCTGGTGACGCGGCCGCCGGTGATTGATATCCACGCCGCACAGGCCGAATTACACGCGGTGATCCGCCGCGGACCTGCGCCAAACCTGCATTTTGATCGCATCTGGATCCCGCAACAGGACCGGATCATTCCCACCCGCGCCCAAGAAACCGCTTGGAAACCCCAACAACACGTCGTTCAGCGCCTTCAGGCCCCGCATATCCCGTTTCAAGCGGGCCAGAACTGGGCGGATTGGATCGTCTGATGGACCCGCTTTCCAAACGTGTGCAACGCAGTTTCAGCCGCAGCTTTGACACCTATCACGATGCGGCCAGCCAACAGGCCTGGATCGCAAACAAGCTGGTTCAGGAATTGCACGATCACGGCGCGCCGACGCATTTTCAATCCGCCTTTGAACTGGGGGCAGGCACGGGTCACCTGACGCAACAGCTGTGCAACCAGTTTGAAATCACGCAGTTCACCGTCAATGATCTATCCCCCGAAGCCAAAGCCACAGCGCAGCAAGCCGGGGCAGATTTTTTGTGTGGGGATGCGCGGTCGATCAGCTGGCCCCAGAATTTGGACCTGATCGCGTCTGCGTCGATGATCCAATGGATGTCCGACCCGGCGGCGTTTTTACAACAGGCGGCCTCTGCGCTTGCGACGGATGGATGGCTGGCGATTTCGGGGTTTGGCCCAGCGCAATATCGTGAATTGCACCGCGTCGGATCAACGGCCATGGCCCCCGGCCTGATGCATCCAACGCAAATGGCCGAGGCCGTCAAAGACCGGCTAGACATCATCGCCATTGGCCAAAGCATCAACACATTGTCGTTTGAAACCCCGCGCGACGTGCTAAAACATTTGCGCAAAACCGGGGTGAACGGACGGGCGCAATCCACATGGACCAAATCCCGACTGGCCGCGTTCAGCGACGTCTATAAATCCCTGTTTGCGGATGAAAATGGCGTGTCGCTGACCTATAATCCGACCTGGATCATTGCCCGCAAATCCCGGTAATCGACCGCCCAAACCATGCGGGACGGCCGCGTGTTTATATGTCGCAATTACGCACATGCGGCGGTGACGATGAATTCCACTTTGAAATCTGGCGTGGCCAGTTTTGCTTCGCCACAAGCGCGCGCAGCAGCGTGACCAGCCGGTACCCAAGCGTCGTAAACTTCGTTCATGGCTGCAAAATCAGCCATGTCGGCCAACCAAATGGTGACCTGCAACAGACGGGTTTTGTCGACACCAACTTCGGCCAACAAAGTGTCGATTTTGTCTAGGCAATCCTGCGTTTGTTGCGCAACGCTGGCACCCGCCGTGCCAACCTGACCTGCCAGATAAATCGTATCACCATGGGTGACGATCTGGCTCATGCGGGGGCCGACATGATGTCGTTTAATCTCTGCCATTTGGGGAATTCCTCTGTTTGTTCAGCAATGCTGCATCGATAAAAAAGTGTGACCGGTCAGGATCGCCCCGACGCACACCCGATTGATAAGTTTTGAATACAGCTAATTTCTGCAATGACCATCATTTATTCAATGTCTGATTTGCGATCCCAGCATCGAACCTGCGGCGGGCCCCTGTTGCCCCTTATTTTGCCGATCCGACAAACGATCAAAATGTTACAGACCTGTCGCAAATTCCTAATTTCGAAAAACCGAAATGTGGTGATATGTATGGGATCGCAACGCGAGTATTGGTCATGAACTACCCTTTTGATCCATCAGAAAAATCACCCACCGCAGGGACATCCACGGCGGGTGATGTTTGCCTTGCCAATGGCCAGCTGGTTCTGGCTGATCAGATTATTTTGGGGTCCGTGACCCTTCAAAACGGAATGATCACCGACATCACAGAAGGCGATCATATCCCCGATGGGGCGATCAATTGCGAAGGCGACTTTGTGACGCCGGGATTGATCGAACTGCATACCGACAATCTGGAACGACATCTGGAACCCCGCCCCGAAGTGGACTGGCCCCATCTGCCCGCCTTGATTGCCCATGACGCAGAGCTGGCTTCAGTCGGGATCACCACTGTTTTCGACGCATTGCGCGCCGGGTCCATCCATTCGGGCAAAGGACGCTATATCGACTATGCCCGCGCCGTTGCGGATGAATTGCTGTCTGCGCAGGCAAATGGTCTGTTCAAAGTCAGTCATTTCCTACATCTGCGCGCAGAAATCTGCTCTGAAACCCTGCTCGAAGAGCTCGCTCGGTTCACACCAGATGACCGTGTTGGCATCGTGAGCCTGATGGATCACACGCCCGGCCAGCGGCAGTTTCGCGACCTGAATGCATTGCGCACATATGTGGCCAAAAAACGCGGCATGAGCGAGGATGATTTTGCGGAACATGTGTCCAACCTGAAACGCCTACAGGCGCAATACGGCGTGGCCCACGAAGCCGGTGCCGTCGCCGAGGCAAAGCGACTGGGCGCTGTGCTGGCCAGCCACGATGACACCACCGTTGACCACGTGGCGACGTCTGGGCGCAATGGCGTTGGGTTTGCGGAATTTCCAACAACCTTTGAGGCGGCCCAAGCCTGTCGCGATCATGGTATCGCGGCCATGATGGGGGCGCCCAATTTGATCCGCGGGGGATCGCATTCGGGCAATGTGGCTGCCATTGATCTGGCCAAGGCCGATCTGCTGGATATCATTTCCTCAGATTACGTACCGGCCGCTTTGCTGATGGCTGCGTTTCAATTGGCCGACCTGTGGAATGATCTGCCGCGTGCCTTTGCGACCGTTACGTCCAACCCGGCCAAGGCGGCTGGCCTGACCGATCGTGGCGTTCTGAAATCCGGGCTGCGGGGTGATGTTTTACGGGTGCGCAACACACATGGCGTTGCGACCCTAAAAGGGGTGTGGTGCAAGGGAAACCGCATAGGTTAGGTCCCAAACCACCGGCCCCATTTCCGTCCATACACCCTGCCCCAGTGGGGGTGTGTTCCAAGCGGTATGACCGCTCGGAACGGGGGCAATGGATGCACTGACGGGACGGTTTAAAACCCTGCCGCCGTCGTGGCGAGGGTTTGATTGCGCGCATCAACCCTTTGTTGAACTGCGGCACATGCCACGATATCACCGTCCAGACAGGCCGCATCAAGTTGCCGGCTGGCTGAGATTTCAGCAGGCGAGTCACACGCGCTGAGGACGAGCGCGGCCAGAATTAAATATCTCTTCATTTGGGGTCTTTCTCTTTGCTTGAACTATGCGGCACTGACCGCACAAGATTTGAACAGATCTTTGGTCCCGCTTGCATCGCAGGGCCAAAGAGCTTGGTTAGGTAGGTTGTTCGTGAGTGGTGGTTGGTCGGTCTTTCCTGATCAGTCTTGGTGGATCAGGTGTCGCCCAGCGGGGTGGTCATGTCGTCCAATCCATCACGCTGAGACATATTTTTTCTATAATGCGTGGGGGTTTGCCCCGTCGCGCGCTTAAAAGCGTTATAGAATGAGGATCGCGCGTTAAAGCCCACATCATAGGTGATGTTCAACACGCTTTCGTTGGTGGTCGAAAGCAGGGTCTTGGCCTCTGCGATCCGGTAGCCGTTGACGAAATCAAAGAAGTTCTCTCCGATAATTTCGTTCAGGGTTTGTGAAATGTAGTTGGACGATGCGCCCGTATGTTTCGCCAGGGCCCAAAGGGACAAATTAGGGTCACGATGCAGGTGGTCCACCTCCATTGCCATGCGCAGTTTGCGGGTCAGACGTTCAGAGGCTTCGGGGCTGAGCGCTGATTTTTCGTATTTGCCCGCCGGTTGCGAGATGTCTGGGCCGATGGTGTCTGGGCTGGCAATATCTGGGCTGGGCGAACTTGGGCTGGGATCATCTGCGCCATCTGGGTCCAGCGGGGGGCGCTGGCGCAATCCCCAAAGGGTCATTGCCGCAACCAGACAAAACCCAACCAAGCTTGCACTGATCATAAATGCCGGCACCGCGTCGGTCTTTGATGGATCAACCGCAACAATCAACAGAAGCGCCTGCACCAGCCAAAACCCAATCGCCAAACCGCCAATGACGTAAATCCAGCGCAATTCGTGTTGTTCCGTGCTGGCATAGACATCGCGCAGCTTTGATCGAAAGCCGATCAACCGGCGGATGATCAAATAAAGGTAAAAGGCGATCTGCAGATAAATGGCGAGTTGAAAGAGCCCCAAAAACACCGCCAAGGTGACCACCCAAGGTGACAAGGTTTCCAGATTGCCGGTGAACAGCTCTTCTTGGACGGATATGGGGGATGCCAGAACCAACATCCCGATCACCACCGCCACGCTAGGCAGAACAAGGTGGCGGCGTAATTTCACGGGCCATTGCTGATCTTGTGACGTCAAAACGAACACATAGATCCACAATAGCGGCGCCAGAAAGAATGAGCTGGGCCACGTGATAATGTCCGCCGCCAAAGCATAGCCACGTGGCAATGTTGCGATCAGTTGTGAAAAGGCCTCTGGCACATTGTTGACGGCGATAACGCCCAGAAGCGCGGCAAAACTTTTGCTGACGCGGGTAAACCGCGTTTGCATGAAACAAAAGATGACGCCAAACACCGCAACTGTGACCGTCGCGAGGCCCGTCATTTCAACAAAGATTTCTTCCATCACACGAAATCACCTTATGGTTTTTGAACATTCTAACAGGCGTGGGTGAACGAAGCACTCATTTGCATGACCTGCACGTATCAATGAGCGAGCAAGCTCTGAGCGTAGCGTTCGATTGCGCCGTTTCGATTTGTGACCGCGGCGCGAATCCGTCCGGTTGTCAGTTCCGCCATCACAATGGAATCGAACCCAAAGTTGCGGCCTTCGTGCCAAATGATCCGCCCCGGCGATGCAAACACCCCCAAACCGGCCTGCTGTTTCACCGGCGTGATCATCCGTTGCGCCAATGTTTGGGGCAAAATGGTGTGTTGGGCGCCGTTCACGGAAACAAGGATCGCCTGAAATAGCCGCACCAGATCAGAGGCCGTCGCCCAAAGCCCGGCCGCCGCGCTCTCTGGGTGGCGCATGAAACCACCGCTGACCGGTTGCCCGTTTTCAAAGGATCCATGGGCGAATTCACTGGGCGGCGTGATCGCAAATGTGGCGCGGGATGCGCCGATGGGCCTGAGGACCGCGCGGGTCACATAGGCGGCAAAATCCTCGCCGGTGACGTCTTCGATCATGGTTTGCAAAACCGTTGTGCCGCCCCCGCTATATCTGAATTGACAGAACAACCGGTGACGGGTCCGTATGGCCCCCGAATTCGCAGCCCCGCGCCCGTCCAGAATTTCAAGCAGATCGGGGATATCATCGGTTGGACCATAGCCGCCAAAACCATGAACCGTGGTGCCCGCACTGTGTGACATCAGTTCCGCAATGGTCACTGTCGCGCTGCGCGGGCCGGGCAATTGCCACCGCGACAGGTATCGGTTCACCGGCATATCTAGGTCGATATGGCCGTCACGAACCAATGTCAGCACGGCCAAGCCGGTGGCGGTTTTGGAACAGGATGCCACCTGAAACAACGTGTCATTGCTGACGGCGATGTCGCGGCGTGCAAACCCTTGGGGGGTGGCGGTCAACACGCCGTCATTCATCTCAGCGCTCTGAAAACCAACAACGTCGTGGGAAACCTGTTGTGCCAAAGAAAGGCGCGGTGCCAATGTAAGGGCCGCGGCCAAACTCAGTTTATTAAATGTGCGTCGGTTCATGGGGTGATCTACTCATTTTTAATCGGGTCCAATCGTGGTGGCTAATTATCAGGGCCTACCCGACCCAAATTGGCCCCCAACAACGCCAAAGTCGCCTGTCCCTATAGGTTTGGACACACAAACACCCCGAGGGCGGCGCGATCCGTTGATTTCGGTTTGACTATGATTTCTGGGAATTGGCATTAAAAAGACAACAGCTAGGAACGGGCCATGATGGACATTCAGAAACAGCTTTATTGGGAACATCTTGGCGTCGCGGGCGCCATGGCCGTTTCAATTTTTGTCCTGTTGGGTCTGATTTTACGTTTGCGTGAAAAAGCCCCTTCTCGGATGCATATCTGGGCGATGATCGCGTTCTTTTTGGTGAATGTCCTGGATGCCCTGAATTCGTTTGCCTATTCAGATGTTTTTACAGCGCCAAACGCCTTTTTTCGGTGGAACGACGTGATCATTCCCGGCTTTATGGTGTCTTTGTATTTTTACGTCCGCGCATTGACCAGTTCCGCCCCACGTCTGGAGCGTTCTGACGCCATCCATATGTTGCCGTTTGTGCTGGGGTTTCTGTGTCTTGCCCCCGCATTGCTGCTAGATGGCGATGTGCGGCGCGGTCTGGTCGACGGGGCGGTTTCGGATAGCTACCGGACCCTCATTGATATCGGCGAAACCGGATTTTGGAGCCTTTGGATCGTCATTCTCGTTGTCTATGGCGGGCTGTGTATCCGGCGTTTGATCCAACACAAACGCAACATTCGGGATGTGTTTTCCGATCTAGAAGGCAAAACACTGCGCTGGCTGGATGGTCTGGTGGCGACCATTCTGATCCTTGCGTTGATCGTGATCACCGACGAAGTGCGGCAATTGATGGGGTATCAATCGTTACGTGATGGCATCTGGTCGCTGCTATACGATGTGACCCTACCTGTTTCGTTTGGGGTGTTTGCGCTGCGGGCCAACCCACCTTTGCCCGGCTGGTCACAGCAGGTTCTGGATGATGCACCCGCAGCTGAACCACGCATAACGGATGCCCCGACATCCCGCTATGCCCGTTCTGGCCTGCAATCAGAAGATATCGATCGACTGGCCCTGCGGCTGGAACGTCGGATGTCAGAAAACCAGCTTTGGCGAAATCACGGGCTGAATTTGCGCATCCTTGCATCTGCAATTGGGGTCCCACCCATTCATCTGTCAGAGGTGCTGAACACCAAATTGGGCATGTCGTTTTATGATTATGTCAACCAATGCCGCATCCGGGATGCCTGTGCGCTGTTGATCCAAACCGACGCCACCATCCTCGAAGTTAGCGAGACCGTCGGCTTTAATGCGAAATCGACGTTCAACACCAGTTTCAAAAAGGTCACTGATCAAACGCCGTCGCAATGGCGCATGACCCACAAACCTTAAACCACCCGTTGCGCATGCTGATACGCTGGGCATTTGCTAAACATCGCTGATTTTCGAAAATCGCAACCCATTGATAAATAGTCAATAATCTCAAATACAGTCCGATCCAGCTTGTCCGTACGTCCGGTCCAGCCTGTTGGGTCGCGCAAAAATACGCCCCCTCTTATCCCTTTCACATACCGACAGGTCGCCGCCCAAATCGGCAGCGCCCTGCATCGGTCAATTTGTTGAAAAGGACCTGAGACATGAAATCTCTGATGATTATTCCCGTTTGTTTAACCGTGGCCGCATGTGCCGAAAGTGGTGCAAATTACCAACCCATTCTGGATGGGGCGCCGACGGCGGCCTATCGCGCCGATTTGGCCTCTTGTCAGGCATTGGCACATAATCAAAGCCAGCTTGATCAGGAAACGCTTGGGGTTGCTGCATTGGGGGCTGGTGCGGGGGCCGCATTGGGTGCGCTGGATGATGACGGCAACGCATGGGGCGGCGCAGTTGCGGGCGCTTTGGCCGGGGGGGCCGCAGGGCGTGTGAACGCCAATGAACGCCGCGAAGCCATCGTTGTTGAATGTTTGCGTGGCCGCGGCCACCGCGTGGTTGGGTAAGGATATCGACATGCCTGACATCATTCACATGCGCGCGCGCCGATTTCAGGCGCTTTATACCCTTTTAACAGGAGCAGCTCGTCAAGAGCGGCCCACACGCCATCAAGTGCCCGACACCCTATTAAAGGATGTCGGCCTGCCTGAACGCAATTGGTCAAACCCAATCACAGGCTGGCAACACACATTCACAACCGCCCCCAACCGGCAGCAATCAGGCTGCGCATCCAAAAGGGGGATTGGGGAATGAAACGTGTTTTGATTGCGGGGGCCACGGGCTATCTGGGGCGGTTTCTGTGTGCGCAATACCACCGGCGCGGTTGGCACGTGACGGCTCTGGTCCGCAAAAATAGCCGCAGCGCCGATTTGTCAGCGGACACCATCCTCCAAGCAGAAGCCACGTGGCCTGAAACATTAAAGGGGACAATGGCGGGCATCGATCTGGTTGTGTCGGCGTTGGGGATCACACGTCAGGTGGATGGCGTTGGCTATTGGGACGTTGATTATCAGGCCAATGTGAACCTCCTCGAAGAGGCCCAGCGCAGCAAAGTGGCGCATTTTGCCTTTGTGCATGTTTTGAATGCGGACCGTATGGATAATGTCCCGCTGGTCGCAGCCAAAGCGGCGTTTGTGCGTAAACTGCAAACGGCTGATCTGCGATCCACGGTGATTGCGCCCACGGGATATTATTCCGACATGGCCGATTTCCTGAATATGGCAAAGTCGGGCCGCGTTTGGCTGTTTGGTTCGGGCCAGTTGCGGATCAATCCGATCCATGGCGCGGATCTGGCCGCCGCAATTTTTGACGCGGTGGATCACGGCACGCCCTGGGCCGACATTGGCGGGCCGCAGACATTCACGCAGAATGAAATTGCGGCATTATGTTTTGCGGTCTTGGGCACGCAGCCACGCATCACCCATCTGCCAGATGTGTTGCGGCGCATGGCGCTTTGGGTTTTGCCGCGCATTGCACCGCGCAAAATCGCCGGTCCTGCCCAGTTTTTCCTGACAGCGGGCGCAATGAACATGACCGCCCCATCTGTTGGGACACGCCAATTGGCCGATCATTTCAAAACGCAATTGGACCAATCGTAAACGTTCACTATTTCAAACATCTATTGGAGAGAGCCCATGAAACTTCAAACAATTGGCGGTCTGGCAAGCCTCATTTGCGCGGCAACCTATCTGTTCGGCTTTGCATTTCTTGTCACTTACTTGGCCCCATTGGGATTTGGCACGGCGGATCTGGATCCCCGCGCTGTCATTCATTTTATTGAGGTCAATCCGTCGTTTCTGATCCTATGGAACAGCGTGATCTATATCCTGAATGCGCTGGCATTGGCGGTTTTGGTGGTGGCGCTGCATGCGCGGCTATGTCCTCCGACCAAAGACTGGGCTGGGATGACCCGTGCGTTTGGATTGATCTGGTGCGCGCTGGTGATGGGGGCCGGGATGATCGCAAATGTTGCAGTGGAACGCGCGGCCATCATTGCGGCAACGGACATCGATCGCGCAGTGACCCTATGGGAAACGTTGCACGCCGTTGAACTCGGATTGGGTGGAGGCAATGAAATCGCCGGGGGGATATGGATCCTTTGCGTCAGCATTGCCGGTTGGATCGGGCGCAGCCTTGGAAAAATCACCAACGTTTTGGGTTTGCTGACCGGGGCCAGCGGTTTGATGACCGTGATCCCGGCAATTGGGGATTTAACCGGGGCCCTATTTGGGCTGGGTGCCATCGCATGGTTTATTGCAATCGGCCTGTCGCTCATATTCAAACGCGCCCCGTTCGAAATGGACCACGCCCGCCCCAAAGAAAGCTTTGATCAATGACACTCAATCATGCGCTTCAATCCTTGATCGATACGGAATGTCAAAAGGCACAGACCCATGCGGTGATCCTGCGGGTGCACTCTGGCGATGGTCAGGTGGATTTCAAAGGCAGCGCTGGCGCCGCCAAACAACAGACGCGTTTTGCCATTGCGAGTATTTCGAAAATGTTCACCGCGTCCCTTGTTATGCAATTGTCTGATGAGGGGCGGATTGATCTGGGCCAATCGGTCCAGCGCATCCTAACCGACGTCGATCTAACGGGGTTACATGTGGTAAAGGGGCATGATTACAGCGCCCATTTGACGGTTCGCCAATTGCTACATCAAACCTCTGGTCTGGCGGACTATTATGAATCCGATCTGGCCCAGGATCTGAAACAGGGCGATGACCGCAATTACGATCTAAATGATGTATTGCAAATGACACGGGCCCTGCCCTCACAAGCCGCGCCCGAGCAGGGGCGGTCGTACTATTCCGACACTAATTTTCAGTTGCTGGGTGCGGTCATTCAGGCAGTGACGGGGCAAACGTTTGATCAGGCGTTGCAAACACGGATATGCGCGCCCCTTGGCCTGACACAAACGGCCGTAATGGACGGCACCGACATTGGATTGCCGGTTTATCACAAAGACACCGTTTTGGAGGTTCCGCAGATGTTGAAAAGCATGGGGCCCGATGGCGGGATCATATCAACCTTGGACGATATGCTGATCTTTTTGCGCGCATATTTCGCAAGCCAGCTGTTCACACCAGAAAGACACGCGCAGATGCGCCAATGGAACCGGCTCTTTTTCCCGCTGCAATATGGCTATGGCCTGATGCGGATCAAACTGCCCCACTGGATGACGCTGTTTCGCGCCACCCCTGAACTGATCGGGCATTCTGGCGCCAGTGGGACATTTGCCTTTTATACGCCGGACCGCGACATTTATGTGATTGGCAGCTTTAACCAAACGGACGCACCGCGTCGCCCGATTGGTTTCTTGTTTCAGGTGTTACAGGCTGT
This sequence comes from uncultured Paracoccaceae bacterium, assembly GCA_947492475.1. Lineage (GTDB taxonomy): Bacteria > Pseudomonadota > Alphaproteobacteria > Rhodobacterales > Rhodobacteraceae > CANLNM01. Next base: position 27,762 of record CANLNM010000012.1, read on the forward strand.
TGCAAAACATCAATGACTCCCATGGAACCGGGACGTGTTGTCCAACAGACATTCGTCACCCCAATGTTGTGCAGACGTGCAGCCGCCTGCCCGTCTAGACCGTGCTGGCAATCGCTTCTCGGTAGGATTTGGGGGTCATCCCGGTTTCCCGTTTAAACGCCTTGTAGAATGTTGAACGCGAATTAAATCCGACATCCAAACTGACCGTCAACGTCGATGCCGCCCCTTCTAGGATGAGCGGTTTAGCAGCCTCAATCCGGTGATGGGCGATATAATCAAAGAATGTCGATCCGATCTGTTCATTGAGCGTCTGAGACACCTGATTGGGCAATGCCCCCACGTGACGTGACAATTTTTGCAACGACAGATTGGGATCAAGATACAGCGCATCCTTTGCCATGGCCGATGTGATCCGCATGGCAAGCTGTTCGGCATGCGTCGCCGTCAGGGCAGATCGCGCATATTTTGCCTCTGACGTGCCGTTTGGCTCATTGGGCTCATTAGGTTCGTCGGGCTGTTCGGGCGCTGTTTCAGGGGGGGTGATCGACGCAAAGGCCATAACAAAGAGCAACAGAGACCCGGTCAAACTGTACATCAGCTCTTCTACGAGGACCCAATCAAACCCGGTATTGTGCGCAACAAACGTGACCGCAGTGACGGCCCATAACGTAACAATCGAAATCACAAACCAGTCAAGCCACCACAATTCGCGGTCCTCAAGATTGGAATAAAGTGACCGCAGCTTTACCCGATAGGCGCGCAATCGTTTGAGGGTTGCGACGAGATAAACAAACGATGACACCACCCAACAGAAAATCAGAACAAAGGTTGCCAAAACCAGCGTTGAGGGCATGAAGCCATCCGGCAGCTCGCCCTCAATGAACATCATTTTTTGGGCATCGGCGGGCTGAAACCAGTAGCCGATCATCACCAAACTGCCAACAATCGGCAAAATGGCGTGCCGTCTGTGAATGGCCAGCGATTGCAGTTCGGTTGTCTTTGAGGACACGTAATAAAACACAGTCGGCGGCAGAATTAGCAGCAGTTCCATCACAACCGGCAGGTAAAATCCGTACATGGATGGGGCGAACTTAAACACGAGCGGCGTTGCAACGATGCCGCCTAAAACACCAAACACCAGCGTGAGAAACAGACGCGCAAACCTGTCCTGTGGGCTGCGTATCGCGGACATCGCCCCGGCCAGAGCAATGCCCAAACAGGCAGCAGAGATGGCTATGGCTCCGTCGGTAAACATACCGATTGATAGGCGCAATTCTGCGTCGGCATCAACGTGAAAAACGTCCCGGAATGTGTGCGAATAATTGTACGCGCCGTCCCGCGCGGACGACAGGGGCAATATTTATAGCCAAACAGGGTTCAAATTCACGGCCAGTCAACATTCGGCCACAACGATAGAGAATCCCAATGATTGTATTCGTCACATTCACCACCTTTGCACATATCACATCCGGAGCCATCGCCGTCGTGATGGGCGCCGTCACATTCGCCGTCCGTAAAGGGGCTAAAAACCACGTCAATGCCGGTCGCATCTTTACCGTGGCCATGGCGCTGTCTTCCTTCCTTGGCGCGATGCTGGGCCTGATCAAGTTTGACAGCTTTTTCATCACGTTTCACGCCGGGGTGCTGGGCATGACCCTGGTGCTGAGCGGCTGGTTTCTGGCCAAGGCGCGGACCGGGCATCGCGGGGCTTTGTTCATGACCATCAGCTTTGTGAACTTCGCCAACACGCTGGGTTTGGTCGCAGCCGGGTTTTGCGCCCAAACATTGCCGGATCAGATTTTGCGAGGATTTGCCGCGGCGGACTACTTCTTCTTGGCAGGGATGGCGGGGGTTGCTTTGTTCAATGACATCCTCGTCCTGTTGCATAAAACCCTGTCTTACAAACACCGGATCGCACAGCATGTTTGGCGCATGTGTATCGGGTTTTTCATCGCCGCGGGGTCGGCCTTTACCGGACCGGGCGCTGATGCCTTCCCAGAAGTGATCCGCGACAGCGGCATTCTATCCCTGCCCGAACTGATCATCATCGTGCTGATGCTGTTTTGGCTGGTTCGCATCCTGTTTACCAAATCACGCCGCCCGCAGATGGCCGGGGTTTGAACCCGCGCCCTATCGGCCAGCCCACAAAATCCACCCAAATCATCCCTCACCTTAATGGCTCACCTCACTGAGCCGCAAAAATCACTCAATGCGCGAAACACGCGCCGAACAAAGAGAAAACCATGAAAACGATCCTAACAATCGCCGCGACATCCCTGATCCTTCAAGCTATCAGTGTCGCAGCACAAGACGCCGCCGAAGACACCTTTGCCGGGCATGACATCTATTTCACCGTTTCGGGGGGCGTCGTGTCAGCGCCAACCTTCCTTGGCAGTGGTGAAACATCGACCTACGCGCTGCCTGATATTTCTGTTTCCGTCGGCGACCGTCTGAACATTTCTCTGCTCGATGGGGTGTCGTATGATTTCTACAAAGACGACAATCTGACCGCCGGTGCGATTTTGACCTATGATGCTGGCCGCGAAGACACCCCGCCCAGCCACGCATTGGTTCTGTCCAACGGTGCACGTTCTGAAATCGAAGGATTGGGCGACATTGATGAAACCGCCGAAATCGGTGGATATTTCGAATACACCCACGGAAACCTGCAAGCCAGACTTGCGGTGCGCAAAGGCATCGATGGGGGGCATGACGGGTTCGTTGGCGACGTTGATGTCAACTATAACGCCCCGGTTGACCTGTTTGGCAAACAATCGGTCATATCGTTTGGCCCATCGGCCAGTTTCGCCGATGACAGCTACACGAGCACATTCTTTGATGTCTCAGCGGATCAATCAGCCGCATCTGGGATCAGCGAATATGATGCAGGTGGCGGTATCATGTCATACGGCCTGAATGCATCGGCTTATGTTCCTCTGAATCAGAATGTCGCGCTTGTTGGCTTTGCTTCGTTTGACCAGCTCGCCGGTGACGTGCGCAATTCTTCGATTGTGCAGGAACGCGGATCCGAAACGCAGACGACGTCTGGATTGGTGATCAGCTATACCTATTAAGGGCGTGAAACCCATCGCTGGCAACGTCTGCGTTTAGCAGATTGTTGCCAGTCGCAGGTGACGGTGATGCCCCGTCAGCAAAGGCGCCATGCACCAGCACAACGGTTTTTGTGGTGTCGCCAAACGCAGCCAAGCCCCGTGTGGATTTGGATGTCGACGAACGCCTCCAACAGGAATTGATCACATTGCAGGAACTGGATGGGTTTACGCGCCGAAACCTCTCTTGATGCGCTTCTAAGCCGTCGTTTTTGAACCAGAAAAATCCGCCACACCTTCTGTCTAATTTTCACAATTAAGTCAAAGCCTGATGTCGCCATTTTGAACACAAAAACACCATGAAATTAAGACCCTAGCTGCACGCAATGGTCCGGGCGACGGACGAAAATTCCCGGCGCTAAGGTCTCTGGGCGTTCTTGCTAATACCAGAGGTAATCGGATTTCCGTTCAACATGCCATGCAATCCAAACTCAACAAGCCTCGAGCGTTGTTGGGGTAGCTTGTCTAGGTTTTCCTCTGGTCCATAAAGGGCGCCCCCGCCCTGTAAGTTCAGAGATTTTCGGGCCGACCCAAACGGGATCGGCCCGATATATTACGACCGCAGCACTTACATATCAGCTTCAATCGCATCTTTGTTGATCACATGCGCCAGCTCTTGAGCGAAGTCCTCAAAAGAGCGCGCCGGACGGCCAAGGATGGCTTCGACATTGTTGGTAACTGACGCGTAATCAGCAATTGCGAACCATTCGGACGCCTCCGCCAGCATTTTGGAAGTCCAAGCATCCAATCCGGCACCATTGAGTGCGCCTTCGAATGCGTCTTTGGGTACGTTGACAAAACTCACCTCTTTTCCGGACGCTTGCGAGATCGCCTTTGCCTGCTCTGCAGAGGTCAATGCCGAAGGTCCGGTCAACGGGTAAATCTTTTGAGAGTGACCTTCGTTTGTCAGGACTTCGACGGCGACAGCGGCGACATCATGGATGTCAATGTTGCTGTAAGCCTTGTCACCCAACGGGCCGTAAAATGCGCCTTCTGCCTGAATGGATGGCACGCTGCCATAAAAGTTCTGGTAGAAACTATTTGCACCCAGGATGGTGTAGTCGACACCGGAATCTACGATCATCTGATCGGTTTCGGCGTGGTCGCGGATCAGATCAGATGTTGCGTCCAGCCTTGGGTTCAAACCAGATTGTTTTACAATGCGCTGAACGCCCGCTTCCTTGGCTGCCGCAATAACATTTTCTGTCCACGGCACCATATTCGGGCTGATCGGCATGACAATATAGATGGTTTCAACACCAGCCATTGCAGCGCTCAGGCTGGCTTGATCGTCATAGCTTGCAACGCGGGATTGAGATGCCTCAAGGCCCAGACCGTCGCTCTTGCCTTCTTTTGAGACGGCAACGCCAAAATTGGCTTGTTTCTCTTTCAGCTGGTTCACGATCAGCGACCCTGTGTTACCGGTCGCGCCAAATACGAGAATATCCATCGTGCAGTTCCTTGAATGTTGCGGCCTCGCCGCGTTTCGATTTCTGCAGATATAGCTTGTCCCGTTTGCTTGGATTAGTTAGTGGATTTGGAATTAATCATCCCACTTTTCGGGCCAATATGAAACAGATCGAAGCTTTGAAAGTATTTGTTGAGGTGGTGCGGCACGGGAGTTTTGCCGAAGCCGCCAGACATCTGAACCAGCCAACAACAACTGTGAGCCGCAAGATCAAGTCGCTTGAAGACGAGTTAGGTGTGCTTCTTTTATATAGAACAACCAGAAGCCAGTCTTTGACCGAGGCCGGTGAGGCCATTCTTCCAAAGGCCGAAGCGGTGTTGGCATCATTGCACGAGCTGACAGATTCCGCGGCGGACAAAACACATTCACCCAAGGGCGTGCTCAGTGTCTCTGGGCCCGCTACGGTGCTGAAAAATTTTTCATCTGAATTCGCGCGGTTTCAACGCACCTACCCTGACATAAGCTTGCGCTTCGAAGGAACAGGCCGATATCAAAACCTCATTGATGACCGCATTGATTTTGCCTTTCGGGTTGGTCCGCTCGCGGATTCGTCAGTCGTCGCTCGCCGGATTCGAACCATGTCAAATTTTGTCGTCGCGAGCCCATCATTTCTCGAAGGCAAATCGATGCCAAGCCATCCAATGGATCTCGCAAACTGGCCCTGCATCCGGTCCCACATTGCAGGATTTGAAGCACCTTGGGTCTTTTCACATACGAATGAGGGGTCTCTTCAGGTGCAACCAAGTGGTAACATTGCAAGTGATGACCTGACCTTGTGTCTGGAGATGGCGCTGGAAGGAATGGGCCTGGCCTATCTCTCGGATCATTTGGTTGAACGCCGTTTAGAAGATCAATCGCTTGTCAGCTTGACGCTTGGAAATTGGGAGCCCGTCTCAAGAGACTTGTTCCTTGTTTATCAAGAAAAGACCTATCTGCCGCCAAAGTCCCGAGCGTTTATTGAGTTCTTTTCAAACAGCAAGACCTTGTTGCATGGCTGATCTCAAACAGCGCTATTCTAATGCCCTGTCTTCAGCTCCCCATCTTTGAATTGTGCATTCACTGAAAAACAGAAAATGCCGTTCGTAAAAACGTGTCTATTGCTAAAACTGGGGATTCACGTTTGATCAACACCATGGCGCTGGCGAGTTGCAAGTCGATATAGGCTGCGGCCTGAGTATCTGTCAGTGAGGTTGAAATCTCTCCGTTCTTGCGCGCACGGGCAACCCAATTTTCATACTCCCGCAGGCTCTCTGCGCGATATTCTCCAATCGCATCAGCGGCCGCTTCGCCCATCTGCGCGCGCACAGTTGTCATGTCTTGCAAGAGGCATCCCCTTGGCGGGTTTGTTTCCGCCTGATGGGATAGAAGCAATTCTGACAAAGCGGTGACGTTGTCAGCGAAAGGCCTGTCAGCTTGGATTGCCTCATAAAGCGGAACCAAATTATGCTCACGATAGTTTTGTAGAACCGTTAGCTTCAAACCGTCTTCGTTGCCAAATTCCCGGTACAAACCTGGTTTCGAAACCCCGGCGCGCTTGCAAATCTCATTGACTGAGACATTTGTCACCCCCTCAACCCAAAAACTTTCTTTTGCGATTTCAATAAGATGATCGCGATCAAGCGTCTTTGGGCGGCCTCTGAGGGCGGTTTTTTGCTGAGCACACATATTCTTTTATACCATCCAGTACTTTATCATTGCCTTCCAGTTTGATACCACCTAGTACACTGCAAAGCAACTGAAGACAGTACGCCATTTTGGCGATTCTAAGAAAGAGTGACCGATGACGAAAACCGTATTATTAACCGGTATTTCCGGCTTTATTGGACTGCACTGCGCCAAAGAATTGCTGAGCCAAGGATACATTGTCCGCGGTTCGGTTCGCAGCAAAAGAAAAGAGCAGCAAGTGCGCGATACGCTGACGGCTGCATCTGTTGATGTCTCAAACCTGACAATCGTCGAGCTGGATCTTGGCTCAGACAAGGGCTGGGACGAAGCCGCAACGGGCGCGGATTATATCATGCACGTGGCCTCGCCCTTTATCTCTGCGGCCCCCAAACACGAGGACGAGATCGTTGTCCCGGCGGTTCAGGGCACATTGCGCGCCATGCGCGCCGCCAAAAAGGCCGGTGTTCAACGGGTCGTTTTGACCAGCTCAGCAGGCGCAATGTTCAGCAAGCTGACGGGCGAAATTGGCCCAAACGACTGGACTGATACCAACGCGCCAAAAATGAGCGCCTATCTCAAGAGCAAGACATTGGCCGAGCGCGCCGCCTGGGATTTCATCAAAAACGAAGCCGCCGGAACCGATCTGGAGCTGACCGTCATTGCGCCCGGTGCCACATTTGGGCCGCCTGTGGGGGATGATTTCTCGGGCGAGGCCCTGTCCTCGATCGCGCGTATGCTGAGCGGTAAAATGCCAATGGTCCCAAAGGTTGCCATGCCTATGGGGGATGTGCGCGACGTTGCAGCCCTGCATGTCAAAGCGCTGGAAACACCCGAAGCGGCAGGCCAAAGGTTCCTTGTCGCCGACGCACCAGCCAGAAGTTTTCGAGATGTTGCACAGATGTTGAAGGACGCAGGATATACGGGTCCAAGCACCCGCCTTGCCCCCAATTTTCTTATGCGCATCATCGCGATTTTCGACAATGAAGCTCGCGGTATGGTGGGATGGCTTGGCCTGAACCTGAGCGGTGATAATTCAGCGACGCGCAAAACGTTTGGCTGGACGCCTATGCCGTTCAAAAAGACGCTGTCTGAAACGGCCGCGAAAATCTCAGCGTTGCAATCCTAAGCCGGGGCAACCTGAACCTGATCACAGTAAAATGCGGGGCGCGCCGATATAGTTGGGCGTCTCGGTAGAACAGGCCGTGTGCCTGAACGCTTCTCCATTTCCATCACACGAGGAACACCCATGTCCAGCTTTCGGGATAGAAAGAAATTCGCAACCGTCTTTGGCAACCAGATGGCCTATATCGAAGAAGGTGAAGGCGACCCGATCGTCTTTTTGCACGGCAATCCGACATCGTCATATCTATGGCGCAACATCATGCCATATCTTGCGGGCAAAGGCCGCCTGATCGCACCCGATCTGATTGGGATGGGCGACAGTGACAAACTCGAAAACAGCGGCCCGGATCGGTACACCTATGCCGAACAGCGCAAATACTTATTTGCATTGCTCCAACAACTGGACGTAACCGAAAACGTGACGCTGGTGCTGCATGATTGGGGCTCGTCGCTTGGCTTTGACTGGGCCAGCAAAAACGAAAGCGCCCTGAAAGGCATCGCCTTTATGGAAGCGGCTGTGAAAGCGTTGCAAAACTGGGATTCGTTTTCGGATGAAGGCCGAGCGTTGTTCGAAGGGTTCCGGTCCCCAGCAGGCGAAGAAATGGTTCTGGAAAACAATATCTTTGTCGAAGGGTTCATCCCTGCAGCGGTTCTGCGCGACATGAGCGAAGAAGACCTGAACGAGTATCGCCGCCCGTTTCTGAATGCGGGTGAGGACCGTCGTCCCATGCTCACCTTTCCTCGGCAGATCCCGATTGCTGGTGACCCAGCAGACGTGGCTGCGGTGGTCGACGCCTATTCCGAATGGCTGGGAAAAACAGACATTCCCAAGCTGTTCGTAAACGCCGAGCCAGGTATCATCCTGACAGGAGAGCTTCGCGATTTTGCCCGGAGCCTGTCGAATGTGAGCGAAGTAACGGTTCCCGGACTTCATTACATTCAAGAAGATTCACCCGATGAAATTGGCGCCGCCATTCGCGATTGGCTCGATACGATTTAGCCCAAACCAAGGTGGCCTAGTCATGGTGGGATGGCGCGAACAGCAAGCCATTCCGCCAGCACATTTCAGCGTTGAACGCGGCCACAATCCCCCCTTCTCTTATTCCTCTGACGTTAAGGATCACACCGTGACGACGTGTTTTCGCGACAAGAAAAAATTTGCATCTGTTCTTGTCAGCCCAATGGCCTTTATCGAAGAAAGCGACCCGATCGTTTTTCTGCTCGGCAACCTGACATCGCCCCATCTGTGGCGCAATGCCATGTCCAACCTATCGGGCAGAGGCCACCCGATTGCGTCTGATGTGATCAGTACGGACGGCATCGACAGTCTCGAAAGCCATGGCCCGGATCGTCACTCTGTCACCGTGCACCGTAAATATCTGTTTAAACTACTCGATCAACTCGGGTTGGAGGAAAACCTCACATCGGCTTTGCAGGATTGGGGTTCGGTGCTTGGCGTTGGCTAGGTGCGTCGTGGTCCATGACCCAAAACGTGAATTCGTTTGCACATTCCCCGCCGACCAAAGTTTCCCCAGTTGGACTGACCCACAACCCTACCCCCAAATAAGAGAGAAAAATGCTTAAAATTGCAGTCATCGTCCTAGCCGCGTTGAACATGGTTTTGTTTGCGCCCACCATCATCGCAACAGCGATCCAGAACCCGACACCCGAAAGCTTTTCAATTTCCTTTGCGCTGGCTGGGTTCTTGATCATGACGTCTGCCCTGCTTGTTTGGGCGTCCCGTAACTTTCCTGCGCGCGCGCCCGTCCTGTTCTGGAACGGAATGGTTAGCGTTTTTGCGTCTTGTGCAACGGTGTATGCGATCAGCATTAACATCGAAGATGCCGCGCGCTATGCCTTTGTGGCCTTTGATCTGACCGCAGGGATCATTTTAATTATTGGCGCGATCAAGACATCCCCACATTCGTTCTGGGCGTTTTTGCTGTGGCGTGTTGGTGCGCCCTAAAGCGGCCGGTTAATCGCCCATAACAGATGGCTTGTCGCGGGGGCATTTTTTCCCCTGCGCTCTGTCAATCTGCCTGCGACGTCAACAAAAAGTAATGCGTCATTATCAAGCCGTCATCTCTTTGAAACCGTGTCGGTAACAACTTGTTAAGTTGTAAGCTTTGTGCAGGCCCGGACTTTTGTCTACGGCACGAATATCGGTTTTATTCCGGTCGGTATTTTATACTTGCCTTACTATTTAATACCATATAGTACGAAATTACCCAATACAGAGAAACCCACAGAAAATAACTGTCGGCACCTGCCCAACAGGCCATGCCGCTATGCCGCAATCAATCCAAAGACGCTGATGAACCCGAAGTCGGGTTTCCATCAACGCAAAAGTATCAAACCTAAACTGGAGAAACCGAATGACGCTTTCAATAAAGGTAAACGGAGAACAGCGCTCTGTTGATGCAGCCTCCGGAACGCCGCTCTTGTGGGTGCTGCGGGATGAGCTGAAAATGACAGGCACCAAATTCGGGTGCGGGGTCGCGGCCTGCGGCGCTTGTACCGTCCATATTGACGGACAGCCGACGCGGTCGTGCCAGACCTTTGTCGAAGACATTCAGGACGCCGAAATCACGACGATCGAAGCCATGGAAAACTCTACCGTTGGCGCTGCTGTTCAACAGGCGTGGAAAGAGCTTGATGTTGTGCAATGCGGATATTGCCAGTCCGGCCAAATCATGTCCGCGGTTGGTCTGTTGACGGAAAATGCAAATCCCTCTGCCGAAGACATCGACGATTACATGTACGGCAACGCCTGTCGCTGCGCGACGTATCAACGCATTCGCAGTGGCGTTCAACGCGCTGCAGAAATCCTGGAGGGTTAATTTATGACCATCGAAACATCGCGCCGCAATTTTCTAAAGGGTGCCAGCGCATCTGTGGCCGTTCTTGCCTTTGGTGCAACACCAAACGGGGGCTTGGCCTCATCACCTGTGCAATCCAGCAACATCACCCCGTTCGTCAAGATCCACGCAGACGGTACCGTTACGGCGATTATCAAGCACTTTGAAGGCGGACAGGGTGCAGCGACAGGCCTGTCCACATTGATTGCCGAAGAAATGAACATGGAGCTGGCAGACATTCAGTTTGAAACAGCGCCGGCGGACATAAATGTATACAGCAACCTGTTTTTTGGGTTCCAAGGGACCGGTGGCTCAACCGCGCTGGCGAATTCGTTCATGCAGTATCGCACAGCGGGCGCAGCCGCGCGTGAAGTGATGTTGCAAGCCGCGGCCATAGATTGGGGTGTAAACGCCAGTGAACTGGTTCTCAAAGATGGCGTTATTTCTGGAGCCGGAAAAACAGGCTCCATTGGCGAATTCTTGTCTACAGCGGCTGGCATTGAGGTTCCAGCAAAGCCTACTCTGAAGGCCCCCGAAGAGTGGACCCAGATCGGAAACCCGCAAAAAAATCGGTTGGATAGCAGCGCAAAGATTAACGGCCAAGCGGTCTTTGGGATGGACATTCAGCTGGACAACCAGATGGTTGTTGCGGTCAAACGCATGCCAAAGTTAGGCAGCGTCGTGAGTTCGTTTGACGACACTGCATCCAAAGACGTTCCCGGATTTATCATGGCCAAAGCGTTGCCAAACGGGAAAGGCGTTGTTGCCTATGCAGAAAACACTTGGGCGGCATTTCAGGCACGGGACGCCCTGAACGTGGTCTGGGATGACACGAATGCAGAAAGCCGCAGCAGCGCGGACATCAAAGAAGAGCTTTTGGCTGCTGTGAATACTGCGCCTCGGTATCAGGGAACAGAAGTCACCCTGGACGCAGCAAACGCGGCGATTGATGGCGCAAAAACAGTTGTCGAACGCGAGTTTTATTTCCCTCTGCTGGCGCAGGCGCCTATGGAACCATTGTCCGCGACCATCGCTCCGACGGAAGATGGGGGCGTGATCATGTATGATGGTACGCAGAACCAGACAGGTGATCACCAGTTGATGCATCAGATCCTCGGCCTGCCGATGGAGAAAATTCAAGTCAAAACGATCTATGCCGGGGGTTTTTTCGGTCGCCGCTTTACCATCGATATGGACTACGCAACCGAAGTCACACTGGCCTATTCCATGACGGATGGGACACGTCCGGTGAAACTGGCTTGGTCACGCGAAGATGACATCACAGGTGGCTGGTACCGCCCTGCCTTTGTACACAAAGCGCGTATTGGTCTGGACGAAGATGGCAAAATCATCGGTTGGGATCATCGGGTTGCAGGGCATGCAATTGCCAAAGACGGCCTTTTCAAGGATTTCTTTGTGCGCGATGACGTTGACCATTCTTCCATCGAAGGTACGGCACATTCTGTTTATGCCATTCCTGAAATGCACGTGGGATTGACGGACGCCGGCAAATCAACAACCGCCACCTATTGGCGGTCGGTGGGTCACAATCACAACGCTTATGTAACGGAAACCATGATGGATGTTGCGGCGGCGGCGGCGGGTCAAGATCCTGTTGCCTTTCGCCTCGCCCATCTGGACTCGGATTCAGCGGATCATCAGCGCAAGGCACATGTCCTGCGTGAGGTCGCTGAAAAAGCCGGGGTTGGCCAAGATCTGCCCGAGGGCCACTATCATGGCGTTGCGGTTCACAAATCATTTGGCACCTTTTGTGCCCAGGTTTGCGAAATCTCGATCAATGACCGCGACTATGTTCAGATTGAAAAATACACAGCCGTTGTCGATTGTGGCGTTGCTGTGAACCCTGACGTGGTCAAGGCGCAGGTCGAAGGCGGCATCGGTTACGGCGTCGGGCACATCATGCGCGATGAGATCACTCTGGAAGACGGTGCTGTCGTGCAGCAAAACTTCCCGGATTACGAACCGCTGCGGATCACCGACATCAAAGCGATTGACGTGCATGTTGTGAAATCCAACGAAGCCCCCAGCGGCATTGGCGAGCCCGGCTTGCCACCTGCGGGCCCTGCATTGGGGAACGCGATCGCGGCGTCAGGACGCCCTGCGATCACGCATCTGCCGATGATCTACAACGGCGTTGATTTCGTTTAAGAAAACTCTGCGTTGTCCGCAAAATAGCGGGCAACGCCTTGCCTGTAATTCATGCGAAATGTGACCTGTCTTTCGGCCGATCACCATACGCAGCAAAGGTGATTTCCCAATGTTAATGACATCCTCTTTCGATATGGCCGCAAGCCGTGACGCAATAACTGAGACCCTTCGCTACAAAGGAGCAGCGGCGCTAGCGATCATTATTGGGATCGAAGGCCCGTCTTATCGTCCATTGGGCGCCACGATGGCCATTCTGGATGACGGCACACGTATCGGGACCCTGTCTTCGGGCTGTATCGAGTCTGATATTGCCCAGCATGCTCTCAAAACGCTCGAAACCGGTGACCCGGTCAGCATTCGCTATGGACATGGGTCCCCCTTTTTCGACATCCAGCTGCCCTGCGGGGGCGGTCTGGATATTTTGATTGTGCCGCGTCCCAACAAAACAGTGTTAAAGCAGCTAGAGCAGAAACGTAGTTTGCGTGTTCCCAGCACCTTGGAAATCGACGTTACGACGGCGGAAATGGCCCTGTCAGAAACCTCCGTCACCGAGCTGGCCGATGGGGTGTTCAAAGCGCATTTCCAACCTGACATGCGGTTTCTGATCTTCGGAAAAGGCCCCGAGGCCAGCACTTTTTCGGCTCTGGTAACCTCAAGCGGGTATCCTAATCTGTTGCTGTCGCCAGATGTTGAAACCTTACAAGAAGCGGAACGCTTTGGTGGGAAAACCGTGCATCTGACCCAAAAATCAATCCCAGATGATGTGAAAATAGATCCCAGAACCGCGGTCATTTTGTTTTTCCACGACCACGATTGGGAACCGGGGATTCTGGCCGATGCTTTGACGTCCGATGCGTTTTATATTGGCGCACAGGGCAGCAAACGAGCGCGGGATTCGCGACTGTTGGAATTGGAAAGACTGGGATTACGCCCACAAGACCGTGCCAGATTGTTCGGACCGGTTGGTTTGATTGCGTCGGCGCGGGATGCAAGAACACTCGCGGTTTCTACGCTTGCTGAAATTCTGGCACAAGCCGTATAGGTGCTATGGCCCCAGTTGGCAGGCCCATTAAACGTCTCTGCAATTGTGGTTATATTTTCTTTGGAACAACACGATGGTTCGCAAACCGGTACTCCGTAATGTGTCAAAAACTACAAACATCACCACGCGGTCATTGCTTCGTTGATGAACTTAACAGCGCGGTTCTCGGATCTTTCTTCACAACCAACCTTACTGACGTTCAAAGAAGCGCATGATTGTATTGGCGGTGAGGGATTGGTCGGACAACGCGACTCCGTTTTCGACCATACGATACGCGATCTCACTCTCGTTAATATACCTCATCAAAGCATTCAGGTCGCCGGTTGTGAAATCCATTCCAGCAATGCTTGGGCTGTCTTCCTTGCGCATTTCATCGGTAAGGGGCCCTATGTCTTTTTCAAAGGCATCAGCGCTTTGGACCCTTAGCCACCCATTGGCTGTCTGATATTGAAAGCCGCCGTTCAAAACCTCAAAACGATTGTATAAGCCACAAAATTGGGCCTTGAGGGCCGTGTGGTGCTGTTCAGGTGCAACCACATTGACCCCACAAATGCCGTTTACGGCGTTGGGGTGCATTAACCATTCGGGCACATAGATAAGGTCGGGACGATGTTGTTGGCACAGAAAAAGCGACAATCGCGGAAATTTTGTATCGGGTAATAGCGCCAGCGTGGTTTTGGTGCGCCCTTCGGTACCGTCAGGCAGGATCACATCGCGGCCAAATTCTAGATGCCCTGCGACGGCCAGACCTGCATTTTGTGCATGTTTGGCATCCTCAACCGCATTGGTGCTGTGCAGCGCTGACAGGGCAACGCCTTCGCGGGTATTCAAGTGTTCATGGATATGCCGTCCGAACCGAAAATCCCCTGCGGGCACTGCGTCAAGTAGCGTGTCATCATAGATGCCCATGATTTCAAGTAGACAACCGTCAAACATCGCAAGGCTCGTACTTGTCCCCCACGGGTGCTTGCCGATGGCCGTCATGTTAAAGCCCAAAGAAATCAGCAAGTCACGCAACGCATCAATATCGTGGGTCGCCAGCAGTGGGTGATCGATTCCAAAAGAAGCGTTCATGAAGAAGGTTCACTTGTCTGAGTAAAACTGACGCGGGCCGGGCCCCGAATGCTGGCCTTTGATCCAACGGCAACCATGCCTTTGGGAATGTCGTCCACGACGATGGAACCAGCAGCGATATTGGCGTGGGCCCCGATGGTGATACCCCCTAATAGGACGGCACCTGCACCAATCACAGCTCCCCTACCAACATGAGGATGTCGCTGCGCGCCGCTGTCATTCAGGGTGCTGCCTAAGGTGACATTGTGCCAAATCGAAACGTCTTCGCCGATCACAGATGTCTCACCGACAACAAAGCCTAAGCCATGATCAAGCCACAGCCCAGCGCCGATCTGCGCGGCTGGGTGAATGTCGGTCGCGAATGCCCGACCGCACCTCGCCTTGGTCGCGAGGGCGAGGTGTGTGTCACCGTCCATCCAAAGTTTATGGGCGACGCGGTGCGCCATGATGGCCTGCACACCGCGCGAAAATAGCAAGGTTGCAGATTGGCCGCCTGGTTCGAAATTACGACGTGCGGTTTCGGCAATGTCATAAAGGGTGGTTTCCACCAATTGGCTATCGGAAGCGTAAACCAACTGCACGACGTTCCCAATGGCATCGCTGTTGCAGATATGACTGAACAAAGCCCCTGCCAATTGCGGAAAATCCTCAAAATCGCTGAGATTAAGCAGCTGTGCCAATTGAGGGTCATCGTTCAGTAATGCACGGACGTCATCAACCAGTTTCATCAGTTTACCCTTTAGGAAACATACCCGAATGCGATGCGTGGTTTGGGCGCGCTGTCAAGCCAGACGCTCTTGGCAGAGGTGTATTCCATCAACGCATCTGTGCCACTAGAGCGCCCAAAGCCAGAGCTAAGTGAACCACCAAAAGGCGAGGAGACATGGATCGCCTTGTAGCTGTTGATCCAAAACGTACCCGCACGCACAGCATCGGCCATTCGATGCGCCCGTCCCACGTCGGCCGTCCACACTGCACCCGCCAGTCCGAAATCAGTGGCGTTAGCGAGTTCGATTGCGTCGGATTCGTCTTCGAATGGGATCGCCGTAACAACAGGACCAAAGATTTCCTGCTGTGCGGCCTTTGTCCCATTGGACAATCCGGTCAGGATGGTAGGTGGGACAAAGTAACCCTGATCTTGGGTGTCAGAGCGTGTGAGGATCAAAGCGCCTTCGTTTTTGGCAAGTGCCACCATGTCGCTGACATGGGCAAACTGGCGGGCATTGCTGATGGGGCCAATTTCAGTGGCGTCATCCAGTGGGTCGCCCAGTTTGATGTTGTTCATGCCCTTAGACAGCATATCGACCAGTTCTGCGTGAACCGACTTGTGCACAAGCAGACGTGATCCGGCCACACAACTTTGCCCTGCCCCAGAGAAGATCGCCGCCTGAGCGCCAAGGCATGCATGTTCCAGATTGGCATCATCAAAAACGATGTTCGCGGACTTGCCGCCAAGTTCTAGTACCGCTGGTTTCAACGCTTTGGCTGCTGCAACCGCAACCCGTTTGCCTGTCTCAGGCGAGCCAACAAAAACGACTTTGCGAACTGCCGCATGCGCGATTGCCGCCTGTCCAGATGTCGGACCTAATCCGCAAAGCACGTTAACCAAACCATCAGGCAAGCCCACGCTTTCGGCAAGTTTAACGAGGGCGACGGTTGTGATCGGAGTCAGTTCACTCGGTTTGATCACCACACCATTGCCGGTCGCAATCGCTGGTGCGATTTGCCATCCGGCGGTGAAAATCGGTGCGTTCCAAGGGGTGATTTGAAAGACAACACCCAGCGGTTCACGTTGCGTGTAATTCAGGTGACCAGACGGCACGGGGATAACCTCACCATGCAGCTTATCAGCCCATCCCGCATAATAGGCGAACATTTCCGCGACTTTCGCAACTTCGATCCGGCAGTCACGTATCGGCTTGCCTGCGACGATGGCCTCAATCGTGGCCAGCGGTTCCACATTGGCCAGGACAATGCCCACGATGTTTTGCATGACCTGACCACGAGCCGCCGCCGAGATACCTTTGGCCCAACCAACCTGCGCATTTTGAGCGGCTTCGCAGGCCTTTGTCGCCAGTGCTTCGCCTGCATCCGGATAAGTCAGCAAAACCTCTTCTGTGAAAGGATCAACCAGCTGAACGTCAGCTCCTGTTCCTTCAGTCAGAATGCCGTTGATCAGGCTTTGGGGGTGCGAACCAAGCCCAAGTGCGGCCATTGCGGCCTGTAGTTTTTGCTTGCGATCTGACATGTCAAACCTCCTTCGCGTTGGTTTTGACAATGGCGTTAAAGTCGTCGCCGTCGGCGATGTCTGTTGACCCATTGAGCCAGATGTCAGCGATCTTTTCAAAACCGCTTAGATCAACATCCGTATTTTTCGCAAGATCAAGCGCGAGGCCTACATCTTTGCGCATCAATCCCATCGCAAATCCAGAATCAAAGGCGTCGTTCAGCACCCATTTGGGGAAATTGACCTCACTCACACCACTGCGACCAGACCCTGCATTGATCCCTTCCAACAGATCTTCGGGTTTGACCCCCGCAGCTTGACCAAGACGGATCGCTTCGCCGACCAACACCAGATTGGCCGCGCACAGCATATTGTTCGCGATCTTGGCCGCATGGCCAGCGCCCGACCCACCGACCCTTACCGTCTTTGCGGTGAGCGCATCCAGGACAGGCCGCAACGTTTCAATCGCGTCAACGTCGCCGCCCAACAACATTGTCATCGTGCCGGCATTGGCCGCTGCTGGGCCACCACTGACTGGGCCATCAACAAAGACAAACCCATGTTCTGCCCCTTTGGCGGACATGGCTTGCGATGTTGCGGGCTCTGATGTTGAGGCATCCAAAATGACCGTTCCAACCTGAATATCAGGCAATATTTCGTCCATCACGGCCTCGACCACTGCCGCCTTGGGCAAAGAAAGAATGATCCCATCACAGGATTTGGCCAAGACACCGGCAGAAGCGGTTGTCGTAGCCCCAAGGGCTGACATTTTTCCGCTATTCTCTGGACTTGGATCAAAGCAGGTTACGTCAAACCCGGTTTTGATCAGTTGGGAAGCCATGCCGCCCCCCATGTTTCCGCATCCAATAATTCCAAGCCGCATTGCCATTGGTCCTTTCGCGTATTTCAGCGAATATGCCCCATCCGTTTGGCGCAATATAGAACAACCGATGACCCTTTTTGTTGCGCAGGATGCAACGAAAAAGCGTCATGTAAATGCAGACATAGACTTCAAATGCTTAAGCAAAAGCTGGGCCGCCTGCGGAAGCTTTCGACCTTCTTTGCGAATTAGGGATGATTGCCCATCTGGGAAAATCGAGCGCGGGATCGAACGTGCCACCATCAATTCCGCGGATAGCTCGCTTTCGACAACGAATCTTGGCAAGATCGTGCAGCCCATATCATTGCGCACAAATGCCTTCAGTGCTGCGATCGATCCGGTCTCGATTACTGCGCGCAACCTTACCCCTTGCCTTGCTTCGGCGGCGGTAATCATCGCTCCGATGCCAAAGCTTTTGGGCGGAACCGCACATGGCATCGCAGCAAGGTCATCCAATGAAAACGGCTGCTCTGTGTCATAAAATCCGCCGCGTTTGACCAGCCCGACAAGTGGCTGCGCGCAAGACGTTTGAACCCTGATCTGCGGAGCCTTTGGAACATTATATGCCAGCCCAATATGCGCCTGTTCTGACACAACTTGATGCAAGACATTCTCGGTTGATCCAACCGACAGCGAAAATGTGATGTCAGGGAAAGCCATCAAAAATGCAGCCAATGCGTTGTCGAAAAGATCGCCAACAAAGCCTTCTCCAACTGCAATCGAAACCTTGCCGCGCTTCATCCCAGCAAGAGCATCAAATTCAGATTGAAGCAGATCAAGCGCGCCTTCTTGCTGTGAAAGAAACGCGATTAACAATTCGCCCGCCTCTGTCGCACGAACACCAAGCCGCCCGCGTTCAACCAATGTCGTGGCCAGCCTTTTTTCGAGCGCAGAAATGTTGCGGCTAACAGTGGATGGTTCCAAAGCGAGCTGTTCAGCAGCGCCGCGCACTGTGCCGCACTGAATTGCGGTCAGAAAGCAGGAGGTTTGTCTGGGATCAAGGGTATGCATGACCGCACCATAACGCAACAAACCCAGCCCAATCAACGCAACAGACGCAACAAGCAACAGCCCGAGACCGCCATCAATTGACTTGCGTTTTATCGCGTTGAACCAACGACAAGAGCGGTGGTTTCAATGCGACGTCCCCAATCGTCAGGACACCTATTCTGCGGTCACGACGCCCAGAACATCATCGGTCAAAAAGCCGAACGCGCGTGGGCATGTGATGTCGGGCAGAACTTCGATGTCATATAGTTCCTCAACCTGACCATCGATGCGGAACCATTCGACGCATCGCCCATTGGTCAGATCGATGACCTGCAAGCCGCACCAAGGGTCGCTATCCCTGCGGCTCAGCGCGTCGTCTAATGCGAGCCCTTCAAAACGTTCATAGCGGGGTTTTGACAATCCAACGAAGGCAAAGTTGCCATGAAATGACAGCCCCCGCACAAATCCGGGGCAAAATGCCAAGGGCGTAAAGTTTTGATCTGCGGGTTTGGTCAGATCGACCCAGCCCAGTTCGCCAGTGCCAGAGTTCAACACCCAGAGCCGGTCGTTGTGGACCCGCGGCGAATGGGGCATCGACAATCCTTGGCAGACGATTTCATCGGTTTGAACATCAATAATGACACCGCCATCGGCGCGTCGATCACGCCAGCCGTCAATCGTGTCAGATTTACTAACCGCGCTGGCATATTTGATCGCGCCGTCCTGCATGGCCAACCCATTTAAGTGGCATCGATCCTCGGAAATGAGCGTTGAAACAAAACGGGGTTTCCAGACGGGTTTGAACGAATGCACATCCGAAAGTTCGGCGATGCAATTGTACCGCGTATTGACAAAATACACGGTGCCTTGGTCAGAAACGCCAACGTCATGGGCGTCCAAAATCCCGGTAAAATGCGCCGTTCTAGGAATAAAACAATCGGTGAATTGTTCATCCATGACCTCATTCGGGCGCAAGATATTTGTCATGCGGTAAACATGCGCCAACGTCGCCAGATACAGCGTTTTGTCCCGGTAAAACAGGCCCATCGCTTTTTGAAACACCTGTTCGTTGACCATCAAACCGCCCGATAGGTTCCGCCCCAGCAGGTACAGCCGCCCCGATTGATATGATGTCAGTGCCACGGCAATATTGAGCTGCGCCATGAGCCCGACAAAGCCTGCGGACACGGAATATTTCGCTTGGGATGCGGGTTTTGTGTGTTCAGACGGTTCGGGCATAACGGGTGTCCTGCATTAACGGGGCGATACTGGCTAAGGCTTAGAAATCCAGGCTATTTCGCCCATGACGTGTTTACAAGGCATCCAAGGCGCGTCAATATTCCCCCAAAATTATGTACCGCTTTTATTTAAGGTTCTCAGTTTTGATTAACAATCGCAAGACCCGTCGTCGTCAAGCCGCCATTGTCCGAAAACAAAATCGCGTTTGCGTCACGAAACATCATGGGCCAGCTGCCCGTGCGATGGTTGGGGTTGTTGGGCTTGGGGCTGCGATTGCGTTTCCGGGGGCTGGCCACAGTCAGAGCATCCCACCCTCTGTCGTATCAGATACATGCACGATTTCCGGGACATCTGCGACATGTAGCGGGGATTTGTCATCGGGGATCACGACAACCGGCCCCGGCGTTGATGCGGTTACAGTGCAATCCCTGACCGGGGATATCGCCCCCGATGCAGGCGTCGCCGGTATATCCTTTATCAACGAAGAGAGCGATGATGCCGGGATCGAAATAAACGTCACCGGGGATGGCCATCAGATCAGCACAAACGGTGCCTCTGGTATTGACGCAGTAAGTGCTGCGGCAGGCGGCGGTGATGCATACTTTGCCGGTGGTGATATCACGATCACATCGGATGCGGACATCACAACATCAGGCGCCTCTGCGCATGGGATATCAGCCGCCACTGGTTTTAGCAGAGCCTTTGACGCAAGCGACATTCGCATAACGTCCACGGGCGACATCGCAGCCTCTGGTGAGGGGTCAATCGGCATCAACATCACGAACAGCACCTATGGAGGAATGGGTGTTGTGCAATCCACAGGCGATATTGAAAGCGGCCTTTCAGGAATTAATGTCCGCACGATATATGGTGCAGTTTCAATCACATCCGTAGGGAATATAACCTCGACGGACGGGATATCGGCGCGCGGCGTCGGTTCGGGTATAGATATCGCATCCACGGGGGACATTGCTGCCTTAGGTCATGGTATCCGCACCTTAGGCCATGACCTGGATATTAACATCCAGTCCACAGGCAATATCGCGGCGGGTTCGGGCGATGCGATCAATATCCAAGCCAATAGCGACGCCATTGATGTGACATCAGTCGGGAATCTATCAAGCGCTGCTGGAAATGGTATCGGAATCGATCTGCGCTATCGTTCTGATGCCGACATTACCATTTCAACCACCGGTGATGTCACCGCAGAACACACGGCAATCGCCATCGGACATTCCGGATATGCATCCAGCGGGGATGTGAATATCACGTCGGTTGGGAATATCGCGTCTCATTCTGGATCTGGTATTGTGACCAATCTGGAGGATGGAAACAGGACCATCCATTCGACCGGGGACATCACGGTTCATAGCACCGGCATTTTCGCCAATTCCTACATGGGTCAGATTTCCGTTCAGTCTGAGGGGAACATTCACGCCGGGTTTAATGGGATTTCGGCATTTGGCGGCGCGGTGGATGTAATTGCTGATGGTAATATCATGACAGAAAGGGGCGATGGAATTCGGTCCTATTCACTGTTTTCCACCAACATCCAGTCAACCGGCAACATCACCGCCCTGACCGGGACCGGCATCGAAGCACGCGCGGGCATTTTAGCGGGCAATCTGCACGTTGAAACGTCCGGCACCATCACTGCGCAAACAGGCATTGAGATGCGCGATAATTACGACGGTCTGGATCGGCTTGATGGGCTGAATTTGATCAACTCAGGTCACATAACAGCCGATCAATCCGGGGTGTTTTTCAACACATCGCAGGACCGCGCATTGTCCATCACCAATTCGGGGTCGATCACCGGAGAAACCGGGATTTTCAGCACCGGATCCGTCGAGATTGCAAATTCAGGCCATATCCAAGGCGATGGTGGCTTTGCCATCAACCTGACTGGGGACAGCGCGGATGTGCTCACACTGGACGCCGGTTCAACGATTGTCGGTGCCATTGATTTTGGCAACGGCAATGACGGGCTGGGGGGCGCCAATGCGAATGATATTGATGTGCTCAATCTAAATGTTTCGGCGGGTACCAGCACCATTTTGCAATTTGCCGATGCCAGCGGGTTGGACAGTGATTTCGAAAGCATGCCCGAGATCATTAATTATTCCGGCCCGAACCAATTGGTGACGCTTGATTCCAACCTTGTCGTCTATGACATGACCAGCTTTGCCGCGCCGTCGGCATTTATGTCTGGTTTGTCGGGCGGTGTTTTGAATGCGCTCGACAGCCAAAACAACGCGGCCAATTTGGGCGCAACGAGCGATATCGTGTCGCGCGGTGTCGGCGTCTGGCCATCAGAGCCGCCGCAATTCTGGGGCGCTGCATTCGGCGGTCGTTCATCCACCGGATCAAATGACACCGCAGGAGAGCTGGAACACAGCTATTCCGGATTTACAGTTGGGATGGAATCCGACGTCTCAAACTCAGAGGGCGTCTGGGGGATCCTTGCAGGGGCCACCAACAGCAGCATCGATCTGTCATTGGGCGCGGGCAACACCGACATCGCGTCGGCATTTGCAGGTGTTTATTGGCGGCGTGACTTTGATGATGTGCAATTGCGCGCCTCGTTGCTTGGCGGTGTGACCGAAAACGACACGACCCGGGTGATCAACGCGTTGCCCGCAACCGGGTCCTTTGAGGGGACTTTCATTGCGCCATCTGTGGCGGTTGCTGTCCCGTTTGAAATCGCTGACGTCTCAATGACGTTCGACACGCGCGCGACCTATATGCAAATGCAGCTCGATGGCTACACCGAGGATGGCGCCGTTGAGACATTCATTCATTGTCGCGATGTGTCTGTTTTTAATCTGCGGTCTCAAATCCAAACCCAGTCCCTTTTTGATGAAATGGGGTGGGCACAGTCTCAGCTGAAATTGCGGCTTGGGGTTGATGCGACCGTTGACGCAGGCTCTGACCCGGTTATGGCCACGTTGCTTGGGTCAACCGTTGAATTTGACTCTCAAAATCTGGATGAAATCAACGGATTCGTCGGCTTTGATTTCTTGCATCAATCCGTCGACGATCATTGGGACATCGCGCTAAACGGCGAAGTGCAAACAGATTTTGAATCCGGTTACGGTGTAAATTTGGGTGTGCGGGTCAATTTTAGCTTCTGACGAAACGTTCAGACGGCCCAAAAGTCGGATGCATACATCGCCAATGTCGGCTGTGCCAAATGATCGACGACAACCTCAATTGATCACCACGTTCAACGTGTTTTCAAAGCCCAAAGACCCAGTTTAAGCCAGTCTTGATGACCTTTAGACAGGCTCGGGTAGACAGGCTCGGGGGTCATTTGTCGGATGGTGTCGACCTCAACTAAGGCAATGTTCACTATATCAGCGCCGAAGATGACCCATCAAACACAACGCGCCCGCGCATCCACGCGATGGGAAGCGCTCCTGCGAGAATCAGAGTCCTCAATGGCCGACTTGCCTTTGAGGATGCGGGTTCGAAGATGCTGCACGCTGAACTGGATGAATATGAACGTCAGCTAATTATCATTGATCCATGGGTTTCGTTCATCCCACCTGTCATACGCCTAAAGGACCCAAAGCTCAGATCGAAGCCTTAATCGACAAGCTTGAAAGCGTTGCTAAGGATTATGCTTGTGTTGATGTTCTGATCCGACATTTGACGAAGATGAAACAGGATAATGCCCTCGCCCTCAAGGATTGGATTTCCTAAACGAGCATAGTCGGAGCAAGCCATGTGTTTGATCTATAGGTGGTTTTCCAATTGGCACCTATACGACACCCAGCGACATCAGTCGATGAAGATGTCGGCAAAACATCACATCCAACATATTGTTTTCATTTGGTAAAAATGGTGCCCGGGGGCGGAATCGAACCACCGACACGAGGATTTTCAATCCACTGCTCTACCCCTGAGCTACCCGGGCACGGGTGAACGCGAGGCGTTCTGGGTGCGCGGTTTGTAGAAGAGGTTTGGAGGGGTGTCCAGAGGCTTTTTGTGGTTTTGCAAACAAACCGGGAATTGGCTGAATTCAAAGCGAAAAAACCGCTGTTAGGCCAAGGTACATCCTAACAACCGACCTGTGCGGGTGGGAGGACAATGCCTGGGCGCTATGATTTGTGATACTTCCAGGTCGGTGAGCCGCCTTTGCAGCATCAACCTAGGCATGGCCCGCATCAGACGACAATAACATCGGGTCAATCCCCATGGATTTCAGGGCGGCGCTCCATTTGTCGGCGACGGGTAGTCCGATGACGATTTCTGGGTCCGCAGGACAGCTAAGCCATGCATTCTGGCCGATTTCATCTTCGAGTTGTCCGGGGCCCCAACCGGCGTAACCCAATGTGAACAGGGCATTTTTGGGACCATTTCCCATGGCGATGTCCGACAAAATGTCCAACGATGCGCTTAGTCCGAAATGATCTGAAACCCGAACGGTGGTTTCTTCGGCGCCATATTCGGATGAATGCAGCACAAATCCGCGGGCGGTTTCCACGGGGCCGCCATAATGGATGTCCAAATCGGGCACGGCGTCCGCTGATGCAATATCAAGCTGTTCCAGCAGGCCGGAAAATGTCACGCCGGACAGGTGTTTGTTGATAATCAGCCCCATGGTTTCTGTGCTGGAATGGGCGCAAACGAACACGACGCTTTGATGAAAACGCGGGTCGGCCATATCGGGCATCGCGATCAAAAGTTGACCGGTTAGATTCTGTGAAGTCGGTTTCATATGTTGATGATGTGATGCTACGCCGCAACGTGCAAGGGGCGGTTCACGTTCGCCTCGCTGGAACGTGACTTTTATTGCTCCAAAGGGACGGTATGTTCGCATTCATGATCAAATGGATTCTTCCCCCCGTATTTGCTGCTGTGGCTGGCATGGCCTGTGCCCAACAGACGTCTGACATTGCCACCGCAGAGTTACTGCCGGGTTGGCGCATGGAAAACGGCAACCATATGGCTGGGTTGCGCGTGCGCCTGTCACCGGGGTGGAAAACCTATTGGCGTTCGCCGGGCGATGCGGGCATTCCGCCACATTTCACCTGGGAGGGGTCCCAAAACATTTCATCCGTGGTTTTTCATTGGCCGGTCCCGGATGTGTTTTATCAAAACGGAATGCGTTCCATCGGATATGAATCCGAGGTGGTCATCCCGATGGAGTTTCAGGCCGATGGGTCTGGGATTGCGCAATTGTCCGGGCAGGTCGAAATTGGCGTCTGTCAGGATGTGTGCGTGCCAATGCAATTGCAGTTTTCAGGGGAATTGTCCCCCCAAGGCACCCGTGATCTGGCGATTGTGACCGCGTTGGTGGACCGCCCGCAATCCGCAACAGAAGCAAATGTAACGCAGGTGGATTGCCAAGTTGAGCTGACATCAGACGGCATGCATTTGTCGGCGCAGATCAACATGCCCGATGCAGGGACAAATCCCGGCGAAGAGGAAATGGTAATCGAAACCGGGGATCGCGCCATTTGGGTGTCAGAGCCGGAAACCCATCGTCAGGGTGATGTTCTGATGGCAACGGCTGATTTGATGCGGGTGGATGGCGGCGCATTGGTGCTGGACCGGTCGGCCCTGCGGTTCACAGTGCTGGGAACAGAGCGCAGCGTGGACATCATGGGATGCACCGGCTGACCGTAACACGGCGCGCGCCTGCGCGACAGGGGACGCCATCCTTATGCCGTGAAAACCCGTTGGCCGACCAGATCGCCATTGCACAGACAAACAGTCCAAATGCAATTCTGCCCCCGAGCTTCTGCCCCTGAAAGAGGGCCGCGTATTCAGGGCCTCAGCCGGGTATCGCCATCAACCGTTGGCCGCACTCAATTGGAACAACCCAACCCATCGCTGGGTGCGGCCGCGCCTAGCTCTGCTTTGATATGTGGCGGGATGTCATTGGTTAAACCATCCTCACCGTTGATCAGCATCAGGCAGTTTTTACACCGGATTGTCAAAGAGCCGGTGCCTGCAGGCTCAGTAGATTAAGTCACAAGGATATGGGTGTTTTTTGAGTATTATTTCCGTCGCTGATTTTCAGTCAAACGTGGAAATATTTCGACAAAGTTGCAGGGCTTGTGGCGGTAATCGAGCTGAAGTTGCAAAATTTCATCCCACGCGTCTTTGCAGGCGCCCGGACTGCCGGGAAGCGCAAACAGGTAAGTGCCATTCGACACGCCCCCGGTGGCGCGGCTTTGAACGGCGCTTGTGCCGATCTTTTTCATCGAAACGATGGTGAAAACCGTCCCGAAGGCGTCGATTTCTTTTTCGTAAACGTCGCGATGTGCCTCAACCGTGACGTCCCGCCCGGTCAGGCCGGTCCCCCCGGTCGAAATGATCACGTCGATGTCTGGGTTGGCGCACCAAGCCCGTAATTGATCTGCGATTTCAACACGTTCGTCTGTGATGATCCCGCGATCTGCCAGAATATGACCGGCGGCCTCAATCCGGTCGACCAAGGTTTGACCGGATTTATCATCCTCCAATTGGCGTGTGTCACTGACGGTCAAAACAGCGATGCGGACGGGGATGAACTCTTTGGTGTCGTCGATACGGGACATGTCGGCCTCTTTCAGTTGCGCAGGGAGTCTGCGCCTTTGTCGTAAATATGGCATCCCGATTTTGGATCAACCATGTGGCAAAGCGTTCGGATCAGCCAGATGCGCTGGGATTATTGGCTGCGCAATTTGGCCTGCACAGCCAATAGATCCGCCCAAGCGTCCCGTTTGGCGGCCGGGCGCTGCATCAGATAGGTCGGGTGGAAAATCGGCATGGCGGGTTTGCCGGGCACATCTGCCCAACTGCCCCGCAGTCGCGAAATCGCCCCGCGTCCCAGCAACGCAGTGCAGGGACCACTGCCCATCAAAATCACCACTTTGGGGTCAACCAGCGCAATGTGACGTCGCAAAAACGGCAACATCATTGCAAATTCTTTGGCATCCGGATTGCGGTTCTGGGATGGGCGCCACGGCAAAACATTGGTCAGATAGAGCGCACCGTCCACATTCCGATCCAGACCAATCGCCATCGTCATTTTGTCCAGCAATTGCCCAGCGCGCCCAACAAAGGGTTGCCCCACGCGGTCTTCGTCGCGATCAGGGGCGTCGCCAATGATCATGACCTGCGCCCCCGGTTGGCCTGCCCCAAACACAAATGACCGGGCCCCGCGTTTCAGGGTGCAATGGTCATAGGCTTCCATGGCGGCGGCCAATTCCGGCAGGGTGCTGGCGCGTTTTGCGGCGGCTTCTGCTTCGGCGACGGGATCGTCGGCAGCGGCCTTTGGAACGGCTGGGGCCTGATTTGACGCGGGCTGGGATGCGGATTTTGCGACCGGTTCAGGCAGATCATAGCGGTCAATTGGAACGTCACCGATCGCCTCAACCACGCCCAACTCGACCTGCCAATCCAGCAGGGCCAGCGCGGCATGCGGGTCCATATCATCCAGTGAAAGCGATTCCATATTAGCACCTTAATTCGATCCCACCCAAACCAACAGTCCTTGGGCCTTGGAACGGCGCGCTTTTTGTTGGCCAAAACCTGTTGGCTGCGGCGTCGCGCCCTTTCCACCAGCCACGGCCCAGCCTATAAAGCGCCAACCCATCCCGGAGGCCCCATGACATTTCGCGCGCAGCACCTTCTTGGCATCGAACATCTGCATCCAACCGAAATCACCGCGTTGCTGGATTTGGCAGACAGCTATGTTGATCTGAACCGGGGTGCGGTCAAACATTCCGACGTGTTGGCGGGCATGACCCAGATCAACATGTTCTTTGAAAATTCGACCCGCACGCAGGCCAGTTTTGAATTGGCGGGCAAACGGCTGGGCGCGGATGTGATGAACATGGCGATGCAGGCCAGTTCGATCAAAAAGGGCGAAACCCTGATTGATACCGCCCTGACGCTGAACGCAATGCATCCGGATCTGTTGGTGGTGCGCCATCCCCATTCGGGCGCGGTGGATCTATTGGCGCAAAAGGTCAATTGCGCGGTGCTGAATGCCGGGGATGGCCGTCACGAACACCCCACTCAGGCGCTGTTGGATGCGTTGACCATTCGCCGGGCCAAAGGCCGCCTGCACCGTCTGTCGATCGCGATTTGCGGTGACATTGCCCATAGCCGCGTGGCCCGGTCCAACATCATGCTGCTGGGCAAAATGGAAAACCGCGTGCGCCTGATCGCGCCGCCCACCTTGATGCCGTCGGGCGTGCAGGAATTTGGTGTCGAAGTGTTCGACAACATGCAAGAGGGCCTGCAGGACGTTGACGTTGTCATGATGCTCAGGCTGCAAAAGGAACGCATGGATGGCGGGTTTATTCCGTCCGAACGTGAATATTTCCACCGATACGGGTTGGATGCGCAAAAACTGGCCTTTGCCAAGCCGGACGCGATTGTCATGCATCCCGGTCCGATGAACCGCGGCGTGGAAATTGACGGCACCATTGCCGATGACATCAACCGGTCGGTTATTCAGGAACAGGTCGAAATGGGCGTGGCCGTGCGGATGGCGGCGATGGATTTGCTGGCGCGCAATCTGCGGGACCGTCGGGCGGGGGCATCTGAAGCGGGCGTGATGGTATGACCACCCCGCTGAATGTTCCAGAATACGGGCGCGCGGTCTGGGTTTTCGCGATTGATTTACCTGACACGGCCATTGCCGCATTTCAGGCCGAAACCTATTCAGACCATGGCGAATTGCGGGATTGGCCGCTTTGTGATGCTTTGGGGCTGGATTGGCTGGATCACGATTTTATCGAAGTTTTCGAAGCGCAAACCATGCAGGAATATGGTTTTGCACGCTATTTAACCGAAGCAAACGGTCTGGACGAGGATGCTGTTGGCGCGGACGCGGATCAGCTGAATGCGTTGACGGGGCATGTTTTGCTGGTCTTTAGCGACGCGGTGCGATCAAAAACACTGTCCCCCAAACCACCATTGCGGTTGATCGGTCACTATCCCGACGCCAATCCAATTGCGCCGATGGATAAACTCTATGCCAAATCCGCCCAAGGCAATCTAAGCAAGCCAGCAAAGAAAGTGAAATCGGACGCCGCGATTGGCGGTAAAATCGCGCTTTATGCGATGATTGTGATGTTTGCGATCGTGGGCATGATGATCTGGGTCGCGGGATAAATTAAAAATGCAGTATAGGTCGGTCATTGATTAAATTCTATTTAGGAAATTTGATATGACTGACCTTCCTGATTTGTCGGGGTTGCTGAAGCCCGATGAAACCCTGATTTGGCAGGGTGCGCCAACACAAACCTCAAAGATCAAACATGGCGGTGTGATTTTTCGCATTTTTGGCGTGGTCATGCTGCTGTGTTTTTTGGTGGTTTTGCTTTTGGGACTGAACAATCTGGATGAAATGGACGGCGCGTTCGGCATTTGGATTGGGTTTCTTGTGATCAGCGGCACGCTGGCCATTGTGTTTCGAATTGTCATGCCCATCCTTGGCAAACGCGCCTTGATGCGCACACAATACGGCGTGACCAAAACCCGCGCGGTGATTGCTGTGGGCGACATCGCGCATCGCTATCCCGTTGCGAAATCGTCCAAAATCGAAGTGAACCCAAGCCGTAAACATGGCGTGCAAGTGGTGTTCATCCGGTTTAGACGCCGCCGCGTGCGCACAGGCGTTTCGAATTTTCGGATCGAAGGCGGCGGAGTTCGTGCGTTCAATTTCCTATCTACAAACGACGCGCAAGCCGCTGAAAATGCGTTAAAATCCATCCGGGGCAAAGCGGTATGAATTACAAAGACACCGGCTGGGAAGGCATATTGCGGCCCGATGAAACCGTTTTGTGGCAAGGCAAGCCAGATGGCTCCATCGAGTTGGACTTTTCTTCGTTCATGACCTTTGCGATCGGTCTGGGATTTGCCGGTTTTTCCATCGCGGTGATGATTGTCGGGGCCGGAATGCGCGGCTTTGGCTGGCAATTCGGGTTCCTACATTTGCTGGTGGGCCTATCTATGGCATTTGGGGCGCTGTTCAAACATCCGATGCAACGTAGGCGCACATGGTACACCCTGACCGATCGGCGTGCGATCATCGCCCGCAACCCGCTGTTCTGGTTTAAGTCCTTGGATTCGTACCTCATTACGAAGGACACTGAAATTCATCTATTCGATGGTGCCCTGGGCAAAGTGGTATTTGGCACCAAAGAAATCACCGATGACGCCGGCACACGGGATGTGCGGTTTGGGTTTGAACGGATAAGAGACGACCGAGAAGTCTATCGCATCATGCGTGATTTGCAGGACAAACTGCGGGCCAAAGACGAAACCGGCCAACATTAAGGGACGAACATGTACGCACTGACCCCAACCAGCCCTTTGGCGGACAATGAAACGGTGATCACATCCTTTGTTGCACATCGTGGCACCTATTATCGC
Source organism: uncultured Paracoccaceae bacterium (assembly GCA_947492475.1). Classification (GTDB taxonomy): domain Bacteria; phylum Pseudomonadota; class Alphaproteobacteria; order Rhodobacterales; family Rhodobacteraceae; genus CANLNM01. Next base: position 57,989 of record CANLNM010000012.1, read on the forward strand.
AATGGGGCGTGGTTGGCGGCAGGGGCAATGGCGCTGGGCATGGCGATCCTGTGGTTCATGGGCAATCCGCATGTCTGGACCGGGGCTGTGGGGGGATTGCTGGCCGTGGCGGTGCGGGTGTTCTACGTGGCGTCGGACGAACTGGCCGTGCGTTGGGATCTGACCAATCAACGGCTGTTGGGGCCGGGCAATCGGATCACGGCGCTGTCGGATATTCAGGACATCAAATCACTGGGATCTGCTGTGCAGGTGGTCACGGCCACAGGCGACAAGCATCTGATCAAGTATCAACTGGACACGGATGCCACAAAACGGCAGATCAAGGCAGCCCAAGCCGGAGACCGCATATGAACACCTTTTTCACCAATGCCCGTCTGATTGACCCCGAAGCCCAGACCGAAACCACCGGTTCACTACTGGTTCAGGGGGGGGTGATCACACATATTTTTGCACAAGATGCCCATGATTCCGCCGCGATTGGCGATGCAGAGGTGGTGGATTGCGCTGGGGCCTGTTTGGCGCCCGGGATCGTGGATTGGGGTGTCAAAGTGTCTGAGCCGGGCGAGCGGCACAAAGAAAGCTTTCGATCCGCCGGACGGGCCGCTGCGGCGGGTGGCGTGACAACGATTGTCACACGGCCAGATACCGCCCCGGCTATCGACACACCGGAAATCCTTGAATTTGTTGCCCGTCGCGCCAGTGCGGACGCGCCCGTGCGTGTGCTGCCCATGGCCGCCCTGACCAAGGGACGCGCGGGTCGGGAAATGACCGAAATCGGGTTCCTGATGGATGCAGGCGCGGTGGCTTTCACCGATTGCGATCAGGTCTGCACCGATAACAAAGTGCTGAGCCGTGCGCTGACCTATGCGCGATCATTGGGCGCGCTGGTCGTCATGCACCCCCAAGAGCCGGTTCTGTCCAAAGGCGCGGCGGTGACCTCTGGCAAATTCGCGTCGTTGCGCGGATTGCCCGGCGTGTCGCCCATGGCCGAACGGATGGGGCTGGACCGCGATGTCGCGCTGCTGGAAATGACCGGCGCGCGGATGCATGTGGATCAGATCACCACCGCACGGGCCCTGCCCGCGCTGGAACGCGCCAAAAACAACGGGTTTGATATCACCGCCGGTGTGGGCATTCACCATCTGACATTAAATGAATTTGACGTGGCGGATTACCGGACCTTTTTTAAGGTCAAACCCCCGCTCAGGTCAGAAGAGGACCGTTTGGCCGTGATCCAAGCCGTGGCATCGGGCCTGATCGATGTGGTCTGTTCCATGCACACACCGCAAGATGAAGAAAGCAAACGGCTGCCATTCGAAGAAGCCGCATCAGGCGCCGTTGCGCTGGAAACATTGCTGCCCGCCGCGTTGCGGTTGGTGCATAATGGCCATCTGACATTGGCGCAATTGTTCCGGGCGCTGTCGCTGAACCCGTCCAAACGGTTGGGGCTGGATACCGGGCGGCTAAATGTCGGCGCGCCTGCGGATTTGGTGCTGTTTGATCCGGATGCGCCCTTTGTGATGGATCGGTTTAAACTGCAATCGAAATCAAAAAACACGCCATTTGACGGCGCACGTATGCAGGGCCGGGTCAAAGGCACGTGGGTTGGTGGCACCTGCGTCACAGCCTAGCGGTTTGGCGCGATTGCATGACCCCTCGACGGGATGCATGGGATCGGGCATTGATAAGGCACAGCAAATTTTAGGGAATGGACCATGCCGGAAATCAGCTCTGCGATGCAAATCTTGGTGTTTTGGGCCGCGTTTGGCTATCTGCTCGGCTCGGTTCCGTTTGGGGTGCTGTTGGCGCGGGTGTTTGGGCTGGGCAATTTGCGCGACATCGGATCGGGCAATATCGGTGCCACCAATGTTTTGCGCACGGGCAACAAAAAGGCGGCTTTCCTGACGCTGCTCTTTGATGGCGGCAAAGGCGCGGTTGCGGTGCTGCTGGCCCGGCATTTCGCGGGCGAAGACGCGGTGCAATTGGCTGGGCTCATGGCCTTTATCGGGCATTGCTTTCCGATCTGGCTGCGGTTCAAAGGCGGCAAAGGGGTCGCGACCTTCTTTGGTATTCTGCTGGCTTGGGCTTGGCCGATTGGGCTGATCGCGGGGGCTACGTGGTTGCTGGTGGCGGCGATCACCCGTTATTCGTCCATGTCGGCGCTGTTGGCGGCGGGGTTCACACCTGTCTATATGTTTGTCCTCGGTTTCCATTATGGGTTCGTTTTCGGCATCGTGCTGGCCTTGCTGATCTATGCGCGCCACTGGGCCAATATTCAGCGCCTGCGCGCCGGGACAGAAACCAAGATCGGACAAAAATAATCCAATGTCCCCTCGGGTCGCTTGACTTTTGTCGTGAAATTCTGATATTTCTGTCATTACAGAAAATTGGAAAACAAAATGCACCTGACCGATTCTATGCAGCGCTTTATCCTTCATTGGGGGGAAATGGGGACCAAATGGGGCACCAACCGGTCCGTCGCCCAGATCCACGCCTTGCTGCATATCGCACCCGGCCCCATGACGGCGGACGACATCTGTGAAACGCTGAATCTGGCGCGGTCAAACGTGTCCACAGCGCTAAAGGAATTGCAGGGCTGGAAGCTGGTGAAATCCAGTCGTGAACTGGGGGATCGTCGGGATCATTTTACGTCTGTGCGCGACATGCATGATCTGGTGGATATCGTGATCGCCGAACGTCGGGAACGTGAATTTCTACCCACAATCAACGCCTTGCGCGATGTGATGTCAGATTCAGATCAGGACAACACCCCCGAGGATGTCAAAAACCGCATGGCCGAAACATTGACCGTGATGGAAATGTATGACGCATGGTATGTCGACGTGTCCCGCCTGCCCCGCAAGGTGCAGATGGCCGCAATCAAGCTTGGCTCTAAAGTGGCGCGTTTCCTACCCACAGGTGGCAAAGACTAAGACAAATGCAAACGAGGGCGTGTTCATTTGCCCATAAGTTTCGGAGATTACAGAAATGTCAGGCATTGCAGGAAAATCCGTTCCAATCCTTCCACCGTTTCGCGGCGCGCTCATCCCAACAAAACCGATGCTCAAACTTGCGCTTTTGCCCAGCCCCAAACCGGTGTCGCACCACAAAGTGGCGGCTGGACCGTTTGCCATCGCCCTGATCGCGACGCCATTGTTGGTGGCCTTGCTGGGCTTTTGGGTCGTGCTGATCCCTGTGGCCGCAGTGCTGTTTGGTGGCATTCCATGGCTGATCATCGGGGGCCCCGTTTTATGGATGGGAATTGCCCGGTCCGGCCCAAATGTCGACTTTGTGGGCCGGTCGGTTGTGGCACATTTGCTGGGCACCCCGATCTTTGTTCTGACCTATGAAATTGCAGTCCTCGGTCACATCGAATGGGACAGCCTTTTGGCGATTATGGCATTTATGCTGATGTTTGGCCTGTTATTTTCGATGATTTGGGGGGCCGTATTTGGTTGGCTGTACAAACGGTTCGCCAAGATTGAGCCCCGGCCCAAAGACCCCGACATCCGAGACATTCTTGAAAACTCTGTAGAAAAGGAGGTCTGAAATGACCCTAGCGTATATTGTGTATTTCGTGATCGGTGTTGCCGTTCTGGCGGTCCTGACCCTGCGGCTGAACCAAGTCGGGCAGCAAATGGGTAAATGCACCCAAAATGCCCCGACGATGCAAATCATCCTGACCTCATTGATCACAGGCTTCTTTACCATTGGGATGGGCGGGCTGATCCTGTTGGGGCTGGTATTAAGCAGCTTTGCAGCCCCCGCCCCCACCACTTTGATCTTGGCACTGGGATTGATGTTTGTCGCGCTGGGCTTTGCCTTTACGCAGGCGGTTTCGATCCTACGCGGTGCCGTTACGGATGTGATTGCACAGCCAAGCTAAACAAAACGCCATTTCCCCAAACCCTTGGGGAATGGCTGCTTTACGCTACATCATGGCAATTGAACCAAAGGACACGTTGATGCACATTGACCCGGATCATCCGAACCCAGTGTCGCCAGAGCCCAAAAACACCCACAAAGTTGATGTTGTATCATTTGTTATCTCGCTCATGTTGGCGCCCTTGGTCATTGCGTTGCTTGGCTTTTGGTTGGCTCTTATCCCCGTTTTCGCAGTGCTGTTTGGCGGGGTACCCTGGCTGTCCTTTGGGGCCTGGTTTTTGTGGCTCAGTTTGAAACGTCATGGGCCGGGTCCGATGCTGATCGGGGCGGCCTTGCTCGCCAATCTTATCGGGACGCCCATCCTGACATTTCTATTCATGGTCATCAGCGATCCCACTGGTTTTACGCATGAATTGTGGGATGTCATCGCGTTTATGGTTGGGTTCGGGATTGTTTTTTCCGGGCTGTGGGGGACTGTTTTCATGTACCTCTACAAATGGTTCTACCGCACCAAAAACCGCCGCACTGTCACATCCCCAAACCAAGTGGGATAAATTCAGACCACATTCCCAGATCTGACCCGACATTTGCCCAAGTTTCGCCAAACCCGGCATCAAAAAGGGACTTAGCAACTTTGGGAATTTGTGATGATTGGTCCTTTTACAGCGCTAGAAAATTTTATCTTCAAAGCCTTCAACATGTTTGGCCGCGCATCGCGGGCAGAGTATTTCTGGGTGATGTTGGTCTATTGGGGCGCGATGATCGGGCTGGCCTATTTAGATGCGCTGGTGGTCTGGGATCGAATTATGGCGTTTTCTTTGCCGCCGTTGAACCCGCTGGCCTATGGCACGGTATATCTGTTTGTCATCACGCTGATCCCACGCGTTACGCTGTCTGTACGCCGTCTGCATGACGCTGGGCGCGCCGCGATCTGGGCTGTGTTACCTTATTGCGGGTTTGTCATTGGGTTCTGGGTCGTGTTCGGAACTCTTACCGCGCTTTTCGTCGGGGTCGCTAACGGGCAATTGGCCTTTCCGGCGGGCACCACGTTGTTCCAAGCGTTTATGTCAATGTTCGACACGCCGGGACAATTGGCGGATGGAACACGCGTTTTGATGGTCCTTGGCATGCCTTTATTGGTCCCTGCATTGTATCTTTTGCTGATGGCATGGCCGTCTGCGCGGGGCGAAAACGGATTTGGCAGACCGGTACGTTCGAATGCCATCAAAGGCACCGGTAAAGCGGCGGAACACAACCCTTTTGCCGCCTATGCCATTCTGGCCTGTCAGGATGATGGCGGCCCAACAGAAGCCCAACGCGTCGCCAACAAACAAGAGGTGCATTCGCTCTATCGTCAACGCGTGCTGGGCCTGTCGGACTAACGCAATAACGCCTGCGCGGTTCCCGGTCGTCAAACTGGCCTAACGGCCCTCTGTTCTGATCACTTAGCTATAAGATCCAAGTGTTTGCCCATTACAGTGAATGTCCGCATTCCACCCAATTCTGTGGAAAAACAACGTGTTGCTGGTGCAGAAAGTAATGCTTTAGAGACTGCGCAAGCGCCTTTCTGATCAGGCTTTCGCATTTGCTATGGTGCACGAAAGATTTTGGCCAATTTGCAGAGGTTTTGGGCGATTGCAGCAAGTAGAAATTCGCGTTGATCTCAAAGGGGCTATGTAACCGAAACCTACCCAATCCAAGAATGCATTTGAGATGAGCGAAGAGCATCTCGACCTTTTTGCGCAGCCGCATTGAAACTTTGTATTGCTTGGTTTTGCACTATCGCGCGCAACATGACGGACGTCTTCATACCCTTCGCGGTTAATTTTGCATGCATCAGCCTTGGGGTAGCACTTCATCTTTGATGGGCAGGCCTGACGGGTGTGCTTTAGCGCGCAGATACATAGATTGTTTCGGCGGGATAATTAGTCTTCAAATGCCCCGCTATATTGCCACTGAAACAACCTCGGTTCCAATGAAGCCTAAATTCATGATCTCAACCTCCCCAAGTGTCTGAAAGCGTAAACCCTGTGGGAAACGGATCGCTCGGGTCCAACCCGATTTGCGAAATGCCGTGGATCCAGCATTGCCCGGTCACGTTCACTCGGCAGCCAGCATAAGGGCCAATCTGAGCCTCGCCCGTCAACTTTGCGCGGAATTCACTGCCAATGATAGAGCGTGTGGTGATCGTATCGCCGACGTTGATTTCACCTTTTGCACGCATCACCGCGACGGTCGAATTTGTTCCGGTGCCACAGGGGGACCTGTCTGCGCGTGCCGGTTTCAACGTCGTGCAATGGCGCATCGCGCCGTCTTCGTCCTGGCTGCGAAACATCACATAGGCCAACCCGTTCACGGCGGGAATTTCGGGATGAACAACGTGGCATTGCTCGGCGATCAGATCGCGCAAGACCGTTCCGATCTCTGCCAAACGCCGCGCGTTTCTGGGGGTAATGGACAGGCCGATATGATTCACATCGACAAGCGCATAAAACACACCGCCATAACAGATATCATAGGACACCCGCCCCCATTCCTCGGTATCTACGACGCCGCTTTGCGCCACGAACGACGGCGGCATATCAAGGCTCACTCCCGTCACTTTGCCATCTTTGCACTCTGCCGTCGCTTTGACCAAGCCTGCGGCTGTATCCAGTGTGACGACAGTCTGCGGTTCTGTCATCGGCAACATGCCGGTTTCCAGAATTGCCGTGACCGCGCACATGGAATTAGACCCGGACATGGCGTGCGCCTGATCCGTTTGAAGCACGATCATGCCGAAATCCGCATCTGGGTGGCAGGCCGGTGGCAGCAATACAAAGGAGTGGTTGGCGGCAGCCCTTGGTTCTGAACACAACCAGCGTCGTAAACCATCGTCGACCTCGTTGATGTGGGTCAGTTTGGCCGAGATGGTATCGCCGGGAATGTCCAAAACACCGCCCGTGATGACCCTGCCGATTTCGCCAGCGCAATGGACATCAACGGTTTGCAGGGTACGTGTCCAACGCATGGCTCACTCCTTGATATACCAGCCCCAGGGGGCGGATCGGTCATAGGTGGTTATCTGTTTTGTCTCGAGGTAATTGTTAAAACCCCATTCCCCCAATTCGCGACCTATCCCGGATTGCTTGTAACCACCCCATGGGGCTTCGGTGAAGGTCGGTTGCGAACAATTGATCCAGACGATGCCCGCCTGAAAGGCCTTTGCAACACGTTCCGCGCGCTCCAGGTCATTGGACAAAACCGCCGCCGCGAGGCCAAAGCGCGACCCGTTCGCGAGCGAGACGGCTTCGTCTTCGGTTGAGAATTTGCGAATGCACACGACTGGCCCGAAAATTTCTTCGTTCCAGATCCATGCATCTGTTGGAACATCCGCAAAGATGGTCGGCTCGACATAACATCCGTGTTCCAGCCCAGATGGTACACCGCCGCCTGACAACAAAGTCGCCTCGGTCTTTCCTTTTTCGATCGCCGCCAGCACCTTTTCGTGCTGCGATTGGCTGACCAGAGGGCCAAGGAGAACGCTGTCCTCCAATCCGTGACCGATTTTGATCTTGGCGGTTTCGTCAACAAGACGCTCGATCAACGAAGGATAGATATCCTCATGGATCATCACGCGGCTGGTGGCCGAGCAGACCTCGCCTTGGTTCCAAAAGATACCAAACAAAATCCATTCGACGGCCTCATCAATGTCTGCATCCTCAAAGACCACCATGGGGGACTTGCCGCCCAGTTCCAGTGAAATGGTTTTGATGTCCCGCGCGGCCGTTGCCATGATGCGCGACCCGGTTGGGACGGACCCGGTAAAGGCAAGTTTGTCGACCAGCGGATGTTCCGTGAGCGGTTGACCTGCGTCTGGCCCCAGACCCGTCAGAATATTCAAGGCACCATTGGGAAGGCCCGCCTTCTGCGCAATCACACCAAGTTCCAGCGCTGTGAGCGGTGTCAGTTCGGATGGCTTCAGGACGACTGTGCAGCCTGCCGCCAACGCTGGTGCTACTTTCCACGCGGCCATCAGCATCGGAAAGTTCCAAGGAATAATCGCACCAGCCACACCAACGGGTTCTTTGACAGCCCTCGAAGTAAAGCCGTCCATCGACAGTTTGATATCCTTTTCAGTAGTTTCATCAAACGAGCGGGCCATGTCTGCGTAAAAGTGGAACACACCTGCGGTGTCTTCGACATCCCACACAGCCTCGGGCAGCGGTTTGCCGTTGTCGCGCACTTCCATTCGGGCCAGCTCGTCTGTCCGAGCAACAATCTCATCGCCCATCTTTTGTAGGATGTCGGCACGCTGTGCCCCGGTCATTCGTGGCCAAGGGCCCTGATCAAACGCGGCGCGCGCGGCCTTGACCGCCGCGTCCACATCCTGCGCACCCGCAGCCGCAACCTGATGAAAAACCGAGCGGTCCGACGGATCAATCACGTCAATCATCTGACCAGATGAGGGTGAAATCCATTGCCCATTGATAAAGAGGTCTTTCTGCATCGGAATTCTCCTTTAGAAACGATTGATGTGATAGGGGGTCATGTCGGTTTCTGGGGTTTGACCTGTGACCAGATCACCCATCAGGCGCGCCGTGGTCGCAGCATAGGTCAGCCCCAAATGGCCATGCCCGGTCGCATAAAACAGCCCCGGCGTTTTTGCCGAAGGTGACATCAGCGGGATGGTATCGGGGAAGGCCGGGCGATGGCCCATCCATTCACTATGATCGTTCACTTGCAAGTTCGGCAGTGCGTGTTGCGCCCCGCGGACCGTAACCTTGGCCCGGTCATAGTTAGGAGGCGCATCAAGTCCGGCCATTTCGACCGTTCCCCCAACCCGAATGCCACCGGCAGTCGGGCTGACCATAAAGGCCTTGGCGGGCCAAATAATCGAGTGCTTAAGTTCCAGCCCCGGTGACTTGAGCTGAGTGTGATACCCGCGCTCGGTCTCAAGCGGGATCGGTTCGTCCAACATCCGCGCGAGACGCCCCGTGAAGGCACCAGCACAAAGAATGACTTGGTCTGCTTTCAGATATTCACCTGTGGTCAGGTTGAGCCCGGTGATCCGGTCGCCGCGATTGAACCCCATCACCTCCGCGCGGCATACTTCGCCACCCAGAGCTTTGAAGCGCTCGATCAGCCTTTGGACAATCGCAAAGGGATCCGCGACCGTCTTGTTGTCTGGCAACAAAACGGCCTTTGTGATCTCGTTTGTGATTTCGGGCTCCAACCGGTGGAGCGCGCGACCGTCCAACACCTCATAGTCAAAGCCGAATCGTTCAAGCATATCGATACGTTCGCGATCGGCCATAAATTCGGTCTCATTGGCATAAAGCGTGAGACTGCCGTGTTGAGAAATCTGTGCGCTTAGTCCCAGTTCTTGCAACAATGTTTGGGTGTCTGACAGGGCCCGTTTGCTTAGGGTCGCGCCTGCCTGTTCGACGTGCCGAACGGTCGACGGGCGGCTTGCTTTCAGGAACCGAATGAACCACGGGATCAGTTTGGGAAAGTAGCGCGGACTGATGCGCACAGGGCCTTCTGGGTCCAGCATCCATCCCGGCACCTGCTTCCATATTGACATACGGGCCACAGGCAGGAATTCGGTTATCGCGATGGATGCAAGCGGTCCAAACGATGCCCCACGACCGGGTTCGTCGCGGTCAACCAACACGACACGCTGCCCACGTTTTTGCAGTTCATACGCTAAGCTGGCACCAATAATGCCTGCTCCGACGACGATCGTGGATGAATGAGTGGATGAGCACATGCGCGCCTCGTCGGGAAACAAGAGTTAAGGGCGGTCACGGCGCGACCGCCCCTTTCGATTACAGCGCCAGAACCGGTTCCAACGCGGCCTTGAGGTCGGCCTTTTCTTCATCAGTCAAAGGTCCAAGTGGCGCACGACATTCACCGACGGGAATGCCCTGGAGTTCGCAACCGTATTTGATTTTCTGCACGAACTTGCCGCTTTCCAGAATGTTCATCGCCCGGTAGAGCGCGGACATAATCCGGCGGGCCTCTTCCAATTTACCTGCTTTATATGCGCGATCCAGATCGCAGCAGGCTTTGGCCATAAAGTTCGACGGTCCACAAATCCAGCTCTCCGCACCCCAGAACATGAAGTCCAATGCGATGTCATCGGAGCCGGAAATCAATTGGATTTTGCCATCATAGCGGGATGAAATCTCAATCGCACGCTGCAAAACTCCGGAGCTCTCCTTGATTCCAATGACGCGGGGATTGTCTGCGAAGTGATCCATCAACTCTAGGCTGATGTCTGACCCATCCTTGGCCGGGTATGAATAAAGGACAATGTTGACGTCGACTTCGGCCAACACGGTTTCATAGTGCTTGATCAGTTCGTCCTGTGTGGGACGTGTGTAGAACGGCGGGGCCAGCAAAACGTTGTCGTAGCCGATCTCTTTTGCCAGAGCGGTTTGTTCGATCACCTCTCGGGTTGCTGGCGCGTTGGTGCCGGCAATCAGGATTTCATCATCATTGGCGAAATCCTTAACAAACTGCAGCACGTCTCTTCGCTCTTCAGTGGAAAGCGAGAAGTACTCACCAGTTGAACCGTTGGGAACCCAACCAGTGACCCCAGCCTCACGGAAATGAGTGAGCAGTTTTTCAAAGGCGCCAAAGTCGATTTCGTTGTTTTGATCAAAGGGTGTGACCAGTGCGGGCATGACGCCGGAAAGTTTCATTCGGGTTCCTCCAATGCGGGTCGCTGTGAGATTTTTGTATGAGCGACGAACTTGAGTCGCCGCTTAAGGCGTTTCTGTCGACACTTTGCCGACATGTCAACTAACGATTAGAAACTGACAGGACCAAAGACCAATCAGTTCCGTCCCCCACTTCAAACGCAACGATGCGCCTGGACACAGACATTCAATTGAAGAAATAGCTTCGAATTCCATGACGTTCCTAGAATGGGTGGGGCGTCTACGGCGGCTCACGCCGAGCGAAATAAGACATGATCCAAGGCAGAAATATCGCCAGATAATACCTCTTCGGGCTCCTGTCTTGTCGACATTTGGTCGACAAAAATATTGACTTGACGACAATTCGTCGACATCAAACAGCGAGGAAAACACAAATGTAGACTTGTGGGAGGAAGACAATGTCTTACGATTCAGAACGACAACTCATTGAGAAACCGTCATTTATGATGGCTTTGTTACCGCTGCTTCTGGCGGTGATTCTGGTAGCAATGCAGGTTTTCTACTACGGCGATGTATCGCCCCATGTTCCCTTGGCTCTTGGGGTTGTTATAACGGCGGCGTTTGGCTGGTACCGTGGTTATCGCTGGAAAGAGATGCAGGACGGCATGTTCAACGTGATCCACGTCGCGTTGCCCGCAATCTTCATTCTTTATACCATTGGCATGATCATTGGGACGTGGATTCATGCAGGTACGGTTCCATTGATGATCTATTGGGGGCTTCAGGTCCTTGATCCCGGTTATTTCCTGTTTGCAGCTTGCGTCATTTGTTCGATCGTCTCGGTCGCAACCGGAACAAGCTGGGGTACAACGGGCACCATGGGCCTCGCGTTGATCGGTATCGGCGAAGGCCTTGGCGTTCCGATGCATATGACTGCGGGTGCCGTTGTTTCTGGCGCATTTTTTGGCGACAAAATGTCCCCGCTGTCAGACACCACGAACTTCTCGCCTGCGGTGGTTGGTTCCAATCTGTTCACCCACATCCGGAACATGTTGCCAGTGACGGTGCCTGCGATGATCCTCGCCCTAGGTGCATATCTGTACTTTGGCATGCGCTTTGCCGACGGCAACATCGATCAGGCAAAACTGGATGCGACGGTAAACACGCTACAAGGCGAATTTAATCTAAACTTCCTTGTGTTGCTGCCTGCCGTGGTTGTGACCTTTCTTGCCGTAACTAAAAAACCTGCGCTTCCTGGTCTGTTTTCCGGCGTTCTTGTTGGTGGCCTCTGTGCGATGGTGTTCCAGGGCGCGGGTCTGCACGACATCTATAATACTGTGCTAAACGGCTACTCGTCCGACACCGGCGTTGCCGAAGTCGACAGCCTGCTGTCCAAAGGCGGCATCATGTCGATGAACTGGACAGTGACCCTGATCCTGATCGCACTGGCATTCGGCGGCCTGCTTGAAGCCACGCGCTGCCTAGAAACAATTCTGGACACCATTTTGTCCTTTGCCAAAACTCAGGCATCGCTTTTGCTGTCTGCCTTGGCATCGGTCTTTGGTATCCAAGTTGTAACAGGTGACGTGTTCCTAGCTATGGCGCTTCCGGGCCGGATGTTTGCGCCTGCATTCCGCGGCAAAGGCATTCATACAACCGCACTGTCACGCTCGATGGAGGACGCTGGCACGTTATCTGCACCGCTTATTCCCTGGAGTGCCGGTGGTGTCTTTGTAGCGGGCACCCTGGGTGTGGCCACGCTGGCTTACCTTCCATGGGCCATTGCCTGCTGGGCGTCCTTGCTGATCGACATTGCTTACGCCATCACAGGCGCCTTCATTCCCAAGGCAACCGAAGAAGACTTCGCCGAGTGGCAAGAGCGTGACGATGCTGTTCTTATTGACGGCGAAATGCTTCCCAGCAGCCAGATCGAAGCAAGCGCTCTAAAGCTGAGCTAAGGAAAGTGCCGCGCTCGGGCTCACTATGTCCGAGCGCGCCAATGAAAGGACAGAATAATGACAAAACGAATTCTCGTTCCCGTCGATCTTCATCAGGAATCTGATCGCGCCAGTTTACTTGAAGAAGCGGTGACATACGCCAAAGCTGTGGATGGCAAACTTATCTTGCTCAATGTGGTCGATATTGATTTTGACTCTGCGATGGTCGATCGATTTAGCGACGTTAAGAGCGAATACGCAAACGCGGCGCGTAAAAAACTGCAGGATGTCGCTGAACGCCGTGTACCAAAAGAGTTGATCGAAGATATCAAAGTGAGCAGTGGGCGATCCTATTCCAAGGTCATCGACACCGCCACTGAACTGTCGGTCGATCTGATCATGATGGCAGCGCATAAGGAAGGCATGGCGGAATATCTACTCGGAATGACGGCCGCGCGTGTTGTGCGTCATGCACCATGCTCCGTCATGGTCATTCGCTCAAGCTAGTCGAATGTGCATGATTGGAAGACAACGAACGCGATGCCCAGCGCATCGCGTTTTTCGTTGCGTCTAGACATGCGCGCCAAAGGGGGGCGAACATTCACCGCCACCACTGCGCGCGTTGCCTAATGGGGCGATCTGTCAAACGCTCTCCGGCAACATCGAAAGGTCATAGTCGAAGTCTTCACTGTATTTCGCGCTTAGGAATGCAACAAAGCGGCTGTGGAATTGGCGCGTATGTTCATGCGCCAGCTGATCTGCCAGCTTCACTTCTCGGTTGCGGATCGCCTCGATCATCTCTTGGTGTTCCGAACCCAACAAGACATCGGTTTCAGAGGAATCGATATAGTCGAAATGCATATGCAAAATGCGCCGCCCATCGTCCAGGAGAGACCTGTAAGCATCTGCGAGATAAGGGTTTTTTCCCGCATCTGCGATTGACATGTGAAATTCGCTATTGGTGCCTGACATGGCCAGGTGGTCTCGGTCCTCGCAGGCTTTCTCAAACGCCATCGCAGCCGCTTCCATTTTCCTAAGATCGGGACCAGTGCGGTTCTGCGCGGCAAGGCGGGTGTTTATCCGTTGAAGGAAATCCAATGCCTCAACATAGCGTGGAAATTCGGTCATATTTATCGGAGCGACCAATGTCGACCTATTCGACAGCATCACCACCAGACCCTCGGCTGACAACCGCACCAGCGCCTCTCGGATCGGCGACCGCGACATGGAAAACCGTTGCGAAAGGCCCGTTTCATCCAGCGGCGCTCCCGGTTCAAGCTCCAAGGACAGGATTTCCTTTTTTATGACACTGTAGACGTAGCGGGACCCACCACCCTTTGATTGCTTCTTTGGTTCTGACAATTGGCCGGCCTACTCATGAGTGTGTATGTGAATAGCAACTTAACTAAATGAACCTGATTGTTGAAGTTCTATGTCGAGTGGTTGTCGATATGTCGATCCCATTGCAAACAAAGCAATTCCAGTTTTTTTCCGGACTTTCCGTTGTCTTTCTCATCGTCCACTCCTCCGCGGTTACGATGAGCGACAAACACTCTCTTAGCAAATGCCCCTATTTGGGCCCATAAGCGCTGACGTCAGACAAACCGGACATTCGCTGCAGGAAAGACCAAGGACCGCTCTGCGGACTTAGTGAGCTTTCGCGGCGGCTGTGCCAATGTCTGCTTTTCGAATCCGCGTTCGGGACTCGACATAAAACACAGCGTGGAGTAGCGGATTTTCAATGCGCGTTACAGTGGGTTACGCCATTGAAACTGCTTGTTCTATTCTCGGATATGCTAGGCCTGCGCTAATTTTGAGCAGGGACACGCGAATCGCCTCTAGAGTGATTTAACAGTCGCTTAGCAAAGTAGTGTGGTAGATGATCAGCGCAATGCGCAGTACTCCCCTATGCTGGAATGAAGCGACTGATTTCGGATATTCTGCTCATCAAGCTGTGATAGGATCTTCGTTCAGATTCCCGGCTTGTTTGGCCGAGCAAATCGCGCGCGAAATCAAACTGTTCACGCTTGATAAGTGCGTCCCCGTAAACATATAGCGCTGATAGTTTGTGAAGTCTCAAGCCGCTTCTATTGGTGACAGCCGCAGCTTCAGCCGCGTATTTTTCGGCCAGCACCCGATCATTTTCCGCTAAAATCATTTGTGCATAAATGCGAAGGGCCTCAGTTTCGATTCTGGGCATGCCCAAACGCCGAGTGTCGGCAATTATCTTTTCTATTTGCTTCTTATAGCCTTTTGGCTCGATTGATTGATCCGCAAGGTCTATCTGAATACGGGCTAAGAGAGCGTTGTTCATAATGTTGCGTTGCTTACTTTGACGCGCGGTTGCGATTGAGTTTTCAACCGTTTCTCTAGCGCGGGGATATTGCTGTTTGTTGCGCAAAAGAACGGCCCAGTGGCGATAAAACACCGATGAAAAACGTAACATGCCGCGTTCGTTGGCCAAGTTGATGGCCGTTTGGTAGCGGTGCCCAACCGTATCTAAGTTTCCCGAAATGTGATCAATCAGCGCAAGGTAGGCAGTTGCGACTCAGCTGATTTGGCTGCCCACGTGACGCGAAAAATCTGCGGGCAAGATGAGGCCTTGCAGAGACGATTTGGCTTCATCTAATCTGCCACGGTCGATTTTTTCTAAAGCCAAGTTGAGGCGAACGCGCCGAACCGCAGCGTGAAACGCGGGGTCATTGCGCTTTTGGTGGTCATCATGTTGCATAGCCAAAAAGAAGACCTGCGATAAGGTTAAGGCCAAAAGTTCTGACTAGGGCGAGGTTGCCCGGCTGAAGAGACATCAGAAAAAGGGCTGGCGAGTGTCCAATTGCAAATAAGACTGCCGTCAGAACGACCGCCATCCTTAGCGCGAAGCGGTGGGGCGATAGGTTTGAAAGACCAAGTGCAATTAGGCTCAAGAGACCCCAGCGCATGATGATTTCCTCGGCGATACCTCCGTAGAAAACACCGATGGTCAGGTTGGCCAAGTCCGCGGCTCCAAGCAGCGTTTTCAATTCACTTCCGTCAGGGCGCCACATCGAAGCGGTGGTTTGATCGAGAACCCCAAGCATGAGACCGACAAGTGCGCCAAACAACCCAAAGATCAGAAGCTGAGTTGGAAACTGCGCGTCACCAAGAAAAATCCCAGACTTCAAATTCATTCTAGGCGCGGCCCAAAGTCCCCCCAAGGAAAAGACCGCAAGCAGAGCAAGCGGGTTCACCGCCAAGGCGATTGCCGGAACGCCCGGCGGTGGGGCAACGAGAGTCACAAGTGCGATCAAACCGGGAAGGCTGATCAAGATCGCAATCAACAGTTTCTTGATGTTTCTTGAGGTGTGCAACGTTTCTAGCATCACAGTTCTCCTCCGAAAGACCGCGCGACAACATCTGCGATGTCGACAACCGGTGCGCTGGTTCCGCTTGCCAGTACGGCAATGGAAATATCTTGTGCCGGATAGACCCTCACCACGGCCGCAAAGCCCGGGCCGCCTCCGTTATGTTGAAACCACCGTGCCTCAGCATCCCTTTCGAACCAACCGAGGGAGAAATTCCCTGGCTCCGGTGCAATCATCAGTCGCACTGCCTCGTCAGTTGGAAGAACAGGGCCCCTTCCTATTGTGACTGCACCCAAACTGGCGGCGTCTCGTGCGGTTGAAATCAGACCCGTTGGCGGGGTCGCTTTGATGTAGACACGGTTCAGCCACCAAATCCGCCTGTCTCTTTCTCTGACCAGTTCGCTGAGGTCGGCAAAATAGGGAAGGAACGGCGTGAAGAAATGCACCAATGGGTGCGAACCGAGGGCTTCATTCGCCGTTTGTGGCGGCCCAAAAACAAAGCTGCTTGATGTCATGCCGGCGGGTTCTAACACCCGCTCGGAAACCGCTTCCTCATAGGTTTGTCCGCTCACCGCTTCGACAATCGCGCCAAGCACCATGTATCCGAGATTGCTGTAGCTGCGGTCGCTACCGGGTTGGAAATCAAGCTCGCGGTAGTCAGGCATCTTTTGGCGCAAAAACTCCGTTTGATTTGGCAGGTTCTCGTCGTACTGAAGCCACCCAAAAACCGCCGGCACTGTGTCTTGAAGACCCGAAGTGTGCCGCAAAAGGTCTCGGGTCGTCATGCGATGTACTGTGTCTTCGTCTATGTCCAGCCAGGGCAGAATCTCTGTAACTGGGAGGTCGAGATCCAGTTGCTGATCCTCGGCTAGCGTCAAGATCGTCAGAGCCGTCGCAAGTTTGGTGACAGACCAAATGTGATAGCGTGTCTGAGACGTTGCCTTTTGGTCCCTATAGGGATTTGCGGTTCCTGACGCCATTTCCCACGCAACTTCGCCGTTTTGAACGACAGCAATCGATATCGCGGTGGCCGTTTGGGAAGCGACGATGTCGTCGAGCCACACCTGAAGGTGATCGCGATCAACCGGTGCCAATGGTTCATCAGGATGGGGGACCATCATCATCCACACTGCGAACAGTGGCGCAGCCAGGAGGGTGATCACGCTGACCACCCATTTCCGCCACCGCACATGTGCCAGATATTTCATAGTTTTCTCTCAATATTTCGCATCTCAGAAAGGAACGACAACGCCACGGATTGAGCGTCTTCGGCAGGCGCGCTTACCTCCGGCACCAGCCCCACACCTTCGATCCGTCCGCTCCCGTGGCTCACATAATCGGCGACGGGCAGGAATAGGGTAAACTGATCCCCGACATCAAAGGGTTTTTGAACCAGCAGAGCGCCTGCGCTGGTTTCGCCGATTAACACGGCGCCGCGCGTGGATTGCAGTACTTCTGCGACGAGTTCGGCTGCGCTTTGAGTTTCACCATTGATAAGGATCGCGATTGGACCATGAAACATCGGCCGCATAGGTAAGAATTGGACTCGTGTAATGTCATGGGTTGCAAGGTGGTTCCAAAGACCGACAACAGATGTACCATGCCAAGGCTCTAACGCTTCAATCTGTGCGCGCTCTGGCATTGGCCCAGCTTCGCGAGGCCATCCTCGGCCCAATAGAACGCCGGCATCGACACCATTAGGTATGCAGTGTCCCACCAGATGACGCATTGCAAATGCCCCGCCTGGATTATCACGCAGATCAACGATCAGGCCCTTCGCGTCGTTTGATATGATTTCCTCGAATGCGGCCGTGATGCGCGGGCCGGTGTCTTGGCCCATGAACGTGCGAACAGAGAGACGGGCCACCGATTGGTCCCCCCCCAAAGATACGGCGTCGACGCCGACTTGTACGGTGTCAAAGTGATGGCCCAGCTCTGCCGCGCTGCGGTGTTGGGCGGACAGCACGACATGGGACAGACCGATCCGCTTGAACAGGTGCCCAAAATCGCGACGAAATTGCTCGGGTTCTGGCGAAGCGTCTGCGATGTCTATCAGATCAGAGAACAACGTTTGTGCTTGTTGTGATGCCATCCATGTTGGGTCAAAGAAGTGCCTGTCAAAGATGTCTTTGATGACCGAAACGGATCGGTGGTATTCGTCAGTATTTGCCGCACTTGGGCCTGAGATCATGGTCAAGCCGGTCGCGCTCAGCGCCTTGATAAAGGATCGCCGGTCCATCCGACGGGAGGGGGCAGGAGTACGCGAAGTCGCGTTCTTGGACACAAGGCCAAGTGGACCAGAGAGGGCGTTCATTGCGTGCCCCCCAACGATAGGTGCGTGGTCTTGAAGCCCGAACTGTGCTTGAGGCCGTAACCGATCGCACGGTCGAGGCCGATATGGGCGATCCAGATCGTGACCAGCGCGGCAGCCTCTGACCAACCAGCGGCCCAACTGATCACACCAATTGCCGCAGGGCCGATGTAGCTGTGCATTGCATTATAGGCAATCGCACCGATGCGCGCGCCGAACGCGTAACCCACCATTGCCACGTCAGGCGCAAGGATCAAACTCGCGAAGAGCGTCCAGCTTTGTTCCAACGTGGAATAAGCAGCGATGGCCGCAAGCCCAATCGCAAGGCCTTCCAATCGCAAGAGCGGGATCAAATCGTATTTTGCAGGGCGTTTCGGGGCTGTGATTTGTGTTTGCATTGGGTCCGTCCGCTTTTTTGGTTTTGGCGAAGAAACGTGCGCAGCGTGAAACATAGGAAACGAACAAATCGCTTTCCGTCCTTCGCATCAGCTGCGCACGCATGTCTCGGTCTAGGGAAGCGTTGTGGTTAGGCTGGCGCAATCCACGTCTGTCTTGCTTGCGCCAAGAACGTCCGCAAACAGGCTTCGGCCTGGGTTGATGACAAATCCGGTCTCCGCCGAAAGGCCTTGCGCCAGATACAAATCTGCTGACTGATCTGTGGCATCGGATGAAACGCGCACCATGTCGCTGACCAAATCCCGCCCTGCCATCAGGTTGCGCATTACGGCAGGGTTCGTGATGACAATTCGTATCGGTCCCGTTCGGCCCACTTCGACATGTTCGCCAGAAAAGTCGCCTGCCACAAACCGGACAGGCATCGTGCGACAGGCGCTGTTGATGCGAAACGAGGCGGTGCCTTGGCCGGCAAGCCCGCGTAGCATCAAAAGGTTCCCCTCCCTCGGGTTCGGAATATTGATGACGGCGATGTCCCGTTCCGGGGCGATGACCGTATCAGCTTTTGCAATTTCGGCTGATACGGCGGCGATCAATGTCATACCGACCACCAATCCAATGGTGGCCAGATGATCTTTTAGCGTTCTGAGTTTCATGACGTTTCCTTTGATGGTTGCTGTCCCACGCATGTGGGCTCTGGAACCAAGAAAGGCGAAAAGCGCAAAAGCTGCGCCCGGATTTACGTTTGCGAACGTTTGAAATCGCGATTGCGAACGTTTTTGTCACCACTTTCATGGCGTTTATAGTCAGACGGCGTTTGGCCGGTCAGGCGACGAAACTCTGTGTTGAAACTGGATTTGCTTTGGAAACCTGCCTCTAGCATGATGTCTGTCACGGGCAGATCAGTGGTTGTCAGCAGCATCGCCGCATGGCGCACGCGAAAGCCATTAATATAGCGCGAAATATTCTCTCTGTGAACGCGATTGACCGCTTTTGACACGCTCCGAGCAGGGCAATGAAGTCGCCGCCCCAACCGCGCGAGCGTCAAATCCGGGTCCGTAAACATTTTCTGTTCGGCCATCAGTTGATCGAGCTTACGCAACAGGTCCTGGTCCTCTTCCAAAGGTGTCTCTGTCGCGGGATCGCGCGTCGCCTGCCGCGGCTGCCCCCCAAGGACAAGTGGCACACCAATAAGAGCGCTCAGCAAGACAACCATAACAATCACGCCAGATACGCCGGTTAGAAGCTGGATAATCCCGGTATTGCCCGCAGACAGCACCGCAACAAAGATCAGATCAGCCGCAACGATCAGAACGATAAAGAGGAGCGCAAAGAGCAGTGCAACTCTGGTCATGCGAAATTTGCCCGGCGCGACCTGAACAAATGTTTCCGGCGGTTGGAACAGCATCCTTGCCAGCAAAATGGCAAAGATGGCATTGGTGCCGATCACGACCAAATCAGCGGACCATGCCCTTGGTAACAAGAGTGCAAGCTGCCCAACGATAAGACCAATGGCCGTTATCACAAGCCTCTGTCGTGGCGGCGATCCAGTCGCTGACGCAAGTGATTGAAAACCAAGCCAGAGCGTCGGGGCGATAAGTATCGCTATGTGAGGTTGTATTTGGCTCAGAACATCAAACCCATATTCCGATCTCAATCCCACAAAGACGGTGACCAATGCGACGAGGCTAAGTGCAATGCCAAACAAAACGCGCGCCGCAACAGGCAGCAGCGGTCTGCTCACAACCGCAGCTGCGATGAAAACCGCAAGAATTGAAATGAGCCAAGAGGTAGGAACCGTGCTCACAGTGGTATTCCTCAGATTAGGTCTTCAAGCGTAATAGATGCGATGCCTCGTAACGTTTCAGGTGCTGATCATCGGAGCTTTTTTACACGCAAGGCAATGATGCCATCGGCATTTAACGCCACATTCGTCGGAGCTTGCAAGTATCCTCCAGTACGAGATCGCGTTTTAGAACTATATTCAGATCAAACTTCGAAATGGTGGCGTTCAGATTGTTTCGTGGATGCAGCACGCGGCTCACCCTCGACAGCTTTGTCCGAGGCACGATAGTTCTGACAAAGTGCCGAGGAAGCCTTTCGTGAACAATGCTGCGTTTCCTAGCGGAGAGCTGCTTTCGTTTGTCTGACGTCAGCGCTTATCTCAGTACGGTTCTCGACGATTACAGCCGTTACATCGTCTCCTGGAAACTCTGCACGACCATGCGGGCTGAAGATGTGACCGACACGCTGGACTTAGCGTTGAAGGCATCTAGCTGCGATCAAGTTCATGTCGTTCACAAGCTACGCCTGCTCAGCGACAACGGCTCCAGTTACGTCTCGGGCGA
>CANLNM010000013.1 GCA_947492475.1 uncultured Paracoccaceae bacterium
CGTCTATTTCCTGACCAAGCCGGAATGGTTCCGTCCCATCTATATCGGGTCCACCATTTGGCAAGAGGCCGGGTTTTCCTCCATCGTGTTTCTGGCCGCCATCGCCGGGGTCAATCCATCCCTCTACGAAAGTGCGGTCATCGACGGGGCGTCCCGTTGGCAGATGGTCTGGAAAATCACCCTGCCGTCGATCCTGCCCACGATCATCATCATGCTGATCATCCGCATCGGCAATCTGCTGGAGGTCGGGTTTGAAATGATCATCCTGCTGTATCAGCCCGCGACCTATCAAACGGCGGATGTGGTCAACACCTTTATCTATCGTCAGGGCCTGCAGGCCGGACAATACGATCTGGCAGGCGCAGCCGGTCTGTTCAACGCCGTGGTGGCCTTTGTGCTGGTGATGACCGCCAACACAATTTCCCGCCGCGTTTCCAAAACTTCGCTTTGGTAAGGGGCTGATCATGCAGAATATGAACCTCTATTCGCGCGGCGACAAATTGTTTGCCTATATCAACATGTTCCTGATCGGGCTGTTCACGCTGTCGACGTTGTACCCGTTCCTTTATATCGCGTCGATTTCGCTCAGTTCGGGGGGGCAGGCGGCGGCGGGCAATGTGGTGCTGGGGCCTATCGAAACCACATTCGAAGCCTATAAATGGGTGCTCAGTTCGTCAGAATTCTGGATCAGCTACAAAAACACGTTCATCTATACGATCGGCGGCGTGATCATGAGCCTGATCATCATCATCCCCGGATCCTACGCCCTGTCGCGCCCCCAGCTAAAGGGCCGCCGGTTCTGGAATCTGATGGTCGCGTTCACCATGTGGTTCCACGCTGGCATGATCCCGTTTTTCCTGAACATGCGCGATTTGGGCCTGCTGGACAGCTATTTTGGCATCATCATCGGCTTTGCGGTCAACGGGTTTAACATCATCCTTTTGCGCAACTTTTTCGAAGGCATCCCCGCCAGTTTCGAAGAGGCCGCCCGCATGGATGGCGCCAATGATTTCCAAGTGTTGTGGAAGGTCTATGTGCCCCTGTCCAAACCCGCCATCGCCACGGTGACGCTGTTTTGTATCGTGTCGCGCTGGAACGGATTTTTCTGGGCGATGGTGCTGTTGAACGACCAAGACAAACTGCCATTGCAGGTCTATCTGCGCCGCGTGATCGTCGAATTGACAGCCGATGATCAGTTTTCAGCCACCGCCATGAACGCCGCCTATTCCGTCGAAACGGTCACGGCCGCGATCATCGTCTGTTCGATCATCCCGGTGCTGATCGTCTACCCGTTCATCCAGAAATACTTCAACCGCGGCATCCTTGTTGGCGGTGTCAAAGAATGACCAAACGCATGAACCTTAGGGAGGATAATATGCGAAATTCGACGTTTTGGGCGGTGGCCCTTGCCACCACTGTTCTGACCACACCCGCCAGCGTGATGGCCGATGGGCATTTGCAAGTTGTGGACGAACCGCTTGAATTATCGATCCATTTGCACGACCGCCGTTTTACCTATGTGGATGATTGGCCCGTCGAACAAGAAGCCGCGCGCATGACCGGCGTGTCCCTGCGCAACGCCACCGCAGGCAACACCACCGACAGCGAAGAAGCGTTCAACCTGATGTTGGCCTCAGGCGACATTCCCGACATCGTGGGCGGTGCCCGGTTCAAAGACAATGC
Source organism: uncultured Paracoccaceae bacterium (assembly GCA_947492475.1). Classification (GTDB taxonomy): domain Bacteria; phylum Pseudomonadota; class Alphaproteobacteria; order Rhodobacterales; family Rhodobacteraceae; genus CANLNM01. The sequence continues at coordinate 1,684 of CANLNM010000013.1, forward strand.
CAACCGCTATGGCCCCGAAGGCGCGTTCATTCCGCTTCAGGATCTGATCGCTGAATATGCGCCAAACATTCAGGCGCAAATGGATGCGCGCCCTGAAATCTTTGCCTCGGCCCTCGCGGCGGATGGCAACATGTATTTTGTGCCCTATCTGACAGATGGCAAATATGGCCGCGCCTATTTCATCCGCGAAGACTGGCTGGAAACGCTGGGTCTGGACCATCCCCAAAACGTCGAAGAGCTGCACGCGGTTCTGACTGCATTCCGCAATGGAGATCCAAACGGCAACGGCGAAATGGACGAAGTGCCCGCGTTTTTCCGCAATTGGGAAGAAATCCTGCGTCTGGTCACGTTCTGGGATGGTCGCAGCTCTGGGTCGGACACCTATCACGATTTCCACATTGCGGACGGCGAAGTGCGCCACGGCTATGTCGGTGACGGCTACCGCGACGGCATCAAACATATCGCGCAATGGTACGCAGAGGGTCTGATCGATCCAGAAGTGTTCACACGTGGATCATCTGCGCGCGATTATCTGCTGTCCAACGATCTGGGCGGGTTCACCCATGACTGGTTTGCCTCTACCGCAGGCTACAACGATTCCGTTGCCGAAGCTGTGCCCGGCTTTTCATTCCAAGCCTTCCCACCGCCTGAATCCATCAGCGGCGTGCGCATGGAAGAACACCGTCGCATCCCGATCAAACCCGAAGGCTGGGCGATCAGCTATACCAATGAAAACCCTGTCGAAACCATCAAATACATGGATTTCTGGTGGTCCGAAGAAGGCCGCCGTTTGGCCAATTTCGGCATCGAAGGGGAACAATACACGCTGGTTGACGGCGCCCCCGTCTTTACCGAAGAATTCCTCGCCCAAGATGGCGCTGTGAACGCCAAGCTGAACAATATCGGCGCGCAGGTGCGGCGTGGGTTCTGGCAGGATTACAATTATGAAATCCAGTGGAGCAACGAACACGCGCTGCGCGGCATCGCCCTATATGACCAAGGCGATTACCTGATTGATCAGTTCCTGGGCGTGGCCTTCAACGAAGCCGAACAAGACGTCTATGACGATCACTGGATCAGCATCCGCACCTATATGCTGGAACGTCAGCAAGCGTGGATTTTGGGCACCGGTAACGTCGAGGACGAATGGGACGATTATCTGGCGCAGCTGGATCGCCTCGGCATGACCGAAGTGCTGGCCGCGATGCAATCCGCCTATGACCGTCAATACGGCGAATAGGCGACTGCCGGGCTGCCCTGCTCTCCAGTTTGCGGGGTGGCCCACCTTTTTCTTTATTCAAGGACCACAATTCGATGGCGACGACGACTTCTACATTGGCCTATCTGGACGAACCTCGTGCCGGGCGGCTGAACATCCAATACGCACCAGATGGCGGTTCTGTGGTGGAAAACCCGCCCCGTTTCATGTGGTTGCCCGTGGTCGAAGACGAAGCCAGCTATGTTTTGCGGGTCTCACCCGATCCAAAATATCCTGCGGCGAACACGCAGGTGTTTTCTGACATTCCGCTGAATTTCCACACGCCCAATGCGACGTTTGAACCGGGTCAATATCACTGGTCCTATGCGGTTTGGGATGCGCAATCCGGCGCGCCAAAAACCGACTGGTCCACATCGCGCAGCTTTGACGTGGCCGCCGATCTGCCCGTGATCCCCCTGCCCGACCGCCAAGCCCGCTATCGGGATGCGGACGACGCACATCCCCGTCTTTGGCTGGGGCCTAAGGGGTTGAAAAAATTCAAATCTGCCGTGGCCAAAGACGCCGATCATTGCACATGGTCCACGTTTTACGAAAAATCCGTGCTGCCATGGATGGGCCGCCCCGTGATGGGCGAACCTGCGGGCTATCCCGATCATAAACGGGTCGCGTCGATCTGGCGTCAAACCTACATCGATTGTCAGGAACTGATCTATGCGATCCGTCATCTGGCGATCGGCGGACATGTCACCGACAATCCCGACATGGTGGCCCGCGCCAAGGAATGGCTGCTCGAAGTGGCCAGCTGGGACCCCGCCGGCACCACGTCACGCGGTTACACCGACGAATGGGCGTTTCGCGTCACCGATGCGCTGGCTTGGGGCTATGATTGGCTGTATCATGATCTGACACAGGACGAACGCGACATGGTGCGCGCATCCTTGCTGATCCGCACCCGAGAGATTGCCGATCACATCATCAAACACGCCAATATCCACCTGTTCCCCTATGACAGCCACGCTGTGCGGGCGGTTTATGCGGTGCTGATCCCCGCCAGCATCGCCCTGCTGAACGAAGAACCAGAAGCCCGCGACTGGTTGGATTATTCCATCGAATTTCTGTTCACCGTCTATTCGCCTTGGGGTGACACGGATGGGGGCTGGGCCGAGGGGCCGCATTACTGGATGACCGGCATGGCCTACCTGACCGAAGCCGCCAACCTGCTGAAACTCTATACCGGGCTGAACCTGTATGACCGGCCCTTTTTCCAGAAAACCGGCGACATGCCGCTTTATACCAAAGCGCCCGATACACGCCGCGCCACCTTTGGCGATGACAGCACCATGGGCGATCTGCCCTGCCTGAAAATCGGCTATAACCTGCGCCAATTTGCAGGTGTGACCGGCAATGGCGCCTATCAATGGTATTACGACGAAATCAAACGCAACGATCCCGGCACCGAAATGGCGTTTTACAATTACGGCTGGTGGGACCTGAATTTTGACGAAATGCTGTATCGCACCGATTGGCCGGCGATCGACGCGGTTGCCCCATCTGACATCGACAAATTGCGGTTTTTCAAAGGGATCGGATGGGCTGCGATCCAGCACCGTCTGGATGATCCCGACCAGCATATTCAATTCGTGATGAAGGCGTCCCCCTTTGGGGCGATCAGCCACAGCCACGGTGATCAAAACGCGTTTTGCCTGTCCGCCTATGGCGAAGATCTGGCCGTGCAATCGGGCTATTACGTGTCGTTCAACAGTTCGATGCATCAGGATTGGCGCAAACAGACCAAGTCGAAAAACGCGATCCTGATCAACGGTCAGGGCCAATATGCGGGCCGCGACAAAGCCATGCAAATGCAGTCGGTCGGCACGATCAAAGCCGCCCAGCAACACGACGATCACATCTATATCAAAGGCGACGCCACCCCGGCCTACCAACTGGTATCCCCAGAAGTCACGTCGGTGGAACGCGAAGTCTATTTTGTGCGCGACAGCTATTTCATCATCGTGGACAGCATCGATGCCAGCCAAGACATCGACATCGAATGGCGGCTGCACGCCAATCACGGCTTTGAGCTGGGCGAAAATTCGTTCCGCATGACCGGCGAAAAGGCCGGGTTTTATGGTCAGGTCATCTGGTCGGAATCCGGTACGCCCCAGATCAGCCAAACCAAGGGCTATCCCGGTGTCGATATGGCCGAAATCAAAGACCAGCCCATCGGGTCCTTCCTCAGCGTGACCTATCCAAAATCGCGCCGCCACCGCATCGCAACCCTGCTGGTCCCCTATCCCAAAGACGCCCCAAAACGGATTTTCCATTTCATGGATGATCAGGGCTACGACTGTGATCTGTATTTCACCGATGCCGATGAAAACGCGTTCAAAGTGGTCATGAAGAAACTGGCCAGCACCGCAATTTAACCTGAATAACCGCCCGATTTTCTGACCGGGCGAACCCAATTCAAACTGGAGAAGACAATGAAACTTAAAGGTAAAACAGCGATTGTGACCGGTGGCGGTCGTGATATTGGTCGCGCATGTGTGATGGAACTGGCCGCACAGGGAGCCAATGTTGCCATCAATTATCACGCCAGCTCCGAAGGTGCTGAATCTGCGGTGGCAGACATCAAAGCGGCGGGCGGCAACGCCTTTGCGATGCAGGGTGATCTAACCAAAGAGGCCGACATCAAAGCGCTGGTTGCCAAAACCGTCGCTGACTTTGGCCAGATCGACACGCTGATCCACGTCACCGGCGGCATTCTGGCGCGCGTGAAAATGGAAGACATGACATTGGATCACTGGAACGCGGTGATGGATGTGAACCTGACCTCATTTGTGCTGGCCGTGCGCGAATGCCTGCCCCATATGACCGACGGATCGTCGATTGTGTCCATGGCGTCTCAGGCGGGCCGTGACGGGGGGGGCCCCGGTGCCACGGCCTATGGCGCCTCCAAGGGCGCGATGATCACATTGACCCGCGGCCTGGCCAAAGAGCTGGGCCCAAAAATCCGTGTCAATTCCCTGTGCCCCGGCATGATCGACACGGATTTCCACAACATCTTTACCAAAGACGAAGTGCGCACCCATGTGGCCAACATCACCCCGCTGAAACGCGAAGGCACATCCCAAGAAGTGGCCAAAGCCGCGGTGTTCCTTGCCTCTGACGAAGCGTCCTTTGTCACCGGTGCCAATGTCGACATCAATGGCGGCATGTTGTTCTCATAAATGCCGAAATATGGCGACCGGCACAGGATCCGCCGGTCGCCCCCAGCCACATCGCGCGGCCCGTCTGTCGGGACGCGCTTTGTTGGTTTGACATACCGGCCTCACACTTCCCTTTTGACGAAAGTAGCCACCATGACACATTCAGATTTGCTGGACCCCAAAGTCGCGACCATCCCCCTCATGGGCAAACACCTGATCGCAGGCCAATGGGTCGGCGCAGAGGCAACTTTTGCCAACGAACCTGCCTTTGGGGACGTGGATCATTTTGCCACCGGAACCCCCGATTTGGTCGACCGCGCCGCGCAGGCCGCCGAACAGGCATTTTGGTCCTATTCCGCCCTGCCCCGCGCCAAACGCGCGGCATTTTTGCGCGCCATTGCCCATGAAATCGACCGGCGTGGCGCGGCCATCACCGCCCAAGGCACCAAAGAAACTGGCCTGCCAGAGGCCCGCCTGAACGGCGAACGCGGCCGCACCACCGGACAGCTGAACCTGTTCGCGGATCACATCGAATCTGGCGATTATCTGGACCGTCGTTTTGACGCTGCCCTGCCCGATCGCGCGCCCCTGCCCCGGCCCGACATTCGCCTGATGCAACGCCCCATCGGTCCGGTCGCCGTGTTTGGCGCGTCCAACTTTCCGCTGGCCTTTTCCACCGCTGGGGGCGACACCGCCGCCGCATTGGCCGCCGGTTGCCCTGTGGTGGTCAAAGGCCATTCCGCCCATCCCGGCGTGTCCGATCTGATTGCCCAAGCCATTGATGCCGCTATTAAATCCTGTGACATCCACCCCGGCGTGTTCAGCCAAATCCAAGGCGGCAATCGCGCCGTGGGTCAGGCCGTTGTGCAACATCCATTGATCAAGGCCGTGGGCTTTACCGGATCACTGGGCGGAGGTCGTGCGCTGTTTGACCTCTGTGCATCGCGCCCCGAACCGATCCCGTTTTTCGGCGAATTGGGCAGCGTCAATCCGATGTTTATGCTGCCCGGCGCGCTGGCGAACAAAGGCGCGGATCTGGCCACGGGCTGGGCTGCGTCATTGACCATGGGCGTGGGGCAATTTTGCACCAATCCCGGCATCGCCATCCTGTTTGCCGGCGACGCGGCAGACGCCTTTGTCGCCGCCACCGCACAGGCGTTGGAACAGGTCGGCGCCCAGACCATGCTGACATCCGGCATTGCGCAGGCGTTTCATCGCGGGCGTGACCAATTCACCGGCGCGGACCATGTCGAACAGGTCATGACATCGACCTGTGACGCACGCAGCGCCACGCCGTATCTGTTCAAAACCACCGCCCAGACATGGCTGGCCAACCCCACCCTACAAGAAGAGGTGTTCGGCCCGTTGGGCATGGTCATCACCGTCACCTCAGAGGCGGAAATGTTGGACGTCGCCCATGCGATGGTCGGGCAATTGACCTGCACGCTGCATCTGGGCGAAGACGACACCGCCACCGCGCGCGCCTTGCTGCCGATTCTGGAACGCAAAGCGGGGCGTGTTTTGGCCAACGGGTTTCCCACCGGGGTGGAGGTCTGTGACGCGATGGTGCATGGCGGCCCCTACCCGGCCTCGACCAACTTTGGCGCGACCTCTGTTGGCACCTTGTCGATCCGCCGGTTCCTGCGCCCCGTCAGCTATCAGAATTTGCCCGCCGGCCTTCTGCCGGATGATCTGGATTAATCCCTAAACCCCATGCCTGTTTTGGGCGTGGGGTCCGCCTTTGGCCCTACCAAATTGGGGGTTTTGTCAATCAGCTTGCCTGTGGCGATTGTTTCGTCATACAAAAAACCCAATTCCACCCGCACAAAGAACACCACATGACCGGCAGAGCAGCAGATCAAATCATGGCATCTACGGTGCTGCACTTGCGCCCGGGGACCCTGACCAACAGACGCCCCCAGCCCGCTGAATTTGGGATCCGTCGCGCCAAACTCTTGGAGATTTTTAAATGACCGCCAAACGGCCCATCCGCCGCATCGCCTGCATTGGCGAAGTCATGATCGAGCTGATCGCAAAACCCGACGGCTCCGCCCGCGTCGGCGTGGCCGGAGACACCTTTAACACCGCCGTTTACCTTGCGCGTGCGTTGCGCGGCAGCGACGTGTCGGTGGCGTATGTGACGGCGTTGGGCACGGACCCCTATTCGGATCGCATTCTGGACGAAATCAACCGGCACGGAATTGATGCATCGCTGGTTGAGCAACGCGATGGGCAAATGCCCGGCCTGTATGCCATCGACACGGATGAAAACGGCGAACGCAGTTTCAGCTATTGGCGGTCCGCCGCGGCGGCGCGTCAGCTGTTTTCACCCGGTGGCACAGTGTCGTTTCGCGATCTGGACGGCTTTGATATGGTGCTGTTTACCGGGATTTCCATCGCCATTTTGCCCGCGGATATCCGGGATGCGGTGATCCGCTGGGCCCAGAATTTCAGCGCAGCAGGCGGCACCATTGTCTATGACAGCAATTATCGCCCGCGCCTGTGGGAAAATGCGCAAACCGCCCGGGACGTCAACGCGCAGATGTGGCGTCTGGCGGATATTGCGCTGCCTTCTGTCGATGACGAACAGGCCTTGTTTTCCGATGCAAATGCAGATGCCGTTGCGGCCCGATTGAAAGGTTGGAATGTCACCCGTGGCGCGATGAAACGCGGCCCCGAAGGACCGCTTGATCTGGCAGGCGAGCATGTTTTTGAACCCTCAAACGTCAAAATTAACGTTGTGGACACCACCGCCGCCGGGGACAGTTTCAACGCCGGATATCTGGCGGCAATTGCTTTGGGTCAAAGTTCTGGCCAAGCCATGCAAGCCGGTCATGATCTGGCCGGGCGCGTCATCGCAGCCCCGGGCGCCATCATCCCTGAATAATGCCCCAGCCCGCCCGATTGCGACCTATCCAGCCATCGGGCCTTTGCGTTGGTATTCCTCGCCCGCCAAAAAGCTTTGCAATGCGTCAGCACTCATTGGGCGGGACAGGAGATAGCCTTGCATCATCGTGCAGCCAACTGCGCGGGCCGTGCGAAATTGTTCTTGGGTTTCAATGCCTTCCGCGCAAACCTCAATATTCAGAGCATGCCCCATTTCGGTAATCGTCGCCAGCAACCTGCGATATTCACGTGACGCAGGCGCGGCCTGAACCAGTGATCGGTCGATTTTGAAACAATGGGGCCGCAGCCGCAGCAAACTTGTGATCGACGAATATCCGGTTCCAAAATCGTCAATCTCAATCCGAAACCCGCGCTCTTTCAACGCTTCGACATTGTTGGTCAACCGGCTGTTCTGATCATCCAAAAAGATAGATTCCAACAGCTCAAACGCGATCCGTGACGGGTCGATGCCCGTAGCATCCACCATATCCATCAAATTGGGGTCGTTCAGCCGGCGAAACGAAACATTCACCGAAATCTGCGGCACGTTCAGGCCCAGATCATCCCAATGCGCCAGATCCATCGTGGCGCGTTCCAGGATGCACTGATCCAAATCGTTTTCGATCTTCAAACTATGCGCCTGCCCCATGAACCCTTTCGGACTCACGATGCCCAAATGCGGATGTTGCCAACGCGCCAGCGCCTCTACGCCGACCACTTGGCGTCCGTCGCGGGAAAACTGCGGCTGGTAATAAGGGATAATCTGCCCCGCGCTCACAGCCTCTAGCAGTTCATCATTGCGATACAAAACCGGGCTGGCGACGGTCTCTTTCTGTTTGGAAAACAGATAGCGGTTGCGCCCGTGTTGTTTGGCCCGATACATCGCGTGATCCGCCTGTGTCAGCCATTCATCCGGGGTCAAATCCCCGCCCTGCCCTACGTCATGAATGCCCGCTGACAGACCAATCCGATGCTTCATCTTACCGGCCGAAAACGGCGGTTGCACACAATCGATCAGCCGTTTGGCGGTGTCTTCTAATCGTTCGGATGCGGTTTGATCATCACCCGCTCTGGGCAAACACAAAACCACGAATTCATCCCCGCCACTGCGCGCCAAAAACGTGTCACTGCCAGCTGCGTCTTTTAGGCGATCTGCCACCTGCACCAACAATTGATCGCCGACCGAATGCCCCATGGAATCGTTCACGCCCTTAAAGCCGTCCAAATCCATCTGAATAAGCCCCGGAAAATCGGCATCTGACATTTGCCGCAGTTTTCGATCCAAATAGCGGCGATTTGGCAGCCCTGTCAGGTGATCATGCAGGGCCAGTACCTCAACCTCGCTGCGGGCCTCTTCTAGCTGCTGTTCGCGCCGCTGAAGCGTCAGGATCGTTGCCTGTCGCTGCAACGACATCCGGTTGGTCATAAACGCCAAGGCGCAAACCGCGCCAACAACTAAGGTGATCAAGACCTGAAAACGCGCGACATGAACCGTACTGCCCCATCCGCCGATCGGGCGGGCGTATAATTCCCAGAACCCATTTCGGAACAAAACGCTGGTTGAAACCGGATCATCCCGCAAAACATCAAAGTCCCCGAAAAACGGATCTTTGCCAGTGCTGCGATCCCCGACCAAGGCCACCTCTAGCCCTAAATCAGGATCGGTCAGACCCGATTGCGCGTACAGGCTGGGGATATCGATCACAAAGGACAGCAACCCCCAAAAGGCATGAGTGTCGTCCTGGGTGGCAAAGACGGGGTAGCGCCCAATAAAGGCAGACCCCCCTTGAACAAGGTTCACAGGGCCGACAAGCATAAATTCACCCGTGTCGCGCACATGGAACGCATCCTGTCGCTGGGCGTCATTTTGGTTGTAATCCAGCCCAATGGCCGATTGATTTTCTTCGAATGGATAAACCAGATTCACGACCATGTCTTTCGCCGCACCGACATTGATCACCATATCCAGATGATCAAATACCCGCGCGCTCAACCATTCGAACCGACGTTGACCGATATTGGGTTCTACGGACAATGTAGAAACCAACCCATATCCCGCTTGGATTGGGGCGTTCAAACTGCTCTCAATAGAGGTGCTCAATCGTGCAACCTGTGTGCGCACACGTTCGCGTTCGTTCTGTTGTTCGATGCGCAAATGTTGCTGGTCTGCAAACAGCCCGGCGGTGATCATCGCCATCACCACGTACAAAGTTGGCAAATAGCCGCGCCAACCGGCCCTAACATTTGTGTCACTGGACGGTTGCTGCATTATATCCAAATCCGAAATTTACACGCCGTCATGCATTCATCGAAATTGTTAATAAATTACTAATATCGCGCTTATGAACGTTAAACCCACAGCGTCTTTTTGATCCGATGCTTGGTTTCGCGGCGAAACCGATTATGGCTTCTCCAACAGGGCTTGAATCTCGGCCATCAGGCTTTCCATCAAATCAGCGCTCAAACCCTGCCCTTCCAGGCGCAGAACATGGCCATCTGCGTCCTCTCCGCGCCGGATGGTGATCCCTGAACTGGTCCGCAAAGGCGATGATTTCTGCCACTTGACCGGGCTGGATTTGGGCCGTGATGGCCGCCCTCCCCGGCTGTTAACTTTGGGCTGTAATTCGGTTTTCAGAACGGCCGGCTCAACCAACGCCCATTCATTTTCCGGGTCTTCTGCCTCTCGGGCCAATGCTTCTCTCAGCTCAGATTCCGCCCCAATCCGCAACGCCGCCGCCAACCGCAATCCGCGTTTTTCGGTCAACGCCTCAGGATAGCTTAACAAATCCCCAAGCTCTTCAAAAATCATCGCAAAGGACCGCACCTTGGATCGTTTTGCCTTTGATGCGCTGGCAAACAAGGTGTTGATCGCCGCCTCGGTGTTGACAAACGCGCCCTGCTGGGCGGCAATCACAGCAATGCGTCCGCGTTCAAAATGGCTCAGATTGGCGCGAATTTCGTTTTCCTCAACCATCGCCGCAAAGGATTCATCCGCCTCTTTTCGAGGGCGAATAATCGCGCGAATGGTTTGATATTTCGACTGCCCCGACAGGTCCAGCAACATACGAAACGCCATCAGCCGACGATAGCCCGACACCAGCCCAAATTGCGTCTCACTGCCTGCGTTTTCCGGCAGCTCAAACACCTCAATCGGCAATCGCAACCCTTGGGCCGCAATAGAGGTGCACAGCTCTTGCATTTCGCCTTCGTCGAGCAGGCTACGATCCCGGATCATCGCATCCGCATTGATGACGTCCAGTGGGATTTCCGTCATCAAAAGCCCGTCCGTCTGCGCCTGTTTCAAGCGTTCGGAATCCTGCTTGTGACGTGCCTGTTCAGCACGATCCTCCACCGATCCGGTTTCCAGATGCGCTGCGCTATCAGCCGCCACCTGGGTGATCGGTGCCACCATGCTCCGGCTTGTGGTTTCGCGGCGAAACTCCTCTTCGATCCGGTTTAAATCGTCAGCGCTTGGGGTCTCTAGCTTTCTCCGCTTAGCCATTTGAACCATCCTCTTCTTGCATCTTCAGATCACGCCACCATGTGCCCAGTACGATCTCTTTGACCTCGGCCCAAGTGCGATCAAATGTTTCACGCCCCCTGACATAGGTGTCACGATTAAATTCTCTGTAATCCGCCTCATAGATACCATTTACCTGCTCGCCAGCCTGACCCACCATTGCGGTCATTTCCTGACGATAGGTTGTGGTAAAATCACCAAAATAGGCCTGAATAACATTGGCCAAATCGGTCTGCTGACTGGCGTCAAATCGCGTGATCAAGGCCCGAACAGCGTCCCATTCGAACTTAACCTCTGGCAGCCCTGACCGACGTCGCGCGGCGTTTTCGCCATCTTCGACACTGGCAAAGGTCGAGTACAACATGTCAAAAAACCGCCCCGTAGAGTCGAATTCCAAGAAACTTGCCCCTAACGGCACCAGCAAGATATCCGCAGCGGCCAATGCGTTAATGGTTAAATATCCAAGCGCCGGTGGCGTGTCCAAAAAGATGATGTCGTAATCATCCAAGATGGTTTCGTTGCTCAACGCATTGGTCAACGCATCCCATAACGGCCAGCTGCGCAATCCCATCCGCCAAACCGGAATTTGGAACTCGGCCCAGTAAAGATTCAGCTGCGCGCCCAACAGATCAATATTGGGCCAATGGGTGGATTGAATGATGTCGCGCGCGGAGGTTTGCAACGATTCCGTCAGCGTTTCGTCAAAGGGCAGGGGGGCCTCGCCAGCTGCGGCGCGAACGGCGTTTTCCGCCTGCAGCGCCTGTGCGTAATCCTTGGCAATCAAGGGAAAGGCCGTGGACCATTCATCGTCCACCTTGCCCCCCATGATCGATGTCAGTGACCCTTGGCTATCAAGGTCGATCACCAGCACTTTGTATCCGTCAAGCGCAGCAGACATGGCCAAATGCGCGGTGGTGGTCGTTTTTGATGTCCCGCCTTTGAAATTGCTGACTGCGATCACTTTGGCGGGCAGGCCTTTGGGACGCCAAGGCAGGTATTCTTTGTCTGCGGACCCTTCTGCGGCAAAAAACGTCCGTAATTTCAGAACATCTTCTAGCGAATACCACTTCGAATTGCCTTCACCGACACCTTGGGGCAAATCCGGGTTCTTTTTCAGCACGCGCCGGAAATGGGCCGGAGCCAATGGGATCAGATATTTGCACACTTCCCAAGTTGAAAATCGGCGCAGACGTTTTTCTCCGTCCGGGGAATAGCCCCGTTTTGCGAGATCCTCTCGGCCACGTGCGGCAAAGGCCGCTGCTTTCGCGAATCGCGCTGTGTCGATAGGATCAGATAACTTTTCCGCAGCTTTCGCCGGGTCGATGTTGAAATACGGCGGTAGGGGCTCTTTGGAGGAAGTCATCATATTACCTGCGACATGTTCTATTGATTAGAACATATTGTGAAATCTATCGCACATGAAAGGGTAAATATCCGCGCAAGGGGCCTGTTTCGCGACGAAACCCAAAAGAAATCTGAAATTGAGCAACAAACAAGTGTTTAATATCTTTAGAATCTTTAAGGACTTTGGATTGGGATATTTAAATTATTTCAATAGATTAGAGGTCGCTTGGTGCCTGAATACGGGACAAAGGGAACCGGTTTACAGGATGAAAGGTGCATGGATACGGGGGGACAAGTGCCGATTCGCGGGGAGAAGGACTCCGGAATACGGTAGGCGCTTATCTAGGGTCTGTTTCGTGGGTTTTGCGGGATTTTGTAGCATCAACAGTCCTGTATTCGGGTTCCTTAAGCCTACGTGAACTTGGGGTCCTTTGCGTTAGGGAACCCATATGCGGGATCCGATTGGATGGATATTGGGCACCTGAAGCGCACTTGTTAAGAGGTTCCTTTATTGCCATAATGGGCAAAAGGGCCGCATAAGGCCATAGAGCAGACCAATGGTGGCAGAATTGGGCGACATCCCAGAGGATATTCCACGCGACAAACTCACCGGTTCCCTCAGACGGGGGGCGGTTAAGAAACATGTCGCGGCCATTCATGTCTCGGGGAAATTGACTCTATTACAGCGTAAATTGTCCAATGTGCTGTTGTTGAACGCCTATGATACCCTCACCAGTCAAAGCACATATCGGATCGATGCGCGCACATTGTGCATGATGATCGGGTACAATTCCAACGATATGGATACCCTTAAACAATCGCTGCGGGGGCTGGCCGAAACTGTGGCGGAATGGGACATGCTGGATGAAAAGGGCCAGCAGGAATGGGGCGTGTCCAGCCTGCTGAGCTATGCCAAACTAAAAGGCGGCATTTGCGAATATTCCTATTCCCCCGCGCTTGCAGAAAAGCTGAATGACCCCAAAGTGTTTGCGCTGATCAACCTGAATATTCAGCGCAGGTTCACGTCCGGTCATGCGCTGGCGCTCTATGAAAATTGCTATCGATTTGTGCGCACGGGCAGCACGGGCTGGTGGCCAATGGATCTGTTTCGTCGGTTGATGGGCCTGGACGGATCCGCCTATTACGAAAGTTACAAACATCTGAACGCCAAGGTGATCAAACCCGCGGTCAGCGAAATTAACAAAACGTCCAACATTATCGTGACGCCTGAAACCCGCAAAATTGGGCGCACGATTTCGCATATTCGGTTCCGCATCAAAGAGAACCCGCAATTGTCGATCATGAATATCGATGATGGGGCAGGGACCCGGCACAGTGATGTATATCGTCAATTGCTTGAGCTCGACGTGTCGGACCGGCTGGCGCAGCAATGGATCAGTGCCCATGGCGAAGAAAAGGTTGCCCAAAAGTTAGATTATGTGGGCGCGCGCAAGAACATAAAGAACAAGGTGGGTTATCTGAGTGCCGCTTTGCAGGACGATTACGAAATCGGTGATCCCCAAGACCCCCCGTCAAAGACGTCGCAGGCCGACAGCCCGCGCACCAAGCAATTGCGCAAACTGCAATCGGTGATCGCAGCGCGCACCGCGACGCAGCGGGATGCGGATAAGCGACATTTCCTATCGCGCCTGGATAATGACGCCGCTCGGGCGGATTTTGACAGATTCGGCTGGGTTTCTTCTGTGAATGCGACGGCGATTTTTGAATTTTGGGACTCGTTGGAGCCCGGATTGTTCGACGATCCCTAAGTCACGGTGTCTTTGGTAATATCTTGAATCCATGTGTCAATTCACGTTTCAGGTCACCATTTCCCCCAATGCAATAACATATTGAAATGTATAAATTTTTGCGTTTGACTGCCTAATTCTTGATCACTTGACATATGTCAAATCGCACTTGCGGTTAGGCTCGTATGTAAAAACCTAAATTGAAAAATGGGTTTTTGGTGAAACGTCCAATCAACATAAAACAAAACAGACCGCGCTTTGGTTGTGCGGTGTTTGGCTATGTGGTTGTGGCGTTATTTGCGTTGCAAATGGTGCTGCCCTCGGTTGCGGCGGCCCATATGCAGGGGCAATCCGGAAACTGGATCGTTATCTGTGGCGAATTCGGGCCGGAACGGATTCAGGTTAGCACCGATGGCCAAGCCATATCTGAAAACACCAATCCGACATTGCCATGCGCCAATTGTGACACATGCCCGGACTGCAATTCTGTGGCGTCCCGACTGGAACCGGCATTGGCCCAAATCGGTGAACGGCTGGCATCACATTCCGGCGTAAAGTGCATATCGCAAACTGAGTTTTCCGAAAATCCAGCGCAGTTCTGGGGGCAAAATCGCGGCCCTCCGAAAAGGAACCCTACAGACATGAATTGTGAACTGACCCCGTTTGCGCGACCTGCATTGGCAGGTGTGTGATGACCGTTTTTCAGTCTCTAACCCGCTTGATTGCTGCTGTTTTGGCTGTCATGGCATTTGCGAACGCAACCGTTGCAGAAACGTTGGCGGATTTCCTGCCGGACCTGAGCCCCGATGAATTGGTGGCAGGCGCCGACAGTTTTGGCCCCATTCAATCCGACCTGCCCGTCGCCCCGGTGATCCGCGGCGGTGAAACGGTGGCCTGGGCGTTTTTGACGTCGGACTTTGTCGGGACAACGGGCTATTCCGGCAAACCCATTCACGTGGTGGCCGCGATTGATGCAGATGCGGTTTTAACCGGCGTTCAACTGGTCAAACATTCCGAACCGATTGTCCTGATTGGCATCCCCAATTCCCGCATGATTGAACTGACCGAAGGCTATCAAGGTCTGGACCTGAAAGCCGAGGCTGAAACCGGTGGTGGTGCCCATGATCTAGACATCATTTCAGGTGCAACAGTGACGATTATGGTCATTGATGACAGTTTGGTTCGGGCTGGGATCAAGGTGGCGCGCGCGCTGGGTTTGGGCGGATTGGCCCCGGCCACGGCGCAGGGTCCACGCCGCGAATTGGACATGGCCCAAGACACGACATATGACTGGACCACATTGATCGGCGACGGGTCTGTTCGTCGGATGATTTTGGACGTGGGCCAAGTGAACGCCGCGTTCGAAGCGACCGGTGATCAGCGTGCCATTGACCGCCCGGAAACCGGTGACGCCACGGACACCTTTATCGACATGAATATGGCCTTGGTTTCGGTGCCATCCGTGGGGCTGTCGCTGCTGGGTGAGGCGGAATATCAGAACCTCGTCAATTGGCTGGAACCGGGTGAACAGGCCATTTTGGTTCTGGGCCGCGGATCCTATTCGTTCAAAGGGTCGGGCTATGTGCGCGGTGGGATTTTTGACCGCATTCAGCTGATCCAAGGCGATCGGGCCGTGCGGTTTTTTGATCGTCAACACCGTCGTTTGGGCGCGTTGGCCACAATCGACAGCCCTGAGTTTAGCGAATTGGACCTGTTCATAATTCCAGCCGATTCAGAATTTGATCCAGCCGAACCGTTCCGTCTGCAATTGCTGGTGCAGCGATCTGTTGGCGCGCTGGAACGGGCGTTTATCACCTTTGATCTGGGCTATGGTCTGCCGGAACAATACCTGTTGCCGATGGCGGCCCCCGTGGCGCTGTCAAACGACGCCGAAGAAGCCGAAGCCAAGGCCGCGTTGTGGAAACGGGTCTGGAAGGACAAGCAGGTCGAAATCGCGATTTTGGGCGCGATGTTGTTTGTGCTGACGGCGACGTTCTTTTTCCAATTCCAAGCGACCATGAACGCGCGCGCATTCCTGTGGTTCCGCATGGGGTTCTTAACCTTTACGTTGGTGTTTTTGGGCTGGTACGCCAATGCGCAATTGTCCGTCGTCAATCTGATGGCGCTGGCGGGCAGTTTGCGCGACGGGTTTAGCTGGGATGCGTTCCTGCTGGATCCGCTGGTGTTCATCCAATGGTTTGCCATCGCCGCGGCGCTGCTGTTTTGGGGCAGGGGGGCCTATTGCGGCTGGCTGTGCCCGTTTGGCGCATTGCAAGAAATCACCAACCGTATCGCGCGTCTGTTTCATGTGCCGCAATGGACGTTGCCATGGGGGCTGCATGAACGCCTATGGCCGATCAAGTATATGATTTTCCTAGGACTTTTTGGGGTTTCCATGGTGTCGATCCCATTGGCCGAAACCTATGCCGAGGTTGAGCCGTTCAAAACCGCCATCATCCTGAAATTCGTGCGGGATTGGCCGTTTGTGATCTTTGCGCTGGCGCTGTTGCTGGCCGGGTTGTTCGTGGAACGGTTCTATTGTCGCTACATGTGCCCGCTGGGCGCAGCGCTGGCGATCCCGGCGCGCATCCGCATGTTTGACTGGCTCAAACGGTACAAAGAATGCGGAAGCCCCTGTCAGATTTGTCGTACCGAGTGTCCGGTTCAAGCCATTCATCCAACCGGTGAAATTAACCCAAATGAATGCGTGAACTGCCTGCATTGTCAGGTTCTGTATCAATCCAAGAACACCTGTCCTGTGGTCATAAAACAGGTGAAACGACGGTCCAAGGTGGGCTCCGCGGACATCACACTTAACCAACCCCCGGCGTCGCATCCGAACGCCAAACGAACAACAGTTTCTTAAGGAGGAACTCATGTCCGAAGAAAATGGTAAATTAAACCTCACCCGCCGTGGCATGCTGGGCGCAACTGCCACCGGTGCCGTGATTGCCGGCACAGGCATCGGCGCCAACTTGCTGACCGCAAAACAGGCGTTGGCATCGACAAATGGCGACGCGTCGCTGGCCCCCGGTGAATTGGATGAATATTATGGGTTCTGGTCATCCGGCCAAACCGGCGAATTGCGCATTCTGGGCGTGCCGTCCATGCGTGAATTCATGCGCGTGCCGGTGTTCAACCGCTGTTCGGCCACTGGCTGGGGCCAGACAAATGAATCCCTGAAAATCCTGACCGAAGGTCTGTTGCCCGAAACCAAGGAATTCTTGGCGGCCAACGGCAAAGTCACCTATGATAACGGCGATTTGCACCACCCGCATATGTCGTTCACGGACGGTGTTTATGACGGCCGGTTCATTTTCATGAACGACAAAGCCAACACCCGCGTCGCCCGTGTGCGCTGTGATGTGATGAAAACCGACAAGATCATCGAGATTCCAAATGCCATGGATATCCACGGCATGCGTCCGCAGAAATACCCCCGCACGGGCTATGTTTTTGCTAATGGTGAACACGAAGCACCGCTGGTCAATGACGGCAAAATTCTGGACCAGCCAGAAGAATACGTAAACATTTTCACCGCGATTGACGGCGACGCAATGGAGGTCGCTTGGCAGGTGATTGTGTCTGGGAACCTGGACAACACCGATTGCGATTATCAGGGCAAATACGCGTTTTCGACGTCCTATAACTCGGAAATGGGGATGAACCTGGCCGAGATGACCGAATCTGAAACCGACCACGTGGTTGTGTTCGACATCAAAGCGATTGAAGCCGCAGTAGCCGCCGGTAATTATCAGGAACTGAACGGCGTCAAAGTTGTCGATGGCCGCAAAGGGTCGGGCACCAACCTGACACGGTATGTGCCCATTCCAAATTCGCCACACGGTGTGAACGCAGCGCCAGACAAACGCCACATCATGATCAACGGCAAATTGTCGCCAACGGTTTCGGTGATCGACGTTGAAAAACTGGATGCGTTGTTCTCGGAAAATGCGGATGAACGGTCTTGCATCGTGGCCGAACCTCAGCTGGGTCTGGGGCCATTGCACACGGCGTTTGATAACCGCGGCAATGCCTACACAACCCTGTTCTTGGACAGCCAAGTTGTGAAATGGGACATCGCCAAAGCGATCGAAGCCTTTGCCGGGGCTGACGTTGATCCGATTCTGGACAAAATCGACGTGCATTATCAGCCCGGCCACAATTCGACATCTATGGGTGAAACTGCGGATGCCGATGGTAAATGGCTGATTTCGATGAACAAGTTCTCAAAGGACCGGTTCTTGAATGTGGGTCCGTTGAAGCCTGAAAACGAGCAGTTGATCGACATTTCCGGCGACAAAATGGAACTGGTCCATGATGGCCCAACCTTTGCGGAACCCCATGATAGCATCATCGTGCGCCGCGATATTGTGAACCCTGTCAACGTTTGGGACCGCATGGATCCAATGTGGGAAGACGCCCGAATTCAGGCCGAGGCCGACGGTGTTGATCTGGATTGGGGCCACGAAGAGGTGATCCGCGACGGCAACAAAGTGCGCGTCTATCTGTCATCCATCGCGCCTGAATTCTCGATGGAAAAATTCACCGTAAAACAGGGCGACGAAGTCACCGTTTATGTCACCAACATGGACGAAATTGACGATGTGACCCACGGGTTCTGTCTGGCCAATTACGGCGTCGCAATGGAAGTCGGCCCACAAGCCACCGCGTCGGTGACATTTGTCGCCGAACGTCCCGGTGTGCACTGGTTCTATTGCCAATGGTTCTGTCATGCGCTGCACATGGAAATGCGCGGTCGTATGTTTGTTGAACCGCGCGAGGCATAATCATGCGGTGGTTCCTGTTCATGAGCGCCCTGATGGTCGGTCCGGTTTGGGCCGAAACATGGGATGTGCCCAATCGGGCAGGGGCCATTGCGCAAACATTGCTTCAGGCGGAGGGCGGCGACGTCCTTCGGCTGGAGCCCGGAACCTATTTCGAAAACATCGTTCTGGATCGACCCGTCACATTGGACGGGCAGGGCCATGCCATTATTGATGGCGGCGGCACAGGATCGGTGATTACCGTGACCGGACCGGGGATTGTGGTGCAGGGATTGACCATTATCGGGTCGGGGTCGGATCACGAAACCATTGATTCCGGCATTCAGCTGACCAAAACTTCCGTCGCCCCGCAGGTGTTGAACAACACCTTGATTGGCAACCTATACGGGGTTGATATTCACGGTGCTAAGGATGCGCTGGTGCAGGGCAATCACATCGAAGGCCGCCAAGATCGCCACGTCAACGCACGCGGGAATGGCGTTTATGTGTGGAACGCGCCGGGGGCTGTGGTGGACGATAACTTCGTTCAATATGGCCGCGACGGTGTGTTTGTGAATTCCTCAAAACGCAACCGGTTCACCAATAACGAATTTCGCGATCTGCGGTTTGCCGTCCATTATATGTATGCCGACGATTCCGAAGTGTCGGGCAATCTGTCGATCAACAATGACCTCGGCTATGCGGTGATGTTTACGCGGCGGGTGCGGGTGATGGACAACATTTCGATCAATGACCGCGAACATGGTGTGATGCTGAACTATGCCAACCATTCGGTGTTTACCGGCAATGTGGTGCTGGGTGCGCAGGAAAAATGCACGTTTCTATATAACGCCCATAGCAATGAATTTAGCGGCAATTGGTTCGAAGGCTGCGGCATCGGCATCCATTTCACCGCCGGGAGCCAGAACAATCAGATCGTGGACAATGCCTTTGTCGGCAATCGCACGCAGGTCAAATATGTGTCAACGCAATGGGATGAATGGTCCGAAAACGGGCGCGGCAATTTCTGGTCTGACAACACCGCCTTTGATGTGGATGGCAACGGGATTGGCGACGCCCCTTATCGGCCCAATGACAGCATGGATCACGTGCTGTGGACCCAACCTAGCGCTAAATTGCTGCTGGGGTCGCCCGCTGTGCAATTGGTGCGATGGTCGCAATCCACGTTTCCCGCGCTGCTGCCAGGTGGCGTGATTGATTCCAATCCTTTGATGCAGGCCACGCCCCCCGCCGCCATGGAAAGGCTGCCAGAATGACCAATCCAACTCTAACCATCCGCGATCTGCGCAAAATGCGCGGCAAATCTGAGGTTCTGCAAGGCGTCGATTTAAACGTCGCGCCGGGGGAACGTGTGGCGCTGTTGGGCCATAACGGGGCCGGGAAATCGACCCTGTTCAAATGTGTTTTGGGCCTGACGCGGATATCCGGCGGGCAGGTGGACATCGCCGGTGCGCGCCCCGGATCGGGGGCGGCCCGGCGCAACATCGCCTTCCTGCCAGAAGCGGTGTCCTTTCACAAAGCATTGACCGGACGTGAACAGCTAAACGTGTTTGCGCGGTTGGAAAAATCAGAGGCCAACATAGCGCAATTGCTGGATCGCGTGGGCTTGGCGGATGCAATGGATCGCCGGATTGGCACCTATTCCAAAGGCATGCGGCAACGTCTGGGATTGGCGCAAATGCTGCTGGGGCGGCCGAAATTGGCGCTGCTCGATGAACCGACCAGCGGGCTGGATCCGATTTCGCGCCAGGACCTGTATGACATCATCGACGAAATGGCCGGGCAAGGGACCGCCATTGTGATTGCGTCCCACGCCCTGACCGAAGTCGAGGCCCGCACCGACCGCATCGCCATTCTGCGCAAAGGCGTAAAAGTGGCGGATGACACGTTGTCTAACCTGTCCATCCGGGCTGGGTTGCCGATCCGGCTGCGGTTTGAAACCCAAACCAACGCCGATCAGATCGCCGCGCAAATGGGCGGCACGCGGATCAACGGCGCGTCTGTCGAAATCAAATGTCCCGCCAGCGAAAAGATGCAGCATCTGCGTCGGATTGCCGATCTGGGGGACGTGATCTGTGATCTGGATGTGATCCCGCCGCGGCTGGATGATCTCTATCACCATTATGCAAAAGGAGACGCGCAATGACCCGTTTTCTGGCCATCACCCGCGCAGAAATCCTGATCCTGCGCCGCAATTTCTGGCTGTTCACCGCGACCTTGATCATGGTGCTGTTTGCACTGGCGCTGACCTTTGCCGGGTCCGCGCCAACCGGGTCGCTGGGCGTGGATATGTTAACGGTGTCCGTCGCGTCGATGACGACGCTGTCCGTTTATCTGGCGCCGCTTTTGGCGTTGATGATTTCCTTTGATGCCATCGCGGGCGAAGCCGACCGGGGATCGCTGGCGTTGCTGCTGACTTATCCGGCGGGGCGGGGCGAAATCCTGTTGGGTAAATTCTGTGCCCATCTGTTTGCCCTGTCGATTGCGATGATCGTTGGCTTTGGCAGTGCAGGCGCGGTTGCGGCGTTTTTGGGCGGCGCAGGCTCTGAAAGTTTGCTGGCACTGCTGCGCTTAATCCTGACCTCGATCCTGTTGGGGGCTGTGTTTTTATCGCTGGGTTATCTGGTCTCGGCGCTGGCCAATGGGGCCACGGCGGCGGCGGGCATGGCGGCGGGCATTTGGCTGGTCTTTGTGGTGTTGTTCGATCTGGGATTGCTGGGCGCAGTTGTCATGGATCAAGGCGGCACCTTTACCAAATCCGTATTCCCGTGGCTGTTGGTGGCCAATCCTGCGGATGCGTTCCGGGTTTGGAACATCGCCGCGTCAGACGGGGTTGCCATGACAACCGGGATGGCCGGGGCCGCGCGCGCCTTGCCGTTTTGGGTTGCTCCGGCATCGCTGTTGGTCTGGCCGATTTTGTCATTTGCCACGGCGCATTTCGCGTTCCGAAAGGTCGAACCATGAAGCCGCTGATCCTGATTGCCTGCTGCGCGCTGATCGCCTGCAAAGAAGAAGTCGCCACAGCGCCGCCCGCCCCGGTCGCCATGACCGAGGCCGCGTTAAGCCATTTTTGCCAGATGAACGTTCTGGAACATGGCGGTCCCAAAGGGCAGATCCATCTAGAAGGACACCCAAGCCCGCTGTTTTTTGCCCAAGTGCGCGATCTGGTGACCTATGTCAAAAGCCCGGAACGGGTCGCGGATATGGAGGCCATCTATGTCAGTGATATGGGCATGGCAGACAGCTGGCGCTATCCGGGGGCGGAAAACTGGATCGACGCGGAACAGGCCGTTTATGTGGTTGGCTCGAATGTGGCGGGGGGCATGGGGGCGCCTGAAATAGTGCCGTTTTCTGATGCGCAATCGGCCCAAGGTTTCATCGATCAATATGGCGGACAGCTGCATGCCCTAGCTGATATTCCAGAGGATGCCGTGTTAGGTCCCGTTGATCTGGACGCCCCATTGGAGACCCCCCTATGACCATTTTCAACCGTCGTCGGTTCCTTGCGATGTCCGCGTCAACTTTGGCTGTGCCTGCAATGGCGGGGCAGGCGGATGTGGCCATTTGGCGGGGCAGCGCCTTAGGTGCACCGGCCAGTTTGCACATCGTGGGGCTGAGCCAAATCCAAGCGCAACCGATTTTTGATCAGGTTGAGGCGGAATTGCTACGGCTAGAGCTGATCTATAGTCTATACCGCCCCAATTCGCAGATTATGCAGCTGAACACGACCGGTGTTTTAGATCATCCCGCGCCTGAATTGCTTGGGGTGCTCAGCCTGTCTGGCGCGTTGCATGATGCGTCAGATGGGGCGTTTGATCCAACCATTCAGCCGCTGTGGCAGGCGCGCGCGGGACTGGACGCGGCCAATGGGCCGGTCGGTTGGTCGCATCTGCGCTTTGACACCCATAAGGTGGTGTTTGAACGTCCCGGCATGGCGATGACACTGAACGGCATCGCCCAAGGCGCGGTGACAGATCAGATCGCCACATTGCTGCGCGGGATGGGGTTGCAAAACATTCTGATCGATATGGGCGAAGTGGCCGCAATTGGGGGGCATGAAAACGGGTCTGATTGGCAGGTCGGCATTGCTGATCCAGAGGGTCAGATCGTTCAGCGGATCACTCTGCGGGACCGGGCCTTGGCCACGTCAGCGCCGATGCCATCCTTTGGATCGGACATGGCGCATATTTTCCATCCAAACGGGACCCCTGCGGTAAATCAGCTCGTTTCGATATCCGCGCCTAACGCGATGCTGGCGGATGGGTTATCTACTGCTATGTGTATGATAGAGCCTGCAAATATTGGATCAGTCCTTCAACTGTTCCCGCATGCACGTGTTGAAAAAATAATGTCACTCTGAAAGGTAAATAGATGATCAAATCGAAGATTCTGGCGCTTGGCGCTGTTGTGGCAACATCCTTTGCTGTTCCTGTTTTCGCGGATGGTGATGCCGATGCGGGCCGCCGCGTGTTCAACCGTTGCAAGGCCTGCCACGCCGTGGGCGAAGACGCCCGCAACAAAGTGGGCCCAGTGCTGAACGGCGTTGTTGGCGCGGCGCCAGGCTTGGCCGCTGATTTCAGCTATTCTGACGAAATGCTGGCCGCCGCCGAAGGTGGGATGGTCTGGGATGCGGAAACATTGACCGCGTTTCTGACAGATCCCAGCGCGCTGGTTCCGGGCACAAAAATGTCCTTTGCTGGCCTGCGCCGCGAAGGCGATATTGCCGATGTGATCGCCTATCTGGCGACATTCGAATAAAATATCTGACGCGTTTTGCCCTGCCTGTCCGGATGAGGATGGGCAGGGTTTTTTGTGGCAAATTCTTAAAACCGATCCAGTGGCTTGGTTTCCCCAACCAACAATGCGGCCAGTAATTCATCCAGTAACAAATGCTGTTTTGGGCTAAGTTTGTCACTGAAATGCGCTTGGTTTTCGCGCACGATTGGGTGACACAGGTCCAGCTTGTCCTGCCCCAGAGGGGTTAAGCTGAGGTGACGGGATCGGCCATCTGTTTCGGTCAGGGCCTGATCAATCAACCCGTCTTTACGCATCTGCACCAACAGCCGCGATGTGGCCTGTCGGGTGATGCCGATATAATCCGCGATGTCCGAGGGTGTCGTGACATTTTCAAGCCCAATCCCAGACAAAACACACCACCGCAGCCGGGTGATCCCATGCGGGGCCAGCGCCGTTTCTAACCGGTTTTGGATGTGTTTGGACAATCGGCTCAGCCGATACCCCAGCCCCTGATGCAACGCGTAATCGTCCTTGGTTTCTGTCACGTCCGGCTCCTGAATGGGGGTAGGGGGTTAACACATTGACAGTTTAATGCGCAGTGATGATAATTAGCAAGGATTACTAATTCAATCAGCACAGGTGATGCATGGGCGCACGGTTTTCGACAGGCAAGGAACGGGCGATGCATCTGGGGCCGTTTTCGCTTGAGACATTGAAACGCCATGGGGCGGTTGACCTGTTGAACGTGCCGTCATTTGATCCATTGCGGTTTCACATCCCTGAGCGGCCAACATCCATCGTGAATGCGATGGGCGATCATATGGCGATGCTGGACGCGATCCGCGACGGCATGGTGAACCGGGCAAAATCGCAGGTGCCTGACGATGTGGTCGAGCGATCTAATCATTTAAAATCATTCGGTTACTTTGCAGATGCTTCTATGGTTGGGGTATGCGAAATCCCTGATTTGGCGCGGCTTGAAACCCCGTATCGCAATCCAGATATCGACCGGTTGGCGGTCGAGCTACAGACACGACAGACCAAAACATTTGCCTCTGGCATCGACATGATTATGGCCGATTTAAAGGAATCCATGTCGGCCCCGCCCACCACAATTGACGGGCATAAAAACGCAATTGTGTTTCTTTATGAACATCCACGGGACCCGGTTGCGTCTGAACCGGGGGCGGATTGGATTATGGGGGCGACGGCGCATCGGTCGGCTTTGTTGGCGGCGGAAACTGCGGCCGTCATCGCCAATTACATCCGTTTGTTAGGATTTGAGGCCCGCGCGCATACGGCGACCACTTCGGATGTGGACCTGAACACATTGGCGGTCGCGTCTGGTTTGGCGATGGTGCAAAACGGTCAGGTGGTTGCCCCGTATTTGGGTGTTTGCTTTGGGATTGCTGCGGTGACAACGTCGATGGATTTGTCCGCAGATTTGCCTTTGGCCGAACTGCCACAATCGCAGCACAAGGCCCCGTTTGCGCAGCGTGATTTTGCCATGGGCGCCCACCCGTTTGAGACCCTAAAACGGGTCCAGAACCCGACCACATTTATTGACGAACCTCGTGTGCCGCGTGTGCCTAAACGTACCGATATGTTCAGTCGCGCCTTGTTTGGTGATATGGGCAAGCCGTTGCAGGACAAAGCCAAGGGCGGGCATTATGTGCGAAAATCCGCGCCGTCTATGGCGCAGCGTCGCGCGCTTGGGGCGTTTGTGTTGCTACAAGATGGCGAAGTTCAGGTGGAACAGAGCCGCATTCCACCGCAAAAGGCCCATGATCTGGTTAAGGCCGCCAGCTATTTTCTAGGTGTGGATGCGGTGGGCATTTCGCGGTGCCCGGATTGGACATGGTATTCGCATGATGCGGCGGGACAGGAAATTGACCCGCCCCATGATCAGGCGATTTCGATGATCGTGGATCAGGGTTTTGACACAATGGAAGGGTCATCAGGCGATGATTGGATCGCCGTGGCCATGTCGATGCGGGCCTATCTTAGGTTTTCGTTGCAGGGCGGGGTGATCGCGCGGCAATTGCGCAATATCGGCTACAAAGCCAAAGCACATACCGTGATGGATGGCGAAGTGTTGCAGCCGCCATTGCTGTTGCTGGCTGGTTTGGGTGAGGTCAGCCGCATTGGCGAAGTGATCCTGAACCCCTATCTGGGACCGCGTTTGAAATCGGGCGTGGTGACGACCGATCTGCCGATGGTTCATGACCTGCCCATTGATTTTGGGCTGCAAAAGTTCTGTGATTCTTGCAAAAAATGCGCGCGCGAATGTCCGTCAGGGGCCATCACGGCGGGCCCGAAACTGATGTTTAATGGCTATGAAATCTGGAAATCGGACAGCCAGAAATGCGCCACATATCGGATTTCGACCGAAGGCGGCGCGATGTGCGGGCGCTGTATGAAAACCTGCCCGTGGAACCTAGAAGGCGTGCTGGCGGATCGGGCGTTTCGCTGGGCCGCGATGAAAATGCCAGCCACTGCCCCGGTGTTGGCCAAGTTGGATGACGTGATGAACCGGGGCGCGTTGAATCCGGTGAAAAAGTGGTGGTGGGATTTGGAAATTGATGCGGAGGGCGGCTATGGCGCGGCGCGCAATCCGGTCAATGAACGGTCGCTGCAAAAGGATCTGAACCTGAAATATGAGGATCAGACATTGGCGGTTTATCCGGCCAATCTGGCGCCGCATCCCTATCCGTATCCCTATCCGATGGACCGCGAAAAGGGCATCGAAGCCTATCAGGAAATGATCACCGCCGAGGCCTATAAGGCGCGGTTGGAACAGGGTGACGTGCAGGGGCTGGCGCATGAAATTGCCACCCACGACGACAGCCCCGTGGTGCAAGTGGTGATCAGCAAAGCCGAGCCGATGGGGCAGGGGATCACCAAATATGAGATGCGCGCCTTGGACGGGTCGGATTTGCCCGAATGGCAGGCTGGGGCGCATTTGGACATTGTCGTTGCACCCGAATTTCTGCGGCAATATTCGATGTCGGGCAATCCTGCGGACAGATCCACCTATCAGATTGGCGTTCTAAAAGAACAAGCAGGTCGTGGCGGGTCGGCATTGCTGCACCGGATTTTCGCAGAGGGACGCAAGGTGTTTGTGTCCAAACCGATCAACCATTTCCCTTTGGTGGCCGGGGCCAGCAAAACCTATCTGATGGGCGGCGGAATCGGGATCACGCCGATGATCGCCATGGCCCATGAATTGCACGCAAAAGGCGCTGCGTTTGAGTTGCATTATTCGGGTCGATCCCGCGCGCAGATGGGATATCTGGACGATTTGGCCGCGATGCCCTGGGCGCAAAATGTGCAGGTGCATGTATCATCCGAAGGCAGCCGCGCCCATTTGGATGACATCCTGAAATACACACCCGGCGCGCATGTTTATACCTGCGGCGCCGACGCTTATATGATGGCGGTCATGGATGCGGCATCCGATTTCCCCGAAGAAAACCGGCATCTGGAATATTTCAGCGTGCCTGACATGCCGGATTATGAAAACCACGCCTTTTCAATCAAGCTGATGAAATCCGGGCGGGTTTTGCAGGTCCCTGCGGATCGCACCGCGTCGGATGTGTTGCTTGAAAATGGGGTGCATGTGGATGTGAAATGTTCCGATGGGATTTGCGGCGTGTGCAAATGCGGACTGGGCGCGGGGCAGGTGGAACATCGTGACTTTGTGCTGTCAAAGGCGCAGCGCGAAACGGCGTTTATCACCTGTCAGTCCCGCGCTGCTGACCCCGATGGTATCATCGAGCTGGATTTGTAGTGGGTGCGCCGCGTTGTCGATTATCCCTTTACGGCCCCCGCCGTGAGGCCCGATTGGAATTGACGGGTCATCAACAGATAGGCGATGACAACCGGCAAGGTTGAAACAACAACCGAACTGAACACCAGCCCCCATTCTGTCGAATACGCACCGATGAAGGAAACGATGCCAACCGGCATGGTCTGCACTTCTGGTTTAAAGGCGAGGATCAGCGGGATAAAGAATTCGTTCCACATCCAAACACCGTTCAGGATCGCAACGGAAATGAGGCCCGGTTTCATCAGTGGGACAACAATACGCCAGAAAATCTGCCATTCTGTTGCGCCGTCCATACGTGCGGCGTGGATCAGATCACGTGGCAAAGCGGCCGCGATTGGGGTCAGGACCAGCACACCCAACGGCAGACCCATGGCGATATAGGGAACGATCAACGCCAGCAGCGTGCCAAAAAGCCCGACAGTTTTAAGCACGATAAACAGGGGCAGAATGATCGCATGCACAGGCACCAGCAAACCCGCCACAAAAAGCGTATATAGCCCCATGGCAAATTTTTTGGATTTTCGACTAAGACCATAGGCGATCATGGTTGCCAAAACGGTGCTGACCAAAACGGCGATCGTGGTGACGATGATGGTGTTGGGCAGCGTTAATGACAATTGGGCATCGGTCCAAGCACGGCTATAGTTTTCGACCCGCCATTGCGCAGGCAGGCCAAAGGGGTTCACAAAGAATTCCGGTACGGATTTAAACGATGCGATGACCATGAACAGGATCGGTCCAAGCACCCATATTGAGGCAATGACCAGCACCGCCGTTCGGGCGGATTTGCCCATGAACAATCCAAGGTTACTTTGACTGCGGCGCAGCTGAGGTTGTGGTGTCATCCTTCGATCTCCCGGCGGCGCAGAATGCGGATTAAGCCCCAGCAAATTGCAGCCATAATGAGCATCATTAACAGGGCCATGGCGACGCCAAAGGCAAACCGAATATCCGCGCTTGAAAATGACGATCCCCCAAATGCAGTGCGATAGATCAGCGTGCCCAGAACATCCGTGCCATAATTGGGTGCCCCCAGTGGACCGGTTAAGACATAGACCACATCAAAGGTGCGGAACGTGCCGATAAACGTCAGCACGGTCAGGGCGGTAAACGCGGGGGAAAGCTGGGGAAACACGATCCGCCAGAAAACCTGCCGGCTGTTGGCGCCGTCCATTTCGGCGGCTTGTTTTAGTTCTGTGGGGACATTTTGCAGCCCCGAAAGATAGATAATGATCGACCAGCCCATGGAATTCCAAGCGGTCACAAAAATGATCACAGCTAGGGCCGTGCCGGGCTGAGACAGCCATTGGCCTTTGAGAAAGCCCAGCCCGATCGCATCCAGCATTGGATTCACCAAACCGATATTGGGCGATAGCATCAGCGTCCAGACAAAGCCGGTGGCCACAAGCGACATGATGACCGGCAGAAACAGAACCGTGCGGTAAAACTGCATGAAACGGGGATTTTCGTTGAGCAACACAGCAAGGTAAAGCCCGATGCTGTGTTGGAAAATCAGGATCGCCACAAAGATAATCGCGTTGTGAAACGCAGCGCGATAGAACGGCCAATAGGTCAGAATTTCGGAATAATTGGCAAGACCGATAAATTTCAGATCATTGCCTAGCCCGGACCAGTTTGTCAGCGAAATGCCAAAGGCCAGCGCCAGCGGCAACAGCATCACAGCCAGAAAGAACACAAACCCCGGCAACACAAACCAGAGATGGCCGTAGCGCAGAGAGAATTGAGAAGGCGGTTTTGGGGATGCGGGCATGGGCACACTTTCGCAAAAGAAGGGGCCGCTCGGATAACGGCCCCTTTGGTCAGTTTAGTTGCTGGGTTGAACGGCGGCCTGAACCAGTTCGGCGAATTCCATCGGGGTCAATTCACCCAGAAACAACGCCGCGGTGTTTTGCTGTGCAACAGACCAGACATCCCCGGTTTCGGGCAATTCGTAAAACACCCGCATGTCATTGCTGCGCGTCGCCTGTACGAATTCTTCGAGGATGCGGTTTTCGGCCGGGATGATGTTTTTGTTGGTTGTCATGGTGATGTTGTCGACAACCATCTGTTGGGCTTTGTCCCCCATCATCCATTGCAAAAACGTAAGCGCGGCTTCGGAATGGTCGGTGTCTGAATTCACAAGATAGATGTATTCCAGCCCCGTCACAGTTGCTGGGTTATTGTCACCCACCGCAGGAAAGGGAACAACGCCCAGATCAACATTGGGGTTGATTTCCTGATAGCCGGCATAATCCGCAGATCCGCCCGGCATCATTGCGCCTTGGCCTAGTGCGGCCA
Organism: uncultured Paracoccaceae bacterium; assembly: GCA_947492475.1. GTDB lineage: Bacteria > Pseudomonadota > Alphaproteobacteria > Rhodobacterales > Rhodobacteraceae > CANLNM01. Next base: position 31,261 of record CANLNM010000013.1, read on the forward strand.
GTGCTTTGCCTTCGACATAGGGCGTGGACAGGGCACCGGGCTGCATGCAATCCCCGATCTGCTGTAGAAACGCCGCGGCTTCGACCAGATCGGGATCAGTGAAGGCGCGTTCCCCACGGCGCAATTCCGCAAAGCCATCCACACCCAGAACCGATGCAGTCAGCATCATATACATGAATGACGGAACGATCCCATCGGATGCAGGAACGATCAGAGGTGTAACGCCCTGTTCCTTCATTGCGGCGCACATTTCGACGAATTCAGCTTGATTGGTGGGGGGCGTCATGCCGAGGTCTTCGAAGATGTTGCGGTGATAATACAAGCCCACCGAATAGGTTCCCAGAATTGGAACGCCCCAGATTGATCCGTTCTGATTGATCGCATCCGCCGCTGCGTCGCGCAGGCTGGATGTGTCGAGCTTGCCTGTCAGTTCCATCGCGTAACCCGCTTGGGCGGCGGCCAGCGTTTCATTGCCCGCAGGCAATCCAAACAAATCAGGCGCTTCGCCCGCAGCGAGGGCTGTGTTTAATCGGGCCGAATAATTTGTGCCTGCGATCTCTTCCAATTCGATGGTGATGTTGGGGTGTTCTGCCTCAAACGCATCTAGGATCGCCTCGGCGCGGTCCTTCCATTCGGGGTGGTTGTGCCACATGGTCAATGTGACATCCTGAGCAAAGGCGGGTGCGATCGCACCAAATGTCATCGCGCTCGCCAATAGGGCGCTTGTCAGTGTTTGTTTCATAATTAGTCCTCCTGAATACGGTTCGCAGGTCTCCCGCCTGCGGACCATTGGGGTTAGGTCGCGCGCAACGCGTGACCCGAATTGGGGTCGAAAAAATGCAAACGATTGGTGTCTACTGCGACCCGCACAACGTTGCCTGACTTGGCTTTTGACTGTGATGAAAAACGGCAAATGCAGGCTGATGTTGCCGCCCCGGCCAGATTTTCGTCAACAGCGTCGTCATCAATCAACACAGCTGGGGCATCCAGCCCGACATGGGCCATGTGATCGGACCCAAGGGATTCCAACAGCAAAACCGGGGCCGTCAGGCAGCAATCCTGTGGGTGATCTGGTTTCAGATCTGCATCTTCCAGGTCTTCGGGGCGCAGGCCCACGATGACCTCTGAGCCGACAAAGTTCAGCAAACCGGGATAGGTCTGTTGGGCCGCTTCAGGCACGCGCAGGGTCTGATCGCCCAATTTAACATGGATCGCGTCATCGGCTTTCATCACCGTACCCCGCATCAGGTTCATGGCGGGTGATCCGATAAACGAGGCAACAAACGTATTCGCAGGGGCGTTGTAAATATCGTCGGGTGTGGCGACTTGTTGCAATACACCATCACGCATCAGAGCAACCCGGTCGCCCATTGTCATGGCCTCTACCTGATCATGGGTGACGTAGATTGTGGTGACGTTCAACTGTCGCTGAATCTGGGCAACTTCGGCGCGCATTTTCACCCGCAGCTTTGCGTCCAGATTGGACAGGGGTTCATCCATCAGAAACACCGACGGACGCCGGATGATCGCGCGCCCCATGGCCACACGTTGGCGCTGGCCCCCGGATAACAGGCCGGGCTTACGGTCTAGATACGTCTCTAGTTGCAGGGTCTTGGCAACATCTGCAACGCGTTGAGAAATCTCAGCTTTGGGGGTCTTTGCGATCTGCAACGGAAAGGCGATATTGTCGAAAACCGTCATATGCGGATAAAGCGCATAAGACTGAAACACCATCGCGATGTCACGATCTCGGGACGCGAAATCGTTGACCACCTGATCGCCGATCAGAACTTCGCCGCTGCTGATGTCTTCTAGGCCGCCAATCATTTTCAGCGCCGTCGATTTGCCACATCCCGATGGCCCGACAAGCACGAGAAACTCACCGTCTTCGATATCAAGAGACAAGGCATTCAAAGCCGGCGCATGCGCCCCGTCATAGGACTTGCTGATTGCGTTCAAAGTGACTTTCGCCATGTTTCCCCCATGCAGTGACCACCCAAAAGGATGCCCCATTGGATGGGATGCTCCCTGCATCCTGTCCAGTGTGCGACAGAGGCAAACATATTATATGATTCAAATCAACATATAATCTACACAAATGTTTATTTAATATATTATCTGATATATCGCAACGTTATCAATATGATACATGTTCGTTTAACGTGGGTTGCGCATTGTCATCAGTTGAAGATGCATTTGATCCCCGGCGCCGTGCACGTGGCGTTTGATGGTTTCAACCGCCCCGTTGATGTCGCTTTTTCGGAAGGCATCGATCAGTTCTCGGTGTTCTCGCAGCACCTCGGCGTGACGCGCGCGCGAAATGGGGACGTTCATCGCGAGGGCGTTTAAAATGCGACGTTGCAATTTCCAGATGCCAAAGGCGCGCCGGTTATAATGTTTGCGCGCCATAAACTCATGAAAACGCAAATCGACACCGGTAAATGTGACCTTATCCTCGACCGAAACCGCCTCTAGCTCGGATTGTATCCGTTCCAGTTCAATCAGGTCCGCTTCGGTACAGCTTTTGGCAAAGGTTTCGACAAAATATGGCTCCATCAGTTGAAGAACCTCGAAAATGTCGCGCAGTGATTCCGCATCAAAGGTGGCGACAGTGGCCCCTTTGTTCTGCTCAATCGTGACGATCCCTTCGCCTTGAAGCAGGCGCAGCGCTTCGCGGACGGGGATGATTGAGGTGCCGTATCGCGTGGCCAGATCCTGCACCTTTAGGCGGGTGCCACCGGGAAAGGTGCCCGTGCCAATATCGCCTAGGATGCGGCTGTAAATCGAGGTTGTGTCGCCGACATTCTTTGCCACGTTTTACCCTTAGATGATTTTGCCGTGAAAAAGATGCTGATTTTGCGGTTCTCTTTCATAGCTGATCTTGGTCAGATGTAATATCTTTTTATTCATATCAATAGACATTGAATTGGACAACACTCTGACCTGTCGATCAATCGGTCACTGATTATATATGATTTTCCGACAAAAACCGCGCCCAGTCGGATCGGTCGGCTGGCCATTGGGATTGGGGTCTAGATGCCCAACGCACGCATTTGCTGTGACATCTGCGTAAACGACCCGTCGACATGCTGTCTGATGACCCGGTCTGCCTCGGCAGCGTCATTTGCTTCGAAGGCGGCAATCAACGCGTCGTGTTCCTGCAAGATGGTTGCGTGTCGGGTGGCGCTGATGCGCAGGGGCGCGGCGTGAACATTCAACGCGGTGCGCAGTTTTTTCCATGTTTCGGCGGCGACCTGATTGTAGTGATATTGGCAAATCAGGCCGTGAAATTCTGAATCGAGTTTGCGGAATTGGGCCATCTGGCCTGTTTCCGCGGCCTTCAGATGTTTCTGAAGGGTGCGCAATTCCTTTACCATTGCCGGATCAGCATTTTCGGCAAACCAACCGACAAAATAGGGTTCCAGTAGTTTCAGGACCTCAAAGATATTCTGAATCGTGCTGGAATCTGCCTGTTTGATTGTTGCGCCGCGATTCTGGTGGATCTCTACAAATCCTTCGCCCTGCATCTGGCGCAATGTTTCGCGCACCGGGCTGGCGCTGACGCCGTAGCGTTTTGATAAGTCCGATATTTTTAACCGCTGGCCGCCCACAAGCCGCCCGCTGGAAATTTCGTCCAGAATCGCTTCGTACAGACTGTCGCTGTGGTTCGGGGTGGGCTGAACCATAAGAATTGGGCCTCCTGTGCCTGCAAAACCATTCAACAGGCTGATCTTTATTAACGTCGAAGTCGTGGATTTTCAACGGAATTTACGTTTCCTCGCGAAAAAAGAACGATATTATTAACAAAATCGTCGACGATTTGGTAAATTTAGTGCTACTAAGTCGACGGGAGATTCGGCGGGATATCCGTCGTCGGAAAGATCGGAGGACATTTTTTGTTCTGTCCGGTCACACACAACGGTGGAGGAGCCGGACAATGAAATTACCGACCTATCGACATGCTTTGAAGGGAACCGTGGCCAGCCTGTGCCTGATGGCGGCAGGGGCTTTGCCCGCATATGCACAAGATTACAGCGAAGCGCCAATGCTGGCCGAAAAGGTTGCGGCGGGGGAATTGCCCCCTGTTGAGGACCGCCTGCCAACAGACCCAATGGTCATGGAGGTTCTGGACGAAGTAGGTGAATATGGTGGCACGCTGCGCCGGGCGATCCTGGGCGGGGGTGATCAGCACAATATGGTGCGCCTGATTTCCAACGAAAATTTGCTGCGATGGAATGCGGATTGGTCTGCTGTGGTTCCAAACATCGCAGAAAGCTATGACGTATCTGAGGATGCGACGACCTTTACGTTCAAACTGCGTGAGGGCATTCGCTGGTCAGATGGTGCACCGTTTACAGCGGATGACATCATGTTTTGGTACGAAGTGTTTGGCGACGAACGTCTGACACCGTCCAAACACCCGATGTATGTGGGCGATTCAGGTCCCGTCGAAGTGACCAAAATCGATGACACAACGGTTGAGTTCAAATTCGGCGAGGCAAATGGCCTGTTTTTGCAGAACATGGCCTATGGGTTTGGCTATTATGTCGTGAACTATCCACGTCATTATCTAGAGCAATTCCACACAGATTATAACGACGACATTCAGGCGTTGATCGACGCAGAGCCAGCAGCCAGCGATTGGGTTCAATTGTTCAACCTGCGGGCAGGTCCCATGCATACGCCAGCATTTTGGCAGAACGCAAATCGGCCGACGCTGCATCCGTGGCATATCGAAGAGGGCTATGGCACCACGCAGCGCATGGTTGCCTCTCGTAACCCATATTATTGGAAAGTTGACGAATCCGGTCAGCAATTGCCCTATATCGATCAGGTCACTTGGGAACAGGTCGAAGATCCAGAAGCGATTCTTTTGCGCGCCTTTAACGGTGAAATCGACTATATGGCGCGCCATATCGGGCGGCCTGCAAATCTGGCGGGTTTGACCGATAACGCCGAACGCGGTCAATACGGGTTCTATGGTGTGGGCGATATTGGTGCCAGCCAGGCGGCGCTGATGTTTAACCTCAATAATCAGGACCCGGCCCTGAACGAAATCGTCAATACGTTTGAATTCCGCCAAGCGATGAGCCACGCCATTGACCGCCAAGAGATCATTGATCTGGTCTATCTCGGGGTGGGTGCGCCAGTGCAGACTTCGCCGCATCCGTCGGCGCCGTTTTACAACGAAGACTGGTCCAAGCAACACACTGCCTTTGATCCGGATGCCGCAAATGCGTTGCTGGATGGGATGGGGCTGGATCAGCGTGACGATGACGGTTTCCGCCTGCGCCCAGACGGAGAGCGCCTGACATTTGTGTTCCTCGTCGCGGATGTCTTTGGGTTCCAATATCCTGACGTGATGGAATTGGTGTCGGAATATGCGGCCAATGTTGGGGTTGATATTCAGGTCCGCGCCAGCGACCGGTCACGCCTACAAGAGGTAGCCTCGGCGGCGGAACATGATGGTTATATCTGGAACTGTCCCGGTGGTCTGTCGGATGCCTATACCAACCCCGATTGCTATCTGCCCCGTGGGCAGGCCGTATATTGGGCGCCGGAATGGGCTGCATGGGGTGTAGATCCTGCAACAGGCACCGAGCCCCCGGAAAACATCAAGGCATTGTTCACCGCCTATGAAGGTGTGACCGGATCAGCCGACCCCGCGGTTCAGCTTGCCGCACTCGAAGACTTGATCGAGCAATCCACCAGTCAGCTACTGACAATTGGTCTGATGCAAAGTGACGGTGCCTTTGGGATCGCGCGCAACAATTTGCGCAACTATCCCGATCCAATGCCGATCGCTGGTCAGCTGTGGACGCCTGCGCCTTATACTGCGCAGTTCTTCTTTGAAGGCGGCGATAACCTCGATTAACCCAACAGGTTCTGCACGGCCTCACGGTGGTGCAGAATCTTAAAACGGGATGAGGCTTGTATCCTCCCTGCCTCATCCCGCCAATCTATCCTACCGAAAAGATTGACATGCTTTTGTTTCTGACCCGCAGATTGATCTACATGATCCCGACCCTGTTTCTGGTGTCAGTGGTCACGTTCATCGTCATCCAGCTGCCTCCGGGGGATTACCTGGACACGCTGGCGGCCGAACTGAATGAATTGGGCGGTCTGGACGACGGCACCCGGCAGGCGCTTGAGGACCAGTATGGTCTGGGCCAGCCGATGTATGTGCAATATTTCAAATGGATGCGCGGTATACTGTTTTACGGTGACTTTGGCATTTCATTTGAACGCAATGTGCCTGTGAATGATCTGATCTGGGACCGTTTGGGTTGGACATTTGCGATCTCGGTGCTCACGCTTTTGTTCATCTGGATGACAGCGCTGCCCATCGGCATCTATTCCGCCGTCAAGAAATATTCGGCCGGTGACTATGCCGCGACATTTTTTGGATTTGTCGGGCTCGCGGTTCCGAATTTTCTGCTGGCTTTGGTCATGATGTATGTCGCGTTCAAATATTTCGGCCAGAGCGTGGGCGGGCTGGTCAGCCCTGAATTTATCGGCGAACCATGGACAGTCGAAAAAATCATCGACCTGTTAAAACATATCTGGATGCCGATTGTTGTTGTTGGAACGTCCGGCGCGGCGGCGCTGATCCGGATCATGCGTGCCAATCTGTTGGACGAGTTATACCGCCCCTATGTTGTTACGGCCCGTGCCAAAGGCATGTCCGAATTTCAGTTGTTGATGCGCTATCCGGTGCGTGTGGCGTTAAACCCGTTCATCTCGACCATTGGGTGGATTTTGCCATCGCTTGTGTCAGGTGAAATTATTGTCGCCGTGGTGATGAACCTGCCAACAACCGGGCCGCTATTGCTGCGCGCGTTGCTGGTGCAGGATATGTATCTCGCCGGCTCTCTTATTTTCCTTGTCAGTATTTTGACGGTGATCGGCACATTGGTGTCTGACCTGTTGCTGGCATGGATCGACCCAAGGATCCGATACCAATGAGTGCGATTGATCAATCCATTGACCCCTTGGCCCAAGCTGATCCGCAAACCCCAGATTTGCTAGGTCCACGTGCGCTGATGTGGCGTAAATTCAAACGCCACAAAATCGCCTATTTCAGCCTGTGGCTGGTCGGGTTCATCTATATTGTGGCGCTGTTTGGCCATTTCTTTGCGCCCGCGGATCCGGGCCAGACAAACCGGCGCGGTATTTTTGTCCCCCCGCAAGGCATCCATTTCTTTGTGACGGACCAAAATGGTGACAGTCGTTTTCAGCTACATGCCAATGCGCTGGACATGAAAATCGATCAAGCCACCATGCGCCGCAGCTATGAAGACAGCGAAGATGAGATTATCCCGCTGGGCTTCTTTGTTGAGGGACATGAATACACCGTTCTGGGGTTGTTTCCGGCTCACCGGCATTTCTTTGGGCCTATTGATCCTGATGACACGTTTTACCTGTTTGGCTCGGACCGTTTAGGGCGCGACATTCTAAGCCGCATCGTCGCCGGAACCGCCGTGTCGATGTCCATCGGTCTGGTGGGGGTTGTGGTCAGCCTTGTGATTGGTGTGTCGCTGGGGGGGATTTCCGGTTTTTATGGCGGTTGGATTGATAACCTGATCCAGCGGTTAATCGAATTCTTGCGCTCCATTCCGACCATTCCATTGTGGATGGGGCTGGCAGCCGCAATTCCGCTGGGCTGGCCACCTTTGCGCACCTATTTCATCGTGACGTTGATCGTGTCGATGATCGGCTGGACATCCCTGGCCCGCGAAGTGCGCGGCAAATTCCTATCGCTGCGATCCGAAGATTTCATCACCGCCGCTCGCCTGGACGGGCTGAGCGATTGGGAAGTCATCCGCAAACATATGGTGCCCAGTTTTTCGAGCCATATCATCGCGTCACTGACACTGGCCGTTCCCCTGATGATCCTTGCGGAAACCTCTCTGTCCTTTCTGGGGATCGGTTTGCAGCCCCCGATTATTTCATGGGGAACATTGCTGAAAGAAGCCCAAAACATCCGCACAATCATCGAAGCACCTTGGCTTCTGATTTTTCCGGGCGCCACCATTGTGGTTGCCGTGCTTGCACTCAATTTTCTTGGGGACGGCCTTCGTGATGCCGCTGATCCAAATGCCCACTGATATGAACATGCCTCCACCCACCGGCCCCGCCATGGTCGAAATCCGCGATCTGGCTACGCATTTTTTCACAGATGATGGCGTGGTAAAGGCGGTGGACGGCGTTGATCTGGATGTCTTTGCCAATCGCACGTTGTGCATTCTGGGGGAATCCGGTTGCGGTAAATCCATCATGGCGCGGTCGATCCTGCGGATTGTAGACGCGCCCGGCCGGATCGTGCACGGGTCGATCACCTATCGCGCCAATGATGGCCGCCATGTTGATCTCGCGGCGGCGCGCCCCGGTTCCCGCCAGTTGCGCGACATCCGCGGTCAGGACATCGCGATGATTTTTCAGGAACCGATGTCGTCACTGGGGCCGATCACCAAAATCGGCAAACAGATTACCGAAACGATCCTACTGCATCGCAACATCCGCAAATCAGAAGCCCGCGAAATTGCGATTGAATTGCTGAACAAAGTTGGCATTCCACGCCCAGCAGAACGGATGGAGGCCTATCCATTTGAACTGTCAGGTGGCATGCGGCAACGGGCGATGATTGCAATGGCCCTCTCTTGTGAGCCACGCCTGCTGATCGCAGATGAACCCACAACGGCCCTTGATGTGACGACGCAGGCGCAGATCCTCGATCTGATTGCAGAATTAAAAGAAGACACTGGCATGGGGGTCATGCTGATCACCCATGATCTGGGTGTTGTCGCCGAAGTCGCCGAAGATGTGGCCGTGATGTATATGGGCCGCGTCGTTGAAAAAGGCGACGTGTTTTCGATTTTTGAGGACCCAAAACACCCCTATACGCGCGCGCTATTGGCATCGGTGCCAAAAATCGGTGGCGCTAGAGGGGGGCGGTTGCCGGCCATTCGGGGCATGGTGCCCCACCCATTGGCGCGGCCATCGGGCTGCCCGTTTCGGACCCGGTGTGACAGCTTTATGCCCGGCACCTGTGACACAGCCATGCCCGCTTTGACGCGGTCCGGGGAAACCGATGTGGCGTGTTTCCTCCATTCAACTGAGGTGGCCGATGTCTGATCCCATTCTTCAGGTACGCAATCTGGATAAACAATTCCCCGGCGCGGGCGGCATGCTGGGCAAAGCGGCAAGCCCGGTCCGGGCCGTGGACGATGTCAGTTTTGACGTCATCAGAGGCGAAACATTTGGCATTGTCGGGGAATCCGGCAGTGGGAAAACCACGCTTGGGCGCTGTTTGATGCGCATCCATGATCCGACCAGCGGCAGTGTGATGTTTTCCCCCAAAGGGGCGGATCAGTCCGACATCACCACATTGGATAAGCAAGGTTTGCGTGACGTCTGGAAACGCATGCGCATGATTTTTCAGGATCCCCAATCGTCGCTGAACCCGCGTTTGCGTGTGGTTGATATCGTCGGTCAGGTTCTGCGCAAATCCGAAGGCCTGAGCGGGCAGGCCCTGTCGGCGCGTGTGTCCGGATTGTTGGAACAGGTGGGCCTGCGGCCAGAATTCCTGATGCGCTATCCCAATGCGTTTTCAGGGGGCCAACGGCAGCGGCTGGGCATTGCACGGGCATTGGCAACAAAGCCCGAACTGGTAATTGCTGACGAAGCCGTATCAGCGCTGGACGTGTCCATTCAGGCCCAGACCCTGAACCTGTTGCAGGATTTGCAGGATGAATTCCAGCTAACCTATGTGTTCATCGCGCATGACTTGGCGGTTGTGCAGCATATCTGTGATCGCATAGCGGTGATGTATCTGGGTCAGATTGTTGAATTGTCGACCACTGAGGAATTGTTCGACAATCCCAAACACCCCTATACCCGCGCGCTGCTTTCGGCGGTGCCGATCCCAGATCCCCGCGCCCGCAAAGTCCGCACCAAAGCCCCGGCACTGGCCGATGGATCTGTGTCTAAAAACGGCTGCCGTTTTGCGGCGCGGTGTCCCCATGCCACCGACCTGTGTCGCGCCGAACGACCGCCAAAGATCACGATCAACGGCGCAGATGTGCTTTGCCATTATGCCACGGAATTATCAGCGAAAAATTGACCCGCCATACTCGCCCAAGGAACCTTGTTTATGTCCAGCACCCAGCCACCCAAGACCCAGCTTAACCCGGCACCATTTGTTGGCGCCGAGGCAAACCATCCGGCCAAAATCGCCGAGATAAAGCCCATTCTTGTGCGGGTTGGTTGGCGCAATCAGCTCTTGGTCAAAGTTACGACCGAAGATGGTTTGATTGGCTGGGGCGAAAGCGGGCTGTCGGGACGAGAAGGCGCCGTTTCGGCAACGATCGCGCATTTTTCAAACTTTTTGCTGGGGCAGGATTCGCGCCGGATCGGGCGCATTTGGCAGGAATGTTATCGCAGCCAGTATTTTGAAGGCGGGCGGGTGTTGACCGCCGCAATTTCGGCCATCGATATTGCGCTATATGATCTGCTGGGCAAACGGTTGGGTGTACCGGTGCATCAGCTTTTGGGCGGCGCGCAGCGGGATCGTGTGCCGACCTTTGCCAGCACTATGGCAAAATCAACAGAGGCCATCATCGCCGATGTTAAAACATTGACTGATGCCGGTTGGACCTGTGTTCGGACCTATCCCAGCGGGTTTAATGACAGCGAAGTTTTTGAACCCCGCGCAACCCTACCTCAGGCGGCGGCCGAATTGATGGCTGTGCGTGAAACCTTTGGGCGCGGGCTTGTGCTTGGGGTTGATATGCATCACCGCTATTCAGTCGCCGAAGCGGCAAGTTTCTGCAACATGATGCCAGCCGGGACGCTTGATTTCATCGAAGAGCCGATCCGCTGTGAAACACCAGAAGCCTATGCAACGCTGCGCACCATGACGGATATTCCTTTCGCAATCGGAGAAGAGTTTTCATCCAAATGGGAGGCCGCGCGTTATCTGGAAGCGGGTCTGACCCAATATATGCGCCTGGACATTTGCAACATTGGCGGGTTCACCGAAGCGTTGAAGGTCGCCGGCTGGTCAGAACGGCACTATGTTGACTTGATGCCCCATAACCCGCTGGGCCCTGTTTGTACGGCCGCGTCGGTGCATTTGTCTGCAGTGGTTCCCAATTTCAGTTGGCTGGAAATCCGACAATCACCTGTTGAACAACTCGGGTTTCATGATCGTGGATTGTTCCCGGTTCAGATGGAAATGGACGGTCCAAATTACCGGGTTCCCGATGCACCCGGCCTGGGTGTTGAGGTCAGCGAAGACCTGATCAGCAGTACCAAAGTTGACGATGTCGAAGCCCCGCATCTGCGGCGGCCAGACGGATCTGTCACCAATTGGTAACCAAAGCGACAGACCTATTTTACGTATCAAACGGAGGATAACATGAAGCATTTGATGAAACTGACGACAGCCAGTGCGCTTGCTTTGGCCGTGGCTGGCCCGGTGATGGCACAGAGCGTGACGCTGGATGTGACCGCCTGGAAAGGCAACGAAGCCGAACCAGCGGGCCTGCCCGAACTGATCGCCGCCTTCCAAGAGCAACATCCCGATATCAAAGTTGAACTCAGCTATATTGGCCGTTTGGACACAGATACCGTTATTCCGCCGCGTTTACAGGGCGGGGATCCGCCGGATGTCATGATGACGGACATGCCGTTGCTTGATGTGTGGGGCAATGCCGGGTTGCTGACGGATCTGGGCACGGACAGTGAATGGTATGGACGGATTCCCGCCGATTTGCAGGGCGCGCTGACATCAGGTGATGCGGCATATATTATGCCACTCGAAGTCATCGGCATGGGCAATTTTGTCAATATGGGCCTGCTGCGCGAAGTGGGACTCCAAGAGCCGCCCACCACCATTGACGAGCTGATTGCCGCATGTGGTGCGCTGTCGGATGCGGGTATCAATCCGATGATCTTTACCGGCGCCTTTGTTCCTGATCGCCAACGGGATCGAAGCGTCTGATGTGGAACCAGCTGTGTTGGGGTCTGGCGAGGCCAGCTTTGCTGAGGATGCGGGCTTTAACGCCGGTATGGACCTGATCCGCCAATTGATGGACGCTGAATGTTTTGATCCTGATGCACAGGCTGGCCTTGATCCATGGAGCACAGCCCTGACCGAATTTCAGGGTGGCAACTTTGCGATGATGCCGCAGGGCGCGTGGAACATCACGGCGTTCTCAGATGTCGAAGGGCTGGATTTTGTCTTTGCGCCGATCCCGTCTGGTCAGGATAGCGGTGTTGCACTTGATCTGTTTGGGATTGGGTGGTCAATTGCCTCTGGTAGCGAAAACCAAGAAGCGGCGCGCACCTTTGTGGAATGGTTTGCACAGCCAGAGCAGATTCAGGTGATGATCGACGCTGAATCCGCCTATACGCCGTTTGACGATGGCGCCAGCGGCATGCCTGCGCTTGCTGCGTCATATGATGCGGCGCGCGAAAATGGCGGCATTATCAACTATCCTTTTGCGTTGTTGCAGTGGCCAAAGCCGCTCGAGGGCGAAATCTGGGATAGCTTGACGGGCTTTTTGTTGAACACGGACCGAACAAATGCAGATGTTCTGGAACGTTGGGACGAGGCTGTCGAAGACGCCAATTTCTGATAAAGAGCGCTGAGGCATTCACAGCGTGCCTCAGCGGCTGACCTGGGAAAGGTTCTGAGATGTCAAAACGGTCCTTCCTTTTGTTTACCCTGCCTGCACTGATCGTGCTGGGTGTTTTTTTTGTGTATCCGATTGTTTTGACGCTTCAGCTGAGTTTCACCAATTCCACCGGAGTGGGTGAGGCGGATTTCACAGGGTGGCGTAACTATGAACGTATTATCAGCCGGGACCGATACCCTGCTGCGCTATGGGTCACGCTCAAATTCACGTTTATAGTCGTCACATTCCAAACAATCGCCGGGCTGTTTCTGGCTGCGTTGTTGCACCGATTGCCCGCCATTCGCAGTTTCTGCCGGGCGGCTTTGTTCACGCCGGCGATGATGTCTTTTGTTGTGGTGGGATATGTCTGGCAGTTCATCTATTCGCCATTTTCCGGCGGCTTGAACGCGATTTTGCGCGGGGCCGGAATGGATGGGCTGGCGCGGGGCTGGCTGGGGGATCCTGAAACGGCGCTCTATGCCATTGCCATTGCCCATATCTGGATGTTTGTCGGGTATACGACGGCGATCTTTTTGGCCGGTTACGCAAATATTCCAAATGATATCGAAGAGGCAGGGCGGCTGGACGGGGCATCCTCTTGGCAACGGTTTCGCCATCTGGAAATCCCGCTCTTGGCACCTTCTTTTACGATCAACATCATGCTTTCAACGATTGGCACGCTGAAAACGTTTGAGCTGCCATTTATCATGACGCGCGGGGGCCCAGATGGTGCAACGCGCACACTGAGTCTGGAAATCATCAACCAGCTATTTGGCAATTATCGCTTTGGATTTGCGTCGTCACTGTCGATCATCATGCTGATCATCGTGGTCGCCGTTGCCGTTGCACAAAACTGGTATCTGCGCAGCCGGGAGAACGTCCAATGACTCCAATGAGACAGATACGTTCGATCCTGATCCATGCCTTTGTGTTGGCGCTTGTTGTCACATTGCTGATGCCGCTTTTGTATATGCTGACCATGTCATTCCGCACAGCAACCGAAATTGCCGCCCAACCGTTGGGATTGCCGGACCGACTGGCATGGGAAAATTATACGCAGGCGTTCACGTCTATGAACTACCTGCGTTCGGTGGCAAATTCGGTGGGGATCACCGTGTCTGTAACCATGCTCACCGCGATGTTGGGATCCATGGCGGCATTTCCGCTGGCCCGCAACAGCAGTCGTGTGGCGCGGGGTTTGATTATGTTGGTGGCGCTCGGGCTTGCGACCCCGAACTTTGTGACCATCACGCCGATCTTTGTGATTTTCCGCGAACTTCAATTGTTGGATACGTATCTGGGGATCATCCTCGCCTTTACGGCCCTGAACCTGCCATTGGCGATTTTCTTTTATGTGGGTTTTATCGCCGCGATCCCCAAAGATCTGATCGAAGCCGCAAAGCTGGATCATTGCAGTGATTGGCAAATTTTCTGGCACGTTATCCGCCCTCTGCTTGGACCTGCCACCGCGACATTGTCCCTGTTTGTCATGCTGATGGTCTGGAACGACTTCACCTATCCTTTGCTGTTGCTGACCGACAAAGACAAATTCACCGTGACAATTTCGGTCTACCGGTTTGTTGGCAATCAGAACATCCAGCCTGACATGTTGTTCCCGGCGGCGGTTCTGGGATCATTGCCTCTGTTGATCCTGTTCGCCATCTTTCAGCGGCGTATTGTGGCAGGTGTGACAGCAGGAGCCGTCAAATGATCGATCTAAAGGAACGTGTTATTGTCGTGACGGGCGCTGGTGCGGGTATTGGACTTGGGATCGCCAAGGCGTTGGCGTCATCTGGGGCGCAGGTGTTTGGATGTGATGTGACCCCCGAAAGCGCGGCGGTCATTACCGCCATTGGGGCAACCCCGATCACCGCAGATGTCAGCGATCCGGCCAGTCTGACCCAAGCTGTCGCAACCGCACGACGTATTGGCGGTCGGCTGGACGGGTTGGTTAACAATGCGGGTCTCACGCTCACGGCCCCGTTTCTAGAGGCAGAGATCGGCATGTGGGATCGGCTGTGGCAGACCAATCAACGATCGGTGTTGGTGGGATGTCAGGCCGCGGCTCGTATCATGGTCCAAGACGGGCGCAAAGGTGTGCTGCTTAATGTGGCATCCGTGCATTCCCATGCCAGCGCCCCGGATTACGAAGGATATGCCGCAACCAAGGGCGCGATCCTTGCAACGACCCGCGCAATGGCCTGGAGCTTGGGCCCGCATGGTATCCGCGTGAATTCACTGTCGCCGGGATTAACGATGACCGAACAAGTTGCCAAAGTCGCAAAAGACAAGGCAACGGCCGATCTGTTCGCCACATGGCATGCAGATGGCGAAACCGCCAGCGTCACCGAAATGGCGCAGGTCGCGACGTTTCTGATGTCGGATGCATCTGCGGCACTGACCGGGACAGACATTGTCGCAGATCACGGAACCCTTGCGCATCTATGTGATTTTGGCGGGTAGGCGATTAACTCAATGTGACGGGGCAAAATTTTGTACCCTGTGGGTGTCGCCGCATAATAGGTCTTATGTGAAATAAAATTGTCCCTTTGGCGGATCAGGTCAGGAATGACCCGTCACGTTGAATCGATCTACCCAGCGCGAAAAAATCCCGCCAAAGCGGCGATTTCACCATCCCTGATATCATGCCCGTCTGCATGGATTTCTGTGCTGACGTCGGCGCCATTTCGGGCAAACCAGTCAATCAATTCTGCGCTCAGATGCCACGGACAGATTGGATCGCGGCGACCTGCTGTGATCAAAACGGACGTTCCCGCCAATCCCGAAATATCAGCGGGCGTCCATGGGATCAAAGGGTGCAACAGGCCCACACGATCAAACATTTTCGGCTGTGACATGACCAAAGACGCCAAAATATTTGCGCCGTTAGAATAGCCAAAACCGTAAACCGGCGCGTCGGGATAGTCGGCCTTCCATGCCGCGACATAGTCCCCCAATTGCCGGGTGCGCAGGGTCAGATCCGCCATGTCATAGCGCCCTTCGCCGGTGCGGCGGAAAAACCGCGCCGCTCCGTTTTCATTCACGTCACCCCGCGGCGACACCACGCCCGCATCCGGACACAGCATGCGGGCCAGATCGAAAAACTGACGTTCATCCCCGCCCGTCCCATGCAAGGCAAAGATCAAAGCCCCGCCATTTTCCGCCGGGGTGAACTGGGTGATGTAGCTGTCTTTTGACATGTTAATCCTCGATCTTTGGCAATGCGGCCTCGATATGATCCCGATAGGGTTCGTAGCGTGTCGGCAGTTTCAGATCGTGGCCCAGCTGAGCCATGTCTTCGTCCCGATCAAACCCGGGTTCATTGGTGGCAATTTCAAACAACACACCGCCGGGGCTGCGAAAATAGATGGCATAGAAATAGTCGCGATCGATCACCGGCGTGACCTGATACCCGGTGTCAATCAGCGCCTTGCGCACGGCGTCCTGCGCGGCGCGATCCTCAACCGCAAAGGCGATGTGATGCACCGAACCGCTGCCTTGGATTGCGACGGACCCCGATTGCACCGCTTCGATATCAATCGTGGCTGCGCCATTGCCGTTTTCGATCTGATAGCGGGTGATGTCACCAGCGCGATCAACGGAGTGATAGCCCATGAATTGCAACAATTCCCCAATCGCAGCCTGTTCGCGAACCCGCAATCTGGCACCGTTAAAGCCCAGAATGCCCACATCTGCATCGATGCCCATCCCCGTCCAGGGATTGCGGTTGTCTGGCGTCGCCTCAACCAGCGCGAAACTGTCGCCATCCGGGACTTCGAATTCCAGCCGCGCCGCCCCAAACAGGGTGCCGCGCCGCAACCCGGTGACGTTTAAATCGGCCAACCGGTTTTCCCAGAACCCCAACCCGCCCTTGGGCACAGCAAATTCCGTCACGCCCACCTCGCCCGTGCCGCGCACGCCTTTTTGCATGTTGCCGAACGGGAAATAGGTCATGACGCTGCCCGGCGTGCCCGCCCCGTCGCCATAATATAGGTGGTACACTTCGGGCGCGTCGAAATTAACGGTTTTCTTAACCCGGCGCTGCCCCAGAACTTGGGTGAAAAACCGGTTGTTCTGATTGGCATCTGACGCCAGCGACGTGACGTGGTGCAAACCCTTTATGCTGCTGATCATGAGGCTCTCTTTCTCTCGTTCACTCAATATGCCTCGGGACCTACCTGATAAGAGAATGCACATTAATGATAATTGTATTGTATATTTCATTGCCGCAATTGTAATAATAACCATGCAAGATCTAAAACCCATCCGAGTCTTTCTAGAAGTCGCCACCCAGAAAAGCTTTTCTGCGGCGGCCCAGAACCTGCGCATGACACCCGCCAGCGTGACCCGCATCGTAGCGCGGCTAGAGGAAAACCTAGGGCATCAGCTGTTGTTGCGAACAACGCGACAGGTGTCTTTGTCCTCCACCGGCGCCATTATCGCGGCGCGCTATCGCCCCGTGATCGAAGAATTTGATCGCGTCACGCAGGAACTGGACCGGCTGACCAAACCGGATCGCGGCACGTTGTCGATAAACGTGCCCATGTCCTTTGGGATGCGCCTGATGCCAAAATTGATCGAAAGCTATCAACTGGCTTATCCGAATGTGGCGCTCAATCTTAACTTTAATGACTCGCTGATCGATATTCTGGCGGAACAATGCGATCTGGCCCTTAGGGTGTCGCAACCGCCCACCGACAAATCGATGATCTGGCGCAAAATCTGCGAAATCCCGCGCCAATTGGTGGTGTCGCCCAAATTGCTGGTCAATTACGACCTGCCCTCTGATCCCCAAGATCTGAACCAACAGCTTTGCCTGTCCTATACCGACAAAGGCAGCGCCGAGACGTGGCAATTTCGATCCAGTGGCAGCCAGAGAAAAGTAAACGCCGGCACACAAATCGCGTCCAATAATGGGGATTTCCTTTATTCTGCGGTGTGCAATGGGTCTGGGCTGGCGGTGTTGCCAGATTTTATCGTGGCCGACGGCATCCGGTCGGGCGACGTGTTGCGCGCGCTGCCTGACTGGACCTGCCCGCCGTTGGTTTTGGGCCTGTATTACCCCCCCTATAGCGCCCTGCCGCCGCTGGTCAGCAGTTTCACCGACTTTGTCGAAGCCTTTCTAAGGGATCAAAATGGGTTCGACTTTTCGTAACTCGGATCACCTCTTCCTTGTAAATTACACCTGAAAGGCCTCTCATGAGCTGGAACCCCACACTTGATCCGCACTGCCCTGAGATCGGCAATCTGAACGCGATTGAAACCATCATCATCCCCCGCAGTCGCGATCTGGGCGGGTTTGAACATCACGGGCGGCAGGATTTGCCATTGCTGGACGGAGAAGGCAAAAGCGTGCGCCTGATCATCGGCAATGCCTGGGGCGAAACAGCGCCCGTGCGCACCTTTTCCGAGATGTTTTACGCGGATGTCCTATTGGAACGCGGCGCCTCTATTCCCCTGCCCGAAAACCACGAAGATCGCGGCGTCTATGTCACCAGCGGGTCGATAAATGTGGCGGGTCAGGACTTTGCCGCCGGTCAAATGATGGTGTTCCGTCCGGGGGACAAAATCGAAGCCGCAAAGGTGGCTTGGGCGGCGGGGGATTGGGCCCATGGTCGGTTCCAGCTGCCCCCCGACGACAACGACGAATTTATCCCCCTACCGGAGGCCTAATATGGCGATGATCCACGAACGCATGAACCGCGGGCGCACACAAATGGGGTGGCTGGACAGTTTCCACACCTTTTCATTTGGCGGATTTATGGACCCGACCAGAATGGGGTTTCGCAATCTGCGTGTGATCAACGAAGACCGGGTTGTGCCCGGCGCTGGATTTAGCGCGCATCGCCACGAACATATGGATATCCTCACCTATGTTTTGTCCGGCGCGCTCAGTCATCAGGATTCGCTTGGCAACAGCGCCACCATCCAAGCCGGAGAGTTTCAGCTGATGTCGGCAGGCAATGGTGTGACCCATTCCGAACATAACGCGTCCCAAACAGAGCCGGTGCATTTCCTGCAGATCTGGCTGATCCCAGAGCGACAGATCGACCACCCAACCTATGATAGCATCCTAATTTCGAACCAAGATGTCGACAATCGGTTTGGGCTGGTCGCAGGGCCAGACACCACCGCAAATGGCCTGTCGCTGTTGTCAAACACGCGGGTCTATCTGGCACGCCTGCGGGATGGGCAGGTCCTGTCGCATGAATTCGATCCTGCCCATGCGGGTTTTTTGCACGTGGTCAGCGGCCATATCGACATCAATGGCGAAGGTTTGGCCACCGGGGATGCATTGGAATTTGAACACCGCGATGGCTGTACTATCACCGCACATAGCGAGGCTGAGCTGTTGTTGTTTGATTTGTCATAAGGGGGAAACCAACGACTTTATCCGGACTAAAAGGCATCGAACATGTTGGGATCACCGTCCCGAACCTCGACGACGCGATGACATTTTTCAAACAGGTTCTGGGCGCAGAAATCCTCTATGAGATCGGCCCATTTGAGGCCGAGGACAACTGGATGACCGATAACCTCGGCGTTGATGCGCGTGCGCGGGTGCCGAGGCTTTGCATGATCCGTGTTGCCAATGGTCCGACCCTCGAAGTGTTTGAATATGAGGCGCAAAACCAGCAGCAACATCCCCCGCGCAACAGCGATATCGGGGGCCATCATCTGGCTCTTTATGTTGATGACATGGATCTGGCCGTCGCGGATCTTCAGGCGCGTGGTTTAGCCGTCTTGGGCCAGCCCAAAACAGTCACCGACGGACCCTCTGCCGGTCTAAGCTGGGTTTATTTTCTCTCACCGTGGGGGCTTCAACTTGAATTGGTAAGCTACCCCACCGGAATTGCGGCATATAAAACAACGGCCTACAGGGGCTATGCACGTGGACAATAATGTCATTGAAACGGTTGCTTTTCCGATCAAAACCTATTCGAACCACCTGTTGCAACAATGTGCCGCCCCATGAAAAAACCCGCGAAATCCGGCAAAGGTTCCCCTGTCACATCCATTATGAACCTCGGCCCCGCAACTGAAAAACTGTTTGCAAAACATGGCTTTCACACGGCCCAAGACATCATCGACATCGGGGCCGATCAGGCCTATGCCCAGATGACGCGGTCGGGACTAAAGCCAAATTTCATTGGCTATTACGGCTTGGTGCTTGGGTTACAAGGTCGACCATGGACCGATTGTTTTCCCGCCGAAAAGGCAGAGCTAAGGCGCAAATTTGATCTGTTAAAAGCCCAAAATCACGACGCAGATCGCGATGAGTTGGAAACGATTTTATCGGATATCGGCGTTGTTGGCCCCCCAAAACGATAGGTAAAACCGACCTTCACATTTGCGGTGCGGCAGCCTAAATTTGTAAATTTCCACTGCTCCACCGCCGCATCTATCGCGAGCGGTGGAAACAAAAATTACAAATTGACGACTGAGTTTGATCTATCACAGCCTAGCGACGGGGGATCCCGGTCTGTTCGCCCAATGGCGCGTCGCGCTGTGTCACGCCATCCAGCATGACAAACATCATGACACATGGTTCATCGCCCCGATTGGCCCAAGCATGGTTGGTCCCGCGCTGAATGACGACGTCACCGGGTCTTAATACGCGATCCCCAGTTTCATCATCCAGCAGCATTGTAATTTCGCCCGACAAAACAACCGCATAGTCCAAACTGTCCGTGCGATGCATAAACGGATGCCGGGCATTTTCCGGCATTTCAGCCCCGGCCCCCATCGCATACTTTTCCCCTAAATCAATGATATCATTCTGACTTTCTGGCAAAAATTCGACACAGCGGAACACGCTTCCTTGGGGTGGAGGCGGCAGGGTGATTTCGCCCAGACAGGTTTCGGTTGGCCCGTCATATTCCGCAGGCCCCCCGTCGCTCATCCAGAAATTGGTTAACCTAACCCCCGGCCGATTGGGGCGTTCCAACACATGCGTTGCGATCTGATCTGACTCGACGATAGCGGTTCCATTTGCATCATGACCTGTTACGATTCGACGAAATTCTCTCATCCAAGGGGATCCTGTTCATTGCGTTACACCAGCGACAAACGACACATTGCGGTGCCTGATGGTAAAATTGACCATTTCATTCTCACAAATGCGCAAATGGCCCATCCAATGATAGATTAGTTACAAAAAAATACAAATTCATTTGACACTTTACAAATCATCCGCCCATAACAAAGACGCTAAATCCCCCGAAACGACGGGCGGTAGTAGTTTTGGGAGGAACACATGACTATCTACACATCACTAAAAAGCATCGCCATCGGTGCCGTGTCGGCCACGGCCCTGTTGGCGTCGGTTGTATCCGCCGACACAGTCACCCTGCGCGGCGCCAGCATGTTTGATGAAAACCACGCATTCACAAAAACCATGATAGAATTCGCCGATCTGGTTGCCGAAAACTATGACGGTGACGTGGAATTTGACCTGCGGCTGAACGGTGAACTGGGCGTCGAAAGCGACTATGTCACGTTCCTGCAACAAGGTGTTGCCATCGATTACACCATCATGGCCCCGTCCAATATGGCGACGTTTGCCCCGTCAATCCCGCTCATGGATATGCCGTTTTTGTTCCGCGATCTGGACCATTGGGACGCGGCCCTGTCCAGCGGCGTCATGGCCCCGCTAGAGGCGGAACTGCTTGAAAAAGCGGACATTATGATCATCGGCTATACCGGTGGCGGCGTGCGCAATCTGGCCTCGGCTGCGCCTATTGCAAACCTTGATGAGCTGACCGGACATAAAATGCGGGTCATGGGCGCCCCTATTCAGGCGCAGATTTTTTCCGCCATTCAGGCCGCCCCATCTGCGATTGCCTATAACGAGGTTTACAACGCCATTCAGACCGGTGTGATTGCCGGTTTTGAAAACGAAGCGGCGTCGATCCAGAACTTGAAATTCTACGAAGTGGCCCCCCACATCACCCTGACCCGGCACACGATCACCGTGCGCCCCATCGTGATGAGCGGCAAATCATTCCGCAATCTGCCAGAGGATCTGCAAGCGGCCGTTTTGACCGCCGGTGCAGAGGCGGGTGCCTTTGGTCGCAATCTGGAAAGCACAGAAGACGGGATCAAATTGCAGGAAATGATCGATGCGGGTCAGGTTTTTGTACAGGAATTTGAGGGCCGCGATGCCTTGCTTGAAATGGTGATCCCGGTTCAGGACGCCTATGCAGAAGAACTGGGCGCAACAGAGTTGTTAAACGCAATTCGCACCCAGTAACGATCGCAGACACATTTTGCCACCGGCGTCATTTTGGCGTCGGTGGATTACTTTCCCAAAGGGGTTTCAGCTATGATCGGGCGTTTTCTGAACACCTTTTGCAATGGGCTTAGGGTGCTGCTGGGACTGCTGGTCGCCGCGCTGGCCATCCCCGTCGCCATGCAGGTCATTGCGCGCTATACCGGCCTGATCCCCGTTTACCTCTGGACCGAAGAATTGGCGACATTCCTGTTTGTCTGGGTTGTCATGATCGGTGCGATGGTCGCGATCTGGGACGGCACGCATTTTGACGTGCGCGTCATTCCCGATGCCCGCCATCCGTTGCTAAAGCTGATCCAAGACGGGCTGGTGTTGATCCTGATCTTTGGGTTTGCGTGTATTTTTGCGTGGTACGGGGTCGAATATGCCAAATTTGGCTATATCCAAAACTCGGTCATGATGCGGGCCAATATGCTGATCACTTATATCTCGGTGCCCATTTCCGGCGTGGTCTGGATGATGTTCACCCTCTACCGTCTCTCCGAAGCCTTTGCGCATTATCGCGCTGAAACGAAAGCACTTTCATGATTGTCTCAACGGGCTTGGCCTGCGCGATTCTGGTGGCTGGGTTCATCCTGTTGGTGCTGATACGGGTGCCGGTTGCCTTTGCGCTTGGGATTGCGACGATCCCGATTGTTGTGCTGGAATTGCGCCTGACCCCGTTCATCGTGCTGGATCGGATGTTTCAATCCTATAATTCGTTCATCCTGCTGGCGGTGCCGTTTTTCCTGCTGGCCGCCAACCTGATGAATTCGGGCAAAATCACCGACAAACTGATCGATCTGGCCCGCGTATTAACCGGCTGGATGCCGGGCGGATTGGGCCATGTGAATGTGGCCGTGTCGATGTTGTTTGCCGGGATTTCCGGGTCATCAACGGCGGATGCGGCGGGATGCGGCAAAATCCTGATCCCCGCCATGGTCAAAGAAGGCTATGACACAAGGTTCGCCATTGCGATCACCGCCTGTTCATCGGTGATGGGCGTGATCATCCCCCCCAGCATCCTGATGATCGTCTGGGGCGGGGTCATGCAAACCTCTGTCGGGGCGCTGTTTCTGGCCGGGGCAACGCCGGGGCTGATGATCGGCATGGCGTTGATGGGCACCGTTTATGTCTATGCGAAAATCTATGATTATCCGATCATCGGCACGCCGACGATGTGCGATATCTGGACCGCCTTCAAAGGGTCGTTTCTGGCGTTGCTGACCCCGATCTTTGTCGTGGGTGGCATTGTCGGAGGCATCGTTACCCCCACCGAAAGCGCGATCATCGCCGCTGCCTATTCGCTGATTTTGGGCATGTTTGTCTATCGCACCGTGTCCGTGCGCGATCTGGGAACGATCTTTTATGACACGGGCCGGTTTGCGTCGATTTCGTTGTTTGCCATTGGCTCTGCCTCGGCCTTTGGCTGGTTGCTGGCGTTTTACAACGTGCCGCGCCTGATCGTTGACGTCATGACCAGCCTTGAATTTGGCCCCTTTGGCACCGCCCTCATTATTGCTGGATTGTTTCTGTTCTTTGGCCTGTTCATCGACGCGATCCCGACCATCATCATTCTGGGCACAGTCCTGTTGCCGGTCGCCACGGCCGCCGAAATCCACCCGATTGTCTTTGCGATCATCGGCATTGTGTCGCTGGCCTTTGGTCTGGTCACGCCGCCCTATGGGTTGTGTTTGTTAATCTCAGCCTCGATCGGCGGGATGAATGTGGTGCAGGTCATGCGCGACGTGGCGATCATTTTGTTGCCTATGTTGGTGATTTTGATACTCATTATCCTGATGCCAAATATTGCGCTGTGGCTGCCCAAACTGATGATGCCCGCAACCTTCAACTGACCGAGTGACCCTATTATGCTAGAAACTTGGCGCTGGTTCGGCCCAAATGATCCCATCACGCTGGCTCAGGTTAAACAAACCGGCGCCCGTGGGGTTGTGACCGCCCTGCATGACAAACAAGCCGGCGAAATCTGGCCGCTTTGCGATATCGTCGCATTGCGGGATCAGATCGCAGAGGCCGGGCTGCGTTGGGATGTCTGCGAAAGCATCTGGATGCCCGACGACATCAAATTACATGGCGCGCAGGCCCATAAACACCTGTCCGTCTGGAAGGATAGCCTGGCCAATCTGGGCCGCGCTGGCGTCAAAACCGTGTGTTATAATTTCATGCCGGTGCTGGATTGGACCCGCACGGATTTGGCCTATTCCATCCCCGGCACAGGCAAAGCGCTGCGGTTCGATTGCATCGATTTCGCCCTTTATGATGTGTTTGTGCTGGCCCGGCCCAATGCGGCCGATGATTATTCCGATGATGTATTATCCCAAGCGCAGTTTCGCCATTCCGCCCTATCGCCCGCGCAGATCGACCAGCTGGAACGCAACATTATCGCAGGGCTGCCCGGCGGTGCCGCTGGGTTTTCACGCAGCACAATCGCCAGCCGCATTGCGCAATTTGACGATCTGACAAACGCCGATATGCGCGCAAATTTTGCGGGCTTTTTAGCGGAAATCGTCCCTGTTGCAGCCGAATTTGACATCAAACTGGCCATTCACCCGGATGACCCGCCCTTTTCGCTCTTTGGTTTGCCGCGCATCGTGTCCACCGCGGATGACCTGCAATACATCCTTGATTGCGTGGATCATCCGTCCAATGGGCTGACCTTTTGCACCGGTTCCCTTGGGGCGCGCGCCGATAATGACCTGATCGCCATGGCGCAACATTTTGGGGATCGCATTCATTTTGCCCATCTGCGCAACGTTCAGATTGAACCTGACGGCTCGTTTCACGAAGCGCAGCATCTGGCCGGCTCCACCGATATGATCGCGATTTTACAGACGCTTAGGCAATTGCGCGATGATCTGCCCATGCGGCCCGATCATGGTCATTTGCTGGATTACGAAACCGCCAACGCCCCGGCCCCCGGATATTCCTATCTGGGACGCCTCAAGGGCCTGTTGGAATTACGCGGGGCCATTGCCACCCTACAAAAGAACGAAATATAACAAATTTCCGAATCTGTTTACAAATTATTGACAAATTAAAGCCGACCGCATATCACTGATTCAACGGCCAAGCGGCCCGTCCAGCAACCGGACGCCAAAAGGAACCAGAATGATGTCACACCTGAACCCGCAAACCTTGGAAAAGCTCAAAAATGTCAGCACAGCGACCCTGACAACTGCGCTGTTCAAACGTGGCTTTCGCAACATCTATATCCAAGGCCCCCAGCGCCTGAACCCCGGCCCCAACATGGTTGGTCTGGCCTATACCCTGCGCTACATCCCCGCCCGAGAGGACCTAGACGGGCTGGATTCCTTTGCGGATCGTGGAAACCCACAGCGCAAAGGCGTCGAAGAATGCCCCGAAGGCGCTGTTTTTGTTATCGATTCTCGCCAAGACGCCACCGCTGCATCTGCTGGTTGTATTCTGGCGACCCGGCTTCAAACCTTGGGCTGTCATGGCATCGTGACCGATGGCGGGTTCCGCGATACCCCCGAAATTTCGGCGCTGGACATGCCCGCCTATCACACGCGCCCCAGTGCCCCGACCAATCTGACCAAACACCATGCCGTGGCCGTCAACGATGCGATTGCCTGCGGGGGCGTGTCTGTTTTTCCCGGCGATGTGATTGTCGGCGATAACGAAGGTGTTGTATGTATCCCCAACCATATGGCTGACGAAGTCGCCGAAGACGCGATTGAAATGACAGTATTTGAAGACTTTGTTATGGAAATGGTACAAAAAGGGGCATCCACTTTCGGTCTGTACCCACCGACCGACCCATCAACAAAGGACAAGTTCAGCGCGTGGCGACAGACAAAGGGAAGATGAAGACAAAATCAAACGACACTTCGGACCGCGTTCCACGCGACCGGACCCTATCTGATCGGGTCTATGAAACCGTTTTGTCGATGATTGTCGAAGGTGAAATCGCCGTCGGGGCCAAGCTGCCGACGGAACATGCCCTCAGTGAACAGCTGAATGTGTCGCGCCCGATTTTGCGTCAGGCGTTGAAACAATTGCGCGAAGATGGCGTTGTGGTGTCCCGTCAGGGATCCGGTTCCTTTGTGCAGCGCCGCCCGGATGAGGCGATCCTGAACTTTGCCCCGGTTGGGTCTATCGCGGACATTCAGCGTACATTCGAATTTCGCGCCGCCGTCGAGGGCGAAGCCGCCTATATCGCCGCGCAACGTCGCACCGATGCGGATCTGCTCAGGCTCAAAGACGCGCTGACCGAACTGGACCGCTGTGTTTCTGAGGGCGCGTTGGGTGTTGACGCCGATGAGGCATTCCATGTGGTGATCTGCGCGGCGTCCGATAACAAATATTTCCTCGCCGCGCGCACATCGATGAAATCCAACATTCTGACCGGCATGAATTTGACCCGCAATCTGTCCCTGACCAAGCCGCAGGAACGGTTAGAGCTTGTCCAAAAAGAGCATTACGAAATTTACGACGCCATTGTTGCGCAGGATTCAGACGCGGCCCGCACCGCCATGCGCAACCACGTGGAAAATGCCCGCAATCGTGTGTTTGAAGGGTCCGTATTTTAACGGATTGTCGCGGATCTAGCTCAGCGGCCAGCCATGGGCCTGCATAAAATCGTCCCGCCGCGGCGCAAAGGCATCAAACAGCACGCCCTCTTGTAGACAAATACAGGAATGAACCGCGTTGGATGGGATCAAAAGCCCGTCCCCGGGTTTCAACACTTTGGTTTCGCCCGACAGGGTGAATTCAAACAGTCCCGACGCCACATAGGTTGTCTGGGTGTGGACATGGTGATGCGGCGCGCCGATGCCGCCGGTTTCAAATCGAAACTCGACCATCATCAACGCTTTGTTTTCACACAACAAACGCCGCTTTGCCCCCGGCCCAGAAATCATCCACTCTGACGCATTATCTGAACTCACTTTCATCCGGGTCGTCCTTTCACGCAATATTTCGCAATATTGAACGGGGTCATATTTGTAAAAACTTGTATTTTTCAATCGGTGAAACGTCAATGTAAGTTTACGACTTTTACCAACCCAATCCGAATCAAACCGACATCTGCGGGCTTTATCCAGATTTCTGACCACGCATTTTACGGGCGCGAGGATGCAATATTTTACAATTTCACCAAAATATCAATGTTGTAATTAATTTGTAAATATTTGGATTGTCAAATTTGCACAACTGAGATACTAGTTTCTGCATGTCAGCTCAGGGAGGGGATGATATGCCATCAGATCACGCACATCCGCGCCCTGAATTTGCGCGGGATGTTTCGCTAAGTGACTTGCTAAGGGGTATCACCCTAAATGGTGATATTTCTATGGCAAATCAGGTATATAACCACCTGCGAAACCTGATCGTGACCCTCAAAATCTATCCCGGTCAGCTGATTTCAGAAAAAGAAGTCGCCCAGATTTTCAGCGCCAGCAAAACCCCGGTCCGCGAAGCGATCATTCGGCTCGAAGAAGTTGAACTTGTAAATATTGTTCCCAAAAGTGGCACCTATGTCGCCCCTTTAAATGTAAATCGCTACGCCGCGGCCTGTTTTACCCGCCTGCACCTTGAAATTGGCGGGGTGCGCGCCGCCGCTAAGCATAAAAACCGACGTGATTTCAGGGACATCTTTGCCGATATCATGGCCCAGCAAGAGCGGTGCGTCGCCCAAAAGAACCACGAAGGGTTCTTTCATCTGGATGAGCTGCTGCACAAAACCATTTTTGAGGTCGCCGGCGTGCCGCATGTCTGGGACGTCATTCATCGCACGCAGGCCGATGTGCATCGCGTGCGCCATCTGCGGCGTATCCACAACAAACGGAACGAAGCCAAAGTCATCGCGGATCATTATGCGATCATCGACGCCATCATGCAGGGCGATGCAAACCGCGCTCAAAACGCGTTGATCAACCATATCGGATCGCTAGAGGGCAAATTGAAAGCCCTCACAGATCGCCCCGACCTGCTGGCTTTTATCGAAACACTTAACACGACGCGGTCACGCCAAAAGCGGGGGAAATCCCCCAATGGCGGTGCGCATCAGGGGATGGAGGAAACATGTCAGGCGTAGTTCTTGAGCAAATTGTCAAACGCTACGGGGCGGTCGAAGTGGTCCACGGGATCGACTTGGAAATCGCGCCCCAGGAATTTGTCGTGTTGGTCGGCCCGTCTGGCTGTGGCAAATCCACGACGTTGCGGATGATCGCCGGGCTAGAAGAAATTTCCGACGGGGTGCTCAAAATCGCCGATCGTGTGGTCAATCGAGTTGCGCCCAAAGACCGCGATGTGGCGATGGTGTTTCAGAACTACGCCCTATACCCGCACCTGAATGTGGCCGACAATATCGCGTTTGGCCTGCGCATTCGTAAGGTCAAGAAAGACCAGATCGCCCAGTCCGTTTCCGAGGTCGCCGATATTCTGGGGCTGAGCGAATATCTGGATCGCCGCCCCGCGGATTTGTCCGGCGGTCAGCGCCAACGGGTTGCCATGGGCCGCGCGATTGTGCGCCATCCCGAAGTGTTCCTGTTTGACGAACCCTTGTCCAATCTGGACGCCAAGCTGCGCACCCAAATGCGCGCCGAGATTAAACGCCTGCATAATCGTCTGGGCGTGACCAGCATTTATGTGACCCATGATCAGGTCGAAGCCATGACCTTGGCCGACCGCATTGTGGTGATGAGCGACGGCAAAATCGAACAGATCGGCACGCCGATGGACCTGTTCAACAACCCGGTGAACACCTTTGTTGCGGGGTTTATCGGATCGCCCCCGATGAACCAGATCGACGCCGTTGTCTGGTCTAATGATGCCGGACCCGTCGCCAAAATCGGGGATGTGGATGTGCAATTGCCCGCTTTGGACGCGTTGAAAAACGCCACCGGTCGCAAGATCGTTGTCGGCATGCGCCCCGAACATGTATCGATCACCCCGATCGCGGGCGGGTCGCAACTGCCTGTTGAGCTGGACCTGATCGAAACCCTGGGTTCCGAGGCTTTGTTGCACACCCATGTGGCCAACAAACCCTTTGTCATCAAAGCCGACACAAACGGCGAAGTCATGCGACTAAGCGATGTTACATCCCTGTCCATCGCCCCCGATCAAATCAAAGTTTTCGACGGGGAATCCGGCATGGCGTTTGGCCATCCAGGCACGATTTAGGGCGGGTTAGAGATGGAAAATCACAATTCCAGGCTGCATCACTTTGCCGATCATATGCGCACCAATTGGCAGCTTTATATCCTGCTGGCGCCCACGATCATCTGGCTGCTCGTGTTCCTTTATAAACCCATGTATGGCCTGCAAATCGCGTTCAAAGATTACAGCATCTTTCGCGGCATTCAGGGATCGCCTTGGGTTGGGCTGGACCATTTTCATGCGCTGTTTGCCAATGATCAGTTCATCCGCGCCCTGAAAAACACCGTCACATTATCCGCCCTCAGCCTGTGTATCGGGTTTCCTGTGCCGATCTTTCTGGCGTTGATGTTCAACGAAATCCTGAACCAGTTTTTCAAACGCACCGCCCAGACGATCACCTATCTGCCGCACTTTATTTCGTCGGTGATTATCGCCGGGATCGTGATCACCGCCTTTTCCCCCTCTGCGGGGATTGTGAACACGGTGATTGGCTGGTTTGGAGTCGATTCCGTCTATTTCCTGACCAAGCCGGAATGGTTCCGTCCCATCTATATCGGGTCCACCATTTGGCAAGAGGCCGGGTTTT
>CANLNM010000014.1 GCA_947492475.1 uncultured Paracoccaceae bacterium
ATCAAACTAATCAGATGAGCCAAACGCTCTCTTAGATTAGCCCGCCATTGGTTCCCTAAAACCTGACGACGGACAGTTTGTTCCCTAAAGTCCCGCAGATTCAGGGATTTTTCATATCGAATAGCCTGATATCCATTGATCGCTTAATGACCCAAATGGTATTTCGATCTTGTTCACGCTGCAGAGCGAATTGGTGGTTTTGGCAAAGCTTGTTCGAGGTCATAGATCACGTCATCAATCCCTTCGAGCCCGATGGAAAGGCGCACCAATCCTTCGCTGATACCGTGCAATGCACGTTCTTCGGGGGAATAGGTTGAATGGGTCATGCTGGCCGGGTGTTGAACCAATGTTTCGGCATCCCCCAGTGACACAGCACGGGTTATGAGCTGTAGCTTGTTCATCATCGCCCGGCCTGCATCCAAACCACCTTTCAGCTCAAATGCAATCATGCCACCAAATTGCGACATCTGACGTTTGGCAATGTCGTGCTGCTCAAAACTCTCTAATCCGGGATACCAGACCTTTTGGACGCCTTCGGCATATTCTAACATCTCAGCAATAGTCGTCGCGCTTCCACAATGGCGATCCATGCGCAATTCAAGCGTCTTTAGTCCGCGCAAGATCAACATGGCATTAAAGGGGGCCATAACGGCACCTGTCATATCCTTCATCCCATAAAGCCGGATTTGGGTCACAAGCTCTTCTGATCCGACCAGCAAGCCTGCAACAACATCGCCGTGACCACCAAGGTATTTGGTTGCTGAATGCAGGACGATATCCGCCCCGTGTTTTATGGGTTGAGTCAGGTAAGGGGTCGAATATGTGTTATCAACCACAACAAGTGCTTGATTTGCATGTGCGATGTCGGACACAGCCTGAATATCAACAAGCCGCATGTTCGGGTTTGCTGGCGTTTCAAAATACACCACTTTGGTTTTTTGACTGATCGCCGCAGACAGGTTTTCAGGGGTCGTCAGGTCAACATGGGTGACGGTTACTCCGAATTTGGCCAGCCCGTGTTGCATGAACGAAAACGTACAGCCGTAAAGCGTTTTATCGAGAATGACCTCATCGCCCGGTGCCAGCAACGTCCACATCGTTGCGGTGATCGCGCCCATGCCAGACGCGAGCGCCAGCCCTGCCTCGGCACCTTCAAGCACCGCGATACGTCTTTCAAGCAAATCACATGTCGGGTTCGAGATGCGCGAATAAATATGCCCTGCGCGGTCGCCGGCAAACATTTCGCCACCAGCTTCGGCCGTTTCAAAGGCAAACGTTGATGTCAGATGCAACGGAGGTGTCAATGCGCCTTCATTCTGCATCGGATCATAACCGTGGTGAATGGCACGTGTGGCAAAGCTGTCGGGGCGATTACGCATTGGGTGGCTCCGTGACTGGTTTTCAGCACAGTAGAGCAGTTATGCGGCCAACGGATTGCCAATTATACCCCATTTTGGTACTCGGTTAGCATATTATGCCAATGGGGATGTAAGTGGACCACAAAGATCGCCAGATCATTCGCGCCCTGCAACGCAATAGCCGAATGACGAATCAAGACCTCGCTGCCGAGGTGAACTTGTCTCCATCGCCATGTCTGCGTCGTGTGAAGCTGCTAGAACAGAGCGGCGCGCTCAAAGGCTACACTGCTGAGGTTGACGCAAAGGCTTATGGTCTCCCGGTGACGGTTTTTGTCCGGGTAAGCCTGACCGGTCATACCGCAAAAGTTGTCCAGCAGTTTGAGAAACAAATTAGCCGCGTGGATCAGGTTCTGGAATGTTTTGTGATGACTGGCACATCTGATTATCTGTTGCGCGTGGTTGTTGCGGACCTCTCAGACTATGAGGATTTTGTACGCAGGCGCCTGCATCCGATTGGCGGCATAGGGTCAATCGACAGCAGCTTTGTGTACGGAGTGGTGAAGAAAACAGGCGTTTTCCCAATGCTCGATTGACGTAAGGTGCGACCGGTTGCACAGTTGAAGATTGCAAAAAACACCTTTTCAAAGGGCGCATGGCAACGTCGGTTCATCCGTGGTGTGAGACATGTGTTGCGATTGAAGCTCCATTGAAAGCAGAAACATCAATGGGGCGATAATCGGGATCCTGAACCCGCCGCCGCTGATCAACCTGTTGTCGTAACTCGCATGCTTAAGGGGCACGCAGTCCACGCTAAAGTGGCAACGTTCTCTTACAGAATCGCCAAATCCATCAAATTGACCGCCTGACAAAACGCAGAACATCTATTTGACACGTTAAACCTGAAATCTATAATATACTGTTAACATTAATTAAATTTCCACATTTGGAAATTTGTGGACACAATCACGCGGCCTTGTCATATTGCATGCAAGTTGTATGCAATGATTCGAGTGTTTGTTTATTGATCCCCTTGAAGTGGAAATCGCATGACGGAAACAAAGTCCTATCAACGTGGGTCTGCCGCGACTGAGATTTGCAATGTGCTGCGTCGTGAAATTCTAACACTGACATTGGAACCCGGCACACCTTTGGATGAAACGGGGCTTTCTAAACGTTTCAACGTATCTCGATCCCCCATTCGCGAAGTGCTCAATCGGTTGCTGGCCGAACGTTTGGTAGAAGCCTTGCCAAACCGCACCACGATTGTCGCGCCTGTTGATCTGATGAACTTTTCCAATTTCATCGAGGCGCTTGATTTGCAGCAGCGATATGCAACGCGGCTCGCCGCGCGCAATCGCAGTGCTGATGACGTGGCCAATTTGCGAAAATTGTCGGACCAATATCGTGATGCTGTGCATTCCGCCAAAGCGTTTGAAACACTGCAGGCGAATTTTGAATTCCACTATGCCGTCGCTGTTGCGGGTAAAAACCCCTATGTGGTGCGCCAATATGGCGAACTGCTATCAGAAGCACGCCGATTGCTGCACATCCATATTAAGTTTTTGGATGCGCAGGGGCGCTGGGATGTTCTGGATGATCAGCACGACGATTTTGTGGATGCGATCGAAGCCCAGGACGTGGCCTTGGCGGATCGTATTGCACATGAACACACCCTTCAATTCCACGACCGGTTCCTGAAAGCGCTACAATACAAATCAGACGACGGGTTTGAGCTTGAATTGATCGACCTGACCGGTGCGGGGCCCCGCACGTGACCACCATCAGTCACATAAGATTGTCCTCTCATTGCAATGATCTGGGCGGAAAAATCTGGAACCCTGCGATCCGCTGGACCCAGAAATACGCCGTATTTGTTGAGGTCATTGATAGCAATGGTCAGGTTGGTTTGGGCGAATGCTGGTGTTTTGATACCGCACCTGACCCGCTTTTGGCCTTTTTGCGCACCGAAGTTATTCCGCATTTCATTGGCGTCCAAATCGACGATGCCTTTGAGGTTGCGCAGCGCCAAATCGAACGCGCCACGTTGACGGCACGGCATGGCATGTTGATGTCTGCATTGTCAGGCATTGATATCGCGATTTGGGATCTCAAGGCGCAGCGCGCGGATCTGCCGCTGTGGCGGGTGATCAATCCAAACGCAGCCGGTGATTTTCAGCTCTATGGCAGTGGCGGCTTATATGGTCAGAACAAGACGCTGCAAGATTTGCAAACCGAAATGGCGTCAATGCGCGATGACGGTTTTCGCATCCTGAAAATGAAGGTCGGGGCGCTGTCCGTTGAACAGGATGTTGCGCGGGTCAAGGCGGCGTTGGATATGCTGCCTGCCCCACACAAACTGATTGTGGATGGGGTCTATAAATATACCGCGACCACCGCCATGCAGCTCTTTGAGGCATTGCCGCGTGATCGCATCGAGGCGTTTCAGTCCCCTATTGCTGCGCATGATTATGCCGGGATGGCCGAACTGGTCAAAAATGGCGTTCCGGTTATGGCAACCGAGGCAGAATACCGCGACGAGCTTCATCAAAAATTGGTCCAAGAGGTCAGGGTGCCGTTCCTACAGACGGCCCCGGTTGCGGTTGGTGGCATTTCCCGTGTGCAACAATTGCAGCGCCTCATTTCTCATAGCGAAACCCGTCTCACACTTGAGGTTTCGTCCACTTCGGTTGCTTTGATCGCCGCTTGCCATTTGGCCGCCGCGAGCAAGGACATTGCACATGTTGAACGTCATTACGTTCATCAAGTGTTCTTCGAGCAGCTTAACCTTGCATCGTCACCTGACAGTCCCGGTCAGTTTTTTCTCCCGGAAAAACCCGGTCTTGGGTGCTTCCTGCCTAAGGATCAGGTGACGGTGCATTCCACAAACACCCACTGACAAATTTGTCCAAGAGCCAACAAGGCCACCAAAACTTCATCCCTTCCAACGGAGAGTGACATGCTTACTAAACTTATGAAATTTGCAACGGTTGCATCGCTGGCATTTGCCGGTGCAACCTCTGCTCAGGCCCAAGAAGAGGGCCTGTTGGGCGAAATCATCGCGCGCGACAGCCTGCTATGTACCGGTCATAACGGCAGCTATCTTGGCTTTGCCGAAGTTGACGCACAGGGCGAATGGCAGGGGTTCGACATCGAAATATGCCGCGCATTGGCCACGGCCATTCTGGGCAGCCCGGACAAAGTTCAGATCATTCCAATCAGCTGGGCACAGCGTTTCCCGGCCATTCAATCCGGTGACATTGATGTCATCATCAAAGTGACCGGCTGGACCATGACCCGCGATACGGAACTGGGTCTGCAATATTCACGCCCCTATTTCATTGGCCCCTTTTATGTGATGTCGCGGACAGATTTGGGCGCAGAAAACATCTCTGATCTAGAAGGCGGCGTGTTTTGCGTGAATGCAGGCACAACCGTTGAACGGGTTCTGGCCGATTACATGGAAACCAACGCGATCGAATATGAGCCCCTGTCGTTCGAAAAAGGCGAAGAGCTGCGCGCCGCTCTATACGCGGGACGGTGTGATGCGATTGCAGGCTTTGGTCCCTTTTTGTCCTCAACACGGGTGAACGCGCCCAACCCAGATGATTTCACCATCATTGGGGACGTGATCAAACTGGAACCAGAAGGCATCGTTGTGCGCCAAGGCGAAGATGACTTTTTGGATGTCATCAACTGGATGGTATCCGCGCTGTTGCTGGCCGAAGAAAACGGCATCACCTCAGAAAACGTTGACGAAATGCGCGCAAATCCCCCATCGGCCACGGTCGAACGCCTGCTGGGTGTGACACCGGGTGTTGGCGCGCGTCTGGGGCTGCAGGATGACTGGGCCTACAACGTGATCAAAACCGTCGGCAATTACGGTCAAATTTACGACCGGACTGTCGGCGAAGGGTCGCGTTACCAGCTGCCCCGTGGCCTGAACAATCTGTGGAACAATGGCGGTCTGCTTTATCCGCTGGTTCTGGATTAATTCCCTGACTGGGCGCGCCTTTGTGCGCGCCCTTTTTTAAAACAAAAGGGGGGTCAAAATGACCACGCTCTTTACCTCACAAAAATTCCGAAGAACCGCCACGCAAGTATTATTCATTGTCGTGGTCGTTGCGACCATTCTGGCGGTCATCCTTGTCGGGCGCACAAATATCGCAGATCAGGGGATCGCAACCGGATTTGGTTTTCTGAGCCAGACCACAGGCTGGCCCGTTAGTTTTTCTGTCATCGAAGTCGGGCCACGGTCGACCTATTTACAGGTCTTGTTTGCCGGCCTGCTGAACACGATGCTTGTGGGGTTCATGACCCTGTTTTTCGCAACGCTGTTGGGGTTGTTTTTGGCGTTGATGCGTATTTCAAACAACGGTTTGATGAAGCTCGCCGGCACAACCTATGTCGAAATTTTCCGCAACGTGCCCGTCATCCTACAAGTGTTTTTCTGGTATGCGATCCTGACGCATATGCCCGGACCACGACAGGCCTATTCTCTTGCCGATATCGCGTTCTTTTCAAACCGGGGCTTGATGCTACCGGCGCCAAGTCTGTCGGGACTGGATATCGTGCTTTTCTTGGGGGGCTGCGTTGCCATCATCATCGGGGTGAAGGCAACAAAAACCAAACTGCGGGTTCCCTTTGCAGTGTTTGCGATGGTGGTTCTGTTTGCGGCCCTGCTGTTAACTGGGCGCGCCCCAGATGTGCCGCTCTGGTCTGTTCCAGAACTAAAAGGGCTGCGATTTGTTGGCGGCGTCACCCTGAAACCCGAATTTTCGGCGCTGTTGATCGGCCTGACCCTGTTTGGCGCTTCCTACATTGGTGAAATCATCCGCGGCGGGCTGATTTCGGTCGACAAAGGCAAGCTGGAAGCCGGGTCTGCATTGGGAATGTCATCGTTCCAGATCAACCGCTATATCCGCATTCCTTTGGCGTTTCGCGCGATGCTGCCGTCGCTGTCCAACCAATATATCTGGCTGATGAAGGGGACAACCGTTGGGATCGCCATCGGATATCCCGACTATTTTGCCATTGTGTCCACATCCATCAACCAATCTGGCCAGACGATGGAACTGTTGGCGCTGCTGATGGGGGGATTCATCGTCGTGAATTATTCCATCGGTTTTGCGATGAACCTGTTGAATTCACGCCTGAAACTCAAAGGGAGAAGCTAGCATGGCTACGTCTGTCACCCCGCCATTGCCCAAACAGGGTTTGAGCAGCTGGTTAAAGAAAAACTTCTTTTCCACTTGGCTGAACACAGGGTTCACCATCCTTTTTGGCGCTCTGATCATTTGGATTTTCGCAAAGCTCACAAACTGGGCGGTCCTAGACGCCATCTGGACCGTCGATAACAAAGAGCATTGCGGCCACGGCGCAGGGGCCTGTTGGGCCGTGATCCAAGACCGCGGTCGGTTGATCATGTTTGGCCTTTACCCTTACGAAGAACAGTGGCGATCCACCCTCGCTTGCTTGGTTGTGATCCTGACGATTGGCCTGTCTTGTTTGCCCTCTTTTTGGTCGATCAAAAAACTGCCGGCCCTCTGGGTGATTGGTTTTGGCGCTTTTGTTTTGTTGATGCGCGGCGGTTTTGCGGGTTTGCCGCTGGTGACTTCGGAACAATGGGGGGGATTGTCGCTCACGATCTTTATCTTCTCTGCGGTTTTTGTGATTGGCATGCCCCTCGCTGTGATCTTTGCTTTGGCGCGGCGGTCTAGCCTGCCTGTGATCGCAAAAGGCACGGGGCTGTTCATCGATCTGGTCCGGTCTCTGCCGCTGTTGACCATCCTTTTTGCAGCAGCAGTTGTTGTGCCGTTGCTTGTGCCCGATTGGCTTGAGGGCAACAAACTGGGTCGTGTGGTGATTGCCTTTGCGGTGTTCTTTGCCGTTTACCAAGCCGAAATTATCCGCGCAGGTTTGCAATCCACATCCCAAGGTCAAGAAGAAGCCGCCGTCGCCCTGGGCATGCCCTATTGGTCACTGGTGGTGGATATCCTATTGCCCCAAGCGTTTCGCAACACCCTGCCCTCTACCATCAACCAAGCGGTCATCACCTTTAAGGAAACGTCGATCGTCACCATCATCGGTTTTTTTGAGGTCATGGCATCGGGCAATGCGGCCATTGGCGGTGGCGAATGGACCGAACAATTTGTCGAAGTCTACGTCTTCTTGGCCTTGGTCTATTTCGTCTTTGTCTTTGGCCTGTCGCGCTATGGCGCATGGCTGGAAAACAGAATGAGGGTTGGGCATGCTTGAGGCTGCAATTTCGGTTAAATCCGTAAACAAATATTATGGCACACATCATGCCCTAAAAGGGATCGATCTGGATGTGCCACAGGGGCAAACGCTGGTGATTTGCGGGCCTTCTGGGTCCGGAAAATCCACGTTGATCCGCACCATGAACGGGCTTGAAACCATCGCGTCGGGTCAGCTTAGGGTGTTGGGCATGGATATCGCCGATGACGCCAGAAATCTGGATGCCGTGCGCAAAAAGGTTGGCATGGTGTTTCAGAACTTCAACTTATTTCCGCATCTGACAATTCTGGAAAACTGCACCCTGCCGCAAATCCGGTCCGTGGGCCGTGACCGCGCGGCGGCAACGGTTGAGGCAATGGATCAGCTGAAAAAGATGCATGTCGACATCCATGCGGACAAATATCCCGATCAATTGTCCGGTGGCCAAAAGCAACGTGTGGCCCTCGCGCGTGCGCTTTGTCTGAAACCAGAGGTGATGCTGTTTGACGAACCCACATCGGCGCTGGACCCTGAAATGATTTCAGAGGTGTTGGACGTGATGCAGGATCTGGCCAAAGAAAACATGACCATCGTCTGTGTGACCCACGAAATGGGTTTTGCCCAAGCCGTGGCGGATTCTGTTTTGTTGATGGCGGACGGCGAAATCGTCGAACAGGGCACGCCGGATCAGATGTTTAACAGCCCCCAGCACGCGATCACCCGTCAGTTCATGGATGTGGTCAAGAAATGACCGCCCCTGACCAGCCCCGCTATATTTCGCGCGCGGATTTCGACAGGCCAATCGACTGGCTAAGCTTGACCGAAGCCTTAAAGGCTGGGCATCGCTTGCCAAAAGCGCGGGTCGAGGATGTGTTTTTGGGCGAACAAGGCAGCTCTTTGCTGAGCCGGTCCGCATGGATCGACGGGCTTGGATTTGGTGTCAAAAGCGTGACGGTTTTTGCACAAAACCCGGCGCAAGGTTTGCCATCCGTCCAAGGGGCCATGTTGCTATTTGACCCGGCCCATGGCGGTCTGCGCGCCGTGATTGATAGCGGTCTGGTCACGGATCTGAAAACCGCCGCTGACAGTGCGCTTGGGGCGCGTTATCTGGCGCGACCAGACAGCGAAACGATGTTGGTGATCGGGGCTGGCGCTGTGGCAGGCAATGTGATTTCGGCCTATGCGCAATTGTTCCCATCCCTGCGGCACATTTCGATTTGGAACCGCACCCATGCCAAAGCCGAGGCGTTGGCCCAATCTGTGACCAGCGATCAGCTGCGCGTGACTGCGATCCAGGATCTGCCACAGGCGGCATCGCATTCTGACATCATCGTCACCGCGACCATGTCGATCACCCCAATTTTATTGGGCGATTGGGTGCAGCCGGGCACACATGTCGACCTGATCGGCGCATTCCGCGCGGAAATGCGCGAAGCAGATGATGCATTGCTGCAAAAGGGGCGCATCTTTGTGGATAGCCGCGACACCACCATCCACCATATCGGGGAACTCAAAATCCCGATTGCCGCAGGGGTTATTTCCCGCGCCGATGTTCTGGCCGACTTTTACGACTTTGCTGATGGTTACGCCGGTCGAACCTCTGCGCAGGACATTACCATTTTTAAGAACGGCGGTGGGGCGCATCTGGATGTCATGACGGCCGACGCCATTCTGGACGCCATATAATGGGGGGAAATATGCCTGAACATTCACAACAGGAACCAGCCGTAAAAATCGTAGGAATGCACAAATTCTATGGCACATTTCACGCGCTCAAGGACATCAACCTGAATGTCGCCAAAGGGGAACGCTTGGTGATTTGCGGGCCGTCAGGTTCGGGCAAATCCACGTTGATCCGATGCATCAATGCGCTTGAAGACTTTCAAATTGGGTCCGTCAATGTTCTGGGGACAGAACTTGATGACGATCTGGACCATATCGAAGCGATCCGCCGCGAGGCTGGGATGGTGTTCCAACATTTCAATCTGTTCCCCCATATGACGATCCTTGAAAATTGCGTTCTAGCGCCGATGATCGTGCGCAGTATCCCGCGCCCACATGCAGAGAAAACCGCGCTTAAGCATTTGGATAAAGTACGAATTCTGGACCAAGCGCAGAAATATCCGGGGGAATTGTCGGGGGGGCAGCAACAGCGCGTTGCCATCGCGCGCGCGCTATGCATGGACCCGGAAATCCTTTTGTTTGACGAACCCACATCCGCCCTTGACCCCGAAATGATCGCAGAGGTTCTGGACGTGATGGTCAGCCTCGCAAAAGAAGGGATCACCATGCTTTGTGTGACCCATGAAATGGGCTTTGCCCGAGAGGTCGCCGATCGCGTCATCTTTATGGCGGATGGGCAAATCCTAGAAGAAGCCAAACCAGATACGTTTTTTGACAGCCCCCAACATGACCGCGCTAAGGCGTTTCTTGAGCAGGTCATTGGGCATTAATCAATCCAGAGAGAGCCATGATAACTGATCAAGCCCCGAGCCATTCAACCCATGACGCCGAACGTGACACGCGAAATGACACCATAAAAATCTATGTGAACGGGCAAATTGTGCCCAAGGCCGACGCCGTTGTTTCTGTGTATGATAGCGGCTTTATGCTGGGTGATGGCATGTGGGAAGGCATGCGACTTTATGATGGGCAATGGGCGTTTTTTGATGAACACATGGACCGGCTGTTTAATTCGCTGAAATCAGTGTCGATCCAGCTGGATATGACCCCCGACGACATTAAGGATGTGCTCAATCGCACCGCGGCGGCCAATGAAATGACGTCGGACGCACATTGCCGCCTGATGATCACCCGTGGCCGTAAATCCAAACCGTTTCAGCATCCGGGGCTTAGTAAGTTCGGCCCTACCGTTGTGGCAATCATCGAACATTCAAAACCCGCAGAAACGCTGCTAAAGAGCGGCATTCGTTTGGCAACCGTCTCACAGGTGCGCGGTCTGCCCATGAGTCAGGACGCCAAATACAACAGCCATTCCAAGCTAAACTGCGTCATCGGCAGTTTGCAGGCCGAACAGGCCGGCGCGGACGAAGCTCTGATGCTGGATCCGCATGGGTTCGTAAACACGACAAATGCCTGCAATTTCTTTATCGTGCGCCGTGGCGAGGTTTGGACCTCTACCGGGGATTATTGCATGAACGGTGTGACCCGCCAAAAAGTCATCGATTTGTGCCACGCAAACGGTATCCCACTCAAAGAAAAGAATTATTCTTTGTACGAAGCCTATGGCGCGGACGAAGCGTTTTTGACCGGAACGTTCGGCGCGCAGACACCTGTCGCAGAAATTGACGGCAAACCAATTGGCACCAAAGTTGGCGCCGGGCCGATAACATTGAAAATTCGCGACCTATACAAAGAATTGGTCGCAGCAAATGTTGCATCTCAAAAGACTGCTCAAGCATGATCTGAGCGGGAATGGTGGTAGGCGATAGGGCAATGCAAAATAGACAGGATGTTGTTGCGCGGGCGGATTGAAACGGGTTCGTGCCGCGCTAAACGCACTGTCATCTTTCCTCGCTCCTTTAAGCAGAATTGATCTGGTTACGCTGACACATAGCAAAGCACAGTCACGCCTAGGTCTAGGCAGCTATGGTCGGCCAAAAATGACTGTTGAGTTGAACGAGACCGGCCTGAATGTTGGCCATCTCTGTGTTGGTGGTCTGATACTACAGAACGACATATCCGCGGTTAGCACCCACAAACACAATGTAACCACTGCACCCGATCACAAGTTCAACACAGTTTCCAACCAACTGGATCGTGACTGCAGCACTGATCAACAAAACCAGAATCTGGCAGGAGACATCAATCATGTCTGGTCGCCCGAAGATTGGATATACTTGGCTGTGATCCTGAACCTAACTCTGACAGCGCAGGACGCAACGGGTTGCCGACCAAACATTTGCGCTGTCTCGGCACAATGACCACTAGCAAAA
This sequence comes from uncultured Paracoccaceae bacterium, assembly GCA_947492475.1. Taxonomy (GTDB): domain Bacteria; phylum Pseudomonadota; class Alphaproteobacteria; order Rhodobacterales; family Rhodobacteraceae; genus CANLNM01. The sequence continues at coordinate 11,549 of CANLNM010000014.1, forward strand.
CACTCATCGCTGAGACCATGTACAGACCGTTTTGTTCGATCACATAACCGCCCTTAATCTGTCGGGCCTTGTTTTTTCTCTGCCTAAAAAAGAGACGGTGCAAACAAAAATTGAACTTCCCAGTGGCGATATGTACATTAAATGTGAATAAAACGCTGAGGAATTACAGGTATGAGCGATCAAAACTTCCCCCAAAGACGAATCGTGTCTTCCCGTCATTTGGCAGATGGGGAAAACTGGGAAGCGTCTGAAATCGAATATGGCATGATCATTGCCTATAATGCGTTTTCGCGTTGGATGACCCGTTGCATGTCGGCCGCAGGCAATACGGATCTGACACCGTTGGAAATTCTGGTGCTGCATAACACCAATCACCGCGGGCGCGACAAACGGCTGACCGACATTTGTTTTCTCCTCAACATTGAGGATACGCACACCGTGAATTATGCCCTGCGCAAATTGCTAAAGATGGAACTGCTAGTTTCACAAAAACGGGGCAAAGAAGTCTTTTACAGCACCTCACCCAGCGGCGAAACATTATGCGAAGCTTACCGCGAAATGCGGGATCGCTGTTTCATTGATGGGCTGTCCCGGTTGGGTATGAATGGCGACGAAATGCGCGAAATCGCAGCAAGCCTGCGCGCCCTGTCCGGCCAATATGATCAGGCCAGCAGGGCGGCAGCGTCGCTTTAGCTCGACATAAATGTCGGCAAAAAGGTGACGATCTGCGGGAAGAGGCAGATCAGAAAAACACCGAGCAAAAGCAGCAAAAAGAACGGAAATGCGGCTTTTGCGATGCGTAAGATGTCGATGCCCGTCAGGCCTTGGATCACGAATAGGTTGAACCCAACGGGTGGGGTGATCTGGCTCATCTCAACCACAATCACGAGGTAAATCCCGAACCAAATTGGATCAATTCCGACGGCTTGTACCATGGGCATGATGATCGATGTTGTTAGGACGATGACGGAAATTCCATCCAGAAAACAGCCCAGAATGATAAAGAAAATCGTCAAAGCCACAAGCAGCGCGGACACGGAAAGGTTCATGTCAGCGATCCATGCCGCTAGATTACGCGGCAGACCGGTGAACCCCATCGAAACGGATAAAAACGCCGCGCCAAGCAGGATCAGGGCGATCATACAGGATGTCCGCGTTGCCGACATAACGGCGTCGCCAAACAGTTTCCAACTAAACGCGCCCGACGTCCAGGCAAGGATCGTCGCCAACACAACGCCCAGCGCAGCCGCATCCGTTGGCGATGCCAACCCGCCGTAAATGGACCCAATGACACCTCCAATAAGAAGCGCATCAGGGATCAGGCGCCGCGAGGCTTTGAATTTTTCGCGCAGCGTAAATGTTTCGTCGATCGTGGGGATCAGGCCGGGATTCATCCACGCACGCACCGCAACATAGCTGGCAAACAGCGTCATCAGCATGATCCCCGGCAGGATCGCCGCAATAAACAACCGGGCGATGGATTGCTCTGTTGCCACGCCGTAAACGATCAGGATGATTGATGGCGGGATTAACAATCCCAGCGTCGCTGACCCGGCCAACGTGCCCAAAATCAAGCTTTCAGGATAGCCGCGCTTTGTCAGCTCTGGCACAGACATCCGGCCAATCGTCGCCGCTGTTGCCGCCGAAGACCCCGAAACCGCCGCGAAAATGGCGCAGCCAAACACATTCACATGCAACAACCGCCCCGGCGCGCGACTTAGCCACGGGACAAGCCCCGTGAACATGTCATCGCTCATACGCGATCGCAGCAATATTTCCCCCATCAGGATAAACAATGGCAACGCGGTCAGCGCCCAGCTATGGGAATGGCCCCAAAAAGTGGATGCCAACACCAAACCCGACGGCGCATTTGAGAAAAACACCAGCCCCGTCAGGCCGACAAGCGACAGTGATATGGCCACCCAGACGCCACTGGCCAGCAATGCAATCAGAAGCCCAAGCAGAACCGCGCCGATTATTGGATCAGACATCATTATACCTCGCCCGGTGTCGACAAAATGGGCGCGCGTGCGGCCAGCAGTTCAACCAATGTATGGAGTATGGCAATCAGCAAAAGTGCGATACCAAACGCAGCCACGCTCTGAGGTAGCCAAAGCGGTACGGGTATGATGCCATTCGAAACATCCCCATAGTGAATGCTCTCTGCGACCAGTGACGCCATGAAAAAAGCCGCGTAACCAATGATGGCAGTTGTGATGAGCAACACAAACAATTCTGCAACAAACTGGGCCCGTTGGGACAGTCGTGACACCACCAGATTGACCCGGATGTGGCCGCCAGCACGCAGCGTATGCGCCATCGCAAGGAACGTAGCACCCGCGAGCATAAAGCCAGAGAAGTCAGCATAAGAGGGGATCGTCGAAGGAAGAACGCCGGGGGCGAAGCGGCCAAAGGCGTTCAGGCAGATTTGTGCAGAGATCAGCAAGCAAATACACAAGATCAACCCACCCGCGATCATGCCACAAATGTCGTATAATTTTTGAAGTAAGCGAGACATCGCACCGGCGTCCTTTTGGTCAAAAAACTGGCCGCTACCATAAACGATAGCGGCCAGTTCAGGGAGGATTTAGTTTTGGTATGCGTTCAAAACGGTCCGGGCGCCATCTGATGCCGCAGCGTCCCAAGTGCCCAACATTGTTTCACCGATGCCTTGCAGGCCTTCGATCAGACCCGCGCTGGGTTCGTAAACAATGATGCCATTTTCAGCGAGCGCGGCTGTCATGCTCTCAGCTTCGGCGGCGGACATGTCCCAACCGCGGGTTTCAGCGGCCTCTGCGGCGGCCAAAACGGCGGCTTGGGTGTCGGCATCCAGACCGTCAAACATACGTTTGTTGACGACCACGATGTTTTTGGGAACCCAGGCATTGATCGGCGTATAATGCGTCACAAAATCCCATGCAGTTGAATTCACCCCGGTTGACGGGGATGTAATCATCGCTTCGACCTGACCCGTGGCAAAGGCCTGTGGGATGTTTGAGGCTTCGATCTGCACGGGCGCGGCCCCTGCAAGGGTTGCGAATTCTTCCAATGCGGCGTTATAGGCCCGGAAACGCAGGCCGTTCAGATCGTCCACCGTTGCGATTTCACCATTCGTATAAAGCCCCTGTGCCGGCCATGGCACGGAAAACAGCGGCATCAGACCTTGTTCAGCCAACAGGTCAGTGATGACAGGTTTTTGTGCGGCCCACAGACGTGCAGCATCGTCATAGCTGGTGGCGACAAACGGTTGGCTGTCCACACCAAAGGCGAGATCTTCGTTTGACAAACGGGACAGGAAAAATTCGCCTAGCGGAACCGAACGGTTGCGAATGGCGCCTTTGATTTCCGCATGTGGGAACAGCGATCCAGCAGAATGAAGCGTAATATCCAGACCCCCATCCGTGGCTGCGCGGACATCATCGGCGAATTGCGCAATGTTCTGAGTGTGGAACGTGCTGTCACCATAGGGTGTTGGCATGTCCCAGTTTTGCGCCGTGGCGAGCTGTGCACACAAAAGAGCAGCGGCACCAAAGATGAAGTGTTTCATGAGGTTTCTCCCTATCAAATTCAATGTGGACTGATTTAACTCGAATCCATTACGTTGACAATTTGTCAGCGTTATATCCATAAAGCAACAACAAATTGATTCTAGGAGGCGGATGTGGACAACGTGCAAACAGGAAAGTGGCAGTTTTGGGTCGATCGTGGCGGTACGTTTACAGATATCGTCGCACGTATGCCCAACGGGGCGCTAAAGACGCATAAACTTTTGTCTGAAAATCCAGAAGTTTACCCCGATGCGGCGGTCCATGGAATCAAGTCATTGCTTGGCCAAGATGCTAACACCGAAATCACACCCGGCCAAATCGCAGCGGTCAAAATGGGCACAACGGTTGCGACCAATGCTCTGCTGGAACGCAAAGGTGAACGCACAATTTTGCTGATAACCAAAGGTCTGCGGGACCTGTTACGTATCGGTTATCAGAATCGGCCGGACCTGTTTGCGCTGAATATTCAACTGCCCGAACTGTTATACGAAGAGGTGATCGAGATCGATGAACGTGTTGCAGCGGACGGCACAATCATCCAAGCGCTGGACACAACAAAGGCCCGAACCGCATTGTCACAGGCCTATGGCAAAGGGTTCCGTTCGGTCGCCATCGCATTGATGCACGGCTATAAATACACCGATCATGAAAAACGATTGGGCGACATGGCGCGCCAAACCGGCTTTCAGCAAATATCCCTGAGCCACGAAGCCAGCCCCCTGATCAAACTGGTGTCGCGCGGAGACACGGCGGTTGTCGACGCCTATCTTTCTCCGATTTTGCGCCGATATATTGACCAGGTCGCATCTGCGCTGAACGCCGGAAACGGCGGCTGTGACAGTCTGATGTTCATGCAGTCAAATGGCGGGCTAACGGATGCGGGACGTTTTCAGGGCAAAGACGCCATTCTATCGGGACCTGCGGGCGGCGTTGTTGGCATGGTGCGCACCGCGGCGGATCTGGGATTTGATCGCTTAATCGGCTTTGATATGGGCGGCACATCCACAGATGTTTGCCATTATGCAGGCGAATACGAACGTTCCTTTGAAACCGAAGTCGCCGGCGTGCGGATGCGTGCCCCGATGATGTCGATCCACACGGTCGCTGCGGGTGGCGGGTCTATTCTGTCCTATCGCGATGGTCGCATGCAGGTCGGCCCAGAAAGCGCGGGCGCAAATCCCGGCCCCGCCGCCTATCGACGTGGCGGGCCGTTGACGGTGACAGATTGCAACGTGCTGCTGGGCAAATTGCAACCGGATCAGTTTCCATCGGTGTTTGGCCCCAATGCCGATCAACCGTTGGACATAAACGCCGTCAGAGAAAAGTTCGCAACGCTAAAGGCGGACATCGGCACGGACAAATCCGTCGAAGAAATCGCCGAAGGGTTCCTGCGCATCGCCGTTGAAAACATGGCCAACGCCATCAAACAGATCAGCGTGCAACGTGGCTATGACGTGACACAATACACGATGAACTGCTTTGGGGGTGCAGGTGGTCAGCATGCCTGTCTGGTGGCGGATACACTGGGAATGGAAAGCATTTTCATTCATCCCTTTGCGGGCGTTTTATCGGCCTTTGGTATGGGGCTTGCGGATGTGCGGTCTATTCATGAACACCAGTTCGCTGGATCAATTGACGACATTACCCGCGCTCAAACGGCGCTCGGTCGTTTGATCAATGCCGCCCAATCTGACGTGCGCGCCCAAGGGATCGCAGATGCAGATATCACCACCATTGTGTCCGCACATATTCGCACCGACGGTGCGCATCAAACCCTGGACGTTCCTTTTGGCACCCCCAAAGAAATGACCGACAGCTTTAATGCGGCCCATAAAACCCGGTTTGGATTTGTGCCCCATTCGGCGGAATTGATCATTGATTTGCTCACCGCAGAGGCCATCGGGTCAACGGGCGAAGAGGTAACCCTGCCCGACACGGTGCATATAGACGAAACCACCCAAACCGCGCAGATGTTTTCAGACGGTGGCTGGACAGAGGTGCCATTGGTCAATCGCGCCAGTCTGGCAAACGGTGAAACGGTGACGGGCCCTGCGATTTTGACCGAACCCACGGGCACCAACATCATCGAAGATGGCTGGCAGGCGGAATGCGCGGCGGGGGGCAATCTGGTGCTGCGGCGCATCGTGCCTCTTGCTCGGACCGAAGCGATCGGAACATCCGTTGATCCGGTCATGTTAGAGGTGTTTAACAACCTATATATGTCCATCGCCGAGCAAATGGGCGCCACTTTGGCCAACACGGCCTATTCGGTGAACATCAAGGAACGGCTCGACTTTTCTTGTGCCATTTTTGACCAAAACGGCGATCTGGTGGCCAATGCGCCGCACGTTCCGGTCCATCTTGGATCAATGTCGGGCAGCGTTCGGTCGATCCTAAGCGCAAATGCAGGCAACATTCGCCCCGGTGACGTGTTCATGATGAACAACCCGTTTAATGGTGGCACCCATTTGCCTGATGTCACCGTGATCACGCCCGTTTTTGATGATGCTCAGGAAAACATCATCTACACCGTCGCGTCACGCGGGCATCATGCAGATATTGGCGGAACGACGCCCGGCTCTGCGCCCCCCGACAGCCGCCACATAGAAGAAGAAGGCGTGCTGATCGACAATTTCCTATTGGTCAAAGAAGGCGATCTGCAGGAACAGCAAACCCGTGATCTGTTGTCGTCGGCCAAATACCCCTGCCGCAATGTCGATCAAAATATGGCGGATCTCTCGGCCCAAATCGCCGCCAACGCAACCGGCGCGCGCGAGTTGCAAAAAATCACCCGTCAATTCGGGTTAGAAACGGTGCATGCTTATATGGGCCACGTGCAGGACAACGCCGAAGAAAGTGTACGTCGCGTTCTGGATGTCCTGCATGATTGCCAGTTTACCTATCCGTTGGACAGCGGCGCGCAGATCAAGGTGCAGATAACCGTCGATAAAGCGACCCGTTCCGCCAAAATCGACTTTACCGGGACCTCTGATCAGGACGACCTGAACTATAATGCGCCCCTTTCGATTTGCCGCGCTGTTGTGCTTTATGTGTTTCGCACATTGGTAGGGTCAAACATCCCCATGAACGAAGGCTGTATGAAACCCCTGCACCTGACCGTTCCGCAGGGATCAATGATCAACCCCGATGCACCCGCTGCGGTCATTTCAGGGAATACCGAGGTGTCACAGGCCATTGCAGATACGCTGTATGGTGCGCTGGGTGTCATTGCGGGCAGTCAGGGGACGATGAACAATTTTGTTTATGGCAACGACACTTACCAAAACTACGAAACCATCTGTGGCGGGACCGGCGCGGGGGATGGATTTAACGGAGCCAGCGCCGTTCACAGCCACATGACCAATACCCGCATGACCGATCCCGAAGTGTTGGAAACCCGGTTTCCCGTGCGCATAGAAGAATTTTCCATCCGGCGCGGCTCTGGCGGGGCTGGGGCCTATCGCGGGGGGGATGGGATTGTGCGCAAGTTGCGTTTCAATGAACCAATGACGGTGACAACCCTGACATCGCATCGTCAGACCGCGCCCCATGGCACCGCAGGTGGAATGGCGGGCGCAACCGGTGAAAACGCGGTTGTGCGGCTGGATGGACATGTTGAACACATGAAAGGAAACGATGTCGCCCACATGAATGCAGGTGATGTGTTTGTGCTGAAATCCCCGGGTGGCGGCGGATATGGAACGGTTAAATCATAGCCAGACATATCTGACCCTCGGCGCGTGCGCGACCTGACAGGCCCGCCTTAGGTCGCAACGCAACGCTTTGGTGCCCCCTGACTGGGGGCACATCCCCCCTTAGGGCGCTGCTGCTGGCTGAACCAACAGATTGGCCGTCTGTTCAGCGGCTTCCAATGCGCCTTCTAGGTAGCCCCCAAAACCAACGGCTGTTTCTGTCGAAGACAAATGTAACGCCCCTTCCCACAGGTTTCTCAAACTGGCCGGCAATCCATAGCTGGGATGGCTGCGCAATGCCGCCCGATCAGCCGGTCTGGCAATCATAGGCAGTGTCGCCCAATCCTGAATCACCACATCAAGCGGCGACTTCAGTTCATTTCCAAACAACGCAGCCAGTTGATCGACTGCCATTTGCATCACATCGCTTTTGCGCGTTTCGCGAATATCAGCGGGCACGCCCACAAACCCAAACAGCGCATAAGGCCCACCCGACACCAAGGACGCATCGTGGATTTCCACCATCGGGCCGTGCTGGCTCATGGCGTCGCCCGACAATCCGGCATTCCGCCAATAGGGTTTGTCATAGGTTGCGATGATTTTGGCCTGCCCTGCCATCCAGGTTGGGATATCCTGCATCCTGCGCATTTGGGCACTGCTCAGCGGCGGGTCAAACGCAATGGTTTGGGCAACAACCCGGGGCGGTATCGCCAGCACAACCTTGCTAGCCCTAAGGGTTCTGCCATCTGACAGCGTCGCCAAAACGCCGTCTTGGGTCTGTACCAAAGTTGTCAGCCCCGCCCCAACGATCAATGCATCCGCCGTCAGGGATTGGGCCAGTGCGCGGGTCAGCATCTCCATCCCCCCGGCGACACGATAGGATCCCTGCATCGACGCAAAGCCGCGCCCGCGTTGCACCGCCCCCGTCTGATCCTGAAAAACCAGATCACCGGCGGCATATTGTTCAAAAACCTGTATCCCAAACCGTTTGACCAATGCGGCCATCCGCGGCTGCCCCGGCCAGAACCATGCAGGCCCCAGATCAAAGGAACCACCAGACAGTTCAGCCGTCAGGATGCGCCCGCCCAGCCGATCCTGCATTTCAATTAACCGATAATCTGATCCGGATTGGTGCAATTGCGATGCCAAAGATAGCCCAGCCAACCCGCCACCAACAACGAGGATATCCGTTTCCATCAAAACGCCTCGCCCATGGGTCTGATGTCTAATTCATGCGTCCAAGTCGAAACCGGTTGTGCGGCCAATGCCAAATAGGTTTGGGCAATATCATCCGGCGCCATCATCCGGGACGGGTCCATCGCCACCAATGCGCGGCTGGCCTGTGTGTCGACAATGCCATCTAGAATGACATGCGCCACATGCACGCCTTTGGGGCCATATTCCCGTGCAAGCGATTGGGTCAACGCCCGCAGCCCCGCTTTGGCAGTGGCAAAGGCCGCAAAGTTTTTGCCCCCCCGCAGACTGGCCGTTGCGCCAGAGACAATAAATGTCCCCCCACCTGCCGCCGCCATGCTGGGCAACACCGTTCGCGCCAAATTCACCGCCGAAATCACCATGGACCGCCAGGTTTCCTCAAATTCGGCATTCGACGTGTTTTCAAACTCTGAAATCACCAACTTGGCCGCGTTATGCACAACCAGCTGCGGCGCGCCATGGGCCGCGATCAGATCAAGTATCTGCTGTTCGGTTTGGGGCGCGTCGGTCAAATCAACCCTCAGCGTATTCGGCCCTGCCCCCTTTGGCAGGGACCGGTTCAGCCCATAGGCGTTATAGCCGCTTTGATCAAAACTGTGCAGCAATGCCTGCCCCAAACCGGCACCAGCACCCGCAACAATCGCAAGGGGACGGGACATGGTTAAACTCCTCCGTTTGGGGCTGTTTGCGGCAAGGCAAGATGGTCGGATTTGATCCAAAGCCGTGCGCCCTTTGGCCCTGATGTTGCGCTTAGCAGTGCGCCCGCAGGCAGGCGCAACCAGGAATTGGCCTCAAAAACTTCGCCACTTTCCTCAATGCTCCCTTCCAGAACCAATGCTTCAAACCCTTTGTGATCTGCATTCTGCACCGTCACCGACGGGTCCCAGATTTCGATACGCACGCATTCGCGCGCATCCTTGAACAATGGGATTTCACAAACCCCATCTGCAACCGGCTGGGGCGTTTGGGCATGTGTGTCGATAACCATCTGGTTGCGATCCTCGGGATCAAACTGCCAGAGTTTCACAAATATGATCGCCCCATCCGCCGCGCTTGGCGTGTGCGACGTGGTCGGCGGATTGCGCACGTATGTGCCCGCTGGGAAATCACCATGTTCATCCTGAAACACCCCCTCCAACACCAAAAACTCTTCGCCGCCGGTATGGGTATGTGCCGAAAACGCACTGCCAGGTTCATAGCGCACAATTGACGTGGCGCGTGCGACCTCTGCGCCGATCCGGTCCAAAGGGCGGCGATCCACACCTTTCATCGGGGATGCGATCCATGGCTCTTGGTCGGAATGCACCGCAGCGCGCTGGTCGAAATTTGCGTTCTTGTCCATGTCTTTGCCTTTTCGGGTCTGGATTGAAATCGGGCGAGTTGCGTAGTCGCGGATGTAATTCCTGAACGGCCGGGTTGATGTGGCTACGCTTGGATCACATCCACTTACCTACCTACAGGTAGACTGAAAGATAGGAACCACGCCCTGCCCTGTCAACGCCCCCCCAACATATTTCCTCAACCCGGTTTTCCGCTTTGCCTCTTGGGTAGAAAGTGGGACACTCTCGTTTATGAACGAAGTTGCGCCCTACTCACTTCCATCTTGTTTTGGCCAAACCGACCCGTTGCCCACCAACCTAAGGTTCATCGCCTTGGACGTGGAAACCGCAGCCTATGATGTGGCAAGCATCTGCCAAATTGGTCTGGCTTTTGTTGGATTTGACGGCGCAATTTCCACCCACAGCGCCTATATTGATCCGCAAATGCCCTTTGCGGCGGGCAACACCCGGTTGCATGGGATCAGCGCCACAACCGTGCAAAACGCCCCTAGTTTTGCTGACATACTGCCCGATCTTCGCCCCATCCTAGAGGCCATTCCGCTGGTGCAGCACAGCCGCTTTGATGAAAAAGCGTTTGATGCCGCCTGTCGGCAGGCAGATTTACCGATTTTGAAATCGCGCTGGTCGGATAGCGTTGCGATCGCCCGTCAGGCCTGGCCCGAATTGAAGGGCAATGGCGGTCATGGATTGGCCAATCTCAAACAGGTTCTGAACCTGCAATTCAAACACCACGACGCCGGAGAAGACGCCCGCGCCGCCGCCCAAGTTGTGCTAAAGGCAGAGGCGGCTATGGGGCGCAAAATCCAGTGGTTAAACGCCGCGCAGCAGCTGGCGTTTAACTTTGGCTGATTAGATCACAACCCCAGATCAGACAAACCGGGGTGATCATCCGGACGCCGCCCCAATGGCCAGTGAAACAGGCGGTCTTTTTCGTCAATGGGCAGATCATTGATGCTGGCATGGCGGTTTTGCATCAGACCGTTTTCGGCAAATTCCCAGTTTTCATTGCCATAAGAGCGAAACCAATTGCCGCTATCATCCCGCCATTCATAGGCATAGCGCACGGCAATTCTGTTTTCGGTAAAGGCCCATAATTCCTTGATCAGCCGGTATTCATTTTCCCGGATCCACTTGCTGGTCAAAAACGCCTCTGCTTCGTTGCGATTGGTGGCAAACAGCGCGCGGTTGCGCCACTTTGTATCCAGCATATAGGCCGTCGCGACTTTGGCGGCGTCCCGGCTGTTCCAGCCATCTTCGGCCAAACGGATTTTTTGTATCGCGGTTTCACGACTAAATGGGGGCAAAGGCGGGCGCGTTTCCATAGGATATCCTTTCGATGGGATCACAGGTCTAAAATCAGTTCTTGGGTGTTTTCAGCCGGAACAGCACAGCAGATCAGAACCTCATCCGGGGCGTGATCCGCCGTCACCGGTATGCGATACGCCACCTCGCCGGACAGCTTTTTGGTCGCGCAGCTGCCACAACTGCCGCTGCGACAGGAAAACGCCGGTGCCAGCCCATGTGCCTCTGCAGTTTCGAGGATCGTCGCATCGCCTTTGACCCAATGATGTTCAAAGCCAGACCGTTCGAATTTGATTGTGCTCACCTCTGCTTGGGCAAGGATGGCGGGCGGATTTGCCGTTTCGTCAGGGCGGCGCACCAGTGATGCGGGTCCAAACGCCTCAGCGAAAATACGGGCATCCTGTGCGCCCAACGCGCGCAATGCATCATAGATCGCCTGCATAAACCGCGGTGGGCCGCAGAGGTAAAAGTCATAATCATCATAAGGCAAAGCGGCCTGTATCAACGGCGCGTCGATGAAACCGCTGGCGTGAAAATCGACACCTTGCTGTTCATCTTGGCTGGGTTTTTCAATGATGGAAAAATAGCGCAACTTGCCGTTTGATTGGGCCTCAGCCGCGCGAAAATCGTCAAAAAACGCGCGGTCTTTGGTGGTTTGGGCCGCATGAAGGATCGTTGTCGGACGCAAATGCCGTTTGCGAATGCCTTCGTTCAGCACATGCCGGGTCATCGACATCATCGGCGTAATCCCAACGCCGCCTGCGATCAAAACGACGGGCCGCTGATCTAAGGCATCCATATTAAACGCGCCTTTTGGGGCCTTGGTTTCGATCACATCCCCCACCCGAACGGCGTCATGCAGGTAATTTGACATCGCGCCATTGGGTTCGCGTTTCACCGAAATACGATACCGCAGATCACCGGGGGCAGAGGACATCGAATAGGTCCGCGTAACGGGTTTGCCAGCCCCCAAATCGGCCCGCATCGTCAGAAACTGCCCCGGTTCAAACGGCAAAAGCGGCGTGTCATCCACCGGTTCCAAGGTGAAGGATCGGATGACGTCGCTTTCGTCTTTGATCGCAGCAACACGCAAAGGGCGCCATGTATTTCGGTGCTGTTCGGCCTGTTGGCGGGCCAGCGACATGGCCCAGTTATCCGCCATCAAGGCATTTGGGGAATAGTCCCCAAGTTGCGCCCGGAACGGCAGGGCATCATAGATGCGCAAACCGTGATCCAGATGAAACCGCCACCCGCGTTCTGCGCCGTGAAAGGCCTGTACCTCTGGGTGATCGTCCCAAAGCATTTCAACACGCCCAGTCAACATCAAAACATCACCGGTTTCAAAATCCGGGAACATCAGTCCCGCCTTGGGATTCACCAGAAAATTCCCGATCGTGTTAAAGAAATTATTGCCCGAATAATCCGGGATGGTCAGCGTGTTGCCCTCGACTTTGACAAAACCGCTGCGGCCACCGCGATGCGAAACATCCACGCCTTCGGCCACCGGATTGCGATCAGGTTGAACGTAGCTGGACACAAAAAACGTGTTGCTGTTCGCAATGAAATCCCGGGCGGCGGCGTCAAGTTCTCTGAATTTATCCGTGGCTTGCCGTTCGATTTGCGCAGCCGGCGCACGGACAAATCTAAGGGCGCGGGTTTGTATATATTGCGGGCAATTGCCAAAGGATTGCACCACATCCAACTGCACGTTATCCGCCGTTTGGCTGGTGATCTGCGCGTTCATCCGGTTGCGGCGACGTGTGGCCAATTCGATCCCCAACAGCCCCACTGGCGCGCCTGTCGTCAAAGTTGCGGCCAACGGATCATCCGGCAGCGGCTGTGCTGTGATCGACAATCGTTTGTTGGTGGGCGATTCAATGAACCCCTTACCCCCGGTCAAAATCGAAGCCCAAGGCCAGCCGTGATCATCCACACTGCCCATGACAACAAAGGGCAATTGTTCAAAAAACGCACGATGCTGATCCGGCATAAAGGGACGGATTGCGATTTTGCCAATGGGTTTCATCGCCTCCAGACGACCGGCACGGGCCTGGGCCTGCTGTTCGCCCAAATGAAACGATGGCGTGGAAACTGGATCAGTCATGTCGCACCTCAGGGATTGGGTTGGCTTGGCCCAGATGGTCCGGGACCAAGCCTTGGATCTGGCTTATGCAGGCTCTGCCAGCAGACCGGCGGGCGTTGACGGCATGGCAACGAAGCGGTCTAACGCTTCGATATTGCTCAGCAAACGGCGCACATTTGGGTATGGGTCCAACGAAACGCCGCCTTCGGGAGCATGCGCTGTGTAGCTATAGATCGCCACATCCGCGATGGTCACCGTGTCCCCAACCAAGAAGTCGCGACCGTCCAGATGCGCGTCGAGTTTGGTCAAAACTTTGGCCGCTGTGGCTTTGCAAAAATCTGGGTCAAATGGGGCGTTGAACACGGTGATCAATCGCGCTGCCGCTGGGCCAAACGCCAATTCACCCGCTGCCAATGTCAGAAATTTCTGCACTTGCGCTTCGCCGATGGGATCGCTGGGAATGTAGGTTGGGGCATATTTGCGGGCGAGATAAACCAAAATGGCATTGCTGTCGGAAATGACGGCGTCGCCATCTTCGATCACGGGCACCTGACCCACAGGATTGAGCGCTAGGAAACTGTCCTGTTTATGCGCGCCCCCAGCCAGGTCAACATTGACGACTTCGTGGTTGATCCCAGCCAGATTGGCAAACAGGACAACCCGGTGCGCATGACCAGATAGTGGAAAACTGTGGATACGAACGGCGTTAGACATCTGTGTCATCCTTTTGTTTGAACCGGGCTTGGTCCCGGCGATGCACAGTGAATAGCTTGCGACGGTCAGGGCGATAATATACCTATGCGTTGAATGTTTATGAACATAGTGGCGACAATGGACACGATCACAGGGATGCGCACCTTTGCGGCGGTTGCAACACATGGCTCCTTTACCGAAGGCGCAAAACAGGTTGGCATCAGCACCAAACTTGCCAGCAAATACGTTGGCCAACTCGAAGAGCGCCTGAACGCACAGCTGTTTCACCGCACCACCCGTCGCGTGGCCATGACGGAAACCGGCGCGGCCTATTTCAAACGCTGCCAACCTTTGCTGGAACAATTTGATGAACTCGAAGGTCTGGTTCAGGATCGGCAAACCGAGCTTGCCGGTCGGATCAGGATCACTGCGCCCACAGGATTTGGGTCCGGGCAATTGGTTCATATGCTAAAGCCATTTCAAGTCGCCCATCCCAAAGTGTCGATCGAATTGCGCCTGTCAGATCACCATGTTTCGATTGTCGAAGAAGGGTTTGATCTGGCGATCCGGTTTGGGGTGTTAAAGGATTCCAGCCTGATAGCCCGCAAGCTGATGGACATGCGGATCGTGCTATGTGCCGCGCCCAGCTATTTGGCCGCCCATGGTGAACCCAAAGACCCCGCCGCATTGGCGACCCATAATTGTCTGTTGCAAAGCACGCTCACGACAACTGACAGTTGGGAATTCAAAGGCAAGTCAGGCCCTTACACTGTCCCAGTGACGGGCAATTTTAGGGCCAATTCGCCGCTCGCCGTGGCCAATATGGCGGCGGACGGTTTGGGGATCGGTCGCGTGCCGTTATACACCGCCCGCCCGTTTCTGGACGATCAACGCCTGAAATTGATCTTTGAGGACCAAGAGGCAAGGGTCATCGGCCTCTTTGCGGTCTATCCGCCAAGCCGACATCTGACCGCCAGAATTCGCGCACTCATTGATCATCTGGCCAGCCAGTTTTAATCTGCGATGTCCGTCGGGGCGCTGCGGCCTTCAATGAAAGATTTGATCGCGTTCATTTGGGCAATCAGGTCCTGCGCCTGTGTGGGATCAACCCCGATTGCGCAGCCAATCGCGCCGGGCACCTGCACTGCGTCGTGATATAGCCCGCGCCCTTTGGCCGTCAGGAAAACCTCAACCCGGCGTTCGTCGTCTTTGCTTCTGATGCGGTCAACGATGCCGAGTTTTTCCAATCGTTTCACCAGCGGCGTCACGGTCGCCTGATCCACCTGCAACTGTGTAGCTATCTGTTGAACCATCAGACCGTCCTGCTGCCACAGCGCCATCAGAGCCAGATATTGTGGATAGGTTATGCCCATCGGTGCCAGTAACGTCCTGTATTCCTTGGTAATTGCGCGCGACGCTGAATAAAGCGCAAAACACAATTGATCCTCAATCCGCAGGCGGCTGTCTGTTTTTTCTGTGGGTTGCATCAGGCATATGCCCCTATTGGTTTGTGCCCAAAGTAAATTTCATCTGCACCTCTTTCAAGTGGCCTTAGGCTGAGACAGGGCTTTCACGGGGCTGTGAGTTGACTTTGTGATTGCCATGCCAAAAATAAATAATGCACTATGTAATAATGCACACCAAAATCTCAGAGGCCATACCATGACAACAGAAGTACTCTATTCCACCCAAGCACGTGCCACAGGCGGCCGCGATGGCTTTGCAGAAACTCTGGACGGGTCGTTCAAAATCGCGCTTTCCACCCCAAAGGAACTTGGCGGTGACGGACGCGAAGGCAATAACCCAGAGCAATTATTTGCGGCAGGTTATGCGGCGTGTTTTTTAGGGGCGATCAAACATGTCGCCGCGCATGATGACAGCGTGAAAACCAAACTGCCCGAAGATCTGACCGTGACCACAACGGTTGGCATTGGTCCACGTTCCGAGGGGGGATTTGGTCTGGATGTGCAGATCAGCGTCGCTATCCCCGGTCTGAACAGGGATCACGCTGAGAAACTGATCGGGATTGCCCATGAGGTATGCCCGTATTCCAACGCCACCCGGAACGGTTTGAACATCACCCCAACATTGGCGTGATCCGGTCGGTGGTCCATGATCCGGCCATCAACCACCCCTACAAATAAAAAGAGCCCCGAATAATCGGGGCTCTTTGTTGTTTAGAAAAGGGGTCGCTTATTCGCGGCTTTCGGGTGTGTCCACAACCAATGTGTCAAACTCGTCACCACCGATGACGTCGTCTTCCATTGGGGCGGCCAAGGCCACGGCTGCTTCGGCTTCTTCGCGGCGGGCGGACAGGACAACCTTGTCACGCTGGGCCGCGATCGACCGCATCAATTGTGTCGCACCACCGGTCCCGGCTGGGATCAGACGGCCCACGATGACGTTCTCTTTCAGGCCAACCAGTTTGTCGCGTTTGCCCTGAACCGAAGCTTCGGTCAGAACGCGTGTGGTTTCCTGGAACGACGCGGCCGAGATGAACGACCGTGTCTGCAACGACGCCTTGGTGATCCCAAGCAGGATAGGTTCGCCTTTGGCTGGGCGGCCCCCTTTGGAAATCGCCTTTTCGTTGGCTTCGTCAAACTCGGCTTTGTCCACAGTTTCGCCTTTCAGCAATGTGGTTTCACCCGAGTCAGAAATTTCCCATTTCTGCAGCATCTGGCGCACGATCACTTCGATATGCTTATCGTTGATCTTCACACCTTGCAGGCGGTAAACGTCCTGAACTTCGTCGATCATGTAGTCAGCCAAGGCTTCGACACCCATAACCGCAAGAATATCGTGCGGCGCTGGGTTACCGTCCATGATGTAATCGCCCTTCTGGACAAAATCACCTTCCTGAACTGGAATGTGTTTGCCTTTGGGCACCATGTACTCGACCTTTTCCATGCTCTCGTCAGCTGGCTCAATCGCGATGCGGCGCTTGTTCTTGTAGTCCTTGCCAAAGCGCACATAACCGTCAATTTCGGAAATGATCGCGTTGTCTTTCGGACGACGTGCTTCGAACAATTCGGCCACACGTGGCAGACCACCGGTAATGTCCTTGGTTTTGGCGCCTTCACGCGGAATACGTGCAACCACGTCCCCGGCTTCGACCTGTTGGCCATCTTCGACCGACAGAATTGCGTCAACAGACATTTGGTAGGTCACTGGGTTACCGGCATCGTTGCGCATTGGTTCGCCATCGGCGCCAACCACAAAGATTTCAGGCTTCAGCTCGTTGCCTTTTGGCGCAGAACGCCAGTCGGTCACGATTTTCTGGGTCATGCCAGTTGCGTCATCGGTGACTTCGCGCACGGCAATACCGGCGGTCAGGTCAACGTATTTCGCAGTACCGGATTTCTCAGCAATGATCGGCAGAGTGTATGGATCCCATTCGAACATTTTGTCACCACGGGCAATTTTTGCACCGTCTTTGACAAACACTTTGGAACCGTACCCAACCTTATGGCTGGCGCGCTCTTCGCCATCGTCGCCCACAATCGCCAGAACCATGTTCCGACCGATGACAACGATTTCACCCGCTGCATTGGTCAGGGTCCGTGCATCGCGGAATTCAACCTTACCGTCCTGAGATGCCTCAAGGAAGGATTGCTGACCACCCTGCGCAACGCCGCCAATGTGGAATGTCCGCATTGTCAGCTGTGTGCCGGGTTCCCCAATGGATTGGGCTGCGATGATGCCGACTGCTTCGCCGATATTCACGCGTGTACCACGGGCCAAATCACGACCGTAGCAGGTGGCGCAAACGCCGTCTTCGGCTTCACAGGTCAGCGGCGAACGAATACGCATGGAAACCACATCGGATTCTTCGATCAGGTCTGCCTTGCGTTCGTCGATCAATTCGCCTTGGGCAACCAGCACTTCGTCTGTGCCGGGAACCATGACGTCGTCTGCGGACACACGGCCCAGCACACGTTCGCCAAGCGACGCAACCACTTCTCCGTCGTTGACAGCCGCTTCGGCGGTGATCGCCTGTTCGGTGCCACAATCGATGACACGCACGATACAATCCTGCGCAACATCCACCAGACGACGGGTCAGATATCCCGAGTTCGCTGTTTTCAAAGCCGTATCTGACAGACCCTTACGGGCTCCGTGGGTGGAGTTAAAGTACTCCAGAACGGTCAGACCTTCTTTAAAGTTCGAGATAATCGGTGTCTCAATGATCGAGCCATCCGGCTTGGCCATCAAGCCGCGCATCCCGCCCAGCTGTTTCATCTGTGTGACCGAGCCACGCGCACCAGAATGGGCCATCATGTAAACCGAGTTCGGCTCCATTTCGGCACCCTGATCGTCACGTTTGTTCGCCGAGATGGTGTTCATCATCGCGTCGGTGACTTTGTCGTTGGCTTTTGACCAGGCGTCGACAACTTTGTTGTACTTCTCGCCTTGGGTGATCAGACCGTCCATGTATTGCTGTTCAAAATCCTTCACCTGATCGCGGGTTTCATCAACCAACGTCCATTTGGTGTCAGGGATAACCATGTCGTCCTTGCCGAAGGAAATCCCGGCTTTGAACGCTTCGCGGAAACCCATGGTCATGATCTGGTCACAGAAAATGACGGATTCTTTCTGTCCACAATACCGGTAAACGGTATCAATGATCTGCTGCACTTCTTTCTTACGCAGCAGACGGTTGACCAGGCTGAACGGCGCTTTGTTATTGCGAGGCAACAACGCACCCAAACGCACGCGGCCCGGTGTGGTTTCGAACCGCACCATGACTTCGTTGCCTTCTTCGTCGATCTGCGGGATCCGGCATTCGATCTTGGAATGCAGGTGAACTTCACCCGAATTCAGCGCGTGCTCAACTTCTTGAACATCGCCAAAGACCATGCCTTCGCCTTTTTGACCTTCGCGTTCGATGGTCGTGTAATACAGACCCAAGATCATATCCTGCGACGGAACGATGATCGGCGCGCCGTTGGCAGGCGACAGAACGTTGTTGGTCGACATCATCAGAACACGGGCTTCCAGCTGAGCTTCGAGGCTCAGAGGAACGTGAACCGCCATTTGGTCCCCATCAAAGTCAGCGTTAAACGCAGAACAGACCAGCGGGTGCAGCTGAATAGCCTTGCCTTCGATCAGCGTGGGTTCAAACGCTTGGATGCCCAAACGGTGCAATGTTGGCGCACGGTTCAACATAACAGGGTGTTCGCGGATCACTTCGTCCAAGATATCCCACACTTCGGGACGCTCTTTTTCGACCAGCTTTTTCGCCTGTTTCACGGTGCTGGACAGGCCTTTGGCCTCCAGACGTGAATAGATGAACGGTTTAAACAGCTCCAACGCCATCTTTTTGGGCAAACCACATTGATGCAGCTTCAGTTCGGGACCAGTCACAATGACCGACCGACCAGAGAAGTCGACGCGTTTACCCAAAAGGTTTTGACGGAACCGGCCTTGCTTCCCTTTCAGCATATCGCTGAGGGATTTCAGAGGACGTTTGTTGGCACCGGTGATGACACGACCACGACGGCCATTGTCAAACAGCGCATCCACAGATTCCTGCAACATCCGCTTTTCGTTGCGCACGATGATATCAGGTGCGCGCAATTCGATCAGACGTTTCAGACGGTTGTTCCGGTTGATCACCCGACGATACAGATCGTTCAAATCGGATGTCGCGAAACGCCCGCCATCCAGAGGCACCAATGGGCGCAATTCTGGTGGGATCACTGGGATCACGGTCATGATCATCCATTCCGGACGGTTGCCGGATTCAATGAAGCTTTCCACGATCTTCAGACGTTTGATGATCTTTTTAGGCTTCAGCTCGCCGGTGGCTTCCTTCAGGTCCGCACGCAGGGTTTCCGCTTCGGCCTCAAGGTCGATCATCGACAGCATTTCGCGGATCGCTTCGGCGCCGATATTGGCGGTAAAAGCGTCCATGCCATAGGCGTCCTGCGCGTCGAGGAATTCCTCTTCGGTCATCAGGGCCCCGAATTGCAGGTCGGTCAGACCCGGTTCGATCACAACGTAGTTTTCGAAATACAGGATGCGTTCCAGATCACGCAGGGTCATGTCCAGCATGAGCCCGATCCGGGACGGCAGCGATTTCAGGAACCAGATATGCGCAACTGGGGATGCCAGTTCGATATGGCCCATACGTTCGCGGCGCACCTTTTGCAGGGTAACTTCAACACCACATTTCTCGCAGACAACGCCGCGATACTTCATGCGTTTATATTTACCACACAGGCATTCGTAATCTTTGATTGGGCCAAAGATACGCGCGCAGAACAGACCGTCACGTTCAGGTTTGAACGTCCGGTAGTTGATGGTTTCTGGTTTCTTAATCTCACCGAACGACCACGACAGGATCCGTTCTGGTGAGGCCAAAGAGACCTTGATTTCGTCGAAAACCTTGGCTGGTGTCAGCGGGTTAAACGGGTTGTTCGTCAGTTCCTGGTTCATTTTGATACCTCAAATTCGTGCGGAAGGGGAAAGGAGAAGGGCAAAACGCCCTTACTCCTCAATCTCCGCATCCAGGAGTTCCATATTCAGGCCAAGACCACGGACTTCTTTCACCAGAACGTTAAACGATTCCGGAATGCCCGCTTCAAAGTTGTCTTCGCCCTTAACGATGCTTTCATAGACTTTCGTCCGTCCAGCCACGTCATCGGATTTAACAGTCAGCATTTCCTGCAGGGTATATGCAGCGCCATAAGCTTCCAGAGCCCAGACTTCCATTTCCCCAAAGCGCTGGCCACCAAACTGCGCCTTACCACCCAGCGGCTGCTGAGTAACAAGCGAGTATGGACCGGTCGAACGCGCGTGGATTTTGTCATCCACCAGGTGGTGCAGTTTCAGCAGATACTTGATGCCGACGGTGACTTTACGGGCGAATTGTTCGCCTGTGCGGCCATCATACAAAGTGGACTGACCCGATGTATCAAACCCGGCACGGGTCAATGCATCGTTTACATCCACTTCTTTGGCGCCATCAAAGACCGGTGTCGCGATTGGAACACCACGGGTCACGTTACCCGCTGCTTCTAGCAACTGTTCCTGATCCATATCTGCCAGACCTTCGTCATAGACGTCGGCCCCATAGGCGATTTTCATGGCATCGCGCACAGGAGTCATATCGCCGGACCGGCGGTATTCCTGAACAGCCTCGTCGATCTGGATACCCAGACCACGGGACGCCCAGCCCATATGCGTTTCAAGGATCTGACCAACGTTCATCCGCGACGGCACGCCGAGCGGGTTCAGAACGAAGTCAACCGGTGTCCCGTCTTGCAGGAATGGCATGTCTTCGATCGGAACAACCTTGGAAATAACACCTTTGTTGCCGTGACGACCGGCCATTTTATCACCGGGCTGCAGCTTACGCTTCACCGCGACGAACACTTTGACCATTTTCATCACGCCGGGTGGCAAATCGTCGCCGCGACGGACTTTTTCGACCTTGTCTTCAAAACGGGCGTCCAATGTCCGCTTCTGAGCTTCGTATTGCTCGTTCAGCGCTTCGACATGGGATGCGTCTGTTTCGTCCTCAAGGGCGATCATCCACCACTGACCACGGGTCAGGCTGTCCAGCAACTCTTCTGTGACAACTTCGTTTGGACGCAGACCTTTGGGGCCTTTCACAGCCACTTTGCCCAACACCATGCTCTTTAGACGGGCATAGATGTTGCGATCCAGAATAACGAGTTCATCGTCACGGTCACGCGCCAGGCTTTCGACCTCTTCGCGTTCGATCTGAAGCGCACGTTCGTCTTTTTCGACGCCGTGGCGGTTGAACACGCGGACTTCTACGATTGTACCGTAGTCGCCGGGTGGCAAACGCAGGGATGTGTCACGCACATCGGATGCTTTTTCACCAAAGATGGCGCGCAGAAGCTTTTCCTCTGGTGTCATCGGGCTTTCGCCTTTTGGTGTGATCTTACCAACCAGAATGTCCGCTGGGCCCACTTCGGCACCAATGTAGACAATGCCAGCTTCGTCCAGATTACGCAGGGCTTCTTCACCTACGTTTGGAATATCACGGGTGATTTCCTCTGGCCCAAGCTTGGTGTCACGTGCGGCAACTTCGAATTCTTCGATGTGAACCGATGTAAACACGTCGTCTTTTACGATGCGCTCAGAGATCAGGATCGAATCTTCGTAGTTGTAGCCATTCCACGGCATAAACGCGACAACGACGTTTTTACCAAGGGCCAATTCGCCCATGTCAGTGGATGGACCATCGGCCAGCACTTCGCCACCGCGAACCCGGTCACCCACTTTGACCAGCGGACGCTGGTTGATACAGGTGTTTTGGTTCGAACGCTGGAATTTGCGCAGACGATAGATGTCAACGCCCGCATCGCCAAGGATCAGATCCTCGGTTGCGCGCACAACGATCCGTGTTGCGTCAACTTGGTCAATGATCCCGCCGCGTTTGGCCATGATGGCCGCGCCAGAATCCCGTGCAACAACTTCTTCGATGCCCGTTCCGACCAGCGGTGCCTCTGCTTGCAGCAAAGGAACAGCCTGACGTTGCATGTTCGATCCCATCAGGGCCCGGTTCGCATCGTCGTTTTCAAGGAATGGGATCAAGGACGCAGCGACCGAGACCAGCTGTTTGGGCGAAACGTCGATCAAATCGATGCTTTCGCGTGGGGACAGCGTGTATTCACCGGACTGACGAGTGGACACCAGATCGTTGATGAATTTACCGCTATCGTCCAATGTCGCGTTGGCCTGCGCCACGGTGTGACGCATTTCTTCGGTTGCGGACATATAGTGGACTTCATCCGTGACCTCAGCGTCTTTGACAACGCGATAAGGTGTTTCGATGAAGCCGTATTTGTTCACACGTGCGAATGTGGCAAGGCTGTTGATCAGACCAATGTTTGGCCCTTCTGGTGTTTCAATCGGGCACATCCGACCATAGTGGGTCGGGTGCACGTCGCGCACCTCAAAGCCAGCACGTTCACGGGTCAAACCGCCGGGCCCAAGCGCAGACAGACGACGCTTATGCGTGACTTCTGACAGAGGGTTGGTTTGGTCCATGAATTGCGACAGCTGCGAAGAGCCAAAGAATTCACGCACAGCGGCAGCCGCCGGTTTCGCGTTGATCAGATCCTGTGGCATGACGGTGTCGATTTCGACGCTGGACATACGTTCCTTGATGGCACGCTCCATGCGCAGCAGGCCAACACGGTACTGGTTTTCCATCAATTCGCCAACCGAACGCACACGACGGTTTCCAAGGTGGTCAATATCGTCGATATCGCCCCGGCCGTCGCGCAGATCAACCAGCGCTTTGATGCAGGAAATGATGTCTTCTTTGCGCAGGGTGCGTTCGGTGTCTTCTGCATCCAAAGCCAGACGCATGTTCATTTTCACGCGACCCACAGCGGACAGATCGTAACGCTCGCTGTCAAAGAACAGGCTGTCAAACAGGTTTGACGCCGCTTCGACGGTGGGTGGTTCACCCGGACGCATAACGCGGTAAATATCCATAAGCGCAGTATCGCGACCCAGGTTTTTATCCGACGCCATTGTGTTGCGCATGTAGGGGCCAACATTGACGTTGTCGATGTCCAGCACAGGGATTTCGGTGATGCCCGCGTCGATCAGTTCCTTCAAGGAACCGCCGATCACTTCACCCTCTTTGTCACGCTCAAACGTCAACTCGTCACCAGCTTCGACGTAGATCGCACCGGTTTCTTCGTTGATGATGTCCTTGGCAACAAATTTGCCCAGGATCTGTTCGAACGGGATCAACAGATCGGTGACTTCACCTTCGTCGATCAGTTTTTTCACAGTGCGCGGCGTCACTTTTTCGCCGGCCTTGCCGATCACTTCGCCGGTTTTCGCGTCGACCAGATCATAGATCGGACGTGTGCCACGAACCCGCTGCGGGAAGAACTTGGTGACCCAACCTTTGCTCTTACCTTCCAGTGTGTAATTCACCGTGTTGTAATAGGCATCCATGATGCCTTCTTGGTCCAGACCCAGCGCATAAAGCAGCGTGGTGACAGGCAATTTACGACGACGGTCAATCCGGCAGAATACCAGATCTTTGGCATCGAATTCGAAATCAAGCCAAGAGCCACGGTATGGAATGATCCGGCATGCAAACAGCAATTTGCCCGAAGAATGGGTTTTGCCTTTGTCATGGTCAAAGAACACACCGGGCGAGCGGTGCATTTGCGACACGATCACACGTTCGGTGCCGTTCACAACAAACGTCCCGTTTGGCGTCATCAAAGGCATATCGCCCATGAACACGTCTTGTTCTTTGATGTCTTTGACCGATTTCGCACCGGTATCTTCGTCGACATCAAACACGATCAAACGCAATGTCACCTTCAGCGGCGCGCTGTAGGTCATGTCACGTTGCATACATTCTTCAACGTCGTATTTGGGTTTTTCAAGATTATAGCGAACGAATTCCAAAACGGAGGTTTCGTTGAAATCTTTGATCGGGAATACCGATTGGAAAACGCCTTTGATGCCTTCGCCGTCCATGGGCTCGGGCTGATCGCCAGACGCCAAGAACAGGTCATAAGAAGATTTCTGAACCTCAATGAGGTTCGGCATTTCAAGTACTTCGCGGATTTTACCGTAATACTTGCGCAAGCGTTTTTGGCCTAGGAAGGACTGAGCCATGTGCGTCGTCACCTTTCAATCTCGTGCAGTACGCGATGCCGTTGGGCCTCGGCGCGCGTCCATCTGAGAGCGGATACAGTTCGGCCTATTCATGGCATCCGTCCCAAAGGATGCCTCCCGACCATTGAACCTTTCCAAGTAAAGGGTTTGCAATAAAACCCTTCGCTAAGACAGGTTCGGCTGGGCCCGCAAAACACGGACCCAGCCTAAAATATAGGGGCTAAAAGCCGCCCCAAAAGCGCCTGACTTAGGCCAGCTCGACTTCTGCGCCAGCTGCTTCCAGCTTGCCTTTGATGTCTTCAGCTTCAGCTTTGTCAACGCCTTCTTTGATCTTGCCGCCTTCTTCAACCAATGTCTTGGCTTCTTTCAGGCCCAGACCGGTGATGCCGCGAACTTCTTTGATCACGTTGATTTTCTGAGCGCCGGCGTTCTTCAGAACAACGTCGAACTCAGTTTTTTCTTCTGCTGCTGCACCGGCGTCGCCACCAGCTGCAACCATTACAGCGCCGCCAGCTGCGGGTTCGATGCCATACTCGTCTTTGAGGATGGTTTTCAGTTCTTGTGCTTCAAGAAGAGTCAGACCTACGATCTCTTCTGCAAGTTTTTTCAGATCAGCCATTTTGCTTTCCGTTCTATTAGATGTGTTCCAACGTCAGGGCAGATGCCCCACATAGGTAATCAAGTTGCTTAAGCAGCTTCCGCTTTCTCTTCGATCGTCGAAAGGATGCTTGCGATGTTTGAAGCAGGCGCGCCAATGGCCCCCGCGATGTTGGAACCGGGTGCACCGATGCAACCAACGATCGAAGCAATAAGCTCTTCACGTGATGGCATTTCGGACACGGCTTTCACACCAGCGACGTCCAGAGCCGTCTCACCCATGGCACCACCAAGAATAACGAGCTTGTCGTTGGTCTTGGCATAGCCCTGAACAACCTTCGCCGCAGCGACAGGATCTTCAGAATAGGAGATGACGGTCATGCCCGTCAGGTAGTCAGCAATGCTTGCGCAAGGCTTACCTTCAAGGGCGATTTTGGCGAGCTTGTTCTTTGCAACGCGAACTGCACCACCTGCTTCACGCATTTGCGCACGCAGATCTTGCATTTCAGCAACTGTCAGACCTTCGTAATGGGCTACCACTACGACGCCAGAGCTTTCGAAGATCTGGCCGAGTTCGTCGACCAATTTCTCTTTCTGGGCTCTATCCACAGTTTTACTCCAAATTAGGGAGGCTCACGCCCCCCGGCTCTTATTTACCGGTCAGACCGGCGTTAAAGTCCGCTACGGGGCTGCCAAAGTCGCCCGAGGTAACACCCCGGCCAATCTTGTCTTTCCCGTCTCAGGCAGGAATTATGGGATCAGATGACCCACCCACCGTCTTGGACGAAACGCAAACAGCGCACGACGAATCGCACGCTGGTTGCAAGAGGTGAAATAATCGCTCTGAACCATAAGCACAAGAGCCAGAATGCGTCTGTTATGTGCAATCGCGGGAATAGGTCAATTTGGTGCCGTTTCCTGCCGAAATCGGGGAAACAGTTTACAGGCTACAAAAATCGCCTCATGCTGATTTCCATTATGGTGATCTTCGCTTTCAGTAGCAAACAATTAACACGCATTCAGTAGTCCAGAACACATGACCAGTGACACGCCCAAGAAAGTTATTCGGGACTTAGAAGATTATGCAGGGATTGCATCGGATTGGTTTTGGGAAACCGATGCCAATCATCGATTCCAATATTTTTCGCGGCGCATGCAAGAAGTCACCAAGGTTGACACCAATATCCTGCTCGGGCGGAGCCGTTATGAGGTCCGCTATGCGGGGGTCAGCCCGGAAGGCTGGAAAGCCCACCGCGAAGATCTGGATGCCCACCGGTCCTTTCGAAATTTCGAATACCAATTCCTACGCACCGAAGACGCCTCAGAATTGTGGGTTCGGGTCTCTGGTGACCCTCTCTTTGATGAGGACGGCACCTTTGTTGGGTATCGCGGCACAGGCCATGACGTCACCAAAGAAGTGGTCGCCAAACGCGATCTCATGGCGTCCCTGAAAGAGCTGGAAAAACGCAACAAAGAGCTGGGCGAAGCGCGCACGGCGCTGGAACGCGCCGCCTTTGAGGATATCCTGACCGGGCTGCCCAACCGGCGCGCCTTTGAACGGGACCTGCAACAGGTTTTATCCAACCCCAAATCGGACCTGTCGTTGCTGCATATCGATTTGGACAAATTCAAATGGGTCAATGACACGTTGGGGCATCCCGTGGGGGACGAAGTGTTGGTCGCTGCGGCCCGTCGCATGCAAAATCTGATCGGCGCTGAGAACCCGCTATACCGGGTGGGCGGCGATGAATTCATGGTACTGCTGGTGGGCTGTCGCGATCTGGATCACGCCGGTTTCATCGGCGATTCCATTGTTGAGGCCATGCTGGAACCGATGCAGCTGGGGCAACAACGCGCAACAGTGGGCGCCAGTGTGGGTGTCTCAATTGGGCTGTCAGGACAGCTGGATGCGCATCAGTTGATATCCCATGCCGATGCCGCCTTGTATCAGGCCAAACATAACGGGCGCAGCAGCGTTTGCAAAATTTCGGACGACTTGCGCAACGAAACCGAAGATTTCCTGCGCCTGTCCACCCAAATACCCGGCGCAATCGAACGCGGCGAATTTGTCCCCTATTTTCAGCCGCAATTTGACTGTAGCAGCAATCAAATCATCGGGGCCGAAGCCTTGGTCCGGTGGCACCACCCTGAATTGGGCACCTTATTGCCCGGCCGGTTCCTGAAAGCGGCAACCGGAATGGGGCTGATCGACAAAATCGACCAACTGGTTCTGGTAAAGGCATTGGAAACGGCCGACCGACTGTCGCAAAAAGGGATCAATCTGCCATCTTTATCCGTCAATATCAGCGAAGCCAGACTGATGGACCCAAGCTTGCCCACTGATATTGCGCGCCTGTGGACCAACCGCAGCTGCACTTTGTCCGTGGAACTGGTCGAAACCATTTATTTCGACGATACCAGCATCAGCGATCAATTTTCAGACAATCTAACGCAATTGCGCAATCTTGGCGTTCGACTGGAAACCGATGATTTTGGCAGCGGGCGCGCGTCGATCACCGGCTTGCTGCGCTATTCCCCGGACCGGCTGAAAATCGACCGACGGCTGGTGCAGGCCGCGGCCCGGGCGCCGGTCCAACACGCCTTGGTATCAGCGATCTTGGACATGGCGCAATCGCTGGGGATCGATACCATCGCCGAAGGCGTCGAAACTCAGGCGGACATCAACACGATCCGCGCCTTGGGCTGTCATTGTTTTCAAGGTTTTGCCATTTCCCATCCGCTTTGCGAACGGGATCTGGAACATTTCCTGACCGCAGATTTTTTGACTCTGCCCGATCAGGACACAAAAAAATCCGGCAGGCCAAAAGGCGCTGCCGGACTTGGATCTGTGCACAACTTTCGCCGGTAATAACACCCGGCGACGTTGATTAGTTGCCTGTCGCGGAATCGATTGCAATCGAAACGCCAGGGCCCATTGTGGACGATACAGCAACTTTTTGCATGTATGCGCCTTTGGCCCCTGTTGGCTTGGCTTTTTGAACCGCATTGACGAAAGCAAGGATGTTTTCTTCCAGTGCTTTGGCGTCAAAGGATGCTTTGCCGATACCAGCGTGAACAACACCTGCTTTTTCAGCTTTGAACTGAACTTCGCCGCCTTTGGCCGCTTCTACAGCGGTTTTGACGTCAGGTGTCACTGTGCCGATTTTCGGGTTTGGCATCAGGTTGCGTGGGCCCAGGATTTTACCCAGACGACCAACGATTGGCATCATGTCAGGTGTCGCGATGCAACGATCAAAGTCGATCTTGCCGCCCTGAATGGCTTCCATCAGGTCTTCTGCGCCAACGATATCTGCGCCCGCTGCTTTGGCTTCGTCTGCTTTGTCGCCACGTGCGAACACAGCGACGCGAACAGATTTACCAGTGCCATTTGGCAGGGATACAGTGCCGCGAACCATTTGGTCAGCGTGACGTGGGTCAACGCCCAAGCACAACGCGATTTCGATGGTTTCGTCGAATTTCGCAGTCGCACCAGTTTTCAGTAGCTCAACAGCTTCTGCAACGGTGACGTCCACTTTGCCGGCGAATGCTTCGCGTGCGGCGCGGGTGCGTTTTCCAAGTTTAGCCATATTACTTAACCTCGATGCCCATAGAACGGGCAGAGCCCAGGATAATCTGCATCGCGGCGTCGATGTCGTTCGCGTTCAGATCTTTCATCTTGGCTTCGGCGATTTCTTTCACCTGAGCCGGTGTCACGGAACCAACGGTTTCTTTGCCGGGCAGTTTTGCGCCGGATTTCAGCTTGGCCGCTTTTTTCAGGAAATAGGACGCAGGTGGCGTCTTGATGTCCATGGTAAAGGACTTGTCCTGATAATACGTGATCACGGTTGGGCACGGCGCACCGGGCTCCAGGTCTGCTGTTTTGGCGTTAAACGCTTTACAGAATTCCATGATGTTGATCCCGCGCTGACCCAGTGCGGGGCCAACAGGTGGGGATGGGTTGGCTTGACCTGCAGCAACCTGCAGTTTCATCGTGCCAGCAATTTTCTTAGCCATTTGGCATTTCCTTTTATCAACACCCCTTGGACGCGTCCGCGGGGCCGTAGTTGACGTGGTTCAGATTGATGATCGCGATCACCGCCCCTCCCACGAGAGAATCTCGCCCGAAGACGATAAGGGTGCCGTTTAGGCCCAACAGGGCGAATTGGCAAGGGAAAGGTAGAGAGAACGTGTAAGGGTTTTGGTGAGTGTTTAAGATGCGCCATGCCACGCCAGTGAAATCGCCAGAACAATGGCCTGCAACGCAGTCAGGGCCGCTCTTAAATTTGCCGTGACCCGAGGGACTGATAGAAACGCAGCAAGTACCCGTCAGGATCAGCCACGACGAATTGACGATGCCCCATCTCCATATCATCCGTAACATACCATTTATCTTCGACATCAAGATAAAGCGGGATGCCGGCGGATTCTAACGACGACGTTAAAAGGGTAATGTCTTCAACCGCGATTTGGACGTTTAACCCCTTTCCAAACGGATAAGTGGCGGGCAAATGCCCATCATCAAAGGTTCTTCCAGCGCCAATTTGGTCGATCATCAACTCAGCATTGCCAAGGCTTAGGTAACAAAATCCTTCATCAGGTCTTTCATAACAGCAGGTAAAACCCAGAACGTCACAATAGAACGCCTTAGAGGCAATCCAATTGGTAACAGCAAATTCGGGGACAAGTGCGTTCGCCATAAAAAACTCCAGGATCAAGAATTACGCTGCCATCGCGACCTCGGTCAGGGACGACTCAAACGGCCAGTCGTTCCCCAATATCGCAGACCTTTTCCTTAAACAAAAACGCCGCGCAGGTTGTCTGCACGGCGTTTGAAATCTGGGATGTCAGGGGGCTTAGACCTGCTTTGAAACCTGTGTGAATTCCAGCTCGACCGGGGTGGCGCGACCAAAGATCGACACCATAACCTTGAGGCGCTGGTTCTCTTCGTCGACTTCTTCGACCATGCCGTCGAAATCTTCGAAGGGGCCTTCGTTCACTTTCACCTTTTCGCCGATCTCATAGTTGATCAGGGTACGTGGCGATTCTTCGCCTTCTTGTACGCGGTTCAGGATCTGGTTCACTTCGGCATCGCGCATCGGCATTGGGCGGCCCTGCGGCCCCAAAAACCCGGTGACGCGGTTGATGGAATTGATCAGGTGATAGCCTTCGTCGGACATTTCCATATGCACCAGAACGTAGCCCGGCATGAACCGGCGCTCGGTGGTCACTTTCTTGCCGCGACGCACTTCGATCACTTCTTCGGTGGGGACCAGCACTTCGTCGATCTGGTCTTCGATGCCTTTTTCCTCGACCGAGGTTCTGATCGATTCAGCAATCTTTTTCTCAAAGTTAGAGAGAACGCTGACTGTGTACCATCTTTTGGCCATTTGATCCGAACCCTTGCCGTGGTTGCCTGCCGCGTTGGGTCAGGCAAAAATTCCAATAATTACGGGGCCTTACCCCGCATCGCCCTGCCAATAAAAATCGGCGCGCAACTCGATTCGCGGCGCGCCAGACAGGGAAGTGTCGTGCAGATACCGCCAAGACCCAAAGGATTCAAGGGGTAACAGGCCGTTCCAGCCCAATCAGCTAAAGCCGTTTAGGATCGTGTCCAGGCCCGAACGAATGCCCAGATCAACCAAAGAGAAGAACACCGCCGTCAATGCCGCCATGATGAACACCATGATCGTTGTCAGGATCACCTCACGGCGTGTGGGCCACACAACCTTGGAAATCTCAACGCGGGTTTCCTGAATAAACTTTGCTGGATTGATAGCCATGTGCCGTCCTTTTGATCGCTTCACGCCACATACGGAATCAGCGACCCTTTTTCAAGGCCATTACAATACCGGTCGCGATGTCTGATAGAATTGGGTCGGCATTTGGCCGAATGATTTGGCAGGGGCAGCAGGGTTCGAACCCGCGACCTACGGTTTTGGAGACCGTCGCTCTACCAGCTGAGCTATACCCCTAAGGCCGGGGGACTGACTAAGCCGATTATGAGCGGGAATCAAGACGCCAATCTCACTTCCCGCATTATTTTCTGGTTTTAGGGGGCGGCCTTAGATCAAAGCCAGCGCCATCAGGATCAAACCGATCCACGCGACCGTCCAAGCAAGGGATCGCACCCACGGCACAGCCAACAAATACAGCGGCAAATAGGCGGCACGGGCCAGAACAAACAGCGCCGCCCCCTGAATGGCCCCGTCCATGTCGGCCTCTGGCAAAACCATCGCCAATACCGCCAATGCCAGAAACGGCACCAAGTTTTCCAACATATTGCGCGTGGCCCGCTGGGCGCGACTATGCATTGGGCTTGGCTCTGGCACAGAATCACGACTGCCCATATAGGCCGGAACACCGATCTGTGGGATCAAAAACAGCGACGGCAGGAACAGCCCCACATAGTACAGGATTAGGGCCAGAAAAATCCAAGATAGCATAGCGACGTCCTTTGTGACGGTGGTTGCAATTGTTGGGGTCAATTTGCACACTAAGGGGAATGACCCCAATTCCCTTGGAGGGAATAATGACGCAAATCGCAACCGTTTCTGAATTTGGGCATGTGCTGAGGGATTTGCGCGCGCAGCTTGGATTGTCGCAGGCGGATTTGGCCGGGCGACTTCGATCAACGCAGCGGCATGTTTCGTTTTTAGAAACCGGGCGATCGCACCCATCGGTTCATTTCCTGTCCCGCATTTGCCGTGAACTAGAGCTAAGCGTCGGCCAGCGCGCCAATCTGTTTGAGGCCTCTGGCCTGCGCAACCCCTATATCCGCCGCGATTTTCAATCGGTTGAGATCACCCAAGCCTTGGATATGATCGAGGCGCGGGTGTTGAACAATTGGCCGTTTCCGGCGTTGGTGCTGGACCCCAGCTGGAACATTCTGCGCCAAAATCAGGCGTTTTCGAACATGTTCGGCGCTCTGATCCCGTCAGAGAATGCCAGCCCCAACCTGTTGTCGGTCATGCTCAGCCCAACAATGCGCGACATGATCGCCAATTGGGATGAGGCCGTGCACATCCTGTATTTCCGTCTGCAAGCCGCGGCCGCATCCGACCCGCATGTCGCCGACATCTTTGCCACGGCAAAGTCGCAAGGCGTGTTCGACAATTTGGAAAACCTGTTCAAAACCGATGCAGATGTACCCGTCTATGTGCCGATCCGCATCGCCTTGCCCGGCGGAGGCGAGCTGCAAATGACATCGCTGCTGGGGCAGCTTGCCTCGGTCCAAGATGCATTGGTCGAAGGGTTTGAAATCGAGCTGATGATCCCCACAGATGCCCAATCAGAGGCATTGCTGCGTCAGATGTCAGCCGGGTAGTTTTGATAGGTCAGTTTTCACAGCCTTTGTCCGATGTATTTTTGCCCGCCATGAGCATCCTTAGTTTGAATGTGCCGCCCCGGTCGGTGGTCGCACAAACAATATGCTACTAGAGCCGCCTGAATTTTCAGACGTGGAAAATTGTCGAAGCAGACTTTGACGCTGCACGGGGTTTGCAAAGCTAAGTATCCCGTCCGCCTTGAGAGCCGCGATCGTAACAGGATTGTTGGGGGGCTGTTCAATCTGGCGTATTTCGCGCGTAAACCCCATGAGCATGGATAACGTTTTCATGCTCCCAGCCATACTCTGAGCAAGGTTTTCTCCGGTTTCGCCTTGAAGAAGGGCTGTTGTTGCATCCAGTTCTACAACCAACTCTTCGAGCGCAATCACGTTCGGATCATCGGACCCGGAACGTTGCCTGTTTAAACGAGCCCTCTCAAGCTCAGCGGCAGATCGCCTTTGGGTCTCTGCCTCAAAAATGTCTTGTAACGTGGCGTTTTCATCAGCCCGCAAAGCAGCTGCATACCGCACCAGTTGATCCGGTCGATAGATGGACAGAACGACCTCAACCATCTCAGAATTCATGCGCTCGACATATGGAGCAATATCTTGGTCCGGGATCAATTCGATAAACCGGTCGAAATCGGCAATTTCAACACTTTGTCCTGAAATTGGCCTGAAATATGTGGCGACAAACGCTTCTCTTAGCATCAGATCAACGCGATCGTCCCAAGCCGGGCTCGAACTGCGTTGCACAATGAATAGGGCATCTTCTCGGGGGGTCGCCAAGGATGCCTGCCCACAAAACAAAAGGGTGAACAACAGCGCTGGTTTGATAAAATCGAGCAAGGAGAAAACTCCTGTTTCTGGAAATGGTCAATGGTTTTTAGCTAACAACCACTCGAGTACAGAATATTTAAGGCCATAGTTTGGCACGTCAGAAGCGTCACTGAATATGACGGTTTTTCTGCGTCGCGATTAAATATCACTAGGGCGTTTGCGTTTGTAGATTGGGCCAGCCAGTGTTTCAAACGGCGTTGGCGATGTGCTGCAACACCGGTAAATCCGCCCCACAAATGGCGGCTTCGTTTTGCAAAATCACTTCAATCGGCCAATGCCACCATTGGATGTCCAACAGCGCCGCAATCGTTTCCGGGTCAAATCTGGACCGGATTGTCTGGGCCGGATTGCCCGCCACAATGGAATAGGGGGCAACATTCCCTGAAACCACAGCCCCTGCCCCCACAATACAGCCATCGGCAATCTGCGCGCCGGGCATGATCCGCGCGCCCTGACCGATCCAGACATCATTCCCGATCACCGTGTCACGCCCCGGTTCCGGCATCGAAGGTCGCCCATCCATCGCCCCACCGTCAAAAATCGCAAATGGATAGGTGCTGAACCCATCATATCGATGATTGGCAGATGACGTGATAAACATCGCCCCATCCGCAATTTGACAAAAGCGACCAATCACCAGTTTCTCGGGTGAAAACGCAAACAGATATGGCGCCAAACAGGCGGCCCAATCCTCTGGCGGGGCAAAGGCACTGGCATAGGTGTAATCGCCCACGTGAAACCGTGGATGGTCAATGGCGGGTTTCAGAAAAACCGTCCCGACATGGCCTTGACCATCCGGCAACGTAATTGGGTGACGGGTGCCTGGATTGGGAAAGTTTGTCGTCATCGTATCCTCGTTTCGCCCCATCACAGGCCATCAATAGCGCCGCATCACTTTGCCTGCTTCGACAAAATGCCCCAGCGCGATCAATTTGCGCGCAAAATAACCAACATCCTCGGGTGCAAGCCCTTTGCCCATCGCATGGTGAAACCTGTTCACCCCGGCATTCACATCCCCGCCCTGCACCGTCAAGATCGCATCATAAAGCAGACAATACGGATCGTTGGGCAACGTATTCAGACAGATCGCATTGGCCGCATCTGCATCTTCAAATCGTTCTGCCTCGATCGCATAAAACGCAAGGGTCCGGTAATCCTGAGCGGCTGTGGTCAGGGATGCCAGCATATCTGTGATTTCATAGGCGCGGTCAGAATCGCCCTCATTTGCGACCACATCAACCATCCAAATCAAAAAGAAACTGTCATCTGAAAACTGGCTTAGCTTTTCCTCTAACAGCGCAATTGCATCCCCGCGCCGCCCAAGCGCCTCTAGCGATCTGGCCCGCTGCACAAATCCATCCGAAAAATCAGGTGCCATGGAAATCGCCAGATCAGCATCATTCAAAGCGGCCCGATTTCGCCCCAGCCCCCGCAGAATGAAACTGCGCAGGGAATAAACCAAATACCAATCCGGGCTCAGATCCGCGGCCTGATTGGCATAAATCAGTGCCTCTGCCGACTGGCCCAGTTCAGACAATGCCTGCGCCACACCATAAAGTGCAGAAACGTCAAATTCATCAATATCAAGCGCCGATTGATAGGCGGCCCTCGCTGCGGAATAATCGCTCAAGTCGTACTGGATGGACCCCGCTTCGCGATATCCCCAAGCATAATTCGGGTCCAAAGCCGTGGCCGTTTCCAACAAAGCAACCGCATCGGAACCGCTGATGTCGCCCAACCGATATTGGGCGCTCGCCAATCCGGCCAGCGCTTCTTGGGTGGGGTGCAAATTGAGCGTCCGCTCAAAACCGGCTGCGGCCGCTTGATATTCAGCCACAGACCAATCCGTCCAGGCCAATCCGTTCAACAGCACGACAGAATTGGGGGAAAACTCTAATCCTTTCAGATAGATGCCCCGCGCTGCATCCGCATCATAATTCCCGACCGCAGTGCCCCAATTGCTGTATATCCGCGCCTGCTCTGACGCGCTTAGACCTATGCTTTGGGACGCTAATTCGCAGATTGTTGCGATGTCTTCCCATGTATCCCCGATATAATCGAGGCAGAGCTGCGCGGCGGTTTCCTCTGAACTTGTGATCGGGGGCTTGGCGGCAACGGGCATCGCCAAACAGCACGCTAGGAAAACACTTGGAATTTTCGAAAACACTCTGACCCCTAAAGGATTGGACTATTGCAACGTTAGACCTGCAAATTTGGTTAGAAAAGCCTGATCATGCTGGAATGCCGAAAGAAATGGGGGCGCAACTTAAATGGTAATCCATCAAATCACATTCCGTTCGCGCCGTCGGGATTTGATCGGGCCTTCGGCAAACGGGTCTTGCGATTTTCCCGGCCGGGTCTTGGTCAGTTCTGACAGGCTTTGCCCTTGCAATCCGGGCATGGCCACCTGCGTCTGTTCTGGGCTGGGTCGGGCGGCAATCGCCTTGCGGGTGGGGCGACGGGTGCGCCAGCGTCGCAGTTTCACCACCCCCATCAAGGAAAAGACCAATGCGATGACGGGCAAGAACAACAAATCGAACCAATTTTCAAACCTGAGGTCCCGAAGCGCATCCGCGCGCGTGCCCCAATAGGGGGACAGCACCACAACCTCCATGTCGCTGGGCGCCCCAAGCTCTGCAAGATGGCGCGCCACAACCCGGGTTTCTGTTTCGGAACGCAGCCAAAAAGCCTTCAAAACCGGCCCGCCCGGCGAACCAGTTGTAAGGTTTAAATTGTGATGAAACGCAGGCGCGGTCGTCGATTCCGCCTGAACCGCAAACAACACATCATGCCCCGGAATGATCACATAGTGGGACAATAAATTGGCAACAGACGTTTCAATAACCGGATAGGTTAGGTCAGCGTTCAGCAACAATGACACCTCGTTCAAGGTGCCAAAAACCGGGGTGGCCTGCCAATTTTCAGGACGTACCGATGCAGGAGAGTGCTG
Source organism: uncultured Paracoccaceae bacterium (assembly GCA_947492475.1). Lineage (GTDB taxonomy): Bacteria > Pseudomonadota > Alphaproteobacteria > Rhodobacterales > Rhodobacteraceae > CANLNM01. The sequence goes on from CANLNM010000014.1 coordinate 47,762, forward strand.
ATAGGATGCCGTCGCCAACTCGGTCTGTTTGGTCAGTGTATCTTCGAACGTGTCCGCCGCCAGAAAACAGATCAGACCCCCAATGCAGATAAAAAGCCACCAAGGGACAAACCGGATTATCAATCTAAACATAAAGCAATTCCAAAACGAAAAAGGGACGCGATCAAACGCGTCCCTTTGGATTAGATCAAATTGATCTATGTTTGTCGATTACTCGATGATTTTTGACACGACGCCGGCGCCGACGGTGCGGCCGCCTTCGCGGATGGCGAAGCGCAGGCCGTT
>CANLNM010000015.1 GCA_947492475.1 uncultured Paracoccaceae bacterium
TTTTGACATCATCTGGTTTGACGGCGGCAAAAGCCATATCGGCACCAACCAGCCTGAAATCAAAACCGACGGCGAAAGCCCAGCCCGCAAAGTAACGCTTGCGTCTTTTGGGCTGGGATCGACGACCGTGACCTATGCCGATTTCGCCGAGTTTATCGCCGCGACCCAGTATGTCACGGATGCAGAAACCTATGGGTGGTCGTTTGTGTTTCGTGGGTTGATGGATACACCGACCGCGCAACAGGCCCCGGGATTGCCATGGTGGAACACGATAAACGGCGCAACTTGGCGCAGGCCTCTGGGGCCGGACAGTGACGGGCAATGTTGGCCTGATCATCCGGTTGTGCATGTGTCTTGGAACGATGCGCGCGCCTATGCGGACTGGCTGGGTGGGCGATTGCCAACCGAAGCGGAATGGGAACATGCCGCCCGCAGCGGGGCAGAGCCAAAACGTTATCCTTGGGGGGATGATGAACCCAGCGATACCAATGCCGGGCATTGCAATATCTGGCAGGGTAAATTCCCCGATCACAACACCCAAGCGGACGGATTTTACGGCACGGCCCCCGCCCAGAGTTTCCCGCCAAACGCGGCGGGATTGTATAATCTGTCCGGCAATGTCTGGGAATGGTGTGACGATCCGTTTAAAATTCGCTCTGTCAGTCCCAAGGCCAAGAAACGCAATCAGCTGGCCAAAAAAGACAATGAACGCGTTCTAAAAGGCGGCTCTTTTTTATGTCACGCCTCAACCTGTTGGCGGTATCGCATCGCGGCGCGCAGCGGGCGACAAGCCGATAATGGCGCGTCAAATTGTGGGTTTCGGGTGGCCTTTGACAGAGAAACCTAGAACCTACCGGATCAGCATGGTTTTCAGCTTTGTGCAATCCGTCGCGAGGGGTGCGCCCTGCTCAGAGACAAAAAAGAGCGTTCCGCCCGGGTAGGTTTCGATGGTCATGACGAACAGTTCCGTGATGGCTAGGTTTGCAGCCGCCGACCTAAGCGAGCGGTGCAAATCTAATAGACCATCATGGGCGTCTTGTCACAGCCGATGCCTGTTCAGGGGCAGGTTCGGACGCCGTCAAAGGTTACGCAGCTTCGAGATCGGCGTCGGTCATGCCCAATCGGTCCAATTGTTCGGCTGGATATCCTTCGGCATCCATCAATTTGCGCGCCAGTCGCAACATGCGTCGTTTTTGATCAGGGTCACTGTCCCACAGATTGTGTTCCTGCGCGGGATCTTGGGCGCGATTATAAAGGAAACATTCATAGGTGCGCGGATCGATGGAAATCGGGGTTTTCCACAAAGGCAAATCCACCGATGTATCAAACAGGCCCTGTTCGGCGGGGGGTTCTGGGGGTTTGCCAACCCGGCCATCCACGGGATTATCGACAATCAAAGGTCTGAAAATCGCCGTTGAATAGGTGAATAATGGTTTGTCTTTGATTGGCGCCCGAAACAGGGTGTAATCCCCGTCCGTCACACACAGACCCTGGCCAAACGTGCCGTAAATCAGCGCTTCGTGGGGGCTCTGAGCGTCCTGGGTGATCATCGGCAGAAACGATTTGGCGTGCCGGTTTGCATCCGGGATATCCCCCCCAGCTGCATCAATCAGGGTGGCAAACAGATCCACCGTTTGCGTCAACCCGGAAACCCGTTTGCCCTGCCCCGGATTCTGGGGATGCCAAACGATCATGGGGATATTGGCATGGCTGTCATAATGCGGGAATTGTTTGCCAAAGGCGCGACGTTCCCCCAAATCGTGGCCATGGTCGGTTGTGAACACAACCATCGTATCGTCCCATAGATCCAAGGCATCCATCTTGGCCATAAACTTGCCCAGCCACGTATCCATCATCGTGACTTTGCCCATGTACTGCGCCTTCAGGAATGCCAGCTCTTCTGGGGTGGTTTCGGACATGAACCGTTCCAGATCGTCATAGACCTGATAGGGCGGCCAGATGTTGTAATCATCTTTGTCGCCGTCCGTGTACATGCTGGCATAAGGTTCGGGGACCTCAAACGGTTCATGCACATCAAAACATTCGACCTGCAGGAAAAACGGTCCTTTCTCGGCATTGTCGTCCAGCCAATCCATCGCCCCTTGGAACACTTTGGGTGCGAAATAATCCGCCTCACCGTCAAAGTCTTTTACGTTGGCGGCGTATTGACGAATATGTTCGGCCGCGCGGTATTTCATGACGTTCTTCACCCATGGCGGATCGTCTTGGTTCGGGTCGTGCATTTTCCAGCTGTCGACTTCGTGACCGCGGACCAATTGCAGATTGCCAAAGCCCTGCATGTAGCCGTTCGCCTCTTCTTCCCAATAATGATAATGATCCGTTACCATTGCGGTGTTCATACCGGTTTTGGCGATTTCTTTGGGCATACGCGGATCAAAAACCTCCATGCCCCCCCATGGACGCCAAAGGAATTCTTTGCGCCCGGCCATGATTTCACGGCGCGCCGGCATGCAGGGTAAGCTGCCGACATAATGGTCATCAAAGACATGCCCGCGATCCGCCAAAGCCTGTACATTCGGGGCCTTGCAAATTGTATCCGGATTATATGTGCGCAGGCATTCCTTGTTTAGACTGTCCACAAGCACCATTATAATATTCATGCCATTCTCCAGATAAGTCGATCGCGTTGGGGGCAGTATAACGCCGGCCCTCTCTTTTACAATTGGTAATTATATTGTCTATTGTAGCATTCAGTGAGCTTGCGCAGTTTGCGCGATTATCCACTTTTGCACTTCGTGTGCCTTGGGGGTTTTGGGGTTCGCAGCCAGTCGGGCGAAATAGCCCACATTTGTCTGTACGTGATGCGGCATCAGCTCAACAATCTGTCCATCCTCTAACAGTGGATCCACCAAAACACGCCATCCCAGCGCGACCCCCTGCCCGCCCTTGGCCGCGCGCATCACCATTTCATATGTGTTAAAAACCGTCTGCGGCACACCATGGTTCACTGCAATCCCCAAGCCCCGCAGCCATCCCCCCCAGCTGAGCCATGGCGTTTCAAGCGTGGGCGCGTTCAGATGCAGCAATGGCACGGCAGGATCCAACAAATCCGCCGGGGTCTGTAATTCGGGATGTTTGGCCAAAAAGAACGGACTGCAAATCGCGCAGACATCTTCGTTAAAGAGCAGGGTTGATCCCGGATCGGCCTGTTCTTGATTGGACATATAGATGGTGATGTCCGGGTCAGCCCCCTGTGGCTTCAACGGATCCTGAGAGGTGATAATGCAAATGTCGGTCTGGCCCAGCTCTTCGCGCAGTTGCGGCAGCCGTTCCAGCAACCAGAAGGACGCAAAGGCATGATCCACAGATAAAACAACCCGATCGGTTTTGGGTTGGTCCAGAAATTCGCCAAATTGCGTGACCAACGCGCCAAACGAAGCGCTGAGAGAATGATGCAGCGCCAGCCCGGCCGGGGTCATGGTCACACCCGTCGATTGGCGCACGAACAATTGTTGCCCCAATGTCAGTTCCAGATTCTTGATCCTCTGGCTCAGGCTGGGTTGGGTGATCTTCAAAACCTTTGCGGCCGCGGACAATTTCCCATGTTCACATACCAGCATGAACCCACATAGATCCGCCGCATTGCGAGAAAAGATGCCATAGTTTTTTCCGATGTCGGTCATACCCAAATCAAACTACATTTGAGGTTTTGTTTCAATCATAATGGTCCGGTCATAGATAAAATCTATGAAAGACGGCCATCTTTGACGTGCAACTCGAAGCGAGAGCCGCAAAATTCCGGGAGGGAACATGAAACCACCAGTTACTGATTTGCCCATCGAAACGGCCGATTCCGGCTTTTATTCGGGCTTTAGTGTCAACGTCACGGTCACCTCGAAACTCGCCATTGGCGCGCTTGTTATCTGGGCGGTTGCCTTTCCAGATCAGGCCGGAGCGGTGTTGTCGGGCTTGAACAGCTTTATTCTGTCTAATTTTGGCACATGGTACATCTATGTCATGGCGTCGTTTGTGATCGTCTGCATGTTGCTGGCCCTATGGCCAACGGCGGGCCGATTGAAACTAGGCCATGCAGATGACGTGCCGGAATTTTCAAACTTTTCATGGTTTTCGATGATGTTTGGCGCCGGGATCGGTGTGGGCATGTTGACCTGGGCTGTGGCTGAACCGGTCTATCATTTCAACAACAACCCAGAAGTCATTCAAGGCCTGGTCGAAGGCGGCACGCCCGAAAACTTCATCAATGCCTATCAATGGTCCTATCTGCATTGGGGGTTCTCGGCATGGGCATCATATGCCATTGCCGGGCTTGCATTGGCGTTTTTTGCCTATCGCCGCGGGCTTCCTTTGACCATTCGGTCGTCATTAACGCCGCTGTTCGGGAATAAACTGTCCGGCGTTTTGGGCAACATCGTTGATATTGTCGCCGTGATCGCCACGGTGCTTGGCGTTGCCCAGACTTTGGGCTTTGGGGTGGAACAATTCGTTGCAGGTCTCAGCCGGATCGGGATCGGCGATTGGCTGATCACCGAAGATGGCACCGCATCATCGTTGGGCATTATCGTGGCGATCGTCATCATCATGGGTGCCTCAACTTTGTCGGCGCTATCGGGCGTTGGTAAAGGCATCAAATGGCTGTCCAATATCAATATGGGCCTGTCCATTTTCTTGTTGGCGTTCCTGATGTTGTTTGGGGCGACTTGGTTCGGAATTCAGGCGCTGTTCATTGGGATGTGGGAATATATCCTCAATTTGCCGTCCATGATGTTCACCGTGTATTCGGGCGATGGAACCGAAGGCGTCGCGGATAATCTGGAAAACTGGCAAGGTGCATGGTCCGTGTTCTATTGGGCATGGTGGGTCGCATTTGCGCCTTTCGTTGGGCTGTTTCTGGCACGAATTTCGCGCGGTCGCACCATTCGCGAATTTGTCTTGGGCGCATTGATTGTTCCCGCCATCATGTGTTTCGTCTGGTTTTCCTTTGCCGGCGGAACGGCAATTCAGATGGAATTGTCCGGCCAGGCCAATGGCGCGATTTTCGGCGCCCCGGATGGGGACAAAATTTTTGCGATGACCGGATTGATGTTGGGGGATGTGCTGGGATGGTGCATGGCGGTGATCATTGTGGTCTTGCTCATGACTTATCTGGTCACATCGGCGGATTCCGCGGTCTTGATCGTCAACACCATCAACGCCGCGGGCGATGAAGGCCCCAAAGCCCGCCCGCATATCATTTTCTGGGGTGTGGCGCTGGGGGCGGTGGTCACGGCGTTGCTGTTGGTTGGCGGCCTGAAAGCCATCCAAACCGCGATGGTGATTGGCGCGTTGCCCTTCTCTTTGGTTATGGTGTTGATGTGGATTGCGCTGATCAAAGCGATCTACAAAGATGGAAAGCGCCAAGAATTAGGTTTGGAAACAACGCACAACGTTGAATCCACTTCGTAAAATCTATCCTGCGCCGATCCGATCGGCGCAGGTTTCTAACATCAGGTACAAGCCTGCTGTTTCCTTTCACTTCAAATCTAGAAAGTATTTTGGATGAATATCCTCGTCTTGATGGTCGACCAACTAAACGGCACATTATTCCCCGACGGCCCCGCCGATTGGCTGCATGCGCCCAATTTAAAACGGTTGGCCGAACGTTCTGCCCGGTTCAAAAACTGCTACACCGCCTCTCCACTTTGTGCGCCCGGTCGGGCGAGTTTCATGTCCGGGCAGCTGCCATCTGTGACGGGGGTTTACGACAATGCGGCCGAATTCCCGGCGGATTTGCCGACCTATGCACACCATTTGCGCCGCGCGGGCTATTACACATGTCTGTCCGGTAAAATGCATTTTGTCGGACCGGATCAAATGCACGGTTTTGAGGATCGCCTGACCACTGATATTTATCCGGCAGATTTTGGCTGGACGCCTGACTATCGCAAACCCGGTGAACGGATTGACTGGTGGTATCACAACCTCGGATCCGTCACCGGTGCGGGTGTGGCGGAAATCAGCAACCAAATGGAATATGACGACGAAGTTGCCTTTAATGCCTGTGCGAAATTATACGATCTGGCGCGCGGCCATGATGATCGGCCATGGTGTGTGACGGTCAGCTTTACCCATCCGCATGACCCTTATGTGGCGCGCAAAAAATATTGGGACCTCTACGAAGATTGCGACCATTTGCTGCCTGAAATCCCAGCGATAGATTACGACGATCACGATCCCCATTCCAAACGGATTTTTGATGCCAATGACTGGCGCAGCTTTGACATCAAAGACGACGATATTCGCAAATCCCGACGCGCCTATTTTGCCAATATCAGCTATTTGGATGACAAAATCGGTGAAATTCTGGACGTGCTGGACCGCACCCGCCAAGAGGCGGCGATCCTGTTTGTGTCAGATCATGGGGACATGCTGGGGGAACGGGGTCTTTGGTTTAAGATGAGCATGTTCGAAGGCTCTGCACGCGTTCCGTTGATGATTTCTGCACCGGGCGTGACACCGGGTCTGATCGAAGCGCCCGTATCCGCCATCGACGTTTGCCCGACCTTGGCGGATCTGGCCGGGGTCAGCATGGAGGATGTCCAGCCATGGACCGAAGGCCAGAGCCTGATTGACGTGGCAAATGGGGACAAAGACCGTTCAGCGGTGGCGATCGAATATGCGGCAGAGGCATCGTATGCGCCTGTGGTTTGCCTGCGCGAAGGAACCTATAAATATGTCCGGTGCCACCTGGATCCGGACATGTTGTTTGATCTGAAATCAGATCCAAATGAGCTGACAAATTTGGCAACGGATCCGGCCCATGCAGAAGCATTGGGTGATCTAAGCGCCAAGGCAGATGCGCGCTGGGATCTGGAGCGGTTTGACCAAGAAGTCCGCCGGTCACAGGCGCGGCGTTGGGTTGTTTATGAGTCTTTGCGAAACGGGGCCTATTACCCTTGGGATTACCAGCCCCTTCGCAAAGCGTCCGAACGGTTCATGCGCAACCATATGGACCTGAACGACGTCGAAGAAAACCAACGGTTCCCACGGGGCGAATAACACCCCCTCAAACGCAAAAGGCCCGGACAAATGCCGGGCCTTTCACCGTTTTTAGTCCTTATTCTGCGGGCATTACCGAAGTTTCAGGATCAATGGTTGTCGCCACACCCAGTGCTTCGCGGCGGCCATCATTCCAGATTGCCTTGATCAGGGCGACACACATCAAAGCCATCACCACCGAAAACGGCAATGCTCCGATGACCATGGCGGTCTGGATGGCTCCGGTACCGCCGGAAATCAACAATCCCCCAACAACAAGCGCCAGCGCACCGCCCCAGAACATGATATGTGGACGCGACTTTGGACCTTCGTCACCTGCTGCGTTGATGGTGTTCACGATCAGAACCGCAGAATCCGCAGACGTCACAAGGAACGTCATCAACAGAACCACGATGATCACGGCCATGATCCAGGCCAACGCTTCGGCGATTGGGGCCAGCATGAATTCGGTCATGGCAAAGATTTTGTCACCATTGGCCGCGTTCAGGATCACGCCATTTGCGCCCCCGTTCAGTTCCAGATCGATCGCAGTGCCCCCGGCCCAAGCGAACCAGACAAAACACATCAGCGACGGCACAATCATTGCACCCAATACGAATTCACGAATGGAACGCCCCCGTGAAATCCGCGCGAGGAACAGACCCACAAATGGTGCAAATGCAATCCACCAAGCCCAGTAAAACACCGGCCACCAGCCTTGCCATTGTGTCAGCAGGAACGCTTCGGACCCTTCGACACCGTCAGAGCTGTAGACGTTGACGCTGAGCCAAGGCAGCGCAACCAGATAATCCCAGATGCCGATAAAGAATGCGGATGCACCAAAGAAGGTCGCGCCAAAAATGATAAAGAAGCTGAGCAGGAAAATGGACAGAACCATATTGATGTTGGACAGCCATTTGATGCCTTTGCCCACACCAGACAGCGCAGACAATGTCGACGCGCCCATGATGACAGCCAAAGCGACAATGATCCCCATCGTTGTGGCGGATCCGTCCTCCATGGCGAGCCCGCCAATACCGATCCGGGTCAGGCCGGCAACAAATTGCTCCACGCCAAAGCCCAGCGTTTGTGCGACGCCCAAAATGGTGGCCACAACGGCTACGATATCGATCAAGTGACCGAAATTGCCTGACAGGGATTTCCCAAACAACGGTGTCAGCGACGACCGAATTGTCAGCGGCAAACCACGGCGGTAGCTAAAGAACGCCAATGCCAGACCGGCAATCGCGTAACAGGCCCATGCGCCCAATCCCCAATGCAGGTAGGACCAGACATAGGCAGTCCGCACATTGTCGACGTCTAGCGCTGTTGTGATGCCTTGGATCACCGAAGGGTTGTTTTTGAAATGCGCCACCGGTTCAGCCACGGCCCAGGTCAACATGCCCACACCGATCCCGGCGCCGAACATCATCGAAAACCAAGAGAAATTGGAAAATTCGGGTTTTTCGCCATCGGCCCCAAGATTGAGCCGCCCAGCCGCTGGCCAGATTGCAAGCCCGATACACACAATCACAAACGCCGTAACGACCCAGATATACCAAGCCGCAAACTGCGCCAGAATGGCAGTGTTCCACGCGCCCAGCACATTGCCAGCCTGCGTGGGCCACACGATGCACCATACAACAAGTGCGGAAATGATAATTTTACTGACGACTGTAACATTAACACTGAACCCCCGATAAAAACCGCTATCTGCGGTTTTAATCGGAAGATCCGATAATGGAGGTTGAATTGACATTTTGGTCTCCCCGTTTTTTGACGCGCCTTGCGCGCGTGATGGGGTGACAATAAAGATTGGTTAATGTTTTATAACCTGAAACGTTTTAACGCATAGTTTCATTAACTGGAAACCTATCATGGCCAAACGCGCAATGCTCCGCAGCCTGAGCGATGTTGATATCCGCTTGGTTCGGATATTTTTGACCGTCACAGAATGCGGTGGATTTGCGGCATCCGAACTGGAACTGAATATCGGGCGTTCCACGATCTCCAAACACATTTCCGATCTGGAAATGCGGATCGGATTAAAATTGTGCAACCGGGGACCGTCTGGGTTTTCGTTGACACGAGAAGGGGAACAAGTCCTTGAATCTGCGCGAAAACTTTTGGCCTCTATTGATGGATTCCAATCGGAAATCGACAATATCCACACCCATTTGACCGGCACATTGCGGATTGGGCTGTTTGATCAATCCAGCACAAACCCAAACGCCCATATCCACACAGCCATCCAGAAATTCGACGATATCGCCCCCGAAGTTTCCTTGGAAATCGCGCTTGATCCCCCCAGTGCGCTAGAGGCGCGGGTGTCGGACGGATCGATGGATGTTGCGATTGTGCCGGTGCATCGCCAATCAAACCTGCTGCATTATACGCCGCTATACCGGGAACATATGACGCTATATTGCGGCGAAGGTCATGCGCTGTTTGACGCGCCAAAGGCCGACATCACATTAGAAGACCACAAATATGCTGGCTACGGTTTCAACTCGCCAAACATGAAGGCGAGTCAGAAGCTTGGACTCCCTCGGGCCGCGCGGGTCCAAGAAGAAGAGGCGCTGTCGCTGCTGATCCAATCCGGGCGGTATCTGGGATATTTGGCAGATCACGTCGCCGAAACGTTTATACGCAAAGGGACCGTGCGGCCAATCAATCTGCCCGATGCGCGCTATACCAGTGTTTTCGCGGCCATCACCCGCAAAAAACCGGAACCAGACCGCAAAACCCAGGAATTTGTCACCTGCCTAAAGGCGGCACATCCTCAGACCGAGGATTTGTTCACCGCCAAGGCAGAGTAACCCCGCCCCGGTGGTGAAGTGACCCACGATGCCAACGCTAACAGGTATAGTTCAGCCCCAAACGCCCACCATCCACATAGATGGTTTCGCCGGTGATATAGCTTGATTTTTTGGAACACAAAAACGCAACCACATCGCCAATTTCGCGCGCGGAACCGGGGCGTCCCAGCGGTGTGCGGGACATCGCCGCTTTGAAAGCGTCGGGGTTTGCATTCACGCCCGCCATCATTTCGGTGTCAATGGAACCGGGGCCAACAGCGTTAACGCGGATGTTGTCTTTGGCCAGGGCCAATGCTGCAACTTTGGTCAATTGCATCACCCCCCCCTTTGAGGCGCAATAGGCCGGAATGGCCGGAATAGCGACCTGAGCGTTGATCGACGACATGTTCACAATTGCACCCTGAATTTTGTTCGCAACCATGTCGCGCGCGGCACGCTGCGTGGCCACAAACACCCCACGCAGGTTAATGTCGATCACCCGTTGGAATGTGTCGATGTCGTAGCTCAAAAAATCACCGGGCATCGCAACCCCGGCATTGTTGACCAGCGCATTCAACGGGCGGTGGTCCGCGGCAATTTGAGTAAACATCGCCTCGATCTGATCGAGGTCACCCATGTCACAAACAATCCCAGCCACCGCGCCCAGCGATTGCGCTGAGGCCATCACACCTTCTGCGTTGATGTCTGACAAAATTACGTCAAAGCCGTCTTCGATCAGGGCTTCTGCGCAGGCATATCCGATCCCTTGGGCGGCACCCGTGATCAAAGCAAGTGGTTTTTGTGTCATATTCAGTCCTTAAATCCGTCGTCATTTCTGGCTTGATCCATCGTGATCAACCCGGCGCGTTTTTGCATCGCTATAGCCGCCCCCCGCCGGGCAGGCTCAGCCTAAGACGTTGCGTGTTTTTGATCAATTGCAACCCCATCCCGCGCAGCTACAAGCCATCGTCCAACCCCCCCTGCCCCGCCACCATCCGGCCTAGTATTGCGTCCGTGCAGGCAATGAGGTTCAAAAACATGCTGAACTTGCTCATGTTTATATGTGCTAAGGATTGGCATATGTTGCGGATTCTGGCCCCTGCCCTGCCAGCAATAGACATTTTTCTTGACTTAGCTCAGTGAATCGCTGCCTAACGGTATCAAGTTGCGCAAATAAGCAACAAAATTCGGGAAAAGAGCAACCATGTTTCAAACGGCCCCCATCTCTGCCTCTTCTCAGTCTGATGTGACCGAGCAAATGGCGGCACGCCTTAAGACGGCATTAACCACGCATTTAGAACAGGTTTATGCACCAGATCAACGTAAGAAACTGAGGCTTTTCAGTGCAACAGAGACTGCTGCGCTGTTGGGTGTGTCTGGCCAGTTTTTGCGTAAATGCCATAGCGACGGCACCTTGCCAGAGCCAGATGTCAACAAAGGTGGCAGACGGTCCTATTCTGGTGACGATATCTGGGCGATGCGCCAAGCCCTGGAGGCGGGGTCGCGCAGCCCGGGCAAATATGTCCCCGGTCGGCGCAAAGGTGACAAGCTTCAGGTTATTCAGCTCATGAATTTCAAAGGCGGGTCGGCAAAGTCCACCGCCACCATTCATTTGTGTCACTATCTCGCCCTAAGTGGCTATCGTGTGCTAGCGGTTGATCTTGATCCGCAGGGCAGTTTGACCGGATTTTGCGGTCTGCAAACCGAGTTGGAATTTGACGGTCCGACCATCTATGACGCCCTGCGTTACGAAGACCCGTTGCCGATGTCGGATGTGGTTGTTGATACGTATTTTCCGGGTCTTGATTTGGCCCCTGCCCGCTTGATTCTAAGTGAGTTCGAGACTGAAACCGCCGTGAATGCCGGGCGCGGCGCGGCGTTCTTTGAACGTTTGTCCAGCGCATTAGAGCCAATTGAAAACAATTACGACATCGTTGTGATCGACAGCCCCCCTGCCCTCGGGTTTTTAACATTGACGGGGTTATTTGCGGCCACGTCCGTTCTGGTGCCCATGACGCCCAGCATGCTCGACCTTGCTTCGACGCAGCAATTCATTGAAATGACGTCGGCCTATATCGGTGTGATCGAAGATACCGGCGTACGGATGGACCACGACTTTTTCAGCTTTTTGATCACAAGAGATGACCCAAGCGACATTCCAAGCCAACAGATTGTATCGCTCATGCGGGCATTGTTTCAGGACAGAGTGATTCCGTCGACGGCGCTGCGCAGCACGGCGATTGGGGATGCATCGATGCTCAAGATGTCGATTTATGAAGTTGCCCGCGCGGATATGACCCGCAGCACCTATGATCGCGCCAAAACGAGCATGGATGCAGTGGGCGCGGATGTTGCCCAGTTGGTGCAAAAAGCGTGGGGACGTGCGTGATGGCGTTAAACCGAAACAAAGCAGGCATTATGGCGGCGATCTCCGCCGCAACCGAGGGCAAAGCCCCGATTGGCCAAACCGCAGAAACATCGCGGGCGCATCGCACTTTGCCCAAGGGCACAGTTGGTTCGGTGCGCGCGGGGCTGGGGGGTATTCAGGACATTGATACCGCGCTGATATTGCCCTGGGGACCACAGGATCGGCTGGAGTTAACAGCTGTTAACACGCCCGACAAAGACGTTTTGGACCTGATTGACAGCATCCAAACCAGCGGCCAACAGGTGCCGGTTCTGTTGCGTCCAGCGCATCAACATGACGGCAAATTTGAGGTCATCTATGGACGTCGCCGTGTGTTGGCATGCCAACAATTAGGCATCCCAATCAAAGCTTTAATCCGAACATTGGATGACGGAGAAGCCTTGATCGCAAAGGGTTTGGAAAATGCCAGCAGGCAGGATCTGAGCTTTTATGAACGGGCCCGATTTGCGCAGGCCATTTTGGATCAGGGCCATTCACGAGAAGAAGCGCAACAGGCATTGTCCATCAGCAAAAACACCCTGTCTCAGCTGGAACGCGTCGCGCGGTTGATTCCAGACGACGTGGGCAGTTTGATCGGCGCGGCCCACGGGGCAGGGCGCCCTAAATGGATGACACTGGCCGCGGCCTTTGATCAGGGGGCTGTTTCAAAGTCGGGTATAATCAAAACATTAAGCAACGTTCCGGACGGCACATCATCAGATGACCGTCTGCAAATTGTGATCGAAAGCTTGTCAAAACGCGGTGCCAAGGAAACGCGATCTGCGGAACGCAGCCCGATATCGGGCACTGTCGTCAGGTCGACCAAATCATCCGTTTCGCTGACCGTCAAACGGGCTGGGGACACAGAGGCATTTGCAGATTGGCTGGATGATAATTTCGATCGTCTAATTAAGGAATCTTACCAGTCCTTCAAAAAGGACGCTGGGAGATAGTGCCAGTTAACAGCTGTTAACTGGGAGATTGAGGAAACGAGCAAAAAGGAGGCTAACACAAAAAGATACCCTCGAAACCGGAGTTCCGAGGGCTGCAACGCCAAAGCGTCGATTGTTTTCGCACTTCAATCCTAGCAGTCCCCGAATCACCGCACAACAAAAAACGCCCTTGGGCGAACGGGTATCTGATGTGTTTTTGAATTATGGGATATATGACGCAGCACCCCACGGGGGAAACTGACCCGATCCGGGATCAGACCAGAAAATCTGTGCCAAATGGATGGCGCAAAGCATCACCAAAACATGCGCAAACCGCACATATGGTAGATCGGGTCAGGCTGAACTCTGTTCCGAAATCCCATGCGTTAATCGCGCTAAAGCGGGTAGGGGCCCATCTGGGGTTAAAGCCGGGTGATTTGATGCTTATCGACACGCTTTGTGCATTTTCACAAAGCCAGGATTGGCAATCACACCAACGTCCTGTGGTGTGGCCATCAAACGCATTATTGATGGAACAAACGGGCTATTCCTTGTCTGCATTAAAACGGCATATTCGCCGTCTGGCAGATGCGGGGGTCATCACATTCAAAGACAGCTCAAACGGCAAAAGATGGGGACGCAGGGACGCCGATGGAGCAATCATCGAGGCCTACGGGTTTGATCTATCCCCACTGAGCGACCGGGTGCCCGAGTTTGAAGACCTGTATGCTGAAATCAAAGCTGAGCGAGAGCGCTGCAAACATCTGAAACGTCAGATCACAATCGCCCGTCGCATGATCAAATCCCTGATCGAAGACGCCATGAACAAGGCAAACACGGATGCATGGCAACAGCTATTGGTCAAATTTGAATCCCTGCTTGCGAAACTCCCGCGTCAACCAAAGGGGTCAGGATTTCTGCAGCAATTGCTAAGCCGGTTTGCGGATTTGAAATCACGGGTCGAACATGTATTCCTGCTGGAAAATTCGGGATTTAAACAAGGGGATATCACCGATCCACCGGCTCAAAAATCACAGGAAATGGACCCCAAGCAGTCCAGAAATGACCCCCATATACAAACTACTAATCAACTAGAATCTGTAAATAGTAAGCCAAGGCAGACTGAAAATTCCGGTTCCGGTCACGTGAATGTCATCGGGCAGGACCGCAAAAAAAGAACCGCGGGTTTGGACCTAAAAACAGCACTCAGGGCCTGTCCTGAATTTACGTCTTGGGCGCAAAACATTGGCGGATATCTAAACAACTGGCAGGATTTGCAGCGCATCGCGTCCCAATTGGCACCCATGATTGGGATTCCTGAGCTTGCATGGAAAAAGGCGCAAACAGGTCTGGGGCCGCATGCTGCGACTGCTGCGTTGATGCTGGTCTTTGATAAACATTGCACCGGAGAAGTTGCATCACCCTGCGGATATTTGCGTGGGATGATTGAAAAGAGCAGGGCAGGGGAGCTTCATCTGGAAAGGAGTTTTTATGGACGCTTGCATCGGCAAAGCCTTTGAGAATTTGCGCTTTTACCGCGACGTCGATGCTGTGTCCCAGTCGAGGTGTGGCTGCCAAAAAGGGATCGCTTTATGATGCAAACCGCGGCCATAGCCGATCGATTGGACCCGATGAAATGGCTCTGCTTTTATTCGGCAGGTTCTTTTTTGCCCGCGGCCCAGTTCCATGTCAGGGGGGATTTACGTTTTAACGCCCCGCTGAGGTGCTGACGCATCTTATAAGAGGCATCCACAACGTCGCCCGCATCCAGCAATGACAGGATTTCTAGATGTTCGGTGCATTGTTCAATCAACCGTTCGCGATTGACATCCGCGCGGTATTCCATCAGCCGCCGCATGCGATTGACCCGCTGAAGAGACATCAAAAAGAACGGATTTCTAGAGAGTTTGATAATCTCTTCGTGAAACATCGCCCCATTGTCCAGCAGCGACTCGCCATGGGCAGAATTCAGGTCAATATCCAACATGCCTTGCTGAATACGGCGTTGTTCTTCCAGAACTTTTCGATCCAGCTCAAACGACGGCTCTAGCATCGCCGCTGGTTCAATCGCCATGCGGAACCGGTAAATTTCATCAAAGGCTTCGGGCGTTTTGGCCACCGGCAGAAACCGCCAGCCATATCCCTCTTTTCGTTCGGCCCAGCCTTCTCTTGCGGCGCGCACCAGCATGTCACTGGTTTTGCCTTTGGTCCAATCATAGCGCTGCCGCAGGAATTGTTCGGTGACCTCTTCGGGGATTTTGTTGGTCAACCAATCATTGGCAAGCAACTGGTATTCATCTGAATTTTCGGTACCGACATTGGCCAGGGTTTCTTTGATTTCCGCAGGCAATGATGTGGCGACAAAATAGCCGCGATTGGCTTGGCGCAATAAAATCCGTTGTTCTTCTAGGGCGATCAGGGCCTCGCGGACCGGTGTTCTTGAAACGCCATATTTGTCGGCAACTTGTTGGGCGCTGATATGCTGACCAGCTTTGAGGGATCCTGAAACAATATCCTGCAACAACTTGTTTGAAATCTTTGTGGATAGTTCACTGGAGCTCACGGGTAGGGTGGCCTTTTCTTGGCACTTTTCAGTGCTAGGACTGCATATTGCACCAATTATTAGACCAATTTTTTGGCTTTGTATATGTATAAAGCCAAGTTCAGGGCGCAAGGTGGCTTGTTCTGGATCCAAAATGTAAGGGAAAAAATGGATTTTTGCCCCTATATCGAAGACAATTCGACCATCCCAGCAAATAGAAATTACTGTTAAATTAGAAGGGGATGAAGCAAGAGGGACAAATGAACAACCCCCTAACTTTGGCTTTAAGGTGATAAAAAACCAATATTTGATTGGCTTTGAGCGGAGTAATGTGCAATTTTACCCGGAGCGCCAGATTCGCGCTCGCAAAAACTCTAGGGAGGACTCTTAATGTTCATGAAATTTACTCGGATCGGGGTGATCGCCGCGGCCACTTTGGTTGGCGTTTCAGGGGCAACTGCCGAAGAATTCGAAGCAGAAAGCCCACAATGTATCGCACCATCTAACCCAGGCGGTGGCTGGGACTTCATTTGCCGTACCACAGCGAAATACCTGTTTGACCTCGGCGTTATCGAAGATTCCATGCAAGTGACAAACATGTCCGGCGGTGGCGGCGGTGTTGCATTTGCACATGTCACGCAGGAACGTAACGACGACAACAATCTGATCGTTGCAGCATCGATGTCGACCAGTGCTCGTATCGCCCAAGGCATCTACGAAGGCGCTGTTCAGGACGACGTACATTTCCTGGCAACCTTTGGTGCTGAATATGGCGCAATCGCTGTGCGTGCAGATTCCCCGTTCCAGACTTTGGCTGACATGATGGACGCCATCCTGGAAGATCCACGTTCTGTTGGTATCGCTGGTGGTTCTTCTGTTGGTAGCTTTGACCACATCAAACCAATGCTGGTTGCCCGCGAAGCAGGCATGGATGACGTAACTCAGTTGAAATACGTTTCTTTTGATGGTGGCGGCGAAGCGATGACAGGTTTGCTGTCTGGTGCAACCGAAGCGCTGTCAGGTGACTTCTCTGAAATGCTTGGTTTCCTGGAATCAGGTGACATTCGCATCATCGGTATCATGGCGCCTGAGCGTCTGGCCAACTACCCAGACATCCCAACAGCTCGCGAATTGGGATATGACGTTGTTGGTGCAAACTGGCGTGGTCTGTACATGCCTGCTGGTGCTTCTGACGAAGCAAAAGAATTCTGGACAGATGCAATCAAAACCATGGTTGCAGATCCTTCTTTCCAGGAAACACTAGAAGCAGCAGCAATCGCTCCTTTCAACAACTTCGACGAAGATATGTATAACTTTGTTGCGGGCAGCATCGCTGACGTTGAGAAGCTTTCACGTGAAATCGGCATCATTGAATAATGATCAACAGGGCTGTCCCGCTGATGCGGGTCAGCCCAAATTATAAGACTTGGGAGGATACTATGAGTGACCGCATATTCGGCGGATTTGGATTGGCGCTGGCCATTTTCTATATCTGGGCCGCGTCGATCATCAAAGATAGCTTCATGGTAGATGTGGTCGGCCCCAGAGCGTTCCCCTACATCGTCGGTTCAATAATCGGCCTTTGCTCGCTCTACTTTATTTTACGTCCTGATGATGAGCCTGATTGGCCCCACATCAGAGAATTCTCCGAGATCGTTTTCGCTGCCGCCGTGATGTTCATGTATTGCTGGGCGCTTCCTGAATTCGGTTTCTTGATTTCCACGGTTTTCGCAACGGCCTACCTGACATGGCGGTTGGGAACACAGCCCTTGTGGTCGCTTTTGGTCGGGGTGCTGACATCCGTTGGGATCTACGTCGTTTTCCATCTGATCCTCGGTCTTGCTTTGGCCAAAGGTCCACTGGGTTTTTGAGGAACAAAACTAATGGAAATTCTATCACTACTCTTTGATGGGTTCGCGGTCGCGTTGACGCCGCAAAACCTGTTTCTCGCCGTTGTCGGGTGTTTCCTTGGAACGCTGATGGGCGCATTGCCGGGGCTTGGGCCTGCAAACGGCGTGGCGATCCTGATCCCGATTGCGTTTTCGATGGGGCTTGGACCTACCGCGTCACTCATCCTGCTGGTCAGTGTGTATTACGGCGCCATGTATGGGGGGCGTATCAGCTCGATCCTGCTCAATATTCCCGGTGATGAACCGGCGATGATGACCTGCCTTGACGGCTATCCCATGGCACAGCAGGGCAAAGCTGGCGAAGCCTTGTCTTTGTCAGGTGTTGCATCCTTTGTCGGTGCGTTCTTTGCGACCTGTGGCTTGGTTCTGCTTGCACCTCAACTGGTTAAAATCGCTTTGCTCTTTGGTCCGGCCGAATATTTCGTCCTGTTCACCGTTGCCTTTGCGACCCTTGGCGGGATTTCATCCACCAACCAGGCGAAATCTGCATTTGCGGCGGCGCTTGGGCTGGGTATTGCAATGATCGGCAGTGACTCTCAGACGGGGTCTCAGCGGTTCACCTTTGACCATATCCACCTTTATGACGGGATTGATTTCCTGATCGCGATTGTGGGTCTGTTTGCGCTGAGCGAAGTGTTCATTTTCCTTGAACATCATCGCGGCGGGGCTGTTGCATCTGCCAGCACCACCAAAGTTGGGCGCATTATGCCTGATTTCGGCATGATCAAACGCTGCATTCCTTCGATGGCACGCGGTACAGGTCTGGGCTTTTTCGCGGGTGTTTTGCCGGGCGCGGGTGCGTCTTTGGGGTCTTTCCTTGCGTATTCACTAGAAAAGCAATCGGTGGACCGCGAAGGGAAAACATTCGGCAAAGGCGATCCACGTGGTGTTGCTGCCCCCGAAGCGGGTAACAACGCGGCATCTGGTGGCGCGCTTGTTCCGATGCTGGCACTTGGTGTTCCCGGATCTGGTACAACTGCGGTTCTGCTCGCTGTTTTGTTGCAGTTGAACATTACACCCGGGCCGTTGTTGTTCACCAAAAACCCAGACATCGTTTGGGGTCTGATCGCGGCATTGTTCCTGGCGAACTTCATCCTTCTGGCGATGAACATTCCGCTGGTGGGCATCTTTACCCGCGTTCTGATGATCCCGACACGCATCCTGATGCCGATCGTTGCGATGATTTCCTTTGTCGGAATCTACAGCATCACCGGATCGTCGTTTGACGTGATGTTGATGGTTGGGTTTGGCATCGCCGGCTGGGTTCTGCGCAAGCTGGACGTTTCGCTGGTGCCGGTGATCCTTGGCATCCTGCTGGGCAACCAAATGGAAGTGAACCTGCGCCGCGCTATGACCATTTCGGATGGTGACTGGCTTGTTCTGGTTGGCAGCCCCTTGGCAATCGTCCTTTGGGTCATCGCGATCACAGGCTTTGTCCTGCCCATGCTGATGGGGCGTCGCATGAAAAAGCGGATGCATGCTGCGCGCAACGAAGAAGAATTCGTCGGCGATTAAGCCGACGCACAAATAAACTTGGCCACCGGGCCAAATAAGGAGACAATTATGCGAATTATGACATTACCCTGTGACGGCATCGGACCAGAAATCATGGCGGCCACATTGGACGTCATGGAAGCCGCCAACAAAAAATTCGACCTCGCGTTGACCTTTCACGAAGAAGAATCTGGCTTTCCAAGCTTGGAAAAACACGGGATCACCTTGCGCGAAGAAGTGCTGGACCGGGCCCGTAACGAATTTGACGGCGTCATTCTGGGCACACAATCGCACATGGATTACCCACCATTGGTCGAAGGCGGCCGCAATGTTTCGGCTGGCTTCCGCATTGGGCTTGACCTTTATGCCAACGTCCGCCCGGCACGCAGCCGTGATTTCCTGCCCAACAAGGCACCGGGCATGGATCTGGTGATCATGCGCGAAGCCACCGAAGGATTTTACCCTGACCGCAACATGTATCGGGGTGTGGGCGAAATGATGCCCGATCCGGACATGGCGCTGTCTGTGCGTAAAATCACCCGTCATGGGTCAATGCGCATCTGCCGCGAAGCGTTTAAACTGGCCATGCAGCGCGACAAAAAAGTCGCTGCAATCCACAAGGCGAATTCGTTCCTGATGACCGATGGTTTGTTCCTGGAATGTTTCCGCGAAGTGGCCAAAGACTATCCAGAAGTCGAAACAGAAGAGCTGATCGTTGACGCCTTTGCTGCCCTTTTGGTGCGCAAACCTGAAACATATGACGTTGTTGTTGCGACAAACTTCTATGGCGACATCCTGTCGGATCTGGCGTCGGAATTGTCCGGTTCTTTGGGGCTGGCTGGGTCGATCAATGCGAATGCGGAAACTGGATTGTGTTGTGCGCAGGCGCAGCATGGTTCGGCACCCGACATTCAGGGCCAAAACGTTGCCAACCCATCGTCGTTGATTTTGTCGGCAGCGATGATGCTGACATGGTTGGGTGAACAGCGCAACGTGCCAAAACTGATGGAAGCGGGCAAAGCCATCGCAGATGCAGTGGACGCAGTGATCGACGATCCTGCCAAACGCACACGCGATCTGGGCGGCAGCACCAATTGTGACGCGTTTGGTCGCTTTGTTGCAGAAGCGGTCGCGCAGGAAACAGTTCCCGCCTAAGTTTTCTCCCGCGGGCAAATGTCCGCATATAACGGTGGCATTGTGTTTCGCAATGCCACCCAAAATTCTGAGATAGCGAGATGACCAGACTTGCCCTGATCCACGCAACACGGGTTGCAATCGAACCGATTGAAACGGCAGCGCAGGCCCTGTGGCCAGATGCTGAAACCATTTCCATCCTAGAAGAAGGCCTGTCCGTGGATCGTGCTGCGTCTGATACGCTTTCGCCTGATATGGCCCGTCGGATTATTGATCTTAGCCGATATGCCGAAGCCGCAGAGGCCGATGGTATTCTGTTCACCTGTTCTGCCTTTGGGGATGCGATTGATCGCGCAAATTCAGAAGCCTGCATTCCGGTCATGAAGCCAAATGAGGCGATGTTTGACGCCGCCTTTGCCGAAGGTGAACGGGTCGCGATGATTTATACGTTCCCACCCGCCGCCGGTGGCATGGAGCAAGAGTTCCTGCAAGCCGCCAAAGCGCGGGGCAGCGCGGCGATGATCAAATCCTATTTCTGCGAAGGGGCCCTTGAGGCCAAACAATCCGGTGATGTGGCCACACATGACCGGCTGATTGCAGAAGTTGCCGCCGAAATCGAAGATGCCGACGTGGTTTTGCTGGCCCAGTTTTCGATGGCAAGCGCGCTGGAATCCGTGCGCGAACGTGTCTCTATCCCTGTCCTCACCAGCCCCGACGCCGCCATTCAGGAAATCCGGCGCCGTATCGAAGCAAATAAGAAAGATTAAATGATGTTGATCGGCGTGATAGCAGACGATTTCACCGGCGCGAGCGATATTGCCAACACGCTGGCCAAAGGTGTCGCCCCCGAAGGCGGATTGCGCACAGCGCAGTTCCCCGGCATTCCGACCGCGGCAGTGTCCCCTGAAATTGAGGCCGGGGTGATTTCACTCAAGAGCCGTTCTGCCCCAGTCAAAGAGGCCGTCAGCGAAAGCCTGGACGCGCTGAAATGGTTGCTGGATCAGGGCTGTCAGCAGATCATCTTCAAATATTGTTCGACGTTTGATTCAACCCCTGCGGGCAATATTGGCCCGGTTGCGGATGCGTTGGCAGATGCGTTGAACGTGTCAGGCGTGGTGGTTTGCCCCGCCTTTCCTGGCACCGGGCGCACCATCTATCAGGGGCATTTGTTTGTCGGGGACGTGCTGTTGAACGAATCCGGCATGCAAAACCACCCCTTGACCCCCATGACTGATCCCGACATTCGGCGCTGTCTGGGGCGGCAAACCCATCACGACGTCGCCCATGTTGCACTGGCGACTGTTGCTCAGGGCGGGGCTCCGCTTCGGTCTGCATTTGAACAGGAAACATCCCGTTATGTGGTTGCTGATGCCGTATCAGATGCAGATTTGTTGCGTCTGGGCGAAGCGTTAAGCAGCGCCAAACTGATCACGGGTGGCTCTGGGATTGCGCTGGGTCTGCCTCGCAACATGATCCGCGCAGGTGCCAAAGGGGCTGCTTCTGGCGCTTTGACCAACGTCACCGGTCCAGAAGCGATCCTTGCCGGGTCGTGTTCGGGGGCCACGCGCGGGCAGGTTGATCAGCATGCCCTGGATCATCCGACCCTTGCGATCGACGTTGAGGCCGTGATGCGCGGCGAAATGGGCGAAGAGACACTTGTGGCGTTTTACGACGCTCACATGGGGCAGGCGCCGCTGGCATATTCCTCTGGAACGCCGGATGCAGTACGGGCGGTGCAACAGAAATTTGGCCGCGAAGCGGTTGCTGCTCGGCTGGACCGACTGTTTGCTGAAACGGCCCGGCAGCTGGTGCAGAAAGGCTATCAACGCATCGTTGTGGCGGGTGGTGAAACATCTGGGGCGGTTGCACAGGCTATTGCAGAAACGCTTGGTGCGCCTGCAATGGTTGTCGGGGCCGAAATTGACCCCGGCGTCCCGGTCCTGACGCTTGGGAATGACACGCCTGTCGCGCTGGCGTTGAAATCCGGGAATTTCGGCGCACCGGACTTTTTCGTCAAAGCATTGCGCGCCATGGAAGGGCAAGTATGACCGATACCGAACAGAAATTGCGCCAGCAAATGTCGCAGCTTTGCGCATCACTTTTTGCGCGGGGCTATTCCGTTGGGACGGCCGGAAACGTTTCGGCCCGTTTGGACGATGGCATTTTGATGACGCCAACCAATTCGACCCTTGGTGGGATCGACCCTGACCGCATTGCCAAAATCGATCTGAACGGCAACCACGTGGCAGGGGACAAACCCACCAAAGAGGTTTTTCTACACCAAGCCTTTTATGACACACGCCCGCAAACAGGTGCCGTTGTGCATTTGCATTCCACCTATGCGACGGCGCTCTCTTGTTTAGAGGGGGTGGATCCCAATGATTGCGTCCCACCACTGACGCCCTATGTGGTCATGCGCGTGGGTACGGTTGCACGGGTTCCTTATGTGAAACCGGGGGATCCTAAATCGGGTGATTTGATCCGCGACCTTGGTGGTAAATATACCGCCGTTTTGCTGGCCAATCACGGACCGGTTGTTTCTGGCAAAGATCTGTTTTCAGCGGTTTGCGCGGCAGAAGAGCTGGAAGAAACCGCAAAGTTGTTGATCACGCTGCGCGGTCAGGAAACGCGGCTTTTGACGGGCCAAGACGTCCAAGATCTTAAAAATACTTTCAAATCCATGTGAGCAAGATATGAAAACGGCTGACCTAATTGACCATCACGCAGCGGACCTGACTTTGGTCCACCTTCCTTTTCAGCGGTTCGGCAAAAAGCCGTTTTTCGCAGGCCCGATCCAGACGGTGAAATGTTTTGAAGACAACACAGTTGTGCGTGCGCAGCTGGAAACCCCCGGCGAAGGGCGTGTTTTGGTTGTTGACGGCGGTGGATCGACCCGCATTGCGCTATTGGGGGACATTCTGGCGGATCTGGCGATCAAAAACGGATGGGCCGGGTTGGTCCTGAATGCCGCGATCCGAGACAGCGCAGAAATTGACGAAATGGATATTTCCGTGTTCGCTCTGGGGACCAGCCCTGTAAAAAGCGCCAAAGAAGGTTGGGGTAAAACCGACTGCAATATCAGCTTTGGCGGTGTTGAATTTAAGCCCGGAGACTGGGTTTACGGGGACGCAGACGGGGTGCTGTTTAGCCAAAAGAAACTGGTCTGATTCCGCGGTTCGACACATATGGGCCCATGTTTGCGACCGTAGTGACGGCGGCCCTGTCCGGGTGGCTTGTGTCGCGCACGGGGATCCCGCTGGGCTGGATGATCGGGGCCATGCTGGTGACGGCTGTGGCATCGCTGGCGCGACTTCCGGTGCGCAAACCGGACACGTTTATGGATATCATCCGCGCAACGATCGGGTTGATGTTGGGGGCGTCTATCACCGTTGAATTGATCGGCTCTGTTGCTGCGTGGTGGCCGACGCTGGTTTTGCTGATTGTATCGCTGGCGGTGATGTTTGGGGCCGGGTATTTGGCCCTGCGCAAAATTGCGCGATTTGACCCGATCACGGCCGGATTATGTGCCATGCCCGGCGGGATCGCCGAAATGGTGCTGCTGTCTGAACGACAGGGCGCAGACCAAGCGCGGGTGGCGATTGTGCATGCGCTGCGCATTGCGCTCGCGATTTTGCTTATTCCGCTGTTGATTGGTCAGATTGCAACCATAGAGCCTGTGAATATGGGCGCTACAAACGCCATCGCCGCGTTGTCGATTGCCGATTGGGGCTGGATTGGGCTGTGTATTGCTGCTGGACTTGTGGCGCGGGGCAGGGTGCGTATGCCGGCCCCTATTGTGCTTGTGCCGATGATGGTCAGCGCCGCGTTGCACCTGCTGGGGCTCACCAGTTTCGAAGTGCCAGGTTCAATTACGGCGGTCATTCAGGTTTTCATCGGGATCAATGTGGGTGCACGGTTCGCCGGGGTGCCATTCACCAGCCTGATCGCAGCCCTCGGTGCGGCCATTCTGGTGGTGGCATTGCAGATCGGAACCGCATTTTTCGGCGCGCTTTTGGTGGCAAAGGGGGTCGGTGTTGACCCCGTCGCGCTGACATTGGCCTATTCTCCCGGCGGCTTGGCGGAAATGTCGATTATCGCCCTGAGCTTTGACAGAGACGTGGCATTTGTCGGGGTGCATCACATTTTCCGCGTCATGCTCGCTTTGATGTTGGCCCCGTTGCTTCTGTCATGGCTCGCGAAATCTACGAAAGTAAACAAATGACCTATCTGCCCGTCCGTTTTGGTGACCAGACCTTCCAAGTTATTGATCTGCCCAAACTTTTGGGAAAGAAGCTGTTTTCGCTTCCTGTTGTGGTGCGATTGCTGATTGAAAACCATGTCCGCGCTGGGGGGGCTTTGGACCCAGTGCTAGAAGCGTTGAACGGACAAAACCCGTCGCAATGTGAAATGCTGTTTCGGCCCAACCGCCTGCTGATGCATGATACGACCTGCACCCCCGCATTGGCCGATGTTGCTGGCATGCGTGATGCCGTCGCAGAGGCCGGGGGCGACCCCGCGATTTTATCCCCGACTTTGCCGGTTGATGTCTCGGTTGATCATTCATTGGCCGTGGACGCCTATGCCAGTGTTGATGCGTTCGGCCGGAATGCCAAAAACGAATATGCCCGCAATTCAGAACGATACGCCTTTATGAAATGGGCATCACAGACCTTGCAGGGATTGCGTGTTCATCCGCCGGGCACGGGCATCATGCACACGATCAATCTGGAACAATTGGCGACATTGCTGGAAATCAACGACGACAATTTTGCGCATCCGGATATGTTATTGGGCACCGATAGCCACACGCCGATGATCAACGGGATTGGTGTGTTGGGCTGGGGCGTCGGCGGATTAGAGGCCGAAACCGTGATGTTTGGCCAAACGGTATCGCTCGCTTTGCCGAAAACGGTGGGCGTGCATCTGCACGGAACACTGGCCTCTGGTACTTTTGCAACGGACCTCGCACTTGAGATCACACATCGTCTGCGCGCGATGGATGTAACCGGCCAGTTCGTCGAATTCTTTGGGCCGGGGGTTTCCAGCCTCAGCGCTGATACCCGGGCTGTCATCGCCAATATGGCACCGGAATATGGGGCCTCTACGGGGTATTTCCCGGTGGATCAGAACACCCTCGCCTATCTCAGGCGCACCGGGCGCGATCCGGTGCATTGTGACCGGATCGAAACCGTTTACCAGGCCATGGGGCTGTGGTTTGATCCAGATGCGTCGCCGGAATTCGACCGGGTTATTGATATAGACCTGTCGACGATATCAACTGTTATTTCTGGACCGCAACGACCCCAGGACCGCTGTGCGCCCGCTGAGGCTGCAAAACGTGTGTCACAGACCATCGGACGCCCGTTGCACCCTGTCGACCAGAACGCAGATGTGATCCCTGACGGAGCGGTGGGAATCGCGGCCATCACCAGCTGTACCAATACGTCTGATCCGTCGCTGCTGATTGCGGCGGGTATATTGGCACGCAATGCTCAGGCGCGTGGGTTGTCACCTGCGTCTTGGGTCAAAACATCGCTCGCACCGGGGTCGCCGTCGGCGCGGGGCATGTTGGAACGGGCGGGGCTGGACGCCAACCTGTCAGCGCTTGGTTTTGATGTCGTTGGCCACGGCTGCACCACATGTATCGGGAATTCCGGGGCGCTGCCGGATGTCATCGAACAGGCGCTTGAGGACGGCAAAGCCATCGCGGCGGTCCTGTCGGGCAATCGCAATTTTCCGGGCCGGGTGCATCCAAAACTTGACCTCGGATTTTTGGCGTCGCCCCCCTTGGTTGTCGCCTATGCCCTAAAGGGCAACCTGCATGGCGATATAACAGCCGATGCTCTGGGCACCGATGCGGATGGTCAGCCGGTCTATCTGTCAGATATCTGGCCAGATCAGGATGAAATCGATCAGATATTTTCCCGGTCCCATGTGGATGGGGATGTTCCGCAATCTTTTGCGGCGGCCAGTCGCAGCAAGGCATGGGATGGAATTCAGACCCAGAAAACAGTGCGATTCCAATGGGATGAAACGTCACGCAATCTAAGGCGCCCCAAATTTGCAACATCGCATCAGACCTCGCGGTTGGGTCATTATGTGGCAAAACCATTGATGGTTTTGGGCGATGATATAACCACAGATCACATTTCACCCGCAGGCGCGATTTCTGCGGATAGCGCTGCTGGCGAATGGTTAATCCAACATGGCGCGCCGCCCACGGACCTGAATGTTTACGCGGCGTATCGCGGCAACTGGGAAGTGATGGTGCGCGGCTTGTTTACAAACAAACTGGTGCGCAACCATCTAAAACCGGGTCTGGCGCTGAACGAAACCATTCTTTCGTCTGGACAGGTTTTGCCCGTTTTCGAAGCCGCGCAGGTACTGGCCGATTCCGGCGAAAACACGCTGCTTTTGTCGGGTGAACGATACGGCATGGGGTCGAGCCGGGATTGGGCCGCCAAAGGCGTCGCGCTGTTGGGTGTTCGCACCGTCATCGCCCGCAGTTTTGAACGTATCCACAGAACCAATCTGATCGGGATGGGCATTTTGCCGCTTCAGATCAGTGGGGATTTTGACCCGCAAAATGCAGGCATCACGGCGGATGATTCATTTGCGATCAACGCCCCGGTTTCTGAGCTGCAGGTGCGCGCAAGTATGCCTGTACAATGGATGCGACCAGATGGCGCAGACCAGATTATTCCGTGCCACGCCGCCGTTGAAACCCAACAAGAAGTGGACCTTTTGCGGCTCGGGGGTGTCCTGCCCAGTATCTTGTCGACATGTTTGGATTGATTCAAAACTTGAATAAGTTCGCCAAATGGCTACTCATTTAAGTTACATTGATGACCAGTTAACAATGGTGATCCGTCAACGTGAACGCAATATTGGACC
The DNA here is from genome assembly GCA_947492475.1 of uncultured Paracoccaceae bacterium. Classification (GTDB taxonomy): domain Bacteria; phylum Pseudomonadota; class Alphaproteobacteria; order Rhodobacterales; family Rhodobacteraceae; genus CANLNM01. The sequence continues at coordinate 27,108 of CANLNM010000015.1, forward strand.
CGATACATGTCAGCAAAGCAGAAAATCTATGACAAGTTCGTTCAAGATATTCGAAGCGGTGAGATAGCCACGGGTGCTCAACTTCCGACAGAAAAAGAAATCGCCGCAGCGTTTTCGGTCAGCCGATCAACCGTTCAGGCGGTAATGATGCGGCTCGCCAATGAAGGCGTGGTTTCACGGCGTCCGGGGCGTGGGACATTTGCGTTGCGATCCTCTGACGACATGTCGGTCAAGGTTGCATTGGATGTGCACAATATCCAATCCTTCGAAAGCGAAATGGCCGTGGCCGGAGACCAAGTTTCATACCGGCTGATTTCTTTCGCCAAAACGCCGGCGCCCATGTATGTCGCGCGCAAGATCGGGGTTCCGGCAGAGACCGAGCTGATGTGTCTGTATCGGTTGAGATTTGCCAACCAAACTTGCATCGGGTCTGAGGTGCGATTTCTATCGCCAGAAATCACCTGGGATGTGTCCCTGAATGCGTTGGAAACACAAGGCGGCCACCAGATCATCCAAGAAGGTCTGGGGCTGCGCATTGGGCATATTGAGGCAGCGTTGCGCGCCGTTTGCGCAGATGAGACGCAAGCAAAAGACATGAACATCGCCGTCGGCGCGCCGCTCTTGGTGCGTTCACATACGATTATGACTGATGACAATCAGGTCATTTTGCACGGCGAATCCTTTTATGTGGAACCGTTTTCGTTTCGCTACACTGCCAACATTGCGGGTGGGCGCTAAAACCCAAAGAGATCGTCGGCGGTTGATTTAGTAATCTCTTGAAAATGATTGTTATTTTCAGACCATCGTTGGATGTCTTTCAGGCCTTTCTGGTCGTCAATTTTCAAAAATGGCTCGACCTCAGACAGGGGGCGTTTGGCGCGTTCTGCCGATTTTCCCGTATGCGGCCAATCGCTGCCCCAAATCACCCGACCCCGCGCTGTGGCAAATAGATCAGGGGCAAAATCATCCAGCGCGACAGCCGTCGCCGCATAATCCGTAACCCGGCACGCGCCCGATACCTTTAGGAACACGTTCGACGCAGAGAGCACATCCGCAAGGCCAGCCATATCTGTGTCCAATGTGGGGCTGGATGTTTTCAGGCCTGCAAAGTGGTCCAGGATCACTGGCCGTCCCAATGATTTAAACAATGGGGCCAGCGCGATGTTCACGTGGACCGGTAGAAAGACCTGCAAAATAAGATCCGTGCCCATCATCACCCGATCGAGGTCACGCAGCTGTTGGGCCGCGTTGTCGATGGCATCAATTCCGGCGGTTTTCAAGTTGGCGCGCAGACCACAAACCCCCAGATCGGCCAAGGCTTTGACGTCTTCTTTGGTTGTTGTTTTTGGGTCGATGACACAGACGCATTTTGCCCGGTCCCGCCCCAGATCCTGCACCGCCGTCAGGCTGGGCCGGTTATCGATTCCATGGGGGCTTGGCTGGACGATCACAACGTTTTTGGCACCGATTCGCTCTAGGTGCGCTTCGAGATCCGCAACGTTGGCAGGTCCCGGAGTGTAAGAACGCACCTGTGTCAGCGGATATTTTTCTGGAAGGAAAACATGGACATGGGCATCCGTTATGGAGAAATGAGTGGTCATTATGTTAAAGGACTACCTTTTTAAGTTGATCTTAAGTCACCTTTGCATTTACGCTATTACAAAAGCAATCAGAGAGATCCTATGTTTTTCCCGCCTCCTACCGACATAACCGCAGATGTTTTTGCGCGTGTCCCTGCCGAACTCGCGCCGAAGAGCTCTTCGGATTGGGGGAATGTGCAGCATCCGGGCAAAACATTTCGCGCCTTTCTAGAGGGCCCTTCATTTGATCGCGCCGGGAACCTTTATTGCGTGGATATTTGCCATGGACGCATTTTGCGATGCAGCCCAGAGGGTGAATTTTCGGTGGCTGCGGAATATGACGGGGAACCCAACGGGCTGAAAATTCACAAGGATGGTCGAATTTTTATCGCCGATCACGCCCATGGCATCATGGTGATGGACCCGATTTCGGGAAAGGTTGAAAAATATCTGACCCGGCCGGGCCTGGAGCGGTTTCACGGCGTTAACGATCTGCATTTCACATCGAATGGGGATCTGTATTTCACCGACCAAGGTCAAAGCGGGCTTCATGCGCCATATGGCAGGTTGTTTTGCCAACGGGCCTCGGGCGAACTGGATTGCCTATTGTCCAATATCCCCAGCCCCAACGGGCTGGTCTTTAATGAAACGGAACAACAACTTTACCTTGCCGTCACCCGCATGAATGCGGTGTGGCGTGTTCGATTTCTCCCGGGTGGCCGGACCGTCGTTAAAACCGGCACGTTCATCCAGTTGTCAGGCGGGCTTGCCGGTCCTGACGGTCTGGCGCTCGGAGAGGGGGGGGAACTGATCATTGGCCATATGGGGCTGGGCACGGTTTGGGTCATGTCTCGATTGGGTGAGCCGATGATACGGATCAGATCACCGCAAGGTATTCTAACCGCGAATTGTGCGTTTGGTGGCCCCGAGGGGCGTCACCTGTACATCACAGAGGCCGAAACATCGACAATTTTGCGGGCAGAATTGCCATTTGCCGGCAACAAGATGTTTTCCCATTTGGACTAATTTTTGCCGGGTAGGGCGGCAGTAAGGGAGGAATACGTGATCAAGAAACTGGACAGATTGTTATCGACAATCGAAATCTGGTCGATGGTGACTCTGACGCTTGTAGGGCTGGCATTTGCCTTTCTGCAGGTGGTTTTGCGATATGTCTTTAACACCGGAATCCATTGGTTAGAGGCCGGACTTGTGACGGCTTTGATCTGGGCGATGTTGATCGGGTCCGTGCGTGCCGTCAGAGAAGGATACCACCCGCGGGTGGATCTGGTGCCCAACCTCGTCGGCCCAAAGGCGCGCGCAACATTGAATGTTCTGGCATTGGCCAGCGCGTTTCTACTGTCCTGCGTGTTCCTCTGGGACAGTGTATTTTACGCCAAATTCATCAACATGATCAACGCGTTACACCCAGAGCTTGGGATCAAGCAAGTTTACCCGTTTCTGATCGTTCCGATCATCACTTTTCTTATGTTGATCCGCTACGGTTTGGTTGCGTGGACGTTGGTCACTGACCCTTCCAGCCACGCGCCGGATGCAACATTCCGGCGGGCTGTCGGCGACTTGTCTGAAAAAGGGACCCTGGATTAATGGCATTTGCGACACTCATTATCGTATTTTTTGTGATTATTGCGGTTGGCGGCCCCATTGCGGTGGCGCTTGGCGGATCGGCAATTATTGCGTCCATGATTTTTGCTCCGATCCCGGATGGGATTGTAGGGCAGAAAATATTTTCCAACCTGAACCACTTCACCTTGATGGCCATTCCGTTTTTCTTTCTTGCGGCCGGTTTGATGGAAAAAGGCGGCTTGGTACAACGGCTGATCTCGCTGGCGCAGGCCTTGGTTGGGCATTTGCGCGCCGGTCTGGGGATGACGACCGTTCTGACCTGCATTTTCTTTGCAGCGATTTCAGGGTCAAGCCCCGCCACCGTGGCGGCGGTCGGCAACATTCTGTATCCATCGCTGCTAAAAGAGGGATATTCGTCCAAATACGCGGTGGGTGCGTTGGCTACTTCTGGGTCGATTGGCATTCTGATCCCCCCGTCGATCCCGCTTATTTTGTATGGATTTGTGACCGAAACCTCGATCCCTGCCTTGTTCCTGGCGGGTGTGATCCCCGGTATCATCTATGGGATGCTGCTGCTGTTCACCGCACGTTTCCTGGCGGGGCGTGAAGGGATCGCCGTCAAGGCGCGCGCAACATCCGGCGAATTGTCCCGTGCCTTCCGTTCCAGTTTGCCTGCGCTGGCGCTTCCGGTGTTTATCGTGTTTGGCATCTATGGGTTCCCTGAATTCGATTTGATGGGAATCTATTATGATGGCGGGGCGATCTTTACCCCAACCGAAGCGGCGGCCATCGCAGCAGTGCTTGCCATGCTCATCGGGTTGTTCATCTATCGGGAATTGTCCGTGCGCGATATTCTGCGGATCACTGCGGATACCGGACCACGTGTCGGCATGATTTTCTGGATCACCGCCAATGCGCTTTTGTTCGGGTTTTTCCTGACCAAGATCGGCCTGCCCGCAGCAATGGCACAAGCGGTGCTGGACATGAACCTGTCGCCGATTGTGTTTTTGCTCTGCGTTAACTTGCTGTTGGTTGTGGTCGGTTTCTTTCTGGAAGGTGTGCCAACGATCCTGATCTTTGCACCGCTTCTGGTTCCGGCAGCCGAAAGTCTGGGCATCGATCCTGTGCATTTTGCGATCATCATGGTGGTCAATATCGAGCTGGGATTGATCACGCCGCCGGTTGGAATCAACTTGTTCGTTGCAAGCTCGATTTCAGGCATCCCACCGCTACAGGTGTTCCGTGCAACGCTGCCGTGGATGGGGGCCACAATCATCACGCTGTTGTTGGTGACGTACATACCCACGCTTTCATTGTTCTTACCCGGTCTCTCTCAATGAGCCGGAATAAACCCCTAAATCAGATTATAAACGGAGGAAGAAAATGTTCACACGCTCACTAAAACCAATGGTATTCATGGCCGCGATGGTCGTTGCGGCGGGGACCGCTTCGGCAGAAGTCGAAATGGTTATGTCCAATGATAACAACGACAAAGGCCTAAAGGGTCAGACATTCAACTATCTGGTCGAACAGCTAGAGGAACGTCTGGGTGACCGGATCGATGTTGAAATGCATCATTCTGGCACGCTGTTTGATCAGCAAAGCCAAATTCAGGGTCTGCAACTGGGTGGGACGCATCTTATTGCACCAACCGCCGGTATTTACAGCACGGTTGAGCCACGCGTAGCCGCGCTGCAGCTGCCCTTTATGTTGAACACGCCAGAAAAGATCCAAGAAGCGGTTGCCGATCCAACCATCCGGGAAGCGATCATGCCGGGCCTCAATGGTCAGAACATCGAAATCGTCGCCGTCTGGATGAACGGTCCGCGTGATCTGGGTTATAAGGGGCAGGATCCGATCCTGTTGCCAAGCGACGCAGAGGGCCTGAAGGTGCGCGTGCAATCTGCGCCGATCTTTGTGGAAACCTGGGAAGCTGTGGGGGCCAACCCCGTCGGTATCAACTGGTCAGAAGCCCCAACCGCGTTGCAACAGGGTGTGATCGATGCAGGTGAAGTAACGCCAAATTCATGGCGCGGATCGTCGACCTATCAGTTTGTGGATCACATCACGATGACGGATCACCAGTATTCGTTCTATCTGGTTGGGGCCAACAAACAGTGGTGGGACGCAATGCCAGACGATGTGAGAACCGAAGTGCAGGCTGCTCTGGCGGATGCGACAGAATGGAACATGGCGATGAACACTGAAATCAACGGCGCTGCCGCTGAATTTATTGCCGGCGAAGGTGTCGGCGTTCACTACCTTAACGATGAACAGCGGGCCGCATGGGCCGAAGCCATGAAACCTGTCTGGGAAGAGCTGGGCAATGAATTGGTTGGCGATGAAGTGATGGACCGGCTGAAGGAAATCGCAGGCGTGAACTGACCTGTCATTTAGAAACCCATCAAAGGCGGCAATTCATTTGCCGCCTTTTTTGTTTGGCCTGTCTGGATTTTCGTAAATTCGCAGCGCTGTCGTGAAATTTTGATCTGGTAATACTTACCATAAGACCTATTACGCGGTCATTGATCCAAACCCAATAATTATACCGTAGACAAAAAAGGACGCGCGCCGAGGCGAACGTCCTTTTGTGATTTGTTCAAAGAAACGCTAGTGATCCAGCATCGCCCAAAGCCGACGTTTGATGTCCAAGAACTCATCCGTCAGGCGCATTTCATCGGTTCTGGGACGCGCCAGAGCCACGTCTTCGATGTGATGCACACGGCCGGGACGCGAAGAAAGCACAACGATTTTATCAGACAAGAAGATCGCCTCTTCGATGTCATGGGTCACAAAGATGACGGTCTTTTTGGTTTTGGTCCACGTTTCCAATAGATCGGATTGCATCCGCTCTTTGGTTTGTGCGTCCAGCGCGCCAAAGGGTTCGTCCATCAGCAAAACATCGGGATCATTGGCATAGACCCGGCCAATATCAACCCGTTTGCGCATGCCGCCGGACAATTCCCGCGGCCAGCGATCCTCAAACCCTTTGAGACCCACCATGTCGGTCCATTTGGCTTCGATTTCGGCCTGTTGCGCCTTAGAGGCCCCACGCAGGCGCGGTCCATAAGAGATGTTTTTGGCGACCGTCATCCAAGGAAAAACCGCGTCCTGTTGAAACACCATCCCCCGTCGGCGGTCGGTGCCTTGGATCACGTCGCCATCCAATGTCATCGCGCCATCGGACGGATCAAACAGCCCCGCCATCATTTTGAGCAATGTGGATTTGCCGCAGCCCGATGTGCCGATGATTGAATTGAAACTGCCGGATTCAAACGTCAGATCAATATCCTCAAGCACCGTCAGCGCGTCATGGCCACCTTTGCCAAAAGTATGGGTCAGATTGTTGGTTTTGATTTCGGGCATTATTCACGCGCCTCCGACCATTGCATGAGATAGGCTTGAATGCGGCGGAAAATCCGATCCATGATAAAGGCGCAACTGCCAATGATGACGATGATCATCATCACTTGATCCGTCAGGAAATAACGACGCCCCTCTTGAAGCAAAAATCCCAACCCATTCTGCGCGGCCAGCAATTCAGAGGCCACAAGCGTGGTCCAAGCTGCCCCCAATGCGATGCGATAGCCCGTGATAATAAAAGGAGTCGCGGCCGGAATGGCCACGGTGCGGAAAATCTGGAAACGATTGGCACCCATGGTCGCGGCCGCGTCCACATAGACTTGGGGGACGTTTTTCATACCCGCGATGACATTCACAACGCAGACCATGAAACAGGCGATCGAAATGATCAACACACGGCTAAATTCGTCGATGCCGAACCAGATGATAATGATCGGGATATAGGCCAGTGGCGGGATTGGGCGCAGGGCTTCGATCAGGGGATCAACCAGATATTCAACGGTTTTATACCAGCCGACCAAACAGCCAACAATCAACGCCCCCGTGGTTCCAAAAAAGAAGCCAAGGAAAATGCGGTACAGGCTTGCCCCCAGCGCTTGGGTTAAGTTGCCGGATTCAAGATTGACGAAAAAGGACTTTACGATGTCCGAAATCGGCGGCAGCAATGCCGGGTTATTGTCTGGCTGATTGGTCAACCAGACATAAGCCGCAAACACCAATGCCACCGACAAGACGCCCAATTGCAGGCGTCTTGAGGTTAATAGGTCTAAGATTTTCATTTCAGAGTTTGCTTACGATCTGATCGCTAACCAATGCATCCAGATCAGGCATGTTGGGAATGCGATCATTGTCGACAAGGAACCGCGATTGCACGTCCAGTGCATTGTTCAGCAAACCTTGGGCGTATACATCTTTGATTTCTTCAGTGTTGAAGTAGAAATAGCCATTCAACAGCGGTTCGACCTCTGGTGCGGTGACGCCTGCGCGGCCGACGCTTTCTTGCCATGCGATCATACGATCAACAACTGCGGCATTGTCTTCGCGCAGCATTCCGACCGCTTCGTTGTGGAACGCAGCGACCGCTTGGGTCAGGGCCTCTTCTTTGGCGTCGATGGTTTGCTGGGTTGTCATAAAGACGTCCATGATCGACGGGCGGGCGTCGATGGGCATCGCGGATCCATCCGCCAACATGCTGGCACCGGGCAATTTGTCAAAGATCAACTTTCGGGACGTGGCCAATGGTACGGTGGCATCCACAGCGCCGGCAATCAACGCGGCTTGGGCGTCAATTGGTTCCATGTTGATCCTGTTCAGCGGCATATCCGCAAGGCCCGCCTGTTCCAGAGCAACCCCAAGGAAGAAGTCAAAGTTTGAACCAGAAGTGACGGCAATGGTTTTGCCTTCTAGGTCAGCCAGCGATTCAAGACCGGGTTTGCCAACAATCGTAAACAGGCCAGATGCGTCGCCACAGATCGAAATTTCGCGGAAATCGGCAACCCGGCGGGCCATCGCAGCCAAAGGTGGCACGGATCCAACGGTGATGGCGTCAACAGACCCCCCTACCATTGCTTCGATCGCGGGTGGGCCGGATGGGAATACGCTGAATTCCATATCAACGCCGGGCGCAAAGCCCTGATCCTGAATCAGCCAATACAGCCCAAAGGAATAGGCGGGAATGATCCCGATCTTCAGCTTTTCGGTCGACGCATGGGCTTTGCCTACAAAAAAGGTTGGGGCAGCCAAGGCAGCGCCAGCTGCGACACCACCTCTGAGCACGGTGCGGCGTGAAATGTAGCTTACTTTAGAATTCGACATTCTATCCTCCCTTTGGATTTTACTGTCCAATGATCTCTGACCTCCCAGAGTTGCCACGAGCTTAGTTCCTGACTTTTACATTTGTCAAATGTTTTGTCATAAGAAAGATGAAGGTATGCAATGCAGGTTCCAACAGACGGTCTGATTTTCCCGTCTATCCATCCGTTTTCATGTCATGAAAGGCGCGTGTTCAGCGGCTCAGCAAAAATTCCGCGAGGCATTCGTCAACACATAAATGGGTGACGAGCCCGCCAGAAATAGCGGCTTCGACCGCTTCTACACGGTCATTCCCGGCTGCAACCAACAGTTTTCGTTCGGCTTTTTTCAGCTGCTCAATTTCAATCGCAATCAGCCGATCCTCTGGGGGTAACCCCAGGGCCTGTCCGTCACCCGAAATGTAGCGCCCACATAAAACGCCCATCGCCCCTGCAGTGACGGCTTTGTCCAGCTCTTGGGCCTCGGCGATACCGGCGGCGACCAGATGAGTGTCAACTTTGGTGTTGCCGACAGAAAAAATCGCGACATCCAGATGTTGCAGCCGTTCCAGTTGCGCAGCAATGGTGGGTTCGTTGCGCAATGCGTCGGCCAATTCTGCCGAAGACAGAACCGCAGGCGCATGCAATGTGTAGCAATCCCCGTTCAAAGATTTCGCAATCCTGATCGAACAATCTTCGGATGTGGGCACGCGGTCAGACACCATTGATCCGATCATCTGACAGACGGTGACGTCCTGAAACCCGCTTTGGTTCATGGCCAGAGAAACCGCTTTGATGGTTTCCCCCCATGCCACGCCGACAACATCGCCGGATTTGACGATATCACTGACCGCCATTGCCCCAACCCGCGCGACCTGTGGTAGGGTTGCGGCGCGGGATTTGCCGGATCGCGCTTGGGCGACATAGGCGTCTTGTAGGCCAAATTTTTCGCAAAGCTGGCGCGACAGGTTTGACCCAGACAGAACATCCCCGCCGACACGAATTTCCACGATCCCCCGTTCGCGACAATCGCGCAGCATATTCACCACTGTCGGTCTGGACACGCCGATGCGCTTTGCGATTTCGCTCTGTGTCAGGCCTTCGCCGTAATACAGCAAAGCAACATTCGCCAGTTGCGCATCTTTATCTCTTTGACGGGTTTGATCGGATCGAGCCATCCTATGCGTTTACTTTTTTCTGACCCTCTTGGCCATAGTTCTTGCGGAACCATTGGAAACATCGGTCTATTTCTTCCTGTGGCAATTCGTCCACCGGACCGCGACACATGGCCAGATGCGTCGTCATTGCGGCTTCTTCTAGATACATGGCGATCGATGTGGCCTGTGTTGCTGATGTGCCCATCGTAAACACGCCATGGGCCTGAACCAGCGCCGCAAAGCCCCCATCCGCGGCGTCAACCACAGCCTGGCCTGTGTCAACTTCGCCCGGGGTGGCATAGCGGGAACAGGGCACATCGCGCCCCAACATATGGGTGATCGGTGTCAACACCGCCGGAATGCGTTCGCCGCGCGCAGCAAATGACGTGGCATAAGGGGAATGGGTGTGTGTGATGCCAAAAACGTCGGGGCGGTTTTTATAGATATACAGATGCACGCCGGTATCCACGGACGGCTTCTTTTCGCCTTCGATCACGTTACCATCGATGTCGACCACAACCATGGTTTCGGGCGTCAGTTTGCTGAATTTCACGCCTGATGGCTTGATTACAATCAGGCCCGTTTCTGGATCACGACCTGATACATTGCCGCCCGACCCGACCACCAGCCCATTGGCTGGCAATTCATGGTTCTGGTCACAGACTTCTTGCTTTAACGCCTCAAGCATCTTTTTGATCCTCCGGAATCCCATGGGGATATACGATAATTTTCAGAGATTTTTCGGCCTTGCGCAGCATTTCAAACGCCTCGGCACTGTCTTTGATGTCAAAACGATGTGAAATCGCTTCGTCGGCCTTGATCCGCCCCGCTTCGAGCAGGCGAATATAGCTATAAGTATCTGTGTGATCAGAACTATAGCGCGACGTGATCGTGATCTGATCAAAATAGGCCCGGCTGCCTTCGCGGACCCAATCGGTGCCCGGAGCCAAGGGCGCGCCCAGATGCAATGTGCCCCCGACCTCAACCAGTTTTTCCGCATCGGCCCAAGCCTGCGGGAACGGGGCGATCACGATCACCGTATCCGCCAAACGCCCGTTATTGGCGTCGCGCAGCGCCTGAACGGCATCTTGGGATTTTGGGTTGATCGTATGGGTCGCCCCAAAGAATTTCGCCTTTTCCAGACGCCAATCAGAAAAATCCAGCGCGATGACTTTGCCCGCACCAAAAAACGGCGCGAGATGGACAAACCCCTGCCCCATAAACCCTGCCCCCACGACGGCAACCGTATCGCCGGGTTGGATGTTGCACACTTTTAGCCCGGACATGACACAGGACCAGGGTTCAATCGTTACAGCCGCATCCGTTGAAATGTTATCCGGTAATTTATGGGCATCCATCCGCAAATGCTGGGCCGTGACGCGGTAATATTCGCAGACCCCGCCGGGGTCTAACTTCATTGAAGCATAAAACGGATCCCGTGTGAAATGTCCCCGACGCGACAGATGGCTATCCACCCGACCCACATGATGGTTGATGAAAACCCGGTCACCGATCTGGTAATCCGTCACTTGCGCACCGACTTCGACCACTTCTCCGATGGGTTCATGGCCCAGCACCTTGGGGTCGGACTTTTTGTACCACGCCATGGTTTCCCCACCACATAAGCCACATGCCAGCGTCTTGAGCAGCACTTCTTCGGGGCCAATTTCCGGCACCGGACGCTCTTCGAGGCGGATATCATCAAGCGCGTGATAAACGGCGGCTTTCATCATGTTGGTCATTGCATTTCCTTAGAGGGTTGAGTCCAAAGCGATTGGGCCGCTGTTGAAAGAGTTCGATAAGTCGCAAAAGCCGCGTCATAGGCCGGACCATGTGCGGGGGTTGGATCATAGACGATGCTCTGTTCGGTGCGTTTGGCGATCTGGCTGGCGATGCCTTTGCCATTGGCCGCCGCCCCTAAACAGGCCGCGCCCCACAATCCGTGGTCGGACGCGCCGCTGACTTCTATGGGGATTTGCATGACGTCCGCGATGATCTGACACCAAAGCGCATTTTTGGACCCGCCCCCGGTCAGCCGAATGGTTGTTTTGGGCAGGTGGCCACATTCCGACATATAACAATCACGCAGGCTAAAGGCCGTGCCTTCCATAACGGCGCGCCCCATATCTGCCTTGGTGCTGGTGGTGCGCAGACCAAAGAACACGCCGGTAGCGTCCGGTGCCACAAACGGGGCGCGTTCCCCGTTTAGATGCGGTAGAAACGTGACCCCATTTGCACCCGCTGGCACGTCTTTGGCCAAGGCATTTAATTTGCCTGCGATTTCAGCGGGGGTTTCGCCGCCCAATGTTTGGGGATGCAGAGCGCAGAACCAGTCAAAGGCCGCGGCCCCCGTCGTCGGAGCAAGGATGCGCGTCAATGTCTGGCCGTTTGCGTGAAATGCCGTCGCGCCCACGGGGCGATCATCTGGGGCAATGCTGTCGGTCAAAATGTTAACCACGGCCGTTGTGCCGAGGATCATCATTGTATCGCCGGGCTGATCCATGCCCATGCCAACGATCATGGCGGATAAATCCAACGTGCCGACAGAAACAGGCAGGCCCGCGGGCAGGCCACATTCCAACGCGGCCTTGGCAGATATCAATCCCAGCTGCGTTTGCGCTGATTGTGGGGGCAACAGGGCTGATTTCAAGTCGCTGACCCGCAATGCCGCCAGCGCGCTGTCTGAATATCGGCCATCATGACTTTGACCATCGTGCAAATTCAAAAACGGGATGGAGGCATCTGAAAAATCCACCGCCATGTGACCGGTCAGACAATAGCCAACCCAACCGGCGCAATGCATGATATGGGCCACATTCTGCGCGCGTTCTGGGGCGTTTTGTTTGAGCCAGCGATAGATTGGCCCAACGGTTCCGGGCCACAAAGACGTGTGACAGGCCTGCGCAATGACGGCCAGATCAGCGGCGCTGAGCTCCGCCAGATTGGCGGCCGCGCGCGTGTCATTCCACAAAATCGCAGGTCCATTGGGGCGGCCATCGGCATCAAGGCTCCAGAAACCATCACCCTGCGCGGCCAATCCTACGCTTTCTATTCGGGCAACATCCACTGATTGCACCGCCTGTTTCACCGCGCGGCACACGCCTTGCCACACTTGGTCCATATCCTGTTCGGACTGGCCGGGCTGGGGCGTTGCGACGTCACTTGCGCATTCGCCATAGCCGACCTGAACACCGTCAGCGCCATAAAGCGCCGCCTTTATGGCCGTTGTTCCGACATCAATTCCAAGCCAAAGCGGCGTCATGTTGTGTCTCCTTGATGAGGGGGGCGCATGGGCGCAAATCGTGGCGGGTCAAAGACGCGGATATCCGGCAATGCACCCGTCCATTTTTCAACCGATACCAACGCGGTATGTGCGATGTTGCCCTGCGCCAGCTCTGACGTGCCTTTGTCGATTGTCAGCATGTTGGGATTTCCATGCACATCCAGGCGCCCTGCCCCGGTTGTTTGGATATCCAGCCATGCTCCGGTTGGCAGAACAACCACATCACGCCGCATTTGCGCATCCGTTTTCACCGCCGACAGGCAGGCCCCGCGCATATTAAACAGCCGCACGATGTCGCCGTCTTGCAGCCCCAGCGCCGCACATGTGTCCGGGTGCAGATGACAGGGTTCGCGGCCCTGAATTTTGCGCGCACGGCTTTCTGATCCGTTGTCCAACTGACTGTGTAGGCGCGTGTTTGGCTGATTGGAAATCAGATGCAATTGGCCGGGTTTTGCGGCGCCCAGCCATTCCTGCGGGGCAAACCATTTTGGATGACCGGCACAATCAGGCAGGTTCATCTGGGCGATCTGTTGGCTAAAGAGTTCGATCCTACCGCTCGGAGTCGCAAGTGGGTTTTTGACAGGATCGGTGATGAAGTCTTTGAATAGAATGCGCGACTGTTCCTGGTCAGGGATGACAAAATGGCCCGTCTGTTGAAATGTTTCATAGGACGGCAGCTCAAAGCCTTCGGACTGGGCCACGGCCTGACATTGGGTCCACATCCAGTGTTTCCAACCGTTTTCGTCACGTCCTTCGGTGAATTGGTCCCGCAATCCCAACCGCTGGGATAAGGCGCTGAAAATGTCGTGGTCATGTCGCGCCTCGCCAAGGGGGGGCATCAATTGGCGCATGGCAATCAGGTTTGGATCCCGGCGGTTTAGAAACAGATCCTCACGTTCAAGCGGCGAAGTCGCGGGCAAAACAATATCCGCACGACGGGCGGTTGCGGTCCAGCTGTGATCCTGCACGATCACCGTTTCAGGTTTCTGCCACGCGGTTTCCAGCTGGTTCAAATCCTGATGATGATGGAACGGATTGCCACCGGCCCAATAGACCAGTTTGATGTCGGGATAATGCCGCGTTTCCCCCCGATACCGATAAGTCGCGCCCGGGCTTTGCAACATATCCGCGATCCGAGAAACGGGAATGAAATCTTTGACCGGGTTGCGGCCCTGCGGCATGGCGGGCCAGCTGATAAATCGCTTGGGTCGGCCGGGTGGTGCCGTTGACCCATACCCAAATCCAAAACCCAGACCCGGCTGGCCGATCTGCCCTAATAGGCAGGCCAGCGCCAAGGCGCACCAGATCGGTTGTTCGCCGTGGTCTGATCGTTGCACCCCCCAAGCGACAGAAATCATCACCCGATGCGCGGCCAATTTGCGGGCCAGGGACCGGATATCGCCCGGCGCGATGTCACAGATATCTGCCGCCCAATCTGGGGATTTGGCGATGCCGTCAGATTGGCCCGTGACATAGTTGATAAAAACGTCCGCGCCGGTTGTGTATCGATCCAGAAAGTCCTGATCCTGCAGGTCATTGCGGACCAATTCATAGGCCAGCGCCAGCATCAAAGCCACATCCGTGCCCGGTCGGATGGACAGCCAAGTTGTGCTATTTTGGCTCTGATAATCGGACCTAAGCGGCGATACATTGATCGTTTGCATGCCATTCTCTGCGGCTTGGCTGACCCAATCGTCCACCTCGTGCGTCCACGTTCCCCCCGACGCAATCTGCGCGGTGCGGCCGGAAACCCCGCCAAAGGCCAAAAGCAACGTGCAATTATCCGCGATCAGGGGCCAACTGGTTGCGTTTTCTTCGGTCTCTTTGTTGGTCATGCCGGTGATATAGGGAAACAGAACCTCGGCGGCGGCATGTGAATAGGTGTCTTTTTGGCCGACATATCCGCCCGCGAGGTTCAAAAACCGTCGCAATTGCGAATGGCAATGATGAAACCGCCCCGCGCTGGCCCAGCCATAAGAACCGCCAAAAATCGCGGTGTTTCCATGATCCCGCGCAATGCGGGCAATTTCAGCGGCGGCCATATCCAGCGCTTCGTCCCAAGGCACAGCCACAAACGCATCGTCATTGCGCGCCGCCCCTGCATCCCCGTTTAGCCAGCCCGCGCGCACAGCCGGTTGCAAAATGCGGGTGCGTTTGTCCTGCATCGCCGATTGCCAGCCGCGGCCAATAACCGATGGTGTTGTGTCGCTTGGATTGGGCACCAGCTGTGCGCCATCCTTTGAATCGCGGATTTCATAGCCGCCCCAATGCGCCACGGTTTTTAACGTTTTTGAGCGGCCGTCGTGATGCGTCATAAGATAATTCACTTTTACATTTGTAAACTAATATGTCATATGTTACGCAATTGGACAATATCGAATTCCTCATTTTTTGAATAGGAGGTCGCGCAATGCGCAACGAAAAGACCACTGAAGAGGTCGCACTGGGCATCCGTCGCCGTGTTTTTGAACATTCCATGCGAAACAATGGGGGCTATCTGTCTCAGGCGTGTTCAGCGGGCGAACAGCTGGCTTGGCTTTATAACGAAGAGCTGAACCTGGGCGCGCCAACATTGCCGATGATCCCTAAAGATTTCGAAGGCGTCCCCTCTGCGAGCAACCCAGATTACCACACAGGTGCAGGGTATAACGGCCCGGCCACCCCGGAATTTGATCGTCTGTTTATTGCCCCGGCGCATTACGCATTGGTCGCCTATGCAACATTGATCGAAGTGGGTCGAATGGCCCCCGAAGGGCTGGATATGTTTAACAAAGACGGCTCTAGCGTGGAAATGATCGGCGCAGAACACAGCCCCGGCATGGAGGTGCATAACGGCACATTGGGCATCGGCCTATCCACCGGCGCGGGGCTGGCTTATGGGCGCAAACTGCGGGGCGATGCGGGCCGTACATGGGTCTTTATGTCAGATGGCGAAGTGCAAGAAGGCCAAACCTGGGAAGCCGTGCAATCGGCCGCCCATCATGGCATCGACAACCTGTTTGCCATCATGGATGTGAATGATCAGCAATGTGACGGCGCGATGGACAGCGTGATGGAAGTCGGTGATATCAAAACCAAATTCCAGAACTTTGGCGCGGCCTGTATCGAAATTGACGGGCATGATTTGACCGCAATGCGCGACGCCGCCCGTGAAAAACACGACGGCAAACCGCTGATTATTCTGGCCCGCACCAATCCCTATAACGCGATGCCAATCCTACAAGAGCGGTTCCCCCGTCTGCATTATGTCCGGTTCAAATCCGAAGACGAACGCGCCCGCATGAATGTATCGATTGCCAAAGATCTTGGTGTCGATCCCGTTGAATACGCACATTAAGGAGCCTGAGACATGGTAGAAATGGTATCCCGCCCCTACGCCTCGGCCTTTGAAAAATTCGCCGCCGGAAACAAAGACATCCTGTGCCTCAGCGCTGATTTGACGTCGTCCTGTGAAATTGACGGTTTTCGCGATCGCCACCCGGATCAGTTCCTGTCGATGGGTATGGCCGAACAAAACATGCTGAGCTTTGCCGGGGGGCTGGGTCTGGCTGGGTTTCGCCCGTTTATCCATACCTTTGGGGTGTTTATGTATCGCCGCCCTTATGATCAGCTGATGGCGTCTATTGCCTATCCCCGGCGCAAGGTCCGGCTGATGGGGTTTTTGCCCGGGGTCACCACACCCGGCGGCATGACGCACCAATCAATAGAAGACATTTCCGTCATGCGGTCGATCCCGAATATGACCATCCTTGAAACCGGTGATGCCACCGAAGTTGAGAGCATCTGCGAAGCCGCAGACAGTATCGATGGCCCCGTTTGGTGCCGGGTTCTGCGCGGATCCGTGCCGCGATTGTTTGACACCCCAATCAAGGTCGGCGAAATGCGCGAATTGTCCTCAGGCAATGACATCCTTGTGGTCACATCCGGCATCTGCACAGAAGAGGCAATGCGCGCGCGTTCTGCGTTGCAAAAGGCAGGCCTGTCGATCCGTCACCTGCATTTGCACACGATCAAACCCTTTGATTCCAAGGCTTTGCTGGATCACATTTCATCTGTGAAACACGGTGTGGTTACGCTTGAAAATCACGTCACCGAAGGCGGCATCGGATCATTGGTTGCCGAAACGATGGCCGATGCGGGTGTTGGCAAACGTCTTGTGCGGTTGGGTCTGAACGACACCTACGCCCATGGCGGATCGCGGCCCTATCTGATGCGGTATTACGGTCTGGATGCAACGGCCATGGTGCGCGGCATTGAATCCTTGATGCAGCAGGAATTCGGGATCTCAGAAAGCGATCTGGACACCGCCCGTGTCGAAGATGTGCATTCGTTGGTCAAAGCAGAAGCGTTATAATCAGGTTCTTTCCCTGATCGGTCGCGCTCTAGGGGGCGCGGCCGTTTTTTGACAAACCACACACCGCATGCCACTTCGGGTAAATGCAAAAAACATCTTTTGACATCATCTGGTTTGACGGCGGCAAAAGCCATATCGGCACCAACCAGCCTGAAATCAAAACCGACGGCGAAA
>CANLNM010000016.1:0-2500 GCA_947492475.1 uncultured Paracoccaceae bacterium
TTCATTGGTTGCGGGAGTAGGATTTGAACCTACGACCTTCAGGTTATGAGCCTGACGAGCTACCGGGCTGCTCCATCCCGCGCCAAGGATGTATTCCCCAGGGTGTTTGATTGGGGATTTTGATATCGTTTAGAGAGAATTTGTTCTTTTCTAGGTTTGGCGGTGACTTACTCTCCCACACCTTAAGATGCAGTACCATCAGCGCAACGGTGCTTAACGGCCGGGTTCGGAATGGAGCCGGGTGTTTCACTCGTGCTATGACCACCAAACCAAGGAAAGAACACGGGCGACTTTTTTGGTCGCCCTTAACATCAGTTCCAAGTTTCGTACATTGTTTGTGTATGCTTTTGTCCGAGTAATGCCTTGCTATTACTGGATCAAATCAAGCCTATCGGACCATTAGTACCAGTCAACTGAACGCCTTACAGCGCTTACATCTCTGGCCTATCGACGAGGTAGTCTACCTCGGTCCTCAGGGATACCTTGTTTTGAGGGGGGCTTCCCGCTTAGATGCCTTCAGCGGTTATCCTGTCCGTTCATAGCTACCCAGCACTGCCGTTGGCACGACAACTGGTCCACCAGTGGAACGTTCACCCCGGTCCTCTCGTACTAGGGGCAACTCCTCTCAAGTATCCTACACCCACGGCAGATAGGGACCGAACTGTCTCACGACGTTCTAAACCCAGCTCACGTACCTCTTTAAATGGCGAACAGCCATACCCTTGGGACCTGCTCCAGCCCCAGGATGAGATGAGCCGACATCGAGGTGCCAAACGGTGCCGTCGATATGGACTCTTGGGCACCATCAGCCTGTTATCCCCGGCGTACCTTTTATCCGTTGAGCGATGGCCCTTCCACTCGGGACCACCGGATCACTATGACCGACTTTCGTCTCTGCTCGACTTGTCAGTCTCGCAGTCAGGCTGGCTTCTGCCATTGCACTCAACGACCGATTTCCGACCGGTCTGAGCCAACCTTCGCGCGCCTCCGTTACTATTTAGGAGGCGACCGCCCCAGTCAAACTACCCGCCACGCATGGTCCCGGATCCGGATAACGGACCGCGGTTAGACATCAAGCAGAATAAGGGTGGTATCTCAAGGGAGGCTCCACAGAAACTAGCGTTCCTGCTTCAAAGCCCACCACCTATCCTGCACATATTGTGCCTGATGCCAGTGCGAAGCTGTAGTAAAGGTGCACGGGGTCTTTCCGTCTAACCGCGGGAAGCCTGCATCTTGACAGGCAATTCAATTTCGCTGAGTCTATGTTGGAGACAGCGGGGAAGTCGTTACGCCATTCGTGCAGGTCGGAACTTACCCGACAAGGAATTTCGCTACCTTAGGACCGTTATAGTTACGGCCGCCGTTTACCTGGGCTTCAATTCGGAGCTTGCACTCCTCCTTTTAACCTTCAGGCACCGGGCAGGCGTCAGACCCTATACGTCGTCTTGCGACTTCGCAGAGCCCTGTGTTTTTAGTAAACAGTCGCCACCCCCTGGTTTGTGCCCCCAGCTTCCAGTTGCCTAGAAACCGGGCCTCCTTCTCGCGAACTTACGGAGGTATTTTGCCGAGTTCCTTCAACATAGTTCTCTCAAGCGCCTTGGTATTCTCTACCAGTCCACCTGTGTCGGTTTAGGGTACGATCTCATGTAGGGCTATTTCCAGGAACCTCTCAGCAGCCCATTCAATCCGATAAGGATGAACTACCTTCGAGATCCGTCACGTCCTACTGGCTCAGGAATATTAACCTGATTCCCATCGACTACGCCTTTCGGCCTCGCCTTAGGGGTCGGCTTACCCTGCTCAGATTAGCTTTAAGCAGGAACCCTTGGACTTTCGGCGACAGGGTCTCTCACCCTGTTTGTCGCTACTCATGTCATCATTCTCACTAGTGATCTCTCCACCGGATGGCTCACGCCCCGGCTTCATCGAAAGCTCCTTGCGTCCAACACCTTCCGAAGAAGGTTAAAGACGCATGGAACTATGTCACACTACGCTCTGCTACCATGCAATAAATTGCATCCTAGACTTCGGCTCATGGCTTGAGCCCCGTTACATCTTCGCCGCAGGACAACTTATTTAGACCAGTGAGCTGTTACGCTATCTTTAAAGGATGGCTGCTTCTAAGCCAACCTCCTGGTTGTTTTGGTCGTCCCACCTGCTTTCCCACTTAGCCATGAATTAGGGGCCTTAGTCGTAGGTCAGGGTTGTTTCCCTCTCCACTACGGGCGTTAGCACCCGCAGTGTGTCTGCCGGATATTACTCCTCGGTATTCGGAGTTTGGTTAGGATCAGTAAGACGGTGAGTCCCCATTACCCATCCAGTGCTCTACCCCCGAGGGTATTCGTCCGACGCTCTACCTAAATAGATTTCGCAGAGAACCAGCTATCTCCGAGTTTGATTGGCCTTTCACCCCTAGGCACAACTCATCCCGACCTTTTTCAACAGGTGTGGGTTCGGACCTCCAGTTAGTGTTACCTAACCTTCATCCTGGTCATGCCTA
>CANLNM010000017.1 GCA_947492475.1 uncultured Paracoccaceae bacterium
GACGTTCTGGCCGTGCTGAAATCCGGCGGCCAGGTTCTGGCAACTCAACAGGTCGACGTCCGCGCAAACTAAGCGCCGTCAACCAACGAATACACGTGCCGAAAGGGTGTCGTGTGGGGGTCGTCCGAAAGGGCGGCCCTTTTTCGTATGTCCCCTTTTTTGGGCAAGCCTCGCCCATAAATCGAAAACGCCATTGCCACTGACCTGTTGCTACGGCACAGTATGCCGACGTTGGAGGGACTTTGATGCGTAAATTCCTTGTTATTCTTGATGATAGCCGTGAATGCCTGAATGCAATGCGGTTTGCCGCTATGCGGGCTGCCCATACTGGCGGTGGGGTTGAGGTGCTGTCGATCATCGCACCAGAAGAATTCAATCACTGGATCGGCGTGGGCGAAATTATGCGCGAAGAAGCGCGCGAACGGATTGTGGTCCATTTCGAGGTTTTCGCCAAATGGATGCGCGACCGTCAGGGTGTTGATCCTGAATTGGTGATCCGAGAAGGCGAAGCCGTTCAGGAAATTCTGTCCCAAATCAAGGATGACCCAGAAATCGGCGTTCTGGTTCTGGGCGCGGCCACCGACAAAAAGGGCCCCGGCCCATTGGTCACGGCATTGACCCGCAGCGCGGGATCCTTGCCGATTCCCTTTACAATTGTCCCCGGCGACATGTCCAAAGAGCGGCTCGAAGCGATCACCTGATCGTAAAATACCTCTCATTTCAGGCACATACCTTCACGCAAGTGAGAGCCCTCTGACACAGTTGGGGGCTCACATTTTGATGTGCGTTTTTATTTTGTGAAGATTATGCACGCTTACGAGGGTGCAAATCAGCACATATGCACGTAAATCCCGACTTTACCACGCATCGGCGCACACAACCCAGAGCCCGTCATAGCCCCCTCAATTTCAAGGTTTGTTACCGGTCACTTTGGCATCACTTGAGTGTGACGCCCGACGTCTTTCTTTGCCTGCGCTTTCCCCCCAAATCTTAATCATCGAAACGCGGCACACCACGACACACACAACACACGACGCCGCATCCAAAACAATGTCTCTGATCTGAAAGGACACCCAATGACTAAATTTGCTATCGCCATCGCCCTGACCGCAACCATCGCTGGTGCATCCTCTGCTCTTGCCAACAGCTATTTCACGCTGGATGCAAATCAGGACAGCGGATCAACCCTGGATCTGGGGATTGTCGTTTCCGAAGTTCCCGGCACCGTTGAAATCTATGACTTCCGCCTCGGCGTCCAAGGCAAACTGCTGGGCACCGAAGACGTCCATGCCGGCGCCAACCGCGACACGCGTGTTGATTTGGGCTCTGAACCCTTTGGTGACGTGATTGCCGTGTTGAAATCCGACAGCGGTCAAATCCTGGCCACCACAGACGTCGATATTCGCGATAACTAAGTCCCCTGTTATCCCGAATGTAGAAAGGTCGCCCTGCGGGGCGGCCTTTTTGCGTTTTTGGCCATGTGTCAGGGGATAGTAAATTCGCCCCATCCCCCTCACCTGCCCGTGAAAACCAGCAACAAAAGCCGCCAAATCCCTGATCACAATTTTTCTAGCAAAAAAATTTCAT
>CANLNM010000018.1 GCA_947492475.1 uncultured Paracoccaceae bacterium
GTTAAGACCGCCTATTGGAACCACACACCGTTGCTGTTGGTCACGCCTCAGGCGGCCAACAAAACCATCGGTCAGGGCGGGTTCCAGGAAATGGAACAGATGCGCATGTTCGCCGATTGCGTCTGCTACCAAGAAGAAGTGCGCGACCCGACCCGTGTGGCCGAGGTTCTGAACCGTGTGATCATGAACGCCAAACGCGCAAGCGCGCCGGCTCAGCTGAACATCCCGCGCGACATGTGGACCCAGGTCATCGACATCGATCTGCCTAAAATCGTGTCGTTTGAACGTCCCTCTGGTGGCGACGAATCCCTGCAGGCCGCTGCGGATCTGCTGACAGATGCGAAATTCCCTGTGATCCTGAACGGCGCTGGCGTGGTTCTGGCCGGTGGTATCGACGCATCCAAAGAGCTGGCCGAACGTCTGACCGCCCCGGTTTGTGTGGGCTATCAGCACAATGACGCGTTCCCCGGTTCGCATCCTTTGTTTGCGGGTCCTCTGGGCTATAACGGGTCCAAAGCGGGCATGGAACTGATCAGCAAAGCCGACGTTGTTCTGGCGCTTGGCACCCGGTTGAACCCGTTCTCAACCCTGCCCGGCTATGGCATCAATTACTGGCCGACCGATGCGAAAATCATTCAGGTTGATATGAACCCGGATCGCATTGGCCTGACCAAAGACGTGACTGTTGGCATCGTTGGTGACGCGAAAAAGGTTGCCGAAGGCATCCTGGCCCGTTTGGGCGACGCAGCAGGTGATGCAGGCCGCGAAGATCGCAAAAACCTGATCGGCACAACCAAATCCGCTTGGGCGCAGGAATTGTCATCTCTGACCCACGAAAACGACGATCCGGGCACCACCTGGAACGAACGTGCGCGGGCTGACAAACCGGATTGGATGTCCCCACGTATGGCATGGCGCGCGATTCAGGCGGCAATGCCCAGCGATGCGATCATCAGCTCGGATATCGGCAATAATTGCGCGATCGGCAACGCCTATCCATCGTTCAACGAAGGCCGCAAATATCTGGCCCCCGGCCTGTTTGGTCCTTGTGGCTATGGTCTGCCAGCGGTGATCGGTGCGAAAATCGGGTGCCCAGACGTGCCTGTGATCGGCTTTTCTGGCGATGGCGCCTTTGGCATCGCGGTGAACGAACTGACCGCGATTGGCCGCGAAGAATGGCCCGCCGTGACCCAGATCGTGTTCCGCAACTACCAATGGGGTGCTGAAAAGCGCAACTCGACGCTGTGGTTTGACGACAACTTTGTTGGCACCGA
>CANLNM010000019.1 GCA_947492475.1 uncultured Paracoccaceae bacterium
GATTACTCGATGATTTTTGACACGACGCCGGCGCCGACGGTGCGGCCGCCTTCGCGGATGGCGAAGCGCAGGCCGTTTTCCATGGCGATTGGGGCGATCAGTTCAACGTTGAACTTCAGGTTATCGCCGGGCATCACCATTTCTGTGCCCGCTGGCAGTTCAACTGTGCCGGTCACGTCTGTGGTCCGGAAGTAGAACTGTGGACGGTAGTTCGCGAAGAAAGGTGTGTGACGACCGCCTTCATCCTTGGTCAGGATATAGGCTTCTGCTTCGAACTTGGTGTGCGGTGTTACAGAACCCGGCTTACACAGGATCTGACCACGCTCAACGCCTTCACGGTCAACGCCGCGCAGCAATGCGCCGATGTTGTCGCCAGCTTCGCCGGAATCCAGCAGCTTGCGGAACATTTCAACACCCGTACATGTGGTTTTGGATGTGTCTTTGATGCCAACGATTTCGATTTCGTCGCCAACGTTGATCACGCCACGCTCAACACGGCCAGTTACAACTGTACCACGGCCAGAGATCGAGAACACGTCCTCGATTGGCATCAGGAACGGCTGGTCAACAGCACGAGCAGGTGTTGGGATATATTCGTCAACAGCGGCCATCAGTTTGTTGATGGAATCTTTGCCGATCGCATCGTCGCGGTCTTCCAGAGCGGCCAGAGCCGAACCAGGGATCACTGGGATGTCGTCGCCAGGATATTCGTATGAATCCAACAGCTCACGGATTTCCATTTCAACCAGTTCCAACAACTCTTCGTCGTCAACCTGGTCAACTTTGTTCATGTAAACAACCATGTACGGGATGCCAACCTGGCGACCCAGCAGGATGTGCTCACGGGTTTGTGGCATTGGGCCGTCAGCCGCGTTCACAACCAGGATCGCGCCGTCCATTTGCGCCGCACCGGTGATCATGTTTTTGACGTAGTCGGCGTGGCCGGGGCAGTCAACGTGGGCGTAGTGACGGTTTTCTGTCTCATACTCAACGTGGGCTGTTGAGATGGTGATGCCGCGGGCTTTCTCTTCGGGCGCGCCGTCAATTTCGTCATACGCTTTGAAGTCGCCAAACTGCTTGGTGATCGCAGCTGTCAGCGTTGTCTTACCGTGGTCAACGTGACCGATTGTGCCGATGTTTACGTGCGGTTTGCTACGTTCAAACTTTTCCTTAGCCATGATGGC
>CANLNM010000020.1 GCA_947492475.1 uncultured Paracoccaceae bacterium
GCGCTTAGTTTGCGCGGACGTCGACCTGTTGAGTTGCCAGAACCTGGCCGCCGGATTTCAGCACGGCCAGAACGTCGCCGAAGGGCTCAGAGTTCAGGTTGATGCGTGTGTCGCGGTTTGCGCCGGCGTGGACGCTCTCTACGGCCAGCAATTTGCCCTGCTCGCCCAAGCGGTAATCGTAGACTTCGATCACGCCGTCAGCGGCGGAGTTCACAACGCCCAGTTCCAAAATCGAACCAGAGTTTTGTGCGGCGTCAAAAGAGAAGTTGCTGTCAGCGGAAGCAGCAGAAGCGGCAGCTACAGAAGCGGTCAGGGCGGCGATAAGTGCGAATTTAGTCATGATATTTCCTTTGTGTGTCTGTGTGTTAGGCGATTTGCCTGATTGTGTGCGGCGGGAGGAACCGCGTTTCGATGATTAGGATTTGGGGCATGTTTGGCGGGATTAAAAGGGGGGGGCTGATCACAGAAATGGGATGGATTTTTCTTTGAAACAAAGCTTGAAATCCGCGCAAACCGACCCGGGGGTCTGGGTTCTGTGGGGGCGCGCACGGAATTGGTGCGCAGATGCGCGAAT
>CANLNM010000021.1 GCA_947492475.1 uncultured Paracoccaceae bacterium
TCTAGCTGCGATCAAGTTCATGTCGTTCACAAGCTACGCCTGCTCAGCGACAACGGCTCCAGTTACGTCTCGGGCGATCTGGCAGAATGGTTGCAAGACAAAGGCGTGAAGCATTCCCGTAGTGCGCCATATCATCCACAAACCCAAGGTAAGATCGAACGATGGCACCAAACCCTGAAAAACCGCGTCCTGCTGGAAAACTACTTCCTGCCGGGTGATCTGGAGGCCCAGATCGCAGACTTCGTCGATCATTACAATCACCTGCGCTATCACGAGAGCTTGAATAACGTCACAACTGCCGATGTCTACTATGGGCGTGACAAAGCCATTCTAAAACAAAGGGAAAGGATCAAACGAAATACCATCGAAGCGCGACGCTTGCATCACCGCCAGCAAGCCGCATAATCAAACTAATCAGATGAGCCAAACGCTCTCTTAGATTAGCCCGCCATTGGTTCCCTAAAACCTGACGACGGACAGT